>JAGDYX010000001.1:0-2463995 GCA_049116435.1 Paracoccaceae bacterium
CGTCTCCAAAATCACCGAGTAAGCAAGACTAAGGGTTCGACGAGGGGCGCCGGTGATCGGCGCTCCTCCTCTCAACTCAAACGCCGCGAAAGGCTAAGTATCATGGCAATCCAAAGCCAAAACATTCGCATCCGGCTCAAGGCTTTCGATTACCGCGTTCTGGATGCCAGCACGCAGGAAATCGTCAACACGGCAAAGCGCACCGGCGCTGATGTCCGTGGCCCGATCCCGCTGCCGAACAAGATCGAAAAATTCACCGTTCTGCGTGGTCCCCACGTGGACAAGAAATCCCGTGATCAGTTCGAGATCCGTACGCATAAGCGTCTGCTCGACATCATCGATCCGACCCCCCAGACCGTGGACGCGCTGATGAAGCTCGACCTGGCTGCCGGTGTCGACGTCGAGATCAAGGTTTAAGGAGGGCTTCTGAACATGTTGCGCTCTGGTGTAATTGCGAAAAAGGTCGGCATGACCCGCCTTTTCATGGAAGACGGAAAGCAGATCCCTGTGACCGTTCTCCAGCTCGACAAGCTTGAGGTTGTTGCCAACCGCACCACCGAGAAGGATGGCTACACCGCCGTTCAGCTGGGTGCCGGTACGGCCAAGGCAAAACGCACATCGAAAGCGATGCGCGGCCATTTTGCTGCTGCCAAGGTTGAACCCAAGCGGAAGATCGCGGAATTCCGCGTGGCTCCCGAGAACCTGATCAATGTTGGTGAGGAAATCACGGCAAACCACTATTTCGAAGGCCAGTACGTTGACGTCGCCGGCACTTCGATCGGTAAAGGTTTTGCCGGTGCGATGAAGCGTCACAACTTCGGTGGTCTGCGCGCCACGCACGGTGTCTCGATCAGCCACCGTTCGCACGGCTCCACCGGCCAGTGTCAGGATCCGGGTAAGGTCTTCAAAGGTAAGAAGATGGCTGGTCACATGGGTGCTGCCCGTGTCACCACGCAGAACCTGCAGGTCGTCAAGACCGATGCGGACCGTGGCCTGATCATGATCAAAGGCGCGGTTCCCGGCTCCAAAGGTGGCTGGGTCACGATCAAGGATGCGGTGAAGAAGCCGGTTCCTGAGAACGCGATCTATCCTGCCGCTCTGGCGTCTGCTGCACGTGAAGCAGAGAAGGCCGCTGAAGCTGCCGCTGCCGCCGCTGCTGCCGAAGAAGCCGCTGCCGCTGCCGCCGCTGCTGAAGCAGAACAGGCTGCTCTGGAAGCTGCCGAAGCCGCATCGGAGGCCCCGGCCGCAGATGCAGCGCCTGAAGGAGGCGACAACAATGAAAGCTGATGCAATCAAACTGGACGGCAAGAAAGCCGGATCGGTTGATCTGGATGATGCCATCTTCGGTCTGGAGCCGCGTGCGGACATTCTGCACCGCGTGGTCCGCTGGCAGCGCAACAATGCGCAGGCCGGCACCCACAAGGTGAAGACCCGTTCCGAGGTCAGCTATTCCACCAAGAAGATCTACCGTCAGAAAGGCACCGGCGGCGCACGCCACGGCGCACGTTCTGCACCGATCTTCCGTGGGGGCGGCGTCTACAAGGGCCCGACACCGCGCAGCCACGGGCACGATCTGCCCAAGAAGGTGCGCAAGCTGGGTCTGATGCACGCGCTGTCTGCGAAAGCCACCGCGGGCGAGCTGGTCATCCTCGACAATATCGACGTGAAGGACGTGAAGACCTCCGCTCTGGCCAAACAGGTCAAGGAGCTGGGTTGGAAGCGTGCGCTGATCATCGATGGTGCCGACGTGAACGAAGGTTTCGCTCAGGCTGCCCGTAACATCGCCGGTCTGGATGTCCTGCCGTCGATGGGCGCAAACGTATACGACATCCTGAAGCGTGACACGCTGGTGATCACGAAAGCGGGTGTTGAAGCACTGGAGGCTCGCCTGAAATGAGCGCAAAGGCTGAACATTACGACGTGATCCGCAAGCCGATCATCACCGAGAAGGCAACCATGGCGTCTGAAGCCAACGCGGTTGTGTTCGAAGTGGCGATCGACGCGAACAAACCCCAGATCAAGGAAGCGGTTGAAAACCTCTTCGGCGTGAAGGTGAAAGCGGTCAACACAACGATTACCAAAGGCAAGGCCAAGCGGTTCCGGGGTCAACTCGGTCGCCGCAAGGACGTGAAAAAGGCGTATGTGACCCTCGAAGAGGGCAACACTATCGACGTTTCCACAGGCCTCTGATAAACGACACCGAATCTTCGGCCCCCCGCGTGGGGGCCGCAGCTATTTGAAACCCCGGTTCAGACACCGGAAAGCAAACGGAAGACAGAAAGCATGGCACTCAAGTCGTATAAACCGACGACGCCAGGCCAGCGTGGGCTGGTTCTGATCGACCGTTCGGAGCTTTGGAAAGGTCGCCCGGTCAAATCTCTCACTGAGGGTTTGACCAAGAATGGCGGTCGGAACAATACCGGACGGATCACGATGCGTCGCAAGGGTGGAGGCGCGAAGCGTCTTTACCGGATCGTTGATTTCAAGCGGAACAAGCTTGACGTATCGGCCACGGTCGAGCGGATCGAATATGACCCGAACCGGACCGCATTCATTGCGCTCATCAAGTACGAAGACGGCGAGCAGGCCTACATCCTTGCTCCGCAGCGTCTTGCTGTCGGCGACAGCGTCGTGGCTTCGGCCAAGGCCGACGTCAAGCCGGGCAACGCGATGCCGTTCTCGGGTCTGCCGATCGGGACAATCATCCACAACATCGAACTGAAGCCCGGCAAGGGCGGCCAGATTGCCCGCGCAGCCGGCACCTACGCCCAGTTCGTTGGCCGTGACGGTGGTTACGCCCAGATCCGCCTGTCCTCCGGCGAGCTTCGCCTCGTGCGTCAGGAATGCATGGCCACCGTTGGTGCCGTGTCGAACCCCGACAACTCGAACCAGAACTTCGGTAAGGCTGGTCGCAACCGCCACAAGGGCATCCGCCCGAGCGTTCGCGGTGTTGTCATGAACCCGGTCGATCACCCCCATGGTGGTGGTGAGGGTCGCACCTCGGGTGGACGTCACCCGGTCAGCCCGTGGGGCAAGCCCACGAAAGGCGCGCGTACCCGTAACAAGAACAAGGCGTCCAGCAAGCTCATCCTGCGCTCGCGTCACGCCAAGAAGAAGGGCCGGTAATCATGTCGCGTTCTGTATGGAAAGGCCCATTCGTCGACGCTTATGTGTTGAAGAAAGCCGAAAAAGCGAAAGAGGGTGGCCGCAACGAGGTCATCAAGATCTGGTCGCGCCGCTCAACGATCCTGCCCCAGTTCGTGGGTTTGACCTTTGGCGTCTACAACGGCCAAAAACATATCCCGGTCTCCGTTTCCGAAGAAATGATCGGTCAGAAGTTCGGTGAATACTCCCCGACTCGGACCTATTACGGTCACGCAGCCGACAAAAAAGCGAAGAGGAAGTAAGTCATGGGTAAGGATAAGAATCCCCGCCGCGTGGCAGATAACGAAGCTATGGCAAAAGTCCGTATGCTGCGTACTTCCCCGCAGAAACTGAACCTGGTCGCGCAGCTGATCCGCGGCAAGAAGGTCGACAAGGCTCTGGCCGATCTGACCTTCTCGAAAAAGCGGATCTCGGACGATGTGAAGAAATGTCTTCAGTCGGCCATCGCGAACGCCGAGAACAACCATAATCTGGACGTGGACGAATTGGTCGTTGCCGAAGCCTATGTCGGTAAGAACCTGACCATGAAGCGCGGCCGCCCGAGAGCCCGTGGCCGGTTTGGAAAGATCGTCAAGCCGTTCTCGGAGCTTACCATCAAAGTCCGTCAAGTTGAGGAGCAGGCCTAATGGGTAACAAAGTCAATCCCGTCGGCATGCGCCTTCAGGTCAACCGGACCTGGGACAGCCGCTGGTACGCAAATTCCGCCGATTTCGGTGATCTTCTTCTCGAAGACGTCCGGATGCGCGAGTTCATCAAAACCGAGTGCAAGCAGGCCGGCATCAGCCGCGTCATCATCGAGCGCCCGCACAAGAAATGCCGTGTGACCATTCACACTGCACGTCCGGGTGTGATCATCGGCAAAAAAGGCGCCGATATCGAGACGCTCCGCAAGAAGCTGGCAAACTTCACCGACAGCGAACTGCACCTCAACATCGTCGAGGTTCGCAAGCCCGAGCTGGACGGTGCGCTGGTCGCAGAATCCATCGCTCAGCAGCTTGAGCGCCGTGTGTCGTTCCGCCGTGCCATGAAGCGCGCGGTTCAGAACGCCATGCGCATGGGTGCCCTCGGCATCCGCGTGAACGTTGCCGGTCGTCTTGGCGGTGCAGAGATTGCACGGACCGAGTGGTATCGTGAGGGCCGCGTGCCTCTGCATACCCTTCGCGCTGACATCGATTACGCACATGCCGAAGCAAGCACTGCTTATGGCATCATCGGGATCAAGGTCTGGATCTTCAAAGGTGAGATCATGGAGCACGACCCGGCTGCGCGCGATCGCAAGCAACAGGAACTCCAGGATGGTCCTGCGCCCCGTGGCGCTGGCGGCCGCCGCTAAGGAGGGCATGAAAGATGCTACAACCAAAGCGTACAAAATTCCGCAAGATGCACAAAGGCCGTATCCACGGTGAGGCGAAGGGCGGCACCACGCTGAACTTCGGCACCTACGGTCTGAAGGCAACGCAGCCCGAGCGCATTACAGCGCGCCAGATCGAAGCTGCACGTCGTGCGATGACCCGTCACATGAAACGTCAGGGCCGGGTCTGGATCCGGATCTTCCCCGACCTTCCGGTGACGTCCAAGCCGACCGAAGTTCGGATGGGTAAAGGTAAAGGCTCCGTTGATTTCTGGGCTGCCAAGGTCAAGCCGGGCCGTGTGATGTTCGAGATCGATGGTGTGTCTGACACCGTTGCACGTGAAGCGCTGCGTCTTGCCGCGATGAAGCTGCCGATCAAGACCCGCATCATCGTTCGCGAAGACTGGTAAGATCTGCGGCACGCGCGGGGTTCATATGACCCCGGTGCACCGTGATTGAAAAACTTAAACCCCCGCTGAGTGATCGGCGGGGGTTTCGCTTTGTCGGGATGCTGCGGCCGTGAGCGTCGCTTAAGGTTTCAAGACCAGGCGTAATTGAAACTGACCGAGATCCGGTCGTCCTCGGCCATGTTCATCGGCACCTCGTGGCGCAGCCAGCTTTCCCAGAGCAACACATCCCCGACATTGGGCGCGACATAGACGAAGCTCTTCAACTCGGTGCGTGCGTCGGGCAGGCGGGCGGGGGCGGCCATCATCATCGCCAGACGCGGATCTTCGAACTTGATGGCGCTGGTGTCCTTTGGCATCGCGACATAGGTGGTGCCGGAAATCACCGAATGCGGATGCAGGTGACCTGTATGAATGCCGCCTTCGGGCAGAATGTTGATCCAGATATCTTCCAGCTTCAGCTCCCGGCCATCGAGATTGAACTGCAGATCCTCGGCAAACGCGGCCACGTGCTTGTCCAGCGTGTCCACCAGATCCTTGAAGATCGGAAACCGCCAGGGCAGATCGGTGAGCGAGGCGTAGGAGGTATAGCCCGGAAAGTCGTTTTCCGCGCACCAGTCCTGACCGGCTTCGTCATCCTCGGCGATGGCCAGACAGGAGTCCTCTAGCTCCTGCGTGTCGATGGGGTGGCCCATCTCCGAGAGTTGGGCGTGATAGAGACGGGTGGCAAAGAGCGATGAAATCTGGGACATATCCGTTCAATATCGCACCAACGGCCCCCGAGCCAGTCCGGTTTTCACCGACCCCCTGAAGCGCCCCCGCGGCCAGCTGGCCGATCGGCCAAAGTGACGGTCCGGAAAAGCTTTTTTCCGAAAGGGGTTGCGTCAAAGGTCAAACACGCCTAAAGCGGGCGCTCATCATGAACTCCACTGGAATCAGGGTGACCGCGTGCGGGCTCTCCAGTGTATGAAAAAAGGAATTGGCTATGAACGCCGCTGAACTTCGCGACAAGACCGCGGACCAGCTCAACGAAGAGCTGGCAAACCTGAAGAAAGAAGCATTCAACCTGCGCTTTCAACAGGCCACTGGTCAACTTGAAAACACAGCACGTATGCGCACCGTCAAGCGGGATGCTGCACGTGTGAAAACTATTCTGAACGAAAAGGCCCGTGCGGCCGCTGGGGAGGCTTGATCTATGCCTAAACGTATTCTTAGCGGCGTTGTCACAAGCAACCAGAACGAGCAAACGGTCACCGTGTCCGTCGAGCGTCGTTTCCGCCACCCCGTTCTGAAGAAGACCATTCGTAAGTCCAAGAAATACCGGGCGCACGATGAGCAGAACGCATTCAATGTCGGCGACGTGGTTCGCATTCAGGAATGCGCTCCGAAGTCGAAAACCAAACGCTGGGAAGTGATCGCCGAATAAGCGTTCACATTCCGGTTTCATCGAAACCCTGGGGCTGAGGCTATCAGTCCCCAAAGGTCGGGAGACATCACATGATCCAGATGCAGACCAATCTTGATGTGGCTGACAACAGCGGCGCACGCCGTGTTCAGTGCATCAAGGTTCTGGGTGGCTCCAAGCGTAAATACGCATCCGTTGGCGACATTATCGTCGTCTCGGTAAAGGAAGCTATCCCGCGCGGTCGCGTAAAGAAGGGTGACGTGCGTAAAGCCGTCGTCGTTCGCACCGCTAAAGAAGTCCGTCGTGAAGATGGCACCGCGATCCGCTTTGATCGCAACGCCGCCGTTATCCTCAACAACAACAATGAGCCGATCGGTACCCGTATCTTCGGCCCGGTTGTGCGTGAGCTGCGGTCCAAGAACTTCATGAAGATCATTTCGCTCGCCCCGGAGGTGCTGTGACATGGCTGCTAAACTGAAAAAGGGCGACAAGGTCGTCGTTTTGACCGGCAAGGACAAGGGCAAGGAAGGTGAGATCACCTCTGTTGACCCGAAGGCCGGCAAAGCCGTAGTGGACGGTGTGAACATCGCGATCCGCCACGTCAAACAGAGCCAGACCGCGCAAGGCGGGCGTCAGCCCAAGGCCATGCCGATCCAGCTGAGCAACCTTGCTCTGGTGGACGCAAACGGCAAGCCGACCCGCGTCGGGTTCAAAATGGATGGCGACAAGAAAGTGCGCTACGCCAAGACTACAGGGGATGTGATCTGATGCTTGATACAGAAAACTACACCCCGCGCCTGAAATCGCTCTACGAGACCACCATCCGCGGTGCGCTGAAGGAAGAGTTCTCCTACAAGAACGACATGCAGATCCCGCGTCTGGAAAAAATCGTTCTGAACATCGGTGCAGGTGCGGAAGCCGTCAAAGACAGCAAGAAGCCGGCCAATGCCGCTGCTGATCTGACAGCGATCTCCGGCCAGAAGGCGGTTGTCACACGCGCGAAGAAATCCATCGCTGGTTTCCGCGTTCGTGAAGACATGCCGCTCGGTGCCAAGGTGACGCTCCGCGGTGACCGGATGTTTGAATTCCTCGACCGCCTGATTACCATCGCGATGCCGCGTGTCCGTGACTTCCGCGGCGTTTCGGCAAAGTCGTTCGATGGTCGTGGCAACTACGCCATGGGCCTCAAGGAACACATCGTCTTTCCGGAAATCGACTTCGACAAAATCGACGAAGCCTGGGGTCTGGACATCGTTATCTGCACCACCGCATCCACCGACGCGGAAGCAAAGAGCCTGTTGAAAGCTTTCAACATGCCTTTCACTAGCTGATCCGCGGGAAGGAACTTAAGACATGGCTAAAAAAGCAATGATCGAACGCGAAAAGAAGCGGGAGCGCCTGGTGAAGAAATACGCCGCCAAGCGCGCAGCCCTTCTGGAAATCGCGAATGACAAGGACAAGCCGATGGAAGAGCGCTTCAAGGCGCGCCTGAAACTGGCTGAACTGCCGCGCAACAGCTCGGCAACTCGTCTGCACAACCGCTGCCAGCTGACCGGTCGTCCGCACGCTTACTACCGTAAGCTGAAGATCTCCCGGATTGCTCTGCGGGAACTGGGCTCCAATGGCCAGATCCCCGGCATGGTCAAATCGAGCTGGTAAGGAGGGCATGAAATGAACGATCCTATCGCTGATATGCTCACCCGCATCCGGAACTCGCAACTGCGTGGCAAGGCGACCGTGGAAACACCCGCGTCCAAGCTGCGTGCATGGGTTCTCGATGTGCTGGCTGACGAAGGCTACATCCGTGGCTACGAGAAAATGACCGGCAAGGACGGACACCCGGCCCTGTCGATCGAACTGAAATACTACGAAGGCACCCCTGTCATTCGCGAACTGAAGCGGGTCTCCAAGCCCGGTCGCCGCGTCTACATGGGCGTCAAGGACATCCCGACGGTTCGTCAGGGCCTGGGCGTGTCGATTGTCAGCACTCCGAAAGGTGTGATGTCGGATGCAAACGCACGTGCCAACAATGTTGGTGGCGAAGTGCTCTGCACGGTCTTCTAAGGAGGGACTGATGTCTCGTATTGGTAAAAAACCGGTCGAACTGCCCTCTGGCGTAACAGCCTCCGTGTCAGGACAGACCGTCGAAGTCAAAGGCCCGAAAGGGGTCCGCAGCTTCACTGCAACCGATGATGTCACTATCACCGTGAACGACAATGTCGTCTCGATCGAGCCGCGCGGTAAATCCAAGCGGGCCCGCCAGCAGTGGGGCATGAGCCGCACCATGGTCGGCAACCTCGTGACCGGTGTAACGGACGGGTTCAAGAAAGAGCTCGAGATCAACGGCGTTGGTTACCGGGCTCAGATGACAGGGAACTCCCTGAAGCTGAACCTCGGCCTGTCGCATGACGTCGATTTCCCGATCCCCGAAGGTGTGACTGTCACGGCTCCCAAGCCCACGCAGATCATTGTCGAGGGTATCGATCAACAGCTCGTCGGTCAGGTTGCTGCGAATATTCGCGCCTGGCGGAAGCCCGAGCCCTACAAGGGCAAAGGCATCAAGTACAAAGACGAGTATATCTTCCGCAAGGAAGGCAAGAAGAAGTAAGGACCAGACAGATGGCAAACAGCAAAAGAGACCTGTTCTTGAAGCGCCGCCTGCGCGTCCGGAACAAACTGCGGAAAGTAAACGCCGGACGCGTACGTCTGTCGGTGCACCGCTCGAACAAGAACATCAGCGTTCAGCTGATCGACGACGTCGCCGGCACCACGCTGGCGTCGGCATCCACCCTCGAAAAGGATCTGGGTGTTGTCGGCAAGAACAACGTTGAAGCAGCAGCCAAAGTCGGTGCCGCAATTGCGGAACGCGCCAAGAAAGCTGGCGTGTCCGAGGCATATTTCGACCGCGGTGGTTTCCTCTTTCACGGGAAGGTGAAGGCTCTGGCCGATGCTGCCCGTGAAGGCGGACTGAAGATTTAAGGAGCGTATGATGGCGAGAGAACCAGGAAACCGGGGCCGTCGCGACCGCGAGGAAGCTCCTGAATTTGCAGATCGTTTGGTTGCAATCAACCGCGTCTCGAAAACCGTGAAGGGTGGTAAGCGTTTTGGCTTTGCTGCTCTGGTGGTTGTCGGTGACCAGAAGGGCCGCGTCGGCTTTGGCAAGGGTAAGGCCAAGGAAGTTCCCGAGGCGATCCGTAAAGCAACCGAGCAAGCCAAGCGTCAGATGGTCCGCGTGCCTCTGCGCGAAGGCCGCACGCTGCACCACGACATCAGCGGGCGTCACGGCGCCGGCAAGGTTGTGATGCGGACCGCACCGCAAGGTACCGGTATCATCGCAGGTGGTCCGATGCGCGCTGTGTTCGAGATGCTGGGCGTTCAGGACGTGGTCGCAAAGTCGATCGGTTCGCAGAACCCCTACAACATGATCCGCGCTACGATCGACGGTCTGACCAAAGAGGCCAGCCCGCGGATGGTTGCGCAGCGTCGTGGCAAGAAAGTCGCTGACATTCTGCCCAAGACGGATGCTCCGGCAGCTGCCGAAGCTCCGGCGGAAGCGTAAGGAACTGATCCATGGCTAAAACAATCGTTGTAAAGCAGATCGGCTCTCCGATCCGTCGTCCGGAAAAGCAGCGTGCGACGCTGATCGGACTGGGCCTGAACAAGATGCACAAGACCCGTGAACTGGAAGATACCCCTTCCGTGCGCGGCATGGTCAACTCGATCCCGCATCTCGTTGAGATCGTCGAAGAGCGCGGCTGAAGCTGCTGCGGGTTTCGGCCCGTTCGAAAGAAATCCAGAAGCGCCCCGGTTAACCCCGGGGCGTTTTCTTTTTGCGCTCCGGATGCATGGAGGCGCGCAGGAAGTCGCCCAGTATATCGAAGACGAGCCGAATCCGGCGGCTGGACCGCACTTCGCGATGGACCACCAGCCAGATCGGGAATTTCACCACGGGCGGACGGTCCGGCAGCACCGGCACCACCTCGGGCGTGCGATCGCCCAACTCGCTCGCCATGATGGCGATCCCGAGCCCCGCCTTTGCCATTTCCCAGCCGGCTACACCGTTCTCGGTGATATAGGGGAAGTTCTCCTCCTTGAGAGGGAGATCGAACAGCGGCACGATCCTCGACATCATGGCGGAAGGTTGGCCGTAACTGATGAACTCGGCGCGGGCCAGATCCGCCACGCTCTGTGGCGGGCCGATCTTTTCGAGATAGGCTGGTGTCGCGTAAAACTGGGCCGTCATATCCCCGATCAGCTTGGCGATCAGGTCGGGATGTTCCGGCCGGACGTGGCGGATGGCGATATCCGCCTCCCGCCGTCTGAGGTCGCGAATGTCGTCTGCAGCCACCACTTCAAGCGTGATGCCGGGGGCCTGCCTGCGGATTTCATGCAGGCATTGGGGCAGGGTAAAGGCGGCCATCACATCGCTGGCCGTGATCGAGACGCGGCCCTCGATCGATTGGGACTGGCCGGAGGCGGTCAGGGCAACCTGCTCGGCGGCCACACTCATGGCACGCACATGCTCTCGCAGATCCTGTCCGGCCTCCGTGAGCGACAGGGTGCGCCCGATCCGCTCGAACAGAAGGACGCCCAGATCGTCTTCGAGGCCGGCCACCTGCCGGCTCAGCGTGGGTTGCGACAGCCCAAGCACACGCGCCGCCGCAGAAAGCGAGCCATGCTCCGCCGTGGCCCAGAAGGCCCGGGCTTGGTTCCAGTCAAAACTCGCGATCGCGTCTTTCATGCAAATATGTATTTCAAAGCTGCAAATTTCACCAATTAAGTAAAGTTATTGCATGGATTAGGGTGCCGTCAAAAGGAGACTCACATGGTTGTTGCTGAAAAATTCTGGGACCGGATCGCTGAGAAGTATGCGCGCCAGCCGGTCCGCGATCAAAATGCCTATCAAATCACGCTGGATCGCGTGGCCAGCTATCTCAAGCTGTCCGACCGCGTGCTGGAGGTCGGATGCGGGACCGGTTCGACAGCCTTGACCCTTTCGGGGCAGGTGGCTGCGATCCATGGTACGGATATTTCCACCAAGATGATCGAGATTGCCCGCAGCAAGGCGGCGGCGGCCGGCACAACGAATGTCACCTTCGGCAAGATGGCGGTTGATGACGCGGGAGAGGCCGAAACCCGCTTTGACGTGGTCATGGGAATGAACCTGCTGCATCTCGTCGAGGATCTCGACGGTGCGTTGGAGGGCATGAGCCGCGCTCTGAAGCCCGGTGGCCTCCTGATCACCAAATCGGTCTGTATCGGGGAGGGCGTCGGGATCTGGCCCCTTGTTCTGCCGGTCCTGCGTGTGTTGGGAAAGGCGCCTTATGTCCGGGTCATGAAAATTGCAGACCTTGAGGCGGCAATCACCGGGGCCGGGTTCGAGATATTGGAGACCGGAGACTATCCCGCGCGCCCGCCGAACCGCTTTGTCGTCGCCCGCAAGATCGCCGCCTGAGCGGAGATCACACGGCGCAGCCCCCCTTGCCCAAATGACAGGGGGCGTCTGGGCGGGGAAACTTGGCCGATGTGACTTGATCCGCACCGTTTCCACGTCTATACGCCTCCGGTGGCCCAAAGGGTCCGACTCGAAAATCAAGAAACGCCGCGTTTGACCTGCTTCGCTCAAGGGTCAATTCCGGCAAAGGAGAGCGACAATGAAATTGAATGAACTGCGCGACAATCCTGGCGCAAACAAAACAAAGAAACGTGTTGGCCGTGGCCCCGGTTCCGGCAAGGGTAAGACCGCCGGTCGTGGTATCAAAGGTCAGAAGTCCCGTTCGGGTGTGGCGCTGAATGGCTATGAAGGCGGCCAGATGCCGCTTTACATGCGCCTGCCGAAGCGCGGCTTCAACAAACCGAACCGCAAGAAGTTTGCCGTTGTGAACCTTGGTCTGATCCAGAAATTCATCGACGCCAAGAAGCTCGATGCGAAGAAGGAAATCACCGAAGACGTTCTCGTTGAATCGGGAGTTGTGCGCCGCAAGCTGGACGGTGTTCGGATCCTCGCAAAGGGCGATATTTCCGCCAAGGTGAAGCTCAATGTCACCGGCGCATCCAAATCCGCAGTCGAAGCTGTCGAAAAAGCTGGCGGTTCGCTGACTGTTGCGGCGTCTGCTGCTGAATAACGCCTTGTGAGAGGCGCGCGCGCCTCTTACATATCTTTTCAGTTTCCAGCGCCGCGACGGGAGACCCCGGACGCGGCGCTGTCATGATCAAGACAGGGAAGTCGCGACATATGGCATCCGCAGCCGAACAGATGGCCCAAAACATGAGCTGGTCCGCCTTTGGAAAGGCGACCGAGCTCAGACAGCGTATCCTTTTCACCATCGGTCTTCTGATCGTCTACCGGCTGGGCACCTATATCCCGGTTCCCGGTATCGATGCGGATGCGCTCAAGCAGTTCGTGGAACAGGCGTCTGCCGGTATCGGCGGCATCCTGAACATGTTCACCGGTGGTGCAATTGGCCGGATGGGCCTCTTTGCGCTCGGGATCATGCCTTATATCTCGGCATCGATCATCGTTCAGCTGATGACCGCCATGGTGCCGCAGCTCGAACAGCTCAAGAAAGAGGGCGAACAGGGCCGCAAGAAGATCAACCAGTACACGCGGTAC
The DNA here is from genome assembly GCA_049116435.1 of Paracoccaceae bacterium. Lineage (GTDB taxonomy): Bacteria > Pseudomonadota > Alphaproteobacteria > Rhodobacterales > Rhodobacteraceae > Litoreibacter. The sequence continues at coordinate 12,942 of JAGDYX010000001.1, forward strand.
GGGACGGTCTTTCTGGCCACGCTGCAGGCCTATGGCCTTTCGGCGGGCCTTGAAGGCTCCGGTCTTGTCACCGATCCCGGCTGGTTCTTCCGTATTTCCTGTGTGATCACCCTCGTTGGCGGCACGATGTTCCTGATGTGGCTGGGTGAGCAGATCACTGCACGTGGCATCGGCAACGGGATCTCGCTGATCATTTTCGTGGGCATCATCGCCGAAGTGCCCGCAGCACTGGCGCAGTTCTTCGCACAGGGCCGCTCTGGCGCGCTGAGCCCCGCTGTCATCATCGGGGTGCTTCTGGTCGTGATCGTCGTGATCACCTTCGTGGTGTTCATGGAGCGCGCGCTGCGCAAGATCCACATCCAGTATCCGCGCCGCCAGGTCGGCATGAAGGTCTATGACGGCGGCTCCAGCCACTTGCCCGTCAAGGTCAACCCGTCAGGCGTGATCCCGGCGATCTTCGCCTCGTCTCTGCTGCTGCTGCCGACCACGGTCAGCACCTTCTCGGGTGCCCAGACGAGCCCGTTCATGGCGACCATTCTGGCCTATTTCGGCCCGGGCCAGCCGCTCTATCTGGCGTTCTTCACGTTCATGATCGTGTTCTTCGCCTACTTCTATACGTTCAACGTCTCGTTCAAACCCGAAGAGGTTGCCGACAACCTCAAGAGCCAGAACGGCTTCATCCCCGGCATCCGTCCGGGCAAGCGCACGGCGGAGTATCTCGAGTATGTCGTCAACCGCGTCCTTGTGCTGGGGTCGGGTTACCTTGCGGCAGTTTGTCTGCTTCCCGAGATTCTGCGTGCACAGCTTGGCATCCCGTTCTATTTCGGCGGTACGTCTGTCCTGATCGTCGTGTCCGTCACCATGGATACGATCCAGCAGGTGCAAAGCCATATGCTGGCGCACCAGTATGAGGGACTGATCGAGAAGTCACAGCTGCGCGGCAAAGGTGCCAAGAAGCGCGCGAAAAAGGGAACGGGACGTCGATGAACATCATACTGCTTGGCCCTCCGGGCGCTGGTAAGGGAACGCAGGCACGTATTCTTGAAGAAGGCCGGGGTATGATCCAGCTTTCGACGGGGGACATGCTGCGGGCTGCAAGAACCTCTGGCACCGAGATGGGCCAGCGCGTCGCGGCGATCATGGATGCAGGTGAGCTTGTCACCGACGAGATCGTGATCGGTCTGATCGAGGAAAAGCTCGGCGGTGCGCATGGCGGCGGTTTCATTTTCGACGGGTTCCCGCGCACGCTTGCGCAGGCCGACGCCCTTGGTGATCTGCTGGAGAAACACGGGACCGGCCTCGATGCTGTGGTCGAGATGCGCGTCGATGACGATGCGCTCGTGGCCCGTATCACGGCACGCTCGACCTGTGGCGATTGCGGTGAGGTTTACAACGACCTGACCAAGCCCATTCCCGAAGACGGCAAGTGTTCCAATTGCGGCGGCACCACCTTCAAGCGCCGCGCCGACGACAATGAGGAAAGCCTCAAGGTCCGGTTGATGGAATACTACAAAAAGACCTCTCCGCTGATCGGGTATTACTACGCGAAGGGCAATCTCAAGCCGGTCAACGGGCTGGGCGAGATCGACGCTGTCGCCTCCGAGATCAGCGCGGTTTTGGACACGTAATTCAAGGCAGGCTTGACGATCCGTTAAAAAGGACCTAAGCCGCAACATCCGGGCGTCGAATCGCGCAGTTAGGCCTTGATCGCGACTTGGCGACAGCCCGGAAAAGAACCAAGCCCGTGGGTCTAAAAACCTTCGGGCTTACGTTGTGAAAAAAGGTTCCGGAATTACGGAACCGCAACCGAAAGGAACGGCCAATTGGCACGTATTGCTGGCGTTAACCTGCCTGATGGGAAACGGGTTCCCATCGCTCTCACCTACATCACCGGTATCGGTCACACCTCCGCTAAGGCGATTTGCGAATCCGTCGGCATCGACGCGACGCGCCGTATGAACGAGCTGAGCGACTCCGAGATCCTGCAAATCCGTGAGCACATCGACGCAACCTACACCGTAGAAGGTGACCTGCGCCGCGAAGTTCAGATGAACATCAAGCGCCTGATGGACCTTGGCTGCTACCGCGGTCTGCGCCATCGCCGCAACCTTCCCGTTCGGGGTCAGCGGACCCACACGAACGCACGCACCCGCAAAGGCCCCGCAAAGGCCATTGCCGGCAAGAAGAAGTAAGGGGAGGCTTGATCCATGGCACGTGAAAAGACACGCTCGAAGAAGAAGGTTCGCAAGAACATCGCCGCTGGCGTTGCGCATGTGAACTCTTCGTTCAACAACACCAAGATCCTGATCTCCGACGTACAGGGCAACGCGATCGCATGGTCGTCTGCCGGTACGATGGGCTTCAAGGGGTCGCGCAAATCCACGCCTTACGCTGCACAGATGGCAGCCGAGGATGCGGGCAAGAAAGCCCAAGAACATGGCGTGAAGACCCTCGAGGTTGAAGTTCAGGGTCCGGGCTCCGGCCGGGAAAGCGCCCTGCGCGCTCTGGCTGCTGTCGGCTTCCAGATCTCCGCGATCCGCGACGTTACGCCGATGGCACATAACGGATGTCGCCCGCCGAAGCGCCGCCGCGTCTGATTCTACTTAAAGCCCGCAGGGTTCGCAGATTCTTGCGAGCCCTGCATTCGTCATTTTAACCTCGGGAGTTTCCGTTTTTGGACATGAACGGGAACAGGTATGGAGGCGACACATGATCCACAAGAATTGGGCTGAGCTTATCAAGCCCACGCAACTCGACATCAAACCCGGCAACGATCCCGCACGCAAGGCAACCGTAATTGCCGAGCCGCTGGAGCGTGGTTTCGGCCTGACCATGGGCAACGCGTTGCGCCGCGTTCTGATGAGCAGCCTTCAGGGTGCTGCCATCACCTCCGTTCAGATCGACAATGTGCTGCACGAGTTCTCCAGCGTGGCTGGCGTGCGCGAGGATGTCACCGACATCATCCTGAACCTCAAGGGTGTTGCGATCCGCATGGAAGTCGAAGGCCCCAAGCGTCTTTCGATTGCCGCCAAAGGTCCGGCCGTTGTGACGGCGGGTGACATTTCCGACAGCGCAGGGATCGAGATCCTGAACCGCGATCACGTGATCTGCCACCTCGACGACGGCGCCGACCTGTTCATGGAACTGACCGTCAACACGGGCAAGGGCTATGTCGCGTCCGACAAGAACCGCCCCGAGGATGCCCCGATTGGCCTGATGCCGATCGACGCGATCTTCTCGCCGGTCAAGAAGGTCAGCTATGACGTGCAGCCGACCCGTGAAGGTCAGGTTCTGGACTATGACAAGCTGACCATGAAGGTCGAAACCGACGGCTCCATCACGCCCGATGACGCCGTGGCCTATGCCGCGCGCATCCTGCAGGACCAGCTGTCGATCTTCGTGAACTTCGAAGAGCCCGAAGGGGCCCGCGGTCAGGAAGACGAGGACGAACTGGAGTTCAACCCGCTTCTGCTCAAGAAGGTTGATGAGCTTGAGCTGTCTGTCCGTTCGGCCAACTGCCTGAAGAACGACAACATCGTTTATATCGGCGATCTGATCCAGAAGACCGAGGCAGAGATGCTGCGCACGCCGAACTTCGGCCGCAAGTCGCTCAACGAGATCAAGGAAGTGCTCTCGGGCATGGGTCTGCATCTCGGCATGGATATTGTTGACTGGCCGCCGGAAAACATCGAAGACCTGGCGAAGAAGTTCGAAGACCAGTTCTAAGGATCGGGGCGGGGTGACCCGCCCTGAAACACCCCAATGCCCGGATGTGCCGGGGAAGACATGGGCAATCCCGCCCCAAGGAGAGGCACCGACACGCATCGGAACGCCCGGACAAAGTATAGAAGTAGAAGGATTGAAATCATGCGTCACGCACGGGGCTACCGCCGCCTGAACCGCACTCACGAACACCGCAAAGCGCTGTTCTCCAACCTCGCCGGATCGCTGATCGAGCACGAGCAGATCAAGACGACCCTGCCGAAAGCCAAGGAATTGCGCCCGATCATCGAAAAGATGATCACGCTGGCGAAGCGCGGCGACATCCACGCCCGCCGTCAGGCCGCGGCCAAGCTCAAGCAGGACAAGGACGTTGCAAAGCTGTTCGAGGTTCTGGGTCCGCGTTACAAGGATCGTCAGGGCGGCTATGTGCGCGTCCTGAAAGCCGGCTTCCGCTACGGCGACATGGCGCCGATGGCGATCATCGAGTTCGTCGACCGCGACGTCTCGGCCAAAGGCGCGGCTGACAAGGCCCGTCTCGAAGCGGAAGACGCCGCCGAATAAAATGCCCACTCACGGCAACCGGAAGAGCCCCTCCTTCAGGTGGGGCTTTTTCATTTTCTGCTCCACACGTTGAAAATCGCCCGTGGCGTCGGCATATGCTTGAAGCGGATGGAGTGCGCGATGCGATTTGTTCTGACATGTCTGATAAGCGGCCTGCTGGCTGTGTCGGCGCAGGCCGAAACCCGCGTGCCCGCCAGTCAGGCGGAAATCTCGCTGAGCTTTGCACCCCTTGTCAAAGAAGCCGCGCCTGCGGTGGTGAACATCTTCGCCAACCGCGTTGTGGAACAGCGCATCAGCCCGTTTCGCGGCAACTCCCTGTTTGAGGAATTGTTCGGCAATCGCGGCCGGACACGCTCCCGCGTTCAGAATTCGCTCGGTTCGGGGGTGATCCTGTCCGAAGACGGCATCGTCGTGTCGAACTATCACGTCGTCGGAATGGCGACCGAAATCCGTGTGGTGCTGAAAGACCGCCGTCAATACGAGGCGCGGGTGCTTCTGGCGGATCGCGAGAGCGATCTGGCGATCCTGAAGATCGAAAGCGATACGCCGCTGCCGTGGCTGGCATTGCGGGACAGTGACAAGGTCGAGGTGGGAGAACTGGTGCTGGCCATCGGCAACCCGTTCGGTATCGGCCAGACCGTCAGTTCGGGGATCATTTCGGGGCTGGCGCGCTCCGGCATCGCGACCGGAAATGCGCGCGGCTATTTCCTCCAGACCGATGCGCCGATCAATCCGGGCAATTCCGGCGGTGCGCTGATTGACACCAGCGGGCGGCTTTTGGGTGTGAACACCTCCATCCTGACCCGGTCGGGGGGCTCGAACGGGGTCGGCTTTGCCATTCCCGCCAATCTGGTGGCCCGGTTCGTCGAACAGGCCAAGGAAGGGCAGGAGGAGTTCCAGCGTCCCTGGGCGGGCATTATCGGGCAATCCGTGGATTACGAGCTGGCCGAGGGCTTCGGGCTGAGCGTGCCCGAGGGGGTGGTGATCTCCGCGATGGATGCGGCCAGCCCCTTTGCCCGTGCGGGCCTCAAGCCCGGTGATATCGTGATGAGCGTGGACGGGCAGGATGTGAACGCGCCCCCCGAGATGCTGTTTCGAATGTCGGTCCGGCGGATTGGCGAGGACATCGAGGTCAGATATCTCTCCAAGGGGGAAGAGCGCATGGCGCAAGTGCCGTTGATCGTCGCGCCGGATCTGCCGCCGCGCGATGTGCGAACCGTCGAGCCGGGTCTGGCCTTGTCGGGTCTGACCGTCGCAAACCTCAACCCGAAACTGCGTGCCGAGCTGGGTATTCCGGTCGGGACCAAGGGCGTTATCGTGACCGAAATCCGCGGGACGGCGCGTAGCACCGGCCTGCGGCGCGGTGATATCCTGCGCGAGATCAACGGGGTGACAGTGCGCACCTCCGAAGATGTCGTGTCGATTGCGGCAGATGCAGACACCCGCCGCTGGCGTGTCGATGGTCTGCGCGGCGGCAAGCGGTTCAGCTACCGGTTCCGGATCTGATGGCGGATCTTTTCGATCAGCAAGGCACGCCCGCGCCCGCAAAGACCCGCCCGCTGGCGGACCGGCTCCGGCCGACCGCGCTGCAGGAGGTCATTGGCCAGCAGCAGGTGCTTGGCCCCGAAAGCCCACTGGGTGTCATGCTGGCCGGCGGCACCCTGTCGTCGCTGGTTTTCTGGGGCCCTCCCGGTGTTGGCAAAACGACGATCGCGCGGCTGCTTGCGGATGAGACGGATCTGCATTTCGTCCAGATCAGCGCGATTTTCACCGGTGTTCCGGATCTCAAGAAAGTGTTCGAAGCCGCCCGTATCCGGCGCGACAACGGTCAGGGAACGCTGCTTTTCGTCGACGAAATCCACCGCTTCAACAAGGCCCAGCAGGATGGGTTTTTGCCGCTGATGGAAGACGGCACGATCCTGCTGGTGGGCGCGACCACGGAGAACCCGTCTTTCGAGTTGAACGCCGCACTTCTGTCGCGGGCGCAGGTTCTGGTTCTGGAACGGCTCTCGCCCGTGGATCTCGAGCTTCTGGCGCAGCGGGCGGAGAAAGAGCTGAACAAGCCGCTGCCCCTCGGGCCGGAGGCGCGGGTGGCGTTGCTTGAGATGGCCGATGGAGACGGCCGCGCGCTTTTGAACCTGATCGAACAGATCATGGCTTGGAAGGTCGACGGCAAGCTCGATGCCGAGGCGCTTTCCAAACGGCTGATGCGGCGGGCGGCCCAGTATGACAAGTCAGGAGACGCCCATTACAACCTGATCAGTGCGTTGCACAAATCGGTGCGGGGCAGTGATCCCGATGCGGCGCTTTACTGGCTGGCGCGGATGCTCGAAGGCGGCGAAGACCCCAGATATCTTGCCCGCCGGATCACGCGGATGGCGGTCGAGGATATCGGTCTGGCCGATACGCAGGCGCACCGTGTCTGCCTCGATGCATGGGAGAGCTATGAGCGGCTCGGCTCGCCCGAAGGTGAGCTGGCGTTGGCACAGGCGGTTCTGTATCTCGCGCTCGCCCCCAAGTCGAACGCATCCTACGGGGCGTTCAAACAGGCCATGGCCTCTGCCCGAAAGACGGGATCAGAGCCGCCGCCGAAGCACATCCTGAATGCGCCGACCCGGCTCATGAAAGAGCAGGGATACGGTGAAGGCTATGCCTATGATCACGATGCGGAGGACGGGTTCTCGGGACAGAATTACTTCCCCGAAGACATGAAACGCGGCGTCTTTTATCAACCGGTGGAACGCGGCTTCGAGCGCGAGCTCAAGCGTCGGCTGGACTACTTCACCAAGCTGCGGCTGCAGCGGCAATCTTGACTTATCGGCCGCGAAAGCAGACAGAACGCCCATGATCTGGACCATTCTACAAGTTTCCCTCGGGGGGGCGCTCGGCGCGGCGGCGCGATTCCTGACAGGGGTCGGTGTCATGCGCCTGACCGGACCGGGATTTCCCTATGCGATCCTGACCGTCAATGTTGTCGGGTCCTTCCTTATGGGCTTTCTGGTGGTCTATCTCGCGTCGCGCAGCATCAGCCATCTGTCGCCCTTCCTGCTGACCGGAATTCTGGGCGGTTTCACGACCTTCTCGGCCTTCTCGCTGGAAGCTTTTACCCTTTATGAGCGGGGTCAGACGACAGCCGCGCTGATCTATGTCGGAGCTTCAGTCGCGGGCTCCATCGTTGCGCTTGGTCTTGGCGTTTTGGCGGCGCGGGGGATTTACGTATGAGCCGTGTTCAGACAGTCCATGTGGGCAAGGACGAGGCCGAACAGCGCCTCGACCGGTGGTTCCGACGCCGCTTTCCCCACGTTTCGCAGGGCCGCATCGAGAAGATGTGCCGCAAGGGCGAAATCCGCGTCGATGGCGGACGGGTGAAATCCAACAGCCGCGTTGCCCCCGGGCAGGCGGTCCGGATCCCTCCACTTCCCAGTGCGGAGGAGGTCGAAGCGCAGGCGAAGACCGCTCATATCTCCAAGGCGGATGCCGAGATGATCCGGTCCTGCGTTATCTACAAGGACGACCACATCATTGCCCTGAACAAGCCGCCGGGACTTCCCGTTCAAGGCGGCAGCAAGCAAACCCGCCATGTCGATGGAATGGCTGCCGCGCTTGCCTTCGACAAGCCCGAGCCGCCGCGGCTGGTGCATCGGCTGGACAAGGATACCAGCGGTGTTCTGATCCTGGCGCGCACGCAGGCCGTGGCGTCTGCCCTTACGGCTGCGTTCCGGCACAAGAATACGCGCAAGATCTACTGGGCCATGGTGGCAGGGGTGCCCTATCCCAAGATCGGCACGATCAAATACGGTCTGGTCAAGGCCCCGGGGCATGGCAAACGCGGCGAGGGGGAGAAGATGCATTGTGTCCATCCCCGCGATGTGGACAGCACGCCCGGCGCGAAACGGGCCCATACCGATTACGCCACCTTGTGCTTTCTCGGGCAGCGGGCGGCCTGGATGGCGCTTGTCCCGATCACCGGACGCACGCATCAATTGCGCGCCCATATGGCGGAGATGGGCCACCCGATCGTGGGGGACGGCAAATATGGCGGCTCCGGGCAAGAAAATCAGGGCGATGGCTGGGGGGCGCAACTGGGTGACGAGATCAGCAAGAAGCTGCATCTGCATGCGCGCTCGCTCACGCTTGAACATCCTGTCACCGGAGCGACGCTGCACCTGACGGCCCCGCTGCCCGATCACATGAAACGCAGCTGGGATTATCTGGGCTGGACCGAGCGCGATGTCCCGGTCGACCCCTTCGACGCGGACGAGGAGTGGCAGACGTGAAACTCGTCGTTTTTGACGTGGATGGGACGCTGATCGACAGTCTGGCCCATATCAAGGGCGCGATGGCGCAGGCCTTCGAGGCAATGGGTGAGCCCGTGCCCGAAGAACGCGAGATCCGCTCCATCATCGGGCTGTCGCTGCCTGTGGCCATGGATCGTCTGCGCCCGGGGCTGGGTGATGATGAGCTTGGTGCATTGGTGGAGGCCTACAAGGCCTCTTTCGCACACACCCGTATGACCACACCGGTGGAACAGACCGCGCCGCTCTTTCCCGGTGCGCGCGCGGCGCTCGACCGGCTTGCGGCACGCGATGACATCCTCTTGGGGGTGGCCACGGGCAAATCGCGCCGCGGCCTCGACAAGATGATGGAAGCGCACGGGCTGGGCCATTACTTCGTGACGACGCAGGTGGCCGATGATCACCCGTCCAAGCCACACCCGTCGATGCTGGAGGCCACGTTGCGCGAAACGGGGGCCGATGCCGGGCGTGCCGTGATGATCGGGGATACCAGTTTCGACCTCGAGATGGGGCGGTCGGCCGGTTTCGGGACTGTCGGCGTGAATTGGGGCTATCACCCGCCCGATGCGCTGGGCGCGATCGCGCATCATATGATCGATGATTTCGAGGCGCTCGACGCCGCGCTGGAACGGCTCTGGGAGAATTGAGACATGAGTGAATGGGCGGCAAAACGCTTCTGGAGCAAGGCAACGGCCGTGCCGCAGGACGGCAGGTTTACCGTGCATCTCGATGACCGGCCCGTGCGCACCCCGGCGAAGTCGGCGCTGCTTTTGCCGACCGAGGCCATGGCGCAGGCGGTCGTGGCGGAATGGGACGCGCAGGAAGAGAAGATCGATCCGACCACGATGCCGGTCACGCGCTCGGCCAACGCGGCGATCGACAAGGTGACCCCGCAATTCGACGAAGTTGTCGGCCTGATCGCGGCTTACGGCGACAGCGATCTTGTCTGTTACCGCGCGGACAGCCCGCAAGCGCTGGTGCGGCGCCAGTCGGAAGGTTGGGACCCGCTGCTGGATTGGGCGAAGGCGCGTTTCGGCGTGTCCTTGAGCCCCAGAAGCGGGATCATGCATGTCGCGCAATCGCCCGAGGCGCTCGAAAAACTTCACACAGAGGTCGCGACGCTCGATCCTTTCCAGCTGACGGGCTTTCATGACCTTGTTTCCCTGTCCGGCTCGCTCGTGATCGGCCTCGCCGCGATTCACGACTTCGCCGATGCGGCCGCCTTGTGGGACGTGAGCCGAATCGATGAGATCTGGCAGGAATCGCAATGGGGTGAGGACGAAGAAGCGTCCGAACAGGCCGCAATAAAACGCGGTGCATTCCTGCACGCAGATACTTTTTTTCGGTTATCCGCCTGAAATACGACGAATTTCGGTTTTTTTTGACTGATTGGTCAACAATTGCAAAAAAGAGCCGAAGTTTGATCGAAATCAACGCGCCTTACCTTTGGTAACCTTGTCTTAATTTCTTGACCTTGCCGTATCGATTTGGCCTTATTCGAAACCATCGGGGGAACATTGTTTCCCTAGGTATCGCTTGGGGCTATCGCGCCCTGAAAATAATTCGTCCGCAAACGGGCGAAGATCAGGAAGAGGTAAATATGAAAAAATCCGTATTTCTTGGTGCGCTGACCGTTGCTGGTGTTATTGCCGGCGGTGCAGCAGCAGCAACGCTTGACGAGGTCAAGGCACGCGGAAAGCTGAACTGTGGTGTGACAACTGGCCTTGTCGGCTTTGCTGCACCTGATGCAAACGGCAACTGGGATGGTTTTGACGTAGGTGTCTGCCGTGCTGTTGCCGCAGCTGTTCTGGGTGACCCGGCCGCCGTTGAATTCGTTCCGACCACTGGTAAGACACGCTTCACCGCGCTGGCTTCCGGTGAGATTGACATGCTGGCTCGTAACACGACGTGGACGTTCTCCCGCGACGTGGACCTCAAGTTCACCTTCGTTGGCGTGAACTACTACGACGGTCAGGGCTTCATGGTTCCCAAGGAACTTGGCGTGTCTTCGGCAACCGAGCTGGACGGCGCAACCGTCTGCATCCAGACCGGCACCACCACAGAGCTGAACCTGGCGGACTACTTCCGCTCCAACAACATCAGCTATGAGCCGGTTCCGATCGAAACCAACGCAGAAGCCCAGCAGCAGTACCTTGCTGGTGCATGTGACGTTTACACCACCGACGCCTCGGGTCTGGCCGCAACGCGCGCCACGTTCGAGAACCCCGGTGACCACGTCCTTCTGCCCGAGATCGTCTCGAAAGAGCCGCTCGGTCCGCTTGTGCGCCACGGCGACAACGAGTGGGGTGACATCGTTCGCTGGACCCTGAACGCGCTGGTTACCGCTGAAGAGCTCGGCGTGACCTCCGCCAACATCGGCGACATGTCCGCAGCTCCGGGCAACAACCCGGAAGTGAACCGCCTGCTGGGCACCGAAGGTTCGCTGGGCGAGATGCTGGGCCTGTCTTCCGACTGGGCGAAGAACGCAATCGCCGCCGGTGGCAACTATGGCGAGCTGTTCGAGAAGAACATCGGCGAGAACACACCGATCGGTCTGGCCCGCGGCCTGAACGCTCAGTGGACAAACGGTGGTCTGATCTACTCACCGCCGTTCCGCTAAGAAACACAGAGAAGGGCGCGGACATGGTTCGCGCCCTTTTCGCATCAAGCCAAAAGACAAAAAAAGATAAAAAACGATCGCCAAGCCAAAGGCATGCAAAAAGACATGCCGCGCTAAAAGCACTTGGTCCAAACGGGGAAAGTCACCAATGACGACGCTAACCGACCCTCCGAAGGAGTCGTTCCGGCTCTCTATGCTCATCTACGACACCCGGTATCGGTCTGCGACCATCCAGGTTGTCGCCCTGATCGGATTTTTGCTTCTGATTGGCTGGCTGATCAGCAACACCGCCGCAAACCTCGCAACCCTCGGAAAGCCGATCGATTTCGGTTTTCTGGGCGAGCCGGCCGGCTATGACATCAACCAGCGCCTGATCGAATATAATTCGCAGTCCAGCCATTGGCGGGCTGCAATGGTGGGGCTTCTCAATACACTCGTCGTGGCGATTCTGGGCTGTATCACCGCCACCGTGCTCGGCGTCATCATCGGGGTCTTGCGACTGTCCAACAACTGGATCGTGTCGCGGATCATGACTGTCTATGTCGAGATGTTCAGAAACGTTCCGGTCCTGCTGTGGATCGTGTTCGTGATGGCCATTCTCATCGAAACACTGCCCGCACCACGGGCGTTCCGGGGCGACAATGCGACCGCCTCCATGATGTTCAGTGACACCGTGGCGATCACCAATCGCGGGGTCTATATCCCGGAGCCGCTGTTCTCGCGCGGGCTGGGGGACATCCCGGTTTTCGGAAACAGCTTTGAGATCAGCCTCGACCTGATCGCCTTGCTCATTGTCCTGGGCGGCGGCATCTGGGCTTCGATCATTGTGCGCAAGCGCGCTGACCGGATCCAGGCTGAAACCGGCGACCGCCCGACCACGTGGCATCTGCGCCTTGGCCTGATCGTGGTGCCGACCGCGATCCTGCTTCTGCTGCTCGGGTTCCATCTGGGCTATCCGGCGCTGAAGGGTTTCAACTTCTCGGGTGGCACGCATTTGCGGAACTCGCTGATTGCGCTCTGGCTGGCCCTGTCGCTCTATACCGCGGCCTTCATCGCGGAGATCGTGCGCGCCGGGATCATGGCGATCTCGAAAGGGCAGACCGAAGCTGCAGGTGCGCTGGGGCTCCGGCCCAACCGCATCATGAGCCTCGTGATCCTGCCGCAGGCACTGCGGGTGATCATTCCCCCGCTGATCTCGAACTACCTGAACCTGACCAAGAACTCCTCGCTCGCAATCGCGGTGGGTTACATGGACATCACCGGCACCCTGATGGGCATCACGCTGAACCAAACGGGACGCGAACTTGAGACGGTCCTGATGGGCATGCTGGTCTATCTGGCGATCTCACTTTCGATCTCGGCGGTGATGAACTGGTACAACAATCGCGTCAAACTGGTGGAGCGGTGATATGAGTAATATTGGATTTGTCCGCACCGAAATGCTGCCGGAACAGGCACCGCCCGCAACCACGGTCGGCGCCATCGGGTGGGCCCGCGAGAATCTGTTCAACGGCTGGGTAAACTCAGTCCTCACGGTTCTCTCATTGATCTTCGTCTACTACATCCTTGCGGCGATGCTTCCCTGGCTGATGTCTCCCACATGGAGTGCGGCAAGCCTCAATGAGTGCCGTGAGATCAACGGTCCGGGCCATGGTGGCGCGTGCTGGGGCGTGATCAGCGAACGTTGGCTGCAGTTGATGTTCGGCTTCTACCCCGCAGAGCTCTACTGGCGCCCGATCGCAGCCTTCCTGCTTCTGGGCGTGGCCTTGTGGCCGGTCCTGTTCGATTCAGCACCGCGCAAGCTGCTGATCTTCACGCCGCTCTACCCGTTCGCGGGTGCATGGCTGCTGTGGGGTGGTGCGATCTGGAACCCTCTGGCCGCGCTGGCGGGCTTCGTTCTGGGCTACTACGCCTACCGGGTGGTCGCCGCAGCGGCCGGTTCGCTCGCCGGGGTAATTGCCGCGGCACTTGTCCCGGTCCTGTGGTGGTTGCTCCTCGCCGGGCCGGTTGCCGGTGCGCTGAGCAGCATCCTGCCCATCGGGATCGAGGCGGTCGAAAGCCGGGCCTTCGGTGGCTTCATGCTGTCGATCACCATCGGTGTGACCGCGATCCTGTGTTCGCTGCCACTGGGCATCGTGCTGGCGCTTGGCCGTCAGTCCGATCTGCTGATCGTCAAGGCGCTCTGTGTGGGCTTTATCGAGTTCATTCGCGGGGTGCCGCTGATCACGCTGCTCTTCGTGGCGTCGACGCTGCTCAACATCTTCATGCCGCCGGGGACGAATTTCGACATCATCCTGCGGGTCATGATCATGGTGACGCTGTTTGCCGCCGCCTATATGGCCGAGGTTGTGCGGGGTGGTCTCGCCGCCCTGCCCAAGGGCCAGTACGAGGCAGCAGACGCGCTGGGTCTTGATTACTGGAAGGCGCAACGCCTTGTGATCATGCCTCAGGCGCTGAAGATCTCGATCCCCGGCATCGTGTCGACCTTTATCGGGGTCTTCAAGGATACGACGCTTGTGTCGATCATCGGCCTTCTGGACCCGCTGGGTCTGTCGAATGCCATCCGCGCGGACGCGGCATGGAACGGGATCGTGTGGGAGATCTACGGCTTTATCGCCCTGATGTTCTTCATCTTCTGTTTCTCGATGTCTCGCTATTCCATGTATCTCGAGCGCAAGCTCAAGACGTCTCATTAAGAAGGAATTTCACCCATGTCTGAACTTGCACTAGACCGTGAAATCGACCGCTCCAAGATGCAGGTGAGCGACGAAGTCGCGATCCAGATCTCCAACATGAACAAGTGGTATGGCACGTTCCACGTGCTGCGCGATATCGACCTGACGGTGCAGCGCGGCGAGCGGATCGTGATCGCCGGCCCGTCGGGGTCGGGGAAATCGACACTGATCCGTTGCATCAACCGGCTTGAAGAGCATCAGGCCGGCCAGATCGTGGTGGACGGGATCGAACTGACCTCGGATCTCAAGAACATCGACAAGATCCGCTCAGAGGTCGGTATGTGCTTCCAGCACTTCAACCTGTTCCCGCATCTCACCATCCTCGAGAACTGCACGCTGGCCCCGATCTGGGTCCGCAAAATCGCGCGCAAGGAGGCCGAGGAAACCGCGATGCATTTCCTCGAGAAGGTCAAGATCCCCGAGCAGGCCGACAAGTATCCCGGCCAGTTGTCGGGGGGGCAGCAGCAGCGTGTGGCAATTGCCCGTTCGCTCTGCATGCGCCCGCGGATCATGCTGTTTGATGAGCCGACATCGGCCCTCGACCCCGAGATGATCAAGGAGGTGCTCGACACCATGATCGAGCTCGCCGAAGAAGGTATGACCATGCTCTGCGTGACCCACGAGATGGGCTTTGCCCGTCAGGTGGCCAACCGCGTGATCTTCATGGATCAGGGCCAGATCGTCGAACAGAACGAGCCCGAAGAGTTCTTCAACAACCCGAAATCGGAGCGCACGAAGCTGTTCCTCAGCCAGATCCTCGGTCACTGAGTATCGGGCCACGAAACCCAGACAAGAAAGGCCCCGCTCTGCAGCGGGGCCTTTTCTTATGCGCCGCCGGCGTCAGGCGGGATCGAGATCCCGCGGCACAACGAAATCTACCAGCTTTGCGGATCCGAAGGCGAGTGCGCTCCACTCCGCGATATCGGCCTCGACGACCAGCGTCGCTGCTGTCGGATATTGGCCGAACTTGATGTGGCGGGGCCGCTCCCGTGTGATCATGGATGCAAACTCGGCAAATCCGGGATTGTGGCCAACCACCATCAGGTCGCCGGTGGGGGCCTGATGGATCAGGCGCAGGATGCTGTCGGGACCGGCGTGATAAAGCCCGCTTTCCATATCCACCACGGGCCGCGTGGCCATTTGTTCGATCGCCAGCGCACAGGTCCATTTCGCGCGCTCTGCCGTTGAGCACAACACGTGGTCGGGCACGTGTCCCTGCTCGGTGATCCAGTTCCCGATACGGCTTGCCGCCTCTCGTCCCCGTGCGTTGAGGGGGCGATCATGGTCGTCAAGCAGGGGATCATCCCAGCTCGATTTCGCATGTCTCGTGATAATGAGTTTCAAAGGGTCACCGGTGAAAAACAGACATATGGTAGGCGGATTGCGCCTCCAATCTGCCATAGCTCTGTGAGACGGGACAAGACCGCCTGACAGCGCAGCCGCGCTCCATGTTCTCAAGCCCCTCGGGGGTGTCCAGAAAGCTGTGACAGGCGGCGACGTCATAGCCTTCAGCAGTCAGTGCTCCTGCGGGGCAGGCGGTGAGGCAGGGCTTTGTGCAGTCCGCGCAGGGGCTGTGGGCCGAGACCTCCGGCAGTGCGATCCTCTCTTTCAGGGCGAGCGCGCCACGGTAGGAGACCATAAGCCCCGCCCGGCTGTGCACCAGCAGGGAAACCGGGCTTTGCCATGCCTGTCCGCTGCGCAGGGCCCAAGTGAAGAACGGGTTGTAGGGCGGACCGGTGAAGGGGAAGAGCGCCTTTGCCCCCAGTGCGCAGGCCCATTCTCCGATGATCCGGCGCGACCAGCGGTCGATGGGATCCGGCTTGCCCGATCTCCATTCGTCACTTGTGCTCAGGCGGTTCCAGAACCCCGGCTCATGGGGTCCGAGCAGAAGCAGCGTGCCGGTCTCATGTGGCACGTTATCCTCCGGCGCGGGATGAAACGCCCCGAAGATATCGAGCTGCCGGTCTCGCGCGGCGGAGAGAAGCGCGTCGAACGTCATTTGCGAAAGAACGGCAGGGCAAGGCTCCAGCCCAGCTGAGCGGGGCGTTCGTCCTGCCATTCCAGACCGATGGTCATGCCCAGATGCCCCTTGTCCGGTTCTGCCGTGTAGGTCCTGAAAAGCCGATCCCAGATCGACAGGGAAAACCCGTAATTGCTGTCATGCTCGGTGCGCTGGTTGGAATGGTGGATGCGGTGCATGTCCGGTGTCACGAGCACCTTTCGGATCACGGCATCGGCCTTCAGCGGCAGCTTGATATTGGCGTGGTTGAACATCGCCGTTCCGTTCAGAATGATCTCGAAGAGGATAATCCCCAGCGCCGAGGGCCCGAGCACATACACAAGGCCGATCTTCAGGAGCATCGACAGGGCGATCTCGACAGGGTGGAACCGGATGGCGGTGCTGACATCGATATCGACATCTGCGTGATGGACCCGATGCAGGCGCCAGAGAACCGGGATCTTGTGCATGATCAGGTGCTGAAGCCAGATCGCGAAATCAAAAATCAGCACCGTGAGAAGGATCTCGAGGCCCGCGTGAAGCCCGAGCGTGTTGAACAGCCCCCAGCCGTTCTCTCCGGCATCAATGGCGGCGCCGACGGCCAGAAGCGGCAGCGCGATGGCCAGAGCGCGCAGGGTGATCGCGTCGAGGATGACAATGGCCCAGTTCGTCGCCCACCGTTTTGCGCGCGGCAGGCTGCGTGCGCGGCGGGGCGCCAGCGTCTCGACCGCCGCAAACAGGCAGAACAGCCCGAGAAAGACTCCGAAACGGATGACGAGTTCGTTTTCCATAGGCCGAGTGTATTCGGATACTTCCGTGCTGCAACCGCGCGCAGCACCCCGTCTGAGGACGCGTTCGGCTCAGGTCCGGATGATCGAGCCCGCGCCGTGATCGGTAAACAGCTCCAGCAGGCAGGCATTGGGCGCGCGGCCATCAAGGATCACCACGGCCCGTACGCCGTTTGACAAGGCCGACAGGGCCGTTTCGGTCTTCGGGATCATGCCGCCCGCAATGATGCCTTCCTTGGTCAGGCTACGGATCTGTTCGGCTGTCAGTTCCGTTACGACCTCGCCCGAGGCATCCTTGACGCCGGCCACGTCTGTCAGCAGCAGCAGACGATCGGCCTTGAGCGCAGCCGCAATCGCGCCGGCTGCCGTGTCGCCGTTGATGTTGAATGTTTCGCCATCGCGGCCGGTGCCCAGAGGAGCCACCACGGGGATCAGCCCTGAATTGGCCATCTCATGCAGGACGTCCGGTGTCACTTCGACAGGCTCGCCCACGAAACCCAGTTTCGGGTCGGACGGATCGCAGACAATCATGTTGGCGTCTTTGCCCGACAGGCCGACCGCACGCCCGCCTTCGGCGTTGATGGCCTGAACGATCCGCTTGTTGACGGTGCCAGACAGTACCATCTCGACCACCTCGACTGTCTGGGCATCGGTAACCCGCTTGCCGTCCACGAATTCCGAGGTCACGCCCAGCCTTTTGAGCATGGTGTTGATCATCGGGCCGCCGCCATGAACGATCACCGGATTGACGCCGACATGGCGCATCAGGGTGATGTCACGGGCGAAGCTCTCCATCGCGGCATCGCTGCCCATGGCATGGCCGCCAAGCTTGATCACGACGGTCGCGCCGGCATAGCGTTGCAGATAGGGCAGGGCCTGAGACAGGGTCCGGGCGGTGGCGATCCAGTCGCGGTTCATGGCAGTTTGCTTTTTCATTCAGAATTTCCGGTTGCGTTCTAGCCTGTTAGCCTGTGCGTGGCGGTCTGCCAAGACCCGGCGCTTTGGATTGTGTTCCTCCGGCGGCATGTTACGCTGACAGGGATCGAGGAATTGCCCATGTCCGAACCGCGAAAAACCCTGCTTCTGACCGGCGCCAGCCGCGGGATCGGCCATGCGACCGTTCAGCATTTCAACGGTAAGGGCTGGCGGGTCTTGACCTGCTCAAGGCACCCGTTTCCGCAGGAATGCCCATGGGGCGGCGGCGCCGAGAACCACATCCAGATCGACCTCGCCGATCCTAAGAACACGATCGAAGCGATTGAAGAAATCCGCCGCAAGCTGGACGGACGTCTCGATGCGCTGGTCAACAATGCGGGCATCTCGCCCAAAGGGGAGAACGGGGAACGGCTCAACACGATCGACACGGACCTGCGCACATGGGGGCATGTCTTCCACGTCAATTTCTTTGCCTCCGTCGTGCTGGCGCGCGGTCTGAAGGATGAACTTGCGAAAGCGCAGGGCTCGGTCGTCAACGTGACCTCGATTGCCGGCAGCCGGGTGCATCCCTTCGCGGGGGCCGCCTACTCCACCTCAAAAGCGGCTCTGGCGGCGCTGACGCGTGAGATGGCCCATGATTTCGGACCGCTCGGCGTGCGCGTAAACGCCATCGCGCCGGGGGAGGTGGAGACGGCGATCCTGAGCCCCGGCACCGACCGGATCGTGCAAAAACTACCTATGCGCCGGCTGGGCCAGCCCGAGGAGGTCGCGGCTGCGATCTATTTCCTGTGTTCGGGACAGAGCAGCTATATTTCCGGAGCCGAGATCGAGGTGAACGGCGCGCAGCACGTCTGAGAGGGCAGGCTGGGGCGTGCCGTTACTCCAGCGTCGCAATGATGCTGCGCAATGTGGGGATCCCGATCCCTTTTTCCGATGAGGTCATGACGATTTCCGGATAGGCCGCAGGATGCTTGGACAGCGCATCACTGACCTGTTCGATCAGGGCGGCATGGTCCTTTGCCTTGATCTTGTCGACCTTGGTCAGAACGACCTGAAAGGTCACGGCTGCGCGATCCAGAAGGCCGAGGATCTCCTGATCGACCTTCTTGATGCCGTGACGGGCGTCGATCAGCACAAAGGCGCGGCGCAGGGTCTGCCTGCCGGACAGGTAAGCCTTGAGCAGCCTTTGCCACTTCTCGACCACAGGAAGCGGGGCTTCAGCAAAGCCGTAGCCGGGCAGGTCCACGATATAATGGCTCTCGCCCAGTGTGAAAAAGTTGACCTCCTGCGTGCGGCCGGGCGTGTTCGAGGTTCGCGCAAGCGCCTTTCGGCCGGTGATCGCGTTGATCAGGGAAGATTTTCCGACATTCGAGCGGCCGGCAAAGCAAACCTCGATCCGGTCGGCAGCCGGCAGCCCGTCCATCGCGACCACGCCCTTGAGAAAGTCCGTCTCGCCGGCGAACAGCTTGCGACCCTGTTCGGCGACGCTGGGCTCCGGCGCTTCGGCAATTCTGAAGGTGAACTTCGCCATATCTGCGCTCTCATTTCGCGGTCATCGGGGGCATGCATCCGCCAGCCCCATGGTTTCGGGGCGGCGGAGTCAGACCGGCTACTTCTTCTCGGGCGTTTTCGACTTTTTGAAGCCGGACTTGATATTCCCGAATATATCCGGCGTGTACCCTTGGCTGCGCATAATCGCGTATTGCTGGATGAAGGTGATCACGTTGTTCGCAATCCAGTACAGGACAAGACCGCTGGCGAAGGTGCCAAGCATGAACATGAAGATCCACGGCATCCACGCGAAGATCATCGCCTGTGTCGGGTCGGGGGGGGCCGGGTTCAGCTTCTGCTGCAGCCACATGGAGATGCCGAGGAAGATCGGCAGCACGCCCAGCGAGAAGATGAAGAAGATCGAACTCTGGTCCGGCGTTGCATAGGGCAGCAAGCCGAAGAGGTTCAGAATGGAGGAGGGGTCCGGCGCGCTGAGGTCGGTGATCCAGCCGAGCCACGGGGCGTGGCGCAATTCGATGGTGACGAAAATCACCTTGTAGAGCGAGAAGAAGATCGGGATCTGCATCAGGATCGGGAGACAGCCCGCAGCCGGGTTCACCTTTTCCTTCTTGTAGAGCGCCATCATCTCCATCTGGAGCTTCTGGCGGTCGTCGCCTGCCTGCTCCTTGATCTTCTGAAGCTCCGGCTGGAGTTCCTTCATCTTGGCCATCGAGACATAGGATTTGTAGGCCAGCGGCAGCAGAACCGCCTTGATGATGAATGTCAGCGCGATAATCGCCCAGCCCATGTTGCCGATGAGGCTGTTGAGCCAGTGCAGAACCGCGAAGATCGGTTTTGTCAGGAAGAAGAACCAGCCCCAGTCGATCGAGTCGAGGAAGCCGTCGATGCCGGCGCGTTCATAGTTGCGGATCGTCTCCCATTCCTTGGCGCCAGCGAAAAGCTGCGACTGAACCTCCGCGACCTGACCCGGAGCGACGTCCATCGTCTCCAGCCGTGCCTCGGTCTGATAGACATCGGCGCTTTCGACGTATTTCGACACGGAGGTGAAGCTCGAGCCGGGCTCGGGGATGAGCGTGGTCATCCAGTACTTGTCGGTGAAGCCGATCCATCCGCTCTCCACCACATCGGTAATTTCCGCGTTCGCGCCTTCGCGCAGAACCACATCGAGGTCCGGCATGTCCGAGTAATCAATCTCGGTCAGCTCACCATCGGCCATACCCACGACACCTTCATGCAGGATGAAGAAGCCGACCACATCGGGCTCACCATGACGCGCCACGATCCCGTAGGGCTGCAGGCGGCGGGCGACACCGGACGTGTTCTCGACCGATTGTTTGACAGAGAACATGAAGTTCCGGTCGATCGAATAGGTCCGGCGGAAGGTCAGGCCGGCATCATTGCTCCACACGAGCGTAACCGGGGTCTCGGGTGTCAGCGTATCGCCGCTCTCAAGCTGCCACTCGGTGTTTGCGGTGGGCACCTGCGCATAGGTCAGGTCGCCCGCCGGGGCCCATCCGTAGAGGGCGTAATAGGCGTTGTCGCCGCCGACCGGCGACAGCAGCGTGACATTGCCTGAATCGGCGTCGAGCGTGTTGTTGTAGTCTTTCAGTTTCAGATCATCGAGGCGCCCGCCGGTGAGCGAAATCGTACCGCTGACCTTGGGGGTGTCGATGTTGATGCGCGGGCTTTCCGCAAGCGCGGTCGCGCGAAGATCCGCAGGGGATGCGGGCAGGGGCGCGGTTGCACCCGGTGCGCCGGCAGCCACCGGCGGCACGCTGGCGGACGGCGCGCCCTGCTCGACGGCCGTGGTCTGTTCAACCGGGAGCGGCGCAGGCTCTTCCGGTGGGAACAGAAAGAACCACACCAAAATGACCAAAAAACTCAGTGCTGTCGCAAGGATGAGATTCTTGTTCTGATCGTCCATTTTTCGGGCCGCCACCTATCTTGATCTAACGGGGTGGTTCAATAGGCTGACGGGCCAAAGGTCAAGCGGTTTTACGGTCTTTCAGGGCCGCGAAATGCCGTCCGGAATGCTCGGATCGACGCGTCTTTACGCGATACCGCGCCTCACGGAGGGCATGGACTTCAGTTTTGCGTAGTGCTGCTCCATCCAGTTCAGGGTTTCGTCCAGCGGCATCGGCTTTGCGATCGCGAAGCCCTGAAGGTGCGTGCAGCCCAATTGCGAGAGCATGGCGTATTCCCCGATGGTCTCTACGCCTTCGGCGATTGTCTCGATTTGAAGCTGCTCGGACATGCCGACAATGGCGGCAATCATGCGCTGCTGTTCGGGGTCGTCATCGGCGCGGGTCACGAAGGAGCGGTCTATCTTGATCCGGTCCACCGAGAACCGGCGGATATTGGCAAGCGAGGCATGCCCGGTGCCGAAATCATCCAGATCGATCCGGAACCCCTGATTGCGCAACGCGCGGATGTTGCGGGAAATGATGTCGTCATCGGAGCCGGAGATAACCGTCTCGAGAATTTCGACCGTCAGCCGCTCCGGCGCGATCGAGAACCTGTCCACGTCCCATTTGATCCGTTCCACAAGGCTGGGATTGCGCAGCTCTTGCGTTGCAAAATTCACCGAAACGGAGGGCACGTCGTAGCCTGCAGCGTCCCATGCTTTCAGGGCCTGCAGTGATTTCACGAGGACGCCTTCGCTCAGAAGCTCCATCTGGCCGGACGCTTCGAGCGCGGGCAGGAAATCCGCAGGAGAGATCGTGCCGCGTTCGGGGTGGATCCAGCGGGCAAGCGCCTCGAAACCTGTGACCTGCCCTGTGTCGGTCGAAACCTGCGGCTGGAACCAGGGAAGGATCTGCCCGTCGCGGAGCGCACGGGTGACCTCTTCGACCAGATTGTCGGAGCCGGAGAAATGTTTCTGGGGCTCGGGCGGGTAGGCGCGCGTTGCCTGAGGCCCGAATCGGCGTGCATCCGACATGGCGATCTTTGCGGCTGCGAGAAGTTCGGCGCCGCTGTCACTGGCGATCTGGTGTCTCAGGCAGAACCCGACCGACGCGGTCAGATGCAGCGAGGCGCCGTCCGCGTTCATCGGCTCGGCGATGGATTTCTGGAGCCGTTCGGTGAGCGAAATGATCGCGCCAAGTTCCGGCGTCCGGACATTGGGAAGCGCGATGGCAAAACCGTTTCGGGAAATGCGGGCGACCACGTCTTCGGTGCGCAGCAAGGCCGAGATACGGTCAGCCACCTGCGGAATGGCGGCGCTGAGTGTGGCCTTGTCCCACGTCTTCTCAAGCTCTTCGAAGGCGTCGATCTCGAGCACGAGGCATGCAACCTTCCGGCTGACATCCGACGTCTGGAGCGCAGACTCCAGCGCGCCAAGCAGCGCCTCTTCGGTGTGAAACCCGGTTTCCGCGTCGAGGGTGGGTGCCGGTGGCCGTCCCGGAACAGTGCTGAAAGCCAGAATCAGCGGGGTTGCGGCGGCCAGAGCGAACATCACGAGCGACGCATTGTTCAGAAACGCGATCGTTGCTCCGATCGGGATTAGCCCCAGAGCGATACTTCTCAGGTTCAGCCATTTACCCAGGCTGCCCTGTCCCTTCTCTCTCCCACGCATGCCGACCCTCCTTCGCAGTGCCGTGCACCCTAGGAAGGCGTCATGTGGAGACTGTTAACGGAGTGTGGGAATCTCGTTCGGATTTTCTTCAAATCCGTCCGGCCCCCGCGTGAGCCCCTGAAAATCGAAGAGTTTCGGGTCGAGAAGGTGCGAGGGCCGCGCGTTCATCAAGGCCCGGAACATCTTCTGCCGGCGCCCCGGAGCCTTCGCCTCCCAACTGTTGAGAAGCTCCTTAATGGCCTGCCGCTGCAACCCGTCCTGCGAGCCGCACAGGTCGCAGGGGATAATGGGATACTCAAGCGCGCGTGCAAATTTCTCGCAATCCTGCTCGGCCACGTAGGCAAGCGGACGGTAGACGAAGAGATCGCCCTCCTCGTTCACGAGCTTCGGCGGCATGGTTGCCAGCCGCGAACCATGGAAGAGGTTGAGAAAGAAGGTCTCCAGCATATCGTCTCGGTGATGGCCGAGCACCACGGCGGAACAGCCCTCTTCCCGCGCGATCCGGTAGAGATTGCCGCGCCGCAGACGTGAACACAGCGCGCAGTAGGTCCGCCCCTGCGGGACCTTGTCCTTCACGATCGAATAGGTGTCCTGATATTCGATCCGGTGCGGCACGCCCATTTTCTCGAGGAATTCGGGCAGCACGGTCGCCGGAAAATTCGGCTGCCCCTGATCGAGATTGCAGGCCAGAATTTCCACCGGCAGCACGCCGCGCCACTGCAATTCGTAAAGGGCTGCGAGCAGGGTGTAGCTGTCCTTGCCGCCCGACAGGCAGACCAGCCAGCGCGCGCCGCGCTCGATCATGCCGAAATCATCGATCGCCTGACGGGTGTCGCGAATGATCCGCTTGCGCAGTTTCTTGAACTCGGTCGTCGAGGGCGCAGCCGCAAACAGGGGGTGTATATCGTTATGATCCAGCATGGGCCGCTTATAGGGCGCGCTGTCGCACAGGGAAAGATGCATCCGATCTGCCGTGCGCTGCGTAACTCTCAAAACAGGAGATGAAATATGCGTATCGCCCTCACCGCAGTGCTTTTGCTGCTGGCCGCCTGCACCGGAAAGCCGTCTTTGGAGGATGCACCGCTCAGCACGCGGCAACTGAACCTTGAGGAGTTCTTCAGCGGGGAGCTCGTGGCCTATGGCCAGTTCCAGGATGTGCTCGGCACGGTGCGCCGCAGGTTCGAGGTGCAGATCGAGGGCACGTGGGACGGAGAAACCCTCCGGCTTGTCGAGGATTTCGTCTACGAGGACGGCTCGACCGAACAGCGGATCTGGACCCTTGAAAAGACCGGACCCGACAGCTGGCGCGGGACCGCGCCCGGTGTGATCGGCGTTGCCGAGGGGCAGGAAGACGGGGACCGGTTCAACTGGCGCTACACGATCGATCTACCCATCGGGGACGGAGAGACGATGCGGGTCAGTTTCGATGACTGGATGTGGCTGTTGAGCGAGGACCGTCTTCTCAACAAGGCCTATATGAAGCGCTACGGGCTCGATATCGGTGATGTCGTGATCACGTTCGAGAAGAAGTGATCTCAGTCGGGCACATCATCCACGCCTGATCCGCCCCATGGGTGGCAGCGTAGGATACGCCGTGCCGTCAACCAGCCGCCTTTGAGCGCCCCGTGCTTTTCGAGCGCCTCGAGCGCGTAGGCCGAACAGGTGGGGTGATAGCGGCAATTGAACCCGACCCAAGGGCTGAAAATCAGCCGATAGGCGCGCACGGGCAGGGCCACGATATGGGCCAGCGGGCTCATCCGTGGATCTTTCGCAGCGCGCGGCGCAGGTCGTCGCGCAGCTGGCCGAAATCCCGCTCGACAGTGCTGCCGGGCCGGCCGATCAGGACATAATCCCATCCCGGCTGCCCCAGTTCGGGCAGAACATCGCGCGCGATCTCGCGCAGCCGGCGTTTGGCACGGTTGCGGATCACGGCGTTGCCGATTTTCTTGGAACAGGTGAAGCCCACGCGGATCGCGGGGCCGCCCTCGGGCCGTTTGCGGGCTTGCAGGAGAAGCCCGGGCTGGCCGGCGCGCTTTGCCCGCGCCGCGGCGAGGAAATCCGACCGCTTGCGCAGAACCTCCAGACAAACGGAAACCGCCGGCGGCGTCTCCGCGACCGGGACCTGATGTCCTGCCACGGGTGCCTCCGGCGGTGTCATAGCATTAAGTTGCCGGACGCCTTAAGCGCTCAGCGACTTGCGACCTTTCGCACGGCGCGCGTTCAGGATCTTGCGGCCTGCCTTGGTGGCCATGCGTGCGCGGAAACCGTGGCGGCGCTTGCGCACCAGGTTCGAGGGCTGAAATGTACGTTTCATGAGCGATGCTCCTTCGGGTGCGGACGACCGGTCTATGAAAGCTCATACACGGATTCGGTGACCGGATGTGTTCGAGACCCGCTTACTAGACAGCCGACCTCTCCCCGTCAACTGGCAAACCGGCCCGATATTGCAACAATTCTGCCCCTGAACCGCGTTTCGCACGCACAAGTGTTACGAAATCGGGGTCTGAGTGTCGCAAACGGCCTGAAATTCTCACTCGTGTTCAACCAAGCGTGAGACCGGTGTTCTTAAATCCTTGTTGCAGGCATGTAGGGTTTCGACAAACTTCCGCAGAGGACCGGCAGGATGACTGAGATGACCGAAACGCCCACAAAACGTAACTGGCGCAAGCAATTGCCTTTCGTTGCGATCGCCTTGATCGCGGTTCTGGGCGCGGTGACGCTGCGGGATTACCTGAGTTTCGAGGCGCTCGAGCAGAACCGCGAGGCGCTTCTGGCCGCCCGTGACAACAACTACCTTCTCGCGGTGCTGGGCTTCATGGCGATCTACGTGATTGTCGTGGCCTTTTCCCTGCCGGGGGCGACCATTGCGACCCTGACCGGTGGCTTCCTGTTCGGAACCTTCCCGGGCGCGCTGTTCAATGTAACGGCGGCGACCCTTGGTGCGACGGTGATCTTTCTGGCCGCGCGGATGGGGTTCGGGGAGCGTCTGGCGGCCCGCATGGAAAGCTCTGACGGCATGGTCAAGAAGATCAAGGACGGCATCGACGAAAACCAGTGGTCGGTCCTGTTCCTGATCCGGCTGGTTCCCGCGATCCCGTTTTTCGTCGCCAATCTGGTGCCGGCGCTGGTCGGCGTGCCGCTGCGGCGGTTCATGATTTCCACCTTCCTCGGGATCATTCCGGGCGGGGTGGTCTACACATCGGTTGGCGCCGGGCTGGGCGAGGTCTTCGCGCGCGGTGAGACGCCCGACCTCGGGATCATCTTCGAGCCGCAGATCTTGCTGCCAATCCTTGGATTGTGCGCTCTGGCGGCGTTGCCGATGGTGTTGAAGGCCGTGCGCGGCAAGGAAGGGCTCTGAAACCATGAAAAGACTGAAAACGGATCTTCTGGTGATTGGCGCCGGTTCGGGCGGTTTGTCGGTTGCGGCAGGCGCGGTGCAAATGGGGGCGAAGGTCGTGCTCCTCGAAGCGCACAAGATGGGCGGCGACTGCCTGAACTATGGCTGCGTGCCCTCCAAGGCCCTGATCGCGGCGGGCAAACAGGCCTACACACTGCAACACGGGTCGCGGTTCGGCGTCGCCGATGTCACGCCCGAGGTGGATTATGCCGCCGCCAAGGATCATGTGAACGCCGTCATTGATACGATTGCGCCGGTCGACAGTCAGGAACGGTTCGAAGGGCTGGGCGTTCATGTCATCCGCGCGCGCGGCAGCTTCATCGACGCCAACACGGTGCGCGCCGGCGATCGTGAAATCACCGCAAGGCGCATTGTCGTGGCAACAGGTTCCTCACCTTTCGTGCCGCCGATCCCCGGGCTGGACACCGTGCCTTACCTGACCAACGAGACGCTTTGGGACCTGCGCGAGAAGCCGGAGCACCTGCTGATCATCGGCGGCGGCCCGATCGGGATCGAGATGGCGCAGGCCCATCTCAGGCTGGGCTCCAAGGTGACCGTGATCGAAGGCATGAAGGCGCTGGGCAAGGATGATCCCGAGCTTGCCGCGATCGTGCTGGAGCGGATGCGCGCGGAAGGCATGGAGATCGCGGAGGACGCCCAGGCCCAGGAGGTGCGCGGCACGGCCGGTGACATCGAGGTCACAACCACCGACGGCCGCAGCTTCAAGGGCACGCATCTTCTCGTGGCGGTCGGGCGCGCGGCGAATGTCGACGGGCTCAACCTCGAGGCGGCGGGCATCAAACACAGCCGCAAGGGGATCGACGTCGACGCGTCGCTGCGCACCAGCAATAAGAAGGTCTACGCGATCGGCGATGTCGCAGGGCAGCTGCAATTCACCCATGTGGCGGGCTATCACGCCGGCGTGGTGATCCGCTCGATCCTCTTCGGTCTGCCTTCCAAGGCGCGACAGGGGCATATCCCGTGGGCCACCTATACCGATCCGGAACTGGCGCAGGTCGGCATGACCGAGGCCGAGGCCCGCAAGGAATACGGGATATATCTCGAAGTGGCGCGGTTCGAGTTCCATGAGAACGACCGCGCGATCGCCGAGGGCAAGACCACCGGCCTGATCAAGGTCATGGTTGCCAAGGGCCGCCCTGTCGGGGCGTCCATCGTGGGCGCCAATGCCGGTGATCTGATCGGCGTTTGGGCTCTGGCCATCGCCAATAACCTGAAAATGAGCCAAGTCGCTGGAATGGTTGCGCCTTATCCGACACTGGGCGAGGTTAACAAACGCGCAGCCGGCGCCTATTTCTCGCCAAGGTTGTTCGAAAACCCTATGGTCAAGCGGATCGTTGGTTTCGTTCAGCGATATGTTCCGTAGCCAGCGCGCGATAGGAGGACGTCTGTGATCAACTCGCTGTCAGGTCGTTTCCTGATCCTGTCGATCATTTTCGTGATGGCGGCCGAGGTTCTGATCTTCGTGCCGTCCGTGGCGCGGTTCCGCGAAGACTACCTGCTGGCCCGTGTCGAGAAGGCGCAGATCGCCTCGCTTTCGGTTCTGGCCTCGGAGCGGTCTGTCGTTTCGGCGGAACTCGCGCAGGAGCTTCTGGACAATGCCGGTGTCTACAACGTGGCGCTGCGCCGCGATGCCGTCAGCCAGCTTGTGCTGTCCTCACCGGTGCCAGGTCTGGTGACCACGATGGTAGATCTGCGCGATCCCTCGCCCTTCTACCTGATCCGCGGTGCGATGATGCAGCTTGCGGGACCTGCCGACGGGGTGATCCGCGTGATCGGATCACCGACACAGGCGGCGGGCTCCCTCATTGACGTGACCATGCCGCAGGCCCCCTTGCGCGAAGCCATGATCGATTACGGCATCCGCATCCTGCTCTTGTCTCTCGTGATCTCGGTGATTTCGGCCGCGCTGTTGTTCCTCGCCGTGCGGCGCTTCATGGTGAAGCCGATCAAGCGCGTGGTCCGCCATATGGAGGTCTATTCCGAGGCCCCCGAGGACGCCCGTCACCTGATCACGCCGACCTCTGACATTCACGAACTGCGCGCGGCCGAAGACGCGCTGGCGGATATGCAGACCCAGTTGACCGGTGCGCTGAAACAGAAAGAGCACCTCGCCCAGCTCGGCGGTGCGGTGGCCAAGATCAGCCATGACTTGCGCAACATACTGACCACGGCCACGCTTCTTGCGGACCGGATGGAGCGCAGTGAAGACCCCGCCGTGCAACGCTCCGCGCCGAAACTGGTCAATTCGCTCAGCCGCGCCGTCAACCTGTGCGAAAGCACGCTGGCCTTCGGGCGGGCCGAGGAGGCACCGCCCTCGCTCACGATGATCCAGGTGGCAAATGTGGTCGATGACGTGCTCCAGAGCGAGCGCCTCGCCGCGGACGGGCAGGTCGATCTGATCGATGATGTGCCGCCCGGCATGAGTGTGCGCGCCGATGGCGAGCAGATTTTCCGCGTGCTGACCAACCTCGTGCGCAATGCCCGTCAGGCGATCGAAGCCACACGCAAGCCCGGCACGATCACGGTTTCGGCCAGCGAGGACGATGCTGCGTGGAGCATCACGGTGACCGATACGGGACCGGGGCTGCCGCCGAAAGCGCAGGAACACCTGTTTACGCCCTTTGAGGGCGGCGTCCGCAAGGGCGGCACGGGCCTCGGGCTTGTGATCGCGGCCGAGCTGGCCCGCGGGCATGGCGGCCGATTGGAGCTTGTG
This sequence comes from Paracoccaceae bacterium, assembly GCA_049116435.1. GTDB lineage: Bacteria > Pseudomonadota > Alphaproteobacteria > Rhodobacterales > Rhodobacteraceae > Litoreibacter. The sequence goes on from JAGDYX010000001.1 coordinate 41,816, forward strand.
AAGACCGATGAGGCCGGAACGGCCTTCCGCCTGACACTGCCGCGCGAAACCACCGGTCCGGCCGGCGTTTCCTGAATATTGCTCTTGCAAAGCGCGGGGGGCGGCGTTACATCCCGCTCACCCCGCGCGCTGGTAGCTCAGTTGGATAGAGTACTTGACTACGAATCAAGGGGTCGGGGGTTCGAATCCTCCCCAGCGCGCCATAAATTCCCCTTTACGTATGTAATCCGGATATCATCACAGATATCGAGGATTTCGTTTCCTCGTTTGTTCCCCAATCAATCCGCGCAGCCTGAATAGCAGGCACAAAGAAGCCCCCCGCGGAGCAAGCCCATCCCCAGCCTTCGACACTCGAAGATCAAGCACCCCCGAATAATGAGCGCGCATCCCGGCCATTCTTCAAGCGTCTTGATCTGCTGGCCGACGGCGTCTTGTGAGACGTTCAACTCTTCAGCCGCAGCATTGAACCTGAGATGTCTGGCAGCGGCATCAAACTAGACCAACGCCCCAACGGGTGTTTTGCCATTCCGCAATCCTCGCTTTGGGCGATTGCATGGTATGACGATCGGCTTGCCGAAACATCACGCCGTGACCCAAGCGCTGTTCAGGCACGCAGGTACGGCTTCTATAGAATCAAGGTCTCCGAATTGCCCCTAAAGTAATGATCGCTTGCAGCTTCGTGGGCGCTGGGCATAGTGACGACGAATACGCTTCGAGTGAGTAACGGGGGACCCATGACCACAGATTTGAACTTCACCCAGGTAAATGGCGCCAACACGGCCTTCCGTTTCGACGGTCCGGCAGACGCTCCGGTTTTGATGCTGTCGAACAGCCTGATGTCGACCCACAGGATGTGGGACCCTCAGATGACCGCCTTTTCGGAAAGGTTCCGGGTGCTGCGCTATGATACACGCGGGCACGGTGCCAGTGAAACGACGCCGGGGCCGTATTCGATTGAGCTTCTGGCAGAAGATGCAGCCGCCTTGATCGAGACATTGGATGTCGGCCCCGTACATTTCCTTGGCCTGTCTATGGGGGGCATGATTGGTCAGCGGCTGGCTGTGTCCCGGCCAGAATTGGTTAACAAGCTGGTTCTATGTGACACCGCCTCCGAGATGCCTCCGGTCGAGATGTGGAATGAGCGAATTGCTGTCGCAGAACGAGACGGCATCGAAGGGCATGTGGCAACCACGATCCAACGCTGGTTCACCGAGCCCTTTGTTCAGAGCTCTCCGGCCGCTGTCGGCTTTGTCGAAGGTATGATCCGTGACACGGGGGCCGAGGGTTATATTGCTTGCGCATCAGCGGTCCGCGACATGAGCCAAACGCATATCCTGAAAGACATAGCGGCCGACACTCTGGTTCTAATCGGCGCCGAGGATCCGGCCTGTACGCCGGAACAGGGCTTTGTCCTTCACAAGGAAATTCCCGGAGCAGAAAAAGTCGTGATCGAGGACGCGGCGCATTTGTCGAACATCGAAAAGCCGATCGAGTTCAATCACGCCGTTCTCGAATTTCTGACGGCCTAGGGCATCGGTCACACCGCACCTTGGAGAGATCAGGCAGATGTCTGCGTTCCAGGGTCTTGTCGTTCCAAACCTCACGCCCTTTGGTTCTGATGGCACCCCGGACGCTGACGCCTGTGTGACGCATGCGCATTGGCCTCTCGCGAATGGCGCGGATGCCTTGGCACCCTTTGTGGCGCATCCCCGGCGCGCCACTTTCCGGCTTCCGCGAAACCCGTAATACGCAGCCGGTCTGTGCCGATTTCTGCCCTCCGGACGTAAAAGCCGCGCCTGATCAAGATGCGGGCAAGGGCCGGGCGCGTTGCGTCTGCCTCAGGGCAAAAGCAGGATCTTGCCGCGATGATTGCCTGATTCCATCAGCCGGTGCCCTTCGGCAGCCTCTTCAAGGGGCAGCGTCCTGTAGGTTACGGCGCGCAGCTTGCCGGCTGCAAAGAACGGCCAGACCGTTTCACGCAGGGCCGCGGCCACTGCGCTTTTGAATGCGTCGGGGCGCGACCGGAGGGTCGATCCGGTCAGTGTCAGGCGCTTGAGCATCATGGGCATCATGTCGATCTCGATCTTCGAGCCCTTGTTGAAGGCCAGCGAAATCAGGCGCGCGTCATGGCGGCTGGCCTTGATGTTGCGCGCGATGTAATCGCCGCCGATGATGTCGAGGATGATGTCCGCGCCGCCCGCCTCGCGCAGGATCCCGACGAAATCTTCCTCGTTGAAGTTGATGGCACGCTCGGCGCCGAGCTCTTCGCAGAAGGTGCAGGCCTCGGGGCTTTCCGCCGTGGTGAAGACCCGCAGACCCATGGCCTTGCCCAGCTGGATCGCGCAGGACCCGATGCCGCCGGAGCCGCCATGCACAAGGAAGATGCCATTCTCGGGGATATCGTGGCCGTGGAAGACGTTGCTCCAGACGGTGAAATAGGTTTCCGGCAGGCCGGCGGCGTCGATCTCGGGAATGCCTTCGGGGATCGGCAGGCAATGGGTGGCGTCGACGTTGACATATTGCGCGTAGCCGCCCCCGTTGGTCAGGGCGCAGACCTTGTCACCGACCGCCCAGAGCGTTTGTTCGCTGCCCACGGCGACAACCTCACCGGAGACTTCCAGCCCGAGCAGGGGCGACGCTCCCTTGGGGGGTGGGTAATGGCCACGGCGCTGGACCAGATCGGGGCCGTTGACGCCCGCAGCCGTGACCTTGATGAGAACCTCGCCGGGGCGTGGCTCCGGGCGCGTCACTGTCGTGAGCCCAAGCACATCCGGGCCGCCCGGTTCAGATGCTTCGATGGCTTGCATTTGATCGGGCAGGGACATGGGGGCCTCACATATTGATATCGATGGTCAGCCCTGTTCTAAAGCAGCTTTCACGCAGGGCACAACCTGATCGGTGTCCGAGGCGATGATCACGCCCGCTGCGGCCAGAAGCTCCGATTTCGCCGCCGCGGTCTGCGCTCCGAACATCGACAGTGTTCCGGCATGTCCCATACGACGCTCCTTCGGGGCGTGCTGGCCGACGATCAGGGCAATGACCGGCTTGCCATACTCGATCGAAGAGAGATAGGCCGCGGCCTCTTCTTCCTCGGTGCCGCCGATCTCGCCGATCAGGATGACCGCTTCGGTGTCGGGATCGTCGCGGAACCGCTCCAGACAGCCGACAAAGCCGATGCCGTGGATCGGATCGCCGCCAATGCCGACGGTGGTGGACTGGCCAAGCCCCGCGGCGCTCGACTGGGCAAGGATTTCAGATGTCAGCGAGGCGGAGCGGGACGCGATGCCCACCGGGCCCGGTGTCGCATTCATCGTAGGCATCACGCCGATCTTGCAGCCTTCCGGTGTCAGGATGCCCTGCGAGTTTGGCCCCACGAGGACCGAGCGGGACTTCGCCAGCGCGGCTTTCACGCGGATCATGTCATGGAGCGGCACGCGCTCGGTCACGCAGACGATCACGCTGATGCCGGCCTCGATCGCCTCGATCATCGCCGCCGCCGCGTTATGCGCGGGCACCATGACGAGGCTCGCCGTGGCGCCGGTCTTTTCCATCGCGTCGGCCACCGTGTCGAACACGGGCAAGCCAAGATGCTTGGTGCCGCCTTTGCCGGGGCGCACGCCGCCGACATATTGCGAGCCGTAGCGGATCGCCTGATCGGCATAGAACGTGCCGGAGCGCCCGGTCATGCCCTGAATGATGACCTTGGTGTCGCGATCAATGAGAATAGACATCAGCGGCCCCCCGACTTTGCGAGTTCGACAACCCGTGAAACGGCAACCCCCAGATCGGGCTGTATTTCATGCGGCAGATGCCTGTCCTTGAGGATGCGCTCCGCCCAGCTGGCGTTCTGGCCGGCAAGACGGGCCACGATCGGCAATTTGCGCTCTGATCTCGAATAGGCGAAGGCGACGCCTTCGGCGACGGTGTCGCAGACGGTCATGCCGCCGCCATGCACGTTGAGGAACACGGCTTTCACCTGCGGGTCTTCGAGGATCAACTCGACCCCTTTGGCGATCTGGAAACTCGTCGCGGTCGTCCGGATATCCATGAAGTTTGCAGGGCTGCCGCCGGCGGCCACCAGCATGTCATTGGTGGCAAGGCCCAGCCCCGCGCCGTTGACGATCACGCCGATGCTGCCGTCCAGCTTCACGAGGTTTATGTCATTTTCATGTGCGATCCGCTCTGCGGTGGACCAGTCGTTGGTCTCCAGAAAGGATTCGAATTCGGGGTGCCGGAACAAGGCGTTGTCGTCCAGCACGCTCTTGGCATCCACGGCGATCCATTCCCCGTCCTCGGACAGGACCAGAGGGTTGATCTCCAGCAGGGTCATGTCGTTGTCGGAAAACGCGCGCAGCGCCGACTGGATCAGTGCCGCGGCGGCATCTGTCTTGCCTTTTGGGAAGCCGCGTTCGTCCAGAAAGCCCGAGATGGACTTCTGGCTCGTGCCTGTCAGGGCCAGCGCCCCGACGAGGTCCGGGTCCATGCGGGTCATCTGTTCGAACTCCACACCGCCCTTGTCCGAGGCGAGCAGGGTCGGCTGGCCCGAAGACGGATCGATCACGAGCGCGATGTAGAAACTGTCTGCGATCTTGACCGCCGCCTCGACGAAGACGCTGGCAACAACCTCGCCCTCGGCCGTGGTCTGTTCGGTCACCAGTGCCTTGCCGAGCAGCTTGTTGGCTTCGTCGCGCACCGCGCTGGGCGTTGCGGCAAACCGGATGCCGCCGGCCAGACCCCGGCCACCGGCGCCGATCTGCGCCTTGACCACATAGCGTTCGGAATCGATCTCCCGACACCGGCTCTCGGCCTCCTTGGGGGTCTTCGCAAGGCGCCCGTCCGGCACCTTGATCTTGTACTGACCAAGAAGTTCCTTGGATTGATGCTCTGACAGAATCATGGGGTGCCTTTATATTCGATATTCGCGATGCAGATCAGGACATGGTTTTGGTATCTGGTATACCAATTTTGCGCGTCCGGTCAAGAATAGTCTTCGGTCCCTCGGGTGGTTTCGCAGGGTCAAATTGCGTGTCAAATTGCGCGAAAGGCAAGGGTTTCCATTTCACGAAAACCGTCCATGATGGGGTCCGAGGGCGCGCTGGGACCATGGGATGAACACTGAAAAATGATTGACCTGAGGGATATGCAATTGCTCGTGGCTTTGGCGCGGCACCGGCATTTCGCGCGCGCCGCGGCGGAATGCGGGATCTCCCAACCGGCCTTCTCGATGCGGATTCGCAAGCTCGAGGCGGAGATGGACGTCTCCATCGTCAAGCGCGGCAACCGGTTTCAGGGCTTCACCGACGAGGGCGAAACAGTACTGCGCTGGGCGCGCAAGATGCTCGACGAAGCCAAGACCATGTATCAGGAGGTCCAGTCGGCCAAGGGCAATGTCACCGGCACGCTGACCGTTGGCGTGGTTCCGACCGCACTTGGCTTTGCCGCCCGCATTCCCGCGCAATTGAGCGCGGAATATCCGGGTATCCTGATGCGGATAAAATCCGCGACCTCGCTGCAGATCCTGCAGGCCATCGAGGAAGGGGCGATGGATGCGGGGATCACTTATGGAGATGCCGTGGTCTCCGATGTGTTGGGCGTGATGCCGCTTTATTCCGAGCGCTATGTGCTGGTGGCTCCGGCAAAGCTGGCGCCACGGCGCGACGGCACTGCCACGTGGAAGGAAGCCGCGCGCCTGCCGCTCAGCCTGCTTGATCCGGACATGCAGAACCGCCGGATCCTGGATTTGCTGTTCACCGAGATCGGCGAGCACCCGAAGATCATCTCGGAGACCAACGCGTTGTCGTCCTCGCTGATTCAGGTGAATGACGGCTTCGCGGCAACGATCATTCCCGAGGTTCTGGTCGATGCGATGGGCGATATCAGTGACGCTGTCGTGCTGCCGCTGGAAGAGCCGGAACTGGTTAAGGAAATCTGTCTTGTGTACGCCGCCCGCCAGCCGGGACTGCCGGTGGTCGACGCCCTGCAGAGCGTATTGGGTCCCTCCCGATGATAAGCATTGCCTATCACACTATCTAAAAATTCGATTTTACAATCAGTCTAGCGAATGATCATGTAGCGCCGAACTTCTGGGGAGACGAGCATGGCGCCGCTGGACAATCACAAATCGGATGGCTCGAAAGGCGTTTGGAAATCCGCGCCGGGCAAGGGGCGCAAGACGCCGAAAGGCCGTCAGGTTGAGGACGGAGCGCTCAGCGAAGTACAGGCGCTTCTGGGCGATCGTCCGCGCCGCCGGGACCTGCTGATCGAGTTCCTGCACCTGATCCAGGACAAGTACGGGCATCTCTCGGCGGCGCATCTTTGCGCCCTTGCTGACGAGATGCGTCTCGCGCAGGCCGAGGTCTACGAGGTCGCGTCGTTCTACGCCCATTTCGATGTTGTCAAAGAAGGCGAGCAGGCGCCGCCGGATCTGACCATCCGGGTGTGTGACAGCCTGTCGTGTGAGCTTGCCGGCGCGCAGGAGCTGATCGCGAAACTGACCGAGAAATACAATGGTGGCCGCGAAGTGCGGGTGCTGCGCGCGCCCTGCATGGGCCGCTGTGATACCGCGCCGGTGCTGGAGCTCGGCCACAACCATATCGATGAAGCCACGCCCGAGAAGGTCGAAGCGGCGATCGCGGCCGAGGATTTCCACGCCCATATCCCCGCCTATCAGGATCTTGCCGCCTATCAGTCCGAGGGCGGATACACGGCGCTGGAATCACTGCGCGCCGGATCGAAAACGCCGGACGAGGTTCAGGACGAGGTTCTGGCCTCCGGTCTGCGCGGTCTGGGCGGTGCGGGTTTCCCGTCGGGCCGCAAATGGTCCTTCGTGCGCGCCAATGAGGGGCCGCGCTATCTGGCCGTGAATGGCGACGAGGGCGAGCCCGGAACCTTCAAGGACCGCTACTATCTGGAGCGCACGCCGCATGTCTTCCTCGAAGGTATGCTGATCGCAGCCTGGGCGGTCGAGGCCGAGACCTGCTTCATCTACATGCGCGATGAATACCCTGCCGTTCTGCACATTCTGGCAAAAGAAATCGAAGCGCTCGAGACCGCGGGCATCGTCGCGCCCGGGTATATCGATCTGCGCCGGGGCGCCGGGGCTTACATCTGCGGCGAAGAAAGCGCGATGATTGAATCGATCGAGGGCAAGCGCGGCATCCCGCGTCACCGTCCGCCGTTCGTGGCGCAGGTCGGCGTGTTTAACCGCCCGACCCTCGTGCACAATGTCGAGACGCTCCACTGGGTCGCCAAGGTGGCGCATGAGGGCCCCGAGGTCCTCTCCAAGCACGAATTGAACGACCGTAAGGGTCTGCGCTCCTACTCGGTGTCGGGCCGTGTTGCGAAGCCGGGTGTGTTCCTGCTGCCGGCGGGCTCCACCATCACCGATGTGATCGAAGCCGCTGGCGGAATGGCCGAGGGCCATACCTTCAAGGCCTACCAGCCCGGCGGGCCGTCTTCCGGCATTCTTCCCGCGTCGATGGATGATGTTCCGCTGGATTTCGACACGCTGCAGCCGCATGGCACCTTCATCGGCTCGGCCGCTGTCGTCGTGCTCTCCGATCAGGACAAGGTGCGGGACGCGGCGCTCAACATGCTGCGCTTCTTCGAGGATGAAAGCTGCGGGCAGTGCACGCCCTGCCGGACAGGCTGCGAAAAGGCGGTCAAGCTGATGCAGGCCGACAGCTGGGATCAGCCGCTTCTGGAGGATCTCTGCACCGTGATGGCCGACGCCTCGATCTGCGGTCTGGGGCAGGCGGCGCCGAACCCGATCCTGCTGACGATGAAACACTTCCCCGAGGAAATCGGCTGATATGACGATGAGCCCTCTGCCTCAGCACATTGATCCGGGATGCGATGCAGCCCCGGGTCACCCGAATGATGAAAGATCTTGGGGAGGGCGCGGGATGTGCGCCGCTTTCCGTTTCAAAAAGGATGCCAGCCATGCTTGATGCCAGCGCAACCAAGACCGTGACATTTTCGCTGAACGGCAAGGACGTCACCGTCCCCGAAGGCACAACGATCTGGGAAGCCGCCAATGGCCGGGGTCTTGTGATCCCGCATCTGTGCCACAAGCCCGAGCCCGGCTACCGCCCTGACGGCAACTGCCGCGCCTGCATGGTCGAGGTGGAAGGCGAGCGCACGCTGGTCGCCTCCTGTATCCGCGAAGCCGCTGACGGCATGGTGGTCCAGACCGAGACCGAGCGCGCCGAGAAGGCCCGTGCGCTGGTGGCCGAGCTTCTCGTCGCCGACCAGCCGGAGAAAGCCCACGACGCGTCGTCGCATTTCTGGGACATGGCGGAGGCCAACGGCGTCAGCGAGAGCCGCTTCCCGAAAATGGAGCCGGACCACGTGCCGCTCCTCGATGACAGCCACGTTGCGATGAGCGTCAATCTCGACGCCTGCATCCAGTGCGGGCTGTGCGTGCGCGCCTGCCGCGAGGTTCAGGTCAATGACGTGATCGGCATGGCAGGCCGCGGTCACCAGTCGTTCCCGGTCTTCGATATCGATGATCCGATGGGCGGCTCGAGCTGTGTGGCTTGCGGTGAATGCGTACAGGCCTGCCCGACCGGCGCGCTGATGCCCTCCACGGCGCTCGACGAGAACCAGGAAGGCGATCTGAAGGATTACGACAGCGAAGTGGAATCGGTCTGCCCCTATTGTGGTGTCGGCTGCCAGCTGAGCTTCAAGATCAAGGACAACAAGATCAAATATGTCGACGGGATCGAGGGTCCGGCCAACGAGAACCGCCTCTGCGTCAAGGGCCGCTTCGGCTTTGACTATGTCGACCACCCGCACCGCCTGACCAAGCCGCTGATCCGCCGCGAGGACGCGCCGGCCAAGGGGCTCAACGTGGACCCCAGCAACGTGCTCTCCCACTTCCGCGAGGCAAGCTGGGAAGAGGCGCTGGATTTCGCCGCCAACGGCATGAAGGGCCGCGGCCGCGAGATCGCGGGCTTCGGCTCGGCAAAGTGCTCCAACGAGGAAGCCTACCTGTTCCAGAAGCTGATCCGTCAGGGCTTCGGTCACAACAACGTCGACCACTGCACCCGCCTGTGCCACGCCTCTTCGGTGGCCGCACTTCTGGAGAATGTCGGCTCCGGCGCCGTGACGGCGACCTTCAACGAGATCGAAAATGCCGATGTGGCCATCGTCATCGGCTCGAACCCGACCGAGAACCACCCCGTTGCCGCAACCTATTTTAAGCAGTTCGCCAAGCGTGGCGGCAAACTGATCGTCATGGATCCGCGCGGGCAGGGGCTCAAGCGCCATGCCACGCACATGCTGCAGTTCCGCCCCGGCGCGGACGTCTCCATGCTCAATGCAATCATGAACGTGATCGTCGAGGAAAACCTCTACGACCAGCAGTATATCGACGGTTTCACCGAGAACTGGGAGGCCATGAAGGCCCATCTGGCCGAGTTCACGCCGGAGAAGATGGCGCCGGTTTGCGGCATCGAGGCCGAGACGCTGCGCCAGGTTGCGCGTGACTTCGCGACCTCCAAGGCGGGCATGATCTTCTGGGGCATGGGCGTGAGCCAGCACATCCACGGCACGGACAATTCCCGCTGCCTGATCTCGCTGGCCCTGATGTGCGGCCATGTCGGCCGTCCGGGCACGGGCCTGCATCCGCTGCGCGGCCAGAACAACGTGCAGGGCGCCTCTGACGCGGGCCTGATCCCGATGTTCCTGCCCGACTACCAGAGCGTGACCGATGACGGTGTCCGCAGCGCCTTTACCGATGTCTGGGCCTCGGGTGATTTCTCGAACGAGAAAGGCCTGACCGTCGTCGAGATCATGGAGGCGATCCATGCCGACCAGATCAAGGGGATGTATATCCTCGGCGAGAACCCGGCCATGTCGGACCCCGATGTGGACCATGCCCGCGATGCGCTTGCCAAGCTCGACCACCTCGTGGTTCAGGATATCTTCCTGACCGAAACGGCCAACTATGCCGACGTGATCCTGCCGGCCTCGGCCTGGGCGGAGAAGACCGGCACCGTGACCAACACAAACCGTCAGGTCCAGATGGGCCGCCCCGCGGTGGCGCCTCCGGGCGAGGCCAAGGAAGACTGGTGGATCGAGGTCGAACTGGCCAAGCGTCTGGGCCTCGACTGGAGCTACACCCACCCCTCCGAGATCTTTGCCGAGATGAAGCTCAACATGGGCAGCCTCGACAACATCACGTGGGAGCGTCTCGAGAAGAGCGCGGTGACCTACCCGTCGCTGTCCGAGGATGATCCCGGTCAGCCGATCGTGTTCGGTGACGGCTTCCCGCGCGCCGGTGGCCGGGCCCGGTTCACACCGGCCAGCATCATCGCGCCCGACGAGGCTCCGGACACCGAATACCCGTTTGTTCTCATCACCGGCCGCCAGCTCGAACACTGGCACACGGGTTCGATGACGCGCCGCGCCACCGTGCTCGACGCGGTCGAACCGGAAGCCAACTGCTCGATGCATCCGCGCACATTGCGCCGCCTTGGCGTCGAGCCCGGCGAACTGGTGCGTCTGAGCACCCGTCGGGGCTCGGTCGATGTGATGGTGCGCGCCGATCGTGGCGTCGCCGAGGACAACGTCTTCCTGCCCTTCGCCTATGTCGAGGCCGCGGCCAATATCCTGACCAATGCCGCGCTCGACCCCTATGGCAAGATTCCCGAGTTCAAGTTCTCTGCCGTGCGCGTGGAGAAGCCTGCAGAAGCGGTGGCGGCCGAGTAGGCCGCGCCCGTTTCACAGTGTGAAAAGCGAAGGAATCGTTGCGCACTCTTTTTCACTGGCGTATGGTATACCACACGCCAAATACCAAATCCGCATCGCGGAGACGGACAAACCGATGAAGCTTACGCCGATCGTACAAACCACAACGCTGAAGGATCAGATCTATGCATCCTTGCGCGCTGCGATCGCCGATATGGACATCTACGGAGGCGAGCAGGAGCTGCGCCTCGACGAGCGCTCGATGGCTGAACAGCTTGGCATTTCCCGAACCCCTCTGCGCGAGGCTCTGGCCCGCATCGAGATGGAAGGTCTTGTCGAGATCCAGCCCAGAAAGGGCGTCTATGTCGTCCGCAAAAGCCTCAACGAAATCCTTGAGATGATCGTCGCGTGGGCGGCATTGGAAAGCATGGCGGCCCGGCTGGCGGCAGAGGTGGCAACGCCTGAGCAGATCGCGGCCCTGCGCGACCATGCCGCGCGGCACAGCGCCAGCGCGGCGCGCGCTGATATCAGCGAATACTCTGACGCCAATATCAGGTTCCACCAGATGATCCTCGAGATGTCGGGCTGCTCGATTCTCAGCACGCTGGCGGATGGCCTGTTTGTCCATATGCACGCGGTGCGGCGGCGGGCTTTGGAGGAAAACGACCGGGCCTCGCGCTCGGTGGTCGATCATATGAGCATCATCGAGGCCATAGAGGCCCGTGACCCCGAATTGGCGGGCAAACTCGTGCGCGAGCACACCATGAAGTTGCACGCCCATGTGAAACGCGCCTGGGAACGGATCGAGGTCCAGACCCGGCAAAGAGTTGGAAAGATCTAGGCCGTTCTCTGGAGAGATTTGGGACGGCAGGAATTGGGAGAAAGACAATGACAGCTACAGCACAGGCCGAAGTTTTGGAGGCCGAAAACACGGCGGTTCAAAACCTCACCGACGGATTCCACCTTCTGATCGACGCGTTGAAGCTCAACGGCGTCGAGACGATCTATAACGTGCCGGGTATTCCGATCACCGACCTTGGCCGCTACGCGCAGGCACAGGGCCTTCGGGTGCTTTCGTTCCGCCACGAGCAGCATGCCGGCTACGCCGCAGCGGCTGCGGGCTTCCTGACAAAAAAGCCGGGCATCTGCATGACGGTGTCGGCACCGGGCTTCCTGAACGGTCTGACCGCGCTGGCCCATGCCACCACGAACTGCTGGCCGATGATCCTGATCTCGGGCTCCTCCGAGCGCGAAATCGTCGATCTTCAGCGTGGCGACTACGAAGAGATGGACCAGCTCAACATTGCCCGTCCACACGCAAAGGCGGCCTACCGGATCCTGCATGCCGAAGATATCGGCCTTGGTGTCGCCCGCGCCATCCGCGCTGCCACCACCGGCCGTCCCGGCGGTGTCTACCTGGACATCCCCGGCGCGCTTCTGGGTCAGGTCATGGATGCGGTCGAGGGCGAGAACTCGCTGATCAAGGTCGTTGACCCGAACGCGTCCAGCGTTCCCGGCCCCGATGCCGTGTCCCGCGCCGTCGAGGTTCTGAAATCGGCCAAGAAGCCGCTGATGATCATCGGTAAAGGTGCTGCCTATGCGCAGTGCGATGACAAGGTCCGCGAGCTTGTCGAAACGCTGGGCTTCCCCTACCTGCCGATGTCGATGGCCAAGGGCCTTCTGCCGGACAACCACCCGCAATGTGCCTCTGCGGCACGTTCGCTGGTCCTCAAGGAAAGCGATTGCGTCTTCCTCGTCGGCGCCCGCCTGAACTGGCTCTTGAGCCACGGTCAGGGCCCGGGCTGGGGCGAGAAGGGCGGCAAGTCCTTCGTTCAGATCGACATCGAGCCGACCGAGATGGACTCCAACCAGCTGATCTCCGCGCCGCTGATCGGTGACATCGAAAGCTGCGCGACCGCGCTGCTCGATGCGCTTGGCAGCGACTGGGAGAAGCCGTCGGAAGACTGGACTGGTGCCGTGCGCACGAAGGTCGAGAACAACGTCGCCCGGATGGCGCCGCGGCTGCGCAACAACAACTCGCCGATGGATTATCAGGGGGCGCTGGGTGTCATCAAAGACGTCATGGCCGAAAACCCCGACACGATCCTCGTCAACGAAGGTGCGAACGCGCTCGACCAGTGCCGTTCGATCGTGGACATCCACAAGCCCCGCAAGCGTCTGGACGTTGGCACATGGGGCATCATGGGCATCGGCATGGGCTCGGCGGTTGCCGGTGCTGTCGAGACCGGAAACCAGGTTCTCTGCGTAGAAGGCGACAGTGCGTTCGGTTTCTCCGGCATGGAGGTCGAAACGATCTGCCGCTACAACCTGCCGGTCTGCATCGTGGTCTTCAACAACAACGGTATCTACCGCGGTGACGGCGAAAACTGGGGCGGCGGCGAAGACCCGTCGACCACCGTCTTCGTCGAGGAAGCCCAGTACGACCTGATGATGAAGGCCTTCGGGGGCGAAGGCGTCACCGCACGCAACCCCGATGAGCTTCGCACCACGATCGCGGCGGCCTTTGCTTCGCGCAAGCCGACGCTGATCAACGCAATCATCGATCCCGCCGCTGGCCGTGAAAGCGGCAATATCGGCAACCTCAACCCCAGCTCGGTCGTCGCGCAGGCAATTTACCCGCAGGCGAAAAAGATCTGAGAGACAGGAGTAGACCCATGAAAGCACTTGAAGGCGTAAAAGTCCTGGACTTCACCCACGTTCAGTCCGGCCCCACCTGCACACAGCTCCTGGCCTGGTTCGGCGCGGACGTGCTGAAGGTGGAGCGTCCCGGCGTGGGCGATGCCACCCGCAAACAGCTCGTCGACGTTCCCGGCGCGGACAGCCTGTATTTCACCATGCTGAACCACAACAAGCGGTCGATCGAGCTGAACTCGAAGAACGAGACCGGCAAAGAGGTTCTCACCCGCCTGATCGAAGAATGCGACGTGATGGTCGAGAACTTCGCCCCCGGCGCGCTGGACCGCATGGGCTTCTCCTGGGAGCGTATCCAGGAGATCAACCCGCGCATGATCCTCGCGTCGATCAAGGGCTTCGGCCCGGGCAAATACGAGGACTGCAAGGTCTATGAGAACGTCGCGCAATGCGCCGGCGGCTCTGCCTCCACCACCGGTTTCCGCGATGGTCTGCCGCTTGTGACCGGCGCCCAGATCGGCGACAGCGGCACCGGCCTGCACCTGTGCCTGGGCATCGTGACCGCCCTGTTCCACCGCGAGCAATCGGGCCGCGGCCAGAAGGTCTCGGCGGCGATGCAGGATGGCGTGCTGAACCTCTGCCGCGTGAAACTGCGCGACCAGCAGCGGCTCGACGCCGGCCCGCTCAAGGAATACAGCCAGTTCGGCGAAGGTGTTCCGTTTGACGATGCCACGCCGCGTGCGGGCAATGACAGCGGCGGCGGCCAGCCCGGCCGGATCCTGAAGTGCAAGGGCTGGGAAACCGACCCGAACGCCTACACCTACTTCATCACCCAAGCCGCCGTCTGGACCTCGATCTGCGATGTGATCGGCATGGAAGAGTGGAAGACGAAGGAAGGCTACGCCACGCCGCCCGAACGTCTCGACAAGCTCAACGAGATCTTCGAGCGGATCGAAGAGTGGACGATGACCAAGACCAAATTCGAGGTCATGGACATCTGTAACCCGCTCAACATTCCCGTCGGCCCGATCCTCTCCACCAAGGAGCTGATCGAGGATGAAGGCCTGCGCGCCACCGGCACGATCGTCGATGTCGATCACCCCGAGCGCGGCCGCTACACCTCCGTCGGGTGCCCGATCAAGCTGAGCGACAGCCCGGTCGAGGTCGAGCGTTCCCCGCTGCTGGGAGAGCATACCGTCGAGATCCTGCAAGAGGTGCTCGGCTATGGCGGTGAAGATCTGGCCCGCGTCGTCTCCTCGGGGGCGGTGGGCGAAGTCAAGATCGCCGCAGAATAACTAGAGAATGAGAGAGAACATACAATGAAACTCATCGTGATGGGGCAACAGGCCTTCGGCAAAGACGTGCTGGCCAAACTGCTTGATACCGGAACGGACGAAGTCGTCGCGGTCTATTGTGAGCCCGACCGCGAGGGCAAGCCGATCGATCCGATCAAGGAGCTTGCTCTGGAAAAGGGCCTTCCGGTCTACCAGCCGGCCCATTTCAACGATCAGGCGGATCTTGACCAGCTGGCCTCTTTTGAGGCCGACCTGATGGTCATGGCCTTCGTGAATGTCTTCGTGCCCGAAGCGGCCCGGGACATCCCGAAGCACGGCTCGATCTGTTTCCACCCGTCGCTGCTGCCGCTGCACCGTGGCCCGTCGGCCGTGAACTGGCCGATTATCATGGGCAGCGCCAAGTCGGGCTATTCGTGGTTCTATCCGACCGACGGTCTGGACGAGGGCGACGTGCTGATGACCTGGGAATGCGAGATCGGCCCCGACGACACGGTGATCGACCTCTATTTCAAGAAGATCTACCCGTCCGCTGTCGACAGCGTCCTTGAGGTCTGCGACCTGTTCCGCTCCGGCAACCCGCCGCATATCGAGCAGGATGAGAGCCTCGCCACTTACGAGCGCCGCTGCACCAAGAAACACGCCAAGATCGACTGGAACAAGCCGGTGGCACAGGTCTACAACCTGATCCGCGGCACCAATCCCGCACCGGGATCATGGACCACGGTCAACGGCGACGAAGTGCATGTTTACGACTCGGCGCGCGTCCCCGGCGACGGCATTTCCAGCAAGGTGATGGACGTCTCCGAAGAGGGGGTCACGGTGCAGTGCATCGGCGGCCGTGTCCTCGTCAAAAGAGTTAAGCCCGCGGGCGGCGCCAAGATGCCGGCAGCGGAATGGGCAAATGAAATCGGCCTGAAAGCCGGCGATCTTATCGGATCGTAAGAAAGACAGGACAGGGAATCCAAAGCGATGACTTACAAGACAGATATCGAAATTGCACGGGAAGCTTCGAAGCGCCCGATCCAGGAGATCGGTGCGAAGCTCGGGATCCCCGAGAGCGACCTTTTGCCCTTTGGCCATGACAAGGCGAAGGTGAGTGCCGAGTTCATCGCCGCTCAGAAGGACAAGAAGGACGGCAAGCTGATCCTCGTCACGGCGATCAACCCGACGCCTGCGGGCGAGGGCAAGACGACGACGACCGTAGGCCTCGGCGATGGTCTGAACGCGATCGGCAAGAAAACCGCGATCTGCATCCGCGAAGCGAGCCTCGGCCCGTGTTTCGGGATGAAGGGTGGCGCCGCCGGCGGCGGGTATGCACAGGTGGTTCCGATGGAGGACATGAACCTCCACTTCACCGGTGACTTCCACGCCATCACCAGCGCCCACAACCTTCTGTCGGCCATGATCGACAACCACATCTACTGGGGCAACTCGCTCGAGATCGATGAGCGCCGCGTGACTTGGAAGCGGGTTCTGGACATGAACGACCGCGCGCTGCGCGATATCGTGACCAGCCTCGGCGGTGTAGCTAACGGTTTCCCGCGCCAGACCGGTTTTGATATCACCGTGGCCTCCGAGGTCATGGCGATCCTCTGCCTCGCGACGGATCTGGACGATCTCAAGAAGCGTCTGGGCGACATCATCGTGGCCTACCGCCGCGACCGCAGCCCGATCTACTGCCGCGACATCAAGGCGGACGGCGCAATGACGGTTCTGCTGCAGCAGGCCATGCAGCCCAACATCGTGCAGACGCTCGAGAACAACCCGGCCTTCGTGCATGGCGGCCCGTTCGCCAATATCGCGCATGGCTGTAACTCGGTCGTGGCCACGACAACGGCGCTGAAACTCGCCGATTACGTGGTGACCGAAGCCGGTTTCGGGGCCGATCTTGGCGCCGAGAAGTTCATGAACATCAAATGCCGCAAGGCGGGTCTCGCACCCGACTGCGTCGTGCTCGTCGCGACCGTGCGCGCCATGAAGATGAACGGCGGCGTGGCAAAGGCCGATCTTGGCGAAGAGAATGTCGCCGCGGTCGAAGCCGGCTGTGCGAACCTCGGCCGCCACATCGAGAACGTCAAAAGCTTCGGCGTTCCGGTGGTCGTGGGCATCAACCACTTCGTCACCGATACCGACGCGGAAGTGGAAGCGGTCAAGGCCTATGTCGAAAGCCAGGGATCGGAAGCGATCCTGTGTAAGCACTGGGCAATGGGCTCCGAGGGGACCAAGGAACTGGCCACGCGCGTGGCCGAGATCGCAGAGAGCGGCGTGTCGAACTTTGCACCGCTCTACGCCGATGACCTGTCCCTGATGGACAAGATCGAAACCATCGCCAAGCGCATCTACCGCGCCGATGAGGTGCTCGCGGACAAGAAGATCCGCGACCAGCTCAAGCAGTGGGAAGACGCCGGTTACGGCAACCTTCCGGTCTGCATGGCGAAGACGCAGTACAGCTTCTCGACCGACCCGAACCTGCGGGGCGCGCCGACCGGCCACAGCCTGCCGATCCGCGAGGTCCGCCTGAGCGCGGGCGCGGGCTTTATCGTCGTTGTTTGCGGCGCGATCATGACCATGCCCGGCCTGCCGCGCGTGCCATCGGCCGAAGCGATTATGTTGAATGATGACGGGCAGATAGAGGGTCTGTTCTAAGAAGAAGACGACGTCTTCGGGCGGCTGGTGAGGGCCGCCCGGAGACCGACCGCAAAGCCCCGTCAGAGGGTGGTCGAAAAACAGAAAACAATCTTTGACCAAGCTGTGAGTTTGGCTAAGATTTCAGAAAGAATGGGAGTGAAACATTGATCAAGAAAATCCTAGTGCCGGTCCGGGGGGACGGTAAGGGTGACAATGTCTTGGCCCATGCTTCGGTTCTCGCGCATCGGTTCAATGCCCTGATCGAAGTGACCCATTGCCGGGCCCGTCCGGAAGACCTGATGCCCTTCGGTGTTCCGATCCCCGAGATCCTGCGCAAGCAGATCGTCGACCAGAGCTATCAGGTCGCCAATCTCGAAGAAGATACGCTCAGAGAAGAATTGCACCGTCTGGCCGACAAGCTCGACCTTGACCAAAGCGGCACCAAGATCGGCACCGCGGCGTCGGTCTCCTATGTCGAAGAGGTCGGGCGACAGGTTGACGTGATCCGCCGGCATGGCCGCCTGAGCGATGTCATCGCCGTGGCGCGGCCCGACCGCGATAGCAATCTTGGCACGAACACGCTCAAATCGGCGCTGTTTCATTCCGGTCGTCCGGTGCTGATGTGCCCGCCGGCCGAAACAACGCCGGAGACGCTGGGCAATCGCGTCGCAATCGCATGGAACGGCAGCTCGGAATCCGCGCGCGGTCTGGCGCAGGCCATGGAGATTGTCCGCGAGGCGACCGAAGTCTCCGTTCTGACCAGCGGCATGGATGCCGGTCCCGGCACCACGATCGATGATGTGCTGAGCTACCTCGCCCTGCACGGTGTCGAGGCCAAGGCCGTGGAGTTTTCCGCAGGCCGCAATACCGGTGCTGCAATCCTGTCCACCTGTGCCGATCTCGGTGCGGATCTCATGGTCATGGGCGCCTATGGCGACAGCTACGAGAGAGAAACGCTTTTCGGCGGTAACACCCAGACGATCATCGACCGGGCGAATTTGCCGATCCTGTTGAGTCATTGACTTGGCTCGACCCAACCATAACTTGAACCATTCGTAGAGAAGTAAGGAGAGACCAGAAGAAAGAGAAAAAAACCGGACGCTCAATCGCCGCGGAGACGGCAGGCGTTCATCGAAACGACTAATTTCCTAGGGAGGAAAAACATGAAAATTCTCAAAACTCTTACAGCCAGTGCAATGGCACTTGCGATCACGGCGCCCGCGGCCCTTGCCGAGTGGCAACCGCGCAAGCCCGTCGAGTTCATCATCATGGCCGGTACCGGTGGTGGTGCTGACCAGATCGCACGGCTCCTGCAGGGTCTGATCGAAAAGAAAGATCTCAGCCCGCGTCCGTTCATCCCGATCAACAAGCCTGGTGGGTCCGGTGCAGAAGCTCTGCGCTACCTGCAGGACAAGGCGGGTGACAACCACACCGTCATGATGACGCTCAACAGCTTCTATACAACGCCCATCATCCAGAAAGATCTGGGGGTCGACGTGACCGATTTCACGCCGATCGGCCTGATGGCGATGGATACGTTCCTGCTGTGGGTGAACTCCGACCGTGACGACATCACCGATCTCGACAGCTATGTTTCGACCGTGAAATCGTCTGGTCTGGACTGGAAAGTCGGCGGCACCGGCTCGGGTCAGGAAGACTCGGTTCTGACCGCGATGATGGAAGCCGCTCTGGGCTATGAAGTGACCTACATCCCGTTCCCGGGCGGTGGCACCGTGGCCAAGAACCTTGTCGGTAACCAGATCGACTCGACCGTGAACAACCCTGCTGAGCAGATGGAGTTCTATCGCGCTGGCAACACCAAGCCGCTGGTCCAGTTCACCGGCGAGCGCATGCCCGCTTTCCCGGATGTTCCGACAGCAAAAGAACTGAACGTGGACATCGAGTACTACATGCAGCGTTCCGTGAACGGCCCTCCGGGCATGGATCCGGAAGCTGTCGAGTGGTACACGAACCTCTTCCAGGAGCTGTTTGACAGTAAGGAATGGCAGGACTTCTGCACCTCTGACGGTCTGACCTGCGATGCGATGATGAAAGGTGCGGAGCTGGGCGAGTTCCACGCGACGCAAAAAGTGGCGCACGAGGAGCTGATCGCAAAGGTCGGCGCCGCGGCGATCACCGGCGAATAATCCAAAATCTGCTGGGTCCGGTTTAATCCGGGCCCAGCCCAATAGGACAAGCAAGATTCCTGCCGCGTTCGCGGCAGGGCAATCGGCAGATTACGCCTGATGGGCGCAAATGCCGGCGACGAAGCGGAGGGATCCATGACGGTTCGGATGGCAGAATTATTGATGGGTATAGCGACACTGCTCGTGTCGTTGGGCCTTATGTACAACGTCTATTCCGATGGCCTTACCATCGGATGGGTTGACGGGCGCGGGCCCGGGGCAGGCGTTTGGCCATTCTGGTTGTCGGGCGGGATGGCGCTCGCATCGCTGTGGACGTTGTTCCGGTGGTACCGTGGCATCACGCCGGAATCGCGATCGACCGAAAGCTATATCGCCAAGGAGACGATCTTCCTTGTTGGCGTCTCGGCAGGCTCGCTTCTGGTGTTCCTGATCCTGATCTACATCATCGGAACCTACCTCTCGCTGATGCTCTTCATGTTCTTCTACGTGTGGTTTCTCGGGCGCCATAACTGGCAAACGACACTGGCCTTCGTCACTGGAACGCCGATTTTCATCTACCTGCTCTTCGAGGTGGCTCTGACCAAGTATCTTCCCAAGGGTCTGCCGATCTTTGAGGAAGGGTTTCTGGTCATCGACAACCTCCGCTACGAATACTTCTACTGAGGACCTGACCAATGGAAACTATTCTCGTATCTCTTGGTTCCGGTCTGCTTCAGGCCTTTGAGCCACTGAACCTCTTCATGATCTTCGCGGGCTGTCTGGCCGGCCTGTTCGTCGGCTGTATGCCCGGACTTGGCTCGGTCAACGGTGTTGCGATCCTGCTGCCGGTCACGTTCCTCGTGCCGCCCACGGCGGCCATCATCTTCCTCGCCGCGCTCTATTACGGCGCCATGTACGGGGGCGCGATCAGTTCGATCACGCTGGGGATACCCGGGGCCTCGACCGCCGTGGCGACGGTGTTTGACGGAAGGCCCATGGCCCAGCAGGGCAAGGCCGACAAGGCGCTGATGGCCGCGGCGATAGCTTCGTTCATCGGCGGCACCGTCTCCATCATCCTGTTCACGCTGTTTGCGCCGCCGCTGGCTGCCTTCGCCCTGAAATTCGGCCCGCAGGAAGAGTTCGCCCTGATGCTGCTCGCCTTCGCGACCTTCGTGGGTCTGGGCGGCGACGACATCCCCAAGACGATCTTCTCGATCCTTCTGGGCCTCGTGATGGCCGCGGTCGGGTTCGACATCATCTCGGGTCAGCCCCGCCTGATCTTCTTCGACATGGTGGAGTTCCAGCGCGGCATCGGCTTCCTCGTTCTGGCGATCGGTATCTACGGCATCGGCGAGATGCTCTGGACGCTCGAAAGCACGAAGGGGCAGGTGCAGATGCACAAGGTCAAGGTGACCTGGACGCGGTTCAAGGAGAACCTGGGCTCCATCGGTGAGTACATCAACTCCACATGGATCGGTTCCGTTCTGGGCTTCTTCGTCGGCACCCTGCCGGCCGCAGGAGCCACGCCCGCGTCGCTGATGTCCTACGGCCTGTCGAAGACCTTCTCAAAGGATCCCGACAGCTACGGCAAGGGCAACGTTGCAGGTGTCGCAGCGCCCGAGGCTGCCAACAATGCCGCCTCGACCGGCTCGATGCTGCCGATGATCACGCTGGGTATTCCCGGCTCGCCGACTACGGCGATCCTGCTGGGTGGCATGATCATCTGGGGCCTGCGCCCCGGTCCGCTGCTCTTCACCGAAAGCCCCGATTTCGTCTGGGGCCTGATCGGGTCGATGTATGTCGCCAACCTTGTGACAGTGCTTTTGAACCTTGCGCTGATCCCGGTCTTCATCCGCGTTCTGGCAATGCCGTTCACGTTGCTCACACCGATCATCTTCGTGCTCTGTGTGCTGGGCGTCTTTGCCACCACGGACCGCATGTTCGACACCTGGATCATGCTGATCATCGGTGTCGTGGGCTACCTGATGCGCAAGCTCAACTACCCGGTCGCCCCGGCGGTTCTCGCCATCGTGCTTGGCCCGCTGGCCGAACGGTCGATGCGCCAGTCGCTGATCTCCAGCCAGGGGGACGTGACCACCTTCGTGACGCGTCCGATCTCGCTGGTCTGCATCATGATCGCGGTCGCACTGATCTCCTACCCGGTCGTGCAGAAGATCATGCGCAAGCGGAAAGCAGAGCAGAGTGGCGCTTAACTAGCGCCACTCAGCTTTCGTAACGGGTGTTGCCGCGGCGGTTTGCGTCGATCGGCAACTCCACGAAAAGCGGCTGGTGGGCCCGTTGAGAACAGGCCTGCCGCGGGCACAGATGGCAGTTGATCCCGATCGGGCTGAACAGCTTGTCGTCGTTGAAATTGAACGCGGCCGAGTAGCCCAGCCGCTCCGCATGCTCGAAATCGCACCCCAAGGCCAGCGCCAGCCGCCGGTCCTGCGTCTCCCGGTTATAGACCGGGCGATGCGCGGTGCGGCTGATCGTGAAGAACCGCTGGCCATCGGGCATCTCGACAAACTGCGGGACAATCACACCGGGGGTGAAGAACGCGGTGTGAATGTTCCAGACCGGACAGGCGCCGCCATATTCGGCCAGATTGAACGTCGTTGAGTTGAACCGTTTGGTGACATTGCCCGCCTTGTCGACGCGCAGGAAGAAGAACGGGACGCCGCGGGCGCCCTCCCGCTGCATCGTGGTCAACCGGTGGCAGACCTGCTCGAAGGTCAGGCCAAGGCTGGCGCCCAACTGGTCGATGTCATAGCCACTGCTCTCTGCCGCATCCAGAAACGGCTCGTAGGGCATGAGGAAGGCCGCCGCAAAATAATTGGCAAGCTCGATCTGGCAGCGCGCGAGCCCCTGCTCTGACACGATACCGCTGTTCTCGACCAGCTCGTGGATCACGTCCCCGAATTCCACCACGCCCAGAATATGCGCCATCTGGAAGACCCGGTTGGGATGGTCCAGCGCCCGCGAGAAATGGATCCTCGCGTTCTGCTCATCATAGAAGCGCAGCGATTGCCCCATGTCCTCGATCGGCCGTGTCACGGTGGTGATCCCGTGTTTGTCGCGCAACCTGTCGCGCAGGATCGAATACATGTCATCGGGATCAGGCTCGATATCGCGCCGCGCCTGTTCGGCCGCGCCTTCGAGGGTGGGGAAATGGTTCTCGTGATCGCGGAAGAAATCGTGGATCACCGTCTCGGGAGACATCTCCAGAAGATCGCCCGGCATCTGTTCGCTGCCGGCCTGCATGATCTTGTCCAGCGCGGTGCGGTGGCTTTGATAGAGCTCGAGAAACAGCTCCACCAGCTGCGGCGCGTGATCGATCGCGGCGCGGATCTCCTGAATGTCCGGCGCGTTCTTGCCAAAGATCGGGTCCTGAACCGTGTGCCGCAAATTGGCGACCAGACGGGCGGAATCGTCATTGGTCAGTTCCCGCCAGTCGACCTTGTAGGCATCCGACAAGGCCATAAGCATCTGGACCGAAAGGCTTCTTTGGTTGTTCTCCAGCAGGTTGACGTAGGACGCGCTTATGCCGAGCGCCTTGGCCATCTGGGCCTGCGTCTCGCCCCTTTGCCGACGCAGCTGACGCAATTTCGGGCCGATCAAGGTCTTGCTCATCTTTACCTGCTCCTCTGCGCGATCGCCGATAATTTACAACATTACACTATTACTCAAGTGTTGACGACACAAATGACACATTTACCCGAATTACGTAGATTAACAAGAATACGTAATTATATTTCGTGGAAGGCGCAGGCGAGTCGCGGCAGGCAAGGTGCGCAGAACTTCAACGGAAGGAAAATGAAATGGCGTATAAAGTTCTCATCCTCGGAGCCTCCTACGGGTCTCTTCTGGGCACCAAATTGCTGATGGCCGGTCACGACGTAACGCTCGTGTGTCGCGCATCGACCGCAGACCTGATCAATTCCGAAGGCACCGATGTCCGCATCAAGTTGCGCGGCGAAGACGAGCATCGCGTCATCCTCTCCGGCGACCAGCCCGGAACGCTGGATGCCATGCCGCCCGATGCGGTCGACGTCACCCAGTACGACATGGTCGCGCTGGCCATGCAGGAGCCGCAGTATGGCTCCGGCGACATCCGCACCCTGATGCAATCCATCGCCGAGGCCCGCATCCCGTGCCTGTCGATCATGAACATGCCGCCGCTTCCCTATCTCAAGCGGATCAAGGGGCTGGATGGCTCGCGTCTGGCTGGCGCCTTCTCCTGCCCCGAGGTCTGGGACGCGTTTGATCCCGAGCTGGTGACGCTGTGCAGCCCCGACCCGCAGGCTTTCCGCCTGCCGGACGAGAAGGCCAATGTCCTTTTCGTGGGCCTGCCGACCAACTTCAAGGCGGCCGCCTTCTCCGACCCGGCGCATAATGAAATGCTGACCCGGATGCAGGACGACATCGCCGCCGTGACGCTGGAGGGCAATGACGTGCCGGTGAAGCTGCGGGTCTACGACTCTCTCTTCGTGCCGCTCGCCAAGTGGAGCATGCTTCTGACCGGCAACTACCGCTGTGTCCAGAAAGACGGCGTGCGCACGATCAAGGAAGCCGTGCATGGCGATCTGGAGCAGTCCCGCGAGATCTATGCCCATGTCGACGCGATTGCCCGCAAGCTCGGGGCCGACGGCGCCGATCAGGTTCCGTTCGAGAAATACGCCGCCGCAGCCGAAAACCTGCTCAAGCCGTCCTCGGTGGCGCGCGCCATCGACGGGGGCTCGGAGCATGTCGAACGGGTTGATCTCGTCGTCAAGCTCATCGGCGATGCGCTCGGGATGCCGAACGCGTATGTGGACGAGACGGTGGACATCGTCGACACCCGTCTGCTGAACAACGCACAGCTTGCGGCATAGGACAGATCTGCCCTACGCCGCGGATTGAAAACAGATACACAAACGGGCGCGCGCAGGGGTCTGCGGGCGCCCGTTTTGCGTCTTGCGCGGGCCGATTTCCTCCGGATCGGCACAGCTTGGCCAATTTTCTGACAGATTGAGCGGCTTTTTAGAGGCCCTGTTGCTTTGTCTGGGATGAATGGGATGTCCGCGTTACGCTTTCTTTTCGATAAACTCCGGGTGTTCTGGCTTGGTTTCATGGTTGCGGTTGCTGGCATGACCGGAGCCGGCATTTTCGCGGGCCATATCAATCCGATCGAGATGCAGATCGCGCTCATGGAGTGGCGTCAGGACAACGCGCTTCTGGACCCGCAATCCCTGCCGGAAAGCATGCGCGGCGTTCTTCGGGTAGAGCCCGCTGACAGCGAAGCGGAAAGCCAGAGGTTCAAGAACAACCTTGCCGCCCTGCGTCAGCGCCAGCAGGCGATGTCCAACCCGTAAGCGGCTTTAGAATTCGATCTTCACGTTCGGCAGCTTCAGCGCCTTCATCAGCTCGCGGATCTCGTTGCGCGCGCCAATGTTCGAGATGTTCAGGTTCGTGATCCCGATATCGCCAAGGTCCAGCAGCGTCAGCCCGCGCGGGAAAAGCTCGCGGAAAATCACCCGCTCCGAGAAGCCCGGTGCCACCCGGAACCCGATCCGCTTCGACAGCGCGGCGACGGCGTCGGTGATTTTCTTCTTGTTGTGCATGCGCTGGGTGCCGACGCGGTTGCGGACCACGACCCAGTCGATCGGTCTCAATCCGGCCTGCGCGCGCAACTGGCGGGCCTGCCAGACCATCTGCGAGTAGACGGACGGCCCCTTGATCTCCTGCGTGTCCGGATCGATGCGCGCCAGCAGGTCGAAATCGATGAAACTGTCATTGAGCGGCGTGACCAGCGTATCGGCCAGCGAATGCGCGACCTGGCTCAACCGCGTGTGGGAGCCGGGGCAGTCGATCAGGATGAAGTCGAACGCGTTGTCCATGCTGGCCACGGCGACCGACAGGCGGCGGTCATAGATGTTCTCGCCCGGTGCCAGCGACGCGCTGTCCACCTCGGGCAGCTCCACCATCGTGGCTGTCGGCAGATCCAGCCCCGTGCGTTCCGCATAGCGTTTGCGGTTTTCGCAATAGCGCGTGAAACTGCGCTGCCGCAGGTCGAGATCCAGCGCGCCGACCCTAAAGCCCATGCGCGCCAGCGCGGTCATGACATGCATGCAGTTCGTGGATTTCCCCGATCCGCCTTTTTCATTGCCAAAAACGATAATATGCGCGGCCATGCCTCAATCCGATCCTGTCCCGAAGCTGCGTCTCTCAGACGTGACGCCACTATATGTAGGTGTATCAGCTAGGGAAAGGATGAGTTTCGATCAAGGTGGATAATTGAAAGCCCTGCGTCGGATTCTCCACAGACGCCCCGCCGGGGCGGCCCGTTGGCAAAAGAAAACGCCGCCCCGAAAGGCGGCGTTCTTGGATTTTTCACGAAAGCGGTCAGGCTTAGAAGCCGAGGCCTTCGTACTTGTTCTTGAACTTGGAAACACGGCCACCGGTGTCCATCAGACGCTGGCTGCCGCCGGTCCATGCCGGGTGTGCCGAAGGGTCGATGTCGAGAGCGAGCGTGTCGCCCTCCTTGCCCCATGTGGATTTCATCTGAACGACGTCACCGTTGGTCATCTTGACGTCGATGATGTGATAGTCGGGATGGGTATCTTTTTTCATATCCGGGTCTCCTTACGCTTCAGCGCCGGCTTTGGGCTTGTAGTTCGTGACCTCGGCAATACGAGCCGACTTACCACGACGCGAGCGCAGGTAATACAGTTTCGCGCGGCGGACGCGGCCGCGGCGGACAACGGTGATGCTGTCGATATTCGTCGAATGCAGGGGGAACACACGCTCCACGCCTTCACCGAAGGAAATCTTGCGCACAGTGAACGAGCCGGCGATGCCGGAGCCGTTCTTGCGTGCAATGCAGACGCCTTCGTAGTTCTGCACACGGGTGCGTGTGCCTTCGGTCACCTTGTAACCGACGCGGATGGTGTCACCCGCTTTGAAATCGGGAATGTCTTTCCCGAGGGCGGCAACTTGTTCCGCCTCAATCTGTGCGATCAGGTCCATCTGACGCGCTCCTTCATATGATCCCGGTTTGCCCGGTGAATGTTTCTCGCGTCCTCAGAGCTCTCGGTCTTCTTCCGGGTCCGCTTTCGTCCCATTCGGGAGCGCCCGCCAGAGGTCAGGTCGTCATTGCTTTTCGCCAGTGCCTTGCCCCCGTCTGTCGCGCCGAAGAAAGCGCAGGAGATCGTCGGATATCAAGGCTCTGGTCAGTCATCTGATTCCAGATTGCCGGGGTATAGGGGGGATCGCCCTGCGGATCAAGTGGCTTTCGGCGCGAAACCCCGGGCGGGTAAGGGTTTTCCCGTGCCGGTGTGACCTGCCGCCCAGGCCCCGGCGCGTGCTGGCAGAACGACCCGGAGCGGACGCCACGCGCCCCCTTAGAAAACGAGCTCCATATAGACCAGATAGGGTCGCATTTCCGGATCGTTTTCGCCTTCGGGATAATAGTCGATCTCGCGAAAGCCCAGCTTGCGGTAAAGCGCCTGCGCCGCCTTGTCGTAAACGCCCGTATCCAGCAGGACGCGCTTGGCCCCCAGACGCTGCGCCTCCGTCAGGATGCTCTCCATCAGCGCCCGGCCAAGGCCCGACCCGCGCGCGTCCGGCGTCACATAGAGCCGCTTGATCTCGCAGGCATCCGCGCCGATCATTTTGAGGAACACACATCCGATCATCCGGTCCTCTTCGCCGAGGGCCAGATGCAGCGCGCCCTCCGGGGGAAGATACGCCTCGATGTGGTCGAACGTGTTCGCAACCAGTTCATCGGTGTCGAGGTCCATGCCGGAGATCGCCCGCAACTGGCGGATCTCGTGGTCGAGATAGGCCCGCACGAGCGCCCTCAGTTCCGCCGTGTTCTCCAAGACGTCTAACGGACGAATGTTCATCTTGATGATCTCTCCAGCGCGGTCCGCGTCTACCGCCCGAGCTTAACCGGTTTTCACGGTATCGGCAAAACCGGTGCCGGACCCGTGCACGCCGCTTGCTGCGTGATCTCGCGGGTCACGCTTCGGGCGCGGGCGGCGGGATGGGCAGGTCCGCGAGACGCCAGTTATAGGTGTGGATCGAAAAGATGATGGCCCGTGTTTGGGGCAGGCGCAGGAGGCATTGCCGCTCGGAGCGGTAATAGAGCGGCTCCTGCGGCGGGCGCGGGCGGTGGTGGTCGGCCTCGGTCTCGGGGGCGAACAGCCGTGCCTCGGCTTTGAAGTTGCCGTTCCAGCGCAGGATCGGGCGCGCCACCTGCAATCCCTCGAAAAGCCGTCCGACCCGTTTCGCAGCCGTCGCATCATAGGTCGTGACCGGGCGGTGGATCCGTGTCATAGGCCGGCCGAGCTTTTCCGCCAGCGTCCAGCCGGACGGGAAGCACAGGGTGGCTGCGGTCAGGACATATTCATCGCCGCGGCGCTCCATCACGCAGATATCTTCCTGCACCAGCTGCGTCAGGGTCGTCAGAGGATCGCCCAGTCGCACCTCACGCCCGTCGGGGCAGGTTACCTGATCTGTGCCAACGACATAAGCGGGATGCCGGCGCAGGCGCTCCAGCGTGTGGGCGAAAAGTTCCGCAATGGCGGGGTCCGAGCCGTCTGTTCTGCCAATCACCGCGTCGGGCCTGTGCGCCATCAG
Organism: Paracoccaceae bacterium; assembly: GCA_049116435.1. Taxonomy (GTDB): domain Bacteria; phylum Pseudomonadota; class Alphaproteobacteria; order Rhodobacterales; family Rhodobacteraceae; genus Litoreibacter. The sequence goes on from JAGDYX010000001.1 coordinate 69,828, forward strand.
GCGCAACCGCTCCCGCATCTGCCCGGCATAGGTGTCGCTGACCTGCAGCCAGTCCCCGGCGTCCACGGCTTCGGTTCCGGGGATGGCGTTGAACCGCGGCCTCTGCCAAGGGGCAGGGTCAAGGGGCCTGTTGATCGGCGCGGCAGTATCAGGACGCATGGCGGTGGAATGACCTCGAAAAGGATCCGGCGCAAGGATGCTGCACCGTCGCGGAAGTTTCGGCAATGCCTCCGTGGCGCAACCGGCCCCGCCCGCCCCTGATCCGGCGCTGTGAAGACCTCTTGCAGACATGTCCGCGGCCGTCTTGGCCCCCGCGCCGCCGCCATGATCCGCAGGTCTCGTCACTTTGTCGGACGGTGTGGCGAGGGGTCGCATTCAAACCCCCGCTCACACATCTAAGTACGCGCCGATTACCCAATCTTACGCAGGAGCGATAACGAAAATGTTCAAAGGACTTGGTGTTTCCCTTGCCCTGATCATTGGTGGATTGCTGGGCGCGCCCGCGCTCATCGCCGCAATGGTCTGAATGCACATACAGAGGGTCCCGCACGCCGCGATCCTCATCTTGAGCGGGGCTGCTCACGAGTTGCCCCGCATCACACTCTCCACCCCCTCTCTGGGCCCCGGTTTCTCTTCCCCGCCCATTTCCGGCCACGTCCCCCGCGTTCCTCAATTGCATGAACGCCGGTCTCTGATAGGCTGCAGGCCACGATATCCCTGTTCCCCTTGCAGCAGCCTGAAAGCCCGAGCCGTCCAAAGCGCATGATACATCGCACCCTCATCGTCTTGATGGCCGTGATCGGGCTCTGCGGCACCGCTTCGGCGCAACAAGACAAGCTGCCGTGCCAGACCGAGGCGCAGGATCTCGCGCCCGATCTGCAGGCCTCGTTTCAGGCCTTGAGCGATCTGATGCAGCCGGTCTTCCGGAAATTCCCCGTCTATCGTGACCTGATCGACAGCCAGAGCACCGAGATTTGCTTTTCCAGCAGCCTTCGGGACGCGCTCGGCTATTTCAGCCCCGAGGATAACAGCATCATTCTCAAAACCGACCTGCCGCGGGCCTTGCAGGCGGGGATCCTGCTCCACGAACTGCGCCACCTGCAGCAGTTCGTGTCGGGCATCTGCCCGGGCGACAGCCTCGCCATGTCCGAGAACGCCCGCGCCACGCTGGCGCTCGAAGCGGATGCCAGCGCCATCAGCCTGTTCATTGCCAACGCGTTGAAACAAGAGGGGAGGCCGGCGATCTGGGACGCCCTCGCGCAGTGGGAGACCCAGAAGGACATCGCCGCCGCCTATGCGGCAGACCTCGCGCAAAACCGCGAATCCCGCCTCGCGACCAGTGCCGCGTTCAAACAGTGGTACGCCTCGCCCGAGCGGAGGGAGAACTACTATCGCGCCTCCTGCAGCTCCTATCTGGACCGTCAGGACGAAACAAAAGCACTGCCGCAGTACCAGCGCATTGCCCCGGATTTTCTCGAGCGGCTCTGCAAGATGCCCGATGGCGCGCCTTATGACTGCGTGGAGGCAAGCGCCGATCAGAGGCCGTGACGACTGCCCGCCTTGCGTGGCTGGTGTCCCGCCCTTCACGGTGCGGCAGCTTCGGGCCTGTCTTTGCAGTCCGGAACGCGATGATTGCTTGTTGGTTAGATTTCCTGCACCGTAACCCAAGACGGGATGCGTGGGGAGTAGGCTAGATGGACTGGAACGCTCTTGCGCATCCGTGGATCGACCATGAAGAGCCGATCGAAAAGGCGCATAGCCCCGTAAGGGACGGATTGCTTGACCGCGCGGCACTGAAGGTCGGCGAGAGGGTTCTCGATATTGGTTGCGGCTCCGGCGCCCTGTCCCTCGATGCCGCCGATCAGGTTGGTCCCGATGGGCGCGTGATCGCATTCGATATTGCCGAGGCCTTTGTGTCCCGTGTCACTGAACGTGCGCGCGGACGGGGTCACGTGGAGCCGGTTCAGGGCGACGCCCAGCACCATGACTTCTCCGGGGCGGACTGCGACGCTGTCGTCTCCCTCTTCGGGACCATGTTTTTTGATGAGCCGAAGTCGGCCTTCGCAAACATAGGCAGGGCGCTTTCCGCGGGTGGTCGGATGGTGTTTGTCACCTGGGCCGGTCCGCAGCACAATCCTTGGTTCTCGGTTCCCGGGCGGGCTATGGCTGAGGCCCTGCCGGAGATGCCCAAACCCGACCCGTCAGCGCCCGGACCGATGGCCTTCGCCAATATCGGGATGGTAACGAACCTGTTGTCTGAAGCTGGTTTTGCAGAGGTATCCGCCGAGGAAGTCGATACCCATCTGACCCCGATCTGTGCCGCGGCGGACATTACGGCGATGATGCTCGCAATAGGCCCCTTTCGCGGGGCTACCTCCAGGTTTGGCCACCCAGATGCCCAGAACGCCATATTGGAATCCATCGCGGCGCGCATGATCGACGGCTATGGCGCCTTTGCCACCGGGGACGGTATCAGGGTTCCTGCCCGTGTCATTTACTACATGGCGACCCGGACTGCGAATAACGAATGGCCAGAGTAACCCTTGGAGCAAATTGCTACGATTTGGGTGAGTGTCTATTATGGTGTGTGTTTCCAATCAGTTAGATGCAGCCAGAGAGGTTCTCTTAGACGCTCTTCTCAGAAAGCAGTGAGTGCCATGTTTCTCACATTTTTGAGCTAGAGATACTACTGAGCTCCAGTCCAGGTCGGGAGTACAGCGTCGGTGGTGGATCAGAGGGATATCTTACATATTGGCAGCAACATCTGGCGCGTCTCTACCTCGTCTCGATATACATCTACATAAACGACGTCGCCAGCTCCGAGGAATTCTGGAACACTTCGCCCGCTTTTTTATCTTATCCTGAACTGGTGAGATGTCGGGACGTGATGCGGCTTCTTCGGAACAATATAGTGCACACTGGAGCCATTGCGGAGCCTGCTACCTCTCCGAATGGACAGAAGATAAGGGACTTTGAAGCTGATGTTAAAAGAAAGAACCTAAGGCTTACGTGGCAGGGCGAGCCAGTTACGGTTCGACCGGTCTTCTCCGAGGATGCAAAAGGGCGCATTTCGATACATCAAAACGGCCTATCACAGATAAGGTTTCTAGCCGTTGCCGCGTGAGAAACTGAAGGTGTTGTGGCAGTTGTACAATAACATAGTGAACCCATGTCTCCCTTAGATCGGCAACTTCGTCCCACAGGCCGCCGCTTCCAAAGCGGTCGGGCGCACGATCTGAGCGCGCGGATCAGATCCCAGAACCCGGCGCCTCGTCATATCGCGAGGTCGAGGCGGGGGGGGGGCAGAAGAGGCGATAGAGCTCTATCTTGGCGCGGCGCCGGTCCATGACGACCTTCAGCCCCGCATCCTCGGCCAGTCTGGCCGCGCGGTCGCCATAGACGCCGAACTGGCCTGCGTTGCTTTATGCAGGATGCGCCATGATCCGTGTTTGTTCATGCCCAACGTTGGATCGCCGCGTCGGAGTCCGTTGGTCCTGTGTTGAAGGCGATGCGCGCCTTGGGGGCGTGCTCATGGATGACATTCACCAGCTTCTCGAAGATCAGGAAATGGTCGTCATCCTTGCGAACGCCGGCGCCGATCATCACGACATCATAGGCGGTCTCTTTCAGCGATTGCTCAAGTTGCTCGATGGCTGTCTCGCCGCTGAAAATGAACCCGATGGAGGCGTCATAGCCCAGATCGTTCAGTTTCTTTTCATCTGCGCGCAGAGCGGCTTCAAGCTTGTCAGCGTCCAGACCGGGATATTTGGAATAATCCACTACAGTGGGATGCCAGCCGACCATGAGAACCTTTTTCGTCATCGGGATTTCCTTCCTGAATGATTTCGGCAACCGCCGGTCGCTGATTTCTGTTGCATCAGAATGATCGACACGCCATTTAATTTACATGTAAATCATAGGCGGGTTTTAATTTACATGGCAAGCAATATGTGTCCTCCACCACGGTCTATCGGGCGCGCGTTGAATTTCACGACGGGGCGCATGAATGCACTTTGCCAGCAATTGCTTGACCCTTACGAACTTTCATTGCCCCAATGGGTTGTCTTGTCGTGCCTTTGGCAAGACGAGGAAGTCACGCTGAGCGCCTTGGCCGATCTGGTTGGCAATGGGCTTCCCGCTATGTCTCGCATCGTGGATCGCATGGTCGACCGGGGATTGGTGGCGCGCCGAAAACACCAAAAAGATGGCCGAGCCATCGTCGTCATCCTCACTGACAAGGGCGATGAGCTACGGCATCTTTCCGATTTCCATCAACGGATCAATGCCACGCTCTTCGAGGGGTTTTCGCCAGAAGAACAAGACCGCGCGTTCTCAATGCTGTCGAGGATGCAGGAGAACGCCGAAACCGCGCTCGCAGAGGCAAATGTGCCGCTCAAACAGGAATGACAACGTCACGCACTAACTGACATGTGCAAGACAGCCCACATCGGCGCAGCCGCGGCGCATTCACCCTTCGTCCGCAGACCGCTCATTCGCACGATCTGAGCGCGCAGATGACGGCTCGGAGCCCGCATCCGTCGTCACACGCACGCTTCCTCAGGAGATCTTGATGCCGGCGCGCTCTTCGATCTTCGCGAGACGCTTCAGGCTCGCGGGCGACCACGTCTCTGCAAAACGGTAGAACGCCTCAAACCTTCTGTCTCGCTTCGGCAGGATGACCCAAGGCTGTTTCGAGGCCGCGTAGATATGCACGTCCGGCGGGAATTGGTCAGGGTCATCCAGCGTGCCGACTCGGATGAAGCGAATGTTCTTCCGCAGGCCTCCCATGTTGTAGTTGCTCCATACCGCAACCCTGCATTTTGCGCAGCGGGTGATGTCCTGACCGGTGCCGCTCGGCGTGGGGACCGTGATGTCCTCGACCGTCCCCGACAGGAGTTCGACGCGATCGGCCTCGAACAAGGCGTTAATCGCAAAGGCAGAACCGGAGTTCTTCTGGCAGCCGCGGCAGTGACAGCCATGTACGATCAGGGGCTCCGTCACCACCTGATAGCGCACATGACCGCAGGTACAGCCGCCTTCGTTGCGATGCGTTCTGTCATTCATGAAACCGTACTCTTTGCTTTCACCGCTTCAGGCGATCGTCACTTCAAGCGTGGACGGCGTCTCGCGCCGGCATCCGTCCGCGACAGGTGAATGGGTCACTGCGTAATCGACAATCTCCCACAGGGTCTTGTCGCTCACGCCCTTGGCGCCAATGGTTACCCTGGTGCGGATGCTCAGGGAACCCGCGCGCACCGATTTGTCCAACCCGAACAGGCCCCGGTCGTCGTCGACGCTGTCTGTCGTAACCTCGAGCGTGTCCAGTTCGATCCCCAACTCGGCGGCCCGCAGTGCAATCCTGGTGGCATCACAGGTTGCAAGCGCGGCGCGAGACAGCCAGCCCGGGGACGGGGCAGAGCCTCCCCCGCCCACGGCTTGGGGCATGTCGGTCACGACGGACTGCCCATTGTCTCCCGTGGCGCGGCACCGCAGACCCTTCTCCATGACCGCGGTGATGGGCGGGCTGGTGCTGAGCGCGTCCTTCGGGTTTTCCTTCAAGTAGGCGATAACGCCACTCACGGACTTCTGGATATGTTCAACCGACATCATGTCCTCCTTCCTGTGCTGCTGCAGATCATTTGGCGCGTTCCTTGGCTTCGACCGGAACCATGACGTGCCACAACGGGGTGTCGCCCCACATGACATAAGCGCCGCCCACAAAGGGGTCGCGTGGCAGGTTCGCAACCAGATCCTTGCTGGGAAACAGCATCATCAAATGCGGCCCGTCCTGCACCCAGACGCCGCCATCATTCGGGTCGGTCGCCATGGGATTGTCGTTGTTCACCATTGCGTCGCCCTGAAGCATGTAGGACACGCCCACGACATCGGTGGAGAACTCCGACCCGGACGCGACAGCGGCCATCCACTTCATCCACACCGGATCATTGCACATCGGGTGTTTGTCGCCCGGGATGAGCCCGACGCCCGGCAGGCAGACCCACGCGTTGCTGCCTTCCCTGAGAATTGTCCCGTCCACGTCCATGATGGTGGCGTTTGCGCTGATGTCGGAGGGGGCCGCTGACATCGCTCTTGCGATCTTTTCGGCCTTTGTCTCGGCAAATGCCGCACTTGCCAACCCGCTTGCTGCGAGTATCGCGACGGCCGCGCCAACCGCGTTCAGTCCTGTCAGTCTCAAATGATGTCCCATGGAAGTTACTCCCTTTTGAAATTGAACCCACGGTGCTTTTGGGACGGCACACCAGCCGTGCGGCGACGAAGGCGGGGCAAAACTCAGACCGGACCTTCACGCCGGAAGGGCGCAAAAGGTGTGTGGAAATCCTTTTGTCCAAGAAGCACGTCCATCGACTGCACAGTTATTTTCAATTGATTTTAGCGCGATGTCAGGTCATTTGTTCTTTGTGGGTATAAAGCTAAACTTTAGATAAGGCAGATGAAGACCTCGCATCTCAACGCCTTGCGCGCACTGGAAGCGGCCTTAAGGACCGGGAGCTTTCGCGCGGCCTCGGACGAGCTTGGTGTCACCACGGCAGCCGTGGGACAACAGATTCGCGGGCTTGAAGAATATGTGGGCCGCCAGTTGTTTGTGCGCAAACCCTCCGGAGCGCTGCCGACCGAAGCCGCCCTTGGCGTCGCGGCAGAGCTGACCTCAAGCTTCGGATCGATCAGCACCGTTCTGGCAGAGCTGCAACGGGCCCCCTCGGACGACCGGCTTTCAATCTCCACAAGCTTGGCCATCGGGGAATACTGGCTGACCCCGCGCCTGTCGAAGTTCTACGCATTGTGCGACCAGTTCGATCTGCGGATCGACACCGGGCACCGTCTGGTCGATCTGCAGTCTGAGGAGTTCGATTTCGTTATCCGTTTCGGCCCGGAGCCTGACGCGTCACTGGAGAGCGTCTTTCTGTTCGGCGGCTGTGTGGTGCCGACCTGTACGCCGGAGTTCGCGGCCAGATACAACCTCTCGGAGCAGACCCGTTCCCTTGACGGCGTTCCGGTTATTCACGTCAAAGACGAGACCTCCGATCCGGGATGGTTAAACTGGAAAAGCTGGAGCGACAGGTGCGGGGTCGCCTATGAGGACCGACCGACAATTCCCGAATTTCCGCGCCTCAGTTCCGGGTTGAGGGCGGCCAAGGAAGGTCTGGGGATCGTCCTGTGCGGAATGGTCGAGACGTTCCCCTCGCTTGCCGACGGCTCGATGATCATGCCGTTTGGCGGCGGGTCCGCGACGCGGACAGAATTTTCTTACCGTCTGGTCTCGCTGCGGGGCCGCGCGCGCTCCAAAACACAAAACGACTTCCGGAACTGGATGGCCGCAGAGGCCGAAACCTACCGCCACGAGGTTGCAACCCTGCTGGGCGGGTAATCCTGCGCCACCTGGCTACGCGATGCCTGCGGATGACGCGTCGTGCCCCGACGGGATGGCGATCAGCCGGCGTTCCACGCGGTCAAGGCGGCGCGCGCCACGTCTGCACCGTGGGTTTCCTGCACGAAATGTCCGGCGGTGGGCAGCATCATGGCAGGTCGCTTCAAACCAAGGATGCCGTGCATCCGTTTCATGAGCCACGGCGGGATCAACGCGTCCTGCTCACCAACAGCCATGAAATCGTCGCCCTGCCACTCAGACGCCCACCAGTCTGCGGCCCGGCGAGAGACATCCACCCCCTCCATGTCGGGTTTGGTCATGACGAGGAACGGAAAGCGCCGCGCCCCGGCGCGATAACGGGCATCGGGAAACGGCGCGGCATATGCCGCGGCGACCGCGTCGCTCATTCCCGGCACATATTTCTGGAAAAGGGCCGCCATGTCGTAATCCGGGTGTTCGCCGTGGAAGGCGCGCCACGCCTCGAAACCTTCCGTCGTGCCGCCCCCGAGGCCCAGAACAGTGTCCATGACCAGCACCCTGTTGAACCGGTCAGGCATGTCCGGCGGGATCGTCAGCCCGAGGATGCCGCCCCAATCCTGTACAACCAGCGTGATGTTTTGAAGGTCGAGCGCCTCGATGAGCGCCACAAGGCTCTGGCGGTGAAACGTGAAACGATACACGTCATCGTCGACGGGCTTGTCAGATCGCCCGAACCCGAAAAGATCCGGTGCCACGACACGTCCGCCGACCCGCAAAAACTCGGGGATCATGTGGCGGTAAAGAAAACTCCACGCCGGCTGCCCATGCAGGCAGAGGAAGACGTGCTCGGCATCGCCGGGGCCCTCGTCAATGCGGGCCATTCGCAGCCCCTCATACCCCGCCAGATCGTCGGTGTATCTTGGCTTCCACGGGAAATCCGGCAGGTCTGCGAAGCACGCATCCGGAGTTCGGACCACTTCGACTTGCGCCACCTCTGTCCTCCTCTAAGCGTCGTGCCTCCAAAGCCTACAGGCTTTCGCGCAGGAGGTCAGCGGATTTCACAACGCCGTCAAGCCGTCTCACCCGGCATGAAACGGCACCTTCGCGCCCCATTCAACGCGGCGTCAACGAACGAACCTTGGGCGACTTCCTGCGAGGTGATATGGAATTTCTATGCGATTTCGCCCCTCAGACCTTTTGATGGTGTCCGGTGTGGCTTTGATCCTTTTGGGGTTCGCCCATGATTTGTCATTCGCCGGTCTGCCCTATCCGGACCCAACACCTGAGCTGCACGCGAAATGGGTCTTTCATAAGGGTGTTGCCGCAAAGGTTATGACGGCTGGTTCGGTTCTTCTGATTGGCGGGGGGCTTTGGAAAACCATCCGCTGGGCAAGGCGGCGGCCCAATAAGTAACAGTCGCAAGAGTTTCCGCGGCAACTGGGCTGAAGGCCGTTTTGTCCGCAGAGCAGCCGCGCGCACGACCTGAGCGCGCGGATGACCTCTCAGAGCCCCGAAGTGGTGGTCATATCGCGAGGTCGAGGCGGGGTTTCCAGAAGGGGCGGAAGAGCTCGATCTTGGGGCACCGGTCCATGACGACCTTCAGCCCCGCAGCCTCGGCCAGTTTTGCCGCGCGGTCGTCGTAGACGCCGATCTGCCCCCACAGCACCTTGGCGCCGATCTCGATGGCCTGTTCGGCCATGGCATAGAGTTCTTCCTTGGGCCGGAAGACCTCGACCATGTCGACCGGACGATCGATCTCCTGCAAGGAATGATAGACGGGAATCCCCCGAATTTCGGTCACGTTCGGGTTGGGATTGACCGGGATCATGTCGTAGCCGGTCTCGTGCAGGACTCGCAGCACCCCGTAGCTGAACTTGGTCTTGTCCGCGCTGGCACCGACCATGGCAATGGTTTTCACCGACCGCAGGATCTCGGACAGATACGCCTGATCATAGTCGTAGCGATGGTTGATTTCCGCCTCGGGCATCTAGCTCTCCTTCGGTGTGGCGATGTCCGCTTTCAGCTCATGGGGCTCAAGCGGATCGAGGAATGGGTTTCGGTAGAGTTTGTCGTGGCTCTCGACACCGATCTCCAGCGTGCAGTCGGAGACCGGTCTTGCCACGCAGAGCAACACGTAGCCGTTGGCAATCTGGCGGTTGTTCAGTGCGACTTGCCGGCGCTGGTCGACCGCGCCGTCGGTCAACTTGGCCGCGCAGGTGATGCAGCCGCCGTATTTGCAGCCATAGGGCAGGTCGACGCCCTGTTCGCGCAACGTGTCCAGCAAGGGGCGGTGGGAGGCGACCCTGTGCACTGCGCCGCCACGATTGGCGATGGTTATGGTGCGGGTGCCGGTCACAGCCAGATATCGCTCGTGCAATCTCCGCCGGGATAGCGGGTCTCGTGGCAGCGGCTGGGCCCGTTCGGCTCCTTGCCGAAGTCGACGATGAAATCCTCGTTGATCTTCATGCCGCCATTCTCGACGTCGCAATCGATCATCACCATGACACCGCCCTGCGTCCGGATCTCGGGGTAGAACTGGTTGTCCCATGTCGAAAACAGCGAGGTGGTGACGTAAAGCCGCTTTCCGTCCAGCGACAGCTGGAACATCTGCGGCCCGCCTGCAACCTTGACGCCGTTCACCTCCGGCGCGCGGCCGAGCAGCCCGCCCATCCAGACCTGTCCGGTCAGACGCGGGTTGTGCGGATCGGTGATGTCATACTGGCGCATGTCGCCGTGCAGCCAGTTGTTGAGGTAAAGGTACTTGTCATCCATCGACACCAAGATCGCCGACATCACACCGGGCACCGGAATGGGCCATTCGGGGTGCGGTTCATTGTCGACATCGATGATCTTTTCCCATTCCCATTTGCCCGCGTCGGACTTCCAGAAATGGATTACGTTCGAACTGAGGGCCGCACCGCAGAAACCGTGCGTGCTGTCGGGATCATGCAGGAACTTGACCTCCAGCGGGATCAGCCCGTCCTCGCCCAGATACATGGTCTCGACCGGTATGCGTTTTTCGAAATCCCACAGATGCAGGCGGCGGCCATATTTCAGATGCCCCACCTCTTCGAGGTCGAAGCCCGGCATGAAAGTGTTCGGCGCGGCCCATTCCGAGCTGACCATCACGTTGTGCCGCGGCTGGTACCAGAAATCATAGCCGAACGGGATATCGCCCATCGACGCCTCCCAGCGGCCGACGATCTCGAAATCCTTGTTGAGATGCAGATACCCGCCCGGGGCCTCTCCTTTGGCGTCCCCCAGAAAGGAGATGATGATCTCGGACCCGAGGCAATGCACCGTGTGCGGCCCGGAAAGATCGGTCTTGGCCTTGATCTCGGCCCCTTCGATCACCTTGTGCAGGCGCGGCGCGCGCGGGTCGGTGGCGGTATCGACCACGTGGATATTGTTCGAGCGCACGCCCGGCACCAGCAGGTACTTGCGCGACATCGAGCTGTCATCGTGGCACGACGAACAGGCGTTCCATCCCATGTGGTGCAACTCGTCCCCGATCCCCGGCATCTCCAGCCGGTGGATCACCTGGGAATAGGTCGGGCTGTCGGGATCGGCGTCGACAGTGGCAAGGTAGTCGGGCTTCTGGATGCCCGTCCCCGTGTAGATGGCGATCGTGTATAAAAGCTTCTCCCGAGGCGCTCTGATCGCCTCCTGCGGGCTTGAATAGCCCGGACCGCAGCAACTTCCGTCCATCTTCGAAGCCCTCCCTTGATTCACTGATTTCTATCGTATATCGAAAAACCGCGTATCGTAAATTGAGAATTCATGCATCTTGAACGCCTGACACTCATCCTCGAAATCGTCGGTCAGAAGAGCGAGGCCACGGTTGCCGAGATCTGCGAGCACTCGGACCTGCCGAAACCAACGGTCTACCGGCTGGTTCAGGATCTGGTCGGGGCTGGCCTTCTGGAGCCCGTGACCCAAGGCCGGTTTACCCTCGGCACGCGCCTCAAGCGCATCACCCGCAACGACCATTCCGACCGCGCGATGCTGGACCTGATCACGCCCGCGCTCCAAAGGGCCGCAACCGAACACGGCGCGGCCTTCTTCCTGTCCCGCCTGCGCGGGCGCGCGGTCGAAATCATCCACGTCGAAACACCGCAAACGGGCATCTCCTACCTGCATCCCGGGCTGGGCAAACGCCCGCTGCACGCCTGTTCGTGCTCCAAGGCGGTGGCCGCTTTCTCGCCCGGGCTCATGTCCTCCCGCGACCTTCAGGGCCGGCTCAAGGCCTATACCGAGTTCACCCTGACGCGCGCCGAGGATCTGGACGCGGAGTTCGAGCTGATCCGCCAACGCGGATACGCCGAATGCGTGGAAGAGATCGAACGGGGCGTGTGCTCCGTCGCGGCCCCCTTGGCACAAACCGGCCTCGGCGCGACCATGTCCATCGGCGCCACGGGATCGAGCCGGATTTTCACGAAACCGTCGCGCGAAGAGATCGGCGCGCTGCTCAAGCAGATGTCGCGGGACCTGTCCGCGGCGCTTGGGTGGCATGAAACAGATGGCCCCCGCAAAGCGGGCTAGGTCAACTCGCGAGGGACCCGCGTTGCTTGGGGGGGCGCCAAGGCCGGACCATGCCGCTTTGAAACTGCGCGCTTTGCCCCTAGCATAGATCTGGAATGTCGATCTCTGAGGAGGGCGGGACCCAGCGCTGCGCGGTTTGCCCGTCAACGAACGCATGGGGGTAGGGAATGTCGGAGTCAATGCTTGCGGGCTTTTTCGCGATCAATGTCAAACCCGAGCACCGGCAAGCCTTTGTCGACGCAAGCATATTCGAAGCCCAAAGCGTCATCAGCGAAGAGGCCGGGGTGTTCGAGTTCCATATCATGATGGATGAGGCGGACCCGAACCGGTTTTACTTCTACGAAGTCTTTCGCGACGAAGCCGCGCTTGAGGCGCACCGGAAGACCGAGGTCTTCAAGACCTGGTGGAGCAGCATCGAGCCGCTGATCGACGGGGATCTCGAAAAGATCGCCAAGATGCGTTCGCTGTTCCCGACCCTGAAGGGGTTCGAGGCGCAAAAGCCCAGCCTGCTGCAATGGTAGATCATATTCCCCCTGTTCGCGCCTCCGTTCTCTGGTGGCCAGGGGACAGCCGGAGGTGAGGTGATGCAGGATTTGCCGGAGTTCACAGGCGGGTGTCAGTGCGGCGCGGTGCGGTATCGCGTGTCAGCGGGACCCGGAAAAGCAAATCTGTGCTTTTGCGATATGTGCAGGCGGGCGACGGGCTCACCGGTGCCGTCATTCATCAGCGTGCCCCGCGACCGCGTCACATGGTCTGGCACGCCCGCGGTCTTCGCATCTTCTGACATCGCGACCCGCGGATTTTGCCGGGACTGCGGAACCCCGCTCTATTATGCGGGCAACCACAGCACCACATGGGGGCTGGCTGCGGGAACGGCGGATATCACGGTGTCTCCGGACGTGGTGTTCTACTTTGAAAAACATCCCGACTGGCTGGGCACCCTCGCGACGCTGCCCAAGCCGGATTTCGACCCGGCCACGTGCAGCGGTGACGCAGATCCCAACGCGTGAGCGCCCTGCGGGGCCTCACCGCGCGTTCTGGATCAAACGCGATCTTCGCAAGCCGGACCTGTGCGCTGTCGGGGCCCGATCGCTCTCAGGTCAGCCCGATTGCCTGTCTCACGGCCAGCCGTAAAGCCGGGCGGGGTTGTCGACGAGGATCTGCTTTCGCAGGCCTGCGTCGCATCCCCATTCGCCAAGCTGGTCAAGCAGCGCGCCGTCATTCGGCATCACCCCCGCATGGCGCACATGGGGCCAGTCCGACCCCCAGAGCAGCCGCGACGGGTTGGCGGAAATCAGCGCCTGCGCCATGTCCGTGATATCCGTGTAGGGCAGCCTGTCGTGGGTGCTGATCCGGTAGGGACCGGTGAGCTTGACCCAGATCTGGCCCTCTTCGAACGCCGTCAGAAACCGCTGGAAGCCCGGGTCATCGACGCCTTTTCGCGCGTTGGTGTAGCCGAGATGACCGAACACGACCGGCACGCGGGATTGGGCCAGAAGGGCCCCGATATCCTCGACCGTCTCGACATGTGCGAGAAACTCGATGTGCCAGCCAAGATCCGCGATGCGCACGGTAAACGCCAGCGCGTCCTCGACGGAGGGAAATGTCATGCCACCGCTGTCGACGATATTGACGCGAATGCCACGCGCGCCGGCGGCGTGGTAGGCTTCAAGCTCCGCGTCGCTGACATCGGGCGCGACCGATACGACGGCCCGAAACCGGTCCGGATCCGCGCCTGACACCTCAAGCGTCGCCGCGTTGTCCTCGGCATAGACGCTCGCCTGAACCACCACGGCCCTGTCAATGCCCAGAGCCTCCGCGACACGGTCGTAATCGGTGATCTCCAAGGGCGGCGGCGTGTAGCTCCGGTCCGGGACATAGCGGTGCTCGTGCCCGCGCGGAAAGATGTGAAAATGCGTGTCGCAGGCCCCCGCCGGCATCGCGAATTGCGGCGCGTGCGGGTTCGGATCCGGGGCCGCGCAGAACGGGGTGTTGTCTTCTGGTCCGGTCATGTTGCGTCCTCCGCATCTGGCGTCGTTCTTTGTGGCATTACGCGTCTTCCTCGCCGGGTTTCGCGGCCGCGGCCGCCCAAAGATCGGGACGGCGCTCTTGCGTCAGCGCCTCCGACATGGCCCTGCGCCATTTGGCGATCTCGCCGTGATGGCCCGACATCAGCACATCGGGGATCTTGCGGCCCTTCCACTCGGCCGGCCGCGTGTATTGTGGATGCTCCAGCAGCCCTTCGGAAAAGCTCTCCTCCTCGGTCGAGGCCGCGTTGCCCAGCACCTCCGGCAGAAGCCGCACCGTCGCGTCGATCATGGCCTGTGCCGCGATCTCGCCGCCGGTGAGCACGAAATCCCCCAGCGAGACCTCCTCGACGCCGTATTCATCGAGCACCCGCTGGTCGACACCTTCAAACCGGCCGCACAGCATGGTGATCCCGTCCGCCTTGGCCCAGCGGGCCGCCCTTGACTGCGTGAAAGGCCGCCCGCGCGGGCTGAGATAGACGACCGGCCAGCGGCTGCGGTCGGACGGCGTGCCAAGTGCGGCCATATCGAGCGCCTTGCCCACCACATCGGCGCGCAGCACCATGCCGGCCCCGCCGCCGGCGGGCGTGTCATCCACGTTGCGGTGCTTGCCCTCGCCAAACGGGCGCAGGTCGATCGGCTCCAGCGCCCACAGCCCTTCCTGCAGCGCCTTGCCGGTGAGCGAGGCCCCCAGCACGCCGGGGAAAGCTTCGGGAAACAGGGTGATGACCTTGGCCGTCCACGCACCCTTGAGCCGCGGTGTCTCCCCCATCAGGTCGCGGGGCTGCAGCGAGGCGCTGATCGACAGGCGGCCATGGGATTTGGGCGGGGTCGGTTTCGACATCTCGGCGTTCCCTTTCCTTTGCGCGGGGCCGCGGGCAGACCTTGTCTAGAAGACGCCCTCGGGCGGATCGGCGATGATGCGTCCGGCCGCCAGATCGACCGTGGGCACCGCCTCGCGGGTAAACGGCAGCAGGGCCACATCCTTGATCCCCGGTCCGCGGATTTCCAGCAGATCGCCGGCCCCGTGGTTGAGCACGGCGCTGACCTTGCCCAGACGTGTGCCACCGGTATCGAGCACCTCGAGGCCGATCAGGTCGGCATGGTAGAACTCGTCATCGGGCAGGGCGGGCAGCAAGTCCCGATCGGCATAGAGCTTGGTGCCGCGCAGCGCGTCGGCCTCGTCCTTGAAACGGATGCCCGACAGGCGGGCGGCAAAGCCGTTCTTGACCGCCCGCGTGATCTTCACACGGAATTCCTGTCCCTGCTCATCGAAGAGCGGGCTGTAGCTGGCGATATCCTCGGGATTGGCGCAGAAGGACTTCAGCCGCACCTCTCCCTTCACCCCGAAGGACCCGGCAATGGCGCCGACAACGATGCGGTCTTTGCTCATATCTGGGGCACTCCTGTGCAGATATTCTGCGCATTCGGGACACCGCCTGCGTTTTCGCAGCGTATTCCGGTCAGGCTGCGTTCAAGCTTGATGCCCGACCAGAACGCCAGCGCGCACAGCACGAGGGTGATCGCGCGCCGGATCATCGGGGCTGCCGCATCCTGCCCGCGCGCCGCGCGCCCATGCCCGACCCAAGCAGCAAACCGCCACAAGGGGCGGTCTGCAGCCTGTTCGGACCAAAGGTCTCACAGACGCGCGGTGCCATGCCAGCCGGGGCCGCAGATTACTCTGCGGTTTCTTCAGCAGCAGCCTCTTCCGCAGGCGCTTCCTCTTCAGCCGGAGCGGCAGCGGCTTCCGCAGCAGCAGCAGCTTTCGCGGCTTTCTCTTCAGCGCGCTCCTGCGCTTTCTTGCCAGGCTGGCCCTTCTGAAGGTTGGCGCGCTCTTTCTTTTCCAGAACGCCGGCGGCTTCGAGCATGCGCGAGATCCGGTCGGTCGGCTGGGCGCCCTGCGCCAGCCAGTGCTGGACACGCTCCATGTTCATCTTGACGCGGTCTTCGCTGTCCTTGGGCAGAAGCGGGTTGTAGGTGCCCAGCTTCTCGACGTAACGGCCGTCGCGCGGCATGCGGCTGTCGGCAGCCACGATGCGATAGAAAGGACGTTTCTTCGAGCCGCCACGGGCGAGACGAATTTTCATAGCCATGTGAGTTTCTCCTTTGAATGGCAGGACCGGCAGGGCCGGTTATTCTTTGATCTTCTTGTGGTTCTGAATGACTTCCCGAATGATGAAATTCAGGAAGGATTTTGCGAATTCGGGGTCGAGATCGGCGCGCTTGGACAGGTCTTCGAGCCGCGCGATCTGCTTGGCTTCGCGCGCGGGGTCCGAGGGCGGCAGGTCGTATTGCGCCTTGAGCTTGCCCACCGCCTGCGTGTGCTTGAAGCGCTCGCCCAGCGTGTAGACGAGGATCGCGTCGAGCCGGTCGATGCTCTCGCGGTGTTCTTTGAGGATTTCCGCAGCGCGGGTTACGGCTTCAGACATGTTGCCCCCAGACTGTTGTGCGCGGCGCGTGCCGCAGGGTGTCGATGGTCGCGCAGGACGGGACGCACACAGGGCCGTGCACAGGGCCGTGCACAGGGCCGTGCGCCGGAATGTTCCGGTGCAGGCGCAACGCGGTGGTGTCCATCACGGGCGCGCTCATTTCTTCTTCCCGAAACCGCTGAGGCCGGGGGGCAGGCCGCCCATGCCGCCCATGCCGGGCATACCGGGCATCCCGCCCATGCCGCCGGGCATCTTGGCGCCCAGTTGTTTCGCGGCGGCCTCCATCGCGGCGGGATCGTTCATATCGGGCATGCCGCCCTTGCCGAACATCCCCTTCATGGCCTGCTTGAGCATGCCGCCCTTGCCCATCTTCTTCATCATGTCGCTCATCTGGCGCTGCATCTTCAGAAGCTTGTTGACGTCGGAGACCTCCAGCCCCGCCCCCTTGGCGATCCGCTTCTTGCGCGAGGCCTGAAGCAGTTGCGGGTTGGCGCGCTCGCGCTTGGTCATGGACTGGATCAGCGCGATCTGGCGTCTGAGCATCTTGTCGTCGAGACCGGCCTCCTTGGCCTGTCCCGCCATCTTCTTCATGCCCGGCATCATGCCCATCAGGCCTTCCATGCCGCCCATCTTGAGCATCTGGTCAAGCTGCATCCGCAGGTCGTTCATGTTGAACTGACCTTTCTGGAACCGCTTCATCATGCGCTCGGCCTGCTCGGCCTCGATGGTTTCCTGCGCCTTCTCGACCAGCGAGACGATATCGCCCATGCCGAGGATCCGGCCCGCGATACGATCCGGCTCGAAGGTTTCGAGCGCGTCCATCTTCTCCCCGAGGCCGACGAACTTGATCGGCTTGCCGGTGACCGCGCGCATCGACAGCGCCGCACCACCGCGCCCGTCGCCATCCATCCGCGTCAGCACGACGCCGGAGATGCCGATCTTGCCGTCGAACTCTTCGGCCACCTCGACGGCGACCTGACCGGTCAGCCCGTCCACGACCAGAAGCGTCTCGCGCGGGTTGACCACGTCGCGGACATCCTCGACCTCCTGCATCAGCAGCTGGTCGATCTGCAACCGGCCGGCAGTGTCGAGCATGTAGACATCATAGCCGCCCAGCGTGGCCTGCTGCTTGGCGCGCTTGGCAATGTCGACGGGGCGCTCGCCCTTGACGATCGGCAGCGTGTCGACGCCGATCTGCTGGCCGAGGATCGCCAGCTGCTCCATCGCGGCCGGACGGTTCACGTCGAGCGAGGCCATCAGCACGCGCTTGTTGTTCTTCTCGGTCAGCCGTTTGGCCAGCTTGCCGGTTGTCGTCGTCTTACCCGAGCCCTGCAGGCCCACCATCAGGATCGGCGCGGGCGGGTTGTCGATTTTGAGTTCGCCGGGGGTCTCGTTGTCGCCCGCCAGCACATGTTTCAGCTCGTCATGAACGATCTTGACGACCTGCTGGCCGGGGGTGACGGATTTGGTAACCGACTGCCCGGTCGCCTTCTCGGCCACGGCCTTCACGAAATCGCGGGCCACCGGCAGGGAGACATCGGCCTCCAGCAGCGCCACACGCACTTCGCGCAGCGCGGTCTTGACGTCATCCTCGGAGAGGGCGCCCTGCTTGGTCAGCCTGTCAAAGACGCCGGAGAGGCGTTCGGATAGATTTTCAAACATGGCCCGCGGCTCCTTTTTCTCTCTTCATGCCCGCTCATGTAAGACCGGACGGCTCAAACGACAAATGCCCGGCGATCCCGACGGACAATGGCAAAACGCCCCCACGGGCGTAACACGCTGGTGGGGGGCGATCCCGGGTCTGCCCGGGACCGGAAGGCTTCTGCTTCCGGATGTTGGGAGGCGTTTAAGCGCGGCGCGGCCCCGAGTCAAGCTGCTCTGTCCGACCCGTGTGGCCGCGCCGCCCCCGCGAAGGCAGGTGCCGCGCGGCCCATCGGGTCGTCCGTCCGGTCTTTCGTGCGATCAGGCGGCCAGCGCTTCGATCTGCTGGTTTGCGCCCTGCAGCGCCGCATCGGCATCGATCGCCATCTGGTCGGCGGAGACGAAGGTCACATTGGTGATGCCGATGAAGCCGAGGAAGTGGCGGATATAGGTCGTGGCAAAGTCGATCTCGGAGCCGGCCTTGGTGCCGCCCGAGGCGACCGCGATGATCGCGCGCTTTCCGGTCAGAAGGCCTTGCGGGCCGGTCTCGGTATATTTGAAGGTCAGACCGGCGCGGGCGACAAGGTCGATCCATGTCTTGACCGCGGCGGGCACGGAAAAGTTGTAGATCGGCAGGCCGATCACGATGGTGTCGGCGGCGCGGAGTTCCTCCACCAGCGCGTCGGACTGCGCGAGGATCGCTTTCTGGTCGTCGCCACGCGCATCGGCGGGCGTGAAATTGGCGCTGACCCATGCTTCGGAGAGCACCGGAAATCCGGCGGAGATGTCGCGGCGCACCACCGGCGTGCCGCCTTGGGAAAGCTGGTCCACGATGCGGGCGCTCAGGTCACGGGTTACGGATCCGGTCTGGCGGGCGGAGCTGTCGATATGAAGAAGGGTCATGGTCTGGGGTCCTTGCAGAATGTTGCATAATGTTTTCGTTGCCAGAGGATTTATTCCCTGCGAATATAAACGCAATTGCCGTAACTGAACAAAGACTGTGAACAGGTGCACAGAAATGGATATCGACAACTGGGATGAGATCCGGACCGCCTATCAGGTTGCACGGCTGCGCACGGTCAGTGGCGCGGCCGAGGCGCTGGGCGTCCACCACGCCACCGTGATCCGCCATATCGACAGCCTCGAAGGCAAGCTCGGCGCCAAGCTCTTCCAGCGCCATGCCCGCGGCTACACCCCGACCGAGGCGGGCGAGGATCTCTTGCAGGTCGCCAGCGCGACCGAGGACCAGCTGACCCAACTGGCCGGCCGGATCCGTGGCCGCGGGGCCTCGGTGTCGGGCGAGCTGATCGTCACCTGCCTGCCGCAAATGTCGCTCCTGATGGCCAAGACCCTGACGAAATACCAGATCGACCACCCCGATGTGCGCGCCGAACTGATCGTGGATCTGCGTCCGCTCCGGCTGGAATATGGCGAGGCCCATGTCGCCCTGCGCGCCGGTGCGCCCGGCAATGACCTCGACAATATCGTGCAGGAGCTGGGCAAGCTGCCGATGGGGCTCTTTGCCCATCGCTCCTATATCGAGCGCCACGGCCCGCTGAACGGCATCAAGGACATCCCGAACCACCGCTTCGCCCGCGTCTCCAACCTCAACCCGCGCGCGCCCTTCATGAAATGGATCGGGGAAAACGTGCCGGAGGAGAACGTCGTCTATAAATGCTCCGACACCAACACGGTGCAGGACGCGGTGATGGCCGGGGCCGGGATCGGGTTTCTGCCCAGCTATCTCGGCCACGCCAATGCCGACATGGTCGAGGTGATGGAGCCCAATCCCGAATGGTTCTCGACCTTCTGGTGCGTCACCCATGTGGATCTGCACCGCACCGCGAAAGTCCACTCCTTCGTCACCTTCCTGAAAGAGGAAGCCAAGACCTGGGCCGACCTGTGAGCGAGACCGCGCGCGGGCATCTGGCGATGCTCGCCTTCTCCGTGCTGGTGGCGGGCTCGTTCTCGCTGGGCACCATGGTGGCCAATGAGATCGCACCCGCCGCGATCAACTGGGCGCGGTTTGCCATTGCCGCGCTGGTGATCGGGGCGGCGGCGCTGGCGACCACGGGCCTGCCGCGCAGCGCGGCCGCCGCACCATGGCGCTACCTCGTGCTGGGCGGGCTCTTCGCGATCTATTTCGTGCTCATGTTCGAAGGGTTGAAAACCGCCCCCGCGGTCAGCGCCAGCGCGGTCTTTACCCTCACGCCGATCCTGTCGGGCGTCGCGGGCTACGTGCTGCTGCGCCAGATCACGACGCCGTGGATGGCGCTGGCCCTCGCGGTGGGGGCGGCCGGTGCGCTCTGGGTGATCTTCCGCGCCGATCTGGCCGCGCTTGCGCGTTTCGAGATCGGCCGCGGCGAGTTCATCTATTTCTGGGGCTGCGTGGCCCACGCGATCTACACGCCCATGGTGCGCAAACTGAACCGCGGTGAGCCGCCGGTGGTCTTCACCTTCGGCATGCTGCTGGCGGGCCTGTGCGTGCTGACCGTCTGGGGCTGGAGCGATATCCGCGCCACCGACTGGCTGGGTCTGCGGCCGCTGGTGTGGATCGTGCTGCTCTACGTGGCGCTCTGCGCCTCGGCGCTGACCTTCGTGCTGCTGCAATACGCCACCCTGCGGCTGCCCTCGGCCAAGGTGATGGCCTATACCTACCTCACGCCCAGCTGGGTGATCTTGTGGGAGTTGATGCTGGGCAACGGCTTGCCGCCCGTGCTGACCATCGGCGGGGTCGGCCTGACCGTGGTGGCGCTCCTGATGCTGATCCGCGAGGGACCGCCGGCGCGCGCCTAGTCGTTCAGCTCCTGCTCAAGAAACGCCTCGAACGCGTCGAAATTCAGCGCCTCGAGCTGGCCGAAGCTCTCGATCCAGACCACGGCCTCGCGCATCGCCTGCGGCTCGAGCTTGCACCACTTCACGCGGCCACGCTTTTCCTGGCTGATCAGCCCGGCCCGGCTGAGGATCGCGAGATGTTTCGAGACCGCGGCCAGCGACATCTCGAACGGCTCGGCCACGTCGGTGACGGCCATGTCATCTTCCAGCAGCATGGTCAGGATCTGGCGGCGGGTACCGTCTCCTAGCGCTGCAAATACCTGATCGAGCTTGCCAGTCATCCTCCTGTCTTGTGACCTGCGCGCGGTATCGTCAACCAAATGGTTGAATTTGCAATTGGGCGGCTCCGCGGGTGCGGCGAATTGGCCGCACCGGGAAATCGTGAGAATATATAAATAAAAACAGATGCTTAATGCCACTCCCGTACAGGGCTGCGGCCAATTGACTCTGAACGCTGCGCTTCCTATCAAGCTGGCAAAAGTCTGAGGTCCGATTTTAATGCCTGAAGATCCGAAAAAAGAGCGTCTCGAGGCGCTCGACACCCGGATAAAGGCGCTGAAAGAGACACAAGCGCCCGAGGCGCGTGCAGACGAACATTATTCTCAGGCACATATCGCCTGGCGGATGGTGATTGAACTTGTGGCCGGGCTCGCGCTCGGCTTTGGCATCGGATGGGGGCTGGACTGGCTCTTCGGCACACGGCCGATTTTTCTGGTGCTGTTTATTATGATCGGCTTGGCCGCAGGGGTGAATGTGATGCTCCGCACGGCCAAGGAGGTCGGGGAAGATCAGGCGGCGCATGCTGCCCGAAGGAAGAAAAAGGACTGAGCGTAGTGGCCGACGAAGCAAAAGGCGCCGAAGAAGGCGGTCTCGTTTTTCACCCGATGGACCAGTTTATCGTCAAGCCGCTGCTCGGCGACGGTCCTGTGGGCATGTTCACGATCACCAACGTGACGCTCTGGATGGCACTTTGCGTGCTGTGCATCATCGGCCTTCTGGTTCTGGGCACCAGCCGCCGCGCCATCGTGCCGAGCCGCACCCAGTCGGTGGCCGAGCTCGCCTACGGCTTCATCTACAAGATGGTCGAGGACGTGAGCGGCAAGGACGGGGTCAAGTATTTCCCCTATATCATGACGCTGTTCATGTTCATCGTGTTCTCGAACTTCCTCGGCCTGCTGCCGATGGCGTTCACCACCACCTCGCATATCGCCGTGACGGCCGTGCTGGCCATGGGCGTGTTCCTGACCGTGACCATTCTGGGTTTCGTCAAGCACGGCATCGGCTTCCTGAGCCTGTTCTGGATCAGCTCCGCGCCGCTTGCGCTGCGCCCGATCCTCGCGCTGATCGAGGTGATTTCCTACTTCGTGCGTCCGCTCAGCCACTCCATTCGTCTGGCCGGTAACATGATGGCCGGTCACGCTGTGATCAAAGTTTTCGCGGCCTTCGCGGCTGTCCTCGCGATCTCGCCCTTCTCGATCCTCGCGATCACGGCGATCTACGCGCTCGAAGTCCTGGTGTCCTTCATCCAGGCCTATGTTTTCGCAATTCTGACCTGCGTGTATCTGAAGGATGCGCTGCATCCGCACCACTAAGGTCTGAACTCTAATCTAGCCAATTCCAACGTAAGGAGAATTCGACATGGAAGGCGATATCGTACAAATGGGTGCCTATGTAGGTGCAGGTCTGGCATGTACCGGTATGGGCGGTGCTGCAGTAGGCGTGGGCCACGTGGTCGGCAACTTCCTGTCTGGCGCTCTGCGCAACCCGTCGGCTGCCGCCGGCCAGACAGCAACGATGTTCATCGGTATTGCGTTCGCGGAAGCGCTGGGGATCTTCTCGTTCCTCGTTGCACTTCTGCTGATGTTTGCCGTCTAAGACGACTCTGACATCCTTACGGTCGGGCGGGGCGCTGGCGCTCCGTCCGGTGTAGCTAGGTACTTCGGAGGACGACATGGCAACAGAGCCAACAGGAGCACCCGAAGCGGTAGGCATGCCGCAGCTGGATTTCTCCACATTTCCGAACCAGATCTTCTGGTTGGTTGTCACGCTTGTCGTGATCTACTTCGTGCTGTCGCGTATCGCGCTGCCGCGGATCAGTGCCGTTCTGGCGGAACGTCAGGGCACAATTACAAACGACATCGCGGCTGCCGAGGATCTCAAGCAGAAGGCGGTCGAGGCGGAAGAGGCTTATAACAAAGCTCTCATCGATGCCCGTGCCGAAGCCAACGAGATCGTCGAAAGCGCCCGCGCCGAGATCAGGGCCGACCTCGACAAGGCGATTGCGGTCGCCGATGCGGAGATCGCCGCGAAATCTGCCGAGTCCGAGAAGGTCATCGCAGAGATCCGGGCAAGTGCCGCCGACAGCGCCGCCGAAGTTGCGCGCGATATTGCCAAGGAGATCGTTGCCGCGGTCGCCCCGGGCAAGATCGACGCACGCTCCGTCACGGCCGCGGTCAACGCGAAGCTGAAGGGGTAAGGCCATGAAGAAACTCATCGCATTGGGCATCCTCGCACCGGCACCGGCCCTTGCCGCAGGAGACGTGTTCTTCTCCCTGCGCAACACCGATTTCGTGGTTCTGATCGCGTTCCTGCTGTTTATCGGCGTGCTGGTCTACCTGAAGGTTCCGGGCCTGCTCGGCGGTCTTCTGGACAAGCGTGCGGACACCATCCGCTCCGAGCTCGACGAGGCCAAGGCGCTGCGCGAAGAAGCCCAGACCATTCTGGCCAGCTACGAGCGCAAGCAGAAGGAAGTCGCGGAACAGGCAGAGCGGATCATCGAGACCGCCAAGAAAGATGCGCAGATCGCTGCCGACGCGGCGAAAGCGGATCTCAAGGAGTCCATCGCACGCCGCCTGCAGGCCGCGGACGAGCAGATCGAGTCGGCACAGGCCGCCGCGGTCAAGGAAATCCGCGACACCGCCGTCTCCGCAGCGATCTCCGCTGCCGCCGAGGTGGTTGCCGCGAAGACCTCCGAAGCCGATCAGGGCAAGCTGATCGACGACGCGATCGGCGAAGTGGCCACCAAGCTGCACTAAGCTGCGTTTTCAGTGAATTCAAAGACGGCCCCGGTTTTGCGACCGGGGCCTTTTTTGTTGGCGCAGGCGCGGCGCGTGTGCCGCGATAGAAGACCGCTTGCAGCGGGGCTTTGATTGGGGCTAACGAGACATATGGAACGCACACAGGCACAGCGCGATCTCGATTACGAAAACGGCGGGTTCATCCCGCAAGCGGCGACATATCCGCCGCGCTGGGAAGCCGAGGCCGCGGCCTTTCGCGAGGCAACGCCGTGTGAGCTTGATCTCGCATATGGTCCCAACCCGCGCGCCCGCTATGACCTGTTTTTCCCGCAAGGCCCCTCGAAGGGCCTGATGGTTTTCGTGCATGGCGGGTACTGGAAGGCGCGCAGCAAATCGGACTGGTCGCATTTTGCCGCCGGTGGTCTGGCGCGCGGCTACGCCGTGGCGATGGCGGGGTATCCTCTGGCCCCCGAGGTCCGGATCCGCGACATCACCGCCCATATCGCGCAGGCCATCACCGCTGCGGCCCGGCGGATCAGCGGCCCGGTCGTTCTGGCCGGTCATTCGGCGGGCGGGCATCTGGTGGCGCGGATGGCCATGCCGGGGGTTTTGCCGCCGGAGGTGGCGGCGCGGCTGAGCCGGGTCCTGCCCATCTCCGCGCTGTCGGATCTACGCCCGTTTCCGGGCCTGACGATGAACGGGGATCTGCGGCTCGATGCGGCCGAGGCCGAGGCCGAAAGCCCCGTTCTGGGCCAGCCGTTGGCCGATGTTGGCATCGTCGCGCTGGTGGGCGCCGAAGAACGGCCGGTCTTTCTCGACCAGACCCGCTGGCTGGCCGAGGCGTGGGGTTGCCGCGAGGTGATCCTGCCCGGGCGGCACCATTTCGACGTGATCGACGGGCTGGCCGATCCCGACAGTGTGTTGATGCGCGCCTTTCTGGGTGAGGGTTAGGCACAGCTGCGCCGGCGGGAGCCTCCGGCGGGGATATTTAGAGAGACATGAACCTGCGGTCAGGCGAAGCGGTCCTGCCATGTGGGCAGCGGGTCGCCGGGCTCGGCCTTGGCCTCGAACACCGCGCGGGCGATGGCGCGGCTCAGGCAGAGTGCGGCGGCGTGGCCCAGAAGCAGCCTGTCTTCCATCGACAAGGGTGCTGAGTGTGTGCCGGTCGCGGCCGCGAAGACGAGATCGCCGTCCATGGGCGTGTGGCTGGGCCAGATCGCGCGCGCCATCCCGTCCTGCGCTGCGGTGGCCATGCGGGTGCAACCGGCCTTGTCCAGCGCGGCATCGGTGGCCACGATCGCGATCGTGGTGGCGGTGCCGGGGCTGAGCTTGGTGGGTGGCGGGGTCGAGAGGTCAGGCGCGGGCGCCATGCCGAGCCCGCCGAATTCCCCGTTGATTTCGCAGGGTGCGGCCCAGAATTGCGGGCCTTCGCCCACCGTGACGCTGCCCAGTGCATTGACTGCCACCACAGCGCCCACGCTGAGGCCGGAGGGCAATGTAAGGGAGGCGGATCCCAGCCCGCCTTTGAGGTTGACGGTTGTGGCCCCGGTGCCTGCCCCCACAGAGCCCAGATCGAAGTCCTGCGCGGCGTTTTCCAGAGCCTGCGCGCCGAGGGCGGGGTAGGGGTTGGCTTCCCAGGATTTGTCGCCACCATTGGCCAGATCGAAGAGGATCGCGGCCGGCACGATCGGCACCCGCACCGGGCCCGCCTGAAAGCCGCGGCCCGCCTTGCGCAGGGCGTTCGTGACGCCGGAGGCGGCCTCAAGCCCGAAGGCCGATCCGCCCGAGAGCACCAGCGCATCGACG
The DNA here is from genome assembly GCA_049116435.1 of Paracoccaceae bacterium. GTDB lineage: Bacteria > Pseudomonadota > Alphaproteobacteria > Rhodobacterales > Rhodobacteraceae > Litoreibacter. Next base: position 95,491 of record JAGDYX010000001.1, read on the forward strand.
GCGGCGACGGTCTTGTCGGGGGCCAGCAGGTCGGTCTCGCGCGTGCCGGGTGCTCCGCCCATGATCGACAGGCCCGCGGTGAAGGGCGTCTCCGCGCTCAGCACCGTGACGCCGGATTTCAGCGCCTTGTCCTGCGCATTTCCCAGCCGCAGGCCGGGGATATCGGTAATCAGGTTGCGGGCACCGGGTGTCATCAGCGGCCTCCTTGGAAAATTCCATCTTGTCAGAATGTCTGCGATCGGCAAGTGTGCACCGCGCGCGGAACGATGGCGTCGTTCCTTTCCATGCGCCTTCCGTCCTGAACGCCGGGACCTTTCTGCACGCGATAGGGAGGTCACATGACACCGAATTCCGATACTCAGACAACCGCACGGCCGGAGTTTTTCCGCTTTCACAATGGCGAACGCGCCACGCTGCAATTCGAGGCTGCCGAATATGACGCGCGGCTCGCGGGGCTGCGCGAGATCATGGAGCGCTCGGGGATCGAGGCCTGCGTTCTGACCTCGATGCACAACATCGCCTATTATTCCGGCTTTCTTTACTGTTCGTTCGGGCGACCCTATGCGCTGGTCGTCACCCCTCTCGACAGCGTCACGATCTCTGCGGGGATCGACGCGGGCCAGCCGTGGCGGCGCACCCATGGCGACAACATCACCTATACCGACTGGCAGCGGGACAATTTCTGGCGTGCGATCCTGTCGGTGACCGGCCCCGGCAAGGCCATTGGCGTGGAGGGCGATCATCTGACACTGAGCCAGACCGACAAGCTCGAGGCCTTTCTGGAGCCCGCCCGCAAACTTGACGTGGCCGGCGCCACGATGCGCCAGCGGATGCAGAAATCCCCCGCCGAGATCGCCCTGATCCGCGAGGGCGCGCGGGTGGCCGATGTCGGCGGATACGCGATCCGTGACGCCATCCGGCCGGGCCTGCGCGAGATCGATGTGGCCATGGCCGGGCGCGACGCGATGGAACTGGAGATCGCGAAATCCTTTCCGGATGCGGAATACCGCGACACCTGGGTGTGGTTCCAGTCCGGCCTCAACACCGACGGGGCCCATAACCCGGTGACGGCCCGCGTGCTGGAGCACGGAGATATCCTCTCGCTCAACACCTTCCCGATGATCTCGGGCTATTACACCGCGCTCGAGCGTACGCTTTTCGTGGGCGAGGTGGACGACGCGTCGCTGTCGATCTGGAACGCCAATGTCGGCGCCCATGAGCTGGGGATTTCACTCCTGAAACCCGGTGCCACCTGTGCCGAGGTCACCCACGCCATCAACGCGTTCTTCGCCGAGCGCGACCTGCTGCAATATCGCAGCTTCGGCTACGGGCATTCCTTCGGGGTGCTGTCGCATTACTATGGCCGCGAGGCGGGTCTGGAGCTGCGCGAGGATATCGACACGGTACTGGAGCCCGGCATGGTGATTTCCATGGAGCCGATGCTCACGATCCCCGAGGGCCAGCCCGGAGCTGGCGGCTACCGCGAGCACGACATTCTCGTGATCACCGAGGACGGCAACGAGAACATCACCGGCTACCCGTACGGGCCGTCCTTCAACATCGTCCGGTAGAACGGAAAAGCCGAAAAGAAAACGGCGCGGGGCAGTATCACCGCCCCCGCGCCGCCTGTTGTCCCGAAGAGGCCCGATCAGACCTCGAGGATGGTGGTCCCCGTGGTCTTGCGCGCCTCGAGCGCGTCATGGGCCGCGGCCACGTCCTCAAGCCTGAAGCGCTGGCCGATGCGGATCTTCACCGCGCCCGACAGAACCTTCTCGAACAGATGCGCTGCCATCTGCTGGCAGGTCTCATGCTCGGCGATATGGGTGAACAGCGTCGGGCGCGTGATCTTCAGCGAGCCCTTGACGCCCAGCATGCCCACATCGATCGGGGGCACCTTGCCCGAGGCGTTGCCGAAGGTGATCATCAGGCCCAGCGGGCGCAGGCTGTCGATCGAGCCTTCGAACGTGTCCTTGCCGACCGCGTCCATGACCACGTCGACCCCCTTGCCGCCGGTCAGCTCCTTCACGCGGGCCGCGAAATCTTCCTTGCGGTAGTTGATGACATGGGTTGCGCCATGCTCCAGCGCCAAGGCGCATTTTTCATCGGTGCCGGCGGTGCCGATCAGGGTGATGCCTTCGGATCGCGCCCATTGGCAGGCGATCAGGCCAACCCCGCCCGCGGCTGCGTGAAACAGCACCGTGTCGCCCTTGGACAGCGGCGTGGTGCGGTGGAACAGATACTCGACCGTCAGGCCCTGAAGCATCATCGCGGCACCTTCCTCGAAGGAGATCCCGTCGGGCAGCGGGCAGACCTGTGCGGCGTTCATCACCCGCGCCTCGCAATAGGCGCCGGGAGGGGCCGCGGCATAGGCCGCGCGGTCGCCTTCCTTGAGATGGGTCACCCCTTCGCCCACCGCCTCGATGATGCCAGCGCCTTCCATGCCGAGCGCGGCCGGCAATTCGAGCGGGTAGATCCCCGAACGCTGGTAGATATCGATGAAATTCAGACCGCAGGCCTTGTGGCGGATGCGGACCTGACCGGGGCCGGGTTCGCCGACGGGGCGGTCGACCAGCTTCATGTTGGCGGAGCCGCCGAATTCCTCGATGATCACGGTCTTTGCGGATGTGGTTGGCATGGGTTGTCCCTTTTGATTCCTCGCTCGGGCCCCCTGTTACAGCACCCGCCCGGGAACTGCACCCGGCGCGGCGCGCTGATCTTCACCGAAAGCCAGCCCAGTGGTCCGCGCGCGCCTGATGCCGCGGCCCAATGCCGATACCGAAGCGGAGCAGCAGACAGCGATCACGCAACGCCAAGGTTTGCTTTGAAAACACAGTTTCGATCGGGATTTCCCATCCGGGCCGGCAAAGCTTGCGCCATATTGGCCAAGCATGCACCCTGCGCCCATAAACGATAAGCGCGAGAACGCGCGTCGGGCGGTGCGATGGGCTATAACATCAGCGAAGTGAGCGGCAACGCGACTGGGGGGGCCGATCAGTGGACCTTCACCTTGGACCTGTCCGACACTTCCGCCACGACCGTTTCGGGGAACTTCAATGTTGTTTCCATTTTCACGGGGGCTGATCTGGGGGACGCGACAAGCGGGTATTCGTTCTCCGCGCTGGACAACCCGACCTATGGAAGCCTTACCACCAACACCACCGACGGGACGTTTATCTTCACGGTGAACAGGTCGGCCGTCATCGCCTCGGGCTCGGATCAGGTCGTCAGTTTCACGATCACGGGCACCAGTGGTGGCAATTCGGACGACGATACGATCTTCATCGAAATCCTCATCTGCGTCACAAGGGGAACGTTGATCGAGACGCAAACCGGTCCGGTGCCCGTAGAGCACATCAAACCCGGCGACATGGTTCTCACCAAGGACAACGGGCCATGTCCGGTCCGGTGGATCGGATCGCGAAAGCTCACACCGGACGAACTCGCCGCCGATCCCTCGCTGCTGCCTGTGCGCATTGCCCCCGGCGCGCTGGGCGGCGATCTGCCGTATCGGGAGCTGTGCGTCTCGCCACAACACCGGATCGCCCTGTCGAACTGGCGCGCCGAGCTGATGTTCGGCGCAGACGAGGTTCTGGTCCCGGCCAAGGCACTGGTCAACGACCGCTCCGTCAGGATCGAGGAGACCCAGAGCCCGGTCGAATACTTCCACCTCCTGTTTGACCAGCACGAGATCGTTTTCACTGAAGGCGCGCCGACCGAGAGCTTTTACCCCGGCGAATACGCCCTGCGCGAGCTTGGCGACGCCGTGAGGGTCGAACTGCACAAGTTGTTTCCCGAACTGTTCGCGCCCGAAGACTACAGCAAGGCCGCCCGGCCGTCGCTGCGCCCATGCGAAGGCAAGCTTGTCTTCGAGGGTGACGATACCGTGGATGACGATGACGAGCAGGGCGATGCCGGGCAGGACGATGCCGGGCAGGACGATGCAGGGCAGATGTCGCGGAGGGCGGCGTCATGAAGGATCTCGTCGACAGCACCGGCAAGGTGCTCCCGCCGATCGAGGCACCGAGCGAAGAGAAGCTGAGAGTTTACGGCGACCTCTTGTTTCTGGCCTTCCGGTCCGAGCGTCATCTGAAGATGAGCACCGCCACCTTGCGCACCTATCTTGAACCGCCGCTGGAGCTCGGACAGTTCCGCGTCTTCCGCTGCGACGGCGTCCCGCGGGGGATGTATACATGGGCGTGGCTTTCGCCGGAGGCCGAACGCAAGCTGATCCGGGGCGAGCCGCTGGCCCACGAGGATTGGCGCTCCGGCGATCACCTGTGGATCGTCGACATGGTGGCGCCTTACAGGGGCATGACGAAATCCATGGTCCGTTTCGTCATGACGCCCGGGAATTTCACCGACCGGGAGTTCTTCTTTCGGCGGGTGCGCGGGGAAAACACGACCCGGAAAATCCTGCACGTCAACTTCAGGTCGCGCAAACTCGCACGGATCCTGCGGGACGAAGATATCCTGGGACGCACCAACTGGTCCTGATGAGAGGGACCGCGCCGGATGCCGCGGCCCGGCCGGTTGGCGGTTAGAGCTGCCCGACCCGGTTCGGCACGTAAAAGATCCGCCGGTAATGGAGCCTTTGCATCTCCACCACGATGGGGCGAGACAGTCCGGCGTCCGACATAAGCCCCATTTGCACCTCGAATTTCACCGGTTTGGGGGCGACGCTGTCACAGCCTTCGCTCTGGCGGCAGATTGGTGGCAGGGTCGTGCGCAGCCCGGTCCTTGCCCAGATTGGCTCGCGGTCGCAAAAAACCTCCAGATAACCGGCGTCGCGGTCCGACAGTTTGACCCGGACCTCGACGCGGTGCCAGTTGCGCAATTCGCTTGGCGCGATACAGGTCCGCCCCATGACCGTCACGCCACGCGCCGCACTTAACTGCGCTGAAATGATGTCGGCTGGAGAGGCGCTCTTGCGCGACAGCCGAGCGAGGGACACGACCTCGTCTCCAAGCGTTTGAGGGTCTGCGCGCACGTCAAATCCGAACAGGTAGCTTTGCCCCGTGCGCCATTCCCGACCGCCCCATTCGCCGGCTGCAACAAGGGTGCTTTTGCGTTCGCCGTTCTCCAGCCGGAACGTAATGACGGGGTCTGCCACACGTGGCGTGCGGTCAGATGCGGGATGGACCGAGCTTGGCGCCTTGACCCAACTGAAAGGCTCTGAACCGACATCATATATCGGTCCGGTTCCCGATCCGGTGCAGCCCGCCAAAAGCACCGCTGCCAGAAGAAGGCAGGTCCGGCGTGTCACCCAAACGTCGCGGATGCGCTTTGGCGCTGACGCATCATTGCCCGCGACGGAAACGGGATCATCCGACCGTTTTCTTCGTCGAAGAGTTTCCAGCGCAAACACCGCAAGCCCTCCAGAACACCGATCTTTTCTGACTGGATCAGGCCCTCAGCCTCGAGTGCGGCATGCGCGTCTCGCAGGAAATACCCGGGGATCTTGGCGTTGAGGTGATGCAGATCGTGATACCCGATATTCATTGTCGCCAGATCGAATAAGCGCCCCCAGTCAAGCACGGCGCTGCCGTCAAGCGCGGCGGAGGTAAAGGTCAGCTCGGGCCGCCTTCCCCAGCGGACGTCTTCAAAATTGTGAACGATATAGGGGATCAAGCCGCCAACGACGCAGGCCAGATAGACCGACGCGACCCAGAATGCGAGGCCCGGCCAGCCGGCCGCCCACCAAATGACGCCAAGATAGGCCGCAAGCGAAGCGTTGTGGAACACAAGGTCCCCCACGCCGGTCTTCAAGCCGTAGAGAGGCAGCCGTCTCAGCACTCCGAACAGGATGAAAGGACCAATCAGGACCAGAATGACGGGGCTGCGATAAATCCGGTACTGGATCCGCTTCCATCTGGGTGCGGCCTGCCACTCCGAAAGCGTCATGGTGAAGATCTCGAATGAATCCCTGCGCTCAAGGTCGCCGACATAGGTATGGTGAAGGCCGTGAATATAGCGCGTCGCCTTGTAGGGGGTCATCGCGATCGCTGACAGAAGCGTGCCGATCAGATCGTTTGTTTTCCGGGACGAGAAGAACGACCGGTGCAGGCAGTCATGCTGGATCATGTAGATCCGGAGCCCGAAGGTCGAGGCGAGCACGACCGCAGGGACCGTGATCCACCAGGTGCCAAGCGTCGCCAAACCGACGATTATTGCAGCAACATACAGCCCGAAAGTCACGGCCAACTCGACCCATGCACGCTTGTCGTCGGATTTTGCAAATCGGCGCGAGGCCGCAAAAACATCGGGGTTGGAGCTCATAATACAAACCTCCTTTGGAACAACGTTTACCATAAAACGTATGCTACCGGCTTTCTTTGCGTCAAGTTTGGGGGGTGCCAGCCCCGATCCGCGCCAAGCGCTGACCGCTGGCCGGAGGGGGTCGGAGGCGCACTTCACCGGGTATCTGACGTCGGATTGCGGGGCTGAACGCCCTTTCTTCCGCGCTACATTTTTGCCTGGCACCGTAGGGATCCCGCGCACCGGCCTCTGGAAGGCCCCGCTGAAGAAAGCCTCTCGAACAATCGCCCGCGCAAGGTTGCCTGGAACCCGAGGCGGACGTTCAGTTTGGAAGCAGCGGATGACGGCTCCGAGCCCAAACTGCTTGATGCTGCGCCGGACTCGAACGACCGCTAGGAGACGTATGGCAACGACAGGCGCATTTCAGACTGAACGATAAAGCGATGAGCCCCAAGCTTCTGCATAAGAGAACACAAGGCCTTGTCAGCGGAATCGACATTGACCAATGTCAGCGAGCCGACTGTGGCTGCCGCAGCGAGGAGGTCTTCCAAAGCCGAGGGTTCGCTGGCGGCAACCTGATGCACGAGGCCACCTGCGCCAATGATGGCTCCACCTTTTTCATGTAGGAAGGGCGTCAGCTGTGCCCCGTAAAGGGATTCCGTGGCGTTTTGCCAAGTTGGCTTTCAGGTCGAATACCGCTGAATGACATTGGCAACGGTGCCGAAATCCGACAATTCGCATGAGGACCGATCAGGAGATGGATGATCAAGCCGATAGCAGTCGAGCTTTCTGGTCACATCAAATCCCATCTTCCGATAGAGACGTTCAGCGCCTGCGTTTCCCTCGATAACCTCAAGCCAAAAGTTCTCGATTCCGTCATTCTCCGCCGCACGTATCACCGCCATACCCAAACGAGACGCCAATCCCCGGCCTCTGTGGCCAATCCGTGTTCCGCTGCCTATCAGATACCGTTTGGTGTTCCGCGTCGCGACGTTCCAAAACCCGATGACTTCATCATCGTCGACGGCGACGAAGGACGCCTCAGGGTCAAAACCTCTCGAGCTCAGCGCCGCTTTGAACGTGTCTGCATCTGGTTGCAACGGAACGATATAGTCAGAAAACGCGGCAAGCATGGCGCAATGCAGAGCACCCAGGTCAAGGCCGGATTCGGAAAACGAAACAATTCGTGTCATCTTCGTGCTTTCATAACTCCAGAATGCGCACAGACGCAAAGAACGGGTTTTTTTACTCGACGCACAAGTCGTTGAGGTCATTTTCTAATCAAACGGATATCATCGAGTTCCGGGTTCTTGGCTGGGTTGTTCCAAACAGACATCAGCGACACTGCGGCGAACGACCCCTTCGTCCGCAGACCGGTCCTTCTGGCCTGCCGCGTCGCACGGCGGCTTTTATGCGGGGGAGACACTTTCTTGGACCTCTTTGCGCTCTTGGATCCAATCGGGTTTGCCATAAGCATGTCATGACCGGCAGGCAGCCGCGCTGAGCGGGGTTGTGAGGCGGCCGGACACGGCCCCCGGTGTCTGCAGGCGGCACGGTCGGGGACAAGGGCATCCGCAGGGCACCCGTTTTTGATCTTGCGCCGCGGTGGGGAACACGGCTCTAAAAGAAGGCGCGGGGAATGCCTATGTGACTTGTGTCATGCAGCGCGCAGGTCCGGGATGACGACAGGAATACGGGCCGGGCGAAACACGGGAGACAGCGATGTTCATTGCCATAGCGAGACTGGGCTTTTTCGCCTTTCTGGTGATGCTGCTCATCTATTTCGTCCTGTCGGCATGGTCGCGCGCGGTGCGTCGCAGAAAGCTCGCCGATGAATGGGACGAAGAGGGGCGCCGCGGCGATCGCGCGGCCTTCATAGAGGAAGGGCTAGAGACCTATGACCGGTCGCTGCGGCGCAAGCTGATCTTCGGCGTCTTTGTCATTCCCTATGTCGTGATCGGTATTCTGGTCTACGTCATGAACTACATGTGAGGCGGGTGCGATGGTCTATGTGAAATGGGGCTTCTGGTCTCTCTTCTGGCTGCTGGTGGCGGCGTTTTTCCACTATACGCTGCCGCAGCGCGATGTCGTCTACATCACCGGCGTCGAGATCAAGCGCGAGGATTTCGGTGAGAACTCGATCTTCTGGGCGTCTCCCGATACCGGCGCGGATGCCACCGGCGCCAACCGCGATGTGCGTTTCATCGATACCGTGCGTCACAAGAACGGCCGCGTCATGGTGTACCGCAACGAGGATACCGGCTGGGGCTGGCCGCCCTATTTCAAGATCGACAGCTCCAACCTGCAGGCCGAGGCGCGCAACCTGATCTCGACGCGGGACAATCCGCAATGGGTGGTGCTGACCCATTACGGCTGGCGCAACGAGTTCCTGACGATCTTTCCCAATGCGGTGGGCGTGCGGCCTGTCTCGGACCCCGAGGTCCGGTTGATCCCCTATTTCAACATCATTCTTCTGGTGATCTTCGCGGGGCTCTGCCTGTTCGTCTACCGCCGCTGGCAGAGGTTCCGCGCGGCCCGGATCGATCCGCTTCTGGAAGATGCGGCCGAGGGTCTGGAAGATCTCGATGCGCGCACGGATGCGGCGCGCGGGCGGCTTGGTGCGTGGTGGCGGCGGTTGCGCGGGCGGCCCTGAGCGGGGCGCGGACCCCGAGCGGTGGCCGCCTCCGGCGGGGATATTTCCCGAGACATGAAATTCAGCCTTCGCCGTAGGGGATCCAGATATTGGTGATCTCGGTGGCGTGGCCCAGCATGTCGCGGACCGCCCCGGGACGGGCGGCGATATGGGTGCGTTTGAGATTGCCGCAGGCGGCGGTTTCAATCGCTCCGGCCAGATCGGCGGACGAGAAGCTCCAGACCGCGTCGACCCCGTTATGGGCGGCCAGATGCGGGGCAAGCTCTGCATGGGCGCCGGTGAGGATATTGACCACACCGCCGGGCAGGTCGGAGGTCTCGAGCACCTGATAGAAATCGGTCGCGGCCAGCGGGAACGGCTCGGAGGCCACCAGAACCGTGCGGTTGCCCATGGCGATGGCGGGGGCCATCACGTCGATCAGCCCTTTGAGCGGCGCGTGGTCGGGGCAGAGCGCGCCAATCACACCCACGGGTTTGTTCATCGCCAGCGCCACGCCGCGGATCGGCACATCGTGGATTTTCCCGTCATACTTGTCGGCCCAGGCCGCGCAGGTGAAGAGCGTCTCGAGCGCGCCGTCGACCTCCCCGCGCCCCGGTTTGCCGGTCATTGCCTTGAGCCGCGCGGCGAATTCATCGGCGCGGGCGGAGAGGTTTTCGGCGATGTAGTAGAGGATCTGCGCGCGCAGATGGCCGGTGGTGGCCGCCCAGCCCTTGGCGCCGCCTGCCGCTTCCACGGCGTTGCGGATATCCTTGCGGTTGGCCAGTCCGATCTCGCCCAGAGCCGCGCCTTTCGGGCCATAGACCACGCGGCAGTAGCCGCCGTCGGGGCGGGCCTGTTTGCCGCCGATATAGAGCTTGGCGGTGCGGTCGATCGGATCGGCCAGCGCCTGCGTGCCGGTAAAGGCCGCGGCCGGTTTGGGCGCGCGGGGCTTGGCCTTGGGTCTGGTGTAGGCCGCCAGACCCTCCCAGCCGCCTTCGCGCCCGAAGCCGCTTTCGCGCACCCCGCCAAAACCCGCCGCCGCATCAAAGAGGTTCGTGGCGTTGATCCAGACCACGCCGGCTGCCAGTTTCGGCGCCATGTCGAGCGCGAGGTTGATGTTTTCTGTCCACAGCGTCGCGGCCAGCCCGTAGCGGCTGTTATTGGCGACGGCCACCGCCTCGGCGGGGGTGCGGAACGTGGTGGAGACAAGAACCGGTCCGAAGATCTCCTCCTGCATCAGCGGTGAGGCGGTGCTCAGCCCCGTGATCAGGGTGGGCGGGTAGAAGCAGCCCTCCGGCACGGGCGTCGCGGCGCGGTAGGTCTCGCCCTCGCTGTTGCCCTCGACCATCCGCGTGATGGTCTCGAGCTGGACCGGATCGACCACGGCGCCCACGTCGATGCATTTGTCGAGCGGGTCGCCGAGGCGCAGCTTGTCCATGCGCGCCTTGAGCTTGCGGTGGAAGAGATCGGCCACGCCTTCGTGTACCAACAGCCGCGAGCCGGCGCAGCAGACCTGCCCCTGATTGAACCAGATCGCGTCGACCAGCCCCTCCACGGCGCTGTCGATATCGGCGTCGTCGAAGACGATATAGGGGGATTTGCCGCCCAGCTCGAGCGTCAGGGACAGGCCGCGCCCCGCGGTGGCCTTACGGATGTTCCGGCCCACCTCGGTCGAGCCGGTGAAGGCGATCTTGTCGACCTCGGCCGCCACGATCCATTCGCCCACCGCACCGTCTCCGGTGACGATATTGACCACCCCCCTGGGCAGTCCGACGCGCGCGCAGATCTCGGCAAACAGAAGGGCCGTGAGCGAGGTGTATTCGGCAGGTTTGAGAACCACCGTATTGCCCGTGGCCAGCGCCGGCGCGATTTTCCAGGCCAGCATCAGGAGCGGAAAATTCCACGGGATGATCTGGCCGCACACGCCAACGGGCGCACGGTCGGGCATCTCGGAGGCCATCAGCTGCGCCATGCCCGCATGGAAGTAGAAATGGCGCTGCGCCAGCGGGATGTCGATGTCGCGGCTCTCGCGGATCGGCTTGCCGTTGTCGAGCGTTTCCAGCACGGCGAAGAGACGGGCATGTTTTTGCAGCGCGCGGGCCAGCGCGTAGAGGTGTCTGGCGCGCTCGAACCCCGAAAGCGCCGCCCATTTCGGCTGCGCGCGGCGGGCAGCTTTGACAGCGGCTTCCACGTCCTTTTTCCGCGCCTGGCTGATCTTGGCCAGCACCGCGCCGCTGGCCGGGTTCTTCGTCTCGAAGCCCGCACCGGGCGCGGTAAAGGCGCCGTCGATGAAATGCCCGAAGCGCGCCTTGTGACCGGCCAGCCACGCCATTGCTTCCGCCGCGCTTTCGGGGGCGGGGCCGTAATCCATCCTGTCGAAATGTTGCTTGACGGTCATGGGAGGCTCCTCATCCCAGCGGGTGGCGGTAGCCGGCGGAATAGGCGCCGGTGACATGGTGTTCGAGCTGGCGTTCGATATCGCCCAGCAGCGACGACGCGCCGAAGCGGAACAGGTCGGGCTGCAGCCAGCGATCGCCCAGTTCTTCCTTGATCAGGGTCAGGTAGGTGACCGCGTCTTTCGCCTTGGAGATGCCGCCGGCGGGCTTGTAGCCCACGTGAAAGCCCGTCGCGTCGCAATAGTCGCGGATCGCGCGGATCATCACGAGGCTGACGGGCAGGGTGGCGTTGACGCTCTCCTTGCCGGTCGAGGTCTTGATGAAATCGGCGCCCGCCATCATGCAGATCAGCGAGGCGCGGGCGACATTGCGCAGGCTGCCCAGCTCTCCGGTAGCCAGGATCGCCTTGACATGGGCGTCGCCGCAGGCCGCGCGGAAGGCGCGCATCTCGTCGTAAAGCGCCTGCCAGTTCTGGGTCAGCACATGGCGGCGCGAGATCACGATATCGATCTCGTCGGCGCCGGCCTTCACGCTCTCCTCGATCTCTGCCACGCGCAGATGAAACGGCGACAGGCCCGCCGGAAATCCGGTGGAGACGGCCGCGACCGGAATGGCGCTGCCGTTGAGTGCCGCGCGGGCGGGCGCGATCATGTCGTGATAGACGCAGACCGCTCCGGTGGTGATGCCGTCGACGCCAAGGCGCTCCAGAATATCCGCGCGCACCGGCTGGCGCGCCTTGGCGCAGAGCCGCCGGACCCGTCCCGCCGTGTCATCGCCCGACAGCGTCGTCAGGTCGATGCAGGTGACAGCCTTGAGAAGCCACGCGGCCTGATAGTCCTTCTTGACCGTGCGCCGCCCGGGCAGCGTCTTGGCGCGCCGCTCGATGGCGGAGGTGTTGGCCTGCACCCGCGCCACCCAGTCGAGATCGAGCGCCATGCCCGCGTTGCGCGGCAGATGCACCTGCGGCAGTTGCGCGGCCGCAGCCGGTGTCTCGGACGGGCCAGTGGACGGGCCAGAGGACGGGGCAGTGGACGGGCCAGTGGACGGGGCAGTGGACGGGGGTGTGGACTGTGGCATGGGCGTGCCCTGAACTGGGGGATGAGCCAGAAACCTGCCACGGCCGTGGCGGGTCACGCAAGGCCAACCTCGCGGAAAGGCGGTTTCCCTTTGCCGCGATCTTGGATAGGAACGGCGCGCAACAGCTCCACGAGGACCAGACCGATGACCTTTGACCGCTCCGTTAAGATTGCGCCTTCCATCCTGTCGGCGGATTTCGCCAATTTCAGCAAGGAATGCGAGGCAATCGAGGCGCAGGGGGCCGACTGGGTCCATGTCGATGTCATGGACGGCCATTTCGTGCCCAACATCACCTTCGGTCCCGACACCTGCAAGGCGATCCGGCCGCATATCAAGGGCGTGATGGACGTGCACCTGATGATCGCGCCGGTCGATCCCTATATTGAGGCGTTCGCCGCCGCGGGGGCCGATTTCATCACCGCCCATGTCGAGGCGGGGCCGCATATCCACCGCACCCTGCAAGCGATCCGCGCCAGCGGCGCCAAGGCGGGCGTGGCGCTGAACCCCGGCACTCCGGCCTCCGCGCTGGCCTCGCTGATGGACATGGTCGATCTGGTCTGCGTGATGACGGTCAACCCGGGCTTCGGCGGTCAGAAATTCATCCCGCTGGAAGGCAAGATTGCCGAGATCCGCGAGATAATCGGCGACCGCGAGATCCATATCGAGATCGATGGCGGCGTCACGCCGCTCACCGCTCCGGGCTGTGTGGCCGCGGGCGCGGATGTGCTGGTGGCAGGCTCGGCCGTCTTCAAAGGCGGCTCGGTCGACACTCCGGACGTCTACGGCGAAAACATCCGCGCGATCCGCAGCGCCGTCTGATCCGCGAGCCCGGACCCGGGTGTTCGGGCCTGGGAACTTGGGCCTAGGACCCCGAGGGCCTCGGGCTCGGCCCCGATGTCGGACCAGCGCCGCGGCCCTCCGCCAGCGTATCGCCAATGGTGATCGCGGCCAGCGCGCCCATCCACATCGAGAAGACCGCGACCCATGCGGTCAGCGAGAAGACCGCGCCGCCCGACACGCCCGCGCCCACCGCGCAGCCGCCCGCCAGCATGCTGCCAAAGCCCATCATGCAGGCTCCCAGCAGATAGCGCTCCATCCCGGTCTCGGCGCTGAAACGTTCGATCCGGAACTCGCCGGTTGCCAGCGCCATCAGGCCGGAACCCGCCATCACCCCGGGGATCAGCCCGATGCTGAAGCTCAGCGCGAGGCTGCGCTCGTTGACCAGCCCCATCAGCGTGTCCGCCGAGGGGCCGGAGAAGGTGACGCTCGACAGGGCCACCGGCGTGAACGAGACCTGTGCCAGCGCGTAGGTGCCAACCCAGCCGCCCGCCACCGCGAGCCCCACCAGACTGGCCGCCAGAATGCGCGAGCGCCCGACCCGCCGGAACATGGCCAGCCCGAGAGCGGCCACCAGCAGAGCCGCCGCGCCCATGATCGCCCCCTCCGCGTCACCGCCGATCCGGTCCAGCAGGTTGCGGGCGGCCACACCGTCGATGGTCCACAGGTTGAACAGCGCCTCGCGCACCGGCGCGAACACACCGCGCAGCGAGGCCTGCGCGACCAGCGTCAACACCAGCCCCGTCACCAGCGCCCGCATGTTGCCGGTGGCCGAAAGCACCAGAAGCCGGCTGGCGCAGCCGCGCGCAAGGATCATGCCGACCCCGAACAGAAGCCCGCCGATGATCGCACCCGACAGGCTGCCCACACCCGAAAGCTGCCGCGCCTCCGAGGGGTCGAGCAAGCCCGCCTGCCGCGCGGCCTGCGTGGCCAGCAGCGCCGTCAGGAACACGATCAGCCAGATCGCCATCTTCGGGCCCATCTGGCCGCGCGCCACCTCGGCGGTCGCCGCCCGCAGGCAAAAGCGCGAATGCTGCGCCGCACTGCCAAATACCAGCCCGACCAGAAGCCCCAGCGCGAAAAGCGCGCCCGTATCGCCGATCCTGTCTGCAATGAATTCCATGACCTGCCCGCCAATCCTGTGGTTTTTCGCGCCGTTTTCCCTTGGGTTCGCCCGCACGACTAACAACGCCCTCACGGCGGTTCCTTGACCTGAATCAAGCGCCCCACGGCCGGCGCTGCGGCGATCTGACCCGCGGGCTCTGTGGACCAGCGCACAGAAGCTTGCCTTGTCTTTCCGCGCGGCTTTGCACTACGAGGGAACGCTATGGAGACCGCGATGACCCCAATCGTTTCGATACGCGACCTGACCAAGGTCTATGATGGCGGGTTTCAGGCCCTCAAAGGCGTGAACCTCGACATCGGAGAAGGCGAGATCCTCGCCCTTCTCGGACCCAATGGTGCGGGCAAAACAACCCTGATTTCAACGATTTGCGGGATGGTCACGCCCAGTTCCGGAAGCATCACCGTCGGCGGGTTCGACATCGCGCGCGACTACCGCGAGGCACGCCGCCTGATCGGTCTGGTGCCGCAGGAGATCACCCTCGAGCCCTTCGAGAAGGTGATCAACACGGTGCGGTTTTCGCGCGGGCTCTTCGGCAAGCCCGCCGATCCGGCCCATATCGAGAAGATCCTGCGCCAGCTTTCGCTGTGGGACAAGAAAGACGCGCGCATCCGGCAGCTCTCGGGCGGCATGAAGCGGCGGGTCCTGATCGCCAAGGCGCTCAGCCATGAGCCACGCGTGCTGTTTCTCGACGAGCCCACCGCCGGCGTCGACGTGGAGCTGCGCAAGGACATGTGGCAGGTGGTGCGCGCCTTGCAGGAGGATGGCGTCACGATCATCCTGACGACGCATTACATCGAGGAGGCCGAGGCCATCGCCAACCGTGTTGGCGTGATCGATGGCGGCCGCATCCTGCTGGTTCGGGAGAAACAGGACCTGATGCAGCAGATGGGCCAGAAGGAGCTGCTGATCGAATTGCACGACCCGATCACGCAGATCCCCGCAGAGCTTGCCTCCCATGCACTGCGCCTCGAGGACAACCACCTGATCTACACCTATGACACCGCCGCCGAGCGCACCGGCATCACCAAGCTTCTGGGCGCGCTGGCCGGGGCCGGGCTGGTCCTCAAGGACGTCTCCACGCGGCAATCCTCGCTGGAGGATATCTTCGTGGGTCTGGTGAACGAGAACGGGGGAGAGACCGGATGAACCTGCGCGCGATCAAGGCGATCTACATTTTCGAGATGGCGCGGTTCTTTCGCACCCTGACCCAGAGCTTCATCTCGCCGGTGCTCTCGACCTCGCTCTATTTCGTCGTGTTCGGCACCGCCATCGGCAGCCGCATCGAACAGGTCGAAGGCGTCAGCTACGGCGCCTTCATCGTGCCCGGCCTGATCATGCTCAGCGTCATGACACAGGCCACCTCCGCGGCCAGTTTCGGGATCTACTTCCCGAAATTCATCGGCACGATCTACGAATTGCTCTCGGCCCCCGTCAGCTATCTGGAGATCGTCATCGGCTATGTCGGGGCGGCGGCGACGAAGGCGCTGTTCATCGGCACGATCATCCTTCTGACGGCCTTCTTCTTCGTCGATCTCAGGGTCGAACACCCGCTGGTCATGGTCCTGTTTCTGGTCCTGACCTGCCTGTGTTTCAGCCTTCTGGGGTTCATCATCGGCATCTGGGCGGGCAATTTCGAACAGTTGCAACTGATCCCGCTGCTGGTGATCACGCCGCTGGTGTTTCTGGGCGGCAGTTTCTACGCGATCTCGATGCTGCCGCCGGTCTGGCAGACCGTGACCATGTTCAATCCGGTGGTCTACCTGATCTCGGGCTTCCGCTGGTCGTTCTTCGGCGTCTCCGAGGTTCCCATCGCGCTCAGCCTCGGGGCCATCGCGCTCTTCACGCTGCTCTGCCTCGCGGTGATCGGCTGGATCTTCAAGACCGGCTACAAACTCAAGAGCTAGGCGCGTCCAGCAGCTCGTCGAGCTGCCGTGCGATCCAGCCGCGCGGGATGAAATGCCCGCGGCTGTGCACGTCCAGAACGATGCGCCCGCCCTGCGCGCATTCCTCCCAGAGCGTGCGCCGGAACAAATCGCGCGCGGTCACGCTCCAGTCGCCGGCCGCCTGTCCCGCGCCGCAGCCCTTGCGGTCGCGCCAGAGCTTCACCGGTTGGGTCTCGTCACCCCCGGGGCCAAAGGGGAAGGGCATTACCGTGTCGGACGTGCCGTAGACCTGACGGATCTCGCGCGGGGCCGTGGCGCAGTCCTCGCCCTGCGACAGCGTGCCGGAGACCGCAAGCAGCGCGCGGATATCCGTGCCCCGCTCGCAGGCCAGCCGCCACGCCATGGCCGCGCCGTAGGAATAGCCCGAGACGTAAATCCGGCTGCGGTCGATCGGGTAGGTCTTGGCGGCATCCTCGATCACGTCCCACGCGAAATCGACATCCGCGCTGCCGGTGCCCCAGAAATCCCAGCTTTTTCCGCTGCCGTTCGGAGCCAGCAGCAGGACGCCCCGCCGCCGCGTCGCCCCCGAGATCCGCGTGTGTTTGACGATCAACGTGCCCTGACGGCCCCAGCCGTGAAAATGCAGCAGGACGGGCAGCGGCGTGACCCCGTCCCAGTCGTCGGGCGGCTTGACGTGATAGGAGCGCGTGCCCAGTTCGCAGGGCACCTGCGCGACGCAGCGCTCCTGCGCCAGCGCGGCGGCGGGCCACAGGAAGACAAGACTGGCAATCATGGCGCGGATCATGGGGCGGCTCGCTGTTCTGGTGCGCCTCCAGCTTAGGCGCGCCTGCCGCGAAAGGCTTGTCAAATTCCCGTCAGAACGCGTGAACGGGGCTCAGCTTTCCAGAATTTTGAGAACTCCGAAATAATCGGTGGTGTCGCCCTGCTGGTCGGTGGTCGTCTTCATGCTGACATTGAGCCGCGCCTCCGCGTGGCCGGGCCGCGTGATGCGGAAATCGCCGTCAAACCCGTCCCCCGCCGTGATCGCCGTGTCGCGCAGATCGTTGAAGCGGTCCCGGTCTTCAGGCACGAGCATCTCCACCACGGTGTCGAACACATCCGCGCCGGTGTTCTCGATATTGAGCAGCCTGTAGATATTGGGGCTCCAGTAGGTCGTCTTGGTCAGGATATCGACCGAGAAGAACCCCAGACCCCGCTCGTTGCGCAGCGCCTCGATCTGGTAGAACATCCGCTCGTAGCGCTGGGCGTTGGAGACATCGCGGAACGAGCCCACGATGGCCGTGCTCTGGCCATGGGTGTCGGTGATCACCTCGGCCACGTAATCGACCCAGATGATATGGCCGCGCGCATGCACCAGCCGGCAGCGCAGCTTCCAGCCGGTCCGGTCGCGCAGCCCCGTGTTGATCACCTGCCTTGCCGCTTCGCGGTCGTCGGGGTGGAACGCCTCCAGCGCGGTGTCGAGATCGGGGGTGAAACTGGCCGGATCAAGCCCGTAGATCTCGAACACCTTGTCGGACCAGTGCAGCGTCTGTTCGGGCAGGTCGATGCGCCAGTAGCCGATCCGCGAGATGTCCTGGATCAGCTCCAGCGACTCGTTCTGGATGGTCAGGATCCGCTCCTTGTCGATGATCGCGCTCACATCCGCGCCCACCAGCACGTTGTAATCGGTGTCCTCGGCGGGGTCGTGATAGCGGAACTTCTGGGCCGAGACCCACAGCGGCGGCGTCACGGCATCGGCCGCCAGCGGCAACAGCCCGTCGGCCTTCTCGCCGCGCAGGATCAGCTGCAGATCCTCGCCGCCGTCGCGCGCCGCGCTGGTGCGCAGCAATTCCGGGAGCGTCCGGCCCACCGCCTCCTGACGGGTCAGGCCAAGCGCGCTTGCCGTGATCGCGCTGATCCGCACCACCACCCCGTCCTCGGTATAGCGGATCAGGTGCACGGGCGCGTAATCCAGCATCTGGGTGATCTCGCGGCTCAGCGACTGCATCGCGGGGTTCTGGAAGAAGACCAGCGTGGTCCCGATCACCTGACCGCTCTCGCCCAGAAACGGCGCGCATTGCAGCTCGAAGCCCGAGCCCAGCGAACTGAACCCGCGATTGACCGTCATCTGGGTCTGCATCGCCGTGTTGCAGATCTCCATCAGGCGCGGAAAGCCGTAGGGCAGGGCGATCTGGCTGAGATGTGGCGTCACCGAGGGATCGGCGATCTTGAACAGCTCGATCGCCGCCCTGCTGGCGCGCACGATCTGGCAGGCGGTATCGAGCACCAGAAGCGGGATCGGGACATTCTCCAGCACCGAGCCCAGTTCGGCATTGAGCGCCTTCAACTCTGCGGAATTCACCTGCAATTCCTGGTTTACGGTGATCAGCTCCTCGTTGGTCGACTGCAACTCCTCGTTGGAGGTCTCCAGCTCCTCGTTGGTGGCCTGCAATTCCTCGTTGGTCGACTGCAACTCCTCGTTGAGCGCCTGAAGCTCCTGATTGGAGGTCTCCAGCGCCTCGATCGTGACCTGCAGCGCCTCGCGGACATCGGAAAGTTCCAGATCGACGTCGCGCGGGGCGGCGCCCGCCCGCGCGGGCAGGCCCGCCGGTGCTGTGTCGGCCTCGCCCGGGGTCTGGCCCGGGGTCTGGCTAGGGGCTTCGACAGGGGCTTGCGGCGTGAAGGTGAGCAGCGCGAAACGCTCGCCCGACTGGCGCGACAGGATCGGGATCGCCTCCATCAGAAGAGCGCCCCCCGCCGGCCCCCGCTCCAGACGGCTGCTGATCCGCCGCTCCCCGTGCTTGAGCGCCAGCGTGACCAGCGACCGGGCCTCGTCGCGCAGCGGCGGTTTCAGCAGGGCCATCTCAAGGCTGAGACCGGCCCCCTCCGCGACGGTGACATAGGCGCTGATATCGCCGTAGATCTTGCGAAAGCCCAGATCCGCGCCCACCAGAACCGCGTCCGTGGCAAGGCTGCGCGCCAGCCCGTCGAACAGATCATCCCCGGGGCGGTGCGGATCGGACCGGCCCGGGCTCTGCCCGAACCCGGCCGCCCCGGGCCGTGCCCATGTGCCGGCAAGCGCGGCGGGATCGTAGGGCTTGGTGCGGCGCGCGGCGGTCTTGCGGAAAATCTGCCCCTGATCGCCTGCGGGCACAAAAAGATGTCCGGCCTCGGCCACGGTTTCGGCAGTGCCCAGAAACAGCAGCGCCTCGGGCCCCATCGCATAGTGAAACCGCGTCAGAACCTTGGCCTGCAGTTTCGGCCCGAAATAGATCATCACGTTGCGGCAGCAGATCAGGTCCATGTTCATGAACGGCGGATCCTGACACAGGTTGTGGTCCGAGAAGATCACCGCCGAGCGCAGCGCGTCCACGACCCGCACCCCGTCGGGGGTCTGGCTGAAATAGCCCTCGACCAGATCCTCCGGCACATCGATCAGCGCGCCTTGTGAATATTCCCCGCAGCGCGCGGTCTCCAGCGCGTCGCGGTCGATATCGGTGGCGAAGATCTGCGTGTTGGAAGCCGCCAGCGCCGCCGCGCCGCCCATCGCCTCGGCCAGCAGGATCGCGATCGAATAGACCTCCTCGCCGGTGGCGCAGCCCGCCACCCAGATGCGCAACGGGCCCTGCGGCTTGCGCTGCACCAGTTTGCGGATCGCGGCGGCAAAGCTCTCGAACTCGGCGCTGTCGCGGAAAAACCGCGTGACCGAGATCAGCAGATCCTTGAACAGCGCATCGATCTCGCGCGGGCTGTTGCGGCACAGCGTGACATAGTCGGCGCTCGAGGCGCAGCCCATCGCGGTCATCCGCCGCTCGACCCGGCGCTGGATCGTCGTCATCTTGTATTCGCGGAAATCGACCCGCGTGCGGGCCAGCACGATCTGCAACAGCCCCGCCAGCGCCGAGGTCGCCCCGGAGCCTTCCTGAAACGCCTCCAGATTGCCCGCCGATTGCAGGATCTTGCGCAGATGCGTGGCGATCTGGTCGGGCTGCAGCACCAGATCGATACAGCCGGTGCGGATCGCGGCATTGGGCATGCCGTCATATTTCGCGCTCGCGTCATCCTGCGCGATGGTGATCCCGCCCGCCTCCCGGATCGCCTTGACCCCGTAGGCGCCGTCCGATCCGGTGCCCGACAGGATCACCGCGACCGCGCGCTCGCCCATCTCCTCGGCAAGGCTCAGCAGGAACCGGTCGACCGAGGGTTTCGGCTTGGCCGCGTCGGTGCTGGCGGGCATCAGGCGCAGCACCCCGTCGCGGATCACCACGTCGTGGCGCGGCGGCGTGACATGGATCGTGTCGGGCTGCGGTGCGGCCCCGTCCTCGATATCGACGACTTCGAGCGCCGTCTCGCGGTCGATCAGGCTGCGCATCAGGCTCTTGTGCTGGGGCGACATGTGCTGGACCACGACATAGGCGCAGCCGATATTGTCCGGCAGCCCGGAGGCCAGCGCACGCAACGCCTCAAGCCCGCCTGCCGAGGATCCGATGCCAATGATGATTGGGGTCTGGCCCGCTGTGCCGGGCGCGCTGACCACCTCAGTGTCAGCCATAAAATCCCTGTGTCACAAAATCACTCGCCCAAAAAACCGAAGAAAAATTCAAAAAATATGAAGCCAGACTATGCCACCCGAACGCATATGTCAGGTTTGATTTTAGTTTTATTAGAATTCGTAAACACTTTGTTAACACTCTGCACGGTACTGAGGCCTATCGAAGTTGGGGCTTCGATGAAGAGTCGCATGAGAATGGGGGTTCGAATGAGTTGGGGAACTCGATGCCAGATTTACAAACGCCTGATCCGGGCGACAAGGATACATTCGTCATTCACCTGACCCGTGCGCGGGGCGGCGATCTTCGGGTCACCTCCGCGGAACTGATCTTGTCGGACCTCAGGAACAGGTATTCCTTCAAGCCCGCGCGGGCCGTGGACGATGTCTTCGCCGCGCCGCTGGCCGGTGAGATCCGCTCGGTCCTCGACGGGATCGATGAAGACAGCCGTGTCATGTCCTTCCCCGATTTCGACCTGTCCATGCCGGGCCTGATCCTGTCAGGGCTGCGGGTGCTGCTGACCCGCCTCGATGACGGGGCCGAGGTCATCATGATCCGGTTCCGCAATTATGTCGGCGCGATCAAATCGTGCTTCCGGTTCGATCCCTCCATGACGCTCGACAGCGCCTCCATGCGCGAGAAGATCGCGGTGGAAGTGCTGCGCGACATCGTCACGCCGCTCTTCGACATCGCGTCGTTCTCCCGCGCGGCGGGGCCCAGCGGCATCGACCGCAACCAGGATGCGATTGCACGGCGGCTGGGAGAGATCGACCTGCGCCGCGAAGAGATCGATTTCTATGTCGGGCTTTTGCAGCGCTACGTGGCGGGATGCCGGACCGATGCCATCGAAAAACAGGCCGTCCGCGGGTCCCTGACCACCGAGGTCTAGGGCCGCGCGGATTTACCTCTCGCTGAACGGATCGTCGGGATAGCTGACGCCGGCAAGGTAGAGCCCCTCGGGCGGGCAGACCGGCCCGCAGGCCGCGCGGTCGCGGGCCTCAAGCGCCGAGCGCACATCGTCAGGCGCCCATGATCCGGCCCCGACCCGCTCCAGCGTCCCGATGAAACTGCGCACCTGATTGTGCAGGAAAGACCGCGCCGAGAGCGTGAACCGGTATTCCGCGCCATAGGGCCTTGCAATCTCCTCGATCTCCAGCGTGTCGAGCGTTTTCAGCGGCGATTTGGCCTGACACATGGTCGAGCGGAACGTCGTGAAATCATGCTGGCCGATCAGGTGTTTTGCCCCCGCCTGCATCGCGGCGAGGTCAAGCCGGTGGTTGATTTGCCAGACCAGCCCCGCCTCATGGGTGGCCGGCGCGCGCCGTGACAGCAGCCGGAACAGGTAGCGCCGCTCGGTGGCCGAAAACCGGGCGTGCCAGTCGTCATCGACCGCAGCGGCCTCCAGAATGGCCACCGGCAGCGGCTTGAGGTGGTAGTTCAGCGCCTCCGACAGCCGGAACGGATCCCACGGCTTGGCCATGTCGCAATGGGCCACCTGCGCCAGCGCATGCACCCCCGCATCGGTGCGTCCGGCCGCCGCGATGCCCGGGCAGTCGGCTTCGAGCTTGCGCAGGGCCGCCTCGACCGCGCCCTGCACCGAGGCCGGACCGTCCTGTCGCTGCCACCCCGCGAAGGGCGCGCCGTGATACTCGATTTTCAGGGCATATCTGGGCATGCCCCCGCATAGCCGCTGCGGCAACGGGTGCCAAGCCTCTACACAGGCCGCCCCCGCGCCCTTATGTAGAAGATCAGGGCGCGGGAGACACCGGTGATACTGAACGATATTGTGGACGGGATCGGACGAAGGGTCGAAGGCGCGGGCCAGACCATCTCGGGCGTGTTCGAGCCGACGATCCGGCTGGGCGTCACCGGTCTGAGCCGCGCCGGCAAGACCATCTTCATCACCTCGCTTGTGGCCAACCTGTTGAACCGCAACCGCATGTCGCAACTGCGCGCGGCCAGTTCGGGCGGCATTCAGGCGGCCTATCTGCACCCCCAGCCCGATGACACCGTGCCGCGGTTCGATTTCGAGACCCATCTGGGCGCGCTGACCGGTGCCGATCCGGTCTGGCCCAGCTCGACGCGTTCGATCTCGCAGCTCCGGCTGTCGCTGCGGGTCCAGCCGACAGGGCTTTTGAGCGGGCTTTCTGGGCCGCGCACCGTACATCTCGATATCGTGGACTATCCCGGCGAGTGGCTGCTGGATCTGGGCCTGCTCGACAAAAGCTATGCGGCGTGGTCGCGCGAGAGCCTTGCGCGCGCCGCGCGCCGCCCGCAGGCCGCCGACTACCTTGCCGCGCTGGGCGCCAGCGACCCAACGGCGCGTCTCGCGGAGCCCGACGCCAAGAAACTGGCCACGCTCTACACCGCCTATCTGCGCGAGATCAGTGCCGCGGGGCTCAGCGACTGCACCCCGGGCCGCTTCCTGCTGCCCGGTGATCTGGACGGCTCGCCCGTGCTCACCTTCGCGCCGGTGACGCTGGACGGCAGCGCGCCGCGCGCCAGCCTCTACCGCGAGTTCGAGCGCCGCTACGAGGCCTATAAATCCAAGGTGGTCAAACCCTTCTTCCGCGATCACTTCGCGCGGATCGACCGCCAGATCGTTCTGGTCGACGCGCTGGGCGCGATCCATGCCGGCCCGCAGGCGGTCGAGGACATGCGCGCCGCCATGGCCGATATCCTCGCGGCCTTCCGCCCGGGTCAGAACACATGGCTCGGCCAGATTTTCATGGGCCGGCGGGTCGAGAAGATCCTCTTTGCGGCCACCAAGGCCGATCACCTGCATCACGCCCAGCACGCACGGCTGACCGCGATCATGCGCGCGCTGCTGCGCGAGGCCCGCGAACGCGCCGAGTTCGCAGGGGCCACCACCTCGGCCATGTCGCTGGCCTCGGTGCGCGCCACGATCGAACAGAGTGTCGCGCATGACGGGGCCGCGCTCGACATGGTGCGCGGCCGCCTTTTGTCCTCGGGCAAGGATGCGGCCTTTTTCGCCGGCGCGCTGCCCGAAGATCCCGCCGAGATCCTTGGCCCCGCGCGGGACGGCGCCCGGACATGGCTCGACGCGGATTACGCGGCGATGGATTTCGCCCCCGCGCTCGTGTCCCATGGCGGTGCCGAGGGGCTGCCCCATATCCGCCTCGACCGTGCCGCTGAATTCCTGATCGGAGACCGCCTGAGATGACCAAGCCCCCAGCGCGCAAATCCGGCCCCGTCGTGATCGAGATGGAGGCGCAGGCGGGCGAGACCCCCGACACCGCGCCGCCCGTGCCCGAGGGCGGCGACGCCGACAGCGCGGGCGATCGCGTTGTAAACGGACAGACCATGCAGACGCTGGCCGCGCTCGCGGCGCGCAAGCCCTCCCTGCTGGTCCGGCTTTTTCTCACCTCGCTGGTGGCGTTTCTGGGGCTGACGGCCTCGATCATGGCATGGGATTTCGTCACCGGCCTTCTGGAGCGGATGCCGGTGCTGGGCTGGACCGCGATGGCGCTGGGCGGTGTTCTCGTGCTGAGCCTGCTGGCGCTGGCGCTGCGCGAGATGCTGGCGCTCAGCCGGATGCGGCGGATCGACGGGCTGCGGGCCGAGGCGGATGCCGCGCTGCTGGCGCAGGATCTCAAGGCCGCGCGGCGCATGGCCGACCGGCTGATGGGGTTTTACGGCCCGCGACCTGACATGGCCGGGGCAAAGGCGCAGGCGGCGCGCCGGTTTGAAGACCAGTTCGATGCCGATGGCCTGATCGGGGTGCTCGACCAGCAGCTGATGGCGCCGCTCGATGCGGCTGCGCAGGCCGAGATCGAAAGCGCCGCGCGGCAGGTGGCCGCCGTGACCACCGTGGTGCCGATTGCGCTGGCCGATCTGGCCGTGGCGCTGACCGCCAATCTGCGGATGATCCGCCGGATTTGCGAGATTTACGGCGGCCGGTCGGGCACGCTGGGCAGCTGGCGGCTGACGCGCGCGGTTCTGACCCATCTGGTGGCCACGGGCGCTGTGGCGGTGGGCGATGACCTGATCGGCTCCGTCGCGGGGGCAGGCGTGATGTCGCGGCTGTCGCGCCGGTTCGGCGAGGGCATCGTCAACGGTGCGCTGACCGCGCGGGTCGGCGTGGCTGCGATGGATGTGTGCCGGCCGGTGCCCCATGTGGTCACTGCGCGCCCGAAGATCAGCGGGCTGGTCAAGCGCGCCCTGACGGGGCTGTTTCCTGCGCGCGGCGACTGAGATTTCCGGCCGGGCCGGGGCGCTGCCCCGGACCCCGGGATATTTCACGAGACCTGAAAGGGGCGGGATTTCTTTTGGTTCAGAGCGCGTGGTTCAGAACCACTGGCCCGGCTCCATCAGGCCCAGTTCCATCAGCTGGTTGGAGTTCCATTCGAACGGCGTGGAGTTCGACCACCAGAAATGCGGGATCGCATACATCGAGCCCGGGTTCGACATCAGCGCCTTGGCGGTGCGGAACGAGCAGATATTGGCGGTCAGGCTGTGGTGCCACGGGCAGCTATAGGTGTTGTATTCGGGGTCGTTGAAGGTGTGATCGGCGCGCAGTTCGAGGCCTTTGGCCGCGCGAAACAGCCCGACCCTGTCGATCTTGCGCCGTGTCCATGGCACATGTTCCTCGAACCGCCAGCGCAGCCCGCCGAAAAAGTCGAGCTGTCGGTCGAGCGGGTGGCCGTCCGCATCATGTCTGGCCAGCGCGTAATAGCCGGAGCGGTCGAGATGGGCGTTTTCCAGCGAGACCGCATCGGGGTTCCGGCCGAGATCGTTGGAATA
The DNA here is from genome assembly GCA_049116435.1 of Paracoccaceae bacterium. GTDB lineage: Bacteria > Pseudomonadota > Alphaproteobacteria > Rhodobacterales > Rhodobacteraceae > Litoreibacter. The sequence goes on from JAGDYX010000001.1 coordinate 121,011, forward strand.
GAGGTCGATGACGAAGGTCAAGATCGTGTCGCGGCGTTCCTCGGTGTTGAACGCGATCAGTTCGCGCACGTTGCGGGTCTCGCAGAACGGGAAGAAGAGGTATTCGGTGTTGTAGCAGTAGTGCATCCAGAGGTCGGGATAGGCCCGGATCGCGCTGTTGACCGCCGCCGTCAGCGCGTCGGGTCCGTGCATGTCATGGACGACCGTGTGCACCGTCTCGCCGGCCTCTTCCAGCGCGGTGTCCAGCAGGTCGGCGGTGCCGAACACGAAGATCTCGCGGAAGCCTGAATTCTGGCAATGGGCGACGGTGGAATGGGCCTCTACCGTGTCCTCGAGCAACACCAGCGCGACCGGACCCTTGGCGCGCACCGCGCCCGCGGCCGAGTTCGCGAAGGCGGAAAGGGAAGAGAAGTGCATCGGTGTCGGGGCCTGCCTCGGTTTGCCTCACCCAAGACCAAGCGCCGGCGAATTGCAAGGCACCAGTTTCGGGGAGGCACCGCGCGTTGCGGCCCCCGCTCAGGCCCGCGGCGAAATATGCTATACTCGCAGGCGGGAGGTGCAGTATGCGCGTGACTTTGCTCAACGAGAACCTCGTTTCGGATTTGTGCTGGCTGGCGGAGTGGGGCTTTTCGGCATGGATCGAATATGACGGCACGCGGATCCTGTTCGACACGGGCTGGTCCGACGTGTGGTGCCGCAATGCCGCGACCGCCAGGATCGATCTTGAAACGGCAGACATCATCGCGCTGTCGCATTTTCACAGTGACCATTCGAGGGGGCTGCTGTTCCACCGGTTCAAAGAGCGCAAGAAGCTGGTCGTGCACCCGCGGGTGCTCACGGCGCTGCTGGATCCGTTCATCGAGGCGGTCGACCGGCATCTGCCGCACCGCTATGACGAGATCGAGGCGCGGATGCGCTCGGATTTCGAGATCGAGACCACGGTGGCCCCGCTCGAGTTTGCCCCCGGGGCCTTTTTCCTTGGCCAGATCCCCCGCGTGGTGCCGTTCGAGCGCGGCTATTATTACGAGGACACGATGGAGGACGACACGGCGCTGGCGTTCCGGACCCCGAAAGGGGCGGTCGTGGTGACCGGGCAGGATCTTCATGCCGTGATCGGCGGGTTTCACCTCGTCCATCCGGAAAAGCCGGCGGTCGATGAAACGATCGACTGGTTTCAGGCCGAGAAGATCCCGCGGCTGCTGCCGGTGCATTGCGTGTCCTTCGACATTCAGGCCCGCCTGCAGCGCGAGTTTGGATATGACCGGCCCGGCGCGGGATCGGTGATCGAGATCTGAGCGCGGTCCGGACCTGCACCTCGCGCGCTTTGCCTCACCCTGCGTCCAGCGCTGGTCAATTGCATGCGGCCGGTTTCTGGGGTAAGCCGCCCGTCACAATTCACGGGTGAACGCATGTCGGCTTCCAAGAAACTGTTTATCAAGACCTATGGCTGTCAGATGAACGTCTATGACAGTGAGCGCATGGCCGAGGCCCTGGGCGAAGACGGCTATGAGACCACCGACGTGATGGAGCAGGCCGACATGATCCTGCTCAACACCTGCCATATCCGCGAGAAGGCCGCCGAGAAGGTCTATTCCGAGCTGGGACGTCTGCGCTCTCTCAAGGACGAGAACCCCGATCTCAAGATCGGCGTGGCGGGCTGCGTGGCGCAGGCCGAGGGCGCGGAGATCATGCGCCGCCAGCCGCTTGTGGATCTGGTGGTCGGCCCGCAAACCTATCACCGCCTGCCGGACCTGATGGCCAAGGTCAACGCGGGCGAGGCCGCGCTCGACACCGATTTCCCCGAAGAGGACAAGTTCGACCACCTGCCCAAACGGGGCCGCGCGGGCGCCGCGCTGCCCAAGCGCGGGCCAACCGCCTTCCTGACGGTGCAGGAGGGCTGCGACAAGTTCTGCTCCTTCTGCGTGGTGCCCTATACCCGCGGCGCCGAGGTCAGCCGTCCGGCCACGCGCATCCTGCGCGAGGCGCAAGAGCTCGTGGAGCGTGGCGTGCGCGAGATCACGCTGCTGGGCCAGAACGTCAACGCCTATCACGGCCATGACAAGGGTCTGGCCGGCCTGATCTGGCAACTGGCGGAGATTGACGGGCTCGACCGGATCCGGTTCACCACCAGCCACCCCAACGACATGGATGACGCGCTGATCGAGGCGCATGGCACCTGCGACAAGCTGATGCCGTATCTGCATCTGCCGGTGCAGGCGGGCTCGGACCGCATCCTCAAGGCGATGAACCGCAAGCACACCGCCGAAAGCTATATCCGCCTGATCGAGCGGATCCGGGCCGCGCGTCCCGACCTGCTGTTGTCGGGTGATTTCATCGTCGGCTTCCCCGGCGAGACCGATCAGGATTTCGAGGACACGATGGCGCTGGTGCGCGAGGTCGGCTACGGGCAGGCCTATTCGTTCAAATATTCCGCGCGCCCCGGCACACCGGCCGCCGAGAAGGCGGAAGTGCCCGGCGAGGTCGCGCAGGAGCGGCTCTACCGCCTGCAGGAACTTCTGGGTCAGCAGCAGCGCGCCGCGCAGGACGCGATGGTGGGCCGTGACGTGCATGTTCTCTTCGAAAAGTCCGGCCGCCTGCCGGGCCAGTTGATCGGCAAATCGGAATATCTGCACGCGGTGCATGCGATGGCGGACACGTCCGATCTGGGCCAGATCCGCAAGGTCCGGATCGACGCCTCTGCGCCGAATTCGCTGTCGGGAACCCTTCTGGAGCGCTGATCCCGGCCCCCGGGATAGCCTCGGGGCGGCCCTTGGGCAGCGTCGCGCGGTGCCGCTTTCCGGCAAGAAACCGCGGAAAACGGCAAAAATCGCCGCGCGACCCCAGATATAGACAAATTTATCTTCTTTCAGACAAGATTTTGATGAATACTTAATCTGTTCGGGGACGTTTCGAACGGGATTGAGTTCGGCCGGTTTGGCCTGTGTCGAGGGGATGCGACATGAATAAACGATCAGATTTCCAATCCGTGAGCCTGCCGCGCCGTGGCAGGACGGTGTTGCTCGGGGGCGGTCTCGCGCTCGGGCTCGGGGCCGCGATCTGCGGCAGCGCGCTGGCGGACGACGAATACTTCGTCTGGACCAAGGACGGCTACCGCAAGGTGGCCGAAGAGGATCTGGGCCGGATCAAGGGCCGCGTCGTCAAGGCGCAGAAATACACGCCGACCGTCTGGATCGATCCCGACGGCTGCGAACATTGGGTCATGGATGACGGGTTCGAAGGCTTCATGTCCCCGCACCTGACCCGCGACGGAAAACCCGTCTGCCACGACAGGCCCAAGCGATGAGCGCGCGGGCAAAAGTGCGGGCAACAGCACGGGCAACAGCACGGGCAACAGCACGGGCAAAAGTGCGGTCGGCGCGCACGGCCCGCACCGCGGCGGGGCTGGCGGCGCTGGCGCTGCTGACGGCGGGCTGCAGCATCATCGGCGAAGGCAATCGCGGCGACACCACGCGCGATTACGGCGACGGGGTGTTCAGCGAACGGGCCAAGGATCTCAGCACGCTGAAGGCGGGCATCTGGGTCGATCCGCGCGGCTGCGACCACTGGATCATCGATGACGGGATCGAGGGCTATCTCTCGGCGCGGCTGGACCGCGACGGAAAGCCGGTCTGCTCGGGCGCGGCCCCCAACGGCTATGCCGTGGGCGACTTCAAAAGCGCCGACCTCGCCGATTCGATCTGAGCGGGCCCGCGCAGGCGCCTCTTACACGCTGCTATAGTTAAGTTTTGTGAAGTTTTCGCTCAAGGTCTTGCGTCATGACGCGGGAATTGCCACCATCACTTGTATAGTCAGCGAGGGAGAACGGATTGACATTTAGCGCCCTGAACCCGCCAAGTGCGGAAGATCCAGACCATGAACTTCTCATGGAGTTTCCAGATAACAGGCTGCTTATCGATCTGTGCGGAGAATTTGACCGCAACCTCGCACATATAGAACAACTCCTCGACGTCCAGATCATCCGCCGCGGCAACCAGCTTGCGGTCATGGGCGAGGCCCGTGGCGAGGGCGCGCGGGTGCTCAACGCGCTTTATGCGCGGCTCGAGGCGCGCAAACCGGTGGAGCCTGCCGATATCGATGCCGAGATCCGCATGCGCGGCTCCGATCAGGACACCGGCGCGCGCGACGGCGACCAGCTCGAGATGTTCAAGGGCGGGCAGGTCGAGATCAAGACCCGCAAGAAGACCGTCGAGCCCCGCACGCAGGCGCAAAAGGACTATGTCACCGCGCTCTACCAGAACGAGCTGGGCTTCGGCATCGGCCCTGCGGGCACCGGCAAGACCTATCTGGCCGTGGCCGTGGGCGTGTCGATGTTTCTGACCGGCAATGTCGACCGGATCATTCTGAGCCGTCCGGCGGTGGAGGCGGGCGAGCGGCTCGGCTTTCTGCCCGGCGACATGAAGGACAAGGTCGATCCCTATATGCAGCCGCTCTATGACGCGCTGAACGATTTCCTGCCGGGCAAACAGACCGCCAAGCTGATCGAGGACAAGCGGATCGAGATCGCGCCGCTGGCCTTCATGCGCGGGCGCACGCTGTCAAACGCCTTCGTGGTGCTCGACGAGGCGCAGAACGCCACCACCATGCAGATGAAGATGTTCCTGACCCGTCTGGGCGAGGGCTCGCGCATGGTGATCACCGGCGACCGCTCGCAGGTCGACCTGCCGCGCGGCGTGAAATCGGGGCTGCGCGATGCGGAGGCGCTGCTCAAGGATGTCAAAGGCGTGTCCTTCAACTACTTCACCGCCAAGGACGTGGTGCGCCACCCGCTGGTGGCACGGATCATCGAAGCCTATGACAAGGCCGAGCTGAAGGCCGACAAGGAGGCCTGAGCGGCCCCCCCCCCGCTCAGAACCGCATCGGGGCCGACAGCGCCGCGATCTCCCGCACCATGCTCATCGCCGCCAGCGCCGAGGTGCGCGGGTTGCCCGGCAGGGTCTTGCCGGCGATCTCGAAGCGCAGACTGCCGAAATCCCCTTCGGCGTGGATCTCGTGGACATTGGCGGTCGCTGAAGGATCCGCGATCAGCTGCACCCGCGTGGCGTCAAAGCCCAGCCCCGCCAGCGCCACGGCGGCGGCCACGTTGGCGTTCTTGGGATAGAGCAGGGCCGCGTCGCGCGCGGTGCCGTCGAAATGCGCCCGGGCTTCGCCGGTCATGGTCTCGAGATCCAGTACCTCCTCGGCGCGTGAGCCGGCCCAGCCGCGCGGCGGTTTGCGGCCCGAATAGGTGACCGAGCTCAGCGCGCCCATGCGTGCAGCCCCGATCGCATCGAGCGCGCCGATCGCGCCGCTGGCCAGATGCAGCCGGCTGCCGGCCCCGCGCGCGGCGTCGCGCAAAGCATCGTGCAGCGCATCCTCGGCCAGCGCCCCGATCGAGGCGGTCAGAAGCGGGCAGCCGCGTTCCAGCACCGAAACCCCGTGGGCGCGCAGCCCGCCATGGCCCGCGCATTCCACCACCAGATCGGGCAGTTCCGGGACATCGGCGATGGACAGGGAGGCGGGCACCCCGCCCAGCGCGGCACTGGCCGCAGCCTCCCGACCGGGGCGCGCGATCACGAAGGTGGCCTCTGCGCCCAGCCCCGGCAGGGCTGCCGCCACGTATTGCGCGATTGCGCCGTATCCGATCAGTCCGATTTTCATGGGCTACCCTTCTGTTCGTCGCGCGCCTGCCGCGCGCACCTGTATAAACGCGCGCCTGTTGGACGTGTGTTTTCCGCGCGCACAATCGGGCAGGACGCGGCCGGTTGCAACCGCTCGGCGCTTGACGGCATGCCGGCTTTGGGGGCATGCGGGGCCATGGCAGACGTGGACATCCTGATCGAAGACGACCGCTGGGACACGCCGCATTTCGCGGCGCAGGTCGCGGCGGCCTGTGAGGCGACACTGGCGGAGCTGGACCTGAGCGGGCCGTTCGAGATCAGCCTGCTGGCCTGTGACGACGCCCGCATCGCCGGGCTCAACACCGAGTTCCGCGACAAGCCCGGGCCGACCAACGTGCTGTCCTGGCCGTCCGAGGACCGCGCCCCCGACAGCCCCGGCGCGCTGCCGCATCTGCCCGAAGCGGGCGACCCGATGGCCTCCGAGCTGGGCGATATCGCGATTGCCTATGAGACCTGCGCGCGCGAAGCCGCCGAGCAGGGCAAGGCCTTTGGCGATCACGTGACCCATCTTCTGGTGCACGGAACGCTGCATTTGCTGGGTTTTGATCACATAAATGACGCAGATGCCGCCCGTATGGAGGGTTTGGAAGTCCGGATACTTGCAAATCTGGGCCTGCCGGACCCATATAGGGGCTAGCGCGCGAAACCGCGCCACTGTTTTTTTGGAAAAGGACCGATGGGCGAAGAGACTGACGGCTCGTCTAGCGCCGCGCATGGCGCGCAAGACCAAGACCCGAACCAGAGTAGCGGACAGGAGGCCGACAGGCCCGGATTATTGAGGCGTCTTGCCTCGGCCCTGACCGCCGAGCCCGATGAGGGCGAGACACATCCCGTAAACGGATCTTCCGATCCCGAAAGGTGGCAGCCCAAGCTTGGGCTCGGAAACCTGCGTCTCAAGCGTGTCGAGGACGTGGCCGTGCCGCGCGCCGAGATCGTCTCGGTCGCCTCCGACATCGCGCTTGACGAACTGATCCAGATCTTCCGGGAGAGCGGCTACACCCGCCTGCCGGTCTTCGAGGAGACGCTGGACACGCCCATTGGCATGATCCACCTCAAGGACCTGTCGCTCAAGCACGGCTTCAACGGCAAGGGCGGGGCGTTCGACCTGCCCGAGATGGTGCGCCCGGTGCTGTTCGTGCCTCCGTCCATGCCGATCGGCGTGTTGCTGCAGAAGATGCAGACCGAGCGCAAGCACATGGCGCTGGTGATCGACGAATATGGCGGTGTCGACGGGCTGGTGACGATCGAGGACCTGATCGAACAGGTTCTGGGCGAGATCGAGGACGAGCACGATGTGGACGAGGCCGACCTGTGGAAACAGGAAAAGCCCGGCTGCTACATGGTGCAGGCCCGTGCGCCGCTCGAAGAGTTCGAGGCCGAGATCGGCCAGCGTCTCTCCGATGACGAGATGGACGAGGACATCGACACGCTGGGCGGGCTGGTCTTCATGCTGTCGGGCCGCGTGCCGACCCGCGGCGAGGTCGTGGAACATCCCTCGGGCGCCGAGTTCGAGATTGTCGATGCCGATCCGCGCCGGATCAAGCGTCTGCGGGTCTTCGTGCCACAGCAGTCTGCCGGCTGAGAGCATGATCGGGGCTGTAAGACGCCTGTTTACGTCTTCTGCGCGCCCGCCGCTGCACAGGGCGCTGCTGTTTGCGGCCGCGGGCCTTCTGGCGGCGGCCGGTCAGGCCCCGGTGTCGCTGTGGTGGCTCGGGCTGGCGGGCTTTGTGCTGGCCTTCTATTTTTTCGACCGCACACGCTCTGCCGGCGCTGCCGCATGGCTGGGCTGGTGTTTTGGCGCCGGCTATTTCGCCGGAGCGCTGTTCTGGATCGTTGAGCCGTTTCTCGTCGACGTGGCCCGCCACGGCTGGATGGCGCCGTTTGCACTGGTCTTTCTGAGCGGCGGTCTGGCGCTGATCTGGGCCGCGGCCTTCGGGTTCGCGGCGCGGTTTCCGCCCGGGTTGCGGGGGCTTGGGCTGCTGGTGTTGTGGTGTGCGGCAGAGATGCTGCGCACGGTGCTTTTCACCGGCTTTCCATGGGCGCTTGCGGGCTATATCTGGACCGACCACCCGATGCTGCAACTGGCCGCTCTGGGCGGGCCGCATCTTCTGACCTTTGTCACTTTCACCATCGCGGGCCTGCCCTTCGTGATCCGGCCCGTGCCGGGCACGGTGGCGGCGCTGGTGTTTCTGGGGGCGGGCTGGCTCTGGGGGCTGGCCGCGCTGGGCGAGGACCCGCCCGCGCTCACCGGCAAGACCGCGCGGCTGATCCAGCCCAACGCGGCCCAGAACCTCAAATGGAAGCGCGACATGGTGCCGGTCTTCCTGCAGCGCCAGCTTGATCTGACCGCAAGCCCCGCCGCGGCCCCGCCCGATCTGGTGATCTGGCCCGAGACCGCGATTGCCTACCGGCTCAGCCTTGCCGGACCGGTGCTCGGCGAGATTTCGGCGGCGGCAAAGGGCGTGCCGGTGATCCTCGGGGCCAATGATGTCGTGGACGAGGCCTACCGCAACACGCTGGCGGTTCTGGACGGGACCGGCGCGGTGCAATCGGTCTATCACAAGCACCATCTCGTGCCCTTCGGCGAATACGTGCCCTTCGGAGATGTCCTCCGGCAGTTCGGCATCAACGGGCTCGCCGCGCGCGACGGGGCGGGATATGCGGCGGGGCCGGGGCCGCAACTGATCGACATTCCGGGCATCGGGCGCGCTTTGCCGCTGATCTGCTACGAGGTGATCTTTCCGCGCAATTTCCGCACCGAGACCCGCCCCGACCTGATGATCCAGATCACCAATGATGCGTGGTTCGGCAATCTCTCGGGGCCCTATCAGCACCTCGCGCAGGCCCGTGTGCGCGCGGTCGAGCAGGGCCTGCCGCTGATCCGCGTGGCCAATACCGGGGTCTCGGCCGTGATCGGCCCGCAGGGCCGCGTGCTGGCGCAGACCGCGCTCAACGAGGCGGCGCTGCTCGACGCGCCGGTGCCCGCCGCACGGCCTGCGACGCTTTACGCGCTTTATGGAGACATGCCGATGCAGGCGCTGCTCGGGGTGTTGCTGATCCTGTCTCTGGCCGCCCGCAGCGGTCTTCGCGATTGACCCGCCAGATCAGAGCGGTTACCACCGTTCGACCCGACCGCCACAACGGCTTCCTGACGTGGCGGATATTTTTCTTATTGGAGCAGTTTCACCATGGCACGACAGAATTACCTCTTCACTTCGGAATCGGTTTCCGAAGGGCATCCCGACAAGGTCTGTGACCGCATTTCCGACGCGGTGCTCGATGCCTTTCTGGCGGTGGAGCCGGAGGCCCGTGTCGCGGCGGAAACCTTCGCCACCACGAACCGTGTCGTGATCGGCGGCGAGGTCGGTCTGAGCGACCGCGACCTGTTGCGCGACTACATGGAGCGGATCGACCAGATCGCCCGCGACTGCATCCGCGACATCGGCTACGAGCAGGAGAAGTTCCACTGGAACACGGTCGAGGTGACCAACCTGCTGCACGAACAATCCGCCCATATCGCGCAGGGCGTGAACGCGTCCGGCAACAAGGATGAAGGCGCCGGCGATCAGGGCATCATGTTCGGCTACGCGGTGAACGAAACACCGGAACTGATGCCGGCCCCCATTCACTATGCCCACGCGATCCTGCGCCGCCTCGCCGAGGTGCGCAAGGACGGCACCGAGCCCACGCTGGGGCCGGATGCGAAATCCCAGCTGACCCTGCGCTACGAGAACGGCAAGCCCGTGGGCGTGACCTCGGTGGTGCTCTCGACCCAGCATTTCGACGAGACGATGAGCTCGGACGATGTGCGCGACGTGGTCGAGCCCTATATTCGCGAAACCCTGCCCGCGGACTGGCTGAGTGACGCGACCGAATGGTGGGTGAACCCCACCGGCAAGTTCGTGATCGGCGGGCCGGACGGGGATGCGGGCCTGACGGGCCGCAAGATCATCGTCGACACCTATGGCGGCGCGGCCGCCCATGGCGGCGGCGCGTTTTCGGGCAAGGATCCGACCAAGGTCGACCGCTCGGCCGCCTATGCCGCGCGCTACCTTGCCAAGAACGTCGTGGCCGCGGGTCTGGCGCATCGCTGCACGATCCAGCTCAGCTACGCGATCGGCGTGGCCAAGCCGCTGTCGATCTATTGCGACACCCACGGCACCGGCCGCGTCGCCGAAGAGGCGATCGAGGCCGCCGTGTCCGGCCTGATGGATCTCAGCCCGCGCGGCATCCGCGAGCATCTGGGCATGAACAAGCCGATCTACCAGCGCACCGCCGCTTACGGCCATTTCGGCCGCGCGCCCGATGCGGATGGCGGCTTCAGCTGGGAAAAGACCGACCTTGTCGAGGCGCTGAAAAAAGCGGTCTGAGCCGGACCGCGGGCGCGCCGGCCGGGCCCAGTTTTCGCCTGTGTCTGTCCCCGTCTTGCGGCTGCGCCGGGCCCCGCCTTGCGGCTGCGCCGGGGTTGACGGTGCGCGGGGGCTCTGCGATAGCGCGCGCCATGACCAAGACCCATCCCTCCGGCGCGCCGTGGCGCAATTTTTACGGCCGCCTCAAAGGCAAGAGCCTGAAGCGCTCGCAGGAGGCCTATCTCGACGAGGATCTGGCCGCGCTCAGCCCCGGCCCCGTGGATTGGGACGTAAACCCCGACCGCGCGCCGCTGGACCTGACAGAGCGGTTCGCAGACCGCCCGATCTGGCTCGAGATCGGCTTTGGCGGCGGCGAGCATCTGGTCCATCAGGCGGTGCAAAACCCCGATGTCGCGATCATCGGCTGCGAGCCCTATATCAACGGCGTCGCCATGCTGCTGGGCAAGATCCGCAAGGCCGGCGCCGATAATATTTCCGTCCATCCGGGCGATGCGCGTGACCTCTTTGATGTGCTGCCCGCGGCCTCCATCGACAAGGCGTTCCTGCTCTACCCCGATCCGTGGCCGAAAAAGCGTCACCACCGGCGCCGGTTTGTCACGCCCGAGCATCTCGCGCCGCTGGCCCGTGTTCTCAAATCCGGTGCGATCCTGCGCATCGCCACCGATATTCCCGACTATGTCCGCCAGACCACGGAAGAGGTGCCGCGCCACGGCTTTACGTGGCTGGCCGAGGGGCCCGAAGACTGGCGCGAGCCATGGCAGGACTGGCTTTCGACGCGCTATGAGCAGAAGGCCCTGCGCGAGGGCCGCACGCCCCATTACATGACCTTCCGGCGCGACTGAGCCCGAGACCTTCACCGGAGCTGCACCAAGCCCCGCACCAAGCCCCGCACCAAGGCCTGTGGACCTGACAGGCGGCTTGGGCTATCAGCCGTTGAACGACCTATTTCGAGGAACGCAGATGTCCGGCCACGGTGCCCCTATTCCCATGACCGCGCAGCAGGCCGGCCCGCTCAAGGGCGTGGCCAATGTGCCGGGTGACAAGTCGATCAGCCACCGCTCGCTGATCCTCGGCGCGCTGAGCGTCGGCGAAACGAAAATCTCCGGTCTGCTGGAAGGGCAGGACGTGCTCGACACCGGCCGCGCCATGCAGGCCTTCGGGGCCGAGGTGACCAACCATGGCGGCGGCGACTGGTCGGTGCATGGTGTGGGCGTGGGCGGCTTTGCCGAACCCGACCAGGTCATCGATTGCGGCAATTCCGGCACCGGTGTCCGGCTGATCATGGGGGCGATGGCCACCACGCCGGTCACCGCCACCTTCACTGGCGACGCCTCGCTCAACAAACGGCCCATGGGCCGCGTGACCGACCCGCTGGCGCTGTTCGGCGCGCGCTGCGTCGGGCGCGAGGGCGGCCGCCTGCCGCTGACGCTGGTGGGCGCGCAAGAGCCCGTGCCTGTGCGCTACACGGTGCCGATGCCCTCCGCGCAGGTGAAATCGGCCGTGCTTCTGGCCGGGCTGAACGCGCCGGGCCAGACCGTGGTGATCGAAAAGGAAGCCACCCGCGACCATACCGAGCGGATGCTGGCAGGCTTTGGCGCCGAGATCACCGTCGAAGACAGCGACGCGGGCCGCGTCATCACCCTGACCGGCCAGCCCGAGCTCAAGGCGCAAACCATCGTCGTGCCGCGCGATCCCAGCTCTGCCGCCTTCCCGGTCTGCGCGGCGCTGATCGTCGAGGGCTCGGACGTGCTGGTGCCCAATATCGGGCTCAACCCGACCCGCGCGGGGCTGTTTGCCACCCTGCAGGAGATGGGCGCCGATCTCACCTTCGAGAACATGCGCGAAGAGGGCGGCGAGCCGGTGGCCGATCTGCGGGCGCGGTTCTCCGATCTCAAGGGCATCGAGGTGCCGCCGGAACGCGCCGCCTCGATGATCGATGAATACCCGATCCTCTCGGTGGTCGCGAGTTTCGCCACCGGCACCACGGTGATGCGCGGCGTCAAGGAATTGCGGGTCAAGGAAAGCGACCGGATCGACGCGATGGCACGCGGGCTCGAGGCCTGCGGCGTGCGCATCGAGGAAGACGAGGACACGCTGATCGTTCACGGCATGGGGCCGGGCGGTGTGCCGGGCGGCGGCACCTGCGCCACCCATCTCGACCACCGGATCGCGATGTCCTTCATGTGTCTCGGCATGGCCGCGAAAACCCCTGTTAGCATCGACGATGGCGGCGCGATCGCGACGTCTTTCCCGATCTTCGAGGACCTGATGGGAGGCCTTGGCGCCCGGATCGAGCGGACATGACCCGCGCCCGGGGCGTCCGATGAGCTTCACCGTCGCGATAGACGGGCCGGCGGCGGCGGGCAAGGGGACGATCTCGCGCGCGGTGGCCGCGCATTTCGGGTTTGCCCATCTCGACACCGGATTGATCTACCGCGCCACCGGCGCGCGGGTGCTGGCGGGCGAGGACGCGCAGGCCGCGGCCCGCACGTTGCGGCGCGAGGATCTGGAACGCGATGACCTGCGCACGCCCGAAGTGGCGCAGGCGGCCTCGAAAGTGGCGGCCGATCCGCAGGTCCGCGCCGCGCTTGTGACCTTCCAGAAAGAGTTTGCCCGCCGTCCCGGCGGCGCGGTGCTGGACGGGCGCGATATCGGCACGGTGATCTGCCCCGATGCCGAGGTGAAGCTTTACGTGACCGCGTCGGACACGGTGCGCGCGGAGCGGCGGTTTCTCGAGCTGCACGAAAAGGGGCTGGATGTGACCCGCGAAGGCGTGCTCGAAGAGCTGCGCGCCCGCGATGCCCGCGACAGCGAACGCGAAGCGGCCCCGCTGAAACCGGCGGAGGATGCGCTGCTGCTCGATACCTCGGATATGTCGATTGCCGACGCGGTCGCGGCGGCGATCGCGCGCGTCTCGGCGCGGCACGGCGCTGAGCGACCGGCCTGACGGAACGTTTGCTCGGGGGACCGGGTTCGGCGGACCGGGTTCGGGGGACCGGGTCTGGTTCCCCAAACCCCGAAAACCTGAAGAAAAGGCGGCGCCGCCCTGTCGGGCTGCGGTGCTCTTTTGCGCGGAGGATAAGGGCTCCGCGTCCTGTGCGGGGATGTCAGCCCCGCGGTGCCGGCGGTGTCAGGATCCCTCCCGGTCGGGGAGGGGTGAGACCACAACTGCAACAATGCGGGGCATGTCGGACCCCGCGGTGGTTAACCGGGCGCAAGAGTTAGGGATGATCCGTTAAGGCGGGGTGAGCGCTGCGTGCGCTAGATTTTGCTGCTGCCGGCTGTTTCGGCGCAGGGCTCGCAGATCCCGTGCGTGATCCGCACATTCGAAGGGCCGCCGGCGGCGTAGTAATCCTCCGCCTCCACCCAGTCGCTGCCGGTTACGGGCTGGAACCGGACCTTCTGGCACCAGCTGCACATCTTGATCAGCGGCTGATCGGGGGAGTTGGCGGCCTTGCGCGCCATCTCCTTGAAGTCGAACAGCTCGATCGGGGGGCGTTCGCGGGCGGTCAGTTCGATCGACTGGAAGAAGAACCCGGTGCAACGCCCGTCGCGGAAGATGGGCGTCACCGACTGGCGCATATTGCGCTGCCGTCCCGGCGCGTCGCAGCGAAACGGCATGATCCACGAGGCGTCGGGCGCCTTGGCGAGCTTGTCGAGCGCCTGCCGGAACAGCGCGCGCACCGGTTTTCCGGAGATGTAGTCGAACAGGCTGCGCCCGATCACGGTATTCGCCGTCAGGTCCGGCGCGCCGTTGGTGTTGCAAAACGCATCCCAGTTGCGCGCGCCGATGGCGGTGATGACCCCGTCGCGGTCGGTCAGAAAGGTAATGCCCTCCAGCGCCTCCAGATGGGACGGATCGGGTTTGATATGGCCCAAGTTCTTGCTCCCCAGCTTGGCCGTTTCGCCAATCCTGCCAAAACCCCGTGCGGGCGGGTTGATTTTCATCAAGTTCGCGCCTTTTTGCCGGTGCCCCTGCCGGTGCCCCTGCCGGTGCGCCTGCCGGTGCCCCTGCCGGTGCACTTGCCGGTGCCCCTGCCAGTGCGCTTGCCAGTGCCGCGCGGGTTTCGGGCCGGTTTCAGGCGGGCTTGCGTGAAATATCCCGCAGGGGCGGGTCCGCGTGGCGCATGAGGCTTGCACCGGACCCGTGGCCGCGCTATACGCTCCCGGTCCGAAGCGACGGGAACGGTCGCAGGCAGTGAGCAGGGTCGGTTATACCGGCCCTCTTTGTTTTGCCGGTGGTGTTCTTGAGACGCGGACCAACTGAAACCCAAAGACCGGCGGAGACAACCGCTCGGCCTGAATAAAACGATTTGAAAAGGAAACTGAGACCACATGGCTCAAAACGCATCCATGGAGGAATTCGAAGCCCTCCTGCAAGAAAGCTTCGAGATGGACACGCCCGACGAAGGGTCTGTTGTCAAAGGCAAGGTCATCGCGATTGAAGCGGGCCAGGCCATCATCGACATCGGCTACAAAATGGAAGGCCGCGTCGAACTCAAAGAATTCGCAAATCCCGGCGAAGCGCCCGAGATCGCAGTTGGCGACGAGGTCGAGGTGTTCCTCGACCGTGTCGAGAACGCCCGTGGCGAAGCCTCCATCAGCCGTGACAAAGCACGCCGCGAGGAAGCCTGGGATCGTCTGGAAAAAGCCTATGCCGACGAGGCCCGCGTCGAAGGCGCGATCTTCGGTCGCGTCAAGGGCGGTTTCACCGTCGATCTGGGCGGTGCCGTGGCCTTCCTGCCCGGCTCTCAGGTCGATGTGCGCCCCGTGCGCGATGCCGGCCCGCTGATGGGCATGAAGCAGCCCTTCCAGATCCTCAAGATGGACCGCCGCCGCGGCAACATCGTTGTCTCGCGCCGTGCGATCCTCGAAGAGAGCCGCGCCGAACAGCGTGCCGAGGTTATCGGCAACCTGAGCGAAGGCCAGGTTGTGGACGGCGTCGTCAAGAACATCACCGAATACGGCGCTTTCGTCGATCTGGGTGGTGTGGACGGCCTGCTGCACGTCACCGACATGGCATGGCGCCGTGTCAACGATCCGCGTGAGATCCTGACCATCGGCGAGACCATCAAGGTCCAGGTGATCAAGATCAACAAGGAAACCCACCGCATCAGCCTCGGCATCAAGCAGCTGCAGGACGATCCGTGGAACGCTGTCGAATCCAAATACGCTCTGGGTTCCGTCCACAAGGGCCGCGTGACCAACATCACCGATTACGGTGCGTTCGTCGAACTGGAGCCGGGTGTCGAAGGTCTCGTACACGTCTCCGAGATGTCGTGGACCAAGAAGAACGTCCATCCGGGCAAGATCGTGTCGACCTCTCAGGAAGTCGAAGTCATGGTCCTGGAGATCGACAGCGCCAAGCGCCGCGTCTCCCTGGGTCTCAAGCAGACCCAGCGCAACCCGTGGGAAGTCTTTGCGGAAACGCATCCCGAGGGCACCGAGATCGAGGGCGAGGTCAAGAACATCACCGAGTTCGGTCTGTTCGTGGGTCTCGAGAACGACATCGACGGCATGGTGCATCTCAGCGACATCACCTGGGAAGGCCGCGGCGAAGACGCGCTGGGCGATTTCCGCAAGGGCGACATGGTCAAGGCCGTTGTCACCGAGGTGGACACCGACAAGGAGCGCATTTCGCTCTCCATCAAGGCGCTGGACGGCGACCCGTTCGCCGGTGCGACCGATGGCGTCAAGCGGGGTTCCATCATCACCGTCGAGGTCACCTCGATCGAGGATGGCGGCATCGAGGTGGAATACGAGGGCATGAAGTCCTTCATCCGCCGCTCCGACCTGTCGCGTGACCGTGCCGAGCAGCGCCCCGAGCGCTTCAATGTCGGTGACAAGGTCGACGTGCGCGTCACCAATGTCGACGCCAAGACCCGCCGTCTGGGCCTGTCGATCAAGGCGCGCGAGATCGCCGAAGAGAAGGAAGCTGTCGAACAGTACGGCTCCTCCGACTCCGGTGCATCGCTGGGCGATATCCTTGGCGCCGCGCTGAAGACCGACGACTAAGGTCTTCGGATCTGAAAATTACGGGAAACGGCCTCGCCTCTGGCGGGGCCGTTTTTCTGTGTGCCGCCGGTTTTTGCGCCGCCTGTCTGTGCATCACAGGGGCGGGCGAATTCAGTCCGGCTTGTCCACGAAGCGCATCTGGCCCACGGGCCGCACGAAGCTCGCATGCGGGCCCTGATCGGCATCCTTGGTGTCGAGCGACAGGTTGACCGTGTCGCCCTCCTCCAGCGCCTCAAAACCGTTCTGGGCCACGGCGTTGCGGTGGAAATAGATCAGCCGCCCGTCGGTGGTAGAGATCTGGCCGAAGCCCTCGTCGCTGTTGAGCACGGTGATCTTGCCCTGCAGCGGTGTCTCCAGCACCTCGGGCCGGCCCTTGTGGCGGGTCTTCCACTTGCGCAGCTGGCGTTCCATCGCGGCAAAGGCATCGCGGATCGCCACGTAGATATCGGTATGGGCGTGATTGTCGCCCGGCCGGTGGTCGATGGTCAGCGTCTGGCCGGGCATATGCACCTCCATGTCGATGACATAGGCGTTGCCGGTGCGCTGGCGGCGGTGCGGGATGCGCACCCAGACCTGACAGCGCACGATGTCCGGGCTGATCTTTTCGAGCCTGTCGATGCGCTCGCGGATACGGGCCTCGACAGCGTCGGAATGGTCGAGATCGGTGAAGGTGATGATTGCGGGTTGCTCCATGCGCTCAGCCTCCGTTTTGTCCGTCTTCCTGCATATCACCTGTGCCGCGCGCAGGGTTGAGCCACGTCAATCCGGGCCGCGCATGCCGCGGGGCGGTGTGAATTTTTCTGCAACTGCACGATCTGCGAATCGATCCGCGATAATCCCGGCGCCGTGGCGCGGCACGGGGCTCCGGAGGGCGCAAATCCGCCCCTGAACCATGCGAGGCCTTGAAAACACGGATAAATTCAGGGGTCTGAGCGCTGCAAGAGGCGGGAATCTCTTTTCTCAACGCTGCAAATCGATCTATAGTCTGATCACAGACGTGGGATACACGCGGTACATTTCCTGGGGAGGACACACATGATACGCTCGGAGCTGATCCAGAAGATCGCGGATGAGAACCCACACCTTTACCAAAGAGATGTCGAGCGTATCGTCAACACCATATTCGAAGAGATCATCGAGGCCATTTCCAGTGGCAACCGGGTCGAGCTGCGCGGCTTTGGCGCGTTCTCTGTGAAAAAGCGCGATGCCCGCATTGGCCGGAACCCGCGCACGGGTGAATCCGTGGCCGTCGAAGAAAAGCACGTGCCTTTCTTCAAGACCGGCAAGCTGCTACGTGATCGTCTGAACGGCAACTCGTAGAAAGAGATGATGCGCTACCTGCGGTATTCCTTCATTGCGATCGTGGGGCTGGGGCTGCTGGTGGCGGCGCTGGCCAATCGCTCCGTGGTGACGCTGCGCGTGATCCCGGAAGAGTTCTCCGACTATATCGGCTGGGCGCCGGCTTACGAATTGCCGCTCTTCGTGGTGATTTTCGGCGGCGTTGTGGCGGGGCTTCTGATCGGCTTTGTCTGGGAGTGGTTCCGTGAGCACAAGCACCGCGCCGAGGCCCAACGTTCCAAGCGCGACGTCCAGCGCCTGCAGCGCGAGATGAAGGGTCTCAAGACCCGCGCCAATTCCGGCAAGGATGAAGTGCTCGCGCTTCTCGACGACGCCGCCGGTTCGCGCTAAGTAGCGTTCCATGTCAGACATTCGTGTCAAAATCTGCGGCCTTGGCCGCGCCGAGGACGTTGCCGCCTGCGCGGCGGCGGGCGCGCGCTATGTGGGCTTTGTCTTCTTCGAGAAATCCCCGCGTCACCTCGACGTGGCGCAGGCGCGTGCGCTGGCGCTGGAGGTGCCGGCGGGCATCGCCAAGGTGGCGCTGACGGTCTCGGCCGATGACGCGGCGCTCGATGCGCTGGTCGATCAGGTGCCGCTCGACATGCTCCAGCTGCACGGCGCGGAAAGCCCCGAGCGCGTGGCGCAGATCCGCGCGCGCTACGGCTTGCCGGTGATGAAGGCGGTGGGGATTGCCGATGAGGCCGATCTGGAGGCCCTGACCGCTTATGCGCAGGTGGCCGACCAGATCCTCGTCGATGCCAAGCCGCCCAAGGATGCGGTGCTGCCGGGCGGCAACGGGCTGTCGTTTGACTGGCGCCTTCTGGCCGGGCGGCGCTGGCCCGTACCGTGGATGCTGGCCGGCGGTCTGACACCTGAAAACGTTGCCGAGGCGATCCGCCTGACCGGGGCCAATCAGGTTGACGTATCTTCTGGCGTCGAACGCGCGCCGGGGGTAAAGGATGCCCGACTTATCAAAAATTTCATTCGTGCTGCCACGGGAGAGAAAAATGCCTGATGACCTGCTGAACAGCTTCATGACCGGCCCTGACGAGAATGGCCGTTTCGGCGATTTCGGCGGCCGGTTCGTGTCCGAGACGCTGATGCCCCTGATCCTCTCGCTGGAGGAGCATTACGAGGCCGCCAAGACCGACCAGAGTTTCTGGGACGAGATGAACGACCTGTGGAAACACTATGTGGGCCGGCCCTCGCCGATGTATTTCGCCGAGCGGCTGACCGACCATCTGGGCGGCGCCAAGATCTATCTCAAGCGTGACGAGCTCAACCACACCGGCGCGCACAAGATCAACAACGTGCTGGGCCAGATCATCCTTGCCCGCCGCATGGGCAAGACCCGGATCATCGCCGAGACCGGCGCCGGCCAGCACGGCGTGGCCACCGCAACGGTCTGCGCCAAGTTCGGCCTGAAATGCGTGGTCTACATGGGCGCCCATGACGTGGAGCGTCAGGCCCCCAACGTGTTCCGCATGCGCCTTCTGGGGGCCGAAGTGGTGCCCGTGACCTCGGGCCGCGGCACGCTGAAGGACGCGATGAACGACGCGCTGCGCGACTGGGTGACCAATGTGCGCGACACGTTCTACTGCATCGGCACGGTGGCAGGGCCGCACCCCTATCCCGCCATGGTCCGCGATTTCCAGTCGATCATCGGCAAGGAAGCCCGCGAACAGATGATGGAGGCCGAAGGCCGTCTGCCCGATACCGTGATCGCGGCCATCGGTGGCGGCTCGAACGCGATGGGCCTGTTCTTCCCCTTCCTCGACGACCCCGAGGTGAACATCATCGGCGTCGAGGCCGGTGGCAAGGGCGTGAACGAGAAAATGGAGCATTGCGCCTCGCTGACCGGCGGACGCCCCGGCGTGCTGCATGGCAACCGCACCTATCTGCTGCAGGATGATGACGGCCAGATCCTCGAAGGGTTCTCGATCTCGGCGGGTCTCGACTATCCGGGCATCGGGCCGGAGCATTCGTGGCTGCACGATATCGGGCGGGCGAAATATGTCTCGATCACCGATGTGGAGGCGCTCGAAGCCTTCCAGCTGTGCTGCTTGCAGGAGGGGATCATCCCCGCGCTCGAACCCAGCCACGCGCTGGCCCATGTAATGAAGATCGCACCGGAGCTGCCCAAGGATCACATCATCTGCATGAACATGTGCGGCCGCGGCGACAAGGATATTTTCACCGTCGCCAAAGCGCTCGATTTCGAGATGAACACCGGCGCCTGATCCGCCTCAGAGCCTTGTTAAGACAAAAGAGAACGCGCCTCCGGGGCGCGTTTTTTTTGCATGCGTTTTGCTGTCGGAGCCCGGTCTGGCCGGGCTTGGTTCAGGCTTGGCCCGAGCTTGGTTCAGGCTTGGTTCAGGCGTCGAGCGCGTAGCGCGTCAGCACCTCGAGCGGCACGATCTCGAGCGCGCGCTGATGGGTGGCGGCGAGGTTGACGCGCGGGGCCGCGCCCTCGTCATGGGCCTGCAGGAAGCGCGACGCGCACAGGCACCACTGGTCGCCCGCCTTCAGCCCGGGAAAGCGGAATTCCGGCCGCGGCGTGCTGAGGTCATTGCCGAGATATTTCGACAGCGCCAGAAACTCGTCGGTCATCACCGCGCAGACCGTGTGGCTGCCATGGTCCATCGGGCCGGTGTCGCAGCAGCCGTTGCGGTAAAACCCGGTCAGCGGGTCGCGCGAGCAGGGCGCGAGCTCCGCGCCCAGAACATTCAGGGAAGGGTCTTTTTCCAAACTTCCGGATCCTGTGGTCTTGACGCCGCTTGGGCGTGTATCGGGGGTTGGGCGCCAGAGTGGCACGGATCGGGGCGGGCCAAAAGTGCATTCTCGGCCCGCAAGGCGGCCCGATCACTTGAACCGGTCACATGAACCGCTCACTTGAACCGGTCGACGAGCTTCTGGATCGCGCTTCGGGTGTCTTCTTCCGGCGCGGCGGGGGCCTGCGGCTTCGCGGCGGTTTTTTTTGGCCCCGCGTCTTGTGCAGGTTTTGCCTTTGGCGCGGGGGCGGCCGCGTCGCGGGTTTTCGAGGAGCGGGCCGGCGCGACACGCAGCGCGACCGCGTTGAGGAATTTCGGGCCGTCTCCGTCAGCCAGATCGGCCGCGCCGTCGCTGATCCCGCGCATCAGGTCGTCGAGCCATGTCTCGTCGGCCTTGGCGAAATCGTGCAGCACGTAGCGCGGCACGGCGTCCTTGTGGCCGGGATGCCCGACCCCGAGCCGCACGCGGCCATAGTCGGGCCCGATATGCTGGTGGATCGAGCGCAGCCCGTTATGGCCGGCATGGCCGCCGCCCTGCTTGACGCGGATCTTGGCGGGCGCCAGATCGATCTCGTCATGGAACACGGTGATGTCGGCGGGGTCGAGCTTGTAGAACCGCATCGCCTCGCCCACCGACTGGCCGGAGAGGTTCATGAAGGTCTCGGGCTTGAGCAGAACGATCTTCTCGCGCCCCAGACGCCCCTCGCTCACGTGGCCCTGAAACTTCGATTTCCACGCGCTGAAGCCGTGATCCTCGGCGATCCGGTCCACGGCCATGAAGCCGATATTGTGCCGGTTATGCGCGTATTTCGCGCCGGGATTGCCAAGGCCAACAAAGAGTTTCACTGCATCTCTTCCATCATCTTTCGTTTCCGGTTCTAAATGGGTTTGCGGCGCAGTGAAACAGGTCAATTCGGGGGCAAGGTGCTAGAGTTCGAACTGGACGGGTTTTCGTTCACCATCCCGCGCATTCTGCTGTCGGACCGTCTGGCGGGGAAGTTGCGCGCGGGCAATTACGAGATGAACGATGCGCGCGCGGTGCGTTCGCGCCTTTTGCCCGGCGACCGGGTGTTGGAGCTGGGCACGGGGCTTGGCTATCTGGGCGCGCTCTGTGCGCAGGTTGTCGGCGCAGACCGCGTGACCTGCGTAGAGGCCCATCCCGACATGGTCGAGGTGGCCCGCAACAACCTTGCCCGCAACGGGTTTTCCACCACGCAAGTGATCCATGGCGCGCTGACGGCGGAACGCGACACGGCCGATACGGTGGCCTTCCGGATGGGCCCTGCCTTCTGGTCCTCGGCGCTGGCGCGGCCCGAGGATGACCCCGCCGATATCGTCGAGGTGCCCGCGGTGAAGCTGTCGCAGCTTCTCGAGGCGTATGTCCCGAACCTGCTGATCGTCGATATCGAGGGCGGCGAGGCGTTCCTGTTCGAAGACCCGTTGCCGGCGCGTCTGCACACGGTCGTGGTGGAGCTCCATCCCGGCCGCTACCCGGCCCCCGTGATCAAAGAGATCTTCGATTTCATGTCGGCCAACGGGCTGACCTATGATCCGGGCGGCTCGCGCGGCGGCGTGGTCACCTTCCAGCGGGTGGCTGCTGCGCCCTGAGGCGCGCCCTCAGCCCCAGTCCAGCACGACCTTGCCGCTCTTGCCGCCGAGCATCGCCGCGAACCCGTCCCGATAGGCGTCGACGTCAAAGCGGTGGGTGATGACATTGCGGATGTCGAGCCCGTTTTCGAGCATCGCGATCATCTTGTACCACGTCTCGAAAATCTCGCGGCCATAGACGCCCTTGATCGTGATCGCCTTGAACACGATGCGCGACCAGTCCACGGGGCTCTTGCCGGGCGGGATGCCCAGAAGCGCGATGCGCCCGCCCATGACCAGCGCCTCGACCATCTGGTCGAGCGCGGCCTGCTGGCCGGACATCTCCAGCCCGATGTCGAACCCCTCGCGCATGCCCAAAGCGGCCATCACGTCGCCCAGATCCTCCCGGGCCACGTTGACCGGGCGCAGGTCGGTCACGGTTTCGGCCAGCGTCAGCCGGTCGGGGTTGATATCGGTGATCACGATATGGCGCGCGCCCACGTGACGGGCCACGGCGGCGGCCATGATCCCGATCGGGCCCGCGCCGGTGATCAGCACGTCCTCGCCCACCAGATCGAAGCTGAGCGCGGTGTGCACGGCGTTGCCCAGCGGGTCGAGAATGGCGCCGATCTCGTCATCGATCGCATCGGGCAGGGGCACCACGTTGAAGGCGGGCAGGGCGAGATACTGGGCGAACGCGCCGGGCTCATTGACGCCGATGCCGCGGGTTTCGGGATCGAGGTGGAACTTGCCCGCGCGGCTTTGCCGGGACGTGCGCCCGATCAGGTGGCCCTCTCCCGAGACACGCTGGCCGATCTCGAGGTCATGGACGTTGCGGCCCAGCTCGACGATCTCGCCGGCGAACTCGTGGCCGGTGATCAGCGGCACGGGCACGGTCCGCGCGGCCCAGTCGTCCCAGTTCCAGATATGGATATCGGTGCCGCAGATGCCGGTCTTGCGGATCCGGATCAGCACCTCGTCGGGC
The DNA here is from genome assembly GCA_049116435.1 of Paracoccaceae bacterium. GTDB lineage: Bacteria > Pseudomonadota > Alphaproteobacteria > Rhodobacterales > Rhodobacteraceae > Litoreibacter. The sequence goes on from JAGDYX010000001.1 coordinate 143,755, forward strand.
TTGATCTCGGGAACCGGCACGCGCTGCATCTCCAGCCCCGGGCCGGGGGCGGATTTGACCAGAGCTTTCATTTCGTTGCTCATGAGCGGGTTCCGTTGTCGCGCTGCCTGTCCAGCTAAGCGTCTTTTGCGGGTCGAGAATACCCCGGATGCGACATCGGGCGACTCGAATCGCGCGGCGCGGGGCCGCGCGCGGGCACAAAAAAACGCGGCGCAGAGGGGCTGCACCGCGTTTCCGGATCTTTTTTCAGAGGTGAAGAGATTACTCTTCGGTGGCCTCTGCCTCTTCGCCTGCGGTCGGAACCTCGTCGGCTGCGACCTCTTCGCCCTCTTCGGACTCAGCGGATTTGAGGCCCGACGGCGCCTGCACGTTGGCGATCACGAAGTCACGGTCGATCGTGGCTTTCGCACCTGTGGGCAGGTTCACCATGGAGATCGTGGCGGTGTCGCCGATTTCCATCTCGGAGACATCGACGGTGATGCTCTCGGGGATATCGCCGGCGGTCACGACCAGTTCCACTTCGGGACGGACAACGGTCAGAACGCCGCCCTTTTTCAGGCCGGGGGCCACGTCTTCGCCGGTGAATTCAACCGGGATGAACAGGTTGATCTTCGTGGTGCGGCGCAGGCGCATGAAATCCACGTGGGTCGGCAGGTCCTTGACCACGTCACGCTGCACGTTACGGCAGATCACGCGGACATCGTCCTGGCCTTCGACTTTCATGTTGAACAGCGTGGAGAGGAACCGGCCCTCTTTCAGCTTCTTGAACAACGTGTTGTAGGGGATATTGATCGGCAGCGGGTCTTCACCACCACCATAAACGATACCGGGCACTTTGCCTTCACGGCGTGCTGAACGAGCGGCCCCCTTGCCTGTCCCCGTCCGTGCCTCGGCGACAAGATTAGGAATCTCACCAGCCATTGCATTTCTCCAAATTGTAAAACCGCGGCTGCCTCCAAGGGTGTCGGGCCGCATGAAGCCGTGCGTATAGGGCAGGAACGGGGGATTGAAAAGGGCTTTTGTTGGTTTCGGGATTGTTCGGGGGCGCGGGGCTGCGTATCGAGGAAGGCATGTCTGTCAGAACGGCTCTCAGGATTTCGCGCGCACCGGTTCCCGCCTTCATGACGCTGGGCCTGTTCTGGGGCTGTTTCGCGGCGCTCGCACCTGTGCTCAAGGCGCAGATCGGGGCGGATGACGCCACTTACGGGCTGCTGCTTCTGGGCACCTCGCTGGGGCTGTTTGCGACCATGTTCGCCGCCCCTGCGTTCGACCGGCGGCTCGGGGCGCGCTCGATGCCCGCGGGGGCCTGCCTGCTGGCGCTGGCCTTCATGACACCGGCCCTGGCGCAGACGCCTGCGGTCTTCTTTCTGGCGATGGTGGCGGTCGGGCTGGGCTCGGGGCTGACCGATGTGGTGATGAACGCGCGGGTCTCGGAACTCGAGGCGCGCCACGGCCGGCCGCTGATGAATGCCAATCACGGGATGTTCTCGGTCGCCTACATGACCGGCGCGCTGGTCACCGGTTTCGGACGCGAGGCGGGCCTGCCGCCGGTGGCGATCTTTGCCGGCTTCGGGCTGGTGGCGCTGGGTCTGAGCACGCGCATGCGCATGGAGGTCACCCGGTTTCCGGCCACGGGCGGCGCGCGGGCTGGGTTTCCCTACGGCATCGTCGTGCTGTGCGGCGGCATCGTCCTTCTGGCCTTCATGGCAGAGGCGGCGGTGGAAAGCTGGTCGGCGCTGCATGTGGAGCGCACGCTGGGCGGGCGCGCGGCCGAAGGGGCGCTGGGCCCCGCGATGCTGGGGCTGGCCATGGCGGTGGGCCGTCTTTCGGGCCAGCAGCTTGCCGAGCGGTTCAACGATCTTACGGTCATCTTCTGGGCCGCCTTGCTGGCCACAGCCGGCGCGCTGATCGCGGCTGCGGCGCTCAACCCGCTGATGGCCTATCTGGGCTTTGCCACGATCGGGCTGGGGGTTTCGGTCATAGGTCCGCTGGGGCTGGCGCTGGTCGGGCGTCTGGTGCCCGAGGAGGTTCGCCTCAAGGCCATATCACGCGCCGCCGTGATCGGCTTTGCGGGGTTCTTTCTCGCGCCGGCCATGATGGGGCTGATCTCGCAGGTCTCGGGGCTGCGGGTGGCCTTTGCCAGCGTCGCCGTGCTGGCCCTGATGCTGCTGCCCCTGCTGGCGCTGTTGCGCCGGCGGGGCGGCGCGCGCTAGATCACGCCTCCCAGCGGCCCGAGAAGCCTTCGGGCACCAGCAGGTTGTGGCGTCCGAGATTGGCGACGTTGTTCTCGCCGCACAGGCCCATGGTCGTGTCCAGTTCGGAATGGATGACGCGCAGCGCCTCCTCGACCCCCTGCTGGCCCATGGCGCCGAGCCCGTAGATATAGGCGCGCCCGATATGGGTGGCATGGGCGCCCATGGCGAGCGCCTTGAGCACGTCCTGACCCGAGCGGATGCCGCTGTCGATATGAACCTCGATCTTGTCGCCCACCGCGTCGAGGATCTCGGGCAGCATCCGGATCGAGCTGAGCGCCCCGTCCAGCTGGCGTCCGCCATGGTTGGAGACGATGATCGCATCGGCGCCGACATTGAGCGCCTTCTTGGCGTCCTCGGCATCGAGGATGCCCTTCAGGATCACCTTGCCGTCCCACATCTTCACAAGCTGCGCGATGCGGTCCCAGTCGAGCGCCTGATCGAAGGCCTCGCCGATCCACGAGGACAGCGAGGAGGGGTCCGACACGCCTTCCGCATGGCCCACGATATTGCCGAAGAAGCGGCGGTGCGTGCCGAGCATGCCGATGCCCCAGTTGATCTTGGTGGCGAGGTTGGCGATGGATTTCACGGTCAGCTTGGGCGGGGCGGAGAGGCCGTTCTTGAGGTCCTTGTGGCGCTGCCCGAGCAGTTGCAGATCGACGGTGATCACCAGCGCCGAGCAGTTTGCCGCGCGGGCCCGGTCGATCAGGCGCTGCATGAAGTTGTCGTCCTTCAGCGTGTAGACCTGAAACCAGAACGGCGCGCTGGTGTTGGCGGCCACGTCCTCGATCGAGCAGATCGACATGGTCGAGAGTGTATAGGGGATGCCGAATTTCTCGGCGGCCTTGGCGGCGAGGATCTCGCCATCGGCGTGCTGCATGCCGGTCAGGCCCACGGGCGCGAGCGCCACGGGCATGGCCACGTCCTGCCCGATCATCGTGCTTTTGGTGCTGCGGCCGGTCATGTCCCGCGCGATGCGCTGGCGCAGCCGGATCTGGTCGAAATCGTCGGAATTGTCGCGGAAGGTCTGCTCGCTCCAGCTGCCGGTTTCCACGTAATCGTAGAACATCTTCGGGGCGCGGCGTTTGTAGATGCGCTTGAGATCCTCGATCTCGGTGATGACGGGCATGGGGCGACTCCTTGAGGCGGCGTGAATCGGCGGTATTGGTAAGGTGAAATTACCAATGTCCCCGATTATAGCAATGCGTCATTCTGGGTGCCGGGCCCGGTTTGGCCCGTCGCGCCCTGCGGGGCCCGTCCCGATCAGGCCCGTCCTGCTCAGACCCGCCCCGTTCAGGCGCGGTGCGCGCCCTCGGCCAGTGACTGGACGAATGCCAGCACGTCTTGTGTGGAATGGCCCTCGGCGATCTTGTTGACGATGGCCGAGCCCACCACGGTGCCGTCGGCCACGCTGGCGATGTCCTGTGCGGCCTCGGGTGTCTTCACGCCGAAGCCCACGATGATCGGCAGGTCGGTGTCGGCCTTGATGCGGGCCACTTCGGGGGCGACATCGGCGGCACTGGCCTCGGCGGCGCCGGTGATGCCGGTGATCGAGACATAGTAGAGAAAGCCCGAGGTGTTCTGCAGCACCGTGGGCAGGCGCTTGGCGTCGGTGGTGGGCGTGGCAAGGCGGATGAAGTTGAGACCGGCGGCCTGCGCGGGGATGCACAGTTCGGCATCTTCCTCGGGCGGCAGGTCGACGATGATCAGCCCGTCGATGCCGGCGGATTTTGCGTCCTCGAGGAACCGGGCGACGCCGCGCGAGTAGATCGGGTTGTAATAGCCCATCATCACGATCGGCGTGGTGTCGTCGAGCGCGCGGAAGTCCCGCACCATCTGCAGGGTCTTCTCCAGCGTCTGGCCCGCGTCGAGCGCGCGCTGGCCGGCCAGCTGGATCGTCGGGCCGTCGGCCATCGGATCGGTGAAGGGCAGGCCCAGCTCGACGATGTCGACGCCGGCCGCCGGCAGGCCCTTGAGGATCTCGAACGATGTCTCGTAGGACGGATCGCCCGCCATCGTGTAGGTCACGAAGGCTTTCTTTCCTTCGGCTTTGAGCCGCGCGAATGTGTCGTCGATCCTGGTCATTGGCCATGCCCTCCGGCGATCTGTCTGAATCTGTCTGACGCGGTTTGCACCAAACCGGAGGGGAAAAGCAATGCCCCGCTTGACGCCATGTCGCCCGACCCCCTACATGCGCTGCAAATCTGAGCAGAAAGGACGCGATCATGGGTTTCAAAATGGGTATCGTGGGTTTGCCGAACGTGGGCAAGTCGACCCTCTTCAACGCCTTGACCCGCACGGCGGCGGCGCAGGCGGCGAATTTCCCGTTCTGCACGATCGAGCCGAATGTGGGCGAGGTCGCGGTGCCGGACGCGCGGCTCGACACGCTGGCCGAGATCGCGAGCTCCAAGCAGATCATTCCCGCGCGCATGACCTTCGTCGATATCGCCGGTCTGGTGAAGGGCGCGTCGAAGGGCGAGGGGCTGGGCAACCAGTTTCTGGCCAATATCCGCGAGACCGACGCGATCGCCCATGTGCTGCGCTGTTTCGAGGACAGCGACGTGACCCATGTGGACGGGCGGGTCGATCCGGTCGAGGATGCCGAGACGATCGAGACCGAGCTGATGCTGGCCGATATGGAATCGATCGAAAAGCGGCTGCAGAACATCGTGCGCAAGGTGCGCGGCGGCGACAAGGAGGCGGTCCAGCAGGAGCGTCTTCTGCGCGCGGCGATGGCGGCGCTTGAAGACGGCCGTCCGGCCCGCACGGTCGAGGTCGACGCGGAAGACGCGAAAGCCTGGAAGATGTTGCAGCTTCTGACCACCAAGCCGATCCTTTACGTGTGCAATGTCGATGAGGCCTCGGCCGCGACCGGCAACGAGTTTTCCCGGAAAGTGGCCGAGATGGCTGCCGAGCAGGGGGCTGCGAGCGTTGTGATCTCCGCCCAGATCGAAGAGGAGATCAGCCAGCTCGACGAGGACGAGGCGGCCATGTTCCTTGAGGAGATGGGGTTGGAGGAGGCCGGTCTCGACCGGTTGATCCGCGCGGGCTACGAGCTGCTGCATCTGGAGACCTATTTCACCGTCGGCCCCAAGGAGGCGCGGGCCTGGACGATCCGGCAGGGCACGCTGGCGCCGCAGGCCGCGGGCGTTATCCACGGCGATTTCGAGAAGGGCTTTATCCGCGCCGAGACGATCGCCTATGACGATTACGTCGAACTGGGCGGCGAACAGCCCGCCAAGGAAGCGGGCAAGATGCGCGCGGAGGGCAAGGGCTACACCGTCAAGGACGGCGACGTGCTTCACTTCCTCTTCAACACCTGACCGGCGGGGCAATCCTGCCCCGGGTCGCGCTGGCCCATACGCGCCGGATCGCGTCCGTGCTCCCTGAAACGACAGTCCGCCTGAAACCGGCCCGCCGGTCGCAAGAATTGCGCGCCGCGCGGGCCTTTTCGGGCCTGTGTTCGATTGGCTCGCCTGATGCGACGATCTTGGCTTGCGGTTGGGGATATTGCCGGATAAACCCGTCGGCGGAGACGTGGCCGAGTGGTCGAAGGCGCTCCCCTGCTAAGGGAGTAGGCCCGGAAGGGTCTCGAGGGTTCGAATCCCTTCGTCTCCGCCATTATAATCATTGAAGTAATTGTTTTATATATACTTTATGAGATATATTCCTGTCTGGACCCACATTTAGGCCCACATTTGCATATCGCTGGGATCTGTATATGCGTCGCTGACCTTCCAGAAGCCGCCCGCCGACAGTCACTACTCTTCCGCCCGATCGTGCCCCCATTCAAAGAATTCTTTTTTGGCCAACAGGGGGCCGGGGGGAATGAGTTTGCGCATCTCCCCTACTTTTCACCATCGCTCAGAGATTTTTTGGAAAATTTTCGATCTGTTTGTTCTGTTGTGATAGGAGTGAGAGGGTAAGCATCCAGACAGAGTGCTGCTCAATGATGAACTTAAGTCAAATCCGATCTCTCATTCCCCGCACTGGTCCCCGATAACCGGTTGATACGGTCCTCTGATTGTATCTAACCTCTACTGCTGGCGGGATATTGCTGGCTTTGAACTGCTCAACTAGGTTCGAACGGTGGATGGCATAGACTAGAACCGATCTTTCCAAATTTGCTCCGATTACCCAAATAGCATCGCCACCAAAGTCGATTGTGATCGGTGCATTCAGCCCCGACCACTTCCTCAAAAGCCGGCTGTGGGACAAGAACAACTCGAAAACAGGGACGTTGCCGGAGGGCCTTCGAATGCCGTATCGCAGGGCGTCATCAAATTGCGGTAAACTGGTTTTAAGCCGGAGACCATCAATCACCCAACAGATATTTTTATGAAAATTGGTCCTTTTTTCCACTTCTTCTCGATCGATGTGAGAATGCTGAAACTCTAATACCATCCCCTCGGGAGTAAGGATATCAGCGACATGAAGCTCACCAGTTTTGTCCCGTCGACCTATCTCTTGCCATTCTTCGGGAAATTGTTCTTTCCACCTTCTGTGCCATTCTGTTTCTGGCTCCCACCAAGGGTCACAGTGTCTTTTGCTTTTATGTGCCCAGTGCCAAACCTTAACACTTCCACATTTTGCGACCGTGTCTTGGCCACAGTGAGGGCACTTGCCTTTCAGCTTTGGTTCTGGCTTGACGCGCTTGCCGTCTACGCTTGCAAACTTCATTTCTCTACCTTCTACAAAAACCAGTCATGTTTGACCAAAGCTTGTGTGACACTGCTCCAGCGTCTCTGGGAATACCAAATGGAGTGGCGTCGCTTTAGGGCGACCTTAAGCAGGCGAATGGGAATTTTGAAAGTATGTGTGCAGGGTGTGTGCTGCGTTCCCATTGAGGAAGTTACTTGAGGAGAAGGGATTTGATCATTCAAAGATCTGTTATTTCTCGGGTTCCGGAAGTTCGTCCAGAAGCGTGTCCTGTATTAAAAGCCCTGCTAATGGTAGCTGTATTGCTCTCTCCTTAGCTTGTTTTCGAGCGTCTAGGGCAGCGATCCAGTCTTCTGAAATGGATGCGGTCAGCAGCGCCTTATCGGAATCGGGAGTTTCTGGGAGCAAATCAACGTACTGTCTAAGTGCCAGTTCCGCTCCAATATCGCGCGTTGAATATAAAGTAACGTCGTCCCCATAGGCGTACTGCAAGAATTCCAAGAACGTTAGAGACGGACCATCTTTAGCGAGTGCATCTTCATGGTTCACGAGCATGTCTTTCCAGAGAACGTTAGCAATTTCTGTGCTTCCTTCAAAAATATATCCTTGGGCTGCCCTAGATTTGGCGAGCACTCGCTCTTCTTCGGTTAAATCACTGATTGAAGAAAGTACGTGCCAATTCAATCCGCTCGGGTTCCTTTCAGCGTGCAAAATTAGTTCGCTCGGGGTTGCATCGGTGGCAAGTATCTTTGGCCATATTTCCGCATCCCAAATCGTACCCTGGGTTGCACCCGTCAACAGCTTTCCAGATGGCTCAGCAGAGCGAAGTACCTTTAATGATATCACTCCGTCGTCGACGTCCATCATGGCTTGGGAACTGTCAATTGCTTGCAAGAAGCCCGAACCTCCCCATCGAAGTTTTTCGGCTTCATAAAGATATGCATCTCTGGGAAAGACCAAGTCGTATCCGTGAACCGTCGATGCAGGAGAGTTAAAAATTGAAGCATGAAGTTCGCGCTCGGCTGTGAGCAACTGTCTCACAAAGGTTGAGTGCCGCAGCAGCTCAAGGTGCTTGGCAGGCATCGATATCGGGTCACTACCCGGCGTCTTGATAGAGAGGCCAGCTATGTCGGCCGGAACCGTTCCGTCTCCAAAATCGCGATTAACGTAGATGTAGAACTTTTTACCCGGATATGCAGGGTCATCCAAAACATTCTCGTGTTTTGCGTATTCCACACGCTTAGGTGCAATTATGACTTCAGAAACAGTGCTCGGAATTGGTTGCCCAAAATCACCCGGCATACCGTAAAGATGTCGAACCTTGTCTCGCAGCTCCGCCGGCATCACGAACGTAGAAAGTTTGCAGATTACTGCGCGCGCCGAATTCAGTCTTTCTTCCAAATAGAGCTTGGGGTCGGCTTCAATATCGACCGACGCAAGCATCTCAGCCACTCGGTCGACGACACCTAGACGCGCTAGGACTTCTGTGTCGAAAATGTCTAGAGTTTCGGCAACGCGGTCCTGCTTCAAAAAAAGAACCCGATGCCTATACGGCCCCGATGACGATGCAAGTTCTTGCCCAACACATCTGCGTTTATTGCTGTCGTTTCTCTCATATGCAGAAGTCATCGGCATCAGCTCGTAAAGGCTTGCGAATGACAAACCGAACTTGTTGATTCCCTTGGCGATTACGTCATCAACTGGCTTAAATCCAAATAGATCGATTTCATTAATCAGATGAGAAAAAGCCAACGGTGCGCCGAGATGCGGAGTGCCAACGAAGAATATTCTCCCGATTTCTGGGAGTTCCCCGTCCTCACAGCCCTTGTGGTAGTGTTCTTGGATCCAGAGCTTAAAGACCAGCCCCCCCATACTATGCGCGACTATGATCAGGGGTTGCGTATCATTGGCAAACTCTTTGCATACGAATTCTGCAAGCTTAGATGCCGAAACCACATTTGAAGCGCGCCAATCATACCCAAAGGCATGAAAATTCTCTGCGGTCGAAAGGGCGCGCCGCCGGTCTGCCAAGAAGTCCCCGTAGGTGGAGGAAGTAATTCGCAAGCCAAACACTGATGCGTGGTCCAAGGGAGACGCAACAATTTGAGCATTATCTCGAAAGAATAAACGATCGTCGACTGTCGTAAGATCGGCCCAAAATCGCTTGCCGGTCTCTTCATCTGTAAGGGAGCTTCCCATAACTCCCGGAATGAAAAGGACTGATGCTGAATTTAATGTATCGTACGTGGAGTTTAATTGAACCTGCGCTTCCACGCCTTTGCTGAAAACAGTAAAAAATAATAATACTATCAGATACTTGAGCTTTATCTCTGGTAACATGAGTTTCCCAAACCTCTTAATTAATCAATTGCTTGATTGTAAGTTGCTATATTCGCCTCAGATTTTTCAAATGCAACGGCCATAGATCTCCATTGCAATGCATATCAAAGGAGACCGTTCCTCCAATTGTCCCATGATTTCATTCCTTTTTACGCAAGAGAGAAATTAGAATTGTGGGCCCTAATGGGCATCGGCGCTCTCTTGAGCATGTGAACTTGTGCAGCAAGCTGTTTGGTTACTCATTGTTCAGGGCGAACAGAGAACCACAACGTGCGAAAGCTTGAACCACCAGCCCACTGCCTCTTGCGCACATAGCCAAGTTTCCTCAGCGCCCCGCCCAGTTCGCCGGGATGGCAGCTGCCACGCCAGCGCCCCTTGAGCGAAGTTTGTAGGCTAGCAAGTGACAGGCCTTCATGCTGAACATCTGCGGGGATGGTGGCCAGTAGGCGCTCTAGGCGGTCTTCAAGAGGGGAGAGGCGCTCGCGGGCTTGTTTGTTTTTCTCGGCTTGCAGAGTGGTACGCCGTTCCGCGTCCTCCTGCTCCAGATCTTTGAGCTGAGCCAAGTATGCTTTCATCTGACACACCTCCTGTTGTGGCGGGGCTAGCTGGCGCTCTCCTGCAAGTGCTTTTTGCCTCACTTCATCTGAGGCATGCCTCAGTTTCGAACCGCAATGTGAGGCAAGTCAAATATTTGTTTTTAAATTATTTTTCGACGTCTGCCTCACTTGTCTCAGATTATACAGAAAATACTTCGATATGAAATAATGCTAGAGACGTCGCGGCAGCGGACGAACTTTGATAGAGAAAAACTTTTCGGAGTTTTCGTGAGAAAGTGAGGCAAACCTTTTTATTCAATGACTTAGGCGGATCCGCATGTGAGGCAAAGTGAGGCAACCACCTTAGCGCTCCCACCTAATCATTTATACTTTGTTCTGCTCCTGAAGAGGTAATGAAGCCCCCAGATGGGAAGCCACAGGCCAACCGTCAAACAAGAAACGAAGATATGTGCCGCGTGAGGGAACTTTTGGCGATCCAACGCATCATGGACCTTCTGGTCTGAAGGATACTTCTTTCTGCTCCTGAAGAGGTAATGAAGCCCCCAGATGGGAAGCCACAGGCCAATCGTTACGATTGAAAGGAAGATATGTATTCCGTGAGGGAACTTATGGCGCTCAAACGTATCGTGGACTGTTTTTCCTTCGTATTGTTTCTCGAATATGAGCTTTCTAAGAGCATCTTGAATAAATTCGCTGGTTTCTTCGATTGCGATGATGTTGCCGTCTTCAAAGGCGATCTCGTAAACGTTCTTCTTTTGATGGAGCATCGCTCCAGCGAGCTGTGCTCCAAGCGCTCCACCCATTGCTCCCGCAGGCCCCATGCCGTCCGAGATAGAGGCTCCAAGTATTCCGGCCTCTTGATGATTAAAGTCGCTACCTTCCTCAAGTTTTCTTACTGATAATATTTTATCGCGTTTGTATGTCTTCGCGCGCCGGTATTTATGCTTTAAAGTGATCCTCAGCTGTTTCGGAGAAAATCCATAACAGGTCGCCTTGCTGGCTTCGCAATTTGAAGCAAGAAGTTTCGTCAAAGCTTTTCTCCAAATCTAATAAATGTATCTACCATGTCCCAAAAGTGGGACAAATTCGAGTGCGTTTGACTCCTTTTCCAGAACAGAATGTACCGACAATGCAGCGGAATATGGGTCTTAACAGTGAGGCGCTGGCACTTCTCGTGAGGCTTATGGTGTGTTGTCGGAGGTCACAAAACTTGCAAAGTGATAGCTCGACTGCGATCCTTTCCGACAAACTAGCAGAACTGAATGTCGTGCCGCGGGTTAGGATTGTTTTATATGGAAAGTGCTTGGCCAAGAGTGAGTTCCGGGATTTTCTTAGGCTTCATGTTTTTGGCGTGGAGCGTCCCAGCTAGCGCTAATGAAAATTCGTATCTCCTCGAGTGCACGAGCGAAGGGGGGTGGGCATTTGCGCCAGAAGAGCGTCCATTGGCGGCTAGCAATGGAGTTGACTTGGTAATTGATTTCGACGGGGCAGTGGTCCACGGGATTGGTACTGAAGGGCCTTTTGGGTGCAGAACCGCAAATATCAGCGAAACAAAAGTAACAGAAGGATCAATAGGGATACGTTGCGACAATGAGTTTGCTGAAACACTTGTAAGCGTTGATAGATATACAGGTAAATACAAAGAGTTAGTTACAGGAAAGCCTAGGCCTGGGCTTGTACCCCCCTTCTCGATTTTTGTGGAAGGGACCTGCAGAAAGGTGGCAAAAAAGGACAGAAAGCAAAAATTCTGACCTGTGTAGCTTTTAGCTAAGCCGTCGCTTCCAGCGACACACTTTGTAGTTCCTTAGCCCAAACCCCCTCAGGCTGCTCCAGCCAATACTCGGGACGATCAAGAGCTATAACTCTCACCTTTCTCCCGCCAGAGCGTCGCACTTGGTTTGGACGTGTCTGTGCTCCAAGCTTCTTGAAAGCAGCTGTTACCGCCTTTTCCGTGGGTTTTGGGTTATCCCTTTCGTAACTGTAGCGTTTGGCGAGTTCGTAAGCAGCGAATACCTCTTTGCCATAGGCGTTCTTGGCACCGGTCGCTATGATGCTTGCGGCCCATTCTTCCAGCCCGCTACGGTTGTCGTTGGCCATTTCCCGCTTTGCGGCGGTGTCGGGAGCGGGCGCTTTCGGGTCAAATTTCTTCAAGCTCATCTGCTGTAGCTTATGGAGAAGGGCGCCCATGCCGCCATTATCGCGCCACTGCACATAGGCCCTTGCCTCCTCGTCGGACAGAGGATCGGCATCGACCTTCGCAACATAATACCGCCGATCATGGCCATCGAAGAAGAGCGGAGCGGGATCGTTCGACAGGAAGACGAAGTTCATAAGATTCTCCGTCTCGTAGACCGGTTGGTGCTTCTCGTTGATCTGTACAGTGGCTCCGGTCACCAGCCCTTTGAGCTTGTTCGCCTGAGTACTGCGGTCTTTGCTGCACACTTCGTCACCGATCACAAATATCTTGTCACGTGCCCAGCCGTTAAAGTCGCGATCGAGTTCAGCCTGCGAGATGACTGTCGAATGTGCCGGGCCAATTATCCCGCATATGGTCTCGAATAGCAGATTTTTTCCGACCCCTTGCTTTCTGCTCCAGATTACCAGCGCGACGTGCATCTTGATTTCAGGATGCTGAAGAAGATGCGAAAGCCATTTAAGGACGAATTCGGCGTCTTTCTTAGACGGAAAGAGGTGCTGGAGCAGCTTAAGAAATGGCTCGATGCTCCCGGGTGCTGGGGTAACCTTGAAACCCTTCCAAGTGTTTAGGCAATCGTCTTTGGTAACTTCATCTTCATTGGGACGCATAGCCAGCGCCGGATGCTGGCGCCGGTTCGGGTGGCGTATCCATTGATCGCCCGCCTCTTTGGCTTTTACCTGCTCTCCTATTGCCACAGGTATCAACTTATTGCAGTGCTCTTGCCTGAACTCGGCAGGTGTTATGAAGTCGCCGTGTTCCAGCCGATAGATGCGACGCTCCTTCTCAATCCACGCATACTTTTCGTTCATTTTGACGAGCCACTCATTGTCGGCAGGCTTGGGTCCAGACCACCCACCTTCACGGGCCATCATAAGGACTGTGCCAATTCCGACCTTTTGCTCGACGGAGCCGCGCCTCTGTAGGCAGTCGTTGAATTGGGCTTCGAAATCTTCGGGGTCAAAACTCTTTGCCTTGGTGTTGTGTAGCTCTCCGGCACTCCATCTGCTGGCGAGTTCTTTTGCTCCTTCGCCATATACATCGGCCAATGCTGCGAGCACCTTCCACCAGTCTTTGCGGCCGATGTCGGGGTCAATGTGCCGGAGTGCTGCTTCCACGCTTGCAAGATTGGGAATACCTGTCGATGCAATCTCGGATGTCCCGTCGCTGATCTTTTTTGCGGCGCTCTTTGTGGTGCTCCTCTGCAAGGCGGCGCTCACCTTCGCAGCAAATTGCTCGTATTCTACTGGATCAGCCGGCTTCAAGAGCTTCACTTCGGCGCCGTGCCCGCCCTTCTTGTAGTTTCTCGTGCCCAGCGGCCGCAGCAGGCTCGAGATATCGCTTGTTCTCGACGGGTCAGCATGCAAAACCGGAAGGCATTTTGCGAGCTGCTTCAGTTCTGTCGCAGTCTGCTTCCACTGGTCTTTGTCGATTTCTTCAGCGAGAGGCCAGTAGCAGTGGATGCCGTAGCCTGACGAAACAAGCAGGGGTCTTGGCAGTGAGTGTGTTTTGCAAAACCACTGAAGTGCAGTTAGCGCAGCGCTTTGTGAGGCGTAACCATCGCCTTTCTCTTCTTTATCGGCGCCGACATCGAGATCCAGCCAGAATGCCTTTACCGCTTTCGCGTTGTGAGCGGTCCGCATCTTCTTTTTGCCGGTAGCTTCTTCGATATAGGAGGGCTTTTCAAAGCTCGCGGGCGCGAAATACACGTCCTGACCCCGCGTGGCCAATTCTTTCGCCTTTTGCTCCATATCCTCGACCGTCGAGAAACTGAAATGCTGAAAGCCTTTTTGAGTGCGAGTTGCTATGAACTTAAACCCCGACGTGGGCATAACGGTTTGAAAGAACTCCTGCATGCTCATGCGCGATCTCCATTGATGTATGCGCGCACAGCAGCAGCGCGCCACCGCTTGGACTGCGGGCCAACTTGTATGGGCGCAGCCAGCCAGCCCCGTTTCACATCTCTCCATATGCTGGTCCTACTACGACCTGAGATCGCACTAATCTCCGCCGCGCTCAGAAGTGCCTCAGCGGGCAGCGCCGCGAACATAAATAGGCGGGCGGGAATGCGACCGGCGGCTGCCGCGAAGCTCGCGTCGGTTGCGCCTGAGTAGTCCTGTGCTTGATGTGCTGGCGTATCCATATCCTTGCTCCGAACACTAATATTGACCTTTAGGGTGAGCGCTCCCGTTCGGAAAACACGCATGTTTCCCGCTGTTTGGTTGATGCTCATCTGCGTTCGATACGAAGAAAGGTGGCGTAGATCGAATGCCAATGCAAACCGGCAAATGTTACAAAAAGGCATCTAGGCACCTCTTTTGGGCCTTGCCAAATAGCAATAGTTTGATTGTTGATTTTTTCGTTTTGTTCCAGATCTTTACGCTGATCTTTCACGATCACGAAAACGTGATCAAAATCGCTAATTCTCCACCAATGATCCCACATGTTGCGCCCACGCTTCCATCATCGGACGCCTCAGTTCGAGCAAGTCGGTCCTGTGGTACGCCGCTTCAGACTGATCCCTGATGGTGTGCGCCAACGCCCGCTCTGCCAAATCTCGCGGATAACTGGTCTCCGACGCCCAATCCCGGAACGCGGATCTGAACCCATGCGCGGTGGCTACTCGACCGGGGGTGTCGCTCTTGACCTTATGGTGACGGAGGAACTCAGTCAGGGCCATGTCGGTCAGGACCTTCCCCCGCGGCGACGGGAACACCAGATCTGAAGGCTTCGCTTCATCGCGCTGGCTTTCCAATATCTCGATTGCGCGATCTGAGAGTGGGACGCGGTGGGCTACATCTGCCTTCATGCGGTCGGCAGGCACTGTCCAGACACCCTTTTCAAGATCCACCTCAGCCCAAGTCATCGACCTTGCTTCGCCAGACCGTGCGGCTGTCAGGATCACGAACTCAAGCAGTCTTCGGGTGACATCCTCACCATTCATAACTACGCCCGCCACGAACTCTGGAATGTCTCGCCACGGCATTGCAGGATGGTGCACGACACGCGAGCGGGCGCTCTTCTGTTTCGGAAGGAGCGTATCCACCATATCCACCGGGTTGCCCTGCACGAGTTCTTGCCCCCAGCACCATTTCATCACGGCGTGACACCGCTGCTTAACCCGCGACGCAGTTTCCGCCTTGCTCAACCAGATCGGTTTCAGGGCGGCGGCAAAATCGGCTGGCTTGAGTTCGTCAACGCGGCGGTCGCCTATCATCGGGAACACATAGGTCGAGAGAGTGTTGATCCATTGGCTTTGGTGCTTGGCATTCTTCCAGCTGGGTTTGAGTTCACCATGCACTCTGCGTGCAGCGATCTCGAAGGTCACCACTTCGACTGTCTCAGCCTTTGCAGCGCTTTGCTGAGCGGCTCTCGCACTAATAGGATCTACCCCATCGGCGATCAGTTGACGGGCCTCCGCGGCCTCTCTGCGCGCGGCTGCGATGCCTTTGTCTGGATAGGCCCCAAGACCCATGTCACGACGCTTGCCAGTTTCGGGCGAAACGTACCTCAGTTGCCACTTCCCGCGGCCGTTCGAACGCCCGGGTATAAGTCGGAGTCCTGATACCGTTCCATCAGCAATGGGCTTGCTTTCTGCCTTGATATTCTTCGCTTTAGTTTCCGTCAGGATAGCCATATCAGACCCACATATAGACCCACATTTAGTGTGGGCTTGGATGCTAGTGTTTGAAACAGGCTGAAACAAGTTAGATAATAAGTTCTTGTAAAAAAATTAAATAATAAAGTATTGTCAGATGATATGTAATGAAGTCAGGATCTTGATAGATACAATATGGCGGACTTCGTCTCCGCCACCCACCCCAGTCTCTGTCAGCAATCTGCCTTTTCCCCTGTTTTCTCCCGTTTTTCCGGGGGTTTGGACAGTGGCATTTTCCAGAGAGACGACCGTTGCGTCGCTGTTCAGGGCGATTTCCCAGGGTCGTCTCCGGAGGCACCATCAGGCGCTTCGGTTAGGGCTAAAATTCCCTGCTAACAGGGAATTAACAGGGAAATTTCTTGGAATCTGAGCTATTTGGCCAAATCACCCCTTGAATCTGAGCGTAATTTCAACGAGTTACGGGCGATTTCCCTGCGCAAATTAACAGGGAACTTTTTCGCAAATATCAGGGAATTTTTCTGTGGGAACAGGGAACAGAGAGAGCAGATCAGGGATGACCTGAACCTGCGTCAAAGCCGTATAATTTGACCTGAGCATCCCATTCGAGCGGGATCGGTTTGCGGACGATACGTTCCAAAGTCAGGTCAGGCGGCTGGCGACCTTCAAGGATCTCCTTCTGAATCTCAGGTGCAAGAAATGCGAGCTGGGCCCGGGTGCGAACATAGGATTCTGAATGGCTGGTTGCTGCGGCGATGTCGGTCAGGCTTGAGGCGGGTTGGTCTGCATTTGAGCGGGGCAGGGACCTTGGCAGATTGTGGTTGTATTTCAGTGTTTTAAGCCGCTGAAACTTTTTTACTAAGCGCGCAGGTGCGGCTGATACGCCATGGGCGCGTTGCCGTCGAGGATGTTTGTTCCCCTGACGCCCCGTCGATATCCCGTCGACGCAGCTCGAACGGGGCGCGAGTCGCCAGAGCAGTGTGGTCGACCGCATCGGGCTGAAATCCAGAGGCGTCGGCCAAACCATCCGCGTTCAGCGTCCAGACGAGGCCGAAAATCTCCAAGCCCCCGTCACGACCCGTGACGGGGCGGCATAGAACCCGACGCATACCGACGGGCTTTGCGATGTTGGATTATGCTTGCGCGCCCGCTTCGGCATCCGCGATGTCGAACGCAACCTCGCGGCGCAGGCGATCTGCAAGCTCGCGGCCTTTCTCTGCGCTGAGAGGTTCCAGCGGCGGGCGCACGTTGGCCCATCTGTGATCACCGCTGCGCAGGGCGAGCAAGCGTTTTTGCGCCGGGATCGGGGCGTATTCCTGAACGATCATGCGCAGTTTCTGCACGATTGCGAAGGCCTTGCGGGCTTCTTCCGTCTTGCCGGCCGCGTGCAGCTGGACGACCTCTGTGATGCCGCGGGTGTTCACGTTGGCCGTGGCCGTGATGCAGCCGCGCCCGCCCAGTTCCAACGCCTCGAAGAGCGGCAGTTCTGAGCCCGGATAGACGATCAGGCCGTCGACATCGAACAAGGCCCGGGTGTTGTCCCAATCCCCGGAGGAATCCTTGATGCCAACGATCTGCTCGGGGAAGGCGCGCTTGAGGCGGTCCACCAGTGCCGGGCTGAGGCCCACGCCCGAGACCTGCGGGATGTGATAGAGATAGATTGCCAGCGCATCGCGATCGATCATGTCGATCAGGCGCGCGAAGTAGTCGTAGAGGCCCTCGTCGCTGACGCCCTTGATGTAGAAGGGCGGCAGGACCATCGCGCCGGCACAGCCCATGTCGATCACGCGACGGGTGAGGTCGGCGGTCTCAGGCAGGTTGGTCAGGCCGGTGCCGGGGATGAGGCGTGCGGGGTCGATGCCGTGGGCAACGAGATGCTCGAGCAGCTCGAGGCGCTCGGCGGTCGAAACCGACAGGGCTTCGCCCGTGGTCCCGAAGGGCGCAAGTGCCGCGCAACCGTCGTCGATCAGGCGGTGCACGTTCTCGAGATAGAGGTCCTTGGCGATCGAGAGGTCATCCTCGAACGGGGTGAGGTTCGGAGCGATAACCCCCTCGGAAATCGTGATTTTATCCATAGACATTCTTGGCCTCACTGAACTGGATTGTGCCCGCGCCGGGGCAGATTGGATTTGGCGCTGCGCAGGGTGGTTGCGTGGTGCGCGCCGTTTGCCCGGATCACGTCGTGACGGGCTGGAACGCGTCCGCGAACTGATCCCGAAGCTGGTTTTTCTGAACCTTGCCCATCGTGTTGCGGGGCAGTTCGCTGACAATCTCGATCCGTCTGGGGCGCTTGAATCCTGCAAGATCGCGACGCACCGTGTCTTCGAGGGCGGCAAGGTCGAGCGTTGCCCCGGGTTCGGCCACCAGAACCGCCACGACGCTTTCGCCGAAGTCGGGATGCGGCGCGCCGATCACGGCGCTTTCCTGCACGCCGGGCAGAGCGTCGAGGAAGAGTTCGATCTCCTTGGGGTAGATGTTGTAGCCGCCCGAGATGATCAGGTCCTTGCCGCGCCCGACGATGTGGACGTAGCCGCGCTCGTCGATCAGCGACAGGTCGCCGGTGATGAAAAAGCCGTCCTCACGAAGCTCTTCGCGGGTTTTTTCGGGCATTTGCCAATAGCCCTTGAAGACGTTGGGGCCGCGCACCCAGAGAACGCCGATCTCGCCTGTTGGCATCTCGGCGCCGGTTTCCGCGTCGCAGACTTTGACCTCGACGCCGGGGAGCGGAAATCCGACCGTGCCCGCGCGGCGTTCGCCGTCATAGGGGTTCGAGGTGTTCATCGAGGTTTCGGTCATCCCGTAGCGTTCGAGAATGCGGTGGCCCGTGCGATCCTCGAACTGGCGGTGCGTTTCCGCGAGGAGCGGGGCCGATCCCGAGATAAAGAGGCGCATGTGCGAGACCAGCTCCTTGGTGAACCGGTCGTCGTCCAGAAGCCGCGTGTAGAATGTCGGAACGCCCATCATCGTCGTGGCCTCGGGCAGGCGGGCGATGACGGTGTCGGCGTCGAACTTGGGCAGGAAGATCATCGAGCCGCCGGCCAGGAGCATGACGTTCGTCGCCACGAAAAGCCCGTGGCTGTGGAAGATCGGCAGCGCGTGGAGCAGCGTATCGTCACGGCTGAACTGCCACGTCTCGATCAGGGCTTCGGCATTGGACAGCAGGTTTTCCTGCGTCAGCATCGCGCCTTTCGAGCGCCCCGTCGTTCCGGACGTGTAGAGGAGGGCGGCCAGATCGTCGGACGCGCGCGGCACCGGCGCAAAATCCGCGTCCTGCGCGTGGACGAGGTCGGACAGGCTGCCGCTGCCATCTGCTGCGAGCGTTTTCAGCTTGGCGCCTGCGGCGGCGGCGATGTCGGCAAGCTCGGCTTCTTCCGAGGGGTCGCACACAAAGAGCGCGGCGCCGCTGTCGCCGACGAAATATTCAAGCTCGCGCGGCGTATAGGCGGTGTTGAGCGGCAGAAAGACAACGCCCGCCTTGACGCAGGCGGCATAGAGCGCGAGTGCCTCGGGCGATTTGATGACGTGGACGGCGACCCGGTCACCGGGCGCGACGCCGAGACCGACCAGCGCATTCGCTGTCCGGTCAACTTTTTCGAGGAAAGCCGCGTGGGTCAGCGTGGTGCCGTCGGGCAAGTGCAGGAACGGTGTCGTCTGCCCTTCATGCTGGGCAAAAAGGGCGTCATAGAGCGGATTAGTCACGGGATCTCATTCCTTGCTTGGCGGCACGTCGGTTACCCTGCGGTGCCGGTGTCTTCCTGGTCTTCCTGTTCGACCATGTTCATGTAACGCGCGAAGCCCGATGTCATGTGGCGCTCCGCGGCGGCGCGTGCGGCCTCGGGATCGCCCGCGGCGACGGCGTCGCAGATATAGCCATGCTCTTCGATCGAGCGGGCGATGTTGGTTGCAACCGAGAGACCCCGCCGCCGGAACAGGTGCATCTCTTTGACCATGTTGTCATACATCGCCTTGGCGCGCGGGTTTCCGGCGCCGTTAAGAAGCATGTCGTGAAACTCGATATTCAGCGCGTAATAGGTGGAGGGGTCGCTTTCGTTCTGGGTCTTGCGCATCTGCTCGAGGTTTTTGGCAAGCTGACGGGCGAGTTTCGGCTCGGCCCCTTCGGCAACGCGCCGCGCCGATGCGGCACAGGCCATCGCGAAGATCGCGCCGCGCAGGTCATAGAGATTGCGGACCTCGGTCAGGGTGGTTTCGTGTACGAAGGCGCCGCGGTTCGCGATCAGGTCGATCAATCCGGAATCGGCGAGGGAGCGGATCGCTTCGCGCACCGTGCCCCGACTGACGCCCATGGCGTTCGAAAGCGCCAGTTCGTTCAGCTTCTCTCCGGCTGCGAGATCGCCATCGACGATCATACGCTCGATTTCTCCGCGTACTTCGCCTGCGAGCGTTGCGCGCCCTTGCCCGATTGATCTAGCCGATATCGCCATATGCCTGTCTTCCCTCAGTTGCGTATTTTTGTCAACAATTAACATTTATATTGCTAATTGCTGATCCCTGACATAGGTATAGCCCAGCTTACAAACCACAGGAGAACAAAAATGGCGCAGCCCGCAAATCAGGCGGCAGACGGCACGGTGGAGGCGCTTGCAGAAGGGACTGTTCCCGTCGCGAGCACAGCCCTGAACGGCATTCGCGTTCTGGACCTGACCCGGGTCCGTTCGGGCCCGACCTGCGTTCGGCAGTTCGCGGACTGGGGGGCCGATGTCATCAAGGTGGAAACGCCGGTCGACAATGCTCAACTTGGTGGGCCGCGGTCCGGACCCGACTTTCAGAACCTGCATCGCAACAAGCGGTCGCTGACGCTGAACCTCAAATCCGAAGAGGGAATCGCGGCGTTTCGCAAGCTGGCGAAAACGGCGGACGTGATCGTCGAGAACTTCCGCCCGGGCGTGAAAAAACGCCTTGGCATTGATTACGAGACCCTGTCGGCAGACAACCCGGGACTGGTTTACGCGTCGATCTCGGGCTTCGGTCAGGACGGGCCTCTGGCGGCCCGCCCGGGCTTTGACCAAATCGCGCAGGGCATGGGTGGACTGATGTCCATCACCGGCCAGCCGGGCGAGGGGCCGATGCGCGTGGGCATTCCGATTGCCGATCTGTGTGCAGGTTTATTCGCGGCGCAGGGGATCCTCATTGCCCTGATGGAGCGTTCGCGGTCCGGCAAGGGTCAGTGGATCCAGACCTCTCTTCTGCAGGCGCAGGTCTTCATGCTGGATTTCCAGGCGGCGCGGTTCCTGATGGACGGGGACATTCCGAAACAGGCTGGCAACAACCACCCGACATCGATCCCGACCGGCGTCTTCAAGACCAAGGACGGCCACATGAACCTGGCCGTGGCGGGCGAGGAGATATGGAAGCGGTTCGCAGGGGCTTTGGGCCGCGAGGACTGGTGCGCGGACGAGCGCTACGCGACGGCTCCGGCCCGCTCGGACAATCGCGATGCGCTGGGTGCCGAGATCGAAGAGGTCACATCGACCCGAACCACCGCCGAGTGGATCGACATCATGACCGAGGCCGGTGTTCCGGCGGGCGAGATCAACAATATCGGCGAGGTCTTCGACAATCCGCAGGTGCATCACCTTGGCCTTGCCCAGCCCGTCAAGAGTCAGGAGCGGGGCGACACCCATGTGGTCGGTCAACCCATTCTGATGAGCCGCACTCCGAGCCATATCGCTTCGCCGCCCCCTCTGGCCGGCCAGCATTCGGCCGATATTCTCAAGGAAATCGGCTATTCCGAGAGCGACATCGCAAACCTGAAGGCGCAAGGCGCAATCTAATCCGACGGACAGGACCATGACCGACAAAATCATCACTGAAAAAACCGGCGATATCGCGCGGATCATCTTTAACCAGCCGGAAAAGCGGAACGCCGTTTCGCTCGAGATGTGGGAGGCGGTCGAGGAGGCCCTTGGCGTATATGCCGACGACCCCGAGGTCCGTATCCTGATCCTGTCAGGGGCCGGCGGTAAGGCCTTTGTCTCGGGCGCGGACATCTCGAAGTTCGAAAGCGAGCGCGCGAGTGCGGAAGCCGTGGCGCATTACAACGCCACCACCAAGCGCGTTTATGACAAGCTTGAAGCGTTTCCCAAGCCGACCATCGCCCAGATCGACGGGTTCTGCATCGGGGGCGGTGTTGCGCTGTCGCTGTGCTGCGATCTGCGGATTTGCGGCGAAGGCTCCCAGTTTGCTGTTCCGGCTGCAAAGCTTGGCCTTGGCTACGGCTTTCCGGGCATCAAGCGTCTGGCCAATGTCGTTGGCCCGTCCTTTGCCAAGGAGATCTTCTTCACCGCACGTCGCTTCAGCGCAGAAGAATCGCGGATCATGGGGCTGGTGAACCGTGTCGTCGAGGACGGCAAGGTTGCCGAAGCCGCCGAAGACACCGCCAAGATGATTGCCGCGAATGCGCCCATGACCGTCGGATCGGTCAAGTTCATCGTCGGCGAAACGGTCAAGGATGAAGCCGCCGCGGATCTCGAGGAATGCGACCGGCGCGTGAAAGCCTGCTTTGAGAGCGCCGACTATATCGAGGGCCGCCGCGCGTTCCTTGAAAAGCGCAAGCCGCAGTTCGTGGGGGCCTGATGTCAGACAATCGCCCCGCCCGCGTGGACGAGGTCGCCGTCAGAGCGCATATCGAAGACGCGATCGAGACCCACGAACAGGCTTTCGAGAGCTTCTTTTTTGCGCGCTTTCTCGGTCTGTCGTTCGAATACCTGCCGCTCGAGGCGCCCGATGCTGAAAAAGAGGTCTGCCGTGTGACCTTTCCGGTCACCGACATGCTGCGCAATCCGCAAGGATCGCTCCATGGCGGCGCGATGGCGTCCGCGATGGATATCTCGATGGGTCATCTTGTGAAGAAGATCGCCGGGCCGGGGGCCACGATTGAGCTGAAGATCCAGTATATGCGCCCTGTCATGGACGGGCTCGTCACCTGTGAAGGGCGTTTCACGAAAAAAGGCCGGTCACTGTCCTTCATGGAAAGCCGCCTGATGGGCCCCGACGGCAAACTTGCAGCACTCGCCACCGCAACATGGAAAATGCCGGGCTGATGACAGATCACAGTTTTGAAATCACCTCTGACCTCTTGTCGGAGATCCGTGACCGCTTCGCGCATGTCGACACCTGTCCCTTCGAGGGGGAGCGGGTGTTCTTTGAAAACGCAGGTGGGGCGCTCACGCTGAAGTCGGTGGTCGAGACCTCCGCCAAGTTCGCGGCCATCCCCGACAATCAGGGACGCGATAACCCGGCCGCCCACGCGCTTGTCGCGCTGATCAACAAGGCCAAGGACGACATGGCCGTGTTCTTCAATGCCCCCGAAGGCAGCTTCTTTGTGGGCGAAAGCGGGACCGAACTGCTGTTCCGTCTAATCCGGACGGCCGTGGTGGGCACCGACAAAGGGCGCGTCCTCGGCAGCACGCTGGAGCATCCCGCCACCCGCAGCGCGGCGCGCCACTGGGCCGAGGTTGCCGGCAAAGAGCATGTTCTGGTCGCCCATGACGACGCCACGGGCAGTGTCGGCCCCGAGCAGTATGCGCCGGAAATCACGCCGGATACGCGCGTTGCAACCATTCTTCACACGTCACCGGTCACCGGGATGGGCGTGGACGTGAAGGCGGTCGCCGCGGAAATTCGCCGTGTCGCGCCGGACTGCATCATCATTGTCGATGGTATCCAGCACGCCGCACATGGCCGTCTCGATATCGAGAGTTACGATGTCGATGGATATGTCGTCTCGCCCTACAAGGTTTTCTCGCGTCATGGCTATGGCGTGGCGTGGGTGTCGGAGCGGTTGAATGCGCTCAAACACGAGCACCTGATCGACGCGCCGGGCGACCCTTGGGAATTCGGCACGCGCGACACGGGCGCCTATGTGACCTTCTCGGACGTGGTCGATTACTTCGACTGGCTGGGCGGGCAGGTGTCCGATGCCACCGATCGTCGCGCACGTATCGTGGCCGCTGGCGAGGCCATTCACGCCCATGAACTGAGCCTGACGGATGCCATGATCCATGGCATCGGCAACCAGATGGGTCTGGCGGATATGCCCGGGGTGACGATCATCGGCGGTGTCGATAATCCGAAGCGCGAAGGCCTTGTCTCGATTACGGTCGAGGGCATGGCGGCACCGGATGTGGTGACGCAATTGCGCGAACGCGGTATCCGGACCCATACGCGCAAAGCCGACCACTACTCGGGCAATATCCTCGATCCGCTGGGCATGGAGGCCGCCATTCGCGTCTCGATGTGCCACTATAACAGCGAAGCCGAGGTCGCCCAGTTCCTGCAGGCCATTCGCGAGATCTCGAAAGCCGCCGCTTAAGCGGCGGCCAGCGCCTCGAGCCGCGCGCGAAGGTCGGCATCGATTGCCACGCCTTCGCGGCGCGCCTCCGCAAGGCAGGCGAGCGCCCGTTCGCCCGGCAGGCGCGGTTTCGGCTCGGTATCGGCGGCGACGCTCTGCCTGACATATCCGCGCGCATCCTTGATGCGGGATGCGAGCCGTTCGGGCGGCATGAGCTTTGCGGCGTCAATCACCAGAAGCAGGTGGCCGATATTCGCGACCGCCGCGCTGTCTTTGTTGGCGTTCGGCACTTCGGCCAGCATCGCCGCGCCGGAAAGCCCCCCGGCCAGAAGATCGAGACAAAGCGACAGATTGGCCCCCTTGGTGCCGCCGATCGCCTGCATGAAGCCTTGCATGGCCTCGGTGGCATCGGTGGTCGGGAGGCCGTTCTTGTCCGTGGCCCATGTGTCGGGAATGGGCGCGCCCTTGGCTGCGGCGCGCCGCACCTTTGAGCGTGCAGCCACCGAAAGCGCGATGTCGAGGATGACCGGCGTGCCGGTTTCGTCCGGTATGGCGATGCCGAGCGGCGTGTTGCCAAAGACGGGTTTGGTGCCGCCATCCGGGGCGATCATCGGGGATGTGTTGGTGACGAAGACTGCGGCAAAGCCCGCATTGGCCGCCTGAAGGAGCTGCGGCGCAAGGGCACCCAGATGAGACGACGCCCGGCAAAACGCGGCCGCCATGCCAACTTCGCGTGCGGTGTCCATCGCGGCGCGGGTGGCCCTAAGCGCGACCGCCGCACCCAGCCCGTTCCGGCCATCCACCTGCAGCAGCGCAGGGGCAGGCCGCGTGATGACGGGCAGGGCGTCGCCGGACACGCCGCCATCGCGGAGCCGTGCGATATAGCTTTCGACCTTGCCGAGGCCGTGGGTGTGGATGCCCATCATCTCGGCCAGAACCAGCATCTCTGCTGCGTCGTCGGCCATGTCGGGGCGCATTCCAGAGGCCTGGAAACAGCCGCTCACCAGGGTCTGGAGTGCTCCCGCGTCGAGGCGATCCACGGTGTCAGCTGCCGGATTTCTCGGCATCCCCTGCGGTTGTCTTTCCGAACCGGTTCAGGATCGGCAGAAGCACCAGGAGGCCGACAGTGACCGCAATGATCCACAGCGACGGTGTGCGCTCGATGAAGATCGAGAACGACCCTCGTGAAATGGTCATTGTCTGGCGCAGGGCTTCTTCGGCCAGTGGGCCAAGAACCAGGGCGAGGACAAGGGCTGCAGGCGAGAACCCGTAGAGGCGCATGAAGAAGCCGACGATACCGGCGGCGAACATCAGGTAGGTCTCGACAAAGCTTGCGTGGACGCTGAACGTCCCCAGCGCGCAGACAACCACCACGGTGGGCCCAAGCACGCGGTAGGGCACCTTGATCATCTGGACGAAGAGCGGGATGGCGAAGATCGAGATGATCAGGAGCGCCATGTTGCCAAGGTACATCGACGCGATGAGGCCCCATGCGAATTCCGGGTTCTGCTCCATGAAGAGCGGACCGGGGCGAAGACCCCAGAGGAGGAAAGCGGCCAGCAGCACGGCGGTGGATGCCGAGCCGGGAATTCCAAGCGTCAGCAGCGGGATCATCGCGCCCGACGAGGCGGCGTTGTTCGCGGTTTCCGGCGCGACAAGGCCGGCCATTTCGCCTTTGCCGAAGTTCTCGGGCGTTTTCGACACGGACCGTTCGGTGGAATAGGCCATCAGCGATGCGATGGTGGCGCCCGCGCCGGGGATCACGCCCACGACGAAGCCGAGGACCGAGCAGCGCACCATGGTCATGCGGGTGGAGATCCAGTCCTGTGCGGTTGGCCAGAAGCGCTCTTCCTTGTCGTATTGGACAATGCCGCCGGTCCCGGTTTTGTGCAGGCCGTTGTAGAAGGCGTAGAACAGCTCGCCGAGGCCGAAGAGGCCGATCGCGATCGGGATGAAGTAGATGCCGCCGATCAGCTCGGCCGAGCCGAACGTGTAGCGTCCCTGTCCGGTTTCGAGGTCAACGCCGACCGTGCCGAGGGCGAAGCCGATCAACGCCGAGATCACGCCGAGCTTCCAGTTCGTGCCGATCATGACCAGAAGCGTGAGCATCCCCATCATGGCAAGCAGGAAGTATTCCGGTGGACCAAAGCTGCGCGAGACCTGACTGAAGAGGGGGGCGAGAATGGTGATCAGGATGACGCCCACCGTGCCACCGACGAAGGAGGCTGCGGCCTGCATCACAAGGGCAGGGCCGGCGCGGCCGTTCTTGGCCAGCGGGAAGCCGTCGAAGGTCGAGGCGACCGTGGCGCTTTCGCCCGGCGTGTTCAGCAGGATGGAGGTGATCGTCCCGCCATACATCGCGCCGTAATAGATCGCGGCGAGCATCATGATTGCGCCGATCGGGTCCATCCCGAACGTCACGGGCAGGAGGATGGCCAGGCCGGCCGATGGACCAAACCCCGGTATGACACCCACGATCATGCCAACGAGGGCCCCGATCAGAAGGTACATGATATTGATAGGGGAGATGGCGACCGAAAGCCCCATCATAAGATCCGCGAAAATGTCCATCTTGTCTTCTCCGACAGGTGTCTAGCGCTTGGCCAGCCGGTGGGGATTAAATCGGCAGCTCGAAGAGAGCTGGCGGCATGTTGGCGTTGAGTACACGGTCGAACAGAAGGTACACGCCGCTCGGGATAAGAATGGCGAGCAACAGGTTCTTTCCGGGCTGTGTCCGGTTCAAAATCATGAGGGTCACGCCAAGGAATATGACCGTCGCCACAAAGCCTCCAAAGAGGCGCAGAAGCACTGCATAGCCGAGTGCGAGGACGATCAGCAGGGCGACGTCTTTCCAGCGTTGCGGATCGGAGTGGACCCGTTCGGCTTTGCGCAGCTCTTCAATCAGGGTCCAAAGCGTCAGGATGACGGCAGAGCCGCCGATAACTCTTGGAAAGAAGCCCGGTCCGGGACGCCCGGTTCGCGTCAGAAAGTCCAGATCGCTGAAGGCGACATATGTGTAATAGATCGAGCCGGCGAGGAGAACGACCAGAAATACGACGCGCATGGTTTTGATGTCCTATTGTCATGGAATTCGGCCGCGGGAGATCCCGCGACCGAACTGATTTTCTTGTATAAAGTGGATTACTTGATTGCGCCGACTTCGCGCAGAACCGTCTCGAACCCGTTCTTGGTGTTGACGAGGAACTCACGGAACTCGTCGCCGTACAGAACCGTCGGTGTCAGCGTGTTGCCCGAGATGTACTCGCCCCACTCGGGGGTCTCGACAACCTGCTTCATGGTCGCAATCCAGAAGTCCTGGGCTTCCTGCGATGCGTTCGGCGGCAGGATCAGGCCACGCGGCATCGACACACCGATGTCATAGCCGATCTCACCCATGGTCGGAACGCCGTCCAGCACTGCCGGGGTCGACTGGCCCGAGAAAACGAGCGGCTTGAGATCGCCGGATTCGATCAGGCCAAGGATCTCGCCCGGGTTACCGACCATTGCGTCAAGCGCGTTGGAAAGCAGCGCAGTGGTCTGCTCGGACATGGAGTTGAAGGACACGTAGTCGAACTCGAAACCGGCTTTTTCAGCGAAAAGCGTCGGCACGATGAAGTCCACGTTGACCGAGCCTGTGCCGCCGATGTTGACCGGGTTTGCTTTGGCGTTGGCGATGAACTCGTCGATCGAGTTGATCTCGGAATCGCCGTTCACAACCAGAACAAGGTCATCGGTTGCCAGAAGAGCAACAGGCGTGAAGTCCTCGGGCTGCCAGGGGGTGTCGGCCTGAAGCGGCGTGGTCACGAAGCTGCCGGACGTGGTGGAGATGCCGTAGGAGTTGCCGTCCTGGGCATAGAGATAGCCCCAGCCGACTGCGCCCGAACCACCAGCGCGGTTCTCGGCGGAAATCTCACCCGGATAGAGATCGTATTTGTTCAGGATCTCGATGATGCTCCGCGCCATGATGTCGTTGCCGCCACCGGGACCGAATGCGATCGTCCAGTCGAGCGTTTCGTCGGCCGACGGAAAGGACTGGGCAAGCGCCGGTGTGGCGACAGCCAGCGGAGCCGCAAATGCGGCCGCTGCAATGGCGCCAAACAGGCGACGGCTGAGTGTGGTTTCAGGTTTTGTCATGGTTTTCCTCCCAAGGTTGACAATCATTCAGGTGGCCCGGGCGTCACTGCCACAAAGCCGGTTGATGTGATGAGTTCTGCTAAGTTCGTTCTGCGTCTCTACAAGGTCTCCAAGAGCCGTTTCTTGGCGTTCAGGTGATGCTGGCTTCCCTCGTGGTGGGCGGCACTTGCATCGCGGTTTTCGATCGCGGTGACGATCCTGTCGTGCTCGGCATTCGAAATCAGAAGGGCCTCCCGCCCGTTCAGCACGCGCAAACGCAGCAACCGCGCTTCCTTACAAAGCGCAAGGTAGAGCGTTGTCGAGCGGCGGCAGTCCGCAGCTTCGGCGATATGATCGTGAAAGGCGAGGTTTTCTTCGAAATACGCGTCTTCGTCACCGGCCTCGATCGCCTCGGACATGCGCGTGACGCGCGCACGCAGCGCGACAAGGGTCGTCTCGTCCGCCTGCTCTGCAACACGTTCGCAAAGATAGCCGGCAATCATGGCGCGCAGGTCATAGAGTTCCAGAGCGTCGTCGGTGGTCAGTTTGCTGACGAACACACCCTGATTGGCAACGGTTGTCACCAGACCATCGCGTTCGAGCGAGCGTGCCGCCTCGCGCACCGGCGCCCGGCTGACGCCCATCAGTTCGGCGAGGTTGTGCTCGTTCAGGCGTTCGCCCGCCGCGACTTCTCCGCCGAGAATCATGCGCTCAAGCTCCTCACGGACCTCCATCACGAGCGGCTTCTGCCGTCTCAGGGTTGTGGGTTCTCGCATGTGCTCGGCGTTATTCATCGGGATAATTGAGGTCATTAATTGTCGATTGTCAACAATATTTCGTTGATTGATGACGAATTAAGAGTTACTCGGAGCCCAAGAAGTAGTTTGTGATCATGGGATCCAAGAATCTAAGGAGGCACTTCTCGTCATGGAAAAACCACTCATTGGAAAGACAGCCTTCGTTTCCGGCTCTGGCAAGAATATCGGGCGCGGAATTGCCGTTCGTCTGGCGGAACTTGGCGCCGATGTCGTCATCAACGGCTCAAGCGACGAGGCGGCCTGTTCTGAAACGGCGGCACTGGTCGAAGCGGCAGGGCGTCAGTCGCTGGTGGTCATGGGCGACATGGGAAGCGCCGACGATGTGGCGCGTGTGTCCGAAGCGGCGCTCGGCAAGTTCGGGGTGATCGACATCCTTGTGAACAATGCCGCCCGGCGTCCGCATAAACCCTTCCTCGAAATGACGGATGACGATTGGGACCGCGTTGTCGACCCCGCGCTTACGGGGGCCTTCCGGACAGCGCGCGCGTTTATGCCAGGCATGGTCGACAAGGGCTGGGGCCGTGTGATCAACCTTGCCGGTATGGTCGCCATCCGCGGCTATTTCGAAGGTGCGCCGATCTCCGCTGCAAAGCATGGCGTGTGGGGCCTGACGAAAGCCCTGTCCACGGAATTTGCATCCAAGGGTATCACGGTGAACGTCATCTCTCCGGGTCAGATCCGCAAAGACGAACTGACCGAGGACGATCCGGCGCGTGCCGCAAAGATCCCGGCAGGTGTCATGGGCGTTTCCAACGATATCGCCGCCATCGCGGGGTTCCTTGCGACGCCCGAGGCGCGGTTCATCACCGGTCAGATGATCGGGGTTAACGGCGGCGAGGCGACCTGATCGCCCCGCCACGGCTCCCGAAAGGCCGGGACTGATCCCGAACCTTGCGCGCATACTGGGCACCGTTGCCCTCGCCGCTGCTGGCACGGCGGTCTTCTCTCTGCTCGGTCTGCCGCTGCCATTTCTGTTTGGGCCGCTGGTCGCCTGTCTCTTGGCTGCGCTGGCGGGTGCGCCCGTCGCGGGTCCGGGGAAAACCGGAACGGTGATGCGCACCGTGCTGGGCGTGGCCATCGGGGCATCCATTACCCCGGAACTGGTCGAACGCTTGCCCCAGATGGTTGTCTCGCTGGCGCTTGTCCCGGTCTACGTGATCGTCATCGCCATGATCGGGGTGCCGTTCTTTCGGCGTGTCTATGGTCTGGACCCGCCGACGGCCTTCTTTGCGGCCATGCCCGGCGGCTTGCAGGAGATGACCGCTTTCGGAGAGGAATCAGGCGCCAAGGTCCGGACCCTGACCCTGATCCATGCGACCCGTCTGTTGGTCATCGTTCTGTTGGCGCCCCTGATCATGGTCGTTGCGTTCGGCGCCGACCTCGAAAACCCGATAGGCGCGCCTGCGGTGACGCTGCCGCCCCATGAGCTCGCCCTCATGATGGCCGCCGCAATCATCGGCTGGCAGGGCGCAGCAAGGCTGGGCATTTTCGGTGCCGCCATCATCGGTCCGATGTGTGTTGCCGCGGCTCTGTCGCTTGGTGGTGTGATCCATTCCCGCCCTCCCGCCGAGGCGATCCTGGCCGCGCAGTTCTTCATCGGAATGGGGCTTGGCGCAGGTTACGTCGGGGTTACGCTTTCGGAAATCCGCCGCGATGTTTCGGCGGGCATGGTCTATGTCGTGATCGTCGCCGCGATCGCCATCGTGTTCGCTGAAATTGTGATCCTGAGCGGCCTTGCCCCGCCGGTTGATGGCTTTCTGGCTTTCGCGCCCGCAGGTCAGGCCGAGATGGCAATCCTTGCCATCGTGATCGGGGCCGATCTGGGTTTCGTTGTCTTGCATCACGTGGCGCGCGTATTCTTTATCCTGACCTGTTCACCCATTGCGGCGCGGATGCTCGGGTTTTCGCAGCCGGACAAATAGGAGGAGCGCAATGGCATCTGGTTGGCACGCCGAGGCATCGGTCCATTCCCCGGCCGGGCGACCGGGCGATCCCGCGCCCTATTCGGGGCAAAACAGCTTTACCTTTGTGATGCTGCGGTTGCGCGACCCTGATGGGGTCGAGGGCTTTGGTGTCACCGGGCGCTTTCTGGCCGACGAAGTCGCGCATTTCCTCAATCGTGTTTTGCCCGGGGCCCTGGACGAGGATGCGGAAGACCCGGTGGCAGCGCTTGCCCGGAAGCACAATCCGAGAGGGATGGGAGGGGTCGTTGTCTCGGCGCTTTCCGCGCTCGACGTGGCGCTGACCGACATCCGGGCAAAGCGGCAAGGGGTCAACGTGGCAAAGCTGCTTGGCGGAGCCCGCGAGGCCGCGCCGGTCCACATCACCTGCGGGTTTCCCGAACTGGAGATTGGCGCCTTGGCAGACATGTGCGCCGGGGAAGTCGAGGCAGGGGCGTCCGGCGTGAAGGTTCTGATCGCGGCGCGGGGGCGCAGCGTCGCCGAAGACCTCGGGCGGCTCAGGGCGGTCCGCGAGGCGATTGGCCCGTCTGCCGACCTGATCGCAGATGCCAATTGCCGGATGGCGCGGGGCGCTGCGTTGGAGTTCGTGCAGGGCGCGCAGGACCTGAACCTCACGTGGCTGGAAGAACCCGTGACAGGCAATGACCGAACCCTGTTGGCCGAAATGGCGGCCCATGGAATCCCCTTGGGCGCCGGACAGATGGAGCAGAGCGCGGACCGCTTCGCCCTTCTGACCGAAGCGGGGGTCAATGTGATCCAGCCCAACGCGGTGTTTGCCGGCGGCTTTCCAGCGGCAATCAACGCGGCGCGCGCCGCGATGGCCCGGGGCGCGTCAGTCTCGCCGGCCGGTGGCTGGGATATCGTCAATCTTCATTGGATGTGCGGTGCGCTTTCGGCTGGCGCGGTAGAGCTTCACCGGGCCCAGACGCGGATTGTGCGCCTGCTGATGCCGGAGGGCCTCAGCATTCGGGACGGCAGGCTAACTGCCTCGGCAGCTCCCGGGCTTGGCCTCACACCGGACACAGCCGCGCTTGCAGAGTGCCGCGTCGGTTAGCGATCTGGCCGGTCGCAATCTGCAAGGGCTTGGCGACAGCCAACCCTTGAGCCGGTTTCTCTGACCCGACCGCCCGCCTCAGGTTTCGTCTTCCGCATTCAGGATTGCGCGCAGTTCGGTTTTCAGCACCTTGCCGTAGTTGTTCTTGGGCAGGGCATCGGCAAAGCGGTAGCGCTTCGGTCTCTTGAAGCGTGCGATCGTGTCGAGGCAGAGCGCGTCCAGGCTGGCGCCGTCCAGCGGTTCTCCGGCTTTGGTCACGACGAATGCCACGACAATCTCCCCCCATTCGGGGTCCGGCTTGCCAACGACGGCCACCTCTCGCACGTCGGGATGCGACAGGAGCACCTCCTCCACCTCGCGCGGATAGATGTTCGACCCCCCCGAGATGATCATATCCTTGGAGCGGTCCTGCATGGTGACGTAGCCGTCCGGATCCATGTGCCCCATATCGCCCGTCCAGAGCCAGCCGTCACGGATGGTGTCGGCGGTTGCGTCCGGGTTCTTCCAGTATCCTTTCATGACGGTGCGGCCGCGCACCACGATCTCGCCCACGGTGCCGTGGGGAACCTCGCGGCCTTCGGTGTCAGAGATCGCGACCTCGACCTCCGATTGCGCGCGTCCGACGGAATTCAGCCGAGCGCGCCAGCGCGGATGCGTTCGGTCGGCCACGTCCCCCCGCGAAAGCGCGGTGATGCCCATCGGGCATTCGCCCTGCCCATAGACCTGAACGAAGCACGGCCCCAGCGTTTCGACCGCCTCGAGGATATCGGCCTCGTACATCGGTCCACCGGCATAGACGATTGTGCGCAGACCGTCTCCGGTCTGGCGGGTTGCCCGTGCCTCGTCCACAAGGCGCCGCACCATGGTCGGTGCCGCAAACATCGAGACAGAGCCGATCCGGGGCGACAGGGCCAGTATCTCGGCTGCATCGAAGCCGCCGCTCTGCGGGACCACGTGCCGCGCGCCGCGCAAGACATGCATGAAGTTGTAGATGCCCGCGCCATGGCTCATCGGAGCGGCGTAGAGGATCGCATCCTCTGGAAAAACGTCGTCAACATCCGCGAAATAGCTCAGGGTCATCGACGCAAGGTTGCCGGCCGTGATCATCACACCTTTCGGCCGGCCCGTCGTCCCGGAGGTGTAAAACAGCCAGACGGTGTCGTCCGGGTCCGACAGCGCTGGGCCGCGCGCCGCCTTCGCGCTGCGCATCCGGTCGAATTCGGTGCTGTGGACCGAAAAACATGCGACATCGCCGTTCAGTTTTTCTGCAAGACCGGCACGCGATTTGTCATCGGTGAACACGATCCGCGCACCGGCATCGCCGATGATCCACGCGGCTTCACTGGCGTGCAGTTTCGCGTTTATCGGCACCGCAACGGCACCGAGCCACCAGATGCCATAGAGCGCCTCGAGATATTCGGTGCAGTTTGTGCAGAACAGGGCCACACGATCCCCCGGCGCAACGCCGCGATCCGCGAGGGCGGCTGCCAGCGCCGCGGCGCGTCCGGCAAATGTTGCGTAATCCGCGACGCACTGGGTGCCTGCAAAAAGCGCCAAAGCGCGGGGCGCCTTCTTCGCGGTGCGTTCGAGCCAGATCGCAGGGTTCATCGGATTGCCTCCCGTAAGAAACAGGCATTGGCAACGCTGCCTGTGAGCCTAAAGCCGGTTTACTCTGACAAGACCCGTCCGCCAAGCGGGCGTTCCCCCATCAAGGCCCTGATCAAAAGCCTCTATTGACCGCTTGGAGCCCAAACCAAAACAGCCCAGCGACCATTTCTCAGTTTATGGCACCGACTTGGACCGCCTATTCCGGCAGGCCGGCAAGCCTCAGCCCGTCAATGACCGCCTCGCGGTAGGGAGGGTGTTCGATGTTGAGCACCTGCATGATGTCGGTGATCGTGGCGGGGACGCCCAAGGCCTCGTATTC
The DNA here is from genome assembly GCA_049116435.1 of Paracoccaceae bacterium. Taxonomy (GTDB): domain Bacteria; phylum Pseudomonadota; class Alphaproteobacteria; order Rhodobacterales; family Rhodobacteraceae; genus Litoreibacter. The sequence goes on from JAGDYX010000001.1 coordinate 177,557, forward strand.
CATGACCAGCCACTCGGCGTCGTCCAGCCGTCCCATATAACCATAAGTTGCGATCAGGATCCGCAGGGCATTCTGGAGGTTCGGGTTGCGCTGGAGGAGTTCGGTCAGCGCAGCCTCCGCTGCTTCGTAGTCGCCGAGGTAGAAGTTGGCTAGTCCAAGCGGCATATAGTACCAATACGGCGGAACGGGATTGCGCGCGAAAGCGTCCGCGATGGTGTTCAGCCCATCCTCTGCCCGTCCATTGGCCACCTGCACGATCGCGTAAAACGCGTAGGCATCCGTGTAGTTGGGGTCGAGTTCGATGGCTCTCTCGAACTCGGCGCTGGCCCCGGCCAAGTCCGCAATGAAGCCGCGGGACAGGAGGCGGCCGAGCGCGAAATGAGCAAAGGGCAGATCGGGGGACAGCGCCACCGCCCGTTCCGCGTGTTGCACCGCCCGCGCCACCGTGTTCGTCACGTCGCTCGTCCAGCCGTATTCGGCCCGCATGCTGAGTACGATCGAAAGTTGTGCGTGGGCTGCGGCATAATCAGGGTCGCGCCGGATCGCCTCGGAAAAGGTCTCTTCCGCCCGACGATTGTCGGTTGCGGTCAGTAAACCGGCCAGCTCTATTCCGCGAAGGTAATTGTTGAAGGCGTCCACGTCGCGCGTGCCCCGGACCCCCAGCCGTTCGCGCTCCTGCTGCGACAGTCGGACCGACAACACGCGCACGAGTTCGGAGAGTACCCTCTCCTGGAAATCGAACACCTCGGCTTCGGACCCCGCGTAGCTGTCGGCCCAGAGGTTCTCGCCGCTCGCGCCATCGATAAGCGCCGCAGTGATCCGCAGAATGTTCCCCTCGCGTCGCACGCTCCCCTCAACGAGGTAGGAAACGTTCAACTCATCTGCGACCTGTCGCGGGTCGCTTGTTTGCTGGGCGACCGAGAACGAAGCGGCGCGGGATACGACCCAGAGGTCGGCGATCCTGGAAAGATCGACGATCAGCTCTTCGGCGAGGCCGTTGGAGTAATAGGACTGCGCTGCGTCGCCGCTCAGATTCTCGAAAGGCAGAACGGCGATCGATTGGACGTTGGATGCGACCGGCTCGCGGGGCGTGAGCAAAAAAGCAGCCAGAGCGACAACCACGACACCCGCCAGAATGGCGATCCGGGCGGGTGTGAGTAAGGACGCGCGATGCGACCCATCGGACGACACATCGAGACGGTAGCCCTGTTTCGGCACCGTTCGCAGGAGAGCGCCCGCCTCCGGACCGAGAGCTTTCCGGATTTCCGAGATGCACTGAACGAGGCTGTCGTCCGTCACATGGGTATCCGCCCAGACTGCATCCATCAGGGCTTCCTTTGTAACGAGGTCTCCGGGATCAGCGGCCAGCATTCCCAAGACTCGCGCCGTTTGGGGTCGAAGAGGCACTTTTGCGCCGTCATCAGACCTCAAAGCTTCGGCTTGGACATCGAAGCTAAAGGACCCAATCAAAACGGTTTTCTCAGGTTTCGCCAAATTTCGTATCAGCCTTCGTGACTTTCGTGGCCTGGAACGCGCCTCCTGATGTCAGGCGCTCTGACCGGCGCGACAACCGGCTCCAAGCCACACCTCAACCTATGGAGGATATTATGATCAAGGCGACCATCATTTCCACGATTTTCGCAGCCACGGCGTTTCAGGTGACTGCCGAGCCCAGCAAAAAGTACGACCTTTCTATCTTGCCGGCGGACGTTGCCGCCCGTGTCATCCATTTGCAGCAATACGGTGATCGCTTCGAAACAGCGATCGAAGCGACACTCGCCGAATGGGAAAATCCCACCTGGGCAGACGTCAATACCGAGTACGATATGTCCATCTTACCGCCAGATGTTGCCCAACATGTCGCCGAGCTGCAGGAGTATGGCGATCGGTTCGAACTCGCTATTCGTGCGATCTTCGCTGAAGCGATGAAACCGACGTGGGGTTTTGAAGATTGCGGACACGAGGCAGCAGATTTCGTAGATGCTGCGCCGGAAAGCTAAACAAACATCGAAGTTTCTCTGCGGGCCCAGCCATGCTGTGGTCAGCACCTTTGTCGTCGATTGCGTTGTTTGATGACGTCCAGATCCCCTTTGGCCCCGAACGCCCGCTTTGTCCGCAAAGCCGCCATTCACCGGCTGTCTGAGTGCCGCTCTGCAGCGCATGACGGCGCCGGGCCCGAAGGGGCCATTTGGCGACCGCGCACTGCTGTTCGATTTTGGCGGGACGCGGTCACCCACGGAATTTCCCGATCGTCATGCGTCTTGCGCATGTTTTGCTCATGCCGAGCATGGAACTTGCCAATCCGGAACAAAGGCTGCGTTCCACCAGCTCCCTAGTGCGGATTTTCCGACTTCCTGTTGAAATTGGCCGATTGCGCGCGCGGGCGTGGACTTCTTGACTGGGGTGCCCGTGAGGCTACCGTGAAGTTTATGCGCTACGAGTGTTCCGAGTTTATGACCTTGGCTGTTTCGATTGAGGGTCATTCCTGTGAATGGTGAGCAACCGACTGCGGGATCTGATCCGGCGACCAAGAGAATACTGGTCGACCTAGCGTCGAGGATTTTACAGTCTCCGGTCGATGCACAGAGATCATTGGTTGCGCAGGGTCTGGACTCGCTCGGTGCGGCCGAACTGCTGGAAGAACTTCAGCTGTTGGGTTTCGACATCGCGTATGAAGAGCTCTTGAGCGAGGCGCCTGTCGATCTTCTGATCCGGGGCCTGCGCAGGGTTTCCAGCGACCGGCCAACAACTTCCGACCAGCGGCAGCCGCATGCGCCCGTCGCTCTCTCGGGGCCGCAGGTTTTGTGGACGAAGCTGGAGGCCGAAGGATGGGGCGCTTGGGCGAGTATCAGCCTTTGCCTGTCGATGCCTGCCGCCCTCATCCGCGCACCGTTCCTTCCTGCCATCGCGCAGTCGCTCTGCGATGCCAACGAGGCAATGCGATCGGTCCTTGTGCGGGTGGGAAACGATAGCTCTGCGGTCGCGCAACGCGCGCTGCCCGATTTCCAGCTGCCCGTCGACGTGAAGGACGCGCCGAGATCGGAACGGGACGCCATGCGGCTGATAGAGGCATTCGAAGGCAAGGAATGCACGCCATTCGGCCCATCGACCCGCGCGTTGGTCCTTGCGTCGCCTCGAACCGATGGGCGTCATTGGCTGTGCATCACGATGCACCATGTCTTTTCGGACCGGATCAGCATGCACAATCTGGCTCGGCAGGTTCGCGAGATGATTTCGGAAAACCGCCTGAACGTCACCGAACCGCCGGCCATGGACTTCCCGGATGTCGCGATCTGGCAGAACCGTCGCGGCAGCGGCGCCGAAGGTGACCGGAGCTCCGAGACCCTGAGCGCGCTGTTGGCCCGCGCCGATGTGTCGACCGACCGGCAAGGTCCCCGCGCCGCCGATCCCGCGTGGGGCATCTTCGCAGACCTGCCCTTCAAAGCGGAGCTTGGCAATTCGGAAACGAAAGCGCTGGAAACGCTTGCGGCCCGTCTGGGAACCACGCTTCCCTTGCTGCTGCACGCTGTATCGTCAGTTCTGATTGCGCGGCTTGCCGGTGACGATGAGGCCCTTTCGGGCGACGCGGATGTTCTTTTGTGTCACGTCGTGTCGAACCGCGAACGCGATCCGGCCCTGAAGAATATCGTCGGCTGTCTGGACACGTCTGTTCCGGTGGCTGTCAGGTTGGAGCCAGAAGAGACGCTGCAGTCGCTGTGTCGGAAAACCCATCAGGCCCTCGCAGCGGCGCACCGGTGCGTCTGCGATCTGCCGCGGGGGAGTTGGATCACTCCCGGCGATGGGGACGGATCAGAGGACCGTTGCTGGCCGGCCCTGATTGAGCGTTTCGCGCATATAAATATCACCCATGCGCCGGCAATGGAGCCTCAAGACCGCGCTGCAGACATTCGGGAACACTCCGTTCAGCGCGTGCAGCAAACCCGCTGGGGCCTTCTGCTGCGCGTCGCGATACCCTCGCGGGCCGAAAGGGGACCAGACACCGACACCCCGGCCGGACTGGAGTTCCGGGCTTTCTCGCAGGATCGCGTGTTGGCGGGCCTTCTTCCTTACTGTCTCGTCGAATTGCTGCGCGGGCTGCTGGCCGGTCCGGAGGCATGCGTGCCAGACCTGCCCGTTCTCGACCAGATCACCCGCGTGATTGATCGGGTGGACTTTGCGGCAGCCCAGATCCGCCGTGCTTCAGCGCATTTGGACAAGACTGCGACCCGTGAGGGCTTCATCTATCAAAAGCTCGTCGCGCGACAGCAGCGCTGGTACGCGCACGACGCACAACACCGGCTTTGCCGCGACACGAAAAACCGTTTCATCGGAACGGCGGCCAACCCGTTTCCCTTCACACAACTGGACAAACTGAAAGAGCGCCAGTTCCTCGAAAAACACGACATGCCGCTGCCAAAGCTGCTGCACGTTCTAACCGAAAACGATCTGGGACAAGCGCTGTCGGATCTGGCGCCGGACTTGCCCGACAGTTTCGTGATCAAGCCGGTCGGCGCGGGGCATTCCTTCGGGGTGACATTGGTCCGGAACGGTGTGGATCTGTCCAGAGGCGGCGTTCCCTTCGATCCGGCGAGTGTCGGCGCGGAGATGTCCGCAATGGCCGAGCGCGGCTATTGCCGGCACGAGGGGAAAGTCTTTCCGTTCAACTTCTCCTCCTTCCTGATCGAGGATTTCGTCGAGGATGAAAGCGGGGGGGCTGCTCCGACTGACTACAAGGTCTTCATGATCGGCGAGACTTTCCTGTGGCTTCAGGTCCATTTCAGGGAAAACGGTTTCAACTGGGTTGCCTTTCTCGACGCGGATTTCCGGTTGCTGCGGCAACCGGCCTGGGATCCGAGTATCTGCTGGCGGACACATCGGACGCTGGTCTGTACGGATCAGGCGATGGCCGATCTCCGAAAGCCCGCCTGCCTGTCGGGCATAGTGGAGCGTTCAAGGCAACTGGCGCGCAGGTTGGGCATATTCGTGCGGCTCGACTGGTATGCGGATCGCACGCGCGGGCCGCTCATGGGCGAGATCACGACCTTTCCGCATATCTTGCAGCCGCGCGCGTTCTACACGCCTTGGGCGAACGGTCTTGTGAAGTCGGTGTGGCAAGAGCCTGACGGCGTGGCGCCTCGACACCCCGGCCCGGATGAGGGACCCAAGGCGGATCGGGTCAGCCGCGCCCTCGCACGGCTGGAGCACAGCACTGCTGCGGAGACAGGCCTTGAGACGTTTTTGCCATCGCCATCGCACGTCCTGTGGTCCGTCGAGGCCGGCATCACTTACGGCGCATTGCGCGACTACGTGGCCGGTTTCGAGCTTGCGCCATGGGGCGTCGCGCCGGGCGCCCGTGTTGGTGTGCTCGTTGCCAATGGCGTTCAACTTGCCGCGCTTCTTCTCGCGACCATGAACCGCTATGTGGCGGTTCCGACAGACACCGCTCTGCCCGCTGCTGAGGTTGCGACCCAGGCCGAACAGGGCGGAGTGTGTGCCCTGATCGTCATTGCAGGCTCAAAAGAGGCGCGCACGGCATATGACGTCGCGCGGCAGAGGCCGGACCTGTCGATCATCGAGCTTACGTCGACCAGCCCGCACGCGCCTGCGGCCCTTCCGCGATCTCCTGCGGCTCAGGCCAGACCGGACCCAACGCCGACAAACGGTCTGGATGACGACGTTCTGGTGCTCAGGACGTCCGGCGCGACCGGAGAGCCAAAGAGCGTCACTTTCACTCTGGCGAGGCTCATGCGATCCGGCGCCATGATCGGCGGGTCGCTGGATCTGTCTCCGACCGACGTCGGAATATCCATGCTGCCGCTTCATCACATCGGCGGGATTGCCTGTAACCTCGCCGCGCCCCTGCTTGCCTCTGCCGCGATGCGTCACCATCAGGCCTTTGATCCCAAAGCGTTTTTCGATGGGTTTGCCGGACCGCAGGGCGCGTCGTGGTGTTACCTCGTCCCGGCAATGTGGACGATGGTTCTCGACTACGCCCGCGCACATCCCGAGCTACGGGCAGCGCGGCCCTGGCCCCGTCTGCGGGCGATCCGCAGCGCAGGAGCCGAGTTGCCAGACGCCGTGGCCCGCGATCTGGCCGACCTGTTCGGCGAAGCTGTCGCGATTTTGCCGACCTACGGGATGACGGAAGCTATGCCGATTGCCGCGCCGCCTGCGTCATATCGGCTTGAACGTCCGGGAAGCGTCGGTTGCGTTCTGCCATCGGTATCGGTCGAGATCGTCGATCCGACCGACGCAACGTCCCTGCCGCCGGTTGCAAACGGTATCGTCGGCGAAATCACTGTAAAGGGGCCTTGCGTATTCGACGGATACGCAGAGACCCCCGCGAAAACACCGGATATTTTCACCCCCCGCGGCTATTTTCGTACGGGCGATCTGGGGTCTCTTGCGGCTGACGGCTCGGGTTGGCTTCGCATCGAGGGGCGGATCAAGGATACGATCAACGTGGGCGGGGAAACCATCGCGCCAGCCGAGATCGAAGCCGTGATGATTGACTGTCCCGTTTGGGCAGATGGTGCGCCGCGCATGGAACTCATGGCCTTTGCAAGAGCCCACAGGGATCTCGGCGAAGACGTCGCTTTGGCCGTGGCGGGCGTGCCAGCCGATACGAAGTTTGCCGAGATCTACCAATGGGCGACAGAACGCCTGCCTGCCGCCAAGGTACCCAAAACGCTCGTGCACCTGTCGCAGATGCCCCGGTCAGGGATCGGAAAACTGAAGCGAACGCAGTTTGCAGAGCAGTTCAGTGCGCAGGCGTCGCCGGGTCAACTGGGCAGCTTGCAGAGCTTTGCGTGGCACCATGACGAGACCAGCCCGCGCTTGCTGACGTCGGAACGCGTTGCGCCCGCGCAGGGCGTGCATCCAACAGGCCCAAAAGCTGTTTCGGTCGAGGCGGTTTTGGAGGTGATCCGAAGCCTTATGGGGGCCGAGCGACAGATCGGACCCGACACATCCCTGGAGGATGCGGGCGTCAACTCGCTGGCCGCGGTCGAATTGTCGATGCTCCTGAGCGAACGGTTTCAACTCGACCTTCCGAGCTGGATCTTGAGCGATCACCCGACACCGCGCGACCTGCATTCTGCGATACTCGGGTTGCAGGCCGCGGACCCTGACAAGCTGACCGCATCCGACACCGGGGAAATGCAAACGGGCGTGTCCGTTCCCGTCACGCGCGGACCGCCTGCAAGGCGGATGCTCTTTCTCCATGGCGAGGGTGCCGACGCCGACCTGATGGCAAAGAGCCTGCGGGCGACACATTGGACAGAGCGGTTGTCCGGACAGGTCGAATTCATCTTCATGGACGCACCGCATGTTTGCGCGCCTATGCCGGCGTTCCATTCCGTTGCCGTGGATGCAGGCCTCTATAACAAACCGGAGTACCGAAGCTGGCGCGTCACCCATGCCGAAACCTTGCAGCGCAGCCTGTCCGCCGTCCGCGAGGCCATGGAAGACCACGGAGAAATCGATGCGATCGGCGGGATATGCGACGGTGCGCTTGTCGCCGCGCTGACCGCATTGGAACGCCCGGATATCGGGTTCTTCCTCAGCATGTCGCCCAGTCCGATAGACAGGCTCGACCGGTCTTGGGATGCCACGCAGGGCGCGATCTCATGCCGCTCGGTCCATCTGGTCTCGGGCGCAGATGAGCAACATTCGCTTTCCCAGCAGCTTGAGATTGCAGAGCGGTGCCAGTCCGCCCTGATCCGCCAGCATGACCGCGGCCACGCCGTGCCGCGTTTCACAGACGAGATCGAGTGGGATATCCTGAATTCGCTCGATCGCACGGCCGGAGCGCGCGACGTCTTGGCCGCACCGAAATCCGCCACATTGGATCACATCGTGACTGGCCCACGAAGTGCGTCTGGTGATCCCGTTTCAGGCGCTGAGACGTTTGAACCCATCGTGGCAAAGTATATGGCGAGTGTCTTGCGGCAGGCGCATGTCGACAGGAACGTGGATTTTTTCGATGCAGGCGGCGACTCCCTCAAAGCGATGACGCTTGTGCTCAAGCTCGAGAAGAAACTGGGCATGGATTTGCCCTTCGAACTGCTGTTTTCCGAGGGCGCAAGCGTCGAGAGCCTGGCGCGCGCAATTGCACGGCGCAGGCAAAGCGCGGCCGATATAACCGTGTCCCCGATTGGCCCCTCGGTCTCGGAACGGGAGATTTTCGCGCTGCCCACTCTGAACGGACAACACAATGCTTACCTTGCCCTCGCCGACGCCCTGGCTGGTACGGCAAGACTTGTTGGCGTGAAACCGCAGATGCTCGGAAAGGGGGCGTGGACACCCTCCAACAAATTGCAGGACATTGCGCGGGAAGCGGCGATCAAAGTCTCGAGCCACACGGATCGCAAGAAGGTTGATCTCGTCGGAGTTTCCGCAGGCGGGGTCCTTGCGTTTGAAACCGCGAGAGTTCTTGCCGAGCTGGGATACGACATCGGATGTCTTGCAATCATCGACGCGGACTTCACCTCGGACAGCAACCGCTGGCCGGTTCCTGTCAGATACCTCACGGAATGGCAGAAACACCTCTCCAGGCGCCTGCGCGGAAAGAGCAATTTTCGCCGGGGATACAGACACTTGCATTTTCGTGCGCAACTGGCCGATTGGAAACCTGAACCTGTCAAAGCCAGTGCTCCGATTTTCTTCAAAGCAGAAGCCGGCGGCCTTGATGACCGTCAGATTGGCATGTGGCGTTCCGTCATCGACGGTGATCTTGAGGTGGTCCCCATTTCCGGTGCGCATGACGACTTGGTGCTGCCTGAAGTCGCCGAACAAATTGCGCGTCCCATCCGTGAGCAGGTTATCTCCAGCGACCGGGAGCCCTCCGCTCAAGCAATCGGATAGCATGCGAAACGGTGGCGGAAGTGCTGAGATGAGCGGCGGCAATGGGCCAAGTGCTGCTTATGACACAACCGACGCGACTGTGGGCTTTGTCCGCGACACACTGGGCGCCTTCTTCGCGTTGCGTTCGCGCCAGATCGCCGGGTTCATCTGATTGCCTCCCGTAAGAAACAAGCGTTGGCAACGCCGCCTGCCAGCCTAAAGCCGGTTTGCTCTGACAAGCCCCATCCGCCAAGCGGCAGTTCCCCATCAAGACCTTGATCAAAAGCCTCACATGACCGCTTAGGGCCCGGTGCGGTCGTTGGGAGCAGCCGGCGCGTGTCTGGCCATTTACACGTTCCCCCTGAACGTCTGTCGTGTCAGCAAAGCAGGTATTCATGCAAAGTGCAGCGATCGACCGCTTGGAGCCCGTTTTCACGAATGCTGCACAATGCATGAATGTCGGCTTCTATGGTGCTGGGCTATCGTAATCGAGAAGTGATCCCGAATTGGACAAAAGGCATGTGGGACTTTGGAAGACGTATAATGTGAATTGTTGTACCCACTTAGACTGCGGATGAAGAGTTAGCATGAAATCGCAGCGCGATATTGAATGCAAAGGCGTCGCTCATCGCGCTCTAAACTTAGCGGAAACTTGGCCGTTCCCGTTCAGCCCGAAGCCTATCGATTCGCGAGTTCGTTGCACTATAAAGTCTCATTATGGGTGTCATCACATCACTGTTCGCGAGGAAGATGATCGCTGCTGCCGGAACCGGCGTCGACCAGCGTCAGCTCCTGGCCTCGGTCGGTCTGGAGCCCGACAGCGAAAATGATCCCAAGAAGATGCTGGTCGACGCGGTCTACTATGACCTTATCGAGCGCATCGCCGGGATGATTGACGTCACCGATCTGTCGGTTCGGACCGGAGCGTCAATGCAGCTCGACGAATACGGCGCGCTGGGTCTGGCATGGAAGGCTGCACCAACCTTGCTTGGCTCCTATACTCGGGTTGAGCGATATGCCCGTCTCTGGACCAGTGTCGTAGAGTACGAACTGAGGACGATCAATCGCGGCACGCTTTTCATCCTGCATCGATCGGGAGAACGACGGCTGGGGCTTAGGCTCTCCAACGAGGCAACCCTCGCAAGTGCGGTTGCCATCAGCCGCCAGGTTTCGCCGGTTCCCTTCGCGCCGGTCGAGGTCCACCTGAAGCATCCGCCGCCCAGAACGCTTGAGTTTCACGAACGCTATTTCGGCTGCCCGGTCTCCTTCGGCTCGGATCTGGACGCGCTTCTCTTGTCACATGACTCACTTGCTCAACCCAACAAGCTTGGAGACGAGGGGATCACCCGATTTCTGGATAACCATTTGGAGGTCGAGCTGCGCGGCGTGGTCAACGCTGCGTCCATCGAGTCGCTCGCTAGAGACGTGATTGCTCGGTCGCTGAGCGAAGGTATCCCGAGGGCGGCCGATGTCGCACGCACCTTGGGATTGAGCGTGCGCTCACTTCACCGCCGCCTCGCCGAGGACGGCCTGAGTTTTCGGACGGTGACCGAAGAAACCCGAAAGGAACTGGCAGAAGGGCTTCTACGCGACGAGCGGTACTCGCTGTCGGAGATCGCATTTCTGACCGGATTCTCAGAACAAAGCGCTTTCAATCGCGCGTTCAAACGCTGGATCGGTCGGACGCCCGCCGCGCATCGCAAGATCTTGTGCCGCCTCTAGCCACCGCATGGCATGTTCGGTCAAAGCTTTGGCCTCGTGTGTCAATACCGACGCGGGGCAACCCGATTAATCCTCTGAGCACACACGCACCAGAGGAGACTTTCCATGCGATCCTTCACATCCTTGACGGCCATTGTCTGTCTTGCCGCGTTCGGGGCAGCCGGCGCCTCGACCGCCCATGACGCACAAGGCCACAACCCGGCAAACACGATCTCGACCAATGCCGAGCATCCGGACAGCTTTCGCCATTTCACGCCCGAACTCCCGACCGTGCGCGAGCGCGCTGCGCAGATCAATACGGAGTTCGGCCTGCACGTGAGCGAAATCGAGCCGGGCCTCTTCTTCGTGACCGACTTGATCTATCAATCCGCCTTTCTGGTAACGGACGAGGGTGTCGTCGTGTTCGATGCCCCTCCGAGCTTTGGCGAGCGCCTGAGAGCGGCGATCGAGATGTCGGCACCCGGCGTGCCGATCACCCACTTCGTCCTCAGCCACAAGCATGCCGATCACAACGGGGGCGGCTACATCTTCGCCGACATCGATGGCCTGACAGTGATCGGGGCCCAAGCAAGCGCGGACAGCCTTGCCGACAATCCACTACGCGGCGTGCTGGCCCCGACCGAGGCTTTCGAGGGCGCGCTGTCGATGACCGTCGGTCGTGTTCCGATCGAACTTCAAACAGCGGGCTTCCACGCCAACGACACCGACGTGATCATCTACCTGCCGGATCACGATTTCCTCATGGCGGTCGATACGATCACGCCGGGCGAGGCGCCGTTCATGAACTTCGGAGCGACCGCAGATCTCGAAGGCTACATGGCGAGCTTCAACACGTTCCTGGCCTACGATTTCGAGCACTTTCTATCCGGCCATGTCTCCGTATTGGGCAACCGCCAGGACGTCGAGACGGCGCGTGACTATGCGCATGATGTCCGAGACACTGTCTACGACATGTGGCCGGAATTTCTCGATCGCTTCATGGCGAACATGGAACTCACCGAGTTCCAGCACGGAAACCTCGCCTATCGCATGACAATCGAGGAAATCCGCGACGACTGCACCACGGAGATTATCGACCGATGGGAGGAAACCCTGTCCGTTGTGGATCTCTGGGCGGACAGCCACTGCGAGACCGTGGTGCTGCACGCGATCATGCACTGAAACGTGGATCGGGCGGGCTCCGAAGTTCCCGAAGCACGTGTAGGCGTCGCGCGATCCTCACATCCACCTTAACTCGGAGAATATCTTATGAAACTCACACAAAAAATTGCACTCGGCGTCGCTGGTATCACCTCTCTGGGCATCGGCGGCTTCATCCTGACTGCTCCTCACGCGTTCTACGCAAGCTACGGGATCGCTCTGGGGCCGGACCCCAGCCTTCTGAGCGAACTGCGCGCGCCCGGTGCCGGTCTTGCCGCCTTCGGTGCCGTCATGCTGGCCGGCATCTTCAGGCCGGCGCTTCGGCAGGCCGGGATCGTAGCGGCGCTGACCGTCTTTCTCGCCTTTCCAGCGGGCCGCGTTCTGGGCCTTCTGGCCGACGGAATGCCGTCAGGCGGCATCCTCGGCGCGCTGGGTCTGGAACTCGCGATCGCCGCACTGTGCCTGTTCGCCTTTCGGCGGGGCAACGGTCCAGCCATCACCGGCCTTCCTGCGCGCTGAGCTTCAATCCCGTGCGGCGGGACAGAAACGTCTCCCGCCGCATCCATCCCCCGGAAAGGAACCGAACCATGTCACCCGTCATCTTCCTCACGCTGCAAATGGCCATCCTCGCCTATGCCCTGGTCGCGGGCGTCTTCCTCGCCTTCTCCGACTTCATCATGAGGTCTCTGGCCCTCACCGGCGGAAGTGGAGGCGTAGAAGCCATGCAGGCCATCAACCGCGAAGTGTTTCGCTGGATTTTCATGACGCTCTTTCTCGGCATGGCCGCGGGGTCCGTCGCCATTGCCGCCTACTCATGGTTAAAAATCGACAGTCCGGCAGGCACGCTGATTGTCGCCGCTGCACTCATCTACCTAGTCGGTTGCTTCGGTGTCACGGTCTTCTTCAACGTGCCGATGAACGAGGCGCTTGCCGGCATGTATGCGCCGTCCGAGGCCACACGTGAGTATTGGCTCCAGACATACGTTCCGCGCTGGACCTTCTGGAACTCGATCCGCACCGTGGCTTCGTTCCTCTCTGCCGCGCTGCTCCTGGGCGGGCTTGTCTGTATGGCGCGAACCCAAGTCTAGCCACTCTGCGAGGAATGGGTGAAGCTCACCAATCGGCTCAGCCCAAGGCCAAGCGTTCCGATCTTGAAGCCTTCGTAGAGACCGAACAATGAAAGCACTCGAAAAGATCAGTATTGCAATCCTGCTCGCGAAGGTCCGCTATATCATCGCTATCAATGACCTGCTCTCCCGCAAGGATAGCATCGAACCGAGTGCTAGATGGATCATCACGTTCCTCACCAGAGTTGGGCTTTCTCGGTTGCTGTTCGTACTGATTTTCTGGGTCATCAAGCGTTCAGATACACTCTTGGTCATCTATCGCCGTGACAGATTTCTGAAGGGAGTTTGGACATATCGCTATGAAATCGGCGGTCAGGCGCATTTGGGAATCTGGCGCATTGGCCAAGACCCGTCTTCAATCTCTGTCACTGGCTACGGCATAGATCAGGTGAGGCAGGGTCGAAAGCCACTTCCGCGGCATAAGTCAAATGTCCGAGGAGCAAGCCTTGGATGCGGTCATGTTCTCTCGCACAGACAACGAAAGCGGAGACGATCACTTCGCAAAAACCACACTTAATGCCGATAGAATGAGCCGCCCGAACTGGATTTCAGGACCCGCCTTCATGCGGGGGAAATCGGTTCTATAAGGCTTTGAAGAGGCTGGCGTCAGACATGCCGATCTCACTTTGCAGTATGCCGAATATGGGAAAAGCGAAGCACAGATTCTACAAGAACTGAGCGCCGTACCAACCAGCTAAATCAAGGGTCAAGGCACGTGGCTTCACAGTATCAAGAACATGTAAGAACGTGCTGTCTGTCCCGCGTTGCAATCGTCTAAACGCACCGATCTATGGCGTAATGCCTGTTGTGTTGCCCAGAGAAACAAGGCTCGAAAGCAGACGTCCGTCTTAATCTTTTCAACAGCAGAAAAGCCCGCAATGCCGTCATTGACCCGGTCTTCCGCCGGTGCCTTGCGGCGCAGGGTGGCTGGTCCGTAGAGCGGTCGGTGACAGAGGTAGCGTTTTGAAGAAGTCGACAAAGTGACCTGCCTGACGGCCTGCTCCTGTCCGAAGGAGGCCTGCGCGGCGCTTGCCATGGTTCCCACATGATCTTCGGGATGCTAGGATTCGTTTTCGGAAAGAACCGTGGCGACCGCGCGGGTTGCGGGCCGCCACCCAACGAGGAGTGTGAGCAATTTCCGAGCGTAATTTCGAGCAAATGACCAAGGCGGAAGTCGTCGCGGCGCAGCGGGCTTGGGCCAAATATGTCACCGAGCAGGATGTCGACAAGCTTCTGGAGCTCTACGATTTCGGGGCACCGGATGAACCGCTGCTCTTCAAGCCGACACTGGCGGATGTCATCCGGCTCGACCGGGCGGGCACGCGGTCGTATTTTGTGGGCGGCGATCCGAACTATCCCAATGATCACGGGTTTCTCAACCGGGGCTGGAAGCAGGTGGAGTTCCAGAGCGCGGCCGGCCCGATCCTCAAGGCCGGGGGGCTCGGCTACAAGGATATGGGGCATTACACGTTCATCGATGGCGACGGCAACGCGACCCGCGCGGATTACACCTTCGCCTATCACAAGCTGAACGGGCGCGTGCTGATCTCGCTGCACCATTCGTCCCTGACTTGGTTCCCGCCTGTCGAGGACAAGGCCGGCGACGACGCGTGATGCGCCGCGCCGTTAGCGTGTGAACACGCCCATCGTGTCGAACAGGTTCATCGTGATCGCGGGGCGCTTGTAGCGCAGCCGGTACGCGGCGGGCATGCGTTCTTCGGCCCAGAAGGCGAGCGCGCCAATCGTCTGTTCGCCCAGAATGCCGTCAATCGGGCCGCTGTAAAACTTGACGTCTGCGAAGGCTGGCCGCTTGCACGACCTTGCCCGATTTGCGCAGGATCTTGTGGCGCGATCTGGACCCGCGCCGTGCAGGACAGTCAGGACATGCGTCAGGCCCATTGGGTCGGATCATGCAAAGGCCCAGCCTGAAAACGCGGCTTTAGGGCTGCGTGCGGTCAGGCCGGGCAGATTTGCGTCACACGGTGCCGCGTTTCTCGGCTTCGAACTCGATCGCGGCCTGATCATCGCCCGCGATCGCGCGCTCGAAGGCGGAGAGGCGTTTGTAGATCGACATCAGCTCGACAATCGTCGTCCACGACATCACGAGGAACTGGAAGGAGTTCTCGACCCGCTGGAAGGCGCGCAGGATCTGCTGCATCACGCCCAGCGTCACGCCCGCGCTGATGATGGTGGGTCCCAGCGCGATATAGGGCAGGATCACACCGGCCTGCAGGTAGGAATAGCGCACCACGTTGAAGTAGAGGTAATTGAGGTAGAGCCGGAAATAGTTCTTGCGGACATTGGTGAAAAGCTCCGCCAGCGTGGGCGGGCGCGCGCGCTCTTCATTGTCTTCGCCCAGAACAAGCTCTTTGCGGAAGGCGGCCTCGACGCGCTGGTTGCGAAACTCCAGACCCGGCAGGCGCCAGCCCGCCAGCCCCAGAAGGGCCGTGCCGATCACCGACCACAGGATCGCGACGAAGACCAGCGCTTGGGGCACCTCTCCGACGATGGGCAGTTCGGTGATGTAGGAGGACAGCCCCCACAAGATGGGCAGGAAGGCCAGCAGGGTCATCAGCGCGTCGATCAGGCGCGATCCGAGCGATTCCATGATCCGCGCAAAGAGCATGGTGTCTTCCTGAATGCGCTGCGAGGCGCCCTCGATATGCCGGATCTTCGGCCAGAGCGACACGTAATAGTCGTTCATCGCGGTGCGCCAGCGGAACACGAAATGCGAGGTGAAGAAGGCCACGACAACGGCCGTGAGGATAAACACCATGGCGATCTTGAGGAACGTGGCCAGCTGCCCGAAATATTCGCCCGAGCTGACGGAGTTGGGCTCGGCCAGCGCCTGCTGGACCATGTCGTAGAAGGTGCCGAACCATTCGTTGATCATCACGTCGAGCTGCACCTGGAACCACGTGGCGAAGACGATCAGCGCAGAGCCCGCCACCGACCATTTCGCCCAGCGGTGCGTGGTCCGGCGCAGCCAGACCACAACGAAGGCCACGTAGCACAACAGCGTGTATTCATAGAGCCAGACGCGAACCGGATCCCATCCGAAGACGCCCGCGATGCCCAGAGGGTCCTCCCATTGTTTCACTTCGATATGCCAAAGCGCGATGCAGATCATCGCCCAGATCACGGCGGATGTCAGGAAGCGTTTGGGGCTTGGGAAAAAGGAATGAAACATGGGTTTTCTGCTCTGTCAGGATTTTTCGGTGCGGGCGCGCTTGGCCATCGCCACCAGCCGGGGGCGCAGCTCTTCCGCGGAGCCGAGCGGCGGGTCGAACCAGATGCGCGCCACCGCGTCAGAGGCCGTCAGGTCGAGCCCCTCGGTGTCGATGCAGGCGAGTGTCCACGCGCCCTCGGCGCGGTTTGGAAGGCGGCTTGCGTAAAGCGCGATCGCATCAGGGTGGTCCGCGTTCATATGGGCCACGGCCTCTTGCTCCAGCGCCTCCAGCTCTGCGTTAACCGGGGCGATCAGGTCGTCGCGCGTCATCTCGTAGGCCTTGCCGAAGCCGCCATTGAAGGACGCGCCTTCGATCTTGAGCCGCCAGAAGGCGAAATCGCCGAAATCCGCGTAGAGCGCGGCCTTGGGGTGGCGGGCGAGAAACCGGGCCCTGATGCGGGCGCGGGCGCTGTCGGCAATCCGCTCGGCGCGGCCGAAGACGGTGATGCGGGGATGGGCCAGCGGGTCGCCGCGCCCCGGTTCGCCAAGCAGGAGCGAGGCGCGCGGGTCCTGTTCCAGCGCGCCGAAATGGCCTGAGAGCTGGGAGATCAGGAAGACCGGGCATCCATCGCTGTCGCTGGCGACCGAAACCCGGCTTGCCATGGGCGTGCCCGAGGCCGGATCAAGCGTCGCAAGCGCGCCGTGGCGTGCGGTGCGCAGAAAGGTTTTCGCACTGCGCCGGACCGTGTCATCGACTTGCTGAAGAACGTCCTTTTTTGCCACCTTGCCTCCGGTTCGAACCGCTCATAACGTGGAGTTTCGCAGGTCCGCTGCGCAGCGTAAACCACCTGTTTTCGGGGTGCGCTGGCGGGGCCGCACATCGGGCCGCACAGGGGGCCGCACAGGGGGCAGGCAGATCCAGATGCGTCGGGTTTTCATATCTCTTTCGCTATGTGTGGTTCTGGCGACCACCGGCGCTTGGGCGGCGGAGCCGCGCGACGGGCGGGTGCGCGCGGTGCTGGGCGCGATCGAGGCGCTCTGCGGCGCGCCGGAGCTGTCGGGGCTCGCCGCGCAGGCGGCCATTCCGGGCAGCTGGCTTCTGGAGGAGACCCGCAGGCCCGATACGGGCCCGCCGCGTCTGATCTCGGTCCGGCTGGCGCTTGCGGGCGCCGACGAGATCACGCTGGAGCGGCGTCAGATCAACGGGCAGTTGCGGCAGTTCCGGGTCTCTTATGCGCTGGATCGCGGGGCGGGACCCATGCCCAGTCTGCTGGCGATCGCGGATGGGGGCTGCACGGTTCAGTCGGGTCGCGAATTGCGCTCGGAAGGGACTGCGTGGCGCTATCTCGACCAGCTGGACGGCGATCTCGTGACAGTGCGCTGGAGCGAGACCCTGCAGGCCCCGTGGCCCGAGGGCGTGGATCGCGGCGGTGTCCGGGTCGGGCTCGTGGATTCCGGACTGGCTTATGATTTGCCGGTGTTTCGCGACCGGCTGGCCCGGGATCCGGCCGGCCAGCCCTTGGGGTATGATTACTGGGATCTCGATCCGTGGCCCTATGACGGCGATGTCTCGCGCGGGGCGTTCCTGCCCATTCGGCACGGCACGGCCGTGGCCTCGGTCCTTGTGCGCGAGGCCCCCGAGGCGGATATCGTGCCCTACCGGTATCCGCGGCCGGACATGCGCCGTCTGGGCGATATCGTGGCCCATGCGGCCCGCTCAGGGGTGCGCATTCTGGCGATGCCCCTGGGGAGTCGGACGCGGGAGGACTGGCTGAGCTTCGAGGCCGCGCTGGCCGAGCATGACATTCTGGCCGTGGTGTCTGCCGGCAATAATGGCCGCAGCATCGATCAGGACCCTGTCTATCCGGCCGCGTTGACGGCGGAGCGGATGCTGACGGTGACCTCTGCCGACGCGTTCGGGCGCCTTGCCGAGGGCTCGAACTGGGGGGCAGAGAGCGTCGATATCATGCTGCCCGCGGAAAACCTGCCGATCGTCGATTTTCGCGGCGCGTCGGGGGTGGCGTCGGGATCGAGCTACGCGGTGCCGCGCCTTGCGGCCATGGCGGCACGTCTTCTCGCGCGGGAGCCGGACCTGAGCGCGCTTGAGCTCAAGGCGCGCCTTCTGGCGCGGGCCGCCCCCTCGCCATTCGAGCGCGACGGGGTTCTTGCCGCAGGCTGGATCCCCAACCCGCTGGAGCCGTGACTAGCGCCCGGACGGCGCCGGCGGGGCGTTGTCGATGAAGCGTCGTGCGGCTTGTGCTTGCAGCGGATCGGCCTTGAGCAGAGCGCTGTAGGCTTTCTCGGCCAGCTCGGGCGCGTCGCCCCAGACACCGGACTGAATGGCAAAGCGCAGAACCTGCGGGTCGTCGGGGGCAAGCTCCATCACCCGCTGCGCATGTCCGGTCATCTCCGTGAAGCGCGCGGCAAGCTGCAGCGAGACCAGAAGCGAGACGCGCGCGTTGATGGAGTTGGGAACCTGCGCGACGGCCTGCCCGTGCAGCGCGATTGCCGCGTCGAAGTCACCCGCCATGGCGAGCAGGCGGCCCGCTTCGAGAAGCTGTCCGTTGTTTTGCGTGGCCGCGCAGATCTCTGCCAGCGCACCCAGCCCCGCCGGATCGGCCGAGCGCGGCTCGAGCGTATCCAGCAGGCTGGCACAATCGGAAAACGCGGAGCCGAGGCGTTTGGTGATCCGCGCCGCCTGCGCATCGTCGCGGAGCGCCAGAAGCCTGCGGACATCGTCGAGCGGGATCGCCTCGAAGCGCCCTTCGCCGCCGCCCACATTGATGCCCAGCAGCGTGCCCGTGCTGTCGACAAGGGCGCCGCCGCTCACACCGGGCTGCATGTAGGCCGCGACATGGAGGCGTCCGAACTCTGCCTCTTGTGCCGGCGGGGCGATCAGTGCGCCGGGGTCGAACACGCGGACTTCCTGCCGCGCGATATCGGCGCCGATGGCATAGGTCTCGCCTGTCACCTCGCCAGCCTGTGCGCCTGCGCCGGGCAGCGTGGCAATGGCCCCGCCTGCCGGCAGGCCGTCCACCTCGATCAGGGCGAGATCGCCCAGATAGGCCGAGGCGATCACCCGTCCGCCCCGTGGGCCTTCGGGGGTGTAGACCACGGCATCCGTGCGGTCCGCGACCACGTGGCGGTTGGTGACCAACAGGCTCTCCCCGATGCGCGTGGCACTTCCGAGCGGATCGAAACTGGAGACCGGAAAGACGGTCTGGCGCATCCGGCAGACCGGTTCGGGATGCGGGCAGTCGCCCAGAAGCTCCGGTGCGGGTCCGGCTGCGGGCGCGGCCTGAAGGGTCAGGGTGACCACGCTCTGCCGGCCGCCGCGTTCAAGCGTGACCTCAACCGTGCCCGTGTCTTCGGGCAGCAGCGCGAGGGCGGAGACCGCGTCGCGCGGGGTTCGAACGGGCTGCGGGCCGATCCGCGTGATCAGGTCGCGTTCCAGAATGCCCGCGCTTTCTGCCGGGCCGCCGGGTTCCAGCGCCATGACGACCGGCGCCGCGCGGCGGGCCAGCTGGTCCCGGCCCGGCGGGGCGAGGCGCCAGCCGGGATCGGGATAGGTGACCTCTCCGGCGGCGCTCAAGGCATCGGTGACGCGCAGCAGCAACGCGGACGAGACCGCGAAGTTGACGCCGATATTGGTCTCGCCCTCGGAGGCGAAGATCGCGGAGATCATACCCACGAGCCTGCCTGCGCCATCGACAAGGGCCCCGCCGGACGCGCCGGGGTTCGCGGCGGCGTCGGTCTGGACGAAATGCTCGACGGGGTTGAAGCGGGCATTGGTGACATCGAGCGCGGAGACAACGCCGCAGGTCACCGACAGCCCCAGACCCCACGCGTTCCCGATGGCGCAGACCGGATCGGTCAAGGCGGGGCGCGGCGCGATCTCGAAGGGCGGCAGGTCGGCGTTCACCTCAAGGACCGCGATGTCGCTGGCGGCGTCCTGCGCGATGAGACGCGCGGGCAGGATGCGGCCATCCGAGAGGCGCACATCGATCCGCTCGGCCGGCTCGATCACATGCCATGCGGTGGCGATGGCGCCCGAGGGCAGCACGATGCCGCTGCCTTCAGGCGCGACGCCCGGAGGCGCGCCCGCGCCGCCCTGCGCGCGCCCGGGCCAGACCGGCAGCACCGAGACCACGGAAGCCATGTTGTCGGGGCTGAACGCATGCGCGCGGTGGCCATAGGCACCCAGCGACAGGGCAAGAACCATCAGGCAGCTCAATGCGCGTGCGAGGTGCGCGGTCTTTCGGTTCAGCACTTTTGCGTTCTCCTTTTTGCACCCTGTCCTTCGCGCCTGTCGGTCTGGATCCGATCCGTCTTATCTAGCCTGTTTCTCCGCGCAGGACATGGCCTGTCGCAGATGACTCTGCTCCCAGAGTCCATCGAAGCGCCGCAATGTGCAACAGGCTCCGCTTTTGCGGGGGGTGTCATCGATTTCCCCAAGTTCTCCGCGGGTGATGATCTGCGCGGTGTTTGGGCGTTTCAGAGAAGGACTCAGGCTGGATCACGCGGGTCGCGCGGGTGAATTTCGGGCTGTTGACAGAAAATTGATAAAAAAACTCAGGATAGGTGGATTTATTTCCGACTATTTTGGTCAGAAAGGGTTGCGCTGCCCCGCGATTCCCATCATTGAGGCTTGCGACATCTATCGAACGCAAAGGGAGACCCCGATGAAGACCAGAACGTCCATCCTTGCACTGGCTGTGGTGGCGACCGCAGGCACCGCGACCGCGGCAGAGCTCAACCTCTATTCCTCGCGCCACTATGATACGGACGAGCGTCTGTATTCCGATTTCACCGAAGCCACCGGCATCACCGTCAACCGCATCGAGGGCAAGGCGGACGAGCTGATCGCGCGGATGGCCGCCGAGGGCAAGAACTCTCCCGTCGACGTGTTTTTGACCGTGGACACCGTGCGCATCACCCGCGCCAAGGAGTTGGGGCTTTTGCAGCCGATCGAAAGCGACGTGCTGGAAGCGCGGATCCCGGCGTATCTGCAGGATGAGGACAACCAGTGGTTCTCCTTCTCGCAGCGCGCACGGATCCTGTTCTATGACAAGGACGATGTCGCGAACCCGCCGGCCACCTATCAGGATCTGGCCAAGCCCGAATATGCCGGTCAGGTCTGCATCCGCTCGTCCTCCAACGTCTACACCCAGAACATCGTTGCCGCTTTGACCGCGCATCTGGGCGCGGACACCGTGGCCGATTGGGCGAAGGCTGTCGTCGCCAATTTCGCGCGCGATCCGCAGGGCGGCGATACCGACCAGTTGCGTGGCATCGTGTCGGGCGAATGCGACATCTCCATGTCCAACACCTATTACTTCGCCCGCGCGCTGCGCAGGGACGTTTCGGGTCTCTCCGACAGCATGGACAACATCGGCTGGGTCTTCCCCAACCAGGATGACATTGGTGCGCATATGAATATCTCGGGCGGCGGCGTGGCCGCGCATGCGCCGAACAAGGAAAACGCCATCAAGTTCCTCGAGTATCTCGCCTCCGATCAGGCGCAGCAGTACTTCTCGGCGGGCAATGACGAATATCCCGCGGTGCCGGGCGTTGGTCTTGCGCCGTCGGTGGCCGCGCTGGGCATCTTCCGTCCGGATGCGATTGCGCTCTCGGACATTGCCGAGAATATCGGCGCAGCCCAGCAGATCCTCGGCGAGGTTGGCTGGAAGTAAGGGGCTCAGCAGGCAAGACCCGAAGGGCGCGCTTCCCCGGGCGCGCCCTTTTTTCGTGCCTTATCCGGCTGGTCTTTAGGTGTCTTTGCGCGCGCGCCAGTCGCCCATCCGCGCACAAAGCAGGATCACCGGCAAAAGCCCGATAGCCGCGATCAGCAGGCTTGGGACGGCAGCACCTTCGAGACGCTCGTCGGATGCCAGCCGGAACGCCTGAACGGCCAGTGTGTCGTAATTGAACGGGCGCAGGATCAGCGTTGCGGGCAGTTCCTTGACCGTATCGACAAAGACGATCAGCAAAGCGGTCAGGATGCTGCTGCGCAGGACCGGCATGTGAATGGCGCGCACGGTGCCCCATGCGGAGCGCCCCAGCGCGCGGGAGGCGGCGTCGATATTAGGCGTCACGGTGGACAGGCCGCTGTCATAGGCGCCGATCGCGGCGGCGAGAAAGCGGATCATGTAGGCTGCGATCATCAGCCAGATCGAGCCCGAGATCAAAAGCCCGGTTGAGATGTCGAACCAGCTTTCCATCCGCGCATCCAGCCAGTTGTCGAAATTGGCGAACGGCACCAGAAGGCCGACGGCAATCACCCCGCCGGGCACGGCATAGCCGAGCCGCCCGATGAAGAGCGCGGTCAGCGACGTGCGGTTCGCGAAGACGCGGTTGAACGTGCCGAGCATGACGGCGGCGGCCACGGTCAGCACCGCGGCGATGCCCGCCAGCATCAGCGAGTTCTGAATGAAGCGGATGTAGCGCGGGCTCAGGATATCCTGTTCGGATCTCAGCCCCATCAGCGTCAGAGTGATTGTCGGGATGATCACGCCCAGAAGCACCGGCAGCACGCAGATGATCTGGGCGCTCAAGGCCCGCGTGCCGGTCAGCTTGAAACGCACGAAAGGCTCCTGCCGCCCCTTGGCGGCATAGGCCGCCCCGCCGCGGTTCATGTATTCGAGCGCCGCCACCAGAAGCGCGAAGGTCAGAAGTCCCAGCGCCAGTTGCGCCGCAGCCCCGCGGTCGGCCAGACCGAACCAGCTTGTGTAGATGCCGGTGGCAAAGGTCTGAACGCTGAAATGCGCCACCGTGCCGAAATCGGCGATGGTCTCCATGACGACAAGCAGGGTGCCTGCCGCGATCGCGGGCCGCGCCATGGGCAGGGAGACGCGCATAAAGGCGCGGATCGGCGAGGATCCGAGCGATCGGGCCGCGTAGAACGGGGTCGCCGCCTGCAGCCGGAACGCCGTGCGCGCCATCAGGTAGACATAGGGGTAGAGCACAAGGGTCAGCATCAAGGCCGCGCCGCCCAGAGAGCGGATCTCCGGGAACCAGTAGTCGCGCGGGCCCCATCCCATGACCGCGCGCAGCGTGGACTGCACGATCCCGGGATGGTCGAGCACATCGGTATAGGCATAGGCCAGCACATAGGCCGGAAAGGCCAGCGGCACGACCAGCGCAACCTCGAGGAACCGCCGCCCGCGAAAGTCGCAGGTCACCACCAGCCATGCGGTGATGCCGCCGATGATCACGCTGCCGATCGCGACCAGCACCACGAGCACCAGCGTGGTCCAGGTGTAGCGCCACAAAACGGTCTCGGCGAGTTGCTGGAGCGTGTCGAACGTGCCGAACGCCGCCGCGGCCACGACGCCGAGGATTGGCAACAGGCAAATCGCGGCCACCAGCAAAGCCGTTCCGGAAATGAGTTTCTTGTCCATAAGGTCGTGTTACTGCCCAGAGTTGCTGCGCAAAGTGTTTAGCTCGGAAGCGGGGCCAGTTACAGGGCAGATTTGCCCGCGGGAAGCGGGCGAAAGCTCAAAGCTTTGTGTTCATGGCAGCCGGACCCCGCGGCGTGGCCGGAGGGGGCGCGAGGGGGATCGCGCGGGTGAGGCCCGAATGCGCCGGTTTGCGGTTCCATTGACCGCCGGGATGGGCCACGATCCGCAGGCAGGCACCGGCCTGCCCGGATCACGCACCGGCCGCAACGACACACCGACCGCAACAGGGGTTTCCCGCATGTCCCAGCCGCCCAAGCTACGCATTCTCAGCGCGGGAGCGCCGAAGACGGGGGTGCGGCTCTGTGCGGAGGCGTTCGCTGCGGCAACCGGCACGCCGTTCACGCTCAGCTTTGCCACCGGACCCGAAATCCGCAAGCGCGTGGCAGAGGGGAGTGCGAAGGCCGATGTGATCGTCGCGCCCGCCTCGGCCCTTGAGGATTTCGCGGCCAGCGGTGCCGTGGCGGCTGCGCCGGTGGTGTCACTGGGCGCGGTCTCTGCCGGCGTTGCGGTGCGCGCGGGCGCGCCCGCGCCCGATATCTCCTCGGTCGATGCGTTCCGCGCGGCGCTGCTGGCGGCGGATGCGCTGATCTACAACCGCGCCTCGAGCGGCCAGCATATCGCGGCGATGATCGAGGGGTTGGGCATCGCGCAAGCCGTGGCGGACAAGACCCTGCGCGCGCAGACAGGGGCCGGCGCGATGGAACAACTGGCCAGCGCGGAGGCTGCGCGGGCGATCGGCTTCGGGCAGATCACCGAGATCCGGGTGCATGAGGGGCTTGGTATTCGCCTTGTCGGGCCGCTTCCCGAGGGGCTTGGCAAACGGACCGCTTACAGTGCGGGAATATCGGGCGCCGCGGCCAACCCCGATGGGGCGCGGGGGCTGCTGGCATTTTTTGCCTCACCCGAGGGGCAGGGACGTCTTGCCCAGAGCGGGGTGTCGTAGCGGCCCGCCACGGCTCGTCGCCTTGCCGATGGCGAACAGACGGGCGCGCTGCGTGTGCGGTCCCGAACGGACGGCCAAAGGCCGCGCATCGGGCGGGTGTTGCAGGCCAAAGCCGGCCTCAATCCGCGCGATCGATTTCATTCAGGAGCCACTCGGCACGCGCCACCTGTTCGCGCGCGACCCCCAGCTTTCGCTCAAGCCGCGCTTTCTTGTCCGCGTTCTTCTCCTCGGCAACCTCTTCCTCCAGATCGGCAGACTTCTTGCGGAGCTTGGCCAGAACCTTCTCGACATGGTCCGTCTTGATCTTCTCGGTTTTGCCGGCTTCGAGACGCGCATTATAGTCCGCCAGTTTCTCTGACAGCTTCTTCAATCCCATCCGAACTCTCCCAACAGACCTGTACGCGGCACTATCCTAGCCCCCTTTGACGACATTTTCGTGACCCCCGGGCTCATGTTCCCCTGTGGGGGTGTCAGCCCGAGACGAGAGGCGTGATGTGGCCATGTCTTCATCCAGTTCCTCATCCTCGAGTGTCAGCAGACGTTCAACCTCGGCCATCGCGCTGTCGCGCTCGATGTAATAGGTGCGGGCCGCCTCGATCAGCCTGCGCATGGCACCATAGGCATAATCGGCATCATTGAGAAACGACGTGGCCGCACCCGGTGTCAGCTCTTCCTTGCGGATGAACCCCTCGACCTGTCGTGCGGCGGACCGCGCGTCCTCTTCGATCTGGGCGCGTTCCTGATCCAGCCAGAGCGCGCTGCGATCGGTCGGTTCGGTCATTTCCAGCTTGCGCAGTTCGACCACGATCCGGGCGATCTCGATGCGCAGGCCGTCATAAAGCTCGGTGACGCGGCCGCTGGGGCGCACCGTGTAGCGCAGGATGTTCTTGCGCAGATGCTTGACCGACTTGACGGCCTGCACGATGTCGCCGGCCACGTCGCGCAGCGCATAGACCCGGTCCGCGACATCGGGCGCGAGGCGTTTGTCGCCCACGCGGGTCGAGAACTCGACGATCGCGGAATAGAGCGTCTTGACCCGGCGCTCATAGCTTTCCTCGAGGTCGAGATCGAAGGGCTTGCGGCTCTCGCGCACGGTCTCGGCCACGCTTTTGGTCTCGAAAACCTCGTGGCGGTGCAGGTTCAGCCCGTGCAGGATCAGCTCGGCGGCGTTCTCGTAGAGATGCAGGACTTCCTTGCGCAGGGCGATTTCCAGCGTTTGCGGGAAGGCATCGACCGCCTCGTTGAGATAGCGCGGGCGGCTGACATCGGGGGCGGGCTCGGTGATGGAACGCTCCAGAAAGGCGATCAGCCTGCGCAGCAGCGGCAGCATAAGCACGACCCCGAGCACGTTGAACGTGGTGTGGAACACCGCCAGCTTCAGGGTGAAATCGCTGGCGCCGATCCCGACCGCATGGCTGATGAAGTCGACGCCCTCGCGCAGCGGGGAGACGAACACCAGCGCCACGGAGGCGGTGACCGTATTGAAAATCAGATGCGCCAAGGCCAGCCGCTTGCCCTGATAATTTGCGCTCAGCGAGCCTATGATCGCGGTGATGGTGGTGCCGATATTGGCGCCAATCGCCAAGGCGAGCGCGTTCTCGTAGCTGATTTGCGCAGCCGACAGCGCGGTGAGGATCAGCACCATGGTCGCATGGCTCGATTGCATGACCACCGTGGCGGCGGTCCCGAGCAGGCAGTAGACGACCAGTCCGACGAGGCCCGGCAAGGCAAAGCGCAGAAGGTCGATCTGATCCTTAAAGGTGTCAAACCCCTCCTTCATGTGATGGATGCCCAGAAACAGGAACCCCAGACCGCCAAGCGCGTATCCGATGCCGCGCAAGGCCTTGGATTTCTGGAAGACGAGCAGGATGCTCAGGGCGATCATTGGCATTGCATAGGCTGCGATCTTCACCTTCAGGCCCAGCCCGGCGACCAGCCAGGCCCCGGTCGTTGTTCCGATATTGGCCCCGAAGATGATCCCGACCCCGCCGATGAGCGAAATCAGGCCGGCGCTCAGGAACGAGATGGTGATCACCGACACCAGCGAGCTGGACTGCAAGACGGTGGTCGAGAGGATGCCGAACAGAAGCGAGCGCGGTGTGGAGCGCGTTGCGCCCTCCAGCATCCGTTCAAGCGCGCCGCCCCCCAGCAGTTTGAACCCGTCTTCGAGCATCAGCATGCCGAACAGGAAAATCGCCACGCCTGCGGCAATTTCCTGCGCATCGGGGCTCAGCCAGAAGGTCAGGAGAAGCGCACCGATGGCAACGGGAAGATAGAACTTTGTCATCGTGGGAGGTCCGTTCTCACCCTGCCAGTCCCTGTGCGCTTCAGTATTGTTATTTTTCAATACCTTATAAAATCAGTGCCGCGTGCGATCCGCAGGCGCGCCTCCGTCGCGGGACGCCGTGGTCCGCAGATCGTGCCCGGAGTCCTGTCCGAGAAATAGCGCAACGTGCGGCGGGCCATGTTGATCCAGGTCATGGCACTCCTCTGAAAACCGGTCACGGTCATGAGAGTGCTTACATGGAGGGACGTTGGGGGTGCCATGCTGAAAACAGAGAATGTCGAAACAGCCGTTCGACTGAACAGGGAGGAATTGTTCCGGTTCGGAATGGCCCTGATCTTCATCGTCGGCATCATGCTTGTGGCCATGGCCAGAACCGATGGCGGCATCGATGGCACCTTGCTGGTCGCCGCTGCGATGATCGGTGGCTACATGGCCATGAATATCGGGGCCAACGACGTTGCCAACAATGTCGGGCCGGCGGTGGGCTCACAGGCCATCACGCTGACCGGCGCGATTCTGATCGCCGCGTTCTTCGAGGCCGGCGGCGCCCTGATTGCCGGCGGCGACGTGGTCGGAACCATCAAGAAGGGCATCATCGACCCCAATCTCGTGGCGGATCGTGACACCTTTATCTGGCTG
Organism: Paracoccaceae bacterium; assembly: GCA_049116435.1. Taxonomy (GTDB): domain Bacteria; phylum Pseudomonadota; class Alphaproteobacteria; order Rhodobacterales; family Rhodobacteraceae; genus Litoreibacter. The sequence goes on from JAGDYX010000001.1 coordinate 204,888, forward strand.
ATGATCTCGGCCCTTCTGGCGGCCGCGGTCTGGCTCAACTTTGCCACGGCGGTCGGTGCGCCTGTTTCGACGACCCATTCGATCGTGGGCGGTGTGCTGGGCGCGGGCATCGCGGCGGGCGGTTGGGGCATCGCCAACTGGCATCAGGTCGCAATGATCGCGGCGAGTTGGGTGATCTCTCCGCTTCTGGGCGGGATCATCGCGGCGACATTCCTCTATATCATCAAGCGCACCATCACCTACAAAACCGATGTGCTGGCCGCGTCCAACCGGATGGTGCCGGTTCTGGTCGCGGTCATGGCGTGGGCGTTTGGCACCTACCTGATGCTCAAGGGCGTGAAGAAGCTGGTCAATGTCGGCTTCCCGATGGCCGTGGTGATCGGGTTCCTTGTGGCCATGATCGTCTTCGCCATGATGCGGCCTTTCGTGGCCAACAGGACGAAGCATCTGGAGAACCAAAAATCCAGCGTGAACGATCTCTTTACGATCCCGTTGATCTTCGCGGCGGCTCTGCTCAGCTTTGCCCATGGCGCCAATGACGTGGCCAACGCGGTCGGTCCTCTGGCGGGCATCAACGAGGCCATCGCGGGCGGTGCGGTGGCATCCAAAGCGTCGATCCCGCTTTGGGTCATGGCCGTCGGCGCGGTCGGTATTTCGCTGGGTCTTGCGCTTTATGGCCCGAAGCTGATCCGAACCGTCGGCAGCGAGATCACCGAGCTCGACAAGATGCGCGCCTATTGTATCGCGATGGCCGCTGCGATCACGGTTATCGTCGCCTCGCAGCTGGGGCTTCCGGTCAGTTCCACGCATATTGCCGTGGGCGGCGTCTTCGGCGTCGGGTTCCTGCGCGAATATATCAAGTCGAGCTATGCCCGCATGCTCGACGAGATCCGCGATCATCACGCGGACCGGGACCCGGAAGAGGTGGAAGAGTTCCTCGCGAAATTCGAGGCCGCCGATGTCGAGTCCAAGGGCGAGATGCTCTACGAGATGAAAGCGCAGGTCGCCGCGGAACGTCTGCTGGCAAAGAGCGAACGCAAGGGGCTGGGCCGCGTGCACCGCATCGAACTGGTCAAGCGCAACCTGCTGTTCAGGATCGCGGCCGCATGGGTGATCACTGTCCCCTTGGCGGGCACGCTGTCGGCGATGTTCTTCTTCATGATCCGCGGCATGCTTTTGCCCTGATCTGATCGCGCGAATGACATCCGGCGCCGCGGTGATCCGCGGCGCTTTTGCGTCTGGCAGGCGGCCTGCCAGCGATGCAAAGCCCGCGGCCCTATCGACCGGGGCCCTGCGGCGGTGCTAAGTCTCGGAGCGCAGATAAAGGAGTGAGGGATGCGGATATTGTTCACCGGCGGAGCCGGCAAGGCGGGGCGGCATGCGGTGGCGTATCTGCTTGCCCGGGGGCATCGGGTTCTCAATATCGATCTTGCCCCGCTCGAGCTTGACGGGGTCGACAACAGGATCGCCGATATCACCGATGCCGGACAGATCTATGACGTGATGTGCAGCTATGCGGGCTTTGACGAGTTGGAGCCGGGCACGGGCACGCCGAAATTCGATGCGGTCGTTCACTTCGCCGCGGTTCCGCGCATTCTGCTCAAGCCCGACAACGAGTGTTTCCGGGTGAATACGATCGGCACCTACAATATCATCGACGCCGCGGTGAAGTTCGGCGTGCGCAAGATTGTCTTTGCCTCCTCGGAGACCAGCTACGGCATCTGCTTTGCCGATGGCGAGCGCAAGCCCGACTATCTGCCGATCGACGAAGACCACCCGACGCTTCCCGAGGACAGCTACGCCATGTCGAAAGTGGTCAACGAGGCCACCGCGCGCAGTTTTCAGCGGCGCAGCGGCTTCGACATTTACGGGTTGCGGATCAACAACGTGATCGAGCCGCATGAATACGCGCAGGATTTCCCCGCCTATCTCGAAGACCCGACGCTGCGGCTGAGAAACATCTTCGCCTATATCGACGCGCGCGATCTGGGCCAGATGGTCGACCGCTGCCTCGCGGTGGACGGGCTCGGCTATCAGGTGTTCAACGTGGCCAATGACAATCACTCGGTGGGGCTGACGACCTCTGAGCTGCTGGCCCGCTACTATGAGGGGGTTCCGGTCACGCGGGAGATGGCCGAGGACGAGACATTCTACACCAATGCCCGGGCCAAGGCGCTCTTGGGCTTCGCGCCGCAGCACGACTGGCGCGACTATCTCAAGACATAGGCCCGCGAAAGACAGCGCGCATTTGCGCTGTGCTTCAGGCGGCGCGCTAGGGCGTTTCGATGCCGTTGCGTTTCGCGACGAAGTCGACGAGGTGCGGCACGTAATCTTCCGGCCCGTCGCCCCCCGCGGAAACCGCCATGGCGAAGCTGTTCTTGACGGCGTTCCCGATCGGGTTGGCGACAGCGGCGTCACCCGCCACGGCTTCGAGGTAGAGCATGTCCTTGAGCGCATTGTTCAGCGTGAACTTGTGCGCGTCGCGATTGCCCTCGACCGCGTAGCCCATGAAGGTCTGGTAGAAGCCGCAATCCATCCGGCTCCCGCGGATGACGGAATCGAACTGCTCGGTCGAGATCCCGATTTTCTCCGACAGGGCGAGTGCCTCGGAATAGAGCGCCCCGTAGCCCAGCGACAGGAAGTTGTTCAGAAGTTTCATCTTGTGCCCCGAGCCGCAGGGCCCGAGATGGACGATGGCCTCGGCCCATGCGCCGATCACCGGCTCCAGTCGCGCGAAAATGTCTTCCTCTGCACCCACCATAGTGGCCAGTTCCCCGCTTTGGGCCTGCACCGGCGTTCCGCCCAGAGGCGCGTCGGCCATATGGCACCCGGCCGCCTCGAGGCGCTTTGAAAGGGCGAGGGTGGAGGTCGGGTTGGAAGTCGAGCAATCCACGATCACGCTGCCGGGGTTCAGAGCCGGCAACAGGCCGGCGACGATCGCCTCGACCTGCGGAGAGCCCGGCGCGCAGATGTGAATGATGGACGCGTTGGCGCCCAGATCCTCGAGACTGTCTGCCTCTTGCGCGCCGCGGGCCTTGAGGTCTTCCACCGGTGCGCGGTTCTTGTGCGCAATGACCGTCACGGGGAAGCCGGCCTCCAGCAGGTTTGCGGCCATGCCGTGCCCCATCAGGCCGACACCCACAAAGCCGATCGTTTCTGTGCTCATGGTATTTTTCCTCCCGCCAGTGCGTCGCGGCACTCTCTACTGCGAAAATGGCCGGAGACAAGCCCCGCCTTGGCCGCAGGGCAGGGCGCGCCGCGCGCGTGCAGGCGGCAAGCGGCGGCCCTCCGCAGAGGGCCGGGTTCTTTGCGTTGCAGTTCTACGCTGCGCTCAGGACGGCTTTGCGAAGCCTTCTTTCGAGGGCAGGCCCATCTTCTTGAGCGTCATCACGACGGGGCAGATGCCCGTAAACGAGGCCTGAATGAGATGTGCGCCAAGGATCCCCGTCAGCCAAAGCCAGTTCGGGCTGTGAAAGACGCCCAGAAGCACGCTGCCCAGCACCAGGCCACCGACAATCAACAGAATGGAACGTTCCACGGTCATGATCTTCTCCTTTCGTGTCTTCCGCCCCGATATCTGGCAACAGAGCCGGTCGGGCGCGCAAGAAATTTCTCTGTGCGGGCAGCCGAATGCGACACTGCGCTGCATCCCTGGCGGCCCGGATGGGTCATGTCTGTCCTCTAACATGCGCGCTGTTGCGGCGCTTTGGGCCAGATCAAGTCAGCGCAAGGAAGTATAAAAAAGATCGGGTGAAAGAGATCGGGTGTGTGCGGCCTGATCTCACGCCACGCGCTGTTACTGCACGACGCCCGACGGCCCGTGTTTGAGGAAATGCCACTGGCCGTAGCTGTCCTTGAGGTCCAGCGCGATCGCGGCATTCGCGGTGGTGGAGGCGTTGCCGATCTCGGCGATGGAGAACTCGATCCCGCCGGGAATGTCGATGCGTACGCGGTGTTCGCCGCCTCCGTGGGGCGCCTGGATCGGGCGGCCGGAGGAGCTGAGCAGATCGCCGATCTTTACGGTGGCGGTCCGGCCTTCGATATCGACCTCATAGGCGATCGGTGCGGACAGGGTTTCGTGCACCGTGTCGCACATGGCGCGGAACACCCACCAATGGGTCGCCTCCTCGTCGGTCTCCTCGCCTTGCAGGATGCGGTCGAGGGCATCGCGCTGGGCGTCGCTTGCGCCGGTGTCGATGATGATCTGCATCTCTCCCTTGCCCTCGAAAATCGGCCCGGGCCACGCGTAGAGCAGCGCCACCTTCGCGCCGCTCAGATCGACATCGCCGAAATGACCACGGGTGATCTCGATCACCTCGAAGCCGCGGCAGTCGCCATAGGTGGGCAGTTCCTCGAACTGGCACGGGCAGGAATAGCCGCAGTTGCAATTTCCGAAGGCCGGACCTTCGACATACCAGTCAATATGCGCCATCTCTCACTCCTTTCGCGCGGTGTCTCTGAGGTTCAGAGCGGATCTGCCGCCCTATGCGGCCAGCCTGGTTCCCAGCACCCACAGCCCTGCCGCCAGAAGGGCAGCGCCCGTGACCTGCGAGAAGGCGCGGGGGTAGGGAACCAGCTTTTCGGCCAGCACGTAAAGCGCCAGCCCGACGATCCAGTAGAGGTTCATGATCCCGCCCACGAAAAGGAGCGCCATCAGGGCCCAGCAGCAGCCAAGGCAATAGGTGCCGTGATGCATGCCGATGCGCATCGCCCCCCACGCGACCCTGGCACGGTGCTGCGCGAGAAAATGCGCGGGCGATCTGCAATGTTTCAGGCAGGCGCTCTTGAGGCTGGAAAACTGGAACAGGCCCGCGACGATCAGAACGGCGCCCGCCGCGGTTCTGGAGCTCAGCGTCATCATGCTGGTGCTGGTCAGCCCTGCGGCTTCGGTCGCCCATTGCAGGGTGGTCGCAACCACGCTGAACCCCGCCCATGCCAGAAGGTAGCCCGACAGAAACATCAGGCTGAGCGACACGGCGCGTTCCCGTTCAGAGCCCTGCCGTTTGAGCGCGGTATAGAGCAGCAGCGTGGGGGCCGCGCTAGGCGTCATCATGGCGACCATCATGATCCACCACATCAGGAAGATCAGTCCGGCATAGGCCCATGACCAGTCCGCCCCCATGGCCATAGCCATGCCCGGTCCGGTTTCCGACGCCATGCCCGAGCCCATACCCATTTCCATAGACTGGCCGGTCGCGCCTGCCATCCGTGTCATGTCGAGCGCCGACATGTTCATGCCGACACCCCAGACTGTGTAGAGGCCGGCCAGCACGACGATGATCCCGACCGCGCCGGCCACAACCCACTGGTCGCGGGCCAAGACCCGTTCAACCGGTCCTTTCATCTGCGTCATTGATCTCCGCCCCGCGCCTTAAGCGGGGACGCCCTGTCCGGTGAGGTTGAGCTTTGCCATATGCGCATGGGTTGCATCGAAGCTCAGGCTGATCTCGCCGCCGCTGGTCTGCGACGTGCCGGACGCCATTTCCGCGTGGCGGAACTCGAAGCCCTGTGGCAGCTGGATCGAGACCCGGTGCGGATCGCCGGTGACGATGTTGGGGATCGGGCCGACCTCGACATCGGCGATGCCCCCGACCTTCGCGCGGCCGGTGCGGGCCTCGATATCCCAGTCCAGTTCGATCGGTGCGGAGAGTGTCTCGTGCTTGTTCGGGCTCATGGCGCTGAAGACAAACCACATCGTCGCCATCTCTTCGGTGTCCTCGCCGGTCATGATCGCCTCGAGGGCCGCGCGCTGATCGGCGTCGGCGCGCGCGTCTATGATCAGCTGCATCTGGCCGTTGCCCTCGTGAATCGCGCCGGGCCACGCATAGACCCCTGCGGCACGCAATCCATCGAGCTTGGTGTCGCCGTAATGGCCTTTCTGGATGTCATAGACGACCACTGCTTCGCAGGTGCCAGTCGTCGGCAGCACGCCGAATTGGCACGGACATCCGTAGTTACAATTACAATTGGCTATTTCTTCGGCCTGGATATGCCAGTCTTTCATCGCGCATTCTCCCTTTTGCTGGCGTGGTCTCGATGGCCACGCTTTTTGCCGCTCGAAGGGTCGAATTTGCTATGTCGCCATTATGTGCTGGCGTTCCTGTCCCGTAAGATGATCAGAGCAGTATACCACAAAATTCACACTTTGTATGCGCTGCATTTGCGGCCTTCAGACAGGTAGGTGGCGCCGGCCGCCTATTCGTATTTCTCCAGAAAGGCGTCGATGGGCATCTTCCGGAAATCCTCCAGCCGCGCGTATAGCGTCTCATGCGACCAGTCCCACCATGCCAGCGCGATCAGGCGTTCGGCGATGGCATCGGGAAAACGCCGGCGCAGCGGCGCGGCGGGGATGCCGGCCACGATCTCGAACGGGCCCACATCGCGTGTGACCATCGCGCCCGCGGCCACCACCGCGCCGTGGCCGACGGCAACTTCGGGGCGGATCACGGCGCCATGCCCGATCCATGTGTCATGGCCGATCGTGGCCAAGCGGGCGTGGCGCTGCGCGAAGAACGTCTCGTCGCGTTCGGCCGCGTCCCAGTAATCGCCCGAGCGGTAGTGGAAATGGTGCAGCGAGGCCTGCTCCATCGGGTGGTCGGTCGGACCGATCCGCGCGAAGCTGGCGATATTGGCGAACTTGCCGATCTGCGCATTGCCGATATCGGCGTAGCGGTCGCAATAGGAGTAGTCGCCGAGGCTGGAATGCGTGATCCGGCTGCCCTTGCCGATCTCGACATAGGCGCCGAAGCGCGACTGGGTGATCTCGCAATCGGGGTGGATGAACGGCGTGTCGGCGGAGAGGCGTGGCATCGCGGTGTCTCTTCTGTTCCTTGGATCTTGCGGGCGCGAGGGCGCCCCGGGCGCCAGTCCACCATCATGACCGTCCCGATCACAAGAAGAATGTTGAAGCCGCGCGCTGTCCGGCCGGCGCGGGGAGGGCGCACCGCCGTAGGTCCGCGTGCTGTTCGGCAGGGATTCGGACGGGGTCCGTGGGCGGCCTGCCGGATCCGTGCGTCACGGGGCCTTGGTGCCCGCTGCGGCGCGGCATTGATGTGGCAGACGCGGCAAGCGCTGAATTTTGATTAAGAAAATCCTGTTTTGCGGATCGGCTCGGGGGGACGCGATGACGGCTTAAATTTGATATTGTGAAATAATAATCCACATAATGAAAATTTCTTGCAGGAATCGAGACTGATCCGGATGGTTGTTGCGGGAGAGGAAATCAAGCCATGAAGCTCGAGAAGACAGGGACGATCGGCGAACTTGCATCCACAGCGCACAGTGCTGTGACCACTCCCGCGCCGCAGGAAGAGAACCGCGGCCGCACCATCCAGTCGGTAGATCGCGCACTCAATATTCTCGAAACCGTCGCAGGCGAACGCGACGGGATGACCGTTTCGGAGATCTCCGAGCGCGCCGGGCTCAACATCTCCACCTGCCACCACCTCATTACCACGCTCGTGCATCGCGGCTTTCTCACCCATCTGGGCCGCAAGCGCGGCTATGCTCTGGGTCCGAAACTGGGCGATTTGCTGGAGCTTGACGCGCGCGAAACCGATCCGGCCGCACTGCTTGGCGATGATCTGCGCGCGTTCAGCGAAAAGCTGGGCCACGGCGTACAGTTCGCGGTGCTCAGTGAGTGCTCGCTGATGACCAAGATCAGCATTCCCGATCCCGACGGCATGGTTATCGAGCCCGACGAGATCGAAAAGATGACCGCCTTGCATGCCACCGCGACGGGCAAGGCGATCCTTGCGTGGATCCCCGACACCGAGCTGGTGCGTGTGATCTCCGCCAACGGGTTGAAGCAATATACCCCCCGCACCATCACGACCCTGTCGGGTCTGGTGGAAGAACTCAGATTGTCCCGCCGCCTGAAATTCTCCGTCGATGACGAGGAATTCCGCGAGGGGATCGTGTGCATCGGTGCCGCGATCCGCGAAGGCGCCGGGGCGGTGGTCGGCTCGATCTCGGTTTCGGTAGCGGCCGAGCGGGCCACCGATGACTACAGGCAGCATCTGGTCCGCGAAGTGATCGGGGCCGCCAACACTTTTTCCAACAAGCTGCGCAACCTTCACGGCTAGCGCGAACCAACACACTGAATGGAGACCCAACCATGCCAATGCCAGAGAATGTAACTGTCAGCCCGACCCATCCGGTTCCCGAGACGATGAAAGCCTGGGTTCTGGGCGATCCCGGTGAGATTTCGCTGACCGAGAAGCCGGTTCCGGTCCCCAGCAAGGCCGAAGTGCTGGTGCGCATCGACGCCGTTGCGATCTGTGCGACCGATCTGGAGATCATCTACCACGGCCCGCCCGCGCAGATTGAGGGCGGTGAGCCGTTCAACAAGAACTTCACCCCCGGCCATGAATATATGGGCACGGTCGTGGCGCTCGGGCCGGGCGTTGACGAGTATGAAATCGGCGAGCGTGTGACCGTCGAGATCCATGCCGGCTGTGGCCAGTGCAAGCGCTGCCGCATGGGGATGTACACATCCTGCCACAACTACGGGAAGAACTACGGCGACGTGGACAAGGGCCACCGCGCTAACGGCTTCACCACCGATGGCGGCTTTGCCGAATATGCGGTCAACAACATCAACACGCTGATCCATGTCGACGATACCATGTCCGACGAGGAAGCGACGCTGGTCGTGACCGCGGGCACCGCGATGTACGGCCTGACGGAACTGGGCGGCCTTGTGGCCGGCGAGAGTGTGGTCGTCACCGGCCCGGGCCCGATCGGCCTGATGGGTGCGGCCGTGGCCAAGGCGCTGGGCGCGCAGCCGGTGATCCTGACCGGTACCCGCGACAACCGTCTCGAGATTGGCAAGCAGCTGGGTGCGGATCACGTGATCAACGTGCGCAACGAAGACGTGGTCGAGAAGGTCCGCGAACTGACCGGCGGCAAGGGCGTCGACTATGTCGTCGAATGCGCCGGTGCGCCGAATGGCGTCAACGAAGCGGCGCTGATGGTCAACCGGGGCGGCAAGATCTGCCTTGCGGCCTTCCCGCATAACAGCCCCGAGGTCGACGTGGCCCATCTGGTGCGCAACAACATCTACCTCTACGGCATCCGCGGCGAGGGCAAGACCGCCACGCACCGGGCCGAGGCCTTCATGCGCCAGAAGCGGTTCGATGCGACGCTGATCCACACCCACACATTCGAGATGAACGATCTCGAAGAGGCGCTGCGTTACGCCAAGGATCGTGTCGAGGACGCCATTAAGGTGGTCGTCAAGAATCCGCAAGCCGTATCCGGCAAAGTGGCCGCCGAGTAACAGGCAGAGCAGAGGGAGACGAGCCATGCTGACATGCGACAGCTATCACATGCCGACCGGACTGGAGGAGGCGCTCACCATCTGGGCGTCTGCGCCCGAGGGAAGCCGGCTCGTCTCCGGCGCAACCGATATCCTGCCCTGGGCCCGCGAAGGGCGGGCCGGGGATGTGCACCTGCCGGCGCTGATTGACGTCACCCGGATTTCCGAACTCGACGGGTATTCTTTCGAGGGCGGCCGGGTGCGTCTGGGCGCCAATGTCGTCTATCAGGACTTCCTGACCGAAGGCCCGCTGATGCGCAGCCTGCCCTGCATGCCCCATTGCGCGATCTGGTTTGCCGACGACCAGATCCGCGAGCAGGCCTCGCTGACCGGCAATCTGGTCAATGCGTCGCCGGTGGCCGATGGCACGCCGGCGGTGGTGGCGCTCAATGGCGAGATCGAACTGGCCCGGCTCGAAGGCGGCGAGATTGTCCGCCGCTCGGTTCCGGTCGTCGATTTCATCGAGGGCCCGGGCCGGACCCAGATTGCCGCGGGCGAGATTGCGACCGCGGTCACGCTGGATGCGACCAACGGCTATGGCGGATCGTTCCAGAAGGTGGGGCAGCGCCGCTCGCTGGTGATTTCGGTCGCCTGCTGCGCGGCTCTGGTCAAAACCGACCGCGAGGGCCGCGTGTTCGAAGACGTGCGGCTGGCGCTGGGCGGTGTTGGTCCGCGCCCGATCCGCATGCGTGACGTTGAACAGGCCCTGCGGGGCGAGCGCATCTCGCATGCGCTGATCGAGCGGGTCTCGAAGGCCGCGGCCGACGAGGTCGGCTCGCGCAGCCGGCAGGAATACCGCCGCGAGGTCGTCGTCAATTTCGTCCGTGCGGCGCTGGAAGACGCGCTTGCCAATCAACCCGACATTTCCGTGAATTTCGAAGATGCGAAGGAACAGGCCCATGTCTAAGCTCAAGATCGAGGCCGAGGTGAACGGCCGCAAGATTGCCAAGGAGGCCGAGCCCCATGCGCGGTTGCTCGACTTCCTGCGCGAAGAGTTGAACCTGACCGGCACCAAGGAAGGCTGCGGCGCCGGAGAATGCGGCACCTGTTCGGTCTTTGTCGACGGCAAGCTGGTGAAATCCTGCCTGATGCCGGCCGCCAAGGCCGCGGGCGCCAAGATCGAAACCATCGAGGGCCTCGCGGCACCCGGCGATCTGTCGCCCGTTCAGCGCGCCTTCCACAAGACCGGCGCCAGCCAATGCGGATACTGCATCCCCGGCATGGTGATGGCCGCGACCTCCGCGCTGCGCGAGAACCCCAATGCCGATATCGAGGAAATCAAGGAACGTCTTGGCGGCAATATCTGCCGCTGCACGGGCTACACGAAGATTTTCGAAGCCGTCGAGATCGCCCGTGATGTGATTGCCGGCGACATGCCGGAGACCGCCCTTGAGGAGGACAGTGTCTCCGAGAGTTATATCGGCGCCAATGTGCGCCGTCTGGATGCACCGTCCAAGGTCTCGGGCCGGCTGAAATACGCCGCCGACATGAAGATGCCGGACATGCTGCAGATGCAGGTCTTGCGTTCTCCCCACGCGCATGCCCGGATCGTGTCGATCGACACCAGCGCGGCCGAGGCCCTGGACGGTGTGGCTTGCGTGATCACCGCCGATGACGTGCCCGGCAATGATGGGTTCGGCGTGTTCGTGCATGACCAGCCGATCATGGCCCGCGGCAAGGTCCGCCACGTGGGCGAGGCCGTGGCCGCTGTCGCTGCCGAGGATCTGGTGACCGCGCGCCGCGCAGTGGCCCTGATCAAGGTCGAATACGAGGAGCTGCCGGGGATCTTCGATCCCGCCGATGCCATGCTGCCCGATGCGCCGGTCATTCATGATTATGCGAAGGACAATCTCGTCAAGCACATCCCGGTTCGCAAGGGCGATGTGGCGGCGGGCTTTGCCGAGGCCGACATCATTCTGGAGGATGATTTCGGCACACAACAGGTCGAACATGCCTATCTCGAGCCCGAGGCCGGGATTGCTTATGTCGATCCCGATGACGTGGTCGTGGTGATATCACCCTCCCAGAATATCACCCACCATCGTCATATGCTGGCCGAGATCATTGCCAAGCCGATCAACAAGGTGCGTTTCATCATGAGCCCGGTTGGCGGTGGTTTCGGCGGCAAGGAGGACATGATCTATCAGGGCATGCTGGCGCTGGCCGCGATGAAGACCTACCGGCCGGTGCAGCTGAATTTCACCCGCGAGGAAAGCCTGATCGCCTCGGCCAAGCGGCACCCGTCGCGGGTCCACTACAAGATGGGCCTGAAATCCGATGGCCGGATCACGGCCATCGCGTTCGACATGCTGTCGGACGGGGGCGCCTACGGGATGTCGAGCGAGGGCGTGATGCGCAAGGCTGCGATCCTGTCCTGTGGCCCTTACGAGGTCGACAACCTGCAGGTCGACACCCGCGCGGTCTACACCAACAACACGCCTTCGGGCGCGTTCCGGACCTTTGGCGGCATGCAGGCGCAATTTGCCACCGAAAGCATGATGGACATGGCGGCGGAGGCTCTGGGGATGGACCCGTTCGAGATCCGGCGCGTCAACATGATGAAGATCGGGGCCAGAACCCACACCCAGCAGCGGCTTGAGACAGCGTCCCTCGACCGGGTCATGGAGGCTGCCGAACACTCTTCGCGCTGGGAGAGCGGTGCCCCGCAGGTGCGCGGCGCCGAGCGTGGCGATCTGGGCGGCCCCGACACGCGCAAGCCCTGCACATTGGGCGCGCGGATCAAGCCGGAGACAGCAGACAGAACCGACCATAGCGATGCGGAAAGGGTTGCGTGATGAGCAGGATGAAACGCGGTCGCGGTATGGCGGCCAGCTGGTACGGCATTGCACGAACAGCCACGATTGACCGGGCCGGCGCCTGGGCGGAGCTTGATGACGGCGGCACCGGCAAGGTGGTAACCGGAGTGACCGAGATCGGCGAGGGCATCCTGACGGTGCTGGCGCAGATCGCGGCGGACGAGATGGGCATCGCGCCACAGGACGTCACCATCGGCGACAATGACACCTCCCGCTCGCCCGAGGCGGCCCATGCCGGAGCGACGCGCCAGACTTACATGATCGGCAACTCCGTGGCGCTGGCCGCGCGCGAGGCCCGCAATGTCCTGTTCGAGCAGATTGCCGATCACTGGGACGTGGATGTGGACAGCCTGCAGGCCTTCGACGGCGAGATCTGGGCGGCAGACACCAATCTGCGCATGACGATGGAAGACGCGGTTGCGACCTGCAAGGGCCGTGGCGTGGTTCCGGTGGGGGCGGCCTCCTTTACCGCCCATGGCACCGGCCTCGATCCGGTCGACGGCTCCGGCAGCCCGTGGCAGGCCTATGTGTTCGGCACGCAAGTGGCCGAGGTCGAGGTCGACACATGGACCGGTGAAGTGCAGGTGCTGGGCATCTGGGCGGCCCATGACGTGGGACGTGCGATCAACCCGCGCGGCGTGGAAGGCCAGATCGAGGGCGGCGTCGTGCAGGGCCTTGGTCAGGCGCTGATGGAGGATTACCAGACCGACAATACCGGTCACGCGATCACGCATGGGTTTGCGAAATACATCCTGCCCACATCGCTGGATATCCCGCAGATCAACTGCTCCATCGTCGAAGATCCCGACCCGAAAAGCCCGCTGAAGGCCAAGGGGATCGGAGAACCGGCCCTCGTGCCCACGGCACCGGCCATCATGAACGCGATCTATGACGCCATCGGGGTGCGGATCAAAACGCTTCCGGCCACGCCGGAGAAGATCCTCAAGGCGCTGAACGATCCCGAGGACGCGTCCCTGAAACCAAGAATCACACGGCAAACCGTCGGGGCCTGACGACGCGCGCCCCGACCCAAAACGCGGCTCCCGAGCGAGATCGGGATGGAAAGACAGCAGGAGGAAAGACAAGGAATGGAAAGTTCGATGTACAGTGCGATGCGGGTGGGCATCGTTCACTTTAAGGCCTTTCCGGGCATCGAGACCGGCGCGGGTCCCATCGTTGAGACATTGGAGAAGATTTGCGCCGACGATTTCTGGACCGCTGTTGAAGTCGGCTGGATGAAGGACTTCCGGGTGCGCAACACCGCGCGCCACCTGCTCGACCAGAGCCACCTGTCGGTGGCCTATGCCACCCAGCCCAAGGTGCTGTCGAACAAGTTCAACCTGAACCATTTCGACCATGGCGAGCGGATGAAGGCGGTCGAGGCCGTCAAGAGCTCGGTAGACGAGGCACGGCAACTGGGCGCCGAGGTGGTCCGCCTGATCGCAGGCAAGGATCCCGGCGACGAGAAGCGCGACGAGGCCAAGAAGCTTCTGATCGACTCGCTGCACCAGATCCTCGACTATGCGCGCGAAGACAAGGACGGGATGAAGTTCACCCTGAAGATCTTTGACCGCGGCGTCGACAAGAAGAACCTGATCGGTCCGGCGCCGGACGCGGTCGACATCGCCAAGGTGATGCGCCCCGACTACCCCGAATTCGGGCTTCTGACCGACCTCAGCCACTTCCCGTTGCTCGACGAGAAGCCCGAGGATTCGATCCCGATGCTCTCGGAGTGGCTGGATGCCGTTCACTTGGGCAATTGCCATTTCCGCGACAAGTCGCACCCCGCTTACGGCGATATCCAACCACGCTTCGGCATTCCCGGCGGCGAAACGGACACGCCCGAGGTGGTGACGTTCTTCCGCGAGCTCCGGAAGGTCGGCTTCTTCGACAAGCCCGAGCGCCCGGTGGTCAGCGCGGAGGTCCGCCCGGTTCTGGCGGGCGAGATTTCCGAGGTCATTCTTGCGAACGCGAAACGCGTGATCCGGGATGCATGGGCGCTGTCGCAGCGCCCTGAATAACCAACAGGGGCGGCGGGTGGAGGAGCCCGCCGCTCTTGAAATTGCAGCCCCAAGGCTGCGTCCGGCTGCGATCAAGCGGCACACCAACTGGGAGGTAAAACTATGAAAACAAAAATTCTTGCATCCGCCGCGCTCTCCGCGGCCATGGCCCTGACGGTCTCGGGACCGGCACGGGCGGATTTCCCGGAGAAATCGGTCGAGATGACCGTGCTCTTCGGCGGGACCGCACAGACCATCGGCCAGCTTCTGGCCGACCTGATGTCCAAGGAACTGGACGAAAAGGTCGTTCCGGTCTCTCGCAACGGTGGCGGCGGTTCGGTCGGCTATCAGTATGTCCACGGGACCGAGGCGGATGGCTATAACATCGTCTGGAACTCGAACTCGATCATCACCGGCTATCGCGGTGGCAAGATCGATTTTGACCACACCGCCTTTGCGCCGATTGCCAAGGTGAGTGTCGAAGTGCCCGCGGTTGCCGTGCGCGCTGACACCGGGTGGGAGACGCTTTCCGACATGGCGGCCGCGATCAAGGCCTCCGGCAATAAGCTGAAGGTCGGTGCCTCGGGCAAGGGCTCCTTCACGCACCTGACCACCGAGGCCGTGCTGGCTTCCGTCGGGCTCTCCGACATGTCGACGCACGTCCCCTATGACCGCGGCAAAGCACCGGTCGAGCTGCTGGCAGGCCGTCTGGACGCGGCCGTGCAGTGGCCCGGTCAGTTCATCTCGCACCACGAAGCCGGCACGCTGCGCATTCTGTGCGTGACTTCTGCCGAGCGCATCGCGGCTTTGCCGGAGGTTCCGACCTGTGCGGAAAGCGGCGCGGGTGACATGGACATCGTGATGTGGCGCGGTCTGGCCGCACCGGCAGGCACCCCCGAAGATGTGGTGATGAAGCTGGAAGCGGCTGCCAAGGCAGCGACCGAGACCGAGGCGTTCAAGTCCGCGGCCAAAACGGTCGGCTTCGAGATCGACTTTGCCGATCATGCGGCTTTCGGTGAGGTGATCGCAAGCGATGACGCGAAGATCAGCGAACTGATGGACGGCCTTGGCCTGAAGAAGCAGTAAAGCCATGAGCGACCAACCCGACCACACCGAACGTCGCCAGGATATCCTGGCGGGGAGCCTGCTGATGATCTTCGCGATCCTCTGGGTGGGCGTGGTCTGGTCGACCGTTCCCGTTGACGAGGGCGTCGGGCCAAGGGCGTTTCCGCTCTGGCTCGGCGTCGCTCTGGCGGTGCTGTCGATGCTCTTGCTGCTCAAGGGTCTGCGCGGAACCTACCCGCCGGAGGAAGACGACTACGCCACCGAACCACCGGTCTCGCTGCCGTTTCGTCTCACGCTTGTGGCGACGGTCTGCGGGATCATCGCGGTCTACGGGTTCCTGATGCAGACGATCGGCTTCATGCCCGCCACTGTTCTCACGGTGATGGCGACGCTGATCTTCGCGTTGGGCGAACGGCGCCCGCTTGTAGTCATCGGCATGGGGCTGGGCATCGCGGTCGGCGTCTGGGCTGCCTTTGGTCAACTTCTGGGCGCCTATATGCCGCCCGGCACGTGGATCACGCTCTTCTAGAGCCTTGTCCGGACCCCCCTTTCGGGGTCCGGTCTTAGAACAAGGGATAACGCATCATGGACCTCTTGCTGACAGCCGCACAGATCGCACTTGGCCCCGCATCCATCATTGCGGTGCTGTCGGGCTGCCTTCTGGGCGTGGTCTTCGGTGCCATCCCCGGGCTGACCTTCACCGTCGCCATGGCGCTTGTTGTGCCGATGTCGTTTTCACTGGACACGGCGCCTGCCATCGCGCTGTTGCTGGGCACCTATATCGGCGGCATGACCGGCGGCTCGGTCTCGGCCATTCTGCTGGGCATCCCGGGCACGCCATCGGCCGCGGCAACGGTGCTCGACGGCTACCAGCTGACGCGGCGCGGCAAGGCCTCGCTGGCGCTTGGAACCGCGGTTGTTGCCTCCGCCTTTGGTGGCATCGTCAGCCTGATCATCATGGTTCTTTCGGTCGATATGGTGGCCAAGCTTGCCCTCAGGTTCGGCCCGGCCGAGACTTTTGGACTTCTTGTTTTCGGGCTGTCCACGATCTGCGGCCTCGCGCAGGGGTCCTTGATCAAGGGCCTTATCGCCGGCGTTCTGGGGCTTTTGGTGATGACCGTTGGCATCGACGAGATGTCCGGCATCCAGAGGCTGACATTCGGAACCGTGGTGCTGCAGCAAGGTGTGAGCCTGCTGGTTGCGATGATCGCGCTCTTTGCCGTGCCCCATGTGATCGATGCCTTCGTGCAGTATTACGCCGAGAACCGGGACCGATCGGGCAGGGTGACGAATGTGCGCGCCGAGCTGCCGACAATCCGCGACATTGGCCGCGATTTCTGGCTGATGCTGCGCTGCGCGCTGCTGGGCACGGGCATCGGCGCCATCCCCGGCACAGGCGGGCCGATTGCGGCGTTTCTGGCCTATGCCCATGCGCGCAAGGGCTCCAAACACCCCGAACGCTTCGGCAAGGGCGAAATGGCAGGCGTTGTCGCGCCCGAGACGGCCAATAACGCGGTCACCGGCGGCGCGATGATCCCGCTCCTGTCGCTTGGAATTCCGGGCGACCCGGCCACGGCGATCCTGCTTTCGGGGCTCCTGATCCACGGTCTTATCCCGGGGCCGATGCTGTTCTTGATGAACCCCGGCGAGATCTACCAGATCTATATCGCCATCATTCTGGCCTATGTCGCGGTCGTGGCGATCCAGCTTCTGGGCATCCGCTTCTTTGTTCAGGTGCTGCGTATTCCGGCGCACCTGCTGGCGGTCGGCATCATCGTGATGTGCGCCTATGGCGCCTTCGCGATCCGCAACTCCGTTTTCGATGTTGTCTCGGTGGCTGTTCTCGGCGCGCTGGCCTACGGGCTGACGCGGGTGCGGATCCCGCTGACCCCGATCATTCTGGGACTGGTGCTTGGCCCCGCGATCGAGCGCGAATTCCGGACCGCACTGATCCTCTCGGAAGGATCGCCCACCGTCTTTGTTTCAACCCTGCCCGGGATCTTCTTCCTGGGTCTCGCCGTGCTGATCGTCGGCACCCAGGTGCTGCGTGCGATAAGGGCGACCGTAAATGCTCAAAAAGAAAAGGAGCAACCCCGTGCTTCAGTCACCCCATCCGAATGACACAGCCCCTGCCGCCGCGATCCGGACCCGCGCCGCGCGTCTGGCAGGCAATTCCGTTGAGGAGGCCCTGATCGACGCCGAAAGCGGCGGCATTCTGGAGCTCACCCTCTCTGAAGCGCTGGTCGTGGGCCTGATGAAACAGGGCGTGCGGTGCTACTATGCCATTTTCGGGCACGGCTCGACCGATCTGGGCGAGGTGCTGCGCATCTATAGCGAGGAAGGCGCGGTCAAGGTCATCAACTGCCGCAACGAGGTCGAGATGGCCCATGCCGCCACGGCCCATGCATGGGTCTACGGGGAGACACCTGCGGTTATCACCTCGATCGGACCGGGCGGGTTGCA
Organism: Paracoccaceae bacterium; assembly: GCA_049116435.1. Lineage (GTDB taxonomy): Bacteria > Pseudomonadota > Alphaproteobacteria > Rhodobacterales > Rhodobacteraceae > Litoreibacter. The sequence goes on from JAGDYX010000001.1 coordinate 222,551, forward strand.
GGCGATGGCGGGCTCTCTGGCGGCTGCGTCAAACGGCGTCGGCGTCTACCACATCTACGGGGACGAGACCACGCAGGGCGAGGGCTACAACATGCAGCAGGTGCCCAAGCCCGAACAGGGAATTTTCGGCAAGATGACCGCGCTGATGGGCCAGTCCTACACGCTGCATACGCCCGGTGCGCTGCGCGAGTGCCTGCGGCGCGGCTCTTCCTGCGTGCATCATCCCTACAAGGCGGGGCCGTTCTACGTGATGCTGCCGATCAACACCCAGCCCGAGGTCACGCAGATCAACGTGGCCACCTTGCCCGGACCCACCCGGATCCCGGCCGTGGCGCCTGCCCATGTCGATGATATCGACGCCGCGGTGGATGTCCTGCGCAGCCACAAGCGCATCGTGATCAAAGCCGGGGGCGGAACCCGGGGCCATCACGAAGCGGTGCGGGCGCTGGCCGCCACGATTGGCGCGCCGGTGGTGCTCTCGCCCGGTTCGACCGGTGTGCTGGAAGACGGTGACGCGCTGAACATGCATGTGGGCGGCTCGAAAGGCTCGCTGTCGGGCAACCACGCCATGCGCGAGGCCGATGCGGTCATTATGATCGGGAGCCGCGGCGTCTGTCAGGCGGATTGCTCGGGGATCGGCTATCCCAATGCGCAGGCGGTGCTCAACATCAATGGCGATCTCGACGATCTGACCCATTATGCCAACACGGTCTGCCTGCCGGGCGATATTACCGCGGTGATCGGTTCGCTGCTGGTGCATGCCGAGGGCGACACCGGTGCCGGGCTGCGGCAGGACTGGCTGCGTGACTGCGCGGCCAAGAAGGCCGAGTGGGGCCAGTTCAAGGCAGACCGCACCCATGCCGAACCGCTGCACGACGAGGTCTGGCAGCGCCCTGTGCTGACCCAGCCCGCGGCAATCCATACGGTGTCTTCCTTTGCCAACAAGATCGGCGCGATCAAGTTTTTCGATGCGGGTGACGTTCAGGCCAACGGCTTTCAGGTTGTCGAGGACGACCTGCCGGGCCAGACCTTCACGGAAACCGGCGCCTCCTACATGGGCTTTTCCGGCTCTGCCCTTCTGGGCGGTGCGGGCGTGCGCGACCCGAAATACGGGATCGCCTTTACCGGCGACGGCTCCTTCATGATGAACCCGCAGATCCTGATCGACGCGGTCGAGCATGGCGTGCGCGGGATGATCGCGCTCTTTGACAACCGCCGCATGGCCGCGATCACCGGCCTGCAATACGACCAGTATGGCGAGGAGTTCAGCACCAATGACAGCGTGGCCGTCGATTATGTCGCGATGGCCGGCGCGGTCTCCGGCGTGAAGGCGCTGCACGGCGGGCACAGCCGCGATGCGCTGGAAGCGGCGTTGGCCGAGGCCCATGCCCATGAGGGCCTTTCGCTGATCCATATTCCGGTCTACGCGGGCCGTGACCCGATTGCGGGGATGGGGGCTTACGGCTCCTGGAATGTCGGCAACTGGGTCGAAGACGTTCAGGACCAATACCTGAACGCGAAGATTTGAGGAGACAGGAATGTATCAGGATTTGAACCTATTTATCCGCGGAGACTGGCGCGCGGCGTCGGACAAGGCGACCAAGACCGTGACCGATCCGGCCACCGAGGAGGTGCTGGGCACCATTGCTGCGGCGACCGGCGACGATATCGACGCGGCGCTGGCCGCGGCCAAGGAGGGGTTCGAGGTCTGGCGCAAGACCGGCACATGGGACCGGGCGGCCAAGATCCGCAAGGTGGCCGACCTGATCCGCGAGCGGCAGGAACAGATCGCGCATCTGATGTCTCTGGAGACCGGCAAGCCTCTGGCCGAGGCGATGGGCGAGACCGGCGCGGCCGCCGACCAGTTCGAATGGTATTCCGAAGAAACCAAGCGCATCTACGGTCAGGTGATCGAGGCGCGCACCTCCGACAGCCGCATGGCGGTGATCTACCAGCCGGTAGGCGTTGTCGCGGCCTTTTCCGCATGGAATTTCCCCGCGCTTCTGCCGGCCCGCAAGATTGCCGCGGCGCTGGCGGCGGGCTGTTCGATCATCGTCAAGCCGGCCGGCGAAACCCCGGCCTGCTGCGCGGCACTGGTGCAGGCCTGTCATGACGCGGAGATCCCGCCGGGCGTGGTCAACATGCTGACGGGCAACTCCGGCCAGATCGCCGGGCAGCTGATCCGCTCGCCCATCGTGCGCAAGGTCAGCGTGACCGGCTCGGTGCCGGTTGGAAAACAGATCCTGTCGCTGGCCGCCGAAGGGGTCAAGAAAGTGTCGATGGAACTGGGCGGCCACGGGCCGGTTCTGGTCTTTGACGATTTCGACGCGCGGCAGGCAGCCGAGATCTGCGCCCCCACGAAATTCCGCAATTGCGGTCAGGTCTGCATCTCTCCGACCCGGTTCTACGTGCATGAAAACAGCTACGAGGCGTTTTCCGCCCGCTTTGCCGAGATCGCGCAATCGCTCAAGATCGGGCGCGGGCTCGAGGAGGGTGTGCAGGTCGGTCCGATGGCCAACAAGCGCGGGCTGGAGACGATCCAACGCATGACGCAGGACGCGGTCGACCGCGGGGCCGAGCTGCTTGCGGGCGGCAAGACACCGGCCGGCTTCAACAAGGGCCATTTCGTCGAGCCGACCGTGCTGGGCCGGGTGCCGGATGATGCGCTTGTGATGACCGAAGAGCCGTTCGGCCCGATTGCGCCGATCACCACCTTCTCCGACTATGACGAGGTGATCGCGCGGGCCAACGCGCTGCCGTTCGGGCTGGCGGGCTATGTCTTCTCCAACAATCTCAGCGTGGCGACGCGGGCCTACGAGGATCTGGAAGTCGGCATGGTTGGCGTCAACGAGATGCTTCTGGCCACCGCCGAGGCGCCGTTTGGCGGCGTCAAGGAAAGCGGCATGGGCCGCGAGGGCGGATCGCTCGGTATTCATGACTACCTCGATCCGAAATACGTCAAGATCAAGCTGGCAGGGTAAATCGTATGTCCGATGAACAAGAACGGGGCCTCTCACGTGGCCTGACCAATTATGGTGACCGGGATTTCTCGATCTACCTGCGCAATTCCTTTGCCTCTTCCATGGGGTATTCCCGCGAGGTTCTGAAAAAGCCCATCGTGGGCATCGCCAACAGCTTTTCGGGCTTCAACAACTGCCACCGGCATTTCCCCGAGCTTGTCGAAGCGGTCAAACGCGGCGTGCTTCTGGGCGGCGGCCTGCCGATCGAGTTCCCGACGATTTCTCTGGGCGAGGTGTTCCTGAGCCCGACCAGCCTGAAATTCCGCAACCTGATGTCGATGGACACCGAGGAGATGGTGCGCGCCCAGCCGATGGATGCGGTGGTGCTGATGGGCGGCTGTGACAAGACGGTTCCCGCGCAGCTGATGGGGGCCGCCTCGGCGGACCTGCCGGCTGTGCAGCTTGTGGCCGGACCGATGATGACTTCGCGCCATGGCGAAGAGCGGCTGGGTGCCTGCACCGATTGCCGCCGGTTCTGGGGCAAGTACCGCGCGGGCGAGGTGTCGAACCAGGAGATCAACCAGATCGAAGGCCGGCTGGCCACGACCGCGGGCACCTGTGCAGTGATGGGAACCGCATCGACCATGGCCTGTATCGCCGAGACGCTGGGCATGTCGCTGCCGGGCACGGCGGCCATTCCGGCGGTCCATGCCGACCGGCTGCGCGCCGGCGAGGCCTCGGGTCTTGCGGCGGCGCGCATGATCCACAACCCGATCCGCCCTTCCGAGGTCATGACCGAGAAATCGGTGGAAAACGCGCTGCGGGTGCTTCTGGCGCTGGGCGGTTCAACCAACGCGATCATTCACCTCACGGCGGTCGCGGGGCGGCTGGGCATCAAGATTTCGCTCGAGCGCCTGAATGCGCTGTCGGACACGACGCCGGTTCTCGTCAATCTCAAGCCCGTGGGCTCCGACTACATGGAGGATTTCTTCCACGCAGGCGGCATGGGCGCGGTTCTGCGCGAACTCAAGCCGCTTTTGCATCTCGACACGCTCGCGGTGAGCGGCGAGACGCTGGGCGACCGGCTCGAAGAGGACCCCGGCTATGTCGATCACCGGATCATCGCCAAGGCCGAAGACCCGCTGGAGCCGCAGGGCGGGCTGGTGGCGCTGTTTGGCAATATCGCGCCGCGCGGGGCGATCCTGAAACGCTCTGCTGCCGATGAACGCCTGTTCGAGAAAGAGGGCCGCGCGGTCGTGTTCAACTCGCTCGAGGATCTCGCCAATCGCGTCGACGATCCCGATCTCGATATCACCGAGGACGATTTTATGGTGTTGCAGAATGCCGGTCCGAAAAGTGCCTCGGGTATGCCGGAGGCAGGCTACCTGCCGATCCCCAAGAAACTCAGCTCGAAAGGGGTAAAGGACATGGTCCGGATCTCCGACGCGCGCATGTCGGGCACGGCGTTCGGAACCATCGTTCTGCATGTCGCGCCGGAAAGTGCCGTGGGCGGCCCGCTGGCGCTGGTGCGCAATGGCGACCGCATCCGCCTGTCGGTCTCCGAGAAGCGGATCGAGCTTCTCGTGGATGACGACGAGTTGGAGCGCCGCCGCGGCGAATGGGTGTCGGATGTGGTGCCGGCGGAAGAGCGGCGCGGCTATGACCGGCTCTATGCCTCCGAAGTGGGGCAGGCGGACGAGGGTTGCGATTTCTCCTTCCTGCTGCCGGTCGGAGAGAGCAAAGCGTGAGGCGCGGCGTGGATTTGACGCATGCCGGATCGGCCATTCCATCATTGAAAAACCCTGCGTCTTCAATGATAAGAACCACCAGACAGGTGGCGTGGCTGACGGCAGCTTCGCGGCATGCGATTTTTGAAAGTGTCGACGTCATGGGATCATGGCGGCGATCAGAGGACACCAACGGATGAACTACATCGTTTATGTCAGCCAGGCCGTGAAGCCGTTCTCGAACGAAGAATTGTCGGCGCTGTTGGAATACAGCCGGACGCGCAACACCAAGGAAGGCGTCACCGGCCTTCTGATCTACCGTTACAATCCGGACGTGAAGCGGGGCAACTTCGTGCAGGTTCTCGAAGGGCCGCAAGAGGCGGTCGACGCGGTCTGGACACGGGTCGCGGCGGACAGCCGCCACCACACGGTCATCATGGTTGAAGAAGGCACCATGGAACAGCGGATGTTCGGCGACTGGTCGATGGGGTTCAAGAATGTCGATGCCGAGGATCTGGCCGGGTTCGAAGGCTTCTCCGATCTGGGCAGCGACGCGTTCTGGGAAAAGCTGAATGCCGGCGCAATCCCCGAGGCGCTGGACCTGCTCAAGAGCTTCTACGACGGCACCTGACGGCCTGCCCGAGGGCGCGGGCGTCAGCGGTCGGGCTGGCTCATCCTGATCCAGCGGAAGATGAACATCAGGGCAATCATGCACACGACCAGACCCATGAGGTCTCCGACCGCGTAAGTTGCGGCAAGCGTCAGCTCGTCGACCAGCGGCAGGAGGCCCACATGTATGTAGGTTTGCCCGACGGAATTGATCACCGACGCGATCAGGCCGATCAGCAGCAGCCGCTGCCAGTTCATCTTGCGGTGCTGCCCGGCGTAGTAATTCTTGCCCATCAGGCGAAACAGCTCGAACGCCAGCAGGGTCGAGACGGCGCCGATCGCGACCCCTTCAAGAAAGACCGGTGCCAGCAGGTCTTGGATCTCGGTCGGTCTGAACAGAGCCGTGGCGATATAGTTGCCAAGCCAGAGCGGAAGCACCGCGCGCCAGCCCCAGAACCAGACAGCCAGCACACGCACGCCGTGCGGCAGGTAGATCACGCTCGCGAGAACGGAGATGTCGGGCAGGATCCGCTGTTGCAGGGGGGTGACCAGATGCGCTGTCAGGCCATGGCAGATGACGTAAGCCGAGATAATGACCAGCGACGTGCTGATCGCACTTTTTCGGTTTGTGCCGGCCCGCGTCGTCACTGCCTAGGGCCGATCTGATGTAAGCGAATGTCGGGAAGTACGTCTCGTAATCTTGTCGTTCCGATGCTTTCTCAAGTCCTAGTCATGGAGCAGATCCGGCCGAACCAGATAGCTCTTGGCCTTCGATCCCTCGGCACGCTGAAGCAGGCCCATATCCAACAGCCCCCTCAAGGTCCGGTGATAGGTGGCTTGCGCGATCGGCGCAACCATCGGGTGTTTGCGGATCTCGTTCGATCCGACAGCGTTTCCGGGTGTTTCGGTCAGGCTGCGGGCTGCGAGAAAGACGTTCCATTCGCTCTGATTGAGGTGGCAGAGGCCGACATCCTCCTCCATCTGGAAAAGGATGCTGCGAAGTTCATATATTGCGCGTAACTTATCCATATTCGGGACTGTATGTCGCCTTCGCGACAATGGCTAGCCCTCACATGCAGAAAGTTGAAGTTATCAAATAGACAAAGGAAGTGCGCGGCTGGCGCTGTCGAATTGTAACTGGTTTCGCGGCATTGCGTGCGTGGTGGCGTCCGGGTTTTGCCCCTCCCGGCCCCGGCGAAATTGATGCGGGGTCTGTTGTATTTCGGAAGAGGGCCGTCTTGGCAAAGGGCGCGCGCTGTCCTGCGGTCCATCCCGGCGCGGCGGTGATTGCCGACGCGATTGCGGGCCATCCCCGCCCCGTTCAGGCCGTCTCAGGCGCTGGTCCGCGGGCAGAAACACCTTGGGGAATCGCCCCAAGGCGCCAGAGCGTGATTTCCACAAAACGGGCCACTTCGACGTTCCAATTCGGGGCAAGGCACTGAAAACTATGTGTTTCGAATTTCGGCACAATCCAAAAAAGGCAGTTTGACCACAGTTGTAAATGCCGGGTTTCGCCGCCCAGTGTTGCCGAAACAAGAACAATGTGCGCCGGCGGTCTCGCGTTTTCTGAAAACAGGGCGGCAGATCCTACGCAATTGTTTCAAAGCCGAAAAATTAGACATTTCTGCGTCGAAACCGTGGGTCAGATTCCCGCCGAACCTTTGTCACGTTTGCGAAAGGGGCGGCCATATTGCGACCGCGATTGACCGGTCAAGTGATCCCTGTAGCGAGTAATGAGTATCCGTTCTGCTCGATACCCCCGGATGACACCGGGATCAAAAGTAGAATAAAGTTGGACCTGCCGGAAATGGGCAATTGTTCATCTTCCGGCAGGTTTGCCTACGTAAATGTGCCGATTTGTAGAGTTAAAGAGTGAAAGGGTTAGCAAGTGCAAAAGACAGTCCAGATACGGCGTCCTAAATCTGCTGACCAGATCATCAACTCCGTCATGGAGAGCACCCGTGATCTGGGGCAAGCCGCCAATCAACCAGAACCCGCCAGCCGCAAGCGCGTCAGACCGAACCGCGCCCCGGCCGAGCGCGAAACATGGAACCTTCCCGGGTTTTCGGGGAAATCCAAGATCACGACAATTTTCGGACAGCTTCCGATCGAGGCCCTTCGGGTGCGCGATCAGGTGAAGACGTTCTCCGGCGAGTTCGTTCGCATCGAATGGATAGACAGGATCAAACTCGACGTAGACTTTCTTGAAGGACGGCCGGGCGCCCAGCCCGTCCTTATTCGATCGGGCGCATTCGGCCCCAACAAGCCGAACCAGAACATGCTCGTTTCCCCCGCGCAGGGTGTGCGGATGAGCGGCATGCATGGCACAGATGTTTTCAAGCGGGCGTCCGAGCTGATCGGCCGCCGCGATATCATCCGCCTGCCGCATTCGGGCTTCACCTATTACATGTTCCATTGCGGCGCTCCGGCGACCGTCAATGTCGACGGGATTTGGTTCGCGACGCGGCCCTGAGGCCGCGCGCGTTTCTTGAGACCCGGAACCGGGCAGCGGCCCGGCGCGGATCCCGTAGCTTTCGGAATTACTCGGCGGCTTTGTGAAGGGTCTGTGGTTTCTCCGGCGGATAGAGGTAGTCGCGCGTCAGCGGCACGGCATCCTGACGATGTGAAAGCTGGAACTGGAACACGACCTGGTGGTCGTGGCGGAAGGTCAGCTCAGACGCGGTCAGGTAGTAGCGCCACATCCGGCAGAACCGGTCATCAAACAGAGTGCGGATCCGGTCGAGATTGGCCCCGAAGCGCGCGCGCCAGTGCCGCAGGGTTTCGGCATAGTGCAGCCGCCAGATCTCGATATCCGTGGTGCCCAAATCTTCGTGTTCGATGGCGCGCATGGTTTCCGACAGGGCGGGGACATACCCTCCGGGGAAGATATATTTCGCAATGAAGCTGCTGGTTGTGCCGGGGGGTGAGCTGCGCCCGATCGTATGGATCAGGGCGACCCCGTCGGGTTTGAGGAGGCGATGCACCTGCGCGAAGAACTCCCGGTAGTGCGGCACGCCAACATGCTCGAACATGCCCACGGAAACGATCCGGTCGAACGCCCCCTCGACGGCGCGGTAATCCATCAGGCGGAATTCCAGCTGATCTTGCAGCCCCGCGGCGCGGGCCCGCTGGCAGGCAACCTCATGCTGTTCTTTCGACAAGGTCACGCCCACCACCTGCGCGCCATAGTCGCGCGCCAGCGTCAGCCCCAGCCCGCCCCAGCCACAGCCGATGTCGAGCACCCGCATGCCCGGCTTGATCAGCAGCTTGTCCGCGATGTGGCGCTTCTTGTTGTCCTGCGCCTCTTCCAGCGTTTCGGCGGGACTGCGGAAATAGGCGCAGGAATATTGCCGGTCGGCATCGAGAAACAGGTCATAGAGCTGACCGGACAGGTCGTAGTGATGCGCAACATTGGCCGGTGCGCGTTCGATCGGATTGTATTGCTGGAGCAGCCGCAACGCGCGGCGCAGTGAGCGCAGGGGGCGCTGCCACCACACGAAGGCCCGCGGGCGCGCGGCATTGCGGACCGCAAGTTCGAGAAAGCCGTAGAGATCGTCGTCCTCGATGGTCAGAGTGCCGTCCATATAGCCCTCGCCCACGCCCAGATCCGGATTGGTCACGATCCTGCGCGGCAAAGAGGGGTCTTTGATATGGATCGCTGCAGCGGGCGCTGTGCCGTCGCCATATTGGCGGGTCGTGCCATCGGGCAAGGTGACGCGCAGCGTGCCGATGCGAACGAAATGCGTGAGCATGACGTCAAAAAGCATGGTCCACATTCTCTTTTCCTCCCGGTTCCGGACGGACCTGCAAAACGTGGCGCTCACACCAGACCCTGTCTCGTCTGCGCTGCGTGCGCCTGACGGCCTGTCCGATTTCTGAAACGCCGAAAATCCTACGAGATCGCGCGTTCTGCGTTTTGACGGATGTCAAAAATCCCGCCCGGGGGGCTCTGACCTGCCCGGGATCCGGGCCTGATGGGCATGCAGGTGTGAAACTGACGAAGATCAATGCGAATCGTGACCTCATGATCGAGTTTGCCTCTCGCGCGCTGTTTCGCGTTGACGAGTTTCTGCCAGTGAAGGTCCCTGCGGGCCCGGGCGGTATGGTTCACAGAGTTCCCGAAATACGGCGCGGAATGCCGCGTCCGGTGTGCCCCGCCAGATGTGGTGGACCCGAATGCAGGAGGAATAGCGATGGCAGATACCAAGACAAAACTCGATGTGAAGAAGGACGCCGCGGCCCCCGCGCCGGCGCAGGCGGACAGCTGGACGCCGTTCGGCTCCCTGCGCCATGAGATCGAGCGTCTGTTCGATGATTTTGACCCGATGTCGTGGCGCGAGCCGCTGTCGCGCCGGATCCTCGGTCGCGAGGGGCAGGTGGAGCTGTCGCCAGCCATGGACCTGATGGAGCACAAGGACGCCTACGAGATCTCTGCCGAACTGCCGGGCATGGATGAGAAGGATGTCGACATCAAGATCTCCAACGGCGCCCTGCTGATCAAGGGCGAGAAGACCGAGGAGACCGAGAAGGAAGAACAGAACTACTACCTTTCCGAGCGGCGCTACGGTGCCTTCCAGCGCCGGTTCCGCCTGCCCGAGGGCGTCGATGCGGACAAGATCGAGGCGACCTACAGCAAAGGTGTCCTGCGTGTGACCCTGCCAAAGAGTAAGGACGTCATGGAGAAGGAAAAGCACGTCCCGATCAAGGCGGCCTGACCCCGGCCCGCGGGGACTTCTCGCAAGGATCGGGGTGTCAGCCCCGGCGGCAGTTGGACGCCGGAAGAATAGGTTCCGCTTGCCCGTTTGTATTTTGTTTGCACACTGCCCCGCGTACCGGGCGGCGGGATCTTGGGTGCTGCCGGGCGAGAGCCCGGTGGCACCTGTTTGTGCCTCAAGCGGTGTCCCGGGGCGACGTTCTGTCGATCGTTAAGGCGAGTCTTTAGTATAAAAATCAGATAGTTGGAGGAGAGGAAATGGAAGTTCGTGAAGCCATGCATAAAACCGTGGACTGGGTGTCGCCGGATGCCAGTGTCGCAGAAATTGCCGGTCTGATGCGCAAGGACGATGTCGGTGCGGTCCCGGTTTGCAAGGGAGGAGAGTTGGTCGGCATGATCACCGATCGCGATATCGCGCTCGGGGTTGTGGCCGAGGGCAAGGATCCCGCCAAGACCAAGGCGCAAAGCGTCATGACCAGGGGCGTCATCTACTGCATGTCGCACCAGACGGTTGAGGACGCGATTCATCTGATGGATCAGAAGAAGATCCGCCGCCTGCCGGTGCTCAATGACGACAACCATCTCGTGGGGATGCTCAGCGTCGGGGACATCTCGCACGCGGTCAGCCGCGAACTGGCCGGCGAGTTGATCCATGCGGTCTCGGACCACCATCCGTGAGCCCTTTGGGTCCGCCGCGCGCGTGAAACTGCCTGAACACTGGATTGGTCCTTGAAAACATAGTACATTCTGCGTCGGGGAGAGATTTCGGGGACGCAGAGAATGGCCAAGGTGACCAAGAAAACGGCCCCTGCGCGCACGCGCCGGTCCGCGTCCGTCGCGGTCGCGCCGAAACCTGACACACCACTGGAGAAGACGGCACACGCACCGCCAACGGGCGCGCGCGATATCCCCGTTGTCGGGGTTGGCGTCGGGGCAGGCGGGCTGACAGGTCTCGCTGCGTTTTTCGCGGCCATGCCGGCGCGGACCGGCATCGCCTTTGTCGTTTTGCAGGATAGTGCCGCCGGTGACGCTGACCTGACGCCCGCGGCTTTGGCCGAACACACAGGGCTGAATGTCGCGATGGCCCGCGAAAAGAGCCCACTTGAGCCCGATCATATCCTTCTCGTGCCCGCAGGTGTGGGCGCCGGGATCCGCGACGGGGCCCTGCGTCTGACCGTCCCGCTCGCACCGTCTGACTTGGCCGCGCCGATCGACGGGTTCTTCCGGTCTCTGGCGCGCACCCATGCGCAACGGGCGGTGGCCGTCCTCCTGTCGGGTGCGGGCAGCAGCGGTTCGGTCGGGCTGGGCGCGCTCAAGGAACATGGGGCGATGATCCTCGTTCAGGATCCGGACGAAGCGGCGCATCCGCAAATGCCGCGCCATGCGCTGGCGACAGGTCTTTTCGATCATGTTCTGGACGCGGCCGCGATGCCCGCGGTGATCGCCGATTATATTGCGCATCCCTATATCGATGCGCGCCCCGATGCGCCCTGTCCGGCTGACGCCGTCGCGCCGGTTCTGCCCGATATCCTGCGCGCCTTGGAGATCTGCACGACCGTCAATTTCGGGCTCTACAAGCAAAGCATGATCCTGCGGCGGGTGGCGCGGCGCATGGCGCTCAGGCAGCTTGAGGACCCGCGGGCCTATCTTGAACTGCTCAGATCGACCCCGGCGGAGGCCAAGCAGCTGTTTCGCGACCTGCTGATCAGCGTCACGGGGTTTTTCCGGAACCCCAAGGTGTTTCGCTATCTCGAAGAGAGTGTGATCCCGGACCTTGTGGCCAACTGTCCGGAGGGCCAGACGTTGCGCTTCTGGGTGCCCGGCTGCGCCACGGGAGAGGAGGCCTATTCGCTGGCCATGCTGGTGATCGAGGCGTGCAACCGGCAAGGCAAAGAGGTCGATCTGCAGATCTTCGCCACAGATGTCGACGAGGCAGCGCTCGGTCTGGCGCGCAAAGGCGTCTATCCCGCAGCGATCCGCGCCGATGTCTCGCCGGAGCGGCTGGAGCGGTTCTTCACCCGCGATCGTGACCACTATGTCGCGGGGCCCGAATTGCGGGAGGGTGTCGTCTTCGCGCCGCAGAACATTCTGGGCGATGCACCCTATTCGAAGATTGATCTGGTATCCTGTCGTAACCTACTGATTTATATAGATTTCCCGACCCATGATCGCGTGTTGCGGATGTTGCATTACGCGCTGAACGAGAACGGGGTTCTGGTGCTGGGACCGTCCGAGACCGCCAGCCATCACGCCGATCTTTTCGCGCCGGCGAGCGTGCCGCATCACGTCTACCGCCGGATTGGCGGGGTGGCGCAGCCCGAGGTTGCGCTGGCCCGGCTAGGGGCGCCTCCGGACGCCGCGCCGCATGGCGGGCGGCTGCACAAGGGACAACTGGCCGAGTTGAGCCAGACGTTCCTGTTGGAGCGTTATGCTCCCGCCGCCGTGCTGATCAATCCGCAAAGGGAGGTTCTGTTCGTGCAGGGGCCTGCGGACCGCTATGTGCAGGTGCCGCAGGGCGAAGCCAGCCGGGATCTTCTCGCGATGGCGCGTGTGGGGCTGCGCAAGGCGCTGGGCGATGCGGTGCGCTCTGCCCTGAGCCAGAAAAGCGACGCTTTCGCGCTGGGCAGCGTGTTGCAGGATGGTGAAAACCTGCCGGTTTCGATCGCTGTGCACCCGCTGGGTGAGGAGGGGGCGCTCAAGCTCCTGGTCACCTTTGAGGAACGCTCCGATGCGCCGGCGGTCACGGTCGCTCCGGACGGCCTGAAGGACACGATGGCGCCCGGGGGGCTCAGCGCGGATCTCGGGTCTGATCCGTTCGCGCCCGCCATGGTGCGCGACGCGGGGTTTCAAGCTGCCGCGCAAGCATTGGAAAGCTCGCGCGAGGAGGTGCAGTCGCTCAACGAGGAGTTGGTGACCCTGAATGCAGAGTTGCAGCACAAGATCGATGACGAGCGCCGGCTGACCGATGATCTCGACAGCCTGAAGAGCGCCGAGCAGGCCAACCGCCGCGCGCAGCTGATCGCCGAGAGCATCATCCACACCGTACGCGAGCCGCTTCTGGTTCTCGATGGCGGTTTGCGGATCGTGAAATCCAGCAATTCCTTCAACACAATCTTCGGAACGCAGGCAGGCGAGATCGAAGGCGCGCTTCTGTTCGAGATCCAGAACGGCCAATGGAAGGACGAGGCCCTGTGCAACTTGCTCGAACGCGTCCTGCCCAAGCAGGAGACGGTCGAGAATTTCGCCCTCTCCTTGCGTGGTGCCGACGGAACGCGGCGGGACATGGTGCTCAACGCGCGCCGGATCGACCGGCCCGGAGATGGCGGGGAGCAGATCCTTCTGGCGGCCGAGGACGTGACCGAGGAGAACCGCGCCCTGAGATCGCTGGCCGAACGCGAGGCCCGTCTGATGGCGCTTCTCAACACCGCGCCAGAGGCCGTGATCCTTGCCGATGCCCGGGGCCGGATCGAAAGCTTCAGCCCCGCGGCAGAGGCCATCTTCGGCTACAGCGTCGACGAGGTTTTCGGGCGCAACGTCAAGATCCTGATGCCGGAGGCCGAGCGCGGCAAGCATGACGGCTACATGAAGCAGTACCTGCGGACGGGGAAAAAGAAGATCATCGGCGTCGGGCGCGAGGTCGAAGCCGTGCGCAAGGACGGCACGCGGGTTCCGGTCCATCTGACCCTTGCGGAATTTCGCGCCAACGGGCAGCGGTATTTTACCGGTTTCCTGCGGGATCTGACCGATGAGATGCACCGGAGAGACGCCTTTCAGCATGCCCAGAAGATGGAAGCTGTCGGCCAGATGACGGGGGGGCTGGCCCATGATTTCAACAACCTTCTGACAATCATCATCGGCAATCTGGAGCTTCTGGAGATGCGGGTGAAGGATGCCGGCAACCTGAAACTGCTCAGCGAGGTGCTGGGGGCTGCGAAAATGGGCGCAGACCTGACCAACCAGTTGCTTGAATTCTCGCGCAAGCAGAGCGTGGAGGGCAGCGAGGTTGATCTCAACGCGCTGATTTGCGCGATGGAGCCGCTGCTGGAGCGCACGATCGACGAGACGATCGAAATTGACCTCGATCTGGCCGAGGATCTGTGCCCCGTGGTGAGCGACCCGAGCCTTGTCGAAAGTGCCGTGCTGAACCTCGTGCTCAACGCGCGCGATGCCATGCCCGACGGCGGGCACTTGTCCATCGAGACCCGCAACATCACGCTGGGCAAGGCCTTCGCGTCCACCCAGACCGATCTGACCCCCGGGCCTTACGTGGCGCTTCGTGTGCGCGATACCGGAACCGGCATGCCCGCCGATGTGATCGAGCATGCGTTCGAGCCATTCTACACCACCAAGGGGCCGGGGCAGGGCTCCGGGCTTGGTCTGAGCATGGTCTACGGCTTTGCAAAGCAGTCGCGCGGCCATGCCCGGATTGTCAGCGCGCCCGGGGACGGCACGACCGTGACGCTCTATCTGCCGGTCGTGCCCGAGGAAGGCGTGGCAGAGCCCGCCGCCACGCCCGACCGCTGTCCCATGGGGCAGGGCGAACGCGTGCTGGTCGTCGATGATGACGCCGCGGTGCGCAGGCTGACCGTGACCCGGCTCGGCGAGTTGGGCTACCGGCCGGTCGAGAGTGAAGGAGGCGCGCAGGCCATTGCCATGCTGCGCGACGACGCGGCCTTTGACCTTGTCCTCAGCGATGTGGTGATGCCCGGCCCGCTGACCGGTTTCGATGTGGCACAACAGGCCCGCGCGATCAGCCCCGATCTGAAGATCCTGCTGGTCACCGGCTTCGAGAAAGGCGCGCGCCGCAATCCTGACAGCGGCGGGGAGGCGTTCAGGATCCTGCGCAAGCCCTATGGTCTCAATGAGCTGGCGGTCACCTTGCGTGAGCTTCTCGACTGAGCGCGCGGCAGGCGCCCTGCGACCGGAGCGCGCGCCGCGTTGAGGCAGGTCAATGCCCTGCCCGTGCGCTCGGGTAACCTCCGTCCTTGAGATTTCAGGCTTCCATCCGGTTTTCAGGGGGAACAACCCATGTCCGAGAGCAGCCCTGTCGCGTCGTCGGCGCCGCATCCCGACAACCTGCTGGTTGCCGAGAAGCTCGGCATGGTCGCCGATCTTCTGGAGGCGCAGTCCGCCAGCATGTTCCGTGTGCGCGCATATCGGGCCGCGGCCGAAGAGGTGGCGGCGATGACGGCGCCGGTGGCCGGTCTTCTGCATCAGGGCGGGCGTCAGGCGTTGATCGATCTGCCCCATATCGGCACCTCCATTGCCGCCGCGATCCAGGAGATCACGGAGACCGGACATCTCGCCCTGATCGACCGTCTTCTGGGGGCAGCGACACCGGTGGAGATTTTCCAGAGCGTGCCGACCATCGGCCCGAAACTGGCCGAGGACATTCACAGCCATCTGGATCTGGAGACGCTCGAGGGCTTGGAGATGGCCGCCTATGACGGCAGGCTTCAGACCGTTCCGGGCATTGGCCCGCGCAGGCTGCGCGCGATCCAGCATTCGCTTGCCGAAATGCTGGCGCGGCGCTGGCCGAAGCGGAGCCTTGCGCCCGCCGCCGAGCCTGACGTCGCCGCTTTGCTGGAGGTCGACCGGATCTACCGCGACCGCGCCCAACGGGGCACGCTGCCGCTCATCGCGCCCAAACGGTTCAATCCGGAAGGCGCACGCTGGCTGCCGATCCTGCATATGGATAAAGACGGCGTCGCCTATACCGCCCTGTTTTCCAACACCGAACGGGCCCATCGCCTGAAACGCACCAATGACTGGGTGGTGATTTTCTACGAACGCCCCGGTGCGCCCGAAGGTCAGTGCACCGTGGTGACCGAAACCCACCCGCCGTGGGAGGGACGCCGGATCGTGCGCGGACGCGAGGCGGAATGTGCCAGCCACTACCGGGGGCAAGCCGCAGAGCCCTCGCGCTGAAAGCTGTCAGCTCAGGTGTCCAAATGCGCCCGTCAGCGGGCCGGTGGCTCTTGCAGCCGGCAGTGCGGCAACAGGCGCTCCACATCCGCGCGCGTGCAGAGCGCTGTTCCTTGCGTGGTGACGGTCGCGCCTGAAGCGGCCACGCCCCGGCGGAGTGCCTCGGGCGCAGGCAGGCCGCGTGCAAGGCTCAGCACAAGCGCCCCGACAAAGGCGTCGCCGGCCCCGATTTTGCTTTGGACTGCGACCTCGGGGGCGGTGCAGAAGAACACCGCGTCACGGGTCGCGAGGATCGAGCCTTCATGGCCGCGGCCCGTGACGATCATCTCGGCCACGCCGCGCCGGGCGAGGTCTTGGGCGAACGCGATACTGTCGCGGACGTGAGCGAGCCGCGAATTGGCGGCTTGGCGCGCTTCGTTCTGGTCGATCCTGAGCAGGGCGAGCGGCGCGTCGGGGTAGGCGATCAGTTCTGCCAGTGCCGCGCCGGATGTATCGACCGCGAGCTTTGCGCCCGCCTCCCTGACCCGGCGGTTGATCTCTTGCGGAAAGCCCGTGTCGAGGCCGGGTGCGAGGCTGCCGCTGAGCACGACGACGCCCTCGCGCGTGGTGTGTGCGGCGACCGTGTCGAGAATGGCGGAGGCGTCGTCTTCTTCCAGTTCCGCACCGGGCAGGCCGAAGCGGTATTGCGCCCCGGTGCTGCTGTCGGTGACCGCGAAGTTCTGCCGGGTTTCGCCCGCCACATGCACGGCGAGCGTGTCGATCACCTCACGCTCCATAAGCGTGAGAAGCTGGTCGCCGGTCACGCCGCCGGTCACGACCAAGGCCCGGGTCCGGCCCCCCAGCCGCGCGATGGTGCGCGACACATTGACCCCACCGCCGCCCGGGTCGATGCGCGGCGCAGTGCAGCGCAGCTTCGGGCCCGGGTGCACCGACGGGGCAGAGGTCGCCAGATCTACGGCCGGGTTCAGCGTGATCGTGAGAACAGGCAGATCGGGCCGGTCTGGGTCGAAAGGAAAGGCGTCGTCCATGTCCCGAGCCTAGCCGTGCGCGTCCGGAAGGGGAATACGCCCGATCAATTGCGCGGGATCGAATGCGCCAGTCCAATTGCGCCCGATCAATTGTGCAGGGCCCATCCCCCCTATTGTGGTCCGGCACGCGCAAGAGAGGCTGAGAGTTCAATGTGTTGGAGCATGGGGGCATCGGTGGCCATGGTCGGGCTGGGGGCAGGCGCCACCGGCCTGCTCATTCGGCGTGGCGAGCCTCCGGCGATCTGGCTGACGCTGGGCTTTTTCACCGTCATGGAAGCGCTGCAGGTTGCGGGCTACGGCGTGCTCGACCAGTGTGGAACGCCGGCCAACCGGTCGGTGACGCTCCTGTCCTATCTTCATATCGTCTTGCAGCCCCTGTTCATCAACGCCTTCGCGCTGGAACTGGTGCCGCCCGAGGTAAAGCGCAAGGCACGCGCTCCGGCTTACGCGGTGGCGTGTCTGGCAAGCCTCGTGATGGTCGTCCAGATCCTGCCCGTGGAGGCGTTCGGTCCCTGCCGTCCGGGCAGTCCGCTTTGCGCAGAGACGCTCTGCACCGTGTCGGGCACATGGCATATTGCGTGGAACATTCCCTACAACGGGCTGCTGCTGCCTCTGGAGGACTGGATGGGCTATCACCCGGGTTTTCCCGCCTACATGGTCTCGGTCTTCGTCGTGCCGCTGTTCTACGGGGCATGGCGGTTCGTTTTGTTCCATGCGCTGGCGGGGCCGGTGCTGGCCAGCCTGCTCACGCAGAACCCCAACGAGATGCCGGCGATCTGGTGCCTGTTTTCGATCGGGATCCTGCTGATGGGACTGAGCAGCACGATCCGCTATCACGTCTCGGCCACAAGCTGGTGGGGCATGCCGGTGCGGTGGGAAAACTGATGTGGCCGCATCGCACATATTTCAAGGACCGGGAGGAGGCCGGCCGGAAACTGGCGGCAGCATTGCCCCCGCTTTCGGGGCGCGAGACGGTGGTGATCGCGCTGCCCCGTGGCGGCGTGCCGGTGGCCGAGGAGATCTGCATGGCGCTCAGCGCCCCGATGGATCTGGTCTTCGTGCGCAAGATCGGTGCTCCGTCGCAACCCGAGGTCGCGCTGGGCGCGATCGTGGACGGCCAAACGCCGCAGGTCGTCGTCAATGCGCGGGTCGCGCGCGCGTTTGGGCTGGACCATGCCGAGGTCGAGGCGATGGGACAGGGCCTGCTTCCCGAGATCGAAGACCGTCGCAGGCGGTATCTTGGCGGCAGGGCGCCGCTCGCGCTGGCGGGCAAGGTTCTGGTGGTCGTTGATGACGGTGTTGCGACAGGGGCCACGCTGCGGGCAGGGCTCGCGGCGCTGCGAGGTGTGGGGGCGGCACGGATCATTCTTGCGCTGCCGGTGGCCCCGCCCGACACGCTGGCCACGTTCGAGGATCTGGCCGACGAGATCGTCTGCCTGCAGGCTCCGGCTGCGTTCATGGCGGTGGGCGCGGCCTATGAGAATTTCTCCCAGACGCGCGATCAGGAGGTCATCGACGCCCTTGCCCGCTGCTCGGTCTGGATCAGCGACGCGGCGCCAGACGCTCCGTCGCCTGAGTGATGAGGCTGCGCGCCTTGGTCTGGGATCCCGCCAGCGCCAGCAGGTTGACGAACACGCCCTGATTTCCGCGTGGCGGCGAGAGCAGGATCAGGCCTTCGCGGGGCCCGTCTGCGCGAAACAGCAACCCGTCCAGCCGCGAGAGCGCCTTGCGGGTCGAGAGGGCCGGCGCGTCGGGATATTCCTGCTGCACGACGAGAAACCCCGCGGGCAGGGTGCCGTCGTAAAAACGTTTCGCCACGCTCATCGGGATCGACATGCCGCCCCAGCGTGCGTTGCATTCGATCCAGTGGACGGTTGGGCGCCCGTCTGCGCCGTTGCAGATCACCGCATCCATACTGCAGCGCCCGAAATAGCCGATCTGCTGAAAGACGGTCGCGATCTTGGTCGCCTCGTGGATCAGGCGGTGCTGCATCTGCGCGGGCAGGGCGGAGCGGGCGCCGCCCACAAAGGTGCCTTCCGCGCCGTAGACCTGTTGTTCGAAGACGCCTTCGGACAGGGGCGGGCCGCTCTTGGCCCGCGGGATCCAGAACTGGACCGAGGGGCTGTGGGTCACCGCCTTGTCCCAGACCCCGATCAGGATCGGATAGCGCCCCTGCCAGCCGCGGGCGCGCAGACACGTGGTCAGGAAGGCGCGGATATCCCTGAGCGTGCGACCCTGCAGCGAGGCGCTCAGGAATTTCAGATTGCCGGCAGAGCCGGCGCTGTCGGGCACTTTGACGACAACGTTTTCGGCCTTCTTGCTGAAAAAGGCGACCAGCCCGGCAGCGGCAGCCGGACCATAGGCCGTCAGCGTTGGCGGGGTCGCGCCGGGGCCCAGCACGTTCTGGGCCAGACGGGTGAACCAGAGCTTGTCATTGGCGCGGCGCGACAGGCGCGGCGACGGGCCCGCGACATAGGCCCGTGTGCCTGTCTTTTCGCCGAGATGGCGCGCCAGCCGCCAGACATGGCCGGTGGTCAGGTAGGATTGCAGGGTCAGCGTGTCGCGCCTGCTTGCGGTCAGCTCCAACTGGTCGCCCAGGGCGCTCCAGCTGAGCGCCTGAACGCAGACCGGATCGCCGGTGCGCATCGATGGCGCCAGAAATCTCAGGTCGCGCAGCCCCAGCGTTCCGGCGAGATAGCTTTCGAAATCGCGGTCGCGGCTGCGCACGATCACCACGTCTTCGGGATTGGACAAAAGCGCCATGCGGTGGTCGAGCCACGAGACTTTCTGGGGTTGGAACAGCGGGATCTCGCCCTGATCGCCGATCAGAACAGATGGTCCGGGCCCGATGCCCTGACGCACATGCGGCCCGAACCCGAGCGAACTGGTCAAAGCCGGTTCATCCGCCACCAGCTGGTCCGCGATCTGCGCAAGGCGCGCGTGATCCTCCGCAGACAGGGCTGCCGCCTCTGCCTCGGGCAGGATCGGAACGGGAGACACCTTGGCCATTGCGCTGTTTCCGGCTGGTTGGACGCAAAAAACCCTATCCAAAGGGGCTTTGCCAAAATTGATCGAAGTCACTTTGTCCCCGGTCCGGACGTTAAACTGGGCGGGCGGGAAGGAGTGCTGTGGAATGTGCCGACTATATGCAATGCATGCCAATGAGCCGACACGGGTCGAGTGCGGGCTGGTGATCGCCCAGAACGCGCTGATGACCCAGAGCAAGGGCGACATGGAGGGCTATGCGCATGGTCACGGCTGGGGTGTGGCCGACTACCCCAAGGGCGTGCCGATGATCGAAAAGCAGACATGGGCGGCTTTTCATGGCGAGCATTTCAGCAAGAAGGCGGCGCGGATCTATGCCCGCACGGTGGTGGCACATGTGCGGCGCGCCACGGTCGGGGGCACGGCGTTCGAGAACACCCACCCGTTCGATCACGGATTGTGGATCTTCGCCCATAACGGGACGGTTCCGAATTTCGATTTCGTGCGGGAGAAGATGCTCGATCACATTGACCCGCTGCACCGTGTCGAGATCCGGGGCAGCACCGATAGCGAGCACGTCTTCCGCTACCTGATGAGCCTGTTTCTGCAACATCCCGAGCGCGGCCTTCTGGAGACCGTGCGCTGCGGGTTGCGGCAGGTCATCGACTGGTCCCACGAGGTTGATCCGCTGGCCCGCGTCGGGCTCAACGTTATCCTTACCGATGGCGAGCGCATGGTTGGTTCCTGCTACAACCGGACCTTGTTTACCCTGCACCGCGATCACGTCTTCACCTGCCCGATCTGTGAAAAACCCCATGTGCATCACAATCCGAAAACGCCGTACAAGGCGATCGAGATCGCTTCCGAGCCGATCACCCAGGAAGAGGCGTGGCACGCTGTGCCGCAGGGCACGGTTTTCGAGGTCACGCCGGAGTATGACCTGCATTTCGAGGAACTTTGAAGGCGCTTGGCCGCGCGGCGTGGGCGGTCAGTCCTCTGCGGGCAGATCGGGGTCGGGAAACTCGGGATAGGGGCCGGGCTGCGGCTCTTCGGGGCTGACCGGCCCCGGGCCGGGATCCGTGGGTTGGGGGCTTTCCGGCATGCCGGGTTTCGGCGTGGGATCCGTGGGCTGTGGCATCTCGGGATCCTGCATCAGGATCGGGCCATCTTGCATCGTATTGTCGGGTGTCATGTCATCAGCCATCATCGCGCCTCTGCTCCGTTCTTGCGGTCCGGTTCAACGGTGTCGCGGAGAGTTTAGCAGCCTCGCGCCTGTCCGCGTTGAGACAGGTCAAGCCGGTGGTTTGAGCCCGCAGAGCCGTTCGGCAATGGCGAAATATTCAAGGCCCAGCGGCTCCCATTTCTCCGGCGTTCTGGGATGGGGCACCAGCAGATGTGCAAGGCACAGACGGGCGCGCAGCAAGGCGTGGATCACCTCGTATTGCAGGAGAAGCCGGCGCGGCGGGTGGTCCTGCAAACCCAGTTTGAGCGCGTCGATCAGCAGCGGTTTGATCCATGGCGCACCGAGACGGTCGCATTCCATACCCAGAAACACGACCTCGCTGAACGGGTCCAGAAGACGCAGGTTCCGGTTGAACTCGAGGCAGTCGAAAATGACCGGGGGGTCTTGCAGGCAGATATGTTCGGGACGCAGGTCGCCGTGGCATTCGCGGATCCGGCCGTGCTCTGCGCGCTCGGCCAGCAGGTTCAGATGCGCCGGAAGGCCCCGCTCGAACCTGTTGAGCACCGCTTCGAACCGTGGCCTGTGGCGGGCAAATCGGGGATCCAGCAGGGTCTTGCGGCATAATCTCTGCTGGTCTTTCAGCAGGCTCAGCAATTCATGGCCGGTAAGGTGGGAGCGCGGTGCGGTCTTGTAGAACGCCACCAGCGTGCTGGCCAGTTCGCCCACCCAAGTGCCCAGCAGGGTCTCGTCCCCGTAGCATTTGCGGATCATGAAGCTCAGCATCCTGTGCCCGGGCAGGCGCCGCATCTTGACCATCCAGTCGCGCGGGCGTCCCGGCCCGTGCAGGCTGATCGCGCCTTCGGGGTCCTCGAAGATACATTGCGCACCGAGATAGATTTCCGGCGCGAGGCGCCGGTTGAGATCGATCTCGGTCAGGGTGTTGTCCTGCCGTGCGCGCAGGCTTGTGAGGTCCTGCAGCTCGTCGCGCACGGGCTTTTTCACCTTGTAGACGAGGGTCGGGGTCAGAAAGACCCAGGACTTGCTGGTTTCGACAAGCTCTATGGCGGTCTGGTCGGGGGGCGGCCGTTCGAACAGGGCGCCAAGGTTCGGCGGGACGGCCTCGGCTGCGCCAAGCTCAAGCGGAGGGGGCCTATTCCTTGACATAGGGTTTGCCGTCGGCGGCCGGCGGCCGGGCGCGCCCGACGAGGCCCGCGACCACGATGATCGTTGCCACGTAAGGCGCCATGGCAAGGAACTCGGAGGGGATCGGGACGCCCAGCAGGGCCAGCTTCTGTTGCAGCGAATCCGCGAAGCCGAAGACCAGCGCGGCACAAAAGGCGCCCACCGGGTGCCAGCGCCCGAAGATCATCGCAGCCAGCCCGATGAAGCCGCGCCCGCCGGTCATGCCTTCATCAAAGCGCCCGACCGAGCCCAGCGTGAACCACGCGCCGCCAAAGCCCGCCACCATGCCGCCCAGCGTCACGTTGATATAGCGGGTCCGGTAGACATTGATGCCCAGCGTGTCGGCGGCGCGGGGGTGTTCGCCCACGGCACGGGCCCGCAGGCCCATGCGGGTGTGAAACAGGTAGTAGGTCGCCACCACCACCATGACGATGGCCCCGTAGACGAAGATATTTTGCTGAAAAAACACCGGCCCGATGACGGGGATGTCGCCGAGCACGGGGATCTTGATCGCCCGAAACACCGGCGCGTTGTTGAGAAAACGGTGCTCCTGAAAGATCTGCGAACTGACATAAGAGGTGAGGCCAAGCACAAAGAGGTTGATGACCACGCCCGCGATGATCTGGTCCATCCGGTAGGTGACGACCAATGCCGCGAGGATGAACCCGAAGAGGCCGCCGATGCCCACCGCGGCAGCCAGCCCGCCGATGCCGCCCAGAAGCGAGCCCACCAGCGCGCCGGTAAACGCGCCGGCCAGCAGCATGCCTTCAATGGCGATATTGACCACGGCCACGCGTTCGCACAGCACGCCCGCAAGCCCGCCGAGCGCGATGGGCATGGCGCGCACCAGTGTGGCCTGCAACATGCCCGTGAGGGAGAAGGCCTTGCCCGCCGTGGCCCAGACAAGAAAAACAGCGACCGCGATAAGCAGGCCGAGGCCCAGCGACAGGGAGGTCCACCGTGCACCACCCCTGAGAAACTGGCGCACGCCCAGAAATGCCAGCAGGGCGGCGGCAATCTGGATGGACAGTTCCGCCGGCACGGCCAGATCGGACAGGGCCCACACGTCGTTGGGGCGCGACAGCCGGAACGTGGCGACGCCGGAACTGTCGGGCGCAAAGATCAGGGCCGCGAGTGCTGCCAGCCCCAGCAGGATCACCCCGTTTATGCGGGCCTGCCGGTTGCGGCCGGTGTCGATCCGCGGCGGGGTGGCGTCTGCAATCGTCTGATCGGTCGCGGTCATGACGTGCTAGCCCTCCCGTCCGGTTGTCTTGCGAAAGCCCCAGGGAAAGATCGTGCGCACCAGAAGCGGGGCCGCGATGAACACGATGATCAGGGCCTGAATGATCCCGATCAGGTCGATGCTGACACCGGCATCCACCTGCATCTGGCGTCCGCCCGCCTCCAACGCGCCGAACAGGAGCCCGGCAAACAGCACGCCCACGGGGTGGGAGCGTCCCAGAAGCGCGACCGCGATCGCGTCAAAGCCGATGCCGGCGGAAAAGCCCGGTGTCGCGCGGCCCAGAACCCCCAGAACCTGATTGGCCCCCGCAAGCCCCGCCAGCGCACCCGCCGTGGCCATGGCGGCCACGATGACGATGCCCGAGCGGATACCGGCAAACCGCGCGGCCTCGGCATTCTCGCCGCTGGCACGGAACTCGAAGCCGATCTTCGCGCGAAACAGGATCCAGTACACCACCGCCACCGCGATCAGCACCAGAAAGACACCCGCATGCACCCGCAGGTTGGGGTCAAGCGCGGTCAGCAGGCGGGGCAGTTCAGCCGCCTCCGGCACCGATTTGGAGATCGGGTCGGCGCGGCCTTCCTTCTGGATCGCAGGCAGGCGCAGCATGTAGTCGAGCAACCGGTAGGAGATCAGGTTCAGCATGATCGTGGTGATCACTTCATGGGCGCCGGTGGCGGCCCTGAGCGCGCCTGCGATCGAGGCGTAGAAAGCCCCTGCCAGCGCGCCTGCCAAAATTGACAGCGGCAGCAGCGCGAACGGGGACAGGCCCGTGAAGCTGAACCCCACGATGACCGCCGCCATGCCGCCCATCAGGATCTGGCCCTCGGCGCCGATGTTGAAAAGCCCGGCGCGGAAGCCCAAGGCCAGCCCGAGCCCCGCAAGTACCAGCGGGGCCGCCGCGGTCAGGGTCTCCGATAACGCGTTCAGCGATCCAACGGAGCCTTCCAGCAGCGCCACATAAGACTGGGCGATCCGCGCGGGCTCCACATTGGTGGCCAGCATGACGAGGGCTCCGAGCACCAGCGCCACGATCACCGCGAAAATCGGAACCACGACTAGATCTTCGAAATGGCCGCGCCCGCCGCGCCGCACCTTGATGAGCGCTTGCAGGGCCTCGGTCTGCGGGGTCTGGGTCATAGCGCGGCCCCCGCCATGGCGAGCCCGATGCTGGATTTGTTCACCGGGCCTTTCATGGTGTCGTATTCGGCCACCACCTGGCCTTTGAACATCACGAGGATCCGGTCGGCCAGTGCCATGATCTCGTCAAGCTCGGACGAGATCAGCAGGACACCGCAGCCCTTCTCACGGCTTTCGATCAGGCGTTCGTGGATATATTCGATCGACCCCACGTCGAGACCGCGCGTCGGCTGTCCCGCGATGATCAGGCGGGCGTCGCGTGACAATTCCCGGGCCACGACAAGCTTTTGCTGATTGCCTCCGGAGAGATGCGCGACCGGCTCGAACACCGAGGGCGTGCGCAGGTCGAAATCCTGCACCGCGCGGGCCGTGCTGTGATGCACATTGCGCCAGTTGATCTGCGGCCCAGTCGAGAAACGCGAACTGTAATAGGTGTTCAGCACCATGTTCTCGGCCACCGAGAACTTCCCGATCAGCCCGGCGCGCTGGCGGTCCTCGGGGATATGGGCGATGCCCATTGCGTGGCGTTTACGCACCGAGCTCCGGGTGATGTCGCGTCCGTCAAAGAGCACCTGCCCGTGAGCCGCGCGGCGCAATCCGGTCAACGTCTCGATCAAGGCGGACTGGCCGTTGCCCTGAACACCGGCAATGCCCACGATCTCGCCGCTGCGCACGGACAGGCTGACATGATCGACGGCGATCTCGTCATTGTCGCGCAGCACCGTGAGATCCTGCACATCAAGGACCACCGGCCCCGGATCGGCGGGGGCCTTGGCGACATCGAACGTCACGGGTCGGCCAACCATCATCTCGGCCAGCTTCGGGCGTGTCAGCTTTTTGGGATCGCCTTCGCCGACGATCCTGCCGCGCCGTAACACGCTGATCCGGTCGGAGATCTCGAGGATCTCGTTGAGTTTATGGGTAATGAAAACCAGCGCCTTGCCCGCGTTGCGCAGGTAATCCACGATCTGGAAGAACTCCTCGACCTCCTGCGGCGTGAGCACCGCCGTGGGCTCGTCAAGGATCAGCACATCGGCAGAGCGAAACAGGACCTTGATGATCTCGACGCGCTGCTGGACGCCCACGGGCAGGGTCTCGATGAGACCATCGGGATCGACCTGCAATCCATAGGCCTCGTTGATCTCGCGGACCTCTCTGCGCCCCTTTTCAAGGTCGAGATGATCAAGCATCCCCGTCGGCTCCACCCCGAGCACCACGTTCTCGGTAACGCTGAAAACCGGCACCAGCATGAAGTGCTGATGGACCATGCCGATCCCCGCCTGGATCGCGTCGGCGGGGCCGCGGAAGACGGTCGGTTTCCCGTCGATCAGGATCTCGCCCGCGTCCGGGCTGTAGAGCCCGCAGAGCACATTCATAAGCGTCGACTTGCCCGCACCGTTTTCGCCCAGAAGGCCCAGCACCTCGCCCGCGCGGATGGTCAGGTCGATGCTGTCATTGGCGACAACGTCTCCAAATCGCTTGGTGATGCCGCGGAGTTCGACCTGCATGGTGTGCTGTCTCCGCGCGCTTCAGGGCGCAACCTTGATGCGGCCCTCGATAATGCCGGCCCGGATCTCGTCCAGTTCGGATTTCAGGCTCTTGGGCACCAGCGCGTCCATGTCATGAAACGGAGCCAGATCGACCCCGCCATTGGCCAGCGCGCCCACCAACACACCGCCCTCGAACGTGTCCTTCATCGCCATTTCGATCGTCTTGAGCACGGTGGCGTCCATCCGTTTCATGATCGAGGTCAGGTAGACATGACGCTTTTCGGGGTCGGTCAGGTAGAGATCGGCGTCCACGCCGATGATCTTCAGGCGGTCGGTTCCCAGTTCATCGGCCAGCGCGGCGGATCCCAGCCCGACGGGGCCTGCGACGGGCAGCACGATATCGGCGCCCTCGTCATAGAGGTTCTGGGCGAAGGCCCGCCCGTCATCGAGCGAGTCGAAATTGTTGGTGAACAGGCCCTCGCGGCTCTCGGTGTTCCAGCCCAGAACCGAGACGCTCTCGCCCTTTTGCGCGTTGTAATATTCTGCGCCCCGCACGAAGCCGTCCATGAAGATGGTGACGGGGGGAATGTTGATCCCGCCGAAGACGCCGAGGATCTTGGTCTGGCTCATTCCCGCGGCCAGATAGCCCGCAAGAAAGGCGGCTTCGTCGGTGGAATACACCTGACCGAGGATGTTTGGCACCACCGGATCATAGGCGAAATCGACGATCGAGAAGCGCTGGTCGGGATTGTCGAGCGCGGCCTTCTGGGTCGCGTCGCCCAGCAGAAAGCCCACGGTGACGATCAGGTCGCAGTCGCCCTCGATCAGGGAGTTCAGGTTCGCCTCGTAATCGGTCTCGGCCTGCGACTCGAGGAACCGGCCTTCGATGCCGAACGCCTCCTTGGCGTCGAGCACACCTTTCCAGGCGGTCTGGTTGAAGCTGTTGTCGTCAATGCCGCCGGTATCGGTGACCTGACAGGCGGTAAAGGCGCCCGCGGCCTGCGCCGTGCCGAGAAAGAGGCAGGCAAGCACGGCGTGGCGAAAAGCGGTATTCTTGCGGATAAACATGGGGTTCCTCCCGGGGCTCAGATGCCCGGAAGAGCCTAAAGGCTTCGGATCATGGACCTTTGACCAAAATCAATTGCGCCGGAAGGGGGGGACGGGGCGGGACCGGCCTGTCTGGCGACCCGTCCGGAAACCCGTCTCAGGAGATCGGCTTGGGCGGGTGCGCGCGGCGGATCACGGGGGAGGCAACCTGATCGCAGACCTGAAAGTCCCAGATCGCGGCGCCGCCGGTGTCCTGGAAGGCGGCGATCTGGTCCGGCAGCGTGGCGAGATCGGTAATCCGCGCCCCGGCTGCACCGAACCCGCGGGCGATGCTTGCAAGATCCGACCGGCCGAAGACCGCGCCCGCATCCGACAGGCCATCGGCGCGCAATTTGTGGATCTCGGAGCCATACGCGCCGTCATTGAGCACGCAGATCAGGATGTTCATCCCGTGGCGGATGATCGTCTCGAGCTCCTGAACATGCATCAGAAGCGAGCCGTCGCCGTCGAACAGAACCACCGTCTGGTCGGGGCGCGCCGCAGCGACGCCCATGGCGTAGGAGATGCCGTTGCCGATCGCGCCGAACTCGCGGATCGTGTGGAACTTTTCGACCGGACGGGACGGCATCTGCGCGAAGAAATACGAGCAGTGGCCGGACGAGTTCACCATTTCCCAATCGGCCGGCAGGTTGTCTTCAAGGGCCGCGACGACCGCGCGCGGGTCAAGCAGGCCGGGGGTGATCTGAAATCCGGTGCTGTCAGCCGGCGCGCTGCGGATCTTCTCGGCCAGCGCATCGGAACGCTGCTGCGGCGGGCGGGCCGGCACCTGTTCCAGCAGCGCTTCCACCCCGAGCCGCGCATCGGCGCGCACATGGCTGTGCGCGCTGTGGCGGCCCTGACTGACCGCAGCCGGGTGCAGGTCGATCTGAATCACATGGGCGTTGGGAAAAAGCTTGCCGCTGTCGGAATTATGCGCGGCAAGGCTGCAGCCCACCGCCACGACCAGATCGGCCTGTGCGAAACAGTCCCGCGCGGTTTCGGTCGAGAAGCCGCCCGCGATGCCGATATTGAACGGGTCGTCGTGAAACAGCCCGCGCGCGGGCAGGGTCGTGGACAAAAGCCCGTCGCAGCGCTCTGCCAGCGCGCGGCAGGCGGCTGCTGCTCCGGCGAGATAGGCGCCACGGCCAGCCATGATGACGACCCGTTCGGCCTGTCCGATCCGGTCGGCAGCGCGGGCGATGTCGTCGCCGTTCGGCGGCACGGGGGCCAGTATCGGGGCGATCTTGTGAGCGGGCTCGGGCAGGTCGGTCGCGCCGTCCCAAGGCCGGTTTTGCAGGTCGAACGGGATCCCAAGGACCACCGGACGGCTTTCGCGCGCGGCTTGCAGAAAGGCATCACGGATCTGCAGCGGCATGCGCTCGGGATGATGCAGGCTGTGATAGGCCGCACCGGTGGCGGTCACGAACGGGGCCTGATCGATGGCCTGATTGTACCAGTTGGCTTTCAGGGGGGCCTCACCGGCAAAGATCACCAGCGGGATCGAGGCGCGCACGGCGGCGGGCAGGGCGGTCAGCACCTGCGTCAGCCCCGGCCCGCAGGTCACGGTGGCCACGCCGATCTCGTTGCGGGCGCGGGCAAAGGACATTGCAGCGGAAACCGCGCAATGTTCGTGGCGGGTGTAGATCATCCGGCAGCCCCGCTCGGCCATACGGGTCGCCCAGTTCATATTGGCGTCGCCCAATAGCGCGAAACAGGTCTCCACCCCTTCCTGCAGGAAGGCCTCCGCGAGGATCTCGTAGGTCTTGGGCGCGCCCATCAGGCGGATTTTTCGAAAGCCGCGGCAGGGACCATCAATTCGCCCCGTGCGATGAGGCGGGCGGTCCGGATCAGGCCGGCGGAGTTCAGTTGGAAGCCGTCCTCGCCGATCTCGTAGTCGACCGTGACAAGGATGCCGCCCGCGGGGTGTTCTACCACGACCTTGGCCGGGTTGCCGGAGACAGGGCTGACGAGCCCTTCGGCCACCGTGCCCGGCGTCAGGGCGCAGGAGGCAAGGCATTGCGAGCCGGTCACCGCCATCGTCGGATGGCAGGTCCACGGCATGAAATAGCGCGCGCAGACCGTGCCGCCCTCCCGTGCCGGTGCAAGCAGCCCGATCTTCGGAATGACCGATTTCGTGACATCGCCCAGCCCCATCATCTCGCCGGCTTTCAGGCGCATCGCCTCGGCCCGCTCGTAAAAGGCGAGGTTCTGGTCCAGCTCTTCGACCGTCTCATAGCCGGTCAGCCCGAATGCATCGGCCCGCGCGATCATGATTGGCATGGCCACGTCCATGCAGGTGACCTCGATCCCGTCGATCGTGTCACGCAGATTGCCCGTGGGCAGCAGCGCGCCGCAGGAGGTGCCCACCACGTCAAGGAAGTTCAGCCCGACGGGGGCTGCCGTGCCCGGCACGCCGTCGATGGCGGCCTCTCCTTCATAGGTGACCTGACCATCGGGGGTCTGCACTACCGCTTCGATCCGCGCGCCTGTGTTGACGGCGTGGATGCGCACGCGGGTCTCGTCGCCGGTCACGGGCATCAGCCCCATCTCTATAGCGGCGGGGCCAACCCCGGAGAGGATATTGCCGCAGGTGGGCCGGTAGTCGACGATCCGTTCCTCCACGCCAACCTGCGCGAAGAAATAGTCGATATCGCAATCGTCACGGTCGGACTTGCTGAGCATCGCGACTTTCGTCGTTACCGCGACGCCACCGCCGATGCCGTCGATATTGCGGTCATGGCCGGCCCCGACCACGCTCATCAGAACCTCCGACAGGGTCTCGCGATCCTGCGGCAGGTCGGCGCGGTTGAAATAGGGCCCCCGCGAGCTGCCGCCGCGCATGAACAGGTACGGGATCGGCGTCTGTGTCATCCGAGCGGCCATGGCAGTTTGACGAGGTCCTGCAGGAGGCCGGGTGGGAAGTCGCGGTTGAGCGTTCCGGCCATGAGCGAGATGAACCCGATCCCCGCCGACGAGAACAGCACGACCTTGCCCCAGCCCAGTCCGGCGCGGAACCGGAAGAACAGCAGGAAGAAGATGGCCAGCGCGAGGATGAAGCCCAGCAGGGCCGACATGACCAGCAGGGCGGCAAACCACGCCAATGTCCCCCAGAGCCCGTGATCGGCCTCGGCATCCACGCCGCCCGCCTCACGGTCGGCAAAGACCGCATTCGTCTCCGGTGAGCGCATCATGCGGATCAGCAGCAGCAGGCAGCAGATCAGCGTGATCGAGGAGATGGTCACAGGGAAGATCTTGTCGCTCATCAGGCTGATGTTCATGGCGTTGATCCACGCCACCATCAAGTAGCCCGTGACAGCCAGAA
Organism: Paracoccaceae bacterium; assembly: GCA_049116435.1. Classification (GTDB taxonomy): domain Bacteria; phylum Pseudomonadota; class Alphaproteobacteria; order Rhodobacterales; family Rhodobacteraceae; genus Litoreibacter. The sequence goes on from JAGDYX010000001.1 coordinate 253,145, forward strand.
GGAAGATCAGCGGTGCGCGCTTGGTTCCGGTCTCCACATTGCCTTCGGGCAGGATCTGCTTGGCCTGACGAATACCCACGATGATCGAGGCGACGGTCAGGACTAGGATGATCAGGACGATCGGGGAGGCCACGTAGTCAAAGCCTGCCTCGAAGCTACGGCGGAATTTGGCGCCGGCCACCTGATTGGCCATGTTCGAGAAGTTCTCGGCCTGATTGGACAGCACGAAACCGATCAGGAAGGCGGGCCGCGACCAGTCGAAGCGGCGCAGGAAAATGCCAAGCAGGCCCACCGCGAAGAGCGCGACCAGATCGCCCAGAGACTGGCGCGACTGGAACGCGGCAAAGGAGATCATCATGAACAGGAACGGTGCGAGCAGCGTGAAGCGGATCGTGGTCAGCCGCGAGATCGGGCCGGACAGAACGATGCACAGGCCCGCGCCGACGACATTGGCCAGCGCCAGCGACCACACGATCGTGTAGGTGATGTCGAGATCGTTGCGGATCATCTGCGGCCCCGCGTCATAGCCCAGCAGGGCAAGCCCGCCGAGAAAGACCGCCATGGAGCCACTGCCCGGGATGCCGAAGATCAGGGTGGGCACGAGGCCGCCGCCTTCCTTGGCGTTGTTGGAGCTTTCCGGCCCGATCACGCCGCGGATGTCGCCGGAGCCGAAATCCTCTTTGTGCTTGGCCGACTGGACCGTATGGCCATAGGCGATCCAGTCCACCACGGAGCCGCCGAGACCGGGGATCACGCCCACGATCACGCCGATGACCGAGCAGCGCATCGACAGCCAGATATTGGCAAACCAGTCGCGCACACCGGTCATCCAGCCTGCACCAAGCCCGCCGGATCTGGAGATCGGGCGGTCATGGCGCAGCAGGGCCACGATTTCGGGAATTGCGAAAATGCCGAGACCGACGATCACCAGTGTCAGGCCGTCAATCAGGTAGGGGATGTCATAGGTGGCCATGCGCAGGCTGCCACCCGCGCCGGCCTCGCCGATCGTGCCGACCATCAGGCCGAGGCCCGCGGCTGCCACGCCCTTGAGGGGCAGGCGGCCTGCGAGGATCGCGACCATGGAGAGGCCCAGGATCGTGATCATCAGCATTTCCGGCAACCCGAAGGCCAGCACCAGCGGCCGCGCGATCAGGATGAAGAAGGTCAGCACGCTTGCGCCCAGAAGCCCGCCAAAGAGCGACGACGTGAAGGCGGCCGACAGTGCGCGCGCGGCCTCGCCCTTCTTGGCAAGCGGGAAGCCGTCCAGCACCGTGGCCTGACTGGCCGATGAGCCGGGTATGCCCATCAGGACCGAAGCGAATGTGTCGGAGGTGGGAATGACCGCGATCAGCCCGACCATCAGCGCGAGGCCGGAGACGGGATCCATCCCGAACATGAAGGGCAGAACCAGCGACAGTCCGGCGATCCCGCCAAGGCCCGGAAATACGCCAACGGACAGTCCGAGCAGGACGCCGAGGATGAGGAACATGATTTGTTCGGGTTGCAGGATCAGCGCAAAGGCTTCTCCCAGCGCCGGAAGCGCGGTCGCTAACAGATCCATGGCCGGTGTCCCTCGGAATTCATTTTAGGGTGGTCCCCCCGCGCCGGTGGCGCGAGGGGCGCAGGTCTTTGGATTACTTCAGCGATACGCCGTAGCGCTCGCTCAGCCAGTTCTGCACGAAGGCCTTTGCCGCCGGTGCGACCTGTGTGCCGAGCTTGAGGGTGTTCTGCGCGGCTTCGCCGGTCATCTGCGGGTAAACGCCCAGGCGTGCTGCAGACAGTTCGGCAAAGTCGGGCCGTGCGTGGATCGCCTTGAACGCGGCGTCATAGGTCACGATCGCATCGTTCGAAGCACCGTTGGGCAGGAACACCATCTTCTGGGCCGGGAAGCCCGCGATGAAGAACGCTTTCCAGGCTTCCCACTTGTCGCCGCTGGTCTCGCAGGCAGGGGTCGCATCGCAGACTTCTTTGAAGGTCGGCATGTCCGGGAAAGTCGGGTCGCGCACGATATTGCCGGCGTCATCGAGAGTGCCCCATGCCATCATCGGCACGGCAAGGCCTTCCTCGACCAGTGGCGACACGGCCTTCAGGAAGGCGGGCGAGGTCTGGTAGTCGATATTGGCTTCGCCACGCTCAAACATCAGGCGGCCGTCACCGCGGCCCTTGATGCCGAAGACCGGTTCAACGTTCAGGCCCAGCATTTCCCAGGCCAGGTTGGCCACGAGGTCGAGACGGGTCGCGCCTTGCGAGCCCCAGATGAAATCGGTGCTCTGCAGCGGCGTGGCGTCGAGCCCGTCCATCATGCCGGCCAGATCGGGCGGCAGGTAGGAGACGCCGCCGGTGCCGGACGCAAGAACCACGTTCCAGTCGTTATATTCGTATTTCACGCGCGGATCGCCCAGCAGGTAGGGGAACTGGGTGGAGCCCGAGGATCCGAAGATCAGCGTGCCGTCGTTGTAGCTTTGCTCCTGGAACCAGTTGGCGCCCTTGGTGGAGCCCGCACCCGGCATGTATTTCACGACCACGGTGGGGTTGCCCGGCAGGGCTTCGCTCAGCAGCGGTGCGTAGAAGTTGGCCCATTTTGCGGAGCCGCCGGATTCCGAGAACGGAATGACGAACTCGACCGTTTTGTCGGTGAGATCGATACCGTGGCCGCCCGCAGTGGCCGGCGCGGCGAAGCCCAGTGCGCTCAGGCCCGCGGCGGCAAGGCCCCAGACTGCAGAACGCGCGTGTTTCGTTTTGGTCGTCATGATCATCCTCCCTGATGATATTAATTTCACGAAGATTTCCGGCAGCATGACCATGATTGCCTGCGATCAGGCAAGTGCCCCCAACGGGGACGTTATGGCCGTGCCTCGTTCTCCCGACGTCGACACTGGCACAGGTCTGCCCGTCGCTTCAATCGCATTTATTGGCCAAGGCGCAGGAAAGGCGCGGGAAAATCGGGCCGTGCCTCAGCGCCCCGCGGCGTAGGCTTGCATCAGGCGCGGCGTTGCGGCGGCGCGCAGCAGGCCGTCCGGCGTGCGTTTGGCCGCTGTCAGGCGGCCGATGGCCCAAGGCTCGGACGGATCGACCCCGTGCCCCTTGGCGCGCAGGCTGTCGAGAACCTCGGATCCGAAGGCCGGCTCAATCATCAGGTAGCCGTCCTTGATGTCGCGGGGATAAAAGGACGACTGGAAGTGACCGGTGTGAAACAGCGGCGCGTCGATGGCTTCCTGCAGGTTGAACCCGTAATGGACATGGCGCAGGAAGAAGATCAGCTGCCACTGGTCCTGCTGGTCTCCGCCTGGCGTGCCGAATGGCATGTTCGGGATCCCGCCCTGTCCGGCCATGGACGGCGAGAGCGTGGTGCGGGGCCTGCGGCCCGGCCCAAGCGAGGTCGGCAGCCCCTCGGTGAGCCAGAACATCTGGGCGCGGCTGTTGAGCGACATGCCCAGCCCGGGAATGACCGGAGAGGATTGCAGCCAGCCGCCCGAGGGCGTGGCCGAGACCATGTTGCCCCAGCGGTCGATCACGTCGAGATGGACGGTGTCACCTTTCTTTTCGGCGGGGTGGTCGGTGCCTGAAGGGGTTTCGCGCTTTGTGCGGGCGATGGCGGCCTCGGCCCATGCCTCGTAGCCGGCAATGCGGCCCGGACGGTGCGCCAGCGACGCCTTGGGCCCGAGATGCGCGCGGCGCTGGCTTGCATGTTCGCGCGACAGAAGCTGCGTCACGGGGATGTCCGAGTGGCGCGGATCGCCGTAATAGGCCTCGCGGTCGGCCAGCGAGAGTTTCAGTGTCTCGGTGACGAGATGCACGAACTCCGCGCCGGTCGGGTCGAGATCGCCGATCTCGGTGCCCTCGAGAATGCGCAGGGATTGCAGGAGCGTCGGCCCTTGGGTCCATGCACCGCATTTCCACACGGTCCAGTCGCCGTAATCGACGCTCAGCGGGTCTTCATAGGTGGCCTGCCAGTTGGCCATATCCTCGCCGGTCAGCACGCCCTTGCGGCGGTCTCCGGCGCCATCCATCACGCAGGCGTCCTGCAGGTAGCTGTCCACCGCCTCGGCAATGAACCCCTTGTAGAACGCATCATGCGCGGCATCGATCTGGGCGGTGCGGCCCTTGGCGCTCTCGGCCTCGTCCAGAAGACGCCGCCACGTCGCGGCCAGCACGGGGTTGCGAAACAGCGCTCCGGCCTCCGGCACCTTGTCATCGGGCAGCCAGATTTCGGCTGACGTGGGCCATTCGGTGCGAAAGAACCCGGCAAGATCCGCGATCGTGTTGGAGACGCGGGCCAGCATCGGGTGGCCGTGTTCGGCATAATAGATCGCGGGCTCCAGAACGTCGCGAATGCTCATCGTGCCGTGATCGCGCAGCATCAGCATCCAGGCGCCGAAGGCCCCGGGCACAACGGAGGCCAGCAGGCCCGAGCCGGGGATCAGGTCGAGCCCGACGCTGCGGTAATGTTCGATGGTGGCGGCCGCCGGCGTCACGCCCTGACCGCAGATCACGGTCGGGGCCTCGGCCCCCGCGGGACAGATAAGCGCCGGCATGTCGCCCATCGGGCCGTTGAGATGCGGCTCTACGATATGCAGGGTGAAGCCCATTGCCACGGCGGCGTCAAACGCGTTGCCGCCGCGCTCGAGAATGCCCATGCCCACGGCGGTTGCGATCCAGTGGGTGGAGGTGGCGACACCGAAGGTGCCCTGAATTTCGGGGCGCGTGGTAAAACTCATGGTCATCTCTCGGTTTGGCGGTTGTCTCGAATCCTGCGCAGCTATCTAGCGCGGCGGGTCGCTCTGGTCACGCGTCTGCCGGATCCGCATCGCCTTGGCCACGATCGGCGCGCCTGTGATGACCAATGTGACCCGCACAAGGTGGTGCACGATCACAAAGCCCAGATCCGCCCCCGCGACGATGGCCAGAACGGTCATTTCCGCCTGACCTCCGGGGGCGAAGGCGAGGAATCCCTCCACCGAGTTGGCGAGGCCCAGCAGGACCACGATCTCGGTGAAGATGGCGGCGAGGGCGGCAAGGATGAAGACGAACACGATCCCTGCCAGCACATCCTTGCGCAGTTCCGCCAGCGTCACGCCGACATAGCCGACGCCGATCCCGAGGCCGATGAAGTATTGCGCGGTCAGGATCGCCTCGGAGGGCGGGCGGAAGTGGATGAAGCCCGACAGCGACAGGATCGCGGTGAGGATCAGGGGGCCGATGATGGACGCGCCGAACAGGCCGATCCGCACGCCGCCCTTCCAGCCGATCAGTGCCGCGGCCACCATCAGCAGCAATTCCGATAGCGGTATCTCGGCGGCGGGCGCGCCGATCGGGTTGGTCAGCGGAACCTCGAACCCCTGCGTCAGGATGATCGGGGCAAGCGTCATGATGATCAGGACACGGGTCGCGTGGATCAGGGAGAGTGCGCGCACGTCCGCGCCCGCTTCCTGTCCGAAGACGACCATGTCCTGCAGACCGCCCGGCATCGCGGCGTAATAGGACGTGACGGGATCGAAGCCGCAGATCTTCGAGAAAAACGGCACCCCGATCAGCCCGATCACCGCGACATAGATCGGGATCAGCGCGACCGAGAAAGCCATCTGCGGCAATTGTCCGACCAGTTCGGGCGTCACCGAGGCGCCCACGGCAACTCCGAGGATCGTGCGGGCGGCCGCGGCGACCTGCCCCATGCCCTTGAGCCGGAAGCCCAGAAGCGCGGCCAGCAAACAGGCCAGCATCGGCCCGAACAGGAAGGGCAGGGGCATGTTCAGGGCCCAGAAGACGGCCACGCCAAAGCTGGCCAGCGCAAGCGTGCCCAACCGGCGCCGCAGCACATCATGTGACTTCGAGGAGGTCTCGGGCATCGCGATTCTGGTTATTGATTTGTATTGCATCCAAACGTATACATCTGGATGCAATATGCAAGGATGGTGCTTCTTTGACCAAAGATGTGAAAAAACAAGCTGATAGATCGCAAGGGCAGGACACCTATGGGCGACTGATCGAGGATATCAGAACCGGGGCGTTGCGCCCCCGCCAGCGCCTGACCGAAACCGAGATCGCGACGCGGCTGGGGATCAGCCGGACGCCGGTGCGCGAGGCGATCCGGCAGCTCGAGGCCGATGGGCTCGTGGTTCATATCCCACGTGTGGGTGCGGTCATCCGGTCGCTTGATTATTCTGAAGTCACAGAGCTTTACGAGATGCGCGCCGTGCTTGAGGGCACTGCCGCACGGCTCACCGCGCGCACCGCTGCGCCGGTCGAGATTGCCGAGCTGGAAGCGATCAGCGAAGAGATGGCCCGCAGCACCGGGGATCCGCGCCTGATGTCGGACCTAAACCGGCAGTTCCACCACACGATGCTGAATGCGGCGAAGAACCGGTTTCTGTCGCGCTCGGTCGAGGCGCTGGAGAAGACGCTGATGATCCTCGGGCCCAGCACGATGGAAGAATCGGACCGCGCCCATGAGGCCCTGCAGGAGCATGGCGAGGTTCTGGACGCGATTCGCGAGGGCGACGAGCAGCGCGCGGATGCCGCCATGCGCAGCCATATCGAGGCCGCCCAGAGGGTCCGGCTGCGCCAGTTCCGGGCGCGTCCGCTGGCCGGTGACCCGGTCGTATATGACGCAACCTGACAAGACGGGATGACGGGAAGATGAACGCTGAAGAGAGTGCGAAGGTGACATGGGATGTCGTTGTGGTCGGCGGTGGCAACGCGGCGCTATGCGCGGCGATCGAGGCGGCGGAAGCCGGCGCGCGGGTCATCATTTTAGAGGGCGCGCCGAAGATCTACCGGGGCGGCAATTCGCGCCACACGCGCAATTTCCGCTGCATGCATCGCGCCCCGCTGTCCGTTCTGGTCGACAGCTACGAGGAAGACGAATATTTCGATGATCTGCTCCGCGTCACCAAGGGCGAGACCGACGAGCCGCTGGCGCGCATGGCGATCCGCTCTTCCGAGGCCTGCCTGCCGTGGATGGAAGCACATGGTGTGCGGTTCCAGCCCTCCCTGTCGGGCACGCTGTCGCTGGGCCGGACAAACGCGTTCTTTCTGGGCGGCGGCAAGGCGCTTGTGAACGCCTATTACAATACGGCCGAGGATCTTGGCGTGACCGTGCTCTACGAGGCGCAAGTCAAACATGTCGAGATTGCCGAAGGGCGGTTCGAAGCGGTTCAGGGCGAGGCCGCAGGCAAGCCGTTCCGGATCGCCGGACGCGCGGTTGTGCTGGCCTCCGGCGGGTTTCAGGCCGATATCGACTGGCTGGCGCGGGCCTGGGGGCCTGCGGCGCGGAACTTCCTGATCCGCGGCACGCCTTACAACAAGGGGGTCGTCCTCAAGGACATGCTCGATCAGGGGGTCGAGAGCGTCGGGGACCCCACGCAGTGCCACGCCGTTGCCATTGACGGGCGCGCGCCGAAATTCGATGGCGGCATTGTCACGCGGCTCGATTGCGTTCCGTTCTCGATCGTCGTCAACCGCGATGGCGAACGCTTCTATGACGAGGGCGAGGATGTCTGGCCGAAGCGCTACGCGATCTGGGGGCGGCTGGTGGCGGGCCAGCCCGATCAGGTCGCCTATTCCATCATTGATTCCAAGAGCATCGATCTGTTCATGCCGTCTGTCTATCCGCCCGAGCAGGCCGACACGATCGAGGGTCTGGGCCAGAAGCTGGGCATTTCCGGCAGCAAACTCAAAGAGACCGTGGAGGCCTTCAATGCCGCCTGCCGCGAAGGAGATTTCAAGCCGACGGAGCTGGATGGTCTGGCCACCGAGGGCGTAACGCCCACCAAGACCAACTGGGCACGCCCCATTCAGGAACCGCCCTTCTACGGCTACTCGCTTCGGACCGGTGTGACCTTCACCTATCTGGGGCTGAAGGTCGACGAGACCGCCCGCGTGACGGGCCGCGACGGACGTCTGGAGAATGTCTGGGCCGCAGGCGAGATCATGGCGGGCAGTATTCTCGGACAGGGCTACCTTGCCGGGTTCGGCATGACCATCGGAACAGTTTTCGGACGTATTGCAGGACAGGAGGCCGGCACCCATGTCGCTTGACACACCCCCAGAGCTTTCACTGATCCAGGATGCGCGGCGGCAGGTCGAGATCTGCAATTCCTGCCGCTACTGCGAGGGCTATTGCTCGGTCTTTCCGGCAATCCACCGCCAGCGGGCCTTTTCGGACGGAGACCTGACGCAGCTTGCCAATCTCTGCCACAACTGCCGGGGTTGCTATTACGCCTGCCAGTATACTGAGCCGCATGAGTTCGCGCTCAACCTGCCCAAGGCGCTGGCCGAGGTCCGGGCGGACAGTTGGGAGCGTTTTGCCTGGCCGGGGGATCTGGCGGGGGTGTTCCAGCGCAGCGGCGTTGCTGTGGCGGGCGCGCTCGTGGTGGCGCTTTGTGCCCTCTTTCTGGCGCTTCAGGTGCTGCAACCGGCCTCCGGCGAAGGGTTTTATGCTGCGCTGAGCCATGCGGCGATGGTGGCGATCTTCACGCCGGCTTTCCTGTTTCCGCTCGTGGTCGTCGCAGTGGGTTTGCGCGCCTATTGGCGCGAAGTGGACGGCGCGCCGGTAAAGTTCGCGCATCTGAGACAGGCCTTTGAGGATGCGGGACGGTTGAAAAACCTCTCGGGCGGGCAGGGGCAGGGCTGCAATTTCGAAAAGGGTGACCGGTATTCGAATGCGCGGCGCCATGCCCATCAGGCCGTCATGTATGGCTTCCTTTTGTGTTTCGCCTCGACCAGCGCAGGGACGCTGCTGCACTACGTCTTCGCCATGCCCGCACCTTACGGGCCGCTGTCCCTGCCCAAGCTTCTGGGCGTTCCGGGGGGCTTGCTTCTCGTGATCGGGGGGCTGGGGCTGGCATGGCTGAAGACCAAGGCGGACCGGGACCTCGGCGCGCCCGCGCTCTGGGGCGGTGAGATGGCCTTCGTGCTGCTGCTGACCGCGACCGGCGCGACGGGGCTTGTGCTTTACGCGGCCACGGGCACGGGCGCTGTGCCCGCACTTCTGGCGCTGCATCTGGGCTGCGTGCTCGCGCTCTTTCTGCTCACGCCCTATTCCAAGATGGTGCACGGGTTTTACCGGCTCGCAGCACTGGTGCGCGATGCACAGCAGCAGGGTGCGAAATGAGCACCCCGCCGGTCACACTGCTGTGCCTGCCGGGCGACGGGATCGGACCGGAGATCGTCGCGGCAACCCGCAAGGTTCTGGCCGCGGCTGCCGCGCGGTTTGAGCTCGATCTGGTTTTCGATGAGGCTGAGATCGGGTTCGATGCGCTTGCAGCGTCGGGCACAACGATCCCCGACGCGGTGATCGTGGCGGCGCGCGGCTGTGACGGGATCGTGCTGGGGCCGGTGTCGCATAACGCGTATCCTCCGGTCGCCGAAGGCGGGTTGAACCCCTCGGGCGTGCTGCGCAAGCGGTTGGACCTGTTTGCAAATATCCGCCCCGCCGTGACCCGCCCGGGTCTTGTTCCGCCCTGCGGGACCGCGTTTGATCTGGTCGTGGTGCGGGAAAACACCGAAGGCTTCTACGCCGACCGGAACATGGCCTCGGGCCCCGGTGAAATCATGCCCGATGGCGATATGGCGCTGGCCATTCGCAAGATCACCCGCGCGGCCTGCCGCCGCATCGCCGAAGAGGCCTTCAAACTGGCGGCAACGCGGGAAGCCCGACACGTCACGGCGGTTCACAAGGCGAATGTGCTGCGTTTGTCGGACGGGTTGTTTCTGGAAGAAGTCCGCAAGGTGGCTGCCCGTTATCCCCAGCTTGCCTACGACGAGGTTCTGGTGGACGCGATGGCCGCGCAGCTTGTGCGCGATGCGTCGCGCTATGACGTGATCGTCACCACCAACATGTATGGCGATATCCTGTCCGATCTGGCGTCGGAGCTTTCCGGCAGTCTCGGGCTGGCGGCCTCGCTCAATGCGGGGACCGATCATGCCATGGCGCAGGCCCAGCACGGCTCGGCGCCTGATATTGCCGGACGTGATCTGGCCAACCCCGCATCGCTGATCGGCTCGGCGGCGATGCTGCTTGACTGGTTGGCAGAGCGGCGCGACGACCCGTCCCTGTCCCGGGCGGCCGCTGCGATCGATGCCGCGCTGGAGCGGGCCATTTCGGATCCGGCCCGCAGAACCGCGGATCTCGGCGGCACCTGCGGTACGGCGGACTTTGCCGACAAGTTGGCGGCCGATCTCGGCTAGCTCTTGCCCGCGATATGCGGCAGCAGCACGTCCGCCAGATCGCCATAGGTGGCATCTTCGTCTGCCGTCACCCCGAGCCCACCGATCCGGCTTTGCCACGCGACCGTGGCCCGGGCCATATCCGCGGGCAGGTCGAGATCCTCGAGCGTTTTGACGACTTCGCGCATCTCGGCCGCGCGCCGGATGCCGTGCTGCATCACCCGCTCGAAATTGTAAGCGGCCTGTTCCGGCCAGTTCATCGCCGGATTGCTGCCCGCCAGCGAGGCCAGAACGGCCTCCTCCACACCCGCCGCACGGGCGGCGAGACAGCATTCGGCCGTCAGCGCCTCCATGCCCTTGACCATCACCGAGCGGATCATCTTGATCGAGGAGGCCGCGCCGACCGGTCCCTCCACGATGGTGGGCGCCATCGGCAAGCCTGTGAGGATCGCGTGGGCCTCCTGCGCATGGGGGCCGCTGACCAGCAGCGGGGTCATGTTCTTTTTCGGATGGATCGGCGCCATGACCGCCACATCGACATAGCGCACGTCGCGCGCAGCAAGCAGTGCCGCGGCTTCGCGCTTGGACGACGGGGCACAGGAATTGAGATCGAACCAGAAGGTGCCGGGCGCGAGATGCGGGGCAGCGGTTCGCGCCGTCACGACCGCCTGATCGGCCGTGGCTGTGGAGAATACCAGCCGCGCGCCTGACACCGCTTGCGCGCTGCTCTGGCAGCCCGTGACCCCGAAGGCGGCAAACCGGTCCTGCTGGGATTGGGCGGTCTCCGGCGCATCGGTCTTGATGTCATAGCTGCGGATATCGCGTGTGGCGTCCCAGCCGCTGACGATTGCACTGGCAGCCTCTCCGAACCCGATGAAAGTGATGTCAGAGGTCATGTGTCGGCTCTCCTGATGCCCTGTCCTTGCGCGGGATGCGCTTTGGTGCGCGGCGTTTCGGCCTATCTGACAGGGCGAGGGGCGGCTTGTCCACCGGCGTGGCGGGGGGTTTTGTTGGCGATAGACCGCGCCGCAGCGATGCCCTAAGACAGGGGTCAAAGCCAACACCAGACCCTGCGGAGAAAACCCATGACCCAGCCTGCCCTGAAAGATCTCGCCTCCAAGGGAAAGTTGCGCGCGGCGATGAATCTGGGCAACCGGGCGTTGGTTCAGGAACACGATGGCGAACTGCACGGGGTCAGCCCGGCCCTTGCACGGCGGCTGGCGCAGGAGCTTGGCGTCGAGCTCGAGATGCAGCGCTACGACAGTGCGCGCAAGTCGTTTGAAGGCGCGGCGCACGACATCTGGGACGTGGCCTTCATGGCAATCGACCCGATCCGCGCCGAGCAGGTCACCTACACCCGTCCCTATGTGCAGATCGAGGGCACCTATGCGGTGCGCGCCGACAGCCCGTTTCAGGATGTCGAAGAGGCCGACCAGCCCGGGCGAAAGCTGATGGTGGCGCGCGGGGCGGCCTATGATCTTTATCTGAGCGCGGTGATCGAACATGCGGAACTGGTGCGCGCGGACAGTCCCAAAGACGCGATGGCGCGGTTCCGTGACGGGGAGGCGGATATGGTCGCAGGCGTGCGCCAGAGCCTTGAGCGCGCGTATGGAGACGACCCGGCGTTTCGCATCCTGCCCGGGCGTTTCAAGGCCATTGAACAGGCCATGGTCGTGCCGGGCGGGCGGGCCGAGCTGGCGCCGGAACTCGACCGTTTCGTAGCCCGGGCCATCGCCGAGGGGTTCGTGCGCGAGGCCCTTGATGCCAGTGGCCAGAGCCAGCTTCCGGTGCCTCAGTGAACGGCTGACGCGGGCGCCCGAGCAGGGCGGAATTGTGCGGATTTCGCCGCAGAATGACCTTTTCGCCTTCCTGATCCGACCACAATCGCGCTCTAGCCTGACCTGTGACGCTGTCCTTGAGGCGCGAGGTCACTATGAACAGATCAGACGGAAAAATTGGCGATCGGCAGGCCCAGCACACGATCTGGAGTGCCGCGCACCCGCACAGCGGAGAGATCCAGATGGATCCCGAAACCGCGCTGCTTCTGAGATGTCATGTCCATGCCGAGTTTGCGAATTCGGCGAGCTGGGTCTCGCTTCTGGACAATCTGGCCGACAAAGGCTTTCACCTTGAATTTCAGGATGACCGGCTGATGCTGATCAACAGCGCCACGGACCGTGCGGTCTGTGCCTGCCGGGATCTGGGCTTTGCTCTGGATGAACTCACCGACCGGATGGGCAAGCCCCGCGTATCCGCCAGCAGCCGCAATGTTGTGCTGCCGCTTCCGGGTTATAGCTGACCGGACTTTCCCGCCGCAGTCTCTAGCGTGCGGGCTTCCCCTTGCCACGTCTTGGAACCGCGTCGCCGCCCTTGGCAAAGCGCGGCTTGCCCCGTGAGGCCGGTCTGCCGCCCTCGCTATCGCCCTTGGATTTGTACTTTGGTTTGGCGGCCCCGGTTTTTCCGGCGCGGGGCTTGTGCGATGCTCCTTTGCCCGGCTTGCGGCCCGGCTTGCCGCCCGGCCCGACGCGCTGCGAGGGATCGGCCGCATTGCCCGCGGGCCGTTTTGGCGCGGCCTTGCGCTCTGGCTTGCCTTGCTTTTCGGCGGCCTTGGCCTGTGCATTGCGCGCGGGGGCGGGTTTTGGCTTGGCTGGTTTTTCAGCAGGCGGCTTGGCCTTGTAGGGCTCGGCGATCGTCGGTTTGCGTTCCTTTTTCGGGAACGGTTTCTGGTCCGGCTTGGGCGCAGGCCTGCTGTCTTTGCCGTAAGCCCGTTTGCGATCGGGTCCGCCGCGATGGGGCTTTTTGGCGGGGCCTGCCGGTTTGCCGGTATCGCGGCGCGCCAAGTCGGGGGCCTTCTCCAGCTGGCTGACGCGCATTCCGTCTTCCAGCGCCAGATCGGGGCCGAGCGCCGCGACGAAGCCCGCTGCGCTTGTTTCGAGGATCTCGACATAGGTCTCGTCCGGCTGGATCCGGATCGCACCGATATCGTCCTTCGAGATGTCACCCATCCGGCACAGCAGCGGCAGCAGCCACCGCGGCTCGACATTCCTGTTGCGACCGGCTGAGACCGAGAACCAGACGCCGGGGCCAAATGCCTCCCGCGGGCGCGGCTCGGGCTTGTCGGAGGGGCGGGCCAGTTCTTCGGGGGCGGAGTGGTTCGCGGCCCGCAGGCGCATATAGGCCGCGGCCAGTTGCTGGGCGCTGAAGCGCTCCGTCAACTGGTCGATGAACCCGCGTTCCTCGTCGCGCACGGGCTGGGTCCAGCTCTCGTCGCCCAGAATGCGGGCTTCGTCGCGTTCCAGAACCTCTTGTGCGGAGGGCGGGTTCGCCCATGTCGCGGTCAGCTTGGCGATCTTGAGCAGGCGCTCGGCCTTGCGCCGTGCCTTTGCGGGCACGATCAGCGCACTGACCCCCTTGCGCCCGGCCCGTCCGGTGCGGCCCGACCGGTGCAGCAGCGTGTCCGGGCTCGAGGGCAGATCCGCGTGGATCACCAGTTCGAGATTGGGCAGGTCGATCCCGCGTGCGGCCACATCGGTGGCCACGCAGACCCGCGCGCGCCCGTCCCGCATCGCCTGCAACGCGTGGGACCGCTCGCTCTGGGTCAGCTCGCCCGACAAGGCCACGACCGAGAAACCGCGGTTGGTGAACCGCGTGGTCAGCCGGTTAACCATGGCGCGGGTGTTGCAGAACACGATCGCGTTCTTGGCCTCGTAGAAGCGCAGGACATTGATGATCGCGTTCTCGGTGTCACGGGCGTCGACGTTCAGCGCGCGGTATTCGATGTCCGCGTGTTGCGAGGTTTCCGCCGTGGTGGTGATCCGGATCGCGTCTTTCTGGTAGCTTGCGGCCAGCGATGCGATGGCCCGCGGCACGGTGGCCGAGAACATCAGGGTCCGGCGGCTCTCGGGGGCCTCGCTGAGGATGAATTCCAGATCCTCGCGGAACCCGAGATCGAGCATCTCGTCAGCTTCGTCGAGAACAACAGCCCGCAGGTCACTCATATCAAGCGAGCCGCGCTGGATATGGTCCCGCAGCCGCCCCGGGGTCGCCACAACGATATGGGCCCCGCGCTCAAGCGCGCGGCGTTCGTCGCGCATATCCATGCCTCCCACGCAGGACGTCACCCGCGCCCCGGCATTCTCATAAAGCCAGGTCAGCTCGCGCCGGACCTGCAGGGCCAGCTCGCGTGTGGGGGCGATGATCAAAGCCAGCGGGGCTGCGGCCTGCCCCAGATGCTGGGCCTCTCCCAGAAGCGTTGGCGCGATGGCGAGACCGAAGCCGACGGTTTTGCCGGAGCCTGTCTGGGCGGATACGAGAAGGTCGCATTGCTCCAGTTCGGGCTCGGTCACGGCCTCCTGAACAGGGGTCAGGGTCGTATAGCCCTGACGTTCGAGCGCTTCGGAAAGTGTCTGGATCATGTCTGGTCGGGTCTTCTTGCTGGTCTGCGTTTCGGGTCATGCACCGCGGGAACGTTTGGGCGGTGAGGATCTCCGAACGCTGCATTTGCCCCGGCTGGTTGCGGGGCAGACCCTGCGCCTAAGGGGTATTGCGGCAAATGTATAGGGTGAACTGCCCGCAGCGTTTCAACTCGCGCGGATCCGCGCGGCGATTTGGACGCCGATGCGCCCCCGCGCTTCAGGAGACTTTCGAGTAGAGCGCGTCGGGTTTGCGATGCGCATCGAACGCGTTGGCGATCAGTCGGACCAGAGGCTCCGAGCCTTCGCGCAGCCGGATCGATTTCGCGGTCACTTCCAGATGCGGCCAGAAGCGTGAACGGATGTCGAGCATCTCCTTGCGCACGGTCTGGAGCGATCCGAACTGGCTCTGCAGCGCGTCGAGATCAATCTCGAAATCACACATCAGCATCTCGATGATGCGCCCGCGCAGATTGTCTTCTTCGGTCATCTCGTGCCCTTTGACACCCGCCAACTGGCCCGCGCGGACCGCGGTGTTGTAGCGGCCGGTATGCGGCTCGTTCTGGACGTAGCCTTGCGCGAATTTCGAGATGGACGACGCCCCGATCCCGATCAGGGTCGGGCAGCGGTCGGTGGTGTAGCCCTGAAAGTTCCGCCGCAGGGTACGGGCCTCTGCCGCCTTGCACAGGCTGTCCTCGGGTTTGGCGAAATGATCGATGCCGATGGCGCGCATCCCGCTGTCGCGGAAATGGTTGGAGGCCATGCCGAAAAGCTCGAAACGGGCGCGGTCGTCGGGCAGGAGCTTCTCGGGGATCAGCCGCTGGCGCTTGGCCATTTGCGGGACATGGGCATATCCGAAAAGCGCGATCCGGTCCGGCTCAAGCTGGTCGACCTTCTTGAGCGTGGCCTGCAGGCTAGACAGGGTCTGGCCGGGAAGCCCGTAGACCAGATCGAGGTTCAGCGATGTGACACCGGCGGCGCGCAAGGCGCGGACGCAGTCGCGGGTGACGTCAAAAGATTGCTCGCGCCCGATTGCCTCCTGCACGTGGGTGGCGAAGTCCTGCACACCGATGCTGGCGCGCGCCATGCCTGCGGCGGCCAGCGCGGCGATCTTGTCCTCGTCGACAAGGGTCGGGTCGATCTCGACCGAGAATTCGAAATCGGGCGATGTCGGAAACACGTCGAACACGGCCTTGGACAGGGTCTCGATCATGTCGGGACTGAGGATGGTCGGTGTTCCGCCGCCCCAGTGCAGCTTTCCCATTTTCAGGCCCTTCGGCAGATGCGTCCGGATCAGCTTCAGCTCGTCCAGCAGGGTGCCGAGGTAGCTTTCGACCGGGCCGGAGCTGCGCACGCCCTGTGTGCGGCAGGCGCAAAACCAGCAGAGCCGCTCACAAAAGGGGATGTGGATATAGACGGAGACGGGCTCGTTGGGATCGAGCGCCTCAAGACAGCGGGCCTGAAACTCCGCGCGCGTTGCGTCCGAGAAAATCGGTGCGGTCGGGTAGCTGGTGTAGCGGGGCAGGCGGGCCTGAAAAAGGCCTGTGCCTTGCAATGCGTCAAAGGTCATCATGGCCGTATTATTCTGGCCGGCTGTCCGCGCGTCCTTGATCCAGATCATCATCGCGCGGGAATTCGTCATTCATCAGAATGCGGTGCGCGTCGCCCTCGAGATCGTCATACTGGTTGGCGCGCAGGCTCCAGACGAAGGCCAGAAGGCCCAGAGCGCCGAGGGTGAGCGAGGCGGGGATCAGGTAGACCAGAACGTTCATGCGTTTTCTCCGGTCGCGCCCCGCAACCTGCCGCGGACCCGCAGCGCGTTCAGCAGGACTGTTATCGATGATGCCGACATTGCAATGGCAGCCGCAAGCGGTGTCGCAAAGCCTGCCAGAGCGACCGGGATGGCGATGGCGTTATAGCCGGCTGCAATCGAGAAATTCTCGAGCACCCGCCGGCGTGCGGATTGCGATGTGTCCAGAAGATCGCTCAGCGGCGCGAGGCTGTCATGCAAGAGCACCACGTCTGACGCCGTGCGCGACGCATCCGCAGCCGATGCCGGCGAGACCGAGGCATAGGCCGCGGCCAATGCGCCGGTGTCGTTGAGCCCGTCGCCCACCATCAGAACCTTGCGTCCTGCCGCGGTGAGATCCTTGACGAACCCGATCTTGGCATCGGGGCGCATATTCGCATGCACATCCGAGATCCCGAGCTTGCAGGCCACGGCTTGGGTGATTTCGCTGCGGTCGCCGGAGATCAGGTGGATCTGGTAGCCGCGCCGGGCCAGGGCCTGCAGGGCGTCCTCCGCGCCGGGGCGCAATTTGCTGTCGAGGCCGAGGAAGACGGATGTCGCGTCGGGGAGTTGCAGGAGGCTGCCGGCCCCGGTGGCTTGGGATGCGGCCTCGGATGCGCCGGCCCATTCCGGGGATCCGAGGCGAACCGTCTCCCCGTTGAAGCTGCCCTCGGTGCCGTGCCCGGGCACTTCGGTGATGTTTTCGACCCGTGCGGGCGGGATGCCTTCGGCGGCCAGCCCTTCGGCAATGGCACGGGCCACCGGATGGCTTGAGGCCTGCGCCAGCGCCGCCGCGATCGACAGGTGCTCGGCCTTGATGCCGTCCAGCCGGTCGACGATCAGCGTGCTTTCGGTCAGGGTGCCGGTCTTGTCGAATACAATCGTATCGACCTCGCTCAGCCGCTCGAGCGCGGTGCCGTCCTTGACCAGCATGCCGTTGCGAAACAGCCGGCCGGCGGCGGCGGTGGCCACAGCGGGCACCGCAAGCCCCAGCGCGCAGGGGCAGGTGATGATCAGGACCGCGATCGCGATGTTGAGCGACAGCCGGACATCGCCGGAGGCCAGCAGCCAGCCGATGAAGGCCACGAGGGCCAGCAGATGCACCGCCGGCGCGTAGATTGCCGCAGCGCGGTCGGCCAGAGCCGTGTAGCGGTTGCGCGAGGATTCCGCCGCGTCGATCATCGTGGCCATGCGGCGCAGGGTTGTATCCGCGCCGACCGCCGTGGCCCGCAAGGTCAGGGGGCCGCTGAGGTTCAACTCACCCGCGCTGACCGCGTCAGCGGTCGTGACATGCTCGGGCAGGCTTTCGCCGGTCAGAAGGGAGCGGTCGATATCGCTTGTGCCCTCGGTGATGATCCCGTCCACCGGAATGCGCCCCCCCGGCAGAACGGCGACAACATCACCGACCGCGACCTCGGACAGGTTGACCGTCTCGCGGCGCCCGTCTGTCAGGCGGATCACACGCGGCACTTCCAGCGCCGCAAGCTGGGCTGCGGCCGACCGCGCCGCGGCACGGCTGCGGTGATCGAGGTAGCGACCGATCAGCAGGAAGAAGGTCAGCGACAAGGCCGCGTCGAAATAGGCGTGGTGCCCGCCCGCAGCCGTCTCGTAAACTGACATGCCGCCCGCCAGAATGATGGCCAGCGAGATCGGCACATCCATGTTGAGCCGCATGGCCTTGAGCGCCGACATGGCGTTGCGGAAGAATGGCTGCGCGGAGAATGCGATTGTCGGCAGGGCAATCGTGGCCGAGATCCAGTGAAACAGGTCGCGGGTGGCGTCGGCAGCCCCGGACCAGACGGCGACCGAGAGCAGCATGACGTTCATCATGGCAAAGCCCGCGACGGCCAGACGCATCATCAGGTCACGCCCGGTCTGATCGGTGCGCGGGCCCAGAAGATCGCTGTCGAGATGGCGCGCCTCGTAGCCGAGCCCGGCCAGATGATCGATCAGCGTTTCGGGCGCGACCTCTTCGCTGGTGTCGATGCGCACGCGTTTCTGGCTGAGATTGACCCGTGCCGCGCGCACGTCCGGCAGCTTCAGGAGCCCGCGTTCGACCGCGGCAATACAGCCCGCACAATGAATGCCCGGCAGGGACAGCTCGAGGCTTTGTGTTGCGCCGGCTTTCCGGGCGGATTGCTTGGCCGTCTCGGGCAGGGCCGTGCAGCCGGGGCAGGCGCCGGCGCTGGGTGTTTCAGCGAGGCTCATGTGTTCTCCCTGATGGTCAGCGGGATACGGCGGCGAAACTTGGTGCCGTTGTCGGCGGTCATGACAAGGCGCAGGTTCCAGTAGCCCGGTGCCAGTTCGGCAGGGGCAACGAACCGGCTTCCCGACCATTCGAATGCCGGGTTCTGGTCATCGCCGGTATGGGTGGAGCGGCCCAGTGTCGCCGCGATGGTTGCGGCCTGAACGGGCCGTCCGTCTTCGCCGGTAATCTCGACGACCAGCGTGCCATCTGCGACCTGTGCCGTGACTGTCCAGCGCAAAGCGTCCTGAGCGGCGCGGTCGGCATCGAAGCTCTGGCTCGCGACATAGGAGTTCTTGGTTTCCAGCCCGGGGAAGGTGGCGACGGCGTTATAAGCCAGCGTCAGGTTTACCCCGATGATGATGGCAAAGCCGGTCCCGATGATCGTCAGAACATGCCATCCTGTCAGCTTGCGTTCGGTCATTGCGATACCTTTCCGTTAAAGACAGTCGCCGCGCTTGCGCGTTCCAGCGAGGTCCGGTCCTCCACCCAGATCCGCAGATCGGTGCGGTCGAGCGCCGCGGCGGGGTCTTGCGGACGCGCCGTCACGTAAACCCGCTGCAGCAGGGTCGAGTCCGCGGGCACGATCACGCTGCGCTCCAGCGTGCCCTGCAGCTCGATGCGCAGCAGCTGGTCGGAGGTCAGCGACATGTGGAACCGGCGGTCCTCGCCGTATTTGTTGCGCAGGCGGATGTCGTAGATGTTGCGGATCGAGCCGTCGCTGAGCGTCACGAAGGTCGGGTTGCGCACAGGCGCCACGGTCAGGTCGATCTCGGCCCGGATGAAAAGCGCGAATACAAGCCCGACGCCGATCAGCGACCACAGCGCCGTGTAGAGGATCGTGCGTGTCCGCAGGATATGCTTGAAGATCGGCTTCGGAGGATTGCCGTCGCGCTCGGCCTGTTCATCGCTCAGGGCGAGATAGTCGATCAGGCCGCGCGGCTTGCCGATTTTTTCCATCACGTCATCGCAGGCATCGATGCACAGCGCGCAGGTGATGCATTCCAGCTGCTGCCCGTCGCGGATATCGATGCCGGTCGGGCATACATTCACGCAGGCCATGCAATCGATGCAGTCGCCCGTGGTATTCTCGTGTTTCTTGCCGCGCGGCTCGCCGCGCCAGTCGCGATAGGCCACGGTGATCGTGTCGTCATCCATCATCGCGGCTTGAATGCGCGGCCACGGGCACATGTAGATGCAGACCTGCTCGCGCATGAACCCGCCGAAGATGAAGGTCGTGGCGGTCAGGATTGCGATCGAGATATAGGCAATCGGGTGGGCGGTGAACTGCACCAGATCGACGGCCAGCGCAGGCGCGTCGGTGAAGTAGAAGACCCAGGCGCCGCCGGTCGCGACCGAAATGAGCATCCAGACGGTCCACTTGGTCAGGCGCAGGCGCCACTTGCGGATGTCCCACTTGGCGTTCCAGAGGCGGACACGCGCGTTGCGGTCGCCCTCGATCCAGCGCTCCACAAGGATGAAAAGATCGGTCCAGACGGTCTGCGGGCACGTGTAGCCGCACCAGACGCGTCCAAGCGCACTGGTGAACAGGAACAGACCCAGCCCCGCCATGATCAGCAGACCGGCCACGAAGTAGAATTCATGGGGCCAGATCTCGATCCAGAAGAAGTAGAAGCGCCGGTTCGCGAGATCCACGAGAACCGCCTGATCGGGCAGGCTGGGGCCGCGGTCCCAGCGCAAGAATGGCGTCAGGTAGTAGATCGCCAGCGTGACGATCATCACCCACCATTTCATGCGGCGGAAATAGCCAGATACGCGGCGCGGAAAAATCGGTTCGCGCGCGGCATAAAGGGAGGGAGGTAAATCCGACGTGCTCATGAGAGAGAGCCTTTTCCTACTGTTCGCAGAAGGACATTCGCCGGGATCGTGCCGCGCTGCCTTGACCCAGATCAAGTCTTTCGGCGGTCGCGGAAAATCACGTGTTCCGGTGTCCTTCCGGAGGTCTCGAGAACGGCTGCGCAATGTTGCAGCCCATGTGGCGTGGAATTTGGATTGGCACCGGTTTCACGAGGGAATTGCGCGAACAGTCCGGAAACCGGTGCCGTCATCCGGAGCGCCGAAGCGCTCCGAATTCTTGTGTTCTACTGGCCACCACCGAGCTGGTGGACATAGGCCGAGACCGCGTTGACATCGGATTCCGAGAGCCGCAGCCCCCAGGCCGGCATCACCCCGAAGCGCGAGTAGGTGATCGTCTCGCGCAGGGTTTCCGCGTCGCCGCCGTAAAGCCAGATCGCGTCCGCGAGGTTCGGAGCGCCCTGATCGATCATGCCCTTGCCGTCTTCACCGTGGCAGGAGGAGCATTCATCGGCGAACAGCTCGGTGCCCTGTTCGGCGAGGCCGGCATCGTGGTCGGCGCCCGAGATCTTCAGGACGTATTGAACCACCGCCTCGATCTGTCCGTCTTCGAGGATTTCGCCGAAGGCCGGCATTTCAGACCAATGGGCGTCGGCGTCCTGCTCGTTGCGGATGCCGTGGCGGACCGAATAGGCGATCTCGTTCACGCTGCCGCCCCAGAGCCAGTCATCGTCGAGCAGGTTGGGATATCCCTTGGCCCCTGCGGCACCAGACCCGTGGCATTGCGAGCAATGGGTGCGGAACACCGCTGCGCCACCCGAGACCGCGAAGCGCTGCAGCGCGTCATTGGCGCCAAGCGTTTCGAGATCGGCACTGGCCAGCTGGGTGCTCAATTCCGCGTTGCGCTCCTTGAACACCTCGATCTCGGCGGCAACCTCGGCGCGGGTCGAGTAGCCCAGAAGCCCCTCGGTCGCGCCTTTTACCAGCGGCCATGCCGGGTAGGCGATGCAGTAGGCAATGCCCCAGGCCACGGTGGCGTAGAAGGTCCACAGCCACCAGCGAGGCAGCGGATTGTTCAGTTCCTCGATCCCGTCCCAAGTGTGGCCGGTCGTCTCGATGCCGGTTTCGGCGTCGATGCGTCTTTCGGTTTGATTATCACTCATGACTGCGGCTCCGTCTCAAATTTCCGTCCTGGCTCGCAGGCGCATTCCGCGCAGTTGCTCTCGCAGGCGGGTTTATCTTCATAGCGAAACGGGATGTTTGCCGTGTCGCGATGGGTGGCATTGCTGCCCGGGCGGAACGCCCAGAGAATGACCAGCAGGAAGAACACGAACATGATGAGCAGAACCCAGCTGTCCGCGATTTCCCTCAGAAGCGAATAAGTTTCCATGATCTGCCTCCTTTACCGGCTTGCCGCAGGCGTGAAGGTCGAGAAATCGACCAGCGTGCCGAGCATTTGCAGATAGGCGATCATCGCATCCATTTCGGAGATGCCGGCGGCATCGTCGAAATTACGCACCTGTGCGCCCGGATAGCGTTCCAGAAGCCCGTCATAATCGCTGTCGGGATCGGCCTGTGCGCGGAAATCGGCGGCGGCCTGTTCGATCATCTCGTCCGAGTAGGGGACGCCGACCAGACGATGGGTGGCCAGAAGCTCCTCGATATGCTCCGGCGAGATCAGGCGATCGGCCAGGAAGGCGTATTTCGGCATGATCGATTCCGGAACCACCGATTGCGGGTCCTTCAGGTGATCCACGTGCCATGCGTCCGAGTAGCGACCGCCGACGCGGGCCACGTCAGGCCCGGTGCGCTTTGAGCCCCACTGGAACGGATGGTCATACATCGATTCCGCGGCGAGGCTGTAATGGCCGTACCGCTCGACCTCGTCGCGCATGGGCCGGATCATCTGGCTGTGGCAGACGTAGCAGCCCTCGCGGATGTAGATCTCGCGGCCTGTCAGCTCGAGCGGTGAGTAGGGGCGCATGCCCTCCACTTTCTCGATCGTGTTCTCGAGATAGAAGAGCGGTGCGATCTGCACGATGCCCCCGATCGTCACCACGAGGAAAGAGCAGACCAGCAACAGCATGGCGTTTCTTTCCAGCAGCGCGTGCTTGTCCAGAAAGCGGCGCCGTGCGGACATGTTTTCTTGGCTCGTATCGGTCATTTCCATGCCCTCCTTATTCAGCCGGTGTTGCGATAGGGGCGGCTTTTGGTTCCGCACCACGGATGGTCATCCACATGTTCCACGCCATGATCAGGCTGCCGGCGAGGTAGAGAACGCCTCCCAGCGCACGCACCACGTACATCGGGAACTTGGCCGAGACGGTGTCCGCGAAGCTGTTGACGAGGAAGCCCTGGTCGTCGACCTCACGCCACATCAGGCCTTCCATGATACCCGTCACCCACATCGAGGACGCGTAGAGCACGATCCCGATCGTCGCGAGCCAGAAGTGCCAGTTGATGGCGGCCATCGAATACATCTGGGCGCGGTTCCACAGCCGCGGGACGAGGAAGTAGAGCGCGGCAAATGTGATCATGCCGTTCCAGCCCAATGCGCCGGAGTGCACGTGTCCAATGGTCCAGTCGGTGTAGTGGCTCAGGGAGTTCACAGCCCGGATCGACATCATCGGACCCTCGAAGGTCGACATGCCGTAGAAGGCCAGCGAGATAACCATCATCCGGATGATCGGATCGGTTCTCAACTTGTCCCATGCCCCTTGCAGGGTCATCAGGCCGTTGATCATGCCGCCCCATGAGGGCATCCACAGGATCACCGAGAACACCATGCCCAGCGTCGATGCCCAATCGGGCAGCGCCGTGTAGTGCAGATGGTGCGGACCCGCCCAGATATACAGGAAGATCAGCGCCCAGAAGTGAATGATCGACAGCTTGTAGCTGAAGACGGGGCGTCCGGCCTGCTTCGGCACGAAGTAATACATCATGCCCAGGAAACCCGCGGTCAGGAAGAAGCCCACCGCGTTGTGGCCGTACCACCATTGCGTCATGGCATCCTGAACGCCTGCAAAGAGCTGTACCGAGCGCGAACCCCAGATCGAAACCGGGATGGAGAGATTGTTGACCACATGCAGCATGGCCACGGTGATGATGAAGCTCAGCAGGAACCAGTTGGCGACGTAGATATGTTTCTCGCGCCGGTTGATCAGCGTTCCCAGGTAGACGACGAGGAAGGCGACCCAAACGATGGTCAGCCACAGGTCCACATACCATTCAGGCTCGGCATATTCCTTCGACTGCGTGGCGCCGAGAAGATATCCGGTCGCGGCCAGAACGATGAACAGGTTGTAGCCCCAGAAGACGAACCAGGCGAGGTTGCCGCCCCAAAGGCGCGCGCCGCAGGTGCGCTGCACGATGTAGAAGGACGACATGATCAGCGCGTTGCCCCCGAACGCGAAAATTACCGCGCTTGTGTGGAGCGGGCGCAGCCGCCCGAAATTTGCATAAGGTTGTGCCCAGTCGAAATTGAGCACGGGAAAGGCGAGCTGAAATGCGATAAAGGTGCCCGCGAGGAACCCCACGACACCCCAAAATCCCGTTGCGATCGCGCCTGCGCGGATCACGTCATCCATGTATCCGGTCGGGGGTGAAGTTTGTTTCGGCGGTTCGTCGGTGTTGCGAAGAACCCAGATAAAGAGCCCGAAGGCAATGGCGATTATCAGCAGCGCGTGGACCTGATAGGACAGATCACGTGCGAAGTTCGCAGCCATTGCCGCGAACAGCATAATCAATCCAAGCACAACCAGCTTGACGTAATTCAACATGGTGCAATTCCCTTTCTCTCCCGAACCCGCGAGACATCGCAAAGGCCCGATCACGGGTTGGTTATGAATTGAACGAAAATTTGCGACCTTGATCTGAATCAAGGCCGGAAGGCCAATAGATTGTCCTGAATCAAAGTGCGGGAAAGCCGCCCGTATTATGGCTGTCTGTACCGACAGGAGGATCTACTGATGAGCTACAAAACAATCTCCACCGTGGTCCACGACCTTCAGCATCCGCTGGGTGCAATGGAGGCCGCGATCAACATATCACGAGACCTTGCAGCGCATCTGTCGGTCCTTGCCGTTGGCATCGATATCACCGAGCCCAGTTTTTATTATGCCGGCGCAGAAGCGGTCACGATGGCCGATAATCTCGAACGCGCCCGCGAGAGCGCGAACGAGTTGAAAGCCGCCGTAGATGCGCGTCTGGCGAGATCCGATATCAACTGGGACGTCCAGCATGTCACGCTGCAGCTGAGCGCGTTCAACTCCTATATAGGCAATAATACACGCTTTTCTGACCTCGTCGTCTTGCCCAAACCCTACGGGCCCGAGCGCAATGCGCAGGACCAGACCATTGCCGAGGCGGCGCTGTTCTCGGCCGGCTGCCCGGTCCTGTTCGTTCCGGAATCGGGGCAGGTCCCCAAACCCGGCGGGCGGGTCCTGCTGGCCTGGAACAACGGCGACGAAGCCCTCGCGGCGGCGCGGGCCGCACTGCCCTATCTGCACGCCGCCTCGCTGGTCGAGATCATCATCATCGATCCGCCCCAGCATGCGCCGGATCGATCGGACCCGGGCGGCGCGCTGGCCCAGTATCTCTCGCGCCACGGTGTGACCTGCGAGATCGCGGTTCTGGCCAAGACCGAGCCGCGGATCTGCGACATCCTGCTGCACCGCGCAAAAGAGATGGATTGCGATCTGGTTGTGATGGGCGCCTATGGCCACTCGCGTATGCGCGAGGCGATTTTCGGCGGCGCGACCCGCACCATGATGGAAAAGGCGGATGTGCCGGTGCTGATGTCGCGTTAGGGCGTCAGGCTTGGGGCGTCAGGCTCGGGGTGCCCGGGCCTATGCTGGATCCGGGCTTTCCAAGGATCAGATCAGGATACCACCATCTGTATCATCTCCGGTCTCCAGCATCAGCGAGTCCAGATCGGGGATGATGATATGGCGTTTGCCGTCAAGCTCGATCAGCCCGTCGCGTTTCAGCGCCGAGATCTGGCGGCTCACGGTCTCGATCGTCAGACCCAGATAGTTCGAGCTTGCCTCGCGCGTCAGTGGCAACTCGAAGCGGATGGGGCCCGTGGAACCGGAGGCTTCGAGCGAAACGGTGCGGCGCGCCAGCATACACAGCAGGCTGGAGATCTTCTCCCGCGCGGTCTTGCGCCCCAGCAGCAGCATCCATTCGCGTGACTGGTCCAGTTCGTCCATGGTCATCTCGAGCAGGCGCTGCCCGATATGCGGCACCTGCTGGATCAGGTCCTCAAAGGGTTTGCGGCGGAAACAGCACAGCACCATGTCGGTCGTTGCGACAACGTCATAAGAAACGGTCTTGCGGTTCGGCCAGCCAATGAAATCGGAGGGCAGCATCAGGCCCACCATCTGGACCCGACCGTCCGACATGGTTTGCGTGAGCGTCGCGACCCCGGACACGATCGAGGCGACGAATTCCGACTTGTCGCCGGCAAACAGGATCGATTGCCCCGCTTCGTAGCGCCGGTAATACTTGATCGCCTCGAGCTGGGTAAGCTCGTCGCTGTCACATTTGGCACAGACCGCCCGGTATTTGATCGGGCAGTCAGAGCATGATTTGAGCGAGCTCGGCAGTGCGGACATGACAATAAACCTGTAGAGGCTGGAACTTCCCATACGGATGGCTAATCCGTGCTGACATTTTGACCACTACCCGTAGGGTGCCGTCAACATTATGTTTTTGATGGCCTTGCGACTATGGCTGCGGGATCTCACCCATGTTCTTGGGGATATGGTAGCCGCGCACCACGGCCTCGCGCTCCAGAAGGCGCTTGTACCAGGCGCGCACATTCGGAAAATCAGCCAGATCGATCCGTTGCCATGCGTGCCGTGCAGCCCAGGGCCAGATCGCCATATCGGCGATGGAATATGTGTCCGCAACGAAATCGCGCCCGGCGAGACGCTCGTTCAGCACGCCGTAAAGGCGCTGTGCCTCGTCGCCGTAGCGCTTCTCGGCATAAGGCGCGACGCCCGGGTTGAACTGAAGGAAATGATGGGCCTGTCCGAGGAAGGGGCCGAAACCGCCCATCTGCCACATCAGCCACTCCATCACGCGGAACCGGCCATCGAGATCCTCGGGCAGGAACTTTCCTGTTTTTTCAGCGAGGTAGACGAGGATTGCCCCGGATTCCATGAGGCTCACCCCGGTCTCCTGATCGACGATTGCCGGGATCTTGTTGTTGGGGCTGATCTTCAGGAAATCCGGCTTCATCTGTTCGCCCGCCGAGATATCGACCGCGTGGACATTGTATTCGAGTCCCAGTTCTTCGAGCAGGATCGAGACTTTGCGGCCGTTCGGCGTGGTCCAGGTATACAGATCGATCATCGCGACTTTTCCTTCAGCAAGAATTTCTGAGAGAGGTTTGAGCGGCTTTTCGCGACGAAGGCAAGCCCCTTCGCCGGGCCGGGCCGCATCAGGCGACGAGCGCCTCCGCCTTCTTGAGGTCGACCGAGACAAGCTGGCTGACGCCAAGCTCGCCCATCGTTACCCCGAAGAGGCGGTCCATCCGCGACATCGTGACCGCGTGGTGGGTGATGATGAGAAAGCGCGTTTCGGTGCGGCGGGTCATTTCATCCAGCAAATCGCAGAACCGCGTCACGTTGGCGTCGTCAAGCGGCGCGTCGACCTCGTCCAGCACACAGATCGGGGCGGGGTTCGCGAGAAACACCGCGAAAATGAGGGCCAGCGCGGTCAGGGTCTGCTCACCACCCGACAGCAGCGACAGGGTCGACAGCTTCTTTCCCGGAGGCTGGCACATAATCTCGAGACCGGCTTCGAGCGGGTCGTCGCTTTCCACCATGACGAGCTTTGCCTCGCCGCCGCCGAACAGATGGGTGAACAGGGCGCTGAAGTTGGTGTTGACCTGTTCGAACGCGGTCAGCAGGCGCTCGCGCCCTTCCTTGTTCAGGCTGGCAATGCCGGTGCGCAGCTTGCCGATGGCGGATTCCAGATCCGCCTTCTCAGCCTCAAGCGTGTCATGCTCGGTCGCGACCTCGGCGGCATCTTCCTCGGCCCGCAGGTTGACCGCGCCAAGCGCATCGCGCTGACGCTTGAGGCGATTCACGTCGTTTTCAATCGCTTCGGCGGCTGGCATTTTCTCGGGATCGGCGTCGAGCGCTTCGAGAAGATCCTGAGGCGTCGTGTCCTGCTCTTCGCGGATCCGCTCTGCCGCACGGGTCACGGTTTCAAGCGCGGCGTCGGCCTGTGCTTCGGTGCGGGCGCGCAATTCGCGCGCCTCGGAGGCGAACCGTTCCGCATCCCGCTCGGCCTGCACGGCCTCACGCTGGGCGGTTTCAGCTTCGGCCAGCGTGTCGGCGGCCTGCTTGCGGCGGGTTTCCGCAGCCGTGATCGAGGCGCCGAGTTCTTCGCGTTTGGCGGCAATCTGGCCGGGGGTGGAGGTGGCGTCCGCAAGCTCTGTTTCCGACGTCTCCTTGCGCTCTTCGAGCTCACCGATCCGCTTTTCGGCCGTGTCGAGGCGATGGCGCCAGCCACTGACCTCTTTGGTGATTTCCTGGCTGCGCTTGGTGCGCGCTTCGCCTTCGCGACGCAACTCGTCATGGGCAGAGCGCTTGGACAGCATGGTGATACGGGCGGCCTCGACCGTCATCTTGATGTCATCGACGTCAGAGCGTGCCGCGTCGAGATCGCCCAGATCGGCCATGGCCGCTTCGGCCTCGCGCAGGCGCTCGCGCGCGGCCATCGCTTCTTCCTCGTAGCGGGTCACGGCCAGTTGCAGGCTTTCAACCCGTCCGGCGGCCATGCTCTGCTCGCCCTCGGCGCGCGACAGGTTGCGGCTCTCCTGAGCCATCCGCTGATCGGCCTGTTTGCGGGCTTCGCGGGCTTCCTGATCGGCTTTTGTCTTCTCGGCAAGCTGACGTGTCAGAACCTCATGGGCGTGGCGTGCGCCATCGGCGCGGGCGCCGGCCTCCTCAAGGTTTTGCTTCAACTCGCCAAGGCGGTTGAGCTGCTGCAGGCGCAGCGCTGCGGCGGAGGGGGCATCTTCCGCGCCGGTGCGAAAGCCGTCCCAGCGCCACAGATCACCTTCGGTGGACACAAGGCGCTGGCCGGGAAGCAGATCTGCCTGCAACCGCGCGCCGTCCTCGGGCGAAACCAGCCCGACCTGGCTCATGCGGCGGGCCAGAACGCCGGGGATCGTGACATAGCTTGTGAGGGCCGACACGCCTTCGGGCAGGGGTTGCGGCTTGCTGTAGCCGGGCAGGCTGGCCCAGCCGGTGGTCTCATCCGCGTCGATCTCGGGGGCGCGCAGGTCATCGGCCAGCGCCGCGCCAAGTGCCTTTTCATACCCCGATTTCACCTGCACCACGTCAAGGAGCTGCCCGCCTTCGGCGGTGTCCCGCTCCACCAGACGGGCCAGCGCGCTGACCTCGGCGCGCAGCGCGTTGGCTTCGCCCTCGGCCTCGGACCGGTTGGCGCGGGCATCGGCCTCGCGTGATTGTGCCTCGGCCCGTGCGGCATCGGCGGCCACAAGCGCGGCCTCGGCCTGTTCTGCCGTTCCGGTCGCCTCTGCCGCCGCGATGCGCGCGGCCTCCAGAGCGGCCTCGGCCTGTCCTGCGGCGGATTTGGCGTGGTCGACCGACCCCCGCGCCTTTTCGGCTTCGCCCTCGTAGCGGGTATGGGTTTTCTCGGCGTCCTCAAGAAGCCTTTGGGCCGACTGGTGACGCGCGGCAAGGCGGGCCATATCCTCGGTCATCTCGGCCAGCGCGGTCTCGCGGTCCTGCAACACGGTCGCGGCCTCGCGTGCCTCGGTCGCGGCGGTGTCGAGCCGTTCCGCATGCCCGTCAGCGGCCTTTTCCAGCTGCGCCTGTTCCCATTCCAGACGTTCGATCGTCTCGCCCGCATCCTTGTTCAGGCTGCGTTCGCGTTCGATGTCATGGGCCAGTTGCCCGATCCGCGCCTGCAGGGTTTCGATCGCCTGTTGCGCTTGGCGTTCCTGCCCTTCGAGCGTGTCGCGTTCCACCTGAAGCCGCTGCAACACGGCCGATGCGATGGCTTCCTCTTCACGCAGCGGCGGCAATTCCGCATCGCGCGCCTCGCGGGCCTTGCCGGCCTCCCGGGAGGCCGCCTCCGAGCGGGCGGCGGCGGTCGTGCGCTCCGTCAGCTCCGCGGCAATGGTTGCGCGGGCCTCCTCGGCCTCTCTCCAGCGGCGATAGAGCAAAAGCCCCTCGGCGCGGCGCAGCTCTTCGCCGATCTGGCGGTAGCGGGCGGCTTGCTTGGCCTGCCGCGCGAGCTGGGCCAGTTGCGTGGCGAGTTGTTCGAGCACATCCTCGACCCGCGCGAGGTTCGTTTCCGCCCCGTTGAGCTTGAGCTCGGCTTCGTGACGCCGCTGGTAGAGCCCCGATATGCCCGCCGCCTCTTCAAGGATCCGGCGCCGCGCCTTGGGGCGCGCGTTGATCAGCTCGGCGATCTGGCCCTGCCGCACCAGCGCGGGCGAATGCGCCCCCGTGGAGGCATCGGCAAAGAGCATCTGGACATCGCGGGCGCGGACATCTTTTCCGTTTGCCTTATAGGCCGATCCGGCATCGCGCGTGATGCGGCGCACGATGTCGAGATTGTCGAAATCGTTGAACCCCGCAGGCGCCAGCCGTTCGGAATTGTCGATGGTCAGAGAAACTTCGGCGAAATTGCGGGCAGGACGCGAGGCGGCGCCTGCAAAGATCACGTCTTCCATGCCCCCGCCGCGCATCGCCTTGGGGCGGTTTTCGCCCATCACCCAGCGGAGCGCCTCCAGCAGGTTGGACTTGCCGCACCCGTTGGGACCCACGACACCCGTCAGCCCGTCGGCGATGATCAGATCCGTCGGATCGACGAAACTTTTAAAGCCGTTCAGTCTGAGTTTTGAAAACCGCAATTTGCCTGCATCCTTGGAATCGGAACGTTTGTCGATTGTTCGGCGCGGGTAGGGGTGAGTCAACGGAAAACCACTCTATCTGCCATCCGGAGCGGTGTTATCCACAAAATGTTGCGAATCCTTGCCGATTCAGACGCCGCTGACACGAATCGGACCGCGGCGGATCTTCAGCCCGCCCCGGCGCGATATCGCCCTGATTTGCGTCTGATCGCGGGGTCTTTTCAGATCAGAGCGTCGGGCAGTCGGGGACGCTCATTTCCTTGACAGGATCGGTTGGTCCGCACTCGTCACCCGAAACAGGGTAGCGCCCCTCCGAGCTGCAGGCTGCCAGAAACAGGGCCGTCATGCCCGCCAGAAAAAGCATCGGTTTTGTCATGTTTTCCTCGATTCCCCTTGTTGGGCGTGGTGTTCGGTGTGGATCAGGCCGGGGTCTTCCGGCGCGCAATGCGCATCCGTAATCGCCGGTTTTCAAACCCTTTTGCATCCTAGCCGGAGGTAGGCTGCAAACCTTGATATGGGTCAATCCGGGCTCTGCCTGCGCGCAAACGGCGGACGTGGGGGCCGTAAATTGGCGCAAGCATGTCGCAATCCACCTTGACCGGTTTGGTTCAGAGGCGCACAAAGGTGGAGTAAGGTTCCCCGCTGTCACGCACACCGTGACGGGGATGAAATGGGAATGTGGTGCGAGCGACCCAAACAGGGGCTCCAGTCCACAGCCGCCCCCGCGACTGTAAGCGGAGAGCACCCGTCACCGACGCCACTGGGCCCTGGCCCGGGAAGGCCGACGGCGTGTCATGACCCGCGAGCCAGGAGACCAGCCTTGCGGGCATGAAACACCTCCCGTCGGGTGTGACGGGAAAAGGAGATTACAGATGAAAAATGACGCCAAGGTCATCGCACAGGCAGTTCCACAGAGCGCCTCGCGCATTGACAGCGACATTCTAGCCATTTCCGGGGCGGTCGTTCTGGGGCTGTTCCTGCTGTTCGCAGCCGGGTTCGCACAAGCCACCGTGATGCATGACACGGCCCACGATCAGCGTCACGCCATGGCGTTCCCCTGCCACTGATCCAATGGCTCGGCAAATTCTGACCAGCGCGGTGTTCGCTGGTGTCCTGGTGGGGTGTCTTGCCGCCCTGATCCAATTCGTATTCGTGACGCCGCTCCTGCTGGAGGGGGAACTCTATGAATCCGGGGCAAAGGTCCATTTTGCAACTGACGGCTCGACGCAGAGCGATGCGGGCGCGACGCTGGCCCTGTTCGAGGAGCCTGCGCGCCACCTGATGACCATCGGGTTCAACATGGTTGCCTTCACCGGGTTCGGCCTGCTTCTGGTCGCACTCTTCGCGCTTTATGAGAAATCAGGCGGGACCCTCACCGCCCGGCAGGGCCTGCTCTGGGGGCTGGCCGGGTTTGTCGCGGTTCAACTGGCCCCGGCGCTGGGAATGCCGCCGGAACTGCCCGGCACGATCCGCGCCGAGGTGGAGCTTCGCCAGATCTGGTGGTTTGGCACTATTCTCGCCACCGGGGCCGGGCTGGCCTTGATTGCCTTTGGCGGCTCCCTGCTTGCGGGGCTCTTCGGGGCGGCCCTTATGGCGATCCCGCATCTGGTCGGCGCGCCGCAACTTGATACCTATTTCGGAGTGGCTCCGCCCGAGCTTTCCGCGCAATTCGCAACGCGCAGCCTTGGCGCGTCCGCTGTCTCATGGTCCCTTCTCGGCCTGATCGCCGCGACCTTCTGGACCCGCTTTAAGGAGGCCTAGATGCCTGCAAAGATACCCGCAACCGTGGTGACCGGATTTCTCGGGGCCGGCAAGACCACCCTGATCCGCCACATGCTCCAGAACGCGGATGGCAAGCGTATTGCGCTGATCATCAACGAGTTCGGCGATCTGGGCGTGGATGGCGATATCCTCAAGGGCTGCGGGGACGAGACCTGCACCGAGGACGATATCATGGAGCTGTCCAACGGCTGCATCTGCTGCACCGTGGCCGAGGATTTCGTGCCGACCATGGAAAAGCTTCTGGCGCGTGACGAGGTGCCCGATCACATCGTGATCGAGACCTCCGGCCTTGCGCTGCCGCAGCCACTGGTGCGGGCCTTCAACTGGCCTGAAATCAGCACCAAGGTGACCGTCGACGGGGTCGTGACCGTTGTCGATGGCAAGGCGGTGTCCGAGGGACGTTTCGCGCATAATGTCGAGGCGGTCGATGCGCAGCGCAGGCTGGACGAAAACCTCGATCACGAAACCCCGCTTTCGGAGTTGTTCGAGGATCAGGTGGCCTGCGCGGATATGATCGTCGTCAACAAATCCGATCTTCTGGAGCAGGCGGAGGCCGCGGCACTCATGGAGAGCCTCAGATCCGAAAGCCGGGACGGTGTGCAGGTGGTCAAGACCTCCATGGGCGCGATGCCCGTGGACGTGCTGCTGGGGCAGGGGATCGGCGCGGAAGAGGATCTCGAAGCCCGCCACGAGGTCCACCATCATCACCATGACCATGACGACGATCACGCCGAGGATCACCATCACCACGATCATGACGAGTTCGAAAGCTTCGTCGTGACCCGCTCGGAAATCGCGGACCCGAAGGCCTTTGCCGAGCAGGTGGCGCAGATCATCCGGGATCACGATATCCTGCGGCTCAAGGGGTTCGCATCTGTCGCGGGCAAGCCGATGCGCCTGACGCTGCAGGCTGTCGGCCCGCGCATCGACACCTATTTCGACCGTCCCTTTGCAGCCGGTGAGACGCGCGAGACACGGCTTGTCGTCATCGGGCAATCCGGCATGGACCGCAGCGGGATCGTCGCGGCTCTGAGCGCATGAGCATCGAGATCACATCGGCTGATCCGCGCAGCCCGGAGGCGCTGGCGCTCCTTCAGGCCAGCCATGACCTGATGAATTCTCTCTACCCGCCCGAACACAATCACTACCTGTCCGTCGATGAGCTCTGCATCCCGTCGATCCACTTTGTCGTGGCCCGTCTGAACGGTGAGGCGAAGGGCTGTGCGGCCCTGTCCGACCAGACCACTTACGGCGAATTGAAGTCGATGTTCGTGGCCCCCGAGACACGCGGGTCCGGTCTTGGGGCAGCCCTGATGGACCATCTGGAATCGGTTGCGCGCGCGTCGGGTCTTGCGGCCATAAAGCTCGAGACCGGCGATACGCTGGATGCGGCCCACCGTCTGTATGCGCGCCACGGCTTCGTGATCTGCGGCCCGTTCGGCGCGTATGTCGAAGGGCCCCACAGCGTTTTCATGGAAAAACAACTGGCGTGAGGCAGGCGCGGAACCCGAAGCAACCGGCCCGATCGGGCCGTGACCCCGAAGGGACAGGCGCATGCATCTTCTAGCTGCAACCCCGGGCAGTATCGATGACGGGACGGAGCCGGTCGATCTGGGGCAGAGCCCTTCGGATGTCGTGTTCATTTCCGCCGCCGATACCGAACTGGCCGCGCTCAGCCTTGCGCGCGCGGAGATGGACACCCCGCCGGGTCTGCGGCTTGCGAGCCTGTCCCATCTGCATCACCCGATGTCGGTGGACCTGCATATCTCCGAATGTGCCGCCAAGTCGCGGCTGGTGATTGCCCGCGTGCTGGGCGGGGTGGGCTACTGGAAATACGGTCTGGAGCAATATGCAGCCCACCTGCACGACGCCGGCGTGCCCTTCGCGGCGCTGCCGGGCGATGACAATCCGGACGCGGAACTGCGCGGCCTCTCGACCGTGCCCGACGCGGATTACGACGCGCTCTGGGCCTATCTTGTGGAAGGCGGTCAGGAAAATGCCACGAATTTCCTGCGCTACGCAGGTGCGATGCTGGACGATGCGCCGCGCCCGCCGGCGGCCAGTCCCCTGTTGCGGGCCGGTGTCTACTGGCCGGGCGCGGGTGTCTCGGATCTGAGCACCGCGCAGGAGAGTTGGTACACCGGCGCACCCGTCGTGCCGATCGTGTTCTACCGGGCATTGGTGCAGGGCGCGGGCCTCAATCCGATTAACCGGTTGGTGAAGACGCTGCTGCGCGAAGGTCTGAACCCGTTGCCTGTCTTCGTGGCCTCCCTGAAGGACCCTGTGTCGCGCGCCACGCTGCAGTCGCTGTTTGCCACCGCGCCGCCGGAGGTGATCGTGAACGCGACCTCTTTTGCGGTGGGCTCCGTCCATGCCGAAGACGCGGTGTCGCAAAACCCGCTGACATTGCCCGAAGCGAACGCGGCGCCGGTTTTTCAGGTCGTGCTCGCGGCCTCCACCGAAGAGACGTGGGACAGCGGGCAGGCAGGTCTCTCGGCGCGCGATATCGCCATGAACGTGGCCCTGCCGGAAGTGGACGGGCGGGTGCTGTCGCGCGCGATCAGCTTCAAGGGCGAGGCGTTTTTCGACGATGCCACGCAGTGCCCGATTGCAACCTATCGCGCGCGCGGAGACCGGATCAGCTTCGTGGCCAGCCTCGCGGCGAACTGGGCCAGGCTGCGCCGCGCACCCGTCAATGAGCGCAAGGTGGCGCTGGTTCTGGCCAACTATCCCAACAAGGACGGGCGTCTGGCCAATGGCGTCGGGCTCGACACGCCGGCGGCCACGGTCCATGCGCTGGGCCTGCTGAAAGAACAGGGCTACGGCGTCGCGGATATGCCGGAAGACTCCACCGCGCTGATGGCGCGCCTGATGGACGGGCCGACGAACTGGCTGACGGACCGCGCCGACAGGGACGGTGGTGAGATCCTGCCCTTTGAGACTTATCTCGAGGCCTATGGCGCGCTGCCCTACGCCGTGCGCCAGCGCATCGTAGACCGTTGGGGCGCGCCGCAGGATGATCCCTTCGTCACGAAGGCCGGTTTTGCGCTGTCGATCCACCGCTTCGGCAATGCCGTTGTCGGCCTGCAACCCGCCCGCGGCTATAACATCGACCCGTCGGACACCTATCATTCGCCCGACCTCGTGCCGCCCCATAACTATTTGGCGTTCTATTTCTGGCTGCGCGCGCAGTTCGGGGCGCATGCGATCGTCCACATGGGCAAGCATGGCAATCTCGAATGGCTGCCGGGCAAGGCGCTGGCCTTGAGCGAGGAGTGCCTGCCCGAAGCGGTTTTCGGAGCGACGCCGCATATCTACCCGTTCATCGTCAATGATCCCGGCGAGGGCACGCAGGCCAAGCGGCGCGCGCAGGCGGTGATCATCGATCACCTGACGCCGCCGATGACGCGGGCGGAGACCTACGGGCCGCTCAAGGATCTCGAAGCGCTGGTCGACGAATATTACGAGGCGGCCGGTGTCGATCCCCGCCGCATCGCGCATCTGCGCCGGGAGATCCTCAGCCTGACCTCGGCCACGGGTCTGGCGGAGGATGCGGGCATGGCGGGCGAGGACGAGGAGGGCGATCTGGCCCGTCTCGACGCCTATCTTTGCGAGTTGAAAGAGGCGCAGATCCGCGACGGGCTGCACATCTTCGGCCAGTCGCCCGAGGGACGGTTGGAACGCGATCTGGTGCAGGCACTGGTGCGTGTGCCGCGCGGGGACGGCACGGGCGCAGACGCCTCCTTGATCCGGGCCTTGGCCGCAGATCTCGATCTGGATTTTGACCCGCTGGATTGCGACATGGCACAGGCTTGGGACGGGCCGCACCCGAAAGTGCTGAAGGCGGCAGGAAGCCAGACATGGCGCACCCGTGGCGATACGGTGGAGCGGTTGGAGATCCTCGCGGGATACCTGCTCGAAGGCACGCCGCCCGACCCGCGCTGGGCGCGCACAATCGCTGTGATGGAAGCCGTTCATGCGATTGTCGTGCCGGCCGTGCGCGATTGCGGCCCGGCCGAGGGCGAGGGGCTTCTGACCGCACTTTCGGGGAAATTCGTGCCGCCCGCGCCCTCGGGCGCGCCCACGCGCGGGCGGCTCGATGTGCTGCCCACGGGGCGCAACTTCTTTTCGGTGGACACCCGCGCCGTGCCGACGCCGACGGCTTGGGCGCTGGGTTGGAAATCCGCCAACCTGTTGATCGAAAAACACCTTCAAACCCATGGGGATTGGCCGCGCACGATGCTGCTGACCGCATGGGGCACCGCGAATATGCGCACTGGCGGGGATGATATCGCCCAATGTCTCGCCTTGATGGGCGTGAAGCCGAAATGGGACAATGCCAATCGCCGTGTGACAGGGTTCGAGGTCCTGCCGCAGGGCGTTCTGGGGCGGCCGCGGGTCGACGTGACGCTGCGCGTCTCCGGGTTCTTCCGCGATGCCTTCCCGCAGCAGATCGCGTTGGTGGATTCAGCCGCACGTGCGGTTATGGCGCTTGATGAACCCGAGGACCTGAACCCCGCGGCGGCCCGCCTGAAGCGCGAGGGGGACGCGCATCGCGTGTTCGGATCGAAGCCCGGGGCTTACGGCGCCGGCCTGCAAGCGATGATCGACGAGCGGCTCTGGACCGATAAGGCCGATCTGGCGGAGGCCTATCTCGAATGGGGCAGCTACGCCTATGGCAAGGACGCGGAAGGCGTGAAAAAACCCGAGGCGTTCCGCACCCGCCTTGGCCAGACCGAGGCCATCGTTCAGAATCAGGACAACCGCGAGCATGACCTGCTCGACAGTGACGATTATTACCAGTTCGAGGGCGGCGCTGCCGCCGCTGTCGCCACGCTGCAAGGGCAGGACCGGCCGATCTATCACAATGACCATTCGCGCCCCGAACGCCCCGTGATCCGCACCCTGGAGGATGAGATCGGGCGCGTTGTGCGCTCCCGCGTGGTCAATCCCAAGTGGATCGACGGGGTCAAGCGGCACGGCTACAAGGGCGCGTTCGAAATGGCCGCGACGCTGGATTACCTCTTCGCGTTTGCCGCCACGACGGGGGCGGTGCGGGGCCACCATTTCGACCTCGTCCATCAGGCGTTTCTCGAAGACGAGGAAACGCGGGACTTTATCGCCGAGCATAACCCGCCGGCCTTGCGCGAGATGGCGGAACGGCTGAGTGAGGCGGTCGAGCGCGGATTGTGGGTGCCGAAATCGAACTCCGCACGGGCGCTGCTCGACAGGCTCAAAGCCGGGTGATCAGCAGATCAGATCCGCCTTTACCAGTGCGACGTCCCCTCTGAGGCTGCTGCGGTCGATGGCGCAGCCCGTGACCTGACGGATGGCCGCCACCGCATCTGGCAGAACCTCACGCATCTTCGGGCGCAGGACGGGGTTGATGCGATAGGCTTCGGCCCGGCTGTGTGAATAGACGACCCTGAACCGGTGCGCGCCCGATTGCACGACCGTGCTTTGGCCATTCCAGACCGGCACGCCGGACGAATTGCAGGCGGCCAGCAGGCAAAGAAGAATGGCAAGAGCGCGATGCATGTCTCCTCCCCGGGATCATCGACGGCTTAAGCTTACGCTCATCAAGATTAATGAACGGTTACATCTTGCATCGGCGCAAACGCTTCGACAGGTTGATCGGGCGCAACCGGAGAATGACGATGATAGACGCGACCCCAGAGGATCTTGACCGCCACGCCATGAAGATGGCCAAGAAGAAGGCCGCCCGCGACAAGATCATGGCCACCAAGACCGACAAGAAGGGTCTGGTCATCGTGCATACCGGCAAGGGCAAGGGCAAAAGCTCGGCCGCCTTCGGGATGATCTTCCGGTGCATCGCCCATGACATGCAATGCGCGGTCGTCCAGTTCATCAAGGGCGGCATGAGCACCGGTGAGCGGGACCTGATCCTTGGGCGGTTTTCCGATCTGTGCAGTTTCCACACGATGGGCGAAGGTTTCACCTGGGAGACGCAGGACAAAAGCCGTGACATCGAGATGGCGAGTGCGGCCTGGGAGAAGGCGAAAGAGCTGATCCGGGACCCGGCCAACAAGATGGTGCTTCTTGACGAGATCAATATTGCGCTGCGCTACGATTATATCGACATCAACGAGGTGGTGGAGTTTCTCAGCACCGAGAAGCCCGAGATGACCCACGTGGTTCTCACCGGACGCAACGCAAAGGAAGAGTTGATCGAGCTGGCCGATCTGGTGACCGAGATGGAACTGGTCAAGCACCCGTTCCGGTCCGGGATCAAGGCCCAGATCGGCGTCGAATTCTGATCCGGAGGCGCTCTGGCGTCAGCTGACCCTGACCAGCTGCTTGCCGAAATTCCCTCCGCCCAGCATCGACAGAAACGCCTGCGGTGCGCTCTCCAGCCCGTCGGAGACATCTTCGCGCCAGATCACACGGCCATCGCGCACCATGGGTCCGACCTCGGCGAGAAACTCGGGATAGCGGTCGTAGTGATCCATGATGATGAACCCGTTGACCGACAGCTTGTTGACGAGAATGGTGCGCCAGACGCGCGGCAGCGGCATGATGTCGGCGAAGGCCTCGGGACCGGCTCCCGCAAGGCTGTACCAGCCGATGACACCGCACACCGGAATCCGTCCATAGGGGTTCATGAGCGGCAGCACCGCCTCGAGCGTTTTGGCGCCGACGGAGTCGAAATAGATATCGACGCCGTCCGGGCACTGCGCGGCCAGTTGCGCGTTCAGGGCATCGGCATCCGGCGCTGCGCGATGATCGAGGCAGGCGTCAAAGCCCAGAACGTCGCTGGCATAGGCGCATTTCTCGGCGCCACCGGCGACACCGACGACCCGAAGGCCGAGCGCCTTGCCGATCTGACCGACCATGGAACCGACCGCACCGGTCGCGGCACCCACCACGAGGGTCTCGCCTTCCTTCGGGCGGCCGTGTTCCTGCAACCCGAACCAGCCCGTAAGACCGGGCATGCCCAGAACGCCGAGCGAGGTCTGGATCGGCGCGACCTCGGGATCGATCTTGCGCAGCTGGGCTGCGGGCAGAACGCCGTGGCTGGCCCATCCGAACAGACCCATCGCGAAATCACCGGGTTTGAAGTCGGGGCTTTCGGAGGCGATCACCTCGCCCACGGCCTCGCCCTCCATGGTGGCCCCGATCGCAACCGGCTTGGCATAGGATTTGGCGGCATCCATGCGCCCGCGCATATAGGGGTCGAGCGAGAGATACTTCACCTCCACCAGAACCTCGCCCGGGCCCGGCTGCGGGATATCGCCTGTTTCGAGCCGGAAATTCGTCAGGTCCGGTTGGCCTTTCGGGCGGGCGGCCAGGACGACACGTTGCATTTTTTCCGGCATGTTCTTCCCCTGATTTGAGTCATCTGGTTTATTCCATTGCAGGGAAAAGATCCGCAAGCTGAAATCCGCATGCAAACACGGCGGGGGTGGCCGGATCAGGGAGGACTGCCATGCAAGCCATGATGATGAACCGGCCGCTGAAAATCGCGGATATTCTGGCCTATGCGGCGGATGTGCATCCCTCGGGAGAGATCATCTCGGTGCGCACCGAAGGCGATGTGCACCGCACCACCTATGGCGAGATCTCCAAGCGCGTCGCGCAACTGTCCCATGGCCTGCAGGGTCTCGGTGTGACGCCGGGCGACCGGATCGCCACGCTGGCCTGGAACGGATACCGCCATTTCGAGCTTTATTACGCGATCTCTGGCATGGGCGGGGTCTGCCACACGATCAACCCGCGCCTCTCGGCCGAGCAGATGATCTACATCATCACCCATGCCGAAGACCGCGTGCTGTTTGTGGACCTGACCTTCGTGCCGCTGATCGAGAAACTGGCAGACCAGCTGCCCCCGGATTTGCAGTTCGTTCTAATGACAGATCGGGCGCATATGCCGGATACGAAGCGCGCGTTCTTGTGCTACGAGGAGCTTCTGGAGGGCTGTCCGACCCATTTCGACTGGCCCGATTTCCCCGAGGAGACCGCAGCGGGTCTCTGCTACACCTCAGGGACAACCGGAAACCCCAAGGGCACGCTCTATTCCCATCGCTCGACCGTGCTGCACGCCATGTCGGCGGCCATCGCCCTGCCGGAAGGCACCGCGCCGGGGCGCAAGATCCTGCCGGTGGTGCCGCTTTTTCACGCCAACGCATGGGGCCTTCCCTATATCACGCCGATGACCGGCGCTTCGCTGGTCTTTCCGGGCGGCGCGCTTGACGGCAAAAGCCTCTTTGATCTCATGGACCGTGAGGGGGTGTATTCCGCATGGGGCGTGCCGACGGTCTGGTTGGGGCTGTTGGGACAGATCAGGCAAGAAGGGCGGCTTCCGGACGGGTTCAAGGACGTGGTGATCGGCGGGTCGGCTGCGCCAGAGGCGATGATCGAGGCGTTCGAGAGCATGGGCGTCAATGTCTGCCATGCCTGGGGGATGACCGAGATGAGCCCGATCGGCACGCAGGGCAACCTGCCCGCCCCGATGCACGATTTGCCGATTGCCGAGCGTGTCGCGGCGAAATCCAGCCCGGGGCGGCGGATTTTCGGGGTCGAGCTCAAGATCGTCGATGAGGATGGCGCGCCGCTGCCGCATGACGGCAAGGCCGCGGGAGAGCTCTACGTGCGGGGCAATACGATCGCGTCGGGATATTATAACAACGCCGAGGCCAGCGCCGCGGCGATCGACAAGGATGGCTGGTTTGGAACCGGCGACGTGGCGATGATCGATCCGCAAGGGTTTCTGACCATCACCGACCGGGCCAAGGACCTGATCAAATCGGGCGGCGAGTGGATCAGTTCGCTCGATCTCGAAAACATCGTGATGTCGCATCCGCGGGTCGGCAATTGCGCCGCCATCGCGGTTCCGCATCCCAAATGGGACGAAAGACCCTTGCTGGTCGTGGTCCCCGAAGGCGATGAGCCGCCCGAGCGCGCGGAGCTTCTTGCCATGCTCGCCAAGCATTTTGCCAAGTGGCAGCTGCCCGACGACATCGTGTTTGCCGAGACCCTGCCGCTGACCGCGACCGGTAAGGTCTCCAAGCTGACGCTGCGCAAGCTCTACGCGGAACATGCATTTCCGGATGCGGGGTGAGGGTGGCGCGCCGCGATGGGTTTGACGTCTGAAGATCTTGCCGCGAGAACGGGCCAGCAGGTTGGCGTGTCGCGATGGTTTCCCATCGATCAGGCGCAGATCGACGCCTTCGCGGATCTTTGCGAGGATCACCAGTTCATCCATGTCTCGCCGGACGAGGCCGCCCGAACCCCTTTTGGCGGTACCATCGCGCACGGGTTTCTGACGCTGTCGCTCCTGTCAGCCATGGCCTATGACGCGCTGTCGCCACTGGCGGGCGAGACGCTGAGCGTGAATTACGGGTTCAACAAGATCCGGTTCCTCGCGCCGGTGCGCCCCGGCACCCGTGTGCGCGGGCGGTTCGGCGTGAGAGAGGTGGACGAGCGCAAGCCCGGCGAGGTTACCGTGACATGGGATGTCACGGTCGAGATCGAGGGCGAGGAGAAACCCGCGCTTGTCGCGGAATGGATCAGCCGTCGCTATCTCGACGAAATGGCGCAATGATGTCATGCCTGCGTGCAAACCAGAAAAGGAAGAACGCCGTGAGACCCATCCGCCACCGTGCCGCACATGGCCCAGCGTGCAACAGCGGGCGCCGTTGAGATGAGCCTGCCCGCCATCCTGCAGGGCTTGCGTATTCCTGCAATCGCCGCGCCACTTTTTCTTGTGTCCGTGCCCAAGCTGGTCATTGCGCAATGTAAAGCGGGCATCGTCGGCTCTTTTCCCGCGCTCAATGCCCGCGAGGCCGAGGGCGAACCGCCGATGCTTGAGGCGTGGCTGCAAGAGATCAACGAGGAGCTTGATCGTCACAATCAGGCCAATCCGGACCGGCCTGCGGCCCCGTTCGCGGTCAACCAGATCGTGCACCGTTCGAACACGCGGCTGGAACGCGACATGGAGATTTGCGCGCGCTGGAAAGTGCCGATCTGGATCACGTCGCTGGGCGCGCGGCCCGAGGTCAACGACGCGGCCCATTCCTGCGGCGGGATCGCGCTTCATGACGTCATCAACAACACCTATGCGCACAAGGCCATCGAGAAGGGCGCGGACGGGCTGATCGCGGTCTGTGCGGGGGCGGGCGGTCATGCCGGCCCGCAATCCCCCTTTGCTCTCACCGCGGAGATCCGCGAATGGTTTGATGGGCCGCTGCTGCTGTCGGGCTCGATCGCGACTGGGCGCGCGCTTCTGGCCGCCCGCGTGCTTGGCGCGGATCTGGGCTATATCGGGTCACCCTTCATCGCGACCGAAGAGGCCAATGCCGATCCGGACTACAAGAAGATGCTGGTGGAAAGCAGCGCCGAGGACATCATGACCTCCACGCTCTTTACCGGCATTTCGGGCAATTACCTCAAACCCTCGATCAGCCGTGCGGGTCTTGATCCCGAGGCCTTGCCCGAGGCCGGTCCGGATTCGATGAGCTTCAAGGACGGGTCCGCCAAGCCCAAGGCTTGGAAGGAGATCTGGGGATCGGGACAGGGCATCGGCGCGGTGCGGGAGGTGACCACGGCCGGCGCGATCGTGGATCGGCTGGAACAGGAATATAACGCGGCGCGGGCCGAGATGGTCGCTTGCCTATAAGGAGAGACGAGATGGATCTGGGACTGACGGAAAAGGTGCGCCCGCTGGTCGAGCAGGTGCGCGAGATGGTGAGTAATGACATCGCGCCGCTTGATGCGGAATATGAGGCAGAGGTGGGCAAACATCCCTCGGGCGACCGGTTTCGCCATACGGACCGCCAGCTCGAGATACTCGACAGCCTGAAGGCGCTCGCCAAGGAGCGGGGCCTGTGGAACTTCTGGCTTACCGACAGCACGCGCGGCTATGGGCTTACGACAGTCGAATATGCCTACCTTGCCGAGGAAATGGGCAAGGTCGGGATCGCGGCGGAGGTGTTCAACTGCAACGCGCCGGACACGGGCAACATGGAGGTGCTGGAACGCTACGGCACGCAGGCTCACAAGGACCGCTGGCTGGGGCGGCTGCTGGAAGGCGAGATCCGCTCTGCCTACCTCATGACAGAGCCGCAGGTGGCCTCGTCGGATGCCACGAACATCGCGCTCGAAGCGGTGCGGGACGGTGATGACTGGGTGCTTAATGGCGAGAAGTGGTGGGCCTCGGGGGCCGGCGATCCGCGCTGCGCGCTTTATATCGTGATGACCTGCTCCAATCCGGGCGGTGCCAAGCATGAGCGGCATTCGATGTTTCTCGTGGATCCCGCAACGCCGGGCATCGAGGTCCTGCGCCCGATGCATGTCTTTCATCACGACGACGCGCCGCATGGGCACATGCATATCCGCTTTACCGATGTCCGTGTGCCGCATGACCAGCTCGTGTTGGGCGAAGGGCGGGGCTTCGAAGTGGCGCAGGGACGTCTTGGGCCGGGCCGGATCCACCATTGCATGCGCGCTATCGGGCAGGCCGAACGGGCGCTCGAGATGCTGTGCAAACGGGCGCTCACGCGTGAGGCTTTCGGCAAACGTCTCGCCGATCTTGGCGCGAATTTCGACATCATCGCCAATGCGCGCATGGAGATCGAGCAGGCGCGCCTTCTGTGCCTGAAGGCGGCATGGATGATGGACACGCAAGGCGTGCGCGAGGCGCAGCCATGGATCAGCCAGATCAAGGTCGTGGCCCCCCTGATGGCGCTGAAAGTTGTCGATGAGGCGATGCAGCTGCACGGCGCGGGTGGGATCTCTCAGGACCAACCTTTCGCACGTATGTGGACACATCTGCGGACTTTGCGCTTTGCAGACGGTCCTGATGCGGTGCATCGGCGTCAGGTGGCGCGGGCCGAGCTGCGCAAATACACCAACGAAAGGATCTGATCCGGCGATGTCGCAGGACGCCCAGACACTGGACACAGAGGCCGTTGCGCGCTGGCTGACAGGCCGGTTGCCGGACTTTCGCGGCCCCCTGCGCGCGACGAAATTCGATGTTGGTCAGTCGAACCCGACCTTCCGGCTGGACACGCCCGAGGCGTCTTACGTGTTGCGCCGCAAACCACCCGGTGTGTTGCTGAAATCGGCCCATGCGGTGGATCGGGAGTTTCGGGTGCAATCGGCCCTTGCCGGCACGGATGTGCCTGTCGCGAGAATGCATGTGCTTTGCGAGGACGAGGCCGTCATCGGCTCGGCCTTCTATGTCATGGAACTGGTCGAGGGCCGCAATTTCCGCGACCCGCGTCTG
Organism: Paracoccaceae bacterium; assembly: GCA_049116435.1. Lineage (GTDB taxonomy): Bacteria > Pseudomonadota > Alphaproteobacteria > Rhodobacterales > Rhodobacteraceae > Litoreibacter. Next base: position 297,500 of record JAGDYX010000001.1, read on the forward strand.
GGTGAGCTTCCCGCAGAGGCCCGGGGCGCGGTCTATGACGAGATGAACCGCGTGCTGGCGGCAATCCACTCGGTGGATATCGACGCAGTGGGCCTGTCGGATTACGGCCCGCAGGGCAATTACTACGCGCGCCAGATCGACCGCTGGACGAAGCAATACCGCGCAACCGCGACGGAAGACATTCAGGCGATGGAGACGCTGATCGATTGGTTGGCCGCCGAACAGCCCGAGGATGATGGCCGGCGCACGCTGGTGCATGGCGACTACCGCATCGACAACATGCTCTTTGCGCAGGACGGGCCGGATTGCGTGGCCGTGCTCGATTGGGAATTGTCGACGACGGGGCATCCGTTCGCCGATCTCGCAGCCCTGATCATGCAGTGGCAGATGCCGCCGGGCGAAGACGGGCGCGGTCTTGCGGGCATCGATCGCAAGGCGCATGGCCTGCCCAGCGATGAGGCTTTCGTGGAGCAGTATTGCGCCCGCATGGGTCTGCCCGGGATTGCGCGGTTCGATTTCTATCTCGCCTTCTGCTTTTTCCGCATGGCCGCGATCCTACAGGGGGTCAAGAAACGCGGCCTCGAGGGCAACGCGTCCAATCCCGAACGCGCCGCGCGGCTTGGAGCCTATGTCCCTGCCTTTGCAGAGGGCGGATTGAAGGCGATTGGCGATGGCTGAGGGGCGATATATGAGGCAGGTGGTCCTGATCTCCGGTGCAGCCAGCGGCTTTGGCGCCCGCGCGGCGCGTGACTTCGCGGCACAAGGCGCCAGGCTTGTCCTGTCTGACCTTGACGGCGCGCGTCTATCCACCGTTGCCGAGGGCTTGCGCGACGCGGGCAGGGAGGTTCTGGCCGAGGTCGTGGATGTCTCGGATCCCGAGCAGATGCAGGCCCATCACGCGCATGCCCTGGAACAGTTCGGCAGGCTCGATGTCGCCGTCAACAACGCAGGCAGGGCCCATGCGCTGACCCCTTTACCGGACCTGCCGCTCGCGACCTTCGAGGAGACGATGGCGGTGAATGCCCGCGGGGTCTTTCTCGCGATGAAAAACCAGATCCCGATCATGGCCGGGCAGGGCAGCGGTGTGATCCTGAATGTGGCCTCGGCGGCAGGACTGGTCGGGGCCGGACACCTTTCGGCCTATGCGGCCGCCAAACACGCAGTGATCGGCCTGACACGGTCCGCCGCGGATGAAACAGCGCGAAAAGGTATCCGGATCAATGCGTTATGCCCGTCCTTCGCGGACACCCCGCTTTACGATGAGATCGCGGGCGCGGTTGCCGGTCGGGCCAATTTTACGCGCGCAGAGGCTGACGCGCGGATCACCGGACGTATCCCGATGGGGCGCGTCGCGCAGCCTCAGGAGGTGGTTCAGGCGATGCTCTGGCTTTGCTCGCCGGAGAACACCTTCATGACCGGGCAGGCCATCGCGCTCGATGGCGGGCTGACGGCGATCTGAGCTGGGACCGGCTCAGCCGTCGCGATAGGCGGCCATGACCCGTTCGAGGTGATAATCCGTATCGCCCAGCTGATGGTCGATCATCACGAGCCGCTTGGCGTAATGGGAGGCCGGATATTCCCATGTCATTGCGATGCCGCCATGCAGCTGGATGGTTTCCTCGGCCACAAGCTTCGCGCTGCGTCCGATCAGGTTCTTGCTCATCGACACGGTGCGCGACTGTTCGGGTGTGCCCATCCGGCTGGCGGCGAGGATGGTGATCGAGCGCGCCTGTTCGATTTCTGAGAGCATGTCGACCATGCGGTGTTGCAGGGCCTGAAAACTGCCAATGGGCGCGCCGAATTGTTTGCGGGTCTTCATATAGTCCAGCGTCATGTCCTGACAGGCGTCCATGAGGCCTACGGCCTCCGCCGACAGGGCAAGCGCGCCTGCCTCCAGCGCATCGCGAACCGCGGCTTCGGCATCCTCCAGCAGTAACAGGGCGGGGGTGTCGTCGAGAAACAGCTCTGCCGCCCCGCCGCCATCGATCATCCCATACGCGGTCACAGCCGCATCCGTGCGGGCCACTTCGAACAGGCCAAGCGTTCCGCCCGCGCGCGCGACAACAAGAAACCTGTGCGCGACCCCGCCGCCATAAACCACGCTCTTGCGGCCGCTTAGCGTCCAACCCCCGCCGGTGCGCCGCGCCGTCGTCGCGACATCTTCGGGGGCATAGGGGGCATCGATCTCTCCGGCGGCGACGGCGTAGTGGCTCTGGCCCGAGAGGAGCGCGCCGAGATCCGCGCCTGCCGCGCTGAGCAGACGGGCCGCCATCAGGGCGGGCAATACGGGTTCGGGCGTGAGCGCGCGGCCAAGTGCTTCGAACACGCAGGTGATATCAAACCCGCTGCCGCCGAAGCCGCCATGGTCAGGCTCGGCAAGGGCGTAAAGCACCCCCAGACCGGCAAGCTCCGCCCACTTTTGAGGGTCATGAAACGGCGCGCTATAGGCCACGGCCTCGCGATGTGCGGGGCCATATTGCTCTGCAAGGTAGCGCGAGAGGGTTTCGGACAGGAGCCGGCGCTCCTCGGTCATTTCGAAATCCATGTCCTAGAGCCCCAGCATCGTTTTGGTGACGATATTTTTCTGGATCTCGTTCGATCCGCCGAAGATCGAGAATTTACGGTTGTTGAAATACCGCGCCGCCTCGTTAACGAATTCCGGCGGCACAAGGGCGGCGTTGCCGTCAAGCTCCTCGGACGGAAAGGGGGCTGCGGACGGGCCAAGCGCGCGCCGCGACAGGTCATTGATCGCCTGCCGGATCACCGTGCCCTTGATTTTGAGGATCGAGCTTTCCGGCCCCGGCGCGCCATTCTTTTCCGCAGCGGCGAGCATCCGCAGGTTGGTGATCTTCATGGCTTCGAGGTCGATCTCGATCTGGCTCAACCGCGCGGCAAAGAGCGGGTTGTCGATCAGCCGCTGGCCCGAGCGGCGCATGTGGCAGGCCAGCGTTTTGAGGTGTTCGAAGGCCTGCACCGAGAAGCCGACACCCGCGATATTGGTCCGCTCATGGGTGAGCAGGTATTTCGCGATCGTCCAGCCCTCGTTTTCCGCCCCGACAAGGTTTTCCACCGGCACGCGCGCATCTGTAAAAAACACCTCGTTAACCTCCGCGCCGCCCTCGATCAGCCGGATCGGGCGCATCTCGATGCCGTGCGTGTCCAGATCGACAAGGATAAAACTGATGCCCGCCTGCCGCTTGCCCTCGGTCGAGGTCCGCACGAGGCAGAAGATCTTGTTGGCGTGCTGGCCCAATGTGGTCCACGTTTTCTGTCCGTTGATCACGTAGTGATCGCCGTCCCGGTCCGCGCGGGTGCGCAGGCTTGCCAGATCGGAGCCGGCACCGGGTTCGGAATAGCCCTGACACCACCAGTCGCGCCCGTCGAGGATCCGGGGCAGCAGCCGGTCCTGCTGATCCTGCGTGCCGAATTTCATCAGAACCGGACCGAGCATGTTCAACCCGAAAGGCACGATCCGCGGGGCGCAGGCCAGCGCGCATTCCTCCTCGAAAATGTGACGCTTCACGGGGCCCCAGCCGGTGCCGCCGAATGCGACGGGCCATGTCACGGCGAGCCAGCCCTGTGCGTTGAGAAGCCTGTGCCACTCCTCCATATGCGCCTTGCCCAGCAGACGCCCCTCGCGGACGATCGCGGCGGTCTCGGGCGGCAGCTTGCGTTTGAGGAAGTCCCGAACCTCGTCGCGGAACTCGATCTCGGCAGCTGTGAAACTCAGATCCATCCCTTGGCCTCCGTCACTGGTTCAAATCGGCAAATATGCTGCCGTTCTCGGCCATGCTGCGCAGAAGCGCGGGGACCTGCCAGTAATGCGGATCCTCTTGCGCATAGGTCTCGATACGGGCGACCAGCGTGTCCGCCCCGATCGTATCGGCATAGTGACACGGCCCGCCCAGAAAGCGCGGAAACCCGTATCCGAAGAGGAAAACAGCATCGATATCGATCGGGCGCAGCGCGATCCCGTCCTCGATCACGCGGCTGGCCTCGCTGATCATCGCGGTCATATAGCGCTCGGTGATCTCCGGATCGCTGAACGCACGCGGGGTGACGCCGGCCCGGTCGCGTTCCTTGGCGATGATCTCCGCCAGTTCGGGATTCGGGACGGGTGTGGCTTCGGTGTAGTCATAATACCCGCGCCCGGTCTTACGCCCGAACCAGCCTTGTTCGCAGATCCTGTCGGCAATCTCGACATATCGTTCCGTGGCTGGGCGGGTGGCCGCTGTGCGTTTCCGGTTGGCCCAGCCGATATCGCCGCCCGCGAGGTCGGAGACCTTGAACGGCCCCATCGCAAAGCCGAAGCTTTCCAGCGCCTGATCGACCTGCGCGGGGCTGGCGCCGTCGAGCACGAGGTAATCCGCGGCCTTGCGGTAATGGGCAAGGATCCGGTTGCCGATGAACCCGTCGCAGACCCCTGCGCGCACGGCGATCTTGCGCAACCCCTTTGCAAGGGCGAAGCCGGTTGCAACCGCGTCCGGTGCGGTCTTTTCGGCGACAACGACTTCGAGCAGCCGCATCACATGGGCGGGGGAGAAGAAATGCAACCCGAGCACATCTTCCGGCCGGTCCGTCACAGCCGCGATCTCGTCGATGTCGAGATAGGAGGTGTTGGTGGCCAGCAGCGCACCGGTTTTGCAGACCTCCGAGAGCCTCTCGAAAATCGCCTTCTTCACGGCCATGTCTTCGTACGCCGCCTCGATCGCCAGATCGACGGTCGCGAAATCGGCAAGTGCTGTCGTGGTTTTGAGGTTGTCACCCAGACCAGCCCTGCGCGCCTGGGACAGTTTTCCGCGCGCCACGGCCCCGTCGAGGTTTCGCCATATCGTCTCGCGCCCGCGCCACAGACTGTCTTCGTCACTGTCCGCCAGAACCACTGAGAAGCCGGCCAAAAGGGCCGCGGTCGCGATCCCGGAGCCCATCGTGCCGGCCCCGACGACGCCGATACTATCGATCTTCCGGGGGATGGCGTCGGCCTCGGGGATCTTTGCGACGGCGCGTTCGGCGAAGAAGGCATGGATCAGACCGGCACGCTGCGGGCTGTCGATGCATTCGCGAAACAGGGCGCGCTCGAAGGTCATGCCTTCGTCCACGGGCCGTGTGCTGGCTTCGATGGCCTCAACACATTTGAGCGGAGAGAACAGGTTCGGCGCCCGCCGCACGACCTCTGTCTTGGCGCGGGCGATGGCGTCGGGATCGGGCGCAACGTCGATGTCGCGGACGCGCCGTGTCGGGAAGGTGCCCGCCAGAACCTTGCGGGCCGCCGCAAGGGCCACGTCGCGGGGCGCACCGGTCGTGACCCGATCCACCAGTCCCAGCGCGAGGGCTTCGGGCGCATCGATCCGCCGTCCGCTGGTGATCAGGTCGAGCGCGGCGGGGATGCCGCAAAGACGCGGGGCCCGCTGGGTGCCGCCGGCGCCCGGGATGATGCCAAGCGTCACCTCGGGAAACCCGATCTTGACGCCCTCGATCGCAACGCGGCCATGGGTTCCAAGCGCGGTCTCGAGGCCCCCGCCCAGTGCTGCGCCGTGCAGAACCGATATCACCGGCGTTTCTGCGGTTTCGATGCGGGTGCTGATCCCCGGCAGCAACGGCTCCATCGGCGGCTTGCCAAACTCCCGGATGTCGGCACCCGCGATAAAGGAACGACCCTCGCCATAGAGCGCGATGACGCGGATGTCCGGGTCGTGATCGGCCTGCTCCACGGCCTCCAGAAGCCCCGTTCGCAAGGCATGCGAGGCAGCGTTCACCGGAGGGTTATGAAGCGAAATCAGTCCGATACCCTCGATTTTTTCGAGGGAGACGATCTCGTTGACGGCGGTTTTCATGATCCGGTTTCCTGAAGTTTGTCGCGCGCCGCGAGGGCCGTGGCGAAATGCGAGGCGAGCTTGTGTTTTAGAATTTTGCCCGTCGCCGCGGTGGGCAGGTCGTCGGCGATCACGATATGGCGCGGGAGTTTGTAGGGCGCGAGCCGGGCGCGCAGGAAGGCATGCAGCTCGGCTTCGCTGACCGCGCCATCGGTCAGAACGAAGGCGATCACGTCTTCGTCGCCCTGCACCGGGCGGCCGATCACGGCGGCCTGCGAGACCTTGTCATGGCGGGTCAGCATGGCCTCGACCTCGGGCGGATACACGTTGAAGCCCGCGCGGATGATCAACTCTTTCAGGCGGCCGACCAGATGCACGTTGCCGTGCTCGTCTATGCGGGCCAGATCGCCGCTATGAAACGTGCCATCGGGCTCCAGCGTCCGGGCGGTCAGATCGGGGTTCCGGTAATAGCCCTTCATGACGCCGGGTCCCCGGATCAGCAACTCCCCGATCCCGTTTGCATCGGGCGCGTCGATCTTGAGCGTCACATCTTCGAGCGGGGGGCCGCAGGACAGGTCGGATACGGGGTTTTCGGGGCGCGTGGCGGCGACCGAGGGCGAGGTTTCCGTCAGGCCGTAGCCATTGTTCAAAGGCATCCCGAAGATCGCTTCGATCCGGGTTTTCCAGTCGGGATCAAGTGGTGCGCCACCGGCAGAGATGTAATGCAGCTTCGGGGCCTTGTAGACGCGTCCGGTCTCGCCGAGATGGCTGAGAATGCGCGCATACATCTGCGGCACGCCGGACATGATCGAGGCCCCTTCCTCGTAAGCGTCAAGGACCGCTTCGGGGGTGAAACGGGAGATGAAGCGGATGCAGGAGCCCGCGTAGAGCGACGACAGGAAACTGGAGGAGAAGCCGAACACATGGGTGCCGGGCAGCACGCCCAGCACGGTGTCGTTCGGTGTCATGCCCCGCAGGTTGGCCGAGACGCGGGCATTCCAGCACAGGTTGGCATGGGTCAGCATGACGCCCTTTGGCGTACTTGTGGTTCCGGTGGTGTAAAGGAGGGCCGCAACCCTGTCGGCAGGGGCATCCGCGACCGGCTCCGGCTGGGTCTCCTGCACTGGGGTGACAAGGATTGCGCCACTGTCGATCCGGCCCAGCGTCGCCGCGCCGAGACGTTCGGCATGTGCACGTGATGCGGCAGAGGCTTCTGGCGTGAACATCATGCAGCGCGCGCCGCTATGGGCGCGGATCGCCTCGATTTCGCCAGCGGTCTGGCGGGCGTTGACCGGCGAGATCCAGACCTTCAGGCGGGAGGCCGCGAGGATCGCTGCCGCGTAGGTGGCGCAGTTCTCGGAGATCAGGATAACCCGATCGCCCGGACGCACGCCGTGGCGGCTCAGCGTATCGGCCAGCGTTTGCGTCATCTGGTCGAGCTGGCCATAGGTGAAGCGCGCGCCGTCATCTTCGACAATCGCCAAGGCCTGCCCCGGTTTTCCCGCGATCAGGTCATGCACCCAGCGCACCGGCTGCTCTGTGACGGCATTCTCCCCCATGAGAGGTATCAAGACGAAACTTGCCTGCGGTTGCAAGAGGTCTGGGCCCGTGGTGGCCAATCCTTCACGCTTGGTGCATGGTCTGTTGCGACGGGCGCAGGCCCGCGACAGGCGCGGAGGGGTTTATGAACGACGCATTCATCTGTGACTATATTCGCACGCCTATTGGCCGGTTCGGAGGCGCGCTCAGCGCGGTGCGACCCGATGATCTCGGAGCGGTGCCGATCCGCGCCCTGATGGCCCGGAACCCGGATGTGGACTGGGACGCAGTTGACGACGTGATCTTTGGTGCGGCCAATCAGGCGGGCGAAGACAACCGCAATGTCGCGCGCATGTCTGCGCTTCTGGCGGGGCTGTCGGAGGCTGTGCCGGGGGAGACGGTCAACCGGCTTTGCGGCTCCGGCATGAATGCTGTCATCGACGCGGCCCGTGCGATCCGCGCCGGCGAGGCCGATCTGATCCTTGCAGGCGGGGTCGAATCCATGTCGCGCGCCCCGTTTGTCATGCCCAAGGCAGAGACAGCGTTTTCGCGCCGTGCCGAGATTTTCGACACCACGATCGGCTGGCGCTTCGTCAACCCGCTCATGGAAGCGCAATACGGCATCGACAGCATGCCCGAGACTGCGGAGAACGTGGCCGAGGCCTATGGCATCTCGCGCGCCGATCAGGACGCCTTTGCCCTGAGGTCGCAGGAGCGCGCCGCCGCCGCACAAGAAAGCGGCAGGTTGGCCCGTGAGATCACCCCCGTGGAGATCCCGCAGCGTCGTGGTGAGGCGCTCCGGGTCGACCGGGATGAACATCCTCGTGCCGTGACGCTTGAGAAGCTGGCGGCGCTGAAGGCTCCGTTCCGCGCAGGTGGCAGCGTGACGGCCGGTAACGCCTCGGGGGTCAATGACGGGGCGGCGGCTTTGATCGTGGCGTCGGCGCGCGCCGTGGAGACGCATGGGCTCAAACCGATTGCCCGTGTTCTGGGCGGGGCGGTGGCCGGCGTGGCGCCGCGCGTCATGGGGATCGGGCCGGTGCCGGCGGTCGGCAGGCTTTGTGCGCGGCTCGGGCTGTCTCCTGCCGATTTCGATGTTGTCGAGTTGAACGAAGCCTTCGCGGCACAGGGTATCGCGGTTCTGCGGGAACTGGACCTTCCGGAAGATGCCGCTCATATCAACCCGAATGGCGGGGCCATCGCGCTGGGGCATCCGCTGGGCATGTCGGGGGCGCGGATCACCGGATCGGCCGCGCTTGATCTGCACGTGCGGGGCGGCAAGCTTGCACTGGCCACCATGTGCGTGGGCGTCGGACAGGGGATCGCGATCGCGCTCGAGAAGGTCTGAAACCGCGCTATTTGCGCAGCGGCCGGGTCAGTCCCTCTTGCGCGGTGCTGGCAACAAGCGTGCCGTCGCTTGAATAGATCGACCCGCGGTTGAAGCCGCGCGCGCCGCCCGAAAACGGGCTGTCCATCGTGTAGAGATGCCATTCGTCGAAGCGGGCAGGGCGGTGGAACCAGACAGCGTGATCCAGACTGGCCGTCATCACCCGGCCTGACATGTAGCTTTCCCCGTGCGGGCGCATGGATGAGCTGAGCAGATACATGTCCGAGGCGTAGGTCAGAAGGCACTGATGCAGCCACGCCGGCCCGTCAACGGGTTGTGCCACGCGAAACCAGAGGCTGTGACGGTCGGAAGAAACCTGCGGGTCCAGCGGATCTACCGGGTCGACCTCACGCACTTCGATCGGGGAGGGGCGCAGGAAATCCTTGCGCCGTTCCTCGGGCACCCGGTCCACCATTCCCGCGCGCCGCTCCAGCCGGTCTTCGAGCCCGTCTGGACCCGGTGCATCGGGCATGTCGTGCTGGTGGCTGGGGCTGTCCTCCTCGACGTGGAAGGAGGCGGCCATGTTGAAGATCTGCCGCCCGTGTTGGATCGCGATCACGCGGCGGGTCGTGAAACTGCCGCCGTCGCGGGCGCGGTCGACCTCGTAGATGACCGGGATCGACGGATCGCCGGGGCGCAGGAAATAGGCATGCAGCGAGTGACAGGCGCGGTCCTCGACCGTGTGATAGGCCGCGGCGAGCGCTTGGGCGACGACCTGACCGCCGAAGATACGCTTGCTGGTTTCCCCGCCCGAGCCGATCCCGCGAAAAAGGTCCTGCTCCAGCCGCTCGATCGACAAGAGATCGAGCAGGGTCTGAACCGGATCCGTCATGGCTTTCTCCTTATCCTTGGGCGCGGCATAGGCGGGCTGAAGACCCGCGTCCCATCTTAACCCGTCCCATCGTAACCCGCCCCGTCATACCCCGAGATAGCGGTCGCGCAACTCGGGGCTCAGCGCATCGAACGGGCCTGCCCAGACCGTTGCCCCGCGCTGCAGGATTGCGGCGCTGTCGGCGACCTGCTCGAGCTCGCGCAGGGACTTGTCGACCACGAGGATCGACAGACCGCTGTCGCGCTTGAGTTGGGCAATGGCCACCCAGATTTCCTTTCGCACGATCGGCGCCAGCCCTTCGGTCGCCTCATCGAGCACCAGCAGGCGCGGGTTCGTCATCAGCGCGCGCCCGATGGCCAGCATTTGCTGCTCGCCGCCGGACAGGGAGGCCGCCATCTGGTCGGGCCGCTCGGCCAGCCGCGGGAACAGGGCGGTGACGCGCGCGAGATCCCAGTGACCCGGGCGGGCGGCGGCAATCAGGTTTTCCGACACGCTCAGCTTGGCAAAACAGCGGCGTCCTTCGGGCACCAGTCCGAGGCCCAGCCGCGCCACCTTGTGGGACGGCAGCCGCGCGAGATCGACACCGTCAAACCGGATCTGTCCGGATCTGGCCGGCACCATTCTGAAGATTGTCTTGATCGTCGTTGTCTTGCCCATGCCGTTGCGGCCGAGCAACGCCAGAACCTGGCCCTCTTGCAGCGAGAGCGATACATCGAACAGCGCCTGGCTGGCGCCGTAGAAGGCGGAAACGCCATCGAGCGAGAGCAAACTCATGGGGTGTCTCCCAGATAGGCGCGGCGCACCTCGGCATTCGCGCGGATCTCGTCGGGCGTTCCCGTCGCGATGACCTGCCCGTAATCAAGCACCGTGATCCGGTTGGCCAGCGCGAAGACCGCGTCCATATCATGCTCGACCAGAAGGATCGGCGCCTCGCTGCGCAATTCGTCGAGAAATCCCGTCAGGCGCTGCGAGCCTTCCGCGCCCAGACCAGCCATCGGTTCATCCATGATAAAGGCCTTCGGCGACAGCGTCAGGGCCACGGCAACCTCCAGTTGCCGCCGCTGGCCATGCGAAAGCTCCGCCGTCGTCGTGTCCGCGTGATCTTCAAGCCCGACGCGCTCCAGCGCGGTCTGCGCAATGTCACGCAAGGCGCTTTGGCTCTGAACCGGTGCGAAGAACCCGAAGGCCCGTTTCTGCGCCCCGACCGCGCCCAGCAGCACGTTCTGGAGCACGGTATCTTCCATCGCCAGAGCCGAGATCTGGAAGGTGCGCCCGAGGCCCATTCGCGCCCGCGAGACCGTGTCCAGCGCGGTGACATCGCGGCCCAGAAAGACGATCTGACCCGCATCGGGGCGCAGCCCGCCCGCGATCTGTTCGATCAGGGTCGACTTCCCCGCGCCGTTCGGGCCGATCAGGGCGTGTATCTCGCCCGGGCTGAGATCGAGCGAGACATTCCGGCTGGCCTCCAGCGCCCCGAAGCGCTTGGTGACGTTGCGCACCGAAAGAACTGCGTCAGCCATGGCCGCCCCCTTTTCCCGAAAGGGTGCCGATCAGACCGCCGCGTGCAAACAGGACGACCCCCAGAAGCAGCAGGCCGAGATAGATCTGCCAGAAATCGCTGGTGCCGCCCAGAACATGCTCGAGAATGACGAAAAGGCAGGCTCCGGCCACGGGGCCGAACAGTCGGCCGACCCCGCCGAGGATCACGAAAATCATGATCTCGCCGCTGATTTGCCAGCTCAGCATCGACGGGCTGACAAAGCGGTTCAGGTCGGCAAAAAGCGCACCGGCCAGCCCCGTGATCATGCCGGAGATGACAAAGGCGGTCAGGCGCAGGCGGAAGGTGTTGATCCCGACGGTTTCGACCCGCTGGCCCGATTGCCTTGCCGCGTTCAGGGCAAGCCCGAACGGTGCGTTGGCGAGGCGCCATGCAAAAAAGAGCGCTGCCGCGAGAAGTGCAAAACAGATCCCGAAGAACTGGATCGGATCCAGCGTGTTGAGGCCCGGAAACCCGTTGCGCACGTAGATCGACAGGCCGTCCTCACCGCCATAGGCCGGCCAGCTGATGGCGAAGTAGTAGAGCATCTGGCCAAAGGCGAGGGTGATCATGATGAAATAGACACCGGTGGTGCGCAGCGACAAGAGCCCGATGACCAGAGCGGCCAGACCGGAGGTCACGATCGCCACCAGCCAGATCACCGGCATGGATTTGGTGCCCTCCAGCAGGAACGGCCATTCCACCAACGGTGTGTAGCTTTGCGCGTGGCTGGCAAGGATGCCCATCGCGTAACCGCCGATCCCGAAGAAAGCGGCATGCCCGAAGCTCACGAGGCCGCCGAGGCCCAGAGCGATGTTCAGGCCCACTCCGGCCAGCGCAAGAATGGCGGCGCGGGTGGCCAGCGTGATGAGAAACGGCTCATCGGCGCTCCACGCCCAAAGGGGCACGGCCAGAAGACCCAGCAGCAGGCCCGCGCTGATCAGGCTCTCGCGGCTCATGCGCGTGCTCCGAACAGCCCCGAAGGCCGCCAGATCAGGATTGCGGCCATCAGGACGTAGATCAGCATGGAGGCCAGCGCGGACCCGATCGATCCGGCTGCGGACGGTGTCATGAACAAGCCGAACGCGGCGGGCAGAAAGATGCCGCCCAGCGTGTCGGTCAGGCCGACGAGCAGCGCCCCCACGAGCGCCCCCTTGATCGACCCGATCCCGCCGATCACGATCACGACGAAGGCGAGGATCAAAACCGGCTCGCCCATGCCGACCTGCACCGACTGGATCGCCCCGACCAGCGCACCGGCGAGGCCTGCAAGGGCGGCGCCGAGCGCGAACACGATCGTGTAGAGTTTCGAGATGTCCACGCCGAGGGCCGCGATCATTTCGCGGTCGCTCTCGCCCGCGCGGATCCGGATGCCCAGCCGCGTGCGCGAGATCAGAAGGAAGAGCCCCGCGGCCACCAGCAACCCGATGCAGATGATCGTCAGCCGGTAGAGCGGATACTGGATGCCGCCGGGCAGCGTGACCGGGCCGGACAGGTATTCAGGGATGTTCAGAAAGAGCGGGAAGGAGCCGAACACCCAACGCGTTCCTTCCGACAGGATCAGGATCAGCGCGAAGGTCGCCAGCACCTGATCGAGATGGTCGCGCGCATAAAGCCTGCGGATCACCACCAGTTCGATCAGCGCCCCTGCTGCCGCCGCTGCCGCGAGGCTGGCGATGAGCGCCAGAAGGAACGACCCGGTGGCCGCAGCCACAGCCGCCGCGGCGAACGCCCCGATCATGTAGAGCGAGCCATGCGCGAGGTTGATCAGCCCCATGACGCCGAAAACAAGCGTCAGGCCGGCGGCCATCAGAAACAGCATGACGCCGAATTGCAGCCCGTTCAGGACCTGCTCGGCCAGAAGAAGAAGCGACATGTCGGGAGTTCCGCAAGAAAAGGCCCGGGCAGGCGCGCTGCCCGGGCCGGTGTTTGAGTGCCCGGCTTACATTTTGCAGTCGGCCGCGTAGACGTCACCGTGGTTTTCCAGTGCGGTGCCGATGATCTTGTTCGTGAAGACCTCGCCTTCCTTGATCACTTCGCGCACGTAGATGTTCTGGATCGGGTGGTTGTTCGATCCGAATTCGAAATCACCGCGGGTGCTGTCGAACTCTGCGGCTTTCAGAGCGGCGCGGAATGCGTCGGCATCCGCGACGTCCGCTTTGCCCATTGCGCTCAGCAGCAGGTTGGCGGTGTCGAAGCCCTGGCTGGCATAAAGCGAGGGCAGGCGGCCGTATTCTGCCTGAAAGGTTTCAACGAAGGCCGCATTGGTCGGGTTGTCGATGTCCTTGTTCCACTGCGAGGTGTTCTTGACCCCCAGAGCGGCGGCGCCGACGGCCTGCAGGATGCCCTGATCAAAGCTGAAGGCAGGACCCACGACCGGAATATCAACGCCGCTATCGGCATATTGTTTGAGGAAGGAGATCCCCATGCCGCCGGGCAGGAAGAAGAAGACGGAATCGGCACCCGAGGCACGGATCTGCGCGATCTCCGCTGCATAGTCCTTCTGACCCAGCTTGGTGAAGATCTCACCGGCCAGCGCGCCGCCATACTGCCGCTTGTAGCCGGTCAGGGCGTCCTGACCTGCGGGGTAGTTCGGGGCGAGAATGAAGGAGTTCTTGAAGCCTGCGCTGTTGGCATAGGCGCCGGCGGCCTCGTGCAGGTTATCGTTCTGCCATGCCACGTTGAAATAGTTCGGATGGCAGCCCTTGCCGGCCAGCGCCGAGGGGCCCGCATTGGGCGAGAGGTAGAACTTGCCCTGCGCGTTCGCCGAGGGGACAACGGCCATGGCGAGGTTCGACCAGATAATGCCGGTCAGCACGTCGACCTTCTCGGACTGGATCATCTTGTCGGCCAGTTGCACCGCGATATCGGGCTTGCGCTGGTCGTCTTCGATCACGACCTCGATATTGGCGTTGCCCGATTGCTTGACCGCCAGCATGAAGCCGTCGCGCACGTCGATCCCGAGGCCTGCGCCCCCGCCCGAGAGTGTCGTGATCATGCCGACCTTGAGCTTGCCGGAATGACCATCGGCCCCGGCCATCGAGGCAAGCGCCGCAAGGCTTGCCGCCAGCGTAAGAGATTTCAGTTTCATGTGTTTCCCTCCCATTGGAATTTCGCTCTGCTCAGAACGCTTTGAACGTCTGCGTCGTCACCGTCTGCTTGATGCCTTCGATATCGAGCAGATTGTCATTGATAAACTTTCCCACGTCTTCGCCAGCCGGAATGTAGAGTTTCAGCAGCAGGTCGTAATGGCCGCTGGTGGAGTAGAGTTCCGAGTGGATCTCGCGCAGAACAATCGCGTCAGCCACTTTGTAGGCGGTGCCGGGCGCGCAACGGATCTGGACAAATACGCAGGTCATGAAGCTCTCCTCTCATGGCGTGAAGCCGGTGGTCGTGTCGCAATAAAACACAACATTTTCGACGGGAAGGAAATGTCTGTTTTTCCTCCCTCCCGCATGCGCGGGCCCAGAAGTCAGGCTTTCTCGCCCAGAGCACGGGTCTCGGCGACGCTCAGACCGGTGGACAGGACCTCGTCATCCAGCTGCAGTTCGATCACCGCGAGCGTCCCGGCCGCGCGGGCACGCTCAAAGGCGGCAGCGAAATCGCGGGTGTGCTGCACCACCTCGCCGTAACCCCCATAGGCCTGCGCCAATGCGGCGAAATCCGGATTGGCAAGCGCCGTGCCGCTGACCCGGCCGGGATAGGTCTTTTCCTGATGCATGCGGATGGTGCCGTATTTGCCGTTGTTGACGACGATGACGATCACATGCGCGCCGTGCTGCATGGCTGTCGACATCTCGTTGAGCGTCATCTGGAAACAGCCGTCTCCCGCAAAGCAGATCACCGGACGGTCGGGATGTTCGAGCTTGGCCGAAATTGCAGCGGGAAAGCCGTAGCCCATGCTGCCGGAGGTGGGCGCGACCTGCGTGTGATAGCCCTTGAAGCGGAAATACCTGTGCACGAAGGCCGCGTAGTTTCCCGCGCCATTGGCGATGATCGCGTCCTCTGGCAGGTTGTCCGAGAGCCACGGAACAATCTGCTCCATCTGCACGGGGCCCGGTGTCGGCTTGGGCGCCTGCCATGCCTCATAGGCGGCGCGGGCCTCCGCGCGCCATGTCTGCCAGACCGGTGCCGAAACAGGGGAATTCAAGGCCACGAGATGGGTGAGCATGCTCGCGCTGCGCGCCGCAACGGCCATGTCGGCGTGGTAGACGCGTCCCGGCTCGTTCGGGTCGGGATGGACATGCAGGATCTGCTTGTCGGTGGCGGCCGGATCCAGCAGCTCATAGCCGCCCGTGGCGATATCGCCGAGCCGTGAGCCCAGCACCAGCAGGCAGTCGCTGTCCTGAAGCATCTTTCCAAGGGCCGGATTCATGCCGACGCCCAAATCGCCGACATAGCAGGGGTGGCGATTGTCCATGTAGTCTTGCCGCCGGAACGGCACCGCGACCGGCAAATCGTAAGCCTGTGCGAAACGCTCCAGATCGTTGGCGGTCTCAACCGACCAACCCGGGCCCCCGGCGATCACCAGCGGGCGCTCGGCCTTGAGCAATTCGCGGGCGATCTGCAGCGCATCGGCATGGGTCGCTGTTTGCGACGCGACACGGACCTTGGGGCGGTCCGGCACCACGGTTTTGGCCGAGAGCATATCCTCGGGCAGTGCGAGAATGACCGGCCCGGGCCGGCCCGACTGCGCGATCTGGAAAGCGCGCGCGATATATTCCGGCAAGCGGTCGGTCTGGTCGATCTCGGCCACCCATTTGGCCAGCGGCGCGTACATCTGGCGGTAATCGACCTCCTGAAACGCCTCGCGGTCGCGATGCGCACGTGCGATCTGACCGACGAAAAGCACCATCGGCGTGCTGTCCTGAAAGCCCACATGGATGCCGCTTGAGGCGTTCGTGGCCCCCGGTCCGCGGGTCACGAATGCGACGCCCGGCATGCCCGTGAGCTTGCCATGCGCCTCGGCCATCATCGTGGCGCCGCCTTCCTGCCGGCAGACGATATTCTCGATCCCGCTTTCGTAAAGTCCGTCAAGCGCGGCCAGAAAGCTTTCCCCCGGCACGGAAAACACCCGCCGCACGCCTTGGATTCTCAGTTGGTCCGCCAGTATCTGACCGCCATGTCTGTGTGTCATCGGGCTCTCCGGTTCAGTGATTTTTCCATTCATTTCCTGCCTGACGTGTCTTTGCAATGACAAAGCGTCCCTGCGTGCTAGTTCTGCCCGGAAGGCAATGCAATCAAGGGTCAAATTGATGTCCGAGTTTTCACTTCTGGGGATTTCCGGAGCGCTGCGCAGCGGCTCCTACAACCGTATGCTGATCCGCGAGGCCGCCCGGATCGGCGGCGCCACCCGCTATATCGAAGCCGATCTGCGCCTGCCGCTCTATGACGGCGATCTGGAGGATGCCGAAGGGATCCCCGCCTGCGTTCAGACGCTGGCCGACCAGATCGCGGCGGCCGATGCGGTGGTGATCTCGACGCCGGAATACAACAAGGGCATTTCGGGCGTCTTGAAAAACGCGCTCGACTGGGTCAGCCGGACCAAGGGCAGCCCGTGGGCGGGCAAGCCCGTGGCGATCATGTCGGCCACAGCCGGACGCTCCGGTGGAGAGCGGACCCAGTTCAACCTGCGCCTGTCGCTCGTGGCGTTCCGCCCGCGCCTTTTGCAAGGGCCGGAAGTCCTGGTGGGGGGAAATGCCGACCAGTTCGACGACGCCGGACGGTTGACCAATGACCGTTATGTTGCGGCGGTGGGCCAGCTGATGGAGGCCCTGCGCGCCGAGGTCACCAAAACTGCCTGACAAGCAGAACCGTTGCGGCCAAGCCCGCCAGCGTCAGCGCGGCAGGGCGAATGCTGTGTTTCGAGAACCTGCGTGACAGCGGTTGTGCGGCCAGCAAAGCGACCGGCACGATCGGGCTCAACGCCAGCGCGAACAGGATGTGGCGCGTCCCGACCAGCCCCTGCCATGCCAGTGCGAGGATCGAGACCACCATGCCGAAGAAGAAGAACATGTTCTGGGTTGCCGCCGACCGGCGCTGATCTGCATGCTGATAGAGCAGCGCCATGGGCGGGGCGCCGATGGCGGTCAGCGTGCCCATGATCCCCGCGGTCATTCCGGCGGTAAACAGCGCCGGTGGCCGGATCGCAACCCGCAGGCCGATCAGCGACAGCGCGATGCCCAGATAGACGATCAGGGCGACGAGCGCTGCGAATATCTCTGCGCCGGCCAGACGCGCGGCGAGCATGGCGGCGAGAACCGCGCCCAGCGTGCGACCGGCAAAGCCTGCAGGCAAATCCTTGGGCACGATGGCCCTGTAATCGAGAGATGCGGAGGACAGCCCCACGACCAGACCAACCAGCAAAAGGGCTGTGGGCATATAGTCGGGGGCGACCAGCATGACGAGGGGCGCGGCCAGCATCCCGAACCCCTGTCCGGCCAGACGCTGCAGGATGGTGCCGCCAAATACGGCCGCGAGGCAGAACAGGTAAACCGGCCAGCCAAGGTCGAAATCAAAGACCGCGGCCATGCCTGAGAGGGTTTCATGCACGCTCGGACACCTCGATCAGGTTGCCGTCGGGATCGCGCAGGTAAAGCGAGTTGAGCGGTCCGGTCGCCCCCGTGCGCGCAACGGGGCCGAGGATAACCGCGACGCCGAGTGTTTCGAAATGAGCCCCCCAGACGTCCAGCGCGGTGTCGGTCAGGAAACACAGATCGGCAGAGCCGGGTGTCGGGCTGGCCGCTTTGGGTTCGAATTCGGCGCCGATCTGATGGAGGTTGATCTTCTGGCTGCCGAAGGTCAAAGCCGTCCGCCGCGTGCCGTCGCCTCCCGTGAAAACATCGGCTTTCATCCCAAGCACCTCTTCATAAAAGGCGATGGTCGTGTCCAGATCACGAACGGTCAGGACCAGATGATCGAGGCAGGTCAGTTTTACGGTCATGGCTCTTGCCTTTTGCGCGCGCGGCTGGTGAACCTGCGCACCATGACCGAAACACCCAGACAAATGCAAACCCTGACCTGCCGGATCGATCCGGCACGTGTCGCCACCCTGAATACCAGCCTCGGGATTGCCGGCAGCGCGCCACGCCCTTTCGCCCACCAGATCTATTTCTGGGATGCCCAGCCGAAAGAAAAGCTCGGTCGGGACGGGCATCCCAAGACGGGCGGGCTCATTCCCGATATGGGATTGCCGCGCAGGATGTGGGCCGGCGGGCGTTTGCAGTTTTTCGAGGACCTCGAACTGGGTCTCGAGGCGCGTAAGCAAACCGTGCTTCAGGGCGTGGAGCGCAAGACCGGGCGGGCCGGTCCCTTGGCTCTGGTCACCCTGAGCCACGAGGTTTTCCAAGGCGAGACGCTGTGCGTGCGCGAAGAGCAGGATCTCGTCTACCTCAACGATCCCGCGCCGGATGCACCGAAGCCGGTGCCGCCGGTTGCCGCCACGGACGAGACCTCGCGGCAGGTCCGCAGTTTTGATGCAACGGACCTGTTCCGCTATTCGGCGCTGACCTTCAACGGTCACCGGATCCACTATGATCGCGACTATTGCCGTGAGGTCGAAGGATATCCCGGTCTCGTGGTGCATGGCCCGCTTCTGGCGCAATACCTGATGATCATGGCACAGGACCTGCTCGGCGGATTGGGAGCATTCAGCTTTCGCGCAACGGCCCCACTTTTTGATCTCGAAGCGGCAGAGTTCTGTGCGCGGCCTGACGGCGACGGGGGGGACGGGCTTGCGCTTTGGGTCCGCGGCCCGGACGGGCGGCAATGCATGCGCGCCGAAGCTGCCCTATGATCAGCGCGCTCTGAGCGAGGCCTCGGGGCGAAATCCCGCCGGGATGGTGTCGCGCCCGTCGAGGATCAGATCGGCCATGACCTCGCCCACTTTCGGCGCCATCCCGAACCCGATCTTGAACCCGCCATTGGCGATGAACGCGCCTGTGTGCACCGGATGGTGTCCAAGCAGCGGGGCCCGGCTTTTTGCGCGGGGGCGAACGCCGGCCCAGCGTTCAAGAACCGGCGCGTCGCGCAGGATCGGGAAGGCGGCGATCGCTCTTTCATGAACGGCATCGAGCTGTGCGTCGGTGGAGGTGGCCTCCGTCCACGCGCGTTCACTGGTCGATCCCACCGCTACCGTTCCATCCGCATGCGGCACGATATGGAGGCTGTCGGCAAAGAGCTGCGGCATGTCCTGCGCGTCGTGACCCAGAAGCAGGGCCTGCCCCTTCACGCCGTTGCCCACGGGCTGGTCGAGCTGTTGCGCCAGTTCCAGCAGGCCCTCGTAACCGGTCGCATGAACGACGAGACCTTTCGCAGCGGCTGTGCCGGCGATGATCTCGCCACCGTTTTCCACGATGGCCCGGGCCAGCGCCTGCACCGCCCGGCGCGGGTGCACGCGGGCACTCAGCGTATCGTAGATGATCGCACCGGTCGGGCTTTGCGGCTCCCAGCCTGCGCGCTGGCCGGCCTCTTCGATCTGCCAGAGGGCTTTGCCCTGCCACAGGTCGGCGGCGCCTTGGGCCCGTTGGCGCGCCAGCGCCAGCGCCCGCGCATCGGCCACCGGTTGCAGCCGTCCCAGCCGCGCATATCCCGGCGCGAGGCCCGACGCTGCCTCAACCTCTGCCCAGTAGGGCTGTGCCATGATCAGGCTTTCGAACTGGAACTGTTTCTTTTCGTTCCAGTTCTCCGGTGTGTGGGGGGCCAGCGCGCCCACGATCCCGCCGCTCGAGCCGGCCCCGACGCCGCGCGGATCGATCACCCGGATCCGCGCACCGCGTCTTTGGCACGCCCATGCCACGCTCAGGCCAAAAATGCCTGCGCCCAGAACCGTGACATCCGCCGTGGACAAGTTGCGCCTCCTTGAGCATTGTCGCCCTCGGATCCGGGTTTAGGACAGAATGGCATGAACGACCAGCGGCCAGAGGTGGAATGGCGCGACGGGAAAATCCCTGTCTCAAGCCGTTTTGACGATCCGTATTACTCGCTCGACAACGGTCTGGCGGAAACGCGGCATGTGTTTTTGGCGGGCAATGATCTCCCCGCGCGGTTCGCGCCGGGGTTTCGGATCGCAGAGTTGGGCTTCGGCACCGGCTTGAACATGCTGACGGCCCTGAACGCCTTTCGGGCGGCGGGGTGCGGCGGGCAGCTGCACTTCACCAGTTTCGAGGCCTACCCGATGCGGTCGGAAGATATCGCGGCGGCCTTATCGGCCTTCCCCGAGTTGGATGCGGCGGTCTTGCTTGGCCCGCTCCGCGCCGGGAAATTCGCCTTCGAAACCGAGGATATCAAGGTGGACATCATTGTCGGAGACGCGCGGGAAACGCTGGCCCGGTGGGCGGGCGCTGCGGATGCGTGGTTTCTCGACGGGTTCTCACCGGCAAAAAATCCCGAGATGTGGGAGCCGGAACTGATGGGGCAGGTGGGGACGCACACGCAGCCCGGCGGCACATTTGCAACCTACACCGCCGCAGGTTTCGTGCGGCGCGGGTTGGAAGCGGCGGGATTTGATGTCATCAGGAGCCCGGGCTTCGGGCGCAAACGGCATATGAGTATCGGCCGCCGGTTGTGAGCCGGTCGGCAAGGTGAGGTGGGACAGGACATGACGGGCGACAGCACCCGCACGGGGATCATCCTCATGATCGCGACGACCTTCGTCTTCGCGGTTCAGGACGGGATCTCGCGACATCTTGCTTCCGAGTATAACGTGCTCATGGTCGTGATGATCCGCTACTGGTTTTTTGCGGCTTTCGTCATCACGCTGGCGCGTCGCAAAGCCGGTGGCATCCGTGCGGCGGCCGCCACGCAGCAGCCTGTCTTGCAGGCGGTCCGCGGGACGCTTCTGGCCTCGGAAATCTGCGTCATGGTGCTGGCCTTCACCTTGCTGGGACTGGTCGAAAGCCACGCGATCTTCACCAGCTATCCACTTCTGATCGCGGCTCTGTCCGGCCCGATCCTCGGCGAAAAGGTCGGCTGGCGCCGCTGGAGCGCCATCGCTGTTGGCTTTATCGGCGTGATGATCATCCTGCAGCCCGGCGTTAAGGTTTTTTCGCCCTATGCGCTGGTCGCACTTGCCTCCGCCTTCATGTTCGCGCTTTACGGGCTCTTGACCCGCTATGCGGCGCGCAAGGATACGGCTGCGACGAGTTTCTTCTGGACCGGCACGGTTGGCGCTGTCGTCATGACGGCGACCGGGATCTGGTTCTGGGAGCCGATGTCGGGAGGCAACTGGATCTGGATGGCCATTCTATGCGTCACCGGTGCGACCGGGCACTGGCTCTTGATCAAGTGCTACGAGGTCGCCGAGGCCAGCGCCGTGCAGCCCTTTGCCTATCTTCAGCTCGTCTTCGCCTCGATCATCGGGATCACGGTGTTCGGAGAGGTGCTGGAGCCCAATGTCGCCATCGGGGCCAGCATCGTCGTGGGCGCGGGCCTCTTTACCTTTTGGCGCGCGCGACAACTCAGCGCTTGAGGTCGCGCGACAGGGTGATCCGGGCGGGTTTTCCGCTCAGGCGCGCGCGGTAGGGGGCAAAGCTCTCGGTCACGCGCATCACGTAGTTGCGCGTCTCGCGGAACGGAATGCTCTCGATCCAGTCAATGACGTCGATATTGCGTGACCTCGGATCGCCGAACTCGTCACGCCAGCGATTGGCGCGCGACGGTCCGGCATTATAGGCCGCCGACATGAGCACCGGGTTTCCGTCATAGCGTTCGGACAGCTCCGCCAGATAGGCCGATCCGAGACGGGCATTGTACAGTGGATCGCTCAGAAGCCGGCTGCCCGAATATGCCTCGCCCAGCTCGCCGGCCATTGCCTTGGCGGTGCGGGGCATAAGCTGCATCAGCCCGCGCGCGCCGGCCGGACTGATGACGACAGGATCGAACTCGCTTTCGCGCCGCGCAATCGAAAGGGCGAATTCCTGCGCGACCGGAAGGCGCAGACCGGCGGGTGTCGAGATCGGGAAATAGGTCTTGTAAAGCTCGATCCCCATGCGGGCGGCCTGTTTGGAGATCATCAGCGCGATATGCGGATCCTCCAGTTCCAGCGCGAGGTCGGCCAATTGGCCAAGACCCTGCCGGTCCTGGCTTTCGGCCAGATGCACGAAGAACCGTTCGGACAGGTCGCGCTCGCCCGCTTCAAAAAGCGCCAGCGCGGCCTCGAAAACCGAACTGCGGGTAAAGGGGCTGCGGCGCCAGTCCGCAAAGACCTCGGTGCCCACCATGCCCGCGTCGGCGGCAATACCGGCCTTCTCGGCCGCGAGCTGGCCGTAGAAACTGGACTGGTAGAGCGCACCGAACGTGTAGGCGGAAAGCGCGTCCTCACCTTGCCCCGCCGCGTCATAGGCGCGGCCCAGCCAATACCCGGCCCGGCCCAGCGAGATCGGGGTCTTCACGACCCTGCGGAAGTTCCGGAAATGGGTGATGGCGCGCTGCGGGTCGTTGAGCTTGCGCAGGGCGATATAGCCCGACAGCCATTCGAGATCGGCGTAGCTCGATCCTGCGGTCAGGTAATGCTGGGAGGCCGCGCGATAGGCTGTTTTCGCCTTTCCGTCGCGCATCAGCTGGCGGGAGATGCTGCGGCGCCGATTGGCCCATTCCTCGGGATTTCCGAGCTGATCGCGAGACGCGGAGCGCTCCAGCAGGAGCTCCAGCGCGCCGGCATCGCGCCCTTTTCTGGCGCGCCACAGGAACCGCTCGAACGCCAGACCCGGATCGTCCTTGAGCGATTTGGGAACCGCGGCGATCAGCGTGTCAACGCCGCGCTTTTTCTCGCGAAGTGCGATGCGGGCCTCCGCCAGCTTGCGCCAGTCGGAACTGACCAGCGGGTACATGCGCTTTGCTGCGGTGCTGTTGCCGCGCCAAAGAAGCATGTCGAGCCGCTTTTCATGCAGGTCACGAACGGTCAGGCCGTTGCGGTCCACGAAGGCGTCATGTTCGGACTGGGACATGTTGAAGGTCAGCCAGCCCCGCTTGAGTTCACGGGCGGCCTCTGCTGTGCGGTCGGTCCGGATCAGGGCTTCGGCCAGACGCAGGGATCCGGTTCCGGTCCGGGGCAGGGTCTGACCGAAAAACGCGAGCACCTGCGCGGGATTGGAGCCGCGTGCAATCGACGCTTCGCAGCGCTGCCGCAAAAGCGGCAAACCGGGCCAGTCGCTCTTGCGGGCCAAGAAAGACCGGCATTCGCCGAAATTCCCCTGCTGGCCGCGCAACCGCAGCCAGTCGACCACATCGCGGGCGGCTTGCGATCTGAGGCGGGCCTGCAACGC
Source organism: Paracoccaceae bacterium (assembly GCA_049116435.1). Lineage (GTDB taxonomy): Bacteria > Pseudomonadota > Alphaproteobacteria > Rhodobacterales > Rhodobacteraceae > Litoreibacter. Next base: position 320,871 of record JAGDYX010000001.1, read on the forward strand.
GTCGACGCGTACCCAATCGCCCTTTTGGGCGGCCGCGACCGCATCGGCCAAGGCGCTGCCGCCCGTCTGCGCGACGACGGCGGGGGCGCTGATGCACAGCACAAGACATGCCGCTGAAATGCGAAATAATCGATGCATGAAACTCTGCTTTAACCTGACCTCAGCGCGATTTTAGCGTTTCGCGACCCCGTCGCAATACACATTCGTTTGAAGCTACCCCCTTGCAGCGAAAGGCTGCCAAGGCTATCCGCCTGTCTGAACGCGTGAGAAAGAAGGAGTTCGTGTCATGTTCAGGGGATCGATGCCCGCACTGGTTACGCCGATGAAGAACGGCGCAGTGGATTTTGACACGCTCAAACACCTTGTCGAATGGCATGTGAGCGAAGGCTCGCACGGCCTTGTGCCGGTGGGCACGACCGGCGAAAGCCCGACGCTCAGCCACGAGGAACACGATGCTGTGGTCGAAACGGTCGTCAAGGCTGCGGCGGGACGCATTCCCGTTATCGCGGGGGCAGGGTCGAACAACACCGTGGAGACCGTGCGCCTCGTCGAACATGCCAAGGAGGCCGGAGCCGACGCCGCGCTGGTTGTCACGCCCTATTACAACAAGCCCACGCAAGGCGGGATGATCGCACATTTCGAAGCGGCGGCGGCCTGTGATCTGCCGGTCATCATCTACAACATCCCCGGCCGGTCGGTTGTCGACATGACGCCGGCCACGATGGGTGAACTTGCCAAGCTGCCCAACATCATCGGGGTCAAGGATGCCACCGGCGATGTGGCCCGTGTTTCGCACCAGCGGGTCAGCTGCGGGCCGGAGTTTGTCCAGCTCTCGGGCGAGGACGCCTCCGCGATCGGGTTCAACGCGCAGGGCGGCGTCGGCTGCATCTCGGTCACCGCGAACGTGGCGCCGAAGCTCTGCGCCGAATTCCAGGAAGCCACGCTGGCCGGCGATTACGCCAAGGCGCTGGAATATCAGGACCGCCTGATGCCGCTGCACCACGCGATCTTCGTGGAACCGGGCGTGGCGGGCGCCAAGTACGGTCTGTCGCTGCTGGGCAAATGCTCCGAGGACGTCCGCTCACCGCTGACCACGCTGGAAGACAGCACGAAGCAGCTGATTTCGGACGCGATGAAACATGCGGGCCTGATCGACTGATCCGGTTGCACCCTGCGGTCAGCGCGTCGGGTGTGCACGCGCTGATACTGGACGTGGGGCGTATCGCCCTCCTATATGGCGATCATGGCGAAGAAACCTGAAAACGCGAATTACAAGATCGTCGCCGAGAACCGGCGCGCGCGTTACGACTACGCGATCGAGGACGATATCGAATGCGGGATCGTTCTGGAGGGCTCAGAGGTCAAATCCCTGCGCACCGGTAAAGCGCAGATCGCCGAAAGCTATGCTGCGGTGGAAGATGCCGAGCTGTGGCTGGTGAACAGCTATATCCCGCCCTACGCACAGGCCAAGACATTCCAGCACGAGGAACGCCGGCGCCGAAAGCTTCTCGTCAGCAAGCGCGAGCTGGCAAAGCTCTGGTCCGCCACCCAGCGCGAGGGCATGACGCTCGTGCCGATGGTGCTCTATTTCAACCACAAGGGCCGCGCGAAGCTCAAAATCGGGATCGCGAAGGGTAAGAAAAAGGCGGATAAACGCGCCACCGAGGCCAAGCGTGACTGGCAACGTCAGAAATCCCGCCTGCTGCGGGAACGCGGCTAGGGGGCGGTATGGGATCGGTCTGGCTGAGCCTCTTGATTGGCATCCTTGTGGGAAATCTGGTGGGCGGCGTCCTCAAACAGTTCAATCTGGGTGTGTTCGCGAACTCGGTCACAGGCATTCTGGGTGGCGTGGCGGCCAAGCAGGGCATGGCCCTTTTGGCAGATGGCGACGGTTTCGGGATCGCGCTACAGACCGGGGCCTGTGTTCTGGGGGCCGGACTTGCCGTGGTTGGTCTTGGCGTGATCTGGAACCGCTCCGCCCGATAGGGGAGGGAGACGCGCCTCTGCCCTTGCGTCACGCGGCCTTCGCGGCTACCTGTCCTGAGAAATCAATCTTGTTGCTTCTTGGTGATCCGATGGCAGATGATCCTAAAACGTTGGTGAGTACGGAATGGCTCGCCAGACATATGAAAAATCCCGATCTGCGGATTCTCGACGCCTCGTGGTATTTGCCGAACATGAAGCGCGATGCGCGTGCGGAATATGACGAAAGCCATATCCCGGGCGCACGGTTCTTCGATATCGACGAGATCAGCGACAGCCGCTCGGCGCTGCCGCACATGGCGCCGCCGGTCGAGAAATTCATGTCACGCATGCGCGCCATGGGCGTTGGTGACGGTCATCAGGTTGTCGTCTATGACGGTGCCGGCATCCTGTCGGCCCCGCGCGTCTGGTGGCTGTTCCGCCTGATGGGCAAGACCGATGTCGCCGTCCTTGACGGCGGGTTTCCCAAATGGGTGGCCGAGGGCCGCGAGGTCGAGGACATGCCGCCGGTTCTGCGCGAGCGGCATATCACCGTTCAGCGGCAGGCCCATCTGGTGCGCGATGTGACCCAGGTCGCAGCGGCGTCCAAGCTGGGCGATCACACGATCCTTGACGCGCGCAGCGCGGGGCGTTTCGCGGGCACGACGCCGGAGCCGCGCGAAGGGCTCAAGTCCGGGCATATCCCGGGATCCGACAACCTGTTTTTCGGCAATCTGATCAACCCCGACGGCACGCTCAAGGATGACAAGGCCCTCAAGGCCGCATTCGAGGCGACGGGCGCGGATCTCTCCAAGCCGATCATCACCACCTGCGGGTCCGGCGTTTCGGCCGCGGTGATCAACCTTGCCCTAGAGCGGCTCGGAAACCGCAATCACTCCCTTTATGATGGATCCTGGGCCGAATGGGGCCAGTTTGACCAACTCGCCGTAGAGATAGGATAGACCGATGTTTGAAACCCTCGTTGCACAGCCAGCCGACAAAATCCTGCAGTTGATGCAGTTGTTCCGGGAGGACCCCAGAAGCTCGAAGATTGATCTGGGCGTTGGTGTCTACAAGGACGTGGACGGCAAGACGCCGATCATGCGGGCCATCAAAGCGGCAGAGCAGCAGCTCTGGAACGAGCAAGACACGAAGGTCTACACGGCGATTGCCGGCGACCCGGGGTTCCGCAACGCGATGACGGGTCTTATTCTGGGCGATGCGGTCTCCTCCGATCAGGTTGCGGGCGCGGCCACACCGGGCGGCACCGGCGCCATCCGGCAGGGGTTCGAGCTCATCGGCATGGCTGCGCCAAAGGCGAGGCTCTGGGTCAGTGACCCGACATGGCCCAATCACCTGTCGATCGTGAAATATCTCGGGATGCCGATGTCCCAATACCGGTATTTCGACAGCGCGACCCGTGCGGTCGACTGGGATGGCATGATGGCGGATCTCGATCAGGCCGAGCCCGGTGACGTGGTGCTGTTGCACGGATGCTGCCACAATCCGACCGGTGCCAACCTCAATCCCGCCCAGTGGGAAGAGGTGGCCGATCTGTTGCTCCAGAAGGGCCTCGTGCCCTTCGTCGACATCGCCTATCAGGGGTTTGGCGACGGGCTCGAGGACGATGCGTTCGGCGTGCGCCATCTGGCCCGGACCCAGCCCGAGCTCCTGATTGCCGCGAGCTGTTCGAAGAATTTCGGGATCTACCGCGAGCGGACGGGACTTCTCATGGCCGTCGCACAGGATAGCGGCCGTTTGGAGTTGAATCAGGGCACGCTGTCCTACCTGAACCGCCAGAATTTCTCCTTCCCGCCCGATCACGGCGCGCGGCTTGTCACCATGGTGCTTGAAGATGACGCGCTGCGTCAGGACTGGGCCGCCGAGGTCGAGGACATTCGCACCAGTATGCTGGCACTGCGCGAGGCGCTGACCGAAGAACTGCGCAGCCGCACCGGCTCGGACCGGTTCGGCTTCCTTGCGCAGCATCGCGGCATGTTCTCGCGGCTGGGCGCTACGCCCGAGCAGGTGCAGGCCATGCGTGAAAAGCACGGGATCTATATGATGGGCGACAGCCGGATCAATGTGGCCGGCCTCAACACGTCCACCGTTCCGATCCTTGCCGAAGCGATGGTGGACGCGGGTCTCTGACACTCTGGGCTGCGGGACGGCCCTTGCGCCCCGGGGCGGAATTGCCTAAAGGGGCCGCTTCGGGCCGCTTGGGCGGTTCCGACACAAGTCTCCGCAACCTTGTCAAAACGGAAAACTGACATGTCCAGAATTCTCCCCGGCGTTGCCGCGATGGCAGCGGTCGTCGTTGCTTCCAACATCCTTGTTCAATTCCTGCTGGGCAACTGGCTCACCTGGGGCGCACTGACCTATCCGATCGCCTTTCTCGTCACCGACGTCATGAACCGCGTCTACGGTCCGGCGGCCGCGCGCAAGGTTGTCTTCGCGGGCTTCGGGGTCGGCATCATCTGCTCGCTCATCGGCTCCCAGATCATGATCGAATTCGCACCGGGCGTCACCGGACCGGCGGTCGCTCTGCGGGTGGCCGTAGGATCCGCCATCGCGTTCCTGACCGCCCAACTGCTCGACGTTGCGATCTTCGACCGCTTGCGGGGCCGCGCGTGGTGGAAAGCCCCGCTGACCTCGACACTGATCGGTTCGGCTGTCGACACGGCCCTGTTCTTCACAATCGCCTTCTCGGCCAGCATTGCCGTGTTCGGCGCGTCTGCAGATGCCGAGATTTCCTGGGCCTGGGACGCTGTTCCGTTCCTTGGCGCCGGCGCCGAGATGCCGCTCTGGGCATCGCTGGCGGTCGCCGATTGGGGCGTCAAGCTCGCGATCGCGCTGATTGCGCTGGTGCCGTTCCGCATCATCGTGGCGAAACTTTCGCCCTCGGTGAGCTAAAAATATCTTGTGTTATGCACAAGATGTGGCACCATCCTTGGTAACAGCAACCAGAGAAAGGAGGTGTCCATGTCTAGAGTGATATTGGAGAGAGGTGTCAGGCAAGGTTCGGAGGTGCGTTTATAGGGGCAGCCCCCTATTCCACACCAAAGGATCGGGTCAGCCCACCTGGCCCACCTCCGTAGATCTCGGAAGGGTCGCCTCGCTGTAGGCGACCCTTTCTGCTTTTGAAAGGAGCTGATGTAAGGCCCTAGGCCCCTTCAAAGTCACAGAGCGCGTGCACGTTCATGCCCAGATCTTCCAGGCGCTTGCGGCCGTTGAGTTCCGGCAGATCGACGATGAAGGCGCAGCCGATTACCTCCGCGCCGAGCTTTTCGATCAGTTTGATCCCCGCCTCCGCAGTGCCTCCGGTGGCCAGAAGATCGTCCACCAGCAACACTTTTTCCCCCGGTGCAAGGCTGTCGTCGTGAAGCTCCATCGTGGCCTGACCGTATTCCAGCGCGTAATCCTGCTGGATGGTCTTGCCCGGCAGCTTGCCGGCCTTGCGGATCGGCAGGAACCCGACCGAAAGCTGATGCGCGATGGCACCGCCTAAGATGAAACCCCGCGCCTCGAGCCCCGCCACCTTGTCAAACTGCATCCCTGCATAAGGGTGGAGCAGCTGGTCCACCGCCATGCGGAACCCCCGCGGGTCCAGAAACAGGGTCGTCACGTCGCGAAACTGGATCCCTTCATGGGGAAAATCCTGGATGGTCCGGATATAGTCTTTGACCTGCATCATCTCTCCTTCGTCACACCGGCCTGACGCCGATGACACTCTGCCTTTTCATGTTCTCTAAAAAATATCCCCGCCGGAGGCTCCCACGCCAGCCTAAAGCACACGGCCTGCCACTGCATCAAGCTTGGCCACCAGCGCCGGGTCACGCTGGCCGGGCTGGGTGAGGATTGCAAATTCCAAAGCGCGGTCACAGCCATGCGCACAGGGCACGCGGTCGTCGGTCAGGAGTGCGGGCAAACGCCGGACCATGTCGCGCGCCTTGTCGGCATTTCCCATCAAGGTTGCGATGATCTGGCTGACATCGACCTCGCCGTGGTCGGGATGCCAGCTGTCATAATCGGTGACCATGGCGACCGAGACATAGCAGAGCTCTGCTTCGCGGGCGAGCTTGGCCTCGGGCATGTTGGTCATGCCGATCACATCCGCCTTCCAGCTTTCGCGATACATCCTCGATTCCGCCAGAGTTGAGAACTGCGGGCCTTCCATCGCCAGATAGGTGCCGCCCTCATGGGCCGTTACACCGGCGTCCCGCGCTGCACTCAGACAGGCCGCACCAAGGCGGCTACAGGTCGGATGGGCGACGCTGACATGGGCCACGCATCCGGTTCCGAAAAAGCTCTTCTCGCGGGCGAATGTGCGGTCGATGAACTGGTCGACGATCACGAAATCCCCGGGCGCCATTTCCTCGCGAAACGACCCGCAGGCCGAAACCGAGATCACGTCCGTCACGCCGAGGCGTTTGAGCGCGTCGATATTGGCGCGGTAGGGAACGGTGGAGGGGCTCAGGCTGTGCCCGCGGGCATGGCGTGGCAGGAACGCCATCTTCATGCCGTCAAGCTCGCCCGTCAGAATCTCGTCGGAAGGTGCGCCCCAAGGGGTCTCGACACTGCGCCATTCGGCCTTTTCGAGGCCATCGATCTCATACACGCCCGAACCGCCGATCACGCCCAATACTGTTTCTGACATTTCCTGCTCCATTGACCCGTCTGGCGGCATATTGGCTCAAGGTGAAAGCAAAGGAAATGCCGCGTGCGCGCAGTCCTGCCGCAGATGCATGGCCGGTATACCCAAGAATACCGTGCAATCAGCGGTGAACGTGTTATTTGCCCCCAATCACAACAAATTGAACCAGATATTGAGGCCAGCAGCGTGACACGCGTTCTCATGGCGGCCCTCGCCAAAAACTCGTTCCTGTCGGAACTGAATCCTGGACCCGGAGAGAAATTGGACGCCACGCGCTGGCGGATCGAGATCCTGTCGGGTCTGACCGTGGCGCTGGCCCTTGTCCCCGAAGCGGTGGCGTTTGCCTTCGTGGCGGGGGTGCATCCGCTGGTCGGACTCTATGCAGCCTTTATCGTCGGGCTGATCACGGCGCTGATCGGCGGGCGTCCGGGGATGATTTCGGGCGCGACGGGCGCATTGGCGGTGGTGATGGTCAGCCTCGTGGCGGTGCACGGCGTTGAATACCTGTTCGCAACCGTGGTCCTGATGGGCCTGATCCAGATTGCGGCCGGGATCTTCCGGCTTGGCAAGTTCATCCGGTTGGTGCCGCATCCTGTCATGCTGGGCTTTGTAAACGGGCTGGCGATCGTCATTTTCCTTGCGCAGCTCAGCCAGTTTCAGGTGCCCGGCAGCGCCGATGCCGCGGGTCACGGGATGGCAAACGGGGAATGGATGACCGGCGCACCGCTCGTGTTGATGCTGGCGCTGACCGCGCTGACCATGGGCATCATCTGGGTGATGCCCAAGATCACCAACGCTTTTCCAGCACCACTGGCGGGTATCGCCATCGTGGCCCTCGTGGTGATTGTCTTTGGCATCGATGTGCCGCGTGTGGGCGATCTGGCCTCTATCGAAGGCGGATTGCCGGCCTTCCATTTGCCCATGGTGCCCTTGAACCTCGAGACGCTGGAGATCATCCTTCCCTATGCCCTGATCCTTGCTGCGATCGGCTTGATCGAGAGCCTCCTGACGCTCAACCTTGTCGGTGAGATCACGAACCGGCGCGGTGGTGCTTCGCAGGAATGCATCGCGCAGGGCGTGGCCAATACTGTCACGGGTTTCTTCGGCGGCATGGGCGGGTGCGCGATGATCGGCCAGTCGATGATCAACGTGAAATCCGGTGGACGGACGCGGATTTCCGGTGTGACAGCGGCGCTGTTCCTGCTCGCGTTTATCGTGGTGGCGGCCCCGCTGATCGAACAGATCCCGCTGGCCGCTCTGGTCGGCGTGATGTTCATGGTCGTGATCGGCACATTTGCGTGGAACACGTTCAACGTGATGCGCCGTGTGCCGCGCATGGATGCTTTCGTCATCGTGCTGGTGACCATCACCACGGTCATGACCGACCTTGCCATTGCCGTGGTCGTCGGCGTGATCGTCTCGGCGCTCGCCTATGCTTGGCAGAACGCCACGCGCATCCACGCCAAGACCTACGAGACGCCGGAAGGCGCGAAGGTCTATCAGGTTCAGGGACCGCTGTTCTTCGGCTCGGCTGACGGGTTTTCGGAGCTGTTCACACCCGCGGAAGATCCCGCTCTGGTGGTGATCGATTTTGTCGACAGCCGCGTGGCCGACCAGTCCGCCCTGCAGGCCATCGAGGCGATTGCCGAGAAATATGAAAGCCACGGGAAAGCCGTGCAGTTGCGCCATCTCAGCCGCGATTGCCACAGGTTGCTGGCTAAGGCGGGTCAGCTGATCATCGAAAGCGACGACGATCCCGACTACGAGATCGCGGCAGATTACGGCGTGAGAACAGGCATCCTCGCCGGCGGGCACTAGGCGTTTCGCGTCAGCTCTCGCCGGGGCGTGTCAGGCTGAAGACCTCGGTCACGCGCGTGTAGTCCTTGTAGCCAAGGCGGGCGAGCGGCTCGAAGGTCGTGATGTCGAACAGCCCGTCCTTCAGGCAGTCATCGCGCATGTGAACGCCGGTGACTTCGCCGAAGATCGCGATATTGGCCTCACCGGGCAGATCCACGACCTTGGTCAGCTTGCATTCCAGATTTGCCGGCGCCCCGGCCACGCGCGAGCACGCGATGGTGTCGCATTCCACGCGCTCGATCCCGGCAAGCTCGAACTCATCGACCTCTTTGCCGTAAGGGCCAGAGCTTACATTCATCACGTCGCGGGACACATATTCGACAATGTTCACGCAGAACACTTCGGTCTCGAGAATATTGGCGACAGAATCCTTGCCACGTGCGCGATCGGGCTTTGCCGATGTCGACGAGAACATGACCTGTGGCGGCACATAGGCCACCGCGTTGAAGAAGGAATAGGGCGCAAGGTTTTCGGAGCCATCCGCGCCACGGGTCGAAATCCAGCCGATTGGCCGCGGTGTGACGATGGCGTTGAACGGGTTGTGCGGCAGGCCGTGGCCGTCTTCAGGGCGGTAGAACATTTCGGATCCTTACAAGTTTGCCCAACAGGTAGCGCCATGCTAGGGCAACGAAAAGAGCTATTCGGACGCAATTGGTGGAACTGAGGCAGGAAAATCCGGAAGATTGGTGGGAGGTCGAGGCTCTCTACGATCTGTGCTTTTCCCCGGGCCGTGAGGCGCTTTCCTCCTACCGGTTGCGTGACGGCAGGGCGCCGGTGGCCGATCTTTCACTGGTGGCACGTGACGAAGAGGGCATTCTGGGGGGCGCGATCCGGTTCTGGCCGGTTTGTGTCGGGCCCGCGAAAGCGCTGCTTCTGGGGCCCGTTGCGGTGCACCCGACCCGGCAGGGCGAGGGGCTTGGCGGCGCCTTGATCCGCGGAGGATTGGCCCGCGCGGAAGCGCTTGGCTGGACGCGGGTCATACTGGTGGGCGACGCGCCCTATTACAGCCGGTTCGGGTTTGAGCAGCTGCTCGGTGTGGAGATGCCACCCCCGACCAATCCCAGCAGGGTGCTTGGCTACGGAGATTGGCGAGATGTGCAGGGACGTGTCCGGCAGGACCGCGAACCTTGAAACCTGCCCGTGCGAAGGCCATTTTCAATAGGTATGAGCCAGACAGTCCTGCCCCCGATCCAGAAAGCTGATCCGCCCAAGGAGGTGCAGCTTGCCGCGCTTGCCCGGCGCTACCGCGATGCGCGCGGCCCCGGAATGCAGCTGCTCACGGCTTTGGGCGCGCGCACCGATACGATGCTGGACCGGCTTCCCCAACCCGTGCGGACCGGTCTCGACAAGGCAACCCTGAGTGCACTGGAACGTAGTTTCGATCTGGCCGCCCGCTCCCGTGGGCCGTTGCCGGATACGAGCGACTGGTTGACCCGTGCTGTCACCATGGGAACAGGCGCGGTTGGGGGCCTTGGCGGGATGCCGACCGCATTGTCGGAACTGCCGGTCACAACCACGGTGATCCTGCGGGCCGTTCAGGGGATCGCGGCCGAACACGGCTTCGACCCGCAGCATACGGATACGAAATCCGATTGTATTCAGGTCTTTGCGGCCTCGGGCCCTCTGGACGCAGGTGAGCTGGACCTGAGTTTCCTGCAACTGCGGATGGCGCTGACGGGGCATTCTGTTCAAGCGATGTTGCGCGTGGTGGCCCCGAAACTGGCAGCCACGCTCGGCTCTAAACTGGCGGCACAATCCGTGCCGGTTGTCGGGGCGGTTGCTGGGGCGGCGATCAACTACACGTTCACGAGCTACTATCAGGATGTCGCCCGGGTCCAGTTCGGGCTGCGCCGATTGGCCGAGGAAACAGGCCATGACCGCGCGGCGCTGATTGCGGAATTCGAGGATCACCTGATCCGGCTGTGAGGTCCGGCGGGCTCAGTTGCGTCCGGTCAACCAGTCGATAACGGCAGGGCGGACGGATTGCGCGCCACTGCCACGGGCCTCATCGATCACGGCCTTGGCCTCGACGAGGTCGGTGCGCCGCAGCAGGCTTTTGACCGGCCCGATCGAGGCCGGCCGCATCGAGAGCGTATTCAAGCCCATGGCCGCGAAGCAAAGCGCCTCCACGGGGCGGCCGGCATCTTCTCCGCAGAAGCTGACCGGCGTGCCGATATCTGCGCACCGGTTCACGATCTGCTCGAGGAATGTGAGATAACTGACGTTGAGCGTATCATAGCGGCGCCGGACCCGTTCGTTTTCCCGATCGGCGGCAAAGAAGAACTGTTTGAGGTCGTTCCCGCCGATCGAGATGAAATCGGTCATCTCGAAAAACTGCCGGGGTGCAAAAGCCAGCGAGGGCGTTTCGAGCATCGCGCCGACCTCGACGGTTTCGGGCAGCACATGGCCCAGCTTGTCCTCGCGTTCCAGCTCTTCCATCAGACAGCGATGGGCCGAGCGGTATTCCTCGAACTGGGCAATAAAGGGAAACATCACCGTAAGCGGGCGCCCCGCCGCGCCCCGGATCAGCGCCTGAAGCTGCATCCGCATGACGCCTTTCTTGTCGAGCCCCACACGGATCGCGCGCCAGCCCAGCGCCGGGTTCGGCTCATCCTGCGGCTTCATGTAGGGCAAGACCTTGTCCGAGCCGATATCGAGGGTCCGAAACACCACCCGCTTGCCATGCGCTGCATCCATGACGCTGCCGTAGATACGTGCAAGTTCGGAGCGGCGCGGCACCTTGGCCCGGATCAGGAATTGCAGTTCGGTGCGGAAAAGCCCGACCCCCTCGGCGCCCGATCCGATGAGCGAGGGCAGATCGGCCATCAGTCCCGCGTTCATGTGCAGCGCTATGGTTCGCCCGCATTTGGTCTGGGCGGGCTTGTCGCGGATCGAGGCGTAGCGTTCCTGCGCCTGCGTTTGCATCGCGATCTTGTCGCGAAACGCCGTTGTCACGGTGTCCTCGGGGCGCAGATGGACAACGCCCTGATCTCCGTCGACAAGGATCTGGTCGCCGTTCAGGGCCTCTGTCAGGATGCGTTTGGTGTTGATGACCAGCGGGATCGCCCATGCGCGCGCCACAATCGCGGCATGCGAGCCGACCGATCCTTCCTCCAGCACGATGCCCTTCAGCTTCTTGCCGTAGTCGAGCAACTCTCCCGGACCGATATTGCGCGCCACCAAAATCGGATGCTCGGGCATCTCCGCGCCGGTATCCTCACCCTGACCGGTCAGAAGGCGCAGAAGGCGGTTCGACAGATCGTCGAGGTCGTGCAGGCGTTCTCTGAGATAGGGGTCGGGCACCTGTTCCATGCGGGCGCGGGTTGCGGATTGCTCCTTCTCCACCGCGGCCTCGGCGGACAGGCCCAAAGCGATGTCTTCTTCCATCCGGCGGACCCAGCCGCGGGAATTGGCAAACATCCGATAGGCCTCGAGAACCTTCTGCTGATCCTTGTCCGGCCCGAGCGCGGTCGAGCTGAGCATGTCGTCGACGGTCCCACGCAGAACCTGCATCGCTTCGTGCAGGCGCTTGAGTTCAACCTGCGGATCGTCGGCAATCGGGTTGGTGATCACGACGCGCGGTTCGTGAAGATAGACGCGGCCTTCCGCAGCCCCTTCCTGTCCGCAGGCGCCGCGAAACAATTCAGGCCGCGTGTGGCGCGCCGAAAGAGCAGCACCCTCGTCGAGGAAGGCGCCCAATTCGGTCATTTCGGCAAGCACCATGGCCACGACCTCGAGCGCGTAGACCTCGTCATCGGAATATGTCCGTGCGTCCTTGGACTGGACGACCAGAACGCCCTGGGTTTCGCCAAGCCGCTGGACCGGAACGCCGAGGAAGGAACTGAAAATCTCCTCGCCGGTTTCCGGCATGAAGCGGAACCCCTCGGCGGAGGGAGCATCGGCGGTGTTGATCGGCGTGGTGGAATTGGCCACCCGCCCGACAAGACCCTCGCCAATGCGCATGCGGGTCTGGTGCACGGCTTCGGGATTGAGGCCTTCCGTGGCGCAAAGTTCGAGTGTTTCAGCGTCTCGGAACAGGTAGATGGAGCACACTTCGGTGCCCATCTGCTCCGCGATTATATGGGTGATCCGATCGAGCCGTTCCTGACCGGCACCCTCTTCTGCCAGCGAATCCCGAAGGCGCTCCAGTATTTTTCGTGACGCACTCTCGATACGGTCGGCCATCGGCTCCCCTAGATCGCTTTCTCCAGTTCGAAAGCATCATGCAGGGCCTGAACCGCGAGTTCCAAGTATTTTCGGTCGATCAGGACAGAAATCTTGATCTCTGAGGTGGTTATGACCTTGATGTTCACGCCTTCGTCCTTGAGAGCGGTGAACATTTTCGCCGCGACGCCCGCGTGCGAGCGCATGCCGATGCCCACCACCGAGACCTTGGCCACATCCGTGTCGGCGACCAGATCGTGGTAGTTGATGTCGCCGTTTTTCTTGGCGTCCTGCATCGCGCGTTCGGCGCGGCTGACCTGATCGGTCGGGCAGGAGAAGGTCATGTCCGTGCGGCCTTCCTCGGAAATGTTCTGAACGATCATGTCCACATTCACGCCGGCCTCGGACAGAGGGCCGAAAATCGCAGCGGCGATGCCCGGCCGGTCCGCAACCGAGATCAGGGTCATCTTGGCTTCGTCACGGCTATAGGCCACGCCCGACACAACATTGCTTTCCACGATATCCTCCTCGGCACAGACCAGCGTGCCCGCTTCATCACTCATTTCTTCAAAGCTCGACAGAACCCGCAGCTTCACGCCGTAGCGCATGGCAAGCTCGACCGAACGGGTCTGCAGAACCTTTGCGCCCAGCGACGCAAGTTCCAGCATTTCCTCGAACGCGATGCGGTCGAGTTTGCGGGCCTTCTCGCTGATCCGCGGATCGGTCGTGTAGACGCCGTCCACATCGGTGTAGATGTCACAGCGCTCGGCGTCGAATGCGGCGGCAAAGGCCACTGCGGTCGTGTCCGAGCCACCGCGCCCGAGCGTGGTGATCCGGCCTTCCGGGCTGATGCCCTGAAAGCCCGCAATGACCGCAACCTTCATGCCCTCGCCGAACTTGGCATCGAGATTGTCGGTCGGGATCTCCTCGATCCGCGCAGCACCATGGGCCGATGTGGTCTTGAGCGGCACTTGCCAGCCCTGCCAGCTGCGTGCTGGGATTTCCATCTCCTGCAGTGTCAGGGCCATCAGACCGGCTGTGACCTGCTCTCCGGAGCTGACCACCGCGTCGTATTCCCGCGCGTCGTAGAAGGTTGAGGTCTCATTGACCCATCCGACAAGCTCGTTCGTCTTGCCGGACATGGCCGAAACGATCACGATCACTTCGTAGCCGTTTGCAACTTCGCGGCCGACGCGCTTTGCGGCCCGCTTGATGCGGTCCAGCGTCGCAACGGACGTGCCGCCAAATTTCATTACCAGACGTGGCATGGGCCTCGGAATTCCCCTTTGTAAACCGCCCGCTTCCTAAGGCGCGCGTGTCAAAAGGGCAAGAGCATTCGCCGCCGCGCAGCCCTGTGTCGACATGGAAGAAACCGGTTGTGGATGCGGTGCTGCCTTGCGAGGTGGCTCAGAAGGGAAGCGCGACACCGTCATAGGTCTCGAAAACGCCGGTTGTGGGCATGGACAGGACGTCGAACCGCTCAAGCAGGCCGGCCGCTGACTGGTCAACCGTGATGTCCGCGGCAGCCCCGCCCATATCGGTCTGAACCCAGCCGGGGTGATAAATCCCCACCGCGATATTTTCTGGGGTCAGGTCTACCGCGAGGTTGCGGCCCAGATTGAGCACGGCAGCCTTCGAGGCACGGTAGATATAAGCTCCGCCCGGGGCCCGTTCGCTCGAGGCCATATGCGACGAGATGATCGCGATCTTTCCGGCGGAGGATTTGCGCAGGTTTGGCAGCAAGGCCTTGATCGTCAGGAAGACGCCGGTGACGTTGACCGCGAAACTATCGGCCCAAACCTGCTCTGCGTAGCCGGTCTCGAGCGCGTCGCCCTTGTCGAGATAGACGCCGGAATTACAGATCAGAAGATCCAGCGGCTGGTCGCCAAGGCTGGCCTTGAGCGCCGCGATCGATGCCGGATCCGTAACGTCGAGTGATGCGAAACCGGCCTCGCCATTGCCGGGCTTGCGGGCGGTGCCGATGACGTCGTCGCCGCGGGCCTGCATGTGATCAAACATGGCTCGGCCGATCCCCCGGTTTGCGCCGGTAATGAGAGCTTTCATGGGAAATTTCCTTTGTTTCAGTTATTCTTGCGGCTGGGGGCAAAGGGCAGCGGAACAACGGGGATGCCATCCTCGATCAGCTCTTTCGCGTCCTGGATTTTCGCTTCCCCGTGGATCGCGCGTTCCGGCGCGTCGCCTTCGTGGATCGCCCGGGCTTCGCGGGCAAACGCGTCCCCGACATTCTCCGAGTTTTCCTCGATCTTGGCCCGAAGTTCCTTCACGGCCTGCTCGGCCGGGGTTGCGGGGGCTGACAGGGGCTGTTCGGCCGCCTTGCCAATCCGGGGCGCCATAATGGATTTGCGCACATCCGCGCTGCCGCAGACCGCGCAGGACAGATGGCCGGACGCCAGCAACGCATCAAACGCGTCTGCCGACTGGAACCAGCTTTCGAAATTATGGTCCTTATCGCAGGTCAGTGCGTAACGGATCATCGCGGCTTCCCCGTAAACAACGTGGTACAAATATAAACTACACCACGGGATTCAAGCGATTTCGCAGGGGCAGGCGCGGTCGTGCCGCCCCTCTAACGCTCGATCAGCGCGGGGTCGAAATGCTTGATGATCTTCTTCAATTCCGGCTCGCGCACCAGCGAGGCCGCGCGTTTCTGGCTGAACCACTTGCGCTTGCGTTCCTTGGATTCCGGATATTTTTCGAGCAGTTTCTTGACCTTTACCGGGAACACCGAAACGGCGCATGGCAGGCCTTCGCCTTTCTCGATGAACTTCGTGTAGGAGAAAAACCCGATGCAGATGTTCGACGTTTTTCCTTTGACGCCGGCCTCCTCGTAAGCTTCCGTCGTGGCGGCCTCTGCCGGGGTCACGCCTTCAAGCGGCCAGCCCTTCGGAATGATCCAGCGCTGCGATGTGCGGCTGGTAATCAGCAGAATCTGCGTCTCGTCCTTGTGGACGCGATAGCACAAGGCCGCGAACTGTGTTCTGACGCCGCGCTTGTCAAAGGAGTCGAGCCTCAGGGGAGGCTGTTTGAGGTCGATAAAGGTCACTGGCCGTCGCGTTCTTTTTCTTGTTTTTGCTGCGTGCCCCATGGTGCGGGTACTGCTTCTTTTTCATTTGATGTTGTTAATAATACGTTTTTACAGGAGTTTTAGCAACGAATTAGCCCGAATTTCCGATATTTGGCAGTTTTTGGGCTGCGCAGGCTCAAATGGTTCAGGATGGCACAGCCACTCTTCATCGGATCTGAAATCTACCGCCATTCGACCTACGGGCACTGGCATCCCTTGCGTGTTCCGAGGGTCTCGACCGTGATGGACCTGTCCCGCGCTTTGGGGTGGCTGCCGCGGGCGCGGTTTATCACCTCGCCGCGCGCCAAGCCGAAAGCACTGCATGTCTGGCACACGCCCGATTACGTCGCGACACTTCTCGAGAGCGAGAAAACCCAGCGGATCACCGAGCATGACCGGCAGCGCTACAATCTGGGAACGCCGGCAAACCCGATCTATCCGGAGGTGTTCCGCCGCCCCGCGACAGCGGCGGGCGGGTCGCTTCTGGCCGGTGAGCTCTTGAAGGAGGGCGGCACCGTCTACAATCCGGCCGGCGGTACCCATCACGGTATGCCGGGCCGCGCAAACGGGTTTTGCTATCTCAATGATCCGGTTCTGGCGATCCTGTCGCTGCGCCGTCAGGGTGTCAGACGCGTTGCCTATATCGACATTGACGCCCATCACCCCGATGGCGTGGAACTCGGCTTCTCCGGCGATCCGGAGTGCCGGATGATTTCGGTCCATGAGGACGGGCTTTGGCCGCGCACCGGCGGGCTGGAGGATGACGCGGGCGGGTCCGCCTTTAACCTGCCGGTTCCGCGGGGGCTCAATGACGACGAGATGGCCTTTATCCTCGACCGTCTGATCCTGCCGGCGGTCACGGAATTTCGCCCCGATGCCTTGGTGCTCCAATGTGGCGCGGATGCCGTGGAGGAGGACCCGCAATCCCATCTGGGACTGTCGAACAACGCACATTGGCGGGTTGTGCGGGCCTTGAAGGACATTGCACCGCGCACGCTTGTGCTGGGCGGCGGTGGCTATAATCCGTGGTCCGTCGGCCGGCTCTGGACAGGGGTCTGGGGGATCCTGAACGGCGAGGAGATCCCCGACATCCTGCCCACCGCAGCGCAAGATGTGCTCAGAGGTCTGAGTTTTGAGGGCAACAGCCGCGGGCGCAACCCGCCAGAGCATTGGTTTACCACTCTGCGCGACGCGCCGCGCAAGGGTCCGGTTCGCGATGAAATCCGGGCGCGCGTGGCGCATCTGGCAGCGCGTCTCTGAGGGCGCTGGGTCCAAGGGCGCTGGGCGGGCCGGGTGAAATTTGGCCTTGCGTGCCTTGCGCGGGTTGTCGAAAACCAAGACCGTAGAAACGGAAACACAGATGAGCTTAACGCGCAGATCATTTCTGGGGACGGGTTTGGGGTCAGGCATCGCCCTTCTGTCTGCAGGTTCCGTCACCGCCCGGGCCTCTGTGACCGTGTTTGCGGCGGCAAGCCTGAAGACCGCGCTTGACGAGGTGATGGCGGGATATGACGGGCCCGTGCGGGCCTCCTATGGCGGCAGCGGGGCGCTGGCGCGGCAGATCATTCTCGGTGCGCCCGCGGGGATTTTCCTCTCTGCCCATCCCGACTGGATGGAGCAGGTTGCCCAAGCAGGCGTGCTTGCGCCGCAGAGCCGCCGTGACCTGCTTGGAAACCGTCTGGTCCTGATCGCGCGGGCCGGCGCCGGGCCTCATGACCTGAGCGCGCCTTTGCCGGACGATGCGCGCGTGGCGATGGGGTTCGTGGACGCGGTCCCGGCGGGCCAATACGGCCGTGCCGCCTTCCAGGCCCTGGGCCAGTGGGATCACGTGGCCGATCGCGTTGTTCAGACCGACAGCGTGCGCGCGGCGCTTGCGCTGGTGGCGTGGGGCGAAACCGGCTTTGGCGTGGTTTACGAGACCGATGCGCTTGCCGAGCCCAATGTCGAGATCGCCGCCCGTTTCCCCGACGACAGCCACCCGCCGATCCGCTATCCGATGGCGCTGATCAAGGGGGCGGACAGCAACGCAGAGGCCTTCTATCGCCACTTGCAAAGCGCCGAGGCAAAGGCGATCTTTGCGCGGCACGGGTTTGACGTGTTCTGACTTGCAGGGATTTAGTTTGGGGCTGGGTGAACAGGAATGGATGGCGGTGGCGCTGTCGCTCAGAGTGTCCGTCGTCGCGACGCTTCTCAGCCTGCCCTTTGCCATTTTCATCGCCTATCTTCTGGCGCGCCGCGAGTTCTGGGGCAAGCAGGTGCTGAACGCGCTGGTGCACCTGCCCTTGATCCTGCCGCCGGTCGTGACCGGGTATCTTCTGCTTCTGACTTTCGGGACCCAAGGCACCATTGGCGCGGCTCTGGCCGAGATCGGAATCGTCTTTGCCTTTCGCTGGACCGGCGCCGTTCTTGCGGCGGCTGTCATGGCCTTTCCGCTGATGGTGCGGGCCATCAGGTTGGGGATCGAAGCGGTGGATCCCCGGCTCGAGGAAGCGGCCACCACGCTCGGCGCTTCACGCATCCATGTTTTCACCACGGTGACGCTGCCGCTGATCCTGCCCGCGATCCTTGCGGGATCGGTTCTGGCCTTCGCAAAAGCCATGGGGGAGTTCGGCGCAACCATCACTTTCGTGGCTTCGATCCCGGGTGAGACACAGACCTTGCCGTCTGCCATCTACGCATTCCTGCAGGTGCCGGGCGGCGAGACGTCGGCGGTGCGCCTTGTGGTGATCGCGGTTGTCGTTGCAATGGGGGCGGTGCTCGCCTCCGAGGTTCTGGCGCGGCGCATGTCCGGCAAGGTGTCGGGCCTGTGAGCCTACAACTCGACATCACGCATCGCTTCGGCGATTTCCGCCTTGAGGTGGCCTTGGATGCGCCGCGTGGCGTGACGGCGCTGTTTGGTCCCTCGGGCTCGGGGAAGACCAGCCTTGTGAATGCGATTGCCGGTCTCTTGCGCCCCGATCAGGGCCGGGTGGTTCTCGATGGCCGGGTCTTGCTCGACACCGAGGCGAAGATCTTCGTACCGCCGCACCAGCGCCGGATTGGCTACGTGTTTCAGGACGCCCGCCTGTTTCCGCATATGAGCGTGCGGGACAACCTGACCTACGGGCAGAGATTTGCGGCGCGTGCCCTCCCGGTCGAGCCGGTTGTGGACCTGCTGGGGCTGGGCGGTTTGCTGGCCCGCATGCCGGCGCGGCTGTCGGGCGGAGAGACGCAACGCGTCGCGCTGGGCCGCGCCTTGCTGAGCGATCCGCAGATGCTGTTGATGGATGAGCCGCTGGCCGCGCTGGACACGGCCCGCAAGGATGAGATCCTGCCCTATCTTGAACGGCTGCGCGACGAGGCGGGGCTTCCGATCCTCTATGTCTCGCACGCGATGGTCGAAGTGGCGCGCCTTGCGACCACACTCGTGTTGCTGCGCGACGGTCGGATCTCACGGGCCGGGCCGGTGGCTGAAGTGCTCTCGGACCCTGAAGCGGTGCGCGATCTGGGTGTGCGCGACGCCGGTGCGATCCTCGAAGCGACCGTGACGCAGCGCGATGCCGGAGATGGTCTGAGCGCACTGGCCAGCAGCCAGGGGCAGTTGTTCCTGCCGATGGTGGACCTGCCCGAAGGGGCCAAGCTGCGTGTCCGGATTCAGGCCAGTGACGTGATCTTGTCGAAAGATCGCCCCGAGGGGCTGAGCGCGTTGAATATCCTGCCCGTTACGATTACGGCCCTCCACGAGGGCGCCGGCCCCGGCGTTGCGGTCGCGCTGTCTTCGGGCGAGGACCGGCTGATCGCGCGGATCACGCGCCGCTCGGCCAAGGCGTTGGAACTGCGGCAGGGCGCACAGTGTTTTGCGGTGATCAAGACGGTATCGGTGGCGCCTGTCGATGTGGGCGGGCAGATTGCCTCGGAGGGCGGATGAATGTGGCAGTTCTGGGTTGATCGCGGTGGCACCTTCACCGATCTGGTCGCAAAACGTCCCGATGGCGGTTTCGAGACGCTCAAGCTGTTGTCCGAGAACCCCGAGCAATACGAGGATGCCGCCGTCGAAGGGGTGCGCCGCCTGCTGGAACTGGGGTCGCGCGAAGCGTTTCCCGAGGGTCAGATCGATGCCGTCAAGATGGGCACGACCGTGGCCACCAACGCGCTGCTGGAACGCAAGGGTGACCCGACACTTCTGCTGATCACCGAGGGGCTGCGCGATCTGCTGGAGATCGGCTACCAGAACCGGCCGCGCCTGTTCGATCTGGAGATCCGCAAGCCGGAACTGCTCTATCAGGATGTGCAGGAGGTCGCGGGCCGGCTGGACGCCACCGGCGCGCAGATTGTTCCGCTGGACGAAGCGGCGGCCCGCGCGGCGCTGCAGGCGGGCTATGATCAGGGACTGAGATCGGTCGCGATTGCCTTCATGCATGCCTATCTCAACCCCGATCATGAAGATCGTGTCGCGGCGATCGCACGCGAGATCGGCTTCACGCAAGTCTCCACAAGCTCGGCCACATCGCAGCTGATCAAACTGGTCGGACGGGGCGATACGACCGTTGTGGACGCGTATCTCTCGCCGATCCTGCGCCGCTATGTCGATCAGGTCGCCAATGCGCTGAACGCAGGGCGCGGTGGCGCCAAGCGTCTGTTTTTCATGCAGTCTTCCGGAGGGCTGACCGATGCCCGCCTCTTTCAGGGGCGTGATGCGATCCTGTCGGGACCGGCCGGCGGCGTGGTGGGCATGGTCAAGACGGCAAGTGCTGCGGGGTTCGACCAGCTGATCGGTTTTGATATGGGCGGGACATCGACGGATGTGTGCCACTATGCGGGCAGCTACGAGCGCTCCTTCGAGACCGAAGTCGCCGGTGTGCGCATGCGCGCGCCGATGATGAATATCCACACGGTCGCGGCCGGTGGCGGCTCGATCCTGAGCTTCCGCGACGGCCGCTACCAGGTGGGACCGGAAAGCGCCGGGGCGGATCCCGGTCCGGCCTGCTACCGGCGCGGTGGCCCGCTGACCGTCACCGATTGCAACGTCATGCTCGGCAAGCTGAACCCGGATCATTTTCCGGCCATCTTCGGGCCGGAGGCCGACGCGCCTCTGGACGCGGCGGTCGTGCGCGGGAAGTTCGAGGCCCTTGCAGCCGAGATCGCGCGGGAAACCGACGCCCCGCCGCTTTCTCCGGAGGAGACGGCGGAAGGTTTCCTGCGGATCGCGGTCGAGAACATGGCCCGTGCGATCAAGAAGATCAGCGTTGAGCGCGGCTACGACGTGACGCGCTATACTTTGAACTGCTTTGGCGGGGCAGGGGGACAGCACGCCTGTCTTGTCGCCGACGCGCTGGGCATGAAGACCGTTTTCCTGCACCCGTTCGCGGGGGTTCTCTCCGCGTTTGGCATGGGTCTTGCCGATATTCGCGCCCTGCGCGAGCGGCAGTTCGAACGCCCCGTCGCGGCGGTCGCCGAGGCCAGCGCGGCGCTTGAGGAGATGGCCGCGGATGCGGCCTGCGAGGTGGTGGATCAGGGCGTTTCACGAGACAAGGTGGAGGTCCTGCGCCGCGCCTATCTGCGCTACGCGGGCTCCTACCAGAGCCTCGAAGTGCCTTTCGGCTCCGAGGACGCGATGCGCGCGGCGTTTGAAAAAGCCCATGTGGCCCGGTTCGGCTTTGCCTCTCCCAGTCGGGATCTGCTGATCGAAATGCTGGCGGTGGAAGCCGTTGGTGCGGGCGACAGCCTATCGGAAGAGACCCCCGGGGCAGGGGATGCGGTCGCGCCCGTGGCCGAGGTGCCGATGCGCGTTGGCGGCGCGCGCACGACAGTGCCGCTTTACGAACGGGAACGCCTTGTGCCCGGGCAGGTCGTTGAAGGTCCGGCCATTATCATTGAGGAGACCGGCACCAATATTGTCGAGCCGGGTTGGACGGGCGAGCTTGACGGGGCAGGCAACCTGATTTTGCGCCGGACCGAGAAAAAGGCCCGTGAGCGAGCCCTCGGGACCGAGGCCGATCCGGTCATGTTGGAGGTCTTCAACAACCTGTTCATGTCGATCGCCGAGCAGATGGGCTCGACACTGGCCAACACGGCCTACTCGGTGAACATCAAGGAGCGGTTCGACTTCTCCTGCGCCTTGTTCGATGCCACGGGCGGCCTTGTGGCAAACGCACCCCATGTGCCGGTGCATCTGGGGTCCATGTCGGATTCCGTGCGCAAGATTGCCGCGTTGAATGCCGGAGAGATGAAACCCGGGGATGCCTTCATGCTCAATGCCCCGTTCAACGGGGGCACCCATCTTCCCGATGTGACGGTGATCACGCCGGTCTTTGATGCAGGCGGTAACGAGATCCTCTTTTACGTCGGCTCGCGCGGCCATCACGCCGATATCGGAGGCCGGACGCCGGGCTCGGCTCCGCCCGACAGCACGCATATCGAAGAAGAGGGCGTGGTGATCGACAATTTCCGGCTGGTTGATGGCGGTGTGCTGCGCGACGGGCCGACGCGGGCGCTGCTGGCCTCCGGCAAATATCCGTGCCGCAATATCGACGAGAACATGAAGGATCTCGAGGCGCAGGTTGCCGCGAACGCGACCGGCATCCGCGAGGTGCACAGGATGATCGAAACCTTCGGTCTCGACACCGTGCTTGCCTATATGGACCATGTGCAGGCCAATGCCGAAGCGTCGGTGCGGCGCGTGATCGGCCGCCTTCGGGACGGGGAATTCACCTATCCGCTGGACGGGGGGCAGCAGATCAAGGTCGCGGTGCGGGTCGACACAGAAGCCGGAACGGCAGAGATCGATTTCACCGGCACCTCGCCGCAAGGCGCGAACAATTACAACGCACCGCGGGCGATCTGTAACGCGGTCGTGCTCTATGTCTTCCGCACCCTTGTTGGGGCCGATATCCCGCTCAACGAGGGCTGTCTGAAGCCTCTGAGGATCATTGCGCCGGACGGCACCATGATAAACCCGCGCTACCCCGCCGCGGTGATCGCGGGCAATACCGAGGTCAGCCAGAATATCTGCGATTGCCTGTTTGCCGCGCTGGGCGTGATTGCCGGGTCGCAGGGCACGATGAACAATTTCGTTTGGGGCAATGCGCGGTTCCAGAATTACGAGACCATTGCCGGGGGCAGCGGCGCCGGACCGGGGTTCAATGGGGCAAGCGCCGTGCAGGTTCATATGACCAACACATTGATGACCGATCCGGAGGTTCTAGAGTCGCGTTTCCCGGTGCGGGTCGAACAGTTTCACGTGCGCGGAGGATCTGGTGGCGCGGGTCAGTGGACGGGGGGCAACGGGGTGCACCGGACCGTCCGGTTCCTTGAGGATGTGACGGTGACGACGCTGTGTTCGCACCGGATCGTGCCACCGTTTGGCGGTGATGGCGGCACGCCCGGGACGCTCGGGCTGGATACGGTCATTCGCGCTGACGGGACACGTCTGCCGCAACCGGGCAATACCGAGGTCGAGCTGAAATCTGGTGACGCCTTCGAGATGCTGACGCCCGGTGGAGGAGGATGGGGAAGCCCTTGATTCAAAAGCCGGGCTTGTGATTCGCGAATCGAGTGAAAGTTCTGTTCAGGTGATTCGTTTTATGCTACGACGCACAAAACAAAAGAAAACGAGCAGGTATAAAAATGACAATTGGCGTAGGCGGCGCTTTTGTCCTTTCCTCGAAGCAGACTTTCCTTGACGGGTTGCCCTGCAGGGGCGATTCCGCCCCGCGGGTCGGGCAGGTCTGGAGCTGGAAGGGAGAAGCCACAAGTCTCGATGGGCGAGACCCGGTTTTGCTTCTCAAGGATGCGATTGTTCCGGGACATACGACGGGGGTCTCGCGCGGATCCGCCTTCTATGATGATACCGAGAACGGGTTCGTGGTGTCAGACGGGCTGCATGATTTCGCGATTATTCCGGTGTCGTCGCAGTCTGGTGAGCATTTTCTGTATTGGTGCCCGTCGGGACTGCCCATCGAAGGTCGCGTCTACACCGTGATCCGCAGTGCGGGCGAAAAGGTGTTCTTCCGGCAGACCTCTGATTTTGGCGGTGACGTGATCTGTTTCACCAGCGGCACACAGATCCGGACACCCGACGGGTCCGCGCGGGTCGAGGATCTCTGCGTCGGGGATGAGGTGCAGACCAAGGATAACGGATCCCAGAAGATCCTGTGGATTGGTCACCGGCGCATGACAGGCGCGCGGCTGCACGCGATGCCGGGCCTGCGCCCGATCCGGCTGCGGGCCAGCGCTCTGGATACGGATGTGCCCGATGCGGACCTCTTGGTGTCGCCGCACCACCGGATGCTCTATTCGGGGCCGAACGCGCAAGCGCTGTTCAACCAGTCCGAGGTGCTGATCAAGGCGCGCGACCTGATCAACGATCACTCGGTCTTCGTCGATTACGCGATCCGGGAGGTGACCTATAACCACCTTCTCCTGGAGGAGCATCAGATCCTCTGGGCCAACGGCGTGCAGACCGAAAGCTACCATCCGGCCAACACGACATTGCAGACGATCGAAGACCATCAGCGGGCCGAACTGTTGGGCCTGTTTCCCGATATCGCGGCAGATCCCTACAGCTACGGCCCCTATGCAAGGCGCAATCTGGACCGGTCCGAGGCGGCGATCCTGATGCATGACTTCGACTGACACGTATTTCCCGACCAGAGAGCGCAGGTTTCTGCGGTCCTGCGCCCCGCTCTTCTTGACAGCACCGCGGGTCGCTGTATAAGCGCGGCTTCATTGGTGTTGGTGGCCCCCGCAAGGGGATGCCTGTCGGGGATTTTCCCAAAGGACAACGCCCTTCATAGTCGCCCCGCCCGGGGCGTCGTTTCTGAGAAGGAGATCAGCCGTGACGAAACGCACCGCTGCCAAGTACAAAATTGACCGCCGGATGGGCGAAAACATCTGGGGTCGTCCGAAATCCCCCGTCAACCGCCGTGAATACGGCCCCGGCCAGCACGGCCAGCGCCGCAAGGGCAAGCTCAGCGACTTCGGTCTGCAGCTGCGCGCCAAGCAGAAGCTGAAGGGCTACTACGGCGATCTGACCGAGAAGCAGTTCCGCCGCATCTTCCGCGAAGCGGAGCGTGTAAAGGGTGATACGGGTGAGAACCTGATCGGCCTGCTGGAGCGCCGTCTGGACGCTGTCGTCTACCGCGCCAAGTTCGTGCCGACCATCTTTGCGGCCCGCCAGTTCGTGAACCACGGCCACGTCAAGGTGAACGGCAAGAAAGTGAACATCCCCTCCTACCGCGTAAAGGAAGGCGACGTGATCGAGGTCCGTGACCGCTCCAAGCAGCTCGCGATCGTGCTCGAAGCCGCACAGCTCGCTGAGCGCGACGTGCCTGAGTATCTCGACGTCGACCACTCCAAGATGGTTGCGAACTTCGTGCGCACCCCGGGTCTGGGCGACGTGCCCTATCCGGTCATGATGGAGCCGAACCTCGTCATCGAATACTACGCGCAGAACTAAGCCTTCGCGCAGAACGTTTCAAAAGGCCGCCTCCGGGCGGCCTTTTTTGTTTATGTTTCCACTCGCTTTTTCACGTTCGAGGGCGTAAGGCGCTTTCATGATCGGGGACAGCCTTCCAAAACACACGCTTGCCGATGCGCACGCCTTGCCGGTCTGGCGGCGGCCGGTGGTTTTGTTGTGCCTGATGGCCTTTGCCAGCCCGATTGCATTTTCGGTCTGGGTTGCGCTTCTGAACAATTTCGTCATCGAGGCCGCGTCTTTCACCGGCCGGGAGATTGGTTGGCTCCATACGGTGCGCGAGATCCCCGGGTTTCTGGCAATCGCCGTGATTGCGCTCTTGCTGGTGATCCGCGAGCAGGTTCTCGGACTGCTCTCGCTGGCCTTGCTTGGCGCGGCCTCTGCCGTCACCGCGTGGTTTCCCGACTTTTACGGTCTTCTGGCGATCACGCTGCTCAGTTCCATCGGGTTTCACTATTTCGAGACGGTGAGCCAGTCGCTGCAACTGCAATGGATCGACAAGGCGAAGGCGCCGCAGGTTCTGGGCTGGATCACGGCCATCGGTTCAGCCGCCTCTCTGGTCGCCTACGGGATACTGGTCGGCACCTGGAAGACCTTCGATCTGAGCTACAACTTCGTCTACCTGACCTCCGGCGGCATCACCTGCGCGATCGCGCTGTTCTGTTTTCTGGCCTACCCCCAGTATGAGGGCACCACGCCGCAGCTCAAGAAGATGGTCCTGCGCAAGCGCTACTGGCTCTACTACGCGCTTCAGTTCATGTCCGGCGCGCGGCGTCAGATCTTCGTGGTGTTCGCGGCCTTCATGATGGTCGAGCGCTTCGGTCTCGAGGTTCACGAGGTGACCGCGCTGTTCCTGATCAACTACGTGGTGAACATGTTCTTCGCACCGCTCGTGGGGCGGGCCATCGGCATTTACGGCGAACGCAACCTCTTGGTTATCGAATATGTCGGCCTGACATTGGTGTTTCTGGCCTATGGCGGGATCTATTATTTCGGATGGGGCGTGCTGTTGGCGGCGGTTCTCTACATCCTCGATCACATGTTCTTCTCGATGGCCTTTGCGCTGAAAACCTATTTCCAGAAGATTGCCGATCCGCAGGATATCGCGCCGACGGCCGCTGTTTCGTTCACGATCAATCATATCGCGGCGGTGTTTCTGCCGGCGATGCTGGGATATCTCTGGCTGACGACGCCGGGCGGCGTTTTCGTCCTTGCGGCGGGTATGGCGGTGATATCGCTCCTGCTCGCGCTGATGATCCCGCGCAGCCCGGAAAAGGGGAACGAGACGGTCTTTTCACGATTTGTTGTCTCGCCGGCGGAGTAGCCGAACCGCCCCTGACACCCTATGTTTGCCCCAGAAGAAGTTTGCTCCAGAGGCCGAGGAGAAGCCCAAGATGTTCCTGTTCCAGAAAAAGAAGACCCAGATGGTTGCGGCTGACGCAGCGCTGCCCGGACGTGCGAGCCCGATCCCCACTGCGCCGACACACGCCATATCGGGCCTCCCGCTGACCCTCGATGTCCCGCAGGGCATGGAAGAGGCGATGTTCGGCATGGGGT
Source organism: Paracoccaceae bacterium (assembly GCA_049116435.1). Classification (GTDB taxonomy): domain Bacteria; phylum Pseudomonadota; class Alphaproteobacteria; order Rhodobacterales; family Rhodobacteraceae; genus Litoreibacter. Next base: position 347,604 of record JAGDYX010000001.1, read on the forward strand.
GCTTCTGGGGCGTGGAGCGCATGTTCTGGAAGCTTGAGGGCGTGCATCTGAGCATGGTGGGCTATGCGGGCGGTTTCACGCCGAACGCGACCTATGAGGAGGTCTGCAGCGGCCAGACCGGGCACAACGAGGTGGTGCGCGTGGTCTATGATCCCGCCGTCATCTCCTATGAGGCGCTCCTGCAGGTCTTCTGGGAAGGCCATGACCCGACGCAAGGCATGCGGCAGGGCAATGATATGGGAACCCAGTACCGCAGCGGCATCTATACCTATTCAGAGGCGCAGAAAGCAGCCGCCGAGACCAGCAAGCGCATGTTCCAGGAACGGCTCTCTGCCTCCGGCTATGGGGCGATCACGACCGAGATCCTTCCCGCGCCCGAGTTCTATTTTGCCGAGGACTACCACCAGCAATATCTCGAGAAGAACCCGCGGGGCTATTGCGGTATTGGCGGCACCGGCGTGACCTGCCCGATCGGCACCGGTGCGTGACGCGGCACGCGACTGATCGCTTGAGCGGTCCTTGACGCGGAGCGGCGTCGGGCCTAACCCCGCTTCGACGGACCTACCGAAAGCACAGACATGCCGACATATACCGCCCTGACCACGCTGGAAGGCGAAGCACCTGCGCAGGCCCTTGGCCTTGCGCTTGAGACCCTCGAGCCGGAACCCACCGGAGTGGGGGTGTTCGAGGTCGAGGACGGGTCGGGCCTCTGGGAAGTTGGGGGCTATTTTCTGACCTCTCCAGACGAGATCGCTCTGAGCCTTCTGGCCGCCGCCCACGGCGCGAAACCCTTTGTCGTCTCCGAGGTGCCGGATCGTGACTGGGTGGCCCATGTGCGCCGTGAACTTGCCCCGGTGGAGGCCGGACGTTTTTTTGTTTACGGCAGCCATGATGTAGACAAGGTGCCCGAGACGGGGCGTATCCCCTTGCTGATCGAAGCCGCGATGGCCTTCGGGACCGGGCATCACGGCACAACCCAAGGCTGCCTTCTGGCGCTCGAGGACATGATCGCGGCCGGCGAAGAGGCGGAGAACGTGGTCGATATCGGCTGTGGAACGGCTGTTCTGGCCATGGCTGCCGCGGCGGTCTGGCAGCGCCCTGTTCTGGCGTCCGACATCGATCCGGTTGCGGTCGAAGTGGCCGAGGTGAACGTCGCGGCCAATCAGCTTGGCCACCTCGTCACCTGCCTCGAGGCGACGGGTTTTGACGCGCCTCAACTGGCGCAACAGGCGCCGTTCGATCTTGTATTCGCCAATATCCTGAAAGGGCCGCTCATTGATCTGGCCCCTGACATGTCCCGTAATATCGTGCCCGGTGGTACCGCGATCCTGTCGGGCCTTCTGGTCGGGCAGGCCGAGGAGGTCTGCGGGGTCTATGAGCAGAACGGCTTCGAACTGTCGCAAAGACGTGACATCGGGGAGTGGACTGCGCTGAGAATGCGTAAAACTTAGCTTATCTGTAGGTCAGAGCCCTGATTTCTGCTAAAAATGCGCCTGACAGAGAACGTGAGGCACGTTTTGGCAGATATTAACAAGGAACGTTTTGACGAGCGCGTCAAAACTATTAGCAACAAGACCCAACCCGGAAAACGCATCGAACGCAGGGTCAATGAAGACGGGCTGGTTGTGGACGTGGTCAAGACGGACCGTCGCGGTCTGATTCCCTATAAGAGCATCATTTTACTTGTGATTCTGGCGATCCTGACGAAGGGGGTGCTGTTCGCGCGGCTGGGCGAGGCGGAGTATCTCAACCGGATCGAAGCACTCAAACAGGGTGAGGCGCTGGAGGTCTCTGCGGCCTTCCTGCTGGACGCGGATCCTGCAACACGCGGCGTCGCGTGGCTTGTGAGCCTTGTGCTGCCGCAAACATCCTGAGCGACCAACCCTGAGCAACAAACGCTGGGCAACAAAACAAAAAAGCCACGTCCGGGGACGTGGCTTTTTCAAGTTCCGATGCCGGGAGACTTACATCTCGGCGACATCACCGCGGCTCAGGCCGATATCTTCAAGTTCGCGCGTGCTCAGTGCGGCCAGCGCGTTGCGGGTAACACGGCGATCATTCCACTCAACGATCTTGCCGACCGTATTTGCGAACAGGCCAAAAGCGTGTGCGCCGAGGCGGACACTGTCGTTGAGGGGGCGGGTGGTTTCAAATGCAGCCATCTGACTCGTCCTTTTCCTTAGAGTAACTGTGATGCGATGTTCGTTGTCTTGTGATCCGCATCTAGGCCTCCGATATGCGACTCACAACATCATTTTTGGCATGGCTCATATGCACTTTTTGCATAGGTCAAAAACGACATTAACACCTTGTAAAAAATAAGAAAAACGACACTCGCTTATGTCGTTTTCAGGATGATTTCTGACGAATTCCGACCTCGATTTCCATGCCAGGTCGCAAGCGAACAAATCGGAGTCGCAAACAGGTTTTCTTGGCAAATGTTCGTGTTTCGTGCTAACCGATGTAAAACAACAATAAACCGGAGCAGGGATGCGGATTTTGGGGATTGATCCCGGGTTGAGAAACCTTGGATGGGGCGTCATCGATACCGATGGCGCGCGACTCACACATGTCGGGAACGGCGTGTGCCGCTCTGAGGGCGATGACCTCGGACAACGTCTCCTGAGCCTGCATCAGCAGCTCACAAGCGTGCTGGAGGCGCACGCACCCGACACGGCCGCGGTCGAGCAGACGTTCGTCAACAAGGACGGGGCAGGCACGCTGAAACTGGGACAGGCGCGGGGCGTCGCGATGCTGGTGCCTGCGCAGGCGGGTCTGACGATCGGCGAATATGCTCCGAACGCGATCAAGAAGACGGTGGTCGGGGTTGGTCATGCGGACAAGCGTCAGGTCGAACACATGGTGCGCATGCAGCTGCCGGGCGCCCGGATCGCCGGCGCTGACGCCGCGGATGCTCTGGCGATCGCGATCTGTCACGCATTTCATGCCCGCGCCGGACGCACGTTGGAACTTGCTTTGAAGCGGGCAGGCGCATGATCGGGAAACTTGCCGGACGGGTCGATTACAAGACTTCCGATTACGTTTTGATCGATGTCGGCGGCGTGGGCTACGTGGTCTATTGCTCCGAGCGCACGCTGGCGGGATTGCCCGGTCCCGGTGAGGCCGTGGCGCTTTATACGGACCTTCTGGTGCGTGAAGACCTGCTCCAGCTGTTTGGATTTGTAACGCTGGTCGAGAAAGAGTGGCATCGCCTTCTGCTGAGCGTGCAGGGGGTCGGGGCCAAGGCCTCCATGGCCATTCTGGGCACCTTGGGCGCCGACGGGGTCAGCCGCGCGATCGCGCTGGGCGACTGGAATGCCGTGAAGGCGGCCAAAGGGGTGGGCCCGAAGATCGCGCAGCGCATTGTGCTGGATCTCAAAGACAAGGCGCCGGCGGTCATGGCGATGGGGGGCGATCTGACAGCCAGCCTCGGCGAGGCGCCTGTTTCAGCGGATGTGATCGAGCCGTCGGCACCGGTGCCGACGCAATCCACGGGCGCGGCGCAGGCCGAGGCCTTGTCGGCGCTGGTCAATCTGGGCTACGCCCATGGCGATGCGGCCAGCGCGGTCGCCACCGCTGCGGGCGAATTGGACGCGCCTGAAACGCCGGATCTGATCCGGGCCGCTCTGAAACTCCTTGCGCCAAAGGACCGCTAGATGAACGATCCAGATCCGACCCTGCGCCCCGAGAAGCGGCCCGAGGATGCCGACCGGGCGCTGCGGCCTCAGAGTCTGGACGAGTTCATCGGTCAGGCCGAGGCGCGCGCCAACCTGCGCGTATTCATCGACAGCGCCCGCCAGCGCGGCGAAGCGATGGATCACACGCTGTTTCACGGCCCGCCGGGCTTGGGCAAAACGACCTTGGCCCAGATCATGGCGCGCGAGCTTGGGGTCAATTTCCGCATGACATCCGGCCCCGTCCTCGCCAAGGCGGGGGATCTCGCGGCGATCCTGACCAATCTGGAGGCCCGCGATGTCCTCTTCATCGACGAGATCCACCGTCTCAATCCGGTCGTGGAGGAGGTGCTTTACCCCGCGCTTGAGGATTTCGAACTCGATCTTGTGATCGGCGAGGGGCCGGCGGCGCGCACGGTGCGTATCGAATTGCAGCCCTTCACACTTGTCGGGGCGACGACGCGGCTTGGTCTTTTGACAACGCCCTTGCGCGACCGGTTCGGCATCCCCACGCGTTTGCAGTTCTATACGGTCGATGAGCTGCACGAGATCGTGACGCGTGGCGCAAGGCTTTTGGGCATTCCGACAGAGCCGGACGGGGCCCGTGAGATTGCCAAGCGCGCCCGCGGCACGCCGCGGATCGCCGGACGCCTGTTGCGACGGGTCGTCGATTTCGCCGTGGTGGAAGGCGGTGGGCGGATCACACGTGCTTTGGCCGACGACTCGCTGACGCGGCTGGGCGTGGATCATCTTGGTCTCGACGGGGCGGATCGCCGTTACCTTCGCCTGATCGCGGAGAACTATGGCGGTGGGCCGGTCGGGATTGAAACGCTCTCTGCGGCCCTGTCAGAAAGCCGCGATGCGCTCGAGGAGGTGATCGAACCTTTCCTGCTGCAGCAAGGCCTGATCCAGCGCACGCCACGGGGCCGGATGCTGGCGGCCAAGGCATGGCAGCATCTTGGGCTCGATGCACCCGCGCAACCCGGTCAGGGCACCCTGTTCGACGGCTGACCCTGCGGCCTGCGACTTGTCGCCGGAGCACAGCATTGCTATCGGGGCGGCATGGAACCCAAAGACGTCGAATCCCTGTTTACCCGTGCTGACGGCACCTATGCTTTTGCCAGATGGGGGCGCCCGATTGCGCCTGTCGTGTTCGGTGTCGAGGATACGACCATATCCACGCTCAAAGGGGCCGTTGAAGCGGTTGTCACGCTGGCGGGCCATCAGATGGATGAGACCGATCCAGAGCTTGGCGCCAACTTCATGGTTTTTTTCCTGCGCGAATGGCAGGAGCTGGTGGAGACGCCCAATCTTGACCGGATGATCCCGGAACTTGAACCCCTCGTCGCCCGTCTTGAGCAGGCCGATGCAAACCAGTACCGGATTTTCCGTTTCGATCCCGACGGAGGCATCAAGGCCTGTTTCGTTTTCATCCGTATGGATGAGGTGCTCTCGGACATGCCTGCCGATACGCTGTGCCTTGGACAGGTTGTGCAATCGATTTTGCTATGGTCGGACGAGGCGTTCCTCGGGACGTCGCCGCTTGCCCTGACGGGCTCGGATGTTGCGATCCTGAAGCCAGAGATCGCCGAAACGATCCGCGCAGCCTACGATCCGATCATGCCCGTCGCAGCTTCTGATCCATCTCACGCGCTGAGGCTCTGGGCACGGCTGGAGGCCAACCGGCAGACCTGAAGTCGCTTTTCTATCGGAGTTGTGCGCGGTGCGTGCGGAACGTGGCGGCAGAAGTGCTCAGGCGGCCTTGCGACGCTGGCTCTGAAGCCAGTCCTCAAAGCCTTTTTCGCGGATCACGATCCCTTCGAGAAAAGCCCCCTCGGAGGGTGAACCGACGATCGATATGGCCTCAGGGCGCAGCGTTATATCCGAATTGGTCACGTCAAACGCGGTTTCGAACCGGTCCCCGAAAAGGGTCCGCAGATCGGAAAGCGCCCGACGCAGGCTGGCGCGCCCGTTGACCGGGCCGGAGCGGGGCCAGAGCGCCTCCTGCAGCCATGCCCGCGTTCGTCTGCCCTCGGGCGCCGTGGCGAGCATAGCCAGAAGCGCCCGTTGCTTGGCGCTCGTGACATTGACCCGTTCGCCGCCGTCCCAGCAGAGAGAAAACGCTCCGTATAACCTGATCTTCAACGTCAAAAAATCACCCCGTCATGTACATGCCCCGCACCGGGTCTCAGAGCCGCGCGGGAGCAGACCTGATGCGGTTGCGTTCATGTGCATGTCTTTTGTGAACCTTTCGGGAAAACTCGCGTTGATTTTCGTCAATCGAGGACCGTCCTTTTTTCACAGCAGGGCGGGCGGGGCGAATAGCAGCGGGCTTGAAAGGCGTGCCCGGCATCTCTGGCCTGCAGGAGAACTGCCGCATTGCCTTTGTCGGACCGATCTTTGACAAAGGGCGGGAGGGGGCCGTTCATGTCGCATGTCTACAACCTGCGGGTTTACTACGAAGACACCGATCTCGCAGGGATCGTCTATTACGCAAACTACCTGAAGTTCATCGAACGGGCCCGCACCGAGTGGGTGCGTGAGATCGGCATCGATCAGACACGGCTCAAACAGGAGCACGACCTTGTCTTTGCGGTGCGGCGCGTCGAGGCGGATTTCGCAAAGCCTGCGAAATTCGACGACCAGCTGAGCGTGCGAACCGATCTTGTGAGCGCGTCGGGCGCCCGGCTTACGCTGGCGCAGGATGTCTTGCGCGACGGGGATGTGCTGTTTTCCAGCTCGGTGACGCTCGTTTGTCTGACAAAAGCGGGCCGTCCGACCCGATTGCCGGCGGAAATTCGCCATTTGTTCGTGGTTGAGGGACAATAATGATTGGCGATTGGTCTCTTACGTAGCAAAACGCGTCAAAAGGGACTAAGCTGAAACCAATAAAGCCGCGAAAAGCGGCGTAGCAGACGAGCAGGTTAATGGAAGCTGAGGTTGTTGGGCTCGCCAGCGAGGTTGATTTTTCGATCACCGCGCTTTTCTGGCGGGCAACGTTCACTGTAAAACTGGTCATGCTGATCTTGATTGCCGCCTCTTTCTGGGGCTGGGCAATCATCATCCAGAAATTCATCAATTACCGCATTGCGCGCCGGGAGGCGGAGCAATTCGACCGCCAGTTCTGGTCGGGCGATCCGCTTGACGAGCTGTATGAAAAGATCGGCCCGGACCCGAAGGGGGCCGCGCAGCAGATTTTCGCCGCGGGTATGTCGGAATGGCGGCGGTCACATCGCGAAGACGGGCAGCTCATCGCAGGGGCCACGGCGCGGATTGACCGGTCCATGGATGTCGCGATCGCCAAGGCGGACGAAAATCTGACCTACGGGCTTGGGTTTCTGGCCACGGTCGGCGCCACGGCGCCGTTCATCGGGCTTTTCGGCACGGTCTGGGGCATCAAGCATGCTTTCGAGGAGATCGCCATTGCCCAGAATACCAACCTTGCGGTGGTAGCGCCGGGGATCGCAGAGGCGCTCGTGGCAACGGCTCTTGGTCTGCTGGCGGCTATTCCGGCGGTGATCTTCTACAACAAGCTGAGTGCCGATGCGGACCGGATTGCCAGCGGCTACGAGGCGTTTGCCGACGAGTTTTCCACCATTCTCTCGCGCCAGTTGGACGCCTGAGCCATGGGGGGCGGTGTAATCGCGGGCGCGCAGGGCGGCACACGCCGTGGCCGGCGCCGGAAGTCGCGCAGCAAGCCGATGTCGGAGATCAACGTCACGCCGTTCGTTGACGTGATGCTGGTGCTGCTGATCATCTTCATGGTCGCGGCGCCGCTTCTGACGGTCGGCGTTCCTGTGGAGCTTCCGAAGACCGCCGCCAATGCTCTGCCGACCGAACAGGAAGAGCCCCTGACCGTCACCCTTTCGGCAGACGGGCAGGTCACGCTGATGAATACGCCCATTTCGCTTGAGGATCTGGTGCCGCGATTGCGCGCCGTGGCCGTAGAGCGCAGCGACGACAAGGTGTTTTTGCGCGCGGACGGCTCGATCTCTTACGAGGCTGTCGTACAGGTGATGGGGGCCCTCAACCGCGGCGGCTTCAGCAATATCGGGCTGGTCACCGAGACGGGTGGCCCTTCGCTCGACGGAACCGACGCAGGACAAGACGGCTAAGATGAAGACCGGGGCTTATATCTCGGGAGCAGGCCATATCGGCCTGTTCCTGTGGATCCTGATCGGGGGCTTCTTTGTCGCGCGGGACAGTTTCGACGAGATCGGCGCGACGGATGTCTCGATCATATCGGCCGAAGATTTCGAAGCGCTGCGCCCGCAACCCCCCGTAACCTCGGTGCCGGATGCGCCTGCGTTGCCAGAGCCCCCTGAGACGCCCGCACCTGTTGTGCCCGAAGCCGCGCCTTTGACGCCTCCCGAAACGCCCGAGGAAGTCGCTGTGATCGCGCCGGACCCGGTGCCCGATGTGGTGCCTGATCCGGTGCCCGAACCCCCTGCGCCGGATCCTCTGCCCGAACCGGAGACGCCTGAGCCCAGTGGCGCGCCGACTGTAGACCCCGAGGCGACGCCGGCCCCGCAAGCGGCCCCGCGTGTTGCCCCGGAAGCCGCACCTGCGCCCGAGCCCGAGGTCAGCACCGCGGATACCGCGCAAGCCGAAACTGCGCCGGACCCCGAGGCAGAGCAGGTCGAGGAAGCGCAGGAAGAAACGGCCCCCGAACAGGCCGCAACAGAGATTGTCACCGAGGCCGAGGAAGAGCCCTCCGCCGCGCCGGTGCAGTCGAACCGGCCAGCGACGCGGCCCAGACGGCCAGAGCCGGTGCAGCTTGCCCAGGAGCCGGAAACCGAGCCAGAAACCGAGCCCGAAGCATCCCCCGCCACCGATCCGATTGCCGACAGCATCGCGGCGGCGGTCTCGGAAGCCAACGCCGAGCCTGCGCCCCGCGTGCCCTCTGGCCCGCCGCTGACCGCGGGTGAGAAGGACGGTCTGCGCCTGGCGATCCAGAAATGCTGGAACGTGGGCTCGCTGAGTACGGAAGCGCTTCGCGTGACGGTGGTCGTGGCCATGTCGCTCGACCGCGCGGCAAAACCCGAGACCAGCTCAATTCGTCTGGTGTCGTCCACCGGCGGGCAGGGTGCGGCCGTCAACCAGGCCTATGAGGCGGCGCGGCGGGCCCTGATCAGATGTGGCGCGCGCGGCTACAATCTTCCGGTGGACAAATTTGCGCAATGGCAGGACGTTGAAATAACCTTCAATCCCGAAAGGATGAGGATCAAATGATGAAGCGTGTACTCAAGGCACTTTTTGCAGCAGCGGTTCTGATGACAGGGCAGCCGGGTCTGGCACAGGACGGGCCGCTCAGGATCGAGATCACCGAGGGTGTGATCGAACCGCTTCCCTTCGCGGTCCCCAGATTCGTGGCCGAAACCGCCGGCGCGGATCAATACGCGCGGGATCTTGCCGGTGTCATAACGGCCGATCTCGAAGGCTCCGGCCTGTTTCGGGCGATTGCGCCCAATGCGTTTATCTCGCAGATCACGAGCTTCGACAGCCCCGTCGAATATGCCGACTGGAAGGCGATCAATGCGCAGGCACTGGTGACGGGATCCGTTGGAACCACGCGCGACGGGCAGATCATCGTCAAGTTCCGTCTCTTCGACGTGTTTTCGGAAGCGCAGCTTGGCAGCGGCCTGCAATTCGTCGGACCTGCTGCGGGCTGGCGGCGGATGGCGCATAAGGTGGCCGATGCCGTCTACGGGCGGATCACGGGCGAAAGCGGCTACTTTGACAGCCGCGTTGTCTACGTTGCCGAAAGCGGCCCCAAGAACGCACGGGTCAAGCGGCTGGCGATCATCGACTATGACGGCGCAAACCAGAGGTTTCTGACCGAGGGCTCGTCAATCGTGCTCGCGCCGCGCTTTTCGCCCTCCGGCGACCGGATCCTCTACACCTCCTACGCCACAGGGTTTCCCAAGATCTACGTGCTCGACGTGGCGAGCCTGCGCCGCCGCGCGCTGGAAGAGCAGCCCGGGACGATGAGTTTCGCGCCCCGTTTCGCGCCCAACGGGCAGGATGTCTTGTTCTCCCTCACCCGCGGTTCCAATACCGACATCTATAAGCTCAACCTTGCCAGCGGCGCGCGCGAGCAACTGACATCGGCGCCATCGATCGAGACGGCCCCCAGCTATTCCCCCGATGGCAAGCAGATCGTATTCGAGAGCGACAGGTCGGGAACGCAACAGCTTTACGTGATGCCGTCGGACGGCGGAGAACCCGTGCGCATCAGTTTCGGTCAGGGCCGCTATGGCACGCCGGTCTGGTCGCCGCGCGGTGATCTCATCGCCTTTACCAAGCAGAATCGCGGACGGTTCCATATCGGCGTCATGCGCACGGACGGCTCCGAGGAGCGGCTGCTGACGGCGTCCTTCCTTGACGAGGGGCCGAGCTGGTCCCCGAACGGGCGCGTGATCATGTTCACCCGCGAGACGTCGGGCGCGGCGGGGACGTCGACGCTCTACTCGGTCGACATATCGGGGCGTAATCTCAAGCCGGTTCAGGCCGGAGGATCCGATCCGTCGTGGTCGCCGTTGCTGAAATAATCCGACGATTTCCCACGCGCCTCAAAAGTGCTAAGATATTGGCAATCGAGCCAACAAAAACAAATATAGGATGTTCTCCATGCAACCCCTTTCCAAGGCTTTCCTGCTGTCGGCCGCGCTGTTTCTCGGCGCGTGTTCGCAAAACCCCTTCGATTCATTCGGCGGCCCGGGCGGTGCGTCTGGTTCCGCCGCAAGCGCCTTGGATCCCGCGAGCCCGGCCTATTTCAGCGAAACGATCGGCGATCGGGTCTTCTTCGCGGTTGACCAGAGCACGCTGACGCCCTCGGGTCAGGCAATTCTCGCAGCCCAGGCGCGGTGGTTGCAGGAGAACGGAAGCTATACGGCGATCATCGAAGGCCACGCCGATGAGCAGGGAACGCGGGAATACAACCTCGCGCTCGGTGCCCGCCGCGCCTCGGCCGCCCGCGACTACCTCGTGGCCAAGGGTGTGGCCGACAGCCGTCTGCGCACCGTGACCTTCGGCAAGGAACGGCCGGTCGAGATTTGTTCTTCTGAGGCCTGCTATGTTCAGAACCGTCGCGCCGTGACGGTTATCTCGGTCGGTCTTGGCAGCTGAGAGGAACTGGCGTGATGCGGTTTTTCATGACGTGTCTGGCTTGTCTGGCGGTTGCAGCGCCCGGCTGGTCGCAGGAGCGCGAACAGACGCTTGCCGATATCCGGCAGGAGCTGTCGGTTCTGTCCTTCGAGATCCAGAACCTCAACAGGCAATTGTCGACCACGGGCGGACCGTCCATCAATCTGGGTGGTCAGTCCGGCATTGACCGGCTGAATTCCATCGAAGCCGCCGTTGCCAGCCTCACAAGCAAGACCGAGGAGTTGGAAAACCGGATCAATCGCGTAGTTGCTGACGGAACCAACCAGATTGGTGACCTGCAGTTCAGGCTGTGTGAGCTGACCACGGATTGCGATATTGCGGCGCTTCCGGAACCGCCTGTGATCGGCGGCGAGACCACGGTGCCGTCCTTGGGCGACCTCTCCGGCGAGGGTGGTGACGGGGTCGAGTTGGCGGTGGCCGAAGTGGCGGACTTCGAACGGGCCGAGCTGGCGCTGACCAATGGCGATTATGGAGCGGCTGCGGATCAATTCGCGCAGTTCGTGGCGACCTATCCCGGTGGACCGCTCAGCACGGATGCGCATTTCCTGCGCGGCGAGGCGCTGGCAAATCTGGGTGATTGGAACGGCGCGGCGCGGGCCTATCTCGACAGTTTCTCGGGCGCTCCCAATGACGGGCGGGCGCCGGAAGCGCTTTACAAGCTTGGCTTGTCGCTCAATGAGCTGGGACAGACGTCGCGGGCTTGTCTCATGCTGGCGGAAGTCGAGAAGCGTTTCCCGATGTCCGAACAGGTGGGATATGCCCGGGAGTCGCAACTGACACTTGGCTGCTCGTGACGGCGGCCACGTCGCTTCTTGATCATCTCGACCACGCGTTTGGTGCGACACCCCCAAACCGGCTTGCGATCGCAATCTCCGGTGGCGGCGACAGCACGGCCTTGCTGCATCTTGCCGTGCAGTGGGCCAAGGCGGATCTTGTAGCCGTTACGGTTGACCATGGTCTGCGCCCGGAGGCTGCACAGGAGGCCGAAGAGGTTGCGCGGCTTTGCGGGGCGCTTGGCGTGCCGCACGAGATCCTGCGCTGGGGCGGCTGGGACAGTCACGGCAACCTGCAGGACGCCGCACGGCGCGCGCGCTACAGCCTGATCAGCGACTGGGCGCGTGGGTGTGGGATTGGCGCCGTCGCGCTGGGTCACACGTCCGATGACAATGCCGAAACCTTTATCATGGGCGTGTCGCGTGGCGCGGGGCTAGACGGGTTGAGCGGGATGCGCCCGCAGTTTTCTCGCGATGGCGTTAGGTTCCACCGGCCGTTGCTTGCCGCCGCGCGGGCCGATCTGCGCGACTACCTGCGTGATCGGGGCGCGCGCTGGATCGAGGACCCGAGCAATGAAGATCTGCGGTTTGACCGGATCAAGGCGCGCAAGGCTTTGGCGGCCCTCGCGGAGGCAGGCGTTACGCCTGACGCGCTCACCGGCACGATTGCCAACCTGAACGCGACGCGGCGGGACGTGAACCGGGAACTGATGGCGCTTGTGCAGGGCGATCTGAGCTTCGATCGTGGCGACGTGCTGATCGGTGTGGACCGGTTCCTGTCTCTCAGTCCCGAATACGCCCGCAGGTTGCTCAACACCTGCCTGCGCCTTGTCTCAGGGCAGGACTACCCGCCGCGTGCAGAGAAGGTGATGCGCCTGATCGACGAGGCGTCCCGGGGCATAGCCGCGACTTTGCATGGCTGCCAGATCACCACCCGCGTCAGCGATCCGGCCCGCGCCATCCGGATCGCGCGCGAACCCGCCGCAGTCGCCCACCTGAGCGCGCCCACAAAAGCGGTTTGGGATCATCGCTGGGTTCTGGACGGGCCCCATGGACCGGATCTGGAGATTCGCGCGCTTGGGGCGGATGGTCTGAAATCCTGCCCCGAGTGGCGTTCCACGGGCCTGCCGCGAGCCTCTCTGGCGGCCTCACCCGCCATCTGGAAGGGGGCGCGGCTGGTGGCGGCCCCGCTTGCAGGCCTGCAAAATGGCTGGACTGCGACATTGCTGCATGGGAAAAACTCTTTCAATCCTCTATGAATACGCATTGAACCACCGCTGCGAACCTCTATCTTAGAACAGTGGTGGGGACAGAGGTCCTGACCGAACGAATAGGAGATTCCAATTGGGAAACGCGCGAAGTATCGCATTCTGGGTCGTGCTCTTTCTGCTGATCCTCGCTCTTTTCAATCTTTTTAACGGTGGTCAGACAACCGCGTCCTCGCGCATGATCCCTTATTCGGATTTCATCGAGCGGGTTGAACAGGGCGAGATTAGCCAAGTCACCCTGGACGGCGAGCAGATCATCATCCGCTCGGGCAATGAGCAGTATTCAACCGTCAAGCCGGACGGTGTCGACGTGACGCCTGTGCTTCTGGAGAACAACGTCACGATCGACGCCAAGCCTCAGGAACAAAACGGAATTCTGGCTTATGTCGGGACGCTTCTGCCGTTCCTGATCATCATCGGTATCTGGATTTTCTTCATGAACCGGATGCAGGGCGGCGGCAAAGGCGGGGCCATGGGCTTCGGCAAATCGCGCGCCAAGCTGCTGACGGAAAAGCATGGCCGTGTGACCTTTGACGACGTGGCCGGCATTGACGAGGCCAAGGACGAGCTTGAAGAGATCGTCGAGTTCCTGCGCAATCCGCAGAAGTTTTCGCGTCTGGGCGGCAAAATCCCGAAAGGGGCGCTGCTGGTAGGCCCTCCGGGCACCGGTAAAACGCTGCTTGCACGTGCTATCGCCGGTGAGGCCGGGGTGCCGTTTTTCACGATTTCGGGTTCCGATTTCGTCGAAATGTTTGTTGGTGTCGGCGCGTCGCGCGTGCGTGACATGTTCGAACAGGCCAAGAAAAACGCACCGTGTATCGTATTTATCGACGAAATCGACGCTGTGGGCCGGTCCCGCGGAGTTGGTTATGGCGGCGGCAACGACGAACGCGAGCAAACCCTGAACCAGCTGCTGGTGGAGATGGACGGTTTCGAGGCCAACGAGGGCATCATCATTGTCGCAGCCACCAACCGTCCTGACGTTCTGGACCCTGCGCTTCTGCGTCCGGGTCGCTTCGACCGTCAGGTTCAGGTGCCCAACCCCGATATCAAGGGCCGCGAGAAGATCCTGCGGGTGCATGCCCGCAAAGTGCCGCTTGGTCCGGACGTCGATCTGCGCATCATCGCGCGCGGCTCGCCGGGCTTCTCTGGTGCGGATCTTGCCAACCTTGTCAACGAGTCCGCGCTGATGGCCGCACGCGTCGGCCGCCGGTTCGTGACTATGGAAGATTTCGAGAACGCCAAGGACAAGGTCATGATGGGGGCGGAACGGCGCTCCATGGTGATGACCGAGGACGAGAAGAAACTGACCGCCTATCACGAGGCCGGCCATGCGATCGTCGGCCTGAATGTCCCGCAGCATGATCCGATCCACAAAGCGACGATCATCCCGCGCGGCCGTGCACTGGGTCTGGTTATGAGCCTTCCGGAACGCGATCAGCTGAGTGTGACCTACACCAAGTACAAGTCGAAAATCGCCATGGCGATGGGCGGCAAGGTCGCCGAAGAGTTGAAGTTCGGACCGGAGAACGTGACCTCCGGCGCGACCTCTGACATCCAGCAGGTGACAAAGATCGCCCGCGCGATGGTGACCCAGTTCGGGTTCGCCAAGGAAATCGGCCATGTCGATTACGCCAATGAGCAGCAAAGCTACCTTGGCGCCTATGGCGGCGGCACGGCCCATTCCGAGGAAACCCAGCGGATCATCGACGAAAAAGTGAAAGAGCTGATCGACGAAGGCTACGCCACGGCGAAGAAGATCCTGACCGACAAGAACGAGGAATGGGAACGTCTGGCGCAGGGTCTGTTGGAATTCGAGACCCTGACCGGAAACGAGATTACACGTGTGATCGCCGGTGAGCCGCTCAACCGCGGCGATGACGAAGATGACACGCCCGACAGCGGCACCACTTCGGTCGCATCGATCCCGAAAACCAAGAAGTCCAAGCCGCCGAAATCCGATGGCGGAATGGAGCCGGAGCCGTCCGCCTGACGCGCACGGATCTTTTTGAGAGCAACACCAACGCCGCGGGTCGAACCTGCGGCGTTTTTTTATGTTGAAGCCCTTCGCGAAAACGGCGATCTGACAGCCTCGAATTCAGGGGTCGATTTCGCGTTTCGACGATTCCAGAGGCGATAATGTCGCAATCGCCCGAGGGATCGGATCGACGCCGCGGTAGGACAGGTCCGACGCGGGAAGAACCCCCGGCAGAGGATGGGAACAAAAGGTGACGAGGCAACGATGAGCGCACAGATTATTGACGGGAAAGCCTTCGCAGCGCAGGTCCGCGAAAAGGTGGCGGCGCATGTCGCGCGCCTCAAGGAAGAAAACGGCATCACGCCCGGTCTTGCGGTTGTTCTTGTGGGGGAGGATCCCGCCTCTCAGGTCTATGTGCGCTCGAAGGGCAAACAGACCGTCGAGGTCGGGATGAAGAGCGTCGAGCACAAGCTGGCGGCCGACACGAGCGAGGCCGATCTGCTGGCTCTGATCGACCAGCTCAACGCCGATCCGAGCATCCACGGTATCCTTGTGCAGCTACCGCTGCCCGGACATCTCAACGAGGATCTCGTGATCAACGCGATCGATCCGGCCAAGGATGTCGACGGCTTCCATATCTCCAATGTCGGACTGCTGGGCACAGGGCAGAAAAGCATGGTGCCCTGCACGCCTCTGGGGTGTCTGATGATGTTGCGCGACCATC
The DNA here is from genome assembly GCA_049116435.1 of Paracoccaceae bacterium. Lineage (GTDB taxonomy): Bacteria > Pseudomonadota > Alphaproteobacteria > Rhodobacterales > Rhodobacteraceae > Litoreibacter. The sequence goes on from JAGDYX010000001.1 coordinate 363,188, forward strand.
ACGGATCCCTGTCGGGCATGGACGCGGTTGTGATCGGGCGCAGCAACATTGTCGGCAAGCCCATGGCCCAGCTTTTGCTGGGCGACAGCTGCACGGTGACGATCGCCCATTCCCGCACCAAGGATCTTGCCGATGTCGTGCGGCGCGCGGATATTGTCGTCGCCGCCGTGGGGCGCGCCCAGATGGTGCCGGGCGACTGGATCAAGCCGGGCGCGACGGTGATTGACGTGGGCATCAACCGCATTGCCAAGGACGGCGGCGGCACGCGTCTTGTCGGAGACGTGGATTATGACAGCTGCGCCGAAGTGGCCGGTGCGATCACGCCCGTTCCGGGCGGCGTTGGCCCGATGACCATCGCCTGTCTTCTGGCAAACACGCTCACGGCGTGCTGCAGGGCAAACCAGCTGGTAGAGCCGGATGGGTTGACCGCCTAAGCGCCCGCCTCGGTATTGATCATGGTTCCTTGAAGCCGGGCGATGAGTTTTTCGTCATCACCGGTCTGGGCGAACACGTCCGCGGCGACCACGCTGATTGTCCGGCCCGGTTTGACGACATAGCCGCGCGCTGTGAGCCTCTCTCCGCGCGCCGGGGCCAACAGGTTGATCTTCGTTTCGATCGTCAGAACCTCCCGATCGGGTGGCAAGAGCGAGAGCGCCGAATATCCCGCAGCGCTGTCCGCCAGCGAGAAGGCGAGGCCGGCATGTGCGTATCCGTGTTGCTGCAAGGTTTGGGCCGAGATCGGAGCGGAGATCTCACACTGCCCCGGCGTGACATCAAGCAGCCGAGCGCCGAGGGTTGTCAGGAAGGACTGGCGTTCGAAGCTCTCGCGGACCTTTCGGGCGAAATCGGGATCTCTGATCTGGAAGTTCATGACCAATACCTTTCTCAGCGGCTTGGGATATGCTGCCCGTGATCGCGCGAAAGGCCAAGAGGGAGTTCTACAGACGCCCCGCGCCCCGCGGGTGTGACATCGGGACCGCGCAGGGAACGGGTCCTGTCAGGATCGCTGTGCTGTCTTCGCCCATGAGCGCTGTCAGTGTTGAATCGTCACTGCGCAACCCGCCGGTATAGGTGCCAAACGCGGGCAGGATAAGCCGGTCCTGATCGAACAGAAAACACGGACGGCTGATCTGGCGCCCGCGCACGGACAGTCGCGTTTTGGGATGGTAATGACCCGAGACCTCCCCCGTCCCGCCGGGGGTGGCGATATGGCGGAAGCTCAGCGGGCCTTCGTGGTATTCGGCCAGATGACTGCCGCCAAACTCAAGCGGGCCCGGATCGTGATTGCCCTCGATCCAGATCCAGCGCCGTCCGGCCATGAGGCGGGTCAGCCACGCGGTTTGGTCCTCGTGCAGGGAGGCTCCGGCTTCGAGGTCGTCGAAACTGTCGCCCAAGCAGATCACGCAGGTGGGATTCGTGGCGGCAATCGCCGCGTCCAGCCGGCTCAGCGTATCGATCGTCTCATAGGGCGGGAGCATCTGCCCCGAGCGCCGGGCAATACGTTCCGATTTTCCCAGATGCAGGTCGGAGACCACCAGAAGCTCCGCCTCCGGCCAATAAAGCGCCCCGTCGGGCAGGGCCGTCAGACGCGTTCCTGCAAAAGAGAACTCAAGTTTGTTCATGCTTCGTTCGTTGCAAATCGAACCTGCCGTTGCAAGCCCTAATCTGCGCGCTCCTGTGTCAGGCCCGCCAAGGCCATCAGACGCTCTGCCTCTTCGGCCAGCAGGCGCTCTTCGGCGCTGCCCTTGACCGGAACCCGCCCGGCTTCAAGAAACAGCGGGGCGGCCAGCGGGGTCACTCGGTCCAGCACAAGATGGTCAATCGCCCCGCGTGTCTTGTCGATCATGGTCTCGATCCGGCCAAAATCGACGAGGCCCTTCATGGCTTCCTCGCGGGTGATGTCGAGCATCAGGTGGTCGGGATCATATTTGCGCAGCGTGTCGTAGAGAATATCGCTCGAGAAAGTTGCCTGACGTCCCGATTTGCGTTTGCCGGTCGTGTTGCGCTCGATCAGGCCGCTGATCACGGCCGAGCTGCGAAAGGTCCGTTTCATGACCGCGTTGCCTGCAAGCCATGTCTCCAGTCCCGCTCGCAGATTGTCGGGCTCAAACAGCGGCGCGGGATCCTCAAGAGGCCTCAGCCCCCAGATCAGCGTGGCATAATCGGTCGCCACGAAGCCCAGCGGGTCGAGCCCCTGTTCCTCCATCCTCTGGGTGACCAGAAGGCCAAGGGTCTGCTGTGCGTTGCGGCCCGCAAAGCCGTAGATGCAGGTATGGGCGCGCCCGTCATGGGGGAAACTCTCGATCAGGAGCCTGCCTTTGCGCGGCAGCTCAGAGACCTCGCGTTGCAGGGCCAGCCAGCTTGACGTGTGGTCCGGAAGGTCGGGCCAATCCCCCTGTGCGAAGATCTCTAGAATGCGGTCGGACAGCTGGGTCGAGGTCGCGAATTTGGTTCCCGTGAAGGTCGCGATCTTCGGCGTCTGGGTCGGGCGGCGGGTGACTTCGACCGTCATCTCCCGCAGACCTTCATAGCGAACCGTCTGGCCCCCGATCAGGAACGTGTCACCGGGGGTGAGGGAGGCGGCAAAGCTCTCCTCGACCTCTCCCAGCGGCGTGCCGCCCCGCCTGTTCCTGAGCCGGACCTTCAGGGTTTCGGTGTCGACAATGGTTCCCAGATTCATACGGATCTGCGCGGCGGCCCGCGGGTCGCGCAACTGCCATGTCCGGTCTTTGAGAACCAGACGCTGATAGCGGTCATAAGCGCGCAACGCGTAGCCGCCGGTTGCGCAGAACTGCAGGCACTGGTCGAAGTCTTCGACGGAGAGGTCGGCATAGGGGCCGGCCGTGGTGACCTCTGCGTAGAGATGTTCCGCCTCGAACGGTCCGGCCGCAGCGCGGGCCAGAATGTGCTGACACAAGACGTCTCGCGGCCCGCGGGGGCGCGGATCGCCATCCAGTTCATGGGCGCGCACCGCGTCGAGCGCGGCCTTACACTCCACGATCTCGAACCGGTTGGCCGGAACAAGCAGCGCCTTCGACGGCGCGTTATACCGGTGATTGGCGCGGCCGATCCGCTGGACCAGCCGTTTTACGTTCTTCGGAGCCCCGATCTGGACGACAAGATCAACATCACCCCAGTCGATGCCGAGATCGAGACTGCCGGTGCACACGATCGCCTTCAGGCTCCCGTCGACCATCGCCTGTTCGACCTTTGCCCGTTGCTCGCGCGCGAGGGAGCCATGGTGGATGCCGATCGGCAGCTCGTCAGTATTCGCCAGCCAGATATTGTGGAAGAAAAGCTCCGCCTGCGCGCGGGTGTTGTGAAAGATCAGCGTCGTCTTGTGCTGGCGGACCTCCTCCAGCACGGCGGGAATGGCGTATTTTCCGCCCCCGCCGGACCACGGCGGCGGTGTCTCGGTTTCCAGCATGGAAATGTCGGGATCCGGTCCGGGATCGGCTTCGATCAGCCGGGTTTCGTCCGGATGACAGGCCAGAAAACGGGCAATCTCGTCGGGGTCCTCCACCGTGGCCGAGAGACCCACGCGGCGCATTTGCGGCGCCAGAGTCTGAAGCCGACTCAACCCGAGCATCAGTTGATCGCCGCGCTTGGACTCTGCTAAGGCGTGCACCTCATCGACGATAACCCGCTGTAATCCAGAGAAGATTTTTCCGGCATCCTCGTAGCTCAACAAAAGGGCGAGGCTTTCGGGCGTGGTCAGCAGGATCTGTGGCGGGTCTGCGCGCTGCCGTCGGCGCTGGGTTTGCGTGGTATCGCCGGTCCGGTCCTCGATCCGGATATCGAGACCGATTTCTTCCACAGGCGTTCTCAGGTTGCGCTTGATGTCGTTGGCGAGCGCCTTGAGCGGCGAGATGTAGAGCGTGTGCAGCCCTGCGCGGGGCGTGTCATGAAGATCGACAAGGCTCGGCAAAAAGCCCGCCAGCGTCTTGCCGCCGCCGGTCGGTGCGATCAGGAGCAGGGATGGTGCGGCCGCATGGTCCAGAAGCGCCTGCTGATGGGGGTGGATGTCCCAGCCCCGATCGGCAAACCAGGTGTCGAAGGCGTGCGGCAGTTTCGTCATGTCCGAAACATAGACCATCCGCGTGGAATATCAGGCGTATTTCGCAGCCCGCGCAGCACTGCGCACAGAAAATCAAACGAGAGCCACGCCCGAGAGAAATTCCCGAACGTGGCCCTCGGTGCACTGCCCCTAGTGTTTGATTTCCTCGTCCTTGACGTACATGTTCGCCCATGCGCGATCGATGAGGTTCGGTGTCATCTGGTAGGGAATACCCTCGTATTCACAAACAGACATCATCTGGTCGATCAGGAAGTTCGCGTGGTAGTTGGCGAACTGCATGTCGATGCCCGGATATTTCTTCTTGAGCAGATGGATCAGGGCTTCCTCGTTCAGCGGGACTTTCTTCTTCTTGGCGACCATGGCGAAAACCTTCAGGAATTCTTCCTGTGTCGGGCCGTCGATCTTGATCTTGAAGAAGATCCGGCGCAGGGCCGCGCCGTCGAACATCTCGTTGGGGTGGAAGTTGGTGGAGAAGATCACCAGCGTATCGAAGGGCACTTCGAACTTCTCGCCTGACTGCAGCGCGAGGATATCGTAGCCGGCTTCCATCGGAACAATCCAACGGTTGATCAGGGCCTGTGGCGGCTCTTCCTGACGGCCAAGGTCGTCCACGATGAACACGCCGCCGGTTGATTTGAGCTGAAGCGAGGCCTGATAGGTCCTTGAAGTCGCGTTATAATTCAGGTCCAGCATGCTGAGCGACAATTCACCACCGGTCATCACGGTCGGCCGTTCACACAGCAGGTAACGTTTGTCGTGGCGGTTGTCGGTCCGGCGCAGGGAAGAGACCTGTGCCGTCGCGTCATCTTCCGCGAGCGTATGAACGATCGGGTCAAAGAGCGTGACGACCTGACCGGCATATTCGATACATTGCGGGATATAGATCTTGTCGCCCAGAGCGTCGCGGATCCCGTTCGAGATCGCGGATTTACCGTTGCCCGGCGGGCCGTAGAGCAGGATCGAGCGACCGGAACTCACCGCGGGTCCGAGATGCTCCAGCAGGTGTTCAGGCAGGATCAGGTGCCCCATGGAGCCCAGGAGGCGGTCCTGCGTGATCTGGATGTTGCGGATAGACTGGCGCTGCACCTGTTTCTTGTACATCTCCAGAGGCACCGGCAAAGCGCCGTAATATTCCGACTGGCTGAGGGCGTCGAGCGCACGGGCCTTGCCGGAATCCGACAACTGGAACGTCATTTCCGAGCCGGACCCCGCGTGCAGCGTGCCCTGTGCTTCCATCAGTTTCTGCTCGCGTGCGATCTCGACCAGTTGCTGCGCCAATGGCATCGTCAGGCAGAGCGCTTCGGCAATCTCGCTGACGGTCTCGAGGTTCTTGCGGAATACGGTTTTCAGAAGGATATCGCGCATCATGACGATGCTCAGCCCGGTATCCTGCAAAGTCTTCGGCGGCGCGGGAGCGACGACGCCTGCGGTCGCGTGCATGTTCATTGTTTCAGCCCTTTACGTGTTTGTTTCCGTATAGGCATCTTTTGCGGCAATTATTGGGCCGGATTTGGTCTGAAACCTGTGTTTTAGGACGAAAAGGCCGTCATGAAGAGATAGGCGATCAGGGTCGCGGCCAGCGGGTATCCCATGGGAAACTGTTTGACCTCGGTCCAGCTTTCCCATTCCGGTGTCAGTTTCCGAATGGGCGTCATGCGGCGCGCAATTCGATGCGAGGCGAACCCCAAGAGGATACAGATCGCCAGAAGCATCAGGATGAATGTCAGATCGGACACCGCAACGAAGGGGGCCATGGCTGCCGCGAATTTCGCGTCGCCCGCGCCCAGCATCCCCGCCATGTTCAAAAGAAAGCCGATCACTAGAACGACGACGAAATGGGTCATCCGCAGCCCGTATTCCGGCAGTGGAAGGGCGATCAGCCCAACAACCAGATAGACCGCCATGAGGCTCAAAACGGTCTTGTTCGGGATCTTCATGGTGCTCAGATCGCTTAGAGCCGCCCAGATCGCAATCGGGGTGGCGAATGGCAGAAACCAGAGCGCAGCCGCGGCAGAGCTCTCCATGGTTAGCCGTTTTCCAGCTTGCGCAGAGATCTTACAGCCGCTTCAAAATGCTGCGGATGCGTTTCGATGGCCTGGCCCAGCAAGGTTTTGCCAATATCGAGATCACCTTGCTTGACCGCGGCGAGCGCCATCGTGTGAAGAAGCTGCGCCCGTTCGGACTGGCTGACCCGGATCAGAGGCAACGTGTAATTCTTCTGGGCGCCACGGGCGAGGACCAGATTGTTCTTTGCGGTGAACATCCGCGGATCATAGGTGATCGCTTCGCTGAACAGGCGTTCCGCCTCTTTGTATTCGCCGCGTGTCAGCTTGGAATAACCCCAGTTATTCAGAACGTTAGCAGGCTGCGTCGTCAGGTCTGCTGCCGTCTCGTAAAAGCTGTCCGCCTTCTTCCATTGCTTGTTGCTGTCGGCAATCATGGCCTCAAGACGGTAGCGGTTGAAATTCTCGATCGTGGGCGGGACGCTGTTGAGCGTTGCTTCCGCCTTCTTCCATTCACTGTTTCGGATCAGAGCGTCGGCATAGGCAATCTTGTCCTCATGCGTTGCGTCTTCATGCTCGACAATCCGCGACCAGATCACGGCTCCTTCGGTGGCGCGGCGCGCACGGATCAGCGATTTCGCCAGACCGCGCTGCAGATCGAGGCGCTCTGGGTTTTCACGCGATGTGCGCTGGAAATAGGCGACAGCCTCGTCGGGGTCGCTGGCCGTCAGCATGATGTCATTGAGATTGGACTCGTCGATGACATTGACGTTCTTGAGGGCCTGTTCGGCCTCGCTGTCCTCGGATTTCTCACATGCGGAGAGAACGACTGCACTCATAAAGCACAGCATACCTGCTTTGAATTGGCGCATTTTTGCGTCCTTTACTGCTCTCTTGCTTCCAATCAGGGTGTTCGAAGAAGGAGATAGTCTCCGTTTCCACGACGGACCAAGTCAAAAGCTTCTTTATCTTGCTGATCACTATAGGACGGATTGTCTGTTTTTTCGAGGGCGCGACGCAGGTTTTCACGAATCTCGTCAGATTTGCCACTATCAAGCGCAAAGGCTGTTCTGAAGACGCGGCTGGCTTCTGCGGTCTGGCCCTTTTCCATGAGAACGACGCCGAGATTGTTCCACGCGGGCACGAATGTCTGGTCTTCGCTGATGGCGCGACGCAGCAGTTTCTCGGATTGGCCAAGCCGGCCAAGTTTCAGGTTGGCCGATCCCATCGCGCTGAGCACATCGACGGTCGTTCCCTGTTCTCCGGCGGCGCGCAGATATGCCCTGAGGGCCAGTTCATATTCGCCGCTGGCCATCAGCCGATGGCCCACAATCAGACCGTCAACCGAACTCCGGTCCGCGATTGCGCCGTGGGGCGCAAAAGGACTGGCCCCGTCTTCGAGAGACGGGGCCTTGTCCTGGCAAGCTGCCAGAGCGATACAGATAACCGATGATCCCACCCACCGTCGCATCATCCTCCCCCGTTGAGGTTCATGTAAATGCCGTAGATCGACGGCCCGATCAGGATAATTAGCAGGGGCGGGACAGTAAACATCATTGTCCCGAGTGTGAGTTTCGTCGGCAGAACGTTGGCTTTTTCTTCCGCGCGCATGACGCGTTTGTCACGCATTTCAGAGGCGTAAACCCGAAGCGCATCCGCAATCGATGTACCGAAGCTCGCGGATTGCACCAGCACAGTGACGAAGGATGCAACATCCGGAACGCCAGCGCGCTCGGCCATGTCCTTGAGAACCGTGACGCGATCCTTACCGGCCTTCATCTCGTTGGCGACCATCTCGAATTCTTCGGCGAGGGCAGGGTATCCGGCCTGCATTTCCTGCGACACCCGCAGGATGGACTGGTCAAGCGATTGTCCCGCTTCGACACAGACCAGCATCAGGTCGAGAGAGTCGGGAAAACCGCTTTCGATCTCGTCCTGGCGGCCCTGGCGCCGGCGCTCGACCCAGTATTTGGGCAGGTAATAGCCGACGGCACCGGGAAGAATGATGTAGATGGCCATCGTGCTTGGCGGCATGTCGCCACCCAGAACGATGACGTAAAGAATGGCCAGGATCAGGAATATGATGCCGAGCGCGAACTGGGCGAAGTGGAAGGTGCGAACGGCCGATTTCTGCCGGTAGCCGGCCTGAAGCAGTTTGAGCTTCATACCTGCCAGTTCGTCCTCATCCTGCGGTTCCAGGAAGTTTGCGTATTTGTCCAGCTTGTTTGTGCCGCCCGAGTAGCGCAGGGACGGGGCGTCGGACGACCCCTGATCCTTTGTTCTCTCCGTCTTGCGGCGGGCTTCGTCGCGCAACTTGTCGAGCGGATCGACCCGCTTCCTGAGCATGATCGGCAGGGTGATCAGGATCAGGGTAATCCCCAGAAGCCCGACTGCGATCAGCGGCCCGAGCGGACCCAGAAGGTCGATGAGAAAGGTGTTTAGTTCCTGTAACATGGACTGCTCCTCAGACCTTGATGTTGACCATGATCTTCATGAAAATGACGTTCACGACCAGGAAGACGCCCACCACGATACAGGCGGGAATGAAGTACTCGGTGTCCTGCACTTCGGTAAAGTAATCGGGCTGGAGCACATTGATGCCGATAAGCGCAAGGATCGGGAAGACCGACAGGAACATCCCTGACCATTTTGCTTCCGCGGTAATGGCTTTGACGCGGCGGAACAGTTTGAAGCGCGCCCGGATCACCTTCGACAGCCCGTGCAGAATCTCGGCGAGGTTACCCCCGGAGGTCTGTTGGATCGTCACGGCAACCGCAAGGAAACGCAGATCCTGCATGCCCATCCGCTCGGCCAGATGCTTCAGGCTTTCGGAGACGTCGCGCCCGTAAGCGGCCTCATCGGCGATCACGCCGAACTCGCTTCCGAGCGGGTCGGCAACCTCTTTCGCGACAATGTTGATGGCCGACGAGAACGGGTGGCCGACGCGCAGCGAGCGGACCATCAGTTCGATGGCATCGGGCAGCTGTTCCTCCAGCATTGCCATCCGTTTCTTGGCCTTGTTGTTGACCCAGACATAGACGGCGCCAACCCCCATACAGATCGAGATCAGGATCCGGATCGGAAGGCCCGCGGGCGTCATATAGGTCAGGACGACGAACACCAGAACGCTCAGCACGCCCATGATCATGAAAAGCGCCTGGGGCGAGAAGGCGATATTCGCGCGAAGCGCCTTGTCCGCGAACATGGAATAGAGCGGAATACCGCCCGAGTTCATGTGCTGATCCATCTCCTTGCGAAGTTGATCGAGCACTTGTTCGCGCGTACCGCCTTTCTGGATCATGTCCAGACGTCGGTTCACCTTGCTGTTCAGGCTGATCGACTTTCCGAAGACGACGAGATAGGCGCCTTCGATCAGCATCAGGACCGCGACGAAGATCACGCCATACAGAATTGGCTCAAAACTGATTTCCATAAGGCTTACTCCGCTGCGACGGGTTCATAAATCGAGGCCGGCAAGTCGTAGCCCCATTGCTTGAACCGTTCCGAATAGTGAGACCGCACGCCCAGAGGCGTGAACTGGCCGATGATCTTGCCGTCGGGCTGCAGGCCGAGGCGCTGGTAGCGGAAGACCTCCTGCATGGAGATCACTTCGCCTTCCATCCCCGTCACTTCCGTGATCGAGACCATGCGACGCGAGCCGTCCTGCAGGCGCGAGGCCTGCACGATCAGGTTCACAGCCGAAGAGATCTGCGCGCGCACCGCCTTGATCGGCATTTCGATACCGGCCATGGCGATCATGTTTTCAAGGCGCGAAACGCCGTCGCGTGCGGAGTTGGCGTGGATCGTGGTCATGGACCCGTCGTGGCCGGTGTTCATGGCCTGAAGCATATCGATGACTTCCTCGCCCCGTGTCTCACCCACGATGATGCGGTCGGGACGCATCCGCAGGGCGTTGCGCAGACAATCGCGCTGCGACACCGCGCCCTTGCCTTCGACGTTGGCCGGGCGGCTTTCCATCCGGCCCACGTGAACCTGCTGAAGCTGAAGTTCCGCGGTATCCTCGATTGTCAGAATGCGTTCGGCATCGTCGATGAAACTGGACAGCGCGTTGAGCGTCGTCGTTTTACCCGAGCCGGTACCGCCGGAGACGATGATGTTGAGCCGGCATGCGACAGCGGCCTGAAGATAGGCCGCCATTTCTTCCGAGAAGGCGCCGAACCGCACCAGATCATCGATGCCCAGCTTTTCCTTCTTGAATTTCCGGATCGAGACGAGCGAGCCGTCCACGGCGATCGGCGGCACCATCGCGTTGAAACGCGAGCCATCCTTGAGACGGGCGTCCACGTAGGGGTTGGATTCATCGACCCGGCGACCCACGGCCGACACGATCTTGTCGATGATGCGAAGCAGGTGCTTTTCGTCCTTGAAGCGCGTCGGGGTGAGCGTCAGCTTACCGTCGCGTTCGACAAAGACGCGGTTCGGACCGTTAACCAGAATATCGTTGACCGTTTCGTCTTTGAGCAGCGGTTCGAGCGGTCCAAGCCCGGTGACCTCGTCAAAAAGCTCGCCATGGAGTGTCTGGCGCTCCTCCTTGGTCAGGACGATCGACATCTCCTCAAGACCCTCGGCGCATATCTCGATGATCTCGGCCTTCAGCTCGGCTTCCGGGGCTGTCTCGAGAGCGGACAGGTTGAGGTTGTCGAGCAGGCGGTGGTGGAGTTGCGAGCGAACCTCTTCAAGCTTCTGACGACGCTTGATTTCCTTGTCCTTGGAGACGGTCTCGGCGGGCGAGGCCTTCTGCCTGCGCATTGTTTTGGGCGGTTCGGCGATCTTGGCCTCGGGCTTCGGCGCCTGATCGGCCGCAGCTGGCGCGGCAGCAGGCGCTGACTTCGGAGGTTCGTTCTTCTTGTAGCGCGAAAACATGAGATCGGCCCTTTATTCTGCGACGGCTTCTGCCTGGTTCACTTCGAAGAGTGACTGGGCGAGCTTTGCGATTTCCTTGCGAAGGGGGTTCTTTGCGGCGGTATCAGACAGCGGCAGCCCGTGGTCGCATGTCTGCGGCACGGCTTTCCCGCCATCGGGCAGATAGACCTCGATATCGATGTCGAGGCTTTCCGCCAGACGTTTGGCACGGCTCTTGCCGGCCATATCCGTGAATTTCGGCGCCCGGTTGAGCACGTAGCGGATCTTCTCGTACGGCAGGTCTTCCGCCTTGAGGGCCCGGATCAGGCGCAGCGTGTTCTGTGCGGAGCGCAGATCCAGTTCCATCATGCCGAAATACACATGCGACATGGACAAAACGGTTTCCGTCCACTGCACCAGTGTCGACGGCATGTCGATGATCACGTAGTCGAAGTTGCGGCGCGCCGCGTCGACCAGCTTCTCGATCTCCTCACCGGTCATGATGTCTAGCGGCAGCATTTCGGACGGAGCGGTCAGAACGCTCAGCTTGTCGTTGAATGTGAGAAGCGTGCTCTTGAAGGCGAGATCGTCCATCTCGTCGATGCTCGACAGCATCTCGTAGACGGCTTCCCGCCGCGGCAGATCGAGATAGGTCGAGACGCTGCCGAACTGGAAGTCCAGATCGAGAATGCAAACGCTATGGGTTCCGTTTTTCTCGATATTGGCCAGCTCCCAAGCGAGGTTCACTGCGAAAGTCGTGCCGCCGCTGCCGCCGGCAAATCCGTGAACGGGCAAAATGACACCGTCGTTCTTTCCGACGCTGCCAGTTTGAGGGTTTGCGGCATCCGCCAGGCTGACGGGGGAGGGCGTGGGTTTGCGCAACCGCTCGATCGCGTCATGCAGGGCGCCTTCGGGAAGCGGGTAGGGGACGAAGTCGTCCGCGCCCAACCGCAGAAGTTGATGCAAGGCAATCGGAGACAGATCGTCTGCGATCAGGATGACCTTGATGGATGTATCTTTCGCACGAGTGATCAGGTCACCGATCTTGGTGAGATTGATTTCGTCGTCGTCATCCACGGCAACCGCGATGAACTCGAGATCTTGTGCCTCGGGTTGCGTCAGGAAGGTCGCCGCGTCGGTGAAATCAAGATCGCCCCAGCCTTCGCCGAGCTCTGTCTCCATGTCTTCAATCAGGAGATCAAACTTTTGAACGTCGCGCGCAACCGTGCAGGCCACGATCGGCGCTGGCTCCGGGTTTAATGCTGCAGTACTCGTCATTCTCTTAATCCCTAGTCCATCGGACATAGTCTCAAGGCACCCCAAGAACCCAAAAAACACGTGGGTTCTTGTGATACTGTTTTCAGATCACTGACCAACAAACCGATTCACGCGGGATTGTGGCCTATTCTGGTACAAGGAATGCTAAGTAATAAGGGCAATAATGGGGCCAAATTAGCGAAAAGATGAGAAAGTTTGTCTTTATTGGACGACAGATTCCGTGCGGATCGTCGCGTCACTCTTCGCTGTATTCAGATACTCCCGGAAAACGATCGCTGCGTATTTCCCGTTCATTACCATCGGGTTGCCTTCAACAAAGCCCGAAACCTCGGTGACCGTGCGCCGGTTACGGCGTTCGCGGCCCTCGGTGACGACCAGTGGCTGGGTCTCGCCGTAGGAGACGAGCGCTTCGAGCCTCGAGCGGTCGATGCCCTGTTTGGTCAGGAAAGCGACCACAGCACTGGCGCGTCTCTGGCCAAGCGTCCGGTTATAGGCGTCCGATCCCACGAGATCGGTATGTCCATAGACACGGAACCGGACTTCGGGGAATTGTTTGATCCAATCGGCCTGGGCCATCAGGATCGAGCGCGCCTGATCATCGAGCGTCGCCTTGTTGAATTCAAAGTTCACCATCGCGGGAACTTCATCCTCAAAGCGCCGCGACAGGGTCTGCGCGTAGGAGATCTCACCCGTATTGATGAGGTGATTTGTCAGCGTGGGGTTGCCGAAGCCGCCTTCGTCGATGTTGACGCCAGCCTCACGATAGAACTGCCCCGTGGTGTCGCCGCACGCGCCAAGCCCGAGAGAGACGACGGAAATAATCGCGATTTTGCTTGTTGTTCTGCGCATTGTCATCACTCCATCACGTAGCCGTAAGACCCAGAGAAATCCTGCCGGGCAACTTCGCCGGTGCCGCGCGTATTGCTGCGGACGGCTTTTGAGACCTTGCCGTTCAAGAACAGCTCGCGCTCGGTCGGCGGGCGGACCCGGTCGGTCGAAAGTACATACCCGTCTCCCCGCGTGGGCGAAACAAGATGAGCGGTGACGATCACGACGAGTTCACTCTGCCGGCGCTGGTAATTGGCGCTGCGGAACAGCGTGCCCAGGATCGGGATGTCGCCCAGCCATGGAACCTGACCGTTGGCGTCCACGAAATCGTCTTCAAGCAGACCCGCGATCGCGAAGCTTTCGCCGTCACGCAACTCCACGGTGGTGGAACTGGCGCGTTTCGAGAAGGCGTTCACCTCAAAGCCGGCGGCCTGAACGCTCACTGTTGTGTCGACGCTGCTGACCGCGGTTTCGAGACGCAGGTTGATGATGTCTTCATCGATGACCGTGGGCGTGAAGCGCAGTTCTACACCGAAGGGGCGATACTCGATGGCGATCCCGTCTTCATCCGAGACCGGGATGGGATATTCGCCACCGGCGAGGAAGTTTGCTTCCTGACCGGACAGGGCCGTCAGGTTCGGTTCCGCCAGAGTGCGAACAAGTCCTTTTGTTTCAAGAGCTTCGATCAAAACTGCAGCCTGGAAGCTCCCGCTTCCGAAACCGATGGCCATCACGCCGTTATCATTCCGCGTGCGCGTGATCGACGGTGTGGCGCCAAATACGGTGGTCGGGTTCGTGCCTTCCTGAAGCGTGTTAGTGAATGCAGTGCCGTCCCAGTTTCCGGTGACGCCGGTCAGACCGAGGCTCACGGAGAGATCCTTGCTGACCGAGCGGCGCATCTCGGCGAAACGGACCTTCAGCATGACCTGCTGGGTTCCGCCGACAGACATAAGGTTCGACACCGCGTCCGGCGAATAACGGCCGGCCAGATCAAGGGCGCGATTGAGCTTGGCGATGCTGGACACCGTGCCGCTCAGAACGATCCCGTTATTGGCCGTGCGAACCTCGATATTCTCACCCGGCAGGATCTGCTGCAGACGTTCCTTGAACTCTGCGAGGTCAGGCGCAACGCGGACCTCCACATTGGTGATCAGATTACCCTCTGGGCCCAAAAGGGTCAGTGTGGTGCGACCGGGAGAGCGTCCCAGAACATAGAGTGTGCGATCCGAAAGTGTCGCGATGTCCGCGATTTGCGGGTTTGCGACGGAGATTTCTGCAAAAGGAGTTTCGCTTTCGACGACAACCGCACGGTTGATTGCAACGTTGAGACTGCTTGAAGCCGTGCCGCTGAGCACGGTCAATGTCTCTGAATATCCCACGGCGGAATTCGAAATTGATAGCGCCAGCCCAAGAAGGCCAGCAGTAATATACTGCTTCATTTTCATGTGATCCTGCCTCTCTGATCACGGGTTTGGGTGGGTCTTGTGCCCGATTTTGAAACGATCCTGCTTCATTTCTTGTTTTATTGCAAGAATCAGGTGCTTACGCTGATTCCCTCATGTGGGGCTGCCGCAACACAACGCCACCCCTAGTAAAACGAAACGGCACGGCAACTATATAAGCCGCCGTGCCGCGAGAATGACGTATGTGCCGCAACCTCAGTTCGTGCACGGGATCGGGATTTCGACCACTTCGGATCCCTTGCGTGTTTTGATCGTGCAGACCCGCTTGGCCTTGCGCTCGACCTGCACTTCTTCCTGAATGCCCAGCAATTCGTTCTGGTCAACCTGGACGGCCGCAACCTCGTCGGTGTCGCCTGCGCCGATCAGGGCCAGAGTCAGCCGGCCGGTTGATTGTGCAAGCGCCAGTGCCGCGACCTGCTGAGGTGTCACTGCGGCTGTCACGGTGCGCGCGATCGTGGGGGAGGTACGGTCGCCATCCGCTGTCTGGTCGACAGCGATCAGCTGGATGCCTGTGTCGATAAGCTTAGTGACCTCACGACCATCGGCGTCGCCGGTCCAGTAGACGTCGACCCGGTCGCCGGGGCGGAGAAAACCGGACACGCCGGAAGAGACGTCAACGCGCAGCGCGAAGGCCCGCATGCCTTTTGCGAGGCGCGAGGAGACACCGGCGTCTTCGCCGGGATCTGTCACCTTGACCTTCAGGATGGCCTCATCAGGCTCCATCACCCGGATTGCCGTCCGCAACTCTCCATTTTCAGGAAACAGGTCCTCAACCTCGGAGAAAGCGCCCTTCGGGACAGCATTCTCGGGCCACGCCACCAGCCGCACCATGCTCTTTTCGATGCGCTGGCCGTAAGACACCTTGTCCTTGACGACGAATACCTGCGTCAATTTCACGTTCTTGGCCAGCTGGGCACGCTGAGTTTCAAGCGTTGCCTGATATTCGCCAATTCTGTTCTTCGCCATGTAGGCTGCGAAACCCGCAAGCCCGATGCCCAATACAAGGACCAATCCAAAAACCAAACGCATAATGTGCCCTTCCCGGTACGCTGCGTGCACGCCCATGCGTGCAGTTCCATTCCATTTGAGAAACAATCACCCAAAATTGCGGCAAAATCGTGAACAAAGAATGATCGCGATTGGGCAAATGCATTTGTTTTAAAGGTGTTGTTCGACCTATTCGAACGCTGTCTGGATGGACTGAGATTCCAGATTGTCACTGATGGTTTCAGACAGGGCTTCGGTCCCCACCCAAACGGAGCTCGACGCGAAGAGGCCAAGCCCCATCACGGCTGCGGTCAGCACGACCCAGTCCACAGTTACCGCGCCTGTTTCGTCGCGGATGAATTTTCGTACACTGCTAAACATCACTTTTCCTAAACGGCAAAGGGTCCGCTACTCGTAAAGAAAACCACCTCGTGAGTTTATCGTCGAAACAAGGCGAAAATGTGTTCGATTGGCTGTTAAGACGAAACATTTAACGTCAAACGGGAAACACCAGCCAACTATCCGAAACGCACCTGTCGGGACTGCTTTGATCCCTGACTGCTTGGATTTGCTCCAACGCCCGAAAAGGAGAAAGGCCGCATCATTTCTGATGCGGCCCTAATTCTTTGCGTTGCCTGGCGATTAGCCGTCGCTAGCGCCGACGTTGCCCGTGGTGAAGCTGTCGTCGATCGTCTGACCGGTCAGCTGGGTCTCGATGTCGCCGGACAGATCTTCCAGGCCGGTGGAGACCGAAGCCATAACGGCGAGGCCCAGGCCTACCAGAGCAGCGGTCAGAACAACCCAGTCAACGGTCACAGCGCCGGATTCGTCGTTTGCAAAGTTCTTTACGAAAGCGAAAAGTTTCATTTTGTATCCCTCCAAAGGATGTCGTTTGCTTCAGTTTCAAGTGCACCTAAGCGTTTGTTACGATGTGTCCGGCCTCTGTTCCGTCCGCTTCGCCGCGTTGGTATGAAGCTATAAAACCCCTCAAATCAGGCCAGACTTGGGCAGGGATGGTACAATTTTCGGTTTTTTCGAGTTTCTCGAGGCATGAAGAAGTTAGACTTCTCATAAGAAAAAGATCGCACCCCTTGGGATGCGATCTCTTTTCGTGAGCATAGGTGATGTCGAATTAACCGCTGCTCTCTTCGGCGCCGGAGTCGCCTCCATCGGTCGAGGTCGTTCCAACATTGCCCGTGGTGAAGCTGTCGTCGATCGTCTGGCCGGTCAGCTGGGTCTCGATGTCGCCGGACAGATCTTCCAGACCGGTGGAGACCGAAGCCATAACGGCAATGCCCAGGCCAGCCAGAGCAGCGGTCAGAACAACCCAGTCAACGGTTACGGCGCCGGAGTCGTCACGTGCAAAGTTCTTTGCGAAAGCAAAAAGTTTCATGCTGTATCCCTCCAAAGGATGTCGTCTGTTTCAGTTTCAAGTCTAATTACGCGTTTGGTGTGATGTGTCCGGCCTCTGTTCCGTCTGCATCGCCGCGTTGGTACGGAGGTCACTAGGCGCGCCAATTCAGGTTAGAGTTGGGCGCGAATGGAACAATTTTCGTAAGATTTGAAAGGCGCAGGGTCTTCAAACGAGAAAAGGCCGCATCATTTCTGATGCGGCCCTAATTCTTGGCGTTGCCTGGCGATTAGCCGTCGCTAGCGCCGACGTTGCCCGTGGTGAAGCTGTCGTCGATCGTCTGACCGGTCAGCTGGGTCTCGATGTCGCCGGACAGATCTTCCAGACCGCTGGAAACCGAAGCCATAACGGCGAGGCCCAGGCCAACCAGGGCAGCGGTCAGAACGACCCAGTCAACGGTCACGGCGCCGGATTCGTCGTTTGCAAAGTTCTTTGCGAAAGCGAAAAGTTTCATTTTGTATCCCTCCAAAGGATGTCGTCTGTTTCAGTTACAAGTGCACCTAGGCGTTTGGTGCGATGTGTCCGGCCTCTGTTCCGTCCGTATCGCCGCGTTGGTATGAGGTCATTAAGGGGGTCAATTCAGGCCAGAATTGGGCGCGATTGGTGCAATTTCCGGTTTTTTTACTTTTTCGAAAATCGTGAAATCGAGCCCTGTGAATGAGGCTGCAAATAAGAAAAGGCCGCATCATTTCTGACGCGGCCCTAATTCTTGGTAGTGTCTGGCGATTAGCCGTCGCTAGCGCCGACGTTACCCGTGGTGAAGCTGTCGTCGATCGTCTGACCGGTCAGCTGGGTCTCGATGTCGCCGGACAGATCTTCCAGACCGCTGGAAACCGAAGCCATAACGGCAAGGCCCAGGCCAACGATGGCAGCGGTGAGAACAACCCAGTCAACGGTCACGGCGCCGGATTCGTCATTTGCAAAGTTCTTTACGAAAGCGAAAAGTTTCATTTTGTATCCCTCCAAAGGATGTCGTCTGTTTCAGTTTCAATTGCACCTAAGCGTTTGTTACGATGTGTCCGGCCTCTGTTCCTTCCGCATCGCCGCGTTGGTATGCAGCTATAAGGCCCCTCAAATCAGGCCAGAGTTGGGCGTGAATGGTACGATTTTCGACCAACATGGTTAATTTCGTGAAATTCATTTAAAGCTATGAAAATAAATAATAAAAATTCTAAGAATTTCTTTGAGAAACACTGATTTCTGCGCCTGATAGGCGATTTTACGGCGAATTTTCTGTCGATTTCACAGGATTTATTGGTCTTTTCGCGGGAATTCTGCGACTCTGTTCAAAACATAAATGACTTGGCAGGCGGGCAGGCTCATGTCGAGAATCCCATTGGTGGCACTCTTGTGCGGCGCTTTGGCGTTGGCACATCCTTTATTTGCGCAATCAAGCGATCCTGCGTTCGGCGGGGACTTCACGTTTCGCAAGATCGGACCTCCTCCGGCAGGAGCAAAGAAAAAGATCACGATCCAGATACGCCCCTCCGACCAGAAAGTGGCACGGGCCGCCCCCGTGAAGCCGCCTCAGCCGCAGCCGGTTATCGAAGAGACGGACGAAGAGATGGCGTGGTTCTGGAACGTGATCTCGCCTGCGATGGACACGCCTGTGTACGGACGGTTCTCGGAAGCGGTGGCGCATGTCGCCAATGCGCCCGAAGCCAGCGTGCTGCCGCCGCCGCGTCTGGATGAGCTGGGCCGGATCGCGGCCAGCCACGGCACCGATATTCTGATCGAGACGCTGGGAAAGCGCATTTCACCGGCGCTCGTCCTCGCGGTGATCGCGGTTGAGTCGGGGGGGCGCGTATCGGTTGAAAGTCACAAGGGCGCGCGTGGCTTGATGCAGTTGATCCCTGATACGGCGGAACGCTTTGGTGTGACCGATGCCAGCGATCCGGTGCAGAATATCAAGGGCGGCGTCACCTATCTGGAATGGCTTCTCGAAGAGTTTGACGGCGATATCCTGCTTGCGCTTGCGGGATATAATGCCGGGGAGGGGGCTGTCCGGAAATATGGCGGCGTGCCCCCCTTTGACGAGACACGGGCCTATATTCCCAAGATCCTCGCCGCGTGGCGGGTCAGCCGGACCCTGTGCAAAACACCGCCCGAGTTGTTCTCGGACGGATGCGTCTTCCATACAAGTTGAGTGTGGAGCAACCCGAACCCGGCGTCTGAGTTTACCCCAGACGAATAAATTGCGAGACCGCGGTGTCGTTTTTGAAGAACGGAACGCTGCCCGGGGGTGACGTTGTACCCGCCAAGGCCTCGACCTCGGCCAATACGACCTCGGTGATAAAGGGCAGGTCGAGATCTCGGGCCTCGTTCAGGGGAACCCAGTGCAGATGGCTCAACTCGTCACTGGCTCTCGAGAAATCATCGAGGTCACCGATCAGGTGTTCGGCATCTGCGAGAAAGAACCGGGCATCAAAGCGGCGCGGACGGCCCGGAGGTGTGATGGCGCGAAAGAAATAGCGCAGCCCGGCCGCCGCAGGAAGGTGTCCGCCGGCAAAGAATCCCTGCCAGTCGTCAGTCGTTTTGACCTGTACGGCTTCGGGGGAGGCCGCGCCGAGGATCAGGCCGGTTTCCTCCCAGACCTCCCGAACCGCGGCCGCAAGGATCGCGTTCGACAGCGTTGCATCCGACATCAGGTCGAGCCGCGACCGGCAAAGCTCGGCGGGCAGGGAGGCCAGTTCTATATCCCGGTCCTGCTGGTCGACCGCACCGCCCGGGAAGACAAACTTGTTTGGCATGAAGGCCGCAGATTTGCCGCGCTGGCCCATGAGGATTTTCGGCGCCGTCGCGGCGTCCCTCAACACCACAACGCTGGCGGCATCTCTGATCGGGGTATCGGTCATCGGAATAGTCTTACTCCGACAGGCGGCAGGTTCAACCGATATCCACCTTCGGCTGCTGGCCGAACCCGTGCATGCGTTTGGCCCACTGGATGCCCACGATCATGCCTTTCAGCCTCGGCAGAAGAAACAGCGACAGCGCGACACATCCGACCGAGAAAATCGCGATCACGGTATAGGGATCGGGTTCGTATTCGAAGAAGGTCCACAGAAGCAATGGCGCCATGATATGTCCGACGATCAGAATCGTCAGGTAGGCCGGGCCGTCATCGGCGCGGTGGTGGTGGAGCGCCTCGTTACAGACCGGGCATTCCTTGCGCACTGACAGGTAGCCCTTGAACATCGGACCGTTCCCGCAGGACGGGCAGCGCCGGCGCCAGCCGCGCAGCGCGGCAGGTCGCATGTCGCGTTCTTCAAGCTCACTCAGAGTATCTTTTGCCATGGTCATACCACCTTCGTTCCCCTCTGAGGTAGACCATGATCTTCCGGTTTGCACCGCGACAGCCTGTCTTGCGGCGGGATGTCGCAAAGTTTCTTTCGACGGCAGCGACGGAAATCTCCGTCTGGCCCGTTTGAGTGGGTATCAGGGCGCTGACAGGCAGGGCCCGCACAGCAGGAGACGAACATGAGACCGAAAAAGCCAACTGCAACACCCGTCCTGATTGCTCTGGGCGCAGCCCTTGCGCTTATGCCGCTGTCCGCCGAGGCGTGGCAGGGCGGGCGCGCGAATTTCGACGCCATCGATACGGACGGAAATGGCGAACTGAGCCAGGAGGAGCTGCAGAACCGGGGACAGGCGCGCTTCGCCGCGGCAGACGCCAATTCAGATGGGTTGCTGAGCAAGCAGGAGCTTATCGCGCGCGCCGAAGAGCGGATGCAGGAGCGTCTGACCCGCCGCATCGACAAGATGATGGAGCGCCGCGATGCAAACGGCGATGGCTTGCTGAGCGCCGAAGAACTGACGCCGCCGCCTGACCGGGCCGCGGGCCGGTTCGAAAGGATGGACGAGGATCAGAGCGGAGGCATCTCGAAAGAGGAATTCGAAGCCGCCTTGAAAAAGCGGTTCCGCGAGGGACCCGGCCGGCATCGGCACTGAGCCTTTGTCCTCGGGCCTCACCTCAGGCCAAAGTGGCCTCGTGGCGCAAGCTGCGGGGCCGATTGAGCCGTCAGAACGGTTCGGGTAGCGTTTGTGAGCATGGACATGGCTCGGGATCAGGACTTGGAATTGAGCGACGAGGCGCTGCTCGTTCTCTATTGCAATGGCGATCAGCAGGCGGCGTCGCGTCTGACCGGGCGTCTGGTGCCGCGGGTTTTTGGTTTCTGCCTGAGGATACTGGGGGATCGCGCCGAAGCAGAGGACGTCACTCAGGACGCCATGCTGCGGCTCTGGCGCATGGCGCCGGACTGGCAACAGCGCGATGCGAAGCTGTCGACCTGGTTGTTTCGGGTCGCTAGCAACCTGTGTACGGACAGGCTGCGCAAGCGCGGCGATGTCGGGCTCGACCAGATCGACGAGCCAACGGATACGGGCCCCGGCGCCGAAGCGTTGTTGATGCAGGCTGACCGCAAGTCGGCTCTGGATCGCGCGCTGGCAGCCTTGCCCGAGCGGCAACGGCAGGCCGTGATCCTGCGTCACATCGAAGGGCTGTCCAATCCCGAGATCGCCGAGATTCTCGGAATTGGGATAGAGGCTGTCGAAAGCCTCACGGCCCGCGGGAAACGGGGCCTCGCTGCGGCCCTGTCGAACAAGAAGGAGGAGTTGGGTCTATGACAGATCGAGATGGCAAGATGACACCAGATGCCGAGGCGGATCTGGAAGCGCTGTTCGCGCAGGCCCGCGCACAGAAGACGTCTGCCCCCGACGCGCTGATGGCGCGGATCGTTGAAGACGCCCAGCGGCTCCAGCCGCGCCCGATGGCAGTGCCCCTAAGGGCCCCGTCGGTCTGGTCACAGCTGCGCGCGGCGCTGGGCGGATGGCCCGCGCTGGGGGGCTTGGCCGCAACAGCGCTTGTCGGCGTTTATATCGGGTTCTCGGACCCGAGCCTTGTCCCGGTGCCGGGGCTCATTGACCAGGGTGTGGAGATCAGTGATTTCTTTGCCTCCGACACGCTCTTCTTGGAAGAAGGAACCTCATGATGGCTGAGACACCCACACCGGAGCGGAAAACCGGCTGGCCGTGGTTGCGGATCATTCTGGTGCTCTCACTGGGCCTGAACCTGTTGTTTGTGGGCGCGATCCTTGGGGCGCGTCTTTCCGATCGCGGTCCCGGGCCTGACAAGGTGACGCGCGGCATGCCGATCGGGGTCTATGGACGTGCACTGGAGCGGCGCGATCAGCGGGCGCTGGGGCGTGCGTTTCGCAAAGAGATGCGGGCGTCGAGCGCCCCGGAGCGCGCGCGATTGCGCGAAATCCCGCCGCGTGTGATCGGCGCGCTGGTCGCAGAACCTTATGATCCCGCGCAGGTAGAGGCCTTGTTTGATTTGCAACGGGACCGGATGCTCGAGCTCCACGATGTGGGCCGCAAGCTCTTGTTAGAGCGGATCGCCGCGATGTCGCCCGAGGAGCGTGCACGCTATGCGCAACGCCTCAGCGACGGTCTGAGCCGCAACGGGACGCCGCGCCCCTGACAGGCATGCTGACGGGGTCCCACGGCGCTCAGGGTCGTTCTGGTCAAGCGGCGGGCAAGTCGGGTAAGACATCCGCAGTTTAATTTCCGTCTGGAGACCCGAAATGACATCGTCCGGCCCGTCCGAGAAAGCGCAGGAGCTCGCACTGGATGCGCTGGGCTGGCTTGCCGCGTCAGAGGATCTGATGCCCGTGTTCATGAATTCGACAGGGGCCTCGCTCGACGACATCCGCACACAGGCCGGCGATCCGGCTTTTCTGGGGTCGGTTCTGGATTTCCTTATGATGGATGACAATTGGGTCATCGCCTTTTGCGACAGTCGCGGGATCGCCTACACCCGGCCGATGGAGGCCCGTCAGGCGCTGCCCGGCGGTGATCTGCCCAACTGGACCTGAGCGTCAGAGCTCCAATTCAATGACGCCGTCCGGGTCCCGGGCGCGCGACTGGCACAGGATGATCTGCGTTTCACGGTCTTTGCGCGACAGCACGAAGTCACGATGCTCGACCTCGCCGGAAATCACGGTGCATTTGCAGACCCCGCAAAGCCCGTCTGAACATTTCACATCGACATGGACCCCTGCTGCCAGCAGGGCATCGGTTGCCGCCTGATCCGCGGATACGGCGATCTCGCGCCCGCTGCGGGCCAGACGCAGCGTGAAGGGGTGGTTTTCGTAGTCGGGCGTCTCCGGAACGGAGAAATATTCCAGATGACGGGCGGTTTCGGGGAAGCCGTTTTGCTCCGCAGCTTGCATCACCGCGCCCATGTAGCTGTCCGGGCCGCAGGTGTAGACATGCGCGCCTTCGGTATAGTGCAGGACGGTCGGAAGATCCGCGCGACTGCCCTCGTCCGAGATATGCAACACAACCTTGTCGGCCCAGGGGGCTTCTTCCAGATCCTTCAGGAATGCAGCGTGTGCGCGGTTCGAGCAGCTGTAATGGAGTGCGAAGTCACCCCCGATGGAATGCAGCCTGTGGGCCATCGCGATCATCGGCGTCACGCCAATCCCGCCGCCCATGAGAAAGGACTTGGACGCCGTGTCGTGCAACGGGAAATGATTGATCGGCTTTGAGATGAAGACCCGCCGCCCCGGCTCGAATATGCGGTGCATCAGTTTCGAACCGCCACGCCCGTTCTCCTCGCGCAACACCGCAATCTGGTATTTCGAGCGATCCGAGGGATCTCCGGAGAGCGAATACTGGCGGAAGAACTCGGGGGCGACGACAACGTCGATATGCGCGCCGGCTGTGACCACGGGCATCTCCGCGCCGTCGGGCATCGAGAACTCGTATTTTGTCACGTCATCGCTCATCCGCTCTGCGCGCGTGACCACGACCTGCAAGACAGGGCTTTCGGCCTGATCTGCCGTATAAACATGTTCGGTCGGCAGCCCTTCGGCGCGACGGCGTTTATGCTCTGCCGCCGGGATCATGTCCTCATAGGCCCGGATGCCCGCCTCGCGATCCATCGGGAAGGGGAAGTTGTAAGGGGGCGGCGCAAGGGGGGCAGGATAGACAGCCAGGGTCTGGTCTTCGAACTTCAGATCAAGGTCCTTTTGCAGCGCGCGCGCGTTTACCGGGTGCGGGCTGGGCCGGTAGGGGCCCTCGTCCTCCATCTCCAGATCCCACCACCATTTCTTGACCGGATTGATCGCCCCGTTGCCCAGCATGTCATCGAGCTTTGCCAGGGGCTTGGCCATGAAAGGCGCCTTCATTGCCGCCCAGCGGAACGGTTTTTCGGCGAAGAGGCCCTCGAGGTTCCAAGGGCAGGTTTTCATGCACCGCCCGCACATCGCCCCGTTCTTCTGCGACACGCGGTAAATGGTGCAGCGCTGACTGTCGGATTTCCAGATCTCGTAGCCGTTGAACATCAGTTTCGGACCCGCGGTGATCGCCCCCGAGGGGCATTCGCGCGCGCATTTGTTGCAGGCCTCG
This sequence comes from Paracoccaceae bacterium, assembly GCA_049116435.1. Taxonomy (GTDB): domain Bacteria; phylum Pseudomonadota; class Alphaproteobacteria; order Rhodobacterales; family Rhodobacteraceae; genus Litoreibacter. Next base: position 387,509 of record JAGDYX010000001.1, read on the forward strand.
CAGAACCTCTGCAGGCCGAAATCAATCGGCTTGTCATGGCGCATGGGCATGTTCGTTGTCACGACACCCGATTTCAGCCGGGGCCCGAGGAACGGGTTCAGGATCACCTCTCCGATGCGCGACACCTCGCCCAGACCGCTGAGCAGCAGGAGTGGCGGGTGTAGAACCTCGTCATCCATCACCGAATGCACGCGCGCGGTATAGCCCAGATTGCGCAGGTGCTGGGCCAGAACGCCGCCCAGAAGCGAGAAGCGCAGATAGGCGCGCATCGATTGGGCACAGGCGATCCAGTCGTCGCCCGACGCGCCCTCCATGGTCTCGTGCCCCTGATCGATAATCATCGAAATGGCATTCTCATGATAGGGCGTGATCGGCTGGCCCGCGGCATCATGGGAATAGTAGGTCCAATCGGGGCAGGCGCTCAGGCCGACCGCATCGACACCGAGAAAATAGAGCGCGGCCTTGATGTTGGCGGCATTCGCCTCGGGATCGTGGGTGGAGGGGTGCACGTCTGCCGCCTCCCCGTCCTGCAGCAGGACAAACGCGCCGAGCGAGGGCCGGAACGCGAAAGCGGCCGCGGATTTCCGAACGTAATTGCCGTTTTTGGCGGCGTCTTGTGTCGTTTGGCCCAGATCGCCGAACAGCGCCCGCGCAAACATATTGGCGCGCTTGGGAACGCGGGCCACGTTCGGGGCGTCGATATAGGTTGTCGGCGTCTCGACGCGTTTGAGTGTTTCAAACGCATGCGGGCCCTGCACATAGTCGCGTTCCTTGAACGGATCGCAATTCCTCGCGTTTCGCCCATTTGACCCCAGCCCGAAGTGCCAAGCGGCGATGGCAGGCTGCTCTGTCGACAAGGGCAGGTCCGGCGCGATCTCGAGCGTCGTCGTGATTGCCGCCAGTCCGTACCTGTCGCCGAGAAACGGATTGCGCCCGTCGGGCAGGGCAAGTCCCGCCGCAACCGCCAGTTTGCCCAGATGGATGTCGGTCGCCGCGGCGGAATGCGCGCGCGCCTCCCACCCCAGAATGCGCAGGTAGTTCGAGAGCGTTACGGCGGTTTCCATCGCCCGCAGGCAGGCGCGGTGATCTTCGGCATCCCCGATCCAGTCTGTGCCGGGCTCGCGGTCCCTCGGAGCGCGGGGCATGTCGTAGAGAAACACGATCGCATGGGTGTGGTGCCGGCAGTCCTGCGGCGGGGACCGCATGGACTCGCGCAGCCCGGCCATGATTACGTCGATCCCTGCGGCCAGCGTCTTGGGCTGAAGGGTCTCCAGCTTCTCGGCCAGACGGCCGACATCCGGGTTGGCCGTGGCTTTTTCGAGCCATGTGGCCTGCGGGATCTCACAAATACCCACCATCGCGGCATCGCAGAAGTAACCGAAGGCCTTCAGGTGATCGGCGCGTTCTGCCGGGTCTTCCGGGATTTCGGCACGTTGCTTTTTCACCAGCCCGTCGCGCGTGGCATCCATCATGGCCTGATAGTCCTGCATCGCGTTGACGATGCTCAGAGTGGCCTCGGGGCGGCGAAAGGACAGCGGCGTGAAGGCGGGCAGGCGGCCCAGTTCGGGTGGGCCGGAGGACCGCCGAAGCTTCTCGAGCGGGTAGGGGCCCAGATGCACCGCGCGGTTTCGGTACGAAAAAAGTTTGCCCATTGGACCCTTTCAGAAATTCGTCAGGCGTGTGCGCTCGCCTGAGCGGAGGCGTTCCAGCAAATCCATCAGCGCGGCAGTATCCTGTTCGGACAACTTGCTTTTGAAATGCTCGTTATTCTCGGCGGCAACGGAGATCGCCCGCATCAACCTGTCTTTTCCGGCATCGGTCAGGGACACATCGGTGCGGCGGCGGTCGCGCGCATGCGTGCGCCGTGCAATCAGCCCGTCCGCTTCCAGTTGCCGCAGCGCGCGGGATGTGGCCGTCCGGTCGGTTCCGATGAAATCGGCAATGTCGGAGGGGCTGTGAAGGCCTTCCTCGCCGATGGCCAGAAGGATGCACCAGCCCAGCCGGGTGAGCCCGAGCGCGCGCAGCCCGTCCTCGAGGCGGCGCTCGAAAACCCGGCTTGTCAGAGTGGCCTGATACCCAAGCGAGCGATGCAGGTTGTAATGCGTCTCGTCCACACCCATAGATATCACCGTCAGACAAGCGGCAATCTGGGTCAAGGACAACTGCACATGATCAGAGGTCTCCTCTTCGACAAGGATGGAACACTGCTCGATTTTAACGAGACGTGGGGCAATTGGGCGGCCGCCTTTCTCGAGGATATCGCAGAGGGGGATCAGGCTCTTGTGCAAATTCTGGCGGATGCGATCGGCTATCAGCTATCAACCCGCAGGTTTCATCCTCGAAGTGCAATCATTGCAGGGACGCCCGAGGAGGGGGTGGAGCTGATGCTGCCCTATCTTCCGAGGTGGGATTTCGACGGGCTGCTGGCCCATTCGAACCGCGCTGCAAAGGACGCGCCGCTGGCCGAAGTCCTGCCGCTGGCGAGTTATCTGGGCGGATTGCGGGCGGAGGGCTACAAGCTGGGGCTGGCCACCAACGATTCCGAGGCGACTGCAAAAGTGCATATGGCCAGTCTCAACGCGCAGGACGGGTTCGATCTGATCCTGGGATCGGATTCAGGCTTTGGCGGCAAGCCGGGCCCCGGGATGTGCCTTGCCTTTGCCCAGCATGTGGGCCTGCGGCCTGAGGCGGTCGCGATGGTCGGCGACAGCACCCATGATCTGGAGGCCGGACGGGCGGCAGGTATGACCTGTGTCGGGGTGCTGACCGGCGTGGCCGGTGTCGAGGAACTGGCGCCCCATGCCGACGTCGTGCTGGGTGATATCGGGCAACTGGCAGGCTGGCTGAACGGCCAACACGCGACCTGAGGCCAGAAAAACGACGAAAAGCGTCGGTATCTGCAAAATGACGGCTCCGGCCTTCATGCGACAGTTTTCCTGCGGGATCTCCAGGAAAGGACCCAGGATGGCGGATGGTGCAGCACGTAAACGGCGCTCCGGCGGACGCGCTGGCAACACAAGACGCACGAGCAGCCTTCTGCCCAACCAGATGCCCTGGTCGCAGCCGGTCAACCCCGATCGCCCGACCGAGCCGCTCGACGAGACAGGCGTTCAGGCGATCCATCGCGGATGCATGCGAATCCTCTCGGAGATCGGGATCGAGTTTCTCAATCCGGACGCCTGCGCGATCCTGAAAGAGGCCGGCTGCAAGGTCGAGGGGACCAATGTCAGGATGGACGAGGATTTCGTGATGGAAATGGTCGGCCACGCTCCGTCCACCTTCACGATTACACCGCGCAACCCCGAGCGCGAATTGATCATCGGTGGCCAGCATATGGCGTTTGGCAACGTCTCGTCGCCGCCCAATGCGTGGGACCTCAAGCGGGGCAAACGCTCCGGCGACTTTGAAACCTACAAGGAATTCATCAAGCTTACCCAGTTTTTCAACTGTATCCACTTCGCAGGCGGCTATCCGGTCGAGCCCATTGATGTGCACGCCAGCGTCCGCCATCTCGACTGCCTCTATGAGAAGCTGACCCTGACCGACAAGGTTGTGCATGCCTATTCACTGGGCCGGGCGCGGGTCGAGGATGTTATGGAGATGACACGGATCGCAGGCGGGCTGAGCCACGAGGCGTTCGAGGCGCGCTGTCATATGTACACCAACATCAACTCGGTCTCGCCGCTCAAACATGACTTCCCCATGCTGGAAGGGGCCATGATACACGCGCGTCGGAATCAGGCGGTGATCGTGACACCCTTCACACTTGCAGGGGCCATGGCACCGGTGACGATGTCGGGGGCTGTGACCTTGTCGCTGGCCGAGGGGCTCGCGGCGATCGCGCTTTTGCAATACATCAACCCCGGATGTCCGGTGGCCATCGGGACCTTCACCTCCAACGTCGATATGAAAACGGGTGCGCCTGCGTTCGGGACCCCCGAATATATGCGGGCCACGCAGATGACGGGGCAGATGGGCCGGTTTTACGGCCTGCCGATCCGCTCTTCCGGTGTGTGTGCCGCCAATGTGCCCGACGGGCAGGCCATGTGGGAGACCTCGAACTCGCTCTGGGCGGCGGTACAATCGGGCACCAACGTCGTCTATCACGCGGCGGGCTGGCTCGAGGGCGGGCTGATCGCGAGCCCCGAGAAATTCATCATGGATTGCGAGGTGTTGCAGCACATCCAGCGCTATTTCGAACCGGCGACATGGGCAACCGCGGACGAGGATATTGCCATTGACGCGATCAGGGAGGTCGGGCCTGACGGGCACTACTTCGGATGCCAGCATACGCAGGACCGCTATGAAAACGCGTTCTATTCACCGATGATCAGCGACTGGTCCAACTTCGAGGCATGGGAGCTGAAAGGCGGCGTATGGACGGCCGAGCGCGCGCATGACGTCTACAAAGCCATCATAAACGAGTTTGTCCCGCCCGAGATGGACCCGGCCCGGCGCGAAGAGCTGCAGGAGTTTGTCGCGCGGCGCAAAGCCGAAGGCGGCGCGCCCACCGACTTTTAGGCGTCTCTTCGGCATTTATTAAGAGATCGGCCCCTAGATTGCCCCGGAGTTCTTTGGGAGCAGTCATGCACGGTTTGGTTAATCGATCCATTCAGTGTTTTGTGGAGGACACTTACGGTCAGTCCTCCTGGGATCATATCGTCCGCGACGCGCGCCTCGACTTCCGGGATTTCGAGGCGATGCTCGCGTATAGCGATACGATAACGGAGGCCGTTCTGGAGGCTGCCGCGGCGCATCTTGGCCGCGACCGGACCGCGCTTCTGGAAGATCTTGGCACGTATCTGGTGACGCACGCGCATATGAACGCCGTCAGGCGTCTGCTGCGGTTTGGCGGGCACACGTTCGAAGATTTCCTGCAATCGCTTGACGATCTGCATGACCGGGTAAAGCTCGCCATGCCCGATCTCGAACTGCCCCATCTCGAACTGGAGCAAACCGGATCAGACAGCTTCTCTCTCGAATGCCATTTTGACCGCCCGGGCTACGGCGCTGTGCTGCAGGGCATCTTGCGGGCGCTCGCGGATGATTACGGCGCGCTCGTCGTTCTGGATCTCGAACAGGATGATCCAAAGCAGGGTCCGCCTTGCGAGATCCTGAAGATCCAGCTTCTGGAAAAGGCCTTCGCCCGGGGGCGCAGCTTTAGCCTTGCGGGCCATGTGGCAGGCTGATGGGTGAGGTGACGGGTGATATCGTGGCCAGTTCGGTCACCGCGCTGGATGCGCTGATGCCTTTGCATCTGCGTGTGGATGCAGGCGGGATCATCACGCATGTGGGTCCCACAATGGCAAAGCTACATCCCGAACGGGCCCTCACCGGGATGCAGTTTCTCGACGTGTTCGAGCTGCGGCGGCCGGTGAACACGCCGGATTTCCAAACACTTTGGCGGCACGGGTGCTGCGGTGTGAAGCTTCGCTTCCGGAAGGGGGAACAGTTTGGGCTGAAAGGCCTTTTCACGCGTCTCGACGGAACGAGCCATGGCTTGGTCAATCTTTCACTGGGGATTTCTGTTCTGGAGGCTGTGCGCTGTCACAACCTCGTCGCGGCGGATTTCGCCCCCTCTGATCCCACGGTCGATATGCTCTACCTGATTGAGGCGAAGACCGCGGCGCTGGAGGAATCGAAACGCCTGAACCAGCGCCTGCAGGGGGCCAAGGTCGCGGCGGAAGAACAGGCCTTTTCCGATACGCTGACGGGGCTGAAAAACCGGCGTGCGCTGGATCACCTGCTTGCGCGGATGGCGCGTGGAAGCACACCCTTTGGCCTGATGACCCTCGATCTTGACTACTTCAAGCAGGTCAATGACACGTTCGGCCATGCGGCCGGTGACCATGTTCTGCAGAAGGTCGCACAGATCCTCGTCAGCGAAACCCGTTCCGGTGATATGGTGGCGCGCGTGGGCGGTGATGAGTTCATTCTTGCCTTTCAGGACTGCGTTGACCCGCGAATCCTCAACAGCATCGCGGCCCGTATTATCTCAAGACTGGAACAGCCCATCGACTATGACGGGCAGAGTTGCCGGATATCGGCCAGCATCGGCATCACGTTGTCGAGTTTCTATGCCGACCCACTTCCCGAGCAGATGCTCGGGGATGCGGATATGGCCCTGTACTGGTCCAAGCATAAGGGCCGGGCCTGCCATACCATCTTCGATCCCGGCACGAAGTCCGGTTAAAGTCCGCGTCCCGGTGTTTTCCACGGCCTGGGTGTAGATTTTGACCAAACGGGCCTGTCGCCACGCGCGTTTGAACGTCCGTGCCAAAGCACAAGCGATGCGTTGGCTTCGTTAATCTCGATTGTCGGGATAGTTGGCAGTCCCTAGGGGAATCGAACCCCTCTTTCCAGGTTGAAAACCTGGCGTCCTAACCGATAGACGAAGGGACCGCCGGAGGTGTGGGCCGTTGTTTAGGCAAACACGGTGAGGCTGGCAAGAGGAAAATGCGTCCGCTCTGATTAAAATCCTGCTGCCGTCCGGGCCGCATCCTCAAGTCTCAACTGTACGCGCTGACGTCCGCCCCAGCTGTTGATCTCGACCCGTCCCGCGAGATGGAAGCGCATCCCCTTATGGCCCTCGAGCGCGGGCCCCATCTCTCCCGAATAGGCGCCGAAGGCGATCGCCTCGAGGCGACCGCCCTGCTTGTCTCCGAACGTGAGTTTCAGGTGCCCGTCGCCGACCGGTTTGGTGAACAGGATCTGCTGGTCGGGGAAGGCAAAACGCGGCGCCGGCGCGCCGGCCCCAAAAGGCCCCGCAGCTTCCAGCCGCTCGACAAGATCGACCTGCGCAGCGGCGGGCATCAGGAGCCCGTCGAGCTTTAGATCCGATGGCCCCAATGCGCCCGCGCCTTGTGCATCGAGCAGTTCGGCAAGACGGGTCATGGCCGGCTCAAGCCGGTCGCGCGCGACGGTAAGGCCTGCCGCCATCTTGTGCCCGCCTCCTTTGATCAGAAGCCCTTCGGCTGCAAGCCGCTGGATCTGGGCACCGAGATCGATGCCGGAGACCGAACGCCCGGACCCTTTTCCTTCGGCGCCGTCCAGTCCGATCACGACGGCAGGCCGGTTGGTCGCTTCCTTCAGGCGGGCCGCGACAATTCCCACGACACCGGGGTGCCAGCCCTCGCCCGCGGCCCAGACGAGCGGAGCGTTCAGCCCGCGCTCCTCGGCTTGTGCCAGCGCCGCCTCGCGTACGTGGGCTTCAATCTCGCGGCGCTCCTTGTTGAGCAGTTCGAGCCGCTCTGACAACGCGTCCGCCTCGGCGGCATTGTCTGTCGACAGCAACCGCGCGCCGAGGTCCGCCGCGCCAATCCGGCCGCCTGCATTGACCCGCGGGCCCAGCAGAAAACCCAGATGATAGGAGGTGGGGGCCGAATCCATGCGCGCCACATCCGCGAGCGCCCTGAGACCGATGCGCTCCCTGCGGGCCATAACCGTCAGGCCCTGCCGCACAAGTGCCCGGTTCACGCCGATCAGGGGGGCCACGTCCGCGACCGTTGCCAGTGCGACGAGGTCGAGCAGGGCAACAAGGTCGGGGCCGGCCTGACCGTTCTCGCGCATCAGCCGGTTCACAGCCACGAGAAGCAGGAACACAACGCCCGCCGCGCAAAGATGCCCAAGGGCGCCGTCTTCATCCTGTCGGTTCGGGTTCACCACCGCCAGCGCTTCGGGCAGGGTCTCCGCACCCAGATGGTGGTCGAGGACAAGCACGTCGGCGCCCTTTGCCGCGCCAATCGGCTCATGCGACAGCGTCCCGCAATCCACGCAGATGATCAGGTCATGGGCTTGCGCCAGACGTTCCATCGCGGGCACGTTCGGGCCATACCCTTCATCGATGCGATCGGGAACATAGAGCGTTGCGGTCAGGCCCGCTTCGCGCAGCCAGCTTATCAGCAGCGCAGCGGAGGAGCCGCCATCGACGTCATAATCGGCAAAAATCGCGATGCGTTCGCGGTCTTGCACCGCTTTGAGAAACCGGGCCGCTGCCTTGTCCATATCGCGCAGCACCGAAGGGTCGGGCATCAGGTCGCGCAGTTTCGGGGCCAGATAGGCCTCCGCCTGCTCGGCCGCAACGCCCAGTCGCGCCAGTGTCTGGCAAACCGGAAGCGGCAGGGCCGTGCTTTGAGCCATGGCCTCGGCAAGGCGGTCATGCGCCGCTGTTGGCCCGATCCAGCGCCGCCCGGTTAAGGACCGCTCTACACCCAGATAGGCCGCGTCTCGGTTCATGTCAGGCGGGGTTGCGGTAGGTCATCCGCCGCACGGAACCGGTCTTGGAGCGCATCAGGATCGTCTCCGCAGTCATGTAGCCGACCTCGCGGCGGACACCGGGCAGGATGGAGCCGTCGGTCACGCCGGTCGCGGCGAAGATCACGTCCTGGGTCACCATGTCGTCGCGGGTATAGACCCGGTTGAGATCGGTGATCCCCGCCTTTGCGGCGCGGCCCCGTTCGTCATCATTGCGGAACAACAGGCGGCCAAAGATCTGTCCGCCCATGCATTTCAACGCGGCTGCGGCCAGCACGCCCTCCGGCGCGCCACCTTCGCCCATATACATGTCGATCCCGGTCTGTTCGGCCTCGGCGCAATGCATCACGCCGGCGACGTCGCCATCGGTAATCAGGCGGATCGCGGCTCCTGTGCTGCGCACTTCCGCGATCAGATCTTCGTGGCGCGGGCGCTCCAGAATGCACACGGTGATATCAACCGGATCGCAGCCTTTGGCCTTGGCCAGCGCGCTCACGCGTTCGGCCGCCCCCATATCCAGCGAGACGACGCCGTCGGGATAGCCGGGGCCAACCGCCAGTTTGTCCATATAGACATCGGGGGCATGCAGCATCGACCCTCGCGGGCCCATGGCGATGACGGCAAGCGCGTTGGGCATGTCTTTTGCGGTCAGGGTGGTGCCTTCCAGCGGGTCCAGCGCGATGTCGACGCCGGGGCCTTCGCCGGTGCCCACTTCCTCGCCGATAAAGAGCATCGGAGCTTCGTCCCGCTCACCTTCGCCGATCACGACAACGCCGTTGATGTCGAGCAGGTTGAGTTGTGTGCGCATGGCGTCCACGGCGGCCTGATCAGCGGCCTTTTCGTCGCCGCGCCCGATCAGTTTCGCCGACGCAAGTGCTGCAGCTTCGGAAACTCGGGCCAGACCGAGCGAGAGCATGCGGTCTTCGAAAACGTCGCGAGAGGTAGTCATAGGGGGATCCTGTTCTTGAAGCGGGGGCAGGGCAAGGGTTTCAAATCACACATGTTCGATCCGAAGCGCAACCGGTGTTCCGGACAAAACGCCGGTGCCGGGCAATTGGTCGAGCGCGTGGTCGAGCGCATCGCGTGTGGTTGTATGGGTGACGATGAGGACCGGGGCTGTCGGTTCCTCGTGGCTGTACTGACGCATCCGGTCGATCGAGACACCGGCATCCCCAAGGGCCGTGGCGACCTTTGCAAGTGCACCGGGTTTGTCTTGCAGCGCGATGCGCAGGTAATAGGGGGCGGGGATCGAAGAGCGGGCCGCCGGCACTTTTTTCAGCGTTTTTGCAGGTTGGCCGAAGGTCGCGAGCCGCGTGCCGCGCGCAATATCGGCGATATCGGAGAGAACCGCGCTGGCGGTCGGGCCTTCACCGGCCCCCGGACCCCGTAGCACGATCTGACCGACCGCATCGCCTTCCAGCACGACCATATTGGTGCCCCCTTCGAGCTGCCCCAGCGGCGAATCCGCGGGAACGAGGCAGGGGGACATGCGCTGGACAAGGCCGCGCTTGGTCATCTGGGTCACGCCCAGAAGCTTGATCCGGTATCCCATGTCGGCGGCTTGGCGAATATCCTCGATGGCAACGCGCTCGATGCCTTCCAACTGGACATCGTCAAAGGCAACTTGCGTCCCGAAGGCGATGGAAGAGAGCAGTGCAAGCTTATGCGCGGCGTCGATGCCGCCGACATCCAGTTGCGGGTCGGCTTCCAGATAGCCAAGGCCATCGGCTTCCGCGAAAACCTCTTCATAGGTGAGGCCCGCATTCTCCATCCGGGTGAGGATGTAGTTGCACGACCCGTTCATGACGCCCAGCACACGGGACACCTCGTTGCCGGCAAGTCCCTCGGTCAGGGCTTTCACCACGGGAATGCCGCCTGCGACCGCCGCTTCAAAGCGCAACACACATCCGGCGCTTTCGGCCATTTCGGCCAAGGCCTGACCATGCACGGCCAGCATCGCCTTGTTTGCCGTGACAACGTCTTTGCCCGCAGCGATCGCGGCTTCGGTGGCCGCTTTGGCCGGCCCGTCAGAGCCGCCCATGAGCTCGACGAAAACATCAACATCGTCGCGGCGGGCAAGTGCCACGGGGTCGTCTTCCCACGCGTAGGAGCCGAGGTTCACTCCGCGATCTTTGTCGCGCGTGCGCGCCGAAACGGCTGTAATTTCAATGTGACGGCCCGTGCGCGCTGTCAGAAGCGCCGCCTTTTGGCGAACGATCTTGACCACACCGGTTCCAACAGTGCCCAAGCCAGCAATTCCAAGGCGAAGTGGGGCGGTCATTCAAGACTCCGTCGTCTGTGTCGTTCGTGCGCTTCTGTTATCTGGGAAAACAAAAAGGTGCAACGAGACTTCGCACTGCTCATCTCAGCGCGCGAAGTGCGTCCTGCCCGTCATAGATATCGCGTCCCCGTAGGGCGTCTGCCTTTCGCTGCAGCAGCGCGACCCTGAGTTCCAGAAGCCTTGCCTGATCTTCGATCGGGCGCGCTGCCGCGGCCGAGGCGTCCGGAAATATCTCGGACTCGGGGAGCAATTGCGGGAAGGGCGCGTCCTGCGCCTCTGCGCTGATCGTGCGGTCCGCGTCGGGCAGATCGTTCGAACAGGCCGTCAGACCGGTGATCAGGGCCAGTTGCACAGCCAGAATTCGCAAAAAGGAGGGAGAAAGTCTCATGAACGCCCGCTGCTTCGGATCCTTTCCGGACTTTACGTGCTGGGATGGAGGCTCACAAGAGCCGCTTGAACTGAACGCGCGTTCAGATAAGCTGTCGGCATGGCGCGAAAAACAGGTTCCCACTCTGAGATCACCGGACCCCGCGTGCGGGCGGCTGCCTTGATGCTGTTTGCACGCGACGGATATGCGGCGGTCTCGATGCGTCAGATCGCGGCTGAGGTCGGGGTGCAGGCCGGTGCGCTCTATCTCTACACGCCGGACAAACAGACGCTTCTGTTTGACCTGATGAAGGGGCATATGGACGAGTTGCTCAGCGCTTGGGCCGCCGAGACGAAACCTGCGGATCCCGACCAGCAGCTTGAGGCGTTCGCACGGTTCCACATCCGGTTTCATATGACGCGCCGCGACGCTGTCTTCATTTCCTACATGGAGTTGCGGAACCTGACGCAGGAAAATTTTGCCCGTCTCGAGAACATGCGCCGCCAGTATGAAGACGCGCTGGAGGCCATTCTCAAAGCCGGTCAGACCGAGGGCGTCTTCGATGTCGTGGATACCAAGCTGACCACGCTTGCGCTGATCTCGATGTTGACGGGTGTGACGAACTGGTATCGTCCGGACGGGCGTTTGTCGCTGGGTCAGGTCGAGGAAATCTATGCCGATATGGTCGGCAAAGCCGTGCGGCATTCTGCGAAAGAAAAAAGCGCCGCGGTTTGAAAGCCGCAGCGCTCTAACCTTTGATTTGCCCTTAAAGCGCGGGGTAGATCGGGAACCTGCCGCACAGCTCGAGCACTTTGGCTTTGACGGCCTCTTCCACCGCGCCATTGCCCTCTTCGCCATTGGCGGCCAGACCGTCGACCACCTCGACAATCAGATCTCCGATCAGGCGGAATTCGACCTCGCTGAACCCGCGGGTCGTGCCGGCGGGTGAGCCGAGGCGGATGCCGCTGGTAACCGTCGGCTTCTCGGTGTCGAAGGGGATGCCATTCTTGTTGCAGGTGATGTGAGCGCGGCCCAGAGCCTTCTCGGTCGCGTTGCCCTTTACGCCTTTGGGGCGCAGATCGACAAGCAGGACATGGGTGTCGGTGCCGCCGGTGACGATATCGAGACCGCCCTTGACCAGCTGTTCGCCAAGCGACTGCGCATTGGTGATGACCTGTGCCTGATATTCCTTGAAGCCCGGCTGCAGGGCTTCCCCGAATGCCACGGCCTTGCCGGCGATCACATGCATCAGCGGGCCGCCCTGAATGCCCGGGAAAATGGCCGAGTTGAATTTCTTTGCCAGCGCCGCGTCATCGGTCAGGATCATGCCGCCGCGCGGCCCGCGCAGGGTCTTGTGGGTCGTGGTCGTGGCCACATGCGCGTGCGGGAAGGGGGAGGGATAAAGCCCCGCCGCCACGAGGCCCGCGAAATGCGCCATGTCGACAAGCAGGTATGCGCCCACGCTGTCGGCGATCTCGCGGAACTTCGCGAAGTCGATCTTGCGCGGAATGGCGGAGCCGCCGGCGATGATCATCTGGGGCTTGTGTTCGGCGGCCAGTGCCGCGACCTGATCGTAGTCGATCTCGAGCGTGTCGGGCTTCACACCATACTGCACCGCGGTGAACCACTTGCCGGACTGGTTCGGGGCCGCGCCGTGGGTCAGGTGACCACCGGCATCAAGGCTCATCCCCAAAATCGTGTCGCCGGGCTTCAGGAGCGCTGTAAACACACCCTGGTTGGCCTGCGAGCCCGAGTTCGGCTGCACATTGGCAAAGCCGCAGTCAAACAGCTGCTTGGCGCGGTCGATGGCAAGATTTTCTGCGATATCAACGAATTGACAGCCGCCATAATACCGCCGACCGGGATAGCCCTCGGCATATTTGTTGGTCATCACGGAGCCCTGCGCCTCCATGACGGCGGCGGAGACGATGTTCTCGCTGGCAATCAGTTCGATCTCGTCTCGCTGACGCCCGAGTTCCTTGGAGATGGCGTCAAACAGCTCGGCGTCACGGCTCTCGAGGCGCTCGGTGAAAAAGCCGTCATCGCGGTGGGATGCATTCATAAGGATCTCTCTTCCGTCCAAAAAAATCGCGTTCGATGGCACGTTTTAGTCGTAAAGCTCGAAAAGCAAAATATGCAATACGACGCAGCAGAGCGTTTCTGCGTCAGGTGAAATCTCATCAAAAGCCTTGTTTTTCGGCGCATGGCACGCGAAGACTCATCCAAACGGAAAGCTAACCCATGCCAAAGATTGAGAAAATCGCCTTCATGGCGTCGGAAACACAGATTGCGCAGGATGCGGCGCGCGCTTTGTCGCATGCGTATGGCAACGTGGAGCCGGAAAACGCCGAGGTGATCGTGGCTTTGGGCGGCGACGGTTTCATGCTCCAGACCCTGCACGGGACGCAGCATCTCGATGTGCCCGTTTATGGTATGAATTGCGGCACGGTGGGCTTTCTGATGAACGAGTATCAGGAGCGCGGGGTGCTCGAGCGGCTGGAAGCCGCCGAGGAAGAGATCATCAACCCGCTGCGGATGAAGGCGATCCACGCCGATGGAACCGTTCACGAAGCGCTTGCGATCAACGAAGTGTCGCTGCTGCGCGCGGGCCCGCAGGCCGCGAAGCTGCGCATAACCGTGGATGGAAAGGTGCGCATGGATGAACTGGTTTGTGACGGGGCTCTGGTGTCAACGCCTGCCGGCTCGACCGCGTATAACTACTCTGCCCATGGTCCCATTCTTCCGATTGGCGCCGATGTTCTGGCCCTGACCGCGATGTCGGCTTTCCGGCCACGCCGCTGGCGCGGCGCGCTCTTGCAGAAAAACGCCCATGTGCGGTTCGACGTGCTTCAGCCAGAAAAGCGCCCTGTCATGGCCGATGCGGACAGTCGTACGGCGGGCAATGTCGTCTCGGTCGAGATCCGGTCAGAACCCGGCGTCTCCCACCGGTTGCTGTTTGATACCGGCCACGGGCTGGAGGAGCGGTTGATCCGTGAGCAATTTGTCTGACAGGACGGCCATATCCGGCCTGTCGCATCCGGGCGCTGGAGACGGCGCGGGGGTTTCAGTGTTTTACCGTTCCGGCGGAGACAGAGATCGGCAGAACTTTGGTTTTGCATGTGTGAAAAAGAACAGATAAGCAGCTTCATAAAGAGGCTGCCGTAAGGTAGTTTAATGTTAAACTATCTTTTGGGAGGGGTTTAGTCTTGGAAGAAGATCGTCAAAAAAGCCTGAGAATTGCGGCCTTGGATTATCACAAATATCCAAAGCCGGGGAAGCTCGAGATCCGGGCCACCAAGCCGCTGGCAAACGGACGTGACCTCTCGCGCGCCTATTCTCCGGGCGTTGCCGAGGCGTGTCTCGAGATCAAAAGAAATCCCGCCACGGCGCAGGATTACACGTCACGCGGCAACCTCGTTGCGGTGGTCTCGAACGGAACCGCGGTTTTGGGTCTTGGCGATATCGGCGGGCTGGCATCGAAGCCGGTGATGGAAGGCAAGGCCGTTCTCTTCAAGAAATTCGCGAATATCGACTGTTTCGATATCGAGCTGAACGAAAAGGACCCCGAGAAGCTTGCCGATATCGTTTGCGCGCTTGAGCCGACATTCGGGGCGGTCAATCTTGAGGATATTAAGGCGCCTGACTGTTTCATCGTCGAAAAACTCTGCAAGGAACGCATGAACATTCCGGTGTTCCATGACGACCAGCACGGCACTGCGATCGTGGTCGGGGCAGCCGCTGTCAACGCGTTGCGCGTGGCCGGTAAGAAATTCGAGGACATCAAGATCGTTTCCACCGGTGGCGGTGCGGCTGGTATCGCCTGTCTGAACATGCTGGTGAAGCTTGGGGTGAAGCGCGAAAACATCTGGCTGTGTGACATCGAGGGGCTGATCTACAAGGGCCGCAGCAAGGAGATGAACCCGCAGAAGGAAGAATTCGCGCAAGCGACGGATCTGCGCACGCTGGGCGAGGTGATCGATGGTGCGGACCTCTTCCTCGGGCTGAGCGGTGCGGGTGTTCTGAGCAAGGACATGGTCGCCAAGATGTCCAAGTCGCCGATCATTTTCGCGCTGGCAAACCCGGAGCCCGAGATCTGGCCGGACGATGCACGCGAGGTTGCACCCGATGCGATCATCGCGACGGGCCGGTCTGATTATCCCAATCAGGTCAATAACGTGCTCTGTTTTCCGTTCATTTTCCGCGGCGCGCTCGATGTTGGTGCGACCGAGATCAATGACGCGATGAAGATCGCCTGTGTCGAAGGCATTGCGGAACTGGCCCGTGCAACCACCAGTGCCGAGGCCGCCGCGGCCTATCAGGGCGAGCCGATGACATTCGGCCCCGACTACCTGATCCCCAAGGCGTTTGATCCGCGCCTGATGGGCGTCGTCGCAAGCGCGGTGGCGCGCGCGGCCATGGAAAGCGGCGCTGCAGGGCGTCCGATCGAGGATATCAAGGCCTATAAGGACGAGCTCAACGATTCTGTGTTCAAGACCTCGATGATCATGCGTCCGGTCTTTGAAGCGGCGGAAACACAACCCCGCCGGATCGTGTTCACGGAAGGCGAGGACGAGCGGGTTCTGCGCGCGGCCAATGCCATGATCGAAGAAACCACCGACACGCCGATCCTGATCGGCCGCCCGCGGGTGATCGAGTCCCGCGCGGAGCGGGCGGGTCTGAGCATGAAGGCGGGCCGGGATTTTGAACTGGTCGACCCTCAGGACGATCCGCGTTACCGCGATTACTGGACAACCTACCACCAGATCATGGCGCGCAAGGGCGTTACACCCAGCCTCGCGCGGGCCATCATGCGGACAAATACCACCGCGATCGGGGCCGTGATGGTCTACCGCGAAGAAGCGCACAGCATGATCTGCGGAACCTTCGGCCAGTATCTGTGGCACCTGAATTATATCTCGCAGGTTCTGGGCACGCAGGAACTGCACCCGGTCGGCGCGCTTAGCCTGATGATCCTCGAGGACGGCCCGCTCTTCGTCGCCGACACCCATGTGCATCCCGAACCGAGCCCCGCCCAGATTGCGGAGACGGTGATCGGGGCCGCGCGGCATGTCCGCCGCTTCGGGGTCGAGCCGAAGATTGCGCTGTGCTCCCATTCGCAGTTCGGAAACCTCGATTGTGACACCGGGATCCGGATGCGCGAGGCGCTGGCCATTCTCGATAGCGCGCCGCGCGATTTCCTCTACGAGGGCGAAATGCACACGGACGCGGCGCTCGACGAGGGTCTTCGGACGCGGATTTTCCCGGGCTCGCGCTTTGAAGGCGAAGCGAATGTTCTGATCTTTGCCAATGCCGACGCCGCTTCGGGCGTGCGCAACATCCTCAAGATGAAGGCCGGCGGTCAGGAGGTTGGCCCGATCCTGATGGGGATGGGCAACCGCGCCCATATCGTTACCTCCTCGATCACCGCGCGCGGTTTGCTGAACATGTCCGCCATCGCGGGCACGCCGGTCGCTCAATACGGCTAAGGTCACCGCATGGGCGCGCCGGTCCGACCCGCGCGTCCTGCGTCAAGGTTTCCCAGAGCGTCAGGGCTTGCCTGACGTCTTATGCCGCACCGCAAAACCAAGGCTTGTCTCAAGGACTGCGGGCGGCGTAACGTCCGTTTTGGACGGTGAGGAGCAAGACCATGACATACGCGGAGATTTACGAAGGCTGGAAGTCCGACCCCGAAGGTTTCTGGATGGAGGCTGCAAGCGCAATCGACTGGGACAAGCCGCCCTCAAAGGCGCTGTTTGACGACAACGCGCCGCTTTACGAATGGTTCAAGGATGCGCAGGTCAACACCTGCTGGAACGCGGTTGACCGGCATGTGGACGCCGGCCACGGCGATCAGGTCGCGATCATCTATGACAGCCCCGTGACGGGAACGCAGCGCAAGATCACCTATGCCGAGCTGCAAGGCCAGACCGCCTCGCTGGCCGGTGCGCTCAGCGCGAAGGGTGTGGTCGCCGGAGACCGCGTCATCATCTACATGCCGATGGTTCCCGAGGCCTTGGTGGCCATGCTGGCCTGCGCGCGGATCGGGGCCATCCACTCGGTGGTGTTCGGCGGGTTTGCCGCGAACGAACTGGCGGTGCGGATCGACGATGCGACGCCCAAGGCCATCATCGCAGGCTCCTGCGGGATCGAGCCGGGCCGCGTCGTGGAATATAAGCCGCTCCTTGACGGCGCCATCGAACTGGCCGCGCACAAGCCGGAGTTCTGCGTGATTTTCCAAAGGGAGCAGGCCCCTGCCGCACTGGTCGAGGGCCGCGATTTCGATTGGAACGAGGTGCAGGACGGGGTTGAGCCTGCGCCTTGCGTTCCGGTCTCGGGCGATCATCCGGTCTATATCCTCTACACCTCCGGGACGACGGGCCAGCCCAAGGGCGTGGTGCGACCGACGGCGGGGCATCTGGTGGCGCTTAACTGGACCATGAAGAACTTCTACGATGTCGATCCGGGAGAGGTCTTCTGGGCCGCCTCCGACGTGGGCTGGGTCGTGGGGCACAGCTATATCTGCTACGCGCCGCTCATTCATCGCAACACGACCATCGTGTTCGAAGGCAAACCCGTCGGCACGCCCGATGCCGGAACGTTCTGGCGCGTGATCTCGGAGCACAAGGTGAAGTCCTTCTTCACGGCGCCGACAGCATTCCGGGCGGTCAAGCGGGTCGATCCCAAAGGGACATTCATCGAGAAATACGATCTCTCCTGCCTGAAGACGGTATTTCTGGCAGGCGAGCGTGCGGATCCGGACACGATCCACTGGATGCAGGACAAACTGGGTGTGCCGATCATTGATCACTGGTGGCAGACGGAGACGGGGTTCACGATCGTCGGCAACCCGATGGGGATCGAGAAACTGCCGGTCAAGATCGGCTCTCCGACCGTGCCGATGCCGGGCTTTGACGTGCGTATCCTTGACGATGACGGCAAGGAACTGCCAGCCGGTGAACTGGGCGCGATCGTCGTCAAGCTGCCGCTGCCGCCGGGGACCTTGCCCACGCTGTGGCATGCGGAGGAGCGGTTCCTGAAGAGCTACCTGACCACGTTCCCGGGATATTACGAGACCGGAGACGCCGGCTATATCGACGAGGACGGCTACCTTTACATCATGGCGCGCACCGATGACGTGATCAACGTGGCGGGCCACCGCCTGTCCACCGGCGGTATGGAAGAGGTGCTGGCCTCGCATCCCGATGTCGCCGAATGCGCGGTGATCGGGGTCTCGGACAAGCTGAAGGGCCAGTTGCCGCTGGGCTTTGTGTGCCTCAACTCGGGGTCTCAGAACTCCGATGAGGACGTGCGCAAGGAATGCATTCAACTGGTGCGTGACAAGATCGGCCCCGTGGCGGCCTTCAAGCTGGTCTGTGTCGTTGATCGCCTGCCCAAGACGCGGTCCGGCAAGATCCTGAGGGGAACGATGGTCAGCATTGCCGATGGCAAGGACTACAAGATGCCCGCTACGATCGATGATCCGGCCATTCTGGACGAGATTGGCGACGCGCTGAAGACACTCGGATATCCGGCGGCCTGAGCGCGGCCATCTCACCGCAAAGACGGGAGAATTCGGACGCTGGCTTCTGGACAGCGAAGCAGACGCGCTTCACACTTGTGCCAACAGGAGGAGCATCATGGAGCTATTGGACCACGCCCGCGCGGTGCGCGAGAACGCGTATGCCCCGTATTCGAATTTCAAGGTCGGCGCGGCGGTGCGGACCCGGGACGGCTCTGTCTTCTCGGGCTGCAATGTCGAGAACGTGTCCTATCCGGAAGGCACCTGTGCGGAAGCCGGTGCCATTGCCGCCATGGTGGCAGCCGGTGCCAGCGGCATCACCGAAGTGGCCGTTATTGCCGAGAGCCCGGTTCCCGTAAGCCCGTGCGGCGGATGCCGCCAGAAGCTCGCGGAATTCGCGCAAGGTGAGGTGACCGTCACAATGGCGACGATGGCCGGTGCAACGCAGGTCATGACGCTGGCCGAGCTTTTGCCGGGCGCCTTCGACCAGAGCCATATGGAGAAATAATGGACGCGCGCACCATCATCGCCCATGTCCGGGACCGGCTGCCGGTCTCCCGTCAGGAGGCGGAGTGGTTCGGAAAGTCCCTCTCCGGCGCGCAGATCACCGATGCGCAGGCCGGCGCGTTTGCCATGGCGGTGCGCCTGTGCGGTCTGGGCGAGGAGGCGCGGGTCGGGCTGACCACAGGCATGCGCGACAGCGGCGATGTTCTGACATGGGATCTCGATGGCCCCGTGCTCGACAAACACTCCACCGGCGGGGTGGGCGACCCGGTCTCCCTGCTGGTTGCGCCGGCGCTTGCGGTCTGTGGGGCCTATGTCCCGATGATCTCGGGGCGGGGGCTTGGACATACCGGCGGCACGCTCGACAAGCTCGAAGCCATTCCGGGGTATGTGACCGATGTCGGGCCGAAACGGCTGGAACATATCGTGCGCAAAACAGGCGCGGCAATTGTTGGCGCCACGGGGCGGGTCGCGCCCTCCGACAAACGGCTTTACGCGATCCGCGATGTTACGGCGACGGTGGCCTCGATCGATCTGATTACCGCCTCGATCCTGTCCAAGAAGCTCGCGGCGGGGCTCGAAGCGCTGGTGCTTGACGTGAAGACCGGATCCGGGGCCTTCATGGCGGATCCGAAAGACGCCCTGGCCTTGGCAGAGGCGTTGGTCTCCGTGGCCAATGGGGCGGGTTGCGCCACGTCCGCGCTGATCACGGACATGTCGCAGCCTTTGGCGGACGCCGCCGGAAACGCGGTCGAGGTTGTCGCGGTGATGGAGAGCCTGACGGGCGAGCGCGTCAACCAAAGGCTTCTGGACGTGACCGAGGCGCTGGGCGGGGCGGTGCTTGCGCAAGGCGGGCTTGCGAAAGACGCCGAGGCCGGTGCCGGTTTGATCCGCGACGCGATCTCATCGGGGCGCGCGGTCGAGAAGTTCGAGGAAATGGTGGCGAGCCTCGGCGGTCCGACCGATTTTGCCAGCAGCTGGCGAAACTGTCTGCCCGAGGCCACGATCCTGCGCGAGGTCCCGGCGGGCAAAGCCGGCCATGTGCGTGCAATCGATACCCACGCGCTGGGTGAGGCGGTCGTGGCGCTGGGCGGTGGGCGTTTGCGGGAGACCGACAAGATCGATCCGGCCGTCGGGCTTTCGGCGATCGTTCCCGTGGGAACGAAGCTGGGTGCGAAGACCCCGCTTGCCATGGTGCACGCCTCCGATGAGGCCCGTGCCGAGGCCGCGGTTGCGCAGGTCCGCGCCGCTTATGATATCGGTGGCAAGGCGGTGAAACCCGCCGCCCTGATCCAAAAGACCGTCGGGCCATGAGCCGCGCCTTTCTGATTGTGATGGACAGCGCCGGGTGCGGTGGCGCCCCCGATGCGGCGGAGTTTGGCGATGCGGGGGCAAACACTCTGGATCATATCGCGCAAGCCTGCGCACGCGGAGACGCGCAAGAAGGCCGCTCGGGGCCGCTCAAGATGCCCCATCTGGCCGGTCTTGGTCTGGGGCGGGCGATCATGCTGTCGTCCGGCGTGCCTGCACCGGGGCTTGATGCGGATCCGCAGGGGATCTGGGGGGTGGCGACGCAACACTCCCCGGGCAAGGACACGCCAACCGGACACTGGGAGCTGGCGGGCGTCCCGCTGCGGTGGGACTGGCATTATTTCCCAACCAGTGGCCCGGCTTTTTCGCAGGAGATCACGCAGGAAGTTGCACGTCTTTCGGGCGCCGAGGGGATCTTGGGGAATTGCCATGCCTCCGGCACCGAGATCATCGCGCGGCTGGGCGAGGAACATATCCGCACGGGCTGGCCGATCTGCTACACATCCGCGGACAGCGTGTTCCAGATCGCGGCGCATGAGGAGGCGTTCGGCCTCGACCGGCTGATCCGGCTTTGTCGGGACATTGCACCTCTGCTCCATTCCCGGCGGGTGGGCCGCGTTATCGCGCGCCCCTTTGTCGGATCATCGGCCACCGATTTCGAGCGGACCAAGAACCGGCGGGATTTCGTCGCCGCTCCGCCCGAGCCGACCCTGTGTGACTGGGTTTATGACGCCGGTCAGCCCGTCCACGCCATCGGCAAGGTCGGAGACATCTTCTCGCATCGCGGGATCACGTCACTGCAAAAGGGAACCGATGCGGAATTGATGGATCATCTCGAGGCGCTGACCCGCACGGCAGAGGATGGCAGCCTGTGCTTTGCCAATTTCGTCGAGTTCGACGCCCGTTTCGGCCACCGCCGGGATGTGTCGGGCTACGCGCGGGCGCTGGAGTGGTTCGACGCGCAACTGCCCCGGCTCTTTGCAGGATTGCAGCCCGGCGATCTGATGGTCTTCACGGCCGACCACGGCAATGATCCGACGTGGCGCGGCACCGATCATACGCGGGAGCGGGTGCCGGTCATCGGCGCGGGCCTCGGCCCGAAGGCGATCGGCATTGTCGATTTCGTGGACATTGCAGCCAGCATCGCCGATCATCTGGGCGTCCCATCGCATGGGCCCGGGCGGAGTTTCCTATGACCCTGAGAAGTCTTGCCAAGGTCGAACTGCACCTGCATCTCGAGGGGGCCGCACCCCCGGCCTTCATTCGCGGTCTGGGGCAGGAGAAGCAGATCGGCCTCGAGGATGTCTTTGACGAACAGGGCGGCTACGCCTTCAACGGTTTTGCGCATTTTCTGCGCACCTACGAGGCCGCCTGCAGTGTCCTGAAGACACCGATGGATTTCTACCGCCTGACGCTGGCCGTACTCGAGCAATCGGCAGAGCAGGGCGTGATCTACACGGAAGCTTTTCTGTCGCCGGATTTTTGCGGCGGCGGCGACGTGGGCGCTTGGCACGAGTTTTCTGCCGCGATCGAAGAGGCCGCGCAGTTCGCCGAGACCAATTTCGGTGTCATCCTGAAGGGTGTTGTCACCTGTATCCGGCATTTCGGACCGGAGCAGGCGAAACGGACCGCGCTTTGCGCCGCCGAGACGCAAGGAAGCTTCATCACCGGCTTCGGCATGGCCGGCGACGAGAACCGCGGCAAGCCGGCGGATTTCGACTACGCGTTTGACATGGCACGCGAGGCTGAGTTGCATCTGACCGCGCATGCCGGCGAATGGGGCGGGGCCGCATCGGTCCGTGAGGCCCTGCGCGACCTGAAGGTGGCGCGGATCGGGCATGGCGTTCAGGCGATCCATGATCCCGAGCTGGTCCGCAAGCTCGCCGATGACGGGATCACGCTGGAGGTCTGCCCGGGGTCGAATATCGCGCTGGGCGTGTATCCGTCGTGGCAGGCGCATCCCATCGAGCGGCTGCGGGAGGCCGGGGTCAAGGTTACCTTGTCCACCGATGACCCGCCTTTCTTCCACACATCCCTGTGCCGCGAATATCAATGCCTCGCCGATACGTTCGGCTGGGATGAAGACGTCTTTACGGAGCTGAACCGCAACGCGGCCCACGCCGCGTTTTGCGACGAAGATACAAGAACCCTAGTTTTGAGCCGACTGGAGCCTGCCAATGCCTGACCCGCACCTGACCATCGTCGATCACCCTCTGGTGCAACACAAGCTCACACTGATGCGGGAACGTGAGACCTCGACCGCCGTTTTTCGTCAGTTGCTGCGCGAGATCAGCCAGTTGCTCGCCTACGAGGTCACCCGCGATTTGCCGATGACACGCAAGCCTATCACCACGCCGATGCAGGAAATGGACGCGCCCACACTTGCCGGTCGCAAGCTGGCACTGGTGTCCATCCTGCGGGCTGGAAACGGGCTGCTGGACGGGATGCTGGAACTGATCCCCTCGGCGCGGGTCGGGTTCGTGGGCTTGTATCGGGACGAAGAGACGCTCAAGCCCGTCCAGTATTATTTCAAGGTGCCCGATGCCTTGGAGGAAAGGACGGTCATCGCGGTCGACCCGATGCTGGCCACCGGCAATTCCTCTGTCGCCGCGATCAACCTTCTCAAAGAGGCGGGCGCGACCAATATCCGGTTTCTGTGCCTGCTGGCCGCACCCGAAGGGGTCGCGTGTATGAAGGACGCGCATCCCGATGTTCCGATCGTCACGGCGGCGCTCGACAGCCACCTGAACGAGAAGGGCTATATCGTGCCCGGTCTGGGCGATGCCGGGGACCGCATGTTCGGGACAAAGTAAGAAGCGTTTGTTCATCTTTACAGGGTAAATGGGTTCGGTCATCCTCCGTAGAAAGCTGGAAAGAGGAATGCCATGAAAGCCCTGTTTGTCTGCGCTCTCGCCGTTGCTCTTGGTTCTGGGATACCGGGCGCACATGCCAAGTCGCTGAAGGACGATACCGGTCCTGCCGAGGTGCCGCCTGCATCTTTTCAGGGCTACCAGTATGTCGACAGCACGGGATGCGCCTATATCCGGACCGGATATGGCGGCGCCACGACCTGGGTGCCGCGGGTCGACCGCAGCCGCCGGGTGACCTGCGGGCTGCCTCCAAGCCTGCCGCAGGCATCGCGCAGCGCGGCGCAGGCCCGACAGCCGGTCGTCTCTGCCAAGCGTCCGGTGCAGCCTGCCGCAAGCGTCGCAGCCCCGCGCCCGGAGCCAGTCACGAGACAGCGCCTGCCACAGGGCTATCAGAGCGCCTGGACCGACGGCAGGCTCAACGACATGCGCGGCGTCGGGACCGCGCAGGGGGAGCAGCAGATGCTGCAGGTCTGGACAAACACCGTGCCACGCCGACTGATCACAGCCGATTAGCGGGCGGATTGGTGCGCGGGCTGGTGAGTTTGCCGAAGGGCTAGGTGCCGGTGCAGATGGCCTGCAGGCTGACCCATTGATCATCGGTCAGAAGCCGCGGCGCCACGCGACCGCGATAAGGATCCGCCTCGATCAGGTCCAACGTCGTTTCACCCGTTATATCAAGGGCATAGGCATAGGGCCCCGATGAGAGCCGCGCGCCTTCAAAGAGGGGCAGCAAGGTCTCGGTGTCGGGCTCGGGGTCCGGTGCGGTCAGCAGGGCCTGGGCGTAGCTGGACAGGGACGCATCGTCGATGTCGCCGGTGGTCAACAGGCGCAATGTGGGACGCGCCCCGCTGGTGGTGAGCAAATCTTCGAGCGGGTCGGATCCTTGCGCCGCGTCCAGCGCGGCAAGCATGTAGCCCGAGACGACTTCCGGCGTGTCGTAGTCTTCCATCAGGGTTCTGTTGAGCAGCAGCAGACCGCCCGGCAAAAGCAACGTGGCGCGCGCGCCTTCGGGAATGACGTAGGACCGGCGCAGTTGATCTTTCAGGACGCGTTTGTGCAGTTGCGACAGGGCCTGTGTGCCCAGTCGGGCGTCGCAGGTCTCCCCGGTCAGCCGCGTGATATGCTCCAGAAGCCTGTTGCCAATCGCAAGCCGCTTGCTCTCTGGCACAACAGAAACAGAGTGGCGGACCAGCGCGCCGGGCATCCAGAACACGCCAAACATCACGATGACCGCAAGGCTGCCCAGCAGGACCATCAACCGCAAACGGCCTTGGCGCGGCCTGCGGCGGTCGATTGTCTTGCGGATCTTCTCGATCGCATCGATCAGGGTTGCGTCTTCGATCTCGAGCGTCTCGGTGGCATCGGGGCCGGGGCGAAAGAGGGCGGGCCGTTTTCCCGGGTTGATGCGTTCAATGGCGGCCAGAGACCAATGCGTGAGAGCCGTTTCCGACTGGTCGGTGATGATCAGCGAGGCGTGGCCGAAGGAGACCACGACATCGCGGCGCTGAGCCTGCGGGGTTTCCCTCCACAGGCCGCTGGACTCGAGCCGGGCAAATTCCTTGAGCGCTGTCATGAAGGCGCCTGTCACTGCTTTTTGTTATGTGCTTGGAGTGTATCGAAACGCGCGAAGCGGCTCAATCCTAGGATTGAGCCAGCCTCAGATTGCGACAGCTTAGGTTTGGGGCAGCGGCTGGGGCCGGTCGTGCCTTGTGTTGGCCCCTAGAGGTCCTTGGCGACGGTGCGCAGCTCGAACTTCTGGATCTTGCCGGTCGAGGTTTTCGGCAGCTCTGTGAACACAACGTGCTTTGGCGTCTTGAAGCCCGCAAGCTTGCTGCGTGCGAACGCAATGAGGTCCGCAGCCTCCGCCGTCTCGCCTTCCTTCAATTCGACGAAAGCGCAGGGCACCTCTCCCCATTTGTCGTCGGGCTTGGCAACAACGGCACACAGCGACACCGCCTGATGGCCCATGAGAACGCCTTCGACCTCCACCGATGAGATATTCTCGCCGCCCGAGATGATGATGTCCTTGGCGCGGTCGGCGATCTGGATGAACGTGTCGGGGTGCTGGACCGCGATGTCGCCGGAGTGGAAATACCCGCCGGCGAAGGCCTCCTCGGTGGCTTCGGGGTTCTTCAGGTAGCCCTTCATGACAACGTTGCCGCGCATGACGATCTCACCCTGCGTGGCCGCGTCCATCGGGACCTGCGCGTTGTCGGTATCAAACACGGTGGCCTCTTCCAGCATCGGGAAGGCCACACCCTGGCGCGCCTGAATGGCGGCCTGCTCGTCCTGGGGAAGGGCGTCCCAATCCTCGTTCCACAGGCATTCGGTGACGTGGCCATAGGTCTCGGTCAGGCCGTAGACCTGCGTGACCTGAAATCCCAGCTTGCCGATTGCAGCGAGCGTTGCGGGGGCGGGCGGGGCGCCTGCGGTGAACACATCAACGGTATGATCGAACGACCTGCGCGTGGCATCGGGGGCGTTGACGATCATGTTCAGCACGATCGGTGCGCCGCCAAAATGGGTCACGCCCTCGTCAGCAATCGCGTCGTAGATCGCCTCGGCGGTGATGTCGCGGCAGCAGACCTCGGTGCCGCCCAGAAGCGGCATCATCCACGTGTGGTTCCAACCGTTGCAGTGAAACAGGGGCACGATCGCGAGGTATTTCGGATGCAGCGTCATGCGCCAGCTGATCACGGTCCCCATGGTCATCAGATAGGCGCCGCGGTGGTGATAGACGACCCCCTTGGGGCGGCCGGTGGTGCCGGACGTGTAGTTCAGCGCGATGCTTTCCCATTCGTCTTCGGGCAGGATCCATTCGAATGCGGGATCGCCAGTGGCCAGAACCTCTTCGTATTCCGGAAACTTGCCGGATGCGGGGAAGCCTGCCTGCGTGTCGCACACCTCGATGATCTCGGGTCCGGGCCCTTCACAGGCCTCCTTGCTGGCAATGGCGAGGTCGAGAAACTGGCTGTCGACGAGAACGACCTTCGCGCCGCCATGGTCGAAAATATAGGCCACGGTCGCCACGTCGAGACGCGTGTTGATCGTATTGAGGATGGCCCCGCAGGCGGGGACGCCGAAATGGGCTTCGGCCTGTGCGGGCAGGTTCGGGATCAGGGTGGCCACCACATCTCCCGGTTTGACGCCGCGCTGGCTCAGGGCAGAGGCGAGCTGCGTGACGCGCGCATGATACTGCCGGTAGGTGTAGCGCCGGTCGCCATAGACCAGTGCCTCGCGGTCGGCAAATACCGTTGACGCTCTGTTGAGATGCGAAAGCGGCGAGAGGGGCTCGTAATTCGCTTTGCATTTCCCGAGTCCGGTTTCGTCGGCCAACCAACCCATTCGAATTCTCCCTGATTTCCGTGACACCTGATGCGCCAGCTCTGGGCATGCAATATGATTGTCCCGCTGGCGGTTGAAAAGAGAAAAACGTAGAACGATTGCGATGAGGCGTCTGACCCAAAACCCTTTGCTTGCCGCGGCGTTTTATGCGGCGCTCGGCATGTCCTTGCTGGGGTTCATCGACAATTTCGTGCGCCTGGTGGCTGAGGATATCGGGCTCTGGCAGTTCCACCTGACGCGCACGCTCATCGCATTTGCCCTGATCGGCCCGCTGGTGTGGTATTTCGGCTGGATAATCCGGCCGCGTCGCGTCTGGGCCGTGGCGCTCAGAAGCTTTTTCGTGGCCACCGCGATGATCCTCTATTTCGGCTCGATTGCGGTTCTGCCGATCGCCGAGGTCGCGGCGGGTCTGTTCACCTCGCCGCTGTTCGTGCTGGTCATCCTGACGCTGGGGTTTGGCCAGAAGATCGGCCCGCGCCGCGTCTTTGCGGCGCTCTTTGGATTTGCGGGCGTCCTGCTGATCCTGAGACCGGATGCGGCGGGGCTGTCGCTGGGCTCATTTGTCCCGGTTCTGGCGGGATTTTTCTACGCCTGCGGAGCCGTCGCGACCAAGCGGCTCTGTGAGGGCGAGGGCACGACCGCCTTGCTGGCCGGCTTTTTCCTGTTTCTGGGCCTCTGGGGGCTTGGCGGCAGCCTGTATTTCCTTCTGACCGGCCAAGGGACCGATCCCGCCGTGGACGGGTTCTTCGGCACCGGCTGGCAGCCTTTCACGGCGCAAGCACTGTTCTGGACATTTGCGCAGGCCGTTGTCTCGCTTCTGGGCGTTGGGCTGATCACCCGTGGCTACCAGCTGGCCGATGCGAGCTATGTTGCCGTCTTCGAGTATGCGTTCCTGATCTCGGCCGGGTTCTGGGCCTATATGCTGTGGGGGGACGTTCCCGACTGGCCGGCGCTGGTCGGGATCGCGATGATCGTCGTGGCGGGCATTGTCATCATCATGCGCTCGAAAGAGCCGGGGCTCACGGCGCGGCGTCCGGCATGATCATCTCGCGCGGACGCCAGTATATCTTCGTTCACATTCCGAAGACCGGGGGCACCTCGCTGGCGCTGGCGCTGGAGCAGCGTGCGATGAAAGACGACATCATGCTGGGCGATACGCCCAAGGCAACCCGCCGCCGCCGCCGCGTGCGGGGGGTCGAAAGTTCCGGCCGGCTCTGGAAGCATTCCGGCTTGCAGGACATCCGGGGTCTGGTCACGGACGCGGAGATTGCCGCGTTCAAGGTCTTCACGATGGTGCGCAACCCGTGGGACCGGATCGTGAGCTACTATCACTGGCTGCGCGAGCAGAGCTTTGATCATCCGGCCGTAGCGAGGGCCAAGGCGCTTGAGTTCAGTGCCTTTCTCAACCACCCCGAGACCCGGGCCGGTCTGAGCGCCCACCCCTATGGGCGCTACGTGACAGATGCGCAGGGCGCACTGCGCTGCGATCTGTTTGTGCGGCTGGAGCATCTTGAGGAGGACCTGCCGAGACTGGAAAACCTGCTTGATCTGCGGATTGCACCGCTGCCGCATGCCAACCGCTCGGCCCGGGACAGGGACTACAGCAGCTATTATTCGCCCGCCGATCGCGACTTGGTAGGAGAGCTTGCGGCACCGGATATAGAGCGCTTCGAATATACATTCACTACATCCTGTAAGTGACTGCAAAATTAGCACAAATTCCGAAAACTTCCCTCAATTTGCCCAGAAAAGGCCATCTCCCGTGATAACGTCGGAGCAAACGTAAACTGGTCAAAGCTGGTCCGATGATTGCCTTGAACACCCGCCGCGCGACGCGTGCGGCCCGCAAAACGCCCGAGGAAAACACCATCTCTGCGCTGGTGCCTTCTTTCTTTTTTGCCGGTACGAAAATCGCGACCCGACAAGGCTTGAGCCCTGTTGAGAGCCTCGAGGAGGGGCAGCGGGTTCTCACGGCGGATTATCAGGAGAAAGAGATCATTTCGCTCAAGGCGGATTTTCTGGAACTGTCGTCCTGCCGCAGCATGCTCAGCGATTGGCCGATCCTGATCCCCGAGGGGCTCTTGCGTAATACGCAGGCGCTGGTGGTCTCGGCCAACCAGCGGCTCGTATTCGAAAACCCGTCGACGCGCTGCGCGCGAAACAAGAGCCTGATCTCGCTGCGGGCGGAAACGCTGGTGGGCTATCGGGGCATCGTGCGCGCGCCGTTGCGCGAGGATCTGCCGCGCATCGCACTGGGGTTTGCGCAGGCAACCACGCTGGTTCTCGATGGCGGGTTGCGCCTCGACATACCGGGGATGAGCGGCGAATATGCGATCCCGCCGCTCAATGACCGCCAGTCCCGGTCCATCATGCACAAGATGCGCACCGATCACGCGCGCGAGACCGTCTGGTTCAAATCGCGCAAAGCGATGGCGGCACCGTCCGCGGGGCCTGCGCTGTCAGGGCCGGCCCGGCTTTGACGCAGGCGCTCAGGCTGCTTTGATGCCGGGTTTGAACCTTCCGTAAAAGCTCTGCCCGCGGGCGGCCATCTCTTCCAGCAGGTCCGGTGCCTTGAAGCGGGGCCCATGTTTTTCTGCCAGCATGTTCGTGGCTTCCGCCGCCCAGGGTGTGCCGACCATGTCGAGCCAGCTGAACGGGCCGCCGGACCACGGCGCAAAGCCCCAGCCGAGAATGGCGCCCACGTCCCCCTCGCGGATGTCCAGCAGCACATCTTCCTCCACGGCGCGCACCGCTTCGAGAACCTGCACGAAGAGCAGGCGGTGCTGGACCTCGGTCACGTCGGGTTGTGTCTCTGACACGGGGTATTGCGCGCCCAGACCGTCCCAGAGGCCCCTGCGCTTGCCTTTCTCGTCATAGGCGTAAAAGCCGGCCTGTGCCTTGCGGCCCAGCCGTCCTGCGTCGGCCATCCAGAACAACACCTCGTCCACGGCGCCGTCAGGATAGGCATCGCCCATCGCCGCTTTGGTTGCCTTGGCGATCTTGACGCCGAGATCGATGGAGGTCTCATCGACAAGCTGCAGCGGGCCCAGCGGCATACCGGCCAGCTTGGCGGCGTTTTCGATCAGGGCAGGGGCCACGCCCTCCTTCACCATGCGGATCCCTTCGTTGATGTAGGGAATGATGCACCGGTTGGCGTAGAAGAACCGGGCATCGTTCACGACGATGGGCGTTTTGCGGATCTGCCGCACGTAATCCAGCGCCTTGGCCACGGCCAGATCGCCGGTTTTCTGTCCCTTGATGATTTCCACCAGCATCATCTTGTCCACCGGAGAGAAGAAATGGATGCCGATGAATTTCTCCGGATCGGCAGAGGCCTTTGCCAGTTGCGAGATCGGCAGCGTGGATGTGTTGGTGGCGAAGATGCAATCGGGTCCGGTGACGGCCTGCACGCGGGCTGTCACCTCCGCCTTCACGCCGGGGTCTTCGAACACGGCTTCGACGATCAGGTCGCATCCCGACAGGGCGGCGTAATCCGTGGTTGCGTTGATCCGGCCGAGAACCTGCTCTTTCTTCTCGGGGGTGGCTTTCTTGCGCGAAATGCCCTTGTCCATATAGGCGGTGGTGTAGGCCTTGCCCTTATCCGCCGCGTCCTGAGTGCTGTCGATCAGAACCACGTCGATCCCTGCGAGCGCCGAGACCAGCGCGATCCCCGCGCCCATCATCCCCGCGCCGATCACGCCGACCTTGCGGACCGTCTGGTCGTCAACCTCGGGACGCGCCGCACCTTTCTCCAGCGCCTCTTTGTTGATGAAGAGGGACCGGATCATCGCCGAGGAGGACGGGTTCATCAGCACATGGGTGAACCAGCGTGCCTCGATCTTGAGCGCGGTGTCGAACGGGACCAGCGCGCCCTCGTAGACGGCACTCAGCAGCGCCTTGGCGGCCGGGTAGCAGCCCTTGGTCTTGCCGTTGACCATCGCGGAGGCCCCCACGAATGTCATGAACCCGGCCGGATGATAGGGCGCGCCGCCCGGCATCTTGTAGCCCTTTTCATCCCAGGGTTTGACGATGGACGGCTCCGACAGAACCCAGGCCTTTGCGGCTGCGAGCAGGTCTTCCGGGGCCACGACCTCGTCCACGACACCCGCCATCTTTGCTTTTTGGGGATTGTTCAGTTTTCCTTCCAGCAAAAGCGGGGATGCGGCCATCGCCCCCATCTTGCGCACCAGACGTGTGGTGCCGCCGGCCCCGGGGAAGAGGCCCACCATGATCTCTGGCAGGCCGATCTTTGCCTTCGGGTTGTCGGCCGCGAAGATCCGGTGACAGGCGAGCGGCAGTTCCAGACCGATCCCCAGTGCGGTGCCCGGCAGGGCTGCGGCAATCGGTTTTCCGCCCTTGTTCTTGTCGTCCATTCCAGCGCGCTCGATCTTGCGCAGCATGTGGTGGCCGCTCATCGTGAAGTCGAACAGCGCGCGGGCCGGGTCTTCGCCTGCAGCGTCACGGATCGAGGCCAGAACGTTCAGATCCATGCCTCCGGCGAAAGTGTCCTTTCCCGATGTGATGACGATGCCCTTGACCGCGTCATCTTCCAACGCGTCGTCAACCAGCCCGTTGAGGACAAGCATCGAGGCTTGGGTCATTACGTTCATCGATTTGTCGCGCACATCCCATGTGATCACCGCCACGCCGTCGGCGTCTTTTTTCATCGTGAAATCGGTCATGTTCTCACTCCTCACACGCGTTCGATGATGGTGGCCGCACCCATGCCGGATGCGATGCACAGGGTGGCAAGACCGGTTTCCTTGTCGGTGCGCTCCATCTCGTCGAGTAGCGTGCCAAGGATCATGGCGCCGGTTGCGCCCAGCGGATGGCCCATGGCGATGGCGCCGCCATTGACGTTGACCTTGTCACTGTCCACGTCGAAGGCCTGCATGAAGCGCAGCACGACGGAGGCAAAGGCCTCATTTACCTCAAAGAGGTCGATATCCCCGATCGCCATGCCGGTGTCTTCAAGGATTTTTTGGGTCACCGGAACCGGGCCGGTGAGCATGATCGTCGGATCGGTGCCGATCTTGGCGGTGGCGCGGATGCGGGCGCGGGGGGTGAGACCGTTCTGCGCGCCGAATTCCTTCGACCCGATCAACAGCGCCGCGGCACCATCGACGATGCCCGAAGAGTTGCCCGCATGGTGGATGTGGTTGATCCGCTCCAGATGCGGATATTTCATCAAGGCCACGCTATCAAAGCCGGGCATGACCTCTCCCATATCCTTGAAACTGGCGCGCAATGCGCCGAGGCCCTGCATATCCGTTTCAGGCCGCATGTATTCGTCATGATCGAGGATATCGATCCCGTTGCGATCCCGGACCGGCACGATGGAGCGCGCAAACCGGTTGTCGTCCCACGCGGCCTTGGCCCGCCTTTGGGACTCGACGGCCAGAGCGTCGGCGTCGTCGCGGCTCAGGTTGTATTCGGTGGCGATGAGATCTGCGGAAATACCCTGCGGGACGAAATAGGTCTCCATCGCGACGGAAGGGTCCACGGCAATGGCCGCCCCGTCGCTGCCCATGGCCACACGGCTCATCATCTCCACGCCGCCTGCGATATAGCCCGAGCCCGCGCCTCCGCGCACCTGGTTGGCGGCAAGGTTGACCGCTTCAAGGCCGCTGGCGCAGAAGCGGTTGATCGCCAGCCCGGGGATACGCTCGTCCAGATCGGAGGCCAGAACAGCCGTGCGGGCCAGACATCCGCCCTGTTCGCCGACTTGGGTGACATTGCCCCAGATCACGTCTTCCACGGCATGCCCGGCAAGATCGTTGCGCGATTGCAGCGCGTTGAGCATTTGCGCGGACAGTTGCACGCTGGTGACTTCGTGTAGGGCGCCGTCCTTGCGCCCCTTGCCGCGCGGCGAGCGGATCGCGTCATAAATGTAGGCGTCAGACATTCGGGAGATCCTCCATCAGGTTCAAAACCCCGATCCAGGTCAGAATGCTGCCAAGAAGCGCTCCGATCCCGAGGGGAAGCTTGTAGGGCGCCAGTGGCGTCAGCCAGAGACCCAGTTTCGATTTTCGCGCGCCGAGCACAGCAAGTGCCGCCAGTCCGGGGACGACAAGGCCCAATCCGTAGAGCCCGGCCATAAGCAGCATGCCGAATGCGCACCAGGCCGAGAAGGTGGCGCCCGCAGCCGCGAACTTGTCGGTCATCCGCGCGTCATCGGCATGCAATAGCGCAAGGGTCAGGCCGCAAAACGCCATGCCTGCAAGGAAAGACCACAGGATCATCCCGGAAAGGCCCTTTGCATGAGGTCATAGGGGTGTTTCCATCCCGGCTCTTGCGAGATGCGCGTCAGCCACGCGTCGATATTGGGATAGCTCTTGCGGTCAAACCCGAAGGGTTCGTCATAAAACAGATACCCGCAGCAGGCGATGTCGGCTGTGGTGATGGTGTCGCCCACCAGCCAGTCCTTGCCCTCGAGCGCGGCCTCCAGAACTCCAAGCGCGGCTTTCAAGCGCCCTGTCAGAAAGGCAATCGCCTCAGCAGGGCGCTTTTCTTCGGGCAGGAAGTTCAACAGGAACCGGATCACGCCGGCCTGTGATGACATCTTGTGATTGTCCCAGAGAATCCAGCGCAGGACTTCATATTTGTCTTCAGGTCTGCCGCCCAAACGGCCGGTCTTGTCCACGACATATTGCTGGATCACGCCCGATTGCGTGAGGGTTGTCGGGCCGTCCTGAAGGACCGGCACCTCGCCCATGGGGTTGATCTTGCGAAATGCCTCTCCTCGAGCTTCTCCCTTGAAGAAATCAACAAAGACAGGCTCCCATTCGAGCCCGGCCAGCTCCATGGTCAGCGCGGCCTTATAGGCGTTCCCGCTTTCGCCGAAGCAATAGAGTTTCATAGACATGCAAACCTCCGGTCCGGCTGCGGCGCCGGGATATGGATATTTTTTCCAAAAAGAAGTCGAGAGCCGGTTTTGAGTAAGGCGGTGTTAACCCAGTTTCGAATAAGCTTCTCGTCGCGGAACAGGCTGGGAAGCCGATGGCCGTCCAAGAAGAAGCCGCCCCGTTTTGCGCTGCTCCGGTTTGCCCCATGGGCCCGAGCCTGCGCAACGCGGGGCGCGTTTGTTTCTCCTTGGCTCAAATATCCCCGCCGGAGGCGGCTTGGCTTCGGTTGGCGGGATCCGTTCATTTTTTCCGCGCTTCCAGTTCGGAATTGAAGATCCGCAACCTGTGGGTCAGGTTGTCTTCATCCATAACGCTGTTGAAATTCTCGAAGAGAAAAGACAGCGCTTCGCCTTCATCAAGGCCGGCTTGTGCGCTGAATTTCTTCAGGCCGCGCCAAGCGTCCTCGGTCAGGGCGAGATTGACGCGGCGGGTCAGTCTAAGACGTTTGGGCATCGTTCCTGCAAAGCCTTGTTTCAGAAGTTCGCGGCGCGCAGCGCCATGACCGGCTCGGCGCCGGATTGAATTCGGGCAAGATGCATCCCTGTCGCCGGAAGCTGGCGCGACATGTAATATTTGCCGGTGGCGATCTTGGTCTCGAAGAACTCCCGGTCGCCGGTTCCCTGCTCAAGCGCGGCGTAGGCTGCCTTTCCCATACGCGCCCACATCAGGCCGAGGCAGACATGCCCGAAGAGATGCATGAAATCATAAGATCCCGCGAGCGCATTGTTCGGATCTTTCATGCCGGTCTGCATGAAATACATCGCGGCTTCCTGCAGATCTTTTGAGGCGTTTTTCAAAGGTGTCAGGAAGGCCTCTTCGTATTCCGCATTGCCGCCGTGTTCCCTGATGAAGCCCTTGACGATCTCGAAGAACGCCATGACGTGCTTCCCGCCATCCTGGGGGAGCTTGCGCCCGACCAGATCCAGCGCCTGCACGCCGTTGGCGCCTTCGTAGATCATGGCAATCCGTGCGTCGCGGGCAAATTGCGACATGCCCCATTCCTCGATATAGCCGTGGCCGCCATAGACCTGCTGGGCTGCCGTTGCGTATTCAAACCCTTTGTCTGTCTGAAAGCCCTTGATGACAGGTGTGAGCAGCGAGATCAGCCCGTCGGCCTCCGCATCACCTGCCAGATGGGCCTCATCGATCAGTTGCGCGCCCCAATAGGTGAAGGCGCGCGCGCCTTCGACAAAGGATTTCTGGTCCATCAGGTTGCGGCGAATGTCCGGGTGCACGATCAGAGGGTCTGCAGGCCCGTCCGGGTTCTTGATGCCGGTGATGTCGCGCCCCTGCAGCCGGTCATTGGCGTAGTCCACCGCGTTTTCATAGGCGACAGCGGCCTGGGCAAAGCCCTGCAAGCCGACGCCGAGACGGGCCTCGTTCATCATCGTGAACATGGCGCGCATACCTCTATGCGCCTCGCCAACCAGATATCCCGTCGCGCCGTCATAGTTCATGACACAGGTGGAATTGCCGTGAATGCCCATCTTCTCCTCGATCTTGCCGACCGAGACCCTGTTGCGCGCGCCAAGGCTTCCATCTTCTTGGACCAGCACTTTCGGGACGATGAAAAGCGAGACCCCCTTGATCCCTTCGGGGGCACCGCTGATTTTGGCCAGCACGAGATGGATGATGTTTTCGGCCATGTCGTGATCTCCGGCGGAGATGAAGATCTTTTGGCCTGTGATCGCGTAGCTGCCATCACCATTCGGCTCGGCCTTGGTGCGCATCATGCCCAGATCGGTTCCGGCATGGGGTTCGGTCAGGTTCATCGTTCCGGTCCACGCGCAGGACGCGAGTTTTGGCAGATATGTCTGTTTCTGTTCTTCCGAGCCATGGGCGGCAATGGCCGAATACGCGCCATGGGTCAGGCCCATATACATGTTGAACGCCATATTGGCGGAGACGAAGGTCTCGTTGACAGCCGTGTGCATCAGGTAGGGCAGCCCCTGTCCGCCATAGTCCACATCGGCGTCAAGCGCCGTCCAGCCGCCCGCGCGCATCTGGTCAAACGCCTCCCTGAAACCGGTCGGTGTGCGCACAATGCCGTTTTCGAGCACGCAGCCCTCGGTGTCGCCCACCACGTTGAGCGGTTGCAGCACTTCGCTTGCGATCTTTCCTGCTTCTTCGAGGATCGCATTGGTGAAATCGGCGTCCAGATCGCCATAACCGGGGATGTCCTGCCCGGTGATGTTCAGCACATCATGCAGGATGAACTGCATGTCTTTGACTGGCGCGGTGTAGCTTGGCATTTCAGGCTCCCAAAGCGGTTGAATGAGATTATTCGGCTGCGGCTTTCTTGTTCTGCATCGAAGCGAGCATGTCCTCGCCCCAGCGCAACTGGTCCTCGAGTTCGGAGATTGTCTCGGTCAGTTCGTCACGTTGGCGGATCATGTCGCCGAGGCGAATGCGGGCCACTTCGCAGGTCCGTGACAGCTGTGTCAGTTGCTGGTCGCCGGCGTAGTAGAGGTCGAGAAGCTGCCGGATCTCCTCCAGCGAGAAGCCGAAGCGCTTGCCGCGCAGGATCAGCTTCAGGCGCGCCCGGTCGCGATTGGTGAAGAACCGTTTCTGGCCTTCCCGGATCGGCGAAAGAAGCTCCTTTGCTTCGTAGAACCGCAACGTTCTCGGGGTCACTCCGAACGCGTCGCACATTTCGCGAATGGTCATAGTTTCCTCTGGCATGTCCTCGTCCTCCGCATGGATCGTGCAGGTGACTTGCAGATGTTGGGAGCATCTTACAAGTATTCTTGACGTTTACGTAAATGTAACGTCACGTCAATTCAAAGATGACGTGATGTCAGGAAAAAGACTGTTCACGGAGAAGCCTTTTGCCAAGGCGCGAACCGCCTTCCCTGCAACGTTAAAACGGCTGCCTTTGGCAGGCCGCCAAGGCGCGGGACGGGCACGTGCAGGCGCCTCAGATCCCCTTGGCCACGTGATCGCGCAGGGCGCGCAACTCTGCGATGGCGTCTTCGATCTGCGCCTTGCGTTTGTGCAATTCGTCGAGCTGCGCATCTGCCATCGTAATCCACGTCTCCATCTGGACGCGGTTCTCCGGATCCTTGTCATAGAGCTCCAGCCATTGCCGGATTTCTTCCAGCGCGAAGCCGAATTTCCGCCCGCGCAGAATGAGCTTCATCCGCGCCACATCCCGCGGCCCGTAAAACCTGCTGCGGCCCTCGCGCCGGGGGCCGAGAAGCTCGATATACTCGTAGTAGCGCAGCGTGCGCGGCGTGACCTCAAACCGGGCGCACATCTCTTTGAATGTCAGGTCGTCTTCGGACATCTCGGAAAACAGGTTCTTGTCGAATGGCAAGACAATGCCGGATTGGTCGTGGCAAGCCAACCGCTTTTGTTGCCTTCGAAGCCGTGAAGACTCTTGCAGTGCTGCGCGTGAGACGGAATAACCTGAAGGGGAAGGAGCTTCCATGACACGGCCAGACCGCGCTCAGCTTGCACGACAGTTTATCGAGGCGATCCCGCATTCGAGGGCGCTGTCGATGACCCTCGAGAAGATCGGTGACGGGGTTGCCACGATCTCCATGCCCTATGACGCGCGCTTTGTCGGGGATCCCGAAACCGGTGTGATCCACGGCGGCGCGGTGTCCGCGCTGATGGATACCTGTGGCGGTGCGGCGGTCATGTCGCATCCCGAGGAACCCTCGGGGACGGCCACCATTGATCTGCGGATCGACTACATGCGCGCGGCGACGCCGGGTCAGACGATCCGGGCGACGGCCACCTGTTATCATGTGACCCGCGAAGTGGCTTTCGTGCGGGCCGAGGCGGTGGATGACGACACGCAAAAACCGGTAGCCGCGGCGACCGGAGCCTTTACGTTCCAACGTGCAAAGGCAAAGTCATGAAGCGCCCCGAACCGGTTCAGGTCGTCAAGACGCGGCGCGACGCGGCCCTGCGCCAGCTTGTCGAGGGCGTGCCTTATATCCAGTATCTCGGGATCGAGTTCGACCGCCGTGGGGACGAATTGACCGCGCTGCTGCCCTATCGCGACGATCTGATCGGAAACCCGATCCTTCCCGCCCTGCATGGGGGCGTGACGGCGGCCTTTCTGGAAGTGACCGCGATCGTGGGCCTCACATGGTCGGCGATGTGGAACGAGCTGGAGAAAGCGCCGGTGGCGCCCGAGATCTGGGTCAGCCCGCGCATTCCTAAAACGATCGACTTTACGGTGGATTACCTGCGGTCCGGTCTGCCACGCGATGCCTATGCCCGCGCGCGTGTGAACCGCTCGGGACGGCGCTATGCGTCTGTTCATGTGGAGGCCTGGCAGGACCAGCGCAGCCGGCTTTTCGCGCAGGCGACCGGCCACTTCCTGATGCCGGCGCCGCTCGACACCTCGGGCTGAGCCATGGCGCGCCAGATCACCCATTCGCGCGTTCTCAAGATCGCGTTCCCGATCATGCTGTCCAACGCGACCGTTCCGATACTCGGGGCGGTGGATACCGGTGTTGTCGGTCAGATGGGCGAGGCCGCGCCGATTGGCGCTGTTGGTATCGGCGCCATCGTCCTGACCGGCATCTACTGGATTTTCGGGTTCCTGCGCATGGGCACGGTCGGTCTGACCTCACAGGCCTACGGCGCCGGCCAGTCCGAGGAGGTGGCCGCCATGTTGTCGCGGGCGCTTCTGCTGGGGGCCGGGGCGGGCGTTTGTCTCGTCATTTTGCAGATCCCGCTGTTTTGGGGGGCGTTCGAGCTTGCGCCGGCCTCGCCGGAGGTTGAGAGCCTTGCCCGCGACTACATGCAGATCAGGATTTATTCCGCACCGGCTGCGATCGCGCTTTTCGGGATCACCGGCTGGCTGATCGCGCTGGAGCGCACACGAAGTGTCTTGGTGATCCAGATCTGGATGAATGGCCTGAATATCCTGCTCGATCTTGTTTTTGTTCTGGGGCTCGGCTGGGGCGTGGGCGGCGTGGCGCTTGCGACCTTCATCGCGGAATGGTCCGGTCTTTTGCTTGGGCTCTGGCTGTGCCGCGCGGCGTTTCGCGGCGTGGCATGGAAAGACAAGGCCCGTGTCTTTGACCGCAGCCGCCTGATGCGGATGGCGTCGGTGAACGGTGATATTCTGATCCGGACGCTGTTTCTGGAAGCGGCCTTTGTCTCCTTCCTGTTCTTCGGTGCGGATTTCGGCGATGTGACACTGGCGGCAAACCAGATCCTTTTGCAGTTCCTTCATATTACAGCCTATGCGCTGGACGGGTTTGCCTTCGCGGCCGAGACGCTGGTCGGGCAGTCGCTGGGCGCGCGCGAGCGCCGCCGGTTGCGCAGGGCGGCGATCCTGACATCGCTCTGGGGCACCGTATGTGTGGGCATTCTCGGGATCTGTTTTGCGCTATTCGGGGGCATGGTCATCGATATCATGACCACCGCCGAAGACGTGCAGGCCGAGGCGCGCCAATACCTGATCTACATGGTTGCGGCCCCGTTCGTGGGCGTTGCAGCATGGATGTTTGACGGGATTTTCATCGGAGCCACACGGACCCGCGACATGCGCAATATGATGGCGGTGTCCTTTGCCTTTTATTGCCTGTCCCTGTGGATGCTGATGCCAACTTACGGAAATCACGGGCTCTGGATGAGCCTGCTGATCCTTTTCATCGTGCGTGGTATTACGCTGGGGCTTCGCTATCCGGCGCTGGAGGCCGAGGCCGATCAGCCCGCGTAGGCGCGGTGCGGTTTCAGACCGCGTCGATCAGTTGCGGGCCGGACGCGCGGTTCGAGTTGACCGCCGGATCGACGCGATGGAAGTCGAGCTCATCTTCTGGCGCAGGGTCCATCAGGCGCGCCGCGCCCTTGCCTTGCTCCCCCAACCACAAAGCCCAGTCTTGCGGGGCGAGCGTGACCGGCTGGCGGTGGTGGATCTGGCGCATCTTCGGGCTGGCCGGGGTCGTCACGATGGCACAGGTGACCATCGGGTCGGGGCCCTTGTCCCAACTCTGCCAGATGCCGGCAAAGACGAGGGGTTCGGTTTTCGGGTAGATATACCACGGCAGGCGATTGCCCTCGCCATCCTTGGTCCATTCGTAAAAGCCGGTTGCCGGGATCAGGCAGCGCCGCGCGCGCGCCGCGTCGCGAAAGGCCGGTTTCTCGGCGATGGTCTCACTGCGCGCATTGATGAGCAGCGGGCCGTCTGTCGGGCTTTTGTACCAATGCGGAAGGAAGCCCCAGCGCATCGAGATCAGTCTGCGCGCGCCATCCTCGCTTGTGACCGCGCAGATCTGGTTGGTCGGGCAAATGTTGAAATTGGGAAGGTTCGGCAGATCATTGGCCGGCGTGGCCTCGAACAGCTTGGCCATGGCGTCCGTGGGCAGGGTCATCGCGAAGCGGCCGCACATCAGGGATACCTTGGGGCGTGTTGCAGGCGGCGGATCATGCCTCCGGCGGGGATATTTCTGGAGAGGTGAAAGCCGGGTGTCGGCGCGTGAGGGTTTTTCATGGTGCAGGTGGCAAAAAAAGATGTGGCGCCCCGCCGGTTCGGGGGGCGCCACGTGTTCAGGGTTTGACGGTTACTTCTTGACGATGCGTCCGTCGGTATAGGGCGCGTAGGGGCCCTTGGCGGCCAGATACTCCGCCGTGACATCGGCCAGGTCCGGTCCGTAGTCATAGGCGTTCATGCCCTCGGTCGAGAACATCTTGTAGCCGTCGCCGCCATTGCGCACGTAGTTGTTGGTGACCACGGAATAGACCTTCTCCGGGTCGATCGGGACAAATGCGTCGCCCTCCTGGACCATGACCTCGGTGATGCGTCCCTCGCCGGGGGCCACAGAGGCGTCCCATGTGAACTTCATGCCGGCCACTTGCGGGAAGCGTCCTTTGACCTCCTCGACCTGGCTGACGCCATTTTCAAGCGCCGCGACGATGCCGGAGCCCTTGATCTGGAAGGTCGAGAGCGTGTTCTGGAACGGCAGAACCGTCAGCACTTCGCCCATGGTCACATCGCCCGCGTCGATGGAGGCCCGAAGACCACCGGAGTTGGCGATGGAAATGGTGACGCCCTGATCCTTGACGCGGTCGAGCATGGCATCGGCCACGAGATTGCCCATGGCGCATTCCTGAACGCGGCAAACGGCGCGATCCCCTTCGATCATTGCGCCGGCCTGAGCCACAACCTTGTTGCGGATTTCTTCCAGCGGCACGGCCAGTTCGGCGATGCGGGCTTTCGTCGGATCATCCTCGGTCACTTGGCCGTCCATGATCAGCGGCTCGCCCTTGGCTTCCGTCAGGTTACCGGCGTCGTCGAAGGTCACATTCAACTCACCGAGGAACTTGCCGTATGCATAGGCCTGAACGATTGCGGTGTTGCCGACCATGGTCGGGTAGGGACCCTTGGCGCGGTCGCTGGTGTTGGACAGGTACGTGTTGTCATGCCCGCCTACGATCACGTCAACGCCGGTCGTGTTGGCCGCGACCTTCTTGTCGACCTCGTAGCCCGAGTGGCTGAGAACGATGATCTTGTTGACGCCCTCGGCGGTCAGCTTGTCGACCTCACCCTGCACCGCCT
Source organism: Paracoccaceae bacterium (assembly GCA_049116435.1). Classification (GTDB taxonomy): domain Bacteria; phylum Pseudomonadota; class Alphaproteobacteria; order Rhodobacterales; family Rhodobacteraceae; genus Litoreibacter. The sequence goes on from JAGDYX010000001.1 coordinate 428,386, forward strand.
CAGAGGGATCGGTGAAGGTGATGTTCTTGCCCGGGCTGGCCAGCTCGTCCGTATCTTGCGGCGTCAATCCGATAAGGCCGAGCTTCTCGCCGCCGCGTTCGATCACGGTGGATTTCATCAGCTTGCCCGCCAGTGCAGGTTCGCGACTGACGTCGGCATTCGACATCAGGACCGGAAAGTCGACCGTGTCCATGAAGCCGGCCAGAACCTCGGGGCCGTCGTCGAACTCGTGGTTGCCCACGGTCATGCCGTCATAGCCGAGCTTGTTCATCATCTCGGCGGCAACTTTGCCCTTGTAGTAGGTGTAAAACAGCGTTCCCTGGAACTGATCGCCCCCGTCAACGAGGATCGAATTGTTCGAGCGTGCGCGTGCCTCGGCCACGGCGGTCACAAGCCGCGCGGAGCCGCCGAAGCATTTGCCTTCGGCATTGTCGTCAGCCGAGCAGGGCGAGTCGTATTTGCTGATCGGCTCAAACCGCGCGTGGAAATCGTTCGTGTGCAGGATGGTGAGTGAATAATCCGCGCTTGCAATGGTCGTCATTGCTGCAAGGGCGGCGGCGGATGTCAGGAATCTCGTAAGCATTGGTAATCCCCCAATTTACATTGCCGTTACACAGTGCCGCGATTGCAGGATTGTGTCAAAGGCTGTCGCAGTTGACGCTGCGCCACCTTCACGTCCGTGGAGAGGGGTGCCGCTCTTGACCCGGCGGGACGCAAGGGGCATTTGAGCGCCATGTTGATTTACAAGATCTTGCGCGCCGATGAATGGGCCGCACTTCAGGCGCAGGGCGAGACCGCAGGGGCCCCTGTGGATATCGCCGACGGATACGTGCATTTTTCCACCGCTGAGCAGGTTGTTGCCACTGCCCGGAAGCATTTCGCGGGCGAGGACGGGTTGCTTTTGCTGGCGGTTGAGGCAGATCTGCTGGGTGCGGAGCTGAAGTGGGAAGTGTCGCGTGGCGATGCCCTGTTCCCGCATCTTTACGCGCCTTTGCGTCTCAAGGACGTGGTTTTTACCCGCGATCTCGGGCCATCTGACGCGGCTGACCGTTTTGAGGGCATTGATCTATGAGCCTTGAGAGCATCGGTCTTGCAGCGCTGCGCCGCTTTGATCCTGAAACCGCCCATGGCTTGGCGTTGCGGTCTTTGCGACTGGGCCTTGCCGCGACCCCGGGGCCGGTGCGCTCGGAGAGGCTGAGAACCCGCGTCGCGGGTCTGGAGTTTCCCAATCCGGTCGGTCTGGCCGCCGGTTTTGACAAGAACGCCGAAGCTCTGGCCCCGCTGATGCGGGCGGGTTTCGGGTTTCTCGAGGTGGGAGCGGCCACGCCCCGCCCGCAGCCCGGCAACCCGCGGCCCCGCCTGTTCAGGCTGACCGAAGACAGCGCGGCCATTAACCGGTTCGGGTTCAATAATGACGGGATGGATGCCATTGCAGACCGGCTTGCGCGGCGCCCCGCGGGAATACCAGTTGGCCTCAATCTTGGCGCCAACAAGGACAGCGACGACCGTGCGCGCGATTTCGCGGTTGTGCTTGCCCGCTGCGCCGATTGCGTGGATTTCGCGACGGTCAATGTCTCCTCTCCGAATACCGAGAAGCTGCGCGACCTGCAGGGCCGCGCCGCGCTGCAATCGCTTCTGGCCGGGGTCATGGAAACCCGCGAGGGGCTGGAGCGACCGGTGCCGGTGTTTCTCAAGATCGCCCCCGATCTGACCAGTGATGAGCTGGCGGAGATTGCCGAGGTTGCGTTTGAAGCGCGGATCGACGGGATCATCGCGACCAACACGACGCTGTCGCGCGAGGGTTTGAAGAGCGCGCATCGCGATCAGGCGGGCGGCCTTTCGGGGGCCCCGCTTTTCGAGCGGTCCACGCGGGTGCTCGCGCAGCTGTCCAAGATCACCGAAGGAAAACTGCCGCTTATCGGCGTGGGCGGCGTTGGCAGCGCCGAGCAGGCCTATGCCAAGATCTGTGCCGGCGCTTCGGCCGTTCAGCTTTACACCGCCATGGTCTTTGGGGGGCTGTCACTGGCGGCCCACATTCCGCAGGGGCTCGAGCAATTGCTGGCCCGCGACGGCCATGCCACGGTCGACGACGCCATTGGCAGCAAGACATCCGACTGGCTGTAGCACCGCTCAGCCGTATTTCGCACTGAGACGACTTTGAGAGGATCAACCATGACGCTTCCGACAATAGCAATTCTGGGAACAGGTTTCATGGGGGCGCCAATGGCCCGGAACCTGCTCAAGGGCGGCTTCCGCGTGAAGGCCTGGAACCGCACGGCGCAGAAGGCCGAGGCCTTGGCCGGTGATGGTGCCGAGGTCTGCGGTTCGGCGGCGGACGCCGTCTCGGGGGCTGATTTCGTGATCACCATGCTCAGCGATGGCGCCACGGTGGATGCAATGACGCGCGACAAGGCCGTGACCGATGCGCTGAAGGGTGGGGCGATCTGGGTCGATATGAGTTCGACCAAACCCGCCGAGGCGCGCGCGCAGTCCGACTACCTCTCAGGTCTCGGGTTCGCGCGCCTTGATGCACCGGTCTCCGGCGGCACAAAGGGTGCCGAGGAGGCCACGCTTGCAATCATGGTCGGCGGTGACGCCGCATCGTTTGAGGCGGCCCGTCCTGTGCTCAGCGCCATGGGCCGTGCGACCCATGTCGGCCCGACCGGCTCGGGACAACTGGCCAAACTTGCCAATCAGGCCATCGTCGGGGCCACGATCGCCGTGGTGGCGGAGGCAACATTGCTGGTCAAACAGGGCGGCGGGGACCCTGACGCGATGCGCGAGGCGCTCAAGGGCGGATTTGCCGACTCGCGGATTTTGCAGCTTCACGGCGCGCGCATGACCAGTGGGGACTACACCCCGGGGGCGATGTCGACGATCCAGCTCAAGGACATGGTCAATATTGTCGGCGAGGGAGAGTTGTGCGGGATCGAACTTCCGGTCTCGCAATCGGTGCGCGACCGGTTTGCGTACCTGTGCGATGAGCTTGGCGAGGGCGAGAAGGACCACGCGGCGCTCTATCTCGAGCTGCTGGCCCGCAACGGGCTGTCGCAGTGAAGGTCCTGATCCTTGGCGGCGGCGGCATGCTGGGCCAGAAACTGGCGCGCCGATTGCTGGAAAACGGTTTGAACGGCGCGGCACGCCCCGCCATCACGCTCCATGACATGGCCTTCCCGCCGGAGCGGCTGCCGGGCGTGGCCTATCTGACGGGCTCGATCACAGAATCCGGCGCGATGGAGGCCATGGCCAAGGACCGCCCTGACGTGATCTTTCACCTCGCGTCCATCGTGTCCGGCGAGGCGGAGATGGATTTCGACAAGGGCTGGCAGGTGAACATGCATCCGACATGGGCGCTCCTAGAGGCTCTGCGGGCCGAGCATGACGCCACGGGCGGGGATTACGTCCCGCGGCTGGTCTTCACCTCGTCGATCGCGGCCTTTGGCGGTCCGTATCCCGAGAAGATCGGGGATGATTTCCTCTGCGCGCCGCAGACCTCCTACGGGGCGCAGAAAGTGATCTGCGAAACGATGATCGCCGATTTCAGCCGCAAAGGGTTCATCGACGGGCTTTCGATCCGTCTGCCGACGATCTGCGTGCGTCCGGGCAAGGCCAATCTGGCCGCGTCGTCATTCTTCTCGGGGATTATCCGCGAACCTCTCAACGGGGTGGAGGCGGTGCTGCCCGTGCCCGATACTGTCCGGCACTGGCACGCCTCTCCGCGCGCTGCCGTGGGCTTCATGATCCATGCCGCCGGGCTTGAGAGCGCGCTCTTGCAGGGGCGCCGCGCGCTCAACCTTCCCGGGGTGTCCTGCACCGTGGCCGAACAGATCGAGGCGCTCCGCGAGATCGCCGGCGCGGATACCGTGGCGCTGATCCGGCCCGAGCCGGATCCCGCAATCATGCGGATCGTCGAGGGCTGGCCTCGAGATTTCGACCCTGTCCGGGCCCGCGCGCTCGGGTTTCAGGCCGAAAGCAGTTTTGCCGATATCATCAGGGTTTACCTTGAAGACGACCTGCCGCGCGTCAAAGCGAGCTGATTTTCCGGATTGATCCGGTCCCGGATCGCAAATTAGGGAAAAAGTTCTGCTCGCTGACTTAAATTGGGACGTTATCTCCGCATTGCGTCGGGCGTGCGGTTCAGGTTCTGCATTGCAGAGATTTCGCGTCATTCGTGCCTTTTGCGGCAACTTGAACCTGAGCGCACAGCGCGTATCTAGCGCCTCTAATACATCAAAAGAGGCGTTTCGCGATGCTGTATGAGCTCGAACTTCTGACACTCGAACCGGTCAAAGCCGCGTTGGCTTTCGGCGCCATTCTGGGCCTTGTCTTTGGCGCGCTGGCACAGATTTCGCGTTTCTGTCTGCGCCGCGGGCTGGTCGGGCAGGGCCGCGACCGCCAGCAGGCGCTGGGCACATGGCTGACAGCCCTTCTCGTGGCGCTGGTCGCGACACAGGGGGCCGCCTATCTCGGCTACGCTGACTTCTCCGAGCATCGCTTCGCTCAGGCCGGTCTTCCGCTTGTGGCAATCGTGCTGGGTGGTCTGGCTTTCGGGGCCGGTATGGTTCTGACGCGGGGTTGCATCTCAAGGCTGACCGTCCTGTCCGCCTCCGGCAATTTGCGCGCGCTCTTCGTGATCGCGACCTTCGCGATCGTGGCGCATGCCACACTGAAAGGTGTTCTGGCACCCGCCCGCGTTGCGATCGGTGCGCAAACCGTTGATCTGGGCGCGGCTGCAACCGCGTCTGGTTGGGTCGGCGGTCCGCTCTTCTGGACCGCTTTGGTGGCTGCAGGGCTGGCACTGGTGATCTACCGCGCGCGTCCGCGCCCGCTGCACGTCGCATTGGCAGTCCTGATCGGCCTTCTGGTTCCGCTTGGATGGGTCGGCACCGGCGTGCTGCTTTACGATGAGTTCGAGCCCATTGCGCTGGAAAGCCTGTCCTTCACCGCGCCTTGGTCTGAGACGCTCTTCTGGACTGTCGCATCCAGCGCCATCCCCGCCGGGTTTGGAACCGGTCTTGTGGGCGGTGTGATCGGGGGTGCTTTCCTGTCCGCTGCACTGCGCGGTGAGCTGATCCTGTCGAGCTTCGAGTCGCCCCAGCAGACCCTGCGCTACATCGCGGGTGGCGCTCTCATGGGCTTTGGCGGCGTTCTGGCCGGTGGCTGCACGCTTGGTGCGGGCCTGTCCGGGGTCTCCACGCTCAGCGCGTCGGCCGTTCTTGCCTTGGGCGCGATTATGATTGGCGCACGTGTGACCGACCGTGTTCTTGCCAATCAGGGCGAAGGCGGCAGCACGCTGGTGCCTGCCGAATAACACCAAGCGCTTTATGCACTCAGTAGTGCGGAGGCCGTTGGTCTGCCAGCGGCACCGTGCCGCCGGCGTCCAGCTCACGCTCGGCCTCGCGCTCCATCAGCATCCGCACACGATTGGTCAGAAGCGTAAGCTCGCGTTCCTGACGGGCGACGATATCTGACAGCTCTTCCACCGTTTTGGTGAGATGCGCGGTCTCTTCTTCAAGCTGTGTTATACGGTCCATTCGCGGCCTCTTGGGATCTCGGGGACAGATCTACAGAATACACCGCGATCTTGCATGTCAAAAATTACCGCTGCTTGCCCCTTTCGCGTACACGGGCTAAACGCTCAGCCAACCGAGAGACAGGACATTCGCCCAATGGCAAAAGTGAAAAAGCAACCGCGCCCCAAGGCGGAGACCCCGAAGGGCTTTCGCGACTATTTCGGGCCCGAGGTGACTCAGCGCAAGGCAATGCTGGAGCAGATTGCCGAAGTGTATCATCTCTACGGGTTCGAGGCGCTGGAAAGCTCGGCTGTCGAAACGGTCGAGGCGCTGGGCAAATTCCTTCCCGACGTGGACCGGCCAAATGAAGGTGTGTTCGCGTGGCAGGAGGATGAGGCCGACTGGCTGGCATTGCGCTATGACCTGACAGCGCCGCTTGCCCGTGTCTACGCCCAGTATCGCAACGACTTGCCGACGCCCTACCGGCGTTATGCCATGGGACCGGTCTGGCGCAACGAGAAGCCGGGGCCGGGACGGTTTCGGCAGTTTTATCAATGCGATGCCGATACCGTTGGCGCGCCTTCGGTTGCCGCGGATGCGGAGATCTGTTCGATGCTGTCCGATACGCTGGAGGCGGTTGGCATTCCGCGCGGCGACTACATTTGCCGGGTCAACAACCGTAAGGTGCTTAACGGCGTGATGGAGGTTGCGGGTGTTCTGGATCCTTCCGACCCCGCGCGTCTGGTGCATGAGCGGGGCATCGTGCTGCGCGCCATCGACAAGCTTGACCGCCTCGGGTTTGACGGCGTCCGCGCGCTCTTGGGCGAGGGCCGCAAGGATGAGAGCGGCGACTTCACGAAAGGCGCGGGGCTGAGCGCAGAGCAAGCCGACACAGTGATGGCCTTCATGGAGGCCAAACGCTCCGACGGGCCCGCGACAGTTGCGCGTCTGCGCGAGCTTGTGGGGGCCTCCGAGACCGGCAAGCAGGGCGTTCAGGAGCTTGAGACCATTGCCGAGCTGATGGACGCGCAGGGCTATGGCGCGGACCGGATCGAGGTGGATCCAAGCGTCGTGCGGGGTCTGGGCTATTACACCGGCCCGGTTTTCGAGGCCGAGCTGACTTTCGAGATCCGCGACGAAAAAGGCCGTCCGCGCCAGTTTGGATCAGTGGCGGGCGGGGGCCGTTACGACGATCTCGTCAAACGGTTCACAGGACAGGCCGTTCCGGCCACCGGTATCTCGATCGGCGTTGACCGTCTGCTTGCCGCACTGCACGCCAAGGGACGTCTGCACGCCGAGGTGCATGGCCCCGTCGTGGTCACCGTGATGGATCGTGACCGCATGGCGGCCTATCAGGCCATCGTGGGTGAATTGCGCGCTGCGGGGATCCGTGCGGAGGTTTATCTGGGCAATCCGAAGAACTTCGGCAACCAGTTGAAATACGCCGACAAGCGTCGCTCTCCGGTGGCGATTATCGAAGGCTCGGATGAGGCCGCGCGCGGGGTTCTGCAGATCAAGGATCTCGTTCTGGGCGCCAAGATCGCGGAAACCGCGACCCATGAAGAGTGGAAGGACCAGCCCGCGCAGCGGGAAGTCGCACGCGGCGATCTTGTGGCCGAAGTGCGCAAGATGCTTGCAGGTGAAGGCTAGGCCATGCCCTCGAAAGCCGATATCCGCGCCGAGGCAGAGCGCCTGTTCGCGTTTTTCCGCACCAAAGGCGCGCAGCCGGTGGAAACGGATCTGCTGCAACCCGCCGAGACCCTTCTGGATCTCTACGGTGAGGATATCCGCGCCCGCGCTTACGTGACCGGTGATCCGGTGCGCGGGGAACTGATGATGCGCCCCGATTTCACCGTGCCCGTGGTGCAGATGCACATGAATGACGGGGCCGAGCCCGCGCGCTACACCTACATGGGTGAGGTGTTCCGGATGCAGGGGGCCGGGACCGGACGCGCATCGGAATACATGCAGGTGGGCTACGAGATCTTTGACCGCCACGATCCGGCCGCGGCGGATGCGGAGGTTTTCTCGATCTTTCACGAGGCACTGGCCCCGCTGGGCTTGCGGGCTGCGACCGGCGATATCGGCATTCTTGCCGCGGCCGTTCAGGGTCTGAGCACATCGGAGCGCCGCAAGGCCGCGCTGATGCGCCATATCTGGCGTCCGCGTCGGTTCCGCGCCCTCCTTGAGCGGTTTGCGGGGCGGGGCGCTGCCCCTGTGCAACGCGCCGAGCTTGTGGCCCGCCTCCAGCAGGCCGATGCAGGGGATCTGATCGACGCGGCAGGGCCGGAGCTGGGTCTGCGCAGCAGAGCGGAGGTTCTCGACCGCCTTCAGGCACTTGTGGCCGACGCCACGGTGGAGCCGCTGCCGGAGGCCGAGCTTGATGCTGTCTCGGCGATCCTTGCGCTTGCGGACACGGCGCCTAACGCGTTGCGCAGGCTGGGCGAGATTGCCGGGGTTCTGCCGTCTCTGCGCCAAGCGATCGAGACGCTCGAAGCGCGCATCGCGGCGCTCTCGGCGCGCGGGATCGCTGTCGAGACCCTGCCTTTCGAGGGCAGCTACGGCCGCTCCACGATGGAGTATTACGACGGGTTTGTTTTCGGCTTCTATCCCGAAGGCACCGACATGCCCGCGATTGCAACCGGCGGGCGCTATGATGCGCTGACGCGGGTTCTGGGGCAGGGGCGTGCGATCCCCGCGGTTGGCGGCGTGATCCGGCCCGAACAGGCCCTGCGGGTCGCGGGCGGGGGGATGTCATGAGTTTGAAGATTGGAATTCCCTCCAAGGGCAGGTTGATGGAGTCGACCTTCAACTGGTTCGGAGATCGTGGCATCACCCTGTCGCGCAGCGGGTCTGATCGTGAATATGCTGCGCATATCGAAGGCGTTTCCGGCGTCTCCATCGTTCTGATGTCCGCCGGTGAGGTGCCGCGTGACCTGATGGCCGGCCGTATCCATCTGGGGGTCACCGGCACGGATCTGGTGCGCGAGAAGATCCCTTTGTGGTCCGATCACGTCATCGATCTTGCAGAAATGGGCTTCGGCCATGCCGATCTGATCCTCGCGGTTCCCGATTTCTGGATCGACGTGTCCTGTCTCGATGATCTGGATGCGGCGGCGGCGGCCTTTCGGGCCAAGCACGGGTTCCGGATGCGGATTGCCACGAAATACCACCGGCTGATCCGGGAGTATCTCGCCGAGAACGGCGTTGCCGATTACCAGATCGTCGACAGTCAGGGCGCGACGGAGGGCACGGTCAAGAACCTGACCGCCGAAATGGTCGCCGATATCACCTCGACCGGTGAGACATTGCGGGCAAACCACCTCAAGCCACTGGCCGACGGGCCGATCCTGCATTCTCAGGCAACGCTGTTTGCGTCGCGCGCCTCGGAGTGGTCGGATGACACACGCCGCAGCCTTCAGGAGCTGTGCGACAAGCTCGGACTGGCTGCGCCGGACCTGCTGTCATGACCGCGCTGACGCGTGATATCGAAGGCGTGCGCGCCCAGCACGACGCGTGGCGCAAATCCGGAGAGACGATCGGGATCGTCCCGACAATGGGCGCCCTTCACGATGGGCATCTGGCACTTGTGCGCGCCGCGCAGGGCGAATGTGAGCGCGTCATTACGACGATCTTCGTCAATCCGACACAATTTGGTGCGGGCGAGGATCTCGACGCATATCCCGCCACGATCGAGGCGGACATGGCGCGGTTGCGTGACGCCGGCGTCGATCTGGTCTTCCAGCCGACGCGGGACACGGTCTATCCGGCGGGCTTTGCGACACGGGTCGAGGTCGACGGGCTGACCGATGTGCTGTGTGGTGCGTCCCGCCCGGGGCATTTCAACGGTGTGACGCAGGTTGTGGCCAAGCTGCTCAATATCGCCGCTGCCGACCGCGCCTATTTCGGCGAGAAGGACTGGCAGCAGCTTGCCATCGTCAAACGCATGGCCAGCGATCTGAATTTCACCACGCGCATCGTGGGCGTGCCGATCGTGCGTGCCGCGGACGGGCTGGCCCTGTCCTCCCGCAACGCCTATCTCAGCGCGCAGGAACGCGCCACGGCCCCGGCCCTGAATGCGGCGTTGCGCGAAGCGGCGCATGATATCCGCTCCGGCATGGGCGCGCGCGGGGCCTGCGCGAAGGCGTCCGAGGCCCTGCTGGAGGCGGGGTTCCGTCAGGTGGATTATCTGGAATGCCGCGATGCGGTGAGCCTCGCCCCGCTGGAGCATCACAACGAGGGAGAGGCCCGCCTGTTCGCAGCCGCTTTCCTGGGCAAAGCCCGGTTGATCGATAATATTTCCGTATAAACCCCGCGCATAGGCGCGCGTCCGCACCTAGACCGTTCAGCGCACGCCGATATCGGCCAGTGCCGCGGCCAGTTGCGGGGGCAGGTTGTCCTCTGATCCGCGCGCCTTGGCAAGATCACGCGGGCTGTCCTCGGGCTTGAGATAGCGCCAGCCCTGAAACGGGCGTTTGACGGCGGCCTCGGTGCGGTGGATCTCGGGATCGAAGACAAGCGCACAGCGTCTTATGCCGTCGCCACGGTCGTATTCATCGAGGCGCAGTATCCTCTGGCGGGCCAGCACGACCCCTTTGAAAACCCAGTAGAGCGAGCCGCCATTCAACAGCTCTTCCGCGCGCTTGGGCCACATCCGCGTGACGTGGCGCGGCAGCCCGTCAGGGCCCAGTGCCCGCGCGGTTTTTTGCCAGTTGACGAGATCCTCGACGGTTTCGGCGCCAACACATAATTTGACCAGATTTATGTGGTTCATTTGGTGACACCCCCATGTCTTGTTGCTATATTAGGCCTTCTGCGCCCGATCTCAACCTCGTGTTACAGCCTTTCCGGAGGAGTTCCCTTGACCCGATTTGCGACCCCGATTGCCGAACAGATCTGGGACATGAAATACCGTTTCAAGGAGGCGGACGGCACGCCGCTCGACGCCAGCGTGGAAGACACGTGGCGCCGCATCGCGCGTGACTTGGCCAAGGTCGAGAGCGCGCCGGAGCAGTGGGAAGATGCCTTTTACGACGCCTTGGCAGATTTCAAATTCCTGCCCGCGGGCCGGATCGTGGCAGGCGCGGGCACCGGACGATCGGTGACGCTTTTCAATTGTTTTGTCATGGGCACGATCCCCGACAGCATGGGCGGCATCTTCGATATGCTCAAAGAGGCGGCTCTGACCATGCAGCAGGGGGGCGGGATCGGCTATGATTTCTCGACCATCCGCCCGAAGGGTGCCGATGTGCACGGTGTGGCCGCGGATGCGTCCGGCCCCTTGTCCTTCATGGATGTGTGGGACGCGATGTGCCGGACGATCATGTCCGCGGGCTCGCGGCGCGGCGCGATGATGGCCGTTTTGCGCTGCGACCATCCCGATATCGAGGATTTCATCGCGGCAAAGGCCGACGCGGCGCGCTTGCGCATGTTCAATGTCTCCGTGCTGGTCACCGACCCTTTCATGGAGGCGGTCAAGGCGGACGGGGCCTGGGATCTCGTGTTTGACGGGAAGGTCTACAAGACCGTTCAGGCACGCGATCTGTGGAACAAGATCATGCGTGCGACCTATGATTATGCCGAGCCGGGCGTGATATTCATCGACCGCATCAACGCCGCCAACAATCTGAGCTATTGCGAGACGATCGCGGCGACCAATCCTTGCGGCGAACAGCCTCTGCCGCCCTATGGCGCGTGCCTTCTGGGCTCGGTCAATCTTGCCCGTCTTGTCACGGCGCCGTTCGAAAAGGAAGCAGCGCTCGATCACGACGCGCTGGCCAAGCTGGTCAGTGTCGCGGTGCGGATGATGGACAATGTGGTCGACGCGTCAAGGTTCCCGCTCGAGGCGCAGGCGCGCGAGGCAGAAGCCAAGCGGCGCATCGGTCTGGGTGTGACCGGTCTGGCCGATGCGCTCTTGATGATGGGGCTCAAATACGGGTCCGAAGAGGCCGCGACGCAGACCGAGCGCTGGTTGCACACGATCGCCCGCGCCGCCTATCTGGCATCGGTCGAGCTTGCCCGCGAGAAGGGCGCCTTCCCCCTGTTTGACGCCGAGCCCTACCTGTCCAGCGGCACGATGGCCCATATGGACGAGGATGTGCGGGACGCCATCGCCACCCACGGCATCCGCAACGCGCTTCTGACGTCCATCGCGCCCACAGGCACGATCAGTCTTTACGCGGGCAATGTCAGTTCGGGCATCGAGCCCGTCTTCGCCTATTCCTACAACCGCAGGGTGCTGCAAAGGGACGGGTCCCGCACGCAGGAGGAAGTCGTCGATTACGCGGTGCAGATGTGGCGCGACAAACATGGCGATGCCGAGCTTCCCGATTATTTCGTCAATGCCCAGACATTGGCCCCGCTGGATCACGTCCGGATGCAGGCGGCAGCGCAGAAATGGGTGGATTCCTCGATCTCCAAGACGATCAACTGCCCCGAGGATATCGACTTCGAGGCCTTCAAGGACGTCTATATGGCGGCCTGGGATCAGGGCTGCAAAGGCTGCACCACATACCGTCCCAATGCCGTCACCGGATCGGTTCTCAGCGTGAGCGAGGCGTCGAGCGCCGCCCCCGGAGAGGTGGCCGAGCAACTCCATAGTGATGCGGGCCAGAGCGACGGGGCAGAGGTCGTCTACATGGCCGAGCCGCTGGATCGGCCCGGTCAGCTCGAGGGGCAGACCTACAAGCTGAAATGGCCGGACAGCGAACACGCGCTTTACATCACGATCAACGATATTGTCCTGAACGGTCACAGACGCCCGTTCGAGGTCTTCATCAACTCCAAGAACATGGAGCACTATGCGTGGACCGTGGCGCTCACCCGGATGATTTCGGCTGTCTTCCGTCGCGGCGGCGACGTGTCCTTCGTGGTTGAGGAGCTCAAGGCGGTGTTCGACCCGCGCGGTGGCGCGTGGATGCAGGGCAAATACATCCCCTCCATCCTCGCGGCTATTGGTGGTGTCATCGAGAAACACATGATTGCCACGGGGTTCATTGCCGGCGAGGGGATGGGCCTCAAGTCAGACCCTCAGGAGGCCGTGGTCAATCTCGGCGGGGCCCCACGGGGTCCGGCCTGCCCAAGCTGCGGCCAGTACGAGATGCGCATGGTCGAGGGATGCATGACCTGCGCATCGTGCGGCCACTCGAAGTGTAGCTGACGAAGCCTCCGGTTTTTCAGGAACGTGATGTAGCGCGCCACGCGTGGGGGGAGAGGGGCGTCTGGCAGCTGTGCCTTGCGCAGCGCTGCGCCATAGATGGCCCTGCGCCCGGCCCGGTTTCTGCCTGCGTTCAGGTGTGAATTGCCGCGCTGTTGCAGGCGCCGCCTGATCAAAAAGAAAGCAAAGTTCCCTGAACTGATCATACTCTTGCCCGAAAATGGACACGGTTCGCGCCGAGCTTCATGAGCAATGTTTCGAGATCGGAACAGGACAGTCATGACGCTGCCACATGAGCGGGGGGACCCCTGCGCTCCTGTCCGAAGTGTCGCTCCTGCGCGCAAAAGCTGCCGCTGATGTCTGCCCTCGTTGCCGTTTCGATTGAAATGCATGAGGCAGAACATGGAACAGAAGACTTTTGAGCATACGCGCAAGGCGCGCGGGATCTGGAAGCGGACGGCAGGCGGATGTCTCCTCGCCATGCTCGTGACCGCAACCTTCTCAACGGGCACTGCACTTGCCGATATCAGCAAATCCACCGCGTTTATCAATCCGCGGAAAGTTGTCGCTGCGCCGATGGGCGCACGGAACATGTGCGAGACCTATCGCTGGGCCTGTGCGCAGCCGAGCCGTAATGCCGCGTTCACCAAGGACCATCTCAAGATCGCCCGCTCCATTAACCGTCAGGTCAATCGCAACGTTCGCTCCATTGCGGATAGCCGCCAGTACCGGAAAGAAGAGGTCTGGGCGCTCCCGACGCGGCGGGGTGGTGATTGCGAAGACTTTGCGCTCCTCAAGAAACGCCTTCTCATTCAAGCGGGAATCCCACCGGAGCGTCTGCTCGTTGCCACCGTGCTCGATCGCCGCCGCAACTCACATGCCGTACTGGTCCTGCGGACCGAAACCGGGGACTATGTCTTGGACAACCTCACCAACCGTATGCTGCACTGGAAGAAGACGCGATATACCTTCCTGCGCATGCAGGATCCCAAGTCCCCCAATCTGTGGGTCGCGGTTCTGGCGGGCGGGATACTTGACCGGCGCGCCTGATCTCAAGCGCGCCTGCTGAGGGGTCACTGCCTCGGTAGCAAAATCTACATCAGAGAAAACAGAGCGCCTGACGAGAAATCGTCAGGCGCTTTGCGTTGGCATTAGTCTTCGTCTTCGCCTTGATCGTCGTCATCGTCGTCATCATCGTCGTCATCGTCATCATCGTCGTCATCATCGTCGTCATCGTCGTCATCGTCGTCATCATCGTCGCCGTTGACGTCGCTGTCGTCGTCCTCTTCTGCGTCCTCATCGACAAGGTTCGCCCCAGCGGGGCCAAAAATGCTCGCAGTGGCTGTTTCGGTCAAAAGCAGCGCCAGTTCCGGGCAGGTCTCGCTGAGATACGCTAGGATCCGGTCGAACTCCGAATGGTTGCGGATACTCCGCGCCAGAGCCGGCGAAAACTCGCCAATCTTGCAGATGTCCTCGGGGCCAGGGCCCAACGCAATTCTGGTGGCCGCTCCTGCTGGGGCCGTCATCAAACCAACTGCCAGCAGACCAACAGCAGTACCCGACTTCAGTTTCGTAAAGATTTCCAGCTTGCGTTGCATGGTGACCCCCTAAACAACAAAATTACCGTGACCAGGTTCCGACGGGCATGATGACCAGAGCAGCGACCTGTGCCCCATTTCAGACACAATCCTATCGCATTTACTCCAACCCAATTGTTGATTGAAATCAAGGATTTCTTATTTTCGCAGGGGAAACTTGGGCAGAATTGTGTCTTTTTTTGGCGCATCGTGACCGAGTGGAAAATCGTCGCAGAAGTTCCGGAAGACGGCACGCGATGCCGTATCGTGAATTGCAAAAGTTGCCGTTTTTAAAAGAAGAATCCCGCCGTGTCTTTCCAAATTCGAACATTTGGGGCTTTCGGATGCCGGTGTTCGGAGCTGCAAAATTCGGGATTTTGCGTAAATCTCTGTTGAGCCTTTGTATACGGATTGTCTCTCATTCAGGCACAATGTTTTTGAGGTTTTATTGGTTAAATCGAATCGGTAACCGATTTCATCATTTCTTCCTGTCTGGGCGCTTTCGCTTTCACATAACGCACATAATTTGACCAAACCTGACCCTGAAGAGGGGGGCGGCTGAAGCGAATGGGAGAGCTGGATCAGACAACTTCTCATGCATACGGTGCAGTATTATCGTCTCGGTAATTCTACCGGGATCCCGCCCGTGCAACGGCGCGCCTGTTCTGCCTCTGTTGTTTTTCCCCGGTTCAAACAAGACCAGAAATCACGCGCCGCGCGCCCGGATTCCGCATTGGGGCCGGGTGAGTCCGCTTCACGTGAGGGACTAAAAGTTCAAGCTGTTGATTTTATTGGAGGCGAGTACCGGAATCGAACCGGTGTACACGGATTTGCAATCCGCTGCGTCACCACTCCGCCAACTCGCCGAAGTAGAGCCTGCTGTCTAGACCAAGCAAATTGTGCGTGCAAGGGCATCTGAAGCCAGATCGCCGTTGTCGGAAGTATATTTCTATGGCACACCGATATTTAACTGAAACTAGACTGGTGAGTTTAGTATGAGCGACTTTGCAGCAAGCCGGACCATGATGGTCGACACCCAGGTGCGACCGTCCGATGTCACGAAATTTCCCATCATCGACGCGATGTTGAGCGTCAAGCGCGAGGCCTTCGTGCCGCCCGCCAAGCGGGAGGTGGCCTATATGGGCGAGAACCTCGATCTGGGCGACGGGCGCGAGATGCTGGAGCCGCGGACGCTGGCCAAGATGCTCGACGCGCTAGATCTGCAGCGCGATGAGATGGTTCTCGTGATCGGCTCCGGGCTTGGCTATTCAAGCGCCGTTCTGGCCCGCATGGTGGAGGCCGTTGTCGCGGTCGAGGAAGCCGCCGAGATGGCCCGCGAGTCCGAGTCCATTCTGGGCGAGCAGGGCGCCGACAATGTCGCGGTGATCGAAGCGCCGCTGGCACAGGGCGACGCCAAGCATGGTCCCTATGACGTGATCGTTATCGAAGGCGCGGTAGAGCATGTGCCGGACTCCATTGTGGCGCAGCTCAAGGAGGGCGGCCGGATTGCGGCCCTGTTCGCTGAAGGCGCGCTGGGGGAATGCCGTGTTGGCTACAAGCATAACGGCAACGTAACGTGGCGCATGGAGTTCAATGCGGGGGCTCCGGTGTTGCCGGGTTTCGAGGCGCCGCGCGCCTTTACGTTTTAGGCTGAGAGAGCGAGACCCCGAAGCTGCCGCGAGGAGAGTGCGCAAGATGAGAATTCTGAGGCCAATCCTTCTGTCTGCCACGCTCGCTCTGGGCGGTGCTCCGGCGCTCTCGGAAAGCCTGCAATCCGCGCTTGTGTCTGCCTATAACGCGTCGAACCTTCTCGAGCAACGCCGTGCTCTGCTGCGGGCAGAGGATGAGAACGTTGCCAGCGCATTTTCAGCCCTGCGTCCGCAGGTCAATGGCGGTGGCTCCGTGACGCAGTCGGAACAGGCCACACCGGGACGGTCGACACTGACGTCCACGATCAACCTCGGTGTTGAGTTGCTGCTCTACGATTCCGGCGCAACCGCCTTGGCCGTGGAGGCTGCGAAAGAAACCGTTCTGGCAACCCGCGCGGCGTTGGTGTCGCAGGAACAACAGGTGCTGCTGAACGCGGTTCAGGCCTATGTGAATGTGCTGCGGGACGGTCGGGTCGTGTCGCTGCGTGAAAACAACCTGCGCCTGATCACGCAGGAATTGCGGGCCGCTCAGGACCGGTTTGAGGTGGGTGAGGTGACCCGCACCGATGTGGCCCAGGCAGAGGCGCGCCTTGCGCAGGCACGTGGCGCGCTGGTCGATGCGCAGGGCCAGCTGGAAATTTCGCGCGAGTTCTATCGCCTCGCGGTGGGCAAGGCGCCCGCAGCCTTGGACCAGAAGGTCGACCTGCCAAATCTGCCGAAGACGATCGAGCAGGCGCGACGTCTGGGTGTTCAGAACAGCCCGGCGATCCGGCAGGTCCAGCATGAGGTCAAGGCCGGTGAGTTGAACGCGCAGCGGTCTCTTGCCCTGACCCGCCCGCGGGTTTCGCTGGAGGCCGGTGTCGGGCACAGCTCGACGATCGACAATAACGGGTCTGTTGGATTGACCCTGAGTGTTCCGATCTACCAGGGCGGCCAGCTCAGGGCGCTCTACCGCCGTGCGTTGGCGCAGGTGCAGGCGGCCCGCTTCGGTCTCAACCAGCAAACGCTCCTGACCCGTCAGGCCGTGTCCGACAGCTGGTCGCGCCTGACGGTGGCGAATGCGCAGGTCGCGGCAAGCGATCGTCAGATCAGCGCCGCGCAGGTGGCCTTTGAAGGGGTGCGCGAGGAAGCGCGTTTCGGATCGCGCACGACGCTGGATGTCCTTGATGCAGAGCAGGCGCTGTTCGATGCCCGAACGAATCGTGTTGTCGCCGAGACACAGGTCTATTCGGAGGCCTACGGTCTGCTCGCCTCCATGGGGCTGTTGACCGCGCAGTATCTCAACCTGCCTGTAAGCCGTTACGATCCCGCTGAATATTACAATGCGGTCAAGACGGCTCCGGTTCCGCTGTCCAAAGAGGGCAAGAAGCTCGACCGGATCATGCAGCGCTATCAAAAAAACTAACAGTTTGAACGATCTGTTGAATTGAGCCGGTGCAAGGGTTACGGTTTCCGAAAACCCCGAACGAGGCCAAGCATGACGGATTCAGCTCCTAAAACTGACGTGGAAGACGTACTGTCTTCCATCCGTAGATTGGTATCTGATACGCCCGTACGGCACGAAAATGACGCGGACGCGCCAGCAGAAGATCTGGCGCGGGAACAGCAGGATGACGCGCCTGCGCAAGACCAGGCCGAAGGTCACGGTGACGCGGAGCCCGAGGCGCTTGTTCTGACCTCTGACCTGCGCGTCTCCGCGAGTGCGGAGAGCCTCGAAGAGAACGGATTGGACAAGGATCCGATGGCGATAGATCTGGCAGGCCTGCGTCAGGCGTTGCGGCGGAACTCTGAGCGTTCCGAGACCGCTGCCGGATCCGAGGAGATCACCGCAGAGGATGCGGTGGGTCGGGATTTGCCCCGCTCGCGCTTGCACCTGTCTTCGGTTCTTTCCGACGACACCGAGGCCGCGTCTGAGGCCTCCGATGACGAGGCGAGCGCCGACGAGGCAGATATACCCGCGGACGCTCCCGCGTGGGACGCTTCGGCCCCGGAAGATTACTATGAAGACGAGATGGTCTTTGTCCGGTCCGAGGAGACGAGCGAGGCGTGGAGCATCGATCGCGACGCGCCGGAAGAGGGTCAGGGCACCGAAAGCGCGGAAGACGTGCTGGAGGAGCCTGTCCTGCAGGACGAAGACCCGCAAGCCACAGAAGCAGATACAGAGGCAGACGCCGAAGCGGATACAGCCGTAGATGCAAGTGCCGACACCGACGCGGATTCCGGACAGCTCGATGCGGCGTCGGATACGGTGCTTTTTGTTCCCAGATCCGGTGAAACACCTGCGTCTGAAGAGGCGTCGGAAGAGGTTTCCGAGGAGAGCCCCGTCGAAGATCTCGACGTCGAGGCGCTTGATGACGATCTCGATGACGACGATGATGTGTCTGCGGATCAGGACCTCGGCGAACTGGACGAAATCGAGGGTCTGGAAGAGGCGTTGTCCGAGGAGGACGATCTTGAGGAGCATTCCCCCGATCCGGATGAGCTTTCGGTCGACGAGGAACCTGCCCCGAGTGACGAACCGGAAGAGGTCACAGCCGAAGAGGCTGAGGACGAGGCGGCATCGGAACCGGAGACACGTGCTCTTCCGGATCTGTCGGAGGTCGATGAAGAACTTCTGGAGGCCGTTCTGGCCAAGGTTGTGCGGCAGGAACTGGCCGGTGAGATGGGCGAGCGGATCACACGCAACATCCGCAAGCTCGTGCGCCGCGAAATCCAGCGCGCGCTGAGTGCCAGAGAGTTCGACTGACGCCTTTTCGCAGCGCTATCGTGCGATTTTCAGAAGCGCTTCGGTGTCCAGATGGGTGCTGAGGTGATCGGCAAGCGCATCCAGCGTGGTCTCGATGGATTGCTCGTAATCCGGTAGGCGCGATTCGCCGCCCAGTTGCGACAGATACGATTTTCGAAACGCATCCGAGCTGAACAGCCCGTGGATATAGCACCCTTTGATATGGCCGTCTGCTGACGCCGCGCCCTCCGTGTGGCCCGCGATGTTCAGCCAGCCCCGGCCGCAATCCGGGCCGCCCGTGTCGCCGATGTGGATTTCATATCCCCGTACGGGCGCGCCGCTTGCGGTCTCTGCGCCCGCAACCTCGGCCAGCCGTTTTTGCGGGTGCATGACCGTGGTCACGTCCAGTAGCCCCAGCCCGTGAACCGAGCCCGCATTGCCCTCGATCCCGTCCGGATCGCTTATGATGCGGCCCAGCATCTGGTATCCTCCGCAGAGCCCCATGACATGCCCGCCGCGGCGCACATGGGCGTAGAGATCGGTGTCCCAACCTTGCGCGCGGAAGAACTCCAGATCTCCGATGGTCGATTTCGATCCGGGGATCAGCACCAGAGCCGCATCTGCCGGCAGGGGGCGCCCGGGCGGCACGATCTCGACGGTGACGCCGGGCTCGGAGGAGAGCGGGTCCAGATCGTCGAAATTCGCCATGCGCGACAGCTTCGGCACGGCGATCTTGAAGGCGCCTCCGTCCGAGCCTGCGATGTCCATCACGTCTTCTGCCGGCAGTCGCCACGCATCCGCAAACCACGGGATGACCCCGAGAGATGTCCAGCCTGTGCGCTCCACGATCTCGGTCAGCCCGTCGTCGAACAGGGTCACGTCTCCGCGAAACTTGTTGATGGCGAAGGCTTCGATCCGGTCCCGATCCTCGGGCGGCAGAATGGCACAGGTGCCCACCAGTTGAGCGATGACCCCGCCGCGGTCGATATCGCCAACCAGCGCCACGGGCGCGCCGATCGCTTCGGCAAATCCCATATTCGCGATATCGCCCTTGCGCAAATTGATCTCGGCGGGGCTGCCGGCGCCTTCGATCACGACAAGATCGGCGTCTTGCGAGAGGCGCTCATAGCTCTTGACCGCCTTTTCCAGAAGGGTCGGTTTCACCGAGGCGTAGTCGCGCGCCTTCAGGGTCGCAAACCGTTTCCCCTGCACGATGACCTGCGCCCCCACATCGGTCTCGGGTTTGAGCAGAACCGGGTTCATGTCGGTGATCGGGGCGACACCGCAGGCGCGCGCTTGCAGAGCCTGCGCCCGACCGATCTCTCCGCCATCCGCTGTGACAGCCGCGTTGTTCGACATGTTCTGCGGCTTGAACGGGCGCACGCGCAGGCCTTTTTTGGCGTAGTGGCGGCACAGACCGGCCACGATCATGGACTTGCCCACGTTCGAGCCTGCACCCTGAATCATGATGGCCTTGGTCATTGGCGTTCCCCGTTCCCTAAGGCTTGGGTGCCGCGAACGGACAAGGATGTAAAGGGCAAGACGCAGCACCGATCGCGCAGGTGCTTGACCCCTCCTGCGCGATCGGTCAGCGTCCGTGGCATGTTTCCCATTCGCGATCACAACCCCTCAGCGCAAACGCCCTTCGTGACCTATGGGCTGATCGCCGTAAATGTCGTGGTGTTTCTCAGCTACTGGCCGCTTTTCAACGACCCGCGCGCCTTGGCAGGGTTTTTTGACAGTTGGGCCATGGTGCCCGCCGAGGTCGGGCAGGGCGGCGATCCGCATACGCTTTTGACCTCGATGTTTCTGCATGGCGGGATCATGCATCTTGCCGGAAATATGCTGTTTCTCTGGATCTTCGGCGACAATCTCGAAGAGCAGCTGGGGCATTTGCCGTATCTGGGCTTCTATCTGCTCTGCGGGGTCGGTGCGGCTCTGGGGCAGTTCCTGTCCAGCCCGGGCTCTGATGTTCCCATGGTGGGCGCTTCGGGGGCCATTGCCGGGATCATGGGAGGCTACCTGCTGCTCTTTCCAAAGGCCAAGGTGGATATCCTCGTGATTATCGTCATTTTTGTCAGGATCTTCGCGCTGCCTGCATGGGTCATGCTCCTGATCTGGTTCGGATTGCAGCTGTTCAGTGGCCTCGGGGCGGATCCCAGCACCGGCGGCGTGGCCTACTGGGCGCATGCCGCGGGTTTCCTTTGCGGCGCGGTGATGGTGATCCCGCTGTGGATGCGGCTCGGAGGGCCACGGTTTTGGGACCGGACACAGGGCCACCCGCCGCACCCGGAGGCACGCTATGCCAGAAGCTCAATTCCGTCGATCAGGCGTCGCCGCCGGTAACGCGCACAGGCCCCGCACGGTTACGCGCGTTCGGAATATTCCATTGTCTCGGTGTTCACGATGATGTCCTCATCCTGCCCGATGAACGGGGGCACCATGACCTTCACGCCATTGTCGAGGATCGCGGGCTTGAAACTGTTGGCGGCCGTCTGGCCTTTGACGACCGGTTCCGTCTCCACGACCTTGCAGGTCACTTTCTGGGGCAGCGTGGCGTTCAGGGCCTCGGATTCGTAATACTCGATCACGGCGATCATTCCGTCCTGCAGGAAGGGGCGGCGTTCTCCGAGAATGTCGGAGGGCAGTTCGATCTGCTCATAAGTCTCGGTGTCCATGAAGGTCAGCATGCCATCGGACTCGTAGAGGAACTGCTGATCCTTCTGTTCGAGGCGCACACGTTCAACTTTATCCGCCGAGCGGAAGCGCTCGTTCAGTTTCGAGCCGTTGCGCAGGTTCTTCAGCTCGACCTGTGCAAAAGCGCCGCCTTTTCCGGGCTTTACATGGTCGACCTTCACGGCGGCCCAAAGACCCCCCGCATGTTCCAGAACGTTGCCGGGGCGAATTTCGTTACCGTTAATTTTTGGCATTGAGTCATTTCCTTGACAAAAGGTTGATCATTGTTTGGTCCACCCTATATCTACCCCTTGAAGGGCGGACAAGACGACTAAATACGGTATACGCCGTAGTTGGCTATGCACCTGACGCATAGCAGGTATATCTAGAACGCAATGACGAATCGAATGTTTTGTGTCAGAAAGGCCGCCACGCCCAAGATACAAGACAAAAAATAAAAGGACGACGAGATGGCTGCTGATTTCGTTGATGGCACAGCTTTCAACTTCGAACAAGGACAGCGGGCGCGGAAACTCTTTGCTGCTGTTGTGCTTGCCGCGCTCGACGACGCGATTGCGGATGACAAGAAATACGGCAACGGACCCGAGCAGATTGCCCGCTGGGCGCGGTCCCGCGATGGCCGTGAGGTTCTCAGCTGCGCTGGCATCGACCCCAACGAGCGGGTGGTCGCTGGCCTGATGGAATTCGTTGGCAACGGCGTGCGCACCTCTGTCGCGCTGTCGCGCGAAGAGAGTGAGCGCCGCAGTCAAGCCGAAGCGGCCTGACGCGACCACACGCACCCTCCAAAGAAAAGACGCGCCTCCGGGCGCGTTTTTTTGTGCGGATGACACATGCACAATATCGGGGGGCAATTGATGGTACCCGCGGCCGGACTTGAACCGGCACGGCCTTACGGCCCAGGGATTTTAAGTCCCATGTGTCTACCATTCCACCACGCGGGCCACAGGCGGACCTTAGCCGCAGATCTTGCAAGGCGAAAGTGCCTAGAGCTCTGTTTCTTCGGCATCGGGGAGCGGGGCAAGCTGGAAGCGTTCAGGCAACCACGGGTTGAGTTTCAGGGCGTCGCGCAGCACCAGTTGCCCTTCGCGCGTTTTGCCCATTTGCAGCAAGGTGAGCGCCTTGCCGGACAGAGCGCCGATATGGTCCGGCGTGCGGTCCAGCGCCCTGTCGAGATCCGTGAGCGCTGCCGGATAATCCCCTCGGATAAAGTTGACAAAGGCGCGCTGGTTATAGCCTTCGGCATAGTCCGGACAGTATTCGACCAGCTTGTCGAAATCCTGCAATGCGCCGAGAAAGTCGTAGGAGGCGCGGCGGCCCATGCCCCGCTTCAGAAGCTCCTGCGCGATCTCGTCGGGGGCCGTGGTCCAGATTTCCCAAAGCTCGTTGTTGAGGCCGCGTGCGGTCTGCTCGTCCGATGCCTCGGCGACAAGACCCATCAATTCGATATGGCGGGCGCTGCGGTCGGGCAGGGCGGGGCACGCGGCCAGAGCCGCGGTTGGCAGCAGTCCGGAGGCGAGTGTGAGCGCCGCGATCAGGGGAATGTGTTTCATATCCCCCAGTCTGACGCGCAGCGGTCCGTGGTCAAGTCACGAGGCCGCGATTTCAGCCCTAGTCCCGCGTGCCGGCAAACCGCTCTGCCCAGTCGGCGCGCTGGTCATCCGTGATTTTCGAGAAGAGCACATCGGGCACGGTGAAGGCGTGGCCTGCGGGCAGGGTGGACAAGGCCGTGGCGACGTCGTCGGGCCAGCTGTCATCCCCGGTCTGCAGGGCTTCGAGCATCCTTGCCGCGGCATCGGGAATAAACGGCTCCGAGAGCACGGCGTAAAGCCGGATCAGGTTCAGCGAAAGACGGATCTGGGCTGCGGCCATCTGCGGATCGGTCTTGAACACCGACCACGGGGCCGCGCTTTGAAGATACTCGTTGCCGGCCACCCAGATCGCGCGCAGCTCGGCTGCGGATTTGCGGATCTCCATCGCATCCATATGGGCCTCGTAGGCGCGGATGCGTTTGGTCAACTCACGGATCAGTGCCTGTTCCGCATCGCCGAGGCTGCCGCCTTCGGGCACTTCCTCGCCGAATTTCGAGCGGCAGAACTTGGTCACGCGCGAGACGAAGTTCCCCAGCACGTCTGCGAGGTCCTTGTTCACACCGGCCTGGAAGTTCTCCCATGTGAACTCGCTGTCGGAGCTTTCCGGCGCGTGGCTCAGCAGCCACCAGCGCCAGTAATCGGCAGGCAGGATCTCCAGCGCCTGATCCTGAAAGATGCCGCGCCCCTGCGAGGTGGAGAACTGTCCGCCATCGTAATTGAGGTAGTTGAAGGACTTGATGTAATCGACGAGCTTCCAGGGCTCGCCCGATCCCATGATCGTGGCGGGAAAGCTGAGCGTGTGGAAGGGAACGTTGTCCTTGCCCATGAACTGCACGTAGCGCACGTCCTCGGCCCCCTTGTCGGTGCGCCACCAGCGCAGCCAGTCGGTTTCGGTCTTGCTATGGGCGTCGGCCCATTCGTGGGTAGCGGCGATATATTCAATCGGTGCGTCGAACCACACGTAGAAGACCTTGCCCTCCATGCCCGGCCAGTCCGCGTTGCCCTTCTTGACCGGGACGCCCCAGTTCAGATCCCGCGTGATGCCCCGATCCTGTAGCCCGTCGCCGTCGTGCAGCCATTTCTTCGCGATCGAGGTGGTCAGAATGGGCCAGTCGGTCTTGCTGTCGATCCAGCTGTCGAGCCGATCTTTCATTGCCGACTGGCGCAGGTAGAGGTGCTTGGTTTCGCGCACCTCGAGATCGGTCGAGCCCGAGACCGCGCTGCGCGGTTCGATCAGATCGGTGGGATCAAGCTGCTTGGTGCAGTTCTCGCACTGATCGCCGCGGGCCTTGTCGTAGCCGCAATTGGGGCAGGTGCCTTCGATGTAGCGGTCCGGCAGGAAGCGGCCGTCGGCGACCGAGTAGACTTGTTTTTCGGTGACCTCCTCGATCAGGCCGGCCTCTGCCAGCTTTCCTGCGAAATGCTGGGTCAACGCGTGGTTCTGCGGGCTGGAAGAGCGGCCGAAATGGTCAAAGGAGAGGCGGAACCCCTCGGCGATCCGGGCCTGTGTCTGGTGCATCTCGGCGCAAAATTCGTCCACCGGCTTGTCGGCCTTGGCCGCCGCCAGTTCGGCTGGCGTTCCATGCTCGTCCGTGGCGCAGATAAACATCACCTCGTTGCCCCGGTGGCGCATGTAGCGTGCATAGAGGTCTGCCGGCAGCTGGCTGCCCACAAGATTGCCCAGGTGCTTGATCCCGTTGATATAGGGAATGGCTGAGGTGATCAGAATACGTGCCATGAAATCGGGTCCTTTGAACGCGTTGCGATCCTGTAGCGGAACCCGGCGCGTTCTTCTAGGGGCGGAGCCTCCGGCGGGGATATTTTCTGGAGACATGAAGCCTCATTTCCGGTCCCTTTGGCGCCCGAGCAGGCGGCCGATCGTGAAAGAGGTGCGCGGGGCGTAGATGTAGGGCGTTTTGATCGTCGCGGTCGGGCGGGCTTTCATTCGGGTCAGGCCGAAGATGACCAGAATGACGTGGCCAAGCGCGATCATCAGGAAGAGTGCTGACGGGCCGAAGGCTGCGATCAGGCCCGAGGCGACCAGTGGCGAGGCGATCGCGCCCAGAGCGAAGAAGAACATCAGCGCGGCGGACAGCTCGACACGTTCTTCCGATGAGGCGAAGTCATGGGCATGGGCGGCCGCGACCGAGTAGATCGGGAAGGTCGTCAGGCCAAAGAGGGTTGCGCTGGCCATGATCACGCTGGTTCCGGTATTGGCACCCGCCAGCGTGACCGTCGAGATGCAGGAAATCACTGCGGCAACCGAGAGCCAGATCAGCACCCAGCGCCTGTCATAGCGGTCGGCCAGCCAGCCCACCGGATATTGTGCCAGCGCGCCGCCCAGAACGAAGGCGGCGAGGAAATAGCCGATCTGATCGGGGCGCAACCCGACCTCCTGTCCATAGATCGGGCCGACCATCCGGAAGGCGGCGCTCGAAAGGCCCGCGACCACGACGCCGGCTGCCGCGAGGGGAGAGCGGGCGACGGCGAGCATCGGGCGCAGGCGCGGGGCGCTGGGCGTTTTCGGCTGGCGCACGGTGGTCAGGGTCAGGGGGATGAGCGAGGCGCAACATAAGAGCGCCAGCAAATTGTAGGAGACGTAGGAGGCGGGCTCGAGCACGCCGATCAGCATCTGGGCCACCAGTGAGGCGCCCATATCGACGACCCGGTAGCTGCCCATTGCGCGGCCCCGCGTCTCGTTGGTGACCTTGGCCTGCAGCCAAGCCTCGATCACGGTATAGCAGCCCGCCACGCACAGACCGGTGGCGACCCGCATCAGGGCCCATGCGTAGGGGTTGATGATCAGCATATGGGCCAGCAGACCGATCGCACCCGCCGCCGCACAGGCCGCGAAGGCGCGGGAATGGCCGACCGATCCCATCAGGCGGGGGGCCCACCAGCAGCCGACAAAAAACCCTACGAAATGGGCGGAGCCCAGCATGCCGACCTCGGCGGTGGTGAACCCGAGGGCGAGGCCGGAGAGGGCGTCCAGAGGGCCCGCACCTCCTGAGCTGAGCTGCAGGAGGATCACCGAGAGAAACAGGGCGGCGAAGGAAATAAGGAGGCGCATTGGATCTGCCTGACGGGTTGGTGTCAGGTTGACCGGTTGTCAGGCTGGCGCAACGCGGTTTTCGACGATCTGTGTCGTTTTCGGATGTTTCGTCGTTTTTCTTGTCATGGGCCGCGGATCTCGAGTGGTCGGGCGCGGTCAGATCGGGGCTTGGGAAGGGGCCGGCGTGATCGTCAACTCCTTGGCGCCGCGGCCCTGCTCCAGATGCCAACTGGCGGGGGGCGCGGTGCGGGCGCGGCGACGCTCCAGCTGCCAACCCGTTTTGCCGGGCGCGTGACGCGGCGCCATGTGCCAGCGGCTTTCCACGCCCGCAGCCCCGCCGTCGCCCGGGGTAAGCACAAGGCCCAGCGGCGCATGAGATCCTTCGGCCGTGCCTGTTTCGGCCGCCAGATGCAGGCGTCGCACGGGGGTCAGGCCGGGCGGGGCGGGCAGATCCGCCACCACGAGGGCAACCGCCCCGGAGCGCAGAACTTCCTCCATCGACCACAGCAGGTCTTCGGCGCGGCGTGCATTGACCGTCAGCAGCCGGCCGGGATTGATCCAGTTCACAACACCGTCGGGATTGAGCTGTTCGGGGACCCAGCCGGGTCGGATCCAGATCACCGGCCCCGTGGTTCGGGCCGCTGTCATCAGGGCAAAACTCCGCCGCGCAGGGCCGCAGATTTCATGGCAGCGGGACAGGGTCAGGGCGGCCTCCCCCAGAACCGTGAGCGTTGGTCGGGTGTGGTGCGTGTGACGTGTGAGCAAGGCGGAGGGCATGGGTTCAAGTATAGATGTTCTATTTTTGTTCTCAAGACGGTTCTCAACGTGGTTCTCAAGGCGGTGCCCGATATGGTGCTGCCCAAATCCCGCTTGCCTCCGGCCCCCGCGCCGTTAGGTATGGGGGAACAGACGAAAGGCGGCATCATGCGAAAGAAGAAACTTGGCTCTACCGATCTCATGGTCACCGAGCTGTGTCTGGGATCGATGACATGGGGCACCCAGAACACCGAAGCGGAGGGCCATGGCCAGATCGATGTCGCGCTCGATCGCGGGATCAATTTCATCGACACGGCGGAGATGTATCCCGTCAATCCCATCAGCGCCGAGACGGTGGGCCGGACCGAGAGCATCATCGGAACATGGTTTGCAAAGACCGGCCGGCGCGATGACGTGATCCTCGCGACCAAGGTCTCAGGCGAGGGGATGAAACATTGCCGCGATGGCGCGCCCATTTCGCCGGAGACGATTTTGCAGGCGGTGGAAGGATCGCTGGCCCGGTTGCAGACCGATTATATCGATCTCTACCAGTTTCACTGGCCCAATCGCGGGTCTTACATGTTCCGCCAGAACTGGACCTACGATCCGTCGCACCAGAACAAGGCGGAGACGCTGGACAATATGGCCGCCTGTCTGAACACGCTTCAGGGTTTGGTCGATCAGGGCAAGATCCGCCATTTCGGCCTGTCGAATGAAAGCGCGTGGGGCACCGCGCAGTGGCTGCGCCTCTCTGAGCAGCACGGCCTGCCGCGGGTGCAGTCCATTCAGAACGAATATTCCCTGCTCTGCCGTCTCTTCGACACCGACTTGTCCGAGCTTTGCGTCAACGAAGAGGTCGGCCTGCTGGCATTCTCGCCGCTTGCGGCCGGTCTGTTGTCCGGCAAATACGCGGGCGATGTGACGCCCGAAGGCAGCCGCAGGGCGCTGAACGGCAATCTTGGCGGACGGGTCACACCCCGTGTCTGGGAGAGTGTCTCGGCCTATCTCGCGGTGGCGCAGGAACACGGTCTCGACCCGTGCCAGATGGCGCTTGCGTGGTGCCGGACGCGGCCTTTCATGTGTTCGGCGATCTTCGGAGCCACGACACAGGAACAGCTCGAGATTGCGCTGGGCTCTGATGAGATCGAGCTGAGTGAAGAGCTCGTCTCGGCGATCGATGCGGTGCACAAGGCGCACCCGATGCCCTACTGACACGCGCCGTCGCGCCAGCGCTTTTGGCGCGCCGTCAAAATCATTCTTGCGCGGCAATCCAGAATCGCGTTCCCCTTGTGCGACAAGGGGAGGATGCCAGATGCCATTGACTATGAACCGCGAGGTTTTCATCACCTGCGCCGTGACCGGATCGGGATCCACGCAGGACCGCAGCCCGCATGTGCCGCGCTCTCCCAAGGAGATCGCCGAGAGTGCGATTGCGGCGGCCCGCGCCGGTGCTGCGGTGGTGCATTGCCACGTGCGCGATCCCGAGACGGGCGTTCCGTCCCGAAAGCTTGAGTACTACCGCGAGGTAACGGACCGGATCCGCGACAGCGAAACCGATGTCGTGTTGAACCTCACGGCGGGTATGGGGGGTGATATCGTTTTCGGTGGTCCCGACCAGCCGCTTCCGGTCGCAGACGGCACCGACATGATCTCGGCCGAAGAGCGGGTGGCCCATGTCGCCGATTGCCTGCCCGAGATCTGCACCCTTGATTGCGGCACGATGAATTTCGCCGAGGCGGATTATGTCATGACCAACACGCCGGGCATGTTGCAGGCGATGGGCCGCATGATGACCGATCTCGGCGTGAAGCCGGAGATCGAGGCATTCGATACCGGTCATCTTTGGTATGCAAAACAACTGGTTGAGGATGGAATTCTCGACAGTCCTGCGCTTGTCCAGCTCTGCATGGGCGTGCCGTGGGGCGCGCCGGACGATCTCAATACCTTCATGGCGATGGTCAACAATGTCCCGTCCGACTGGGTGTTCTCGGCCTTCGGTCTGGGGCGTCACCAGATGCCCTACGTGGCGGCCTCGGTTCTTGCAGGCGGCAATGTTCGCGTCGGGCTGGAGGACAACCTGATGCTCGATCGCGGCGTGCTGGCCACCAATGAAAGCCTTGTCGACCGCGCGGTCGGGATTGTCGAGACCCTTGGTGCGAAGGTGATTGGACCCGCCGAGGTGCGCGCCAAGCTGGGCCTGACCAAGCGCGCGCCTGCGTGACGCAGCCCAGCCGGACACCCGACGCAACAAGACGTGACAAGACCTCAGAGGGCGCAGAGATGACACAGACAGCGGCGATTATCGGCGGCGGCGTGATCGGGGGCGGATGGGCCGCACGGTTCCTCCTGATGGGCTGGGACGTGCGTGTTTTCGACCCGGATCCCGAGGCGGAGCGCAAGATCGCCGAAGTGCTGGCCAATGCGCGCCGCTCGCTTCCCGGGCTGAGCGATCTGGCCATGCCCGACGAGGGGGCGCTGAGTTTCCACGACAACATGGAAAGCGCTGTCGACGGGGCCAGCTGGGTTCAGGAGAGTGTTCCCGAACGCCTCGCGTTGAAGCACAAGGTTTATCAGGCCGTGCAATCGGCCTGCGATCCGCAGGCGGTGATTGGATCCTCCACATCCGGCTTCAAGCCGTCCGAGCTTCAGCAGGGCGCGGTGCGGCCGGGCCAGATCATCGTCGCGCATCCGTTCAACCCGGTGTACCTGTTGCCGCTGGTCGAACTTGTGCCCTCTGCGCAGACGCCGCCTGAAATGGTCTCCCGGGCTAAGGACATCATGGGCGCGATCGGCATGGCGCCCTTGGTGGTGCGTCAGGAAATCGATGCCCATATCGCCGACCGGTTTCTCGAAGCGGTCTGGCGCGAGGCGCTCTGGCTGATCAAGGACGGTGTCGCCACCACGGAAGAGATCGACGATGCGATCCGCTACGGGTTCGGCCTGCGCTGGGCGCAGATGGGCCTGTTCGAGACATACCGGATCGCGGGGGGCGAAGCGGGCATGAAGCATTTCATTGCCCAGTTCGGCCCGTGTCTGGAATGGCCGTGGACCAAGCTCATGGATGTGCCAGAGCTGACGCCCGATCTGATCGACAAGATTGCGGACCAGTCCGATGCGCAGTCCGGACAGTATTCGATCCGGGAGCTGGAGCGGATCCGCGACAACAACCTCGTGGCGATGATGCGCGCGCTCAAGACGCAGAATTGGGGGGCGGGGGCGCTGCTCAAGGCGGCGGATACAAGCCGCAAGACAATGCCCACGGATTTTGCCGCGCCGATTGTGACCGTGGACCGTGCGGTGCCGCTCGACTGGACGGACTATAATGGCCACATGAACGAGGCCAAGTATCTGCAGGCCTTTGGTGACGCGACCGATCTTTTCATGGAGCTGGTGGGCTGTGACGCCGACTATATTGCCTCTGGGATGAGCTACTTCACGGCCGAGACGCATATTCGCCATCTCGACGAGGTGCATGCCGGCGCGCGGATCGAGATCCGGACCCAATGCCTTCTGGGCGAGGGCAAGAAAATGCACCTCTTCCACGAAATGCGGGAGGGGGACCGTTTGCTGGCCACCGGCGAGCATATGCTGATCCACGTGAGCCTCGAGACGCGGCGTGCCTGCGTGCCCTCCGATGCGGTCGCGGCCACGCTGGGCGAGATCGCCCGGGCCCATGCCAGCCTGCCACATCCAGAGGGCGCAGGCGCTGCGGTCGGGCGGCGATGAGCGGCCGTGTCCTGATCACGGCGGGCGCCTCCGGGATCGGTCGGGCCATGGGCGCGGCGTTCGAGGCTGCAGGCGCGCGGGTCTGGGTGACGGATGTCGACGCACAGGCACTGGCCGATATCCCTGCAAGTTGGAGGGGCACGCAGGTCGATGCCAGCGATGCCTCGGCGATGGCCTCCTTGTTCGCCGCCATTGAGAAGGAATGGGGCGGGCTCGATACGCTCTGTGCCAATGCAGGCATCGCGGGGCCGACGGCGCGGATCGAGGATGTGGCGCTCGAGGACTGGCGGTCCTGCGTCAGCGTCAATCTCGAAGGCGCGTTTCTGGCCGCGAAACATGCGACCCCGATGCTCAAGGAGGCGGGGCAGGGCGCCATCATCCTGACCTCGTCGACCGCAGGGATCTACGGCTACCCCAACCGCGCGCCTTATGCCGCCGCCAAATGGGCGGTGATCGGGCTTATGAAAACTCTGGCGATGGAGCTGGGCCCCTTCGGGATCCGGGCCAATGCGATCTGTCCGGGGGCTGTCGAAGGGCCGCGGATGGAAGGCGTTCTGGAGCGCGAAGCCGCCGCCAAGGGGATGTCGCGCGATCAGGTCTACGAAGGATATGCCTCGGGCACCTCGATGCGGCGCTTCGTTGAAGCCTCTGACGTCGCCAACATGGCCGTATTTTTGGCCAGTGACGCCGCGCGGCTGGTCTCTGGGCAGGTGATTGCCGTCGACGGGCACACGGAAAACCCCGATCCCAAACTCTGAATAAACCGCGCTTGCACATGAAAAACGGCATGGTCTGTTCGTTTTTAGTGCGATTTTCCCGGGTGTCTTGCGTTAGACTGATCGCATGCTGTCGGGGAAAGTCAGGAGTTTTCTGTCGCGAACGGAATGGCCGACGCTGGCCGTTCTGGTCCTGTGTTACGGGGTGTGGGCCGTTGCCACGACCTATCTGGCCACGATCAGCCTCTGGCTGGCGATACCGGTCACAGCCTTTGCGGCGGCTCTGCAATCGTCGCTCCAGCACGAGATCATCCACGGACACCCTTTTGCGAACCGGCATCTCAACGAGGCGCTCGTGTTTCCCTCGCTCAACCTCTTCATTCCTTTCCAGAGGTTCCGTGCCACGCATCTGGCGCATCATACCGATGCGATCCTCACAGACCCCTATGACGATCCGGAATCAAACTACATGGACGCCGGCGACTGGGACCGTCTGCCGCGCGTCCTGAAACTGTCCCTGAGGGCGAACAACACCTTGCTGGGCCGGATGCTGCTTGGTCCGCTGATCTCGCAACACCGTTTCATGCTGGAGGATCTGCGGCTGATCCGGCAGGGCGACCGCTCTGTCGCGATGGGCTGGGCCCTGCACATACCGGGTTGTCTGCTCGTGATTGCCTGGCTGATATGGACCGGCACCATGCCGATCTGGGCCTATCTGGTCGCGGCCTACCTTGCGCTGTCGCTTCTCAAGATCAGGACGTTTCTCGAGCATCAGGCCCATGAAAAGGCGCGGGGCCGGACCGTGATTATCGAAGACCGGGGGCCGCTCGGGTTCGTCTTTCTCAACAACAACTACCATGTCGTGCACCATATGCATCCGCGGGTCGCGTGGTTTCGTCTGCCCGCGCTCTACCGCGCCCACAAAGCCCGCTTTCTGGCCTGTAACGAGGGATACTACTTTCCCTCCTACGGGGCTGTTTTCCGGACCTACCTGTTGAAAGGCAAAGATCCGGTGGCGCATCCTCTGTGGCGTCGGGGATAGACCTGCCCGCCATGTCGTGACATGGCTGGAGCCATGAGCCTGTGGATTCCCGTCACGATTTTTGCCGCTTTCATGCAGAACCTGCGGTTCATGCTGCAAAAGCACCTGAAGGCGACGCAGCTTTCCACAGGCGGCGCGACCTTCTCGCGGTTTCTTTATTCGGCCCCCTTGGTGGCGATGCTGCTGTGGGTCTATGTCCGGATATCGGGGGTGGAACCCCCGTCCCTGTCAGGGCGCTTCTTCCAGTTCGCGCTGAGCGGGGGCGTGGCCCAGATCCTCGCGACCGCATGCGTCGTGGCCCTCTTTGCACAACGAAATTTCACGGTCGGCATCGCCCTGAAGAAAAGCGAGGTGATCCTGACGGCCGTGGTCGGTCTGGTCGTGCTGGGCGAAGGCGTGGCCCCGATCGCGGTCTTTGCGATCCTGCTGGGGTTCGCAGGTATCATACTGCTTTCGGATCCGCCGGCGGGGGGCGAAGCCGTCGCCCTGCGCAAACGTCTGTTCAATGCGGCCTCCGGTTATGGCCTCGGGGCGGGGCTTCTCTTCGGGGTCTCGGCGGTGTGCTACCGCGGCGCCTTGCTGGAGCTGGGTGTGGGTGATCCCTTTCTCGCGGCCATGACAACCCTGTCGGTCGTGACCGCGTGGCAGGTCGTGGTGATGCTGGTCTGGCTGAGGTGGCGGGAGCCGGGTGAAATCGGGCGTGTGCTGGCCGTATGGCGCGTTGCAACGCCGCTTGGCATTGCCTCGATGCTCGGCTCGATCGGCTGGTTCGTGGCGTTTTCGCTGCAGAACGCGGCCTATGTGAAAGCGCTCGGCCAGATCGAGTTGGTCTTCACCTTCTGGGCCTCGATCTTTGTTTTCCGCGAAAAGAGCCACTGGCGCGAGATCGCGGGCGTGGCCCTGATCGTCGCCAGCATCCTCTTTCTTGTCCTCGGACTTCAGACGCCCGGCTGACCGGAGTTGCAGCGGGACCGCCTGATCCCAAGCGGGTCAGCCACCTCTGGCGCCGGTGGCCGGCACATCGCGCCTATGGCCACCGTCACTCTGCTGTTCGGTCCGGCTCAGACGATCGTCGCTTCGGTGGCCGCGATCAGTTCCTCGCGCGTCACCCCATCGGCCAGTTCTTCGATATGAAGCCCCTTATGGGTCACGTCGAGCACACCCAGATTGGTGATGATCCGGTCGACGACGCCCTTGCCCGTCAGGGGCAGGGTGCATTTCTTCAGGATCTTGCTTTCACCATGCTTGTTGGTGTGATCCATCACGACAACCACGCGGCCGACACCGGCCACCAGATCCATCGCGCCGCCCATGCCTTTGACAAGCTTGCCCGGGATCATCCAGTTGGCCAGATCGCCTTTCTCATCCACTTCCATCGCGCCGAGAATGGCCATGGCGATCTTGCCGCCGCGGATCATGCCGAAGGACGTGGCGCTGTCGAAATAGGCGGTTTGCGGCAATTCGGTGATGGTCTGCTTGCCGGCGTTGATCAGGTCGGGGTCCAGTTCGGCCTCGGTGGGAAACGGGCCCATGCCAAGCATCCCGTTTTCCGATTGCAGCGTGACCTCGATGCCCTCGGGGATGTAGTTCGACACCAGCGTGGGGATGCCGATGCCAAGGTTCACATACCATCCGTCCTGCAGTTCCTGCGCTGCGCGGGCAGCCATTTGATTGCGGTCCCAAGCCATGGTGTCAGCCCTCCCTGATGGTGCGTTGTTCGATGCGCTTTTCGTGCGTGCCCTGAACAAGGCGGTGCACGTAGATCCCCGGCAGGTGGATATGGTCGGGATCAAGCGAACCGGTGGGAACGATCTCCTCGACCTCGGCCACACAGACCTTGCCGCACATTGCGGCGGGCGGATTGAAGTTGCGCGCGGTCTTGCGGAAGATCAGGTTGCCGGTTTCGTCGGCCTTCCACGCTTTGACGATCGAGAGATCCGCGAACAGGCCGGTCTCGAGGATATAGGTCTCGCCGTCGAAATCCTTGTGCTCCTTGCCCTCGGCAATCACGGTGCCGACGCCGGTCTTGGTGTAGAAACCGGGGATGCCGCAGCCGGCGGCGCGCATCCGCTCGGCCAGCGTGCCCTGCGGGTTGAATTCCAGCTCAAGCTCGCCGGACAGATACTGGCGCATGAACTCGGCATTCTCGCCGACATAGGAGCTGATCATCTTTCGGACCTGACGGGTCTGCAGGAGAATCCCGATGCCGAAATCGTCCACGCCCGCATTGTTGGAGGCGAAGGTCAGGTCCTTGGTGCCGGCCTCCTTGATGGCCTGCAACAAAAGTTCCGGAATGCCGCAGAGGCCAAATCCGCCTGCGGCAATGAACATGCCGTCATGCAAGAGGCCGTCCAGAGCCTCTGCCGCGCTGCCATATAGTTTTTTCATGGGAACCCCGCTGTTGAGAAGTCACCAAAAGTAGTGCCGACCGACCGGTCCGGAGTCAACGCGCATTCTGCGGCGCAGAATATTTCTTGCGGTCTTGCCGTGTGGCGCCCGCGGGGGAAAGGTCGTCAGAAAAAGTGGCCGCAAAGATCGGTAACCAGCGCCTCGTGCATCGCGGCCAGACGGGCAGAGGGCTGGCGGGCCGCGAATGTCTCGCCCAGCGGGTCGGGTGCCGTGATGGCGCTTCCTGACAATTGCTGCAGCACGTGATGGCCGCAAAACGGGACATAGACTTCCGAATACCCGCCCTCGTGCACCAGAACGAGACGGTCGTCGCAGAGGTCCGAGGCGACCTCCATCGTCATCGCGGTCATGGCGCGAAAGGTCTCTGCGGTGGCCAGCATGCGGCCCAGCGGGTCCACTGCGGCCGCGTCATAGCCGCAGGCGACGATGATGACATCGGGGCGGAACTGTTCAAGGGCGGGGATCACCAGACGCTCCATCGCATCGAGGTAAAGCGCGTGCCCGCCCCCGGGCGGCAGCGGAATGTTCATGTTGAACCCGGTCCCCGCACCGACACCGGTATCCGTCGCATCGCCCGTATCCAGCGGATAGTTCCGCTCCTGATGCAGCGAGATCGTGAGAACGTCGTCGCGGTCGTAGAAAATCGCCTCGGTGCCGTTGCCGTGGTGCACGTCCCAGTCGAGCACCGCCACGCGGTCCGTCAGACGCTCGGCCAGCGCGGCCTCGACCGCGATGGCGATATTGGCCAGCAGGCAGAAGCCGTTGGGGAAATCGGGCAGGCAGTGATGTCCGGGTGGGCGTGACAAGGCGTAGGCGTTTTGCGCGCGCCCCTCGAGCACGGCGTAGAGCGCGCCTTTGGCAAGCCCCGCGGACAGGCTGGCCATCTCGAAGCCGCCCTGTGCGAAAGGCGTCCGCAGGCCGAGTTCGCCTCCGCCCGCGTCAGACATCCTCTTGAAATTATGAAGAAAACTCTCCGGGTGGACCCGTGCAAGATCCTCCCAGCTGACGGGCTCGGAGTTCTGAACGCGCAAGTCCCCGATCAGGCCGGTCACCTCGATCAGGTTCTTCAGCCTGCGTTTTGTTTCGGGGTTTTCCGGCAGCCCGCCCGCGGCCAGTGGCTGGACGAGCCCGCCAAGGGGCAAGGTGAAGGCGTAATCGCCGCCGGCGTGCCAGAAACACCGTTCATCGCTGAAAAATGCCGTGCTCATCTTCTGTCTCCCGCGCCTGTGTATCGACAGGCTCTCAGCGTTTGCGCAGCCTGTAGGTGCCCTCGGGCAGGTCAAGCGCCGCAGCGAGGTCCCGAATCTGGACCATCGACAGGGTGACGCGTTGCAGCCGGTCGGTTACGGGGTCCATTTGCTCGAGCGTGACGCAATCTTCGAACGCATTTATCGTGACATCTTCCGTGAGATGGGGCGTGCCTTCGTCCACCAGTGTCACGACTGTCGCGTCAAACTCATGCTCGATGGTAAACATTTCTCGGCCCCTTTGTGCTTTGCCCCGAGAAAAGCAGCGATCCGCCGAATTGGCAAACATGAAAACGCCGAACGGCGCAGTGTGGCTTGGCGTCCCGCTTTCAGATGCTTAGATTGAGGAGCAGGGACCACAAAGAGGCAAGGAGCATTTGGCATGAGAAGCATTCTGGCTTTTGGGATGATCATGGCTTTGGCGGCTTGCGAGATCACCACCGCGCCGCCGCCGGCCCAGACCAGACCCGCGGCTGCAGCGCAACCCGCCCCGCCGCGGGTGTCGAACGAAGTGGCCACGCGCAACTTCTCAGTCGTTGTCAGATCGGTGGAGCCTGTGGCCGAACGGGAGTGTCGCAGACGCGCGCCCGACCTGAACTGTGATTTCAAGATCGTGGTCGATCCCAATCCGAAATTGCCGGCGAATGCCTACCAGACACTCGACCGGTCCGGCCGCCCGGTGATCGGGTTCACTCAGAAACTGATTGCCGACGCGCGCAACCGTGACGAGCTGGCCTTTGTGTTGGGCCATGAAACCGCGCACCACATCGAACGGCATCTGGTCCGCCAGCAGCAATCGGCCGTGGGGGGCGCGATCATCGGCGGTATCCTTGCCTCGACGCTGGGGATCGACGCCAATATCGGGCAGGATATCGGCGGCAGCGTGGGCGCGCGGGTCTTCTCAAAGGAAAACGAGCTGGAAGCGGACGCGCTCGGCACCGTTATCACCCGCAGAGCGGGGTATAATCCGGTGCGCGGTGCGCAGTTCTTCACACGGATCCCCGATCCCGGGGATCGGTTCCTCGGCACCCACCCGCCGAATGCGCAACGCATTGAAACCGTGCGCCGGGTCAACGCACAACTCTGAGCAGACCTGTGCGGCGCGCCGCGGCGGGCTAGCCCTTGGGCATGTTCAGCGTCACGGTGCGCCCGCCCTTCTGGTAGAGGAGCTGCGCCTCGCCGATGGCTGCAACGCGGCCGCCGTCAACCCGATCCCCGACGGAGACCTTCTTGAACTTACCATTGGGCATGCGCACGAGGGCGCGACGGTTGAAGGGCGTTCCGAACACCCCGACAAGTGCGACCGATCCGAGGCTAATCGCGTTGTTGTCGGTTGCGGCCCGCGCCACCGAGGCCGAGATCGGCCCCGTTGGGTTTGCGCGGCTGTTGCGCGCCACAGCCGGTCCGCGTGCCCGCGTGAGTGCGGCGGTCGATGCGCCTGCCGCCTGATTGATATCCGTTCCGCCCTGATTTCGCGCGGCCCGTGCCGCCAGTCTTTCAATATTGGCGGGGCGCTGCGCCGGCTTGAGGCTGGTGAGCCCGCCGAGAACCGCAGAATTAAGCGCGGACTGAACGCTGGCCTCCGCGATCGCATTGGCAATGGCTTCGTTGAAGGCGCGCGAGTTTTCCGGTCTGGTTTCGGGGCGGATCGCGGCTAGTTCTGAGCGGGTCCGTCCTCCAAACAGCGTGCGTTCGCGCGTCTCGATCAGACCGTCGGGACGGGGCTGGGGCTTGAACGCCGCGAGCCTCTGATCGACCGGCAGGGCTTGTTCTACAACAAGGCCTTCGGGACGCTGGATCGCCGCGATGGGCGGTTGCCCTGCAATGATCGGGATGCCGTTTGCATTCAAAGCGCCGTCCGGTGTCGGTCTGACCAGACCCCGCGGGTCGAGATCAAACGCGGTTCCTGCCGGCGGCGGGCTGGTGATCGAATTCAAAAGCCGGTCGCTTCTGCCCGGGGACACGGGCAGCGCCGGCGGGTCCTCGAAGGCAAGGCTCGGATCCAGCGAGGCGACGTAGAGCCCATCGAGCGTCGCGGGGCGGGCCCCATTGCTCAATTCCGGCGCCTTTTGCCAGATCCCCGTGGCGACGTAAGCTGTCGCCGCCCGGGTTGCGCTCATCGGCCCGACGAATTCAGAGGCGGCAAGGTCCAGCGCTTCCTCCGCGCCCGGTTGCTTTTGTGCGTCGCGCGGCGCCAGAGCGGCGTCTTGCGTGGTGCTGGAGGGCGCTGGCCGTGCGGGCGCTGCGATCATGTCCTGGTTTCTGGCCGGCGTGCGGAGTTCGGGCTTGGCATTGACGGGGTTGGGGTCCGCCGCAGTCTCGATCGTGACGCTGTCAGGCGCGCCGGCGTCAACGGACCTCAATCCTGCCTGCGACGTTGCCGTTTCGGGCAAGGCGGGCGGGTCGGGGTCGGGCGCAGGTGCTGCCAGTTCGACCTGTCTCGGTGCGCCGCCCAGATAGCCGGTCGCGTAGCCGCCTATGATGAGGATCGCGACAAGCGATGCGAAGGCCAGAAACAGGACGACCGGCGGCGGGCCTGACGTGGTCTGACGGGCGGCCAGTTCGGCAATCGGGTCTCTGGCAACGGGCTTTTGAGCCGGATCGTCCGCGTTCGGTCTTGCCGCGGAGGTGGGCGGGGGCGGGATCACCGGAACCGGATTGGGGGCATTCACGATGATCGAGGCGCTCGGCTTTTCCGGTCTGATCGCCTTGCGGGGCGCGGGTCTGGCGGGCGTGTCCGGCCGCCCGAGTGCAATGCGGCTCTGCACGTCCGACAGGGACGTGCCGGCCGTCTCGGCTGAAGCCGCGTTGCTGTATTTGCGTGCGGTCGTGAACCCTGAGCCCGGTGCGGTGGTCTCAGGCTCGGCGGATTTCTGCGCAACGTCTGGCTGTGCGTCGTCCGGGGAGGCATCCTGCGGGGGCGTATCAGGGCTGTCGGGCGGCGTCTCACCGGCGGATGCAGGCGCATCCGTGCCGCTCTCCGGGGCGGGGGCGGCGAGTGCCCCTTCCACTGTCCCGAGGTTCGGGGCTCTGGAAAAGAGTGCCGGATCGGGTCGGGCGGTGAAGGCCACGGCATTGAGGTTATAGGGGGCGACGAACTCTTCCGCCTCACGCAATGTCTGACGCGCGACTGCGACGATGCGCACTTCAGGTCCGGTGCCGTCGATGTCGTAACAGAGCTCTTCGATCGCGTAAGGCGTGCGCTGTACGAGAGCGGCCTCAACGTCCGATTCTACATCGTTTTCAATGGAAACCGTGGCGTAGAGCAGCTGCGACTCGGGCAGGATCAGCTCGGTTGTGAACGCCTCGCCTTCAAGCGCTTCCGCGGTCAGGCGCAACGCGTCGAGGTCGCTGGAAAGGGTCTCTGAATCGAGGGAGACACTGGCGACAGGACTCCAGTCCGCTTCCGTCGTGGCACGGTGCAACAGGACGATCCCGTCCTCCGAAAGGTCCAAAGCGAAATTCGAGTTCATTTCCAGATGTATCAGCCCACGATCCCGCGCAAGGGAGGAAAAACCTTCTTTGCGCGCCTCTCTACATAACCCAGATTAAAGATCAGAGAAAGGACAAGACGAATGGTCATGGCGCGATGCCGAAGGCTTCGCTAGGCTTGTGGAAAAGCGATGAAAAAGGATTGTGCGAATGAAGTACCTTGGATTGATTTTCATCTGCCTTGGCCTCGCGTTTCCCGCCCTTGCCGAGGATGCGGGGCGGATCACGGTCTCGGGCGAGGGGCGCAGCAGTGAGACGCCCGATATGGCGACGATTACGATGGGCGTCAGCCATGAAGACAAAACCGCGATGGCCGCGCTTGCGGTCGTGAATGAGAGCACCCGGAAGCTTCTCGAAGAGATGAAGGCGATGGGAATTGAAGACCGCGATCTGCAGACCAGCCAGCTTTCGCTCAATCCGCAATGGACTTACGTGAAAAAAGGCGGGCGCGAGCGCAACGAGATCACCGGTTACGTGGCCTCCAATCTTGTCACGGCCAGAATCCGTGATCTCGACAATCTGGGGGTCGTTCTCGACAAGGTTGTGGCCAGCGGCGCCAATACCTTCCGCGGGTTGAACTTCGGGTTTGCCGATGCCTCGCCCCTGATGGACGAAGCGCGTGAAATGGCGGTCAAGGACGCAAGGCACAAGGCAGAGCTTCTGGCAGATGCAGCGGGTGTGGAACTGGGGCGTCTGGTGACGATCAGCGAGGCCGGAATGGTGCCGCCCCCCATGCCGATGGCGCGCGCCAGTATGGAAGCGATGAGTGATGCGGTTCCGATCGCACAAGGCGAATTGACACTGACCGCGCGCGTTACGCTGGTCTACGAAATCGAAGAGTAGACACGCCGCTCAAAAGGCCCCGGCGGTGTATTAGGACCGCCGGGGCTTTGCGTCAGGACGTGGCTTTTGACAGGGCCTGATCGAGATCCGCGATCAGGTCGTCTGCGTCCTCGATCCCGATCGAGATGCGCACCACGTTGGGGGCTGCACCTGCAGCTTCCTGCTGCTCGACC
This sequence comes from Paracoccaceae bacterium, assembly GCA_049116435.1. Classification (GTDB taxonomy): domain Bacteria; phylum Pseudomonadota; class Alphaproteobacteria; order Rhodobacterales; family Rhodobacteraceae; genus Litoreibacter. The sequence goes on from JAGDYX010000001.1 coordinate 468,748, forward strand.
GTCAATTGGCGGTGCGTCGTGGAAGCGGAGTGGATGATCAGCGAGCGCGTGTCGCCGAGATTGGCCACATGCGAGAAGATCTCAAGCGAGTCGACCAGTTTCACACAGGCCTCGTAGCCGCCTTTCACAGCGAAGGTGAACAGGCCACCCGCGCCCTTCGGGCAGATCTTTGCGACGCGGTCATAATAGGGCGAGGATTTGAGGCCTGCATAGGTGACGTAATCCACGCGGCTGTCCTTCTCCAGCCAGTCGGCAATCTTCGAGGCGTTCTCCACGTGACGCTCCATGCGCAGCGACAGCGTTTCGATCCCCATCAGCGTGTAATGGGCCGCCTGCGGGTTCATGGTCATGCCCAGATCGCGCAGACCGACGGCGATGCTGTGGAAGGTGAAGGCGAGCGGGCCGAAGGTCTCGGCAAACTTCAGGCCGTGATAGGCGGGCTCCGGCTCTGACATGGAGGGGAACTTGTCCGACGCGCTCCAGTCGAATTTGCCCGAATCCACGACCGCGCCGCCGGTGACGGTGCCGTTGCCGGTGAGATATTTGGTCGTGGAATGCACCACCAGCGTCGCGCCGTGCTCGATCGGGCGGCACAGGTAGGGCGTGGCGGAGGTGTTATCGACGATCAGCGGCAGGCCGGCGGCGTCCGAGATCGCGCTGATCGCGTCGAGATCGGTGATATAGCCGCCGGGGTTGGCGATGGACTCGCAGAACAGGGCGCGGGTGTCGTCGTCGATGGCGGCCTTGACCGCGGCCTCATCGTCGAAATCGACGAATCTCGCCGACCATCCGAAGCGTTTGATCGTCTGGCTGAACTGGGTGACGGTGCCGCCGTAAAGACGGGTCGACACGACGATATTGCAGCCCGGTTGCATCAGCGGGAAGAGCGCCATGATCTGGGCTGCGTGTCCTGACGAGCAGCAGACCGCGCCGACACCGCCCTCCAGCGTTGCGATACGTTCCTGCAAGACCGCAACCGTCGGGTTGGTCAGGCGCGAATAGATGTAGCCCACTTCCTGAAGGTTGAACAAAGCTGCGGCGTGCTCGGCATCCCGGAAGACATAAGCGGTGGTCTGGTAGATCGGGGTCTGGCGCGCGCCAGTGGCCGGATCGGGCCGGGCGCCGGCGTGAATTTGCAGCGTGTCGAAGCCGTAGCTCTCAGTATCGGACATGATGTGATTTCCTCCTCAGGCAATTTCGGCGCACATTAGGGCCTTGGCCTGAGGGCTACAATGGGCAAGCGCGCCCGCGGCGCGATGATTTGCTTTCACGGTCCGGTAACGGGGGGCGCGATGGCGCGTCTACTGGCAGTAATCGGCTGCGGTCGATGTGAAGGACTTGTAGCGCTGCCAGAATTCTTCATGGCTTTTGCGATCGGACTGACGGATTTCCTGCGCACGGTGCGGATCGGCAAAGAACCCCGCGGCAACCTTTTGATCCGATTTTCCAAGGGTCAGGTCCGCGACTTCCTGAATGCAGCCGCAAAGCTGTCTGGAGGCCTGATCACGGTCCGACTTGAGGCAGGCGTTCTCGATCTTGCCGGCATGGGCCGGCAGTGTGGTGCAAAGACAGGTGAGTGCCAGAATGGCAATACGCTTCATGGGGGCCCCGTATTCTGCTTGTTTTCTATCTGCTCGTGTTTTTGTTTGCACAGAAGATGGCCCAAAATGGCTTAAAAAACAATATACGCAGGCACCAAAACCTCAGGCCGTGGCCTTCGGGTCGAGCTTACCCCGCCCGGGCCATTTCGTTGCGTCATGATAGGCCGCGCCCAGTGTCAGGATATTGGCATCATTGCCGTGTCGTCCGAGCAGTTGCATGCCCATGGGCAGACCGGCCGCGCCAAAGCCCACAGGCACGCTCAGCGCCGGGATGCCCGCCAGTGACGCGGGTACGACGACCTCCATCCAGCGGTGGTAGGTGTCCATTCTGCGTCCGGCGACCTCGGACGGCCATGGCAGGGTCACGTCGAAGGGGAAAAGCTGCGCCGAGGGCAGAACCAGCGCGTCGTAGCGTTGAAACATCTCGGCCAGACAGGCAAACCAGCGCGACCGGGTCACACTGGCCTTGTGAATATCCAGAGCAGACAGTGCGAGCCCGCCTTCGATTTCCCAGATTGCCTCGGGTTTGAGCAGATCGCGCTGGGCGGGATCCGTGTAATGCGCTCCGAGATTTCCCGAGATGGCCCAGTGACGCAGCGTCGTCCATGAGGCCCAAATCTCGGCGGGATCAAACGGGATCCGGACTGGCTCCACTTCCGCGCCAAGCTCTTCGAACACACGCAGCCCCGCGCTGCACAGATCAAGGATTTCCGGCTCTACGGGCAGGTAGCCGTCCCAGTCTGCCAACCACCCGATCCTTTTGCCTTTTATATCGGCCTGAAGGTTGCCCGCGAAAGGCGCCGCGTGGGCGAGGTTGTGGGGCACGCGCGGCTCAGGGGCGCTGAGGACGTCGAGCAAAACCGCGAGGTCCTCGACCGAACGGGCCATCGGTCCGGCGGTCGAGATCTGGTGGGCGAAGGTTTCGCCGCCCGGCTCGCGCGGCACCAGACCAAAGCTGGGGCGGAACCCGTAGACATTGCAGTAGGCCGCGGGGTTGCGCAGCGATCCCATCATGTCCGAGCCATCGGCCACCGCCATCATACCCGTGGCCAGCGCCGCGGCCGCCCCGCCGCTGGATCCGCCCGCGGATTTGGACAGGTCATAGGGATTGCAGGTGGGGCCGTGCACGGGGTTGTAGGTGTGCGACCCGATGCCGAACTCGGGCGTATTGGTTTTGCCGATAATGATGGCGCCGGCGTCTTTCAGGCGGCTGGCCAGAAGATCGTCCGTCCGGGGTATGAAATCCTTGAAAATCGGGCTGCCATGGGTCGAACGGATCCCCTTGGTGTCAACGAGATCCTTTACGGCGATCGGGATACCGTGCAGAGGGCCCTTGGGCGTGTCGCTCTGCGCATTTGCAGCCTCCGCCATCAGGTCATCATGGGGGCGCAGGTTGACGATGGCGTTGACCGAAGGGTTGCACGCGGCAATCCGGTCAAGGCAGGCCTGCATCAGTTCCGGTGCGGAAATATCTTTGTCTGACAGGGCTTTTGTGAGTTGCCCGAGGTCGAGATCCGCAAGATTGCTCATAGTTTTCCTTGCTTTACTGCTGTGGCGTGGTCGCGCCCGTGTTTGCTGGTGCTGTCTGGCGGCAATCTACGGGGCGTGGTGCGCCGGCGCAATCGGCACGCGGCGCTGTGGGCTGTGGATTGCGGGGGCGCGGCTGCCGAGTTTGCACGGTTCGCAGCATTCGTCTCTTGACGGCAAACTTGCCTTAAAATAAGTCGTGAACTCCTCTGAGCGGGTATGGTGAAATGGTATCATAAGAGCCTTCCAAGCTATCTTTCCGTCTTTCTTCTCGATTTCAATCAATTCCAAGCTATTCTTTTCGTTGACTTTTGCTTGTCAGATGCGTTCCCGTGGATGTAAGGTTCTTCCACCTAGTTCCTGCAAAAAACCTGCAAAGCATGCCCAAGCTCACCGAGACCTTCGCGCGCAACCTTTCCCACCCGCAAACGGGCACGGCGAAGTGCTGGGACAACGAGGTCAAGGGGCTCGGTCTCTTCGTCGGCAAGCGGGCCAAGACCTGGTATTTCCAAAAGGACGTGGCCGGGCAAACCAAGCGCATCTTGATCGGCCGCTACCCGTTGATCCGCGCCCGCGTGGCGCGGCAAACCGCGCTGGGATACGCCTTGGAATGGAGCAAGGGGGCCGGCCGCAGGTTGGCCTTCGACGCGCCGACGCTGGGCGACGCCATGGACAGCTACCTCGACCGCCCGCGCCTGCGCTCGCAGGCGCACCGCAAGAGCCTGCGGCGCCTGTTCGAGCGGCACCTCGCGGACTGGATGCGCCTGCCGCTCGACGAGATCACCAAGCCCATGGTCGCCCAGCGCCACGCGGCCCTCGGCGCAACGCCGTCCGCGGCCAACCACCTGCTGCGGTATTTCCGAACGGTCTACAACCACGCGCGTCGCACCCATGACCTCCCGGAGTGCCCGACGGTGGCGATCGAGTGGTTCGTGGAAGCTCCCGCCGGCGAGATCATCGACGACTTCGCGTTCTGGAGGGGCGAGGTCGCGGCGCTGGGCAATCCCCTGCACCGCGTGTTCTACGGGTTGGTGCTCTTCACGGGCTTGCGCCGTACGGAAGCCTTGTCGCTGGAATGGAAGCACGTCCACGAGGACCATATTCACCTGCCGATGACCAAGAACGGGCGCAGTTTTGACCTGCCCATCCTGCCCGGGCACCACGAGATACTCGCGCCGGCGCGGGGGATCGGTCGCAAGTGGGTCTTCCCCTCGCGCCGGGCGAGGGCAGGGCACATCAACCAGCCCGCGCAGATCACCTGGTCGCCCCACGCGCATCGCAGGACTTTCGCGACGGTCGCGATGGAGGCAGGCGTTTTGGAGGAAGTGGTCGGGCGCCTCCTGAACCACACCCCTCCAACGATCACGGGGCGGCGCTACGTCAAGCCTTCCCTCGACGCGTTGCGCCCGGCGATGGAAACGGTGTTCGCGGAGCTGGAGCGGCGGGTCGGGCAGGGCGTTCCGGGCGGTGATCGTCCGCGAGGCGGGCGACGTTAGCAGGCGGGCTCCAGGTGCTAAGCCGCCTTCAAGTAGCGCACGTGGAGTCGGTCGCGTCTTGTTAGAATAGCTTCGTAGGCTTTACGCGAAATACCTTGTGGTTTTATCCTTCTCGCGAGGAGCGTCTTAGTACGCTGCTGTTTTCTTAAGCACGCTGCTATTTTTTGAGTTGGAGTCATTAGATGAAATTATTGGTGCTTTCATTGAATTTTCTCATTTTTTCCGGATCGATTGTCGCCGCGCAAAGTTACGAGATGGTGCAGGATGAGTTCCCCTCAGGGATTCAAGTTGAAAGACTTGGTGGAACTCTAGGTGTAGCGCCGACAGAAGCCCAAGCGCGTCCATTGACGCCTTTGGCACTCGGCCTGATCAAGCAGTTCGAAGGCTGGCGTGAGAAACCGTACAACGATGCCGTGGGGTACTGCACAATAGGTTTTGGGCATCTTCTTGCTCTAAAGTCCTGCGAAGAAATCGAGCTTGGAGAGTTTAAAGATGGTATTTCCATTTCAGAAGGAGAACGGATCCTTCTTGCAGACACCTTAGATGCGCGCGCTGCAGTTCAGGACCTCGTGGAAGTCGACTTAACGGACGATCAATTCGGTGCACTGGTTTCCTTTACTTTCAATCTGGGCAGGGGGAAACTTTCAACGTCAACGCTTCTCAGACTGCTCAATCTTGGAAGCTATCAAGCTGCTGAGAAACAGTTCTACAGATGGACGCGAGCGAAGGGCATTGTCCTTAGTGGATTGGTCGCGCGAAGGAACTGCGAAGCTTTTAAGTTCCGGGGCGAATTCACCCAGCTTGGTATAAGTAAATTCGATCGACAGATTTGCGAGGACGCTGGATTAGGCGTGGCTCCCGGAATTTTAGTGAACGACATTGATGTACTCGTTGGAGAATAGATATGCTGCGTATTCTATCTGGTCTCTCTTCGACGCCATTCTTGTTGGCGTGGTTTGCGACATCTATCTTGCCCGGAAACGCTGCGGGTTCCGCGCTTGCTTGCGTGAAAGAACACCTCAGGGTGCTGGAAGAAGAAGGCGAAACCACACATGGCATTTCTGAAACAAAGGTCGAATCTCTTCTTTGGGATATTTCGATTGCTACTGATTTGCCGAGAGAATTTATGGCAGAAACAACCGTGTTATCCTGCCCGTATATTGACAAGGCAGTCGCATATTTCCCCAACGCCGCGCATGTGGATGTTGGGGTGCCAAAGAGAAACTATTTCATCTACGACGCGGATTGGACTCGAGAAGTCATTGGCAGTGATAATTGGCAGGCTATAGCCCTCTTCGGGCACGAACTTGGACATTTTTGGCTGTCTCATTTTGAACAAGATGGAAGGTCTCGTGCCGAGAAAGAAGAAGAAGCGGATCAGTTTGCGGGCTGTGTGGTTGCAAAGCTTGGTGGGCCTTGGGAAGCTGTCGAAGACCTGTTGTCGCGCATCCGGAGAAGTCTGGCTACTTCCAACTACCCCGACCGGCTAAAGAGCCTGGAAAGCGCTCGCCTGGGGTTCGATGATTGTTCTGCAGCACCCGATGGCGGCTCCGAACCAGTCAATACGGTTTCATCAGAAGCACTGAGCGAATTGATCAGTTACATCTCTCGCGAAGGGTCTAGTGACATTGGTCGGGATGAGGGCGCGCTGTTACAAACATTATTAAATTCTCTTGGTTTTGATGCCGGTCCAGTTGACGGGCAAATCGGTCGCCGCAGCCTTCGAGCCGTATCGGATTTTCAAAGAGACATGAAGATCGCTGAAACTGGCGAAATTGACAAAGCGACAGTCTTGTTACTCGCACAGTCATATAGGAGTTCGCTCGACCAGGGAAACGCGCAGAAAGGTAGGATGCCCGGAGCCTCGATGTCAGAGAAAGCGAAGTGCGTTGCGCGGGTCAACCCGCCTTCAGGGTACGAATTCTTTGAAGTGGAATATGTCGAGTCTGATAGGTCCGTAGAAAGAATTTCTAGCGATGCAATCAAATATTCTATGGACGATATAGAGAGCTGCCGAAAGGCAGTTCTGTCGGATCCTGATAATGTTGAAATAGCATATCGGTACGGGCTTGGCCTTTTCTCGACAGGCCAACACGAGAATTTTCTGGAGTCGTGGTACTGGATTACGAACGCCGCGATGTCTGGCCATGTTGATGCACGTTACTCGGCAGGTTTGGTGTACGATACGCTCCTTCAAAAAGGTTACAATGCAGAGGAAGTCTACAGAGGGCGATTTGTCTACGATGGAGACGAAAGGAGTCAGGTTGCGTCAAGGGCCCGAGATTTCCTGAGCTTACCCGCAGAAGATGGGAACGCGGCGGCTATGCTGCGACTAGTAAATTTGGAGTACGACGAGAAGGGTAGCTACGACGACCGCATGCGTGATTTGCTCAACGAGGCGGCTGCATTGGGTTTGCCGCAGGCTCAGTATGATCTGTATTGGTACCACGCAACGGGTCAGAATGGTTTTGCGAAATCACGATCGGCTGAGAGTTATTGGCAATCGAAGGCACTCGAAAGCGGGCATGTTGTTGCCAATGCGTTTGATGGGTTGCGTAGTTTGTACGGTTGGCCAACCGATAATGGTGAAAGAGGTCTTGAAACCTCCTTGGAGCACCGCAAAAAACGGGCACGAGCTGCAGCTCAAAGGTTCCTGGTTGCCATTGAGGGGGGATACCAGAGACTGATTTATGTGCTTGAGAATTTGAAGCCAGATAACCTTCTCGCCGTCAGTCTGCGTTACGACGTTGCATCTTGGGAGGGTCCTTGTGCGAGAAGAGGATTTGATGGCGTAGGAATAAGCTGTTTGGAATACGTGAATGATCCTAACGCGAATGCTGTGATCATCGAGCTATTTGGTGAACTGCAGCGCCTTTTGACGCAGCGAGGGCTATATGATGGATCAATCGATCGAAAGCTGGGAGGCGCAACAAAGGAAGCTCTGCTGCAATTGTGTGATTGTGAAGGAGCGAACGGCAGCGATCGACCGACGCTGAGAGAGACCCCGCCGCTCGACACGACGGTTTCACCAATTGCACAAAAATGTTTGAAGGCTGCACAAGATGGTTTCATAAGCCGCCCGTTCCGAGAGAAAGATACTTGGACCGAAATGGCGGCTAGTGAAGCCTTGGAGTCTTGCGCTATCGCAAGAAACATATTCCCAAATGATCAACATGTTGGACACGCGTTTGCGCACGCAGCGCAGCGATATCACGAAACTGTAGGCGCAGACCTCCCAACCGAACCGTTCTATTTGGAGCAATTGCTAAAACGGGAATACGCGTCGGACACTCTTGCGCGAAGTCTTTATGGTCAACTGTCTGATGAAGGATTTGCTCCTTCCCAGTTTCGGTATTTCCAACTCGCTAAGGACTTGGACGGCTATTCGGAATCCGCGATCAATGCATTGTTGAGTTCCTCAGACTCTGGATACGCTCCCGCTCAGTACGAGCTTTCGAAAATCCTGATGAGTGGCTCTGGCTTCACCTCTGATCGGTTTGGGGCAGCGGACTTGGCCTACAAGAGTATTCTTGGAGGTTACTTCAAGTCTGTTGAACTAATCAGAACCTTTGAGCCCGATCTGGTCGAGATTGTCAGAGGATTCTTGAGAGATGATGGGTATTGGGAAGGCAAAATCAACGGGGAGTTCGATAGAAGGACTGAGCTAGCACTTTTGAAAGCCTGTGACTGTTTCGAACAGTAAACTCCAGCAAGCTAACCGAAGATAGTCACTAACAGGGTTCTTGCCAGACTATACCCGTCATTACAGGCCAGTAATGTCCGCTTCGCGGACAATGCAGACATTGGCTCAACCGCATCAAGAGCCTCGCAAAGGAATCGAGAAAATGCTTGGGGGAGAACCTCGAATTGCAGAGCAACAAGACTCAGGATTTTCTCAGTCCAAAACCTGCAAGTATGTCATCGCAGTCAATTCCAGAGTTGACCGGACTTGCCAACCAAACATGCGTTCTGTCACCGCGGGCGAATCCGTTTCTGGCGAGCATTACGACACAGTATCGGAACTTTTTTGATTTGAGCCAGTTGGGAAGGTCGGCGTGATCGATGGCTGCGTCAATTGCATCGCGTTTGGTCTGGACCTCAACAACCATTATTTCCGCCTTTTCAGCTTTGTAGTAGTCATTTCTGGTCTTCCTCAGAGGCACGTATTCTTCCCCAACCTGGAGTTTTCCTCGCGCGACAACGGCTGCAACTCTTGGAGTCAGCTGACCATGGTAGAACAGATGCGGGTTTCCCTTAGCGGCGGGTAGTTGCCAGACAAATGGCGTTTCAACACTTTTCCCAGTTTCCATTGCCTCACCTATGTAGGGTGCGAGCATTTGGTCATATGCTTCCGGTTGCCTGTATATCTGATTGGCGAAGAACTGAGCCGCATTTGGGTGGTCTGGTTCACCCCAAAAGCTCTTGGACTCATTCATTAGATTGCGCCATGCGCGAAGCTGATTGCGCGCAATGGGAGTTTCGCCCTTGCTGATTTGCACGTGGATAAGACTAAAAGAACTTTTTTCAAACCAAATAGTATCGATCGCCGCAGGCAACTTCCGTTTGATGCGACTTATGTTCTCCCATTCGCCAACTATCGGATTTGCCATCGGGCGGATCTTCGTGTCTCCGACTGCACCAGTTCCAAAAACAACTCCTGCTACCAGTAGCGGTGCAAAATAGGACCAAAAAAATCGAACTATCATGGAAAGATCCTCCCAGAAAACGCTAAAACTCCTTCCGGGCCTCAGCGTTGACACAGGTCAAAATCCTCCATCGAAACACGCTCATCCGACCCTGTGCAAAAATGCCCGCTTCGGGCTCCCAGCGGTCATCTGAGATACTTGGTCACGCTCTGATAGGCTGAATGTCGGATTTGCTGACTTTGCTGCCCTTCCAAGGCGAAGTGCAGTTACTACTTCATCATCGTTTCTTTGTTGCACCTAGTTGCCCGGTCGATGACTGGCCTAACGCCTGAAACCGGAAATCTTGCGATAACGCGACTTCTGCCATCCAAAACTTCAATTGTGCTTTCTCCGGAGTCCTGCATTGAAGCCACTCGATCCAAAACCTTCCTGTGCTCGGCTAGAGACCCGTGCCACTCTGCGTAAGCCTCTGCGTAGTATGCCCCGCCCAAGGTCATCTTTGTGCTTCCGGACCGTAATGTGAGATTTGCCTGCCTTCGGCGAAAGTCCCATTTCGTTGAGCCTACTTGGATAGCATATTCCGGCCCAATGAACACAATTCGCAGGACTGCTGAAGTATCAGAGCCAGCTTGCGCAGTGCAAAAAGGGCCGTCAAAGAGCAAGACACCAGACTCCCCTTGCATAGCTAGGTGCGCGGGGCGCGTGTATGTTGTCCATCCCCCGGACGAGAATATTGCCCTCGTTGGTGTTGAGAAAACCTGGTCCCAGTCTGACTGATCCGCTTGAGCAGCCGCTCCACCAATCGAAATGGCAAACACGAGCGCAAATCGAGTAAGCATGCAAAGCCCCCCTTTTTTCAATTTCGAGTATCGTCTGCCCCAGGTAGACAGCACCTTCTTTGGTTGTCTTGTCCTTGATGTGCATCAAGCAACTTCCGTCATTGCGTTGAAACCCGAATTGATTTTGCGGGTCAGCCGAAGCCACGGTGCCCTTTAGAGGGCCTACCGTCCGCTTTGGGCTCGGAGCCGTCACTCGCTGCAGAGCGGCACTGAGACAGCCGGAGAATGGCCGACTTGCGGGACTTCGCTGTCATTACGATCAGAACTGTTAACGACTGCTCCTCGCCCGGTGCAACAGACAAGCCACCGATGGCACATGTGTCGTGGACAAGCTACTATCTCGCTGGAGCAACAGCAGATTCACGATAATTACCGGACAAGCATTGGCGTATTACGAACAGGATTTCAAAGAAATCGCGCACTGCGGTGCCAATACCACCATCAATATCGCTTGCGACGAAGAAGGACGAAAGGCCGCGGCATTCGGAATAGTCGGGTGTAGTCCGGGGCCGATGACTGCCGTAGGGGTCTACATCCTGCTACCTCATGGTATTCCTGTTTCCGATTTCAAACTGGGAGGAATTGGCCCGCCACCGCCGGAAGGATGTGTTCCGGCAATCCTTGGGTCTGACTCGCTAGGGTGCTGGGGTCACCAATGTCCGCAATGCGGCGGCTACTTTCGCAACGGAAGTCACGCGGCGATTTATCCTCAGACTTGCCCATACTGCGGTCTGAGAAAGAATGCATTCCAATTTTTAACACCGGTTCAAAGAAGATTTCTTGCGCACCTCGCGGACAGGTTGGAGGAAGAACTTGCCGCACCCGACGAAAAAGGCACAGAGCGGCAAGTCCAAATCGACATGGAAAGTCTCGTGAAGCAGGCCGCAGATGAACCCAAGCCAGATTTCTACTACGGATCACAGACCCAACAGACCCGATACGAGTGCGACCACTGCGGCGAGTTCAACGATATCAGGGGCCTCTATGGCTACTGCGCCGCCTGTGGGTGGCGGAACAACGTCCAGATGCTCGCGGGTCGGCTTGAGGAGATAAGGCAGTCTCTGAATGGCGGACAAGCGCAACCCGAGGCTGCCGTAGGCCAAGGGGTATCGGCATTCGACGCAGCTTGCCGTGATTTCACTAGACAACTTGTGCGTCGAATTCCGATGAAGCCCGCTCGGAAAGAAGCGCTTTCCAGATTGATCTTTCATCATATTGATTCTGACACGCTTCAAGCGTTTGAAAGACTTTTTCGACCTGAATCCGCTAAAAGGGATTTCGGACAAAGACGCTCGATTTATCAGGCTGATGATGGAGCGCAGGCACGTTTTTGAGCATAATGCGGGCGTCATCGATCGTAGGTACGTCGAAAGAAGCGGCGATGAAAATGCTGTAGAGGGGAACCTATTGCGTGAGAACCGCGGAAATGCGCATCGCCTCATTGGTCTGCTTTCACGTATGGCCAGCAACGTCGATACGGATTTCCACGAGATATTTACTCCTACCGAGTGGCCAATCGAATACTTCAAAGAGCAGCAGGGACGGACGGCACGGAAACGTCCATAAGCGGTTATTCGTGATCAGTGCAGAACTTGGCACTCTGGGCTCGGAGCCGACATTCGCTGCAAAGCGGCACTGAGAGAGCCAGAGAATGACCGAGTTACAGACGGAGCTGCCGTCCCCTTTCTTGCACATGGGCACCGCCGCAACTTTTCCAAGCTGCAACTCGACACAACCACTGTCGCAGTTACCGCAGAGCCAAAAAAAGGGGGGTTGGTCTTGTTTTTAGCGCAAATGCTCGGGGATCGGCGCGAGAGCCTTCCTTTCATAAACCGCGAGAAAAATAGTTTGGGACCAAGGAATTACCGCCGTGATCTATGCAAGGTGAAACCCAGAGTTGGCGGTGTAGAAGGAGGTCTGATCAGCGTCCGATAAGTTGAATGACCGCTTTGCCCGCGCCCACGCTGCTGGACGGCGATGCAGTGTTGGTTGATATGGCACGCAAGGCTCCAAACCCGCCCGGCATCTTCGTGCTGGATGACGGCGTGGGGCTGGTCGCCAAGCGGCTCGAGCATGTGCCAAACAGTGACCCGCCCGCCGTGCGGGTGATCTCAGACAACGGTTTCTACAGCCCTTATGAGCGCAGCGCTGAGGAAATTCACATCATCGGCCGCATCCGCTGGTTTGCGCAGGAGATTTAAGGGATCCTCATCTATTGAAAACGTTCCGCTGAGCGTCATAGATCCGCGAGATATCCGCGTTGTGCCAAGGCCCCCTCGAAATCTTCGGCCAGTTCATTTGACATATCGCGAAAGCAGCGAACCAGCTTGTTGACCTGCGCGATGAATTTGTCGTCCAGACGTTCCGGACCTTGCCCATAGGCGAGGCTTGAGAGCATCGCAGCGGCGAGAGATCCATCAGGCGCCTGCGCCCATTTTTTCGGGGCGTCGAAAAGCGGGCAAAGGCTGGGCGGTTCATCGTACCGCAAACGTTTCAAGCCGACCGAATGATGAAGCGCCTGCCAATCCTTCATCTTCATGGTCAGCAGCAGCCAGATCTGCGCGGCCTGAAGTGGCCAGAGTTTCTCTTCCGCCAATCCGTCAACGTAGTCCGGGAGCGTTGGCTGGAATTCGTAGGAGGCATTTTCCTCTAGATCGTTTTCGAGGCCAACAATGGCGTCTGAGGCATACTCGTGATGATAACCACGACAGACATAGCTTCGATTGCCGGCCGGGAACCAAGGGACCCAATTCATGGACTGGTCATAAACTATGCAGTTATCAATGCCTCTGTCATCCGCATCATCGTCGGAAGGCTTCGCCAGATCTTTCGCGGCATCTGTCCAATGCCAGCCCTTGAGCGGTGAAAATGACAAGCCAAGGTGCAGCGCATCCGGACGACCATCGGCGACCAGGTGCATGTCCACACTCATGGCCTGCCAGAAGGTGTGCCATTCGGCACCCTGCAAGGCCTCGCCACCCAGCTCATCTTCGAATTCATGCCAATCCATGTGGTCGGGATCAAAGCCTGCCTCGCGGATGGCGGCGCGCCACATCTGATGTTCTCGTCGATCACGCCATTTTTCTATCGCATGCTTTCTGATGTCGTCATCGGTCTCATCGACATATGAATTGGGTTCGTAGCGTTCCAGTGCCTCTTGCAACTCGGCCACTGTCAACGCGCGGGTCCGAAGTTCTACGAGATTCGCAGTCGGCACGAAGGCTGGCAGGCAAAGCACCGGGCGCGGCACATAGATCCGAGCCAGCCGCATTCGTGGATAGAGGAGAGATGGAGCCTCGGCCAGAATGTCAAAGCCGGCGAGGCGCAGCCGACTATGTTCCTCATATACGGTGCCCTCTTCATCGCGGGGAAAGTGTTCAAAGCGATCAACGGGAAAAGTCTGCCGGTGCAGATTCGCCAACACTTCAGGGGAGCAGTCTTTTTGCCCTTCTGGGTGGTTTCGGATCGAGTAGTTCCGAACCTCGTCGAAGTAGGAAATCACGTCGGTTTCCCTGACGATCCGATCCACAAACCGCTGCATCACATCGCGAAATTTCTCGAATAACGGCACATCAGCCTTCAGCTGCGGACGGGACGGTCCGAAAAAAGATGTGCCGTCACACACGGCCCGCAGCATCTGGTTGCGCCGCAGTTCAGCGTCCAGTTCCGGTTTAAGGAAATCAGCAAGGTGTTCGCTGATCCGGAGGAAAGTTGATCCCGTAGCCGCGAACTGGCCGTCCAGCTCTTCGCCATCGAACCGGAAGTATCGCTTTCGCTTTTTTTCAAACGACAACGCCTCATCGTCGTCAAAAGCGAAATACAGAAACCGCCGGACGGTAAGGGTCGATTTTTCGCCGGAGACGCGTTCAATGACGCGCCCCAGGTTCCGGGCAATTGTACTGCGATCTTCCGCCGGAAGCCGCGGCGTTGCCTTCAAGTAATCCCGCAGCTTGCCGGCCTCATTTTGCAGTCGGTCGCGGCGCTCGACCAGTTCGGCCTCGACCTGTTGCTTGTCGGCGGACTTTGGCGCTTCCGGAAAACGATTTCTTGCATCGATGATACGGAACGACATGGTCAGCCCATCCCGTTCCTGAGCGACGAACGGACTTTTCTGGAACGCGGCTGACGCGCATTCTTTTCGGGGTTCCGTTGATAACAGGTCAGCAACTCTTCTTCGCGCGACAGGATTGCACGGATGCGCAGCGCCTTCTCTATGGTGGTAACGGCAAAACCCAGCTCATGCAGCTCCGAGAAGTGCGACAGCCGAAGCTCGCGTGCCTTGCAACCGTTTCCTGCTGGGGCGTCAATCCCATAGAGAATGACAAGGCTCAATGCCGCGGGGCAAATGCCTCGCTGGGCGATGCGCTGGTCGGCATGTGCGGTGATCGTGACAGTCATCTGATCGTTCTTTTGCGTTTGCATTGGGTTGTCCTCATTCAAGTTGATGAGGCCAATTTGCTCGATCGTGTATCATAAATCCCCCGCAATTTGGAGATTTTTTTGGTGGTAAAAATAGTAATTACTGGAGGTTTATTCATTTTTTTCTGGTGGTAAATCTTGTGGTAAAGGGGACGCCGCTTCGAGGTGATCTGCAGCACCGAGCTCCGGGGGCATCCGCAACGCGGCACATACTGCAAAGTTAACGCGGCTTCGCAAGAATACGATTACGCATTGTTTTTAAATGAAATACTTCCCTATTCGCGGCCAGAACGGAGGAAACCGCCTTAAGAGGTTTGCTTCCCAACTAGCGATGAAGGTTCGGACGTTCATTGTGAAGATCCGCCCTTCGTAGCCGCGTTTAGGGTATTGGAAGTCGAAAATCCTGAATTGCGGATATCCTAGTAGGTCCACATGCGGACTATTGCCCGTGAAACGCGATACCCGAAGATCGCGCGATACCTCTAATAGGCAAAGGTCTATAAGGTAGCTCACCATCGTCGTGCTTGACCGTGTCCTCCCGGATGATCTTGGTCGGAATTGACCTAGGAAAGAGGACGCGGTCATATATCCTTGTAAGATTTTGGGGATTTACGATGACTGAGCATTTGCCCGACTACATAGTCCAAGGAGAGCAAGCGCGGCTATTTCCGGTACTCGCCACTACATCCAAGGAGGGGCGCACTACCTCTATCGTGTTGGCTTGCATGGCTAAGATAGACGAGTTTGGAGCCTCGCTGCTTGGTAGCCTAGGGCAAAAAGTAGGGGTCCGCACAAAGATCGAAACCTACACCGAGGTTGTCTGCAAGAAAAGCCTAGCGAACGTCAAGGACCGACCTGACGGCCTAGTTGTTGTTCGAAACGGGAAACGTGAGTGGCGTGCCCTGATCGAGGCCAAGGTCGGTGCCAGTGAGCTCAATCCCGATCAACTCGAGAAATACCGCCAGCTTGCCAAAGAGAACGAAATCGATTGCGTGATTTCGATCTCTAATCAATTCGCAACCACGCCATTGACGCATCCACTGCCCGAATTGGGCAAGAGTCGCTCGAAGATACCAGTATTCCATTGGTCATGGATGTACATTTTGACCGAGGCCGATCTGCTCCTGAGCCAAGACCTTGTTGCAGATAAGGATCAGAGGCTTCTGCTTAATGAACTACGTCGTTTCTTGACCCATGAAAGTGCCGGGGTGAAGGGCTTTGACCGCATGCCAAAAGAGTGGGGAGAGCTAAACAAGCTCGTATCGAGTGGCGGCATTATCGCGGCCAAGTCGAATGATGCCGCGACCGTAGTCGCAGCTTGGCACCAGGAGAGCCGTGACCTAGCTCTTATTCTTAGCCGAATGACAGAGGCCAATGTTACCGAGCGATTAAGCCGCAAGCACAGAAATGACGGAGCTGCTCGAGCAAAAGATGGGCTTGGCCTATTGAGGGAACATCAGCAACTCGTCGCAGAACTGGACGTTCCCGATGCTGCGGCTCCGCTGACCGTTATCGCGGACATGAAGCGCAGGAGTGTTGACGTCGGCATGACGCTGCGGGCTCCGGAAGACAAAGTGTCGACCAAGGCACGCGTCAACTGGATACAACGCCAGATCAAGACGGACCGACTTGATGACCTTTACCTGCGCTTGATGTGGCCGGGTAAGGCCGAACCAACCCAGCACCTGATCTCGGACCTGCGGGAAGACCCAAGTATCGCGGAATACGAGAGAGGCCATCTGTCGCCACACAGCTTCCACCTTTTCAGATCCAAGCGATTTGGTGCTAGGTTCACCCAGCTGGGTAACTTCATCACAGACCTCGAAGAGATGGTCCCCGCTTTTTACGGAGAAGTCGGAGCCAACCTTAGTGCGTGGCAAAAGCGAGCGCCACGCATCAAGGAGGATCGTTCTTCCGCGGAAGACGTATCAACGAAGGCAATCTCAGAAGATGCACAGGATTACGATCCTTGAGGTCACCAGAGCGGCGCTTTCAGCGATCGCCGGTGGCCAATAGAAGGCGGGGTTCTTCGCGCTCTCTATCCAGTGCTTCCCGGCCACGCATAAATAGTGCACCAGTCGCCAAGGCTCAGCATCGTTTGACATGTGCGACCAGACCATCTGGTTTGTCAAAATGGATGCGAGATTACGGCCCAGACCGAATGCTGTTTGGCATACCCGTCTGAATGTTGTGACTTGGTATCTGGGGTAGTGGCCCGATTGTTACCTTGGAGATCACGCCGGGTAATAGAAATTGTCTATGAATCCCTCTGGCGTTGTGACTGTCTCTTCATCCCGGTAAAGAAACCACAGGCGCTGGAAGTCGCCGTCGCCAATGTGGTCGTCCGGTTCATAGCCTGCGGCCGTGAGTTCGTCGCGAACGTATTGCCAATCCAAGTCAGAAAACTCAGCGAAGCACTTAAACTGGAAACCCTTTCTATCTGGCCGTCTAATCTCCGCGATCAACTCCCGGTGCCCTCGAGATGGCGAAGGTCGGAAATAAACCTCGATATTCACCGGGTCAGTGCGCAGGTTCTCTGGCGTGTTTGGCCCGGGTCTGACGAGGTTCAGCGCGAAACGTACACCAGCATTCAGTAGGGATTTGGGGGGTAGAAGTGAAAGCCGAAACTGGAATTTGCCAACCGGGTAACCTGCTTGCGCGCGGGCAACCAGTTCGCGGGCGCGTTCTTTCGTAACTACGCCACGAGTGATCAATGCCTTCACATGAACGGGGCGTGGAAGTGCTGCGTTGCGTTCCCAGGCGCTAAGCGTGGTACGATCCACACCCAGCTTCTCGGCAAAAGCCTCTTGATTCAGACCGTTAATCGTTCGAAAGGTCCGTAACTCTTGTCCAAGCGTGTTTATTTCGCGCATATGAGTACCTCCTAATTCAATGTTTTTTATAATATTTGAGAGAAAAACACCACATTAAATCGCGAAGCCCACGTGGTTCAGAATCATCTCTTCCGCTCACAATGGCGACACGTTCACCGCGGTGGTGGACGGTTTTAAATGGAGGAAACACCAATGAGCAAAGACGATCTGGAACAGGCCCATAACGATGGCCAGCGCGATGGCGCCGACAACAACTTCGAGGGCACCTTGTTCAGCGGCCGCAGCTACGAAGAGCATGAAGCCTACAAGGAGGGCTTCGCACACGGCAAAGGCACCGCGGACAAGGGCAAGGACTTTGACCTTGGCTACATCGGCGACAAGCACTACATCGCCGGTCGTAGTTCCTAATTCGGACACACCAACTCGATTGCCCCGCTTCATGCGGGGTTTTTTTTGTGACCGCCCCTTGGGCTCCTTGAAACAGACCGCGGTTTCGGTAAGCTGAGCGCAAGCATAACAAAATTAAGAAATTATTTTTCGCGCCTATGCCCGGGACATCATCTCCTTTTCAAGGAGTTATTTTCATTTTCGCTGCTAGCGCCGGAGTAACCTCGACGAGGGTGCTCCCTTGAAAATGGTTCCTTCCTCTGTCCTCGAATTTCAGAGCTCTGCGGAACAACGCGTGTTTCGAATGCTCGAACAGGTGAATTTCGGTCCGGCTGATGTCGCGCTGCATTCGTTGAATCTTGGGCGGCACAAGTACAAGCGCTGGGGAGAGATCGACTTTCTCTTGGTGACACGGAAGGGGATAGTCGCCCTAGAGGTCAAAGGCGGCCGCGTCGCTTGCCGAAACGGCATCTGGGAATACACCAATCGTTTCGGAGAGGTAACGCGACGAAAGGAGAGCCCTGCAAGCCAGGCTGGTTCGGCCTTTTTTTCCTTGATGGACAATTACCTTAAACCTCGATTTCGCCGGGACCTCGATACTCTCCCCGCAGGATGGGCTTTGCTTTTCGAGGGAATTGAGCGCGTTGTTTCAACCGGCGCTTCAAAGCTTCCCGAGCTTCCTGACGAGATCACCGGGTACAAGACGGATTGCGCGGGGCATAATTCCCTGAAGGCATACCTTTCCAAGGTGTTGGACCACTGGAGCGATCAGACAAAAGGCTCGAAACGACAAGTCCACGATGGGTTAATCTCCGATATCGTTTCTTTTCTGCGACCTAACTTCGAGCAAGTTCCGCCGCTCAACAGCCAGCTCCAGGAATTTGACAAGGAACTTTGCGAGTTGAGCGAAGAGCAAATTCGTCGTCTCGACGAGTTGCAGGAGAACGATCGCATGTCGATCTTCGGCGGAGCAGGTACAGGGAAGACATTCTTGGCGATGGCAACCGCCCGGTACGATGCGGCGGAAGGAAAGACGGTTCTCCTGGTGACACGGAGCCGGTTTCTCGCGAGTTTCTTGATGTCGCACGAATTGCCGGAAAGCATAAGGGTCTGTTGCCTTGAAGATCTATCCGCCGAGACAGCCGAAAACGGGAAGCGGGATGTCCTTGTTATCGACGAAGGCCAAGACCTATGCCAAATCGAGACACTGGAAAAATTGGGTGGTGCTTTGCACGGTGGCCTAGAGGAAGGCAGGTGGCGCTGGTTTGGTGACCCGAACAACCAGTTAAGTACGGCCTACCCATTCGACGATTTCGCCTTCGATTACATCAGGAACCACTCGTTCACGCGGCGCCTCTTGGACAACATCAGGAACGCGCCACCCATAGTCGATTCCATGACTTCAATAGCCGAGGTCGATCTTGGCACGCCTCGTGCGCTTGGGATCGGCAGCGAGGTTAAGGTTGTCCGAGTTAATGCTGCGGCGGATATTCCCCCAAGGTGCGCTTCCATTGTTGCCAAGATAGTTTCAGGGAACCAGCCGGTCCAAAGATCAGACGTTGCTGTCTTGTTGGCAGGCGATGGCGATATCGCGGCTGTCGTGAAAGAACTGGAGTCGGCCGGTGTTCGAGCTGAACCGTTGTCCAAAAGGGCACTTTCTGGACGCCGGAGAGACTGCGTCCTTGTTTCTACGGCGGAGGAGTTCAAGGGACTCGAACGCCCAGTAATCTGCGTGGCAGGGCTGGGGGACCCGCGTGACGGGTTAAGTTTCAAGCGAGGCGCATACTTGGCTTTTTCGAGGGCTAATCACACTCTGCAAATCGTTTGTACAGAGCAACAGGCTAGCCTCTTGAGCGAGCTGCAGATTGAACGACAACGCAAGAAGATAATCGAACAGGGGTGAGCAGTGCCGGGCAGAGACGATATCGTAAAATGGCTAGAGAGGAAATTCGTGGGGCCGGGCCTTGGAGTACCCGACGACGAACATGGGTGGGAGCGCGAGATAATCGAGGGCAGGATGAGTCTGGCCTACATGCAAGGAATGCTCTATCCCAGGTCCTCACGACAAACGGATGATACCGGGGGTGATGACGAGGGCGATAACGCGGAAGATGATGGCTTTGAATCCCCCGATGACCCGCTTGCCATGGCGACGGCCCTCATGCCGGCATCCATGGGGATCACGTTTTGCGTGACCGAGGAGACCGCTTTCGAGATCGTCGTCGAAGGTGCCCTGTACCGCGAAGTGGACGGATCAGGTGAGGCTGAAGTCGACTTACCCGAGATCGACACTGCAGAAGACTCCACTGGCAATCGCGGTCAGTCGAGGGGCTCTGAACGTTGGAAAAGGCACCCAATCGAACCTAGTAGGCTCCTATTAAAAGCCGGGGAGACATTCTCGGAGCCCAAGAAATGCTTGGCCGAAATAGCCTCGATATCGGTGCTGCCCCGGAAGCTTCCCGATGGCCGCTGGTTGATGACGATCAGCGTTAGCAATGACAACGAGTCTGGCCGACCAGATCCTTCGAAAACGATCTACCAAGCAAATCTAAGCGTGGTTCCAACAAATGGGACTATCGCTCCTTACCCGACAGGGGAATACCTACCCCCAAGCGAAGAAGAACGCGAACTGCAGGTGATATATGGTACTCACGAGGTCTACGCGGCGGGTCACGGGGTGTCCGCGGACTGGGAACTCGATGAAAACGGCAATTGTACACGCGTCTGCACGCAAGGAATGCCAACTGCGCACGTTTGGCGGCCACGTTTTGACCAGCTGATCATCCGGGAAGGCGAGGAACCCTTCGCTGACACGGAGATTTTCAACCTGTCTTTTTTGGCCTCCGGCAAGACCAACCGTCGACTTCTTGGAGATAGGCTCAAGGCGTTCGTAGCTTTCTACGAGGAATGGATCGGTGCACAGGACGAGATCGAAGTGCCGTCCCGGTTGCAGGCCGATGCCGATAGGATACTCAGCAGGTGCCGACGAAGCGCGGCGAGAATGCACGAAGGGGTCGTCTTGTTGTCGCAGGACGAGGAAGTCTTCAAGGCGTTCACCCTTGCGAACAGGGCCATGCTAATGTCGATGTCGCATTTCGCTCGGGCAAGCGGCGCTACGCGTCACGATGGGAAACAAGGCCCGTTCGAGCTTGGAGACGCGGAAACAGGCGAGATCGATTACCTGTCGAATACGAAACCTTCCTGGCGTGCATTTCAACTTGCTTTCATATTGCAGCTGTTGCCATCGCTTTGCGATGATCAACACGAAGACCGTGATGCGGTTGACGTGATTTGGTTTCCAACCGGCGGTGGCAAGACAGAAGCCTACTTGCTGGCCGCAGCATTAGAGCTCGTAAGAAGGCGCCTTGTCGCGGGAGGTGCAGGTTGCGGCACCGGTGTCATCAACCGGTACACGTATCGCTTCTTGACGTCCGACCAGTTCCAGAGAACGGCCGGAATGATCTGCGCGCTCGAGAAACTGCGGCGGGATCTCGTGATCGAGGGCGACACGTCGCTTGGCGAGACTGAGTTTTCTATCGGCCTTTTCGTCGGGGGCGAAGTCAGCCCGAACCGGGTCAACGACTCTCATGGGAGCGGAGCATACCAATGGTGTCTCAAGCTCTACGATGCGAAACAACCTCGCGCGGATAACCCCTTCCCGATCGAAAGCTGCCCCTGTTGTGGTACGCTTCTGGTCCCAAGCGTGGAACGCAGGTTGCCAGACGGTCAGGCCGACGAGACGTATTTCGGTTTTCTGGCTTCCCCCGGCAGTTTCGTTGTCCGATGCCCAGAGGAAGACTGTGCATTCCATGATGGCATTCCCGCCTACGTCGTCGATGAACAAATCCTGGAGACGCCTCCCTCCTTCCTGCTGGGTACGATAGACAAGTTCGCGATGATCCCGTGGAAAGAGAGAGGAGGACGGATCCTCGGCGTTGGGACCTCCAACCACCCCCCGTCCCTGATCATCCAGGACGAGCTTCACTTGATCTCAGGACCCCTCGGTACGCTCGCCGGTATCTACGAAGCGGCCTTCGAAACGTTGGTGCGATCGGGGTCGGATGCCAGTCCAAAGGTTATCGCTGCGACTGCGACCATCAGGAACGCGGGCGCACAGTGTCGTCGCATCTACGGACGCGAAGGTGTTGTTTTCCCATCGCCCGGGCTCAGCGCCAACGACTCGTTCTTCTCGAGCATGGACGTTGGTAACACCGATCGTTCGCGCCTCTACGTTGGGCTCATGGGGCAGGGGCTTAGAAGCACCGTCGCCGTTTCCTGGGCTATGGCGGCGATCCTGCAAGCGGTGAAGGAGCTGGAAGAGGAGGGCAACTTAACGACGGAAGAGCTCGACGCCTACTGGTCGCTTGTCGCGTATCACAATAGCAAGCGCGAGCTCGGCCGGATCGCGAACGCGACG
The DNA here is from genome assembly GCA_049116435.1 of Paracoccaceae bacterium. Taxonomy (GTDB): domain Bacteria; phylum Pseudomonadota; class Alphaproteobacteria; order Rhodobacterales; family Rhodobacteraceae; genus Litoreibacter. The sequence continues at coordinate 490,914 of JAGDYX010000001.1, forward strand.
CGAGACGAGATCCCAGCTCGATTGAAAGTTTATGCCGGTGCCGAGGACGTCGAACGAAGCACGGATTTCCATGTCCTAGAACTGAAAGCACATGCCGAAACTCCAATCCCGGTGGCTCGACAAATCTTGGGGCAGCGGCACGACCCGCCAGACAACCCGGCGGTCGACATCGTTCCATGCACGAACATCATCTCGGTTGGCGTGGACATCAACCGCCTTGGGTTGATGGTCGTTAACGGACAACCAAAACTGACCGCCGAGTACATCCAGGCATCGAGCCGCGTTGGTCGGGGCGATGTGCCCGGGCTCGTCTTCACTTGTTTCTCGCCGAGCAAACCGAGGGACCGATCGCATTACGAGGCGTTCCGCACCTTCCACGAGCGATTCTACAGTTATGTTGAGCCGACGAGCGTTACACCGGGCTCGATACCAGCCATCGAGCGTGCCTTGCATGCTGCCCTGGTCACCGTGGTTCGACACGGCACCGGGCGCAGAAGCAATGCTGATGCCTCGAAGTTCGAGCCCTCGAACGAGAAGGTTGCCGATATTATCAACATCCTCTTGTCCCGGCTGCAGGCAGCCTACGATGCGGCTGAAGATCGAGAAATCCGGGATCGATTGGCAAGGAAGCTCGATGAACGGATCGAGCAATGGCTGGATTGGACAAGAGGGCACCACGACCTCCGTTACAGCGCATCGCGCGGACAGCAGCAGGCTGCGCTGCTCCGGCGCTTCGAGGACAAGCTCGTCGACGGGGTCGGTTGGCATACCCTGCAATCGATGCGCCACGTCGATAGTGAAATCAAGTTGAAGGCATGAGCAAATGAGCATCAAGTCTCTAAGGAGAGCACAACTCGTATCGCCGTTTGGTGTTGGAGCTTTGTGTGAAATCGATGGGCAATCTTTCTTCGTGAAGGGAACCCACCGTTGGCCTGGTGGCAGGAACCTAAAGGAGGTTAAGCTCCAGTCCCTTACTAGTAAGCTTCACGGTGTTTCGCGCCTCATGAAACCCGAGTTCAGTGTCTCGGTGACCAGGTTTCCGCGTTGGCATTTCTGCCCCGGATGCCGGGTAATGTCACAGTGGACATCGCAACAGGACCGACACGAGGACGACGAGCCCTTGCCTGCCCCGAGGTGCAATAACAAGAGTTGTAAGAACCGCGCGCTCGTGCCTATGCGTTTCATTGCGGTGTGCGACAAGGGTCATGTTGACGAAATTGACTGGTATTACTGGGCTCATAGGGGCGCTCAACAAGCCAGCACGGGTTCATGTAGCCGTGCCGAAGCTAAGCTCGTCTTCAATGTTACTGGCCGAAGCGGAGGTGATTTCAAGAGCATGCAGGTCGCATGTTCTTGCGGAGCCAAGAAATCGCTCGAAGGTATCAGCGATCGATCACTACCGCAGGGGTGCAAGGGCTACCAACCCGGAGAAGGCAATAGCGGCTGCACTGAAAAAGACGGGCGCCCGTCCAAGATGTGGATGGAGCCACGTGGTTCAAGTGCCTTGCACTACGCGTCGGTCATATCGGCGCTCGACATCGCGCAAGCATCTATGGGCAGCGCCCTCGCCGCCAAGCTCGCACATGACACGGTGTTTGAACAATGGGTCAATCTTGCAAAGAGGCAAGTTGCCGGCGGTCAACTCGGCGTCGAGCAATTGGAAGCGCTCTACAAGGTTAACCTTAATGACATCGCCGAAGAACATGACGCGGAACTCGATGACGTTTGGGCCTGTTTCCTCGAACGGGTAAACCCGGATAACAACGATACTTCGGCGTCAGGTGGTAACGTCCCAGAATTCGACCAAAAGGACGTGATGGCAGACGAGTTCCCCGTCCTCGCGTCGCCGCGCGGGTTCCAAGGCGCCAGCCTCAATACAGTCGCGCACACGCCGCCAAGCCAATTCCCTCTTGATGGTTTGCTCGAGCGCGTTGTCCAGGTTGAACGCCTGCGCGAAGTCCGCGTCTTCAGGGGATTCCAGCGGCGTGACGTCGGGCCTGAGAATGTCATGATACCGCCAGACCTCGGGACGGGTTCTGTTGATTGGCTTCCCGCCATAGAAGTCTCCGGGGAGGGTATCTTCCTGCAATTCAAAAGAGACGCGATCGCGAGTTGGCTCGATCACAACAACAAATCGATCGACGAGTTCACGGCCTCGCAACTGAGGGCGGCAGAGGAAGCAGACCTGCCGCGCCGCATGGGGTTCAACGCGAACCCCGCCTTCATCATGCTTCATACGTTCGCCCACATGCTCATCAACCAGCTGTCTTTCGATTGTGGCTATTCCTCTACCTCGTTGAGAGAGCGCATTTACTGCGGACCAGAAAGCAATCTCTACTGCGGCGTCTTGGTTTACACCGCCGACTCGGACTCTGAGGGATCCATGGGCGGTCTGGTCGAGATGGGCGGACCTGACAGGATCGCGGAAGTGATTTACCGGGCGGTTGCCAGGAGCGAGTGGTGCTCAGGTGACCCGGTTTGCCGAGAACTGGAAAGCCAAGGCATCGGGAACATGAATAGGGCGGCTTGTCATGCGTGCTCTCTCGTTGCCGAGACCAGTTGCACGTACTCGAATATTCTTTTGAACCGCGTTCTCGTGTCCGGACGAGGTTTGAAGAACGGTCGCGGCGTCGCTGAACCGTTGGGCTTTTTCCACAGGGTGATCGAGGGGCAGTAGAAATGCGATTTCCGAATTTCTCAGACCTCGACGAGGAACAACTCAAGGTCTACGGGAAGGCACCGACAGACGGAGCGATCTTGGTAATCGGTCCACCTGGAACAGGAAAGACCGTCATGGCTTTCCATAGGGCACAGCGCCTGAAGGGCATAGGCCAAGAACCATCCGTGATCATGTTCAACAAGGTGCTTCGCAAGTATTCAGAAGCTAGGGATGGTGTCGCTCCAGGGATCCCTGTCATGACAATGCACAAGTGGGTTGCCAATTGGTGGCGGAAGGCAAAGCTGGGACGTGCGCCGACAGAAGCAGATGACAGTTGGAGCTATGATTGGCAAGCGATGCTCGCCAAGACACTAGAACTGAAGGACGACGATCCCAAGCTCGAAAAACTTAACTGGGGCCACCTCATAATCGACGAGGGACAGGATTTCCCAGAGAGCATGTATTTCGCGCTTGGACGGTTACTTCAAAGGCTGAGGGCATGCGGCCACGAACCAAGGATCACGGTTTTTGCCGATGATAATCAAAGGCTCGCCGCCGACAAGAACTCGAGTGTAAGGAACATCGCCCGCCACCTCGGTATTGCCGGCAAGGAGAACAGGGTCCTCTTTCTTTCGAAGAATTACCGAAACACCAAGGAAGTAGCGGGCTTCGCGCGCTACTTCCAGGTAGGCAAAACAAGCGGCGCGACGAAGATGCCAGACAGGTCCGGTGAAGTCCCGGAAGTTGGTTTGTTCCCGACCGAGGCCGAGATGCTGGACTTCGTCTCGAGGAGAATTGGGCTGGCTCCCAGCAAGCAAGTCGGAGTTATCGTCCATGGATCCATCGGCGATGTGAAAAGCACGTTCAACAAGTTGAAACGTAGGATCAAGGCGCCGTACGAGATACAGAGGTATTTCAGTGCGGGTAAACTAGCGTTAGATGAAGAACTGGATTTCGAGAATACGAACACCATCACGGTTCTCCACGAGCGCTCGGCGAAAGGCCTGGAGTTCGACATTGTCTTTTACGTTGGTCTCGAAAAGGCGAACGTCGATGACTCTGGAATGCTCAACGAGAGAATGTCCGCATACGTTATGTCCTCCCGAGCGCGTGATGAGCTGATCGTGCCAGTTTGCGGAATAGGGGATCAAAACAGGGTACCTGATGGCCTGACCATGTTGCCGCGTGCCGACCTTAAAATATGCAGGTACGACGGTTTCGGTGAATTAACGGAGCAGGTACGTGGTATACTTTCAAGGGTAAGTTGGCGGGAACCACCTGAGAATTCCCCGTTCTGGGATGGAGGAACGTGATGCGGTCAGGAAAAGAAAAGAACCTCTTTGAAGGAGGTACTCTGCTGGTCCCCCTTAAGGCGACGGAGTTCGCCCGTTCTCTCGCGTCCACTTTCGTCGTCGGAAATATGCCGCTGCGCGAAGAGCCTAGCGATGCGAAGTACAAAGATGCCGTAATGGGATTCCAAGGGTTTATTCCCGGCTGGGCTGATCGATCTTCGGAAGGGGACCCCTTGGTCTTGCTGGAAGTCCCTCAAACGGGAGACGAAGTCGAGACGAACGTTCCCGGCTGTTACTTCTTCAAGTCGCCACCTCGCATCACGGCCGTATGCTCCGCTTCGTTTGAGAATAGTGATTTGATGCAGGACTTCGCGGCAACCTATCTGTCGTTTCCAGATGTGCCCGAAAGTCTCGTTGAGCTCAAAGTATCGGAGTTCCGACGCGCCGAGGAAGCCTTGCTCGGCGAAGAGGAGCTCGATGTCAGTTCCCTTGCGCCACAAACAGGAATTAAAGAATCCGTGGACGCCTTGGCTGGTTGGAGCCGCGTGCTGGTCGAGAACTTTTTCAGTGGCGCTTTCGATCAAGAAATATCGGAGATCTTGTCGCGGAACTGCAATGACGGCGAAAGTTCTTGGACTTGGGAGCGGCTGGCGACCAACGCGCTGGAAGGCCTAGACCAGAAGGCCAGCGACGCAGACAAGGTAATCTGGGTGGCGGTAGTCTCTTTGCTGCTGAAGCATCGCTTGGAGCGCGGCTTCGACAGGAGGGCCGTGCTAGAGGAACTTCAGGCAGAGCTATCAAAGAAGGATAAGCTCGACGAGGTCCTTGAGCGTTGGATCACGGTGTCGCGTGACATTGCTACCGCGCGCCGCGAAATGGCGCCGCTATCTGATGAAGGCTCTATCGGTCAACGCGCGGCCCTGGCCATACTCGTCGCGCAGGATCCAAGGGGTATTGATGGGCTTTCGGCCGGCACCAAGGTCGCGTTCTTGTCCAAGCTCTTCGCGGGAGCATTTCAAGGCATGTCGCGTGCGGCGGGCGAGCAAAAAAATGACTGTGCACAGCTGGACGTGACGCTGGAGATCGCCGAACGAATTGTTGCGGGGCAGGCTGCGGAGCTCAAGCTCGGGTCGAGAACATATGACAGCGACTTGCGGAGTTCCGATGAAATCGTGCTGAACGGCGCCGTCGTGGGTCGGCGTGTGTCCGAGCCGGCGCCGCACCGCATCATGCTTCGGGCACGCGCGATGGAAGCGGGTCAAAAGATCTTGCCGGAAGAAAAAACAGGCCGACTGCGCGTTGTTTCCCGGGAAGCTGACAAGGCGGAAATTTACGTGGAGGATGAGTCAGGATCGATCAAGTCGAACCCGCTCGTGAGGTTCTGGACGCCACTCCTCAAGGTCACGTCAAGAACTCCAAGTGCAGCCAAGACACGAGAATTGCTTGAGAAGTCTTGGGAAACTGGCTGTGCCGTAGGCATCAGCGAAGTGGATGGCGTGAAGATGCTGTGTTGCTACTTTGTCGTCTTGACGAACACGCTGGACCGGGAGGAGTTTGAACATCACGTTGGTGCTCTACAAGCATTTGCAGAGTCGTATTCCGGGTTAAACAAGAGAGCGAAGAAGTCATAATTTGAGGCCGTTCCAGGCGCTAGGAAGACTTTCTGCCAGGCCTAGGCTTCGGAATTCTCATTTCGCGGGCGGCAATAACCGACGACCCGCCACCGGTCCCGACCCGTTCCGCGCATGATTTTCACCCCCCCTTCCTTGGCCATTATTTTACCACTCCAACACAAGTGCGTGTCAGGCCCCCTGCATCCGGTTTTGGTCTGATTGCCTAGAGTGTACTGCTTGGAACGATAGGTGAGGCTATAAACCCAATTGAACAGGACGCCGGAAGGCAAGGATGGGCAACATGCACGATATAACGACCACAGCTTGCTGGCTTTGGTTGCCGACGCTCAAAAAAGCGCGGGGTTAAGCGCCACAAAATGTAGATAGCGCCTGGACCTACACATCAACATCTGCTATCAAAAGAAGATAAGAATCGGGGAAAGAGCATGCTTCAAGAGGTCATCGAGCAGGATCGGCTGGGAAACAAGGCGACCACTCCTACTCAAGGCCAATCGGCACTATACACGATGGTCGACCTTTTCGCCGGATGCGGAGGTCTCTCCCTTGGTTTTGAGAACGCTGCTTTCACGCCTGTTTTTGTCAATGAGCTAGACAAGGACGCGATGGCAACCTACCTCCGGAACCGTCATCACGTGCTCGGAGGCATGGAATTCTCGGAGAACGAGGCTCTTCGGTGTCACGATGCGCAGACGTTAAAAGGTAAACGCCTCGATGCCCTGGTTTCCGATCTCAAGAATATCCCGGAAGCTAATTTCGTTCCTTCCAAGACGAAGAGCAGGCGGTCTGGTGGAGGGAGTACGCTGGACGTTCTAACCGGTGGACCGCCCTGCCAAGGATACTCGGGTATCGGGTTTCGTCGTTCCTATGCCGTGGACCGAAAGGAGATCCCTTCCAATCATCTCTTCGGCCGCATGGCACAGGTCATTCGTCACCTTCGACCTCGGATCTTCTTGTTCGAGAACGTGCGTGGCTTGCTCAACGCAAAGTGGACCCGTGAGGGCGGAGAGCTGATCTTTCCCGACGTCAAGGCAGAATTCCGAAAGATACCGGGCTACGAGGTCCGTTGGTCGCTGGTTTTCGCCAAGGACTATGGCGTCCCGCAGAACCGTCCCCGCGTCCTGCTCGTTGGCATTCGCAAAGATGTATTGGAAGCATGCCCATCGCTTGATCCCACAGCAGACCCCGAGGACGCCATTGCATGCGGGTTCCTGCCCAAGGGAACAGCGGGGACATTCCCACATCTTTCCGACCTTCTTGGAGACCTGATCGATCCGGCCGTAGCAGACGCTTTGTATTCCGGTAACTTCGAACCAGGGACCTTTGAAACCAAGGCTTATCCGAAACCGGCCCGAACGGCGATCCAGAAACAGCTGCGTCGCCCGCCGCCTTGGAACCCTAGCGGGCGTATCAAGCTTACCGAGCAAGAGTACAGCAAGCACAAGCGAGAAGTCGTTGAGAAGTTCCACTACATGATCTCGAACAACGGCGAGATCCCGGAAAAGTTCAAGACCCGGAAGTTCTCCCAAAGAGTGCTCAAGGCCAACTGGGGCAACGGTGAGCCGAACATCACCGCGACGTCGCTACCCGACGACTACGTCCACTACGCGCAACCCCGAATCCTGACGGTCCGGGAATGGGCAAGGCTTCAACTCTTCCCCGATTGGTATCGTTTTGCTGGAAAACGAACGACAGGTGGTTTGAGACGCGCCGGCAACCCGCAGGCAGGTCTTTTCGATCGCGAGGTTCCGAAATATACCCAGATCGGAAACGCAGTCCCCGTTGGTCTTGCTGAGAAGGTGGGGGAGCATTTCAAAGGCCTTTTGGACGAGGCGCTGGGCGAGAGATAAGCCGTTGCCACTTCGCCAGCTCACAGAGATCGAAAGGGAACGCGTAAAGCGTCTGACCGCAGAGTCCGTGGATATCACGCTGATCCAGCCGACCAGGACAGCTCTAGGTAAGGCCATCATGGACGCAACGGCGCCGGTCAGGAATTACCTGAAGGAAACAGGCCTCCACGATTTCGAAACACAGGGCAGGGGGGCGCGAACGAACGGTGTGAAACTTGGTGCACTGCTCATCAGTGGGACCGACCTAGTCGAGACAAAAGCCTCTCTCTATCGGCCGGAGGCCAAGCCAAACAAGGAAGGAGATCCCCGCATCTGGTTTTACGGCCTTCCAGCATACGCGAAGCCAGACGACATGCTTGCCTTGACCGAGCATGAAGGCCAGATCGCGGTGATCAACCTTACAAGAGTGGATGTTGCGAGGGTCCTCGATGTTCAGCAAGCGGGACCACTGTGGGATATCCTGAAAGATATCAACGCCGAAGCCACTTCTGTCTCCGGCGAACTCCTCGAAAAACTTCGGCGTATAGCTGCCCAAGGCTATGTTCCATCGGTCATGGCAGAGCGCGCGGATACGGCTATCGGCAGAACGCTTGAGACGGCCCTCGGGATCACGATCAACTCGGCAAGAGAGCCGGACTACAAGGGGATCGAGCTAAAGTCCTATCGTCGCCGACGGGGTTCGAGAGAAAATCGAAAAACGCTTTTTGCGCAAGTGGCCAACTGGGAGATCAGCAAGTTCAAGAGCAGCAGAGAAATCCTCGATAACTTTGGCTACTGCGGCGATGATGATTTCAGGCTCTACTGCACGGTCAGCACCAGGACGAAGAATTCTCAGGGCCTTTCATTTGCCATTGACGAACGCGCTGGGCTTCTCAACGAGGTTTCTGATCGACGGGAGATTGGTGCATTCGCGTCTTGGTCCCTTAAAGACCTTCGCCAGACATTATCGAAAAAACACAACGAGACATTCTGGGTGAGTGCTAACTCCAAGGAGTTGGGCGGGCGTGATCACTTTCACTTCCAGGACGTTTTACATACACGGAAGCCGATCTTATCGCAGTTCGACATCCTGATCGAGCAAGGCGAGATCACGATGGACCACCTTATCAAGCGTAATTCCAAGGGACGCGTCTCGGAGAAGGGGCCGTTATTCAAGATCAAGAGCCAGTCGCTCGAGCTCTTGTTCCCGCCCAGCAAAAAATATGCCCTCGTCGCGTAGCGCCGATTCCCTGACGAGAGGGGAAAAGTCCAAGCTAACGCGTCTTAGAAAAGATCTTCTGCTTTGGTTCGAGATCAACGGCCGGAACCTGCCTTGGCGCTTGTCGGTGCGACCGCCGCGCTCATGTATAGCGGCAACAACCTGGCGCTTGCCGTTCTGTTGGATTTTCTTGCGGCGGTCCTTGCGGTCTTTCCGCTCATTGGCGGGCTTCACGTAGCCACCGCAATACGCGCTGTCCACCTCAACATGGCCAGACAATGCGCCAGCTTCGCGGGCCATACGCATGACCTTCACGGGTGAGAGGGTCTTGGCTGCGGGGGAGAAAAGGAATTGCTGGGCCAAACAAGTAATAACTAAATATGGTTATTACTTGTTTGGTATTTGCATGCGGCAATTTCACCCCCTATATTCACCATATCAGGTTATTTTTGGTGACGACATGCTTGACGAAGGAAAACCGATCCCTCCGAAGCCGACGCCTCGGAAGGACAACCCCATCAACGCTGAGTATGAGCAGAAGGCTCAGAAGATGATAAGAAATGCTATGCGCGACGGCGGCGTTGCTGTTGCTGAATTGGCCGAACGCCTCAACGCTATTGGGGTGGAGATCAGCAGCGGGGGCATGGCGAATAAGATAAGCCGTGGCGGCTTTAGTGCTGCTTTTTTGCTCCAGTGTTTGGAGGTATTAGGTGCATCCGCTGGGAACGAAGAGAATCATCGGGACCAAACTTTATGAGAGCAGATGAAAGCTCGGCGTACTACTACGCCCTGCAAGCTGAGGCCCGAACCAGGGTAATGAACAGCTTAAACAAGAGGTTGTTGAAGTCGGGGGGGATCAAAAGGTGGGATAATCTGACGCTCTGTTCGATTCTAGGGAGTAAACCGGGCGATGCCCTAAAGTTTGCCAGCGAAGAGTGGCCAAGACATTATCCTGACGGATATCACGGTTTGGCCCAAGATTGGACAACTTTAGCCATTAAGAGTATCAACGATACCGATCATTTCAACCTCGCAATATGGCAGAAAATTGATGGAGTTCAGAACCTTGTGGCCCTTGCCCTTGGGAATCCATCCAACAGTAGAAAGTTCCTGACGATTAAGTGGGTTGAAAGGTTTCAGGGGCCAAATCCACTTGCTGGACGCGCGCTCTGGCCGATACTGGTCTGTGCAGAAGAATATGCTAAGCTCTTGGGGAGCGACAAGGTCTTGATAAAAGACCCCGTTGACCCAAGTAAGTATGAACGATACGGATACGAAGTGTACTTGCACCCCAACGTGAAGTTTGGGGGCAACTATTTGGGAAAGGACGTGACAGATGGCTGATGCTAAGCTGCCCGTAGAGAACGAAGACATTAAGGCTGGAATTCTGGCCGCGTTTTCGCGCATCGAATCCGTTCCTACAAAGCCGAATCTTATCGATTCAATGTCCGATAAGGAGTGGCATTCCGATGATCCAGATACATGGGTGATCGATGCTGGATCGGATTCTGGCGAGGATGAGATCGATGATCTTGACGCCAAGCACGTAGACGCAGCGTAAAAAGAACAGCGCGCGCATCTTTCGCGCGCTGACTATGTTTGCCCAAGAACTAACCTTATTCGGTGAGCTTTCTCCATAAAACCGCAAATGTCGTCAGACCAACTTACTCGTGGCGAGAAATCCCGGATTTCTCTGGCGCGTGGAAAGTTGCTGGCGTGGTTCGAAGCCCATGGACGAGACTTTCCTTGGAGGCGAGACAGTGCTTCCCAATATGAGCGCATCTGCGTCGAAGTCTTGCTCCAACGAACCCGTGCAGAAGCCGTATCGCAAATGTACGACGCGTTCTTCGACCGTTATCCCAACTGGGAGAAGCTGGCCGGCGCACCCATCGAGGAACTCGAGCAAGTGTTAAAGCCAATTGGTCTTTGGCGTCGTCGAGCGCGCTCAATCAATGCGTTGGCTACCTACGCAGAAAAGCATGGCGAGATTTTCTCTGGTGGAGACGCGGAGTTGTCGAAGGTGCCCGCCGTTGGTCAATACGTGGCAAACGCCATCCAGCTTTTCCAGAAAGGCAAGCCAAGACCACTGGTTGACGTCAACATGGCTCGTTTTCTTGAAAGGTACCTGCGCCAGAGGCGCCTGACGGACATTCGGCACGACCCCTGGCTCCAAGAAGCCTGCGGGTGGTTGGTGACATGTGAAAACCCGGTTAGCACGAACTGGGCGACGCTGGATCACGCCGCCCTAACGTGCCGCACGAGGGCACCACTCTGCCCATCTTGCATCCTCGAGAGAACATGCAATTTCGCGATGTCACGACGGGAGCGAGAGAGCAAGTAGCCTAGAACAAACGCGCTTAGCCCGTAGAGGGTTAACGTGATTTCTTGTCATTCCCGTGCATGGCGACCGCCCGATGTCACTGATCATAGTAGTTGCGAACTGCAATCCATGCTGTCGCGCGTAGGGCAGAAATTTCGACGAGCCGTGAAAGCCGGCTCACCTCTTTGTTGACGTAAAGGAAGCGCCGATCAAGCTCTTCAAGTGCAGAATCCATCCATTCGAGGGGATCGTCGTCCTCGGTAAATTTTTCCAAAGCCTCCATCTCGGCCGCGAAGAGGTCTTCACAATCCTTCGCATCTTTTATCACGCGAAGGTAGTAGTCCATTTCTTGGATGTCTTTTGGTTGCATTTGATTTTTTCCTTTCTTCTCGGAAAGTTACAGGGATTAGACGCCAGGGTAAGCGTCTAGAAGTCGTCATAGGGATTAGGTTCGCCGGCTGGGACCTGGAGGCCCAGACGAGATCGCGCGGATGGTGTGAGGCCGAACTCGGTCCCGAATTTAACCATGTCGTCGGCCGCGCGTCGCTGGATGCCGACGATGGGGTTCTGAACCAAGTTCCCGTTGGTCGTCTCGATGAGCAGCCCGCAGTAGGGGCTATGTTTAGCGGCCGCAGTGAGGGCGTCGGTTGCACTTTTCCAGCGGCCATAGGCCGAGCAATAAGCCGCAAGCACGGCCCGATCGAGCTGTGAGAGCATATATAAGGGTCCAAGCGCCTTGGTCACGCGCTTCCACTCCCGCAGTGCATCGCCTTTCAACGCACTCGGGGGGCTCGGTGGCAAAGCCGCGGTTCTAGACTGCTCCTTCTTGACAGGGCGACGTCCCGGGTTGCCCTGGATGAGCTTGATTGCCGATGGCACTGGTTTGCGTCCCCGCACTGCCATGCTTTCTTCCTCTTCTTTCTTGGGGTGACCCCCGTTTCTAATTTCGCGACGGAGAAAACTTGGCTACCCGCCTCCGGTCCCACGTCACACCCCCCATGATCAAACATCCCCTCTAGGAGTTTTTCCGGGAGTCCCGCGTGTACCGCTCTCCGTTGCTTTCCACTCAACGGGCGCGCGCTAATGAAGCGATAAGCGAAGAAACGCGGGACATCCGGTACGCGACACGGTTTAGACATTTCCCGGTCCCCCGTTCCGTAATGAGATGCCGATCCAGATTCTCGTCGGCTTGTTGCCAAGGCGCCTCTGGATGTTGCGCACTCCGAGGGTCTGTAACCGGGAGGCTAAGGCCTTTCGCGAGCCCGGATCCTCCCCGGCTTCCTTCGCGAACATTGACCACGATGAATAGAGCTGCGCGGAGGGGGAGAAGAGCGCTGTACTCTTGGGGTCAAGTATCGTTTCGCTAGAAAGCCACTCGCCGAACAAGTCTTGCGTTTCGAAGTACTCAAGGGTCGTTTCCCTGACTATTGCGGGCGGGATGAGCCCGTTCTGCTGCCAGTCGAGGCAGCCCTCGATCATCCAACGCAGGATACTTGGTGCCTCGCCCATGAGCTTGGCTTCGAGTCCCCGGTCCACGTGCACCGGTTTCGTATCAAATGGCACAAGGTGAAAGCGGCGCTGTATTGCGTTATCCACGGTGCCCAGCTCGGGCTTGTGGTTCCCGGCCATGACCAGTTTGAAATTCGGGCGAAACGTGAAGAAGTCTTGGCGCATGAAGCGCGCCGAGATCATGTCTTCGCCAGTCAACTGCTTGATCTTTGAGAGTGCGAAGGACTGGTTAACGTCGGTCTCCGACGCTGTCACCAGGCGCGCGCCGCGTAGCATGGCAAGCTCCGTAGGATGCCGATCCGAACGTGATGTCACGAACGTTTCCATCGGCGCGGTCGTCGCGTAATCGTGCAGGATTCTCTGCAGTGTCCCGATGAAGACTGACTTGCCGTTACCCCCTGGACCGTGGATGAAGAGGAGCGCGTGTTCGCTCGTGTCGCCGGTCAGGCAGTACCCGCAGAACTGCTGTATGAACCTCAAGAACTTAACGTCTGCTCCCGTTGTTTCGTGGAGAAACTGCGTCCAAACAGGGCATTCTGCTTCTTCTACGGGGGTAACCAAGGTCTGGCGGGTGATGAAGTCTCGAGGGGAAGGATCGCGGGCCAAGCCAGTGTGAAGATCGATCGTTTTCCCTGGCGTGCCGAGAAGGAACGGATCGGCGTCCCAAGTGCCTGTGTCTGACACCAATTGCGGATCGGTGCGAGACAACTTTTCGACGCCTGAAATGAAAGATGCGCGCAGCAAGCGCTTCCTTTCTCGAGGACCGTTCCCCTCGGCTGCGACTTGCGTGAGTATTCGTATATCGTTTAAGACCGCACCCTTGCGATCTTGGATCCACCGGCTTCCATCGTATACGTACCATTTGCCTGCGTGGCAGTCGAAGCGCCTCACGTTCTTGAGTTGCCCAGCGAAGCACCGCGCCAAGAGATCCTCGGTCGCGATTTGCCTCCGGAGCTGGTGTTCGATTGCGTTCACCGGCTGAATCCTAGGTCGGCTAGGGTTTCCTGGAGGTCCTCCGCTGCGATGTGAGGGAGGATCGCCTCGAGATAGGCTAGCAATTCACGTTTCGTTGCCAGCGACGCCCAGAACTCGGCATCCCCGTCCAGATCGTCGAGAACGGGAAGCGGCCAACTCTGCCCGCCCATCATGAATTGCTCGGAGATATTCGCGGCAGCATCTGCATCAAGCGATGTCATCATGACTAACGCGAGTTTAGCGCGCTCCTCATCACGCAAGCGCGCTACCACGATTTCCCTAAGGGCAAGCAAATCCTTCGTTTCATTTGCGGTCAGCGCGTAGACGATGCTTCTGGAAACAGCCAAGTGACGGTTCAGAAAGAGTTTCGAACTGGGTCTCCGCCTTTTACGCATCTGCCCGCACCGTGTGATCTTCCAGCCATTTTTCGAGGTCTTTGCGGCGATAGAGCACGGTGCCGCCGATCTTGATAAACGTAGGGCCGTCGCCGCGGTGCAATACCATGCGGAGCTTTGCGAGCTTGGAGGTGGACACCTTAAGATAACCAGACGCTTCGGCCGGGTTCAGAAGTACGTCCCAAGCCTCTTTGTGTTGCTGAGCATGGCGCGTGATTGACATGTTTTCCTCTCGGTTTCTCTGCTTGCCGAGAGGAGACCAGACCCCAAGGAATACTAACAGACCCACCTAGAGCAGGAAAAAGTGCTCTAGCTACCCCTTGTTTTTTTCGTAAGCTGCCAAAGCACTTCCAGCAGACCAACTCTTACCTGCGAAGAAAATGAGTTCCTGAACGAATCCACCGAATTTGCTGCCCTTGTTCAACGATGGTTCGCTAGGTTTTCGTAATTGCTTCTTGGAGAGTGGGCCAAGTTTTTTCAGTTCAGCTTCATTCCGAGCGATCTTGTAACTGATCTCGTCGATGCGCCTCAGGGTCTCGTTCACCGAAGGATTATCGCTTCCGGAAACAAGTTTGCGTTGCTCGCTTCGCAACTCTTTCTCGAGGGCATCCTTTAGCTGCAAGGCGGTTGGTCTTTGATCATTCAGGCCGATCCAAATTTCTCGAGCGACGCTCACTAGACGGATCTTCTGACGCGCTTCGTGCGAGGCTGCCTGGTGAGAGAGCGATTGCGTATCGATGGCGTTCTGCATCTTAGCGATTGCGCCCTCTTTCCCGGGCCATGGCCGCGGCTTGTCATCTTGGAATAGCGCCCACTTGGGGTCATTTCCCCTCAATTCGTACTCCAGCTGCTGCAAAAGGCGGATCATTTCTCCGCCCGCGGCACGTTTGAGCGCTGGATCAAGTGTCAAATAACTATTTCTGAGTTTCTCACTCGCGGTTCGGAAGTTCTCGAAATGGACTTTCTGTTCTGTGGCGTCTTCGATGCAGTCCTCGATTGATCCGGCAAGTAAGTAGAATGGACTAAGAAAGGGGCGCAGTTCATCATGAAGCACTTCTGAAGGAAAGAACTGCTGGAGCCTGTCCCTCCAGTGTTCTCCCTCAGGTACGATTGGACCATCTGTCAGCTTTCCCAATGTTGTTCTGCCCAAATGGTTTCCCCAAAGATCACGATTTGCAGATATTTCACGGTATCAGTGTCTAATCCAGAAAAATGAATTTGGCAGCTTCGTGGTTAGTCTCGTTGCCTCTCAGATCCCTTCATTGAAGCCTTGGAGTCGCACTAGGAATTAAATTCATTATATTCTTGTTGTTCTTTGGGTAAGCGAGAGTTGGCTTCTTTGATGGTCTGAGTTCGATGTCCGCTTTGCGGACGTAACAAACACTACATGAGTGTCTTCTCCGGTAAATGTGGGAGTGCTTAGCAGGGCAATAAGCGCGGTGACGGAGGATGTCGCGAACCGAAAAAAATTAATTGAAACAATTATTTGCTTGACCTAAAGCCCGTCAAAATTACTCACAGAGCCTCACGATCCTTTTGGGAGAGTGCTCTGATAGTGAGTGTTATATCCCATGGGTTCCATAAACAGCGGGCCTCTTTACGGATAACCAGCAGATAAGCACCAAATTAGACAAAGAAAACAAAAACGCCACGAGTAGCATGGCCGACGAGTATAGAAATGCGCTGACAAGGCACCCCAGCAAGATCCCTGTGCTTGCAAAAATGAAGAATCTGAAGCTTTGCTTCGAGCCGGCCAATCCCGAAAAGAACTGGCTCTGCTTAGACAAATAGGTCGGTGTTACTCCGCCATAGCCAAGTGCGAACATCGCGGCAGCAATCATTACGAGGATGGGTTTCTCGATGTAATCAAAAAACGTGGTAATGCAAAGCCCTAGTGACAGTACGATTGCCGTTAAAACATGCATCGGCAGGCTCGAAATGTCCTGCACATAAGCAAACGCAACTCTTCCTACCAACGCGCAAATTGAGAACACTGCAAAGACCGTGCCAGGATTTCCGAAGAATCTTGCAAGTTCAGGTAAATTCACAATAAAGATCGTTCCGCTGAATGTTACGCAAAACCCTGCAAATGCAAACGCAAGACTGATTATCCAGCTCGATTTACGCTCCACCGAAACACTAGGCAGGTCAATTGGTGGGGTGATCAGACGCGAAACCAAAAGTACTGTTAACGCGCTAAACAAGAGGGTTACTGCTTGTTGATGCGTGGCGCTTACTATTGAGCTGAACGCAGCCATCAGTTGGTCGGATGCTGTGGCCGCAGTCAACTGACCCACTGTTGCAAACGCGATTGCGACTGATGAGCTTTGTGGGAAAGTGCGTATGGCTGCTCCTAGGAATGGACCAAACATTATTGCGCCATTTATTGAAGCTGTAATTCCGGCTGCTAATAGAAGTCCAATCCAGTTAGGAAGAAGAAATAAGAATAAGGCACCCAAGCAAAGACTAATTGCACTGAGCGCACAATACTGTCTGATGCTAGTCACCTTGGTGAACTTCAAAGCCAGACGGCCGGCAATAGCTGCCAGCAAGAACCAGCCGCCGTATAAAACACCTCTTGCGACTGTTGGCCCCAGACTTTGAGCTAGTTCGGAAGGATAATTTAGGAACAACCATGGCGGAACGAAGCCCGCCGTGGATATAAGGACAAAGATTGACGCATTGCCTAAAACTCGGATGCTTGAACCGAGCTTTCCCATTTCTACCGGGCTTCTTCTTCTGAAAGCTGCAAGAATTCGTCTGAAATTGTCCCAGTACCAAGCGCTCGCAATTCGCTCAGCGTTGCAGGGGGGGTCGAGACAATTTTCGCCGCAAGCTCAGCTATCGCGTCTAGCGTCTGACGCTGTATTACGCTTTCCCTTTTGTCGGTAACACTCTGTTGCGGTGCAAACTCGATTCCAACTTTTTTCCCCGGTTCTGCGGAGCGCTCGGAAGTGGTGCGGTATCCAAATGAATTAATTTCCTGAATGAGCTTTGCGGCTTCAATCACCGTCTGAAGAGTTGGGCGGAACCAAAGAACCCCCCGACTGGTTTCGTCTTCTTCACCGGTTTCGAGATGATGATATCTCAAAGCTTCAACTGGCCTCGGAAGGTCCCGCCAATGTTGGAATTTCATTTTATCCAGAAATGCTGCTGGTGCTTGTTTATTGTCACCATAGGTGGCCGCGTAAAGGACCCCAGAAGCATCTATTATAAACATTTCAAAGATCGTAAAGGCGGTAAGCGCCCATTGAAGAGAGAGACCGCTATAGTCACTGACTTGAGTTCCAATTTCCCAGAACCTCTCCACTCGATAACCCAACTTTTCAGTTGAGTCTGGCAGAGGTAAATCCTCTTCCCAAAGCAACGAAGCTGCCCAGATTTTCGTTTCATCACCAAGATCTTCCTCGCATACGTAAACTCGCTTTGAGCGCATTCGAGTGAGAATTTGCAGTGTGTCCCGCGGCATGATCATGCTTTGCCTGCCGCTCTGACGAACTTTTGTCACATGGTTTTCGTAGAAGGTAGCCAGTCTCATAGCCTGTCGCCAATCAGCCAGCACCTGTTTGTCTTGATACGATTCTTTGTGGTTGGGGTCTTCATCATCAACCGCGGCAACTGAGCGACGGCGATCAAAGGCCATGTTTCTTTTCGTAATCAATAATTTTTGTTTCATGCTACTAGTCCTATCCAGTGGACTCCCGGTAGCAAAGCTGCCGTTCTTAAACAAGACCGCCTCCTGGGTGTGCTTTATTGGCAACACCTCGCCAGATCGTGACCTAGCCTTTTGATATACTAGTAAATTGCTTATTGCAATATATATTGCATGATGCAAGAAAGCGATTCAGAAAAGGCGAAGGGTATTTGGCCCACCTTGGCATTTATAGGAGTGCACAATGATTTTAGAAATCCCAAATGCCGTTGAAGCTGTCAACGGCCGTAACCCCGAGTCTTTCCTCCCATGGCTCAGAAAGATAAGGGAAATCGGGCTGCCTGAATTGGACGACGATCAGCGAGACGTTCAGGCGCGTATCGATGCTTACATCCGTTGGGTCGACGACGTTCGGCCGGCGTTTACGTCAGAACAGGGACAAGAGGATAAGTTTTCCGATTTGGTCGCGCTCGCGCGCAAGCATACTGTTTGCCTGGACTTCCTGACCCTTGAGGTCGGTGTGAACGGCTCTACCATTTGGAGATGGGCAAAAGGCAAGGTTCGACCTAGCCCCTACATTGGGCGACAATTAGTAAGAGACATCCAAGCCCACCTCATCAGATCACTGGTCGATGCTTCATATGTGGTTGGTTTCAAAGTCGACTCTGACTTAACAACGAGTGAGTAACGTTTCCAATTTCTCAAACGGTTTTCGTGAGCTTTACGTTTCCGCTTAAGTCCATAACGGAGTTTCGTTCTCTTGAACCTTGTGACAGCTTTACAAGGTTCAAGGGGCGCGAAATGGATTAATACGCAAACTGATTTATTGCGATGCGTACTCAACGGTAATTCATTCAGGTCTGCTTCGCCGAAGTTTTCAAGGTCCGTATGGCCAACGTCTTGAAACGCCACTTTCGAAAATTCTCTTCGTTCTCTTAAAAAGCACGGGTTTCCATTGGATTTGGGAAATCTCAAGATTTGGGAAATTTCGCGACAGTTGGTCTTATGGAAGCTTTCGGCTGTAAGCTGTCAATCCGCGCAATATCCTGTGCTTGCAGTTTCCTCAACGTTGATTTTCAATGAGACTTGCAGATTATTTTCGATTAGGTGTCTGGGGTAGAGCTGCCAACCGCCGCTTGCTGGACAGTTTGCGAATACCCACAACCTTCATTATAGGGCACATCTAAGCTAGACGGCAGGCTAAGTCACAACAAATAGGTGATAATTCATCGGGTTTGGGCTTGCGCAGATTAACAAACGGACGTGGCACTCAAAGACGGGGTGAAGAACTCCCGTTTACTTCTTGGAGCGCGAGAAAGAGATGGAAAGCGTCCGGCGCACGTGAAATCTGCTCTGAACAGAAAAACCTTCGGGACCGCCTGTAGCTCTGTTGGAATGATATTGGCTGCTTTTGGCTTGCCCCTCCAGCCCGTCATAGGCTGAGAAACAGCGCTTAGTTGACGTATCCCGTTTAGATGCTCCGATCCCATGAAGCCGGCTGGGTCCGCTAGTGCTGCGCACCAAAAGGACTATTTGATAGACATCTTGCTTGACCCCAAAACACCAATAAAATATCTCGTCAAGTGCAACAGCGGGTATGGTGAAATGGTATCATAAGAGCCTTCCAAGCTTAAGGTGCGGGTTCGATTCCCGCTACCCGCTCCAAAGTTTCAAATCCGACAGAAGACCTGCAGAAATAGCGATTTTACAAGAATTTATAACTGTAATTAAAAGATAATTCCTTGATTGGACTAGAGCCTTCCAAGCTTAAGGTGCGGGTTCGATTCCCGCTACCCGCTCCAGAGTTCTCCTCCACAAGGTCAAACACTGCGCTTGCGAGCCCCGCAGCCATTCGTTAATCCGGTTTAGCCGTCAGGGAGAACTTATGGCCGACACGAGATCCAATCCGGAAGAACGCGCCAAATCCAAGCAGATTGGTGCCCTCAGCGCGTTGTGGCCCTTCGTCAAGCCATATACGCCGCTGATGATTGCGGCGCTGGCCGCCCTGACCCTGACTGCGGCGGTATCTTTGATCCTGCCGATGGCCGTGCGTCGCGTTGTCGACGGGTTCGAGACCGACGAGGCCGCACTCCTTGACCAGTATTTCACGGCCGCGCTGGCGATTGCAGCCCTTTTGGCGGTGGGCACCGGACTGCGCTATTACCTTGTCACGCGATTGGGCGAACGGGTCGTGGCCGATATCCGCAAGGCGGTGTTCGACAAGACGATTGGCATGAGCCCCGCGTTTTTCGAGAAGATCATGACCGGAGAGGTTCTGAGCCGGATTACGACAGACACGACACTGATCCTTTCTGTCATCGGCTCTTCGGTTTCGATCGCGTTGCGCAATCTGCTGATTTTTATCGGCGGTCTTGCCCTGATGCTCCTGACGAGCCCGAAGCTGACGGGTCTCGTGCTTCTGATCGTGCCCGCCGTGATTGTGCCGATCATCGTGTTGGGGCGCCGGCTGCGCGCTCTGAGCCGCGAGAATCAGGATCAGATCGCGGCAAGTTCGGGCAATGCTTCCGAGGCGCTCTTGTCGGTTCAGACCGTGCAGGCCTTTACCCACGAAGAGCCAAGCCGGTCGCAATTTGCCTATTTCACCGAGAAATCCTTTGACGCGGCCCGCAAACGGATCGGGACCCGCGCGATCATGACGGTGATCGTGATCTTCCTCGTGTTTGCCGGGATTGTCGGGGTTTTGTGGATCGGGGCACGGGACGTGCGGGCCGATATCATGACCGAAGGGCAGCTCGTGCAGTTCCTGATCTACGCGATCATGGTCGCGGGGGGCGTCGCGGCCCTGTCGGAAATCTGGGGAGAGCTGCAGCGCGCAGCCGGTGCCACAGAACGGCTGGTCGAGCTTTTGACCGCGCAAGACAGCGTCGAGGATCCCGCCGCGCCGTCGCAATTGCCGCGGCTGACGGGCAATGTGCGGTTCGAGGACGTCACGTTCCACTATCCCGCAAGGCCGACCATTGCCGCGCTCGAAGGGGTCAATCTGCAAGTGAACCCGGGCGAGACGGTCGCGCTGGTGGGCCCCTCGGGGGCCGGCAAGACGACCATCATCCAGCTTCTGCTGCGCTTTTATGACCCCGATCAGGGCCGGTTGCTGGTTGACGGCACCGATCTGAAGGATGTCACCCGCGATGATTTCCGGCGCTCGATTGCGCTGGTGCCGCAGGATCCGGTGATTTTCGCAGCGTCGGCGCGCGAAAACATCCGCTTCGGGCGGCCATCGGCCACCGATGCCGAGGTTGAGGCGGCTGCAAAAGCGGCTGCGGCGCACGAGTTCCTGACGGCGCTGCCGGACGGGTATGACAGCTATGTGGGCGAGCGCGGCGTGATGCTCTCGGGTGGCCAGAAGCAGCGCATTGCGATTGCCCGGGCGATTCTGCGCGACGCACCGATCCTGCTTCTCGACGAGGCCACCAGCGCCCTTGATGCGGAAAGCGAGGCCGCTGTGCAGCAGGCGGTCGAGCATCTGACAGAAGGGCGCACGACGATCGTCGTCGCGCACCGTCTGGCGACCGTCAAGAAGGCCGACCGGATCATCGTGTTCGACAAGGGCCAGATCGTGGCCGAGGGCACCCATGACACCTTGGTCGCGCAGGGCGGTCTCTATGCGCGGCTTGCCCGGTTGCAGTTCTCGACAGACCTCGCGGCGGAGTAATCCGGCGCGGGTCCCCGTTTCGCGAACGTCCCGACCTCCGAAATCTTGCCAGATGCCGTGTTCTTGAGGGCTTGGCGCTGCGTCAGACTTGCGCCTGCCGGTTTTTCCTCCCATTTTCACGGGTAAGGACGTGCCCGCAAAGGGCCGCAGGGAGGAGATCACATGGGTAATTTCGCAGGCTTTGCGGATCGCAACGCTATTGAGCAGGCCATGCCTTGGACAGATCGCGATCTGCCGGAGACAATGCACGGGTTTCTCAAGGGGACACGTGACAAGTTCCCGACGCGCCCGGCCTTCAGCTACCAGCTGCAATCCGGCCCGAATGACCCCAAGGAGACCCTGACCTGGGACGAGCTTTACGGGCGGACCTGCCAGACCGCGAACCTGTTCAGATCTCTGGGCGTGGGGCCAAACGACGTGGTGGCCTTCGTGCTGCCCAACGCGACCGAAACGATGCTGACCCTTCTGGGGGCCTCCATCGCCGGCATCGTGAACCCGATCAACCCGCTGCTCGACCCCAGCCAGATGGCGGCCATCCTGCGCGAGACCGAAGCCAAGGTCGTTGTCACGCTCAAGGCCTTTCCCAAGACGGATGTGCCGCAGAAAGTGGCCGAGGCCGTTGCCCAGGCGCCCGGGGTGGAGACGGTTCTCGAAGTGGACCTTCTGCGCTACCTGACGGGGCTGAAGAAACTGATCGTGCCGCTGATCCGGCCGAAAAACCCCGTCCATCACAAGGCAAGATGCCTCGATTTCGAAACCGAGCGGTGCAAACAGAACGCGACTCTGGATTTCGACGAGCCCGCCGGTGACCGTGTCGCCTTCTATTTCCATACCGGCGGCACCACGGGCATGCCGAAAGTGGCCCAGCACAAGTATTCAGGCGTGATTTACAATGGCTGGCTCGGCAAAGAGCTGCTGTTTGACGAACATGACGTGCTGATGTGCCCGTTGCCGATGTTTCATGTCTTCGCCGTTCACGTCGTCATGATGTCCGTGATCGCGTCAGGATCGCATGTCGTGTTCCCCACGCCGCAAGGCTATCGCGGGGAGGGCGTTTTCGACAATTTCTGGAAGCTGATCGAACGCTACAAGGTCAGCTTCATGATCACGGTCCCGACGGCCATCTCGGCCCTGATGCAGCGGCCTGTGGATGCGGATATCTCCTCTCTGAAGATTGCGTTTTCGGGATCGTCGCCCCTGCCGGTCGAGCTCTACAACCGGTTCGAGAAGGCCTGCGGCGTGACCATCGTCGAAGGCTACGGGCTGACGGAGGCGACCTGCCTTGTCTCCATCAACCCGGTCGACGGCGAGAAAAAGGTCGGGTCGATCGGCATTCCCTTCCCCTACACCGATGTCACGATCCGGTCCGTGGAAGACGGCTCGGTCTGCGGGACCGATGACGTGGGAGAGATCTGCGTCAGCAATCCCGGCGTCTTTGCGGGGCACACCTATACCGAGTCGGTGAAAAACCTCGATCTCTACTACGAAGATAAATATCTGCGCACGGGCGATCTGGGCCGGATAGATGCGGACGGCTATCTCTGGATCACCGGGCGCGCCAAGGACCTGATCATTCGCGGCGGCCACAATATTGATCCGGCTGAGATCGAGGAGGCGCTCGCCGGTCATGAAGCGGTTGCCCTTGCCGGTGCGATCGGCCAGCCGGATGCCCATTCCGGCGAGGTGCCCTGCGTCTATGTCGAGCTGGTCGAGGGGGCGGACACGTCCCAGGAGGCGCTGATGGCCTATGCAAGCGAACATATTTCCGAGCGTGCCGCGGTCCCCAAGCATCTCGAAATTCTGGATGAACTGCCCAAAACCGCCGTTGGCAAGATCTTCAAGCCCGATCTGCGCAAACGCGCCATCACACGGGTCTTTGATGCCGAGCTTTCAGGCGCGAGCCTCGCCACCAGCGTGGCGGACGTGACCGAGGACAAGAAGCGCGGTCTGGTCGCGCGGCTGGCCAAGGCAGACGGGGTTTCTGACGCGGCTGTGACAGATGTGCTTGGGTCTCATGTCGTTCCTTGGGAATGGGCCGACTGATCCCGAAACCTGTGCGGCGAAAGCGCGGACTCACTCCGGGTGAGCGACATGTTGCCGGTGCAAAGGGGCGGCGTGGCGCAAGTCCGCTAGGACCGGCTCTCTGCAAGCCTCAGGCCGCGACAAGGCCGCGAATGTTCAAATTCAGGGAGTTTTTCGGGGGATGGTGCTGTGAGAGAGGATTGAACTCTCGACCTCACCCTTACCAAGGGTGTGCTCTACCACTGAGCTACCACAGCGTAACCAACGTCTCGTGCGCGGCTGGATACGATCAAATCCCATAGGACGCAAGCCCTATCTGGACGCTTTCTAAGCGCTGCGCTAAGACGACCGCATGAACAAAAAAACCGACCCTTCCGCGCCTGCGCAAGCCAAGTCTGCCGCCGATCTGCGGCAAGATCGCTTGAAGGCGGCGCTGAAAGAGAACATGGGACGTCGGAAGGCGCAGGCCCGCGCCCGCAAAACGGTGCAGGCGGGCGGGAACTCGGGCAAATCGGAGCAGTAAGGCCATGGATAAGATCGTCGTTACGGGCAATGGCCCGCTGAATGGGAGCATTCCGATTGCGGGTGCGAAAAACGCCTGCCTGACCCTGATGCCGGCCACGCTTCTCAGCGAAGAACCGCTGACGCTTACCAACGCGCCGCGCCTGTCGGATATCCAGACGATGACGGCGCTTCTCGGCTCGCTCGGGGCCGAGGTCTCGAGCCTGCAGGACGGGCAGGTTCTGGCGATGTCGTCGCATGACCTGAACAATCATACCGCCGATTATGAAATCGTGCGCAAGATGCGCGCTTCGATCCTAGTTCTGGGGCCGATGCTGGCGCGGGATGGGCATGCGGTCGTGTCGCTGCCCGGAGGCTGCGCGATCGGCGCGCGGCCCGTGGATCTGCACCTGCGGGCCTTGGAGGCGCTGGGCGCCGATCTCGACCTGCGCGACGGTTATGTGCATGCCAAGGCGACCGGAGGCTTGAAAGGCGCCGAGTTCGAATTCCCCTTCGTTTCGGTGGGCGCGACGGAGAACGCGTTGATGGCCGCGACCCTGGCCAAGGGCACGACGGTGCTCAGAAATGTCGCGCGCGAGCCCGAGATCGCCGATCTGGCCGAGTGCCTGATCAAGATGGGGGCCCAGATCGAAGGCCATGGCTCTGATGTGATCACCGTGCAAGGCGTCGACCGTCTGGGCGGGGCAACCCATCCTGTTGTCACCGACCGTATCGAGCTTGGCACCTATATGCTGGCCCCCGCGATTGCGGGCGGAGAGGTCGAGCTGCTCGGTGGGCGGCGCGATCTGGTGGGGGCGTTCTGCGACAAGCTCGAAGAGGCCGATATCGTGGTCGAGGAGACGGCGACGGGCCTCAAGGTCAGGCGCGCCGGCGACCGTGTGCGCGCGGTCAATGTCACGACCGAACCGTTCCCGGGCTTCCCGACAGATCTGCAGGCCCAGATGATGGCGCTTCTGTGCACCGCGGACGGCACGTCGATCATGGAAGAGACGATTTTCGAGAACCGCTTCATGCACGCGCCGGAACTGATCCGGATGGGGGCCAATATCGATGTCAAAGGCGGGCATGCGACCGTGATCGGGGTCGAGCAGCTCAAGGGCGCACCTGTCATGGCGACCGACCTGCGCGCGTCTGTCTCGCTTATTCTCGCGGGATTGGCCGCGGAAGGCGACACGGTGGTCAGCCGGGTTTATCATCTTGACCGGGGCTACGAGCGGCTGGAAGAAAAGCTGAGCGCCGTGGGCGCAAGGATTGAACGGATTTCCGAGTGACCGAAGACGCAAGATTTGAAGATGCCGGAACGCCCGCCCTGCGCCTGCGCGCAGAGGATACGGAAGACCTTCAGGTCATCTCGACCCTTGTTCAGGATGCTATTGTCCCCATCTCCGAGATCTCGTGGAAGCCGCGCGACCGCCGGTTTGCGCTGCTGCTCAACAGATTTCGCTGGGAAGACCAGTCGCGGGCACGCCAGCGCCAACGCGCCTATGAGCGCGTGCAATCGCTGCTTGTCTTCGATGATGTCGCGAATGTCGCTTCGCAGGGGGTCGACCGCACCGATGTGGACGTGATCCTGTCTCTTCTTTCGATCGGCTGGCAGGCCGGACCGGACGGGACAGGCCGCTTGGTGTTGACATTGGCCGGCGACGGGGCGATTGCGCTCGACACGGAATGTGTCAACGTCACATTGCAGGACGTGACGCAGCCCTATACCGCGCCGTCCCGCAGAGCCCCGCAACACCCCGAGGATTGATGCCACAGTTTCTCAACAGCCAGGACCCGGATTTCGAGACGTCCTTCAAAGCCCTCCTGTCGATGAAGCGCGAAGACAGCCCCGACGTGGACGCGGTCGTGGCCGAGATCATCGCCGATGTCCGGGACCGGGGCGATCAGGCCGTGATCGACCTGACACGCAAATTCGACCGTCTGGATCTGACGCCGGAGACCATGGCGTTTTCCGAGCATGAGATCGAAGCCGAGATTGCCAAGGTTCCCGCCGCCGAACGGGACGCTCTGGAGTTGGCTGCCGCGCGCATTCGCGCCTATCACGACCGGCAGATGCCGGAAGATGCCCGGTGGGAAGACGCCTCGGGTGCGTCGCTGGGGTGGCGCTGGACGCCGGTTTCGGCGGCAGGGCTGTACGTGCCCGGCGGTCTTGCGAGCTATCCGTCCTCGGTGCTGATGAACGCTATTCCCGCCAAGGTTGCAGGGGTCGAGAACCTCGTGATCTGTGCGCCGACCCCGGACGGCGTGGCCAATCCGCTTGTTTTGCTGGCCGCACGCCTCTCCGGCGTGGATACGGTTTACCGGATCGGTGGCGCGCAGGCGATTGCCGCGATGGCATACGGCACACAGACGATTGCAGCGGTGGACAAGATCACCGGGCCCGGGAACGCTTTCGTGGCGGCGGCCAAGCGCCGTGTCTTCGGGACGGTCGGCATCGACATGATTGCCGGACCCTCCGAGATCCTCGTGATCGCCGACAAACACAACGATCCCGACTGGATCGCGGTCGACTTGCTGTCACAGGCCGAACATGACGAAAGCGCGCAATCGATCCTGATCACCGATGACGGGGCGTTCGGACAAGCCGTGGCCGACGCCGTCGAGAAACGGTTGGAGACGCTGGAGCGCACGGCCATCGCCGGGGCAAGCTGGCGCGATTTCGGTGCTGTTATCACCGTTCGGGACATGGCCGAGGCCGTGCGCCTTTCCGACAGGGTCGCGCCGGAGCATCTCGAGATTGCCTGCGAGGACGCCGATGCGGTTGCCGACGAGATCCACCATGCGGGTGCGATTTTCATCGGGGCGTGGACGCCGGAGGCGATCGGCGACTACATCGGCGGGCCGAACCATGTCCTGCCGACAGCGCGCTCGGCACGGTTTTCCAGCGGGCTTTCGGTGATGGATTTCGTCAAGCGCACGACGTTGGCGCGGATGAGCCCCGAAGCGTTGCGGGCGATCGGACCGGCGGCAGAAACGCTTGCCAGATCGGAAGGTCTCGAGGCGCATGGGTTGAGCGTGCGCGCGCGACTGGATCGGTTGAACGAAGAATGAGCCACCTGACGCATATCAAGATCGACGACGCGGGGCTTCCGACTCCCACGGCGGAGATCGAGCAGGAACGGAAGGTCGCGATCTTCGACCTGCTCGAAGACAACTCTTTCGTGCTGCCGCAAGACGGTGCGCCGAAAGGGCCCTATTGTCTGGAGCTGGCGATCCGCGACCGCCGGTTGGTGTTCGACGTCCAGACCGAGGATCAGGCCAAGGCGGTAGAGTTCCACTTGTCGCTCAGCCCGTTCCGGCAGGTGGTGAAGGACTACTTCCAGATCTGCGAGAGCTATTTCGACGCGGTCAAGCGGCTGCCGCCCAGCCAGATCGAGGCGATCGATATGGCGCGGCGCGGTATTCACAATGAAGGCGCACGGATTTTGCAGGAACGGCTCGAGGACAAGGTCGAACTTGACATCGACACCGCGCGCCGCCTGTTCACGCTGATCTGCGTGCTGCATTTCGGGGGTTAGGGCATGGCGGACGATCTGCCTCAATCTGTCCTGTTCTGCTGCGATCACAACGCGGTTCGCTCTCCGATGGCGGAGGGCATGATGAAGCATTTCTACGGCACCGACATTTATGTTCAGTCCGCCGGTGTGAAAAACGACCTCGATATCGACGGCTTTTCGGTCGCGGTCTGTGCCGAGCTGGGGGTCGAGCTGGCGCGTCATCGGACCCGCTCTTTCGAGGAAATGCAGGAATGGGGCGACGACCTGTCGGGGTTTGACCTGATCGTGGCGCTGAGCCCGGCAAGCCAGCGCATGGCGCTGGAGTTGACGCGCTACTATCATCTCGATGTCGAATACTGGCCGATCCTCGATCCGACCGGACTTGGTGAAGGACGTGAGGAGAAGCTGAACGCCTATCGCCAGTCCCGCGACCAGATCAGGGAACGAATCCTCAAACGCTTCGGCCCTGCCACGGTCACGGACCCTGCTTCCTGAGCCACACCTGAGCGGCAATCACGCCCGCCAAAGACCTGATCCGCAAGAAACGCCTTGAAAACACGCGCCTGAACGCGCATTTAGGCCCCGTCCGCTCTGAGGCGGACGATTTTACAAAGGAGAAACCATGGCCAAGGAAGAACTGCTCGAATTTCCCGGCGTCGTGAAGGAACTCCTGCCAAACGCGACATTTCGGGTCGAGCTGGAAAACGGCCATGAGATCATCGCACACACGGCAGGCAAGATGCGCAAGAACCGCATCCGCGTTCTGGCTGGCGACAAGGTGCAGGTCGAAATGACCCCCTATGATCTGACCAAGGGTCGGATCAACTACCGGTTCAAGTGACACGACCCGATACGGACCCGGCCCTGAAACTGGTGCTGGGGTCCGGTTCCCCGCGCAGACTGGAATTGCTGGCGCAACTGGGCGTCACGCCATCTGACGTGCGGCCTCCTGATATTGACGAGACCCCGCGCAAGGCGGAATTGCCACGCGCCTATTGTGCCCGCATGGCGATCGAGAAAGCCCGTGCCGTCAAGGCGCAGGCGGGTGAGGTTGTGCTGTGCGCGGATACAACCGTGGCGCTGGGCCGCCGGATCCTCGGGAAACCGAAAGATGCGGGGGAGGCCGCAGAGTTTCTCTACGCGCTTTCGGGGCGGCGGCATCGGGTCATTACCGCTGTTGCTGTGCGTCATGGAGACCGTGTCTGGGAACGTGACGTGGTGACGGCGGTGCGCATGAAGCGGCTGTCCGATCAGGAGGTCAACGGTTATCTGGCCACCGGGGACTGGAAGGGCAAAGCCGGTGGCTACGCGATCCAGGGCCCGGCCGGTGCGCTGATCCCGTGGATACAAGGGTCATTCACCGGTGTGGTGGGGCTGCCGCTGGCCGAAACCGCCGCGTTGCTCGAAGCCTCCGGTATCAGGGTATGGACCGCATGAAGGGACGCCAGATCATCCTCGACGAAATCGGCGGCCGTCTTGCGGCGGCACTGATGGTGGACGGACAGCTGGAAGATTTCCTGCTGGACCCGCCAGAGGACGCACCTCCCGCCCCCGGTGCGATCTTTCGCGCGATCGCAGATCGGCCGATGAAAGGGCAGGGCGGCATGATGATGACGCTGCCCGACGGCCAGTCGGCCCTGTTCCGCCAAGCAAAGGGCATGGCGCCGGGTGACGCGCTGCTGGTTCAGGTCACAAGTTACGCGGAGCCGGGAAAAGCCGTCGCCGTCACCGACCGGCTGATCTTCAAAGGGCGCACCGTGATCGTGACCCCGGGCGCCAAAGGCATCAACGTGTCGCGCCAGATCCGCGATGACGATGAAAAGGAACGGCTGCTGGAGGCGGTGCACCGGTCCCGGGCGCCGGAGGCGCCTTACGGTGTGATCATTCGCTCCGGAGCCAGAAGTGCCGATGCGGATGAGATCGCGGCGGAGACGGACGATCTTCTGGGTCTTGTGGACACGGTTCTGGGAGATGCGGATACGGGCCCCGAGCTGCTTGTCGCGGCGCCGAACGCCCATGACCTCGCTTGGCGGGACTGGTCGGATCCGGGCCGTGACGAGATCTCGGACGGCTCCGACGCGTTTGAAGCCGCAGGTGTGCTGGATGCGCTTGCGCTGCTGGACGACGAACGCGTCTCTCTGGGGCAGGCCTCGATGTTTATCGAGCCGACCCGTGCCTTGGTGGCCGTGGATGTGAACACGGGCGGGGATTTCTCGCCTGCGTCCGGGCTCAAGGCCAACCTTGCTGCGGCACGTGCGCTGCCGCGCCAGCTCCGGCTGCGCGGGCTTGGGGGGCAGATCACGCTCGATCTTGCCCCGATGCCCAAGAAGGACCGCCGGCAGTTCGAACAGGCCCTGCGCGCGGGCTTGCGGGCCGATGCGGTCGAGACATCTCTTGTCGGATGGACGCCGCTGGGTCATTTTGAGCTTCAGCGAAAGCGCGAACGATTGCCTCTGCCAAAGGGTCTTGCTCAATGAACTGCCCGATCTGTTCTCAGGAAAGTGACAAGAAATACCGGCCGTTCTGTTCGCGGCGCTGCGCGGATCTCGATCTGGGGCGCTGGATGACGGGGCAGTATGCCGTGCCCAGCAGCGATCCCGAAGATGCCGAGGAGCTGGAGGATGCGTTGGAGCGCGAGGCGCGGAAACTCCACTGAACGGCCCCTTCCGAAAAGCTTTTGATTTTGCCTCTGGACAGCCCTGATCGCCTGTCATAAAACGCAGCGGTTCGCACAAAGACGAACCCCGGTGCCCGGGTAGCTCAGTGGTAGAGCAGTGGATTGAAAATCCTCGTGTCGGTGGTTCGACTCCGCCCCTGGGCACCACTTCTTACCCCAGATTACTGATAATACAGCTGCCGGTGACATGGCGTTTTCGCGCCGTTCCGATGTCCAGCGCGTATGACAATTCCGGGTTAGGTGGAAACCACGTCTCGCGCCCGCGGCAGGGCGCGCGTCAGCGGTTTATCCTGCAGGCTGTTTGTTGGTTTCAGCCGAATTTCAGCACGCCGCTCCATGAGTGCGGGGCGTCGGAATTTTGCAGGCGCAGGAAGATATAGCCGGTCTCCTTCCAGTGCAGCATCCGGTTGTTGAGATTGTCCAGAACGTAATCTCCCTCGTCGGTCCGCAGAATTAGGACGGCATGGGAGTTGCGTCTCCTGTCCAGTGCCGTCGCAATCAGCAGGCGCTCCGGGGCAATCCCGCTCGACATCAAGAGCCGTTTCTTGAGCAGCACGAAATCTTCGCAATCGCCGCCGCGCCGGGTCGGGAGGGCCCAGACTTCCTCTTCGCGGTATTGCGACTGGTCGGTAATCTGGGTCACGCGGCGATTGACGGCGCGGTTGATCCGTTGCGCGACCTTCAACTGGTGATCGGTCAGGGCCTTGGATCCCCTTTTCGATGTCGCGCAGGCCCATTCGTATTTCTGGCAGATATTACCAGCGCCGAGCGGTGCTTTCGCAGCCATGCGGGGGACAAGGAAGGCCGAGTCGGTGACGCCGCTCGATTGGGCAGGGGTTACGAAGGAGGTGCACACGCACAGGCCCAAAGCCAAAGCGGGACGCAGGCTGACGCGCAAACTTGTGGTCGCAGACCGTGCGCTCTGGATGAGCCGTTCTAGCTTCATGTGTTCTGCTCTTTTCCTCGGTCGTCAAAGTCTTTTTGGTGCCGGAAACGCCATTCTAGCGCACCGGGGTTAAGTTTCTGCATTTCGCCACGGAGGCGATGATTTGGGCAGATCCCGCTCTGTCTCCGGATTTCTTATTTGTGGCGATCCGGTCCTTGGGCAAGGGTTCTAGCGACAGGGTTTTCAGGAGGGAAGCGCCGACGGGTTGGTGCCGTGTTTTGAGCAGTTTTCAGCCGAACCGGTGTTCTCAAGCTGTGCGGTGGCCATCGCGGCGGGGTCTCACGGCGCCTCTTGCCACGGTCGCGCGGCTGTCCTACGGAGCTTGGATTGGAATGGATTGAGAGAAGAAACCGGAATGTCCCGCACGATCATTTTCGACCTTGATGGAACTCTGGTCCACAGCGCGCCGGATATCTGCGCGGCGGCCAACGCGATGCTGGCGGATCTGGAGCGGCCGGCCCTGTCTTTGGAGACCGTGATCTCCTTTATCGGCAACGGGATCGAAAAACTCGTGGAACGCAGCCTCACGGCCACGGGCGGTTTGCCCGAGGATGGCGGCGCTGCTGCGGTCGAGGTTTTCCGGACGCTCTATGCGCGCGATCTGACGACCCTGACCGCCCCCTATCCCGGCGTGCGCGAGGTCCTCACCGCGTTGCGGGAAGACGGCTTTCAGCTGGGCGTGTGCACCAACAAGCCGCAGGCGCCCGCGCGCCAGATTTGCGAGGTGCTGGAGCTGTCAGGGTTTTTCAGCGTGATTACGGGGGTCGTGCCCGGGATTTCGCACAAACCGGAGCCCGATATGCTGTTGAACACGCTCTCGGCCCTCGGGGGCGCGCCGTCCTCCTGCCTCTATGTCGGGGACAGTGAGACCGATTTCCTGACGGCGCGAAACGCGGGCATCCCCTTTGCCCTTTTCTCCGGCGGCTATCTCAAGGCGCCGATCGCGGACCTGTCGCGCGCCGAGATTTTCGATCTCTGGGAGCCCGCGGCCTTGCGCGGGCGTTTCTGAGCATTCCTGAACGGACCGGCCCCGCACCTATGCCGATGGCGGTTCCCCGCCAATCGCCCAGGTGGCCCGCTTCGCGGCGTCTTTCACCAGATCACCCAGCCACTCCAGCCGGTCGTCGGACATCCGGCTGATCGGGCCGGAGACCGAAATTCCGGCCACAGGTTCGCTGAAGGCGTTGAACACCGGGGCCGCAATACAGCGCATGCCGATCGCGCGTTCCTCATTGTCGAAGCTCAGCCCGCTCTCCCGGATCTGCGCGAGGTTTTCCAGCAGCTCGTCCCGATCCGTCAGCGTCCGTTCCGTGAATTGCTCGAGGTCCTGCCGCGACAACCAGTCCTCGATCCGATCCCCGCTGAAATGGGCAAGCAGCGCCTTGCCGATGCCCGAGGCATGCATCTGGCTTTGCGTACCGGGTGGAAAGAAGGCGCGGATCGTCTCATGGGTCTCGACCTGACTGACGAACATCACCACATCACCGCGCTCCATGCCGAGATTCGCGGTCTCGCCCGTATCCTGCATCAACTGGCGCAAAATGGGCCGACTGCGCTCGACCACAGATGTGCGCCGCAGAAAGGCCGAACCGATGAGATAGGCCTCGGGCCCGATGAACCAGAGCTGCTCGACCTCGTCGAACTCGGTGACGCCATGCAGCTGATAGGTTGTCAGGATCCGGTAGAGCGTGGCCGGCGACTGGTCGGTTTCCTTGGCAAGGTCCGACAGTGCGATCCCGCCGCTCTTTGCAAGATGGCCGAGCACGGAAACAGCCCGATCAAGAGACTGGATCGTGTTCTGTTCCGATTTGTCATGGAACGCTTTCGGGCGGCCGCGGGTGCGCCGGTTTTGCGGGTTTTCTGGCGGTGTTGTGTTCATTTTTCTGCAAAATAAAAAATCGTTTCGTTTAATGAAAAATATAAACCATTGTTTTTGCTTTGCAATTATTATTTTTCGCAGAGTGGAAAATTATTTCAAAAAAATTGCGACTCTGCAAATGAATGCACTATATCCGGATGATCGATGGAGGAGATACTGCCATGACATCCCAGAACCCTGTTTTCATCCCCGGTCCGACGAACATGCCGGAGAACCTGCGCAAAGCGTGTGACGTGCCGACAATGGACCACCGCTCGGCCGCGTTCCAAGACATCATCAATCCGGCCCTCGACGGCGTGAAGAAGATCCTTGGCACCGAAACCGGTGAGATCATTTCTTTCCCCGCGACGGGGACAGGTGGCTGGGAGGCCGCGATCACGAACACGCTTTCTCCGGGCGACAAGATCCTTGCCGCACGTCACGGCATGTTCTCGCATCGCTGGATCGACCTGTGCCAGCGCCACGGTCTGAACGTTCAGATCATCGAGACCCCTTGGGGCGAAGGCGCACCTGTCGAGAAGTTTGCCGAGGCGCTTGCCGCGGACAAATCCCACGAAATCAAGGCCGTCATCGCGACGCATAACGAAACCGCAACCGGCGTGCGCAGCAATGTCGCGGGCATTGGCAAGGCCATTGCCGACGCGAACCATCCGGCGCTCTACTTCGTCGACGGCGTCAGCTCCATCGCATCGATGCCGTTCGACATGGACGGCTGGGGCATCGATATCGCCGTGACGGGCTCGCAGAAAGGCTTCATGCTGCCCGCAGGCCTGTCCATTGTCGGCGTCAGCCAGAAAGCGCTTGGCGCGATGGAAACGGCCAAACTGTCGCGCACCTTCTTCGATTTCCGCGACATGCGCGACGCCGTCGCCGCGGGCGGGTATCCCTACACGCCTTCCGTCGGGTTGCTGAACGGTCTGGCCCACTCGGTCGATATGCTGCTTGCCGAAGGCATGGACAATGTCTTTGCCCGCCACACCCGCATTGCCGAGGGTGTCCGCGCGGCCGTCAAGGCTTGGGGCATGTCGCCTTACGCTGTTTCGTCCGAACTTTATTCCGACACTGTGACCGCGGTTAAGGTTCCCGAAGGCTTCAATGGCACCGATATCGTTTCTCGTGCGGCGACAGAATATGATATGGCTTTCGGTGTCGGTCTTGGTGAGGTCGCTGGCAAGGTGTTCCGCATCGGCCATCTGGGAAGCCTGACCGACGCCATGATGCTGTCTGGTCTGAGCGTTGCGGAGATGTGCATGGCCGATCTGGGGTATCCGATCGAGCTTGGCTCCGGCGTCGCTGCCGCCCAGCAGGTCTATCGTCATGGAAACGCCGTCGCGGCCATTGCAGCCGAGTAACAGTTATGAAAGACGTCTCAGACATGTATATTCCGACTTACGATGACGTGGTTGAAGCGCATGATCGTATCAAGCCCTACATCCACAACACGCCTGTTCTGACCTCGTCCTACTTCAATGAGTTGACCGGGGCAGAGCTGTTTTTCAAATGCGAGAACTTCCAGAAAGCCGGGGCGTTCAAGGTGCGTGGTGCCTCCAACGCGGTCTTCGGCCTGACCGATGACATGCTGGAGAAGGGCGTTGCGACGCACTCTTCGGGCAACCACGCCTTGTCGCTGTCCTATGCGGCCGGCCGTCGTGGCATTCCGTGCACCGTGGTGATGCCGCGCACGGCGCCTGATGCCAAGAAAGCCGCTGTGCGCGGGTATGGTGGCAAGATCGTGGAGTGCGAGCCCTCGACCTCGAGCCGCGAGGCCGTGTTTGCCGAAGTGGTTGCCGAGACCGGCGCCGAGTTCGTGCATCCCTACAACGATCCGCGCGTGATCGCGGGGCAGGGCACCTGCTCGCGCGAGTTCATGGAGCAGACCGGCGGTGTCGACATGATGGTCGCGCCGATCGGCGGTGGCGGCATGATTTCGGGCACCTGCCTGAC
This sequence comes from Paracoccaceae bacterium, assembly GCA_049116435.1. Classification (GTDB taxonomy): domain Bacteria; phylum Pseudomonadota; class Alphaproteobacteria; order Rhodobacterales; family Rhodobacteraceae; genus Litoreibacter. The sequence goes on from JAGDYX010000001.1 coordinate 525,558, forward strand.
GCTGTCCAACATCGCGCCCGAGGTTGAGATCATCGCCTCCGAGCCGGAACAGGCAGATGACGCCTATCGCAGCTTCAAGGCAGGGCATATCATTGCCGACGATTCGCCTGTGACGATTGCCGATGGCTTGAAAGTGCCGCTCAAAGAGCTGACATGGCACTTCGTGTCCAACCACGTGACAGATATCCTGACCGCGTCCGAACAGGAAATCATCGATGCCATGAAACTTACATGGCAGCGCATGAAGATCGTTATGGAGCCGAGCTGCGCAGTGCCGCTGGCCACGATCTTGAAGAACAAAGAGCGGTTTGCCGGCAAGCGCGTCGGCGTGATTGTAACCGGCGGCAACGTCGACCTAGATAAATTGCCTTGGATGAAATCCTGAGGAGGATCCAGAAAATGAACGCACATACGAAACTCGCAGACCTTGAGGTCGGCTATGACGTGCCGGCGCTGCCCGGCATGGACGAGGCGGATATCCAGACGCCTTGCCTGGTCCTCGATCTCGACGCGCTGGAGCGCAACATCAAGAAAATGGGCGACTATGCAAAGTCGCACGGCATGCGTCACCGTGTTCACGGCAAGATGCACAAATCCGTAGACGTGGCTCTGCTTCAGGAGAAGCTGGGCGGGTCTTGCGGTGTGTGCTGCCAGAAAGTGTCCGAGGCCGAAGTTTTCGCACGCGGCGGTATCAAGGACGTTCTGGTCTCCAACCAGGTGCGTCAGCCCGAGAAGATCGACCGTCTGGCCCGCATCCCCACGCTGGGTGCCCGCGCGATCTGCTGTGTCGACGACATGGACAACGTGGCCGAGCTGTCCGCCGCTGCTGTCAAGCACGGCACCCAGATCGAGTGCCTCGTTGAGATCGACGTAGGCGCAGGGCGCTGCGGCGTCGCCTATGGCCAGCCGGTTGTCGAGCTCGCCAAGGCGATCGAAGATGCCGAGGGGCTGAAGTTTGCCGGCATTCAGGCCTATCAGGGCGCGATGCAGCACCTCGACTCGTATGAAGAGCGTAAAGGCAAGACCCAGATCGCCATCGATCAGGTCAAAGAGACCATCGAGCTGCTGAAAGCCGAAGGCATCGAATGTGATATCGTTGGCGGTGGCGGCACCGGCTCGTACTACTTCGAGAGCGCCTCGGGCGTTTTCAACGAGCTGCAGTGTGGCTCCTACGCGTTCATGGACGCCGATTACGGCCGCATCCTCGACGCGGACGGCAATCGGATCGACCAGGGCGAGTGGGAAAACGCGCTGTTCCTGCTGACCTCCGTGATGAGCCACGCGAAAGCCGACAAGGCGATCGTTGACGCCGGCCTGAAGGCCCAGTCGGTCGACTCCGGTCTGCCCACGATCTATGGCCGCGACGATGTTGAATACATCAAGTGTTCCGACGAGCATGGCGTCGTGATGGACCCGCAGGGTGTGCTGAAGGTCAACGACAAGCTGAAGCTGGTTCCGGGCCACTGCGACCCGACCTGCAACGTGCATGACTGGTATGTCGGCGTGCGCAACGGCAAGGTCGAGACCCTCTGGCCGGTATCCGCCCGCGGCAAAGCCTACTAAGCGACAAAATCTGGGGCCCTCCGTTTTCGGAGGGCCTTGCTGCAATTTGAAGGGGTGGTCAGATCTGGCGCGCCCCTTCTTTTCAAGAAAAATGAAGGACTTCCCGACATGTTGATCGTCCCCGAAGCCGCGATTGCGGACTTGATTACCCCTGAAGCCAGCTTTGATGCCGTTGAGGCGGTGTTTGGCGCGATGGCCGCGGATCAGGCCTATAACTTCCCCGTTGTGCGGGAAGCGATCGGCCACGAAGACGCGCTTTACGGCTTCAAGGGCGGGTTTGACCGCTCTGGCATGGCATTGGGGCTCAAGGCCGGTGGCTACTGGCCGCACAACCTCGAGCGCCGTGGTCTGATCAACCACCAGTCCACCGTTTTCCTGTTCGATCCCGACACCGGCAAGGCGCAGGCGATGGTCGGCGGCAATCTGTTGACCGCGCTGCGCACTGCCGCGGCGTCGTCTGTTTCGATCAAGCATCTGGCGCGCGAGGATTCCAAGGTTCTGGGCATGGTCGGCGCGGGGCACCAGTCGCACTTCCAGCTGCGCGCCGCCGTCAAGCAGCGCAACTTCGAGAAGATTGTCGCGTGGAACTACCACCCCGACATGCTGCCCAAGCTGGGGGAAACCGCGGCGGAGCTGGGCTTGCCGTTCGAATCTGTCTCGCTTGAAGAGCTTGGTGCGCAGGCCGATGTCATCATCACCATCACCTCCGCGTTCTCGCCGTCGCTGATGGCCTCTCACGTGAGCCCGGGCACGCATCTGGCCTGCATGGGCACCGACACCAAGGGCAAGCAGGAAGTCGAAGCAGCCCTTCTGAGCAAGGCCACCGTCTTTACCGACGAGGTCGCGCAGTCGATCTCCATCGGGGAGGCGCAGCACGCAATCGAAGACGGATCTCTCAAGGAGGGCGACATCTCCCAGATCGGCTCCGTTATCAACGGCGATCACCCGGGCCGCAGTTCCGCAGAAGAGATCACCCTGTTCGACGGGACCGGCGTTGGTCTTCAGGACCTCGCCGTTGCACAGTCGGTGGTGAAAATCGCGGTCGAGAAAGGCGTGGCGATCGAGGTCGATTTCTAGACCTGATCGTCCATCCAAACCGTTACGGGGCCGTCATTGACAAGGCTGACGGCCATGTCGGCCCCGAACTTTCCTGTCTGAACAGGAACACCGAGCGCGGCGAGATCCGCGGCAAAACTCTCGTAGAGTTTCTCTCCGATATCCGGCGGGGCGGCGGCAGAAAAACCCGGCCGGTTGCCGCGCGATGTGTCCGCGGCCAGCGTGAACTGGCTGACCACCAACGCGGCGCCTTCCGTGTCGCGGATCGACCGGTTCATCTTGCCGGCCTCATCCTTGAAGATCCGCAGTTTCGAGATCTTTTCGGCCATCTTCGTGCCCTGACCCGCCTCATCCCCCGCCATCGCGCAGATCAGGATCAGCAGGCCCGGCCCGATTTCGCCCAGACGCTCGCCCTCTACGTCCACGCTTGCTTCTGTGACGCGTTGAATAAGTGCTCTCATCGTGATGTCTCCAGTTCGTGATGCCAGTGGTAACCGGCAAGAGGCCGTGAGGGGGAAATCGCGACCGGTTTCGGTTCGCGGTCGCTGCTGGTCGGGATCATTGGTTCGTTGCCACGAAGGCGCCGATTGCAGCCGCCACGATCAGCGCGCAAATGACGGCGATCGTGATCTTGATCACAGAAAAGGGGCGTTCGCCCGAAACCGCGCCGGTCTGACCGTTGATCACGAGGCGGTAGCTCTTGCCGCGGTAGCGGTAGGCCGCCAGCCAGACCGGAAGCAGAATATGCTTGAAGGTCACATCGCGCATATCGGTTTCGGCCGACGTGATGCGCTGCTTGTCCCCGCCGATGTCAAAGCGGATATCGCGGGCAATCATCCGGTCCATCTGCTGTCGCGCCTTCGCAAACCCGTCTGAGAGAGAGACCGTGTAGCCCTCGGCCCGCAGGCCCGCCAGATATTGCGGATCATAGGGCGTGAGATCCGTCAGGTCCCACGGTGACAGCGCTTTGGTGTCGCGTTCCGGCAGCGAGTGGGAAGCGAGCACGAGCACGTCGTCAAACCAGCGTGCGACCCGGCCCGACACGGCCTGCCAGCGGGTCTTGGCGACGCGACGGGTCTCGCGATTGCCGTCGCGCATAATCGTTTTCGTCTCATAGTAGATGGTCCCGCGCTGGCCGGCGTAGGTCGTCTTGGTATCCGCGTCAAAGGTCCAGTAGGGCACATAGATGCCACTCAGCGCGCGGCCCTTGCGGGCGTATTGCTGCAGGCCGGACGGGGCGAACCAGAGGCGGCCCAGCCATGCGGTCATGGCGTCGCGCGCCTGTGACTGCTCAAGGCTGAAGGGCAGAACGGCCTTGGGTTTGATCAGGCGCGTGGTGCCGGTTCCCACGACGATCGGCGTGGCGCAAAACGGGCATTCGCTGGCATGGAGCTTGGGATCGAACTCCACCTTTGCGGCGCAATTGGGACAGGTCGAGATCCGGGTTTGCGTGTGCTCCGCTTCCGACAGCGTGTCCTTGAGCGCGGCGGTGAAATCCAGCTCGACAATGGGGGTGGCATCTTTGGCTGCGATCTCTGTTCGGGCGCCGCAATGGTCGCAGGTCAGGTCGCCTGATGCCGGATCGAACCGCAGGTCCGAGCCGCAGCTGTCACAGGGGAACCGGTGCTCGATATTGTCGTGCGTGTCGTCACGAGGGGCCATGCGATTTGATGCCTCCGGCGGGGATATTTATGAAGACATGAAAGCCGGATTACGCGCCCGGCGGTGGTGGGGGTGGCGGCAGGATGGTGAAAAGCTGGGCCAGTTCCGTGACGTCTTCGGCCCGCATCCAGCCGTCCTGACCTGCGGTCCAGACGTGGGACTGACGTGTGAGCTTTCCTTCCTGCGCCATGCGCCCGAGCGCTGCCTTGGAATAGGGGCCGTGGGTCTTGCCGTTCTCGGCAATGTGCCAGACATGTTCGACCGGCGGTGGTGGCGGGGTCGGTGCGGCCCCCCAAGGGCCCGGTTGCGGCGCGTTCTGGGCCGCGAGCTGGCCTGCCATTGCCATGCCCATGCCCATGCCGAGACCCGCGCCCATGCCGCCGCCGCCCGCGGGGTTGCTGGCTGCGCTCGTCATTGCCTCGGCGGCCGAATAGCGGGTGAAGTGGCTGAGATCGCCCGCGATCCCCATGGAGGTGCGCTTGTCGAGAGCGGCCTCCACCGTGGGCGGAAGCGAGATGTTCTCGATATAGAACTCGGGGATCTGAATGCCGTATCCGGCAACGATCGGGTTGATCGCAGCCGCGATCAGTTTGCCCAGATCGGCGGTGTTTGCGGCCATGTCGAGCGCGGGGATATCGCACGCGGCGATGGCGCGTGAGAACTCCTGCACGATGATATTGCGGACCTGATAGCTGATCTCGTCCAACGTGAACTCGCCATCGGTGCCGACGATCTCGCGCATGAAGAGCGCGGGGTCGCTGATCCGTACGCTATAGGTGCCAAATGCCCGCAGACGCAGTGGTCCGAACTCCGGATCACGCAGCATGATCGGGTTTTTCGTGCCCCATTTCAGATCGGTGAACCGCGTCGTGTTGACGAAGTAGATTTCCGATTTGAACGGGCTTTTGAACCCGTGATCCCAGTGATTGAGCGTGGTCAGAACGGGCATGTTGTTGGTTTCGAGCATGTAGAGGCCCGGGGTGAACACGTCGGCCAGCTGGCCTTCATGAACAAAAACCGCTGACTGCCCTTCGCGTACGGTCAGCTTGGCCCCGTATTTGATCTCGTGGCCATGTCGTTCAAACCGCCAGACCATCGTATCGCGGGTGTCATCGACCCAATGGATGACATCGATGAATTCACCGGTCAGAAAATCGAGAATACCCATATCAGTTCTCCGGTTCGGGGGTTAACTTTCGCCGTTCATCACTTCGGCGGCGAGCACTTCGATCACCGGGCGGGCCTCGGCGGGGGATCCGCCCAGCGGCAGCCTGGGATCATAAAGCATCTGGAGCAGCAGTTCGTCGTGGCGCGTGAGGAGCGCAAACTCGTCGTCATCATTGAAGATGGAGGGCCGGGCCGCGGGGCTGTCATTGCTCAGGCCCAGACCTTGCGCGATCTCTTCGTGAAAACAGCTTTGGCGCAAAAGATCGGGGTGTTCGGCCCGCACGATGGCCACGGCGGTGTGGAAAATGTCGGGACGGTCCTCGTCCGAGAAGGCGTAGACGGCACAGTAAATCGGGCGGGACATCGATGTGATCTGGCTGGCCACGGAGGCTTCGAGGCCGGGGATCAGCCTTTGAAGCGTGGGTCCGAACGCCCGGATCTCGTCGGTGTCGAGAACGGCCACGTGGAAATTCCCGCGCCGTTTCGCCATACCGATCCGGTGTCCGGTGACGCGCGCAAGGCGGCCTGCGAAACTGGTCACAAAGCGGGTGTCCTGTTCGCGACGGGTTTCTGGCACGGAGGCGCCGAACGTCATCGAGATATTGACGGGTCTGACCCAGCGCTGGACACGGCCTTCCGAGCGGCGGTTGGTGTAGCGCCCGTTCTCCAGCGTGAATTCGTTATAGACGCCGATCTGGACGAAATTCTGCACCAGCTGGCGCTTGTTGAACGGAGTGTCCGGCCCGCCCCCATCGGTGCGCAGCAAGCCCTGGCTGACCAGATTGCTCTCGACCTTACGGTAATAGCTGCTGAGCGCCTGACTTTCGGCAGAGGGCACATAGGGTGGTCCGACCGGCGCGCGCGCGTCCGGTCCGGTCTGCAGCGTGTCGCAGGCCGTCAGCGCCAGACACGCCATGCCAATCCCCAGACAGGTCCGGACACTGCGCCGGACGTCTCTAGGCATCCGGTTTCCGCGCCGTGGCCGAGGCCAGTGTTTCGCGCAGTTCATGCTCGAGCCGCTTCAGTTCTTCTTCGGCTTCCGCGCGCTTGCGCTTGCCTTCATCGGCGATTTTCAGGGAATCCTCGATCGTGCCGATCAGGTTCTCGTTGGCCTGACGGACGGCCTCGATGTCAAAGATGCCGCGTTCCATCTCCTCGCGCACCACCTTGTTTGCTTCGCGCAGGTTCTCGGCATTGGCTGTCAGCAGCTCATTGGTCAGATCGCTGGCCTCGCGGACGGCCTTGGCGGCCTCCGAGGAGCGTTGGATCGTCAGGGCCTGAGCCAACTGCGTTTCCCAAAGCGGCACCGTGTTGACCAGTGTGGAATTGATCTTTGTGACCAATGACTTGTCGTTTTCCTGCACGAGGCGGATCGAGGGCAGGGATTGCATCGTCACCTGACGTGTGAGCTTGAGGTCATGAACGCGACGCTCGAGATCATCGCGCGCGGCGCGCAGGTCGCGCAACTCCTGCGCGGCCATGACCTTGTCGGCCTCGTCGGCCGCGTCGATGGCGGCTTCCTTTGCCGGGATATCGGTTTCGTCCAGCACCGAGAGTTTTTCTTCCCCGGCGGTGATGTAGAGCGCCAGTTCGTTGTAGAACTCCAGCGTGCGCTCGTAGAGAATATCAAGCGATTTGATGTCCTTGAGCAGACCGTGTTCATGGGTCAGCAGGTTGTCCGTGATCTTGTCGATCTGGCCCTGAACTTCCTCGTAACGTGCAAGAAACTTGGCCGCAGGGGCGAGCCGTCCCATCAGCTTTTCCCACCACGAGCGTTCGCGGCGGATATCCAGTTCGCTGATGGAGAACCCGCGGATCGTGGTCACGATATTGCGCAGCGAGTCGCCGGCGGGGCCCACATCCTTGTTACGCACATCGGCCAGCATGGACTGGCTGATCTCTTGCAGACCGGCCTGCGCATTGGTGCCAAAGGACACGATGGAGTTCGTGTCCGTCATATCGAGCTCGTTCATCCGGCGGCGGATTTCCTCGGCCAGCGGGGCGTCTGCTTTGGCCAGAACCGGCAGTTCGGGATCCGGTTCGGCGAGGATGACGGCCTGCACCTCTTCGACAAGTGCGGTTTCCTGAGCGGCTTTTTCACGGGTGATATCGGACATGGCTTCTCTTCTCTCCCTTGCTGAACCTAGTTTGGAGTGATCCCTTCGCGCTGTAAACGGTCGCGCAACACGTTTATTTCGATGTCGAGATCGGTGCGGCTTCCAAGCAGGGCCGTATCGGTCTTGGCGGCGAAATTGGCTTCCAGATCGTCGAGCAGGGCGGTGTAGTCGCGTTGGGCCTGTTCGTCGCGGGTCTTGACGTAGAGCTTTGCGAATTTCTCCGACGCGTCCTTCGCCCCGAGGAGATAGACGCCGAGATACCGGCGCGCCGCGGTCAGGGCGCGGGGATCGTTCTCCACGACCCGAAACATCGCCCGCGCCGTGGTCTGGAATTTCTCAACGCGGGCCAGCATGACGCGATCCCCGGTGGTCTTGATGGTCTCATGCATCGCGGCGAGGTGTTTCTCGGCCTCGTCGACGGCCCGCACGACACGATCGGACTGGAAATCGTCCGCGCCCGCGACGCCCTTGTCCTGCATCGGGTCGAACCCGAAGGAAAACAAATGCAAACCGGCCGCAATCACGCCGTAGAGGCCGGCGCTCACAAGACCGCCCGAAAAACAGGCGAGCCCGACGCCCAGACCGATCATCACGGAACCCAGCATCTTGCGCGGCAGCGCGGGCCTGCGCGCGATGGTGCGCGAATTGTACGCGTCTTCGGCCGTCAATCCTTCGCGCGTCAGCCATGCGGCCAGGGCAATGGCGAGAAAGGCGATCAGGTTCCGGCCCAGTTCAAACGGGCCGTCCCCGAAGGCGGTAAAGAGCAGCGGAAGCCCCGCGAAAAACAGCAGATTGGCCCGTGTGCGCCCTTTCTGCGGGGCTTTGTCCCGCAAGGGGCCAGAGGCGTCGGGGCTGAATTTTCCGCCAAACCGGTTTGCCATTACAAGACCCCCGACGCGGCCGAGACCACGAGGATCAGGAGCACCACATAGGCTATCTTCTGCAGTCCGCTGACTGTCATCACCGCAAACCCCGGAATTCTATCGCCGTTTCAACATAAGAACCGGCGTTAACACTTTCCAGAACTTGTCATCTTGGCGCGGTCTGGTCACGCGCAAATGCCGGCTGACCTGCAAATTGGGCTCAGTTTCGCGTCCGCTTGCGGGGGTTTGAGGGCTTTTTGCGCAGTCGGGGCTTTTCGCCGGGCGATTGCAGGCCAAGCTGGTCGCGCATCACCCGCGCTCTCACCTCTTCGACAGCGCCCGGTTTCAGATCCTCGAGCCGGAACGGGCCATAGCTGATCCGAATCAGGCGGTTCACCTTGAGGCCGATCTCGTCCATGGCGCGGCGGATCTCGCGGTTCTTGCCTTCGCGCAGGCCAACCGTCAGCCACGCATTCGCGCCCTGCTGCCGGTCCAGTGTGACCTCCATGGGCTGGAATTTCTCGCCGCCGGTCACGATGCCTTTGCGCAGGGGGGCGAGGTCGTCGTCGCTCGGTACGCCGTTGACGCGGACCCGATACTTGCGCAGCCAGCCCGTCGCGGGCAGTTCCAGCTTCCGCTTGATGCCGCCGTCATTGGTGAGCAGAAGCAGCCCCTCGGAGTTGATATCCAGCCGTCCGACGCTCATCACGCGCGGCAGTTCTTCGGGCAAAGCGTCAAAGACCGTGTCGCGCCCCTTCTCGTCGCTTTCCGACGTCACGAGGCCAATCGGTTTATAGTAGCGCCACAGGCGCGGCGGATCGGGCGGCCCGATGGGTTTGCCGTCCAGCGCAATGGCGTCCTTCTCGGTGACATTGAGGGCAGGGCTGGTGATCGTCTTGCCGTTGACCGAGACCCGGCCTTCGGCAATCAGCGCCTCCGCGCCGCGCCGCGATGCGACGCCCGCGCGGGCCAGAACCTTGGCGATCCGGTCGCCGGGAGGAGGAGTTTGAGCCATGTCCCTTGCCCTAACCGCTCAGACGCCCAAGGGGAAGGGGCTTGATCCCACAGCCGGGTTCGGGGCAGGGAGGGCGCTATGACGTTCAAGAGCCATATGGCGGCGGCGCTGGAGGAGGCGCGGGCCGCGCAAGCGCGCGGCGAGGTGCCCGTGGGCGCGGTCGTCGTGGCACCGGACGGGCAGGTGGTCGCACGCGCCGGCAACCGCACGCGCGAGTTGCGCGACCCGTCCGCGCATGCCGAGCTTCTGGCAATCCGGCAGGCCTGCCGCGACCTCGGCTCCGAGCGGCTGACAGGGTATGATCTCTATGTCACGCTGGAGCCGTGCCCGATGTGCGCCAGCGCGATCTCTCAGGCGCGGATTGCACGGCTCTATTACGGTGCGGCCGATCCCAAGTCGGGCGGGGTTGCGCAGGGGCCGCGGGTGTTTGATCACCCGCAGGCCCATCATGTCCCGGAGGTCTATGACGGGATTTCGGCGCAGGAGTCAGAGCGCCTGCTGAAGGCGTTCTTTCAAGAGCGCCGCTAAGACGCCCCGCGCCACGCGGGATGACCCCTCTGCGTGTTCAGAGCTCGAAGGGCACCATGATCTCCGCCTCAACGACATTCACCCCGGGCAGGGCTGCGGCAAGCGGGGCCGCCGACTGCTCAAGCAGCGGGAAGGTCTTGTAGTGGCACGGCACGATCGTCTTGAAATCAAAGTATTTCTTCGCGGCGTAGGCGGCGCGTTCCATGTCCATGGTGAAGTGACCACCGGCACACAGAAGACCGATTTCCGGTTTATGGAGATCGCCCATCCACTCCATGTCGGCCATGATATCCGTATCGCCTGAGAAATAGACCGTCCGGCCACCCTGAGAGATCATGAACCCGGCCTCAGAGCCCGCGGCTGCCGGCCCGTTCTCGCCTGCGATCGTGGAGGAATGGGACGCGTTGACCATGGTCACGGCAACATCGCCAAGCCGGACCGTGCCGCCCTTGTTGAACCCGATGACCGAGACGCCCTCGGTGGCCTCCCAATGGCTCATCAGGTCGTAGATGCCGACCACCGGGATATCAAGCTCGCGCGCGAGGGCGAGCGCGTCGGCGGAGTGGTCTCCGTGCCCGTGACTGACCAGCAGATGGGTTGTCCCTTCGATGGCCTCAGCGCGCCGGTCCTCGGGAAACATCGGGTTGCCCGTCAGCCACGGGTCCACCAAGAGCACCTGATCGCCAATTTCCATTCGAAAGCCGGAATGGCCGAGCCATGTAAGACGCATGCGCGAATCCTCCTGTTCACATGTCACCCCTATCCTATACACAAACCCGACGCGATTTTGACAGACGGAGCCGAGTTTGGGCTGGAACGACCCTATAGATGCGTATTGTGAACGGCTGGGGCCCGCGTTCTGGGCCGAGCCTGTCAATGCGGTGACCAACCTTGCCTTCCTGATCGCGGCGCTTGTGATGGCGCGGCGCTTGCGTGGGCAGAGGATGCCGCTCGCGTGGCTGATGGTTGGCGTTCTGACCTGCATCGGTCTGGGCAGTTTTGCCTTTCACACCTTTGCAACGCCTTGGGCGGCCATGCTCGACGTGGTGCCGATCGGTGTTTTCATCCTTGTCTATCTTTACGCGGCCAATCGCCATTTCTGGCAACTTTCGCGCGGCTGGTCGATCTTTGGCGTGGCGCTTTTCATCCCGTACGCGGCATTGCTTGTGCCGCTGTTTGACGGTCTGGGCTGGCTGGGCAGTTCCGCAGGATACGCGCCGGTTCCGCTGCTGATCGCGCTTTACGGCGTCGCGCTCCGCGCCCGGGCGCGGCAGACGGCGCGGGGTCTTTTGATCGGCGCGCTGGTTCTGGTCGTCTCCTTGACCTTCCGGACACTGGACCTGCCGCTTTGCGGGGTTTTCCCGTTCGGAACGCATGTGTTCTGGCATGTCCTGAACGGGATCATGCTGGGCTGGATGATCGAGGTGTATCGCCGCCACATGGTGGCGCGCGCCGCTGATGAAAACGCCTGAGAGGCTGTGGTGCGCGGAAGGCCCGTAATTTTGCCGTCGCGACACGCCGTTGCGCTTGAAGGTGCCTGAACGGAGCGCTAAACCCTGCGCCAAGCATCACGGAGTACCTCATGTCGATTGACAAAGACACTGCCGCGCGCGTTGCCAAGCTGGCGCGCATCGCCGTGGAAGATGGCGACCTGCCGAAACTGGCCGACGAGTTGTCGGGCATTCTGGATTTCATGGAGCAACTCAACGAGGTCGATGTCGACAACGTCGAGCCGATGACCTCGGTCACGCCCATGCGCCTGAAGCGCCGCGAGGACGTGGTGACCGACGGGGATCAGCAGGAGGCCGTTCTGGCCAACGCCCCCGATGCGCGTGAAGGGTTTTTTGCTGTCCCGAAGGTGGTGGAATGAGCGATCTTACGAAACTGACCATCGCCGAGGCGCGTGATGCAATGCGTGCGGGCGACATGAGCGCGGTTGAACTGACCGAGGCCTGCCTGAGCGAGATCGAAGGCGCCAAGGCGCTCAATGCTTTCGTGCATGACACGCCCGAGATCGCCCGCGAACAGGCCCGTGCGGCCGAGGCGCGGATCAAGGCGGGAGACGCCCCTTCGATGTGCGGCATCCCGCTGGGCATCAAGGATCTGTTCTGCACCAAGCATGTGCCTTCGCAGGCCGCGAGCGCCATTCTGGACGGGTTCAAGCCGGAATATGAAAGCACGATCACCCAGCAGCTCTGGGACGCGGGCTCGGTCATGCTGGGCAAGCTGAACATGGACGAGTTCGCAATGGGCTCATCCAACGAGACCTCGACCTATGGCGACGTGGTCAATCCGTGGCGGCGCTCCGGCGAAGAGACGCCCCTGACCCCGGGCGGGTCTTCGGGCGGGTCTGCCTCTGCCGTTGCGGCAGATCTCTGTCTGGCGGCCACCGGAACCGATACGGGCGGATCGATCCGCCAGCCTGCGGCCTTTACCGGGATCACCGGCCTCAAGCCCACATACGGGCGCTGCTCGCGCTGGGGCGTCGTGGCCTTTGCCTCGTCTCTGGATCAGGCCGGTCCGATGACCAAATCGGTGCGCGACGCGGCAATCATGCTGCAGGCCATGGCCGGGCATGATCCCAAGGATTCCACCAGCGCGGATCTGGCCGTGCCGGATTTCGAAGCTGCCCTGACCGGAGATATCCGCGGCAAGAAGATCGGCATCCCGAAAGAATACCGCATGGATGGGATGCCCGAGGAGATTGAGGCGCTCTGGGCGCAGGGCGTGGACATGCTGCGCGACGCGGGCGCCGAGATCATCGATATCTCCCTGCCGCATACGAAATACGCGCTGCCCGCCTATTATGTCGTGGCCCCTGCGGAGGCCTCTTCCAACCTCGCACGTTATGACGGTGTGCGCTTTGGCCACCGCGCAAAGCTCGCGCAGGGCGACGGCATCACGGAGATGTACGAAAAGACCCGCGCCGAGGGGTTCGGGGACGAGGTCAAGCGCCGCGTCATGATCGGGACTTACGTGCTGTCGGCGGGGTTCTACGACGCCTATTACAACCGTGCCCGCAAGGTCCGGACCCTGATCAAAAAGGATTTCGAGGATGTGTTCGCGATGGGCGTGGACGCGATTCTGACACCGGCAACGCCGTCTCCTGCCTTCGGCTTGGGCGAAATGAAGGACGCGGACCCCGTTCAGATGTATCTCAACGACGTCTTCACGGTGACCGTCAACCTCGCCGGTTTGCCGGGGATTTCCGTGCCTACGGGGCTGGATCATCAGGGGCTTCCGCTTGGATTGCAACTGATCGGCCGGCCTTGGGAAGAAGGCGATCTGCTGAACCACGCCTATGCGCTGGAACAGGCCGCCGGATTTGTGGCCAAGCCCGCGAAATGGTGGTAGAAAAGCGCGAAACAATGATCGCGTGAGGCCGACAGATGCGTAACCTGACTATTGGAGTGGCGTTGGTGCTTCTGGCCGGCTGTGCGCAGCCCTTGCCGGACTCGGGCGTGCAGCAGGGTGTGGGCTTTGGCAGCTATGACCAGTATCTGGCCGAGCAGCAGGCCCGCGACGAAGAGTTGCAGACCCTCAACGAGACGACGGTGCGCCCGCCCGAAGGGGTCGAGATCGCATCTTCCGAGCTGACGGGGGCAGAGGCGGTCGCGGTTTTGGAACGCACGTCTTCGCAGGCCTCCGCTCCGGTGCCGCAGTTGAACAATCCCGAAATTTCGGACGAGCAGGATTTCGAGGCGGTGTCGAACCGCCAGACGATCGAGTCGGATGCCGAGCGCCTCAAGGCGAAGCGCGAGCAATACAAGGTGATCGAGCCGACTGCCGTGCCCAAGCGCCCGCGCTCCACTGTGCCCACGCCGATCGAGTTCGCCTTGATGACCCGGCATCCGGTCGGCCAGAAGCAATACCGGCGCAGCCTGTTTGGCGCGAGCAAGGCAGAGGCCAAATGCGCGGGCTACAGATCCGGTGAACAGGCGCAGGATGCGTTCCTGAAGGCCGGCGGTCCCCAGCGCGACCGTCTGGGCCTTGATCCGGACGGGGATGGATATGCCTGCGACTGGAACCCCGCTGTCTACCGCGGGCTTGGCGGCAACTGATCCCGTGTCTCCCCTCTGGCACCCCTCACCGAATTTCGGAGAGCGTCGGGGCGGGGCGGAGCCGGACATCGTGGTCCTGCATTATACAGCGATGCGCAGCGCCGAGGCGGCGCGCGCTGTCCTGTGCGATCCGGCCAAAGAGGTGTCGGCCCATTACCTGATCGACGAGGCCGGATCGGTTCTGCAACTGGTCGAGGAAGCACAACGCGCCTGGCATGCGGGCGCGGGACGCTGGGGTGAGGTGTGCGACGTCAATTCCCGTTCAATCGGAATCGAGCTGTCCAATTGCGGCGGGTCACCCTTCGCGGCGCGCCAGATGGATGCGCTCGAAGATCTTCTGGGCGGTATCCTTGATCGCTGGGATATTCCCGCGCACCGGGTGATCGGCCATTCGGACATGGCGCCGGGGCGCAAGATCGACCCGGGGGCGCGTTTCGATTGGCGCAGGCTGGCGCAGCGCGGTTTGTCGGTCTGGCCGGATGCCGGCGGTGTCCCGGGCACGGCCCCGCCAGACCCCGACAGGTTCCGTGCCGATCTCGTGGCGTTTGGCTATTCTCCGGAGATCGATTTCGAGACCCTGCTGGATGCGTTTCGTCTCCGCTTCAGACCGGGCACGCGGGGGGCGCCGTTCAACAGTGCCGACCAGAAGATTGCCGCGGCGCTGGCGTCCTTGGGCGTCGGGCCTGTTTAATCGGGCCCCCTCGGAATTGACGGGACAACTCCTATATTGTTAGGAGATCACGCGCGGATGGCTGGATGATCGCGGGCGCATGCGTTCGAGGAAAGTCCGGACTCCACAAGGCAACGGTGCCGGGTAACGCCCGGCCGGGGTAACCCGAGGGAAAGCGCCACAGAAAAGAAACCGCCCCCGCTTTGGCGGAGGTAAGGGTGAAATGGTGGGGTAAGAGCCCACCGCGCTGCTGGCAACAGCGGCGGCCAGGCAAGCCCCACCGGGAGCAATGCCAAATAGGGACCTCGCGCGGGGGCAACTCCGCAGGGCTGCTTTGGCCCGAGACGGTCCGGGTTGGCAGCTAGAGGCCGCGGAGCAATCCACGGTCGAGACGAATGATCATCCAGAGGGGAGACCCTTGGACAGAATCCGGCTTACAGGCCATCCGCGCGTATCTTTCCCTTTCAGCCAGCGACCGCGATGCGCGGATCATTGCCCCAAGGCAATCCCTTCCCGGCGCGGATCTGCCCCGCCGCTCAGCCCGTCCGGCCCGATCGCAATCGCCTGCAGCCCGGAATTGAGATCGCGGCTGCGGATCTCGTAGCCCAGATCTTCAAGCGCGCGGGCCAATGTGTCCGCGACCGCCCCGGCTTCCACGTCATAAGCTCCGAACCGGTTGACCAGATGCGGCAGGTCGATGGCCTCCTGAATGTTCAGCCCCCAATCGACATGCGCGATGATCGTCTTGGCGACATAGCCGATGATGCGGCTGCCGCCCGGCGACCCGACCACCAGAACCGGCGCGCCATCCTTCAACACGATTGTCGGCGCCATGGATGAGCGCGGTCGTTTGCCCGGTTCAACACGGTTGGCGATGGGCACGCCGTTTCGGTGCGTGCGAAACGAGAAATCGGTCAGCTCGTTGTTGAGCAGGAACCCTCCGGCCGTCATCAGGCGGGAGCCGAAGGCATTCTCGATCGTGGTCGTCATCGACAGAGCGTTCCCGTAACGATCGACAATCGAGACATGTGATGTCGATGGCAGCTCGATCGAGGCGTCATCCGCCCGGAGAAGTGCGTGATCGAAAGGCGGTGCGCCGGGGGTGACCTCGGGCAGCGCATCATCGCCGGCCAGCAGTTTGGCCCGCGCATCAAGATAGGCGGGATCGATCAGCCCCTCGGTCGGCACCGGCACGAAATCACTGTCGGCCATGTAGCGGCCACGATCGGCGAACGCGAGGCGTGAGGCGTCCCCGATCAGCCGCCACGCCTGCGCCTCAGCAGGCCCGAGGGTGGCCAGTTCGGTCCGCTCCAGAAGGCCGAGGATCTGACCCACGGTCAGCCCGCCCGACGACGGCGGCCCCATGCCGCAGACCTCCAGAAGCCGGTAGGGGGCGCAGACCGCCGCGCGCTCCTTCACCGCGTAGGCCGCGAGATCCCGCAGCGAGAGCTTGCCCGGTTTCGTGCGTGCCGCGCGCGTGGTGGAGACGATGTCTTCGGCAATCGGCCCGGAATAGAAAGCGTCGCGGCCCTCGGCGGCAAGACGGCGCAGCGTTGCCCCGTAGGCCGGGTTCTTGAGGGTGTCCCCGGCCCGGATCGCGGTACCGCCGGGCAGGAAATAGGCCTTGGTGCGGGCGAAAGTGGACAGCCGTTCGGCGTCCCGCTCCACAAGGCCCGCAAGGCGCGGGGAGACCTCGAACCCGTCTTCGGCCAGCGCAATCGCGGCATCGAAGAGGCTGCCCCAATTGGCACGTCCCCAGCGTCTGTGTGCGGCTTCCATCAGGGCCGGGGTGCCCGGCGTTCCGACGGACAAGCCGCCAATGACCGCGTCGAAAAATTTCAGCGGCGCGCCGTTCTCGTCCTGAAACAGCCTCGGCGTGACAGCCATCGGAGCCGTTTCACGGCCATCCAGCGTGGTCAGCGTGCCATCACGCCCATCATACCAGACCAGAAAGGCGCCGCCTCCAAGGCCGGAGCTTTGTGGCTCCACCAGTCCCAGCACCGCTTGCGTGGCGATCATGGCATCGGCGGCGGTGCCACCTGCGCGCAGCACCTGTGCTCCGGCACGGGCCGCCAGCGGGTTCGCGGCGGAAATCATCCAGTCCTTTGCCGCAACAGGTCGCGTCTCGGAGGTGTTCAGCGTGTCGGTC
Organism: Paracoccaceae bacterium; assembly: GCA_049116435.1. GTDB lineage: Bacteria > Pseudomonadota > Alphaproteobacteria > Rhodobacterales > Rhodobacteraceae > Litoreibacter. The sequence goes on from JAGDYX010000001.1 coordinate 542,409, forward strand.
GAGCTTTCCGGCGAGAGCGCGTCTGCCGCTTGCTGGGCGAAGGCCGGCAGGACAGTTGTGACGCAAAAGAAGATGCAGATCAGTCGAAACATCGAAGGCCTCCCCGTGGGAAATTCCACAAACCGCGCCCAGAATGACAGATCACCCCGTTCGGACAAGCCGCAGATGACCGATAACGCCACGCGGGGCCAATTGAATCCGCATTGGTGGTTGACACGACGGGTGACACGTTTAGAAGGCAGGCTTCCAGATATTTCCGGGCAGTGCGCCTGCCCGCGTGAGGAGAATCAAGATGGCGAAGCCGACCACAATCAAGATCCGCCTGAACTCGTCCGCAGGCACAGGCCACTTCTACGTGACCAAGAAGAATGCCCGCACCATGACCGAGAAGATGGTGGTGCGCAAATACGATCCCGTTGCGCGCAAGCACGTCGAATACAAGGAAGGCAAGATCAAGTAATCTGCCCCTTTCTTCGAAAGATCAGAAGCCGCGCTTTGTCAGCGCGGCTTTTTTCGTTTCATGAGGTGGCCCCATGTTCGATGTCAGAGCGACCCGGAAATCCGATCTCGCTGCGCTCGACGCGTTGTTGGCGCGCAGCTACCCCATCCTGCTCAGGCCCGACTACCCGCCTTCGGTTCTGGTCACCGCCCTGCCGATCATCAGCCGGGCTCAGCCCGCCCTGATCCGGTCGGGAACCTATTACGGCGTCTTTGACCAAGGTGAACTGGTTGGCGCCGGCGGTTGGACCCGGGCCGCGCCGGGTGGACAGAAGGACCTGCCCAAAGTGGCCCATATCCGCCATGTGATCACCGATCACACGCGCACTCGGCAGGGCATTGGCAGGGCCTTGATGGCGCGGGTGCTGGCCGACGCGCGCAAGGCCGGCGTGGCCCGTCTTGCATGTCAGTCGACGCGCACAGCGGTGCCGTTCTACAGGGCCATCGGTTTCGAGAGCTTGGGGGACATTCAGGTGCCATTGCGCCCCGGGATCACCTTTCCGGCCGTGAAAATGCAAATGTTGCTGTGAATTTTCCGTTGCCGTGAAGGTTTGCGCACCCTAGGCTCTTTGCAAAACAAATAAAATGAGGGTTAGAGCAGTGAAAAAAGTTGTTCTCGTAGCAGCACTCTTTCTGTCAGGGTGTTCCGAACCAAACTGGATGACCAGCCTGAACTTTGTGCCTGATACCTTTACGGCAACGTCGCAAGGCGCGCGGTTCAGCCCATACACATTGGCCGAATACAAGGCGCGGGCGGCGCGCCGGGAGCCAGGCCTGGCACCGGTCCTGTCCTATGTCGAGGCGCAGGTCTCCGAAGAGACCGAATGGGACAAGACGGTTCTCGCCGGATATGCGGCAGCGCCGATCGCCGCGAAACCCGGTGGGACGCGAACCGATCTCAAGCGCTATGAAACTTCGGCCAAGACCGGTGGAAACCGCGTGAGCGCGGCGCAGGTTGCGTCTCAGACACCGAGCTCCGGAGCGTCGAAGAAGTCGAGCAACACGACCTTCAGAATTGCCGACGAACGGCTGCGGTTGCGCAAGGTGGCGGTCTCCGGACAGGACTACGCCGTGGTCAGTCCCGCGTGCTGGCAGTGGAGCGATTGCCCGATCGAAACTGATCCCGCCACGACATTGCGCAGCGCTGTGTCCGTGCGGACCGGTTGCGGCGTCGGCGAAGGCTATTTCTCCAATCGCGAGAAGGGCCCGACCATGGTCGTGGTGCCCCTGATCTGCGGATAAGCGCACCGCGCGGCTGAAAACGCGAAACGCCTGACAACGCGATACGCATGAAAAAAGGGCCGGCAAATGCCGGCCCTTTCGCTTTGATCTGTGAACAGTTTATTCGCGGTTGCCCAGGAACTGGAGCAGGAACAGGAACATGTTCAGGAAGTTCAGGTAGAGGCTCAGCGCGCCCATGATCGCGGATTTCGCGATCCACTCGGCTTCGCCATGCTGTGCCATCTGGATGTAGTCGGTCTTGATCCGCTGCGTGTCATACGCGGTCAGGCCTGCAAAGATCAGAACGCCAAGGACGGAAACGGCGAACTGGATTGCGGGCGAACCGATGAAGATGTTGATGATCGACGCCACGATCAGGCCGATCACGCCCATGATCAGGAAAGACCCCCAACCGGAAATGTCACGCTTCGTGGTGTAGCCGTAGAGGCTCAGACCCGCGAAGGCGATGGCCGTCACGAAGAATGTCTGTGCAATCGACATGCCGGTGTAAACGGCGAAGATATAGCTGATCGACAGGCCCATCAGGGCAGAGAACGCCCAGAATACGAGCTGTGCCGCGCCAGCGGACAGGCGGTTGATCATCGCGCCGAACGCGAACACCACGATCAGCGGTGCAAACATCACGACCCAGCGCAGCGGTGTGCCGAAGATGGCGGCCAGCATCGCTTCGTTGTTGCCAACCGTGTAGGCCACTGCACCGGTGATGAGCATGGCCACGGACATCAGTCCGTAAGTCTTGTTCATATGGGCCTTGAGGCCCTCATCGATGGCTGCTGCGTGGGAGCCCACACTCGCAGTACGCACCGTATCGTATTCCGCCATGAAATTTCTCCCTTTCAGGCATTCTGATTGAGGCCCTCTTTTCACTGAGTGCCGGAATGATCAAAATGTGGTGCACAGAACGGGCGTTTTCAAGGCAATCCGCCGCGACAGAACGCTTTTTTCGACGCGAATGGTGAATCTGAGACGGGTCTCAGCGCGACCAATGCGCGGGGGCGTCCCAAATTGGGCGATTTGCCTCTTTTTTAACCTCTTCATGTGTCAGGCCGAGATCGTTCAGGCGGGCCGCGTCGAGCGACAGCAACGCGCGGCGCTGACGATAGAGATCAAGGTAGCCCAGAAGGCCGGCACGGCGGGCAGGGCGGTGATAGGCGGAGCAGCTTTCAGAAATATAGGTCATGATCGAGTCCTCAGTGTGTTTGTGATGCTTTTTGCGATTCACATCATTTCTCTTGATCTATTTGGCAGAACGTGATCCATTTGAGAAATGAATGATTGATGGGTAATACATCACGGAGATTGATATGGCTCGAAATCTCGATCTGACGTCCCTGCGCTCCTTCGTGGCCGTGGCGGACAGTGGCGGCGTGACGAAGGCGGCAGGCTTCCTGCATCTCACACAGTCGGCCGTGTCGATGCAGCTCAAACGGCTGGAAGAAGCGCTGGATGTTCAGCTCTTCGATCGTGCCAATCGCAGTGTCAGCCTCACCAAGGAGGGCGAGCAGCTGCTCAGCTATGCCCGGCGCATGCTGGCGCTCAACGACGAGGCCTATACCCGCCTGACTGCCAAGGATTACACCGGCGAGATCGTGCTGGGGGTGCCCCATGATATTGTCTATCCCGCCATCCCGACGGTGCTTCAGAAGTTCAACTCCGCTTTTCCGCGGATGCGGGTGCAGCTTTTGTCGTCTTACACGCGAAAGCTGCGCGACCAGTTTTCACGCGGTGAATGCGACATCATTCTCACCACCGAAGAGACCTGCGGCGATCGTGGCGAGACGCTCACCGTGCGCCCGCTCGTCTGGATCGGGGCGCCGGGTGGCAGCGCGTGGAAGGAACGGCCCCTGCGGCTGGCTTTCGAGCATAATTGCTATTTCCGCGGGCCTGTTCAGAAGCGCCTCGACGAAGCGGGTATCCTTTGGGAAATGGCGGTTGAATCGGATTCGACTCGCACCGTCGAAGCTTCCGTCAGTGCTGATCTGGCCGTGCATACGGTGATCGAGGGCACCGCGCCGCCCTATGTCGAGACAATCACCCATCACGGCGCCTTGCCGCAATTGCAGGACGTGCGGATCAATATGTACTGTTCGGATCTGGCCAAGAGCCCCGCAGAGACCGCGCTGGCCGATCTCTTGCGTGCGGCGTTCACCGGTGTTGCGCTTAAACCGTCACAATCACTTTCCCCGTCGATTGACGAGAGCGCAGAAGTTCCAGCCCGTCATTCGCCTGCTCAAGTGGCACTCGGTGGCTGATATGCGGTGTGATCTGCCCGGCGCGGTACATTGCGAAAAGCTTGGCAAGACTGTCCGTGAGCACCTCAGGCCGGAAGGCCGTGTAGCCGCCCCAGTAGAAGCCTAGGACACTGATATTCTTGACCAGTATGTGGTTTGCGGGGACCGGGGGAACCGTGCCGCTGGCAAAGCCGATCACCAGAATGCGGGCCTCGGGCTTGCAGGCGCGCAGCGCGTCCTTGAAGAGATCGCCGCCCACCGGATCGTAAACCACATCGGCGCCGCCAAGGGCTTTGACCGTCTCGCGCACGTCCTCTTTATCGGTGTCGATGAGATGATCCGCGCCGCGGGCCTTCGCGATCTCCAGCTTGTCGGGCCCCCGCGCGGCGGCAATCACGGTCGCACCCATCTGCTTGCCAAGCTCGACCGCGGTCAGGCCGACGCCGCCGGCGGCGCCGAGCACCAGAAGCGTCTCGCCGGGTTGCAGGTGGGCCCGATGTTCGAGCGCGACATGGCTGGTGGAATAGGCCACCTGAAAGGCCGCGGCGGTGTCGAAATCCATCTCGTCGGGCAGGGCGACGCACATGGACGCGGGAAACACGCCAAACTCCGCAAGGCCTCCGTTGCCCCCGTAAACGGCGATGCGGGTGCCGATCGCGGGCTCCGTGACGCCTTCGCCCAGTCCCGCCACAACGCCGGCCACTTCCATGCCGGGGGCAAAGGGCAGATCCGGCAGCACCTGATACGTCCCCTTCACCATCAGCAGGTCGGCGAAATTCAGTCCGCAGGCATGGATCCGGATCAGCACCTCGCCCGGCCCGGGTTGGGGGGTGGCGGCCTCCTGAAGAACGGCGGGTTGGCCGAACTCGATAACTTGTAATGCACGCATGGCGGGATCCTTTAAGATATGTTGCGGCGACGTTAATTCGCGCATGATCCGCTGACCAGATCTGTCGGAGAACTTTCGGGAGATTGTGCCGCCGGATAGGACGGACCGGGCGATCTTGCTTGATCCCGCCCCCCCGCCTGTGCGACCGCTCTAGGGGAGACTTTGCTGAGGGCCTGCTGACGTGGACGAAAAGCTGAAATCTGAACTTCTGGCCTTGGCGGACAGGCTGGCGGATGCTGCCAAGGCCGAGACGCTGGGCTATTTCCGCAGCGGTGCGCTCGCGACCCAGTCGAAAGGCGACGCGGGCTTTGATCCGGTCACCGCGGCCGATCGCGCCGCCGAGCAGATCATGCGCGAGGTGATCGAGGCGGAGCGACCGGATGACGGCATTCTGGGCGAAGAGTTCGGCCCCAAGCAAAGCGTCTCGGGCCTGACATGGGTGCTGGATCCGATTGACGGCACGCGCGGTTATATCTCCGGCACACCGACATGGGGCACGCTGATCGCGCTCCACGATGGGCGCCAACCCGTCCTCGGGCTGATCGACCAGCCCTATATCGGTGAGCGTTTCACCGGGGCGGGGGAGCTTGCGCGCTTCACCGGGCCGCACGGGTCCTCGGGTTTGCAGGTCTCTGGCACACAGAAGATCTCGGAGGCTGTGGTGTTCACCACCTTTCCGGAGGTTGGCAGTTCGCAGGAGCAGGCCGCGTTCCATGCGCTGGCCGCAGATTGCCGCCTCACGCGCTACGGCATGGATTGCTATGCCTACGCGCTGCTGGCCATGGGACAGATCGATCTCGTGATCGAGGCGGGGCTGCACGCCTATGACATTCAGGCGCCGATCGCGGTGATCGAAGCCGCGGGCGGGCTCGTGACGACGTGGGATGGCGGGGCCGCGGATCAGGGCGGGCGCGTTATCGCCGCCGCGACACCGCAACTGCACGAAGCTGCGCTTGAGGTGCTTGCGCGGCATGTCTGAGATACTGCTCAAAGACGCCGACATCATCGTGACCATGGATGATGACGCGCGGGAGATGCAGCGCTCGGATATCCTGATCCGTGACGGGGTGATCGCGGAACTGGGCCAAGGGCTTGAAAGCAGGGGAGAGACCGTGACCCTGCGCGGCTGCGTGGTCACGCCGGGTCTCGTGAATACGCATCACCACCTCTACCAGACCCTGACCCGCGCGGTTCCCGGTGGTCAGGATGCACTTCTCTTCGGCTGGCTGCAGACGCTGTATCCCATCTGGGCGCGTTTCGGTCCGGACGAGATGTTTACCTCGGCGCAGATTGGCCTTGCCGAACTGGCGCTGTCCGGCTGCACCATGACGTCCGATCATCTCTACCTGTTTCCCAACGGGGCGCGGCTGGACGATACGATCGCGGCGGCCGGAGAGATCGGCTTGCGGTTCCACCCGACGCGTGGCGCGATGAGCATTGGCGAAAGCGACGGCGGTTTGCCGCCCGATCGCCTTGTCGAGGACGAAGCCGCGATCCTTGAGGACAGCATCCGCGTGGTCGACGGGTTTCACGATGCCAGCGCGGGCGCGATGGTTCGCGTGGGCCTTGCGCCCTGTTCGCCGTTCTCGGTCAGCCGGGAGCTGATGCGCGACGCGGCCCTGCTGGCCCGCGACAAGGGCGTCATGCTCCACACACATCTGGCGGAAAATGACGAGGATATCTCCTACAGCCTCGAAAAATTCGGCTGCCGGCCGGGCCAGTATGCCGAGGATCTGGGCTGGACCGGAGAAGATGTCTGGCACGCGCATTGCGTGAAGCTCGACAGCGCCGAGATCGATCTTTTTGCCCGAACCCGCACCGGGGTTGCGCATTGCCCGTGCTCGAATTGCAGGTTGGGCTCGGGCATCGCGCCGGTGCGCGCGATGCGGGACGCCGGCATTCGCGTCGGGCTGGGCGTCGATGGATCGGCCTCGAATGACAGCGGAAATCTTGTGGCCGAGGCCCGTCAGGCGATGCTCTTGCAGCGCGTCTCCCGAGGTGCCGATGCGATGAGTGCGCGGGAGGCGCTGAGAATTGCCACGCGCGGAGGGGCCGAGGTTCTGGGGCGGGGCGGGGAATGCGGCCAGATCCGGCAAGGTTACCGGGCCGATATCGCGGTCTGGGATGTCAGCGGCGTCGAAAGCGCCGGCAGCTGGGACGCGGCTGCGCTGCTTCTTGCCGGTCCGACACGGGTGCGCGATCTTTTTGTGGAAGGCCGCCAGATTGTGCGCGATGGTCATGTGATTTCAATTGATTTGCCGCGCGCAATCGAGCGCCAGCAGGCACTGGCCCATGCGTTGGCCGACTGAAGGAGGTCACATTTTGCGATATTTGGCAGTTCTTGGGGTGCTCCTCGTGGCGGCCTGTGCGCCGAGCTCGGACGCAAATCGGGCTCTGGTTCCGCTCGCGCTCTCCCCTGCGTCCCAAGGCGTCGACCGCGCCGGCGTGCTGCTCAACGAGATTCGCGGCGACAGGGCGCTCGCGCCCCTGACGCGATCGTCGCAATTGGAAGCCGCGGCGGCCCGGCACGCGCAGGACCTCGCCCGGACGCGGCGCCTGTCGCATCGCGGATCTGACGGCTCGTCGATGATCGACCGGGCCGGCTGGGCAGATTACGCCTATTGTTTCGTGGCAGAGAATATCGCCCGCGGGCAACCTGACACCGAATGGGTCATGCGCGACTGGATGGACTCTCCCGGACACCGTGCCAATATTCTCTCGCCGAGGGCCAAGGAATACGGCTTGGCGAAGGCCGATGACACATGGGTCCTCGTTCTGGGCGATGCGAGCTGCTAGAGCGCCTGCGCGCCGCCTGTCCAGACGGCATGAATGGCGCGGTCGTCGCCCATCATGATCGTGGGGAAGACGGCCTCCCAGAGATCATCGGCCATCGCGTGACGTTGCGAAATTGCTTCGGTTGAGGTCAGATCCAGAATGATCAGGTCGGCCTCCTGACCGCTGGCGAGATTTCCGATCCGGTCGCCCAGATGCAAGGCTGCGGCGGACCCGCAGGTGGCCAGCCAGAGCAACTGTGCCGGATGCAGCGCGATGCCGCGCAGCTGGCTGATCTCGTAGGCGGCGGCCATCGTGCGCAGCATCGAGAAGGACGACCCCCCGCCCGTATCGGTGGCAAGACCCACGCGCTGGCCTTCGGCTTTGAGCCCCGCCATGTCGAACAGTCCGGAGCCGATGAAGGTGTTGGATGTCGGGCAATGGATCAGGGCCGCGCCATGCTCTGCCAGCCGGTCCTTTTCGCGCGCCTCCAGATGGATGGCGTGCCCGTAAAGGCCGCGTTCGCCGAGAAGCCCGTAGGTCTCATACGTGTCCAGATAATCCCGCGCTTCGGGAAACAGGGACCTGACCCATTCGATCTCTTCGAGTTGTTCGCTGAGATGGGTCTGCATGAGGCAGTCGGGATGCTCCGCCCAGAGCGCGCCGAGCGCTTCGAGTTGCGCGTCGCTGGAGGTGGGCGAGAACCGCGGCGTGATCACGTATCCCAGCCGATCCACCCCGTGCCATTTCTCGAGCAGCGCCTTGCTGTCATCATAGGCCGATTGCGCCGTGTCGCGCAGGGTGGGAGGCGCGTTGCGGTCCATGCAGGTCTTGCCGGTCAGCGCCCTGAGGCCACGGCGTTGCGCCTCTTTGAAATAGGCCTCGACACTGGCGGGATGGATCGTGGCATAGCTGACCGAACAGGTCGTGCCATGGGCAAGCGCCAGATCGAAATACCGCTTGGCGATTTCCTCGGCATAGTCCGGCGCGGCAAACTTGGCTTCCTCGGGGAAGGTGTAGGTGTTGAGCCAGTCAATGAGCCGTTTGCCCCAACTGGCGATCATCGCGGTCTGGGGATAGTGCAGATGCGCGTCGATGAAGCCCGCCATGATCAGATGGTCGCCGTAATGGTGGGCGATTGCCCCCTCGGGCGGCGTGATCCGCTCTGCCGGGCCGACCTCGGCGATTTTGCCGTCCTTGAGAACCACCGCGCCGTTGCGATGCCACTCGACCGCGTCCTTCAGATCCGAATGGAACGGGTCGGCGTGAAAGCCAAGTGTCTGGCCGTAAAGGATATGCGTCGTGCTTGTCACCCGCGCAGGCTATCTTGGTGCTTCGCAAAAGGAAATCGGAGAAACGGCTATCCCAGTGCTTCGGCTTTGGTTAGGCTTTGCGCAAAACAGCGAGATTGATCCGTTCAGGCAGATGACCCCATGACCGATACCGACCTGATCACCGCAGAAACCCCTGATGACGATTACGCGCTGGAGCCGGTGCTGGTCGATGCGGTCCTTGACGCGGTCGAGGCGACCGACGCCACGCGCCTCGACGACTTGTTTGAGCCGCTCCATCCCGCCGATATCGCCGACTTGCTCGAACAGATCGGGGCCGATCAGCGCCGGTCTCTGCTGTCGCTCTGGTCGACGGGGCTCGACGGAGAAGTGCTGTCCGAACTGGAGGAGAGCCTGCGCGAGGAGGTCGTCGAGTTCCTGCCCGATCATGTTCTGTCCGATGCGGTGCGTGAGCTCGACTCCGACGACGTGGTGGACCTGCTCGAAGATCTCGGCGACCACCAGCAGGGGTTGGTGCTCGAGTCGCTGCCGGAGGCCGACCGGATCGCGGTGGAGCGGGCTCTGGCCTATCCGGAGTTCTCGGCCGGCCGCCTGATGCAGCGTGAAATGGTCGTGGCACCTGCGAACTGGAACGTGGGCGACGCGATTGATTTTCTGCGGGCCGAGCACGACCTGCCCGAGCAGTTCTACCACATCATTCTGGTCGATCCGGCCTATCATCCGGTGGGCCATGTGACCTTGGGCAAGCTTCTGGGCTCTCCGCGGGCGACACCGCTTGCCGATCTTGCAGAAGACAGTTTCCGGACCATTCCGGTGATGCAGCCCGAAGAGGACGTGGCCTACGCGTTCAACCAGTATCACCTGATCTCGGCGCCGGTTGTGGACGAGGATGACAGGCTGGTCGGTGTCATTACCATTGACGACGCGATGGCCGTTCTCGACGAGGTGGCCGAAGAGGATCTGATGCGCATGGCCGGTGTCGGGGGCGACGAAAGCCTCTCGGACCGGACATTCGATACCGTGCGGCGGCGCTTCCCCTGGTTGGCGATCAACCTTGTGACCGCGATTTTGGCGTCGCTGGTGATCGCGCAGTTTCAGGATGCCCTGAGCCAGCTTGTGGCGCTGGCCGTGCTGATGCCGATCGTGGCCTCCATGGGGGGCAATGCCGGAACCCAGTCGCTGGCCGTGGCGGTGCGGGCCATTGCCACCAAGGACCTGACCGGCTCGAACGTGTTGCGCGTCGTGCGCCGCGAAGCCATCGCGGGCCTGATGAACGGTCTGATCTTTGCGGTTGTGATGGGCGTGATCGGCAGCATCTGGTTCGGCACACCGCTTCTGGGGGCCGTCATCGCCGTGGCCATGGTCATCAACCTCGTGGTTGCGGCCCTCGCGGGCATCCTGATCCCGGTCGGTCTGGACAAGCTTGGTGCGGACCCGGCGCTTGCCTCGGGCGCGTTCCTGACCACGGTGACCGATGTCGTGGGCTTCTTTGCCTTCCTCGGGCTCGCAGCTTGGGTGCTGGTCTGATCAGACAGCCGCTTTCTGTCCGGGGCGGTGGCGCGAGGAATAGAGGATCAGGCCGATGATCGCGATATTGACGAAATTCCAGCCGATCCCGTTGAGGAAAGCCGCCTGATAGGACCCCGTGAGGTCATAGATCCAGCCTGACATCCACCCGCCAAGCGCCATGCCCACGATCGTTGCCATGATCACGAAGCCGACCCGCGCGCCAGCTTCCCGTGCCGGCATGTATTCACGCACGATGATCGCGTAGCTCGGGACGATCCCGCCCTGCGCGAGGCCGAAGATCAGGCTGACGCCGTAAAGCGCGAAGAGACTGTCGAAGGGCAGATAGAGAAACAGAGCCGTGCATTGCAGGCCGGAGCCGATCAGCAGCGTCATCAGCCCGCCGAGCTTGTCTGCCAGAAACCCCGAGATCAGCCGCGATACAACACCCCCCATCAGCATCAGGGACAGCATTTGTGCGCCGGCCTGCGTGCCGAAGCCCAGATCCTCGGAATAGGCCACAAGGTGGACCTGGGGCATCGCCATGGCGACGCAGCATCCGATCCCCGCAGCCCCGAGCAGCAATTGCAGCGCCCGGGGGGAGAACCCGATGCTGTGCGCCTTCAGCCGCGACTGCGTCTCGGCAGAGGCGGTTGCGTCGGCGGGAACCTGACGCCTGAGCAAAAGCGCCAGCGGGATCATGATGGTCACCGTAAAGCCCGCCAACAGGACATAGACCATACGCCAGCCTTGTTCGGTCAGCACGCCGCTCAGAAACAGTGGCCAGAACGCGCCGGACAGATAGTTCCCGCTGGCAGCAATCGCGACCGCAATCCCGCGCCGCCGCATGAACCAGTGCGAAATATCAGCGATCAGGGGGCCGAAACTTGCCGCCGTGCCGAAGCCGATGACGAGTTGGGCAAGCGACAGGATCATGATCGATCCGCTGAGCGCGGCCAGCGCGGTGCTCGCCGTTACCAGCAGCGCGGCCCCGATCAGCGCCTTGGTGATCCCATAGCAGTCCACCGCGCGCCCGATCAGAAGGTTTCCCAGCGCGAACCCGGCCATCGTCATCGTGTAGGTCAGTGCCGCGTCCGCGCGTCCGGTGCCAAACTCGGCCTGAACGGACGGAAGAATGACGACGATCGCCCACATGCCCACATTTCCGATCATCGCGATCAGGACGGTAATCGCGAGCCTGAGCCATGAGTAGGCGCTGTCATGGGTGTCGGAAGTTATCATCGCCCAGACCCTAGGAGGGCAAAGGCGCCAAGTCTAACACTGTTTCTCTGGGCAAGATCTCAAAGCGCGCGGGCGGGCGGGGAAGGCTGCGGGGCCGCGGGGTGCCCAGACCTGATGCCCTCTCGCAACAAGTGGCGAACCCCCCAGATATAGACGCGTAATTCACCACTACCCAAACTGTAGGCGCTCGCCTATAGTGCCTGTGGATAACTGGGGAATAACACCCAAGGGTCGATTATAGGGGTTGGTATATGCGCTGTCCGTTTTGTGGAAATGTAGACACTCAGGTAAAGGACTCACGTCCGGCCGAGGATCATGTCGCGATCAGGCGGCGTCGGTTCTGTCCGGCCTGTGGCGGGCGTTTCACAACCTATGAACGGGTGCAGTTGCGTGACCTCGTGGTGATCAAATCCAGTGGGAAACGTGAGGATTTCGACCGGGACAAACTGGAACGTTCCATCCGGATCGCGCTTCAGAAGCGGCCAGTGGAGCCCGAGCGCATGGACCAGATGATCTCTGGCATCGTGCGGCGGCTTGAGAGCATGGGCGAGACCGACATCCAGTCCACCGTCATCGGCGAGATCGTGATGGAGGCTCTGGCCCGGATCGATACAGTTGCCTATGTGCGATTTGCCAGTGTTTACAAAAACTTCCAGGCTGCGGACGATTTCGAGGAATTCGTTTCCGAATTGAGACCCCCGGTCCAACCCGAAGAGTAAGAGATGACGGCTGCGGACGATCAGCGCTGGATGAAGCTGGCGCTGTCGCTGGGGTCGCGTGGCATGGGGCAGGTCTGGCCCAATCCGGCCGTTGGATGTGTGCTCGTCAAAGACGGGCGCGTTGTCGGCCGGGGCTGGACACAGCCCGGCGGCCGCCCGCACGCAGAGCCGGTGGCGCTGGCGCAAGCCGGATCGGAAGCGCGGGGGGCAACGGCCTATGTCTCATTGGAACCCTGCGCACATCATGGCCAGACGCCGCCCTGTTCACAGGCTCTGATCGCCGCCCAAGTGGCCCGCGTGGTCGTCGCGACGACCGATCCCGATCCGCGTGTCGCTGGAGGCGGCCTGTCGGACCTGCGCGCCGCGGGTATTTCGGTTACGACCGGCGTGTGCGAGGCGCAGGCCTTGCAAGACCATGCGGGGTTCTTTTCCCGGATCACCCGGAACCGGGCGTTTTTGACACTGAAGCTGGCCGGATCGCTCGACGGGCGGATTGCGACCGCGGCGGGAGAAAGCCAGTGGATCACCGGGCCTGACGCGCGCCGCGCGGTGCATGCGATGCGGGCCCGTCATGACGCGGTTATGATCGGGGCGGGCACGGCGCGGGCGGACGACCCGGCGCTGACGGTGCGCGGGCTGGGTATGGCCAGATCAACCGTGCGCGTTGTGCTGAGCCGGGATCTGGATCTGCCGATGGAAAGCCAGATGGTGGCCGGCGCGACGGAACACCCGCTTTGGCTGGTGCATGGCCCGAATGTGACGGACGCGACCTGCGCCAAGTGGACCGGGAGGGGCGCGCGCCTCTTTTGCATTCCGGTCGGGGCGGATGGTCGGCTTGACGTGGCAAAGGCGGTGGAGACCTTGGCCGAGGCGGGGCTCACGCGGGTCTTTTGTGAGGGGGGCGGGGCGCTGGCCGCGTCGCTGCTCAAGGCAGATGTTGTCGATGACTTGATCGGGTTCACCGCAGGGCTTGCCCTGGGAGGGGACGGGCTGTCCGCCATTGCCGATCTGGGGCTGGAAAGACTTTCGGATGCGCCGCGGTTTGCCCTCAGGGCGGTCTCGCCGGTTGGTGTCGATGTCATGCATCACTGGAGCCGGACGCGCGGTTGATTGCGTGAGCCCTATCTGTGGCCGTTGCCTCAGACGCGGTAATAGTCCCGGTACCACTCCACGAAGCGGCGCACGCCCGTCTCGATATCGGTTTGCGGCGTGTACCCGGTCAGGGATCTCAGCAGATCGGTTTTCGCCCATGTCGCCGGCACGTCGCCGGGCTGCATGTCCATGAAGTTCTTTTCAGCTTTCCGGCCCGTTGCATGCTCTATGGCGGCAATGAAATCCATCAGGTTGACCGGCTTCCCGTTGCCGATATTGACGATCCGGTAGGGCGCAACCGGGGACAGGCTGTCGCCATCGGCGATCTCTTCAGGGCTGTCGGGGCGCTTGGGAACAGCATCGATCAGAAGCCGAATTCCGGCAACAAGATCATCGACATAAGTGAAGTCGCGCTGCATGTCTCCGTGGTTGTAGATGTCAATGGACTGGCCTTCGAGGATCGCGCGGGTGAACTTGAAAAGCGCCATATCCGGTCTGCCCCAAGGTCCGTAAACCGTAAAAAAGCGGAACAGGGTGGTCGGGATGCCGTAGAGGTGGGCATAGGAATGCGCCATCGCCTCATTGGCCTTCTTGGTTGCCGCATAAAAGCTCATCTGGGCGTCGGCTTTCTGGACTTCCGCATAGGGCATCTCTCGGCTCGCGCCATAAACCGAGGACGTGGAGGCCAAAAGCAGGTGCGCGCAAGGCGTCGCGCGCACGGCTTCAAGAAGGTTGAATGTCCCAAGCAGGTTGGAGTCGTGATAGGCACGGGGGTTTTCGAGCGACCAGCGCACGCCGGCCTGCGCGGCCAGATGAATGACCACATCCGGCTGCTTGTCTTCCAGCACGCGCTGCAAAAGCGTGTCGTCCTCAAGCAGGCCTTCAAGCGGTTCAAACGCCGCGGATTGAGCAAGCATCTGGTGGCGGCGCTGTTTCAGCCGGACGTCGTAATAGTCCGTCATCCCGTCCAGACCCGTGACCTGAAAGCCGTCGTCGAGAAGCCGTTTGCACAGGTGATAGCCGATGAACCCCGCGGATCCGGTTACAAATGCTCTGGGCGCTCGTTCTGACATTGCCGCGTTCCTTGCCTGTGTGGCTCTGGCTCCCTGCCCGGCCTTGCACCACCTGCGCCCCGATAGGAGCACAAAGCCAAAAAAATGCCCATAAGAAATCCTGCGCGCAGGCTTTCACTTGCGCACCGTGCAGGGAGTGGCGAACATGCGCGGGAGCCACATTACCGGAGATCGTGAGACTTGAACCTGCTGCGCACATTTCTGGGACGGAGATCCCCTCCCGAGATGCCGGCGCAGCCGGGGTCATCGGCGAACCTCCCGCGACCTGATCAGCCGGTTTTCGTTATCGGGGATGTGCACGGCCGTCTGGATCTTCTGGAGCGGATTCTCGAAAAAATCGATGCTGTGATCGGAGCGCGGGAGATGTCCGACCCGATGCTGGTTTTTGTCGGTGATCTTGTCGATCGGGGGCCAGCCAGCGCGGGCGTTCTGGCGCGCGTGCACGAGCTGACGACCGAGTTTCCCGACAATGTTGCCTGCCTTCTGGGAAATCACGAACAGATGATGCTGGATTTCCTTGAAGCGCCGGTCGCGCGACAGGCGCGCTGGTTGCGCAGCGGCGGGGTGGAGACCTGCGAGAGTTTCGGGCTGACGGTGCCCCAAGACCCCGGTCTGGTTGATCACGCCGAGAACCTGGCGCGCGACCTCAGAGCCGCCCTTGGCGAGGATCTCGTCCACTGGATGCATCGTCTCCCCCTACAGGTCCGCTCAGGCACGCTTTATCTCGTCCACGCGGCGGTTGATCCCGGGCGCCCGCTCGAAGATCAGTCCGCAAGGGTTTTGGTCTGGGGCCATCCCGAGTTTCTCAAACACGCGCGCTCGGATGGCTTCTGGATCGCCCATGGTCATACGGTTTTGGACGATCCGGTTTGTGCTGACGGTCGCATTTCCGTCGATACCGGCGCCTGGAAAACGGGTTGCCTGACTTCCGCGGTCATTCTGCCTTCCGGAGAGGTCGATTTCCTGCAAACTGTGTAGATGCGGCGCGTGCGTGGCTTGGCGGCTACCGGCGCCAGAGATGTGCATAGCCTGCAAACATTCCCTGCAATTTGGCGCTTAGCCGGTTCGCAAGGCCGGGCGAAGGGATCGGACCGGAGGCGAGGCGCAAAATGGCAATCTCCGGCGGGCAGGGCAGGGCGGTGACCGGGTCGTAATAGCGCGGATATGCAATCAGCGCGGCATGCAAGAGCCCGTCGAGGCTGGGCCCGGGTTTTCTGCGTAACGGAACCGTCGCCCGATCGTCTGTCAGACCCCAGCCGGCGTAAAACGGAGCGCCGTAGCAGGAGACCGGAACCTCCCGGATCAACGCCTCGAAACCGAGCAGAGATGTAAGGGTGCACACCCTGTCGACATGATCCAGGAGATCTGCGGGATCGCCGTCCTCCAAAACCAGATCGGCGGCTTGCAGATCGGGGGTGCCCTGTGACCTGAGCCCCGCGACCGCGTCCGGGTGCGTCTTGTAGATGAGAAAGGCGTCGCTGAAATCCGCGCGCACAGCTTTAAGCAGCTCTTCGTTGGTCCGAAACTCACTGGCCCCTGTAAGGACCGAGGCGTCGTCTTCGATCTGGCCCACAACGAGAATACGGTCCCGCCCGTTTTCGGGCAGATCGATCTTGTCGCGCTGGAGATTGTACTTGGTAATGCCGTGCTGGACGAGCGAGCGACGCAGACGCGCGGCGCGCTCAACTGCATGGTCCGGTAAATTTGTTGACGCGGAGATCAGGTTTTCGAGGCGACTGGGGCTGCGGGGATCGTAGTAGATGCCGAGATCGTCGCAGACGAGCGAGAGGGGCGGGACAAGATCGGCCCCCAGTCCGCGCGAGCGTATGAAGCCGTCCTCCACGCGCAGGATCTTTCTGTCTCTGAGATGGATCTGACCGAGGGCTTCGTCTTGCTCCGATCCTGTCCAAACCAGCAGCGGTTTGTCCGTTTCCTCCTGCAGGGCCGCAGGCACAGACTTCGCAAAGCGCAGCGGCGTCCGTGCGCCAAAAAAAGCCTGCAAGGGTTTTCGTTTCCACGCCCGCATGCCCAAGGCCACAAAGCCCTGTTTGTCTTCGCGGAAGGCGCGGCTCTGGCTTTCGAGCGTATCCATGGCCTGCTCGATCTCGCAAAGCGCATCGCGGTAAGGGTCGTACCATTTGGGATAGAGGATCATCGCGCCCGCAAAGAGCTGCGCCCGGGTGAGCTTGCGCTGGCGCCGGTCAATCGGCTGCCGGTCATCGCTCAGGCCCCAACCGGCATAGAAGGGTTGCCCGAACACGACCGGTTTGTGACCGGCCAGAATGGCCTCGAACCCGAAGCCCGAGCTGACTGTATAGACGGCGACGGCCCCTTCAAGCAGGGCCTGGGGGGAGAGCGGCGTCTCGAGAAAGCTGATATTGTTGCTGAGATGCTCTTCGGAATAATGGCCGCTCCGGTGTCCCGCCATGGTCTCGGGATGCGATTTTATCAGGATCCGAGCCTTGGGGTGCTCTTGCTGGGCGTAGACCAGCATCTCGCGAAAGGTTGCGACCGAACCGCCGCCAAACCGGATGGATGCATCATCCCGGGTCTGGTCAATGACAAGGACATATCCGGGGTCTGGCGGAGGTGTCGCTGGATCGAACTGGTTATATTTCGAAAGATGCTGCTTCCTGATCCGGTCTATCGCGTTGCGGGCGCGGGTCAGAAGTGCGTTGTCGTCAAGCGGTGCCTCGGACAGCAGGACTTCAAGGTCGGATGGACCTGCGCTGTCGAAATAAGGTCTGCGAAAATCGAGTGTCAGGCCCAAGGGTGGGTCGCCGTCGCGGCCGGTTGCGACCGAACGCAGAAAGGCGTCCTCGACATGCAGAACGGGTGCGCCGGTTTGGGTGCTGACCGCCTCGCCCCTGCCGGATGTCGGGCTCTTTCCCCAGACTGCGATGAGATCTTCGGGTCCGGGCTTGCCGAGCCGGAGGTCGAAACCGCTCAGGCTGAGGATGCGTCGCACCTGCCTTTGGGCGAAAAAGCCGCCGTTGAAATAATACAGTTTCTGTGGGATCGGTCTGACCGCGGCTGTGCCCGGCACGTCCCCCTGATGTGTCATATCAATTGACGCCGGCGGCGCTTGTCACCCCGTTTGCGGAGACCAGCGAGCCCGTCAGAGCAGAGATGGTCTTGTTCCAGGTGACGAAGGGGGCTTCGGTGACATAGATCGTGTCCTCGTCGCGAATGACGAAATCCCGCGCGTCGAACATGCCCGTTGGTTCCGTCAGGTCGAGCACATAGGCCATGCGTTGCGGACCCACGAGGTCCGAACGCCCCAGAACTGCATTCGAAATTTCCGCGGCCTCGTTGCGCAATACAAAGACGCCCGTTGGATCCGCGAGGCTTGAATTCAGACCGCCCACGCGGGCAAGCGCCTCGATTGCTGACAGGGTCTGGGAGTCGAAGCTTACGCGGCTCTGACCGCCTGTTGCCCCCAGCACCGTGAAAGACCGTGTGTCATTTTCCACGAGAATCCGGTCGCCGCTGCGCAAGGCGATGTCAAACTCCGGATGGGTGAAAAGATCCTCGAACCAGATCTTGCCGCGCTGATTGCCACGAAGAACCGTGATTTGTGCAATCTCGGGCTCGATCGTTACGCCGCCGGCGGACGCAAGCATGTTCGACAGCGTTCGTGTCGGTTGCTCGATCGGAAACACGCCCTGACCGCCAATCGCACCCACGATCGAGACAGTCGAGCCGTTGCCGGCCACGCGGCGTACGAGAACCTGTGGATCGGGGGTTTGCGTGTCGAGCTTGCCGGTGATGAGAAGGCGCAGTTCTTCAGGCGTGTTGCCCGCGGCCTTGATGCGGCCCGCATAGGGGACGAAAATGAAGCCGGCGCTGTCGACCTGAACCTCGCTCAACTCGCCGGTTCCGCCAGCAACCGTAAGAAGCCCGTCATCGACGTTCTCCCAGATGCTCAGTCCCAGCGTGTCACCGGGCTGAATGATGTCTGATACGATCTTGTCCGCGTTGATGAAGCTCTTTGAGAAGCCCAAGGAGGGCTGAACGGCGGTGGCGCGGGTCACGCGACTATTGACCGACACGATGAAAACATCGCCTTCATTTTGCACGGAGCCCGCAAATATTTCCTTCTTGCCGGGCCCCGACCGCGGCAAACCACAGGCTGCAACCATGGTCGCAACCAATAAAAAGGCCGCAATGCGTGCGCCCTTTGGACCCAATTTTCTCACGCGGTGAGCTCCTCGAACGTGAAACTGCCTCGGTTTTTTCTTTTAAGTTTATATAAAATCACTGAAAAAGCTAGCCTCGTTTGGCGGAGACAAGCCGCAACTGTTGCTGTGGCGTCTCGGTTTTCCGGGCCTGCGTTTCATATGGATCGGTGTCGCAGAGCATCAGGTCGAGCGCGCGGCGCAGCAGGTGGCGACGGCCTTGCCGCGCGTAAAACCCGCCACGTATTTGCGACGTTCTGAGAAGATAGATCCGGTAATCGCGATAGGCGTCACTGTCGGGCGGCTCCGGGCTTGCAAAAAACCGTGCAAGTGGCTGCGAGGAGGTGAATTCCGGTTTGTTATATACAGCCTCGCCAAACGCCTTGAGGGGCAGGGCGCGCCACAAGGCCTGTTGTGCCGCCGTTGAATTCACGGTCACGGCAGTGCTGGCCGTATCAAGAAGCTGCGCCAGCTTGCCGCCACTCACGAAATGCACCCTGTCAGAGAGGTTCTTTCGGGCCGCGATCGCCTCAATGCGCTGGCGCAAAGGCTCCCGACCGTCCTCCAGCGGATGTGCCTTGAAAACAAGGTGATGGTGCGGTGGAGCACCCTTGGCAAACCCGTCCAGCGTGATCTCCAGGAATTGTTCGACGCGCGAAAAACCGGAGTGGGCTTTGAAGCTCATGTCGTGGGCCAGCTGCAGCAAGACCAGATGATAGGGAAATCCGCCCCGCTTGATCCTGCCTGTGGTAAGGGCGCGCCGCAGCGCTGTTGCGGGCATGGCGAGCAACCGCCTGACATGAAGCCGGAATTCACGCGCCACGGTTACGTCGCGATGGGAATGGAACTCA
This sequence comes from Paracoccaceae bacterium, assembly GCA_049116435.1. Taxonomy (GTDB): domain Bacteria; phylum Pseudomonadota; class Alphaproteobacteria; order Rhodobacterales; family Rhodobacteraceae; genus Litoreibacter. The sequence continues at coordinate 561,994 of JAGDYX010000001.1, forward strand.
CGATAAGCGCTCTGCCGCAAGAATACGAAGAAATGATAAAGCGCGCCGTAGAAGATGTGCTGCCGCATCTCGCCCCAGCGCGCAGGTGCGGCGGGAAGCTCATAGCGCTGCCCGGCCAACGCCGCACGCATTTGCGCAACGCTCATGTCCATCAGCTTTGAATTGCCATTGGCGCCGTCACGTTCATAGGTGACCCAATAGGGCCGCAGGTATCCCTCTTCGAACACATGGACCGTGATTCCACGCGCCCGCGCAGCTTTTATGGCCTCGGCGTGAATGGCGCGTGTATCCCCGTAAAGAACGAGGTCCGTTATGGATTTCTCATCCAGAACAGTATCCACGAAGTCCCGCCATTGCGAGGCGGGCGGACGAAAGGCGATATAGCTGTCGCGTGAAGGCCAGAACGCAGCATCCCCGCCGTTAAAGCCGATCCGCCAGACGCGGTGGCCCGATTTTTCAAGCATCCGCGCGAGCTGGTGGAAGAATGGTCCATGCGGCCCCTGAAGAAACAGGAAGGTTTTCGCGCCTGTGCGACCGGTCATCTGTCGATCCACGCCTTTCTTCGTTTGCCGGGACGGTTTCAGCCATCTGCAAACGGCCGTAACGATCCCTGATTGTGCGATTCTGCTTCTTTCTACCTCAAGCGGCGTAAACAAGTCGTCACTCTCAATGAACTTGCAGCAAGACGTTGCACGGGCTAGGTCCAAAATCGATAAGCTCAGGAGGTCAGCCATGTTCACCGGCATAATCACAGATATCGGCACTGTGCGCGCGTTGGAGCAGCGCGGCGACCTGCGTGTGCGGATTGGCTCGAATTATGATCCCGAGGGGATCGATATCGGCGCCTCGATTGCCTGTGACGGGGTTTGCCTGACTGTCATCGACCGTGGCCGCGACGACGCACCGTGGTTCGATGTGGAGATTTCGCAGGAGAGCGTTTCGAAAACGAACATCGCGCAGTGGCGCGAAGGCAGCCGCATCAATCTCGAGCGGGCCCTGAAGGTTGGCGACGAATTGGGCGGGCATATCGTGTCGGGACATGTGGACGGGGTCGCCACGGTGATCGCGATGCACGATGAGGGAGACAGCACCCGAGTGCGGTTCGAGGCGCCCGAAGAGCTGGCGAAATTCATTGCACCCAAAGGGTCTGTTGCGCTGAACGGCACCTCGCTGACGGTCAACGAGGTCGAGGGCAATTGCTTTGGTGTGAATTTCATTCCCCACACGAAGGTCGCGACGAATTGGGGCGATACCAAGGTCGGTGATCGGATCAATCTCGAGATTGACACGCTGGCCCGCTATGTGGCGCGCCTGCAGGACTGGGGAAAATAGCCGGACTGCGGCTCGTGCAAGGCGCGCCCCCTTTCCAATGGCGTCCGAAAGGTCTATCTGGCAGGCCAAGAAGCTGCGAGGCCCCATGACTAAAGTTGATTACTCCGATGCGATCTCCTCTGTCGAAGAGATCATCGACGACGCGCGCAACGGGCGCATGTTCATTCTCATCGACCACGAAGACCGCGAAAACGAAGGGGATCTCGTCATCCCCGCGCAGATGGCAACGCCTGAGGCGATCAACTTCATGGCGACGCATGGGCGTGGTCTGATTTGCCTGTCGCTGCCCGGAGAGCGGGTCGACGCGCTGGGCTTGCCGTTGATGGCCTCCTACAATTCGTCGCGCCACGAGACCGCGTTCACGATCTCGATCGAGGCGCGCGAAGGCGTGACGACGGGCATCTCCGCCCATGACCGTGCGCGCACCGTGGCCGTGGCAATCGATCCGTCCAAGACCGCCTCCGATATCGCGACGCCGGGCCATATTTTCCCGCTGCGCGCCCGCGAAGGCGGCGTATTGGTCAGGGCCGGGCATACCGAGGCTGCCGTTGACGTCGCCCGTCTGGCCGGCCTGAACCCGTCCGGTGTGATCTGCGAGATCATGAACGAGGACGGGACCATGGCGCGCCTGCCCGATCTGGTGTCCTTCGCGCAGCGCCATAACCTCAAGATCGGCACGATCAGCGATTTGATCGGCTATCGCCGCCGCCACGACAACCTTGTCAAAGAAAGCCAGCAGAAGGCCGTCCAGTCAGAGTTTGGCGGCGACTGGATGATGCGGGTTTTCACCGATGAGACCCATGGTTCGGAACACATCGTGCTCACCAAGGGGGACCTGACGGCTCCGGGCCCGATCCTGACCCGGATGCATGCGCTCAACCCGGTCGAGGATGTGCTGGGTCTCGGCCCCAGCCCCGCCGACGAGTTGCGCAATGCGATGCAGGTGATCGGAGAGGAAGGCCGCGGCATCGTCGTGCTGCTGCGCGACACGCATATGAAGCTCGATCCTCAAGGCGGGGTCTCGCCCCAGACGCTGCGCCAATACGGGCTGGGCGCACAGATCCTTGCTGCGCTGCGCCTCAGTGAGTTGGAACTGCTGACAAATTCACCATCGCCGAAGGTCGTCGGGCTCGAGGCTTACGGGCTTTCGATCGTCGGAACGCGGCCGATCCCGGGAGAGGGCTGAACGATGGCGGTCTCCGAACAACATCATATTCTGGACACCCCGTCTTTCGATAAGCCGGTGAAACTCCTGATCGTCGTCGCCCCCTATTACAAGGATATCGCCGAGAACCTCATCGCGGGCGCCAAGGCCGAATGCGAGAAGGCCGGCGCCACCTATGAGGTGGTGGAAGTGCCGGGCGCGTTGGAAGTGCCAACTGCCATCCGGATCGCGCATCGCCAGTCGAACTTTGACGGGTTCGTCGCGCTGGGCTGCATCATCCGTGGCGAGACAACCCATTACGATACGGTCTGCAATGACAGCTCGCGGGGGCTGATGCTGCTGGGCCTTCAGGGCGCGAATATCGGCAACGGCATTCTGACCGTTGAAAACCGGAAACAGGCCGAAGTGCGCGCCGATCCGGCAGACCAGAACAAAGGCGGCGGGGCTGCTGCGGCGGCCCTGCACCTGATCGCGCTTGAGCGGAAATATGGACAGGAAACCAAAGGCATAGGTTTCAAACCGCGGGGCGGGAGCTTTCAGATCGCGGATGATGACAAAGGCACGACCACCGCATGACGATCTCCGGAAATCAACGGCGCAAGATGAAATCGGCGGCACGGCTCTATGCCGTTCAGGCCCTGTTCCAGATGGAGCATTCCCATCAATCGATCGATGCGGTCAGGGATGAGTTCGAGGACCACCGGTTTGGCGCGGTCTATGAAGGCGGCGAAATGGCCGAAGGCGATGTCGATACGTTCCGTGCGCTGCTCGAAGGCGCGGTCGCGGGACAGGCGAAGATCGACCAGATGACCGACCGTGCGCTGGTGGCGAAATGGCCGATTGACCGGATTGATCCGACGATCAGGGCCGTGTTCCGTGCCGCCGGGGCAGAGCTTGTTGCAGGCAAGACCCCGCCCAAGGTCGTAATCATGGAATTCGTCGATGTGGCGAAGGCGTTCTTTCCCGACGGGCGCGAGCCGAAATTCGTCAACGCCGTGTTGGATCACATGGCGCGTGAAGCGCGCCCCGAGGCGTTCTAGAGCGACCCGGCTTCAGGCGGCCAAAAGACGGCTGCACCCACGGTTATCTCTTCGAATGCCATGGGCGATATTTCGCTCTGGGCGCGTGCGGATTGATATTTTTCAATGACATATCGGCGCTGCGCATTACCTTCTCAGGCAAGCGAGGAGGGTGCCACATGCCAAGCCACATCAAGTTTCTGTTCAAACACGCTGTCATCGGGGCCTTTGCTGCCTTTACCTTTGTCGGGCTTCTATTGTGGTTCAACGTGATGAACCTGTGGTCTCTGGTAAGCCAGTCTCCCGATGGCCCCTTGGCGCTTGTCGTGATGACGGCTTTCTTCGTGATCACCTTTTCCAGTGTCCAGATGGGCATCGCCATCATGGCGCTGGGCGAAAAAGACGACGCGGGCCCCGGTGGACGCGCTGAGCGGATACCGGCCTTCCGCCAAGAGGCCCCGTCGCCCGTGGCGATCCGGGTGGACAGAGCGCCACGGCGCTAGAGCGTCGCGCGCAGGGCTTTCAGCGCTGATCTGGGGCAAAGAGCGACGGAACCACCAACGACCGTGAGGGATGATTATTCCCGAGGACCTGTAAATACAGGTGGGCGCCAGGTAAACGGACCAGGATCCGAACAGAGCCAGCTCCCTCGGAGTTGCTTAAGGCCACTGGAATGTAGTCCCAGAATACGAGAAGGGCAGAACCGTCCCGCATCACATAGGCCGGTGCATCCGTTTGCGCAAGGCTGGACAGATGTTTACGTTTTGTTCATATTTCCCCCATGCAAGACCCCGTTCAAGCCCATGGGAACGACCTGTTGTCCCTCCAGCCCGGTCAGGTCCTGGCGCGTGGCGTTTGCCGCCATCTGGTGAGCCTCGGGCATGCCTGTATCGAGGAATTCACCCCAGAGCGCGGCTTGCGGGTGGATGTCATGGCTCTGGGTCCCAAGGGGGAGATCTGGATCATCGAATGCAAATCCTCCCGCGCGGATTTCCAGTCCGACCGGAAATGGCAGGGGTACCGAGCGTGGTGTGACCGGTATTTCTGGGCCGTGGATTCGGATTTTCCGACGGATCTCTTGCCGCAGGACAGCGGGCTTCTGATCGCCGATGCATATGATGCCGAGATCATCCGGATGGCGCCGGAAGAAAAGCTTGCCGCGGCGCGTCGCAAGACCCTGACACAGAAATTCGGGCGCCACGCCGCCTTGCGCCTGCAGGCCTTGCGCGATCCCGCGGCGGGACTGTCACACGCCTGAGCTACTTTTTCATGGAACGGGCGCGGGCGGCGGCGGCCTTCAGTTCCTCGGCGATCTCATCGGCTTCGTCCGGATCAAAATCCAGCGGCAGCTCGACGCCTTCGGCCTCGATATAAAGACGCACCATGCCCAGTGTTGTCGGGCCAATCTGAAGGTTTGCCGCGATGTCGCTTTCTTTGTCGATACCCATGCCGGTCTCCGTTGCGCTGTGGCGCTTTGCTATCCAGAAGTTTCACCGCTGACAAGAGTTGCGCCGCGCTTTGCTTTTGGGACATGCTGTGGCCATGTCGGATGAAACCATCATTTTACGGCCGTTTCGGGCGGATGATGCGGAGTGGTTGGCGCGGCGCCACGGGGTGCTCTACGCCGAGCATGACGGCTTTGACGAAACTTTCGAGCCGCTGGTGGCCGGCATCCTTGACGCATTCCTCGCGGAGCACGACCCGTCCTGTGAACGCGGCTGGATTGCACAGCGCGGGCAAGAGCGGCTGGGCAGCATCTTCTGCGTGCGCCATGACGCCGAGACCGCCAAGCTCAGGCTCTTCTTGCTGGAGCCGAATGTGCGCGGGCAGGGGTTGGGGCAGCGCCTGCTGAGCCAGTGCGTGAGCTTTGCGAGAGAGGCCGGCTACAGGCGCATGACGCTCTGGACGCATGAAAGCCACCGCGCCGCATGCGCGCTTTACGCGCGCAACGGATTCGTCTGTGAGCGTGCGGAGCCGGTGCGCTCCTTTGGCGTCGATCTTGTGGAACAGACTTGGTCCGTGACGCTCTAGAAGGACTTGCAATCGGCACACGGGATATGTAAATCGAGCGTCGTGCCGCCTTAGCTCAGTTGGTTAGAGCGCCTGATTGTGGATCAGGAGGTCCCCCGTTCGAGCCGGGGAGGTGGTACCATCCTCCAAATCGCCTGCTTCAAGACACGCCCTGCACCGGGATGCCGCGCTTACCAGCGGATCGTATGGCTGCATCCTGCGGTCGTCGCGAGAAAATCGGCACCATCTGCAGACCCGCCGAACGAACGGTCGACCACCTCTTTGGCGGCCCCGATTGAAAGCGAGGCAAGGCAGCCATAGGCCGGCGAGCCGGATGTCTCGGTCACGTAGCGGGAGACGGCCGCACCAGCCACGAAATGCGCTTCCTTGTCGTGGACGCATCCTGACACCGCAGTTGCGATTGTGACGAGAAGCGCGGCTTTCGAGGTAACCCTGATCAACGTGAATGTCCTTTCGGCAGGCCGGCCGAAGACAGGGCGCAGGTGCACCTGATCAAGCTTCGTTAGGCCGTAAATATTTGAAAGGGTTGCGTATTTTAACGCATCTCCCTTTCCCCACCGTCTCGGCAAAGGGATAGCAAAACGCCGGTCCCGGCGCAGCTTGTTTCTTTACAAATGGTTAAAGGGTTAATCGCTGATCTGGATCGTCTTGCGCAACGCACCGGTTTGCGCGTCGAAAATCAAAAGCGTGTCGTCTGCGGTCACGATGGCATACCAATCTGTTCCACGAGTGAAAGCGGTGGCGCTCTGACCTTCCGGCAGGGTGATGCTGTCGGGCAGGCTCAGAGTAGCACCGGAATCGGCGGCCGGCGTCTGCAAGCGGATGACAATCAATGCGATCAGCACTACAAGGCCGATGATCATCGTGGCGGTCAGGGTCGTGACCAGCCGCCGCAAGAACTTCAGATTGGCGGGTTCCTCGCCTAGGCTATCGCTCATGTCGTCCCAATCTCGCATCATACTGGTGGAAATATCCGAAAACCCACCTGCGCGCCTTGATAAGGCATTGGCGCAGGACGCGCCAGTGGAGGCATCGCTGAGCCGGTCGCGTCTGGTCCGTCTGATCGCCGAAGGCGCCGTGTCGCATGACGGTGTGGTGGTCACGGAGGCCAAGACAAAGGCTGCGGCGGGCCAGATCTGGCAAATCACCATTCCCGAAGCGGTTGATCTGGAAACGCGCGCCGAAGCGATCCCGCTGGACGTGGTCTACGAGGATGACGCGTTGATCGTGATCAACAAACCCGTGGGCATGGTGGTCCATCCGGCGCCGGGGTCGCCCTCGGGCACGCTGGTCAATGCGTTGCTGCATCACTGCGCCGACAGCCTGTCGGGGATCGGCGGCGCAAAACGGCCGGGGATCGTGCACCGGATCGACAAGGACACGTCGGGGCTTCTGGTGGTGGCCAAAACCGACGAGGCGCATCACGGTCTGGCGCGTCAGTTCGAGAAACACACGGTCGAGCGGCACTACCATGCGCTGTGTTACGGCGCGCCGGATGCGGCGGATCCCCGTTTGGGGGGGCTGGCCGGGGTCGGGTTCGAGCCCGGAAATATCCTGCGGATTACGGCCAATCTGGCGCGTCACAAGACCGACCGTCAGCGTCAGGCCGTGGTCCGGCAGGGCGGGCGTCACGCTGTCACGCGGGCGCGCCGCCTCAAGACCTTCGGGACGCCTGCGACGGTCTCGTTGCTCGAGTGCTGGCTGGAGACGGGCCGAACCCATCAGATCAGGGTTCATCTGTCCTATGCAGGGCATGCGCTGCTGGGCGATCCGGTCTATGGCGGCAAGCGCAAACTGGCGAAATCCTCCCTTTCCGAGGCGGCGCGGCAGGCTGTTCTGGCCTTCCCCCGCCAAGCGCTCCACGCTGCGAGCCTGGGATTTTCACACCCTGTTTCGGGCGAAATGTTGAGGTTTTCCGCGCCTTTACCGCCAGATATGGCGGAACTTGTCGCAGTTCTGGAAAGTTAACATGAGTCACACAAGACCGTGAGTTTCCGTTGCAAAGCCTTCAACCCACGGGTGCGTTGAATTAGTTTACTAACCGTAAAGCTGCACAGGGTATGTGCATGGGCCATACTTGAAACTGAACTGAACGGTTCATATTATTATGTGCAGCAGCAGTGAATGCATGAGGAAAGAGGGAAATCTCCAATGGCGAATAACCTGTCCCTGCCGGCCCCATCCCCTGAACAGGGGTTGAACCGCTATCTGCAGGAAATCCGGAAGTTCCCGATGCTGGAGCCGGAAGAAGAATACATGCTTGCGAAAGCATGGGTGGAAAATGGTGACACCGAGGCCGCGCATAAGATGGTGACATCGCACCTGCGTCTGGCCGCGAAGATTGCCATGGGCTACCGCGGCTATGGCCTGCCTCAGGCAGAGGTCATTTCCGAGGCCAATGTGGGCCTCATGCAGGCGGTCAAGAAGTTCGATCCCGAAAAGGGCTTCCGTCTGGCGACCTATGCAATGTGGTGGATCCGTGCCGCGATCCAGGAATATGTCCTGCGCTCGTGGAGCATGGTGAAGCTCGGCACGACCTCGGCCCAGAAGAAGCTGTTTTTCAACCTGCGCAAGGCCAAGAACCGGATCGGCGCGCTTGAGGATGGCGATCTGCGTCCCGAACATGTCGAGCGCATCGCCCATGATCTGAACGTGACCGAGGACGAGGTCATCTCCATGAACCGGCGCATGTCGGGCGGTGATGCGTCGCTCAATGCGGTTGTGTCCGCCGATGGCGAGGGCACGGCGCAGTGGCAGGACTGGTTGGAAGATGAAGATGCCGACCAGGCCGGCGATTACGAGAAGCGTGACGAGCTGGAAACGCGGCGTGAATTGCTCAATGAGGCCATGGATGTGCTCAACGACCGTGAGAAGGACGTGTTGATCCAGCGCCGTCTGCAGGACAAGGCGGTGACGCTGGAGGAACTCTCCGGCCAGTATGACGTGAGCCGTGAGCGTATCCGGCAGATCGAAGTGCGTGCCTTCGAGAAACTCCAGGCCCGCATGCAGGAGCTTGCGAAAGACCGCGGTTTGCTTGAGGAGGCGTAAGCCTCACGCCATTTCGACCCAGATTTTAAAAGCCCGCCTCTCCGGCGGGCTTTTTTCTGCGCGCGTCTCCCTGCAGGTTTGGGCATCGCGCAGGGGGCGCGCAAGCCAGGGGAAACCGGGGATTTGATTCAGATCAGTGCTCCTGAGGTCGGGTTTGATAGGGTCGTCCCAGTCTCTTAACAGGAGGGATTTTGATGGCAGAGACACAAGACACCCAAGCGGAGCAGACCCAAGGTGGTCATTCAGAGGTCCTGATGCGCGGCCTGTGGATGCTGATCATTGCCGTCTTGTTGCGGGTCGCCGATTTCCTGATCCTCTTGGTGGCGGTTCTGCAATTCGGATGGCTGCTGTTCACCAAGCACAGGAATGACCGTCTGGCTGAGTTCGGCGAGAAGGTGGGAAACTGGCTTTTGAAAGCGGCTCGGTTCCAATCCGCAGCATCGGAGGAAAAGCCGTTTCCGTGGACAAAGCTGGAGTGATCACCTGATTGCGACGCAGTCGGGCTATTGGCACAGCTTCAATAGGCGCCCAGAGCGGCCACGGACAGATCCGCCTCGTGATCGCGTCCGTAGGCAACGAGGCCGATGGATTGGATGCTGTCCGGTTTCACGCGCCCGGGCAATAGCCGCCCGGACGGTTTGAAAGCTGTGAACGGGATATCGGTAATCTGCCAGCCGGTCGAGCTTTCGAACGGGGCCTGATAATACTGCCAGGGCAGGAGCGTCGCGCCGGTGCGCAGGTGCACGAAGTAACGCTCCTCGTTTCCGCGGAGTTTCAACCGCAACCCCTGTGCATCAGCGGCAAGCGCCGTGTCGAGCGTCGTGCGGGCCTGAATGAAACCGCCTCGGTTTTCGGTGCTGACGGTGCCTTTCAGCCGGATATACCGGGTATCGCCGTCCGCCTCGATCCGGGCTGCGCCTTCCGAGACACCCCCCATGACCGTGTCGGCCACATAGCGCCATTCGAGGTCCTCTGCCGGTGTCATGTCACCGCGCAGAATGCCTGCGCCATGCGCGGGCAGGCCGATCAGGCAGCCCGCACCGGCAAGGGTCAGAAACCGCCGTCGCGTCACAGGTGTCATTCATTCGACCTCCATCCGGGATCAGGAGCCGCAGGTGCGGGGCCTCAATCTTCCATGGCCTCAAGCTCGTCGATCATGCCGGAGATCATCGACAGGCCCTTGTCCCAGAATTTCGGATCGCTGGCGTCCAGACCGAACGGGGCCAGCAATTCCTTGTGATGTTTCGAGCCGCCCGCTTTCAGCATCTCGAAATACTTGTCCTGGAAGTCGTCGCCGCCCTCCTCGTAGACGGCATAGAGCGCGTTCACGAGCCCGTCTCCGAAAGCATAGGCATAGACATAGAAGGGTGAGTGGACGAAATGGGGGATATAGGCCCAGAAGGTCTCATAGCCCTCCATGAAGGAAAATGCCGGGCCGAGGCTCTCGCCCTGCACGCTCATCCACAGCGCGTTGATATCCTCGGGGGTCAGCTCGCCGGAGTGGCGCGCCGCATGCAGTTTGCACTCGAAATCATAGAAGGCGATCTGGCGCACGACGGTGTTGATCATGTCCTCGACCTTGCCGGCGAGCATCACCTTGCGCTCGGCCTGAGAGCTGGCGCTCTTGAGCATCTTGCGGAAGGTCAGCATCTCCCCGAACACGGAGGCGGTCTCGGCCAGTGTCAGCGGGGTCGAGCTCAGCAATTCGCCCTGTCCGGCGGCCAGAACCTGATGCACGCCGTGCCCCAGTTCATGGGCCAGTGTCATCACGTCGCGTGGCTTGCCCAGATAGTTCAGCATGACGTAGGGGTGAACCTCCGTCACGGTGGGATGGGCAAACGCCCCCGGCGCCTTGCCGGGTTTCACACCGGCATCGATCCAACCCTTGGTGAAGAACGGTTCGGCAAGCTCCGCCATCTCGGGAGAGAAGGCCGAGTAAGCGTCGAGAACCGTGGTTTTTGCCTCGTTCCAGTCCACCAGCCGCGTGTCTTCCATCGGCAGCGGCGCATTGCGGTCCCAGACCTCAAGCGTGTCCAGCCCAAGCCATTTGCGCTTGAGCTCATAGTAGCGGTGGCTGAGCTTCGGGTAGGCTGCCACCACCGCGTTGCGCAGGGCTTCGACCACCTCAGGCTCGACATGGTTGGACAGGTGCCGTCCGGTCTGCGGCGTCGGCATCCCGCGCCAGCGGTCCTCGATCTCTTTCTCCTTGGCCAGCGTGTTGTGCACGCGGGCGAAAAGCTTGACGTTCTCGCCGAAGACCCGTGCAAGTTCCCGCGCCCCGGCCTCGCGGCGGCTGCGGTCCTGATCGGTCAACAGGTTCAGCGTGCCTTCGATGTTCAGAGGCTCGCCGTCCACCTCGAAGGAAAGCCCCGCGATCGTCTCGTCAAAGAGCCGGTTCCACGCGGCGGATCCCACGGTGGACTGGTCGTGGAGGAATTTCTCCAACTCGTCGGACAGCTGGTAGGGCCGCATCGTGCGCAGGCGGTCGAACACCGGCTTGTAGCGGGCCAGATCAGCATTGGCCTCGAAAAGCCCCGCGAGATGGTCGTCATCGATGCGGTTGATCTCCAGCGAATAGAAGACCAGCGGGGTCGTGAAGGTCGTGATCTTGTCCTGATGATCAGCAAGGAATTTGCCGCGGTCCGCATCGGTTGTGTTCTGGTAGTAGCGCAGGCCGGCGAAAGACATGATACGCCCGGCGATCACGTCGATTTTCTCGTAGCGCTGGACGCAGTCCAGAAGACCCGCCGCGTCCAGATCCGCCAGTTTGCCCTCGTAATCGGCGGCAAATTCCGTGCAGGCCTTTTCCAGCCATTCCATGTCGTCGGACAGCTCCTTGGCCTCTGCCGAGGGGTAGAGGTCGGTCAGATCCCATTCCGGAAGATCTCCGAAGCCGCTGCCGGCGTCACTCGCGTCGCGAAGAGGGGTTGGACGGGAGGGGCGGAAGGGCTGGCGCATGTGGTCTGTCCTTTGAAAATAAACTGCTTGGGCTAGAGGTAAGGCGGCATCCGCCCGGCCTCAAGGCCTGTCTCACAAAATCGCGTGAGCCAGATTGCCGAGGGCCAGAAGCGCCATCAGTGTGAATGTCGTGCCCATGGTCAGGACGCGCCGCTGCACCGGCTCGGGGGACTGGCTGATCCAGTAGGCGTGGAGCGCGCGGCTCAGCACGATCAGGGCCCCGAAGAGGTGGATCACCCAGCCGGGGGTGCCCTGCAATTCGGCGGCGACCAGCAGCAAGAGCAGAAGTGGCGCATATTCCGCGCAGTTTGCATGGGCCCGGATGCGTTTTCGCAACTCAAGATCGCCGCCGTCGCCATAGGCGGCCTGCGCCCTGCGACGGGCCAGAATGACCCGCGCCGACAGAAAGATGAAAAGAAGCGCCACAAGCGCAAGATAGACCGGGCTGGCAGAGAGCATCAGAAGGACCTCGCAGGTGGTGTCTCGGGTGTCATCTCAGGCGGAGTTCTTATCCTGCGTCACCGTTCGTGTGGCCGCCAGACCAAAATCTTCCGTGTGAACGATCACGCCGCGCTCCTTGAGAAGGATGATCCCGTAGGCCCCCGGCTCATCGACGGAAGAAGCGGAGCTTTGCTCCGACAAATCCATTGGCATCTGGTGGCAGGGGCTTTTGAACACCGTAAACGGGGTCCCTGCGCAGGTTCCGTGGATGGTGCGGTGGATATGGCCGTTAAAAATATGGGCCACATTTGCGAACCTCCCGAGAAGCGCAGACAGCTCGGCGCCATTGGCCAGTTTGATCGCGTCCATTCCGGGAAAGCCCACGTCACAAAGCGGATGGTGGCAGAAAAGAAGAACCCTTTTGCCGGCAAAGCGGTCCAGTTGCCGTTCCAGCCAGGCGAGGCGCTCAGCGCACAGCGCCCCCGCATGGTGCCCGTCGCGATGGGGCGGGCCGTCCAGCGTATCAAGCGTGATCAGGACCGTGTCCCCGATCTCGATCACCCCCTGAACATGCCCGTCCGGCGTCACGGCCGTCTCGGGGAACACCTCGAGAAAGGCTCCGCGCCGGTCGTGATTTCCCACCATCAGCGTGATGGGAATATCGAGGCCCTGAAGGGCTGCGGCAAGGCGCTGATACTCTTCGGGCTGACCGAAATGGGTCAGATCACCAAGGAGGATGATCCGCGCCGCATCGGCGTGGTTTTCAAGGGCATGGGCCAGCCCGTCCTTGAAACGCTCCAGCGGATCAAGGCCGATGATCGTTTTTCCGTCCGCCACGATGTGGAGGTCGGTGAACACAAGGATCTTCCCGTCTTGCATCACAGGGCCCGTCCGCTCTCAAACCGATGGCTTGCGCCTTCAGCGACATTCCCTTTGGCGGATCGCCCCGTCAAGAGAGACGGACCTATTCCAGCTCGATCAGGAGATCCTTTGCGTCAATCTGGCTGCCCGGCGTCACGTTCACGGCCTTGACGGTCGCATCGCGCTCGGCGTGGATGCCTGTCTCCATCTTCATGGCCTCGATGGTCAGCAGAAGATCGCCTTCCTTCACCTTGCTGCCCTGCTGGGCTGCGACGGTCGCCACGACGCCCGGCATCGGAGCTCCGATATGATCGGGGTTCGCGGGATCGGCCTGCGCGCGTTTTGTAACGGCTCCGGCGACCTTGCGGTCAGGGATCCGGATGACACGCGGCTGACCGTTGATCTCGAAGAACACCTTTGCCTCGCCCTGATCGTTGGTCTCGGCGCGGGCCTGCATGCGGATTTCCAGCGTCTTGCCCGGATCGATCTCGACGCTGATCTCCTCGCCCGGTTCCATCCCGTAGAAGAATGTGCGCGTGGGCAGGGTGCGCACCGGACCATAGACGTCATGGCGCGCGCGATAGTCGAGAAACACCTTGGGATACATCAGGTACCCGTTGAGATCCTCCTGATCGATCGTCTTGCCATCGACTTTCTCGGAGAGCTCGGCCCGCACCGCCTCGAAATCGACCGGTGCCAGCCCTGCGCCCGGGCGGGTCGTCATGGGCTTTTCGCCCTTCAGGATCTTTTTCTGGATCGCTCTGGGCCAGCCGCCGGGGGGCTGGCCGATATTGCCGCGCATCATGTCGATCACGCTGTCGGGGAAGGACATGTCGATATCGGGGTTTTCCACGTCTTTCCGGCTGAGGCCCTGACTGACCATCATCAAGGCCATGTCGCCCACAACTTTCGAGGTCGGCGTCACCTTCACGATATCGCCGAACATCTGGTTCACGTCGGCATAGACCTGCGCGACCTCGTGCCAGCGCTCTTCGAGCCCCAGCGAGCGGGCCTGCGCCTTGAGATTGGTGAACTGGCCACCGGGCATGCCGTGCAGGTAGACCTCGGAGGCCGGTGCCTGCAGCCCGGATTCAAAGGCGGTATACTGACCGCGCACCGCTTCCCAGTAATCGCTGATCTGGCGCACCGTCTTGATGTCGAGGCCGGTGTCGCGATCTGTATGGGCCAGCGCCTCCACGAGCGAGCCCAGCGTGGGCTGCGAAGTGTTGCCGCTGAGCGCATCCATGGAGCAATCCACCACGTCCACGCCCGCCTCGGAGGCGGCAAGGATCGTGGCGATGCCCACGCCCGCCGTGTCATGGGTGTGGAAGTGAATGGGCAGGCCGACCTCTTCCTTGAGGGCCCGCACCAGCGCTCCGGCCGCCGTGGGTTTCAGCAGCCCCGCCATGTCCTTGAGGCCCAGAATATGCGTGCCCGCCTCTTTGAGCTGATGGGCCATATCGACGTAATATTTCAGCGTGTACTTGTCGTTGTCGGGATCAAGCAGATCACCGGTAAAGCAGATCGAGCCTTCAAGGAGCTTGTCCTGTTCGAGCACCGCATCCATCGAGACGCGCATGTTCTCGACCCAGTTGAGCGGATCGAAGACCCGAAACAGATCGACACCCGTCTCGGCGGACTGTCGGATGAACTCCTGCACAACATTGTCGGGATAGTTGGTGTAGCCGACCCCGTTCGAGCCGCGCACCAGCATCTGGGTCAGAAGGTTAGGCATGGCCGCGCGCAGATCGCGCAATCGCTGCCATGGGCATTCCTGCAAGAACCGGTAGGAGACGTCAAAAGTCGCGCCACCCCAGCATTCCATGGAAAAGAGCCCCGGCATGTCGGCGGCATAGGTGGGCGCAATCCGGATCATGTCGATCGACCGCATGCGCGTGGCCAGCAGGGACTGGTGCCCGTCGCGCATGGTCGTGTCGGTGACCAGAAGCTGCTTTTGATCGGAGATCCAGTCGACCACGGCTTGCGGGCCGTGATCGTCAAGGATGTTCTTCGTGCCATAGGCGGGCGATCCGCTTGGGGGCGGGGCCTTGGGGATCCGCGCCTCGGCCGGGATGACGCGGCCATGGGTTTCGGGATGCCCGTTGACGATGATCTCGGCGATATAGGTCAGGATCTTGGTGGCCCTGTCGCGGCGTTTCGAGAAGTCGAAAAGCTCGGGCGTCTCGTCAATGAACTTGGTTGTATATTCGTTGTTGAGGAATGTCGGGTGCTTCAGCAGGTTCTCGACAAAGGCGATATTGGTGCTGACGCCGCGGATGCGGAACTCGCGCAGCGCCCGGTCCATCCGCGCGATCGCGGCTTCGGGGGTGGGCGCCCAGGCGGTGACCTTCTCCAGCAGCGAATCGTAATAGCGGGTGATCACCGCGCCCGAATAGGCCGTGCCGCCGTCAAGGCGGATCCCCATGCCGGTCGCACCCCGATAGGCGGTGATCCGGCCATAGTCGGGAATGAAGTTGTTCTGCGGATCCTCGGTCGTCACCCGGCACTGCAGGGCGTGACCGTCGAGTTTGACGTCATATTGCGAGGCGCAGCCGGTCGCTTCGATCAGGCTCTTGCCCTCGGAGATCAGGATCTGCGCGCGCACGATGTCGATACCGGTCACTTCCTCGGTGACGGTGTGCTCGACCTGCACGCGCGGGTTCACCTCGATGAAGTAGAAAGCGCCGGTCTCCATATCCATCAGGAATTCGACGGTGCCGGCACATTGATAGTTCACATGCTCGCAGATCTTCTTGCCAAGCGCACAGATCTGTTCACGCTGCGTTGCAGAAAGATAGGGCGCGGGCGCGCGCTCCACGACCTTCTGGTTGCGGCGCTGGACCGAGCAGTCGCGCTCATAGAGGTGGTAGATATTGCCGTGATGGTCGCCAAGGATCTGCACTTCCACGTGGCGGGCGCGCTGGATCATCTTCTCGAGATAGCCCTCGCCATTGCCAAAGGCGGCTTCCGCCTCGCGGCGGCCCTCGAGGACTTTCTCTTCCAGTTCGTCCTCGCTGAAGATCGGGCGCATGCCGCGACCGCCGCCGCCCCAGCTGGCTTTCAGCATGAAGGGATAGCCGATCTCCCGCGCCTCCTTGCGGATCGCGTCCATGTCATCGCCCAGCACCTCTGTTGCGGGGATGACCGGCACACCGGCTTCGATGGCAACTCTGCGGGCCGAGGCCTTGTCGCCCAGTTTGCGCATGGTTTCGGCTTTGGGGCCGATGAAAGTGATCCCGGCCTCCACGCAGGCATCGACGAAATCGGGGTTTTCCGACAGCAGCCCGTAGCCCGGGTGGATCGCATCGGCTCCGCACATCTTCGCGACCCGAATGATTTCCTCGATATTGAGATAAGCGGCCACGGGGCCAAGGCCTTCGCCGATCTGGTAGGCCTCGTCCGCTTTGAAGCGGTGCAGACCCAGCTTGTCCTCTTCGGCATAGATCGCGACCGTGCGCTTGCCCATTTCGTTGGCCGCGCGCATCACGCGGATGGCAATCTCGCCACGGTTTGCAATCAGGATTTTCTTGAAGTCGCCCATTGGATCGCCTTGTCATTTTGCAGATGCAGCATTTTTAGGCGGAAAAGCAACTTCGGTCTACTGTCAACTTCCTGTGACGACCAGTTTTTCTGACAGTCCGGCGAGGTTTCTGGCGCCGATCTGACCCATATTCGCGGCCAGATCCTTGGCGAGGATATCCGCCAGATGCTCCGGTCCCTTGTCGCCCAGAGCCCCCAAAGCATAGTGCCACGCGCGGCCCAGCATCACGAAATCCGCCCCCAGAGCCATGGCCCGCAGAATGTCGAGCCCGCTTTCCACGCCACTGTCGAAAATCACCGGCAGCTTGGTGGCAGCGCGCACCGCGGGCAGGCTTTCGATCGAGGCTGGTGCTCCGTCGAACTGTCGCCCGGCATGGTTGGTCACCCAGATCGCGTCCACGCCCTCTTGTTCGAGCCGCGCCGCATCCTCGGGGTTGGTCACGCCCTTGATCACGAAGGGGCCGTCCCACGCGTCCCGCAGCCAGGCCACGTAGTCCCAGTCCGGCGAGGTGCGCAGCAGGTAGCCCACATGTTCGTTCGACGGAAGCTGCGATGTGCTTGACGCGTAGCAATCCATCAATCGCATCCGCGGCATGCCGGTCTGGCGGATCCCGTTCAGCCAAACGGGACGCATCGCCGCCTGCAGGGCAAGCCGGCCGGTCAGGCGCGGCGGTTGGGTCAGCCCACCGCGGATCTGGCGCTCGCGCCGCGAGGCCACGGGGACGTCCACCGTCAGGATCAGGGTGTGAAATCCCGCATTGCGGGCGCGCTCGAGCATGTCCTTGCGGATCTCCGGATCGCGCGGCGGATACATCTGGAACCAGCCCTGATCACCGGCCAGCGGGCCGACATCATCGGGCAGTTGCGTGGCGACCGTGGACAGCCCGTAGGGAATGCCCAGCTTCGCCGCGGTGCGGGCCAGTGTCTTCTCAGCGCCGGGCCAGATCAGGCCGGACATGCCCACGGGGGATATGCCGAAGGGCAGGGGGTAGTCACGCCCCAGCAGCTTGACGCTCAGATCCGGCGTGAACTCTCCGTGCAGAATGGATGTGCGCAACAGGATTTCGTCAAGTTTCGTCCGGTTGCGGGCCTGCGTTGCCTCGACGCCCGTGGCGCTGTCGAGATACTCCCAGACGAAATGCGGGATCCGGCGGCGCGCGGCGCGTTTAAGGTCGGAAATGGCGGGGAATTTCGCGTGTAGGTCCATGTTTCCCTTGTTATTCCATAAGCTTGTGAAGTCCAGAAAAAGCTGCGGAACGAAATAAGAACAAGCCTTTAACTTGAGGGGCTGTCAGGCTATCTTTACCGCCATGAGCAGTTTTGACGATGCAGACGCTTTCGAGGCGGCGGGCGTGCCGCTGTCGCAACGGGCCATGGCAGCGCGTGGCGCGCCGTATCTGGACGGCCTGAACCCCGCGCAGCGCGAGGCGGTCGAGACGCTTGACGGGCCGGTGCTGATGCTGGCCGGGGCCGGGACCGGCAAGACAAAGGCGCTCACCACGCGAATTGCGCATCTGCTGAGCACCGGGCGCGCCCGGCCCAACGAGATCCTTGCGGTGACCTTCACGAACAAGGCCGCGCGGGAGATGAAAAACCGCGTGGGCGGTCTCTTGGGCGAAGCGGTTGAAGGCGTGCCGTGGCTCGGGACATTCCATGCAATCGGGGTCAAGCTGCTGCGCCGCCATGCTGAGTTGGCAGGGCTGAAGTCGAATTTCACAATTCTCGATACGGATGACCAGATCAGGCTGCTCAAACAGCTGATCTCGGCCGAGAATATCGATGACAAGCGCTGGCCCGCACGGATGCTGGCGGGGCTGATCGACGGCTGGAAGAACCGCGCGTTCACGCCCGAGACGCTGCCGACGTCCGAAGCTGGGGCCTACAACAACATGGGCGGCAAGCTCTACGCCCAGTATCAGGAGCGGCTGAGAACCCTCAACGCGGTCGATTTCGGGGATCTCCTGCTGCACATGGTCACGATTTTCCAGCAGCACGACGATGTGCTGGCGCAATACCAGCGCTGGTTCAAATACATCCTTGTGGACGAGTATCAGGACACCAACGTGGCCCAGTATCTCTGGCTGCGGCTCTTGGCGGCGGGCCACAAGAACATCTGCTGCGTGGGCGACGACGATCAGTCGATCTATGGCTGGCGCGGGGCCGAGGTGGGCAACATCCTGCGGTTCGAGAAGGATTTCGAAGGCGCAAAGGTCGTGCGGCTGGAACAGAATTACCGGTCGACCCCGCATATTCTGGGGGCGGCGGCCGGCGTGATCTCCGCCAATGAGGGGCGGTTGGGTAAAACGCTTTTCACCGAGCTCGACGAGGGTGAGAAAGTCCGGCTGATCGGGCACTGGGACGGCGAGGAAGAAGCGCGCTGGGTCGGTGAAGAGCTTGAGGCCATGCAGGGCGGAACCCGCGGGATGCGGGCGTTCTCGCTCAACGAGATTGCCATCCTTGTGCGCGCGTCGCACCAGATGCGGGCGTTCGAAGACCGGTTTCTGACCATCGGACTGCCGTATCGCGTGATTGGCGGGCCGCGGTTCTACGAGCGTCTCGAGATCCGCGATGCGATGGCCTATTTCCGTCTGGTTGTGTCGGCCGAAGATGATCTGGCTTTCGAGCGGATCGTGAACACGCCCAAACGCGGCTTGGGCGACAAGGCGGTGCAGAAGATCCAGATGATGGCGCGCAGCAACGGGGTTTCGCTGCTGGAAGGCGCAAGGCTGCTCTTGGCCAGCAAGGGATTGGGCGGAAAAGGCGCCGTGGAACTGGCCCGGCTGATCGAGAATCTCGACCGCTGGGGCCGGATACAGCGCGGCAGTGAAATGTCGCATATTGAATTGGCCGAGACCGTTCTGGACGAGTCCGGCTACTCGGAAATGTGGCAAAATGACAAGTCGCCGGACGCGCCCGGACGGCTCGATAACCTCAAGGAACTGGTCAAGGCGCTGGAGGAGTTCGAGAACCTGCAGGGCTTCCTCGAACATATCGCGCTTGTGATGGACAATGACAGCGAAGACGCGACCGAGAAGGTCTCTGTCATGACGCTTCACGCGGCCAAGGGGCTCGAATTCCCGGCCGTGTTCCTGCCCGGCTGGGAGGATGGTCTCTTCCCGTCGCAACGCTCAATGGACGAGAGCGGTTTGAAGGGGCTCGAGGAGGAACGCCGTCTTGCCTATGTGGGGATCACCCGCGCGGAAGAGCTTTGCACGATCTCTTTCGCGGGCAACCGCAGGGTATACGGCCAGTGGCAATCGGCCTTGCCGTCGCGCTTTATCGACGAGCTGCCCGAGGAACATGTGGAGGTGCTGACGCCGCCGGGCCTTTATGGCCATCAGGGCGGAGGGGGCATGTCAGCGGCCGCGATGCAGGCGGATCCGGTCGAAAGCGATCTGCAGGAGAAGGCGGCCAGCGCGAATGTCTACAATTCGCCGGGGTGGCGGCGGCTGCAGGAGCGGCAGGGCCGGCGCGGTGTGTCGCAACCCCGCGAGGCGCGCGACATGGTGATCGATGCGCAGGCCGTGGCCGCATTCACGACCGGAGAGCGGGTGTTCCACCAGAAATTCGGATATGGAACGATCGAGCGGATCGAGGGCGACAAGCTCGACATCGCGTTTGACAAGGCTGGCTCGAAAAAGGTTGTGGCGAAATTCGTCGTTGCCGCCGACAGCGCCGGAGATGTGCCGTTCTAGCCCATCGGCCCGATGACCGGATAGAGCGACAGGATCAAAAGCCCCGCCATTGTGAAATTGAAGGCCCTGAGCCGCCGCGGGCTGGTCAGGAAACGGCGCATTTGCTGGCCCAGAACGGTCCAGCTGCTGACCGACGGGATGTTGATGAGCACGAAGATGCCCGCGACGAGCAGAATGCTCTGTGCCGACTGATCCGCCGCATAGACCGTGATTGCGGTCAGCGCCATGGTCCAGGCTTTCGGGTTGACCCATTGAAACGCGGCGGCCTGCAGAAAGGTCATCGGTGTGCCGGACGTGCCCTGTTCCTGCGGGGCTGCGGCATTGGCGATCTTCCAGGCCAGCCAGGTCAGATATCCGATGCTGGCGACTTTCAGGATCGTGTGTGCGACGGGGTAGGTCTCGAATATCTGGGCCAGACCCAGACCGACCAGCACGATCATGAAGCCAAAGCCGAGCCCGATCCCCAGCATATGCGGGATCGATCGCCGGAATCCGAAATTGGCGCCCGAGGCCATGACCATCAGGTTGTTCGGCCCCGGCGTGATCGAGGAAACGAAGGCGAAAGCGCTGAGCGCAACGAGCAGGTCAAAGGACATGGGCGTGGTTCTTTTTTCGGGCGGCCGGATCTCTACTTTAGCCGGATGCATTGGCTTAACCAGTCAAAGAGCGAAGAGCAAAGCGCAAAGAGCATGGGGCATACAGGCGAAAAAAAACGACAACGCCGGGAGGAGGCGTTGTCGCTCTTTATCGACGGGATCCGAGGGAGGAAGGGATGCCCGTACTCTAGGTGCAGCGATATCCAGGGAGGAGGAAGATATCACTGCCTATCAACGTGAAGGACCGAGGGAGGAAGTGGTCCGCACGTGAATTCTCAAACTCCGTAGGCGGCCTCGTAGGCGACCCGCTTCAGAAGCGTCTTGTTCAATCCCAGATCGTTCAACTCGCTTCCCGAAAGGCCTCTGAGCTCAGCCAGCGTCTGCCGGTACACCCGGTACTGGGCGAAGCGGAGCTTCAGCGCAGCGATCGAATGGGCAAAGCCATTTGGCAAAGTGGTTTCGGAAACGAATGTCATCGGTCTCTCTTGGGGTTTCGAAGAAATTGCCTCGGTGTTGATCCCTATATTGGCCAAATGCTGCGGTGCAACAATAGACAGAATCTCAATGCCGCCATGCAGCATTTGCATGCCTTTTCTGTGCAGTGGTCGGGCCCCCGCTTCGGGGGCAGTGCGGCGGATGACGAATCAATTTCCCTAAAGATTCGCACGGAAAATGACGGAATCCGGGTCTCTTTTCGAGTATCCGGAGTGAAAACTGGGATTTTGTGGGGAATTCATGGGAATTTCTGAAAAGCCCAATTCACACAATATGTAGTGGTTCAAATTATCTGGATTACAAGTTGTATGCATTTTTGCCCGGCCGGGTGCGCGCGCTGTTTCGAAATTCCCTTAAAATCCATTAATTACCCATAAAGTGGTGTTGATTTCCATATCAGCCCGTGTAGAGTGAATTGCAGATGAGGACGGGCTCACAAAAACGGGGCGATTAAAGAACCCCACTGGCGACCAAAAGGTTTCATACAGGCACCCGATTTCATCGAACGACGGTCGATCCTGCGCGAGCAGACATCCCCCCAGGTGGCGCGGATTGACCACTCCCTTAGGGGAAAAAGGGCGGCGGATTGGGCAGTGGCAGCAGCTCAATCCGCCGTTTTATTTTCGGGCAGTCGGGGCTGTCCGGAACGACAGGCAAAGGGTCACGGTTCGAGGGACGGCAAAGTGGCACAGAGGTTCAGAGGCGAAAGCGTCCACAAGGTGGACAGCAAGGGCAGGGTGTCGATCCCGGCCCTGTTTCGCCGTGTGCTCGAAGCCGGCGACCCGGATTGGACCGAAGGCCTGACGCCCAACCTCGTCATTGTATACGGGGGCGCGTCCCAGAAATATCTTGAAGCCTATACGCAGGAAGCGATCCGCGAAGTGGATGAGCAGATTGCGCGGCTGCCCCGCGGCTCGAAAGAGCGCCGGGTTATGGAACATATTTTCAACAGTCAGTCGCTGCCGACACAGACCGATGATACGGGCCGGCTGGTTTTGCCGCAAAAGCTGCGCGACAAGGTCGGAATCACGAACGAAGCCTATTTCAAAGCGACGGGCGACACGTTCCAGATCTGGTCGCCGGGCGCACATGACGCCCGCAACGAGGATATCGAAAACTGGCTCGCCGAGAAGGGTGACGATTTCGATCCGCTCACTCTGCTGGAGATGGCCATGCCATCGGGTGAGGGCTAGCCGATGTCCGCAGCTGCGTGTGACCGGAGTGAAGGGGCACCGCATCTGCCGGTCCTGATCGACGCCATTCTTGAAAATGTGGATTGCAGCGGGACATGGCTCGACGGAACCTTCGGGGCCGGGGGCTACAGCCGCGCGTTTCTCGAGGCCGGCAGCGACCGGGTCATCGGGATCGACCGGGATCCGATGGTCTTCGACATGGCGCAGGGCTGGGCGGCAGAGTATGGGGACCGACTGACCCTGATCAAAGGCGAATTTGCCGATCTGGACAGGCTGGCGCAGGATTTCCTACCGCTTGACGGGGTGGTGCTCGATCTCGGGGTTTCCTCGATGCAGCTCGATCAGGCGGAGCGCGGTTTTTCGTTTCTGCGCGACGGTCCGCTGGACATGCGGATGGCCCAGAAAGGACCGTCCGCCTCCGATGTCGTCAATCAGGCGGATGAGGCCTTGCTGGCCGATATCCTGTTTCAGTATGGCGAGGAGCGCGCCTCGCGTCGCATCGCGCGGGCCATCATCGCCGCGCGCCCGCTGGAGACCACGGGTCAACTGGCCGAGGTAATCGAAGCCTGCCTGCCGCGGGCCAAGCCGGGCCAGAGCCATCCGGCCACCCGCAGTTTTCAGGCGATCCGGATCGCCGTGAACGACGAATTTGGACAACTTATCAGTGGTTTGGAGGCCGCAGAGCGGGCGCTCAGACCCGGCGGCGCCTTGGCCGTTGTGACGTTTCATTCGCTCGAGGATCGTGTGGTGAAGAGATTTCTCCAGACCCGTGCGGGACGGGCGGGCGGGGGAAGCCGCTACGCGCCCGAACAGGCAAACGACGCGCCGACCTTCGCGCTCAGAACCCGTAAGGCGATTGTCGCCGACAAGAATGAGCTTGATCGCAACCCGCGCGCCAGATCGGCAAAACTGCGGGTCGCGCTGCGCACCGAAGCGCCCGCATGGCCTGCAGACCGCAGCGGTCTGGGCTTGCCAAAACTCTCTGGAAAAATGATCGGGAAGGACCTGCTATGATGCGTGGACTGCTATATGCGACTTCGGCCCTGATTGTGATGGGGCTGGCCTACTGGGCCTATTTCGAGAATTACAGGACGCAAGATGCCTTGCGCGAAGCGTCACGGCTGCAGCGCGAGATCGGCGAGGCGCGTGAAACACTGAACGTTCTGGAGGCGGAATGGGCCTATCTCAACCGCCCGGACCGTCTGCGGGATCTGGCGGACCTGAATTTCGAGGCGCTGCAACTGCTGCCGATCTCGGCCCATCATTTTGGTGAGGTTGAATATGTGGCCTACCCGGAGGTGGCGACGGACCCCTCAGAGGAGCTTCTGGGAGAGCTGCTTTTGAGCCAGATCGTCGAACAGGTTGACGTGGCCCGTCAGGCAGTGGAGGCCCAACCTTGATCCGGACCCCGCTGCGCCCTCTCGCCCGCATCCTGCAGGCCCGCTCGAACGGGGAGAACCCTGATACGATCGAGCGCGAGAATATCCAGATCCGGCACGAGGAAATGCGCGACCGGATGCGCTACAGGGCGCAGAGCCGGCTGCTCTTTCTGGGGCTGCTCTTCATCATCGGGTTCTCGCTGGTCGGGGTGCGTATGACGGTGCTCGCTTCCTCGGAAGCGGTTGAGCCGCGCACCGCGGCGTCTGCGTCGGGCATTGCGGCGCAACGCGCCAACATCATTGACCGCAACGGTAAGGTGCTGGCCACCAACCTGATTACCAATTCGCTCTACGCCCAACCCCATCTCATGATCGACCCGGAGCGCGCCGCGACCGAGCTTGCCGCGCTGTTCCCCGATCTTGACGTGGAGAATCTGAAGAAAGACTTCACCGGCACCCGCAAGTTCCTGTGGATCAAGAAAAAACTCAGCCCGGAGCAACAGCAGGCGGTGCATGATATCGGCGAGCCGGGGCTGCGATTTGGCCCGCGCGAGATGCGCCTTTACCCCAATGGCAGGCTTGCGGCCCATGTTCTGGGCGGGGCCAGTTTCGGACGCGAGGGCGTGCACTCGGCCGAGGTCTTGGGCACCGCCGGTGTCGAGAAATCCTTTGATGCTTACTTGCGTGATCCCGCCATGGAAGGCGCGCCGCTGCAGCTGAGCATTGACATGACGATCCAGTCGGTGGCCCGCCGCGTGCTTCATGGCGGAATGCGCCTGATGAATGCCAAGGGGGCGACGGCGGTTTTGATGGATGTCGATACGGGAGAGATCGTCACGATGGTCTCGCTGCCCGATTTCGATCCGAACACGCGGCCCGCGCTTGTCACGACCGGAGACCCCTCCGACAGCCCGCTCTTCAATCGCGCGGTTCAGGGCGTCTACGAGTTGGGATCGACATTCAAGATCTTCGCGGCGGCGCAGGCGCTAGAGTTGGGGCTGGTGAATCCGTCGACCATGCTCGATACGAAGGGCCCGATGCGCTGGGGCAAGTTCCGGATCCGCGATTTCCACGATTACGGGCCGCAACTCAGCGTCACCGACGTGATCGTGCAGTCCTCGAATATCGGCACCGCGCGCATGGCCATGAGCATCGGGGCATCGCGCCAGCAGGAGTTCCTGAAGTCCCTCGGGTTCTTCGACCCGACGCCCGTCGAGTTGGTTGAGGCCCCCGGCGCCAAGCCGCTCCTGCCGCCGAAATGGTCTGAAATCTCAACCATGACAATAAGTTACGGCCACGGTATGGCGGCGAGCCCGCTGCATCTGGCGGCAGGTTACGCCGCGATGGTGAATGGTGGAAAACGGGTTGAGCCGACGCTCCTGAAATCGGTGGCCCCGCCGACGGGCCCCCGTGTGATCTCGGATCGGACATCTGCGCAGGTGCGCACGCTGTTGCGGGACGTGGTGGCGCGCGGAACGGCAAGTTTTGCGGCCGTAGACGGGTATTCTGTGGGTGGCAAGACCGGCACGGCGGACAAGCCCAAGCCCTCTGGCGGCTACTACGACGACAAGGTGATCGCGACCTTTGCATCCGCCTTCCCGATCCATGATCCCGAATATGTGCTTGTCGTCACGCTCGATGAGCCGGTGGAAACCTCGGGGCGTGAGGCCCGCCGCACAGCGGGTTGGACGGCGGTGCCGGTCGCTGCCGAAATGATCCGCCGCATGGCGCCGCTTCTGGGCGTCCGGCCAGAGATTGAACACGCTGCGGGAACTGGGGTAACACGGACCAAGTTCTGAATCCCGGCCATCTCGGCGGGGAAGAGCAGGGGGCATCATGGGATCGGGAAATGGCGCCAAGACAGGCAAGACCGCCAGCCTGAACGCGCTTGGTCTGACCGCGCGCGATGGCCGCGAGGCGGAGGTCACGGGCCTGAGTGTCGACAGCCGGACGGTCAAGCCCGGGCATCTGTTTGCCGCTCTGCCGGGAACCAGTTTTCACGGTGCGGAATTCATCAAATATGCGCTGCGGATGGACGCGGGCGCCATTCTGACCGATCCGCAGGGCGCGGATCTGGCCGAGGATGATCTGGAAGGGGCCGACGTCGCCGTTGTTGTCACCGAAGACCCGCGGCAGGCACTGGCCTATGCCAGCGCGCTTTGGTTCGGAGCCCAGCCCGGAACCATGGCGGCGGTGACAGGGACCAACGGCAAGACATCGGTTGCGAGTTTCACGCGCCAGATCTGGATCGAGCTTGGCCTGCAGGCCGCCAATCTGGGGACAACCGGGGTTGAAGGGGCCTACAGCGCTCCGATGAGCCACACCACGCCGGAGCCCATCACGTTGCACCGCGTGCTCTCGGATATGGCGGCGGTCGGGGTCACCCACGCGGCGATGGAGGCGTCGTCCCACGGGTTGGAGCAACGGCGGCTCGATGGGGTTCACCTGATGGCAGCAGCCTTCACGAACCTCACGCAGGATCATCTCGATTACCACGACAGTTTTCAGGACTATTTCAACGCCAAGGCGGGGCTGTTTTCGCGGGTTCTGGCCCCCGATGGCGTCGCCGTCATCAATATGGATGATCCGCGCGGCCGCGACATGGAAGCGATTGCGCGGCGGCGCGGCCATCGTCTGCTTCGGGTCGGTCAGCGCGAGGACGTGGAGCTGCAATTGCTCAACCAGCGCTTCGATGCCACGGGTCAGGAGGTCCGGTTTCGCTATGACGGTCAGGTCTACCAGATGCGGCTCGATCTGATCGGCGGTTTTCAGGCCTCCAACGTCCTCGTGGCGGCGGGGCTTGCGGTTGGAACAGGCTCCAAGCCCGCCGAGGTTTTCGAAACGCTGCCGATGCTCAAGACGGTGCGTGGGCGCATGCAAAAGGCCGCCGAGCGTAACAACGGTGCGGCGGTCTTTGTCGATTATGCCCATACGCCGGACGCGCTGGAGACCGCGCTCAAGGCGATCCGGCCCCACGTGATGGGGCGGCTGATCGTGATTTTCGGGGCGGGCGGCGACCGCGACCGGGGCAAACGCCCGCTGATGGGGGCGGCGGCCCGTGATTTCGCCGATATCGCCTTCGTGACCGATGACAATCCGCGCAGCGAGGATCCCGCCGCGATCCGCGAGATGATCCTGCAAGCGGTCCCGGGCGCGACCGAAGTGCCGGACCGGGCCGAGGCGATCCTGCGCGGCGTCGATGCGCTTGGGCCCGGGGACACGCTGCTGATTGCCGGCAAGGGCCACGAGACAGGGCAGATCGTCGGCGACGATGTCCTGCCCTTTGATGATGTTGAACAGGCCAGTGTCGCGGTGGCCGCGTTGGAGGGGCGTCTGTCATGAGCTTGTGGACCTCCGAGGAAGCCGCGCGCGCCACCGGCGGAACATCGACCTGTGACTGGGTGGCGACCGGAGTTTCGATCGACAGCCGGTCTTTGACGCCGGGCGACCTGTTCGTCGCGCTTGCCGATGTCCGTGATGGCCATGACTTCGTCGCCCAGGCGCTGGAGAAAGGTGCCGCGGCGGCCCTTGTGTCACGGCGTCCCGAGAATGTGCCGGATGACGCGGCGCTCTTGGTGGTCGGGGATGTGCTGAGCGCGCTCGAAGATCTGGGCCGCGCGGCCCGGTCGCGGACGCAGGCGAAGGTGATCGGGGTGACCGGGTCGGCCGGCAAGACCTCGACAAAGGAGATGCTGCGCACCGCGCTGGCCGGTCAGGGCAATATCCATGCTGCCGAGAAGAGCTTCAACAATCACTGGGGCGTTCCCCTGACGCTGGCCCGCATGCCCCGGGAGACCGATTTCGCCATTATCGAGATCGGTATGAACCATCCCGGCGAGATCGCCCCGCTGGCGAAACTCGCCCAACCGGATGTGGCCATCGTGACCACGGTCGCTCCGGCGCATCTGGAAGCCTTCAGCAGCGTCGAGGCGATTGCGCATGAAAAGGCTTCGATCTTCGAGGGCCTGTCGTCGCAAGGAACGGCCATTGTGAATGCCGATCTTGAATTTTCACCGATTCTGATCGATGCGGCCGCACCCGCGGCGTGCCGGACCTTCGGGGAGACGGAGGGGTCCGATTGGAAACTGGTCGAAGTGGTCGCGTCATCCGATGTGATCGCGTGCCGGGCCGAACATGACGGGCAGACGCTGCTGTTCAAACTGGGCGCTCCGGGGCGTCATTTCGCCATGAACGGGCTTGCCTGTCTTGCCGCGATCGATGCGGCCGGGGGGGATCTTGCCCTCGCGACCCTCGCGCTCTCGAATTGGGCGCCGCCCGCGGGCCGCGGCAAGCGTCGCTTCATTCAGCTTGATGGCGCGGATGACACGCTCGGCATCGACCTGTTCGATGATGCCTACAACGCCAATCCGGCTTCGGTTTCCGCGGCTCTCGACGTTCTGGCCCAAGCAGAGCCTTCGATGCCACAGGGTCGGCGCGTTGCGGTTCTGGGCGACATGAAGGAGCTTGGACCCAGCGCGGCGGAGTTGCACAGCGCGCTGGCGGCCCATCCCGCGATGGAGCGGATCTCGACCATGCATTGTGTCGGGCCGCTGATGCGCCACCTGCACGAGAGCCTGCCAGCTGAAAAGCGCGGTTTATGGGCCGAAACATCGGCCGAGATTGCGGCCCGTCCCACGGCGCTCGCCGGACCCGGCGATACCGTGCTGGTCAAGGGGTCGCTCTCCACCAAAATGGCCCTGATCGTTGACGCCATCGCGAAATTGGGCCAAGCGGTAGATAATTCTGACGCGGAGACACGCTAGATGTTGTATTGGCTGACCTCATTCTCGGATGGCGGCGATTTTTTCAACCTGTTTCGCTACATCACGTTTCGGGCGGGGGGCGCGTTCTTTACCGCGCTGCTCTTCGGCTTCATATTCGGGCGCCCGCTGATCAATCTTCTCAAACGCAAGCAGGCCAATGGCCAGCCGATCCGCGATGATGGCCCCGAAAGCCACCTTCTGACCAAACAGGGCACGCCGACCATGGGTGGGGTGCTGATCCTCGGGGCGCTGATCTTTTCAACGATGCTCTGGGCGCGTCTCGACAACGGCTTCGTCTGGGTCGTGCTGTTCGTTACGATCGGCTTCGGCGCGATCGGGTTTGTGGACGATTACGCCAAGGTGACCTCGAACAGCCACGCCGGCCTGTCGGGTCGGATCCGGCTCCTTCTGGGCTTTGCTATCGCTGCTGTGGCCGGTTTTACCGCCACCCAGATCCATCCTGATGCGCTTTCTGGCCAGCTGGCCTTGCCGGTCTTCAAGGATACGCTGATTAATCTGGGGATTTTCTTCATCCCCTTCGTGATGTTCGTGATCGTCGGGGCCGCGAATGCGGTCAACCTGACCGATGGGCTTGACGGTCTGGCGATCATGCCCGTGATGATTGCCGCCGCGGCCCTCGGTGTCATCGCCTATGCGGTCGGGCGGGTCGACTTCACCGAATATCTCGATGTCCACTATGTCCCGGGCACCGGTGAACTTCTGATCTTTACCGCGGGCCTGATCGGCGGCGGTTTGGGCTTTTTGTGGTATAACGCACCACCCGCCGCGGTCTTCATGGGCGATACCGGCTCGCTCTCTCTGGGCGGCGCATTGGGTGCCATCGCCGTGTTCACCAAGCACGAGCTGGTGCTGGGGATCATCGGCGGGCTGTTCGTCGTGGAGACGCTCAGCGTAATCATCCAGGTTCTCTATTTCAAAGCCACGGGAAAACGCGTCTTCCTGATGGCTCCGATCCACCACCATTTCGAAAAGAAAGGCTGGGCCGAACCGCAGATCGTGATCCGTTTCTGGATCATTTCGCTGATCCTTGCGATGATCGGGCTGGCCACGCTGAAAGTCAGGTAAAGAACATGCCCCATGCAGAATTGAAGTATTCGAATGATCTCGCGATCGACGCTCAAGCCATTCTGGCAAAGATCGAGGAGACCATTCACAGCCACGATTCCGGCTCGGGAGCCTGCAAGGGGCGGGCCTATCCGGCGGACATCTTCCATCACACCCACCTCATCGTCGAGATCTCGATGCTGACCAAGCCACACCGCGACGCGGCCTTTACCGATGCGCTGGTCAGCGATCTGGAGGCGGCGATCAAGAGCTTCGTCTCCCAAAGTTGTCATTTCTCGCTGTCTCTGGACTATTCGACCGGAGCTTATGTCACCAATCTCCACGCCCCCTGAACGCCCGAACGGGCGGCCATCGCGTGAGGGCAGGAAAGGCGCGCACCTGAAATGATCCCGGTTCAAGGATATAAAGGCAGCAAGGTCGCGGTGCTGGGGCTGGGACGCTCGGGCCTGACCGCGGCGCGGGCCTTGCAGGCGGGGGGCGCCGAACCGGTGGTCTGGGACGATAGCCCCGATGCGCGGGCCAAAGCCAAACAGGACGGGCTGGTGGTCGAGGATCTGTCCCGTAGCGGCGCGTTCGAGGGGATTTCGGCCTTGATCGTCTCTCCGGGGATCCCGCATCTCTATCCGGCCCCCCACAAGGTCGTCGCGGCGGCCATGGCGGCAGGCGTGCCGGTGGACAATGATGTCAGCCTGTTCTTTCGGTCTTTTGCCACGCGCGACTGGGACAATTTCGATCAGATCCCCAAGATCGTCGCGGTGACCGGCTCGAACGGCAAATCGACAACATCGGCCCTGATCCACCACATCCTGACCGAGGTCGGCCGTCCGACCCAGCTTGCCGGCAATATCGGCCGCGGCGTGCTGGATCTCGACCCCGCGATCGACAGCGAGGTGGTGGTGCTCGAACTCAGCTCCTACCAGACCGAGCTTGCCCGCGCCCTGACCCCCGATATCGCGGTCTTCACCAATCTCACGCCGGACCATCTGGACCGCCATGCCGGTCTGGGCGGCTATTTTGCGGCCAAGCGGCGGCTCTTTGCAGAGGGTGGCCCGGACCGAGCCATTGTCGGGGTGGATGAACCGGAAGGCACCTATCTGGCCAATCAACTGGCCGGATCGGGCAGCGATGACCGGGTGATCCGCATTTCTTCGGGCACCAAGCTGTCCGGTCCGGGCTGGTCGGTCTTCGCGCGCAAGGGGCATCTGGCCGAATGGCGCAAGGGCCGGCAGGTTGCCTCGATCGACATGCGTGACATTGCGGGCCTTCCGGGGGCGCATAATCACCAGAATGCCTGCGCGGCCTACGCGGTGTGTCGCGCGCTTGGCCTTGCCCCGCGCATCATCGAAGAGGCCTTCCGCTCCTTCGGAGGCCTGCCGCACCGCTCCCAACTGATTGCGGAAGCCAAGGGCGTGAAATTCGTCAATGACAGCAAAGCCACCAATGTCGACAGCGCGGCCAAGGCGCTGCAGGCCTTCGACAGGATCAGGTGGATCTGTGGCGGGCTGGAAAAGGAAGGTGGGCTCGACCAATTGCAGCCGCATCTCGGCAATGTCCTGAAAGCCTATGTGATCGGGCGCGAACCCCGCGGCTTTGCCCTGCAGCTGGGCGATCTGCCCCATGAGATCTGCACCACGATGGAAGCCGCGGTTGCTGCAGTACACAGGGATGCGCAGCCGGGCGACACGGTGCTACTGGCGCCCGCCGCTGCGAGCTTCGACCAGTATGACAGTTTCGAACACCGGGGCGAGGATTTCATGGCTCAGGTCGCCGCGCTCACGCCCTGAGCCTTTCATGTCTCACCAAATATCCCCGCCGGAGGCGAAAAATCGCTCTGCGCGACCGCTGTGCCGCGTCTGGCGGGCAATCGAGACTGGATTGAAACCGCTTTTGGCGTTACTCTGACAGGACAGATCCGGGACAACCCGGGCATCAGAGGCAGTATCAGGCGGTATTCTCATGACTGAGATGGTGTATGGCACCGTGGCCGCGCGTCCCGGGGAGCCGATCCTCCCCAGATGGTGGCGCACGGTTGATCGTTGGTCGATGACCTGCATCTTCGCGCTGTTCGGCGTGGGGATTTTGCTCGGGCTGGCCGCCTCTCCGCCACTTGCCGCCAAGAACGGCCTCGATCCGTTTCACTACGTCTCCAAACAAGCCTTTTTCGGCTGTCTTGCCCTTATGGTCATGGTCGCGGTCTCGATGATGTCGACCCATCTCGTGCGCAGACTGGCCACGCTTGCGTTCCTGTTTGCGTTCGCGGCACTGGTGCTCTTGCCTGTTTTCGGCACGGATTTCGGGAAGGGGGCAACACGATGGTATTCGCTCGGATTTGCCTCCGTTCAACCGTCTGAGTTCCTCAAGCCCGTGTTCATCGTCACGTCTGCATGGTTGATCGCCGCCAGTCAGGAAATCCATGGCCCGCCCGGCAAACTGATGAGCTTCCTTCTCACCCTGACGGTTGTGGCATTTCTCGCGCTGCAGCCGGATTTCGGCCAAGCCTGCCTTGTGCTTTTTGGCTGGGGCATCGTCTATTTCGTCGCCGGCGCGCCGCTGGTCCTTCTGGTCGGCATGGCGGGTATCGTCGCACTCGCCGGTATGACGGCTTACAACTTCTCCGATCATTTCGCGCGCCGGATCGACGGGTTTCTGTCGGCCGAGGTCGATCCCACCACGCAGCTCGGCTACGCCACCAACGCGATCCGGGAGGGCGGTTTCTTCGGTGTCGGCGTCGGTGAGGGCACGGTGAAATGGTCGCTGCCCGACGCGCATACGGATTTCATCATCGCCGTGGCGGCCGAGGAATACGGTCTCGTTCTGGTTCTTCTGATCATCGCGCTCTACGGGATCTTCACGGTGCGCACGCTCCATCGCCTCACCCGCGAGCGCGATCCGTTCATCCGCCTTGCCGGCACCGGCCTCGTGGCAATGTTCGCGATGCAGGCGATGATCAATATGGGCGTCGCTGTGCGTCTTCTGCCCGCCAAGGGCATGACGCTGCCCTTTGTCTCCAATGGTGGGTCTTCGCTGATCGCAGGCGGGATCGCCGTGGGGATGCTACTGGCGTTCACACGGACCCGGCCGCAAGGCGAGATCGGCGACATCCTGATCAACCGGAGATCCTAGGCCATGACCGAGCCGCTCCTGATCATCGCAGCTGGCGGAACCGGCGGGCATATGTTTCCCGCGCAAGCGCTGGCCGAGGCGATGCTCCAGAAGGGCTGGCGGGTCAAGCTGTCCACCGACGCGCGCGGGGCGCGCTACACGGGCGGGTTTCCGCATTCGGTCGAGATTGAGCAAATCAGTTCCGCAACCTTCGCCCGCGGGGGCCTCGCGGCCAAACTTGCCACCCCGTTCCGGCTTGCCTTGGGCGTGCTCAGCGCAACCCGAACCATGGTCCGCGACCGGCCTTCTGTCGTGGTGGGCTTTGGCGGGTATCCCGCATTTCCGGCCATGGCGGCGGCATGGCTGTTGCGCCTGCCGCGGGCGCTTCACGAACAAAACGGCATTCTCGGGCGCGTCAACCGCCTGTTTGCCCGCCGCATGAACGCGGTTGCCTGCGGTACATGGCCGACGGAATTGCCCAGCGGTGTCGAGGGCATTCATACCGGCAACCCGGTGCGCAACGCCGTGCTCGAACGCGCCGGCGCGCAATATATTCCGCCGGGCGATTATCCGATGAGCGTCGTCGTCATTGGCGGGTCACAAGGTGCGCGCATCCTCTCGCAGGTGGTGCCGGATGCGCTGGCGGCCTTGCCGGAGACCGTGCGCAAGAACCTGCGGATTGCGCATCAGGCCCGCGACGCCGATGCGGCGATGGCGCGTGCCAGCTATGAAGAGGCCGGACTCAAAGCCGAGGTCGCGCCGTTTTTCTCGGACATTCCCACGCGATTTTCCGAAGCGCAGTTGATCATCTCTCGCGCGGGCGCCTCCTCGGTTGCCGATATCAGCGTGATCGGCCGTCCGGCCATTCTTGTCCCCTATGCGGCGGCAGCGGGCGACCATCAGACCGTCAATGCAAGAGGGCTGGTTGCAGCCGGTGGCGCGATCATGATCCCCGAGAGCCAGTTTACCCCTGAAAACCTCGCCGAACAGGCCGCGACCGTCTTGACGAACTCCGATGTCGCGGTGCAGATGGCAGCTTCCTCGCTGACGGCGGGGCGGCCCGACGCCACGCAGGCCTTGGTCGAAATTGTAGAACGCCTCGCGAAGAAGGACCTATGAGCGCAGCAACAAAACTCCCCCTCGAACTCGGCGCCATCCACTTTGTTGGCATTGGCGGCATCGGCATGTCCGGTATCGCCGAGGTGCTGCTGAACCATGGCTACACGGTGCAGGGCTCTGATCTTAAGGCGACCAAGATCACCGACCGCCTGAAACGGCTTGGCGCGGAGATTTTCGAAGGCCAGCGGGCCGAGAATCTCGAGCATGCCGATGTCGTGGTGATCTCATCGGCCATCAAGCCCGGAAACCCCGAGCTTGATGCGGCCCGGGCGATGGGTCTTCCCGTCGTGCGCCGCGCCGAGATGCTGGCTGAACTCATGCGTCTGAAATCGAACATCGCCGTGGCCGGAACCCATGGCAAGACGACGACCACGACCATGGTGGCGACCCTTCTGGACGCGGGCGGGATCGACCCGACCGTGATCAATGGCGGGATCATTCACGCCTATGGTTCGAACGCGCGCATGGGGCAGGGCGAATGGATGGTCGTCGAGGCCGATGAAAGCGACGGCACGTTCAACCGCTTGCCCGCCACGATCGCGATCGTGACCAATATCGATCCCGAGCATATGGAGCACTGGGGCGATTTCGACACGTTGCGTCAGGGCTTCATGGATTTCGTCTCCAACATCCCGTTTTATGGTCTGGCGGTCTGTTGCACGGACCATCCCGAGGTGCAGGCGCTGGTGGGTCGGATCACTGATCGCCGGGTCGTCACGTTCGGGTTCAACGCGCAGGCCGATGTCCGCGCCGTGAACCTGACATACCGCGAAGGCGTCGCGCATTTCGACATCGCGCTTCAAAACGACGGCATGGTGCTCGAAGACTGCAGCCTGCCAATGCCGGGCGACCACAACGTGTCCAATGCTCTGGCCGCGGTGGCCGTGGCCCGCCACCTTGGCATCAAGGCTGCCGAGATCCGCGAGGCCTTGGCCGGGTTTGCCGGTGTCAATCGCCGCTTCACCAAGGTGGGTGAGGTCAACGGCGTGACGATCATCGACGATTATGGCCACCATCCGGTTGAGATCGCCGCGGTCTTGAAAGCGGCCCGGCAGGCTGTCTCCCACAAGCCTGGCGCGCGTGTCATCGCTGTGCACCAGCCGCACCGGTATTCCCGGCTGCATTCGCTGTTTGACGAATTCTGCGCCTGTTTCAACGACGCCGATGTCATTGGCATTGCCGAGGTCTTTGCCGCCGGCGAAGACCCGATCGCCGGCGCGAGCCGCGACGATCTGGTGGCCGGTCTGGTCCGCTCAGGGCACCGCCACGCGGTGGCCGTCACCAATGAGGACGACCTCGAGGCACTTGTGAGCGCCGAGACAAAGCCCGGCGATATCGTGGTTTGCCTCGGGGCGGGCACGATCAGCGCCTGGGCCCATGCGCTGCCCGAAAGGCTGGCCCCGTGACAGCAGGCCGGACCATATGTCACCCAAAGCCCGTCGCGGGCAGAGGTGGGTCATGAGCGCGCCGCTGATCGTGGCGGCCATCTGGGCGCTGATGTCGACGGGGGTCGCGTTTCTGCCGATGCGACGCCAGTATGCGCCGGGTCTCGTTTTGCTTCTGGCAGCACCCGTCATCACCCTCTGGATCGGCTACGAACACGGCCTCTGGGTGGCCGTGGCAGGTCTCGCGGCCTTCATTTCAATGTTCCGTAACCCTTTGATATACTTGTGGCGCCGCGTGTTTGCCCGAAATGAGGATGCTTCAGAATGAGCCTGTCGCTGATCTTTGCGTTGATCTGGATGATTGCGGCCAATGTGCTGGCCATGATCCCGAGCCGGGACAACCATTGGCGGCGCGCCTATATCCTGATTGCGATCGGAATTCCCCTTGTCGGCTGGGTTACCTATGAGAACGGCCCGTGGATCGGGTTGATCTGCCTGGGGGCCGGAGCATCGGTGCTGCGCTGGCCGGTCCGCTATTTCGGCCGCTGGATCAAGGGCAAGCTGGGCCTTGGAGCCAAAGAGACAGCAGAATGAATTTCCCTCCGGTGCGCGGAACTCTGACAGAGAACAGGCCCCTTGCCGATCTGACATGGTTGCGTGTCGGCGGGCCTGCGCGTGCGCTGTTCCAGCCCGCAGATCGCGAGGATCTGGCGGCGTTTCTGGCGGGTCTTTCTCCTGAAATTGCGGTGTTCCCGATGGGGGTCGGCTCGAACCTGATCGTGCGCGACGGTGGCCTTGATGCGGTGGTGATCCGCCTCGGGCGCGGCTTCAACGGGATCGAGATCGAGGGGCGGCGGGTGCGGTGCGGCGCGGCAGCGCTTGATGCGCATGTGGCGCGCAAGGCGGCCGATGCGGGGCTGGATTTGACGTTTCTGCGCACAATTCCCGGCGCGATCGGCGGTGCACTGCGCATGAACGCAGGGTGCTATGGCACCTATGTTGCGGATGTGTTCGTCAGCGCGACCGCCGTGTCGCGGGCTGGTGAAATCGTGGAGTTGTCCGCTGATGATCTGAATTTTCGCTACCGGCAGACCGATCTGCCGGACGGCATGGTTCTGGTGGAGGCGGTTTTCGAGGCACCGGTCGGGGAGCCTCGGGCGCTGCACGAGAAAATGGCGGACCAGCTTGCCCGGCGCGACGCGACGCAACCGACCAAGGACCGCACGGCAGGCAGCACGTTCCGCAACCCTGCGGGCTATTCCTCGACCGGACGCGCCGATGATGCCCATGACCTCAAGGCGTGGAAGGTGATCGAGGATGCGGGCCTTCGGGGCGCAAGGCTCGGCGGGGCGCAGATGAGCGAGAAGCACCCGAACTTCCTGATCAACACCGGTGGCGCAACAGCCGCAGAGCTTGAAGATCTGGGTGAGCAGGTGCGGAAAAAGGTTTTCGAGAACAGTGGAATAGAGTTACAATGGGAGGTGCTTCGCGTGGGGAAAAGAGCCCCCTGAAACGCGAACACAATATGTAGCATCAGTCATTGATGCGCATACAATATAAAGGGCCTTAAGGCTCTGATAACGAGAATGAAAGCCCGGTTAAGGGCACCAAAACAAGGCACGGGCGGGTATGTCGAGCAGGGCACCCCGGAAAGTGGCGGTACTGATGGGCGGACCTTCCGTTGAGCGGGAGGTGTCGCTGAGCACAGGGCGTGATTGCGCCGCTGCATTGCGGGACGAAGGATTCGAAGTGGTTGAGCTGGACGCGGGTCCGGATGTCGCCGCACGCCTTGCCGAAATCTCTCCTGATGTCGTCTTCAACGCCTTGCATGGCCGGTGGGGCGAGGACGGCTGCGTACAGGGAATTCTCGAATGGCTGCGGATCCCCTACACCCATTCCGGTGTTCTGGCCTCGGCGCTTGCGATGGACAAGGAGCGCACGAAGGAGGTTTACCGCAATGCCGGCCTGCCCGTCGCCCCCAGCTTGATCGTTGCGCGTGACGCGGTTTCGACAGGCCATGTGATGGCTCCGCCTTACGTGGTCAAGCCCAACAACGAAGGCTCGTCAGTGGGCGTGTATCTTGTGGAGGACGCGGCAAGCGCCCCGCCGGTTCTGGAGGCGACCATGCCGGAGATGGTGATGGTCGAGGCCTATATCCCGGGGCGTGAGTTGACCACGACCGTCATGGGCGACCGTGCGCTGACCGTGACCGATATCCTGACGACAGGCTGGTACGACTATGATGCGAAATACGCCGAGGGCGGCTCCAGCCACGTCGTTCCTGCGGACATTCCGCAAGAGATCCATGACATGTGCCTCGATTTCGCGCTCAGGGCGCATCAGGCGCTGGGGTGCCGCGGCGTCAGCCGCACCGATTACCGCTGGGATGAAAGCAAAGGGGCCGATGGTCTGATCCTGCTCGAGACCAACACGCAGCCCGGCATGACGCCCACCTCATTGTCGCCCGAACAGGCGCAGGCCTGCGGGATGTCGATGGGCGAGATGTGCCGCTGGATGGTGGAGGACGCCTCATGCGATCGCTAAGGCTGCGCCAAAGCGCCGAGCCGCGCCGCGATCCGGCCCCGAGCCGGGTTGCCTACAGGCTCAACCGTCTGTGGCTCACACCGTATTTTCGCAATTTCCTGCGCTTCGGGCTGCCCGCGCTTGCGGTTGTGGCCGCTCTGGGCGCGTTTGTCTCCGATCAGGAGCGGATCGACACCCTGATGGACCGGATGGCCGAGCTGCGGCGCTCGATCGAGGAACGTCCTGAATTCATGGTCAAATTGATGGCGATTGACGGGGCCTCGGCGGATCTGGCGGTCGATATCCGTGAAGTGGTGCCGGTGGATCTCCCGCAAAGCTCGTTCGATCTGGATCTCGAGGCGATGCGCCAGCAGATCGAGGGGCTCGATGCCGTGCGCAGCGCCAAGCTCTGGGTCAAATCGGGTGGCGTTTTGCAGGTCGAGGTTACCGAGCGGGTGCCGGCCGTTGTCTGGCGCAGCCCCGACGGGTTGGAATTGCTGGATGCCGAGGGGCATCGCGTGGCCGCGCTCGACAGTCGCAAGGCGCGCGCCGATCTCATGCTGATCGCGGGGGAGGGGGCCGATCGCGCCGTGCCCGAAGCGCTGGCGCTGGCCCATGCCGCGGCCCCGGTTCACGACCGCATGATTGGTCTGGTGCGGATCGCCGGTCACCGGTGGGACATTCTGCTCGACAGGGGGCAAAGGATCATGTTGCCCGAGAGATCTCCCGGTGTGGCGCTCGACCGGGTGATCGCGATCAACGAGGCTCAGGATCTGCTCGCCCGGGATCTCGTGCGGGTCGATTTCCGCAATCCCAAGAGGCCTATTTTGAGGTTGGGCTCTGACGCGCTTGCCGCGCTGCAGACGGACCAGACGACCGATGAACAGAGGAATAGCAACTGATGACGGACCTGTATCAATCCCAACGTGCCATGCGCAACAAGCGCCGCGCCGCTATGCAGCGCGGTGTGATCGCGGTGCTGGATGTCGGGTCCTGGAAGATCGCCTGCTTCGTCTTGCGCTTTGATGGCCCGAGCGATTTCGCAGAGAGCGATGGCATCGGCTCGATGGCAGGCCAAAGCAGCTTTCGGGTGATCGGGGCGGCGACCACCCGGTCGCGCGGGGTTCGTTTCGGCGAGATTGATGCGATGCATGAGACGGAGCGGGCCATCCGCACGGCTGTTCAGGCCGCGCAGAAAATGGCCAATGTCCGGGTCGATCATGTGATCGTTTGTTTTTCCGGCGCGCGTCCGCGCAGCTATGGTCTGGCGGGGCGTGTCGATCTCCATGATGGCACCGTCACCGACAATTGCGTGGCCCGTGTTCTGAGCAGTTGCGATGTGCCCGATTACGGGCCCGAGCGCGAAATCCTGCATGCCCAGCCGGTGAATTTCGCGGTTGATCATCGCAGCGGGCTGTCCGATCCGCGCGAGCAGGCCGGAAACAGCCTGTCGGTGGATATGCACATGCTCAGCGTGGACCGCACGCCGATCGAGAACATCCTGTATTGCATCAAGCGTTGCGATCTCGAACTGGCGGGGCTTGCGTCTTCGGCCTACGCATCGGGGATCGCTTCGCTTGTCGAGGACGAGCAGGAGCTCGGGGCGGCCTGTATCGATCTCGGTGGCGGCTCCACGGGCCTCTCGATCTTCATGAAGAAGCACATGATCTATGCCGATACCGTCCGGATGGGCGGAGATCACGTCACCTCCGACATCTCGCAAGGCTTGCAGGTTCCGATGTCCACGGCAGAGCGAATCAAGACCTTTTACGGCGGGGTTCAGGCCACCGGCATGGACGATCGCGAAATGATCGATCTGTCGAGCGATACGGGCGATTGGGAGCACGACCGCCGCTCCGTCAGCCGCTCCGAGGTCATCGGCGTCATGCGGCCGCGTCTCGAAGAGATTCTCGAGGAGGTCCGGACCCTTCTGGATGTTGCGGGGTTCGACCACCTGCCCAGCCAGCGCATCGTTCTGACCGGGGGCGGCAGCCAGTTGCCGGGGCTCGACGGCTTGGCGACGAAAATCCTTGGCCAGCAGGTGCGATTGGGTCGTCCGCTGCGGGTGCAAGGACTGCCGCAATCCGTTACCGGCCCGTCTTTTGCCAGCGCCGTGGGAACCTGCCTGTTCGCAGCGCACCCGCAGGATGAGTGGTGGGATTTCGACGTTCCGGTCGACAGTTACCCCGCCCGATCGCTCAAGCGGGCGGTGCGCTGGTTCAAAGATAACTGGTGAGCCCTAGATTTTGGGCAATTGGCGAAATGCTGCCGAAAGCCTTTCAGAAGGGCCAATATTTTGTAGCAAAACAGGCTTTTTCGCGTGACCTGAGGGCCAAGTTTCGCTAAGATTTGTGAAAATGAGGCAGAACTATAAAGGACCAAAAGGTCCCATTTGTAACATTCAGCAGGCGGACCCAGCACATGACCCTTAATCTTCGGATGCCCGAGCAGACAGACCTCAAACCCAGAATCACCGTATTCGGCGTCGGTGGCGCCGGTGGAAACGCCGTCAACAACATGATCGAGAAAGAGCTCGATGGTGTGGATTTCGTCGTCGCGAACACCGATGCGCAGGCCCTGCAACAGGGCAAGGCGCAGTCCAAGGTTCAGCTGGGGGTCAAGGTTACCGAAGGTCTCGGCGCTGGGGCGCGGCCATCGGTTGGTGCCGCGGCGGCCGAGGAAACGATCGAGGAGATCGTGGACCATCTTGCCGGTGCGCATATGTGTTTCATCACCGCGGGCATGGGTGGCGGGACCGGCACCGGAGCCGCGCCGATCATTGCGCAGGCTGCACGCGAGCTGGGCGTGCTGACCGTGGGTGTGGTCACAAAGCCGTTTCAGTTCGAGGGGGCCAAGCGGATGCGTCAGGCCGAGGAGGGGGTCGAAGCTCTCCAGAAGGTCGTCGACACGCTGATCATCATCCCGAACCAGAACCTGTTCCGTCTGGCCAACGAAAAGACCACCTTCACCGAAGCGTTCTCGATGGCCGATGACGTGCTCTATCAAGGTGTGAAGGGCGTGACCGACCTGATGGTGCGGCCCGGTATGATCAATCTCGATTTCGCGGATGTCCGCGCCGTTATGGACGAGATGGGCAAGGCCATGATGGGCACCGGCGAGGCCGAGGGCGAGACCCGCGCCATCGAAGCCGCCGAGAAGGCCATCGCCAACCCGCTGCTTGACGAGATCTCGCTGCGTGGCGCGAAAGGTGTCCTGATCAACATTACGGGCGGCCATGACCTGACTCTCTTCGAATTGGACGAAGCCGCGAACAAGATCCGTGAGCAGGTTGATCCTGACGCAAACATCATTGTCGGCTCCACGCTGGACACCAGCCTCGACGGCACAATGCGGGTCAGCGTTGTCGCAACCGGGATCGATGCCAGCGAAGAGTTGCTGGAAACGCCGCATCCGCGCAGATCGCTCGCGTCCCCGTTGCCGATGGAGCGTGACGTGGAAGAAGCGCCTGCGCAGGAAGCTCCTGCTGCTTTTGCCGCGGCTGAAGCGCCACAAGAGGCTGTTGTCGCGCAGGTCGAGGAGCCGTCGCTCTTTGGCGAGGTCGAGCAGCAGCAAGCCGCAGTTGCCCAGGGTGGCGGCGGTTTCGTGCACAGCGCACCGCAATACACCCAGCCCGCCCCGATGGCGGCCGCACCCGAGATGCGGGAAGCGGGCGAGTTGCCGGAGCCGGTCTACCAGCCCGCCCCGCCAGCCGAACCTGCCGTTGCTGCAGAACCGCCCGCGGCGCGCCCCGCAGCAGGCACACCGACCCCGCAGGCACTTGAGCGTCTTCAGGCGGCGGTTGCCAAATCGCCGGAGCCCCGCGCTCCGCAGGCTCCGACCGTTCAAGCCGCACCTGCAGCGGAGCGGCCGCGCTTTGGAATCAACTCCCTGATCGGACGGATGACCGGACATGCCTTCGAAGAGGCGCAGGCGCCCGCGCGCCAGCAACCCTCCATGTCGGCCCCCGAGTCGGAGGCGCATGTCGACCCCGAGCAGGAGAAAATCGAGATCCCGGCGTTCCTCCGTCGACAGGCGAACTGACACAAAACCACTCTGATGGATCTGAAGAGACCGGCTCAGGCCGGTCTTTTTATTTTAAAAGCAACGGGTTGTGCAGGGCTGATCGGTTGAAATGCCTGTGTTACAGCGGTGTTGCAAACCGACATAAACCGTGAGTTGAGGAAGCCGGCGCAGCCCACTAGTTATGACGTCCAAGACGCGCTGGTGCGGGTCGCAAGAGTGACGTGGGATCGATGGATCCTCAGAGGTTTACGTGCAGACAACACTGAGAACAGAAATCGACTTTGAAGGGGCGGGCCTGCATTCGGGCGCGCCCGTGCGCATGCGCGTGCTTCCCGCCGAACCGGGCTTTGGGATCTGTTTTGATCGCGTGGACCTCGATGAGGTCGATACCCTTGTTCCCGCGCGCTACGACGCAGTTGTCGAAAAGCCGCTCTGCACGCGGATTGTCAATGCCTCCGGCGTTGAGGTTCTGACGGTCGAACACATCATGGCCGCCTTGGCGGGATGCGGGATTTCCAATGCCCTGATCGAGCTTGACGGTCCCGAGGTTCCGATCATGGATGGCTGCTCTGCGGCCTTCGCGGCGGCCCTGATCGAGGCCGGCGTGGAAATTCAGGATGCGCCGCTGCAGGCGATCGAGATCGTCAAGCCTGTCATGGTGCGTGACGGGGATGCCGTGGCGATGTTGAGCCCGGCCAAGAGCCTCGAGATCGAATTCCAGATTGATTTCGAGGACGCCGCGATCGGATCCCAGTCGAAATCCCTGAACATGGCCAACGGGACATTCGTGCGTGAGCTTTCGGATTGCCGGACCTTCTGCCGAAAGGCCGATATCGACATGATGCATGCCAGCGGTCTGGCGCTCGGCGGCACGTATGAAAACGCGGTCGTGGTTGATGGCGATGCCGTACTGAGCCCCGGTGGCCTGCGCCGCAAGGATGAAGCCGTGCGCCACAAGATGCTCGATGCGCTGGGTGATCTGGCTCTGGCCGGCGCGCCGATCCTCGGTCGTTACACCGGCCGTCGCGCGGGCCATGCCATGACGAACAGACTGCTGCGCGCGCTCTTTGATACGCCGGATGCGTACCGTATTGTCACTTGCTCTGCCGAGCAGTCCCGGCGCCTGCCCGGTGTCGGGGTGAAGGCGGCTGATTTGCCGCTCGTGGCCTGATCCCGAAAATTGACCCCAAAGACATTTTGCACTGAAAAAACTTGTGCTAGACCAAGGCAAGGAAGTCGTCCGCATCTCGGCGACAAGGCAGGTAAGGTCGGCGTTTCATGGGGCGTATAAGCTCATTCTCCAAGCTCTTCTTAATGCTGGCCGTCGT
This sequence comes from Paracoccaceae bacterium, assembly GCA_049116435.1. Lineage (GTDB taxonomy): Bacteria > Pseudomonadota > Alphaproteobacteria > Rhodobacterales > Rhodobacteraceae > Litoreibacter. Next base: position 605,076 of record JAGDYX010000001.1, read on the forward strand.
GAGCAGCCTGTCGGCCTGTGGCGAGCGCGGGTTTCTGGGGACGGGTCTCTTCAAGATCGGCTCATCGCGGGATGCGCCGCTTGAATCTTTCGGCCCGCAGGAAATCTACCAGCGCGCCGAAGCCGAGCTTGAGGGCGGCGACACCGAGGAAGCGATCAGGCTGTTTCGCGAGGTGGAGCGCCTCTATCCCTATTCCGATTGGGCGAAGCGCTCCCTGATCATGTCGGCCTTCGCGCTTCACGCGACACGAAACTACGATGAATCCCGTGTGGCGGCGCAGCGGTTCATCGATTTCTACCCCGCCGATGACGACGCGGCGTATGCCCAGTATCTCGTGGCACTGAGCTATTACGACCAGATCGATCAGGTCGGTCGCGATCAGGGACTGACCTTCAAGGCCCTGCAAGAGCTGCGCACGGTGATCGAGCGCTACCCCGACACGGATTACGCGAAATCCTCGATCCTCAAGTTTGATCTCGCCTTCGACCATCTGGCCGGAAAAGAGATGGAGATCGGCCGCTACTATCTCAAGCGCGGCCATTACACGGCTGCGATCAACCGGTTCCGTGTCGTGGTTGAAGACTACCAGACCACGACCCATACCGCCGAAGCCCTGCACCGGCTGGTGGAAAGCTACCTTTCGCTCGGTCTGACCGACGAGGCCCAGACCGCTGCGGCGATCCTTGGCTATAACTTCCAGTCCACCGGGTTCTATCAGGACAGCTTTGCCCTGTTGAAAGGCCGCGGTCTGGAGCCGGAGGCGCGCGGATCCGGCTGGCTGAACGATGTTTACCGTCAGGTGATCCGGGGCAGATGGCTGTAAGACGCGGCGGAGAGATCTCCGCCCCACGGGAGAGCTGAAATGCTGCGCGGTCTCGATATCCGGGACATGCTGATCATCGACCGGCTCTCGCTGGAGTTCCAGCCGGGTCTCAATGTGCTGACCGGTGAAACCGGTGCCGGCAAGTCCATCCTTCTCGACAGTCTCGGCTTCGTGCTGGGCTGGCGCGGACGCGCCGATCTGGTGCGCCAAGGCGCAGCACAGGGCGAGGTGACAGCGGTTTTCGAATTGCCGGAGAACCACCCCGCCTTTGCCGTTCTCGAAGAGGCCGGATTTGAACCTGACGGCGAACTTATTCTCAGGCGCGTCAATTACGCCGACGGGCGCAAGCAGGCCTATGTCAATGACCGTCGGGTCAGTGGCGAGGTGTTGCGGGCCTTGTCGCAGGTCCTGATAGAACTGCACGGCCAGCACGACGATCGGGGGCTGCTGAACCCGCGGGGCCATCGGGCGCTGCTCGATACCTTTGCCGGCATCGATACCGCGCCGCTGCGACAGGCCTGGCGGATGGTCGCGCAGTCGGAAACCGCACTGGGCGACGCGCAAGCGCGGCTTGAGGACGCGCGCAAGGAGGAAGACTTCCTGCGCCACTCGGTGAGTGAGCTCGAGGCGCTCGACCCCAAGCCCGGCGAAGAGGCGGAACTGGACACGCAGCGCCGCCTGATGCAGGCCGGATCCCGCATTCGGGAAGATATTGTCAAAGCATTGCAAGCCCTTGGGCCAGACGGGGCCGAAGGCAGCATGACCGATGCAAGCCGCTGGCTCGACGGGGTCGCGGACAAGGCGGAAGGGGCACTGGATGCCCCGCTTGCAGCCTTGGAACGGGCGATGACCGAGCTGGGGGACGCTGCGCAGGGGGTCGAGCACTGCCTTGACGCGCTGTCCTTTGATCCAAGAGAGCTTGAAGCCGTCGAGGAACGGCTCTTTGCGCTGCGCGGACTGGCGCGCAAGCATGACGTCTTGCCTGATGAACTGGCGGATCTTGCAGGCGGGCTTCGGACGCGGCTCGATTCGGTTGCAGCGGGGGAGGCGCAGATCGCGTCCCTGCAGGCAAAGCTGGACGAGACCAAGGCTGCCTATGAGCGCTTGGCGGGCGCGGTCAGCACGAAGCGGCAAAAGGCCGCCCGCGCGCTGGATCGGGCCATGGCCGCCGAGCTGGGGCCTTTGAAGATGGAACGTGCCGTCTTCACCACGCAGGTGTCGCAGGAGGCTCCGGGCCCCGAAGGGCTCGACGCGGTAGTTTTCACGGTCGCAACAAATCCCGGCGCGCCTGCCGGTCCCCTCAACAAGATCGCCTCTGGCGGAGAGCTGTCGCGGTTCCTTCTGGCCCTCAAGGTTTGCCTGACGGGCGGTGCCAGCGGTATGACCATGATCTTTGACGAGATTGACCGCGGTGTCGGGGGGGCGACGGCGGATGCGGTCGGGCGCAGGCTGGCGTCGCTGGCCGCCGAAGGACAGGTTCTGGTGGTCACCCATTCGCCGCAGGTCGCCGCATTGGGCGGACATCACTGGCGCGTCGAAAAGCAGGTGAAGGGGGATCTGACCCTCTCGACCGTGACCCCTCTGGCGCCGGATGACCGCGTCGACGAGATCGCGCGGATGGTCTCGGGCGATACCGTGACAGATGCCGCGCGCGAGGCGGCGAAGGTTCTGCTCGCCGGCTGACAGGGTTGTGTCGTCTTGACGCTTGGAGCCCCCGTCACTTTCACGTAAGAAGAGACAAGGCGCGGGACGCACGCGAAGGAGAGGGGGCCTCGCGTTCAGGTCTGGCACAGGGGAAGATAATGTCCCTTCGAGGACAGTTGCGGGAAAGTGGCGGGCAAGATGGCCGAGCCGAAAAAAACCCTGATCAGGCAACAGCTTGACGACGTTGTCGAGTCCATTCGCGGCGGCTGGAACCTACTTCTGAAGGAAGGCCCGTCGCAGCTCCAGTTCTGGTTCATTGCGCTTTTGATCGGGATCGCGGCCGGATTTGCCGCGCTGTTTTTCCGCAAGGGGATCGACGCGCTCAAGGCCTATCTCTATGGCACCACCGAGGTCGAGACGCTTGCCGATTTTGCCGCCACCCTGCCGTGGTACTGGATCGTCGGGCTGCCGATCGCAGGTGGCTTGCTGACCGGCCTGATCCTGCATTTCTTCACACCCGATGGGCGAGTGCGCTCCGTGGCCGATGTGATCGCGGGATCCGCGCTCAACAACGGCCGGGTTGAAAAGCGGGCAGGGCTGGCCTCTGCCGCGGCGTCGCTGATCACGCTGAGTTCCGGCGGCTCAACGGGCCGCGAGGGACCGGTCGTGCATCTTGCCGGCGTTATTTCCAGCTGGGTCTGCGGGCTGCTGCGCGCGGACGGGATCACCGGGCGGGACCTGTTGGGATGTGCCGTCGCCGCAGCGGTGTCCGCAAGCTTTAATGCCCCCATTGCGGGGGCCCTATTCGCGCTGGAGGTGGTTCTGCGCCATTTCGCGGTTCACGCCTTTGCCCCGATCGTGATCGCCAGCGCGGCGGGGACCGTCATCAACCGGCTCGAGTTCGGTGACGTGACCGAGTTCACCCTGCCCGCGGAAAACATCCTGTCCTTCTACGTGGAGCTTCCCGCCTTCCTGATGCTGGGGATCGTGTCGGGGCTGGTGGCCGTTGTTCTGATGCGCGCGATTTTCTGGGCGGATGATCTTGGCACGGTTGTGCAAAACGCGACACGGATGCCGCGCTGGCTGCGCCCGGCGGCGGCCGGTGCGCTCCTTGGGATCATAGCGCTTTGGTTCCCGCATATCATCGGCGTCGGCTATGGCACGACCTCTGCCGCGCTGACCGGATCCCTGCTGCTGCATGAAGCGATCGTCTTTGCGGTCATAAAAACCGCCGCCGTTGCGATCACCATGGCGGGGCGCATGGGCGGAGGCGTGTTTTCCCCCTCCCTGATGGTCGGCGCGCTGACCGGTCTTGCGTTCGGCGGGATCGCCACCAGCATCTTCCCCAACGTCTCCGGCGCGGAAACCCTCTATGCTCTGGCGGGGATGGGCGCGGTTGCCGCCGCGGTTCTCGGGGCCCCGATCTCCACCACGTTGATCGTGTTCGAACTGACCGGTGACTGGCAGACGGGGCTCGCCGTGATGGTCGCGGTCTCGTTGTCCACGGCGCTCTCCAGTCGCCTCGTCGATCGCTCTTTCTTCCTGACACAATTGGAACGGCGCGGCGTTCACCTTGCGGCAGGGCCACAAGCCTATCTTCTGAGCATGTACCGGGTCGCCAATGTGATGCGGGGGCCGGATCACCCCGATGCCGCCCCGGAGGATGGGGTCTGGAGCGCGATCGAACAGGGCGTCTTCATCGACCCGAATGCGACGCTCGAAGTGGCCATGGCGGAGTTCGAGAAAAGCAACCGGCAGTTCATTCCGGTGGTAAAACTCGGCGGAGAGGGCGAGCCTCCGACGCTGATGGGCGCGCTGTTTCAGGTCGACGCGCTGCGTCAGTATAACCGGGCTCTGGCGGCGACCGCCGCGGAAGAGCATTCCTGATCCGCGCGCGGCTTATGCCGGCAGCGGAGGGCAATCATCAGCGATAGGTGTTTCGGTGAGGAGGGCGGCTCAGGTCTGCTCGACCGTGACCTTGTCGGGATAGAAAGCCAGATGGCCCGCGATATCCTCGAGACCGGCATTGGGGGTCTCGTAGGACCATGCCGCATCCGCGATCGGCCCGCTTTTGGCCTGTAGGGTGAAATGGGTGGCGTCGCCGATGTCCGGGCTATGCGTGCTGTGATCTGTCGCGTCGAAAAACGCCATCGCCAGATCGGACCGCGGGACGTAGAGGACCGGTGCAAGATCGCCGTCCGAAAGCTCGATGACATTCGAACTTTCTCCGAGCACCGCACCACCGGCCCGGATCGAATAGGTGCCCGGTGCTTTACGCAATTTGATATGATCGGCCATGACAGCCCTTTCTTCGCATTCTTTTTCTTTTATCGCTGCATGCAGTCCGCAATAAACCGCAGGATGTCAATCCTGCGCCCCGTGACCCCTAGAGGGGCGCGGTCATCTCATCCAGCCATCTAGCGGTTTCGCCACGAACATCCAGCCGGGCGCGAATTGTCGCATGGTAGGTGTTGAGCCAGTCCCGCTCGCCCGTCGTCAGCATATCCGGGCGTATCAGACGGCGGTGGATCGGAACCCATGTCAGGGTCTCGAAGGCGAGCATGTCGCGATCATCCGCTCCGTCGAGGGCGGTGGCGGGCTCCACGACGATCAGGTTCTCGATCCGGATGCCGAAAGCCCCCTCGCGGTAATATCCGGGCTCGTTGGACAGGATCATACCCGGATCCAGCACCACTTCGCCGATCCGGCTCAGCCGCTGCGGTCCCTCATGCACCGACAGGTAGGCGCCGACGCCATGCCCCGTGCCGTGATCGTAGTCGAGACCGGCCCGCCACAGAGGCGCGCGCGCCAGCGCATCCAGATCGCGGCCTGCCAGCCCTTTCGGGAACCGCGCACGCGAGATCGCGATCATGCCCTTGAGGACCAGTGTGAAACAGCGTTTCTGTTCCTCGGACGGTGTCCCGATGGGAACCGTGCGGGTGATGTCGGTCGTGCCGTCCACATACTGGCCGCCACTGTCGACCAGCAGCAGGTCGCCCTCGTCGAGGCTGCGGTTTGTTTCCTGCGTGACACGGTAGTGGACGATCGCGCCGTTCGGGCCGGCCCCCGCGATGGTCTCGAAACTGATGTCGCGCAGAGCATTTGTCTTGGCCCGGAAGCCTTCCAGTTCCGTGACCACTTCAATCTCACGCAGCGATCCGGGGGGCTGCCGGTCGAGCCAGGCGAGGAATTCGACCATGGCATGGGCGTCGCGCAGGTGGGCGGCCCGCGTGCCTGCAATCTCGGTGGGGTTCTTGCGGGCCTTGGGCAGGACGCAAGGGTCGGGGCCGTCGACGGGCGCGATGCCGGCGGCGCCAAGGATCTGCCAGATCTTGAGAGGGGCGGACCGTTTGTCGACCCGAACCGGACCCTCCAGCCGGGCCAGAGCGGCCTCGAACTCAGCGGGCGGGGCAACGGAAATGTCAGGATCCGCGGGCATGTCCCCGAATTTGGCGGGATCGGTGAAAAGCGCCACCTTTCCGTCGGCATGCAGGATCGCAAAACTCTGCACGATCGGGATGCGGGGGATATCATTGCCGCGAATGTTGAGCAGCCACGCGATACTGTCGGGAAGTGTGAGCACGGCGGCGCGCGCACCATGCTCGGCCAGCTTTGCCGCAACTTCCGCGCGTTTTTCCCCGGAGGCCTTGCCCGACAGTTCCAGCGGGTAGGGTTCAACCTTGCCCATCGGCGGGGCGGGACGATCTTCCCAGATCCGGTCCACGAGGTTCTCGCAGGGCACAAGCGTGATGCCACTGCCCTCCAGTTCCTTGGTCAGAGTGTCGATCTGGTCTTTCGTGTGCAGCCATGGATCGAACCCGATCTTGCCCTGCCGCAACTGCTCGCGCAGCCACCGGTCCAGCCGTGTCTCGGGCCATGGCACCGGCGTGAAATGCGCGGTATCGACCTGCGCCTTGACCTGAACGCGGTAGCGGCCATCGATGAACACACCGGCAATCCCGGGCAGGACCGCACAAAAGCCCGCAGAGCCGGTGAACCCCGTCAACCAGGACAGCCGCTCGTCGCAGGGCGCAACATACTCGCCCTGATGGGCGTCGGCGCGCGGGATCAGGAACCCTGTCAGCCCTTCGGCGGCAATGGCCTCGCGGAGCTTTGCGAGACGTCCGGCACCGGTTTCGGGGGAGGTTGTCGCCTCGAATGTCTGGAACATCAGCCGGCCCGCTTGATGCCCATCACCCGCGCGCGGGCGCGGGCGTCAGAGTCAAAGAGCGCCGCCAGTTGCTCGGTCATCGCGCCGGCCAGCTGTTCGACATCCGTAATGGTCACGGCCCGGTCGTAATAGCGTGTCACGTCATGCCCGATGCCGATGGCGATCAGTTCCACCGCGCGGCGTTTTTCGACCATTGCGATCACGTCACGCAGGTGTTTTTCAAGATAATTCGCGGGGTTAACGGACAAAGTTGAGTCGTCGACAGGGGCGCCGTCGCTGATCACCATGAGAACCTTGCGGCTTTCGGGGCGCCCCAGCATGCGCCGGTGGGCCCATTCCAGCGCCTCGCCGTCGATGTTCTCCTTGAGCAGGCCTTCCTTCATCATCAGGCCGAGATTCTCGCGGGTCCGGCGCCACGGCGCATCGGCGGGCTTGTAGATGATATGGCGCAGATCGTTGAGACGGCCGGGCTGCTGCGGCCGACCTTCACCGAGCCAGCCCTCGCGGCTCTGGCCGCCTTTCCAGGCGCGGGTCGTAAAGCCGAGGATCTCCGTCTTGACCTGGCAGCGCTCCAGGGTGCGGGCGAGCACGTCGGCGCAGATCGCCGCGATCGAGATGGGCCGGCCCCGCATCGAGCCGGAATTGTCCAGAAGCAGCGTCACGCAGGTGTCGCGGAACTCGGTGTCTTTCTCGACTTTGAAGCTCAGCGGTGTCGTCGGGTTCGCCACCACGCGGGCCAGACGCCCCGCATCGAGGATCCCTTCCTCGAGGTCGAACTCCCACGAACGGTTCTGTTGCGCCTGCAAGCGGCGTTGAAGCTTGTTGGCCAGACGTGAGACCGCGCCTTTGAGCGGCTCCAACTGCTGATCGAGATAGGCGCGCAGGCGTTCAAGTTCAGCCGGTTCCGCGAGCTCTTCTGCGCGGATTTCCTCATCGAATTCAGTGGTGTAGACAGTGTAGGTAGGATCGGCCTCGGAGTGGGGAGGTGGCGCCGGCGGCTCCAGCGGAGCTTCGCCCTCGGGCATTTCGGCCTCATCGCCCATCTCCGCATCGGCCATGTCATCAAGCTGAACCGTCGCCTGACTTGCGTCCTGCTGCTCGTCCTGAGACTGCTCGGGAGAGGCGTCTTCATCCTCGGAATTGTCTTCTTTGTCGGCGTTGGACTGGTCGTCCTCTTCCTGCTGCTGCTCGTCGTTCTCGGCGCTGTCTTCCTGATCCTCGTCGATGTCGTCGGGGTCGTCGCCCAGCTGGTCGCCATAGCCGAGATCATCGATGACCTGACGGGCAAAGCGCGCAAACGCCTGCTGGTCGTCCAGCACCTCCTGCAAATCGGACAGCGTGCCGCCCGCGGATTGCTCGATGAAATCCTTCCACAGGTTCATCACGTTTTGCGCGCCCGGCGGCAAATCACGGCCCGTGGCGAGGTGACGGATCAGATAGCCTGCGGCGACCGAAAGCGGGGCCTGTGCGGGCTCGGTGATCTGTTCATAGCCCTTGCGGGTGGCTTCTGCGCTGATTTTTGCGTCGATATTGCCGGCGGTTCCGGGCATCGCGCGGGCGCCCATCGCCTCGCAGCGGGCGGTTTCCATCGCGTCATAGAGATCGCGCGCCATGTTGCCTTGCGGCTCGTATTTCTGATTGGTTTGCGGGTTGTGGAAGCGGCGGCGCAAGGCATATGCATCCGCGGTTCCACGGGCCAGCAGAACCTCTTCCTTCGTCATGCGCCGGGTCACCTGTGGCAGGCGGACCTGATCGTTCGACATGCCCGGGGGATCAACTGTGAATGCAACGCCCAGTTCGGGGTCGTTGGCCAGAGTTTTCGTGGCGTCGGCCAGAGCCTTCTTGAACGGCTCGGCTGGATTGTCGTTTTGGGCCATGGGCAGCGCAGTCCTGAGAGGTTTGGCGGCAATCTAGGGCTTTTTTCGGGGAATTGCCATGCGAAACAACGGCGGTTCGATCACCCGGACGCAATCCGTGAAACGCATGGAAATAAGCCTCTGAGGCGCGGTGGGCAGGCCGCTTGACGCAAGCGGGCTCTGCGGAGGGTTAAGGCAACGCGCAACCTGTCCGGGGGCACGGGCCCCCGGCATGCTTTGGTCTTTAGCCGAGGCTGACGCTGGCCGCGCTTTCGGGCAGTTCTTCGTCAAAGCAGCGCTGGTAGAACTCGGCCACGGTCTCGCGCTCAAGCTCGTCGCACTTGTTGAGGAAAGACACGCGGAAGGCGTAGCCCACATCCTTGAAGATCTGTGCGTTCTGCGCCCATGCAATCACGGTCCGTGGCGACATGACCGTGGACAGGTCGCCATTCATGAACGCCGTGCGCGTGAGGTCTGCGACGGTGACCATCTGGCCGATGACCTTGCGGCCTTCGGCGGTGTTATAGGTCGGCGCCTTGGACAGGATGATCGCGGCCTCGGCGTCATGGCTGAGATAGTTCAGTGTCGAGACCAGCGACCAGCGGTCCATCTGGCCCTGGTTGATCTGCTGGGTGCCGTGATAGAGGCCGGTGGTATCGCCAAGACCGACGGTGTTGGCGGTGGCGAAGATCCGGAAATAGGGATGCGGCGTGATCACCTTGTTCTGGTCGAGCAGCGTCAGCTTGCCGTCCACTTCCAGCACACGCTGGATCACGAACATCACGTCGGCGCGGCCCGCATCATATTCGTCGAACACGATCGCGGTGGGATTGCGCAGCGCCCAGGGCAGGATGCCTTCCTGAAACTCCGTGACCTGAACGCCGTCCTTGAGTTTGATGGCGTCCTTGCCAATCAGGTCGATGCGCGAAATGTGGCTGTCGAGGTTGACCCGCACACAGGGCCAGTTCAGGCGGCTGGCAACCTGCTCGATATGGGTCGATTTACCGGTGCCGTGGTAGCCTTGGATCATCACGCGGCGATTGTGTGAAAATCCTGCAAGGATCGCGAGGGTCGTGTCGCGGTCGAACTTGTAGGTGGAGTCGAGATCCGGCACCCGATCGGTCCGCTCCGCAAAGGCCTTTACCTTCATGTTGCTTTCGAAGCCGAAGATTTCACCGACATCGATTTCTTCGGTTGGTTTCATGCCCAGATCCATATTTCCGTCCGCCATTTTGATTTCCTGACCCGTCTCTAGCCCGCAACGCGAGTGGGATGCATCAAAACGGAGCCGAGGGCAAGGACCGGAATAGGATCCCGGGCCTGATTCAAGCGCTAAATCGGGGGGTCAGTCCGCGAAATTCCGGCTGTCCTTGATCTGGTCCCACGCCCAAACCACGTTTTGCAGCTGTTCTTCGTCGGCGCGATTGCCCCCGTTCATGTCCGGGTGCAGGTCCTTGACCAGCGATTTGTACTGCTTTCTGAGCTCCGCCTTGGTCATGTTGGCTTCGCCCTGCAGAATCTCCAGCGCCTGACGTTCCTTCGGGGGCAGCTTGCGGCCGGTCCCGCCCGCTCCGCGCCCGGGGTTGCGCGTGGCGTTCTCGCCCAGAACCGCCATCGGGTCGTCCACGCCCAGCCGCGACCATGCCCGCTGTTCGACGCCCTTTTTGAAAGGCTTGGTTTCGCGCTCCCACACCTTGTCCGAGGACATCTGGCGTTCCATTTCTTCCTGCGTATGGGTCTCGAAGAAATTCCACTTCAGGTTGTATTCGCGCGCGTGTTCCTTGCAGAACCAATAATAATCATCCAGCACATCGGGCGATTTCGGAGCGCGGTATTTTCCCGGCTCGTCGCAGCCCGGCGCCTCGCAGCTGCGTTGCGAGGTTTCCACGGCGCCAGACATCCCGCGACGGCCTTTCGCGCGGCGCTTTTTGTCGCTCGATACGGAAATATCGAACTCAAACGGATCAAACGGGGCTCTCGCCATGGCATTACCTTTTCGACTCGGAACAGAGAGTTTAGGGTTTATTCCGGCGAGTTGAAGGGGCCGAAGTGAAAATAATGCTGAAATCCCGGAGACGGGACAGAAGGAACGTTCGAGGCAGGGGAGAATGCACGCGATGAGCATGACCGAACAGATTACAGCGAAACTCGAGGCGGCGTTCAGCCCCCGGGTCCTGACCGTGGTCGATGACAGCGAATCCCATCGCGGTCACGCCGGGTTTCAGGAAGGCGGCGAGAGCCATTTCAACGTGGAGATCGTCTCAGAGGCCTTCACGGGCCAAAGCCGGATCGCGCGTCACCGCGCGGTTCATGATGCGCTTGGCCCCGAGATAATCTCGAAAATTCATGCGCTTGCTTTGAAAATCTCTGACTAGGCCAAAATCTCTGATCAGGCCGCGGGTCGGACGTCCGGTATCAACTGGCGTGGCCAAGCCCGCTCAACCGCCCGCGCGTCCGTTCGCTCTTCAGGTCCGCGACAGGGGCGGCTCCTTGTGGCTGAACAGCTGCGCTTCGGCTTCGGCAGGCGCCGTGTCGTCTTTGCCGGCGACCTCGGGCTGTCCCACCGCCCGCCGGAACACCAAGACGGTGTGCTCGACGAGCTTCTTGCCGGTCAGGCCCTTGCGCTCTTCTGCGGTCAGGGTTTCCGCGCGCTGAAAGTCCCAGCCTTCATCGGCCATCTCGTTGAGCGTGAGTTCGACAGCATGTGCAAGGCGGTCTGCCCCGTTGCGCAGGCCTTTGGCGGATTTACCCTTCCGGGGGGCGGCGATGACTCTGTACTCGAAAGAAGGCATTTCACAGCTCCGTTTTCGCGTTCCTAGCGCAGCTTCGACGGCAGGTCCAAGACCAGAGCGCTCACATCAGGCGACGTGATGCCGTCAGAACACGCCGCGGGTGGCGGCGTGCCGGTGCTTCCGGGTGTCAGCCGGCCAGCTTTTTCGACACGATCTCGTTGACGGTTTTCGGGTTGGCCTTGCCGCCGGTCGCTTTCATGACCTGACCGACGAACCAGCCCGCAAGCTTCGGGTTTTGCTTGGCTTTTTCGACCTGTGCGGGGTTTTCCGCGATGATCTTGTCGACGGCCGCCTCGATCGCGCCGGTATCGGTGACCTGCTTCATTCCGCGTGCCGCCACGATCTGCGCCGGATCGCCACCTTCGGTGTAGACGATCTCGAACAGTTCCTTGGCGATCTTGCCGGAGATATCTCCCTTGGAGATCAGGTCGATGATGCCGCCCAGTTGTTCGGGGGAGACGGGCGACTCGGTGATGTCGTGATCTTCCTTCTTGAGCCGTCCGAACAGCTCATTGATCACCCAGTTGGCGGCAAGCTTGCCGTCGCGCCCCTCGGCGACTTTCTCGAAATAGGCGGCATTGGCCACTTCCGCAGTCAGAACGCCGGCGTCATAGGGGCTCAGGCCGAAATCACCCATGAAGCGCTCACGCTTGGCGTCCGGCAGTTCGGGCAGGTTGGCGGCGATGTCATCGACCCACGCCTGCTCGATCTCGAGCGGCAGCAGATCGGGGCAGGGGAAGTAGCGGTAGTCATGCGCTTCTTCCTTGGAGCGCATCGAGCGCGTCTCGCCCTTGTCGGGATCGTAAAGCCGGGTTTCCTGATCGACGGTGCCGCCGGCCTCGACAATGGCGATCTGGCGGCGCGCCTCGTGTTCGATGGCCTGTTGAATGAAGCGCATCGAGTTCATGTTCTTGATCTCGCACCGCGTGCCGAGATACGAGAAATCCTGCGTTTCCATGTATTTTTCGTAAGCACCGGGCGCGCAGATCGACACGTTCACATCGGCCCGCAGGTTGCCGTTTTGCATGTTGCCGTCGCAGGTGCCCAGATAGCGCATGATCTGGCGCAGCTTGCCGACATAGGCGGCGGCCTCTTCGGGGCCGCGAATGTCGGGGCGCGAGACAATCTCCATCAGCGCAACACCGGTCCGGTTGAGGTCCACAAAGGACATGTGCGGGTCCATGTCGTGGATCGACTTGCCCGCGTCCTGCTCGAGATGGATGCGTTCGATCCGGACCACGCGCGCCACGCCCGGGCCCATGTCGACCAGCACTTCGCCTTCGCCCACGATCGGGTGGTAAAGCTGGGAAATCTGGTAGCCCTGCGGCAGGTCCGGATAGAAGTAGTTCTTGCGGTCAAATGCCGAGTAGAGGTTGATATCGGCCTTCAGGCCGAGACCGGTGCGGACGGCCTGCGCCACGCATTCCTCGTTGATCACCGGCAGCATGCCCGGCATGCCGGCGTCCACGAAGGCCACGTTGGAATTGGGCTCGGCCCCGAACAGGGTCGAGGCGCCCGAAAACAGCTTGGCATTGGTCGACACCTGGGCGTGGACCTCGAGACCGATCACGAGTTCCCAGTCCTGCTTTGCGCCGGCAATGACTTTGGGCTTTGGAGCTTCGTAAGTGAGGTCGAGCATCTTTGGCATCCCTTGGCTGATTGGATGCGGTTTTATGTCAGGGATGTAGGCGCGGCAAGACCCATCCGAGCGTCTGTCCGTGCGCCCGCGGGACGCGACCCCCGCTTGCGCGCGGGATGTCGCCCAACAGGGTCCGTCGCGGCATGCAGGGCTTGTCCACAGAGCCGGAAAAAGTGGAACATCGGGTATGCGCTTTTTCTGCCTTCCCGCACTCTGCCTGCTGGCCTTCGCGCAAACCGCGACGGCGCAGTCGCCGAGGCCTGCGGCGCGCCCCGCGGCCCCGCCCGCAGTGGAGACCGCAGCACGAGCCGCGGCGCAGTGGGATCACCTCCCGCAAGCTGCGCTCTGGTCGCGCGCGGCCGTGGCGGCCCTGTTCGATCACGGCACGCCGCTCTTGCGCAGCACGCCTGCGGATATCGCCAAATGGTGCCCGGGATATCTGGGTGCGGATGCGCAGGGTCGCGCGGCCTTCTGGACGAGCTTGCTGTCGGCCTTGGCGCGCTATGAAAGCACCTTTGATCCTGCGGCGGTCGGCTCGGGAAAATGGTACGGCTTGCTGCAGATCGCACCGGCCACGGCGCGGGGCTACGGGTGCAGGGCCAAAACCGGAGCCGGTCTGAAAGATGCCGCCGCCAATCTGAGCTGCGCGGTGCGCATCTGGTCTGTCACGGTGCCCCGCGACGGGGTTCTGGCGGAAAAGGGCGGCAGGCTGGCGGGCATCGCGGCGGATTGGGGGCCGATGCGTTTCAGCGACAAGCGCGCGCGGATGGCGGCCTATACACGGGCGCAACCCTATTGCAGCCTGCGCCGCTCGGTGCGTCCGGGGGTGCGGGTGGCGCGCTAGGGCGCGCGTTCAGGCGGCTTCGGCCTCTTGGGGCGCAATCACGTTAACGCCGCGTGCGGTCACGGCCACGGTCGCGCCTTGGTCAAGCTCCTTGGAGAAGGCTGGCGCCACGGCCATCAGGAAATCGTCCTCGGGCTGGTCCCATGCCACGCTGCAAAAGAACCGCAGATGCCGCCGCATGATCGCGGGCAGCCCCGCGCGAATGACCTTTGCCACGCGTTTCTTGGCACGTTTGGCGCCCAGCAAGTGGTAGTAGTGGTGCTCCAGCGCGTCTTCCAGTTCCGAAAGCGTGGAGGTGAAACGGTAGGGATCGCTCTCGAAGGTCTCCATGAGGCTTTCGAGCCCGCGCAAGAACAGGTCCGGCTTGAGATAGTGGGCCGCGCCGTCCTCGAAACGCAACGCATGCATCATCATCACGGTATAGGCGGCATCGCCGAACTTGTCGCGGGTGGCCAGCCGCGCGGCCTCGGCCTGCTCTTCGAGAATCTTGTAATCGCCGAACCAGCGCGGCAGGCAGTGATAGGCGTGCTGGCGGTAGACGGTGAGGTTCGTGGGGTCCAGTTCGGACCAGTCGGCAAAGGCTTCGAGAAGCCGGTCGCGCCCGTTTTCCAGCCCGACGCAAAGACGGTACTGGATCTCGGCCAGAAGCGGCGAGTTATAGGCAACCGGGTCAAAGCGGGTGATAATGTTGCGCGCCCGGTGGTAATGCTCGTTCATCGCGGCCCAGCCGCTTTCCCCGACCGCATTGGCCCAGCGGCTGCCTCTTGCAGCCCAGCCACAATCGAGATGCAACCGGGCCAGAATCGCCGCGAGCGCATAATTGTCGGGATTGTCTTCGTGCAGCTGTGTGAGTTCGAAAATCAACTCCGGCGCGAAGTCGAAACTGATCTCGTAGGAGCATCCGTCAGGGTCTTCGTAGGCGATGGCGGTGCGGGCGCGCAGATACTGCATCGCGATCTCCAGATGCCGCACGCCCGAGCGGGTCGCGTTGCGGGTCTGGTCGAGATGCCGGATCGCGGCTGCAAGCTCCAGCCAGTCGCCCTTGGCAAGGCAGGCGTCGACCTCGTGCGCCAGAACCTCGCGCTCTGCGGCTTCCTCGTCGCGGTCGGTGGCGCGGATGATGAGACGCTTTTTGAGATCGCGCAGCGCAAACGGGCGCAAGGCGACCTTCTTGAAGCCGATCCACCCGGTCTCGGGCAAGGAAACGAGCGCGCCGAAAATTGTGAGAGGGTAGTCCAGAACTTCGTCCATTCGACTCGCCAAACGGGTCACAGTCTGGTCGAAATTGGTCCGGATATCTGACATCGTCTCACCCCTTATACGATCACTCGCAACGTGCCTGAGACCTACGATCGCGGTGATTTTTGGCGAGGATGAGGCAACCAAGAGGCAAATTCGGGGGATTTTGGCCGTCTCTTGGGCTGTGGATCGCGCTGCGGGCGGACCCGTGACGCTCAGCGGCCCCCGCTCACGTCGAGCACCGCCCCGGTCACGTAGCTGGCCTTGTGCGACAGCAGCCACACAATGGCTTCGGCCACTTCCGCGGCCGTGCCGGCACGTTTCATCGCAACGATGGGCGCCAGATCGGTGGCGCGGTCGGGCAGCCCGCCCTTGGCGTGAATTTCGGTGTCGATGAGGCCCGGGCGGACCGCGTTGACGCGCACGCCTTCGGTGGCCACCTCATGGGCAAGCCCCTTTGTCAGCGTATCGATACCCGCCTTCGCGGCGGCATAGTCGACATACTGGTTCGCCGCGCCCAGAACCGCCGCGACGGAAGAGAGGTTCACGATCGCGCCCCCCTGTCCGCCATGGGCCGTGGACATGCGCAGAACGCCTTCCTTGGCCACCAGAATGGCGCCGATCAGGTTGACACTCATGATGCGTTCGAGCCGCGCATGGTCCATCTGGTCGACCCGCAGCGGGGGCGCCACGATCCCTGCATTGTTGACCAGCGCATCCAGTCTGGGAAAGCGGGCGTCGAATTCCGCAAAGATCCGCGAGATGTCATCGGGGTTGGAAACGTCGCCCTGTATCAGCAGGGACGTGCCGCCTTCGCGCGCGACGTCTTCGGTCACGCGCTCGGCGCCCTCGCGGTCTGATTTGTAGTGGATGGCGACGTCATAGCCTGCGCGTGCGGCCAGTTGCGCGGTGGCCGCGCCAATTCCGGCGCTTGCGCCTGTGATCAGGACAGTGGGTCGGGACATGGGCGCGCTCATCGGTTGGGACAGGCAGGGTACCCCGATGTGATAAGCGCAGATTTCAGTGGATTAAAGTCCAATCCCGCCGGTCACGCCTGAACGAACGCGACGCCGCGGCGCTCAAGTTCATTGCCGATCACGCTTGCGCCGGGGAAGGAATCGGCGGGCAGGGGCATGACGGAGCCGTCCAGCATATGGGCGGTATAAGCCGTGGTGTGAGACCAGTTGGTCACCCTGAACTGCTTGATCTCGTCATAGGGGATCACGATTTTGCGCTGGCCGTGTTTGACAATCATCTGGTCGGCATGAAGCGTCAGGCCGGCGTCTTTCTCCAGCATCGGCGTGCAGAACATGATCGAGCTGAACGCCCCCCAGATGACCCACCAGAACAGCGGCGCATCCCCCTGGAACAGCCCGAGGATCAACAGGAAGACACTCGCGGCGATTCCAATAACGGTGATCAGCTGCCGCCCGGGCGACGAGAATTCAAAAGGCACAACCATGCCGGCATTCTTGCCGATTCGGGTGGCAAAATTATGGCTTCTAGGCCTCCAGAATCCGGCCAACCATTTCCGTTGTGTCGCGGCTCAGGCCCTCGGTCGCAGCGATGCGGCGCAATGCCGTTTTGATCAGATCCTGACGGTCCGCGTCATAGCGTTTCCAGGTCTCGAACACGCTGGTCATGCGGGCGGTTGTCTGCGGGTTCTTTGCATCGAGCCGGATCAGCCAGTCTGCCATCAGCGCGTATCCCGCGCCGGACGGGTCGTGGAAGCCGGCCGTGTTCGCTGCGAGGGCTCCGAAGACAGAGCGAAACCGGTTCGGGTTGGTCATGTCGAAGTCGGGATGGCGGGTCATCTCCTCGGCGCGGGCCGGGGCGCGCGACAGGCGCGCCGTGCCGACCTGCATGGTGAACCACTTGTCGACCACCAGCCGATCGTGCTGCCACTGCTCGAAGAAGGCTGCGTTCTGCGCCTCGCCTTTCTCGATCATGAGCAGGCAGTTCAGTGCGGTCAGCTGCTGGGTCATGTTGTCCGCAGCCTCGTATTGCCGGATCGCCTGCGCCCCGCCGTCCAGACGGCTCAGCAGCGACAGCGCGCGGCCTTGCAGCGCCCGTTTGCCGGCGGCTGCCGCATCGGGGGTGTAGGGGCCCTCCACGGTCATCTCCGCGTAGAGCTTGGGCAGCAGATCCTGCAGGCTTTGCGCCATGGACTGCGCCAGCGTCTCCGCGACGTGGAAGATTTCCGTTGGATCCGGCGTCTGGCCACCATCGAAGAGCGCCTGCGCGATGTTGTCCTGAGAGGGCGGGGTCAGGGCCAGCGCCCGGAACGCCGGGTCGAGCCTGTCGTCGCGCGCCACCGAGACGAGCGCATCGAGATAGGCCTGATCGGGGGCGGCATCCTCGCTCACCATGCGGATCATCCCGTCCCGGGCGAGGGCGCGGCCGGCCTCCCACTTGTTGAACGGATCGGTGTCGTGGGTGAGCAGGAAGGCGCGTTCCGCGTTGGACTGGTCGCGCTCGAGGATCACGGGTGCGGAGAAGCCGCGCAGGATCGAGGGCACCGGCCTCACGGCCATATCCGGGAAGGAGAAGGTCTGTGACGCCTCGGTCATCTCGAGAATTTCGGTCGGCCGGATTTCATCGCCATTGGGGTTCAGCAGCCCGACCGCGATCGGGACGACCTTGGGGTCCTTGTGATCCTGTCCGGGCGTCGGCGGGGTCGATTGCGTGAAATGCAGCGCATAGGTGCCGTTCTCGAAGCTTTCGCTGACCGTGATGCGCGGCGTTCCGGCCTGCGAATACCACAGCTTGAACTGGTCGAGATTGCGACCGGTCGTGTCCTCAAAACATTTCAGCCAGTCCTCGATCGTGCAGGCCTGCCCGTCATGGCGGTCGAAATAAAGCGCGCAGGCCTTGTAGTAGGCCTCATCGCCCACCAGCGTCTTGAGCATGCCGATGATCTCGGCGCCTTTTTCATAAACGGTGGCCGTGTAGAAATTGTTGATCTCGACAAAGCTTTCCGGGCGCACCGGATGCGCCAGCGGGCCGTTATCCTCGCGAAACTGCCGCGCCCGCAGTGCGAGCGCGTCATCAATGCGTTTCACCGCGTGGCTGCGCATGTCGCCGGTGAACTGCTGGTCGCGGTAGACCGTCAGCCCCTCTTTCAGACACAGCTGGAACCAGTCGCGGCAGGTGATGCGGTTGCCGGTCCAGTTGTGGAAATACTCATGCGCGATAATCGCCTCGATCCGTTCGAAATTCGTATCGGTCGAGGTCTCCGGCGAGGCAAGCACGGCAGAGGAGTTGAATATGTTCAGACCCTTGTTCTCCATCGCGCCCATGTTGAAATCGTCCACGGCCACGATGTTGAACAGGCTGAGATCATATTCGCGCCCGTAGACCTCCTCGTCCCATTTCATGGAGCGCTTCAGGGCATCCATCCCGAAGGCGCATTTATGCTCATCACCCGGCCGCACCCAGATGTTGAGCTCCACGTCGCGCCCCGAACGGGTGGTGAAGCTGTCGGCATGGTTGACCAGTTCGCCGGCGACAAGTGCGAAGAGGTAGGCCGGTTTCGGCCACGGGTCATGCCATTCGGCAAAGCCCGCACCTTCGGCCACCGGATCGCCATTGGACAGTTTGACCGGCGCATCGCCTTCGATGCGGACGGAAAACTTCGCCATGACATCGGGGCGGTCGGGGTAATAGGTGATCTTGCGAAACCCTTCGGCTTCGCACTGGGTGCAATACATGCCCTTGGACATGTAAAGCCCTTCGAGCGCGGTGTTGGTCTCGGGACTGATTTCGACCTCGGCCTCCCAGATGAAGGGCGCATCGGGCGCCGCGCAGGCCAGCCCGCCATCGGTCAGCGTCGGGGTGATGTCCTGCCCGTCGATCGTGGCGCTGATCAGCTTGAGCTGTTCCCCGTCGAGAAAAAAGCGCCGGTCGTCGGTCTCGGGGTTGGGACGGAATGCGATGCGGCTGAGAACCCGCGTCTTGGTCGGGTCGAGCCGGAAGGTCAGGTGGACCTCGTCGACCAGATAGGCCGGGGCCGCATAGTCTTTGAGATAGATCGGCTGAGGGGCAGCATCGCGCATCGGGAACTCCTGTTTCTGACGCTTAACCTAACTTCCGCAGGGCTGGCTGCAAGCGGTCGATTGCGCGCCCGGGCACGGCGCGGCGCGTTCAGAGCCGAAGCGGCTTTCGAGGGGCAGTCTGGGTGCGGTCTTGCGTGCGCTGGCATAAGGGTCGCGTAACAATGTGTCGAAAGTTCTCTTCAGCGCGAAATTTACGTGCTTTCACGGATTGCCTCTCCCTGATTCGATCCGTATGTGGTGTGCCATTGCATACAATGGAGCGCTCCAACGAGCGCGTGCCGGGGGAAAACTATGAAGACTTATGCACCGAACCGCGTCCAGAAACACGGATTGCAGATTGATCCTGAACTCGCGGATTTCCTTGAAAATGAAGCTGTTGTGGGCACGGGTGTCACCGCCGAGGCGTTCTGGCAGGGACTGTCCGCGCTTGTGCACGATCTGGGGCCGAAGAACCGGGCGCTGGTTGAAAAGCGCGAGGAGCTTCAATCCGCGATCGACGCGTGGCATTGCGCCCATCGCGACGCGCCGATCGAGACGTCCGCCTATCACGCGTTTCTCGAAGAGATCGGCTATCTGGTGCCCGAGGGACCCGACTTTACCATCGAGACCAGCAATATCGATCCCGAGATCGCGACGATCGCCGGCTCGCAGCTTGTCGTGCCGGTCATGAATGCGCGCTATGCGCTGAACGCGGCCAATGCGCGCTGGGGCTCTCTTTATGATGCGCTTTACGGGACCGATGCCATGGGCGATTTGCCCGAAGGCAAGGCCTATGATCCTGCGCGCGGTGCGCGGGTGATCGCATGGGCGCGGGCCCATCTTGACGACGCCGCACCGCTGGAGGGCGCGCGCTGGGCGGATGTAACCGGTCTTTCGGTCACAGGTGGCGCGTTGGAACTGACGACGCAAAGCGGCACGGCGCAGTTGCGCGATCCCGCCCAATTCGCAGGATACAGAACCGGCGACGGGGATGTTCTGTGCGAGGTGGCTCTGGTCAAGAACAACCTTCACCTGCGGATCATGATCGATCCCGGCAGTCAGATCGGCAAGGTTGATCCGGCGGGCATTTCGGATGTGGTGTTGGAAGCTGCGATCTCGACAATCATGGATTGCGAGGATTCCGTTGCGGCCGTGGACGCGGCCGACAAGGTTCTGGCCTATCGCAACTGGCTGGGGCTGATGAAGGGCGATCTGACCGCATCCTTGGAGAAGGGCGGCAAGGTTATCGAACGCCGGCTGAACCCCGATGTGACGCTGACCGCGCCCGATGGCGGGGCGCTCACGCTCAAGGGCCGCTCGCTGATGCTGGTGCGCAACGTGGGTCTGCTGATGACCAACCCCGCGATCCTTGATCGCGACGGCGCGGAAATCCCCGAAGAGCTGCTGGACGCGATGTTCACCACGCTGATCGCGATCCATGACCTGAAATCGGTGCATGGCAATTCCGTCGCGGGGTCGGTTTACGTCGTGAAACCGAAATTGCATGGCCCCGAAGAGGTCGCCTTCTCCGACGAGGTGTTCTCCGCGGTCGAGGCAGCCCTCGGTCTGCCGCAATACACGGTCAAGCTGGGCATCATGGATGAAGAGCGCCGCACGAGCGCCACGCTCAAGGAGTGTATCCGTGCCGCGCGCCACCGCGTGGCTTTCATCAACACGGGCTTTCTTGACCGGACCGGGGACGAAATCCACACCTCGATGGAGGCGGGACCGTTCCTCAAGAAGGGCGATATGAAAACCACGCCGTGGATCTTGTCCTACGAGGACCGGAACGTGGATATCGGGCTGGCCTGCGGGTTGTCGGGCAAGGCACAGATCGGCAAGGGCATGTGGGCCATGCCGGACCTGATGGCCGACATGCTTGAGGCCAAGATCGGTCACCCGATGGCCGGTGCGAACACGGCCTGGGTGCCGTCGCCCACGGCCGCCACGCTGCACGCGACCCATTATCACAAGGTCGACGTGTTCGCCCGTCAGGCCGAGATCAAGGCGGGCGGCCCGCGCGGCACGCTCGAAGATCTCCTGACCATTCCGCTTCTGGATCCCGCGACCCTGACGCCCGGGGAAATCCAGGCCGAGGTCGAGAACAATGCGCAAGGCATTCTTGGCTACGTGGTGCGTTGGGTGGATCAGGGTGTCGGGTGTTCGAAAGTGCCCGATATCAACGAGGTCGGTCTGATGGAGGACCGGGCGACCTGCCGGATCAGTTCTCAGGCGCTGGCCAACTGGCTTCATCACGGTGTGGTGGAAGAGGCGCAGGTTCTGGCCGCCATGCAGAAAATGGCCGCGGTCGTGGACCGGCAGAATGCGGGCGATCCGAACTACACCAACATGGCGCCCGGTTACTCGGGCGTGGCGTTTCAGGCCGCCTGCGATCTTGTCTTCAAGGGCCGCGTCCAGCCTTCGGGCTATACCGAGCCGGTGCTGCATCGCCGCAGGCTGGAGCTCAAGGCCGCCGCGAAGGCCTGACCCAAGACCTGCCCCGGCGTCGCGATCGCCTTGACGCCGGGGCATTAGCTCGCATTATGGCGCCCGGATTTCATTCAGAAAAAGACAGGGGCACAACAATGGCAGCCATTTCACTTCGCAAAGCGCGCACCATCATCCGGAAAACCTTGGAGAAGGGGCGTGAAATGGAACTCAAGCCGTTGTCGGTGGTGGTTCTGGATGCCGGTGGGCACCCGCTGGCCTTTGAGCGCGAGGATGGCGCCTCTCCGGGGCGCTTCGAGATGGCGCGGGGCAAGGCCCACGGATCGATCATGTTGGGGATCGCAGGCACGGCCCAGCAGGAGCGCGCCGGCCAGCAGACCTATTTCATGGGCTGCATTAACGGGGTGTTCGACGGCAAGCTGGTGCCCGTTCCCGGCGGCATCCTCGTGCGCGACAAGAAAGGTGCCGTGATCGGTGCTGTTGGCGTGACGGGCGACACGTCTGGCAATGACCTGATTGCCGGCACTGCGGGGATCGAGGCCGTGGGCCTGACCGCCGAGGGGTAAGCCGCGCGCGCTTCGGTTTTCTGTGCCACGCGGGTGCGGATATCGGGGAACCTGCGGACCGGATGCGGGCCGGTGTTGCGCTCGAGGCAGGGCACAGGCTTTGTGCGTCAGGGATGGCTCGACCTTTTCCCGGACCGTGATTATATTTTGGGGAACAGGACTTAAAGGAACCTCGAGATGGCCCGCCCGGTAATTGGCATAATCGGCAACAGCTACGTTATGAACGATCAATACCCCGTGCATGCGGGGGGGCGGATGAACTCGGAAGCCGTGTCCGGTGTGGCGGGGGGCGTGCCGATCCTGCTGCCGGCCGATCCGGAATTGCTGAGCGTTGCCGAACTTCTCGAGATCTGTGACGGGTTCCTGCTCACGGGGGGGCGCCCGAATGTGCATCCCGAAGAATATGGCGAGCCGGAAACCGAAGCCCATGGCGCGTTTGACCGCGCGCGTGATGCGATCACCCTGCCGCTGGTGCGCGCCTGCGTGGAGCGCGGGCAGCCGCTGCTTGGCGTCTGCCGCGGGTTTCAGGAGGTGAATGTGGCCCTTGGCGGGACGCTTCATCCCGAAATCCGCGAATTGCCGGGTCGGTTGAACCACCGGATGCCGCCCGATGGCACGCTCGAGGAGAAATTCGAGCTGCGCCACGAGGTGACGTTTGAGCCGGACGGCCCGTTTCATCGCCTGATGGGCGCGCAGAAGGTTCTGACCAATACGCTGCACGGGCAGGGCATCAAGACCGCCGGTGAGCGGGTGATCATTGACGGCCACGCGCCCGACGGAACGCCCGAGGCGATCTATATCAAGGATGCGCCGGGGTTTTGCCTCTCGGTTCAGTGGCACCCCGAATACAATGCCGCTCAGGATCCTGTCTCACGTCCGCTTTTCGAGGCCTTCGGGACCGCTGCCGCCGCGTGGCAGTCCGGTGTTCGGCCGGGTGTTCTGAAATCGGCCTAAGCTCGCGCCAGGCTGCGCGGGCGGGATGCCTCCGGCGGGGATATTTTTCGAGACCTGAAAGGCTCAGCCAAACTGGGCGAGCATGTCCTTGAGATCTTCGAGCGTGTTGGCTTCCTGCACCGGTTTGTCCTGCCGCCAGCGCGACATGCGCGGAAAGCGCAGCGCAACGCCGGATTTGTGGCGCGTGCTTTCCTGAATGCCCTCGAAGGCGATCTCGAACACGTGGTGCGGGGTGACGGCGCGCACCGGCCCGTAGCGCTCCTGCGTGTTCTTGCGCACCCATGCCGTGATCTTGCGAAACTCGGCATCGGTCAGCCCTGAATAGGCTTTCGTGAAGGGGACGAGATCGTTGCCGTTCCAGACTGCGAAGGTGAAGTCGGTGAACAGGTTGGCGCGGCGGCCATGGCCGCTCTGGGCGTAGATCATGACCGCGTCGATCACCAGCGGATCCACCTTCCATTTCCACCAGTCGCCCTTCTTGCGGCCGGCGAGATAGGGCGAGGTGCCCCGTTTGAGCATGAGGCCTTCAGCGCGTCGGGCGCGGGCGGCGGCGCGCAGTGCTGCGAGATCGTCGAAGCTTTCGAAAGGCAGGTTGGCCGAGAGCCTGAGCGGGGCGGAGGCGGGCAGGGTTTGCAGCATCCCGGAGAGCTGCGCGCGCCGCATGTCATAGGCTTGCGTGCGCAGGTCGCGCCCTTGCCATTCCAGCAGGTCATAGGCTTTGAGGATCACGGGCGCCTCTGCCAGAAGCTTTTTCGGGACGGTCTTGCGGCCCAGCCGCTTTTGCAGGGCATTGAAGGGCAGGGGGGCTTCGTCGCGCCAGGCCAGAAGCTCCCCGTCGATGACGGTGCCCCCGGGCAGATGCTCTGTCAGCACGGCCAGTTCGGGGAATTTCTCCGTGATCAGCTCTTCGCCCCGCGACCAGAGGAACAGCCGGTTGTCGCGCAGGATCAACTGGCCACGGATGCCATCCCATTTGTATTCGGCCCGCCAGTCGCGCTGAGTGCCGAGATCTTCTGCTGCGCCCAGCTGGTGTGCGAGATAGAACGGATAGGGTTTCGAGGCGTCCGCGGTGGGGTTTTCCGCCAGAATGAGGTCTGCATAGGTGGTGGAGTGCGGGTTCCAGTCGCCCATGATCCGGTGCGCAAGTTCGGGCTCCTCGATGCCGGTTGCCCCGGAAAGCCCGCGGGTCATGAGTTTCTGGCTGACGCCGACGCGAAAGCCGCCGGTGATCAGTTTGTTGAAAACGAAGCGCTCGATCGGATCGAGGCTGTCCCATGCCGCGAGAACGCGGGATTTCTTTTCAGGGATGTCCATCGCGCCGAGTTCGCGCAGCACTGCCATCCAATCCGCGAGCGCGCGCGCGTCGCGATGCTCGGGTGGCGGCAGAACCAGCGCGATGGTTTCGGCAAGATCGCCCACGATCGCGTAGGACTCCTCGAAGAGCCAAAGCGGGATGCCGGCCTTTTCCGCAGCCCATTCCCGCAGCAAGGTCGTGGTTACCCCACGTTTTGGCCTGCGCCCGGACAACAGCGCGATGGTCCAGAGCTTGTCGTCATCGCAAGCGTCGCGGAAATACTCTGCCAGCGCCGCGACCTTGACGCTGGTGCGCGTTGTCTGGTCGAGCGCGGTGAAAAGCTGGGCGAAGCGCTTCACGGGGCCATCCCCTCAACTGAGCTGCAGCGCGCGCGCGTCATTGTTCGGCCTGCGGTGCATCCGGGGTGTCACCGCCCTCCAGCATTTCGCCTTCGAATTCGGTATCGACGATCTGCGCGTCGTAGCCGGCCTCGCCCAGCCAGCGGGAAAAGATCGAGGTGTAGCCGTGGGTCACGAAGACCCGCTCTGCCCCCGTGGCCGCGATCGCGCTGTTGAGCCCCTCCCAGTCGGCGTGATCGGACATCACGAAGCCCCGGTCGGCCGCGCGGCGGCGGCGCACGCCCCGCATCGACATCCAGCCCGAGGCAAAAGCGGTCGAGCGGTCTGCGAAACGCCGGACCCAGGGGCCGCCCATGCCTGCAGGCGTGGCCAGCACCAGCGCCCCGGCATAGTCTTTCGTGTTCAGCTCACGCGTGACCCGGATCGTGTCGGGAAGCGCTACGCCTTGCGCGCGCAGAACCTCGTTGGTGTTCTCGATCGCGCCGTGGGTCAGGATCGGCCCGATCGAGGTGTCGACATTGGCAAGGATCCGCTGCGCCTTGCCGAGCGCGTAGGCGCCGAGGACCGAAAACCGCCCGTCATCCCTGTTGCGCTGCCACCACTGGTTGATCTGTGCGATCACGTCCTCCTGCCGGTCCCATTTGAACACCGGAAGCCCGAAGGTGCATTCGGTGATGAAGCTGTGGCAGCGCACGGGTTCGAACGGCTCGCTCAGCCCGTCCGGGGTGGTCTTGTAATCGCCGGAGACGACCCATGTTTCCCCTGCGACCTCGACCCGGATCTGGGCGGAGCCCGGCACGTGCCCCGCGGGATGAAAGGAGACCTGCGCATCGCCGATCCTCAGCGGTTTCCCGAACCCTGTGGTTTCAAGCGCGATATCGCCAAGCCTGTGCCGCATCACGGGGGCGGCGGCCTCTGTCGCGAGATAGGATGCGTGACCCCACCGGGCATGGTCCGCGTGGCCGTGGGTAATGAGCGCGCGCGCCACCGGTTTCCACGGGTCGATGTAGAAATCCCCGGCCGGACAATAGATGCCTTGTTTGCGAAATTCGAGAACCATGCCCGTATGGTAGCACCCGCCGCGGCTGTGGCGAGAGCCTCCGTGTCCCGTGCAGCGCTCCCTGTGCTCTGGTGGTCAAACGCCAATTCTTTAAGGGTCTCCGGAGTGAGGTATGCGCTCAGCGCATGGCGGTTTCTCTGAAATATGGGATGTGCAGCTGCGGCGTGGCTCCTAACTAAGAGACCAGAAACACACTGATACTCGAACAGTCACCCGAAAGGAGGTTGTTATGTCCTACAACCAGATCAAACTGAAAACGACCGATATTGATTATATCGCGATCGAACGCCGCGCGCATGAGATGCGTGCCGAAGCCATGCGTGACATTCTGGTCGCCGCGCGCGCCTGGATCAAAACCGGCTTTGCGAACCTGACCGCTCCGCGCGGCAAGCATGCCTAACGGCAACGGTTCTGCAAGAAACACAAAAGCACCGGAACAGGGGGCGGGAAATCATTTCTCCGCCTCCTTTTCGTATGATATGAGCGCAGGGCACCGTTTCTCTCAAGAGATAGCATCCGGCCGATGAAACTCAGGTCCATTGCAGTTTTCGCGATCTTTGCAGCCGCTCTGGCGGCGTGCAGCGGTTTGGACCAGCCGACAACATCCGGTGAACCGCTCGTGGCCAGATACGTGCCGGCGAATGTCGGGGTCGCCGCGGCGGACTGGACCGTGTCGCGCGTGCAGATCGACGTATCGCCTGACCTGACGGTCTCTGACGCGGATCTCTATTACCCGATCGCCGATATTGTCTGGCGGGGGGATCCGCCCGGTGACCGGCGCCTGCAGGTGGCCACGCTGATGGAGGAGAGCCTCACGGACGGGCTGTCGCATCTCAGCGGAACACAGGACGTCTCGATGACCTTTGTGGTCAGGCGGTTTCACAGCGTGACGGAACGGGCCCGTGCGGCGCTGGGCGGCGTGCATAGTATTATGTTCGATCTCAGTGTCTTCGACACGGAAACCGGGCTGCGCATTCTTGGACCGCTGCCGATCGATGCCAGCCTTGCCGCGTTCGGGCGCGGGGAAGCACTCAAGGCGGACCTGCGCGGCGAAACGCAGAAAGTGCGGATCCGGCGGCATCTCGGCAATCTCATGCGTGTTGAATTTCCGGGCAACGGGATTTTCGATCCCGTCGGGGAAACAGAGGATCCGGCAGGTGAAACGGTCGAACTGGAAGAGGGCTGAGCCCACTTTCGCCCTTGGCCAAAACCGCCTATAGCCCCTCCATGGACTTGCCAGACTACCCGATTATCCGCCTCAAACCCAAAGCAAACGCGGCTGCGATACGCCACGGGGCCCCTTGGGTTTATGCCGATGAGGTTGTGACCGACAGGCGCACCCGCAAACTTGCCCCCGGCACGATTGCCCTTTTGCAGGACAACGCGCGTCTGGATCTCGGTCTGGTGGCGGTCAACCCGAACTCCAAGATCATGCTCCGGATACTGGACCGCAACTGCGAGGCACGGGTCGATGAAGACTGGTTTGCAGCCCGTTTCGCGCGCGCGGTGGCGCTGCGCGAGCGCCTCTATGATGCCTCCTATTACCGGCTGATCCATGCCGAGGCGGACGGCCTGCCCGGGGTGGTGGTCGACCGGTTTGGCGATGTCGCCGTCGTGCAGCCCAACGCGGCCTGGGCCGAGGCCCTGCTGGAGCCGCTGGTCGCCGCGCTCAAGGCGGCAACAGGGGTGACGACCGTTATCAAGAGCGCCTCTGGCCGGGCACGGGCGCTGGAGGGGCTGGACGATGCCAGCGCAGTGCTGTGTGGCGGTGTCGAGGGACCGATCCCCGTTCCGATGAACGGTGCGACCTATATGGCGGATGTCATGGGCGGGCAGAAAACCGGATTGTTCTTCGACCAGCGCCCCAACCATGCGTTCGGGGCGCGGCTGGCTGCTGGCGGCTCGGTTCTCGACGTGTTTTCCCATGTGGGCGGGTTCTCGCTGGCCGCGCTTGCGGGCGGGGCCGTGCAAGCCGTCGCGGTTGACGGGTCCGCCGCAGCGCTGGATCTGGCGGAGCGCGGGGCGGAGGCGTCGGGGTTCTCCGACCGGTTTTCCACCCGCAAGGGCGATGCTTTCAAGGTGATGGAGGCGCTGGCGGACGAAAGTGCGCGCTTCGATCTCGTGATTGCCGATCCGCCCGCCTTTGCCCCCAACAAGAAGGCGCTTCAGAACGGCTTGCGCGCCTATGAGCGGGTGGCGCTTATGGCGAGCAACCTGACCGCACCCGGCGGGTATCTGGCCTTGTGTTCGTGTTCGCACGCGGCGGATCTGGCGAAGTTCCGTCAGGCCTGCCTGCGCGGCATCGGCAAGGCGGGCCGTCAGGCGCAACTGCTGCACACCGGCGCGGCTGGCCCGGATCATCCGATGCACCCGCAACTGGCCGAAAGCGGCTATCTCAAAGCGCTGTTTTTCAGGCTCGATTGATGCGTCTTCTTCTCGATGCCTGCGTGCTCTATCCCACGGTTCTGCGCGAAATCCTGATGGGCGTGGCCGCGCGCGGCCTCTACACGCCCCTCTGGTCGGAGCGCATCCTGGAAGAATGGGCGCGCGCGGCGCGCAAGCTTGGTCCGACCGGCGAGGTGCAGGCCCGCAGCGAGATTGCCATGCTGCGCGCGGGCTGGCCCAAAGCCGCCATCGTGCCGCGCAGCGGGGACGCCGCACGGCTCTGGTTGCCCGATCCCAACGACGTGCATGTTCTGGCCGCCGCCATTGCCGGATCGGCCGACAAGATCGTGACGTTCAATGCGAGGGATTTTCCACGCCAGACACTGGCGGAGGAAGGGCTCGACCGGATTGCGCCCGATGAGCTGCTCTACGGGTTCTGGCTGGATCAGGCGGACGCAGTCGAAGACGTTGTGCGCGGCGTGCATGAAACGGCGGAACGCATGTCAGGCGAGACGATGCCGTTGCGCGCGCTTTTGAAACGGGCGCGCCTGCCACGGCTTGGAAAGGCGCTGGCGCGATAACACGGGCTCAGTCCGTGACAACGTTCCACTTTTTCTCGTTGGCCTCGATCGCGGCGATACGCTCGGCGGTCTTTGGATGGCTGAGAAGCCATGCCGGGGTTCCGTTGCCCGCGCCGGCGCTGAACTGGTCCAGTTTCTCAAAGAGCGATTTCTGCGGTCCGGTCCCGATCCCGGCTTTCGTCAGCAGGGCCGAGGCATAGGCGTCGGCCTCATATTCATCGCTGCGTGACAGGCGCGCGGCCAGAAGCGTCGTCAGCATATTGGCCAGCCACACCCCGACACCGGGGATCAGCCGTCCCAGCACCGTGGCCAGCGCCACGCGAATGGCGTTCTGGCCCGAGAAATCGATCATCCGCCGGCGCGAATGGCCCAAGGCGACATGGCCCAACTCATGGGCGATCACGCTGGCCATCTCTTCTGCGGTGACCTCTCCGGCCTTGTATTTGTTGAAGAAGCCGCGCGTGATGAAGATCCGCCCGTCCGGCGCGGCAAGCCCGTTGACCGGGTCGATCTCGTAGATGTTGACCTTGATCCGCGGCAGGTCGAGCGCATTGGCCATCGCCCGGTTCAGCTTTTCAAGGACAGGATCGGCCAGCGGATTGGATTGTGCATCCAGCGTCCGCTTGGTGTTCCATGCGGAGAACTTGTACATCACGAGGCCGTAGAGCAGGGCCAGAAGGAGAGGGGTCAGTTTGAGCATGTCAGGGATATGGGGGTTTGGCGCCAGCCCGGCAAGTCATAACTCGATCAGCGCAGGCGCGTGGCGCGACAGACGCTCGGAGCCGCTCTCGGTCACCAGCACCGAATGGCCCAGACACATGGCCTGACCCGCCGCGCTGTCCATCAGGATCATGTGCAGGAAGAACACCTGTCCGGCCTGCATTTCCAGCGGATTGCCCTCGTAGAACATCGGGAAATCAACCCAGATTGGCGTGTAGACCGCGCCCATGCCGTATCCGCAGGCCTGCAGGCGCGCGTGGCCATATCCGGCCGCGTCAAACACCTTTGCATGGGCCGCGTAGACATCGGCCATGGGCACGCCGGGTCTGATCGTGGCCTCGCAGGCCTCCAGCGCGCTGCGGCAGGCCGCGTGCATCTTGCGCTGGGTCGCGGAGGCCTTGCCGATCACCAATGTCTGCATCATGGCGGCGTGATAGCGGGCATAGGCGCCCGACCATTCCAGCGTGAGTTGGTCCTGATCGTCGAGGTGGCGGCGGCCCGAGAAATACCGGCAGAGCAGGGCGCCGGGGCCGGAGCCGATGATGAATTCGTTGCCCGCGTAATCCCCGCCGCCCTTGAAAACGGCCCCCTGCATCGCGGCGAGTATATCGCCTTCGAACGCCCCTGCGCGGGTGGTCTCGAGCGCCGCGTCAAGCGCGTCATCCGACAGCGCGGCCGCCTTGCGGTGCATCGCGATCTCGGCGGGGGACTTGATCCGCCGCAGCGCGCGGATCAGGTCTGAGGCTTCGTGCAACGTGCCAAGCGCCGCCCGCACCATGCGCCCGTTGAAATCGGTCAGGCCAGCGGTCTGGCTTTCGATGCCGATCCGCCCGTGGGCGACGCCCAACCTCTCCAGCAGCGCCTTGAGGTCATCGGCGGGGCTTGCGCCCTCGCGCTCATGCCAGATGTGGATGTCGCCGGGGTCCAGAACCGATGTGTGCAGGGCCTGCCGCAAATCCGGCATCCGCGTCAGCAGCGCGAGCTGCCCGTCGGCAGTCAGCACCATGCATTGGAACATGGCAAAGCCGAACGTGTCGTAGCCCGAGATCCACAGATGGCTTTCGGGCGCGAACATCAGCAACGCATCAAGCTCCGCACTCTGCAGAGCCCGCGTTGCGGCGGCCCTTCGGGTGGAAAACTCGGCTTCGGTGAAATGGATGGGCACGACAGGATCTCCGCGGTTCGGTCCCTGCAAGCCAACCCGATTTTCCAGCCTCACGGAAGGGGTTTTGTGCAACGTGGCGCGCGCCGCCCCGTGTCGTTGCGCGTGCGGTCTAGCGGCTGAGTTCCTTCATGCCGGCCTCGATGCCCTTGAGGGTCATCGGAACCATGCGATCGGCTCCGAAAATATCCTGAATCATCTGGATCGACTGGGTGTAGCGCCAGTAGCGCTCGGGCAGGGGGTTGATCCACATGTGATCGGGCCACTGGTCGCGCGCCCGCGCCAGCCAGACCTGACCGGCTTCGGGGTTGTAATGTTCGTTCGCGCCGCCGCGATAGGCGATCTCGTAGGGGCTCATGGAGGCGTCGCCCACGAAGATGCATTTGTAGTCGGAGCCATAGGTGTGCAGCACGTCCCATGTGGGCGTCTGATCGTTCCAGCGCCGCGCGTTATCGCGCCAGACGCCCTCATAGAGGCAGTTGTGGAAATAGAAATATTCCAGATGCTTGAACTCGGTCTTGGCCGCGGAGAAGAGTTCCTCGACCATCTTGATATGCGGATCCATCGATCCCCCGACATCCAGAAAGAGCAGCACTTTCACCGCATTGCGCCGCTCGGGACGTGTCTTGACGTCGAGATATCCGTGCTCGGCCGTGGCGCGGATCGTGCCGTTCAGATCGAGCTCTTCCGCGGCCCCGTCCCGCGCCCAGCGCCGCAGACGTTTCATGGCAACCTTGATGTTGCGTGTGCCCAGCTCGACGCTGTCATCGAGATTGCGAAACTCGCGTTTGTCCCACACTTTCACGGCGCGCTGGTGGCGGCTTTCGGACTGGCCGATCCGCACGCCCTCGGGGTTGTAGCCATATGCGCCGAAAGGGGACGTGCCGGCGGTGCCGATCCATTTGCTGCCGCCCTGGTGGCGGCCCTTTTGTTCCGCAAGGCGCTTTTTGAGCGTCTCCATCAGTTTCTCGAACCCGCCGAGGGCTTCGATCTTGGCGCGTTCTTCCTCCGAGAGGTTCTTTTCAGCGAGCTTTTCCAGCCAGTCCCGCGGCAGGTCAATCGCCTCCAGCACCTCGTCGAGCGCGATCTGTTCCAGCCCTTCGAAGGTGGCGGCGAAGGCCTGATCGAACCGGTCAAGGTGGCGTTCGTCTTTGACCATGGTTGCGCGGGCCAGATAGTAGAACCCGTCTATGTCATAGGTGACAAGGCCGGCCTGCATGCCTTCGAGAAAGGCGAGGTATTCGCGCAGTGAAACCGGAACGCGTGCCGATCGAAGGTTATCGAAGAACGGCAGGAACATCGCGGATCAGGCGGCCGCGCGGGCCAGAAAGATCGCGAGAAAGAGGCCCGCCAGTCCGAAGAGGATCGCGAAGGCCGCGCCATATTGCGCCATGTCCAGCCGGCTGCCGCCGCGTTTCTTGGCAAGGAAAGCGCCGGTGACAGCGCCGAGGATCAGTCCGATAACAGGGGCCATGTGTAACCTCAGGTTGATGTCTGCGCGAGGGCCCGGATCTCGGAGAGCCGTGCCCGCACCTTTTGTTCCGAGCCGAACCCATACTGTCCCCAAGCGAGGCTGTCGACCCGGACAATGGCGGCTTCCTGGCCGCGGTTTGCCGCCTCCAGCGCTTCGGCCTTGATCATCAGCAGGGTCGACAAAAGCGCTGCGTTCTCGGACGCGCGCGTAGCCGGCAGAGAGTCGTTCACGATTGCGATTGCGGTGTCATACTGCCCCGAAGAGAGCGCGAAGGCCGACATCTGGGTCGCAACATGGGCCGTATGGACCGAATTGTTGTAGAGCGCCTTATAGATCGCACCGGCCTGCAGGAAGCTGGTGATGGCGGTGTCGGAGTTCACGCCAAGCGTCACGCGGCCCTGCACGAAGAGGCTGAAGGCCAGCCTGTTGTCGCGCCAGCCCAGCGTTTCGGCAATGCGGACGGCCTTTGCGGCATAGGCGATGCGCCGCGTGTCCGACGACCGTGTCGAAAGCGCGCGTGAAATGGCGTCGTTCCATTCCGGAGGCGTCGACGAGAGATACTCGATCGCCGACGAACGCCCCCTCGGATTGAGCCGGTCGAGCAGGCGCGGCAGCACGCGCGCGGCCTCTTCGCGGGTTGTGCCGTTCGGCAGTTCGCGGCTGTAATAGGCGCGCAGGATCAGCATGTCGAAGCCGGTCAGGACCGTGTGGAAATTGTCATCGTTGAAGATGCTGTCGGGCAGCCGGTAGAGGTCATTGAGCGGGCCCAGAGCCTGTGCGATTTCCTCGTGCAGGCAATCGCGCACTTCCTGCGGGCTCACATCGGAGGGGATGATAACCGTGGCCGAGCTGCGTTCAGTCAGCTTGGTCCAGTCGGTCGTCTCGCGGCTGCGGTTGCGTTTGAACTCGGACCAGCCCGAGACGTTGGGGACCACGAAGCAGGCCGCCTGTGGCACCGCGCGCTGCAATTGTCTTTGCGGCACGGTTTCGATCGTGATCTGCGCGGCCTCGCCCGGGGCTGCGCGCGAGATATCGATGCGCGCTTCCTGACGCAGGCGGCTGATGAGCTCGGCAAGGTCCTTGTCGAGGCTGGCGGGCGCCGTGCCGGCCACAGCCACCTTTACCGGGCCGCGGAACCGGGTGAGGATCGGGATCGGACGCCCGCTTTCCATCTGAAAGGACAGGTCGAGGAAATCCCGTGCAATCTGGGCGTTCGAGCGGATCGAGGGGGCCGCGCGGCGCGCCGAGAAGGACTTCATTTCCGGCATCGCGATGCCCGGTGCCCGCCGTTCGGGGACGTCCGACCACTGGCCCGGCGCGCAGCCGGCCAGAGCGACCAGGAGGGCGAGAAGGACGCGGGGCATCGTCACCTTAGGAGCGGTTGTATTTGATGAACGGTGTCACGGTGCCAATCCGGTCATAAAGCTGGCGGGCGGTCAAGTTGAAGTCTTGGGTGAGC
This sequence comes from Paracoccaceae bacterium, assembly GCA_049116435.1. Lineage (GTDB taxonomy): Bacteria > Pseudomonadota > Alphaproteobacteria > Rhodobacterales > Rhodobacteraceae > Litoreibacter. Next base: position 638,580 of record JAGDYX010000001.1, read on the forward strand.
CAGTAGACGCCCGGTGCCCCTGCGGCATCGGCCGCGGCATAAACCGCCTCGATCAGGGCCCGACCGACGCCCGTGCCGCGCATGTCCGGGTCGGCATAGAGGTCCTGAAGATAGCAGACGTTCTCGATCTTCCAGCCGTGCCGGTGAAACAGGTAATGGACCAGACCGACCGGCTTGCCGTCCACCTCCGCGATCAGGCAGGTGTAATCCTGCGGGTCGTCACCAAGCAACCGGCCGAAATAGGTCTCGTAGACCTCTTCGGAGACGGATGTTTCGTAGAACGCGAGATAAGCGGTCCAGAGGCGACGCCATTCGGTCTTGTCTTCGGGGCTGAGCGCTCGGATTTTCACAGACATGGCGAATTCCGCCTCCGGCGGGGATATTTAGAGAAACATGAAAGGCTTAGCGTTGGCCACGCGCCATAAAGGCGAGCCGTTCGAAGAGGTGAACGTCCTGTTCGTTTTTCAGCAACGCGCCGTGGAGTTTCGGCAGTGCGTTCGCGCCTTCGCGCTTGAGGTCGGCGGGGTCGAGATCTTCGGCCAGCAACAGTTTCAGCCAGTCGAGAACCTCGGAGGTCGAGGGTTTCTTCTTCAAGCCGCCGGTTTCGCGGATTTCGTAGAACTCGGTCAGGGCGGTGGTCAGCAGGGCGCCCTTGATGCCGGGGTGATGGACCTCGACGATCTTGCGCATCGTCTCCATGTCGGGAAAGCGGATGTAATGGAAAAAGCAGCGTCGCAGGAAGGCGTCGGGCAGCTCTTTTTCATTGTTGGAGGTGATGATCACGATCGGGCGGTTTTTCGCCGTTATGGTCTCGCCAGTCTCGTAGACATGGAATTCCATCCGGTCGAGTTCCTGCAAAAGATCGTTGGGAAACTCGATATCGGCCTTGTCGATCTCGTCGATCAGCAGGACGCATTTCTCCGGCGCGCTGAAGGCCTGCCAGAGCTTGCCGCGGCGGATGTAGTTGCGCACATCATGCACCTTTTCGTCCCCGAGCTGGCTGTCGCGCAGCCGGCTCACCGCGTCATACTCGTAGAGGCCCTGCTGGGCTTTCGTCGTGGACTTGATGTGCCATTCGATCATCTGAAGGCCGAGGGAGTCCGAGACTTGCCGGGCCAGCTCGGTTTTTCCGGTTCCCGGCTCTCCCTTGACCAGCAGCGGGCGCTCCAGCGTGACAGCCGCGTTGACAGCGACGGTCAGGTCTTCGGTGGCCACATAATTCTCAGTTCCGGAAAATTTCATGCACTCGGGCCCTTATTTTTCTGGTTTGGCCGCTGCGCGCGACTCACAGAGTGTCTTAACGTGTCTTATCTGCGTGACAAGGGCTGCCCGTTTCGATATTGGAGGCGTAATACTTCAAAAATGCGCGAACGGCCCGAGTCGAAAGACCGGGTGCATTATAAAAAAGGGAGCGGTCATGAAAGCCGAAATTTTTCTACCAGACGACTATCTTCCAGCAGAAGACGAACCCTTCATGAATGAGAGGCAGACCGAGTATTTCCGACGGAAGTTACTCGACTGGAAAATAGCAATTCTGGAGGAAAGTGCGCTGACCATCGAGGGAATGCAGGACGCAACCCGCAACATTCCCGACATTGCGGACCGCGCCAGCGAGGAGACCGACCGGGCGCTGGAGCTGCGCACCCGTGATCGCCAGCGCAAGCTGATTGCCAAGATCGACAGCGCGCTGCGCCGGATCGAAGAAGGCGAATACGGCTATTGCGAAGACACTGGAGAGCCGATTTCGCTCAAGCGCCTCGATGCGCGCCCCATTGCAACCTTGAGCCTTGAGGCTCAGGAGCGCCACGAGCGCCGCGAGAAGGTTCATCGCGACGACTGAGCCTGTCCCGAAGGACAGCAGGGAATAAGACCAAGCCGGCCCATCGGGCCGGCTTTTTTCGTTTCAGGGAAGCATTTCCGAAGGTTGCGTCGGGGCGCAGGGCTCAGGGCTCGTAACTCAGGCGGCTGACGCTGGGCGGGCCCGAGGGTGCGGGTTCGACGATGAACAGATCGCCATATTCCAGCGGGGCCGGGCCCGGCGCGCCGAGCGACTCCCAGATATTGGCCAGATTGCCCTTGTTGCCCACCCAGACGACTGTTTTGCCGGCGCCTTCGGTCATCAGGAAACGCGACGGGTTCTCGCTGATCATGGATTGGATCGGCAAGCCGCGGTTTTCGGCCAGAGGCGCTGCGGTATCGAGGTTGCGCTGTATCTTGAAGGAATAGATGGCATCAATTTCGATCCCGTCGAGCGCGCTGACAAGCCCGATGGCCCGTTCGCGGCCGAGCCTGCTGAGATCATCGCCGCTCCGGTCCGCGTGGCGCAGGATGATCAACTTGGTGTCGGGCGGCATGGAGACCGGCCCCACATTGGAACAGGCCGCAGCCAGCGCTGCGGCTGCAAGGACTATGAAATTTCGACGGTTGAACATGGTAGCGACCCCAGGTTTTCGTTGACTCAAGGTCACGATAGGAGCGCGACGTTGGCCAGTCCAGCCTTACCAGTCCAGCCTTTTGGCCCAGCTGCGCTGGACTGCCCGCGTTGGCTAGGCGGCGAGTTCGACCCAGACGGGCACGTGATCGGAGGGCTTTTCGCGTCCGCGGATCTCTGCATCGATCTGGCAGTCGACCAAGAGGTCCGCGCATTGCGGGCTCAGCAGGAAGTGGTCGATCCGGATGCCGTCATTGCGGTTCCACGCGCCGGCCTGGTAATCCCAGAAACTGTATTGTTCGGGGGCCTGATTGCGGGCGCGGAAGGCCTCAGTGAATCCCAGATTGAGGATTTTTCGGAAGGCGGCGCGGCTTTCGGGCCGAAACAGCGCGTCCTCACGCCATGCGTCGGGGCGTTTGGCGTCTTCGGGCTGCGGGATGATGTTGTAGTCGCCCGCCATCAGCGCCGGCATCTCGTCTTCGAGAAGCCTTTGGGCCCGTGCGTGCAAACGGTCCATCCAGGCCAGTTTGTAATCGTATTTTGGCCCCGGGACAGGGTTCCCGTTGGGCAGGTAGAGCCCGCAGAGCCGCACGGCCGTGTGATCCCCCATCACCGTGGCTTCGATCCAGCGGGCCTGTTCATCGCTGTCGTCGCCCGGCAGACCACGGGTCACATCCTCAAGGGGCCGTTTCGACAGGATCGCGACCCCGTTAAAGCTCTTCTGGCCGTGGGTCTCGACGTTATAGCCCTTGTCCTCGAAATGCGCGCGGGGAAAGGCCTCGTCGACCGACTTGATCTCCTGCAGCAGCGCCACATCGGGCTGGGCTTCGTCGAGCCAGTCGCTCAGCGCGTTGATCCGCGCCTTGATGCCATTGATGTTGAATGTCGCGATTTTCATGGGCCACTCCGCACTGCTGGCTCGTTATCGCGCAGCGGATCGGGTGACACAAGCGCGATCAGGCCACGCGGGACTGGGTATATTCCGCGCCTGCGGCCTTCAGCCAAAGCGTATCAATGCCCCGCAGCGCAGCGGCGTCAAACTCGTCCTCATGTTCCCAGTAGCGGCCCGAGGGGACCAGATATCCCAGTTCGGTTTCCCGTTGCAGCGCAAGGCCTGCGAGATCCTCGTCATAAAACTCCGGCACGGGGTCTGTCTGTTCAATCTCTGCGGGACTGCTTCGGGGATAAACCAGACGGCTTTCGTCCGAGGACAGGTTGACGGTCGCGCAGTCCTGCATCGCCGCGAAGATCATCAGGCGGGCCGATTTGGCCTCGATCGACTGTAGCGTAATGTCGGGGCGCAACGGATCGGCCGTGCCCGTGCCGTAGAAATGCGTGTCGCCGGAGGTCGGGTAGACCATATCGCAGCCAAGGAAGGCGAGGGTTGAGGGCTTCAGGCTCGCCAGTGCCCAATAGGCCGCGGTGAAGGCCATGGTGCCGCCGGCATAGATGAAGCCGCCATAGCGGTTTTGCGCGGGCACGTAGTCTTCGGCGGTCGTGATCTTTTGCGACGCGGAGAGTGTGAAGGGCCTTCGTTCTTCGGGGAAATCTTCGGGATGGATCATTTCGTCCCAGTCCGGACGCAACGCCCACGCGTTGTTTATCACGAGAACGTGGTCAAAGACAGAAAGGTCCCAGTCCCGTGCCTGAACGACATTGGGGCCGCTTCCGAGAATCAAAACAGTCTTCATAGTGCTCACCGTTTTTCCCTGTTGCGGGGGAAATAAGGCGCTGTCTGCGGAAGGCCAGAAATTTTTTCACGGACGCGTTCGGAAGAATTCCGGGAAATCAGATTTCAAAACCAGAAGCTTACGGGTTTTCAGGCAATTGTCGCATAAATGTCATGGGCGAAAAGGCTGTTTTCGGGTTATACTGTCCGTGGTGGGGGTAACGAGTTTGGCGACGGGCATGAGAGTGCCTGTCGTTTTTTTTGTGGGGTGCGATCCGGTCTTCCAACACATGCGCGTCGGGCCGGAGTGCGGCTCATTCCTTGCGGTTTTGCCGGTGGATTTACATCGAGAAGCTGGTGCCGCAGCCGCAGGAACTGGTCGCATTGGGGTTGTCGATCACGAAGCGCGCGCCGATCAGTTCCTCGGTGAAATCGATGACCGCGTTCTCCAGAAACGGCAGGGAAACGCTGTCGACAATCACCTTTTCGCCGTCCTTTTCCAGCACAAGGTCGTCCCCGGCCACGTCATCGAGCTTGATTTCATACTGAAAGCCCGAGCATCCGCCACCTTCCACCGCGACGCGCAACGCCTGTCCCTGCTGGCCTGCGCCGATTTCGGCGAGACGCGCGAAGGCGCGGTCAGTGACTTTCGGGGGCAGGGCGAGGTCCATGGCGATTTATCCGTCTCGAAACTTTTCTACGTGTAATATAAGGAGGGTTTGGGACAGGGACAAGAATGGGCACCGATATGACGCTGGCGATTTTTGCTTGCGATCCGAAGCAGAGCCGGGGACGGCTCTACGCCGAGGAAGAGAGCGCCTTTCGCTCGTGTTTTCAAAGGGATCGCGACCGAATTATCCATGCCAGCGCCTTTCGCAGGCTCAAGCATAAGACCCAGGTCTTTATCGAGCACGAGGGCGATTATTTCCGCACGCGCCTGACCCATTCGATCGAGGTGGCGCAGGTCGCGCGTACGATCTCGGGCGTGCTGGGCCTGAATTCGGAGCTCACCGAGGCCGTGGCCCTTGCCCATGATCTTGGACACCCGCCCTTCGGTCATACCGGAGAGGACGCGCTCAACGTCTTGATGGAGCCCTATGGCGGCTTTGACCACAATGCGCAGGCGCTCAAGATCGTGACTTCGATGGAGCGTCATTACGCCGAATGGGACGGGTTGAACCTGACATGGGAATGCCTTGAAGGCATCGCCAAGCACAATGGCCCCGTGACGGGTGAGTTGCCCTTCGCGCTGGCCGATTACACCGCGCGGCACGATCTCGAACTGGAGACCTTCGCCAGTGCCGAAGCGCAGGTCGCCGCGCTGGCCGACGATATCGCCTATAACAATCACGATCTGCATGACGGTCTGCGCGCGGGCCTGTTCACCACCGAAGAGCTGATCGAGCTGCCGATCCTGCGCGACTGCTTCAACGAGGTCGACACACGCTATCCGGGGCTCGACGCCTATCGCCGCCGCCATGAAGCGCTGCGCCGCTTTTTCGGTGTCCTCGTGGAGGACGTGATCGCGCTGTCAAAATCGCGCCTGTCCGAGCTTGCGCCGGGCTCGGTCCATGACATCCGGATGGCGGGCCACAGCGTGGTGCAGTTTTCGCCGGACCTCTGGCGGGATCTGACCGTGGTTCGCAAGTTCCTGTTCACCCGGATGTATCGCGCCCCGTCCGTGGTCGAGATGCGCAAACAGGTGACCAAAGTGGTCATGGAGCTGTTCCCGCTCTTCATGGACAACCCGGATCTTCTGCCCAAGAGATGGCGCAAGGATGTGGAAGACGCCTCGGGCGAGATCGCCCTTGCCCGCATTGTCGCGGACTATATCGCGGGGATGACGGACCGCTTCGCGTTGCAGGAACATGCGCGGCTGCTGACGCCGCAAAGCTGATTTTTCCGCCGCTGCGCGCACTCTGCGGAGGCCTTGAATGCACGAAATGCGCATTCACGGGGCTGGACGCTCCCGCGCGGCGTGGTAAACCGCCGTGACTCTGTTGAAGGATCCCTGAAGATGAACTTGTTTGCCGAAATTCGGAGCGCCGTGATCGGGGCATTGGATGCCATGGTGGCCGATGGGGATCTGCCCGGGGGGCTGGATTTTGCCAATGTGGCCGTCGAGCCGCCGCGCGACGCGGCCCATGGCGACATGGCCACCAACGCCGCGATGGTGCTGGCCAAGGCCGCGCGCATGAAGCCGCGCGACATTGCCGATGCGCTCGCGGCGCGTCTGACCGCTGACGGGCGGATCGAGATCGCGGAAGTGGCGGGGCCGGGCTTTCTGAACCTACGTTTGGCGCCCTCGGTCTGGATGGCCGTGGTGCGGGCCGCGCTCACCGACGACGTGGCCTATGGCCGGTCCGATATGGGGCAGGGCGCCCGGGTGAACGTGGAATATGTCTCTGCCAACCCGACCGGTCCGCTCCATGTGGGCCATACCCGTGGCGCGGTGTTCGGAGATGCGCTGGCCAAGCTGCTCTCCTATGCCGGCTATGACGTGACCAAGGAATATTACATCAATGACGGCGGCGCGCAGGTCAACGTTCTCGCGCGCTCTGTCTACCTGCGCTACCTTGAGGCGCTGGGCCAGACCGTGGCGTTCGAGGATGGCACCTATCCCGGTGACTACCTGATCCCCGTGGGCGAGGAACTCGCGGATATCTACGGCGACCGTTACGTCGGTAAGAGCGAAGACGCCTGGCTTGCGGAGTTCCGTGAGTTTGCCATCGAAGCGATGATGAAGCTGATCCGCGACGATCTGGCGGCGCTGGGCGTTGAGATGGACGTGTTCTTCAGCGAGAAGTCGCTTTACGGCACCGGCCGGATCGAAGCGGCGCTGGAGGCGCTCGACCAGAAAGGGCTGATCTACGAAGGCGTGCTGGAGCCGCCCAAGGGAAAGAAGCCCGAAGACTGGGAGCCACGCGAGCAGACGCTGTTCCGCTCGTCGGCCCATGGCGATGATGTCGACCGTCCGGTGAAGAAATCCGACGGATCCTGGACCTATTTCGCGCCGGATATCGCCTATCACTATGACAAGGTTGAACGCGGGTTCGATGCATTGATCGACGTGTTCGGGGCCGATCACGGCGGCTATGTCAAACGCATGAAGGCGGCGGTCTCGGCCCTGTCGGACGGTCAGGTGCCGCTTGATATCAAGCTGACCCAGCTCGTGCGCCTGTTCAAGGATGGCGCGCCGTTCAAAATGTCCAAACGCGCCGGCACTTTCGTGACGCTGCGCGACGTGGTCGATCTGGTCGGCCCGGACGTCACGCGCTTCGTTATGCTGACCCGCAAGAACGACGCGCCGCTGGATTTCGACTTCGACAAGGTGCTGGAGCAATCCAAGGACAACCCCGTCTTCTACGTGCAATACGCCCATGCACGGGTTTGCTCGGTGCTGCGCAAGGCCGGTGAAGCCGGGATCGCGGCCGATGACGCGACGCTGGCGGGCACCGACCTGAGCGCCAATGCCGACGAGGCCGAACTGGCGCTGGCGCGCAAGCTTGCGGAGTGGCCGCGTCTGGTGGAGATTGCCGCCCGCACCCATGAGCCGCACCGTGTTGCCTTCTATCTTTATGAACTTGCAGGGGATTTCCACGCATTGTGGAACCGCGGCAACGATCGTCCCGAATTGCGCTTCATTCAGGATGATCCTGCCACGTCGCAAGCGAAAATTGCCCTCGCCCGGTCCGTGGCGATTGTTATTTCTGCCGGTCTTGGTATTCTGGGGGTAACTCCGGTCTCTGAAATGCGCTGACATTCAACGATCTGCGCGGGGTCGGCAGTTAAGAGCAGGCGTAAAGACCACCCGGCGACCAGACCGGGGGCAGAGAGGCGAAAACATGGCTGACGTGGAATTTGACACGAGGGCTGCGCAGGGTGCACCGGCGGACGGTGGCCTGACCAGCGGTATCATTCATTGGTTCGGAGCATTGAGTTCCCTCGCGCTGATCGCGGGGCTCGCGTTCTGGGGATATGAGCTGACAGTGCGGGACGCGGGCAATGTCCCGGTCGTGAAGGCACTAGAAGGCCCGTCACGGGTCCAGCCCGAAGATCCGGGCGGGCAATTGGCCTCCCATCAGGGTCTCGCGGTCAACAATGTCCAGTCCGAGGGCGAGGCCGAGGGGCCCGCCCCGAAAATCGTTCTGGCGCCGTCTCCCGTCGATCTCGACCAATCCGACATTATCGTGGGCGCTGTTCCGTCGCAGGAACTTGGCGCGCGCAGCGCGGCCGCGCTCAACACGGAAATCCGCACAGAGCCGATTGGCACGCTGAATGCAGCGCTGGCCGAGGCGAAACAGCCCAAGGCGCCTGCCATTGTCGCGCCCGAGCCGCTTGATCTTGGCGCAGCCGCCGCTGCCCCCGAGGCCGCGGCCGAGCCCGTCGCAGAGGATGCGATCGCGCTCTCCGTGCCGGGGGTGAATGCATCCCCCAGACCCGGCTTGCGCCCGGCGGTCACACAGGTGCGCTTTGACCAGTCCGCGGCTGTGTCTGCCGCCGTTGCTTCGGCGCTTGGCCTGTCGGCGGTGGATCTCGACCCCAGCTCACTGGCGCCCGGCACCCGTCTCGTTCAATTGGGCGCCTATGACAGTCGCGAAGAGGCGGTCGCCGCATGGGACAAGATCGCGCTGCAATTCGATGATTACATGGACGACAAGCGTCGCGTGGTTCAGGAAACCCAGAGTGGCGGGCGCACGTTCTACCGGCTGCGCGCAGCGGGGTTCGATGGCCTGAGCTCCTCGCGCAGGTTCTGTGCCGTGCTGGTCGCAGAGGGTGCGGGTTGTATCCCGATCCTGTCGCGCTGAATGGCGTCCGGCGCCTATATTCTTGGGTGCGCGGGGCCTCAGCTTGAACAGCAGGAACGCAGGTTCTTTTCCGAAAGCCAGCCTTGGGGCTTTATCCTCTTTGCCCGTAATATCGAAAACCCGCGGCAACTCTCGCGGCTGACATCGGATTTGCGGGACGCGGTGGGCTGGCACGCGCCGATCCTGATCGATCAGGAGGGCGGGCGGGTCCAGCGCATGCGCGCGCCCCACTGGCGCGAATATCTGCCCGCGCTCGATCAGGTCGCGGCCACCGCAGGTGCCGCCGAACGCGGCATGTATCTGCGCAACCGCCTGATTGCACAGGAACTTTTTGACGTTGGCATCGATGTCAATTGTGCCCCTCTGGCGGATCTGATCTGGCCGGAAAGCCATCCGGTACTGCGCAACCGCTGCTATGGCAGCGATGTTGAGACCGTCGTGTCGCTGTGTCGCGCAACCGCGAAAGGATTTCTGGAGGGTGGCGTTCTGCCGGTGCTCAAACACATTCCCGGCTATGGCCGCGCGGTGGTCGATGGCCACAAGGCGCTGCCCGTGGTCGATGTGCCAAAAGAGGTGCTGGAGGCGCATGATTTCGCGCCGTTCCGCGCGCTCAATGACATGGCGATGGGGATGACGGCGCATATCGTCTTTCCCTGCATCGATGACTGCCCCGCCACCACCTCGCCCAAAGCCATGCGCATGATCCGGCAGGACATCGGATTTGACGGCCTGATCATGACCGATGACATCTCGATGGAGGCGCTCTCGGGCACCGTGGCAGAGCGCGCGCGCGCCTCTCTCGAGGCAGGCTGTGATCTGGTTTTGCACTGCAATGGCGATCTGGAGGAGATGCGCGCTGTCGCCGCCGCGTGCGGCGCGCAGACCGCCGCTGCACAGCGCCGTGCCGAGACAGCGCTTTCGCAACGCGCCGCGCCATCAGAGATTGACATTCCCGCGCTCGAGGCCGAACTTCACAGCTTGATAAACGGGTAGGCCATGGCTCACGACGCCGCAAATGACGACTGGGAGACGAACGAGGTTCAGGCGCGGCTCGATGCCGAGGCGCTGATCATCGATGTCGACGGGTTCGAGGGGCCTTTGGACCTCTTGCTGACCCTGTCGCGGACCCAAAAGGTCGACCTGCGCAAAGTCTCCATCCTGACGCTGGCGGAGCAATATCTGGCCTTTGTCGAGAAGGCCAAGGCGCTGCGGCTGGAACTGGCGGCGGATTACCTTGTCATGGCGGCATGGCTGGCCTTTCTCAAATCCCGCCTGCTGCTGCCGCCCGATCCCGCCGAGGAAGGCCCGTCGGGCGAAGATCTGGCCGCGCATCTTGCCTTTCAGCTGGAACGGCTGGCCGCGATGCGGGATGCGGCGGCGCGGCTGATGGCGCGCGACCAGCTTGGCCGCGATTTCTTTGTGCGCGGTGTGCCCGAAGACGTCACCCGCACCCGCCGCATCACCTATACGGCGACGCTCCTGGATCTGATGCAGGCCTATAGCCGGATCCGGACCCGCGATGATTTCCGCCCCTTCGTGATGGACCGCGAAAAGGTCTTCACGATGGAACAGGCGCTTGAGCGGATGCGCGGCCTGATCGGTTATGCCGGCGACTGGGCCGATCTCAACAGTTACCTGCCCGAAGGGTGGGAGACCGATCCCGTCATGCGCCGGTCCGCCACCGCCGCGACCTTCGCGGCCTCGCTTGAACTGGCGAAGGCCGGTGCGGTCGAACTCAGGCAGGGTGAGATGTTCGCCCCGATACAGATACGAAGGAAAGCCGACAAGAATGGCTGAAGACACCGCCGACAGCGCGCCCAACGAAACCCTCTTCGAAGCCCCGCCCATGGGCGAGCAGGAGCGTATGGTGGAGGCGATCCTGTTTGCCTCGGCCGATCCCGTGAGCGTGGCGGAGCTTGTGGCACGCATGCCCCATGGCTCGGACCCCGCCGAGGCGCTGGCCCATCTGCGCAAGCGCTACGAGGGCCGGGGCGTGCATGTCGTGCGCGTCGGCGATGCATGGGCGATCCGCACGGCGGGCGATCTCGGCTTCCTGATGAAGAAGGAAACCGTGGAGACCCGCAAACTCAGCCGCGCCGCGATCGAGACATTGGCCATCGTGGCCTATCACCAGCCGGTGACACGGGCCGAGATCGAGGAAATCCGCGGCGTGTCTGTCTCGCGCGGGACGGTGGATCAGTTGATCGAGCTGGAATGGATCCGGTTCGGCCGTCGCCGCATGACGCCGGGCCGCCCGATTACCTTCGTCGTAACCCCGCAGTTTCTCGACCATTTCGGGCTGGAGAATGCCCGCGACCTGCCGGGCCTGAAGGAGTTGCGCGCCGCCGGTCTGCTGGACAACCGTCCGCCCATGAGTGGCGGGCTCGAGCTGTCGGAAGACGGCGAGGACGAAGACGAGGATATGCTCGAGGGGCAAAACGAGCTATTTGAGGATTAAGGCCAACAAGAAACGCCCTGTCCGGACCTGTGCCGGGGACAAGGGCACAAAGGAGAGCAGCAGATGAACCAGATCATTAACATGGTCATTCGACAGGTGACCCGCCGCATTGTGAACATGGGGATCAACAAGGGCGTTGATATGGTCGCCAATCGCCAGCAGCGCCCCGATGCGACGCCCGAGCAGAAACAGGCCGGCAAGGACGCAACGCAGAGAATGCGCAAATCGATGAAGATGGCGCGCCGCGTGGGCCGCTTCTGAACCCGTCGATCCGACACTGTTTTAGGCGGAAACAGCCTTGAAATGTTTGGATAATTTCAGACCCTGACCCTGATAGTTGGACTTCAGGTCGGCGCCGTAAAGCTGGTCTGGGATCTGCGCCATCTTCTCATAGACGAGCCGCCCGACGATCTGGCCGTGTTCCAGCACGAATGGCGCTTCGTGGCAGCGGACTTCAAGGACGCCGCGCGATCCCCGGCCGTCCTCGGAATGGCCAAAGCCGGGATCGAAGAAGCCTGCATAATGCACGCGAAACTCGCCGACCATGGCCAGATAGGGGGCCATTTCCGCGGCGCAGTCAGGCGGGATCGTGATCGCCTCGCGGCTCACAAGAATATAGAACGCACCGGGGTCGAGAATGATCCGCCCGTCGGAGGTCCGGACCTCTTCCCAATATTCCGCCGGTTCGTAATGGCCGATCCGGTCCAGATCGATCACGCCGGTATGGGGTTTGGCGCGGTAGCCCACGAGATCACCCGCCCCGGGCTTCAGGTCAACCGAGAAGCCAAGCCCGTCCGAGATCACCGGATCGCCCGAGACAATCGGTGTGCGCGCATGCAAAGCGGCCATGTCCGCATCACTCAGGATCGTCTTGCCGACCCGGAAGATGATCTGGTTGAGCAACTGGCCGCTGCGCGCCACCACGGAAAAGGAGCGCGGGCAGATCTCGGCATAAAGCGGCCCGGTATAGCCGTCGGAGACCCGGTCGAACTCGACGCCGTTATCGGTGATCACGCGGGTCAGCAGGTCCAGACGGCCAATCGAGGATTTGGCCGAGGCCGCCCCCACCATGCCGGCGGGCAGCGCGAGGGATTCCTGCAAGGGCACGACATAGACGCAGCCCTTTTCCAGCACCGCCCCTTCGGTGAGGCTCACCTCGTGCATCTGGAAGATATCGAGACGTTCGCGCACTGATTTGCCTTTGCCGGCAAGGAAGGAGGCGCGGACGCGATAGGCAACATCACCCAGCCGCAGGTCAAGCGAGGCCGGTTGGATCTGTCCGGGCTGGATCGGCGCGGTGGCCGTGATCATCCCCTCCGAGATCATCTGCTTCATCTGCGCGTCGGACAGGACGCCATCGGGGAACTTCATCATGTGATCTCTCGCCTGAATACACGAAACGCCCGCGGCCAGTGACCGGCGGGCGTTTGATGATTGGTCGGGCTAGCAGGACTTGAACCTGCGACCTTCCGTCCCCCAGACGGACGCGCTACCAGGCTGCGCCATAGCCCGACGAATGCCCCTTCATACGGAATTTGCCGTCGGGGGCAAGAGGCTGGAGCGCAATTTAACACGTCAGCTTCATACCTGCGGCGTCAGGGTTGCTCTGTGTCTTCGGCAATCCGCGCACGAAGCGCGACAAGCCGCTGGTAAAGCGCGTTGGCACGATCGCGGGCTTCCGGATCAAGCGCGTCAATCTGGCGAAGGGCCTTGGCTGTGTTGAACGTGGCGATCTTGCTTTGTGAAATCTCGATATCCTCGGATTCGGGAGCGTCAGGCACCTCTGTCTGGGCGTCGTCACGGTCCGGTAGCTCTGCGGGCGCGGCCTGCGCGTCTTCTGTTTCCTCTTCGGGGGCCGGTGCGTCGATCTCTGCTGGCGTGTCAGGGGCGATGGCCTCCGGGGCTGGCGCCTCCTCCGCCTGCGCAACCTCGGGTTCGGGCTGGGCCGTATCCTCTGGCGCGGGCGTATCCTGCTCTGCATCCTGCTCTGCGACCTCGGGCTCCGGCTGGGCCTCTGCCTCGGGTGTCGGCGCCGCCTCCTGTGCGGTCTCAGGCTCGGCGGGTTCCGTAATCTCTGTTTCCGGCTCGGGTTGCGGCGCGGGCTCCGGCTCTGGTTGCGGCTCGGGGGCCGCGGCCTGATCTTCCGGCTCGGCAGAGGCGGGCGCGCCGAAATCCAGCTCGGGTGCGTCGTCCTGAATGTTGACGTCCTGAACGTTGTCGTCCTGAACGTCTTCGTCCTGAACCTTGTCGAGTTCCGCCGCCCGCTCCTCGAGGCTTGCGCGCCTCTGTTCGCGGCGCGTCAGCGGCACAACATTGTCTTCCGCTTCGCCCTGTTGCCCCTGGGCCGTGGACAGCTGCACGACATCCGCATCGCGTCCGGCCTCGGAGACCTGTGCGTCTTCGACCTGCGGCGTGTCCGGGGTTTGCTTGCTGGCGCGGCGGGCGGCTCTGCGGGCGCGGCGGGCGGCCCTGCGTTCAGCGGCTTCCTGATCGGAGATCGTCTCGATCGGCGGCGACAGCGCCGCGACTTTCTTGACACCTTCCTCCTTGAGCATCTTCTGGACGCCACGGATCGTCAGGCCGTCGTCATGGAGGAGTTTCTTGATGCCGCCGATCAGTTCCATGTCCGAGGGGCGGTAATACCGTCTACCGCCGGCACGTTTCACAGGCTTGATCTGCGAGAACTTGCTCTCCCAAAAGCGCAGGACATGCGCGGGCGTGTCCAGCCAATTGGCAACTTCGCTGATGGTTCTGAAAGCCTCGCGTGCTTTGGTGGCCATTCAACTTCCTCTCAGGATCCCGGGACCTGTGCGATCAGGAGGACTTGTTTCCGGTTGCGACCCGATCCTTCATCAGGTGCGAGGGGCGGAAGGTCAGCACGCGGCGCGGATGGATCGGAACCTCTTCGCCGGTCTTGGGATTGCGACCGACACGGGCAGACTTGTCACGGACGCTGAAGGTCCCGAAAGAGGAGATTTTGACCTGCTCGCCATCGACGAGCGCATCCGACATATGCTTGAGAACGGACTCGACCAAATCCGAAGATTCGTTGCGCGATAGTCCGACTTCGCGGAATACGGCCTCGCTCAGGTCCATACGTGTCAGCGTCTTGGCACTCATCTCATCCCCCTGTGATTTACGATCTATTTTTCAAGACAGTAGGGGAATGGGATTTTCCGAGTCAATATCAAGGGCTTGGAAGCAGGGGTTTAAGCCGAAAATCGGCGATTAAACCCGCAAAACGACGGAACCCCACGCCAAACCACCGCCGATTGCTTCCATCACGAGCACTTCACCGGGGTTAATCTTGCCCTTCTCGCAGGCCACCGAGAGCGCAAGGGGAATCGATGCGGCAGAAGTGTTGCCATGATCCTGAACCGTCACGATGACCTGATCCATGGGCAGGTTCATCTTCTGGGCGGTCGCCTTGATGATCCGCAGATTGGCCTGATGCGGCACGATCCAGTTGACGTCGCCTGAGTCCAGACCGGCCTTGTCGAGCGCCGTATGGGCGGTGCGGGCAAGCTTCTCGACAGCGTGCCGGAAGACCTCTTTGCCCTGCATGACCAGAACGCCGGTCGTCTGGGTCGAGGACACGCCGCCATCGACATAGAGAATATCGCGGTAGCGCCCGTCCGAGTTGAGATCCGTCGCCAGAATGCCGGCATCCTGGGAGGTGCCTGCGCCTTCCTGCGCTTCGAGCACGATCGCGCCCGCGCCATCCCCGAACAGCACGCATGTCGTGCGGTCTTCCCAGTTCATGATTCGTGAGAAGGTCTCGGCCCCGATCACCAGAACGCGCTCTGCCTGCCCGGAGACGATCAGCGCATTGGCATTGGCCATGGCGAAGACGAAACCGGCGCAAACGGCCTGCACGTCGAACGCAAAGCCGGTGCTGGCGCCAAGCGCGCCCTGTACCATCGTGGCGACCGAGGGGAAGGTGTTGTCCGGCGTGGAAGTGGCCACGACAATCGCATCGATATCGGAGGGCTCGAGCTTTGCGTTGGCAAGGGCGGCCTGTGCCGCCTTGGTCGCGAGATCCGAGGTCTTTTCGCCATCGGCTGCAAAATGACGGCGCTCGATGCCGGATCTCGACTGGATCCACGCATCCGACGTGTCGACCCACGCCTCGAACTCCGCATTTTCAACGACGCGCTCGGGCAAATAATGCCCGACGCCCCGCAAGACCGCTCTGATGGTCATTGTTGTTCTTTGCCCTTTTCATCCCCAGTGAGTTCATTCTGGCTTGCCCCAGTTGCGGATGCAACCCGTGCTGCCAGCTTGTCTCCGAACCGTGATTGCGCCAGCGTGAAGGCCAGTTTGATCGCGGCTGAGACGCCAGTTGCGTCCGCCGAGCCATGGGATTTCACGACCGTGCCGTTCAATCCCAGAAACACGCCGCCATTGACCTTGCGCGGATCGATCCGCTTGCCCAGACGCCGCAGCGACGGGTAGGCCAGAAGTGCCGCGATCCGCGACAACGGCGTGTATTTGAAGGCCTTTGCCAGCAGGTCGCGGATCAGGTTCGCGGTGCCTTCCGCGGTCTTGAGCGCGACATTGCCGGTGAAGCCGTCCGTGACGATCACGTCGACCTTGTCGGACGGGATATCGCCGCCCTCGACAAACCCCACATATTCGAAGTCATTCTTGTCCGCCGCCGCGGCGATCATGTCATTGGCCACTTTCAGCTCGGCGCGGCCCTTGTGCTCTTCGGTGCCGACATTGAGCAGCCCGACCCGGGGCCGGGAGAGGCCGAAGCCGTTGCGCGCATAGGACATGCCCATCAGCGCATATTGCAGCAGATCATCCTGATCGGCGCGGATGTCGGCGCCGACATCCAGCATAACGTTGAAACCGGACGGATTGTTGGAGGGCCAGAGGCAGGCGATGGCCGGGCGGTTCACGCCCTCGACCTTGCGCAGACGGATCATAGAGACCGCCATCAGCGCACCGGTATTGCCGCAGCTCACACAAACGGTCGCGTCCCCGTTGCGGACGCTTTCAATGGCGGACCACATGGAGGTGCTTTTGCCATGCCGCATGACATGGCTGGGTTTTTCGTGCATCGAAACGACGTCTTTGGCGTCGCGGATCTCGCAGCGGTCTTCGAGCTTTCGCCGTTCGATAAGCGGCTGCAGCACGTCGCGCGGACCGTGCACGATAAATCGGATGTCAGGGTTCTTGTAGGCCGACTGCGCCATGCCGGAGACCACGATCTCCGGCCCACGATCGCCGCCCATCGCGTCGATCGAAATGACTGTATTGGTTTCGCTCACCTGCTGGCCTGCTCGTGACGCCTGTAATTGCGGCACAACCTAGGCTTAAGCAGCGTCGTCGTCCAGTTCGACTTCGTCAGCCTGAGCAACAATCTCGCGATCGTCGTAATGTCCGCAAGCACCGCACACGTGGTGGGGGCGCTTGAGTTCGCCACAGTTCGAACACTCGTTCGCTGTGTCCGCGACCAGTGCATCATGGGACCGGCGATTGTTCCGGCGCGAACGGGTGACTTTATTCTGCTGGACAGCCATGTCTCGACCTCAGATGTCAAACGGGGTGATCAACCCCTGTGTTTCAAGAATACGATCATTCCGGAGGGCGTCTAACGGGATAAACGCCGCGCGTCCAGAGCGATCGTGGAAAGAAGCGCGAAAATACGCATTTTGCGCCCGATGACAAGAACTGTTTTGGCCTTCGCGCGGCACGATCGCCGTTTTCCGGCCTAAAAAGCGCGCGGGGGGGCTTTATTCGGGCGTGTCCAGCTTGTTTTTCAGGGCCGCAAGGGCGGCAAAGGGCTTGGCATCCTCGTCGCTCATCGGGTCTGTCCCGGGTTCCGAGAAGATCGCTTCGCCCAGCGCGGCGCCTTCGGCGCGCGGATAGGCGGGCAGGGCGAGCGCCAAAGCCTCCAGCGCGATTTTCTGGACGTCGATCACCTCGCCCAGCGGCTCGGTCGTGTCATCCTCGGGCATTTCGATCTCGTTGTCTTCCGGCTCGTGCCAGTCGGTGACGAAATTGCGCAGGATATCCTCTTCGATCCGCGTCGTGACCGGCGACAGGGTGACCACGCAAGGCTGGATCACCGTAGCGCCAAGATGCCCTTTGAACTGCCAGTCGCTGCGTCCCGTGGCCGTGAGCTCTCCCTTGAGGGTCATCTTGCGCAGGCCGTCGAGACCAAGCAGCTCCGCGATCGCCTTCATCTGCGCTGTATCCGGCGCGAACTGCACCGCAACAGGTCGGTTGGGTTTGAGGTCTGCGACACGGAATTCAGTTGGCTGGGACATGGAACTGGAACGTTGTTTCGATCGTGGCGCTGCATCTTTCTTGAACAGCTGCCTGACCTTCTGTAAGCCGGAGAGACAGGGAAGAGCAAGTCATGAGGGTAGCATGAAGCGGTTGAACCACCGACAGTCGGCAGGACGCATCGGCGTCGCGCTGGTCTGTGCTGTTGCCCTGCTATCGGCCTGTTCCGAAATCATTCGCTCCCACGGCTACACGCCCAGCGAAGAGCAACTCGAAGAGATCCTCGTCGGCGTGGACACGCGCGGCACCGTCGAAGAGGTGATCGGGCGCCCCAGCGCGGCGGGTGTTCTGGAGGGCGGGGACTGGTTTTATGTCAGCAGCGCGGTGCGCCATTACGCCATCCGCAAGCCTCAGGAAATCGACCGCCAGATCGTCGCGATCAGCTTTGATGACCGCGACGTTGTCGAAAATATCGAGCGGTTCGCGCTGGAAGACGGTCAGGTCGTGACGCTATCGCGCCGCGTGACGGAAACCACGATCCGTGACGCGACATTTATTCGCCAGATCATCCGCAACTTTGGCCGGATCTCACTGGACGACGTCGCGGGCGGGTAAAACAGGTGTCAGACCCTGCAGGATCTGACGCCCCCTAGCTCTCCGCTTCGAAATTCAGCGCCGCGCCATTGATGCAATATCTCAGCCCCGTGGGTTGCGGGCCATCGGGAAAGACATGCCCCAGATGTCCGTCACAGCGGTTGCAGTGGACTTCGGTGCGCCGCATGAACCAGCTGTTATCCTCGGATTCGCCCACCATTTCCGCATCCGCAGGCGCGTAGAACGACGGCCAGCCCGTGCCGGATTCGAATTTTGTCGCGGCGTCGAACAAAGGCGCATCACAGCCCGCGCAGCGAAACAGGCCCGGCGATTTCGGGAAATTGTCATGGGTATGCGCACGCTCCGTGGCGTGCTTGCGCAGCACCTTATAGGCCATATCCGACAATTCTTCGCGCCATTCGGCATCTGTTTTCACGATTTTGTCGACCACGTGTTCATCTCCTGTCGTCTTGCGGGGTGCGCTCTTGCGCACCTCGGGCAGAGATCGCATGTCTCCGCCGTGTCATAAGTTTTTGTTCTTGGTCTCTTACGTGGTATCTAGGGGCAAAAGGCCCCACGTCCAAGGGGTCTGACATATCGGGGACATATGCGCCAATGAGCGGTCGAACAGGCAAATACGCGGTGCGCTTCGCGCAGACCAAAGAGGATCTGACCGCCGCGCAGAGATTGCGTTTCCAGAGTTTCCGCGATGATCGCGATGGCGCGCCCCAAGCGGCCAGTGGCGCGGGCTTGCTTGATACCGACCGGTTTGACGATGTCTGCCGGCACGTTCTGGTCGAAGAACGGGCAACCGGCACGCTGGTCTGCTGCTTCCGGCTTCTGATTCTCGAAGATGGCCAGACGATCGAACGCAGCTATTCGGCCCAGTATTACGAGCTGTCCGCCCTCAAGGACTTCTCGGGGCCGATGATCGAGATGGGCCGGTTCTGCATCCATCCCGACCACAAGGATCCCGATATCTTGCGGATCGCATGGGGCGCGATGGCGGAGTTTGTCGATGAGGTGGGGGCGGAGATGCTGTTTGGCTGCTCTTCCTTTGCCGGAACCGAAGAGGCCGACTATCTCGACACGTTTTCGCTGCTCAAGGACCGGCATCTGGCGCCCAAACGCTGGCTGCCGCGGGTCAAGGCGCCGCGCGTGTTCCCGTTTGCGCGCAGGTTGCGCCTGCGCCGACCCGATCTGAAAGCGGCGATGCGCGCCATGCCGCCGCTCTTGCGGACCTATCTGCTGATGGGCGGCTGGGTCAGCGATCACGCGGTGGTGGACCGGGATCTGAACACGCTCCATGTCTTCACCGGGCTGGAGATCAAATCGATCCCGCCGGCGCGCGCACGTCTCTTGCGGGGGTTATCTGCCTGAGATCACGCTGTCGCCCGCCTGTCCGCAGAACACCCGTCTGAAAAGCCAAGTTGACGCCTGCGGGCCAAGCGCATAGCTCACAGACATGGCGCGCACTCCTCATCTCCAGCTTTCGGGTATTTCGCTGACCTTTGGCGGCAACCCTGTCTTCTCGGGGCTCGATCTCGTGGTCCAGCCGGGCGACCGCGTGGCGCTGGTGGGGCGCAACGGCTCGGGCAAGTCGACCTTGATGAAAGTGATGGCGGGGCTGGTCGATGTGGATGAGGGCAGCCGTGTTCTCGCGCCGGGCGTGAGCACCGGATATATGGAACAGGATCCCGATCTGTCGGGGTTTGCGACGCTGGGCGATTACGCGGCCAGCGATCTGGAGCCGGGTGACGCCTACCGCGTCGCGGCGGCGGCCGAAGGGCTGAAGCTGGAGCTTGGCACGCCTGTTCAGACCGCCTCGGGGGGAGAGCGCCGCCGCGCGGCCCTTGTCAAACTTCTGGCCGAAGCGCCGGAACTGATGCTGCTCGACGAGCCGACGAACCATCTCGATATCGAGGCCATCGCGTGGCTTGAGCGCGAGCTTTCGCAGTCCCGCGCGGCCTTCATCCTGATCAGCCACGACCGGGCGTTTCTCAACACTCTCACGCGGGCCACCTTGTGGATCGATCGCGGCGCGGTGCGGCGTCAGGAGAAGGGGTTTGAAGCCTTCGAGGCGTGGCGCGACAAACTCTGGGCCGAAGAAGACGAGGCGCGGCACAAGCTCAACCGCAAGATCAAGGCCGAAGCGCGCTGGGCCGTCGAGGGCATTTCCGCTCGCCGCAAGCGCAATATGGGACGTGTCCGGGCGCTGGCAGAGCTGCGGGCGGAGAAAAGCGCCCAGATCAAGCGTCAGGGCACAGCCGCCATGACATTCGAGGCCGGCCCGAAGAGCGGGCGGCAGGTGATCGTCGCCTCAGGCATCTCGAAAGCCTTCGGTGCGCAGCAGATCGTGCGCGATTTCTCGATCAAGATCGGCCGGGGCGAGCGTGTTGCCTTCGTGGGCCCCAACGGGGCGGGCAAGACCACCTTGCTCAAAGTGCTGACCGGCGAGATCGCGCCTGACAGCGGCACCGTCAAGCTCGGCACGAACCTCGTGCCGGCGGTGTTCGACCAGAACCGGGCGGCGCTCAACCCCGATGACACGCTCTGGGCGGCGCTGACCGAGGATCCGGCCACGCGCGTGCGCGGACGGGCTGACTATGTGATGGTGCGCGGGGTGCCGAAACATGTGGTGGGCTACCTCAAGGAATTCCTGTTCGACGAACGACAGGCGCGCGCTCCGGTCCGTTCGCTGTCGGGGGGTGAGAAAGCAAGGCTGCTGCTGGCCCGCATCATGGCGCGCGAAAGCAACCTGCTGATCCTCGACGAGCCGACCAATGATCTCGATATCGAGACGCTGGATCTGCTGCAGGAACTGGTCAGCGACTATGAGGGGACGGTCCTTCTGGTCAGCCACGACCGTGATTTTCTCGACCGTGTCGCCACCAGCACCGTGGCCCTGAAAAACGGGCGCGCAACGATCTATGCTGGCGGCTGGAGCGACTATCAGGCGCAAAGCGTGCAGCAGCAGCCTGCGGAGGGTGCCGCTACGCGTGCGCCGGACAAACCGCGCAAACCGGTCGAGAAACCGCAGGCCGGTTCCCGCAAGCAGGGGCTCAGTTTCACCGAGAAACACCGGCTTGAGGCGCTGCCCGACGAGATCTCCCGCCTTGAGGCGGAGATCGCCAAACTGACGGAGTTTCTGTCCGATCCCGAGCTCTTTTCCCGCGAGCCTGAGAAATTCGCCAAGGCCAGTGCCGCTTTGGTTGAACGGCAAACAGCCCTTGGCGCGGCGGAAGAAGAGTGGTTGGTATTGGAAGAGAAGGCCGGCAATTAGGCCGGGCAAACAGGACCGGCCAGAAAACCGGACAAACACATCCGGCAACCAAGTCCGGTAACCGACGGGGGATAAGATGGCGCGCGTATCGCTAGACGAGATTGAACAGGCGGCGTTCGCCGTGCTTGTGGGCCATGGGGCCGCGACATGGGTCGCGCGCGAAGTGGCTTTGGCCGTGCGGCGCGCCGAGGAAACCGGCAACGTGATTTGCGGGCTGTATTATCTGGAGAGCTATTGTCTGCAATTGGCCTCCGGCCGCGTGAAGGGGGATGTCGAGCCCGTCGTAACCCGCCCGCGTCCCGGGGCCGTCAAGGCGGATGCCCGGTTCGGTTTCGCGCAGGCAGCGTTCCGGCGCGCCCTGCCGCAAGCCCTCGCAGCGGCACGCGAGAACGGCACGGCGAGCCTTGCGGTGGCCCATGCCCATACCTGCACATCGCTGGGCTTTTTCACCGAGCAGATTGCGGCCGAGGGCCTGATTGCGATCGGGTTCACCAATGCGTCGCCCGTGGTGGCGCCTCCGGGTGGGAATACGGCTGTGATCGGCACCAACCCCATCGCCATGACCGTGCCGGGGCCGGACAAGCCCGTGATGCATTTCGATTTTTCGACTTCTGCCGTGGCGCTGGGCAAGATCACCATGGCCAAGGCTGCCGGTGAGAAGATCCCCTTGGGCTGGGCCGTGGACAAGGACGGCCAGCCGACCACGGATCCTGCTGCCGCACTAGCGGGCGCGCTGGTTTCAACCGGTGGTTACAAGGGGTGGGGGTTCGGTTTGATGGCCGAGGTTCTGGCGGCGGGGATGACCGGTTCGGTCAATTCGCTTGACGTGGGCGGTTTGAAACTGCCCGACGGGCCACCACACGGGTTGGGCCAGTTCTATATGCTGCTTGATCCCGGCACCTACACGGATGCCTTTGCCGCGCGTTTTGCCCGCGTGGCCGAGGCGGTGGCAGAGCAGCCGCAGGCGCGCATCCCTGGCGCGGACCGGGCGGAGGCCGACATCATCGAGGTGCCGGACGCGCTTTGGGATTTGACGAAAGGGCTGGCCGCGAGCTAGGGCTTTGCCGCGATCTGGGTGAGAAACACGCCCAGCCCCATGACGCCGATGCCTGCGGCGCGGGTCAGGGTCAGGCTCGTCTGCGTGGCCCCGAACAGGCCGAAATGGTCGATCACGGCGGCCGAGAGCAATTGCCCGAGCAGCACAAAGAACACCGCGTTCCCGATGCCGAAATGGGGGGCAATCCAGGTGATGGAGAGCACGTAGAACGCCACGAACACGCCCGCAAGAAACAGGTGTTTCGGGGCCATGGGCAGTTTTGCCAGCGCTTGCGGGCCGGTCAGCAGCGTCACGAGGATCGCGCAGCCCAAGGCGATGGAAAACAGCGCCACGGAAGCGGCTGCCGGCGCGCCGATGACACGTCCCAGATTTGCATTCAGCGCGGCAAGAAGCGGGATCCCGATGCCCGCAAGGAGCATGATCAGGGCGTAGCTTGGTGTGGACATCTTGGAGCCTCCGGCGGGGATATTTTTCGAGATGAGAAAGAGTAACGGGGACGCGTTGGGGCGCAAGCCTGCGCGTCACTGCGTGTCAGCGTTTGAGGGTGTTTTGCCCGTTGCGGGCATCCGAGATTTCGAGGATCAGCTTGCGGCGCACGGCGTCGGCGAAGTTCTGGGCATTTTCGGCGGTGACGACAAAGGCGCCCGGGCCGCCGATGATCTTGTCGCGGTAGAGTTCTTCGAGATTGTCATAGCCGGGTCGCCCATTGCAGAAACGGCAGAGGATCGCGAGACCGTTGATTGTGATGCCCGCATCGAGCACGCGGGTCCGGGCGCCCTCGATACCCGGTCCGTTCCAATTGTTGGCGCTGTCGCCCGAGAAATCGATGACCTTGCGCCAGCCGTCGATCTCGTTGGTTTCAATCAAGTCCAGCCCCTTGAGCAGTGCCGAGCCGATGGCGTTGCGCCCGTAGGCACGCCGCGGCGGGCCGATCAGGGCGTCTGCAAATCTCTGCGCGTCCTGTGCGGTTTCCACCACCATCCATGGCACGACCACATCCTCGGTGCCGGTGGAGGCCCATTCGACATAGGTGAGGGCGATCTTGCCATAGGCGGTGTTGGTGATGGCCTCGAGAACGCGCGGATCGGTCAGGGCCGTGGCGTACCCCTGACGCTGGAAGGCGATCTCGTTCTCGTCGATGGAGCCCGAGGCATCGGCCAGCAAGACCAGTTCGAGATCCACGTCCTGCGCGGCCAGAGGGCTGGCCAGACAGGCGATGCAGAAAGCGAGTGCGCGGATCAATGGCGGCTCCGGTCGTGCGGCGGGTGTCAGCGCGAGTTTAGGCGAATTCTGCCGGACGCCTAGAGAGAATCAGCACCCGGGGTCGTCGGGTGTTTTATGCGGTCAAACCACGGGTGTTGGCCTGTTCCGGCGGCGGGCTTTGTCCGCATTCCAACGCACGAGGGGTCCCGCGGTGGAAGTTTGCGAAGCAACAAAGCTGCTACTCAAACATCAACATCTTCAACGAAGCGCGCGTTCTCCTGAATGTACTCGAAGCGCAGCTCCGGTTTCTTGCCCATCAGACGCTCCACCAGATCGCCCGTCTCGCCGGGGATGTCCTCGTCGATCGTGACGCGGATCAGTTTGCGGGTGGCTGGGTCCATCGTGGTTTCCTTGAGGTCCTTGGCGTCCATTTCGCCCAGACCCTTGAAGCGCGAGACGTCGATCTTGCCTTTGCCGCCCAGCCCTTTTTCCAGCCACAGGTCACGCTCGGCCTCGTCCAGGCAATAGACGCGGTGCGCGCCCTGGGTCAGGCGGAAGAGCGGCGGGCAGGCCAGGTAGAGGTGACCCGCGTCGATCAGCGGGCGCATCTGGGTGAAGAAGAAGGTCATCAGGAGCGAGGCGATATGGGCGCCGTCCACATCGGCGTCGGTCATGATGATGATCTTGTCGTAACGCAGGTCCTCGATGTTGAACCGTGTGCCCATGCCCACGCCGAGGGCCTCGCAGAGATCGGAAATTTCCGCATTGGTGGAGAGTTTCGAGGAGGCCGCACCGAGCACGTTCAGGATCTTGCCTTTCAGGGGCAAAAGCGCCTGCGTTTC
Source organism: Paracoccaceae bacterium (assembly GCA_049116435.1). GTDB lineage: Bacteria > Pseudomonadota > Alphaproteobacteria > Rhodobacterales > Rhodobacteraceae > Litoreibacter. The sequence goes on from JAGDYX010000001.1 coordinate 663,162, forward strand.
ACGGTTGCGCGCGCCCTTGCCAGAGCCACCGGCGCTGTCGCCCTCGACGATGAAAAGCTCGGTGCCTTCGCGGCTTTTCGAGGTGCAGTCGGTCAGCTTGCCGGGCAGGCGCAGTTTTTTCGTTGCCGATTTGCGCGCGGTTTCCTTTTCCTGCCGGCGGCGCAGACGCTCTTCGGCGCGCAGCACGAGAAAATCGAGAATTGCGCCGGCCGATTTGGTGTCGGCGGCCAGCCAGTTGTCGAAATGGTCCCGGACCGAGTTCTCGACCATGCGCTGGGCTTCCGTGGTGGCCAGCCGGTCTTTCGTCTGGCCGACGAATTCGGGTTCGCGGATAAAGCAGGAGACCAGCGCGCAGCCACCGGTGATCAGGTCGTCTCGGGTGATCTGGGCGGCTTTGCGGTTGGAGACCAGTTCGCCGTAGGCCTTGATGCCTTTGAGGATCGCGGACCAGAACCCGCTTTCATGGGTGCCGCCTTCGGGGGTGGGCACCGTGTTGCAGTAGGACTGCACGAACCCGTCGCGCGATGGTGTCCAGTTGATCGCCCATTCGACCTTGCCGGGTGCGCCGAATTTTTCCTGAAAATCGACCGTGCCCGAGAACGGCGCCTCGGCATAGGTGGAGGCCGCGCCAAGTGTCTCGTTGAGATAGTCGCTCAGGCCTCCGGGGAAGTGGAAGGTTGCATCCGTCGGGGTTTCGCCGTCGTCGATGGCGGATTTCCAGCGGATCTCCACGCCGGAGAACAGGTAGGCTTTGGAGCGGATCGACTTGAACAGGCGGGCCGGCCGGAACCGGTGGTTTCCGAAGATCTCCGCGTCGGCATGGAAGGTGACGGTGGTGCCGCGCCGGTTCGGGGCGGCCCCGAGCTTTTCGACCCCGCCCAGCGGGATGCCGCGGGAGAAGCGTTGCTCGTAGAGTTCCTTGTTGCGCGCCACCTGCACGACCATGCTGTCGCTGAGCGCGTTCACCACCGAGGCGCCGACCCCGTGCAGACCACCGGAGGTCTGATAGGCCTTGCCGGAGAACTTGCCGCCGGCATGCAGGGTGCACAGGATGACCTCCAGCGCGGACTTGTCGGGAAATTTCGGGTGCGGGTCGATCGGGATGCCGCGGCCATTGTCGCGCACCGTGATGGCATAATCGTCGTGCAGTTCGACCTCGATCCGGTTGGCATGACCGGCCACGGCCTCGTCCATGGAGTTGTCGAGCACCTCCGCCACCATGTGGTGCAGGGCGCGCTCGTCGGTGCCGCCGATATACATGCCGGGGCGCTTGCGGACGGGCTCAAGCCCCTCCAGCACTTCGATCGAGGAGGCGTCGTATTCGATAGGTCCGGCTGCGGACAGAAGGTCGTCGGACATTGCGCTGCTCTGTTCTTTATTTTCTTGCGATCCATTAGAGCAGGTTTGCGGCGGAAACGGTAGGGGCAAAGGTGAGGTTTTGCGCGCCCCCGCGCTGCTTTCGCTGAGCTTGATATGGGTCAAGGTCGCGGATGGGGGGAGGGCTACCATGGACCTCGCACGGGGCTGTGTGAGGGAAAAGGTGATGGTTTACAGGATGCTAGGGTTGGGCGCGGTCTCATTGCTGGCCTGCGGCCTCAGCGCGCCGGTGCTGGCGGATGGCGCAGCGCTGGGCGCGCGGCTTGGCGCTGAAATTTACGAGCGGAGCTGCGCGGTGTGCCACGGGCCTGAGGCGCGCGGCGACGGCATGGTCGGGGCGCTCTTCCGGATCAAGCCGCCCAACCTGACGGTTCTGGCGCGCGACAATGACGGCAACTTCCCGTTTTCAGAGGTTTTTCAGGCCGTTGACGGTCGCCGGAAGATTGCCGCCCATGGCGACAGCGAAATGCCCATCTGGGGCAACTTGCTGATGGACGAGGCGTTGCTGCGCGACGACTTCAATGCCGATGATGCCCGCTATGCAACGCTCGGCCGCCTCTTGTCGGTGGTCTATTTCCTGCAGTCCGTCCAGCAACCGTGACCATTTTGGCGCGGGCGGGCTGCAGCCTGTCTCCTATTTGATCTGTCTCAAGGTGGGCAATTTGCGCGGCTTCTATAACGGTGCGCAGCAAATGGAGACCGCCTATGTCAAGAACCGCATCCACGACCGCAAAGACACGATCACAACAAGGCTCTGAAACGGCTGCCAACAAACGCGCCGCCGCCAATTCCGTTCCGGCAAGCGCGAAAGCCGCGGCCAGCCCGGCCGAGCTCGAAGCGCAGCCCGAAATCAAGGAAAACGTCTTCGAGAACGGCGAGTATCCCTACAAGCAGAAATTGCCGCGCAAGGACTACGAGTCGATGAAGGGTAAGCTTCAGGCGGAGCTTTTGAAGGTCCAGCTCTGGGCGCAGGAATCCGGCCAGAAATTCGTCTTGCTGTTCGAGGGTCGGGACGCGGCGGGCAAGGGCGGCACCATCAAGCGGTTTACCGAACACCTCAACCCGCGCTCTGCGCGCGTCGTGGCGCTCAACAAGCCGACATGGGAAGAGAAAGGCCAATGGTTCTTCCAGCGTTATATCAGGGAGTTACCCACCGTGGGTGAAATGGTTTTCTATGACCGCTCCTGGTATAACCGCGCCGGCGTCGAGCGGGTGATGGGGTTCTGCTCGCCCACCGAGTATCTGGAATTCATGCGCCAGACCCCGGAGCTGGAACGGATGTTCGTGCGCTCGGGCATCCGCCTCTACAAATACTGGTTCTCGGTCACGCAGGACGAACAGCGAAACCGCTTCAAGAGCCGCGAAACCGATCCGCTGAAGCGCTGGAAGCTCAGCCCGATCGATAAGGCCTCGCTGAGCAAGTGGGATGATTACACCGAGGCCAAGGAGGCGATGTTCTTCTACACAGACACCGCCGACGCGCCCTGGACCATCATCAAGTCCAACGACAAGAAACGCGCGCGGCTCAACTGCATGCAGCACTTCCTCGCAAGCCTCGAATACCCGGGCAAGGACCATGACATCGTTCAGGGGCCGGATCCGCTGATCGTGGGGCGCGGCGGTCAGGTGATTCACCGCGACGACCACATTCTGGGCAAGGCGCTGCATCCCGACAGCCGCAAATCGGGCGGCTGAGGCCGCACGACCGCTGAAACCCTGCCGCGCGGACATGTGAGTCGCCGCGCGGCTTATTTGCATGCAATTGCATACCATTTTCGGACGCCGCGGCATGGCGCGGCTGCCCGATGCCGCCAGAACCCGACCTTTCGCATGAAATACGCGGATTTCTGGGGTCGGGTTCTGTTGACCCTAAAGCGGGGCAGGCGTAAACATTCACACAGCCAACAGAACGCGCGTTTCGCACGCGCGACCCAAGGAGAGAAACGTGGAAGAACTTCTACGGGAATACCTGCCCATCCTGATCTTTCTCGGGCTGGCCATCGGTCTTGGCCTTATCCTGATCCTCGCCGCCGTCGTGGTGGCTGTCCGCAACCCCGATCCCGAGAAGGTGAGCGCCTACGAATGCGGCTTCAACGCCTTCGACGACGCGCGCATGAAATTCGATGTCCGCTTCTATCTGGTCTCGATCCTGTTCATTATCTTCGATCTCGAAGTGGCGTTCCTGTTCCCGTGGGCCGTGGCCTTCCAGGATGTGGGGCTGCTGGGGTTCTGGTCGATGATGGTGTTTCTGGCCGTGCTGACCGTGGGCTTTGCCTATGAATGGAAAAAAGGAGCCCTGGAATGGGAGTAGCGACAGGTCTCAACACCGCCGGGTTCGACCGCGAGGTGGCCACGCAGGACCTCAACCGCGAGCTTCAGGACAAAGGCTTCCTGCTGACCTCGACCGAGGACATCATCAACTGGGCGCGCACCGGATCGCTGCACTGGATGACCTTCGGGCTGGCCTGTTGCGCGGTGGAGATGATGCATACTTCCATGCCGCGCTATGATCTTGAACGTTTCGGCACCGCGCCGCGCGCCTCTCCGCGCCAGTCCGACCTGATGATCGTGGCAGGCACGCTGACCAACAAGATGGCGCCGGCCTTGCGCAAGGTCTACGACCAGATGCCCGAGCCGCGTTACGTGATCTCCATGGGGTCGTGTGCCAATGGCGGCGGCTATTACCACTACAGCTATTCGGTTGTGCGCGGCTGCGACCGGATCGTGCCGGTGGACCTGTATGTGCCCGGTTGCCCGCCCACGGCCGAAGCGCTGCTCTACGGGATCCTGCAGCTTCAGCGCAAGATCCGCCGCACCGGCACCATTATTCGTTAGGACGATGACACGATGAGTGAAGCGCTCGAAGAACTCGCAGCACATATTGAGGTGAAACGCCCCGATTGCGTGCTCTCCACGCAGGTGGCCAATGGCGAGTTGACGGTCAATATCGCGCCGGCCTCGCTGTCGGCCTTCACCGAGTTCCTGAAGACGGACCGCAATTGCCGCTTTACGACGCTCGTGGATATCACGGCCGTCGATTACCCGGAGCGCGATGCCCGCTTCGACGTCGTCTACCACTACCTTTCAATGTATCAGAACCAGCGGATCCGCGTGAAAATGGCGATCCGCGAGGGCGATACCGTGCCCTCGATCACCGAGTCCTTCCCCGCGGCCAACTGGTTCGAGCGGGAAGTCTTCGACATGTTCGGGATCCTGTTTTCCGGTCATCCGGACCTGCGCCGCCTGCTGACCGATTACGGGTTCCGCGGCTATCCTTTGCGCAAGGACTTCCCGACCACGGGCTATGTCGAGGTGCGCTTTGACGAGGCCGAGAAGCGGGTGGTCTATGAACCCGTGACCCTCGTACAGGAATACCGCCAGTTCGATTTCATGAGCCCTTGGGAAGGGGCCGAATACATCCTTCCGGGCGATGAGAAAAAAGAGGGGGGTGCCGCTTGACCGGGCACAGCGATGCATATCAGGAGATTCTGGAGCAGGCTGTGGCGTATGGTGAGGCTGTGTGCTTTGCACGTGCAGACGTGTTCGAGAAGATGTGCCACGAGCGCTTCCAGATGACACTGGTCGAGCCCGATGGCAGCACCTTCTGGGACAAGGCCGCCTATCTCGAGCGGGTGCGCGGACGGGACGCCGCCGAGGCGGCCTCTTACGGGATCTTGTGTATTGACGTGGCGGGCGGCGTGATCGCGCGCGTGCATTTGTGGGTGGACGTGCAATCGCTGCGTTACGAGGATCACTTGGGATTTGTGAAGGAAGGGGGCACATGGAAGCTCCTGACCAAAGTGTTCCGGACGGCGGCCCATCTGGACGAGAAGGAGGCCGCGAAATGATGGACGGCGACATCCGTACAAACACCTATGATGACGGCTCCCGCGACGCCCAGTCCGGTGAGCAGAAAATCCGCAATTTCAACATCAACTTCGGGCCGCAACACCCTGCAGCGCATGGTGTTTTGCGCCTCGTGCTTGAGCTTGACGGCGAGATCGTAGAGCGCTGCGATCCTCATATCGGGCTGCTGCATCGCGGCACCGAGAAGCTGATGGAGAGCCGCACCTATCTGCAGAACCTGCCATATCTCGACCGGCTCGATTACGTCTCGCCGATGAACCAGGAACACGCATGGTGCATGGCGATCGAGAAGCTCACCAAGACCGAAGTGCCGCGCCGCGCCTCGCTGATCCGGGTGCTCTATTCCGAGATCGGACGGATCCTCAGCCACCTGCTGAACGTGACGACGCAGGCCATGGATGTAGGCGCGCTGACGCCCCCGCTCTGGGGGTTCGAGGAGCGCGAGAAGCTGATGGTCTTCTATGAGCGGGCTTGCGGCGCACGCCTGCACGCGGCCTATTTCCGTCCCGGCGGCGTTCATCAGGACCTACCCGACGATCTGCTCGACGATATCGAAGCGTGGTGCGAGAGCTTCCCCGCGGTGATGGACGATATCGACGGGCTTCTGACCGACAACCGGATTTTCAAGCAGCGCAACGCCGATATCGGCATCGTGACCGAGCAGGACATTCAGGATTGGGGCTTCTCGGGCGTGATGGTGCGTGGTTCGGGGCTTGCATGGGACCTGCGCCGCTCTCAGCCTTATGAGTGCTACGACGAGTTCGACTTCCAGATCCCTGTCGGCAAGAACGGCGACTGCTACGACCGCTACCTCGTGCGCATGGAAGAGATGCGCCAGTCCGTCTCGATCATGAAGCAATGTATCGAGAAGATGCGGGCGCCCGAAGGGCAGGGCGATGTCATGGCGCGCGGCAAGATGACCCCGCCGACCCGTGGCGAGATGAAGACCTCGATGGAGGCGCTCATCCACCACTTCAAGCTCTATACCGAAGGCTTCCACGTCCCCGCCGGCGAGGTCTACGCCGCGGTCGAGGCGCCCAAGGGCGAGTTCGGGGTCTATCTGGTCGCCGATGGCACCAACCGGCCTTACCGCGCCAAGCTGCGCGCGCCGGGGTTCCTGCACCTGCAGGCGATGGATTACATCTGCAAGGGCCACCAGCTGGCCGATGTCTCCGCGATCATCGGCACGATGGATGTCGTCTTCGGGGAGATCGACCGGTGATGGCCAGCGCGCAATATCCCGTGGGCGCGCCCTCCTGCACATGGGCGATCCCCGGCTGCGGTGCTGAAGGCGATCCCCGCCAGACGGAACAACACTTTGCTCTGGTCCGGACTGGATCAGCCTTGCGCTCCGAACGGATTGCCGACGCGGTCGCGACGGATTTCAGATATGGCATGGGCCGCGAGGCCCGGGAAGGTGTCCTGACCAGGGGCACACGTGAGAAAGATACCTAGATGCTGCGCCGACTACATCCTGATCAACCCGATGATTTCGCCTTCACCCCCGCCAACCAGGCCTGGGCCGAAGCGCAGATCACGAAGTTTCCCGAAGGCCGTCAGGCCAGCGCGATCATTCCGCTTTTGTGGCGCGCGCAAGAACAGGAAGGCTGGCTGACCCGCCCGGCGATCGAAGCCGTGGCCGATATGCTCGGACTGGCCCATATCCGGGCGCTGGAAGTGGCCTCGTTCTACTTCATGTTCCAGCTGCAACCCGTTGGATCTGTTGCACATATTCAGGTTTGCGGAACGCTGTCCTGCATGATCTGCGGCGCCGAGGATCTGATCGGCGTCTGCCGCGAGAAGATCGCCGACAAACCCCATGCGCTCTCTGCCGATGGCAAGTTCAGCTGGGAAGAGGTCGAGTGTCTGGGCTCGTGCTCCAACGCGCCCATGGCCCAGATCGGCAAGGATTACTACGAAGACCTGACCGCCAAGCGTCTGGGCGAGATCATTGACGAACTGGCTGCGGGCAAGGTGCCTGTGCCGGGGCCGCAAAACGGCCGCTACGCGTCTGAGCCGCTCAAGGGGCTGACCAGCCTGACCGAATATGACAGCGGCAAGACGCAGTATAACGCCAGCGCCCAGCTTGCGGTGGATATCGGCGATACCGTCAAGCGGATCGACGGCACGGAGGTTCCGTTGCTGGCGCCTTGGGGCAATCAGGTTACGGGCAAGCCCGCGGGCGATGCCAAGCCCGCGAAAGCCGCGAAACCGGCCGCGAAGAAGAAACCCGCTCCGAAAAAAGCGAGCGCGGCGCCGAGGGCCGGGAAGGCAGAGGTTGCACCCGCGATTTTGGACGGGCCGCGCGAAGGCGGGGCAGACGACCTCAAGAAGATCTCGGGCGTGGGACCCGCGCTCGAAAAGACGCTCAACGAATTGGGGATCTGGCATTTCGACCAGGTCGCGGCCTGGACGCAGGCAGACATCGAATGGGTGGATGCCCGGCTGAAATTTAAAGGTCGTATCGAACGCGACGACTGGATCACGCAGGCAAAAGAACTTGCGGGTGAATAAAAACAATAAATTTCAAGCTCTTATGAAAGAGAAAAGGTATATTGTAAGGACTGGGAGAGACGAAAATGAATGAGAATTCCGGAGGATTGATTTGCACCGCAGGGTGCTGGCTGGTCGCATTGCTGGGCGGCGCGCTGACGGCTGCGTTGCTGCATTTTCTGGCGGGTTTCGGCCTGATCGGCGCGATTTTCTTCGGCGCGGTTGTCTTTGTGATCAGCGGCGCATTCCTGAGCTGGAACCTGTGCAAACCGCTTCCCGCCCCCAATTCCGTGACACTGGGCGCAGAAAGCGCGCCGGCCGCAGCGCCTGCGCCGGCAGCCGCTCCCCAAGCCGCGCCGGAAGCAGCACCGGCCCCTGCCGCCAAGACCGCCCCTGAACCCGAAGCTGCGCCAGAGCCTGCACCTGCTGCGGCGCCTGTGACCGATGCTGAAGAGGGTGAACCGGAAATTCTCGGCGCGCCGCGCAGCGCGGGCGCAGATGACCTCAAGAAGATCAAAGGGGTTGGTCCGGGACTTGAAAAGACGCTCAACGAGCTTGGGATCTGGCATTTCGACCAGATCTCCGCGTGGGGCGAAAAGGAAATCGCGTGGGTCGACAGCCGGCTCAAGTTCAAAGGCCGGATCAAGCGGGACGACTGGGTCTCGCAGGCCAAGGCGCTTGGCGGTGGTGAGGGAGCCTGAGAGATAAACCATGACTGAGTCACCGGAAGAACTGCGGCTGGTGAAACAGTCGCGCCAGGCGGCGATGGTGATCTTCGTCACCATGCTCGTCTGGATAGGGGCGCAGTGGGTCGGTGGACAGATGGGGTGGCCGGTGCGCTTCGCCTTCCTGTTCGATCTGGCCGCAGGCGCAGCGTTCATATGGGCGCTCGTCGTATTATTTAGGGTCTGGCGGCAGCGCCGGAACAATGGAGAGCGTTGAGCAATGCTTGCAGATAAAGACCGGATCTTCACCAACCTCTACGGGATGCATGACCGTAGCCTGAAAGGTGCGATGGCCCGCGGCCACTGGGACGGGACGGCCAAGCTGATCCAGCAGGGCCGCGAGAAGATCGTCGAGACGATGAAGGAATCCGGTCTGCGCGGCCGGGGCGGTGCGGGCTTTCCGACGGGTCTGAAATGGTCCTTCATGCCGAAGGAAAGCGACGGAAGACCGGCCTATCTGGTGGTCAATGCCGACGAATCCGAACCGGGCACCTGCAAGGACCGCGAGATCATGCGCCATGATCCCCATACGCTGATCGAGGGCTGCCTGATCGCCTCTTTCGCGATGGGCGCGCATGCCTGCTACATCTACATCCGCGGCGAATATATCCGTGAGAAGGAAGCGCTGCAAAACGCGATCGACGAATGTTACGAGGCCGGTTTGCTGGGCCCCAATGCCGCCAAGTCGGGCTGGGATTTCGATCTCTACCTGCATCACGGGGCCGGGGCCTATATCTGCGGCGAGGAAACCGCGCTGCTTGAAAGCCTTGAAGGCCGCAAGGGCATGCCGCGCATGAAGCCACCGTTTCCGGCGGGGGCGGGCCTCTATGGCTGCCCGACCACGGTCAATAACGTCGAATCCATTGCGGTGGTGCCGACGATCCTGCGCCGTGGCGCCGATTGGTTCGCCGGTTTCGGCCGTCCCAACAATGCAGGCACAAAGCTTTTCGCGATCTCGGGCCATGTGAACCAGCCCTGCGTCGTGGAAGAGGCGATGAGCATCAGTTTCGAGGAACTGATCGAGAAGCATTGCGGCGGCATTCGCGGCGGCTGGGACAATCTCAAGGCGGTGATCCCCGGGGGCTCCTCGGTGCCGTGTATCCGTGGCGAGAACATGCGCGATGCGATCATGGATTTCGATTACCTGCGAGAGCAGGGCTCGGGGCTCGGCACGGCCGCGGTGATTGTGATGGATCAGTCCACCGACATCATCAAGGCGATCTGGCGGCTGTCGAAATTCTACAAGCATGAAAGCTGCGGCCAGTGCACCCCCTGTCGCGAAGGCACCGGCTGGATGATGCGGGTGATGGAGCGTCTGATCACCGGTGAGGCCGAGGTCGAAGAGATCGATATGCTCTTTGACGTGACCAAGCAGGTCGAGGGCCACACGATCTGCGCTCTGGGCGATGCGGCAGCCTGGCCGATCCAGGGCCTGATCCGGCATTTCCGCGACGAGATCGAGGACCGGATCAAGCACAAGCGCGTTCCGGTGGCGGCGGAGTAGGCGGATGCGCGTGGTCATCTCCCTTCTGCTGATGCTGGGCGTTGCCGGCTGCGGTCTCTTCGGACAAAACGAAGGAAGCCGCGCGGGCACCGAGGGCCAGCTGCCTTACAAGGCGAAGCTGGAGACCGGCGAAGACAAGCGTGACATGCGCATTTCGGTCTCGGCAGGGACCGCGAGCGTGGCCGCAGTGCGCGAAAGCGTGCGGTTCGAGGCCACGAAATACTGCCTTTTCAAATATGGCGCCTCCGATGCGGACTGGGCGATCGATCCGCTGACGCAGGACTGGGCCTTTACCCGTTCGGGTGACACGCTGACCTTCTCGGCACGGTGTATGGCGCGGTAGAGGATGGTGTGCGTGGGGACATATCCTGCCGATCGGCACCGGGGCGGACTGCCCGCAGGACGCTTGCCGGCCCTTCTGGCCGCGGGTTTTCTGGCCGCCGTGAGTGCGGGCGGTGTATCCGGCGCCTCCGCGCGCGTGCCCCTGCAGGACGATCCCACCATCGAGAACGGGCTGGTCATCGTCGCCATCGGGGATGCGATCCGGGACAATTGTGGGGCGATCTCGCCCAAGTTCTTCCGCGCCTACAGGTTTGCCCGCCGGCTCTACAACCGCGCGCGCAAACTTGGCTACGACCATGACGAGATCGAAGCCTATCTCGACAGCAACCCCGACAAGGCGCGCGTGAAGGGCAAGGCCCGCGCCTATCTGGAAACACGCGGGGTGGTCGCCGACGACCCCGAAACCTACTGCACCGCCGGCCTTGCCGAAATCGAAAGCAAGAGCCAGATCGGCGTCCTTCTGAAAGCGAAATGAACTGATGTCTGACCTCCGCAAAATCGTCATCGATGACCAAGAGATCGAAGTTGACCCGCGTCTGACGCTCATTCAGGCCTGTGAGCAGGCCGGCATCGAGATCCCGCGTTTCTGCTACCACGAGCGCCTGAGCATCGCCGGCAACTGCCGCATGTGCCTTGTCGAGGTGGTGGGCGGACCGCCCAAGCCCGCGGCCTCCTGCGCGATGCAGGTCAAGGACCTGCGCCCGGGCCCCGAGGGCCAGCCTCCGGTGATCAAGACGAACTCGCCCATGGTGAAGAAGGCGCGCGAAGGCGTGATGGAGTTCCTGCTCATCAACCACCCGCTCGACTGCCCGATCTGCGATCAGGGCGGCGAATGCGATTTGCAAGACCAGGCAATGGCTTACGGGGTGGACTTCAGCCGGTTCCGCGAGCCCAAGCGCGCCGCGACAGATCTCGATCTGGGGCCGCTGGTCGAAACCCATATGACGCGCTGCATCTCCTGCACCCGCTGCGTGCGGTTCACCACCGAGGTCGCGGGCATCACCCAGATGGGCCAGACCGGACGCGGCGAGGATTCCGAGATCACCTCCTATCTCGGTGAAACGCTCGACAGCAATCTGCAGGGCAACATCATTGATCTGTGCCCCGTGGGCGCGCTGACCTCGAAGCCTTACGCGTTCACTGCCCGTCCGTGGGAGCTGACCAAGACCGAGACCATCGACGTGATGGACGCGCTGGGCAGCAATATCCGCGTCGACACCAAGGGGCGCGAAGTGATGCGCATCCTGCCGCGCAACAATGACGGCGTGAACGAGGAATGGATTTCCGACAAGACCCGCTTCGTGTGGGACGGGCTGCGCCGCCAGCGGCTGGACACGCCCTATGTGCGCGAGAACGGAAAGCTGCGCAAAGCCGGCTGGGGCGAGGCCCTGTCGCTGGCTGCCGCCGCCATGAAGGACAAGAAAGTCGCCGGTCTCGTGGGCGATCTGGCGCCGGTCGAAGCGGCTTTCGCGCTCAAGCAGCTGGTCGAGGGCCAAGGCGGCTCCGTCGAATGCCGGACCGACGGCGCGGCGCTTCCGGCGGGCAACCGCTCGGCTTACGTGGGCACGGCCAGCATCGAGGATATCGATACCGCCAGCAACATCGTGATGATCGGATCCGACCCCAGCGTCGAGGCGCCGGTTCTCAACGCACGGATCCGCAAGGCGTGGATGAACGGGGCCAGCGTGACCCGCGTCGGTGCTGCGGCTGCGTTCACCTATGACGTGACCGATCTGGGCGACAGCGTGGAAGATCTGCAGCGCCTGCAAAAAGACAAGGCCCTGGCCAAGAGCCTCTCCGAGGGTCCGGCTGTCATTCTGGTCGGGCAGGGTGCGTTGCGCCGTGCCGACGGGGAAGCGGTGCTGGCCGCCGCCATGGGCATGGCCGAGGCCACCGGTGCCGGTCTTCTCGTGCTCCACACCGCCGCGGGCCGTGTCGGCGCGATGGACGCGGGCTGCACCACCGAGGGCGGCCTCAACGCAGCCCTCGACGGGGCCGAGGTGATCTACAATCTGGGGGCCGACGAGGTCGAGATCGCAGAGGGCCCCTTCGTGATCTATCAGGGCAGCCATGGCGACCGCGGCGCGCATCGGGCGGATATCATTCTGCCGGGCGCGGCCTATACCGAGGAACAGGGCCTGTTCGTGAACACCGAAGGCCGGCCGCAGCTGGCGCTGCGCGCGGGCTTTGCGCCGGGCGAGGCGAAAGAGAACTGGGCCATCTTGCGGGCGCTCTCCGCCGAGATGGGGGCAACCTTGCCCTATGACAGCCTTGCGCAGCTGCGCAGTGCGCTTGTGGCCGAGGTTCCGCATCTGGCCGCCATCAACACGGTTCCGGAAAATGCGATGCAGCCGCTCGCGGCCGATGCGCTGGGCAAAGGTGCTTTCGCGGCGGCGGTGACGGATTTCTACCTGACCAACCCGATCGGGCGGGCCAGCCAGCTGATGGCCGAGCTCAGCGCCAACGCAAAAGCCCGCGCCGGCGCGGCTCTGGCGGCCGAATGATGGACAGAGCGGCCATCATATCGCGCCACGGGTGCGGAATTGCGCCACAAATCGCGGCGAACTGCGCGCGCGAGGCTGGTGTCTGGCGCGGCGATGCGGTTAACACGAAGGCGCGGACCGCGCCGCAAGGGTCGCGTGCGATCGAGACCGAATTCAAGGGCGCACACTGTGCCCGGATAACACTACCAACGACGCGATGGGCGATGTGAGGGAAGATGGCTGAGTTTCTGACAACTGGACCGGGGATCGCCCTGATCATCGTGGCGCAATGCCTCGCCGTGATCGGCTTCGTCATGGTCTCGCTGCTGTTTCTCGTCTACGGGGACCGCAAGATCTGGGCCGCCGTCCAGATGCGCCGCGGGCCCAATGTCGTGGGCGTGTTCGGACTGCTGCAAACGGTGGCCGACGCCCTGAAATACGTGGTCAAGGAGATCGTCATCCCCGCCGGCGCGGACAAGACCGTGTTCATGCTGGCGCCGCTGGTCTCCTTCGTGCTGGCCATGATCGCCTGGGCGGTGATCCCGTTCAACGACACATGGGTGCTGGCCGACCTGAATGTGGCCATTCTCTATGTCTTCGCGATCGGCTCGCTCGAGGTCTACGGCGTGATCATGGGGGGCTGGGCTTCGAACTCGAAATACCCGTTCCTCGGCTCGCTGAGATCCGCCGCGCAGATGATCTCCTACGAGGTTTCGATCGGCCTGATCATCATCGGGGTCGTGCTGTCGACCGGATCGCTCAATTTCGGCGATATCGTGCGGGCGCAGGACGGGGCTTACGGGTTCTTCTCGTGGTACTGGCTGCCGCACCTGCCGATGGTCTTCTTGTTCTTCATCTCGGCGCTGGCCGAGACCAACCGGCCGCCCTTTGACCTTCCCGAAGCGGAATCGGAACTCGTGGCGGGCTACCAGGTCGAATATTCCTCGACCCCGTTCCTGCTGTTCATGGCCGGCGAATATATCGCCATCTTCCTGATGTGCGCGCTGATCACGCTGCTCTTCTTCGGCGGCTGGCTGTCGCCGATCCCGGGCGTTGCGGATGGCGCGCTCTGGATGGTCGGCAAAATGGCCGTGTTCTTCTTCATGTTCGCGATGGTCAAGGCCATCGTGCCCCGCTACCGCTACGACCAGCTGATGCGTCTGGGCTGGAAAGTGTTCCTGCCGTTCAGCCTCGCCTGGGTCGTGATCGTGGCTTTCTTCGCACAATACGGTGCCTTCGGCGGAGCCTATGCCCGCTGGACCGTGGGAGGGTAATATGTCCGTAAGCGTTTCGAGATTTGCCAAATACTTCCTTCTGCTGGACTTCTTCAAAGGGTTCGGTCTGGGGATGAAGTATTTCCTCGCCCCCAAGGCCACGGTGAACTACCCGCATGAAAAAGGCCCGCTGAGCCCGCGCTTTCGCGGCGAGCACGCGCTGCGCCGCTACCCCAACGGGGAAGAGCGCTGCATTGCCTGCAAGCTGTGCGAGGCGATCTGTCCGGCGCAGGCGATCACGATCGACGCCGAGCCGCGCGATGACGGCTCGCGGCGCACCACGCGCTATGACATCGACATGACCAAATGCATCTATTGCGGCTTCTGTCAGGAAGCCTGCCCGGTTGATGCCATCGTCGAAGGCCCGAATTTCGAATTCGCCACCGAGACCCGCGAGGAGCTGTATTACGACAAGGCCAAGCTTCTGGAAAACGGGGAGCGCTGGGAGGCCGAGATCGCCCGTAACCTAGAGATGGATGCCCCCTACAGATGAGCGATCCGAAAACCCCTTTTGAGCAGATGATGGCCATGGGTCAGGAATGGGCCAAGGCGGTCAGCCCTGCGTTGGAGAATTTCACGCCCAAGGGTTTCGAGGCGATGATGCCGACCATGCCGGCGGAGCTGATGGAGCAATTCATGGGCAAGGGGCTGAGCCCCGATGGGCTGGATGCCAAGACACGGCTCTTGCTGACCCTGACCGGGCTGACCATTCAGGGCGCGCAGGCCGAGGCGCAGATCCGCATCACGGTGCGCCATCTGGTCGAAGCAGGGGCCACGAAACAGGAAATTGCCGAGACCATCGCGCAGGCCGCGATGTTTGGCGGCGTGCCGGCGATGAGCAAGGCGATGGAACTTGCCACCGAGGTGCTGGACGCGCCGCAGGAAGGGGAAAGCTGATGGGGTTTGCGGATTTCGCATTTTATCTTTTCGCGATCACGGTCGTGACATCGGGGTTGTTCGTGGTGATCGCGCGCAACCCGGTGCACTCGGTCCTGTGGTTGATCCTGGCCTTCCTGAGTTCCGCCGGGCTCTTCGTGCTTCTGGGCGCGGAGTTCGTGGCGATGCTGCTGATCATCGTCTATGTGGGCGCGGTCGCGGTGCTCTTCCTTTTCGTGGTGATGATGCTCGATGTCGATTTCGCGGAACTGCGCGGTGAACTGGCCAAGTTCGTGCCGCTGGCGGGCCTGATCGGCGTGATCCTCCTGATGGAGCTGGCGCTGGTCTTCGGGGTCTGGGAGACCGCCGAAAACGCCACCGCGCTGCGCGATGCGGTTGCGCCGCCCCTGTCTGAAACCCAGAACACGGCCGCTCTCGGGCAGCTGATTTACACCAAGTATATCTATCTCTTCCAGGCCGCGGGCCTGATCCTGCTGGTGGCGATGATCGGAGCGATCGTGCTCACGTTGCGCCACCGCGTGGATATCAAGCGTCAGGACATCCTGAGCCAGATCTACCGTGATCCGGCAAAGCAGATGGAGCTGAAGGACGTCAAACCGGGGCAGGGGCTGTAATCATGGTCGGACTGGAACATTACCTCACCGTCGCAGCCGCGCTTTTCGTGATCGGCATCTTCGGCATCTTCGTGAACCGCAAGAACGTCATCATCATCCTGATGTCGATCGAACTGATGCTTCTGGCGGTCAATATCAACCTCGTCGCGTTCTCCAGCTTCCTTGGCGATCTGGTCGGACAGGTCTTCACGCTCTTCGTGCTGACCGTTGCGGCGGCGGAGGCGGCCATCGGTCTCGCCATCCTGGTTTGTTTCTTCCGTAATCGCGGCACCATTGCCGTCGAAGACGTCAATGTGATGAAGGGCTGACGCACTCATGGAAACCATCATCCTCTTCGCCCCCATCATCGGCGCCCTGATCTGCGGCTTCGGATGGAAATTCATCGGCGAGAAGGCCGCCTGTATCGTGGCGACGTCTCTTCTGTTCCTCGCAGCGGTGCTGAGCTGGATCGTCTTTCTCACCTTTGACGGCACGACCCAGCAGATCGAGATCCTGCGCTGGATCCAGTCCGGCACGCTCGACACAAGCTGGGCGATCCGGCTCGACCGGCTGACCGCGACCATGCTGATCGTGGTGACGACCGTCTCGGCGCTCGTGCATCTCTATTCGTTCGGCTACATGGCCCATGACGAGAACTTCCGCGAGGGCGAGAGCTACCGGCCACGCTTCTTTGCCTACCTCTCCTTCTTCACCTTCGCGATGCTGATGCTGGTGACGGCGGACAACCTCGTGCAGATGTTCTTCGGCTGGGAGGGCGTGGGCGTCGCCTCCTACCTGCTGATCGGGTTCTACTACCGCAAGCCCACGGCGAATGCCGCCGCGATCAAGGCCTTCGTGGTGAACCGCGTGGGCGATTTCGGCTTCGCGCTCGGCATTTTCGGGATTTTCCTGCTCGTCGACTCGATCAATTTCTCCGACATATTCGCAGCAGCGCCAGAGCTTGCGCAGACGCAACTGACCTTCCTGTGGTCGGAGTGGAACGCGGCCAACCTTCTGGCCTTCCTGCTGTTCGTGGGCGCCATGGGCAAGTCGGCCCAGCTGTTCCTGCACACATGGCTGCCGGACGCGATGGAAGGCCCGACACCGGTCTCGGCGCTGATCCATGCCGCGACCATGGTGACGGCGGGGGTCTTCCTCGTCTGCCGGATGTCGCCGCTCATCGAGTTCGCGCCCGAGGCCAAGCAGTTCATCGTGATCGTGGGGGCAACGACAGCGTTCTTTGCCGCCACCGTGGGTCTGGTGCAAAACGACATCAAACGCGTCATCGCCTATTCGACCTGTTCGCAGCTGGGCTACATGTTCGTGGCTGCCGGCGTCGGCGTCTACTCGGTGGCGATGTTCCACCTGCTGACCCACGCCTTCTTCAAAGCCATGCTCTTTCTTGGCGCGGGCTCGGTGATCCACGCGATGCATCACGAGCAGGACATGCGCAACTACGGCAACCTGCGCAAGAAAGTGCCCTACACGTTCTGGGCGATGATGATCGGCACGCTGGCCATCACCGGCGTCGGCATCCCGCTGACCTATGTCGGCTTTGCGGGCTTCCTGTCGAAAGACGCGATCATCGAGAGCGCCTGGGCGGGAGGCTCCGGCTATGCCTTCTGGATCCTCGTGATCGCGGCCATGTTTACCAGCTTCTATTCGTGGCGCCTGATGTTCATGACCTTCTACGGCACCGAGCGGGGCGACAAGCATACCCATGAACATGCCCATGAAAGCCCCTCCACGATGCTGGTGCCGCTGGCGGTGCTGGCCGTGGGCGCGGTGTTCTCCGGCATGGTCTTCGTCAAGCCGTTCTTCGGCGACACGCCGGATGTGCAGAAGTTCTTCGGGATCACCGGCGAACAGCATGCGATCCTCGCGCCCGAGACGCTCAGCCTCGCGGCGGTTGCGGCCTCCGACAGCGGCGATCACGGCGCCAAGAAGGCGGATGATCACGGCGGGTCCCATGACGGCGAGCTGACCGGGCCGCCCCCGGGGCAGGGTGCGATTTACATGCATCCCGACAACCACGTGCTGCATGACGCGCATTACGCTCCGAAATGGGTGAAGGTGTCGCCCTTCATAGCGATGCTGATCGGTCTGGCAACGGCGTGGCTGTTCTACATCCGCAACCCGTCACTGCCGGGGCGGCTGGCCGCCAGCCAGCGTCCGCTTTACCTGTTCCTGCTGAACAAGTGGTATTTCGACGAGCTTTTCGACGTAATCTTCGTGCGGCCCGCAAAATGGCTTGGCCGGTTCCTGTGGACCCGCGGTGACGGCAACGTCATCGACGGGGCGATCAACGGGCTTGCCATGGGGATCGTGCCGTTCTTCACGCGTCTGGCCGGCCGGGCCCAGTCCGGCTTCATGTTCCACTACGCATTCGCCATGGTGATCGGGATCGTGGTCCTGATCACGTGGTTCGCGATCGGGCTGGGAGCGGAATAATGGAAAATCTTCTCTCCATCATCACCTTCATGCCGCTGGTGGCGGCGCTGATCCTGGCGCTGTTCCTGCGGGGCGAGGACGAGGCCGCGCAACGCAATGCCAAGTGGCTGGCCCTGATTGCAACCTCGGCCACCTTCGTGCTGTCGATCTTCCTCTATACCGGGTTCGATCCGGCCAATACGGGCTTCCAGTTCGTCGAAGAGCGCGACTGGCTGCTCGGCCTGCAATACAAGATGGGCGTCGACGGGATCTCGATCACCTTCGTGCTGCTGACCACCTTCCTGATGCCGCTGGTGATTGCCAGCTGCTGGGAGGTGACCCACCGCGTGAAGGATTACATGATCGCGTTCCTGCTGCTGGAAACGCTGATGCTCGGCGTGTTCTGCGCGCTCGACCTGATCCTGTTCTACCTGTTCTTCGAAGCCGGCCTGATCCCGATGTTCCTGATCATCGGCATCTGGGGCGGGGCGAACCGGATCTACGCGTCGTTCAAGTTCTTCCTCTACACGCTGCTCGGCTCGGTCCTGATGCTGGTTGCGATGATCGCGATGTATATCGACGCGGGCACAACGGATATCCCGTCGCTGATGAACCACAGCTTCGGCTCCGAGAGCTTCAGCGTTCTGGGCATCCAGGTGATCGGCGGGGCGCAGACGCTGATGTGGCTGGCCTTCTTTGCAAGCTTCGCGGTCAAGATGCCGATGTGGCCGGTGCACACATGGCTGCCCGACGCGCACGTGCAGGCGCCCACCGCGGGCTCCGTGGTGCTGGCGGCCATCCTGCTGAAAATGGGCGGCTACGGCTTCCTGCGCTTCAGCCTGCCGATGTTCCCCGTGGGCTCGGAGATCATGGCCCCGCTGGTGCTCTGGCTCAGCGTGATCGCCATTATCTACACCTCGCTGGTGGCACTGGCGCAAAGCGACATGAAAAAGCTCATCGCCTATTCGTCGGTGGCCCATATGGGCTACGTCACGATGGGCATCTTCGCGGTGAACCAGCAGGGCATCGATGGTGCGATTTTCCAGATGCTCAGCCACGGGTTCATCTCGGGCGCGCTGTTTTTGTGCGTGGGCGTGATCTACGACCGGATGCACACGCGCGAGATCGACGCCTATGGCGGTCTGGTGAACCGGATGCCCGCCTATGCGCTGATCTTCATGCTGTTCACCATGGCCAATGTCGGCCTGCCGGGCACTTCGGGCTTCGTGGGTGAATTCCTGACCCTGATGGGCATCTTCCAGGTCAATACATGGGTCGCGATGCTGGCCACCACGGGCGTGATCCTGTCGGCGGCCTATGCGCTCTGGCTCTATCGCCGCGTGGTGCTGGGCGACCTGATCAAGGAGAGCCTCAGATCGATCACCGACATGACCCGGCGCGAGCGCGCAATCTTCGCGCCGCTGATCTTCATGACGATCCTTCTGGGCGTCTACCCGTCGCTGGTCACCGACATGATCGGCCCCAGCGTGGCGGCCCTGATCGCCAATTATGACACGGCCCTGCTTGACAGCGGAGCCCTTACGGCCGTGGCCGGTAACTGAGAGCGTTAGAACATGATCCAGTCTGATCTTTCCATCGTCCTGCCCGAGATCATCCTCGCCGTCTTCGCGATGGGTGCGCTGATGGGCGCTGTCTATACCGGCAAGGACAAGACGGCGCCGCTGGTGCTGTGGTCCACCTCGGCCCTCTTTGTCGTGCTGGCAGCCTGGATCGGGCTGTCGGGCGAGGGCGTGAACATCGCCTTTGGCGGCGCCTTCATCGATGACGGCTTCGCCCGGTTCGCCAAGGTGATGATCCTGCTCAGCGCGGCCGCAATCCTGCTGCTCAGCCAGGATTTCATGACCCGCCACGGCCTGTTCCGGTTCGAATACCCGATCCTCGTCGCATTGGCGGTCACGGGCATGATGATGATGGTCTCCGCAGGGGATCTGATGGCGCTCTATATGGGGCTCGAACTGCAATCGCTGTCGCTCTACGTGGTGGCGGCTCTGCGCCGCGACAGTGTCCGCTCCACCGAAGCCGGCCTGAAATATTTCGTTCTGGGCGCGTTGAGCTCGGGCATGCTGCTGTATGGCGCCTCCCTGACCTATGGCTACGCGGGCACGACGCTGTTCGAGGGCATCTTCTCCACGCTGGGTGAGGGCGACGTCTCGCTCGGCCTGCTCTTTGGCCTCGTCTTCATCTGTGCGGGTCTGGCCTTCAAGGTCTCGGCTGCTCCGTTCCACATGTGGACGCCGGATGTCTACGAAGGCTCGCCCACGCCGATCACCGCCTTCTTCGCTACCGCGCCGAAAGTGGCAGCCATCGCGCTTTTCGCGCGCGTTGTGCATGACGCGTTTGGCGGCGCTGTGTCGGACTGGTCCCAGATCGTGGCCTTCCTGTCGGTGGCCTCGATGTTCCTTGGGGCCATTGCCGCCATCGGTCAGCGCGACATCAAACGCCTGATGGCCTATTCGTCGATCGCGCATATGGGCTTTGCCCTCATGGGGCTGGCCTCGGGCACCGCCGAGGGCGTGCAGGCCATGCTGATCTACATGGCGATCTACGTGACCATGAATATCGGAACCTTCGCCTTCATCCTGTCGATGGAGAAGGACGGCCAGCCGGTCACCGATATCGACAGCCTGCAAAGCTATTCCAGCCATGAGCCGCTCCGCGCACTCGCCATGCTGGTCCTGCTGTTCAGCCTCGCCGGCATCCCGCCGCTGGTGGGCTTCTTCGGCAAGTTCTACGTGCTGAAGGCCGCCGTGGACGCCGGTATGTTCTGGCTCGCGGTCGCAGGTGTTCTGGCCTCCGTAATCGGGGCGTTCTACTACCTGCGGATCATCTACTTCATGTATTTCGGCGAGGAGCGCGAGGCACTCGACAGCGCCATGCCGCTGGTGGGCCGTGTCCTGCTGGTGGGATCGGCGGCGATCATGGTGCTGGGTGTCATCAACCTGTTTGGGATCGAGGGTCTGGCCCTTGCCGCCGCGGGCACGCTCGTCAATTGAGCCGTTCTCCGGACTGGCCCGAAGGCTATGACCTGATCCATCTGGAGAAGGTCGACAGCACCATGGCCGAGGCCCGCCGCAGGGCCGCAGACCTCACCGGCCCGACATGGATCGTGGCTGACATGCAGACCGCCGCCCATGGGCGCCGCGGCCGCGCCTGGGCCAATCCGAAAGGCAATTTCGCGGGCACGCTGGTGCTGCGCCCGTCCGCGTCGGCCGAGGTGGTGGCGCTGCGCTCCTTCGTGGCGGCGCTGGCGCTCCACGAGGCCTTTGTCAGCCTCACCGGCCGCAGCAGCGGGTTCGCCCTGAAATGGCCCAATGACGTGCTGCTCAACGGCGGCAAGCTGGCGGGCATCCTTCTGGAAAGTCAGGGGCAGGGGGGGCAGGTCGACCTCCTGTCGATCGGCATCGGCGTCAATCTCGTCGCAGCCCCCGACGCAGAAGGGCTCGAGCAGGGTGCCGTGGCCCCGACCGCGTTATCGCAAACAGGTGTCTACCTGACCGCGACCGAATTCCTGCCCGCGCTGGCCGCGGCCTACGCCCAATGGGAGACCCGTTTTGCCACCTACGGCTTTGCCCCGGTGCGCGAGGCCTGGCTGGCCCGCGCGGCCCGTCTGGGCGAGGTCATCACCGCCCGCACCGGACGTGAGAGCCTGCCGGGGACGTTTGAAACGGTGGACGAGCAGGGCAATCTTGTCCTAAAGACCGCGCAAGGCCGCCGGGCTATCCCCGCGGCAGACATATATTTTTAGAAAGCCACCACGATGCTTCTGGCCATAGACTGCGGCAATACCAATACGGTCTTCTCGATCTGGGACGGGGAAAGATTTCTCGCCACATGGCGCACCTCGACCGAGTGGCAGCGCACGGCGGACCAGTATTACGTCTGGCTGACCACGCTGATGAAGTTCCAGAACATGGATGTGGAGATCGACGAGGTCATCATCTCCTCCACCGTGCCGCGCGTGGTCTTCAACCTGCGGGTCTTCACCGACCGCTACTTCAATTGCCGCCCGCTGGTTGTCGGCAAGGAGGGCTGTGATCTGCCCGTCGATGTGCGGGTCGATGCCGGCACGCAGGTCGGGCCGGACCGGCTGGCCAACACGGTTGCCGGACACGACCTTTACGGCGGCGACCTGATCGTCGTCGATTTCGGCACCGCGACCAATTTCGACGTGGTGGCCAAGGACGGCGCCTATATCGGCGGTGTGATCGCGCCGGGGGTGAACCTCAGCCTCGAGGCCTTGCACCGGGCTGCGGCGGCGCTGCCCAATGTGGATGTGCGCAAGCCCCAGCACGTGATCGGCACGAATACCGTGGCGTGCATGGAATCGGGTGTCTTCTGGGGCTATGTGGGGCTTATCAACGGGATCACCCAGCGGATCAAGCAGGAACGCGACCGCCCCATGAAGGTGATCGGAACGGGCGGGCTTGCGCCCCTGTTCCAGCAGGGCGACGCCCTGTTTGACGCATTCGAGGATGAGCTGACCATGCACGGGCTGGTCGTCATAAACAATTATAACAGACGGGAAAAATGATGGCACGCGATGCGTTGGTCTACCTGCCCCTCGGCGGCGCCGGGGAAGTCGGCATGAACATGTATCTCTACGGCTACGGGCCGAAGGGAAAAGAACGGTTCATCATGGTCGATATGGGCGTCACCTTCCCCGACATGGACGGCTCACCCGGGGTCGATCTGATCTTCCCCGACATCGACTGGATCGCCCAGCGCGCCGACCAGCTTGACGCGATTTTCATCACCCATGCCCACGAGGACCATATCGGCGCGATCGGTCATCTCTACCCGCGCCTGAAGGCCCCGATCTATGCGCGCAAGTTCACCGCCCATATCGGGCGCCTGAAACTCGAAGAGCACGGCTATGACGGCACCGAGATCACCACGGTCTCCGCCATGCCCGAGCAGGTCGAGGCCGGCCCCTTCAAGGTGGGCTTCATGCCACTGTCACACTCGATCCCTGAAAGCTCTGCGCTGATCATCGACACACCGGCGGGCCGGATCGTGCATTCGGGCGATTTCAAGCTGGATGAAACGCCGGTTCTGGGCGAACCCTTCGATCGCGCAGCCTGGGGACAGCTTGGCCCCGTCAAGGCGCTGGTCTGCGATTCCACCAATGTCTTCTCTCCCCATGCCGGCCGGTCCGAGGCCAGTGTCGGCCCGAATATCGAAAAGATCGTGGCCGAGGCCGAGGGAATGGTCGTGGCCACCACGTTTGCGTCCAATATCGCGCGGGTGAAAACGCTGGCCGATGCCGGACGGGCGGCGGGGCGCTCCGTCGTGCTTCTGGGCCGTGCGATGCGCCGCATGATCGAGGCGGGGGTCGAGACCGGCGTGATCACGGATTTCCCGAAGGTCGTCTCGCCCGAAGACGCAAAGGATATCCCGCGCTCCAACCTGATGCTGCTGGCCACCGGATCGCAGGGAGAGCGGCGCGCGGCCTCCGCGCAGCTGTCCCGTGGCAAATATCAGGGCCTGACGCTCAAAGAGGGCGATCTGTTCCTGTTCTCCTCCAAAACCATCCCCGGCAACGAGGTGTCGGTCGGCCGGATCGTCAACGCGTTCAGCGAAATGGGCGTGGACGTGATCGATGACCGGATGGCCGATATCCATGTCTCGGGCCACGCCAACCGGCCGGATCTCGAGGAAATGCACGCTCTGGTGAAACCCCAGATCCTCGTGCCGATGCATGGCGAACACCGCATGCTGCGTGAACATGCCAAGCTGGGAGAGGCCGGCGGCATCGCGTCGGTCATTGCCCCCAACGGAACCATGGTGGCGCTGGACGGGAACCGCCCCGAGGTGGTGGAGTTTGTCGAAACCGGCCGGCTCTATCTCGACGGATCGGTGCAGATCGGGGCGCTGGACGGGATCGTGCGCGACCGGATCCGCATGGCGCTGAACGGCACCGTCGTGATCGGGATCCTGATCGACGAGGATGACGAGCCGCTTCTGGATGCGTGGTGTGAGTTGAAAGGCCTGCCGGAGGTTGGCCTGTCGAAAGCACCGCTGGCCGAGATCTTGGAAGAGGATGTGGGCCAGTTCCTCGGCCGCGCCGACAGCCGGACCATCATGAATGATGACAAGCTGGAGGAGGCGATCCGCCGGATCGTGCGGCAGGCCAGCCAGAAAGAGATCGGCAAGAAGCCAGAAGTGATCGTTCTGATCTCGCGCCTGGCGGCCTGAGCGGGCGCCAATGGCGCGCCGCCGGGCTGTTTTATTTGCGTGCTGGGTCCCGCTTACTGGGTCCGGCGCTCTTCGAAGCTTTGTGCAATGAAATCAGGCAGATGGTCGCCAAGTCCGACGACCTGCGGGCCGCCGTCCTGCTTGCCGCGGCCCCGGCCGCGCCCACCGCGGGAGCGCGATGACCGCTTGGCCTCCGCTGCCGCAGGCTTCTCGGCCTTTTTATCGTCTTTCGCGACCTTCTCGTCCTGAGGGCCCGTGTCCGGCTCTGCCGTTGACTGCGCGTCGGTGTCTTCCGGGGTCTTTGCGGCTTCGGCCTCGGGCGCTGCCTCTTCGGCCGCTTTCGAGCGGGAGGAGCGGCGCGGGCGGCGGGCACGCGTTTTGGGCTTTTCCTCTGCCTGCGCCTCGGCTTCGGCGGGAGCGGCTTCCTTTTCCGCTTTGCCGGTGTCGCCGCGCGGGATCTCGGTCTTGATCAGGCTCTCGATCGCGGCCAGCAGTTTGTCGTCCTTGGTGGTGGCGATCATCATGGCCGTGCCGGTGCGACCGGCGCGCCCCGTGCGTCCGATCCGGTGGACATAGTCCTCCGAATGGCTGGGCACATCGAAGTTGAACACGTGGCTCACATTGGGAATGTCGAGACCACGGGCCGCCACGTCAGAGGCCACGAGGAAGCGGATATTGCCATCGCGGAACCCGTCCAGTGTGCGCATCCGGTGCGACTGGTCCAGATCTCCGTGAATGGGCTCGGCATCGTGGCCGTGCTTTTTCAAGGACTTGGCGACGATGTCCACGTCGACCTTGCGGTTGCAGAAGATGATGCCGTTGGTCACCGCATCGCCTTCCTGCTCGATCAGGCGGCGCAGAAAATCGCGTTTGGCCTTGGCCTGTGCGTCGCGCCGCGATGCGGGCAGCTCGTAGACCGTCTGGGTGATCGTCTCGGAGGTCGTGGCCTGACGCGCCACCTCGATCCGCTCGGGGTTCGACAGGAACGTGTTGGTGATCCGTTCGATCTCCGGGGCCATGGTGGCTGAGAAAAACAGCGTCTGGCGGGTAAATGGCGTCAGCTGGAAGATCTTCTCGATATCGGGAATGAAGCCCATGTCGAGCATCCGGTCGGCCTCGTCGACCACCATGATCTTCACGTCCGACAGGATCAGCTTTCCGCGTTCGAAATGGTCGAGCAGACGGCCCGGGGTTGCGATCAGCACGTCCACACCGCGGTCGATCAGCGCGTCCTGCTCCTTGAAGGAGACCCCGCCGATCAGCAGCGCCTTGGTGAGCTTGGTGTATTTCGCATAGGTGTCGAAGTTCTCGGCCACCTGTGCGGCCAGCTCGCGCGTGGGCGCCAGCACAAGGCTGCGCGGCATCCGGGCGCGGGCGCGGCCGCGGTTGAGCGCCGTGATCATCGGCAGCGTGAAACTGGCGGTCTTGCCGGTTCCGGTCTGGGCGATGCCAAGAACATCGCGGCCTTCGAGGGCAGGGGGGATGGCGCCGGCCTGAATGGGGGTCGGCTCGGTGTAACCGGCTTCGTCAATCGCCTTGAGAACTTTGGCGTGCAGTTTGAGGTCGCTAAATTTAGTCATGTATATCCAAAAAGAGATGCGGCTCCGGTCGTTCGGTGCGGCAATGTTTTTGGGACGCAGGTTCCAACGCGTCCCTGCGTCGGCCCGTGGACGTTTTCCACAGGTGCGCTGCATGTAGCTCAATATAGGGGGTTGGTCAATGAATGAGACCTTTTTGATCGGCGCTGGCCTGCCACTGTGGGCGTGAAGAGAGTGACCTGCGCAGCCCGCAAAAGGGTCTTAGCGCCCGGGTTGTTTTAAGATTGGAAATGATTGATGACGAATTGGAAACAATCACGCGCGGGGCAGGTGCCGCGCGTCGTGAAACCCGCCTGTCGCTCTGCAAACGCGCGCATGCGCAAGCCCCTGTTTTCCTTGAAGTAGTTCTTACAACAACACGCAAAGCGCCGCGCCGGGACCCGCGTTGCTGCTGAGCAGCATGGGTCGGCGCGTTCGTCCCGCAGGCTAAGTGGAATTCGCCCCTCATTCCTCATGCACCTTATTTTCAGGCCTCGGGCCCGGGGTGCGGGCTGAGGACGCTCCAACCGGGGTTTGCACCGAATGCCCTGCGGCGCGCACCGCAGCCGACCGGGACGCTGTGTCGCAGCAAAGCCCCGTCTGTCCTGCTCGGAAATTCTGAAGGCGCCTGACCCTTGGGTGCGCACGCGGCGCATCACGCTTGTCCATGTCGCATCGGCGGGTGGTCCGGCCCCGGACAGACGGCGTGCGCGCGGTCCTGTCGGGGCAGGGTCTTCCTAGATCATCATCTCCTTGGTCGCGCTCAGCGTGACCTCCGGATAATCGCGTTCAATGCGGTCGATGTCCCACTGAAGGCGGGTCAGGTAGACGATGTCGCCGTCATTGTCGTGGCTGATATGGCCCTTATTGGCATTCACAAACTTATCCACAGCGTCCTTGGGCCCCGTGACCCAGCGCGCGGAGGTGAACTGCGAAGCTTCGAACCGCACCGGCAGGCCATATTCCAACTCGATCCGGCTGGCCAGAACCTCGAATTGCAGCGCGCCCACGACGCCCACGATGAAGCCAGAGCCGATCGCAGGCTTGAACACCTTGGCCGCGCCTTCCTCGGCAAACTGCATCAGCGCTTTTTCCAGATGCTTTGCCTTGAGCGGATCGCCCGCACGGCAGTTCTGCAAAAGCTCCGGTGCAAACGAAGGAATGCCCGAGACCCGCAGCGCTTCGCCTTCGGTCAGCGTATCGCCGATCCGCAACTGCCCGTGGTTGGGAATGCCGATGATGTCTCCGGCCCACGCTTCCTGCGCCAATTCGCGGTCGCTGGCCAGAAACAGCACCGGGTTGGAGATCGCCATCGGCTTTTTCGAGCGGACATGGGTCAGTTTCATGCCGCGTTTGAAGTGCCCCGATGCCATGCGCACAAAGGCCACGCGGTCGCGGTGCTTGGGGTCCATATTGGCCTGCACCTTGAAGACAAATCCCGAGACCTTGCTTTCTTCGGGCGAAATCTGGCGGGACTGCGCCTTTTGCGGCTGCGGCTCCGGGCCGAACTCGGCAATTCCCGTCATCAGTTCCTGAACGCCGAAGGAATTGATCGCCGAGCCGAACCAGATCGGGGTCAGCGTGCCGTCAAGCAGCGCCTGCTCGTCCATCGGGGGCAGCAATTCGCGGGCCATCTCGATTTCTTCGAGGAAGGTCTCCAAGAGTTCGGCAGGAACATGTTCGGCCAGTTTCGGATCGTCGAGCCCGTTGATCTCGATGCTCTCGGCCACCTTGTTGCGGTCCGCACGGTCCATCAGTTCCAGCCGGTCATGCAGCAGATCGTAGCATCCGACGAAATCGCGCCCCATACCGATGGGCCAGCTGGCCGGTGTCACGTCGATGGCGAGGTTTTCTTGGATTTCGTCAATAATCTCGAAGGTATCGCGACTTTCACGGTCCATTTTGTTGCAAAAGGTCAAGATCGGCAGGTCGCGCAGACGGCAAACCTCGAACAGTTTGCGGGTCTGGCTCTCCACGCCCTTGGCGCCGTCGATCACCATCACGGCCGCATCCACCGCCGTCAGCGTGCGGTAGGTGTCTTCCGAGAAATCCGAGTGGCCGGGCGTGTCGACAAGATTGAACCGGTGCGTGCCGAAATCGAACGACATGGCGGAGGCCGAGACCGAGATCCCGCGATCCTGTTCCATCTTCATGAAGTCCGAGCGCGTCCGGCGCGCCTCGCCCTTGGCGCGCACCTGTCCGGCCATCTGGATCGCGCCGCCGTAAAGCAGGAACTTCTCGGTCAGCGTGGTTTTGCCCGCATCGGGATGCGAGATGATGGCAAAGGTGCGCCGCCGGGCAATTTCGGGCGGCAGAACGGGTTTGTTTGAAGCGCGGTCCAGCATGGCTCGCGATATAAGCGCCAGACCGGCCAAGCGCAATCGCAAGCGGTGCGGATTTGGCAAACGGGTCTTTCGCGCCTCCCTGCAGGATGATAGCAGGGGGCGGAATTTCCATGAACGAGCGGAGGGCATCAGATGGATTTGGGGATCAAGGGCAAACGCGCATTGGTGGCAGCTTCGAGCAAGGGTCTCGGGCGCGGTTGCGCTCAGGCGCTGGCAGAGGCCGGGGTTGATCTGGTGTTGAATGCGCGCACCGCCGGCCCGCTTGAGGACACAGCCGCCGAGATCCGCGAGCGTTTCGGTGTCGAGGTGACGGCTGTTGCCGCCGATATCGTCTCCGAGGAGGGCCGCGCCGAGGTGCTCGCGGCCGCCGGTGACGTCGATATCCTGGTGACCAATGCGGGCGGACCGCCCCCGGGCCTCTGGAGCGACTGGGAGCGGGACGATTTCATCAAGGCGCTGGACGGCAACATGCTCACCCCGGTTGCGCTGATGAAAGCCCTTCTGCCGGGCATGATCGATCGCGGCTGGGGCCGTGTCGTCAACATTACCAGCGGCTCGGTCAAGGCGCCGATCCCGCTTCTGGGCCTGTCCAACGCGGCCCGCGCGGGCCTGACCGGCTATGTCGCCGGCACCTCGCGGCAGGTCGCCCAGCATGGCGTCAACATCAACAACCTGCTGCCGGGCATCCACGCCACCGATCGCGCGATCAGCCTCGATCAGGGCGTTTCGAAAGCACAGGGCATCTCGATGGAACAGGCCAAGGCAAACCGCGAGGCCACGATCCCCGCGCGCCGCTACGGCACGGCGGAAGAATTCGGCCGGACCTGTGCCTTCCTGTGTTCGCTGCATGCAGGCTTCATCGTCGGGCAGAACATCGTCCATGACGGCGGCGCCATCAACGCCACCCTCTAGAGGCATCTGACCGGCGGCTTGGGGTTGCCCGCCTGCAGGCGGGCTGCTACCTAACGCCGGTTATCCCGATCATTTCTATCGGAAAAGGGTGAAAACACGGTGATCCCACGGCTCGAGCTCAAGAACATCACCAAGCGATTTGGTGGTCAGGTCGTTGTCGACGACCTGTCGCTGAGCGTGGAGGCCGGGCAGGTCACCTGCCTGCTGGGCCCGTCGGGATGCGGCAAGTCCACGACGCTCAGGATCATCGCGGGCGTGGAACGTCAGGACTCGGGCGAGGTCTATGAAGAGGGCTGCCTGATCTGTGGTGACGCGGAAAACGTGGCGCCCGAGAACCGTGCCATCGGGTTGATGTTTCAGGATTTTGCGCTGTTTCCGCATCTCTCCGTGGCCCAGAACGTGGCGTTCGGCCTGACCGAGGACAAGGCCGTCAAGGCCGCACGGGTGCAGGAACTGCTCGGGCGTGTGGGGCTGGGCAGTTTCGGAGAGAAATTCCCCCACGAGCTTTCCGGCGGCGAACAGCAGCGGGTGGCGCTGGCGCGCGCGCTCGCCCCGCGTCCCAAGATCATGCTGATGGACGAGCCGTTCTCCGGTCTCGACAACCGCCTGCGCGACGGGATTCGCGACGAAACCCTGTCGGTGCTCAAGGAAGAAGGGGCGGCAGTCCTTCTTGTCACCCACGAGCCCGATGAAGCGATGCGCATGGCCGACCAGATCGCGCTGATGCGCGGCGGGAAGATCGTGCAGATCGGCAATCCCTACAACCTCTACAACGCCCCGGTCGACAAGGCCGCCGCGGCGTTCTTCTCGGATATCAACGTGATCCGCGGCCAGTCCAACGGCGCCCTGACGGACACCCCCTTCGGGCAGTTCCTGACACCGGGCCACGCGGACGGGGCGGCGGTTGATATCATCATCCGGCCCCAGCACCTGCGGATTGATTTCGACCGGCAGGGCCGCGGCCCGAACCCGACCCCGCAAGAAGGCGTGCCGGCCCGCGCCCGCGTCGAGCGGGCCCGCTTCATGGGCCGCGAAAGCCTCGTGGAATTCCGGATGGATTACGACGACTCGCAGCTGAAGGCCACGGTGCCGGCGGTGTTCCTGCCCAAACCGGGCACACCGCTCTGGCTGACCATGCGCCGCGATCGCTGTTTCGTCTTCCCCGCCACAGCCTGACCGCTTTCAGGTCTCTTTAAATATCCCCGCCGGAGGCACGTCGCAGCCAGCGCAACGCGGCCTGTGTTGGTGCTGGAGTTTATGTCGGAGTTTATGCCGGAGTTTACTCGGCGGCCTCTTCCAGTGCGGAAATGATTGCCGTGAAATCCTCCGCCTTGAGCGATGCGCCACCCACCAGCGCCCCGTCCACATCCGGCACGGCAAAGATATCGGCGGCATTGGACGGCTTGACCGAACCGCCATAGAGCAGGCGCACCCGTCCGGCGGTCTCCGCGCCAAAGCGCGCCTCAAGCGCGTTGCGCATGAAAACATGCACCTGCCCGATCTCCTTGAGGGTCGGGATCTTGCCGGTGCCGATCGCCCAGACGGGCTCATAGGCCAGCACGGTTTTGGTCGCGCTGATCAAGTCCGGTAGCGAGCCCTGCATCTGCGCGCCGATCACCTCCAGCGTCTCACCGCTGTCGCGCTCTTCCAGCGTTTCGCCCACACAGACAATGGCGCTCAGCCCGGCGCGGTGCGCGGCCCGGGTCTTGGCCCGCACCAGCGCATCGCCCTCGCCATGATCGGCGCGGCGCTCCGAATGGCCCAGAATGACATGGCTCGCGCCGGCATCCTTGAGCATCACCGCAGAGATATCGCCAGTATGGGCGCCGGAGACCTCCGGATGGCAGTCCTGCCCGCCAATGGCCAGCGGATGCACGCCCACATGAACCACCGCGCTCGAGATCAGCGGGGCAGGCGGCGCGATCATCAGATCCACCGCCGGTTCGGGATGCAGCGCACACAGCTTGGTCAACTCTTCCAGATCGGCCTCCAGACCGTTCATCTTCCAGTTGCCCGCCGCAAGTTTTCTGCGCATTCCTGTCTATCCTTCCGTCACTGCCCGTCGCGCCAGCATGGCCGCCTCTTCGGGATCGTCAAGAGCGCTGTCGGGCAGCGACCAGTATCCCATGGCGATCGTCTCGTCGTCGCGCGTATAGGTGAACTG
Source organism: Paracoccaceae bacterium (assembly GCA_049116435.1). GTDB lineage: Bacteria > Pseudomonadota > Alphaproteobacteria > Rhodobacterales > Rhodobacteraceae > Litoreibacter. The sequence goes on from JAGDYX010000001.1 coordinate 694,361, forward strand.
GGCAGAGCCTTCCGCGGACAGGTGTTCTGCCAGCGCGTCCTTGGCCCGCAGATATATCGCGCCGTCGCCATTCACCAGCGCGAAGAGGGCACCATCGGCATAAAGCGTGGCGCCGCCCATCATTTTGCGATGCGTAATCCGGCCGAGCGGGGAAAACAGGTCTCGGGCAAAGGCGATGTCAGCGTCGCTGACGCTCACTTCTCGAACAGGCTTTCGTCGAACTTGATCGACTCGCCGCAGCCACAGGCTTCCGAGACATTGGGGTTGTTGAACTTGAATCCGGATTCCAGCAGGCTGACCTCGTAGTCGATCTGGGTGCCGAACAAGAACATCTGCGCCATCGGAGCAATCATCACCTGCGCGCCGTCCTGTTCCACGACCTCGTCATGAGGATCGACCTCATCGACATAGTCCATCGTGTATTCCATGCCCGCGCAGCCGCCCTTCTTGACGCCGATGCGCAGCCCCTTGTGGCCGTCCTTGGCCATCAGCTTCGCAATCTGCGTGGCCGCGGCCTGCGTCATAGTGACAGCCTGTTTGCCGGGAATGCCGAACATCACATGAACCCCAGTTCCAGACGGGCTTCGTCGCTCATCATTTCCATGCCCCAGGGCGGGTCCCATGTGATCTCGACATTGACCTGCTTGACGCCCGCCAGCGGCTCGATCGCCTCGGCCAGCCAGCCGGGCATCTCACCGGCCACAGGGCAGCCGGGCGCGGTCAGGGTCATGATAACAGAAACTTCGTTTTCTGCATTGATATCAATCGTATAAACAAGGCCGAGGTCGTAGATGTTCACCGGAATTTCCGGGTCATATACGCTCCGGCAGGCCTCAACGACCGTGTCATAGAGCGGATGGTCTGTCGTCGAAGGCGTGATAAGCGGCGCACCTTCGAGCTGTTCGGTCGGTTGGTTCATTCTTTACACCTGAGTGGGATAGTTGAGTAAAGATATAAGGATTAATCCGACGGGCGTCCAGAGGGCGGCCCAGCGATAAGATGCGCTGAAACGTCCCTGCGGTCTGCCGGCCTGCCGGCTCAGTCGTAGGCGGCGTCCACGATGATCTCGACCTTGAGTTCGGGGCGGGCCAGTTTCGCCTCACCGCAGGCGCGGGCCGGGGCATGGCCCTCGGGCACCCACGCATTCCAGACCTCGTTGAGACCCGCAAAGTCGCTCATATCGGCCAGCCAGATCGTGGCGCGCAGCATCTGCTTGCGCGAAGAGCCCGCCTGAATGAGCAGCGCTTCGAGCCGCCGCAGGCATTCTTCGGTCTGGGCCTGAATGGTGTCGCCTTCGCCAACCTGCCCGGTGATGTAGGCCACCCCGTTATGCTTCACGATTTTCGAGGATCTGACCCCGGTTTCCATGCGTTCGATCATCTCGCGCCCTTCCCTGTGTGCAGTGAGCTCACTCACGTTCTGTCGGGGCCGTGCATGCCTTCAATCGCAAGGCGCTGCAACCGACTATTGGGCCCCCGCACAAGCCTGCACGCGCTTTTTACCGGCGCAGCTATTTGGCAAGGCTGGCGATCGCGGCCGCATCGCTGTAGACGCGGCGAACAGAGTGCGCCACGATCCCTGCGACATGCGGCAGTATCACGCTGTGCAGATTTCAACCTTGGGCATGCCATCTGTTGGACAGGCCACCTCATGGACAGGAACGTCGGGGCCGGATGACTTTCAGGCAACATATCCGCGCGGTTCTCGTGCTCGGCCTGCCGCTGGTGGGCTCGCATCTGGCGCAGTTCGCGGTCGGGCTGGTCGATACGATCATGCTGGGGTGGTATGACGTCACCGTTCTGGCGGCCTCGGTTCTGGCGACGTCCTTCTTTTTCGTGGTCTTCATCGTCGGGGCGGGCTTTGCCTTCGCGGTGATGCCGATGGTGGCCGAGGCGGCCGGGCGCGACGATGCGCAACGGGTGCGCCGGGTGACGCGGATGGGGCTGTGGCTCTCGGTGCTCTATGCCGCGGCCCTGCTGCCCTTCATGATCTGGTCCGACCCGATCCTGCGCGCGCTCGGACAGCAGGAGACCCTTGCCGCACTGGCGCAGGACTATTTGCGGATCGCCGGGTTCGGCCTGTTTCCCGCGCTTCTGGTGATGGTCCTGAAAAGCCAGCTCTCCGCGCTGGAGCGCACCCAGATCGTGTTCTGGGTGACCGTGGCCGGTGTCGGGGTGAACGCGGCTTTGAACTGGGTCCTGATCTTCGGCAATCTCGGTATGCCGGAACTGGGGATCCGCGGCGCGGCGCTGGCCTCGCTGCTGACCCATCTGGCCTCGCTGCTGGCCATCGGGCTCTACGTGCGCTTCCATCCCGCTCTTGTGCACTATGCGCTGTTTCAGCGGATCTGGAATTCCGACTGGCCTGCCTTTGGCGAGGTATTCCGTCTGGGCTGGCCGATCGGCCTGACCAATCTCGCGGAAACGGGCCTCTTCGCGGCATCGGCGGTGCTGATGGGGCTTTTGGGGACGCTGCCGCTTGCCGCCCACGGGATCGCCCTGCAGATCGCCTCGGGCACGTTCATGGTGCATGTCGGCCTCAGTCAGGCAGCGACGATCCGGGCAGGGCGGGCGCTGGGCCGCGGCGATATGGAGGGCTTGGGGCGCGGCGGTCAGGCCGCCTTCGCCTTGTCCATGCTGTTCGTGGTCCTGACCGTGATCCTGTTTCTCACCCTGCCGGAACTCCTCATCTCGGGCTTTCTGGCCCCTGATGCGGTCGCGCGCGAAGAGATCATCGCCATCGGCGTCACGCTTCTGGCGGTCGCAGCGCTGTTTCAACTGGTGGATGCGGGCCAGATCATGGCGCTGGGCATGTTGCGGGGCATACAGGACACGCGCATCCCGATGCTCTATGCCGCGTTCAGCTACTGGGTGATGGGGTTTCCCGCCAGCTACGTGTTCGGGATCACGCTGGGCTATGGCGGTATCGGGGTCTGGCTGGGCCTCGTTATGGGGCTGCTCTTTGCCGCCGTGCTGTTGTGGTTGCGCTTCCTGCGGCTCTTCACGGGCATGACGGCCGCGCGCGCCTGAACCGGCGTTCCGTCAGCTGTCGCCCTCGTCCGAAGGCGTCGCCCCGTTGCGCGGCTCCGAGCGCGCCAGCCGGTCGGCTTTCTTGCGTGCCAATACCGAGCGCAGATCATGCATGGCCATCAACAGCGCGTCGGTTACCTCTTCGAGCTGCGCCTCCGAGGCTTTCGACTGGGCCCATTGCGCGGTCAGGTTGAGATGATCGACCGTGCGGTGGATATCGTCGATATCACGCGCCGCAAGCGTGGCCTTGCGCGCCTCCATCCAGTCGCGGATCACCTGCATCTCGTCCGGCGACAGGCTCCGGTTGCCATGCGGCCTGATCTCGCCATTGCGGGTGTTGACCACGGCAATCTGCTTCATCTCGATCCGGCGGTTGCGGTTCTCCGTGTCGATGAGAAACACCATCGCGCCATTCTCCCTGACCCGGAAGTAATAGTCTGAAAGTGTGTCCGTCATCGCGGCAAATCCCCTTTTGTCCGACCGCCCGTTCAGCGCAGGCCCGCGCAGAAGTTCTCGATCCGCTTGCAGGCGTCCCTGAGCGTTTCGTCGGAAGTGGCATAGCTGATGCGGAAGTTCGGGCTCAGGCCGAAGGCCGCACCGAAGACGACGGCCACGCCCTGTTCTTCCAGAAGCGCGGTGACAAACGCCTCGTCATTCTCGATCACCGTGCCCGCGGCCGTGGTCTTTCCGATGCATTCGGCAATCGAGGGATAGACGTAGAACGCCCCCTCCGGCATCGGGCAGCTGATGCCCTCGATCGCGTTCAGCAACTCGACAACCATGTTGCGGCGCCGCTTGAACACGGCGTTGTTGTCGGGGATGTAATCCTGCGGCCCGTTCAGCGCCTCGACCGCCGCCCACTGGCTGATCGTGCAGGGGCACGAGGTCGATTGCGACTGGATCTTGCGCATCGCGGCGATCAGGCTCTCGGGCCCGCCCGCATATCCGATGCGCCAGCCGGTCATGGCATGGGCCTTGGACACGCCGTTGACTGTCAGCGTGCGGTCATAAAGCCCCGGCTCGACCTCGGCAGGCGTGCAGAACTTGAAGTCGTCATAGGCCAGATGCTCGTAGATATCATCGGTCATCACCCAGACATGGGGGTGGCGCATCAGCACATCGGTCAGCGCCTTCAACTCGTCATACGAGTAACCGGCCCCTGTCGGGTTCGACGGCGAATTGAAGATCAGCCACTTGGTCTTCGGCGTGATCGCGGCCTCCAGCTGGTCTGGCGTCAGCTTGAAATTGGTCTGCAGCGAGGCTTCGGCCACGACCGGAACGCCGCCTGCCAGAAGCACCATATCGGGATAGCTCACCCAGTAGGGCGCGGGGATCACCACCTCGTCGCCGGGATTGAGCGTGGCCATCAGCGCGTTGTAGAGGACATGCTTGCCACCGAGGCCGACCGAGATTTGCGCGGGCGTGTAGCTCAGCCCGTTGTCGCGCTCGAACTTGGCGCAGATCGCCTGTTTCAGCTCGGGGATGCCATCGGGCGCGGTGTATTTGGTCTTGCCGGCCGCAATCGCCGCCACGGCGGCCTCCTTGATGTTCTGCGGCGTGTCGAAATCCGGCTCGCCCGCTCCCAGACCGATGACATCGTGACCAGCCGCCTTCAATTCTGCGGCTTTTTGCGTCACTACAACCGTCGGTGACGGTTTTACACGGGATAATGTCTCGGATAGGAACGACATGAAGGGCCTCATGGGTGAAAGTAGCTTGAACTTGTCTTACGGACTGGCCGGACCACGTTCAAGGAAAACGCGCCATGTTCAGCGGCAGCTCTGTAACCGTGCCCCCAACCTGATGCGAGGCGACCATGGATGACCTGATCGACACAGCCTATTTCAGCAACGAAAGTGCCACTTTCGGGGACCGCGTTCACGCGGCGCGCGAGGCGGTGGGCCTGACCCAGAAGGATCTGGCGCGCAAGCTCGGGGTGAAGCTGAAAACCGTGCAGGCCTGGGAAGAGGATCTGGCCGAGCCGCGCGCCAACAAGCTGCAGATGATGGCGGGGCTGATGAATGTCTCGCTGATGTGGCTGCTCAACGGCGAGGGCGACGGGCTCGACGGGCCGGTCGAGGATGACGCGATGCCGGGCGACGTCTCCGATATCCTGATGGAGCTGCGCCGCACCCGCAGCGAGTTCTCCCGTCTGGCCGAGCAGCTGGGCACGCTGGAAAAACGCCTCCAGAAGACACTCAGAGCCGCCGGTTGACCGAGACGCGCGAGATCAAGATCAAGCGGCTGCGGATGCGGTCGTGGCGCCGCGGGATCAAGGAGATGGACCTGATCCTCGGCGGCTTTGCCGATAATGGGCTGAGCGATCTGAGCGACAGCGACCTCGACCTCTACGACCGGATGCTGGCCGAAAACGATCACGACCTCTACCAGTGGGCCTCGGGCCAGTGCGAGGCGCCCGAGGAGTTTTCCCGCCTTCTGGCCGAAGCCGTGCGCAAGAGCGGCGCTGTTTGACGCTATTTTGCGTCGAACTCGTGACGACTTAACAGAATATTTAGTGATTGCCGCCAGTGTTTCGGACAGAGCAGCAACTGGCGGAGCAAATCATGAGCATACAAGGCCGTATGACGGCGTCCTCCCAAAAGGATTTCATGGGATCCTACCTGGAGAGCCTGGCAATGGTCGAACGGCTGCACCGGCTGCTTCTGGATGTGATCAAGGATGAGTTCGAGCGTCTTGGCATGCTTGAAATAAATGCGGTTCAGGCCCTGCTGCTTTTCAACATCGGCGAGAATGAAGTCACCGCCGGAGAGCTGAAATCGCGCGGCTATTATCAGGGCTCGAACGTGTCCTACAATCTCAAGAAACTGGTGGATATGGGCTACATGCACCACCAGCGCTGCGAGATCGACCGCCGCTCGGTTCGGGTCAGGCTGACCGAAAAGGGACGCGCGGTGCGCGGCCATGTCGAAGATCTGTTTTCCCGCCATGCCGACGGTCTGGAGACAAACGGCCTTCTGGGCGCATCCGGCATGGAAGAGATCAACAATTCCCTCAAACGGATGGAGCGCTACTGGAGCGACCAAATCCGCTACATCTACTGACGCGCGGCCCTTCCGGGGGGCGGCTCAGGCCTTGCGGGATTTCTGCCGTTCCTCGGCGCGGGCCAGCTCGCGCTTGATACGCCGCGAGCGCCAGAGCGACAGGATCACGAGGGCGGCCATCAGCACGATCGAGGCCGCGTAGGCCGACAGAACCGTATCGGCATATTTCCCCAGATCAGGCATCAGCGGTCAGTCCTTTGTGGCAGAGTGCGGCTCGGCAGGGTATGGCGGGGGTTCGGATCATCATGCGTTACCCCATGCGCTCGCGCGACAGCAAAGCCGCCAGACGCCGTGCGCGGATCTCGGTGCGCGTGCGCAGAAAAACCAGCGCGATGAACAACAGCACAAACCCCGCGATGCTGACCAGCAGCGGGAAGTAGAACACGTCGGAGACGTTCTCTTCCTTGTCGAGCGAGAGCGAGGCACCCTGATGCAGACCCTGGTTCCAGAAATTGACCGCGTAGCGGCTCAAAAGCGCGAACACGCTGCCCACAAGGCACAGCACCGAGGTCAGATCGGCCGCCGTATCGGGATTCTCGATCGCCTCCCACAGGGCCATGTAGCCGAGATAGAACAGAAACAGGATCAGAAACGAGGTCAGGCGCGGATCCCACGCCCAGTAGGTGCCCCACATCGGCTGGCCCCAGATCGCACCGGTGGCCAGTGCGATCAGGGTCATTGTCACCCCGATCGGAGCGGCTGCCTTGGCCGCGAGTGCCGAGACATGGTGGCGCCGGATCAGCCAGATCAGCGAGGCCACCAGCATCATCAGCCAGCAATTGATCGCCATCAGCGCGGAGGGCACATGCAGGTAGATGATCTTGACGGTCGATCCCTGTCGGAAGTCATCCGGCGTGAAGAAAAACCCCCAGATAAGCCCGGTCAGAAGACACGCGGCGGACAGCACGGTCAGGTAGGGCAGGGCCCAGCCCGAGCTGTGCATGAATCGTTTCGGATTTGCGTATTCCCAGATCGACATGATCGAGACCCTATGCGCTGATGTTTCGGGCGGCAATATCGAAGATGCCGCAGGGCAGGGTGCAGGTCACGGCGCGGCTCAGCGCAGGTTCATCCGCAGGGCCGCGGCGGTGGCAAAGGGCAACAGCGCTAGGGTTCCCGCGGTAATGCCGGCCAGAAACAGAAGCGGCGTCGTGGCCGCAAGCCCCTCGGCGCCGCGGCGCACGGTCTCTGCCCCGAAGATCAGGGTCGGCACGTAAAGCGGCAACACCAGAAGCGAGACCAGCAGCCCGCCGCGCTTGAGCCCCACGGTCAGCGCCGCGCCGAACGTGCCGAGGATCGACAGGGTCGGCGTGCCGAGCGCGAGGCCCGCCATCAGCCACGGCACGGCCTCGGCGGGCAGGTTCAGCAAGATCCCCAATACGGGGGCTGCCAGCGTCAGCGGCAACCCGGTCGTGACCCAATGCGCCAGCGCCTTGACCAGCGCCACGCCCTCAAGGGGCAGGGGGGCCGTGGCCAGCAGATCCAGCGTGCCGTCTTCGAAATCAAGCTGGAAGATCCGGTCCAGCGATAACAGGCAGGACAACAGCGCCCCCACCCACAGGATGCCCGGCGCGATGGTCGACAGCGTCGCACTTTGCGGGCCGACGCCGAAGGGGACCAGAACCACGAGGATCAGGAAAAAGGCCAGCCCGAGGCCGAAGCCGCCGCCGGCGCGCGTGGCCAGAATCAGGTCGCGTTTGAGCAGCGCGATCATGCCAGCGCCTCATCGAGAAACGGGTTGTCGCCGACCCCGCCGCGCTGCGCCTTGAATTGCGTGACATCGAGCGTGCGCGTCTGGCTCAGCCCCAGATCGATATGGGTGGCGATGATCGCAGCGCCGCCCTTGTCCAGATGCGCGCCGACCGCTTCCGCGAACCGCGCCACGTTCTGGGCATCCAGAGACACGGTCGGCTCATCCAGCGCCCAGAGCGCCCGGCCGGTCAGCATCAGGCGCGCCAGTGACAGGCGGCGTTTCTGGCCTGCGGACATATACTGGGTCTGGCGTTCCAGAAGTGGCGCGAGATCGAACTGCGCGATCGCGGCCTCCAGCGCGCCGGAGCCGTAGACCGACGCCCAGAAGCGCAGGTTTTCCAATCCGCTGAGCTGGGTTTTGAGCCCGTCTGAATGCCCGCCATAGGCAACGTCATCCGCGCCAAAGCCGGTCTCGCCGGCCACCGGCGGGGTCAGCCCTGCAAGGCAGCGCAGCAGTGTCGTCTTGCCCGCGCCGTTGGGCCCGCGCAGGATCACGGCCTCGCCGGCCTTCGCCGTGAAGGTGACGCCTTCAAGCACCGTGATGTCGCCCCGGCGGCAGGCCAGATCTGTAACCGAAAAATCCATTTCTTCCGGCTTAGCCGAAACCATGCGGGGCGGGAAGATGTTGTGGAAAAAATCGCGGCGGACGGAAAAATCGCAAAAATGTATGCAATTGCATACCAAAAATGCCGCAGAAGGCGTTTCTCCCCTTGATCGAAAGCGGGGCTTGGGGCAAGACGCCTTCAGATCAAGACCGCAACGCCATCTTCAGGAGACACGCCATGCCGATCGTCGTTGGAAAAGATACTGCCAAAACCCGCAAAACCCTGAGCGCCGGTGGCAAGACCTACGCTTATTACTCCATCAAGGCCGCCGAAGACGCCGGGCTTGGCGATTTCTCCAAGCTGCCGGCCGCGCTGAAAGTCGTGCTGGAAAACCTGCTGCGCTTCGAGGACGGCAAGACCGTTCATGTCGAAGACATCAAGGCGTTTTCCGACTGGGCAAGCAATGGCGGGTCGAACCCGCGCGAGATCGCCTACCGTCCGGCCCGCGTGCTGCTGCAGGACTTCACCGGTGTTCCCGCCGTGGTGGATCTGGCCGCGATGCGCGATGCGATCATCTCGCTCGGCGGTGACGCCGACAAGATCAACCCGCTCAACCCGGTTGATCTGGTCATCGACCACTCGGTGATGATCGACGAGTTCGGCAACCCGCGCGCCTTCCAAATGAACGTGGACCGCGAATACCAGCGCAACATGGAGCGCTACACCTTCCTGAAATGGGGCCAGTCGGCCTTTGACAACTTCCGCGTCGTCCCCCCGGGCACCGGCATTTGCCACCAGGTCAACCTCGAATATCTCTCCCGCACGGTCTGGTCCGACACCGACCAGAACGGCGAGATGGTCGCCTATCCCGACACGCTGGTGGGCACCGACAGCCACACCACCATGGTCAACGGCGCGGCCGTTCTGGGCTGGGGTGTTGGCGGGATCGAGGCCGAGGCCGCGATGCTGGGCCAGCCGCTCTCCATGCTGATCCCCGATGTCGTGGGCTTCAAACTGACCGGCGAGATGCGCGAAGGCACCACCGGCACCGACCTTGTGCTCAAGGTCGTCGAGATGCTGCGCGAGAAGGGCGTGGTGGGCAAATTCGTCGAGTTCTACGGCGAAGGCCTTGACCACCTGCCGCTGGCCGACCGTGCCACGATCGGCAACATGGCGCCTGAATACGGTGCGACCTGTGGCTTCTTCCCGATTGACGGCGAGACCCTGCGCTACCTGACCACCACCGGCCGCGACGAGGACACGATCGCGCTTGTCGAAGCCTACGCCAAGGAAAACGGGTTCTGGCGGGATGCCGATTACGCGCCGGTCTACACCGACACGCTCGAGCTTGACATGGGCAGCATCGTGCCCGCCATTTCCGGCCCGAAACGGCCGCAGGATTACGTCGCGCTCGATAACGCCAAGCAGGCCTTCCACAAGGAGATGGAAGACACGTTCAAGCGGCCCATGGGCAAAGCCGTCCCTGTCAAGGGCGAGGACTACGCGATGGACTCGGGCAAGGTCGTGATCGCCTCGATCACCTCCTGCACCAACACCTCGAACCCCTATGTCATGATCGGTGCGGGTCTCGTGGCCCGCAAGGCGCGCGCGCTGGGCCTGAACCGCAAGCCTTGGGTCAAGACCTCGCTGGCCCCGGGCTCGCAGGTCGTGTCCGCCTATCTCGAAGCGGCCGATCTGCAGGAAGATCTCGACGCCGTCGGCTTCAACCTGGTGGGCTATGGCTGCACCACCTGCATCGGCAACTCCGGCCCGCTGCAGCCCGAGATTTCCGAGGCAATTGCCGAGGGCGATCTGGTCGCCACGGCGGTTCTGTCGGGCAACCGCAACTTCGAGGGCCGCATCAGCCCCGATGTGCGCGCGAACTACCTTGCCTCGCCGCCGCTGGTCGTGGCCTACGCGCTGGCCGGCACGCTCGATATCGATCTGACCACCGAGCCGCTTGGCACCGACAAGGACGGCAATGACGTCTTCCTCAAGGACATCTGGCCGACCAGCCGCGAAGTGGCCGATCTGGTCGAACAGACCGTGACCCGCGAGGCGTTCCAGTCGAAATACGCCAATGTGTTCGACGGTGACGAGAAGTGGCGCGGTGTCGAGACGACCGACAGCCTGACCTATGACTGGCCGAGCACCTCGACCTATGTGCAAAACCCGCCTTACTTCGAAGGCATGGGCTCCGAGCCGGGCGAGATCTCCAATGTCGAAGGCGCCAAGGTTCTCGCAATCCTGGGCGATATGATCACCACCGATCACATCAGCCCCGCAGGCTCCTTCACCGACAAGACACCGGCGGGCCAGTATCTCGTCGACCGTCAGGTCGCCCCGCGCGATTTCAACTCCTACGGCTCGCGCCGCGGCAACCACGAGGTGATGATGCGCGGCACATTCGCCAATATCCGCATCAAGAACGAGATGCTGGACGGGGTCGAAGGCGGCTTCTCGAAAGGACCGGACGGCACCACCATGTCGATGTTCGATGCGGCCATGGCCTATAAGGCGCAGGGCACACCGCTGGTCATCTTCGGGGGTGAGCAGTATGGCGCGGGATCCTCGCGTGACTGGGCGGCAAAGGGCACCGCGCTTCTGGGCATCAAGGCCGTGATCGCCGAGAGCTTCGAGCGGATCCACCGCTCCAACCTCGTTGGCATGGGCGTCATTCCCTTCGAGTTCACCGGCGGCGATACCCGCAAGAGCCTCGGTCTGACCGGTGAGGAAACCGTGAGCATTCACGGCCTCGACGGTGATCTGCAGCCCCTGAGCGAAGTGCCCTGCACGATCACGATGGCGGATGGCACGGTCAAGGAGATCTCGCTGAAATGCCGGATCGATACCGCGATCGAGAAGGAATATGTCGAGAATGGCGGCGTGCTGCATTACGTGCTGCGCCATCTCGCCGCCGCCTGATCCCTCTCGGGACGCGTTGAGTTCTGGCCCTCTCCGGTTCTCCGGGGAGGGTCATTTCGTTTCGGGCGTGTTTTTCGGTTTGGACAGGCCGACGCGCCTGTGGCGAAGGGAGAGCCGCCTTCGGCGAGGATATTTTCCACAGACATGAAATTCCTGCGGCCTGAAAGTCAGCGATGTTTTGACAGGCGCGCAAGCGCATGATTTCATGGAGAAATGAAAGGTTTCCCCGATCTGCCGCCGATCTGGCTGGTGTTTTTTCTGGTCGTGAACTGGGCTGTGGCGCGGTTTATCCCGGGCAATCCGGGGTCTCCGTTTTTCGACCTTCTCAGCTGGGGGTTGATCGGGCTGGGGCTGGCGCTGATCGGTTGGTCGGCCTTCTGGTTCTGGCGGCGCAAGACCACGATCGAGCCGCATCACACGCCCGGGACGCTGATTGTCGAAGGGCCTTACCGGCTGTCCCGCAACCCGATCTATCTGGGCCTCGTGATCATTCTGGTGGGGGCGGTGATCGGGCGGGGCCAACCGCTTTGCCTGCTTCTGGTGCCGTTTTTCATCGGCATCCTGTCCCGGCGGTTCATCCAGCCCGAGGAAGAGGCGCTGCGCTCCGCTTTCGGGGCAGAGGCCGAGGCCTATCTGGCCCGGACCCGGCGCTGGCTGTGAGAAACGCGATTGTGACAGGCACCTCGCAAAACCTTGATTGGCCCGTGGCCGATGGGCTTGATAGGGGTGTTGCGTGAAGAAGAACGGACGAAAACCCTTGATGCGCATATTCGGAAGTCTCGCGGCTGCGGCCTGCCTTGCCCTTTTCTCAGCCGAGCGCGGTGCCGCCGATGGCGTCGTGGTCGAGCTTTATACCTCGCAGGGCTGTTCGTCCTGTCCGCCTGCCGATGCGCTGCTGTCACAACTGGCCGAGCGCGATGACGTGATCGCGCTGTCGCTGCATGTCGACTATTGGGACTATCTGGGCTGGAAGGATGATCTTGCCGATCCGTCCTATACCGAGCGTCAGCGCGCCTATGCGCGCCATGCCGGCAGCACGATGATTTACACGCCGCAGATGATCGTGGGCGGGCGCGATATGATCGTGGGCACCAAGGCGATGGTACTGGCCGATCATATTCAGCGCCACAACGCCGCCCCCAAACCTGTCGGTGTCGAGATGTCGCGCAAGGGCGACCGGTTCGAGATCCGCGCGCAGGCGCTGGGCGCGACACCGCCTGAGATGAAAGTGCAGCTGGTGCGCTACAAGCGCAGTGAAACGGTGGAGATCCAGCGCGGCGAGAATGCCGGCAAGACGATCACCTACCACAATGTGGTGACCTCCTGGGAGACGATCGGCGGCTGGGACGGGGCCGCGCCCCTTGCGCTGGCGGCGCCTGCAGCCGGCGAAGCCCCGGCGGTGGTGATCGTTCAGGACGGAACGTCCGGCCCGATATTGGCCGCCGCGCGTCTCGACTGACGGAACGCTTCGCGTTCGGGCTTCCAGCGGCGGTGGATCCAGAACCACTGGCCCATATGTTTGCGCACCAAGGCCTCGAGGGAATCGTTGAGCGCCTGTGTCATCGTGACGGGGTCGGAATGCGGAACGGGGGCCTCGCAGACAACTTCGAAATCGATCCCGTTTTCCTGACGGATGCCGTAGACCGGCACCAAAAGCGCGTCGTATTTCAGCGCCATTTCGGCGGCGGAGAGGGCCGTGGGCGCGGTCTGGCCGAAAAAGGTCATATCGGCGCCGTCGAGGATATACTGATCCACCAGCATCCCGATCATGTTGCCGTCCCGCAGGTAGCGCACCAGCGCGCCGAGGCCTCTGCGTCCGCGGGGAAAGACCGGTGTGCCAATCTTCGAGATTGCGGCTTCGTAATGGGCGTTGAAATAGGGGTTGTTCATCGGCCGGTAGAGCGCGCCGACCCGAAACCCCTTTGCGATCAGGGCGGCGCGCGGCGCGTCGTAATTCCCGATATGCCCGGTGACGAGGATCACGGGGCGGCTCTCGGCATGGGCGGCCTCGAGGGCCGCGACGCCCGGCCCGGTCAGAGGGGCGTCGGCGAAGCGGCGGGTAAAGCCTGCGCCGGAATAGATCTCGATCAGCGTGCGCCCGGCATTGTCGGGTACGGCGCGGATCAGGCGTTGCACCTCCGCCTCCGGTAGCTCCGGGCAGACATGGGCGAGGTTCTCGCGGATCCGGCGCCCGTAGCCTGCAAGCGGCGCAACCACGCGCGCCACGATCCAGCCTGTCATCGGCACACGCAGCCTGTAGGGCAGGGCCAGCGCCAGTCCGATGATGGCCCGCAACACGAGGTTGGTCAGGAAATCAAGCGGTGCATTGCGCTTCAGGGCATTGGTCGGGCGGGGCATCAGGGGCGGATCTCAGTGCGGTTTCACGGTCGTTTCGCGGTGCCAGACATAAAGTCCCGCCGCCACGATCACAAGCGCACCCAGATAAACCGGCGGTTCGGGGTAATCCCCGAAGAAGACGATGCCCCAGATCGACGACCAGATCAGCGCCGTGTAGGAGAACGGCGCCAGCACCGAGGCCTGTGCGAGGCTGAAGGACCAGATCAGCAAAAGCTGGCCCAGCGTGCCGAACACGCCCACAAGGATGATCGGCAGGATCAACTCGGACCCTAGCGGTTGCCAGACCGAGGGAACCGCGAGGCTCAGAACAACCGTGGCCACCGTCGCGGTGTAAAACAGCGAGGTCCAGACATCCTCGTCGCGGCCCGCATAGCGCGTGGCCAGCGCGTAGCTCGAATAGCACAGCGTGCCGGCGATGGGCAGCAACGCCCAGCGTGTGAACGCGTCCGATCCCGGCTGCAGCACGATCAACGCGCCCCCCAGCGCGACCACGGCGGCAATGGCCCGGCGCTGGCCGAAGCGTTCGCCCAGAAAAGCCGCGGCCCCCAGCATGATGAAGATTGGCGAGATCTGCATGATCGCGGTTGCCTCGACCAGAGACATCCACTTGTAACTGAAGAAGAAAAATCCGGTGGCGCCCATCAGGGCCACGGCCCGGAACAGCTGCAGCCAGGGATGCTTGGCGCGCAGGACAGTGCGCGCGCGCGGCGCAATCAACAGGCTGACCACGACCATCTGGAACGTATAGCGCGCCCAGAGCGCCTGAACCGGATCAATCCGCGCGACAAGGTATTTCGCGGTCAGATCCATCAGCGTGAAGGTCAGGATCGCCGCGAGCATCAGCGCGATGCCGCGTGCAACCGGTGTTTGGATCAATGGGGTGCTTTCGGAAGGCCGGTGCCGATCATGGAATCGCGGGTGACGAGCTTGGCCAGCGCCTCGGCGTCGAGCCCCTCGGAGCCCGCGGGCCGCGCGGGCAGAACGATGTAGCGCATATCCGCGGTGCTGTCATGCACGCGGACCTGCGTGGTTTCGGGCAGATCGACGCCGAATTCGCGCAGAACCGCACGCGGCTCGCGCACCGCGCGCGAGCGGTAGGCGCGGGTCTTGTACCAGTCGGGCGGCAGGCCCAGCAGGTTGCGCGGGTAGCACGAGCACAAGGTGCAGACGATCAGGTTGTGGGTGTCAGGCGTGTTCTCGACCGCCACAAGATGCATCGGTCCGATATCGAAGCCCATCTCGCGCGCGGCCTCCGAGCCATTGACCAGAAGCCGCGCGCGGAACGCGGGATCGGTCCAGGCGCGGGCGACCACGGCGGCCCCGTTGGCGGGCGAGCGGGCATCCATCGCGTCGATCTGCGCGGCGATCTCGGCGGCCGAGAACTCGCCCTTCTCGATCATCAGCTCGCGGATGGCGATCTCCATCGTCTGCCAGTAGCTCAGCGCCGTGTCATTGTCCTTGCGGTAGGGGTGGCCCGACGGGCTCAGATGGTCATGGTGATCATGGGGCATCGGTCAGTCCTCGAGCCAGTGGTCGTAGATCTCGGCATCCAGCGTGTCTTCGGGGGCCTCGGCCCCCGGCCCCCAGAGCTCGGCCATGGTAAAGCGCACGCGGTAGAGTTCGCGCTTGGGCGCGGGCAGCGCGTAGGCCAGTTGCTCGGGGTTCTTGAACGCGCCGAGGCGCCGTTCGATCACGCCCTGCTTGCCGCGCAGGTAGTAGGGCGTGCGTATATGGCCCGGCGGGGTCAGGGCGCGGATGCGCACGGAGCTTCCCACCGCGCGGCTCATTCGGACGATCCCTGCGCCAACCCGTAGGTGTCGCCGCGGGCCTCGACCTCGGCCATCTTCGCACCCAGTTCTTCGAGCGAGTAAACCCCCGCCTCGATCAGGTTCTGGTTGATGGCCGCAACCCAGCGCTCGTAATAGGTCATGGTCTCGAAGGCCTCTTCGCCCATATCCTCAAGGGCGCGGCGCAACCCGTCCACGGTGAAATGGCCGGCGCCTGATCCCAGGATCATCAGCGCATCGACGCGTTTCTCCCAGAGGGCGAAATCATGCCCCTCCATGGGGACGGGTCCGGCCTCGGAGCCTCCCATGTCATGCCAGCGGTGTTTCGGTGTCTCGGTCATGCCCAAAGGCTACGACTGTGCCGCGCGGCTGGCAAGCGCGTCGATCTGGGGGCCAAGCTGGTCCATTGGGAAACCGGCCCGCGCAATCGCGTCCAGAATATCGCCGGTGGGCATCTTTCCCGCCTGCGCCAGCGCCCAGACGATCGCCGAGCGGGTGCCCGATGCGCAATAGGCCAGCGTCTTGCCGGAGCCGACCTGCGCCTCGACATTGTCCAGCGTCAACTGGCCGGCCGTCACAGGGTTCTCGGCAAAGCTGAGCCCCGCGGCCTCGACCGCCTGACGCAGCACGTCGGGCTCCTCGCCGGGGATGTTCTCATGCACCGGCCGGTTGCAGATCACATGGGTGAAGCCTTCCGCTTTGAGAGTTTCGACATCGTCCACGCGGATCTGGGGCGAGACGGCAAAATCGGGGGTAATCGGTCGGATATCCATGGGCCCTGAATAGGCCGCGAGGCTGCAGGCGTAAAGACCGCGTGAAAGCCTTGCCGTGCCCGCCCACCCGCCGCGCGCGGATCGCTTGGAGGTCCCTTTTGCCACCCTTGTGCCTCCTTTGTGCGTCCCCGGCCCCTGCCTAAGATCACACACCGACCGTTTGAATTGATTTTGCGGGTGTCACGCCGCTGAGACCGTGATACCTCAGGCAAGACGGGAGGCGCCGCGTCCGGGCAGGGCCGCGCCGACCCCGAGCGGCGGAAGAATATGGAGGCACCGGTCCGTCATGGCCCATCCGGTGAGGTTGGAAAAACAGTTTGGCGTAGCGGCGATCATCATCTCCGACCCGCCGGACAATCGCCTGACAGAGGCGGTGCGCGGTGGTATCATTGCCGCGCTCGATGCAGCCCAGGCCGACCCGTCGATCAAGGCGCTGGTGATCGCGGCCCGCGGCCAGCATTTCCCCTCGGTGGCCTATCCGGCCGAATATGAACATCCCACCGAGCGTCCGACCCTGCGCGATGTCTGCATGCGGATCGAGGATTGCCCGAAACCCGTGATCGCCGCGATGCATGGCACGGTGCGCGGCGCGGGGCTCGAACTGGCGATGGCCGCCCATTACCGGATCGGCGCGGCCCATGCGCGCTTCGCGATGTCCGATATCTCCGTGGGCCTGCCGCCGGCGGCGGGTGGCTCGCAGCGTTTGCCGCGGCTCGTGGGCGCGGAAGAGGCGCTGACCCTGCTGATCGGCGGCCGCGCAATCGGGGTCAGATCCGCACAGAAAATCGGCCTGATCGACGCGGTCGCGAAAGACGATCTGCGCAAAGAGGCCCTCGCGCTGGCCCGCACCGCGCCCGAACCGCGCCCGACGCGCGATCTGCGCAAGCATCTCGGCGATGGCGCGGCGTTTGAGCAGTCCGTCGCGCTCTTTCGTGCGGAACTGGCCAAGGCGCCCGCGCCGTTCGAGACCTCCAACCTCGCCGCCTCCAAGATCATCGACTGCGTCGAAGCTTCCCTTTTGCTGCCGTTCGAGATCGGTCTCGATTTCGAGGCCGATGCCTTTGGCGAATGCCTCGTCTCGCCCGTCTCCAACGGGTTGCGGCACATGGCCGGCGCCGAGCGCGAGGCGGTCAAGTTCCTTGATCTCGAAGAAGCCAAGGCCCGCACGCTGCGCAAGATCGCGGTCGTGGGGCAGGGGCGGCGGGCGATCTGGCTGACCCGCCGCGCGCTGGATGCCGGCTACGAGGTCGTGCTGCTCGCCAAGTCGCAAAACGGCGTGGAGGCTGCGCTGGAGCGGATCGGCGCGGCCTACGCGAAAGCGGTCAAGGCGGGTCGGATCACCGATGACGCGGGCGCAGCGGTGCTCTCGCGCCTGACGCTGACGACGGAACTGCCCAAGGCCGAAGACGCCGATATGTTTATCGAAGCGCTTGATCCCAATGACAAAAAAGCGGCGATCATGTCGCGTATCGACAGCCTTGCGACGGGCGATGCGGTCTTTGTCAGCACAAGCTCCAAGGCCGCGGAACTGGCCTCCATGGCGGCCGCCTCGGGCCGGCTCGAAGATCTCGTCGGGCTGCATGTGGTCGACCAGTTCGCCAATCCCGGGGTGATCGAGATCGTGGTGGGCCATGACGTCGTGGCCGATGCCGTGGCCACGGTGCATGAGTTCGCGCTGCGTCTCAAACTGATCCCCGTGCGCTCCGGCCCGGCGGAGGGCTTTATCGCGGGCGCCCTGCTGCGCGCCTACCGCGCGGTGGCCGATCGCCTGATCCTGCAGGGCGCGCGTCCCGATCAGGTCGACAAGGCGATGCGCAAATTCGGCTTTCGCGAAGGCCCGTTCGAGACCCGCGACAGGCTGGGGCTCGACCGTGAGCCCTTCGGGGCCGTCGGTCAGGTCGCGCTGCGCAAGACCTTGTGTGACGCCGGCGCCACGGGCCGCAAGGCGCGGGTCGGCTATTACCTTTACGGGGCGGACGGCGCGATCACCGGGGTCAACCCCGTGCTCGACGAGGCGCTGGAGGCCGAACGCCAGCAAAAAGGCATCACGGCGCAAAAGATCACGCCCGCGGAAATCCAGCAGCAGATGCTGGCCGGCCTGATCAACGCCGCGGCCGATCTGCTGGAGGAGGGCGCGGCCGAGCGTGCCTGTGATATCGATGTGGTGGCCGTCAACGGGCTGGGCTATCCGCGCGCCCGTGGCGGTCCGACCTTTGCTGCCGACCAGATGACGACGTTTGCCGCCGCCCGAAGGGTCGAGGCCATGGCGCGCCAGTATCCCGGATTGTGGGAGATCTCGCCGCTCCTCAAGCGCATCGGCTACGAGCGCCAGCGGTTTTCCAGCCTGAACGCGGAGTAATCTGGCGCGGGCGTCAGCCCAGAGTGATTCCGATCACCACCATCATCAGCCCGATCGCGGACAAAAACAGCGCGCCGAGGTTCAGCGTGACGGTGGATTGCAGCGCTGCGCGCAGCTCATCGTCGCTCAGCCCCGACTTCTTGGCCTTCGCCACCCGCAGGATGCACCACAAAAGCCCTGCAAGGCCGATCATCGTGACGATGGAACCGATGGGGATGAGAAATTGCATGGGCTTGCCTCGGACGCGTGTCGGGATCAGAAACTGCGGCCTTGGCTACCTGTTCGCGGCGGGGCTGGCAAGCCCGCGCGGCATGTCTCGGCCCCGTGCGCGGTTTCGGCTTGTCTGCGGTGCCGCGCCTTAGTATCGGTTGGCTCTCGCAGCCAGAAGGGAACCGCTCATGTCCGATACCTCCGTCACCGATACCTCCTACCGCGTCACCGCCGATGAACTGCGCCAGTTCGTCGAACGTTTCGAGCGTCTCGAGATGGAGAAAAAAGACATCGCCGACCAGCAAAAAGAGGTGATGGCCGAGGCCAAGGCGCGCGGCTACGACACGCGGGTGATGCGCAAGCTTGTGGCGCTGCGCAAGCGCGATCCGCAGGATCTGTCGGAAGAGGAAGCGGTGCTCGAGCTCTACAAGGAAGCGCTGGGCATGTGAGCCCCGCCGCGACCCCCTGCCTGATCGGGGGGGGCGCGACGTCAGGGCTCGATGAACACGACGTTGTCGATCTCGGCGATCGTCTCGATGTCCTGATAGTAGAGCGTGCTCAGCGTCTGGACATATTGCTCGGTCCAGCCGGGCAGGTCGATCTCTGCCTCGACAGCGTCCTCGCGGGCGAATTTTTCCAGAAACGCCGCTTCGATCTTGCGCCGCTGACGGATGTTCTGGGGCGGGTTCTTGGCCAGAAACGCCTTCATCCGCCGGAACCCCTTGGGCGCCATCAGTGAGGCAATGAACCGGTCCGCGCCTTCGAGCACCGTGAACTCGTCATGGCCGGCCAGACTGGCCAGAACCTCGGGCCAGATCAGCGGGCTGTCCTCGTTGCACCAGACCGTGATCGGCACGTCTGGGGCCGCGTCATGCAGCCTCTGGATCATGTTCGACCAGCGCAGCCGCATCGGGTCCACCCCGTCGAGGAAGTTCCGCAGATGCGCTTCCTCGGAGCGGTCGAACAGCGCGGGCACAAAGGTCGCGGGGTCCTTGATCGCGATATGGAACTCCAGATCATGCTTTGAAAACAAGGACATGACTTCGGGCATCTTGGTGCCGACATTCGGGTAGATCTGGTCTTCCCCCAAGGCCTTGTCCACCACCGAGATGAAGCAGTCATGGCTCAGGATGACGCGCTCGGCCTCGTCCTCGTCAATGATCGCATCGAGGATCAGATCCTGTGTCTCGAGCGAAGCGCTCTGCCCGGGATTGTTGCGCAGGGCCTGCCGGATCACGGGGCGGTAGCGCGCGGGCGCGGGGATGATGATGCCTTGTTCGGAGAGCTTGCCGCGGTTCTGGGCCAGACATTTGATCAGCTGATCTTCGTCGGTGCAGTGGGCACCCAGATGTAACACTACCTGCATCGGCGAGAGCCTGCCTTATCAACCGTTACCACCACCTTACCGCCGTGGTTCTGAACAGTAAATCGGCTTTCCCGTATGGCGCGCGCGTGCCCTCTCGGATCCAGCGGGAAGAAGGCGCCAAGCAGCCCCGCGGCGTGGCTGCCGGCGCGCCTTGCCACTGGTGCCGCCTGCACGCAGGAGACGGGGCGCACAAACCTCCGGCCTAAGTCTTGCAAGGCCGGAATTTGCCGTTTATGAGGGCGCCAGTGCCCCTATAGCTCAGCTGGTAGAGCAACTGATTTGTAATCAGTAGGTCCGCGGTTCGAGTCCGTGTGGGGGCACCATTAAAATCAATAGATTGAGTTCCTTGCTGCTTTCCGAGAAATCCGAGAAGTAGACAAAAGGTAGACAGGCGGTGTCATTTCGCGATGTCTATTTTCGATGGCGTCTTTCGGGAATTTTTCTTGAGAGTCCTGGATTTCCAGAGATCTCGAAACCTTCGTAAATTATCATCTTATGTGCCGGGTTCAGATGTATCAAAACGTTGGCGCTTTCTAGACAAGCAACAAGAGGTTCGTTTGAGTTTGTTCCCCTAGAAGATGGGGGCTCGGGCATTCGCTCAAGTGCCGGGGATCAACACCGAACCGCCGCTTACCGAGCGGTCGTGAGCGGCATGAACCACAACCGGGTGGCAGCGGTTTCGTCACGCGCCCGTCTGCAACGTAAAATCGGGGGGGAGAGAGTTCTCCAAGACGAACTTGACGTTCCGCATATCGTTTCCCGAGGCGCGCGCGCGGGCTTGAGGCGCGGGCAAACCGTGGTCGCGCCAGCGCGCGACCAGCCGGGCCTCGAGCTCTTCATGATCGACATCAAGGCGCACGGTCAGATCGAACAGCCCGGCAAGATCCGACCATGGCGGCGTGTTCAGGAGAAGATAGTTGCCCTCGACCAGCACGATCCGTGTGTCCTTTCCGATATGCCCCCCGTCCGGAATGGTTCTGTCCGCGTCCCGATCAAAGGTCGGGTAGGACACGGCCCCGTCGCGGCGCACCTTGCCCAAAAGGGCAACGAAGCCCGCAGCATCGAAGGTCTCGGGCGCGCCTTTGCGATGCAAAAGCCCCATCTGCCGCAGCTGCGCATTGTCCAGATGAAACCCGTCCATCGGCAGCACCGCAGCCAAGGGGCCCAACTGTGCGGCCAGTCCGGCGGCGAGCGTCGATTTCCCCGATCCGGGCGGCCCGGCGATGCCGACCAGGATGCGCTCCCGCCCTTCAGAGCGCGCCTCGATTTCGCGCACCAGCGCTGGGGTCGTGGTTCTGGTCATCGCATGCCCCGACGCACGGTCATAGCTCATTGGCCCACGGAGGGTTTGCCCCCGCGCGGGAGACGGTCACGGCCGCCACTCTGGCCCCGAACCGCAGGGCCTCCTCCAAAAGCTCTGGTGCGAGCGCGGCCAGCCCGTCTTTGTGCAGGACGCCACGTTCCGAAAGATTGGCGAGCACGCCCGCGTTGAACGTATCGCCGGCGCCGACGGTGTCGACGACCGTCGCCTGCGCGGCCGGTGCATGCACGACGCCGCCACCCTGCAGGATCCCCGTCGCGCCTGCATCGCCGCGGGTCAGGATCACCAGCTTGGGCCCTTTGTCCAGAAGCGCCCGGGCCTTCGTGTCTGGCGCTGACGCTCCGGGGAGGATCCAGTCCAGATCTTCGTCTGAAATCTTGACGATGTCCGCCGCCGCGATCATCCGGTCCAGCCGGGCGCGATACGTTTGGGCATCCTTGATGAAATCCGTGCGGATATTCGGATCCAGCATGACGGCGCGACGGCCGCCTTCTTTTGCCAGCAAGGCGGCATAGGCCTCGGCCCCCGGTTCGCAGGCAAGGCTGATCCCCCCGAAATAGAGTGCCGAGATTTCATCGGGCAGGGCGGGCATGTCCGCGGGCGACAGCATCCGTCCGGCAGAGTTCTCGTCGTAGAAACTGTAGCTTGCCTGACCGTTTTCGAGCTTCACGAAGGCCAGCGTCGTCGGGCGATCGCTGGTGATCACATGCGTGCGGTCGACATGGGCCGCGTCAAGCCCACGCAGCAACTGCTGGCCAAACATGTCGCAGGACAGCCCGGTCAGCATGCCCGTGCGCACTCCGAGCCGCCCCAAGGCGATCGCGGTGTTGAACACCGCCCCGCCTGAATGCGGCACGAAGCCCGCGGAGCCCGAAACCGTCGGCTCGGGGATCATATCGATCAGCGCTTCACCACAGCACAGGATCATCTGTTCGTGCCTTTCCCTGAACCGGCGTGCCAATCCCGCGACGTCACGAGGCCCAGCGTAGCGCCGGTCAGGCCGCTTTGACAGGGGCGCGGGGGGGCGTGATAACCGGCATGCGGTGCACCCGCCCGACGCGTGCACGCCCGTCGGGCAAACCCACGGCCGGGTCGCGCCGCGTGCGCCCGGTTTCGATCGCACCGGCCTGCGGTCCCGGGCAAGGCGCGGGGGTCTATGTCGAGACAGCCCACGGGTCTAGCCGGCCAGATAGGCGTCGATCGCGGCACCCATGCCGTCGCTCCAGATCATCCGCATCCACGTCTCAAAGGCACCGGCAAAGCGCGGGGCGTTTGCAAGATCGCCATAATACTGGCTTTGGGCGAGCCAGACAGACGGATCGGTTCTGGCCGCGCGGGCGGCTTTCTGCAGATCGTCCCAGAACGGATCGTTCGGCTCGATCTGCGTGCCGTCCTCCCGGGTGCCTTCACACATGCGCGCCCACGCCGCCTCGACCAGCGCCAATCCCTCGATCGGCGTGCCGGCCTCAAGCCCTTCCCGGATCGACGGGATCACGAAGCCCGGGTGGCGCGATGAGCCATCAAAGGCCACGCGGCGGGTCGTATCGACGATGCGCGGGTTCGAGAAGCGCCGTGCGATCTGCCCGACATAGGCCTCCGGGGCCATGCCCGGCACCGGCGCGACATGCGGCACGATTTCCTCGCGCGTCACCTTCTCGAAAAGCGCCGAGATGCGCTCATGCGCCATGCAGTCGGCGATCGTTGCGACCGAAAGCACTTCCGCCGGAGCGGCAATGATCTGGTGACCTCCATTCAGAAGACGGATCTTCATGGCCTCGTAGACATGCACGTCGTCACTGAACGTGACGCCGACCTTCTCCAACGCGGGCCGTCCGGCGCAAAAATCGTCCTCGATGACCCATTGCCGGAAGTTTTCATGTGTCACCGGTGCCGCGTCGTCGATCCCGAGCGCGCGCACCAGTTTGATCTCGGTCTCGCCCGTGGCCGGCACGATGCAATCGACCATCGAACAGGGGAAGCTGCAATTGGCGTCGATCCAGTCGGCCAGATCGGGATCCGACAGGCGCGCCAGCGAAACCAGAGTTTGCCGCAAGATGGCGCCGTTGCCCTGCAGGTTGTCACAGCACAGGCCGGTGAACGGGCCGGCACCGCGCGCGCGCCTGAGCTTCAGGGCCGCAATCATGGCGCCGAATGCGGTTCTCGGGCGCTCGGGATGCGCCGCATCATGGACGATGTCGGGATGCCGGACGTCAAACCCGTTGGTGGCCGGATCGATATAATACCCGCCCTCGGTCACGGTCAGCGACACGATCCGGATATCCGGCCGGGCCATGCGCGCGATCAGGGGGGCATTGTCCGGGCGCACGGGCACGTAGTCGATCATCGGGCCGATGACCTCGGCCGCGCTTCCCGCGGGGTCCAGTTCAATCAGGGTGGTCAAGTAATCCTGTGCCGCCAGCTTCTGACGCTGCGCTTCGTCATTGGGCCGGACACCCGCGCCGACAATCGCCCAATCGAGACACATTCCCTCTTCGAACAGCCGGTGAAGATACCAGGCCTGGTGCGCCCGGTGAAAGTTGCCAAGCCCGATATGGAGAATGCCCGCGCTGAGATCGGCCCGGTCATAGCCCGGCCGAGCAACGGCGGCGGGCAGATCATTGAGGCTGCGCGCGCTCAATGGGATCATCCCGGGCTGTCTCGCGTGTTGATCCATCAGCTCATCCAGTTGCCGCCATCGACGTTATACGTCTGGGCGACGATGTAATCGGCCTCGTGTGTCGCGAGGAATATCGCCATCCCCGTCAGGTCCGATGCGCGGCCCATCCGGCCAAGGGGCACGGCCGCTCCGACCTCCTGTTTCTTCTGCCCCGGTTGCTTGCCCTCGTATTTCGCGAAGAAAGCATCGACCCCGTCCCAGTGTTCGCCATCCACAACGCCGGGGGCGATGGCGTTGACGTTGATGCCGTGACGAATGAGGTTCAGCCCGGCCGATTGCGTCAGGCTGATCACCGCGGCCTTCGAGGCGCAGTAGACCGCCACCAGAGGCTCGCCCCGACGGCCCGCCTGGCTGGCCATGTTGATGATCTTGCCCTTGATGCCGGCCTCGATCATGTGCCGCGCCACCGCTTGCATCGTGAACAGCACACCGCCGACATTGATGTCGAAGACGCGGTCGTAGTCGGCGCGCTCAATCTCGACGAGCGGCGCGGCTGTGAAAATCGCGGCATTGTTGATCAGGATGTCGATCTGGCCCAGCTGCCGGACTGTCTGGGCCACCGCAGCATCGATGCTGTCCTGCCGGGTCACGTCCATTTCAACGCTGATCGCGGCATCGCCCAGCTCCGCCGCCGCGGCGCGGGCGCGCCCGGCGTCGATATCGGCGATTGCGACGCGCGCGCCTTCGGCAACATAGGCTCTGGCGAATTCCAGCCCGATGCCGCGCGCGGCCCCGGTGATCAGGGCCGTTTTGCCGTCCAGCCGGTTCATCCCAGGCGCAGGCCGTTCTGGTCAAAGCGGTGCAGATGCGCGGGGTCCGGCGTCAGGAAGACGCTGGCCCCGTATTCCAGATCGATCTCACCGCCCGCCCGCACCGTGAGCGGGTCCGGAAACGCGTCGCATTTGACATGGAAGAACGTGTCGGAGCCGAGATGTTCGGAAACGCCGACCACGCCTTTCCAGGCCCCGGATTCTTTCGAGATCCCGATATGTTCGGGCCGGATGCCGATCGTGTGCGCGTCGTGTTTCGCGGCTTCGGGGCCGCTCAGCAGGTTCATTTTCGGACTGCCGATGAACCCTGCAACAAAGGTGTTGCGCGGGGCGCGGTAAAGCTCGAGCGGGCTGCCCACCTGTTCGATCACGCCCGCATGCAGCACCACGATCTTGTCGGCCATGGTCATGGCTTCGACCTGATCGTGGGTCACATAGATCATCGTGGTCGCCAGCCGCTTGTGCAGTTCGGAGATTTCGAGCCGCATGCCGACCCGCAGCGCGGCATCAAGGTTGGACAAGGGCTCGTCAAACAGGAAAGCCGCCGGTTCGCGGACAATGGCCCGGCCAATGGCGACGCGCTGGCGCTGACCGCCCGAGAGCTGCCCGGGACGCCGGTCGAGATAATCCGTCAGGTTCAAAACGTCGGCGGCCTGCGAGACGCGCCGGTCCTGCTCTGCCTTGTCCAGACCCGCCATGCGCAGCGGGAAGGCGATATTCTTGCGCACGGACATATGCGGGTAGAGCGCATAGGACTGGAACACCATGGCCAGCCCCCGCTTGGCGGGCGGGATCGTGGTTGCGTCTTGCCCGTCGATTGTGACCTGCCCGCCCGAGACGTCCTCGAGGCCGGCGATCAGCCGCAACAGCGTGGATTTACCGCAGCCCGAGGGGCCGACGAAGACGACGAACTCACCGTCCTCGATGTCGAGGTCGAGCGGCGGGATCACCTCCACGTCGCCGAAGCTTTTCGATACCTTGCTGAGCTGGATCTGTCCCATCTGTGTGTTCCTTATTTCACCGCGCCGAAGGTCAGGCCGCGGACGAGTTGTTTCTGACTGAACCAGCCAAGGATCAGGATCGGTGCAATTGCCATGGTCGAGGCTGCGCTGAGCTTCGCGAAAAACAGGCCTTCCGGACTGGAATAGCTGGCGATAAAGGCCGTCAGCGGCGCCGCCTTGGCGGCGGTCAGGTTCAGTGTCCAGAAGGCTTCGTTCCAGGCGAGGATGAAATTCAGCAGGATCGTCGAGGCAATGCCCGGGATCGCCATCGGTGTCAGCACGTAGAGGATTTCTTCCTTGAGCGAGGCGCCGTCCATCCGCGCCGCCTCGAGGATCTCGCCCGGGATTTCCTTGAAATAGGTGTAGAGCATCCAGACGATGATCGGCAGGTTGATCAGCATCAGCACGATGATCAGGCCGATCCGCGTGTCGAGCAGGTCGAACTCCACGAAGATGAGCGAGATCGGATAGAGCACGCCCACCGCCGGCAGCATTTTCGTGGACAGCATCCACAGCAGGATGTCCTTGGTGCGTTTCGAGGGCACAAAAGCCATCGACCACGCCGCCGGAACCGCCACCAGAATACCCAGAAGGGTCGACCCGCCCGCCAAGATTACCGAGTTCCACAGGAACCGCATGTAGTCGGAGCGTTCCTGCACGACCGAGTAGTTTTCCAAGGTCCAGTCGAAGAACAGGAACAGCGGCGGGTCATTGATCGCCTGAGCTTCGGTTTTGAAGCTGGTCAGCACCGTCCAGAGGATCGGGAAGAAGATCAGCAGACCGACCGTCCAGGCCAGACCCGTGGTCACAAGCTTGCGTTTTGTCGTGATAGACCGAGCCATGATCGCCCCCTATGCGTCCAGGTTCTTGCCGACGATGCGCATCAGGAAGATGGCAACAATATTGGCAAGTATGATGGCGTAGACGCCTCCGGCCGAGCCAAGCCCGATATTCTGACTGTCGATGACCCTCTGGAAAATGAGGTAAGTCAGGGTCCGGGTTCCGAAGGCCCCGCCGGTCGTTACGAAGATTTCCGCAAAGATCGACAGCAGGAAGATCGTCTGGATCAGGATGACGATGGTGATGGCGCGCGACAGGTGCGGCAACACGATGTGCCAGAACCGCTTGAGCACGGGGGCTCCGTCCATTTCGGCCGCTTCAAGCTGTTCGCTGTCCAGCGACTGGACCGCGGTCAGCAGGATCAGCGTTGCGAAGGGCAGCCATTGCCACGAAACGATCAGGATTATGGAGCTTAGCGAGGCGTCCGAGAGCCATGAGACCGGCTCGGCTCCGAAAAAGCGCCACAGATGGGCAAGGATCCCGTTCACCGGATCCATCAGCATGTTCTTCCAGACCAGCGCGGAGACGGTCGGCATCACGAAGAAGGGCGCGATGACGAGGATGCGCACCACCCCCTGACCCCAGATCGGCTGGTCCAGCAACAAGGCGAGCAGCACACCCAGCACCACCGTGATCAACAGGACCCCGCCGACCATGATCAGCGTGGTCTGTACGCTGGGCCAGAAGGAACTGGACGACAGGAAGCGGGTGTAGTTCGCAAAGCCGACCCAGTCGAGGCCGCGTTCGAGACTGTCGCCCCGCATGGGCAGGTATTTCTTGAAAGAGAAGAAGAGTGTCAGCGTCAGCGGGACCAGCATCCAGCCCAAAAGCAGGACCACAGCGGGTGTCAGCATCATGCGTGCCGCGGATCGTGAGTGCTGGGTGGCCATGATACATCTCCTCCGTTGACGGCTGGCTGCCGCCTGGAATGATATCGGAAAGTCGAGCGTTCGGTTAGGGCGGAGGGCGGCGGCAGAGGCCGCCCTCCGGTGTTTCGCGATGGGGGCGCTTACCGGTAACCGGCGGCTTCCATTGCGTCATTGGTCAGCGCCTGCGCCTTTGCGAGCGCTTCATCGATGGACTGCTGACCGGCATAGGCAGCCGAGAACTCCTGGCTGACTTCCGTTGCGATGCCCGCGAACTCGGGAATGGCGACGAACTGAACGCCAGTGTACGGCACGGGATCAACCGTTGGGTTGACCGGGTCTGCGGCCAGGATCGCGTTCAAAGTCATCTGAGCGAAAGGAACGTCCTTGTAGATTTCATTGTCATAGAGTGACTGACGTGTCCCGGGAGGAACAGCGGCGTGACCGTACTCGAATGCAACAAGGCGCATGTAGTCTGGACCGGTTGCCCAAGTCATGAACTCTTTCGCGGCGTCAACTTTTTGCGTACCGGCAGGGATTGCCAAGGACCAAGCCCAGAGCCAACCTGCGTTTTTGCCAAGGCCAGTGTTCGGAGCAACTGCCCAACCCACCTTGCCGTCAACTTCGCTCGGAGTGCCTTCACGCTCGCCAGTCAGCCAGCCGGCTGCAACGGTTGCGTCAATCCACATGCCGCATTTGCCCTGACGAAACAGCGACAGGTTTTCGTTGAAGCCGTTGGTGGCGTAGCCCGGAGGGCCCGATTCTGACATCATGCCGACGAAGAATTCGAGTGCGTTCTTCCACTCCGGCTGGTCGAACTGGGCGTTCCAGTCTTCATCGAACCAGCGTGCGCCGAAGGAGTTACCAGTCACTGTGATAAAGGCGCCGCCTTCACCCCAACCGGCCTTACCACGAAGGCAAATACCGTTAATGTCGTTGTCACGATCGGTCATTGCAGCGGCAGCTTCGCGGATAAACTCCCAGGTTGGTTCCTGAGGCATCGTCAGACCAGCTTTTTCCATCAGGTCTGTGCGATAGTGGACCATCGAGCTCTCTGCATAGAACGGAGCAGCATAAAGCGTTCCATCGTGCGATAGGCCGTCACGAACTGCAGGCAAAATATCTTCGACGTCATAATGTGCGGGCATGTCGTCCAAAGGAACAAGCCAACCGTTCGATCCCCAGATTGGCGCTTCGTACATCCCGATAATCATGATGTCGAACTGGCCGCCCTTGGTGGTGATGTCCGTGGTGACGCGCTGGCGCAGAACATTCTCTTCCAGCGTCACCCACTCGACCGTGTGTCCGGTTCTAGCGGTGAAGTCGTCGGTCAGGCCCTGCATCGTAATCATGTCACCGTTGTTCACGGTGGCAATGGTGATGGTTTCGGCGAATGCGCCGGTTGCGGTTAGCGACGCCGCGGCTGCCGCACAGAGTGCGTTTCGGAAATTCATACGAGTCCTCCCTCGTGTTGCGTTGTTATCCCTTCACGATAGGGGGCGCCTTTGCGCTGCGTCAATCTAAATTTTAACTCGCGTAAAGTTTCTGAGTTTCAGTTGAATCCCAGCGCCTTACGCAGAGGCCCGCATGATCAACTCGCCGTCAAAGAGTGTTGTTTGCCTCTCGGAGCCGCGTTCTCCCGATTCGACCAGACGCATAATCGTCTCCACGCTATGGGTCGCGATGGCCGTGTAGTTGTGCGAAATTGTGGTCAGGGTCGGGCAGGTGTAGCGGGAAAACGGATGATTGTCGTGACCGGCAACCCGAAGCGCACAATCCTCCCCCAAGCCAACCCGCAGCCCGAGCTCATAGGCCGCCGCCAGAAAGCCGATGGCAAGGCGGTCGTTCGAACAGAACACCGTTCCGGTCGCCAGAAGCTTGTCGGTCAGCACGCGCCGGCCTTCGCGATACCCGATTTCCTCGATCTCCCAGCCTTCGCCCTCCGCCTGAATGACTTGCGGGCTATGGCCGAGCCGCTCCATCGTCTCGACATAGGCGTTGCGGCGCTTGTTCGCGTTCGGGTTCGGCGGCGTGCGCATCTCGAAAAACACAGGCGGCTCGCCACTGCGCACAAGGTATTCGAGCATGACCTCGGTGGCCTGTGCATTGTTGTGCCCGATGAACGCCTCCCCGACGCCTTCGATATTCGCGTCGAAATTCACCGTGGGCACATCCGCGCAGAACTCCTCGATCGCCCTCTGGTCCGAGGCGCGGCCCAGAGGCGCAAGGAGGACCCCGGCCGGTTTGATCGAGCGCAGCGAGTCTAGGTTTTCCACCTCAAGGGATGGATCGCCATGGGACGAAAGCAGGATCGGGCGAAAGCCCGCGGCAATGACGAGGGTTTCGATCCTGCGCGCGATCTCCGCGAAGAACGGATCGGCCAGATAAGGCACCACGATCCCGACATTCTTGGTCAGTTTGCGGTTCTGATTGACCGCGAAGATGTTCGGGCGATAGTCGCATTTCTTGAGCGCCCGCTCGATCTTCTCACGCGTCGAGCGCCGCACGCTTTCAGGGTCGTTGAAATATTTCGAGACGGTGGGCCGCGAGATCCCGCTGAGCGCGGCAAACTCCTCCATGTTGCGGATCTTCGGCTTCCCCATCGCGGTATTCCTCGTCGAAAACTTTCCTTAAAGTTACATTTTCTTATCGCGCGGAAAAAATCAATTGTGATGTTGAATGTGCAAAAACCCATACGCGTTCCGCCTGAACGGGTGCCACCCCTACGAACTCCAACGCCGTATGTCGCGCCAAGCCCGCTTTGCGGGTGGATCGGTGATCGGCGCGGCGCCCCTCATCGAACGGGCAGTCCGCATCTGGTGTGGATCCGGCCGCAAAGAAATCTGTGATCGCAGAAGGGATCAGGCCGGCAGTTTCCCGATCTCGCGGGGGAAGAGCTATGCGCGCCCTCCAAGAAGTTGTTTCAAGAAAGCACTGTCCAAGAGATCGGACGGAGCGAAGGCATGCTCTTTCTCGGGCAGAAAAGCCGCGTCAGAACCTGTGCGTTGAATGGGTCGAGATGAATTTCATGATCTCGCGCCGCGCCTGCGTGGCCGCCGATTCATTAAATCCCACGAGTTTTCCGTTATAGCGTTGCACGGGTATGCGGACATCGAAGGAATGCACGGCGTTCGGATAGACCTTCACATCGATGCTTTCGCCTTTGCTGGAGAAGCGCGTGCAGTCACGCGGCGGCACCCAGTCATCGCGTCCGCCCCCGAGAATGAGCAGCGGCGAGGACAGCGTGGGACGCAGCGAGCCTGTTGCGCCGCACCACGGGTAGAGCGCGACAATTCCGCGAAACCCCGCGCGGTTTTTCGCAAAGCGGCGTTCGGTCGAGGCCTGCGCGGAAATCAGCGCCACGCTGCCCCCGTTGCTCTGGCCGATGAGAAAGACGTTCTGGGGGTCGACGAAAGGTTGGGCCTGCAGGTAGCGCAGAGCTGCGAAGGCGTCTTGCGTCCGGTATTTTCGCGCCGCCGCGAGGCGCTTGAAACTGCTGCAGACCAGACCGCCGGCATTGCCCCTCGGCCCAAAGCTGTCGAGATTGAGCACCACGATGCCCTTGGACGACAGGAACCGGGCGTAGTCCTCAAGCGCGTCGAGAACCGGCGGCTGCCAGCCGCCGCACCCGTGCATCAAAACGACGGCAGGCGCTTTTT
Source organism: Paracoccaceae bacterium (assembly GCA_049116435.1). GTDB lineage: Bacteria > Pseudomonadota > Alphaproteobacteria > Rhodobacterales > Rhodobacteraceae > Litoreibacter. The sequence goes on from JAGDYX010000001.1 coordinate 725,661, forward strand.
TCTTACCCGAGGCCCGGTGGAGCCGGCCTGCCAGAGCAAAGTCGGCGTCAGGGCCGACAGGTATCTTAACGGTGCTCGCGGCGCGTGCGGACGGCACCCAAACTGTCTGCGACGCAACCAGAACCAGCGCCAGCGCATGGGCTTTCACCGGTGTTTTCAGCGCGCCCAGAAGCGCTTTCCAGAACTGCTCGATCTGCCAAAGGCCCGGCAAGTCTAATCTCCTCGAGTCCTCCATCGCCCTGTTCTGGCGATGAATTGGCAATCGTAGCGTTCAAAAATGGCATAACTTTGGCCTGCGGGCAGGGCCCGCGCCGCGTCCCGTGAACGTGTCGGAGATTACTGGCCTTTCAGGTGTCGTCCAGCCGTCGGATATGGAAAGACAAATATCGGCGGACCTCCGCGCGCTTGCACGCCGGAGCCTCCCGTCGGTCTGGCCCGCCGGGGCCGCGGCTTACTCGGGCTTCGGAGCCAGCTTGTAATACATCTGGAACGGGCCCTCGAGACCTTCGAGCGAGGTGCGCACGGCGATCGGTTGGATGAACTGACCGAGAACCGCGAAATTGGCACCTTGGGCGATCCTGTCCTGAATCTGGCTTGCGAGCGCGGCGCGTGTGGGCGCGTCTTCACTGAGCGCGTATTCACTGCGAAGGGTTTCAAGCTCGGGATCGCTTGGCCAGCCCACCCATCCCATGTTCGGATCGCCTGCGAAAAGTATATGCGTGGGATCAGAGAGATCGTCGGCCGTCCACCATGTGTGGAACATGTTCCAGACCTGACCCGGCTGGCCCGTGCGAATGCCAACGGCGTTGCGCAACTCTTGCCACGTCGTCTCGCGGTGCACCACGTTCATGCCGATCTTGCGCAAAAGCGCCACGCTGACCTTCGAGAAAGACGAGATCAACGCGCTGTCGACCGGGTCGATGATGACGACCGGCGTGCCGGTATACCCGGCCTCGACCAACGCCTTGCGCGCCAGCTCGATATCGCCGCGCATGTAGTAGGAGGGCGTGATCAGCTCGGAATACCGCGTGTGGCAGGGATAGATCGACAGGCACGGCGACCAGTAGGCCTTCTCGTCAATGGCGGCGTTCATGTATTCGGACTGCTTCATCGCGATCAGGACCGCGCGGCGGATGGCGGGATCGTTGAACGGCGGCATCTGGTGATTGAAGACAGCAACCCCGTAATTGCCGGTCGGATCGAAGACGACGGTGTCGATATCGGGCTGCTGTTCGAAGGTTCCAAGATCGAGCATCGCCGGGGTCTCGACGAATTGCACTTCGTCCTTGGCCAGTGCCTCCAAGGCGGCACGTGGCTGCGGGAAACCTACGAGCTCGATCCGGTCATAATGGGCGACCTTGGCCCCTGCCGCGAAGGAGGCAGGCTCCTGCCGGGGCGCGTATTCGTCGTATTTTTCGTAGGCCGCGAGTTTGCCCGGCTCCCAGTCTTCGGCCACGAAACGATAGGGGCCAGAGCCGGTGGCATCCGTGATCGGAACGAAGGGGCTGATCTCTGCGATGCGCTTTGGCATCATGAACGGCACGTTCAGCGACGGCTTGGCCAGATCCTGCAGCATACGCGGGTAGGGGCGGCGCAGCCTGATCTCGAAGCTGTCGTCGGACGTGGCCTGAATTTCCTCAAGGTTGGACATGAGAAGCCAGCCCTGTCCGTCGCGCGCGCCCCACCGCAGAAGCGAGGCCACGCAATCGCGCGCGGTCACAGGGGCGCCGTCATGCCATGTCTGCCCGGGCCGCAAGGTGAAGGTCCAGATCAACTGGTCCTCCGAGACGCTCCAGTCAGACACCATCTGCGGCTGCGGCTCGAGGCTCTCGTCCAGTGCAAAAAGCGTGTCATAGACAAGATAGCCATGCGAGCGCGTGATGTACTCCATGGTGAAAACCGGGTCGATCGAATAGAGGTGCGCGTGCGGCGCGATGCGCAGGGTCTCGGCCCGCGCCGGAGCCACGGCAGCGAGCACCACCATAGCGGCTGCCAAGATACGTGTAAGGCTAATCATTTTCGTTTGTATCCACTCTGTGAGGCGCTTCGGCGCCTGCCTTTGTTTTCTGTCAAAGCTCACCCTATTGGATGCGCCGGAGATTAACTTGACATGGGTCAATGCGAAGACGGTCTTGACGGGGAATGCTCGCAGGTGGGGCTAAGAATGGCAGAGACAATGAGGAAACTCAGATATGGGCAAAAGCGCCAAAGGCGAGCGACCGGCGCAGACCGAGAACGATCCGATCATCATCCTTCGCGAACGCTTCGTTTTTAACAGGGAAACCGGTGCGTTCTTCACCACCAGCCGCGAGGGCGCCTTCATTTTGCGGGCGGCGCGGTGCGGCAAGACGCGGCGCGAGATCGAAAAGCAGGTCGTCTGTGAATTCGGCGTCACGCCCGCCGTCGCGGCGAGCGATACCGAGCGGTTCATGCTGCGGCTGGAGGAAATGCAGCTGCTTCCAGGCGATGTGACCGCAAAGACATGATGAAATCCCAAGAAAACCCCGTCATTGCAGTCAGCGGGCTGCATCGTGGCGAGAGCCCGCAGCCCGGCGGCGCCACCATCCAATCCATCCGCGCCGATCTGCCCGGGGCGCGCGTGATCGGGATCAGCTATGACATGATGGAAAGTGGACTGCATTCCACCGGGCCCGATCGCGTCGATGCGGCCTACCTGTTTCCGTTTCCGGGGGCCGGGCCGCAGGAATATCTGGAGCGTTTGCGCAGTGTGCACGCGCAAGAGCGCATCACGCTGATCGTGCCGACGCTCGACAGCGAGCTGCAAAATCTGATTGCTCTGGACGCGGAGCTCAAGGAGATGGGGATCAGGACGCTCGTCCCCTCGGCCGCAATGCTGGCCGCGCGCGACAAGGCAAAACTGGGCGAGCTGGGCGAGAAGGCCGAGGTGCCGGTACCGCTGACCTTCGCGGCGCACAGCGCCGACATCATGGTGGGGTTTGCGCGCCAGACCGGGTATCCCTGTTATGTCAAAGGCGCCCTCTATGACGCGAAACTGGTGCGCCGGGAGTCCGAGCTCTATTCCGCGTTCCAGACCATCTTCGACGTATGGGGCGGCCCCGTATTGCTGCAGCAGGCGATCTTTGGCGAGGAGTTTGTCGTCGCCGGGCTGGGCGATGGCAAGGGCGGGATCGTAGCGCAATGCGCCGTGCGCAAACTGTTGCGCACACGGCTGGGCAAGGCCTTTGGCGGGGTCGTCGTCGACAACCCGGACATGACAGCCGAGGTCGCGCGTCTGATCGGCGCGCTGAAATGGGACGGGCCGTTCGAGATCGAGTTTGTCCAGACGGCAGACGGCCGTCGCTACCTGTTCGAGATGAACCCGCGCTTCCCGGCATGGATTTCCTTTCCCGCCAAGCTGGGGTGCAACATGCCCGCTTGGGCCGTCCGGAATGCCCTTGGTCTGGAAACGGGTCCGTTGAACCCCTGCACGCCGGGCAAGATATTCCTGCGCCACTGCGAAGATATCGTCACCGATATCTCGGAAATTGCCGATATGAGCATCGACGGCATGATTGTCCCGCCCGCGGGCGATGATCCGCGCGCACCGGTGACAGCGCATGTAAAAGAGGGGTCTTCAAAATGACCGAGAGCTACAAAGGCCCCGAGATTTCGGATGAGCTTGGAAATCTGCCCATCGAGTCCGCGGCGGAACGCAACCCGATATCCCGCGGCACGTTCAGAAACATTCTTGAAGCCATTGACGGGAGCGCCGTCGAGGAACTGGCAAAGCACTACGAAACGCCGCTGTTCGTGTTCTCCGAGAAACGCGTGCGTTCCCAGGCCCGGACAATGCGCGATGCGTTCCAGTCACGGTATCCGAATACCAATTTCGCGTGGTCGTTCAAGACGAACCGTCTGGATGCCATCTGCCGGATCCTCCAGCAGGAGGGCTGGATCGCCGAGGTCGTGTCGTCTTTCGAATACGGCAAGGCGCGGCATCTGGGCTACGCGGGCGAGCAGATCGTGTTCAACGGGCCCTACAAGCGCCGCGACAGCATCGAGCGGGCCCTGCGCGAAGGCGCCCTGATCCAGATCGACAACTGGGATGAACTGGCAACCATCGAGAGCGTTGCCGGTGAGCTGGGCGGCACATATGACGTGGGCGTGCGGGTCTGGCTCAACAGCGCCCATGCCCCGCTCTGGTCGAAATTCGGCTTCAACCTTGCCAACGGGGAAGCCTTTCACGCGGCCCAGCGGATCATCGAGACTCCTGCCCTCAGGCTGCACACGCTCCATTGCCATATCGGGACCTACCTTCTGGATCCGGAAGCCTACCGGGTGACCGTTCAGGCCCTGCTGGGCCTGCGAAAGGAGCTCCACGATGACACCGGCCATCTCGTCAGCTGCCTCAATCTGGGCGGTGGATTTCCCTCCAACAGTCTCCTGCACGGGATGCCCGGCCCAACCGAGAAGACCATTCCGCCCATCGACGCCTATGCCGACGCAATCACGTCCGAGCTCGCTCAGCTTCCGAAGGCCGAACAGCCGCTGCTTCGCCTCGAATCCGGTCGCTACCTCGTGGATGAAGCGGGATTTCTCATCACCTCGATCGTTGCAACAAAGGGCGCGGCCTACTTGCACCGGCCCGGATCTCCGCTTGCCGACCTCGCCCTGAAGGAAAAGACCCTGTCCGGCCAGCCCGCCAAGCTGAGCTATGTGCTGGACGCGGGCGTGAACCTCCTGTTCACCGCCGCGTGGTTCGCGCTCAACGCCAGTCCCCACCGCTCTGTGCCGGGCCAGCTTTTCCCGACGCGCCTGCTGGGCGATCTTTGCATGGAGATCGACGTGATCCGCGAACACATCAATCTGCCGCATCTGAGGGTCGGGGACTACCTCACGCTGCATCCCGTGGGTGCCTATAATTTCGACCAGTCGATGCAGTTCATTCACCTGCGCCCGGCGGTGGTCCTGATTGACGAGGCCGGGGAACCCCATCTTATCCGGCAACGCGAAGATATCGAATATGTTGAAAGCCGGGAGCGGCTGCCCGGTCATCTGGACGGCGGGTTGGATGAAAGCGGCTGAGATCCTCCGCGACAAGCGCCTTGCCGGTGCCCGGGCCGTCCTTGAGGAGGCTTATCTCAACCCGGCCGCCGCGATTTGTCTGGCCCATTCCCCGTGGGTCGGGCTTGGATTGTGGCTGGTCTTGTTTCAACAACCGTCATTGGCTCTGGCCGGGCTTCTGGCGCTGAGCGTCATCGCGCTTTTTTCCAACTGGCGACAGCGCAGCGCTGCGGGCACGGGGTTCAGCCTGCCGGAGCGGGCAAATGCGCTGTTAAGCGCGTTGGCCGGAAGCTGGATCTTCCTGCCCGCGCCCCAACCGGCAGCTGTAACCGCCATCATGATCGCCGGGACCGTGATGGGCGGGCTGTTGTTCACGTTTCTCGCCAAGGACCTTGTCGCCAAAAGCCGGCTGCCCGCGGTGGTCTGGCCCTATTGCGTGATCGCCTTCACGCTGTTCACGATTTTCCCGGACGCACCGGCGCGCTCGCTCGACTACTTCCAGTGGCCGTCCTTCCAGACGGGCGGAGCGCTGGCGCTTGGCGAGACGTTTTTGCGCTCGCTCGGTGTCTTCCTGTTTTCACCCTGGCCCCTGTCCGGCATCGTGATTTTCGCGGTTCTGTTGGCGTGGTCCCCGGCTCTTGTGGTCGCGGGCATGGCGGGATGGGTGTCGGGCACAGCCGTGTCGTGGACCCTTGTGATGGCCGGCGCGCCGGTGCTCTGGGCCGCAACGTCCTACAATTTCTTCCTGTCCGGGGCCGCGCTCGGAGCAGTGTTTTTCGTCGCCGATCTCAGGGGGCTGTTCTTTGCCGTGATCGGGGGCGCGCTGGCCGCGCTCATCGCGGCCCTGATGCAGGTTCTTTTCCAGTATTCGGCGGTGTCGTTCCTGCCGATCCCGTTTGCGATCACGCTCTACTTCGGACTGGTCGTGCTGTCGGCCGCCCCGTTTGGGCGCCCCGAAGACCGGATCGTGGAATGGGCCGCCAAGCCAGAGCACAGCCGCATCGCACGCGACTGGCTTGCGGCGCGCTGGGGCGCAGCGGGGACACCCGTGCTGGGGGTGCCGCTGCAGGGCGCGGTCGAGATAACGCAGGGCTTTGACGACGCGCTTTCACATCGCGGCGCCTGGCGCCACGCGCTGGATTTCCAGCGCCCCCTGCCAAAGGGCGGGGACGAGGCTTTGCGCCCTTCGGCCTGGGGCGATCCGGTCTTTTCACCGGTGCTCGGCAAGGTGGTAAAGGTGCGCAATGACGTGCCCGACAACCCGCTGGGAACGGCCAATTTCGCCGACAACTGGGGCAACCACGTGATCGTCGAGGCCGACAAGGGCTGCCATGTGCTTGTCGGACATCTGATGCAGAACTCCGTCTGCGTCGCGCCGGGTCAGAAAGTGGAATACGCGACGCAGTTGGGCCTTGTCGGAAACTCGGGCCGCTCGACCCTGCCGCATCTGCATCTGCACGCTCAGAAAGGCGAGGCGGCCGGCGCGCCGACGCGGGATTTCCGGCTGGCCAACTATTTTTCCTGCGCCGACGACACCCTGTTCGCAACCCACTGGTGCGCCTCGGGGCAGGTCGCACGCGGCGATGTGGTCATGGCCGCGGCGGCGACCCCGGAGCTCCGCCCCATTCTGGCGGGCATCTTGCCGGGCCGGGGCATCTGGACCGTCTCGGGGCAGGGGAGCGGCGCCGCGTATTCAGGCAGCGGCGGCCCCATCGTGCTGGAGACCGCGCTGACGGAGAACGGAAACTATGCGATCCGACAGGACCGCGACGCCTGGATGGGCCTGGCGCTGGAGTTCGACGGTCTGCGGCTCAATGCGCTGCGGGCGCCGGCGGGCAGTCTGGTGTCCTTGTTGGCGATGTGTCTGAGCACTGTCCCCTACGCCGCCTTCGCTGGGGTGACGTGGTCCGACTGGCTGCCGCGCACATATCAGGGCAGGGCTCTCGGCTATCTCAAGGACTTCGATCCCCGGCGCAATTCACAGCTCCTGCCCGTGGTTTTGAGATGTGATGCAATCACCTATAACGCAATTCCGGCCTTTGCGATCACGGCGACACCGCAGACGGACCTCCCGGGCCTGCCGGATAAGTGTCGCGTGACGCTGGCGCCGCAGCGCGGGGCGGTGGAGCTGGTTGCGCATTACGGGGCGGGCACGCGGACCTACACACAGATCTCGTTCGAGCCGCGCGAGCGATGAGGCGGCATGACCCCCTACCCGGGCAGAATCGCGCGAACCCACTGCGGCCAGCACTTGAACCCGCTCAAAAAGCGGCACGGATTTGCGGCAGGTCAAAGCGCGGAGCATTGTTTCGATGCAGTTTGCGGGGGAGAGACCCCGGCGGGGGGACCCCCCGGTCCTGAACTGGATTTTTCACAGCCCGCAGACGGCAATACTGGAGGCACATTGAAGTTACGCTTTTTTCTCGCGATCGCGCTATGCGCGGTGACGCCCGTTCTCGCCTCGGCGGACCCCGTGGTCAAATGCCTGCAGCGCGAACTGCGCGCGTCGGGCCACAATCCTCGTGGCGTCGATGGCATCATTGGCCCGAACACCTTGGCTGCGGCCGCCTCCTGGGCGCGCAAGCGCGAAGTTGATCTGCCAGAGCTTGATCCCGAAACCGCTCCGCGCTGGTGCGGCGCCATTCTGGCCTCAAGCGAAAGCGTGCCCGAGCCAGAACCTGGAACCGGGCGCTATTGCATCTGGTTCGAGGACGTTCATTCCGGTGTCTGGCTCGATTCCTCCGGCGTGCCCGTGCTGAGTTTTCGCTACAGTCTGAGCAATGACCGGGCGGGCTGCTACGCGTGGCTCAACCTCGTTGAGGACTGGCAGATCACCGAACCCGGCCTGCAGATCGTCCGGGTCGACCGCGAGGATAACCTGTGGTCCTCCGGCGACGAGGAGAACGGGATCTTTGTCGATAAGGACCTCGGATCCGCCCGATACGTGCAGAACGGTTTCACGACCGTCGGCGTTCTGACCGATCTCGCCGGCTCAGCTTCGAACTGAAAACCGCAAAGCGGCCAAAGCCCGTCACCCTTGCAGAGATCCGGCGCGGGTGGCGTGCTGATCTGTGCCGGGACCTTTGCGCGCGCCTCGGGGGGCAGGGCGCGTGAATTCGCTCAACGCACCGCAGAAATTGATCCACCTCATTGCGGGACGGCCCATCCGGGGGCTGAATACGGGGAGAGCTAAAAAACTACGGAAAGGCTTATCATGCAGAAACTTCTTCTCATTGCCTCAATGGCCTGTGTTTCGGTGCTGGCCGCGTGTGACGAGGCGGACTCGGATCTGGAGCGCGCCATGATCGGAGGCGCGATCGGATGCGCCGCCGGCGAAGTTCTGGCGGACGGGCGCTGCGTTGAAGGGGCCGTCGTCGGCGCAGGCGTCGGCGTTTTGACGAACTAGCCAGCTGGCGCCGGCAAAGCGCTTCGGAATTTGACCGGTTACGCGGCGGGTTCGGGCTGCGCCGCTCCGGCCTGCACGCCTTTGCGCCGGGCCAGATCGAGCTGTGCCATCAGGATCTGGGCCTGACGGTTGCCGAGGCTCTGATACGCCCGCGGCCCGTATCCCGCATCCGGATCGTCGCGCAGGGCGGGGACCAGTTTCTCGATCTGGGCGCGCTGGGCCTCTGTCAGCATCGCCATGGCCATCGGGCCGGGGTAAAAGCTTTCGGTTTCAACACCTTCCGAGAACAGGATCGCGTGACGCTCCAGCATCAGGTGGAAATACGTGACCGCGCGTTTGCCCGCCATGCGCCGGATCCCGGGACGCTGGACAAGGGCCTTTGCAGGCACCAGACGGCGGGTGTCGCGGTTGCCCGCGGTGTCTTTGCCCGACACGGCCGCGGCCTCCACCAGCACACCGTGCTGCGGGGAGACCACGAGCCTGTCCCGCGGCTTGCCCGGCCCCAGCGCATCGGGGGCGATCAGGATCGGCTTCTGACTGTCCGGTGCGCCCGGCCAATGGAACTGCGTGCGGCTCAGCCACAAGATGGGCTGCGGGCCGGCATCGCGCGTCTCCACCAGATCACCGATCCGCAGGTCTTCGATGGCGACCTCCCCGTCGGGCGTTCTGATCCTTGTGCCCTGCGCGAAACAGACCGCCATAGGGTCGGGGGTTTCGTCGAGCCCCTGCACGCTGATCCGGCCGTTGCCAAAGGCGTCCATCTCGGCCTGCGTGGCCTCTTCGTCGGGCAGGAAGGCAAAGCGCGTCGTTTCACCGACCGAGGGGTAATCCTGAACGGTGATCGTGTAGACCGTGCTGCCCTCGAACTGGTCGGGCACCTGACCTGCACCGTCGCGGTTGAGGGTCGGCATCGTGCCCACAAGCTCGAAGACGAACTCATACTCGATGCCGCCAATCTCGACCTTGGTGTCGGGGTCTATGACACCGGGCGCGGGTTGTTCCAGAAAGAGATCCCCATTCCCCGCACCGGGCGAAGTTTCAGAGGCAACGAAGGTGAACTCGACAGACGGGGCGCCGGTCAGGTTCAGCGCCGGGTTATTGGCTGTCCCGCTGTCCTCGCGTGCCCAGAATGTCTGTGACATATGCTGCTCTCTTCCGGTTTCCTGGCCATAGTCTGCCACATCTCTTCAGGATTGGTGAAGATATAGACGCGCGCTTTGCGGAAATTATGGCGCTGCGGCCCGATCTTGCGACGGCGCGCCCGCCGCCCGCTGCAGGGCACGGGTCCAGAACTTGTCGTAAACGAAGAGCCAGTCGCGCGGATGCGCGCGCACCAGTTCTTCGAGCGCGCGGGTCAGGGCGCGGGTTGTGGCCTCCAGATCTCCGGTCTCGAGCGGGGTGCCGAGATGCAGGATCATGGCGTCCTTGGTCTGGGCAACCATCCCGGGCAGAACCGGCGCGCCCAGCTTGCCGGCAAAGCGCGCCGGCCAACCGGCAATGCCCACGGGCTGACCGAAGGCCTCGGCGCGCACCATGTCGCGGCGCTTGTCATAGGGCGCGGTCTCGGGCGGGGCGTCCTGAATGCGGTCGACCACGCCGACCACCAGCTTGCCGCCCCGCAGCGCGCCCAGCACCGCGCGGGCAACCGCCGCGTCGCCGGTGCGCCGCACATCGAGGCAGTCGCAGCCCAGATGGTCGTAATAGGAGCGTTGCGCGGCCGCCCGCGAAGGTTTCGCGGTCTCGCGCACCAGCATCAGAACCTCGTAGCGCCGGGCCAGCCCGCGCACCATGGCGACCGAGGCATGGCAATGCGGCATCGCCAGAACCGCCCCCTTGCCCTGCGCCATCAGCGCGTCGAGCGTGTCAGGCTCGGGCATCTCGAACAGCGCCTCGAGCCTGTCCGTCTGGCCATTGCGCAGCATCTCCATGCGTTGCAGCCCCAGAATGAAACCTTCCACGAAGTCGCGATGCATCGCGGCGGGATCGTTGCGCCCCAGAAGTTTCGCGAAAGCCGCGGAACTGCGCGCCAGCGGGGCCCCCGGCAGGTAATAGACGGCCACGAAGATGGCGCGCAAAAACCCGTAGGCCAGCGCCTGCACCGGTTTCGGCGCGCCGGGCAGGCGGCGCAATCCGGCATCGAACGCGAACCAGATGCGGTCTTTGAACTTGGTAAAACTGCCGGACACGGGCAGGATCCTCCTCAGATGGGCCTGTCTCAGCAATGACCTGCGCGCGCGCCAGTGTAAAGCCGGTGTAAAGCCGGTCCGAAGCCGGAATTAAGCCTGTCGGGAGAGGCGTCATTTGTTTCTGTATTGGAAACAATTTGCGGGAAATGCCGCGCAATTGTGATCTGCTGGTTTCTTCACGCGTCGCGTTTTCGCGCGTTTCGGCACGTCCCCCAGGAGACGCCCCCAGAACATTTCCCCAGAACATTTCCCCGGGACATACCCCCGAGAACACTCCCCCAAGAACACTGGGGGGCTTCTGTCGTTCCGAACGCCTCGCCACAAGACGCACCAAGGGGGGCGGCGGCCTCCGTCCCGCGCGGACAGCCTGATCCTATTCGAACCCGATCGGTGATTGCGGCTTGCGGTTTTCCGTCAGCCTGAACACATCGGGCCGAGCGTAATGTCCCGCGACATCGAACTTGCGGCGCGCGGTGCGGGCCGCGTCCACGCCGATATCGGCGGTCAGAAGGCCTTTCTCCTTGTGCATCGGTCCGGCCACCTGTCCGCCAAAGGGCTGGAAGATCACCGCATCGCCCGTGCCGCAACAACAGGCATCGTGCCGCGAGATTGTGCGTTGGGGCCTCATGGACGCCCGCGCGCGGCCCGGGCGCGGCCCCAAAACGTGAAAATACTCCGAAAAAAGCGTGAAATCGGGTATGGTCGCGGCGTTTTGGAAAGAATGGGGGACGTCATGATTTTAAGAATGAGTGCAATTGCAATGTCTTCGCTGGTGATCGCCACCGCGGGCCATGCGGACACGACCGACCAGAAATGGAAGACCAAGGTCGTCGTTGAAAAACAGGGCGATCATTGTGTCGATGATCCCAACTGCTTCAACCGCTACCACCCCGCGATCGCACCCGTCGCGCGGGCCAATCCGGGCGATCACATCATCATCCATTCGCGTGATGCGCTCGATTCGGACCTCGCGCTGGACTCGGTGGCCGATGACGTTCTGGCCGTCGACCTGAACCTCGTTCACCCGATGACCGGCCCGGTCTATATCGAAGGTGCCGAGCGCGGCGATGTGCTGGCGGTGACGCTGGTCGATATCGAGCCGGACGAGTACGGCTACACGGTGATCGCGCCCGGCTTCGGCTTCCTGCGCGACATCTTCACCGAGCCCTACGTGGTCAACTGGCGCCTGACCCGCACCCATGCCGAATCCGATGGCATGCCGGGTGTGAAAGTGCCCTATGAGGCCTTCCTCGGCTCTGTCGGCGTGTTGCCCGGCGCGCAAGAGGTCAAAGCGTGGGGCGCGCGCGAGGCCGCTCTGGCCGCGGCGGGCGGCGTGGCGCTGGGCCCGCAACCGGTGGGCGCGCTGCCAAGCTCGGTCTGCGGGCCGGAGGGCAGCCACAAGGACGACTGCCTGCGCACCATCCCGCCACGCGAGAACGGCGGCAACATGGATGTCCAGCAGATGCAGGTCGGCACCACGATGCTGTTTCCCTGCTTCATCGACGGCTGCGGCCTGTTCGTGGGCGATGTCCACTATGCGCAGGGCGACGGTGAGGTCGGCGGCACCGCGATCGAGACCGGCGCTGTGGTGACGGTCGTCACCGAGATCCGCAAGGGCGAGGCCGCCAATATCCCCGCACCCCATGTGGAAGGCGGCGGCCAGATCAAGAAGATCGAGCCCTCCAAGTTCTACCAGACCGTGGGCTTCCCGCTGAAAGGCGCCGGAGAGATCCCGCCGACCCACACCTATATCGACGGTGACAAGATCGGCGCGCTGGAGAACCTGTCCGAAGACCTCACGCTGGCCGCACGCCATGCGCTGTTGCAGATGATCGACTACCTGCAGCGCGAGCACGGTCTGACCGCCGAGCAGGCCTATACCCTCTCCTCGGTCGCGGTGGATCTGCGCGTGGGGCAGGTCGTGGACGTGCCGAACTACGTGGTGACGGCGGTTCTGAACATGGATGTGTTTACGGACTGATGCCTGATCGCAGAACATTTCTGACACTGCTGATCGCCGGTGCTTTCGCGCCGGCGGCCAGCGCCCATACGCTCTACAACCAGTGGATCGTGTTCCGGCAGAAGCACCTTCTGATCGGTTCCCACCGCAAGGATCTCGTCACCTACAATCTGGCCCGCGAAGTCGTGGCCGTGCTCGATCACCTGCTGCCCGAGGCCAAGGCCAGACCGGCCCGCGCGCCCCATCCCGAACGGCTCGCAAGCCTGATGGGCACGGGCCAGCTTTACCTCTCGGTGATCGGTCGCGCGCATGCAGGCCAGATGCGGGCAGGCGCCGAGCGCTTCGCGCCCTACGGAGAGATCCCGCTGACGGTGATTGCCGATCTGGGCGACCATCTGCTGGTGGGCCACGCCGATTTTCCCAAGCGCCACGCATGGCTGGTTGCCGCCGCCCTGCGCGACGGGGGCTATATCGCTGCGGACGCCGCGCCCGTGGACGGCATGCCGCGCCACCCCGGCGCGGAAGCGATGCTGGCGGGCGTGCCGCTCGAAGAGCTGCCTGAAACCTGAGCGAGACCTGAGCGAAGCCTGCCCGGAACCTGAGATGGTCCGCGCCGGTCCGCGCCGGTGCGGGGCCGGTGCGGGGCGGGGCAGGTCCGCGCGGGTCTTCCGCGCGGCCTATTTGCGAATGCGCCCCAGATAGAGGTTGCGCACCTTCATCGTCAGCCCGGCCTCGGGAAAGGGCGGGAAGGGGCTCGGGAAGCCGAAATTGGCATAGGTCATGCCATGGCCCTTAAGGCTCGGGCCCACCGACCAGAGGATCGGTTTGCGGAGATCCTGAAGCTCTGTTTTGCACTGCAGTTTCCACGGCTTGCCGCAATCGGGCGGGATCGCGTTGGGGCCGGTGCGGCTGTAGATGACCTTGCCGTTGCACCTGACCTGCAGCACGCCATCCGCGCCATCGGACCATTTCACCTGCATGACGAACCTGTTCCATTTCCCGAAATCCTTCGGCGAGAAGCAGACCTTGTCCTCGAAGGTCGCGCCCTGCCGCGAGTCGAGATACATCTCGTACATGTGGTTCTTGATCGTCCCGCTGCGTTGCCACTCGGCGATCCAGAGCCGGCTGCGATGGTTCACCGTGCCCCAGCCGCGCCCGTTATAGCGAAACCCCGGCGCGACCCAGATATCCATCGCGTATTCGTAGGCGCGCCCCATGCGCACCTCTTTGCGGGCATTCACCTGTGAGCGGCTGTTGCCGTTCTTGCAGTCGCTCTCACCGCGCCCGTCGCCATAGGGGTGGGACTGGCAGTCTCCGCGCTTGAGCGCGAAGGTCAGCTCGCCGCTCTTCCAGACCGGGCTGACCGCTGAATTCCGCCCCTCCTTGAAGCCCTTGGGCGCGGCCGTCGCGGGTTGCGGGCCGAACGCAAAGGCCGTGAGCAGCAGTACAAGACAGATTTTTGTGGGAAACCGCATGAGATAAACCCCGAATAATGAAAAACCCTGAACTATGCGCGCCATGCTAGCCGCGCCGCGCGATCCAGTCAAAACCCGCCGTCCTCAGAGCGGGAATTGCGGGCGGATCACGATCTCGGTTGGGCAGGCATTGGCGGGGAATTGCAGCACGAATTCCACCGTCTGGGCCACGTCGTCGGGATGGATCATATTGGCCCGTTCCCCGGCAATGGCCGCCGTCATGCCGGTGTCGACAAAGCCCGGATAGATCGCGGCAACCTTCAGGCCACGGTCGCGCAGATCCTCGAAGAGACAGCCCGAGAACGCATGCACCGCGTGCTTGGTCGCGCTGTAGATGCCGCCGCCGCCAAAGGTCGTGCGGCCCGCGATAGAGCTGAGATTGACCACCGCACTTTCGCGATGCTCCAGAAGCCGCGGCAGCACCGCCTGCGTCAGATGCAACAGGCTGCGGAAATTGATGTCGAGCGCCGCGTCCCAGCGCGCCATATCGACTTTGTCAAAGGCGCCGGTCTCGAAGATGCCGGCATTGTTGAACAGCACATGCAGGGCGCCGAACCGCGCGGCCACCGCATCGCCCAGACCCGCGATATAGTCGGGATCGGTGATCTCTCCGGGATAGATCTCTGCCGCGGCGCCGGCCTTTCGGCACGCCTCGGCGACCGCGTTCAGCTTATCGGTGTCGCGGCCTGCCAGCGCCAGCGCCATGCCCTTGCCGGCGAGCCTTTGCGCGGTGGCCGCGCCAATGCCGCCGGAGGCGCCCGTGATGAGAATAACCTTGTCCTTGAGATCCACGCTGAAAGTCCTCCATGACCTTTTACATAGCTTACACGGCCGGCGGCGGGGTGGGGCCCTGCCGGCTTACCTTCACGCTTTCACAGCGACGGGCGCGCGACAAGCGCGGCGTGCCCCGCGCATCGGTCATGCGCCTATTCGGGAACCGTCTCGCCCGAGCCGCCGAACTCCGCCGGGAAATCCTTCATCTTGGGCAGGCCGTCCTTCATGGGCAGCACGGTTTCGGCGTAGTTCACGTGAATGCCCGGCTGGAAGTCGACGCTGGGCAGGATCGCGGCGTAGACATCGATCAGGTTGAGCGGCGGATGGCCCGACATCACGTGGCCGCCGCATTTCGCGCACCACTTGCGGTCGCTGACCTCGGTCTTGTTGTACTGGCGCAGATGTTCCTCGCCTTTGGTCACGCGGACCTTCTCCGGCTCCCAGAGCGTGAAGGCGTTGACCGGACCGGCCGACCAGTGCCGGCAGCTTGAGCAATGGCAATACCCCATGCCCGCAGGCTCTCCCGTGACCTCGACCTCCACAGCGCCGCAAAAGCACTGCCCCTTATGTGTGTCTGGCATCGTCTCTCCCCCGGTTTTTTTTGTTTGTGAGCTTTCACACTAGCACGAAAGGCGTGAATTCCTGAATCGCCGCGCCGCCGGAGGTCGTCCGTCCTGCGCCCGACACCGCGCCAGTCGCGTGGCCGGCAGAGCGTCAGGCCGCGGGGCAAAACTCTGGACAGGCCCGCCCCAAGCCCGCACGATGCCCGGGGAAACCGCATGGAATGCGGACACCAAAGCGGACACCAAAGCGGGGAACACGGGAAGGGACCGGACCATGCCAAAAGGATATCTCGTCGCGCATATTCGCGTGCAAGACAAAGAGGCGTTCGAGGAATTCAAGCAGCTCTCGGGCGCGGCCATCAAGGCGCATAACGGCAAGGTGCTGGTGCGCAATCCCGCCCCCGATCACCGCGAAGGCGCAGCACAAGGTCTGGCCATCGTCATCGAGTTCGACAGCATCGAGGCGGCCCGCGCATTCTACGATTCTGACGCCTACAGCGCCGCGCGCGCCGTGCGCGAGAAAATCTCCCAGACCGATCTCATTCTGGTTGAGGGGCTCTGAGGGGAGGGGCGTCGCGGCACAGGCCGCACCACCCGGCGCACCGCTTCCGGGCCTGTGCGGCCGTCGGCGCCATGGGCCCAAGCGCTAGACTTCGTAGCCGTAGCGGATCAGCCAGTCCTCGAGACCTCGTGTCAGCTCGTCCTGCTGCGCTTTCGTCAGGATCGTCTTCCAATCCCCGGTTTTGCGACCCGAGACATGGCCCGTCTGAAACCCTGTCTGCGCATCGCGGGCACGGTAGTTGGTGTCGGTAATCCGCACGATCTCCTGCGGTTCAGGGTTCACCCCGTCCCGGAGCTTGGACTCCAGCTCCTGATCGATCTGCTGCGTGAGGGTCTGAACCTTCTTGCGGGAGAATTTCTCGGCAATCGCCGCGGCCAGAGCGTCGCTGCACGGCACGTCCGTGAAAGATGCAATCTCCCCGATCACGGCTTCGGGCCGGTTCACGATGTCCTCGTACCTGAGCATATGCAGAAGGGTGTCGTCATAGTGCTGGTAGAGTTCGGTGTATTTCGCGAAATTCTTCGCCAGAGACTTGGCCTGATCGAAGCCGACATTCATGAAGCTCATGAACGAGACGACCGCATCTCTGGGGTCTCGGTGCACCGTTATGATCTTTGAACTGGGCATGTTGGCGGTCAGGGCCTTGTGCACCTTGAGCACCCAGACGCGGTTGGGGTCGGTGTTCTCGAACCCTTCCTGAACGGCCAGCCTGAAGCTCTCTTCCTCCTCGTGAGGGGCCTCTTCCGGCTCGACATCGCGCCCCACGCGCCGCATCAGCTCCCGGGTGACATTGTAGGTCCACATCGACCCGGTTCTGGGCGGTGTTGAAATCCAGATGACACTCTTCACGGCACTCCCCCCAAAACGCGCTGCGCACGCGAGCCCTTATCCGGTCATTCGCCCGCGTCGTCCAGCGCAAGCCCGCCCAGCACCGCGCTGATATTGTGCTGGACCGTGTCGATGCGCACCTCGGGGGACTGGTCGAGCGGATCATAGCGCGGATGGTTGGGCGACACCCACGGCACGCCGCCCTTCAGCTTGCCCTTGCGATACTGGGCCTCGATCACATAGGCGATCCCCATCTCGATAAAGAAATCGAGCTGCTCGAGGTGCTCATATCCCCGCTCTTTCAGCCAGGGCTGCATGGCGGTCATGCCTTCCAGCCTCGTGCCGATGGCGCAGCAATGCCCGTCGCTGACCAAAGAGCCGATCTCCGTCTGCCCCGCCTCGGCGGCGCGCAGAAGCTCCGCGATCACCTGCGTGGCGTGGACATAGAGCCTGTCGGTCGCCGCCTTGGACAGCTTGATCTCGCCCGCGCGCGCCAGCTCGAAGGCTTTCGACGTGGCCAGCAGGGCCCAGTGATCGGGGGGCACCCGGACATCTTTTCTGCGGGTCTTGGCGAGATATTCGATGATCCGGATCGCTGTGGCGGTCGCCGCCTTGTCCCCGAACCGCACGCCATACAGCAGCAGCCCCAAAGACACCTCGCCGGGATAGTAGAGCGAGACGAAATCACTGACCTCGCCGGTGCGGAAATTCAGCTTGCTGATCATCGAGCCGTCCGGACGGATCAGGTTCTGGACGTAGCGCACCATCCCGGCGCAGGCGTCGCGCTCGAACTCCGTCATGGGGCGGTGCATCGAGGAGGCCGCGATCAGCACCAGCCCCATCGAGCCGATCTTGGTGACGTCGTCATTGCGCTTGCCCGGACGCGCGGCGGCAATGGCATATTGCATCTTCGGCCCGGGAATGGGCACCAGATACCAGCGCCAGAGATATTCCAGCCCGCGGTCTATGGCGTCATCAAGCTCTGCGCCGACCATGCCGCGCGCCTGACACAGCGCATAGACCGTTCCGGCGTGGCGCAGAACGTTGTAGTCCGGTTTGACCGGTTTGGCGTCGGGGCGCACGCGGTAGGTGAACTTGCCGCTCTTTCTCTGGTATTTCTGCAGATACTGCGCGGCGTCGCGCACGAAATCCCTGCGGTCCGATATGCTCAAGACGATGGTCTCCCTGAAACTTGCCCCACCAGAAAGCCACCGAACCCGCCTGCAGGTCAATCTCTTCGCACTGGCAGGCCCGCCGCGCCGTGAGCCTTTGCCCCGCACTGTGGCACAAGGGCCAGAGCCGTGCCGCCAGACGGGCTGTTTTGCCTTGGGAAACACAGTCCTGCCGGGGTTTTGCGGGCGTATTGGCGTTGAACCTCGGCCTGCTTCATGAAAAAACCTCTGAAACGCGAAATGTGACGCGGAACGGGACGCCAAACCGGATCCGGAACGGGACGCGGAATTTGGCACAGGGGCCGGGGGAAATTCATGCGGTTTGGCCGTTAAATGGGCGATATTCTTGAAGGGCTGAGAGCGGCCTTCCTGCTCGTGGTCACGCTTGATGAGGATCTGGTGGAGATCACGCTGCGCTCGCTGCAGGTCAGCCTGAGCGCACTGGTCATCGCCGCCGCCATCGCGCTGCCTCTGGGCACGTGGCTTGCGATCCAGCGCTTCCGCTACCGCCGCACCGTCATTGCCGTGATGAACGCGCTGATGGGCCTGCCGCCGGTCGTGGTCGGGCTCTTCGTCTATATCCTGCTGTCGCGCTCGGGGCCTTTTGGAGTGTTCGGGCTGCTCTTCACGCCCTCGGCCATGATCATCGCGCAGGTCATCATCATCACGCCGCTGATTGCCTCGATCACCCATCAGGCGATGCGTGATCTGTGGGCCGAGTATCACGACCTGCTGATCTCCCTGAACACGACCCGGCGCCAGCGCATCGCGGCGCTGATCTGGGACGGGCGGCGCACGCTGCTGACCGCGGCGCTCGCAGGCTTCGGGCGCGCGGTGGGCGAGGTCGGCGCGATCATGATCGTCGGCGGCAATATCGACAACGCCACGCGGGTTCTGACCACCGCCATTGCGCTCGAAACCGGCAAAGGGGATTTCGCCCTCGCGCTGGGTCTGGGCTTCGTGCTCATCGCGCTGGCGCTGATCGTCAACCTGCTGACCCATTGGGTCTCGCGCACCGAACGGGAGGGCAGATGGTGACCCGGATCCTGCCTCTCACCCTGACGGACGCGGTGGTCCAGCGCCGCACCAAGCGCCTGATCGGCCCCGTCGACCTGACACTGTCAACCGACGGCTTCACGGCCGTTCTGGGCCCCAACGGAGCGGGCAAGACAACGCTGCTCAAAGCCATGCACGGCGTGGTCCGGCTCAGCGAGGGCAGCGCGACCTGGCAGGTCGACACGGAAGAAGCCCGCCACCGGCAGGCCTATGTGTTCCAGACCCCGATCATGCTGCGCCGCTCGGTGGGCGAGAACCTCGCCTACCCGCTGAAACTGCGCGGCGCGCCGCAGGGCGAGATCACGCAGGCCTGCACGAAATGGGCCACCCGCATCGGGCTGGGTGACGCCCTGAGCCGGCCAGCCCCGCGGCTCTCGGGCGGCGAGAAGCAGAAACTGGCGCTGGCCCGCGCCCTGATCCGCGCCCCCGAACTGCTGTTTCTGGACGAGCCCTGCGCCAATCTCGACGGGCGCTCGACCCGCGAGATCGAAGCCCTTCTGGCCGATGCCGTCGCCTCGGGAACGCGCATCGTCATGGCCACCCATGACCTCGGACAGGCGCGCCGTCTGGCCACCGAAGTGCTGTTCGTGCTGAACGGCCGGATCCATGAACAAGGCCCCGCCGAAGCGTTCTTCGCCGGGCCGCAAACACCACAGGCACGTGCCTTTCTGAACGGAGATATCGTCGAATGATCAAACATGCCCTTCCGGTTGCCCTTTCGCTCCTGATGGCCGGTCTCACCGCCGGAGCTGCGGCCGCGGAGACCCTGAGAATGGCGGTCACCACCTCGTTCAACAATT
This sequence comes from Paracoccaceae bacterium, assembly GCA_049116435.1. Taxonomy (GTDB): domain Bacteria; phylum Pseudomonadota; class Alphaproteobacteria; order Rhodobacterales; family Rhodobacteraceae; genus Litoreibacter. The sequence continues at coordinate 745,468 of JAGDYX010000001.1, forward strand.
CCGGCCTGTCCGACATCCTGCTGCCGGAGATCGAGAAGGATCTGGGCCTCGAGGTGCAGCTTCTGATCGTGGGCACCGGGCAGGCGCTGCGGCTGGGCGAGGCGGGGGACGTTGACGCGATCCTCGTGCATTCGCGCAGCGCCGAAGAGGCCTTCGTGGCCGAGGGCCACGGCACCCACCGCCGCGAGATCATGTATAACGACTTCGTGCTGATCGGACCGCAGGCCGATCCGGCCGGCATCACGGGCGCGCAGAGCGCGGCCGATGCGCTCTCGCGGATTTCCCGGACCACGCCGATTTTCGTCAGCCGCGGCGATGACAGCGGCACCCACAAGAAAGAGCTGTCACTCTGGGCCGGGGCGGGGCTCGACCCCGAGGGCTTTGACGGCTGGTATCGCGCCGTGGGCGCAGGCATGGGCGCCAGCCTCAACACCGCCTCGGGCATGAACGCCTATATCATGTCGGACCGCGCCAGCTGGCTGAATTTCGGCAACAAGGGCGATCTGGCGCTGCTCTTTGCCGGCGATCCGGTGCTCTTCAACCAATACGCCTTCCTGCCCGTGAACCCCGCGAAGCATCCGCATGTCAAAACCGAAGAGGTGGCGCGGCTGGAGGACTGGCTGACCAGCCCGAAAGCGGCCGAACTGATCAACACCTACAAGATCAACGGCGAAACGCTGTTTGTTTTCAACGCGAAGCCCGCCGGATAAAATATTAAAACCAAAAGAAAAAGGCGCGTCCAAGGGGCGCGCCTTTTGCGTTCTTGAAAGGGCTTGCGGTCGCGCGCTGCGCGCCGGCGCTTAATGCTGGTGCGGCTCCTCGTCGAGCGAGCCATGCACCGCGAACTGCATGATGTCGGCATCCTCGGCCTCGATGGCGCGGAAGCCTTCCTTGACGCCGGCCTCGGTCAACTCGCGGGTGACGGTCAGAAGCGTGTTGGGGTCCTGATCCTCGCAAAGCTCGGCCATGTGATCGAGCTCTTCGAGCGCAACGCCGCGCGCGGCCTCGGTCGAGGGGGCGCCATAGACATTCACGAAATGCTCGGCCAGCTGGTCGGCCAGCGCATCGCGCTCGGCCGGCTCGATCTGGGTCACCGCGACAAAGCTCACGCGGCCGAAGGTCTCGACCCCCAGCCAGCCATTGGTGAAGGCCTGTCTGGCCTTGCCGGTCAGATCGCCCTCTGACCAGTTCGAGAACTCGAACCCGCCGGAGATGCACCATTCCCCGGTGCGGGCCGGGGAGTAGAAAACGTTCAGGTCGCTCTCGTCGAAATGGATCGCGCGTGCCAGTTTCATGTCAGGCCTCCAAAAGTTCTGTCATCGGGATCAGATCCGTGGTCCCGCCATGGCGCAAGAGCATGCCGAAGCGCTCGTCAACGCCGAGGTAGATCCCGGATTTTCCCATGATTTCAATTTCTTCACCGATGCCCTGCGCCAGCCCGCACCACTCCTTGTGGAGCGGTTGCGCACCTTCGTCGGTCCAGCGGTTGATCCAGACAAGACTGTGCTTGGCCCAGCTTTCAAGCAGCCGGTCGGCCTCCACATCGGCGCAGCCCTCGGCATAAAGCGAGGTCTCGTCGGGTGTTTCGCCCGGATTGTCGTCCTTGGGCCAGAGCGGCAGCTCGAAGCCCACCACCAGCCAGTCGGGTTCGGCCTCCGGATCCTCGGTCGAGGCGGCCACGCGCAGCCGCCCGCAGGCGGCCCCGTTGACGCGGATCCCGCCGTTCCAGTCGAGATGCACCCCCACTTCGGGCGGGGCCAGCGCGCCAAGCGCGTTCTGGAAACCCACGCCGCAGACCGGCAGCATCGCGATGGCGTCCTTGAGCGGCACCTCGGGGGCCACGACCAGCGCGGCGCGCAGGCTGTCGGCCCCGAGATTGTAGACCACGAGGCCTGCGTCGCAGCCCACAAGCGCCATCGCGCGGGCCTTGTCGAACGGGTCGATACTGCCCTCGACCGGCTCTCCGGACATCAAAGGAGGGAAGCTGATCTCGTTCATGCCAGGCCGTCTGCGATCAGTTGCCGCGCGATCGCCCGGAAGGCCTCGGCCTGCGGGCTGTCGGGCTTGGAGATGACGATCGGCGCGCCGCCATCCGCGGCCAGCCGGATGTCGAGATCCAGCGGCACTTCCGCCAGCAGCGGGACGCCCAGCTTCTCGGCCTCGGCGGCCACGCCACCATGCCCGAAGACGTGCTCTTCGTGACCGCATTGCGAACAGATATGGGTGCTCATGTTCTCGATCATGCCCAGGATCGGGGTCTTGAGCTGGTTGAACATGTCGATGCCCTTGCGCGCGTCCAGAAGGGCGACGTCCTGCGGCGTGGAGACCACGATCGCGCCGTCCACATGGGCCTTCTGGGCCAGCGTCATCTGCACGTCACCGGTGCCCGGCGGCAGGTCCACGATCAGCACGTCGAGCGCGCCCCACTGCACCTGCGTGAGCATCTGCTGCAGCGCGCCCATCAGCATCGGGCCACGCCAGACCACGGCCTGACCTTCATTGGTCATCAGGCCCATCGACATCATCGTCACGCCATGGTTGCGCATCGGCAGGATGGTCTTGCCATCCGGCGAGGCGGGACGCCCCGACACCCCGAGCATGCGCGGCTGCGACGGGCCGTAGACATCGGCGTCCAAAAGGCCCACGCGGCGGCCCTCGGCGGCCAGCGCACAGGCAAGGTTGGCGGAAATGGTCGATTTGCCGACCCCGCCCTTGCCCGAGGCAATGGCCACGATCCGGTCGACGCCGGGCACTTTCTGCGGGCCTTTCGGCTCTGCCTTGCGGCCGGGCTTGAGATCGGGGGGCGGCGCCTTGGTGGAATGCGCGGTCATCACGGCCGACACGCTGGCAACCCCTTCGAGCGCCTTGATCTTGGCCTCGGCATCGGCGCGGATGCCCTCGTAGGCGTTGGAATGGGCCGGGTTCACTTCGAGCACGAAGCGCACCGCGCCATCCTCGACGGTCAGGGCGCGCACGAGGCCGCCGGCGACGATGTCCTGATCCTGTGCGCTGACGGGATCCTTGATTTCTTTGAGGACGTCCAGAACGGATTCACGAGAAAGAGACACGTTACGACTGCCCCTCGATCTTGCCGGTGACGACATGTTCCATGTCGAGCCCGTCAATGGTCAGAACCATCTTTGCCTCGAAGGTTTTTCCCGACGTGTCGCCGGCGTCGCGCAGGGCCTGCTCGATGGCCTGCTGCGAGGTTACGCCGACCTGTTTCAGGAATTTTCGCATCGACATGTTGAAATCTTCACTCATCGGGATCTCCCATTTTGTTTGTCTGATTTATCGACCGAGGCATTGACGGATTTAGGCCACGGCCCCTAGGCTTGCAACCCGATCCACAGCAATATGGATGCCGTTGCATTGCGTTTGATATTTTCTCTTCTTCTCGTGATTGCGCTCTGGCCCGCGAGCCTTGCGGCGCAGGATAAAACCTTCCGGCTGAGCGCGCCCGACGCGCTGACCGAGACCGGCTTTCTCAAGCATCTCCTGCCGCGGTTCTCGCTGAAAACCGGGATCCGCATCACCGTCGTCGCCCCGGGCGAGCCGGCCGAGGCCAGCTTTGGCGAGCAGGGCGTTCCGGCCTTTCAGGGCGGTGACGCGATCTGGCGTTTCAGCCATGCCGAGACCGAGCACACCACGCGGTTCGCCACTTGGCTGGGCTCTGACGTGGGCCGGCGCACGATCGAAAGCTTCAAGCGCGACGGCGCGCCGCTTTTCAGTGCCCAGATCCGCAACAAGAAGGTCGAGGTCGCGGTCAGTTTCGACGGGGACGCCAAGCTCGGCGCGGAACTGTCGCTGACCCATTGCGGGCGCTGCCACGTGATCGGCGAGATCAACAGGCAAAACGGCATCGACTCGACCCCGTCCTTCTCGGTCCTGCGCACGCTGTCGAACTGGGAGGACCGCTTTCAGGCCTTCTTCGCGCTCAACCCGCATCCCGCCTTCACCCAGATCAAGGATGTCACCGAGCCCTTCGACCCCGAGCGCCCGCCCCCCATCGTGCCGCTCAGGCTGACGCTGGACGAGCTTGAGGCGATCCTCGCCTACGTGGCCGAGGTCGACCCCGCCGATTTGGGCGCCCCGATCCAATCTCAGTGATCCTTGCGCTTCGAGAAGTAGTCGTCGGTGGTGCGCACCTTCGGGCGCTCGCCCATGGTGAACGGGTTGTTTTCGGAATGGAACTGCGCGTTGACGCGGCAGTTGTCGCACATCTGGATCATCTTCGCGGCCTGTGAGCTGGCAAACATCGAGTGTTTGCCCGCCAGCTTCTCGGTGATCCGTTCCACCGTGGATTTCGAGCCGAACAGCACGCCGCATTCGATGCAGGCGAAGGGCTCTTCCTCGTAGACGACCTTCTGGGTCAGCGCCTCGTCGGTGAGGTTCAGGCGCGGCTCCAGCGTGATCGCCTTCTCGGGGCAGATATTGGCGCAGAGGCCGCATTGCAGACAGGCATCTTCCTGGAACCGCAGCTGCGGCAGGTCGGGGTTGTCGCCCAACGCGCCCGACGGGCAGAGCGAGACACAGGACAGGCACAGCGTGCAGGCATCCGTGTCGACCACCACCGCACCGTAAGGGGCGTTTTCGGGCAGCGCGAGCATCTCGGCCTCGGGCTGCAGCGCCTTGGCCGCGACACGGGTCACCTGACGGCGGGTGCCGATGGGCAGGATCGGAGATTCGATCGGCGCCGGCGCCTCGGCCCCGAACAGCGCGTCCGACAGCGCGTCGGGATCGTTGAAGTCCAGCAGCCCCAGCGCGGCCTGCTTGCCGGAAATGGCGCCGGCCAGCGCGCTTTCGCGCTCCAGCACGTCGCGCTCGGTTTTCGGGGCCAGCAGCACGTCGACACGGGCAAATCCCGCTCCGAGGGCGGCCAGCATCTCGGCATGGCCGAAGCCCGACAGCGCGTCCACTTCCAGCGGGATCACATCGGCGGGCAGGCCGCGCCCGAACCGGGCGGCAAGGCCGATCATCTCGGTGCCGTAATCGGCGTCATGGACCAGCAGTTTCGGGGCGCTGCCGCCGGCTTTGCGGAAGGTGGCGGCGAGGGTTTCGATCCGGCGGAACACGGTGGAGACCGGCGGCGCGTCATAGCTGATCGCGCCCGAGGGACAAAGCGCCGAACAGGCGCCGCAGCCCGCGCAGATCATCGGGTCGACGGCGACATGCTCGCCGGCGGATGTGATCGCGCCGGTGGGGCAGATGTCGAGGCAGTTCGAACAGGCCGGTTTCTCGGCGCGCGAATGGGCGCAGAGCGCGGTCTCGAGCCGCACGTAAAGCGGCTTTTCGAACGTGCCGACCAGCTGGCTGGCCTGCAGGATGGCCGCGGCCACGGCGGGCTGGCTCTTGGGGTCGGCGCGCAGGTAGCCTTCGCGCTTTTCGGGCGCCGGGAACAGCGGGATGTCGCCCGACAGGTCGAGAATGATGTCGCATTGCGAGGCGGCACCGTCGCGCGGCTCGGTCAGGGCAGGGGCGCCGCGGCCACCGGCCACGCGCTGGCGCAGCGCATCGATGCGCACGTCAAAGCCGCCCAGTGCGCCTGAGGCGCGGCTGAGCTTGCCCACCAGCGTGTCAAAACGGCGGTCAAGCGGGATGTCATCGGTCTCGCCGGTCAGCAAAACTGTCACGCCGAGTGTTTCGCACAGCGCTTCGGCGGCGGGCAGGGCGGCGCTTGCGGCGCCTATAATCAGGCACAAACCGTCGGAATGGACGTCGATCGACTTGGCGGCGGGGGCGGGCAGGGCGGCCTCTGCGGCAAGGGCCGCCATCTTGGCCGCCGCATCGGTGTCATCGGACCAGCCGGCGCGGTCGCGCAGGTCGAGGAAGGCGGGGGTGTCGGCCTCGATCTCGGCGGCAAGCTCTTCAAAACGCAGCCGTTCCTGCTGGCAGGCGAGGATCACGTCACCGCCGGCAATCGCCTTTGCGGCATCCTCGATCTGGGCCTCGCACAGGTTGGTGAACACCCGCGAGCACTCCAGCCCGGTGGCCGCGCTGATAGCCTCTGCATCGACCGACTGGCTGCCCAGACAGTCGCACAGAATCAGTTTTTTCGTCATGGATTTCCCCCCGGCTTATTCCTGACCCCATTTCTAAGGATTGGAAGTTGATATGCAGCTTTCAAGGGGGCGTAAACCCGAAACTTGCGCCCGATCCGCGGTCGAAAATACCCGCCATCTAATAGAGTGGCGTTTTGAACAGGCGTGTCAGAAGATTTTCGCAAAAACTGTCAATTTGACGTGACAGGACGAAATGACAGGCCGAAATAACCTGACCGGTTTACTCGGGGATAGGGTGTGAAAAAGCGCGAAAAAGTGTTCCGAACCCTGCGAAAAGCCCTTCCATGTCCGGCGCTTCTGAAGCACACTGAGACCCAATCAAATCAATAAAAACGACCAATAAGAACGATTGTCGAGTTTTGGGAGGAACATTGACAACACCTGTCTCCAGAATGCAGTCGATGCTGCTGGGAATTGTGGTTCGGCGGGTTCCCGGCGTGACCCGCTGGGCGCGCTGGACGTGGAATGCCGTGGCCGTCTTGCCCGGCGCGGGTCCGGCCGAGTGGAAGGTTCTGCGCGAGCAGGGCGACGCCACCGAGTATCACGCCGCGACCGTTCCGCTCGATCTCTACCGCACCGATACCGAAGCCTACCTGACCGGATTGTCGGCCAAGGTTCCCGCGATCTACGTCGTGATGCGCGAGACCGGCGACGAGGATGCGCCGCTCGAGATCGTTCTGGCCTCGGCCTCGCCCTACGAGGGGCAGGACTATGCCGATAGCGGCGAGGAGCTGGTCGAGAAGGTGCCGATGCCCGAGGGGCTGGTGGCGTGGATCCGCGATTTCTCCGAGCTGCACCACGAGGAAGAGGTCTTCGTGAAGCGCCGCCGTGACAAGAAGCGCACCGATCTGGTCGAGGACGGCATCGGCGACAGCCGTATCTCCCAGCTGACCGATGTCTACCGCGCGCCGACCCGCAGCGAGAAGGAGTCGATCCATTGAGCGGAGAGGGCAACTTCTGGTCGCGCCGCCGCGCGGCTGTGGAGGCGGAAGCCGAAGCCGAGGCCGCCGCCGTTGCGGCCCGCGCCGAGGCCGAGGAAGCCCGCAGTCTCGAAGAGAAGACCGATGAGGAGCTTCTCGCCGAGCTGGACCTGCCCGATCCCGACACGCTCGAGGAAGGCGACGATTTCAGCGCCTTCATGTCGAAGGCCGTGCCCGACCGCCTGCGCCGCCGCGCGCTGCGCCGTCTGTGGACCACCAACCCGGTGCTGGCCAATGTCGACGGTCTGGTCGATTACGGTCAGGACTTCACCGACAGCGCCATGGTCGTGGAAAACCTGCAGACCGCCTATCAGGTCGGCAAGGGCATGATGCGCCACGTGCTCGAGATGGAGCGTCAGGCGGCCGAGGCCGCGGCCGAGGAAGCCGCCGAAGAGGCTGCCGGAGAGGCTGGCGTTGAGCTGGCTGAAGGGGCGGGCGCGGAACTGGGCGAAGAGCCCGCCGAAGGGCTGGCCGCGCTGGAAGAGGGCGGCGAGGCCGCCGAGGAAAATCCTGCGGATCAGGACGCGGACGCGGTGGCCGATGCCGCTGCACCCGAGGCGCCTGAGGCCGTGTCCGGGCCGGCCGCTGTGGCCGCCGCGGGCGCATGGGAAGGCGCAACCGGCGCCACAGACCTGACAGATGACACATCCGATGCGCCGGTGCTTGCCGCGCCGCGCCGGATGCATTTTTCTTTTGAAACGGAAACCGTATGAACGCTGCTGCTGAAACTGTTGAGATTGCATCCGAGGACCGGCTCCGCGCCGACCTCTACAACTATCTGGGCCTGATCCTGTCGGGCCCGCCGGACCAGTTCCTGCTTGACCAGACGGCCGGTTTGTCGGGCGACGAGAGCGAGCTGGGCAAGGCCATCTCGGGCCTGTCGCGCGTCGCCAAGGCCTGCAAGCCCAAGAAGGTGGAAAGCGAGTTCAACGCGCTCTTCATCGGTCTGGGTCGCGGTGAGCTTCTGCCCTATGCCAGCTACTACCTGACGGGCTTTCTCAACGAAAAGCCTCTGGCCGTGCTGCGCAACGACATGGCCGCGCGGCGCATCACCCGCGCCGAGAATGTCTACGAGCCCGAGGACAACATCGCCTCCCTGATGGAGATGATGGCGGGCATGATCGTCGGGCGTTTCGGCGCGCCGGCCTCGCTGGAGGACCAGAAGACGTTCTTCAACAAACATATCGGCCCGTGGGCCGGTCATTTCTATTCAGATTTGGAAGCTGCCAAGAATTCGGTTCTCTACGCCTCCGTCGGCTCTGTCGGCAAGGCGTTCATGGAGATCGAGCGCGAAGCGTTCCGGATGACGGCAGGGTAACCTGCCATTCACCGGTGGGCCACATTGCGGTCCACCATAACCAAGGAAGGGAGACATCCCATGACAAAGAAGACCGAAGGCGCAAGCCGTCGTGATTTTCTCAAACTGGCAGGCACAGCTGCACCTGCTGCAGTGGCTGCGGTCGCTGTAAGCGGCACGCAGGCTGAGGCTGCCGAGCCTGATCTTTCTCTCGAGAAGATGCAGGACACCGCCCATACGCGGGCATATCTCGATAGCACCCGGTTCTGAGACCAGACCCGGACGCCATCACTTTAAGAGCCGATGACGACTGGTTGCGTGACGCCCGACTGTCAGAGGAAATTTAGGAGCTAACCTGCACGCCTGAATAGGCAGCAAGGGAGGATAACAATGTTAAGGAAAAAGACCAACGGGGTTGCGAGACGCTCCCAGCGGACAAGTATCCTGTCGGATGTTGCGAATGCATCAGTCGACCGCCGCGCATTTCTGCGTGGCTCTGGCCTGGCCATCGGTGGCCTTGCCGCAATCGCAGCCACTGGCGGCACGGTAACGCAGGCTTCTGCGGCCACCGCCGTGAACGGTGCGGTTGAAACTGTGAAATCTGTCTGCACCCACTGCTCGGTCGGTTGTACCGTCGTCGCAGAAGTGCAGAACGGTGTCTGGACCGGTCAGGAACCCGGTTGGGACAGCCCGTTCAACCTCGGTGCACACTGCGCCAAGGGTGCGGCTGTTCGTGAGCACGCTCATGGTGAGCGCCGCCTGAAGTACCCGATGAAAAAAGAGGGTGGTGAGTGGAAGCGCATCAGCTGGGAGCAGGCGATCAACGAGATCGGCGACGGCATGATGCAGATCCGCGACGAAAGCGGCCCTGACAGCGTGTACTGGCTCGGTTCCGCGAAGCACAACAACGAGCAGGCCTACCTGTTCCGCAAGTTCGCTGCTTACTGGGGCACCAACAACGTCGACCACCAGGCTCGGATCTGTCACTCGACCACGGTTGCAGGTGTTGCAAACACATGGGGCTACGGCGCCATGACCAACTCCTACAACGACATCCACAAATCCAAGGCGATCTTCATCATCGGTGGTAACCCCGCCGAGGCACACCCGGTGTCGCTGCTTCACGTCCTCAAGGCGAAAGAGCAGAACAACGCACCGCTGATCGTCTGCGACCCGCGCTTCACGCGTACCGCGGCCCACGCTGACGAATATGTCCGCTTCCGCCCCGGTACCGACGTTGCACTGGTCTGGGGTATCCTGTGGCACATCTTCGAAAACGGTTGGGAAGACAAAGAGTTCATCCGCACCCGTGTTTGGGGCATGGACCAGATCAAGGAAGAAGTGGCCAAGTGGACACCTGAAGAAGTCGAGCGTGTCACCGGCACTCCCGGCTCGCAGCTGCGCCGCGTCGCCCGTACCATGGTCAACAACCGTCCCGGCACCGTGATCTGGTGCATGGGTGGTACGCAGCACACCAACGGTAACAACAACACCCGCGCTTACTGCGTGCTCCAGCTTGCGCTGGGCAACATGGGCACCTCGGGTGGTGGTACCAACATCTTCCGTGGCCACGACAACGTTCAGGGTGCAACCGACCTTGGCGTTCTGTCCCACACCCTGCCGGGCTACTACGGCCTGTCCGCAGGCAGCTGGGCACACTGGGCACGCGTCTGGGGCGAGGATCTGGATTGGCTGAAGGGTCAGTTCCAGATGGTCAAAGGCTCTGATGGTAAAGACAAGAACCTGATGAACCTGACCGGTATCCCGGTATCGCGCTGGATCGACGGTGTTCTCGAGGAAGCCGACAACATGGACCAGCCGAACAATGTTCGCGCCATGGTTCTGTGGGGTCACGCGCCGAACTCGCAGACCCGGATGAAGGAAATGAAGACAGCTATGGAGAAGCTGGACATGCTGGTCGTTGTCGACCCGTATCCCACCGTCTCTGCTGTTCTGCATGACCGGACCGACGGCGTTTACCTGCTGCCGGCCTGTACCCAGTTCGAGACCTACGGCTCGGTCACCGCATCGAACCGCTCGATCCAGTGGCGTGACAAAGTCGTCGACCCGCTCTTCGAATCGAAGACGGATCACGAGATCATCGGCATGTTCGCGAACAAGTTCGGCTGGGCCGATCGCTTCTTCCGCAACATCAAGATGGACGACGAAAACACGCCGAACATCGAAGACGTGACCCGCGAATTCAACGCAGGCATGTGGACGGTGGGCTACACCGGCCAGTCGCCGGAGCGGATCAAGAAGCACATGGCCAACCAGCACACGTTCGACAAGACGACGCTGCAAGCCATTGGCGGACCCGCTGACGGGGACTACTACGGTATGCCGTGGCCATGCTGGGGCACTGCCGAGATGAACCATCCGGGCACGCCGAACCTCTATGACATGTCCAAGCGTGTCTCCGAGGGTGGCCTGACCTTCCGCGCCCGTTTCGGCGTGGAGCGTGATGGTGACAACCTGCTCGCCGAAGGCGTTGCATCGCTCGATTCGGAAATCCAGGACGGATATCCCGAATTCACGATGCAGATGCTGATGGATCTGGGCTGGGATGGAGATCTGACCGACGAAGAACGCGCAGCGATCGACGCCGTGGCAGGTCCGAAGACCAACTGGAAGACCGACCTCTCGGGCGGTATCCAGCGGGTTGCGATCAAGCACGAATGTGCGCCTTTCGGTAACGCGAAAGCCCGTGCAGTCGTCTGGACGTTCCCGGATCCGGTTCCGCTTCACCGCGAGCCGCTCTACACCAACCGCCGTGACCTGGTTGCAGACTATCCGACCTACGAGGACCGGAAATTCTACCGTCTGCCGACCATGTACGCCTCGATCCAGAAGCAGGACTTCTCGAAGGATTATCCAATGATCCTGACCTCGGGCCGTCTTGTGGAATACGAGGGTGGTGGTGATGAGACCCGTTCGAACCCGTGGCTTGCTGAGCTTCAGCAGGACATGTTCGTCGAGATCAACCCGCGTGACGCCAACAACCTTGGTGTGCGGGATGGATCGCAGGTTTGGGTTGAAGGCCCCGAAGGCGCCAAGGTCAAAGTTATGGCCATGGTCACCGAACGGGTTGGATCGGGTGTGGCATTCATGCCGTTCCACTTCGGTGGGCACTTGGAAGGTCAGGACCTCCGGGACAAGTATCCCGATGGTGCAGACCCCTATGTGCTGGGTGAATCCACGAACACCGCTCAGACTTATGGCTATGACTCAGTGACCCAGATGCAGGAGACGAAAGCCACTCTCTGCAAAATCTGGTCCGCATAAGGGAGAATGAGAAATGGCAGCAAGAGCTAAGTTTCTCTGCGACGCCGAGCGCTGCATTGAATGTAACGCTTGCGTAACCGCCTGTAAGAACGAGCATGAAGTGCCCTGGGGCATCAACCGCCGTCGTGTTGTGACCATCGAAGATGGTAAGCCCGGCGAACGGTCGATCTCCGTGGCCTGTATGCACTGTTCTGATGCACCGTGTATGGCAGTCTGCCCTGTGGACTGCTTCTACCAGAACGAGGAAGGCGTGGTTCTCCACTCCAAAGACCTCTGCATCGGCTGTGGCTACTGCTTCTACGCGTGCCCCTTCGGCGCGCCGCAGTTCCCGCAGGCAGGCAACTTCGGTTCCCGCGGCAAGATGGACAAATGTACCTTCTGTGCCGGTGGTCCCGAAGAAACCCACTCCACCGCCGAGTTCGCCAAGTACGGCCGCAACCGGATTGCAGAGGGCAAACTGCCGATCTGCGCCGAGATGTGTGCCACCAAGGCGCTGCTGGCCGGTGACGGTGACGTTGTCTCGTCGATCTACCGCGAACGCGTGGTCGCTCGTGGCTTCGGCTCCGGCGCTTGGGGCTGGGGAACGGCCTACGATCAAAAAGGCGGCTAAGTCCCCGTCTTTATTATGAAAAGGCGAGGGCGATCCTATCGGGTCGCCCTTGTCCCATATTCTGCAATCTGCTCACATCTCGAGGATGTCCTCCTATGATCCGTCCATTTCTCGCGTTTGTCGTGTCGTTGACCCTGCTTATGGGCAACGCCGTCGCACAAGACGCCACAGCCCCGTCTGTTGACCGCTCCGCTACCGGTGGCGCCCAGACGCTCGAAGATATCCTGGCCCGCCAGAGCGGCGTGAAGATCGACGACAACTTCCGCCGCTCCGCTACGGGCAACCCCGAAACCGCCGCCGGCATCACCCAGCAGCTTGGCACGCTGGGCGGCGCCTCCGATCCCGAATTGTGGCGCGCGATGCGCTACGGCTCCGCCGATATCAAGGTGTCGAGCGGGGACGAGGTCGCAACCGTCCTGATGCAGGATGGCGGCATGTGGTGGTTGGAGTTCCGCGAAGGCCCGCTGATGAAATTCGGCGGCTACCTGCTGCTGGGCACCATCGGCCTGCTGGTGCTGTTCTTCCTGCTGCGCGGCCGCGTGCGCATCGACGGGGAGATCACCGGCCGCACCATCGAACGCTTCAAGGCGGTCGAGCGCTTCGGCCACTGGCTTCTGGCAAGCTCGTTCATCGTGCTGGGCCTGACCGGCCTGATCACGCTGTTCGGCCGCAAATTCCTGATCCCGACCTTCGGGCACGAGTCCTTCTCGACCATCGCGGTGGCCTCGAAATGGGTGCATAACAACATTTCCTGGGCCTTCATGATCGCGCTGGTGATGATCTTCGTGATGTGGGTCATCCACAACCTGCCCGACCGCACCGACATCAAGTGGATCCTCAAGGGCGGCGGCCTGTTTGGCGGCGGGCACCCGCCGGCCAAGAAGTTCAACGCCGGCCAAAAGCTGATCTTCTGGTCGGTGATCTTGCTGGGCACGTCGATCTCGCTGACCGGCCTGTCGCTGCTGTTCCCGTTCGAGCTGCCGATGTTCGCGGCCACGTTCGAGAAGCTCAACGCCACCGGCCTGCCGCAGATGCTGGGCTTCGGCGAACTGGCCACGGCCATGGCACCGCATGAAGAGATGCAATACGCGCAGCTCTGGCACGCGATTGTCAGCTTTGCCCTGATGGCGATCATCATTGCCCACATCTATATCGGCTCGGTCGGTATGGAAGGCGCCTTTGACGCCATGGGCAGCGGTGAGGTCGAGGAGCAGTGGGCGCGCGAGCACCACTCGCTGTGGGTCGACGAGGTCAAGGCCAAGGAGGGCGAGGCCCCGAAGGCTGCTTCACCGGCTGAGTAAACCATGCGTCGTTTGTGGGCTTTGATCGCCATGATCGCCTGCGCTGCCCCCGCGGCGGCGCAGGACTTCTTCACGCTGAAGGGGCATGGCGGACCGGTTATGGGGATCGCGGTTGCGCCGTCCGGCCAGGTGGCCACGGCCAGCTTCGACAATTCGGTGGGCCTGTGGTCCGACACCGACCCGAGCTGGCTTGAATCGCACCGTGCGGCGGTCAATCGCGTCCTGTTCATCGATGACACCACGCTGGTCTCGGGCGGCGATGATTTCGCGGCCGTGCTCTGGGATCTCGAAACCGGCCAGTCGCGCCGCTTCGAGGGCCATGAGGGCAAGGTGATGGGTCTGGCCTATTCCGCCGAAACCGGCCTGCTGGCCACCGGCGCATGGGACGGGCGGATCGGCCTGTGGCCCGTGGCGGGCGGCGATCCGGTCTTTCTCGAAGGCCATGGCGCGGGCGTCAATGACGTGGCGTTCAGCGCCGATGGACGCTTGCTCTATTCCGCGTCGAGCGATGGCACGGTGCGGCTGTGGGATGTGGAGAGCGGATCCGAAAAGATCCAGCTTCTGCGCCACGGCTTCGGCGTCAACACGCTGATCCTCAACGAGGCGGCGGGCTGGCTGGCCTACGGGGCCGTCGATGGCGGCACCCGCGTGGTCGATCTCGCCACCGGTGAGGAAATCCGCGACTTCACCCTCGACCGGCGGCCGATCCTCGCCATGGCGATGGACCCCTCCGAGAGCCTTCTGGCGGTGGGTGACGGCGAGGGCTACATCATGGTGATCGACCTGAAGACATGGCGGATTGCCCGCGATTTCCGGGCGACGCGGCGCGGGCCGATCTGGGCGCTGGCCTTCTCGCCCAACGGGGCAAATATCCACGCCGGCGGTCTGGAAGACATCATGTATTCTTGGCCCGTGGCCACGATGGGCGCCCATGGCACGATGGCCGACACCACGCGCAGCTTTCTCGAGGATCCGGCGGCGCTGCCCAATGGCGAACGCCAGTTCAAACGGAAATGTTCGATCTGCCACACGCTGGAGCCCTCCAGCGCGCGGCGCGCAGGTCCCACGCTCTACGACCTGTTCGGACGGCGCGCGGGAACCGTGGGCGACTACACCTATTCCGACACCCTGACCGGGTCCGAGATCATCTGGTCGGACGAAACCATCGACGGGCTCTTTGATATCGGGCCCGATTACTATATTCCGGGCACGAAAATGCCCATGCAACGGATCGTGAAGCCCGAGGACCGGGCCGACCTGATCGATTATCTGCGCCAAGCCACGGCGCCACGGGAGAACTGAGAATGAAAGCCATGCTGACCGCGTTTGCCGCAGCAATCATCATCGCTGTCGGCGCCAGCCTGATCCTCGAAGAGGTCGGGCTGTCCAGCGAAAACACCGCGAGCGGCCCCGCCGTTCGTCTGGACTGAGGCGTCAGGGCGCGACCCAGCGCCCTGCAAAGCCGTCCCTGCGGGAAAATCGGGCGCGGGTGTGACAGACCGCGCCCAGATGCAGGGTTTCGATCTCGTCGATCAGACATTTTAGAACCGCGAAACGGGCCGGTGACGGCGCGGGCGTGAACTCGCGCGGCGTCGCGATCGCGCCGCCCGGATGTGGCGCGCCGCCATAGACCTTGCGCGCGCTTTCGGGGATGCGCGCCCATGCCTCCGCATTGCCGGTCTCGATCTCTACCGTGACCCGCAGGCGGATCTGGAAACTCAGATCGGGATCCCAGATCAGCAGCGTGGCGCGCGGCGCGCGTGACAGCTCCGCCACCTTGGCCGAGGCGCTGTCGGTATGCACCTCAAGGGCGCCCGCACCGCGATCGACCCCGCGCAGCACGACGATGCGGGCCTCGCCGCCGCCCGCCAGCCCGACGCTGGCCAGCGCGGGGTGGCGCGCCGGCGCGCTGCGGTCGCGCAGACCGGCCTCAAGGCTCTGCCAGACCTGCGCCAGCGTGTGCTCCAGCGTTGCGAACGGGGCCTCACTCATAACCGGTCATCTCCAGATATCCGGTGCCGCTGTGGCTGCCGGTGACGGTGACGGGGCCTTCCCAATAGGGAAAGGCGGTGTCCATCCACGCGTCGTCATTGAGCGCCTCGACCGTCACGTCGAGGCCGCGGGCCGGCAGCTCCACCCGCCAGCGGGTCGGCACGCTGCGGCCCGCAACGTCATGCGTGCGCAGCGGCGTGGCGGTCAGGGCGGGGTTGTCCAGCGGTGTCGGCGTGCCATCCGGCGCGATCCATGTGGCCGAGGAATAGGCCTCGCCCTCCGCCTGCCTGAGCCGGAACCCCATCATCTTCTCGCCGCTGTCGAAGCTGAGCGAGAACCAGTCCCAGCCGGTCTGGTTTTCCGACAGCGGCTGCGAGGACCATTCGCGGTCGAGCCATGCCTGTCCCGTCACCTCGACCGGCCCCGAGGGCAGATCCAGTCTGCCGCGCACCGCGTAGAAGGGCTGCGAATAGTAATAGCTCGCCTGACCGGCGGCCGATTTCACCGAATACCCGTTGTCGCCCTGCGCCACGAAGGGCGCGTCGGCTTCGAGATCGAGCGTGTAGCCGAAGGTCTCGCCCTGCGCGCTCAGGCGCACGGAATTGAGGTCGGGCCCGCGCATCGACCATTCGTCGATCCACGCCTCGAAGGGGGCGGCCGTCACCCCGGCCTGTCCGATCCCGCCACGGGCAAAGCGCTCGGCCACGTAATGGGCGTCGGGCGTGGTGGCGGCCGCGTGGCCCATCCAGATCTGCGGGGTCTGCCAGCCCTTCGGTGGCGTGCTGCCCCCTGTGGGCGGCGGCGCGGTGGCGGTGCGAAACAGCGTCCACTGGATCCCGTAATCGCGCCCGTCCGCGCCGGTCAGGTTGGCGGTCACATACCACCATTCGATCCGGTAATCGGGATGCGCGCCGTGATCGCGCGGGAAGCTGAACGGCACGCCGCGCACCGGATCGCGGAAGCCTTCGGCGGCGCTGCCCATGCCCGCAAAGCTCTGGGCGGGGGCAAGCTGGGGCCAGAGCGCCAGCGCGAGGCCGAGAAACAGGGCTCTAGCGCTCATTGGCAAAGACCTTCAGAAGTGCCGCGGGCGGCGTGCGCGCCAGCCGCAGCGCGGGCCACAGGCTCGCCAGCGCGGCGGCGGCCAGCGCCAGAAGGCTCAGCACCCCCCAGTCGCGCGGGAACAGATACATCGGCAGGCGCCAGCCGAACGCCTCCACATTGACGATGTTGAGCAGCACCCATGCCAGCGCGAGCCCCAGCGGCAGGGCGCAGATCAGCGTCAGGCTCGCCAGCAGCACCGCGCGCAGCAACTCCAGCCGCGCCAGCGTGCCATGGGGCAGCCCCAGCGCCCAGACCGGCGCCAGTTGCGGCACCCGCAGAACCGACAGGGTCAGCAGGCTCGTGAGGATTGCGAACCCCGCGACCGACAGCGTCAGCACATTGAGCGCCGCGCTCACCGTGAAGGTGCGCTCGAACACCCCCAGCGAGAAGGTCTTGATCGCCTGCTGGTCGATCAGCGCCTCGGGCGCCAGCGCGAACCGCTCCGAGAGCGCCTTGGCCAGCGCCGCGCTCTCGGCCTCGGGCACGCGCAGGGCAAAGCGGGTCAGCTCGACCTGCGGAAAGCGCGCCGTCAGCGCCTGCGTGCCGATCATCACCTGCGCGCGCGGATTGCCGTAGTCTGAATAGATGCCCACGATCTCGGGCCGCCATCCGCCGGGCAGGGCGAGCCGGTCGCCGGGGCCCAGATCGGCGCGGTAGGAGAGCTGCTCGTTGATCAGGATGCCGGTGCCGTCGGCGACCTTGTCCCATGCCTGCGGCGCGCGCGCCAGAAGCGGCCAGTTGTCGCGATAGGTGGGGTGGTCGGCCACGCCGTAAATCTCGCCCGGCGCGCCCGCGATATCGACCTCGGTGCTGGCAATGGGCAGGATCGCGTCGACCCGCCCCTCCAGCCAGCCGCGCATCTCGGCGGCCTGCGCGGTGTCGGTGGCCGACAGATACAGTTCGGAGGCCAGACGCTGGTCGAGCCAGCCGGTGAAGGTCAGCCTGAAGCTTGAGACCATGGTGCCGACGCCGATATTGGTCGCCAGCGCCAGCAGCAGCGCCATCAGGGCCAGCGACAGGCCGGGCACTTGCTGGCGCGTGTCGGCCCAGAACCACTGGGCCAGAACGCCGCCCGCGGCCCGCTCCGCCAGCCCGATCGCGGCGCGCAGGAACAGCGGCAGGGCGAAGGCCGCGCCTAAAAGCAGGGCGGCCAGCGTGACAAAGCCCATCAGCAGGCCCGTGCCGAAAAGCCCGCACAGAACCGAGAGTACGATCAGTGCTGCCGCCAGCATCCCTTGCGCTGTGATCACGCGGTCCGAGGCAATCGCCCAGGCCCGCGGGCGCGCGGGCGCCAGCACCGGCATGCGCGCCATCTTCAAAAGACTTCCCGTCGCCGCCAGCGCCGTGCCAAGCGCCGCCACCGCGAGCCCGCCCAGCCACCAGCCGGGCCGGAAGCTCAGACTGCCCTCGATATTGGCGCCGTAAAGGCCGGTCAGCGTGGCCGCCACATCGGGCAGAAGGGCGGCCGCGATCACGTAGCCAAGCGCTGTGCCCAACAGCCCCGCGATCAGCGCGAAGGCGGCCAGTTCGGCCACCAGCAGCCCGATCAGCAGCCGCGCCGGCGCGCCAAGGGCGCGCAGGGTGCGAAACATCGGGCGGCGCTGCTCGAAGGCCAGCCCGATCGTGCTGTGCACGATGAACAGCCCGACCGCGAAAGACAGCAGGCCAAAGGCGGTCAGGTTGAGATGGAAACTGTCGGTCAGGCGGGCCAGATCGCCGCCGCGCGCGCTGGACAGCTCTGTCAGCTGCGGCGCGACCTGTGAAAGCGGCGCGCGCTGGCGCGGCTGAGCTTCCCGCAGGATCAGGCGGGTCAACTCGCCCTCCCGCCCCAAAAGCGTCTGGGCAATGCCGATATCGGCAAACAGAATGCCCGGCGCCAGACCCTCGACCGCGCGCAAGCTGAGATCTGTCGCCGCCGGGTCAAGCCGGGCCAGCGTGGCGGGAGCTCCCAGCAAAAGACCGGGGCGGGCGAAGAAATCCCCGCTCTCGTCGCCAAGCGCGGCCTGTCCCGCGGCAGAGCTGACAGGGGCGGTCAGCGGGTCGATGCCCAGAAGCCTCACACGGCTCTCTCCGATCCGCAGCGTGCCGTCGAGCACCGGCGAAACCTGCCAGCCCGCGCGGCGCAAGGCCACGTAGGTCTCCTGCGCGACCGGGGCGCCATCGGCGCGCTCCAGCACGGCGCCGGGGCCACTGACCGCGCGGGCGGCCTCGGCATAGGCGGACTTGGCTTCCATGTTGATCGCCTGCACGCCCGAAAACAGCGCCGTGGCCAGCGCGAGGCCCAGAACCAGCGTCAGGGCCTGCACCGGCTGGCGCCGCCAATAGGCCGCCAGCGCGCGGATCAGCGTGACCGTCATGGCCCCAGCTTGCCGTGGCTGAGATGCAGGCGGCGGCCAAGCCGGGCGGCCAGAAGCTCGGAATGGGTGACCATCAACAGCCCCGCGCCGGTCTCGGCCACGAGGTCGAGCATCAGCGCCATCACCGCCGCGCTGGTCGTCTCGTCGAGATTGCCGGTGGGCTCGTCGGCCAGCACCAGTTTCGGCCGCGTGGCCAGCGTGCGCCCGATCGCGACGCGCTGCTGCTGGCCGCCGGAAAGCTGCTCGGGATATTTCGCAACCTGATCGCCCAGCGACAGGCGGTCGGTCAGCGTGGCCAGCCAGCTGGCATCGAACCGGCCTGCAAGGCGGGCCTGAAACGCCATGTTGTCGGCGACATTGAGCGAGGGGATCAGGTTGAACTGCTGGAAGATGACGCCCACGCTCTCGCGCCTGAGCCGCGCGCGGCCGGCCTCGTCCAGCGCGCCCAGATCGGTGCCGTCAAGGATCACCTCACCGGCGTCGAACGCCTCGAGCCCCGCCACCACGTGCAAAAGCGTGCTCTTGCCCGAGCCGCTTTCGCCGGTCAGCGCCAGAGTCTCGCCCGCCGCCATCTCGAGGCTCACGCCATCGAGCACGGCCACCGGCCCGTCATCGCCGGGAAAGCTCTTCTTTAGGGATCTGGCGGCAAGCAGCATGGGCGGGCAGGGTCCTGATATCTCGCAGTCACGGTTTTTTCGGATACACGGTCTTTTCTGGCATGATGTGCCGGGCCGCGCCACCAGCCAGTTAGGCCGGATCGCGCAGAGGTCAGGGCCCCGTGCGCCGATTTCGGGCCGCGCGGGGCGGGGCGCGCGCGCCCCTGTGGCCGAAAAAACGCACCTTGCGGCATTTTACAGGCGTTTGATCTGGCTCAAGTCGGGGCGGGCAGGGCCGCTCTAGCCTGATCCCATACGGAGGCGATGCGCGTTTTCTCCCTGCGCGTTGCCGAAGATCCACGAGGCGGCGCTTTTGTTCTCCCTATGCGCCGCCTCGCGCGTCTCTAACCTTCTGTTTTTCATGCGCTTTATGTCCATTTTCACGGGGCTGCCCGGAGCCTCCCCGCGCTGCCGTCTTGACTGGATAGGCGGCTCTGCTAGCGTCCTTGGGGTCCGCGCGGCCCCGCCCGCACGGAAACTCCAGCAACGAAGGGACAGAGCATGGCCGCACCGGGCGAGAACCTCACCATCAACGGGCAACGGCTCTGGGACAGCCTGATGGAGATGGCCCAGATCGGCCCCGGCGTGGCAGGCGGCAACAACCGCCAGACGCTCACCGACGAGGATGGCGCGGCCCGCGCGCTGTTTCAAAGCTGGTGCGAGGCGGCGGGATGCAGCATGGGGCTCGACCAGATGGGCAACATGTTCGCGCGCCGCGAGGGCACCGATCCGGACGCGCTGCCGGTCTATCTGGGCTCGCATCTCGACACCCAGCCCACGGGCGGCAAATATGACGGCGTGCTGGGCGTTCTGGCGGGGCTCGAGATCCTGCGCTCGCTCAATGATCTGGGCATCCGCACCCGCCACCCGATCGTGCTGGTCAACTGGACCAACGAGGAGGGCACACGGTTTGCGCCCGCGATCCTCTCTTCGGGCGTGTTTGCCGGCATCCACGATCAGGACTGGGCCTATGCGCGCACCGATGCCGAGGGCAAACGCTTCGGCGACGAGCTGGTGCGCATCGGCTGGCGCGGCGACGAGCCCGTGGGCGCGCGCACGATGCGGGCGTTTTTCGAGCTGCATATCGAACAGGGCCCGATCCTCGAGGCCGAGGGCAAGGAGATCGGGGTGGTCACCCACGGTCAGGGGCTGCGCTGGATTGAGGTCACCGTCACCGGCAAGGATGCCCATACCGGCTCGACCCCGATGCCGATGCGCCGCAACGCAAGCCTCGGCATGGCGCGGATCATCGATCTGGTGGACGAGATCGCATGGGCGCATGCCCCCGACGCGGTGGGCGCGGTCGGCCATGTGGAGGTCGCCCCCAATTCGCGCAACGTGATCGCGGGGCAGGCGGTCTTCACGATCGATTTCCGCTCGCCCGATCTGGCGATCCTTGAGGATATGGAAGAGCGGCTGGAGACCGGCGCGCGGATCATCTGCGACGCGCTGGGCCTTGAGGTCGCGTTCGAGGAGGTCGGCGGGTTCGACCCGGTCACCTTCGATCCCGACTGCGTCAGCGCCGTGCGCCGCGCCGCGCGCCAGCTGGAATACGCGCACCGCGATATCGTCTCGGGCGCGGGCCATGACGCCTGCTGGATCAACCGCGTCGCGCCCACTGCCATGGTGATGTGCCCCTGCGTCGACGGCCTGTCGCATAACGAGGCCGAAGAGATCACGCCCGACTGGGCCGCGGCAGGGGCAAACGTGCTGATGCATGCCGTGCTCGAGACGGCCGAGATCGTGGGATGAGCCGCCAAAGGGCGCAGGGATCTTGCGGCAGCGCGCGCCGGCCTAACCCGCTGGCAAGACTTGGGGCGTAAAACCCCGCCCGAGCTCGAAAAAACGTGGTTTCAGATCCCGCCCGGTGTGGCAGCCGGGATCGCGGGGCACCGGAACACAACGCGCAAAGGACGGGGCGCCGCGCGCTCCGGTAGGTGCAGGGGAGACCCTGTCTGGCGAGAAACCGCATCGGCGGCGCCGCCTTTTCCCTTTTCCTTGGCCTAAGACCAGAGAGATCCCGAACGATCCCTCCGAATGATCCCCCCGAACGATCCCCCGGGTGATCCCCCGGGTGATCACGGGCCCCCCGAAGAGAGCCCCCCGAAGCGGGCCTTACTGGCCGGTGTCCTTTGCGTAAGGCGCCGGGCCACCGTAAGGCACGTTCACACCACCGTAGCGGCGCACGCGCACATTGGCCTGCTCGGCATGGCCCACGAACCCCTCCAGCAGACAGAGCCGCGAACAATAGGCGCCGATCTCGGCGGCGGCTTCATCCGTGGTGACCTTCTGGTAGCTGTGGGTCTTGAGAAACTTCCCGACCCAGAGCCCGCCCGTATAGCGCCCCGCCTTGCGGGTCGGCAGCGTGTGGTTGGTGCCGATCACCTTGTCGCCGTTGGAGACATTGGTGCGCGGCCCCAGAAACAGCGCGCCGTAGCTGGTCATGTGCTCGAGAAACCAGTCGTCGCGGTCGGTCATCACCTGCACATGTTCCGAGGCGATCTCGTCGGCCACCGCCAGCATCTCCTCATAGCTGTCGCAGACAATCACCTCGCCGTAATCCTCCCAGCTTTTCGCCGCGGTGTCGGCGGTGGGCAGGATCTTCAGAAGCCGGTCGATCTCGGCCATCGTGTCGCGCGCCAGCCTGGCCGAGTTGGTCACCAGCACGGCGGGGGAATCGTAGCCATGCTCGGCCTGTCCCAGAAGGTCCGTGGCGCAGATCTCGCCATCCACACTCTCGTCGGCGATCACCATGGTCTCGGTCGGGCCGGCGAACAGGTCGATGCCGACGCGCCCGAAAAGCTGGCGCTTGGCCTCGGCCACATAGGCGTTGCCGGGGCCCACCAGCATATGGACCGGATCGATCGTCTCGGTCCCCAGCGCCATGGCGCCGACACCCTGAATGCCGCCCAGCACGTAAATCTCATGCGCGCCCCCCAGATGCATGGCGGCGATCACGGCGGGGTTGGGTTCCCCCTTGAAGGGCGGGGTGCAGGCGATGATGCGCGGCACCCCCGCCACCGAGGCCGTGGCCACCGACATATGGGCCGAGGCGACCATCGGGAACTTGCCGCCCGGCACGTAGCAGCCCACCGATTGCACGGGGATGTTCTTGTGGCCGAGGATCACGCCGGGCATCGGCTCGACCTCGATATCGCGCATCGAGTCGCGCTGGGCTTGCGCGAAGTTGCGCACCTGTTGTTGCGCGAATTTCAGATCTTCCATGTCACGCGGGCTGACCTTGGCCATCAGCGCCTCGATTTCCGACAGGCTCAGGCGGAAGGCGGGCGGGCTGTACTTGTCGAATTTTTCCGACAGGTCGCGCACGGCGGCGTCGCCGCGGGCCTCGATATCGGCCAGCGTGGCCTCGACCACGGCGCGAACCTGCGCGTCGTCGGCAGCGCGCTGCGCATCGGGCTTGCCGCGTTTGAGATATTCGATGGCCATGACGTGTCTCTCCCCTTCGTCTTTGCGCGTGATCTTCCCGCGTGTCATTGCTGCGGCCTTTCATACGGGCAATCGGGCGGGTTTCAACCCGTGCGCCACGCCGGGGCCGGCGCACGATAGGGGCGCGACCGGGGCGCGACCGGGACGCAATCGGCCCACTCCGGCGCGCCGGCGCAGACCGCCGCATCTGACAGAGATGTGAGCAGAGCGGGGCAAAGGGGCGCAGGGCGCGATCTTGACCTTCACAGGACAAACACCCCATGTAGAAGAGAACGAAATTCCGGAGCAATTTCCGGCGCAAAATCAAGGTGACGCATGATCCCTGAACTCGGACAGTTTGCTCTCGCTCTGGCGCTGGTGACGGCCTGTGTGCAAAGCCTTGTGCCGATCATGGGCGCGGCGCGCGGCAACACGCTGTGGATGCGCAGCGCGGCGGCCACCTCGACGCTGCAATGCGTGCTTCTGGTGATCGCTTTCGCCGCCCTGATGCGCTCTTACATCGTGAGCGATTTCACGGTCGTGAACGTGGTCAGCAACTCCCACTCGCTCAAGCCGCTGATCTACAAAGTGTCGGGGACATGGGGCAACCACGAGGGCTCGCTTTTGCTGTGGAGCCTGATCCTCGCCATTTTCGGCGCGGCGGTGGCGTGGTTCGGCGCCAATATCCCGCTGGCGCTCAAGGCGCGCACGCTGTCGGTGCAGGCGTGGATCTCGGTGGGCTTCCTGAGCTTCATGATCTTTACCTCGAACCCGTTCGAGCGCGTCTTCCCCGCGCCGATGGACGGCAATGACCTGAACCCGCTGTTGCAGGATATCGGCCTCGCGCTGCATCCGCCGCTGCTCTATCTGGGTTATGTCGGCTTCTCGATCGTGTTCAGCTTTGCCGTCGCCGCCCTGATCGAGGGCCGCGTCGATCCGGCATGGGCGCGCTGGGTGCGGCCGTGGACGCTGGCGGCGTGGATCTGCCTGACCGGCGGCATCGCGCTGGGCAGCTGGTGGGCCTATTACGAACTGGGCTGGGGCGGCTGGTGGTTCTGGGATCCGGTCGAGAACGTCTCTTTCATGCCATGGCTTCTGGGCACCGCGCTGCTGCACTCGGCCATCGTGACCGAGAAACGCGACACGTTCAAAAGCTGGACCATCCTGCTGGCGATCCTGACCTTCTCGCTGTCGCTTCTGGGCACCTTTATCGTCCGCTCGGGCCTTTTGACCTCGGTCCATGCTTTCGCCGTGGACCCCGAGCGGGGGCTTTACATCCTCGGCCTTCTGGGGGTTTCGATCGGCGGCTCGCTGACGCTGTTTGCCGCGCGCGCACCGGCAATGGAGGGCGGCGGGCTCTTCGCGCCGATCAGCCGCGAGGCGGGGCTTCTGATCAACAACCTGCTCTTGGCCACGGCCACGGCGACGGTGCTGTTCGGAACGCTCTACCCGCTGTTTCTGGAGGCGGTCACGGGCGAGAAGATCTCGGTCGGACCGCCGTTCTTCAACGCCAGTTTCGTGCCGATCACGCTGGCCCTTGCGCTCGTGATGGGGGTCGGGCCGTTCCTGAGCTGGAAACGTGCCGACCTGCCCGGTGTGCTGGGCCGCCTGAAAGGCGTGCTGGCGCTGGTGGCGGTGGCAACGCTGGTGGTGTGGTATCTGCAGACCGGCGGGCCGGTGCTGGCGGTGCTGGCCATGTTCGTGGCCTTCTGGCTGCTGGGCACGACGCTTTACGAATGGGGCCGCCGGGTGAAAATCCTGCAAGCGGGCCGGATGGAGCGCATCCGCCGCCAGCCGCGCGCCGCGCATGGCATGACGCTGGCCCATCTGGGCGTTGCGGTGCTGATCATGGGCGGCACCGGCGCCTCGGCCTGGAAAGAGGAAATCGTGACCTTCGCAGCCCCCGGCACGGTGGTGGAACTGGCAGGCTTCGACATCTCCTTTGACGGGGTCGATCAGGTGCAGGGCCCCAATTACGTGGCCCGCGTGGCGACGCTTTCGGTCAGCCGCGACGGCAAGCCGGTGACGGTGCTGCGCCCCGAGCGCCGCAGCTATCCGGTGGCGGGCTCCGCGACCACCGAAAGCGCCATCCGCCAGACGCTGGCGGGTGACCTCTACATCTCCTTTGCCGAACCGGCCAACCGCACCGTGGAAGGCAAATGGACCCTGCGCGTGATCTACGAGCCGCTGGTGAATTTCCTGTGGATCGGCTCGGTCATGCTGGTGCTGGGCGGGGCGCTGTCGCTGTCGGACCGCAGGCTGCGGGTGGGCGCGCCGCGCCGCAAACCGGCCGGCCCGATCCCGAGCCCGGCGGAGTAAGCCCATGCGACGCATCCTGACCCTCCTGCCGGTTGTCATCGTGGCCATTCTGGGCAGCTTCTTCTACTGGGGCCTGTCGGGCGGCCGCGACCCCGGCGCGATCCCCTCGGTGCTGATCTCCCAGCCGGTTCCGGTCTTCGAGCTGCCGCCCCTCGAGGGCGTGGACAGCCCCGGGCTCAGCCAGTCCGACCTGCAAAACGCAGGCGAGCTGACGCTGGTCAACTTCTTCGCCAGCTGGTGCGGGCCGTGCCGCGCCGAACATGCGGTGCTGACGCGCATGCAGCGCGAACAGGGCTTCAAGCTGGTGGCGATCAACTACAAGGACAAGCCCGAGGACGCCGCGCGCTGGCTGGCCAGCCTCGGCAATCCCTATTCGGCCATCGGCGCTGATCTGAGCGGCCGCGCGGGCATCGAATGGGGCATCTCGGGCGTGCCGGAGACCTTCATCATCGCGCCCGACGGCACCGTGGTGCACCGCTTTGCCGGTCCCATCGTCGGTGACGGGCAGAGACGGTTCCAAGAGGCGCTGGACGCCGCAAAGGCGGGCACTTCATGAGACAGCTGATCGCCGCCCTTCTGATCGTCATCGCCACGCCGCTCTGGGCGGTGGAGCCCGACGAGGTGCTCGCGGACGCCGCGCTCGAGGACCGCGCCCGCGCGATCAGCGCCAATGTGCGCTGCGTGGTGTGCCAGAACGAACCGATCGACAGCTCCAATGCCGGCGTGGCGCGCGACCTGCGGATCCTGATCCGCGAGCGGCTCGTGGCCGGTGACAGCGACCAGCAGGTCTATGACTACCTCGTGGCGCGCTACGGCGATTACGTGCTGTTCAAACCGCCTTTCAAACCCTCGACCTATGCGCTCTGGCTGGCGCCCTTCGTGATCCTCGGGATCGGCGGCGGGGCCGCGCTCTGGGTGCTGGCCCGCCGCCCGCGCCGGGCGCGCACCGAAGAGCAGAGCCTCTCGGCCGAGGAAGAACAGGCCCTGAGCCGATTGCTCAATGACGACAAGGACCGCGACCCGACATGATGTTTCTCGGCTTTGGCCTTTTGCTGGCGCTCGTCGCCGCCCTGTTCGTCGTCTGGCCGCTGCTGCGGCGGGGCGGCTCGGCGGTGGAGCGCTCCGACAGTGCGCTGGCGATCTTTGCCGACCAGCTCAGCGAGCTTGAGCGCGATACCGAGCGCGGTCTGATCTCGGGCGCGGAGGCCAAGGCCGCGCGCGTCGAGATCGAGCGCCGTATGCTGGCCGCCGACAAATCCCGCAGCGCGGGCGGCGGCACGGCCAGATCGGAAAGCCCGTGGGTGCTTCTGGTCGCGGCCGCGCTGGTGCCCATCTGTGCGGCCGGCATCTACACGATGACCGGCAACCCCGGCGTGCAAAGCCAGCCTTTCGCGGAACGCGCCGCCGAGCGCGAGGACGCCCAGAGCCTCGAGAAGCTCACCGCCCAGCTGCGCGCGCGGCTCGAACAGGAACCCGATGGCGGCGAGGCGCGCGGCTGGGAGCTTCTGGCAACCACCTACATGAATATGGGCCGCTACCGCGACAGCGCCTTCGCATGGTCGCGGCTGGCGATCCGGCCCGAGGCGAACTCGGCGGTGTTCTCGCAACTGGCCGAGGCGCTGATCGCGGCGGAAAACGGCATCGTCACGCCGCAGGCGCAGGCCGCCATCGACCGCGCGGTGGAGCTTGACCCGAGCAATCCCGGCGGCACCTTCTACAGCGCCGTGGCGCTCGATCAGGCCGGCGAAAGCGGCAAGGCCCGGCAGATGCTGCTCGACCGGATCGCGCAGGAAACCGCCGCCGCGCCGTGGATGGAAATCTTCCTGATGGAGGCCAACCGCATCGGCGAGACGCTGGGGCTTGCGCCCGCCAGCCTGCCGGACTTCCCCGAGCTTCCGGGCGTGATGCGCGCCCCGACGCAAGAAGAGATCGAAGCCGCCTCGGAGATGTCCGGCGAGGACCGGATGGAGTTCATCCGCTCGATGGTCTCGCGGCTTGAAGAACGGCTCGAAGGCCGGCCGGACGATCTGCAGGGCCTGTTGCAGCTGGCCCGCGCGCGCATGGTTTTGGGCGAGGAAGACAAGGCCCGGGAGGCGCTTGAGCGCGCCCGCGTGCTGACCGAGAATCTGCCCGAGGATAACCCCCAGCGCCAGCTCGTCGAAGAGGGGCTGAAACAGCTCTCGCCCTAGGGCGGGGTGTCGCCGCAAGCGTGCCGTTTGTGCAGCCCGAAGAGGGTTAGAGGGGCACCGAGGGAAGGCTCAAGGGTGCTGGCGCCCGCCATCGACGGTCCGGGTCTGGCCGGTCACGAATGCCGCCCCATCGCAGACCCGTCCGCGCGCTCGCCTCGCAATTTCTTGGGTCTGACCGGTTTTGCACGGCGGCTGGATGCCGCCGATGGACGCGTGGCAATCTGTTGGCGTCCTGTTCATGTCAAAGGGGGGATTCAAACGCAGGCGCGTCTTTCAGGGGCGGCCGGTCGGGGCGCGCGCCGACCCGACAGATCCTGTTTGCTCCGAGAAAAAGGCCCAGCTGCGCAGCGCATACCGGATATTGAAACGGCACTGACCGGTCGTGACCGGTCGCGGTCAAAAGATCACTTCTTTTTGCCGTTTCCGTTGCCGTTCCCGTTGCCGCCGTTCCCGTTCCCGTTCCCGTTGCCGTTTCCGTTCCCGCCGGTGTCACCACCACCGGTATCGCCGCCACCGGTGCCACCGCCGGTATCGCCACCACCCGTGCCGCCACCGGTGTCACCACCGCCAGAACCGCCGCCACCGGATCCTCCGGAGCCGCCATCAGAGCCGCCGGAGCCGCCACCGCCGCCGCCATCCGCGCCATCGGGAATGTCCACAACCGCGGTCGACCAATAGGGGGTTCCGCCATCCCATGTTCCACGCAGCTCATCTGTGAGCGTCGCAGCGCCCAGCACACCCAGCGTAATCAATCCGCCCAGCACCAGCAGGTATTCGGTCAGGGCAAGGCCATCCTCTTCACGCCAAAATCTGGATATAAACTTCACGCATCCATTCCTTTACTGTTGGCAGTTACAAACCAAACTCCGGGACTTTTATGTTTTTTCGGTGTCTCGACTTGGAAAAAATTCGATCAATTTGAAAATTCCAAGCTTAAATCCACGCAACCAAGCCTAGCATATTTTTGCCCGATCCGAGAGACCCGCTTGTCAATTTTTGACCAAAAAACGGGTTGCGCCCGTGCAGGTGAGGTTTTCGGGACACGGCTGCGGGTCCGAGGCCGCGCTTTCTGGCCGCTCTGTCTGGCAGGTGATCGGTCGGGAAATTCCCGACAGGCGTGCCCGTGCGGCGCGTCAAGGCGCTTTTCCCGGTGTGCGGGGCGCGGCCCCCCTTGCGGCGCACTGCGGCTCAGCCGTCCTGTGCGAAGACAGCGGCGAAGCGCTTGCGGGAGGCTTCCGGCCAGACCTCGTCGAATTCGTAGAGCGCCTCGAAGCTGGGGATCTCGGGGCTCAGCGGCACCCAAGGCTGCTTGCTGGCGGTGAAAATCTGCACATCCGGCGGGCATTGGGCGGGATCGTCCAGCGTGCCCACGCGCACATAGCGCAGCTTTCCCAGCCGCAGGAGGTAGCTGCTGAACACCGCCGTGCCGCAATTGGCGCAGCGGGTGATGATCTGGCCCTTGCCGCTGGGGGTGGGCAGCGCGTGTTCGGTGATGGCGCCCGTGCAGGTGACACGGTCGGCCTCGATAATGGCGTTCAGCACATAGGCCGAGCCGGTCTGTTTCTGGCACTCCGTGCAGTGGCAGCAATGCACGATGAGCGGTCTCGAGGACAGGCTATAGGTGACGTCACCGCATCCGCACGATCCTGTCAGCATGGGTTTTTCTCCGTCTTTTCAGGGGTCTGACTTTTCAGGGCGTCTGGAGGTACGGCGTCAGGGCACCAGGGCGTAATGGCTGATCCGGCGCTCTTCGACCAGCTCGGCCTCGGCAGGGTCGATATGGGGGCTGTTGTAATCCTCGCCGACAAAGGCTTTCAGCGCGTCGAGATCCTCCCAGACCATGACAAAGCTGAAGTCGCGCGGGGTCTCGGGCAGCGGCGCGCCGGGAAGGACGGTGACAAGGCCCTTGGTGCTCTTCATCAGCGGGATTGCGGTGTCATGGAAGAACTTCCCGAAGGCCGCTTCCTTGCCGGGCCGGGTCCGCACCTGAAAGATCCGCACGATCATCGCCACCTCCTGCGCTCCGAGATCACTGCGCGCAGTGTAGCACAAATTGCGCCATCCGTCCGGTGCGGGGCTGCCGGAACCTGCGGGTGGACTCTGCGGGCGGACCCTGCGGGCGTGGCGCGCGGTGCGGTGGGGCGCTAGCGGGGCAGGGCCGCGCAATGGGCGGTGCCGGCGGCCTGACCGGAGCCCAGTGCGAAGACCGGTGGCGCCTTGAACGGGTTCAGCTCCGAGGTGGCCGCATCGAACGCCGTCAGCGCCAGAAGGAGCGCCAGCGCCCCGCCCGCGGTCAGACGCCGGGTCATCGTTTCACCTCCAGCCCGAGCAACGGGCGGATCCGCACCCCGAGCACCGAGCCCGCAAAGGCAGCGGCAAACCAGACCCAGCCATGCAGGCTGCCGGTGGAGATCCCCGAGAAAAACGCACCCACGTTGCAGCCGAAGGCCAGCCGCGAGGAATAGCCCATCACAAAACCCGCCACGGCGGTGGCGATCCATGCGATCAGGGGCAGCGTCACCAGCGGCTGCGCCAGCGCGCCGGTGCGCCACGCCGCGATCAGGAATGCCCCGGCGATCAGGCCGATATTGGTCAGCGAGGTGACATCGGTGAAGATGCTCTGGGAGATCCGCTCGGCATTGCCGGCGGCGCTCCAGAAGCCCGAACCCGACAAATCCGCACCCAGCGCCGTGGCCCCTTTGGCGGCCCAGAGGCCAAGGCCGTAGACCACGCCCCATGGCTGGCCCGCGATGACAAGGTTGGCCAGCGCGAGGGCGGCCACCAGCGCCGCTGCGATCCACAGCCGTCGGGGAATGCGCCGTGATCCCGGCGCTGCGATCATCAAAAGCCCCGCACCAAGGGCCGCCAGCAGGCCCAGCGTGAGCAGCAGGCCACCGGTTCCGCTCAGCACCACCAGCGGCAGCGTGCCCAGACCCGTCCACCAGAACAGGTGATAGGCGCCCGCAAAGCTGCCAAGGGCGAAAAACGGCAGCGCCATCAGGCCTATGGGGTTGCCGGAGCCCGCATTGACCAGCGTGCCCGAGCCGCAGCCCAGCACCACCTGCATCGCCACGCCGAACACGAAAGCCCCGCCGATCATGGCCCAGCCGACGGGGGCATGCGCGCCCGCAAGCTCGCCTGCATTCGACGACAGGAGCGGGATCGCGACAAGGGCCACAAGCGCGATCGAGACAAGCTGGGCCAGAACCCCGCCCGGGTCGCGGTAGAGGATCAGCGCGCGCCACGGTCCGGCAAAACCGAAGCGCAGCCCCTCGAGGACCATGCCGAAGCCCAGCCCGACGGCCAGAAGCAGCCCGTAGCGGGCGCCGGCGGTCAGTGCGACCAGCGCAATGACCGAGAGCGCGGCCAGCACCAACACCGAACGGCGCAGCCGGGACCCCGCCAACGTGGGGTCTTGGGGGGCGAGCGTATGGGTCATCTCATCCTCAGAAGATGCTGCGGATCTGGTTGTAGAGGTTGCGCAGCAGGCTTGGAACATTGGCCATTTCGTGCCCCGCGTTCGAGTAGCCTACCATGGATTCCGGATAGAGTTTCACATTTTCCAGACCGGCCAGTTCCGACAGCGCGAACCAGTTCGTCGCGGCCCAGTGGCCGGTGTTGCAAAACGAGACCAGCGTCTCGGTCTCGTCAAAGCCCTGTGCCGCGGCCAGCTTTGCAGCGGCGTCCGCATCGATGATGGCAGGGCCGCCGGAGAACCAGTTGGCGTGCTCGAAATATTCCGATTGCGGTAGGGTGCCGGGGCGGGCGGCCGCCGGATGGGCGCGGTCGCCTTTCCAGAAGGATTCGGGCCGCGCGTCCAGAAGCAGCGCATCGGTCTGGCCGCTGACGATGGACAGCACGTCATCGGTGGTCGCCAGCCATGTGTCGGCAAAGCTGATATCGATGCGCGAGGGCGCGGGTTGCGTCGGCTCATTGGTGGTCTTCAGACCGGCTGCGGACCAGCCCTTCAGGCCGCCATTGAGGATGGCAAGCTGGCTCACGCCCGAGGATTTCAGCGTCCAGTAGACGCGCGCGGCGGCACCGAAATCGGTTTCGTTGGCGCCCTCATGCACGATCACGATCCGGCGGTCCTTGGTGATGCCGAGGCTTTGCAGCGTGGCTTCGAGCTTGTCTTCGGGCACCAGCTGGCCCGGGTTGTCCCGAGGGCCGCGGAACAGGCCGTAAGGCGCGCTGACCGCGCCCGGGATATGGGCCCTGTCATAGGCTCGCCCGCGGATGTCGAGCACCAGCGGGGTCACCCCGGCCTGAATGGCGCTCAGCTCCTTGGCGGAGATCAGCGGTCCGAATGTGTTTTGCGCGGCCAGCGGTGTGGCGAGCAGGGCCGCGCCGAGGAGGGCTGCGGACAGGGTCTTGGCGAGTGACATGGGAAGTTCTCCAGCGTTCAGGTCTCGGTTCGGCGCGTCTCTCGCACCCGGGGCCGTCTCGGGCAAGGTCTCGGTCACGACGGCCCGCGCGGGCGGCGGGCCATGTGTTTCCGCAAGGGCCGCCCAGCCGGAACAGGCGCGTGCCGGTCCGGGCCGGGTGGTGCGAATATCCTAGGGAAGTCGGCGCGCTGCGAAAACTGTTCTTATTTCACGATTTTGCGATCAGGGGGCGGGGGGCACGGTCTGTCGGCGGTGCCGGTGCAGGCAGGGGCGGGATTGCAGGTCTTGGCACGCGTTTTGCCCGCTCTTTGACGCGTTTGACGCGCTTGACGCCTTTGACAGGGGCGGGGGGCAGGCGGTCAGCCGCGCGCGTCCTTCAGCGCCTGCATCACCGCGTCCCGGGTCAGGATCTCGGGCAGCTTGATGCCCTCGGGCGCGGCGGGGCCGTAAACGGCGTTGAACGGAATACCGAAGCGGCCATTGTCCTGCAGGTAGGACAGGATCGCCGGATCGGGCCGCGTCCAGTCGGCCTGCATGGCCACGACCCCCTCGGCGGTGAGCGCGCCGCGCACCGGATCGGCATCGAGCACCAGTGATTTGTTGGCCTTGCAGGTCAGGCACCAGTCCGCGGTCACATCGACAAAGACGACGCGGTTCTCGCGGATATGGGCCGCGATGCGGTCACGCTCGAACAGCTGCCATGCGGCGTCGGGGACGGGGGCGGGTGCGCGGGCGGGCGGTTCCACCAGCGCGGGGCCGAGCGTTGCGGCGGCCAGCAGCCCCGCGATCACCACGCCGCGGGCGCGGAAGCTCTGGCTGAGCGCAAGGATGGCCAGCACGATCAGGGCGGCGCTCAGGCCGGCTCCGAGCGGTCCGGAGACCCTCAGCAGCACCGACAGCAGCCAGAGCGCGGTCAGCGCCAGCAGCGCGCCCATGACCCATTTGACCACGACCATCCAGCGTCCCGGCCGCGGCAGGGCCTGCACCAGCGCGGGGCGTGCGGCCACCAGCAGGTAGGGCAGCGCCAGCCCCAGCCCCAGCGCGGTGAAGATCGCAAGCGTCTGGGGCGCAGAGCCCGCCAGCGCAAAGGTCACCGCCGTGCCCAGGAACGGGGCCGAGCAGGGCGTGGCGAGGATCGCGGCCAGCGCGCCGGTGGCGAAATCGCCCAGAAGGCCGGGCTGGCCGTCGGCGCCGGCCAGACGCGTGTTCCAGCGCTGCGGCAGGGTGATCTCGAAGAGCCCCGCCATGTTGGCGGCAAACAGCGCGATCAGCGCACTCATCAGGGCAAGGAAGACGGGGTTCTGGAACTGGATGCCCCAGCCGATCTGCAGGCCTGCGGCCCTGAGCGCGATCAGGATCAGCGCCAGCGCCCACATGAAGCTGACCACGCCCAACGCCGACATCACGAAGCCGCCGCGGATCCGCGCCGGGCTCTGGTCATGGGCCTTGAGCGCCGAGGTCAGCTTGATCGCCAGCACCGGCAGCACGCAGGGCATGACGTTGAGGATCAGCCCGCCCAGAAGCGCCAGCGCGATGATCCACAAAAGCGAGGCCCCCGAAGACGGGGTGCCGGAGCCTGCGGGGGCGGTGGGTGCCTCGGGCGCGAGCGCGGGGCGGAAGAGCGCGGCGCGCGCCCCGTCGACAAGGGTCACTTCCAGCGGCGGGGGCGTGTCGGCGGCATTGAGAAGATCGAGCCGGATCCACGCGCGGTGGCCCGCGTCGCTGAGCCGGATGTCGGGCGCGCCAAAGGCCGCGTCCGCGCCGAGATCGGGAAAGAGCGCAGGGGCCTCAAAGGGCGTTTCGCTGCGCGCGCTCAGCGTCAGGGCCGCGTCATCGAGATGCACCGCGTCCAGCGTGAGGCCCGCCGCGCGCCCCGATCCCGGGACGCGGGCCGCCGCCTGCGAGATGATCGCGGCCTCTGCCGGATCGATGCCGGTGCCCATGTCCAGCGCAAGCGCCAGATCGAAGGTTTCGGGCACGCAGACATCCTTGCAGACCAGAAGCGAGACCGTGCCGGCAAGCCGCGCGGGCTGGCCGGGATCAGTGAGCGTGAAGCGCAGCGGGAAGGTCACGCGCTCCGCGTAGCCGTAATTCTCGATCCCGAACGCCTCGAAACGGGTGGGCGCGGGCCAGAGCATCTCCACCCCGGCCACGTTTTGCGCGCCGGACCAGTCGATCCCGGGCGGGTAGCCGACCTCTCCGGGCGATTTCCAGTAGGTCTTCCAGCCCTCTGACAGTTCGATCTCAAGGGCTGCGGACAGCGCCGTGCTGTCGGGGGCCACGCCCTGTTCGGCGGTGATGAACCGCGCGCTGAGCAGATCTGAGGCGTAGCGCTCGGAACTGGCCGCGAGGGCAGCCTGCGCCAGCGCAGCCCACAGGGCCGTGGCAAGGATCGCGGTCAAGAGGCGCAGGGGTCGGGTCATGAAAGTCCTGATCGGGCAATTGTGCTGCAAGATCAATTAACACGCGCCGGAGCGCAACACACGAAACGGTTGCTCACCGCTCTGTGATCAGGAACCTGTTTGACATCGGGGCGTGCGGCGATAAGGGTTTCGCAAATCCGTTTCAGGGAGCGTTTGGCGATGAAAAGACTGTTTGCAGCATTGATCTGTGTTCTGGGGCTGGCCGCTCCCGTGGCCGCGACGGCCGAGGCAATGGACGAGGACCGCGTTCGCGGGCTGGTGCTCGAGACGATCCTCGAAAACCCCGAGGTGATCATGCAGGCCATCGACATCCTGCGGGCGCGCGAGGCCGAGGCGCAAAAGGCGCAGGCCGAGATGACGCTGAGCTCGCAGCGCGACGCGCTGGAGCGCGATCCGAACGCGCCGGTTCTGGGCAATCCGGATGGCGATGTCACGCTGGTGGAGTTCTTCGACTACAATTGCGGCTACTGCCGCCGGGTCCATCCCAGCGTCGAGGCCCTGATTGCCGAGGACAAGAACCTGCGCGTGGTGCTGCGTGAATGGCCGATCCTCGGCGAGGCAAGCGTAGAGGCGGCCCGGGTCAGCCTCGCGGCCCGCAAGCAGGGCAAATACCCCGAGTTTCACAAGGCCCTGATGGAGGCCCGCGGCCGCGCCAATGCAGCGAGCGCCTTCAAGGTGGCCGAAGAGATGGGGCTTGATGTCGACCAGCTGCGCCGTGACATGGAGGCGCCCGATGTGGCGGCCCACCTGCAGCTGAGCATGCAGCTCTCCCAGCAGCTGGGCTTCAACGGCACGCCGTCCTTCGTGGTGGGTGAACAACTGGTTCCCGGCGCGATCGAGATTGATCAGCTGCGTGCGCTCGTGGCCGAAGCCCGCGAGAAGGGCTGAGCGCGCCGGGCTCAAAGCATATGGCCACGCGGATTGCCATAAACGGGCTGGGCCGGATCGGGCGTTCGATCCTGCGGCTTCTGACGACCACGCCTGCGGGCGCGGGGTTCGAGATCGTCGCGCTGAACGACATCGCACGGCCCGAGCTTTGCGCCTACCTGCTGGCCCATGACAGTGTCTTCGGCCCGTTTCCCGGCGAGGTGTCCTTTGGCGAGGCCAGCCTGACGGTCAATGGCACGACCTACCCGCTTTCCGACAGCCCCGACCTGAGCGGCATCGATCTGGCCGGCGTCGATCTGGTGATGGAATGCACCGGCAAATCCAACAGCCGCGAATTTGCCGAGCGCGGCTTGCGCGCGGGCGGGGGCAGGGTGCTGATCTCGGGGCCGTGCCCCTCGGCGGACCTGACCTGCGTTCTGGGGGCCAATGACGGGCTGCTGGGCGGGCAGGACGTGGTGTCCTGCGCCTCCTGCACGACCAACGCGCTGGCGCCTCTGGCGCGCTTTCTCGATGACCATTTCGGCATCGTGACGGGCCATATGACGACGATCCATTGCTACACCGGCTCACAACCCACGGTGGATGCACCACGGGGCGATCTGGCGCGCTCGCGCGCGGCAGCGCTCTCGATGGTGCCGTCGACTACCTCGGCGGGGCACCTGACCGATCTGGTGTTGCCCGATCTTGCAGGCCGGATCTCGGCCACCTCGGTGCGCGTGCCCACGGCCAGCGTCTCGGCGGTGGACCTGACGGTGCAGACCCGCGCGCAGGTCACCCGCGACGACGTCAATGACGCCATCGCGCAGGCCGCGGGCCCGATCATCGGCTACAGCGACATGCCGCTGGTTTCCTCGGACCTGCGCGCCCGTCCGGAATCGGTCGTCATGGCCCGCGGCGAGACCACGGTGACCGGCGGGCCGGAGGGCCGGCTTTTGCGGGTCTTTGGCTGGTATGACAACGAATGGGGCTTTTCGAACCGGATGATCGATCTGGCCCGCCGTATGACGGCCTGAGGCGCGCCCCGCTCAGACTGACCGGATCAGGGCGCTGATCTCTTCGACCTTTTCGCGCAAAAGCGCCGTATCGCCGCGCGTCTCGATATTGAGCCGCAGCACCGGTTCGGTGTTCGACTGGCGCACATTCACCCGCCATGTCCCGAAATCGAGGCTGAGCCCGTCGATCCGGTCGACACCATCGGCCCCGGGCAGATAGGCCGCCTCGAACGCGGCCGCGGCGGCATCGGCATCGGTGACCTTGAAATTGATCTCGCCCGACGAGGGGAAATGCGCCCGCATCTCGGCCACCAGCTGGGACAGTTTCTGGCCGGTGCGCGAGATCAGCTCGGCCACCAGCAGCCACGGGATCATGCCGCTGTCGCAATACATGAAATCGCGGAAATAGTGATGCGCCGACATCTCGCCGCCATAGACCGCATCGAGCTTGCGCATCTTGGCCTTGATGTAGGAATGTCCAACGCGGGAGGGCGCGGCCACGCCGCCGCCCGCCGAGATCGCATCAAGCGTCGACCAGATCACCCGCGGGTCATAGATGATCGTGTCGCCGGGATGTTTCGACAGGAATGCGGAGGCCAGCAGCGCCACCACATATTCCCCGTCGATGAAGGCGCCGGTTTCGTCAAAGAAGAAACAGCGGTCGAAATCCCCGTCCCACGCCACGCCCATATCGGCCCCTGCGGCCACGACCGGCCCCGCGGTCTGGGCGCGGTTCTCGGGCAAAAGCGGGTTCGGAATGCCGTTGGGAAAGCTGCCATCGGGTGCGTGATGGTGGCGGATAAACTCCACGGGCGCACCGGCCTCCGCCAGCGCCTCGGCGATCACGTCAAAGCTGGGCCCGGCCACGCCATTGCCCGCGTTCACAAGTATCTTCAGGGGGCGCAGAACCTCCGGCTCCACGAAGGACACGACACGCGCCGCATAGGCCGCGCGCGGATCGCCGGTGCGCAGCTCCCCGCGCGGCGATCTGGCCGGCCCGAACGCATCCGCCTCGGCCAGCGCGCGGATCTCGGCCAAGCCGTCCTCGCCCGAGATCGGCCGCGCGCCGCCGCGCACCATCTTGATGCCGTTATAGTCGATCGGATTGTGCGAGGCGGTGACCATCAGCCCGCCATCCGCGCCGAAATGATCGGTGGCGAAATAGACCTCCTCGGTGCCGCACAGCCCGATATCGATCACATCGACACCTTCGTCGCGCAACCCGTCGCTCAGCGCGGCCTGCAATTCGTGGGAGCTGTCGCGGATATCGCGCCCCAGCACGACCGCACCGGGCGTCATGGCCCGCGCAAAGCCGCGCCCGATGCGGTAGGCAATCCCCGCATCGAGATTGACCCCCAACTGGCCGCGCACGTCGTAACTTTTGAAACAGCTCAATTCGCCCATGAGACCCCCGATCCTGTTGTCCCGTGGCTACCGCGCTTGGGCCGAAAACCCAAGGGCTTCTTCCCTCCCGCCTTCACTTCTCCGGAAAATATCCCCGCCGGAGGCACATAAAAACAAAGCCCCCCGCAGAATGCGGGGGACCTTGGGTCCTTGTTCGTCTCTCGCGCGCGGCACGCGCCGGGCCTAGCTGCCCAGAGAGCCGTCGCCATGTCCGGCCATGCCGCCCGACACCTCGTCGGTGGCCTCTCCGGCAAGCTCTTCGGGCAGAACGAGGTTCAGCACGATGGCGATGAGGGCCGCGGGCAGAAGACCGCTGGTCATCAGGATCCGCAGCGTGTCAGGCAGGTATTGCACCGCCTTGGGGTCAAGCTGCAGCCCCAGACCCACCGACAGCGCGATCGCGAAGATCACCATGTTGCGGCGGTTCCAGTTCACATCCGACAGCATCGAGATACCGGCGGCCACCACCATGCCGAACATCACGATCACACCGCCGCCCAGAACCTCGATCGGGATCGTGCGGATCACGGCACCGACCTTGGGCACCAGCCCGCACAGGATCAGGAAGAGCGCGCCGATCGTCACGACATGGCGGCTCATCACGCCGGTCATGGCGATCAGCCCGACATTCTGGCTGAAGGAGGTGTTGGGGAAGCCGCCGAAAATACCCGCCACGGCGGAGCCGAAACCGTCGGCATAGGTCGCGCCCTGAATTTCGGTGTCGGTGGCCTCGCGGCCCGCCCCGCCCTTGGTGATGCCCGAGACATCGCCCACCGTCTCGACGGCCGAGACAAAGGCCATCAGGCAGAAGCCGATCACGGCGGCAAAGCTGATCTCGAAGCCGTATTTGAACGGCACGGGCAGGGCGAATGTGGCCGCCCGGTCCCAGCTGCCGGTGATCGCGTCAAACGTGACCATGCCGACCATCAGCGCGTAGAGATAGCCCGCGAGGATCCCGATCACCACCGCCGAGACCGAGAGCATGCCGCGGGCGAAGAACTTCATGCCCAGCGTCACGAAGATCACCACCAGCGCGGCCGACCAGTTCAGCAGGCTGCCATATTCGGGCTTGTTGATCGCCGGCACGCCGCCGGCGGCATACTGGATGCCGACCTTGACCAGCGCCAGACCGATCATGGTGACCACAAGGCCCGTGACGAGCGGCGGCAGTGCAAAACGGATCTTGCCGATGAACGTGCCGAGAAAGGCGTGAAAGAGCCCGCCGATCAGCACGCCGCCGAACAGCGCGGGCAGCGCCTCGACGCCCTTGCCGGCCACCAGCGGGATCATGATCGGGATGAAGGCAAAGCTGGTGCCCTGCACGATCGGCAGCCGCGCGCCCACGGGTCCCATCCCGATGGTCTGAAACAGCGTCGCGACACCGGCAAAGAGCATCGCCATCTGGATCAGGTAGGTCATGTCGGGAAAGCCCTGCGCGCCCGCGTCCGAGCCGAAGCCGAAGCCCGCGGCGCCTGCGATGATGATCGCGGGCGTCACGTTGGAGACGAACATCGCCAGCACATGCTGGATGCCCAGTGGCACGGCCTTGTGAAGCCCCGGTGTGTAATTCGGATCGCGCAGCTGCTCCGGCGTCCCGATGGATGTGTCTGCCATGTCAAGTCTCCCCTTGCTCTTGGTGTGACGGCGCGCGGCGGGCATGCCGCGGGCCAAAATGGTGGTCCCGGTCAGTCCGCCGGGATGGTGTAGGCGTCCTGAAACCAGTGTTCCTCGAGATTGTCGCCCGCGCCGATCCGGTCGATCACGGCAAAAAGCCCCGGCGCGTGAAGCGGGGTCAGCACGCCGTGCCAGACGCCGCGGTGGAAATTGATCCCCTGTCCCGGCTGCGAAAGAAACGCGCGGGGGGCAGAGGGCGTGCCGCCTGCATCTCCGGCTGCGATGATCAGGAACGGATCGAGGCTCATCGGGATGAAGGCCTGCGAGCCGTCGGGATGGCGCTCGACCATCTCCAGCCGGTAGGGCAGCGCGCGCGGCGCGGCGCGAAACAGGCTCAGCCCCGCGCGCCCGTCGCTGAAATCGAGCCTGGCGCGGTCATGGAAGCGTTCGCAGGCGCCCTGGTTGATGAGCTTGTCCGGCGCGCCCGCGCAATCGAGCACGTCGCCGAAAGGCGCGAAGCCTTCTGCCGTGAGCGGCTCTGGGCGGATCGTTTTCATAGCGCGGGATGCCTGTTTACGTCTTTGTAAAGAAGGTAACGGAAAGGTTCATCGCCAGTGGCCTCGCAGGCCTGCGGGCAAAAGGCGCGTAGCCACATGAAATCCCCGGGACCGACCTCGACCCAATCGGTGTTGAGCAGGTAGCGCGCCGTGCCCTGCAGCACGTAAAGCCCGTGTTCCATCACATGGGTCTCGGCAAAGGGGATGCGGCCGCCGGGCTGGAAGGTGACGATATTGACATGCATGTCATGACCCAGATCGGCCGGATCGACGAAACGGGTGGTGGCCCACAGATCCGTGCCGGGCATCGCGACGGGCGCAACAGAGGCATCAGAGGTGACCAGCGGGTCGGGGTAACGCAGCCCTGTCACGGCCTCGTATTGCTTGCGAATCCAGTGAAATTTCAGAGGCTTGTCAGACATATTTAAGACCTGCCAGCTGCGGCTGGCGGGGATATAGGCATAGCCGCCGGCATCGAGAATATGAGGCTCGCCATTGATCGAGAGATCCATCCGGCCCTCGGCCACGAACAGCACGGCCTCGGCGCCGGTGTCGGGCTCGGGCGTCTCACTGCCTCCGCCCGGCGCCACCTCGACGGCATATTGCGCAAAGCTCTCGGCAAAGCCCGAGAGCGGGCGCGCGAGGATCCACGCGCGGGTGTCGCGCCAGCCCGGAAGCACGCTGGTGACGATGTCGCGCATCGTGTCGGCGGGCAGGAACGCATAGGCCTCGGTAAAGATCGCGCGACCCACGGGCGATTGCGATTGCGGCGGCAGGCCGCCGGGCGGGAAGGCGTAGGATGTCATGTCTCCTCCGGCAGGATCTGGGCCAGACGCAGGTAGGCGATGCGTTCGACCTGCCGGCAGGCCTCGGCAAATTCGGTCTGGCTGTCATGGGTGATGCGACGTTTGAAAGCGTCGAGTATCTCTGTTTTCGAATGATCAAGAACGGCAATAATGAAGGGAAATCCGTGCTTTGCGGTGTATTCTTCATTTAGTTTCGTGAAAGCCTCGCGCTCTGCGTCGGTGAGGGCGTTGAGCCCCGCACTGGCCTGTTCGGCGGTGCTGTCCGCGGTCAGGCGCTTGGCCTCCGCGAGCTTTCCGGCAAGATCCGGATGGGCATCGAGCACTTCGAGCCGGCGGGTGTCGCTGGCCGCGCGGAAGGCCCGGCACAGCGCGGAATGCAACCCCTGCGCGCTGTCATGGGCGGGGCCAAGCTCAAGCTCCCAGGCCTGTTCGGCGACCCATGGGGAATGCTCGAAAATGCCGCCGTAAAGCGAAACGAAAGTGGATTTGTCCAAGCCCGAGGGGCGGGTGCGCGGCGCGGGGGGATGGGTTTCGGCCCAGTGCCGCGCAATGTCGATGCGGCGCGCGAACCAGACGCCGTCATGGGATTTCGCGTAGTCGAGAAAGCGCCGGAGCGCCATGATCCGCCCGGGCCGCCCGATCAGGCGGCAATGGAGCCCCACCGACATCATCCTGGGCGATCCGGCCGCGCCCTCGGCCATCAGCGCGTCGAAACTGTCTTTGAGATAGGTCTCGAACTGGTCGCCTGTGTTAAAGCCCTGCGGCGTGGCAAAGCGCATGTCATTGGCATCGAGCGTGTAGGGCACCACCAGCTGGTCGCGCGCGCCATGGCGCACCCAGTAGGGCAGATCATCGGCATAGCTGTCGGCGATATAGTCGAAACCGCCCTCTTCGGCGATCAGCCGTTCGGTGTTGTCCGAGCAGCGCCCGGTATACCAGCCGGTCGGGCGCGCGCCGGTGACCTCGCGGTGCAGCGCGATGGCCTGACGCAGATGCGCGCGCTCTTCGTCCTCGTCGAAATCCCTGTAATCGATCCATTTCAGCCCGTGGCTGGCGATCTCCCAATCGGCGGCCTGCATTGCGGCCACCTGTTCGGGGCTGCGCGCCAGCGCCGTGGCGACTCCATAGACGGTTAGGGGAATGTTCATCTCGGTGAACAGTCGGTGAATGCGCCAGAATCCGGCCCGCGCGCCGTATTCATAGATCGATTCCATGCTCCAGTGGCGCTGTCCGGGCCACGTGGTGGCGCCGATGATCTCCGAAAGGAAGGCCTCCGAGCCCGCATCGCCGTGCAGGATGTTGTTTTCGCCGCCTTCTTCGTAGTTCAGGACGATCTGCACGGCGAGCTTCGCGCCGCCGGGCCAGTTGGCCTGCGGCGGGGTCTGGCCGTAGCCGCGCATGTCACGGGTATAGCGTTTCATAGAGATCTCCCTTGGCTTATCGTAATCCAGAATAATCCATGTGACTTTCAAATAATTTTTGAATGACCTTTTCGGACTCACCCGTTTTCGACAAGTTCGAATTGCGCGAAAACCCGAGCCGGAGGTGCTAGTATGCCCGGATATCTGACCACTCACGTTCTGGACACGGCCCGGGGCGTTCCCGCGGCGGGGCTCAGGATCAGCCTGTTTCGCGTCTATGCCACGACCCGCACCCATCTGGCCGAGATGGAAACCAACGCCGATGGGCGCACCGATGCGCCGATCCTGCCCAGCTCCGATTTCGCGCCGGGCACGTATGAGCTGGTGTTCGATGTGGCCGGCTATCTTGAAAAGTCCGGCGACACGCCGCCCGAGAAGGCTTTCCTCGACGAGATCCCGATCCGCTTCAAGATGACCGAGAAGAGCCATTATCACGTGCCGCTTCTGCTCTCGCCGTTCGGCTATTCCACCTATCGCGGCAGCTGAGCCGCGCTTGCGGCGTTTCGGCATTTCGTGATTTCGCCGGTTCGGTGCTATGCTGGCACCGGATTGCGCGGGAAAGGGGATGCGATGCATCTGTCTGACGAAGAGATCGAGCAGGTCCGCAAGGGGTTCGACATGGCCCGTTCGGAGGATCTGTTCACCGAAAGCGCACGGTTTTACGAGAACCTTTTCCGGCGGGCGCCGCGGTTGCGGAAGCTCTTTCGCGACGATCTGGAGGGGCAGGGCATGCGGTTCATGACCACGCTGCGCACCATCGTCGTGACCATGAACGACCCCGACGCGCTGCACCGCGAATTGCGGCCGCTGGGGCATCTGCACAGCTCGATCGGGATCCGGCTGGAGGATTTCGAGCCGATGGGCGAGGCCCTGATGGATACGTTCCGCGATGTGCTGGGGGATGAGTTCACCCCCGAGATGGAGGCCAGCTGGCGCAAGGCCTATGCGCTGATTTCCGAAAAGATGATCGAGCTGGGCCAGATCCGTTAACTGTGCAGGTCTTCGGGCCGCGGTGAGGTATTTGCCAGCGCGCGGGCCAGCCGCTCTGCCATGAAATTGATGAAGAGCCGCAGTTTCGGATCCTGATGGCGCTTGTGGCCGTAGAGAAAGCCCAGCCGCACGGGCAGCGGCGGGGTCGCCTCGCAGACCGGCACCAGCGCGC
This sequence comes from Paracoccaceae bacterium, assembly GCA_049116435.1. Taxonomy (GTDB): domain Bacteria; phylum Pseudomonadota; class Alphaproteobacteria; order Rhodobacterales; family Rhodobacteraceae; genus Litoreibacter. The sequence goes on from JAGDYX010000001.1 coordinate 788,695, forward strand.
CCGAGGCGAGGTGGCCGGCGACCTCGAAGACCGGCTTGAGGATCACCCCGTGCCCGTCGATCGCCCAGCGGGTCAGAACCTCGCCATCGTCGGATTCGAACGGGCCGGAGACCGCGTATTTCACCGGCACGCCGTCTGTCATCAGGCTCCACTGGAACTCGGCCACGCCGGGGTAGCGCAGGATCAGGCAGTCGTGGCCCTGATCGATCAGGTCCTGCCCCGTATGGGGGTGGGGGTGGCGCGCAAGATAGCTCGGGGCGGCGCACAGGATGCGCGGCACCTCGGCGATCTGGCGCATCATCAGGTTGCTGTCCTCGGGCTGGCCCTGAAACAGCGCCACGTCGAGCCCTTCGCCGATCAGGTCGATGCGCCGGTCCGACATTCTCAACCGGATATCGACCAGCGGGTATTTTTCTTTGAATGCGGGAACTTGCGGGGCGAGATACCGGCGCCCCACGCCCAGCGGCGCGGCCACGAAGATGGTGCCGCGCGGGGTGCGGGTGGCGTCGGTGACGGCGGCCTCGGCCTCGTCGATGGCCTCGAGGATGCGGGCCGCGCCATCGTAGAAGATGCGGCCCTGCTCGGTGGGTTGCAGGCTGCGGGTGGTGCGCGAGAAGAGCCGGGCGTTCAGGTGGTTTTCCAGCTGCGAGATCCGCGCGGAGGCCACGGCGGGCGAGATCCGCAGGTCGCGCGCGGCGGCGGACATGGAGCCCAGATCGTACACGCGCAGGAAGGTCTTGATGCTCTCGACATAGGCCATTTTATTGCCTTTTTTGAAACTGCCTAGGATATTTCGATATTTCCGAAGATAAGGCAAGCGCGATAAGCTCGGGGCAAAGACGGGAGAGTTGCGATGTATGACCTTGCGATCATGTGGGACTGGATGGCGTTTGCAGTGCGGTGGCTGCATGTGATCACCGCGATTGCGTGGATCGGATCGTCCTTTTATTTCATCGCGCTCGATCTGGGGCTGAACCGCAATATCGACGGGCCCGCCGATGGCGAGGAATGGCAGGTCCATGGCGGCGGTTTCTACCACATCCAGAAATATCTCGTGGCGCCGGCGGAGATGCCCGACCATCTGACATGGTTCAAATGGGAGAGCTACGCCACCTGGCTGAGCGGGTTTGCGATGCTGGCGGTGGTCTATTGGGCCGGGGCGGATCTTTTCCTGATCGACCCGAACGTGATGGAGCTGGCCACATGGCAGGCGATCGCGATCTCGGCGGGCTCGCTGACCATCGGCTGGATTGTCTATGACGCGCTGTGCAAGTCGCCTTTGGGCGAGCGCCCGACGGTGCTGATGCTGCTGCTGTTCGGGCTTCTGGTCGCGATGAGTTGGGGCTACACGCAGGTCTTCACGGGCCGCGCGGCGCTTTTGCATCTGGGGGCTTTCACCGCCACGATCATGAGCGCGAACGTGTTTTTCATCATCATGCCGAACCAGCGCATCGTGGTGGCCGATCTGAAAGCGGGGCGGGTGCCCGATGCGAAATACGGCAAGATCGCCAAGCTGCGCTCGACCCATAACAATTACCTGACCCTGCCGGTGATTTTCCTGATGCTGAGCAATCACTACCCGCTGGCCTTTGCGACGCCCTATAACTGGATCATCGCCAGCCTTGTGTTCCTGATGGGCGTGACGATCCGCCATTACTTCAACACGATGCATATGAAAAACCCCGTGCCGCGCTGGACGATCGGGGCGACGGCGGTGCTGTTTGTGTGCATCATGTGGCTGTCCAGCGTGCCGATGGCGCAGGAAGAGCAGGAGGCGCAGGAGGCGCGCGCGCTGGGGCCGGTGGCCGAGCGTTTCGCGGCGTCGCGCCATTTCTCGGAGGCGCAGGATATCGTGCTGGGGCGCTGCTCGATGTGTCACGCCCGCGAGCCCGTCTGGGACGGCATCCGCTGGGCGCCCAAGGGCGTGGTTCTCGAAAACGCGGCCGATATCGCCGAGGCGGCGCGCGACATCTATCTGCAGGCTGGTGTCAGCCATGCGATGCCGCCTGCCAACCTGACCTATCTCGAGCCGCAGGAACGCGCGCTTCTGCGGGCATGGTATCGCGACGGGGCGGGCGGGCTGCCGGGGTTTGCGCTGGCCGGCCGGTGAGGGCGCGAAGGCGTTTCGTCAAGACTGCTTTTTCAAAACTTTTTCCTTGAGAAACCGTGGGCAATGTTCCAGCCTGCCCGGGTGCCTTGCGACCTCTGCCTGTCGCGGCATCCAGAGCGAGAAACGGGCCCCCGATGCCAGCCGACGCGGTCTTTGTGCCGCGGGCAGGTGGCGCGGGAGTGCCGGTCCGCCGCCCGCTGTCGGGCGCATCGGGATGCAGCGTTTGGCGTTTGGGAGGCCGGCTTTCTTCGGGAAGCGCGAGGCGTGGAACTTGCTGACCCGCGGGGCTGTGCATTCAGGCAGCCGCCGGGGGCTCTATCGATGTCAAGGGAGGACATGATGACGACTGTAACGATGACTGTGAACGGGAAATCCGTTTCCGGCGATGTGGAGGGGCGCACGCTTCTGTCGGGCTTTCTGCGCGACAGCCTGAAGCTGACCGGCACCCATGTGGGCTGCGACACCTCGCAATGCGGGGCCTGCGTGGTGCATGTCAACGGGGCTGCGGTGAAGGCCTGCACGATGCTGGCCGGCGAGGCCGACGGCGCCGAGGTGACCACGATCGAGGGCATGGCCAATGCCGATGGCTCGCTGGGCGTGATCCAGCAGGCGTTTCAGGACTATCACGGTCTGCAATGCGGCTTCTGCACGCCGGGCATGGTGATGTCGGCGGCGGCCCTGCTGAAGGACAACCCCAAGCCCTCCGAGGCCGAGATCCGCGAATATCTCGAGGGCAACCTGTGCCGCTGCACCGGCTACCACAACATCGTGCGCGCGATCCTCGCCGCATCGGGTCAGGACGTGCCGGCCATGGCGGCCGAGTAAGCGCCAATCAAGCGACGTTTCGCGCCCGGGAGGGGCGCGGAGTTCAGCGATTTAATGAAAGATGCCGGAACATAACCGGCATTCATTGGGAGGATAGACATGCCGAAAGATGGAGGCATCGGCGCGCCAAGCAAGCGCCGCGAAGACGTGAGGTTCCTGACCGGACGGGGCCGTTACACCGACGACATCAATCTCAACAACCAGGCCTATGCGCATTTCCTGCGCTCGGAAGTGGCCCATGCGACGATCAACGGGATCGACACCTCCAAGGCGGCGGCCATGGACGGGGTTCTGCAGGTTTTCACCGCGAGCGATTTCGAAGGCGTGGGCGGCATTCCCTGCGGCTGGCAGGTGACCGACCGCCATGGCGAGGTCATGCAGGAGCCCAAGCACCCGATTCTGGCCGAGGGCAAGGTGCGCCATGTGGGCGATCCGATTGCCGTGGTCGTGGCCGAGAGCGCCGAGCTTGCGCGCAGCGCGGCCGAGGCGATCGAGCTCGATCTGACCGAGCTGCCGCCGGTGCTCGATATGAAGGCGGCGGTGCAGGACGGTGCGCCGAAGGTGCATGACGATCTGAGTTCGAACCTGTGCTATGACTGGGGCTTCGTGGAAGAAAACCGCGACGCGGTGGATGCGGCCATCAAGGGCGCCCATCACGTGACCACGCTGGAGCTGGTCAACCAGCGCCTCGTGGCCAACCCGATGGAGCCGCGCGTGGCGGTGGGTGATTACAACCCCGGCACGGATGAGCACACGCTCTACACCACCTCGCAGAACCCGCATGTGATCCGGCTTTTGATGGGCGCTTTCGTGCTGGGCATTCCCGAGCACAAGCTGCGGGTCGTGGCCCCCGATGTGGGCGGCGGCTTCGGCGCCAAGATCTTCCACTATGCCGAAGAGGCGTTCTGCACCTTCGCTGCCAAGGCGGTCGGGCGTCCGGTGAAATGGACCGCGAGCCGCTCGGAGGCGTTCCTGTCGGACGCGCAGGGCCGCGACCATGTCACCAAGATCGAGCTGGCGCTGGACGCGGAGGGCAAGTTCCTTGCGCTGCGCACCGACACCTACGCCAATATGGGCGCCTATCTGTCGACCTTCGCCCCCTCGGTGCCGACATGGCTGCACGGCACCCTGATGGCGGGCAACTACACCACGCCGCTGATCTATGTGAACGTGAAGGCGGTCTTCACCAACACGGTGCCGGTCGATGCCTATCGCGGCGCGGGCCGTCCGGAGGCGACTTTCCAGCTGGAGCGGGTCATCGACAAGGCGGCGCGCGAGATGGGGATCGATCCGGTGGAGTTGCGGCGGCGCAATTTCATCACCGAGTTCCCCTATGCCACGCCGGTTGCGGTGGAATATGACACCGGCAACTATCACGCCACCATGGACAAGCTGCTGGAGCTGGCCGATCGCGACGGGCTGGAGGCGCGCCGCGCCGAGAGCGCCAAGAACGGCAAGCTGCGCGGCCTTGGCATTGCCCATTACATCGAGGCCTGCGGCATCGCGCCGTCGAACCTCGTGGGCCAGCTTGGCGCGCGTGCGGGGCTTTATGAAAGCGCCACGGTGCGGGTCAACGCCACTGGCGGTCTGGTGGTCATGACCGGCTCGCATTCCCACGGGCAGGGCCACGAGACGGCCTTCCCGCAGGTGATCGCGGAGATGATCGGCATCGACGAGAGCATGATCGAGGTTGTGCATGGCGACACCGCCAACACGCCGATGGGCATGGGCACCTACGGCTCGCGTTCGATCGCGGTGGGCGGCTCGGCCATGGTGCGTGCGACCGAGAAGATCATCAACAAGGCCAAGAAGATCGCCAGCCACCTGCTGGAGGCCTCGGAGGGCGATATCGAGCTGAAGGACGGCCAGTTCACCGTTGCGGGCACGGATAAATCCGTGGCCTGGGGCGATGTCACGCTGGCCGCCTATGTGCCGCATAACTACCCGCTGGAGGATCTCGAGCCCGGGCTGGAGGAAACCGCGTTCTACGATCCGGCCAACTTCACCTACCCGTCGGGCGGCTATGCCTGCGAGGTCGAGCTTGATCCGCAGACCGGCAAGGTCGAGGTTCTGGCGTTCCACGCGGCCGATGATTTCGGCAATATCATCAACCCGATGATCGTGGATGGTCAGGTGCAGGGCGGTCTGGCGCAGGGCATCGGTCAGGCGCTTTTGGAGAACTGCGCCTATGACGAGAATGGCCAGCTGCTGTCGGGCTCGTACATGGATTACTCCATGCCGCGTGCCGACGACATGCCGTTCTTCGATGTCGATCATTCCTGCGTGACGCCGTGCACCCACAACCCGCTCGGGGTGAAGGGCTGCGGTGAGGCCGGTGCGATCGGCTCGCCTCCGGCGGTGGTCAACGCGGTGATCGACGCGCTGCAGTCGGGCGGCCATGACGTCACCCATATCGACATGCCGCTGACCCCTGCACGGGTCTGGCAGGCGATGAACGGTTAAGGGCACAGCGAACAGCTCTGAGGCGGGGCCGCGGGTCCCGCCACAACAGAACAGACGGAGAGAAAGATGTATAATTTTGAACTGGAACGGCCCTCGACCATCGCCGATGCGGCGTCGGCGCTGGGCAATGACGAGGCGCAGGCGCTGGGCGGCGGGCAGACCCTGATCCCGACGCTCAAGCAGCGTCTGGCAAGCCCCGGGACACTGGTCAGCCTGACCGGCATTTCCGAGATGGTCGGCATCTGCAAGGATGACGCCGGACGGGTGTGCATTGGCGGCGCGACCACCCATGCCGCGGTGGCCGCGGATGGCAGCTACCCCGCGCTGAGCGATCTGGCCTCCCATATCGGTGATCCGGCGGTGCGCAACCGCGGCACGATCGGCGGCAGCCTTGCCAATAACGATCCGGCCGCCTGCTATCCGGCCGCCGTGCTGGGATCGGGGGCGACCGTGGTCACCAACAGCCGCGAGATCGCTGCCGATGACTTCTTCGAAGGCATGTTCAGCACCGCGCTGGAGGAAGGCGAGATCATCACCGAGGTGAAATTCCCGGTGGCCGAAGCGGCGAATTACCAGAAGTTCCTGCAGCCGGCCTCGCGCTTTGCGCTGGTGGGTGTCTTCGTGGCGAAATATGCCGACGGGGTGCGCGTGGCGGTCACGGGGGCGTCGGAAGACGGCGTGTTCCGCTGGGCGGAGGCCGAAGCCGCGCTGAGCGCGGACTTCTCCTCTGCCGCGCTGGCCGACCTGTCGGTCGATGCGGATGGCATGATTTCGGACCTGCACGGCACGGCCGCCTACCGCGCCCATATCGTGAAGGTGATGACGGGCCGCGCGGTCGACGCCGCCTCCTGATCACGGTGCAGAAGCGCTGCTGAAAAAAACGGCCCGTGGCAGAGATGCCGCGGGCCTTTTTGCATGGGATCGGTTCCGCGATCGGTGCGCGCGTTCGGTCCCGCGATCGGTGCACGCGTTTGATACACGTCAATTCACGTTTTCAGGTTGTGCCCTATCACTGTGGGACGTGCCTTGCGGGGCAGTTGCAGCGGGAGAGGACCAGACCATGCGAAACGCGACCATTTTGATTGTATGCGGGCGGCACGGCTCGGATGCGGACCTGTCGGTAATCATCGAACGGGCGCGCGGGCTGGGGGCGCATCTGGCTGTTCTCGTGGTGGGCCAAGCCCCGCTCTACCCGCTTTATGCCTATGGCGCGACGCCCTATTCGCCGGCGGTCGTCTCCGACGAATGGCAGGAGATGTTTCACACCGAGCGCGCAAAGCTGGAGACCCGTGCGCAGGAGATCGAGGCGCTTCTGGCGCGCGAGAACGTGTCGGGCGATGTCTCGACCGTCTGCCGTGAGCCGGCGCTGATCCCCGATGCGGTCGCACGCCGCGCGCTGTTGTGCGACGTCGCGATCGTGACCGACGACCTGCGCAGCGAGGGCGAGGCGTTCCGGCAATCCGTGCACGCGGTGCTGTTCGAGGCGCCGGTGGGGCTGATGCTCAATGGCGCGCAGAATCCGGGGCTGTTGCAGCCCGACACGGTCCTTGTGGCGTGGAACACGAGCCGGCCTGCCGCCAGCGCGGTCCATCGCAGCCTGCCGCTGTTGAAACGCGCCAAGGCGGTGACCGTGGCCTGTTTCGATCCCGACATGCGCGAGTATACCGATGGCGAGAACCCGGGCTCGGACGTGGCCAAATGGCTGACCCATCACGGCTGCGCGGTGACGGTGCAGCAATATCCCTCCGGCGGCAAGGAGATCGGCGCCTGCATTCTGGAGCGCGCCCGCGAAAGCGGGGCGGAGCTTGTGGTGATGGGCGCCTATGGCCATTCGCGCCTGCGCGAGGCGGTGTTCGGCGGCACCACCCAGACGATGTTCGCACAGACCGGATGTCCGGTTTTCATGGCGCATTGATCCGTTCTGTTGATCTGGCACATCAATCCGGCGCAATAATCTGACACTTTGATCTGGCGCATGGTCTGCGCCGTTGGACGGGGTCACTCTGCGGGCATGAAAGCACTGTTCCTGCTTCTGTTTTACATCGTGGTCGCGGCTTCGCCGCTGGCCTTGGCGTGGCTTTATGGCGGCCCGCCGCGCACGCTCAGCGACGAGATCGCCTCGGGGCTGGGGCTGATGGCGTTTTCGATGATCCTGATCGAGTTCGTCCTGTCGGGGCGGTTTCGCGCGATCTCTTCGGGGGTGGGAATGGATGTGACGATGCGCGTCCACCAGCTGGCGGCGCGCACGGCGCTGGTTTTCGCGCTGCTGCACCCGTTTCTTTACGTCACCCCCTCGGGGCCGGCGCGGCCGTGGGATCCGACGCGCCAACTGGTGGTCACGGCGGAGTTCTGGCCGATCGCCTCGGGCATCGCGGCTTTCGTGCTTCTGCCCGCGTTGGTGTTGCTGGCGGTGGGGCGCAAGCAGCTTGATTTCAAATACGAGACGTGGCGGCTCTTGCACGGGGTGGGCGCGGCCCTGATCGCGGGGGCGCTGCTCCATCACGCCACGCAGGCGGGCCGCTACAGCGCCGAGCCCGAGCTGGCGTATCTGTGGGTCGCGCTGACGGGGCTTGCCTGCGGGTCGCTGGTCTATGTCTACCTGCTCAAGCCCGTGGGCCAGCTGGCGCGGCCGTGGCGGGTCAGCCATGTGGAGAACATTGCCGAGCGGACATGGAGCATCGGGGTGGCGCCTGACGGGCATGCGGGGCTGAGCTACCGCGCGGGCCAGTTTGTCTGGCTGAACACCGGCAACAGCCCGTTTTCGCTCAAGGAGAACCCGCTGTCGCTGGGCTCGGCGCCCGGCGGCGGGGCGGAGCTGGAATTCATCGTCAAGGAGTTGGGCGACTGGTCGCGCAGCCTGTCGGGGCTGAAGGTCGGCACGCGCGCCTATGTCGACGGGCCGTTCGGCAATCTGACCGTGGCGGGCCGTGACGCGCCGGGGCTGGTGCTGGTGGCGGGCGGGGTGGGGATCTCGCCGCTTCTGTCGATCCTGCGCGCGCACATCCAGAGCGGCGACACACGCCCGGTCAAGCTGATCTATGGCAACCGCGCCGAGACCCAGATTGTCCATCGCGCCGAGATCGATGCGCTGGCCAAAGCCGAGGGGGTGGAGGTCACCTATGTCCTGTCGCAGCCGCCCGAGGGCTGGCAGGGGCCGGTGGGGCGGATCGATGCGGGGCTGATTTTCAGCGAGGTGAGCCCCGAGCAGGTCCGCGACTGGCTGTTCGTGCTGTGTGGCCCCACCGCGATGATGGACGTGGTGGAGGAGGCGCTGATCGCGCGCGGTGCGTCCTCGGGGCAGATCCTGTCGGAGAGGTTTGACTATGACTGACCCGTTGCGTCGCAAAACCCTGCGCCAGCGCGTGCGGCTGGCCCTGATCGTGGCCAATATCGCGCTGTTGGGCGCGGTGCTGCTCTTTGCGCTGCGCTGAAGCGGGCCTCAGCTGGCGCGCAGCACCTTGACGACATCGACGAGGAAGGCGGTGAAGAGCCCGAAGATCAGCAGCCCGTTGGTGGCTGTCATGCCCGCCAGCAGGCGCCATTCGGGATCGAGCACCAGATCGCCGTAGCCCACGGTGGTAAAGGAGACGATGGCAAAATAGAGCGCCGGCTCGATCTCGGTGAACAGGCCCAGATAGCGGTAGAGCAGCGCCCAGCTCCAGATCGAGATCGAGAGCACCAGCTGGATCCAGAGCACCGCGGCGATCAGGACCGCGAAACTCGTGCCGCGCCATGCGCGCCGCTCGAACAGCGCTTCGAGCTTGCGCAGCCCGTTATTGGCCAGCTCGAACGAGCCGGAGGCGACCGCCATCGTGGCGATAATCACGGCGGATCCGATCAGGATAACCACGGTCATGCGCGGGGTCTGGTCTGGTAGTGATGCGGCGTCATGCGCGCACTCAAGCATGGCTGCGGTGCGGTGAACAAGGGTTTTTGCGGCAGGGGCCGGCCGGTGCCGGTCTGCGCGGAGCTCCGCCGGATCACCCGTCCTTTTCCTGCGCCTCTTTCATGCCCGTGTAAAGCTTGGTGCTGCGGCCGCCCGAGCGGCAATAGGCAAGGATCGGCTTGGGCAGGTCGTCATAGAGTTTCGTGAATTCCGCGATCTCCTCGGGCGAGGGGCCGCCGGAGATCACCGGCAGGTAATGCACTGTCAGGCCTGCGTTTTTCGCGGCCTTTTCCATGGATTCGAAAAGCTGCTGGGAAATCTCTTCGCCATCGGGGCGGTTGCACAGCACTGTTTTGTAGCCCAGGGCATGGACCAGCGGCATGTCATCGGTCGACAATTGTGCGCAGGCCGAAAACTCCTCGGACAGCTTCTTGGGTTCCATCTTGTGTACTCCTTCACCTATGCGCGCCACGACCGCGCCTTTGCGCTTGCCTGATCGTGGCACAGGACCGGGCGGCTGTCATCTTGTCTTGTCGGGCGGCCTGTCACGGGGCCGAGCGCGTGGACCATCCCAACAGGCTGTAAAGCGGGCAGATGCCGAAGATTGCGGTCAGCCCGAAGATTGCCCCGATCCCCATGACCAGAAAGGCGGGGAGCGCGTCTTCCCAGACGCCGAGAAAGTTGGTCAGCGGCGCGATAAAGAGGAGCACGCCTGCAAACAGCCGCAGGATCCGGTCGGTGCGGCCCATGTTTCGTGTCATCTTGATGCCTCCTTTTCTGGCAAGCCGGGGTCCGGCAGGGCGTGGGGCGCGCGCGCATGGCGGCCCGCGTGTTTGATCTCAGGACAGGCGCGTGCGCGGCGGGGCGGGCGTGTCGGCCAGACGGCGCAGCGGCACCGGGCGGTCGATCCGGATCCGCCCGTCGGCCTGCCGGATATAGCCGCGGCGCTGGAACTCCTCGAGCAGGTGCGCGACGACCTCGCGCCGGGTGCGCGTGGCCGCGGCCAGAGCCTCGGCGCTGGCGTGTCCCGTATGGCCGGTCTCCTCCAGCTCAAGCAATTTGCGGGCGAGCCGGCGGTCGGCGTTGTTGCAGGCGAGGTCCTCGACCACGCCCTGCAGATCCGCGATCCGGTCCGAATAGGCGCGAAAGACCAGCGCGCGGAACCGCGCCGAACTGTCCATCAGCTCTTCGAACACCGCGCGCGGGATGGCGAGCGCCTCGACCTCCGTCTCGGTGACGCCCATGAGCGCGGGTTCGGGATAGCCCAGAAGGCAGGCGCTGGTCAGAAGGCAGCCCTCACCGGCGCGCACGCGGTAGAGCAGGGGGCCGCTGCCGTTCGGGCCGGGTTTCTGGACCCGCAGCACGCCGTCCACCAGCACCAGCAGGTGGCGGGGGGAGTTGCCGGGGGCGAAGATCACCGTATCGGGTGGGATCTCCACCGTTTCCGTGCGCCCCTCAAGCCCCAGCCCGCTCAGGTCGGGAATGCTTGTGAGCCCCGGAAAATGCGTTGTCCATGGGGTCGGGTTTAACATGGCACATGATCTCTTTATGGCGCACGTTCCTTTGACGTCTTGCCAGACTACACCCGCTGCGGGCGTAAAAAATTGATATTGCTCAAGGAAAAAGCACCCCGTTTGAGGCAGGGTGCGGGCATCGTTTCGCTGGCCCTTGAAGTGTCGCCGGCCTTTCAGGTGTTGCTGGCCCGTCAGGTTTTTCGGACCTCTCAGGCCGCACTGGCCCGAAAGGCTGCACTGGACCGAAAGGCTGCACTGCCCCGAAAGGTTACACTGGCCCGAAAGATTAAACTGGCCCGCCAAATGGGAGAGATCCGTGCCGTCCACCCCCACAGCCGCGCCCGTCGGCCCCGTCGCCTCCGGAACGCTGAAAATCCGCGATACGGCGGTGGTGGTCTATTCGCGGAACGGGCATTCACAGCGGCTGGCTCGGCAGGTGGCCGACCAGTTGGATGCCGATATTTTCCTCATCAGAACAAAGCGCTACCGCTTGCCCGTGCTGGGGCTGGTGCAGGCGGTTCATGACGCGGTGCGCGGCAGGCTGCCAGAGGTCTGCTGCAATGTCGAAGCGGTGTCGCGCTACCGCTGTCTCGTGGTGGGCGGGCCGATCTGGGCCGGCAATATCGCGCCGCCCGTCAGCGCGTTTCTCGCCGCCCAGCAGGACCTGCCCGCGGAGCTGGGCCTGTTTGTGACCTGCGGCGGCATGAACGCGCCCGAGACCGCCTTTCTGAGCGCTGAGGCGCGGATGGGGCGCCGGTTCTCGGCAACGATGTGGCTGCCCAACACGCTGGAGGACACGGACGAGATGACCCGCCGTCTGGCGGCGTTCCGCTCTGCGCTTTTGCCTTCGGAGACGGCCGCCGAAGCGCCCGTGTGAGGGGGCGCAGAGCCGGTCTTGTTGAGCTAGATCAAGGCAGAAAAGCCCGTGCGCGCGCTAATGGGGCCAAAGGAGCAGAGCCGTGGCGGACGTGGTGTTCAGAACCCAAGGTGTGACGAAGGTGTATGACACCGGCGAGGTGAAGGTCTATGCGCTGGCCGGCGTCGATCTGGAGCTTTACACGGGCGAGCTGACGGTGCTGCTGGGCCCGTCGGGCAGCGGCAAGTCCACGCTTTTGAACATTCTGGGCGGTCTGGACCATGTGACCGAGGGGCGGGTGTGGTTTCGCGACATGGAGCTGACCAACCTGCGCGACCGCGCCCTGACGCGCTACAGGCGCGATCACGTGGGGTTCGTGTTCCAGTTCTACAACCTCGTGCCCAGCCTGACCGCGCGCGAAAACGTGCAGCTGGTTACGGATGTCTCGCCCAACCCGATGCAGGCCGCCGAGGCGCTCGATCTGGTGGGGCTGGGGCATCGGATGGACCATTTCCCCGCCGAGATGTCGGGCGGCGAGCAGCAGCGCGTGGCGATTGCCCGCGCGATCGCCAAACGCCCCGAGATCCTGCTGTGTGACGAGCCCACGGGCGCGCTCGACAGTGCCACCGGGATCCAGGTGCTCGAGGCGCTGCGCGACATCAACGACCGGTTCGGGACGACCACCGTGGTGATCACCCACAATGCGGAGATCCGCAACATGGCCCACCGGGTGCTCTATTTTCAGGACGGCCGGATCGTGCGCAGCGTCGAGAACGAAGCGCGCCTTGCCCCGCACGAGATCGCGTGGTGATGGCGATGCAGGCGATCGATAAGAAATTATGGCGCGATTTCAGGCGCTTATGGGTACAAGCTCTTGCGATTGCGATGGTTCTGGCCTGCGGGGTGGCGATCCTGCTGACCTCGCTGGGGATGTATCGCGCGCTTGATGAGACGCGCATCGCCTATTACGAGCGCAACCGGTTTGCCGATGTCTTTGCCAGTGCGCGGCGGGTGCCCGAAAGCCTGCTGCCGGAGATCGGCGCGATCCCGGGGGTCTGGGCGGTGGAGGTGCGGGTCTCGGGCATCGCTATCCTCGACATTGACGGGCGCATCGAATCCGCGATCGGGCGGATCCTGTCGCTGCCCGAGCAGGACGCGCCGCTGCTCAATGTGCCGCTGTTGCGCAAGGGGCGCTATCCGTCGCCCGAGGCCAGCGACGAGGTCATGGTCAACGAACCCTTCGCGCTGGCCCACGGGTTCGAGCCGGGCGATGTATTTCATGCCAATCTGAACGGGCAGAAACGGCCGCTGACGATCACCGGCACCGCGCTGTCGCCGGAATTCATCTACACGATCGGGCCCGGCGCGCTGATGCCGGACAATGAGGGGTTCGGGATCCTGTGGATGTCGAACCGCGCCGCGGCGGCGGCGTTTGACATGACCGGCGCGTTCAACGACCTGTCGCTGAAGCTGTCGGCGGGCACCAACAGCGCGGCGGTGATCGACCGTGTCGACGGGCTGCTCAAACCGTTCGGCGGGCTGGGGGCACATGACCGCTCGCAGCAGCAATCCGACAGTTTCGTGGAGGCCGAGACGCAGCAACTGCGCTCTACCGCGCTGATCCTGCCGCCGGTGTTTTTCGTGGTTTCGGCCTTTCTGGTGAGCATGGTCATGGGGCGGATCGTGGCGCTGGAGCGCAACCAGATCGGGTTGCTCAAGGCGATCGGCTATTCCAACACCGAGGTGTGTCTGCATTACCTGATGCTGGCGGGGCTGGTGGCGCTGTGCGGCATCGTCATTGGCTGGATCGCGGGCAGTTGGCTGGCCCATGGTCTGGCGCGGCTCTATGCCGATTTCTTCACCTTCCCGTTCCTGATTTTCCGTGTCTCGCCTTGGATTTACGCGTTTTCGGGGTTGGCGGCGCTGCTCAGCACGACCTTGGGCGCGTTGCGCAGTGCGCTGGCGGCCGCGCGGCTTGCGCCCGCGGTGGCGATGCAGCCGCCCGCGCCGCCGCGCTTCAGCCATTCGGTGCTGGACAGGGCGCTGGTCGGGCTGCGCCTGTCGCAAAGCGCGCGGATGGTGGTCCGCAGCTTCCTGCGCTGGCCGCTGCGCTCGGCGCTGACCATTCTGGGCATGGCGCTGGCGGTGGGGGTGCTGATCGCCTCGACCTTCATGTATGACGCGCTCGACAAGATCATCGACACGGCCTTTTACCAGTCGAACCGGCAGGATGCGGTGCTGATGTTTGCCGAGGATGTGCCCGAGAAGGCGCTTCTGGAGGTCGCCCATCTGCCCGGCACGCTGCAGGTCGAGGGCCAGCAGTTCCACGCCGCGGTGCTGCGCAACGGGCCGCTGTCGAAACGGGTCCCGATCGAGGCGCGCCGGCCCGACACCGATCTGAGCCGGATCGTGGATGGCGACGGGCGCGTGCTGAACCCGCCCGAGGGTGGCATCCTGATGGCGCGGCGGCTGGCGCGGCAGCTCGGGCTGGGGCTGGGCGACACGGTCGAGGTGGAGTTCCTGACCGGCCGGCGCGAGACCTTCGAGATGGAGGTCAGCGGCATGCTGGACCAGTATTTCGGCCTCGGCGCCTATGTCGATCTTGCCTATCTCAACAGCCTGTTCCGGCAGGCCCCGCAGGTCACGGTCGCCAATGTCTCGCTCGACGAGAGCCAGACCGAGGCGCTGCATCTGGCGATCAAGACCCTGCCGGAGCTGACCGGCGCGGTGATGATGAACGACACGCGGCGCTCCTTCGAGGACACGATCGAGGAGAACGTGCTGATCATGAACACGATCTACATCTCCATCGCCACGCTGATCACCATCGGCGTGGCCTATAACGGCGCCCGTATCCAGCTGTCAGAACGCGCGCGCGAACTGGCGTCGCTGCGCATTCTGGGCTTCACCCGCGGCGAGGTGTCGTTCATCCTGATCGCGGAATCGCTGACGCTGGCGCTTCTGGCGCAGCCTTTGGGCTGGCTGATCGGGGCGGGGATCGCGACGTCCATGACGGCGAGTTTTACCAGTGATCTCTATGCGATACCGCTCGTTCTTGAACCATCGACCTTCGCGCGGGCCAGCTTTTTCGTGCTGCTGGCGGCGCTGGGGTCGGTGCTGGTGGTGCGCCAGAGACTGGACCGGCTCGACCTTGTATCGGTTATGAAGACACGGGAGTGAGGACATGGGTTTGAAACCACGCAGCATTGCCCTGATCGGCCTTCTGGGCGCGCTCATGCTGGGGCTGCTCTATCTGGGCTTCCGGCCCGATCCGGTGCCGGTTGACCTGCAGCCGGTGGACCGCGGCGCGATGCGGGTGACGGTCGATGCCGATGGCCAGACCCAGATCCGCGACATCTACGAGGTCTCCGCCCCGATCTTCGGCACCGCGCTGCGCGCGCCGGTGGCGGTGGGCGACCGGGTGACGACCGAGACGGTCGTGGCGGTGGTGGAGCCGGTGGCCCCGAGCCTTCTGGACAGCCGCAGCCGCCTGCAGGCCGAGGCCGCCGTGCGCGAGGCCGAAGCGGCGCTGCACGTGGCCGAAACCGACCTGATCAAGGCGTTCGAGGATCAGGCCTTCGCGAAATCCCAGCATGACCGGGTCAAGGCGCTGGTGGAGCGTGCGGTCTCCTCGCTGACCCAGCTGGAGGACGCCGCACAGCGGCTGGTCATCGCGCAGGCCGCGACCGAGGCCGCGCAGGCCCGCATCGACATGGCGCAGGGCACGCTGGAACGCGCCCGCGCGGCGCTGGTCGATCCGACCGGCGGCACGCAGGGCGGCGACAGCTGTTGCGTGCGGCTGCGCGCGCCGGCCGATGGCGTGGTGCTGTCGATCCCGACGATCAGCGAGCGTCCGGTGGCCGCGGGCGAATTGCTGGTGACGGTGGGCGATCCGGGCAATCTGGAGCTGGTGGCCGACCTGTTGTCGAGCGATGCGGTGCGCCTTGCCCCGGGCGCCGAGGCGCTGGTGGAGCGCTGGGGCGGGCCGGGTGTGCTGCGCGCCAGGCTCTTGCGGGTCGAGCCCAAGGCCCGCACCAAGATCTCGGCGCTGGGGATCGAAGAGCAGCGCGTGGACGCGATTTTCGAACTGGTCTCGCCGCCCGCGGCGCGTCCGGGGCTGGGGGACGGGTTCTCGGTCTTCCTGCGCATCATCGAATGGGAGGTGGAGGACGCCGTGCAGGTGCCGCTCAGCGCGGTGTTCCGGCGCGGCGATCAATGGGCGGTGTTCGTGAGCCGTGCGGGCGTGGTGGAGGAACGCAGCGTCACGCTGGGCCAGCGCAACCGTCAGTCGGCGGAAGTGCTGGACGGTCTGGAGCCCGGCGAGATGATCATCACCCATCCCGGCGATGACGTGGTCGAAGGCGCCAAGGTCGTCGACCGCGGCCGGCTTTAGAAGGCGGGGAGGAGAGCAGGATGGCAGAGCAGCCGGAGCCGCCGGAGCAGCCGGCGCGGGAGGGCGACCGCGCCCTGCACAGCGCGATCGGGCGTCTGACGGGCGGGATTTCGCCCGCGGCGGTCGCCACGGCCTATCTCGACTGGTCGATGCATCTTCTGGGCTCGCCCTCGAAACAGGCCGAGCTTTGGGCCAAGGCGCTGGCGCCCGATGGCGACGCGGAGCCGGACGCGATCAACGGCAAGGACACCCGCTTTGACGATCCCGCGTGGCAGGCCTTTCCCTTCAATCTGATCCGGCAGCAATTCCTGCGGCAGGAGGCGTGGTGGGACGCGGCGACGCGCGATGTGCACGGGCTCGATCCCAAACACGCGCGGATCGTCAATTTCGCCACGCGCCAGATGCTCGACATGGCCGCCCCGACCAATTTCGCCGCGACCAATCCGCTGGTGCTCAAGCGCACCCAGGCAGAGCGCGGCCAGAACCTCGTGCGAGGGCTGGAGAACTGGCTGGCGGATCTCAACGCCTATCTGGGCGGCAAGCGGCCGGTGGATCCGGCCTTTCGCGTCGGCGACACGCTGGCCGCAACGCCCGGCAAGGTGGTGTTCCGCAACCGGCTGATCGAGTTGATCCGCTACACGCCGACGGTGCCCAAGCTGCATCCCGAGCCGCTCCTGATCGTGCCGGCATGGATCATGAAATACTACATTCTCGACCTGTCGCAGCAGAACTCGATGGTAAAATACCTTTGTGATCAGGGCTTTGAGGTGTTCATGATCTCGTGGAAGAACCCGGGCGCGGAGGATGCCGATCTGGGGATGCAGGATTATGTCGATCTGGGCGTGCGGGCGGCGCTGGAGCAGATCGCGGATCGCGGCGCGGCGCGTTCGGTGCATGCGGTGGGGTATTGTCTGGGCGGCACGCTCTTGTCGATTGCGGCCAGTGCGATGGCGCGCGACGGGGACCGGCGGTTCGCCACGCTGACGCTTCTGGCCTCGCAGGTGGATTTTTCCGAACCCGGTGAGCTGGGCCTGTTCATCAACGAAAGCCAGGTCGCGTTTCTGGAAGATATCATGGCCTCGCAGGGCTATCTCGACGCCGACCAGATGGCAGGCGCCTTCAGGATGCTGCGTTCCAACGACCTGATCTGGAGCCGCGTGGTGCGCCACTACCTGCTGGGCGAGCGGACGCCGGAGAGCGATCTGATGGCGTGGAATGCCGACAGCACGCAGATGCCCGCGCGGATGCATTCGGAATATCTGCGGGCTCTGTTCTTGCACAATGAACTGGCCAAGGGTCTTTACCGTGTCGATGACAGGCCGGTGGCGCTGACCGATATGCGCGCGCCGATTTTCTGCGTCGGCACCGAGAAGGACCATGTCTCGCCGTGGCGGTCGGTCTACCGGTTGCTGTTGCTGACCGATACGGACGTGACCTTCCTTCTGACCAATGGCGGCCATAATGGCGGCATCCTGTCGGAGCCGGGGCATCCGGGGCGCCATTACCGGATGCGCCAGAAGACCGAGGGCGATCCGCACCGCTCGGCGGCGCTGTGGCTGGAGGCGGCGGTGGAGACGCCGGGCTCGTGGTGGCCGGTCTGGGCCGACTGGCTGAAACAAAAGAGCGGCGCACAGGGTGCGCCGCAGGTCAGGAAGATGAAGTCTTTATGTGACGCCCCCGGCCTGTATGTGCGCGGCTAGGGGCGGTGGTCTCAGGCGCGCTCAGTCCTTTGTGGGCTCACGCGCCTGCACATCCTTGAGGAAGGTGTTGCCCATGGCCACGAGACGTCCGGTCTCGGCCGTGTACTGATCGATCGCACGCTGGATGAACTCGGCCTGTATCTTTTGCAGGCGGCTGACATCGTTGCAATGCAGGATCTGGTGTTGGGTTCTGACATCCTCTTTCACGCGGTCGGCGATAAAACTCATTACTTCACTGCTCAGGTCACTCATATTCTCCAGCCACGCCGTTCCCATCCAGGACAGCGATCCCAGCCCGGCCTTCTGCAGCTCGGTGAGCGCATCTGTCATGGCCGTGAACTCGGGGGCGGTTGTCTCTTTCCGGGTTGGATTTTTGGCTTTTTCAGTCATGAGGGCTCTCCGCTTTATGACGTGGCACTGTCATCGCATGCACGGGGGGCGGGGATATTGACATCGATCAAGGACGCGGCGCGGGGAATGGGGTTTTTGGCAGTATGGACAGCGAGATCCGGCCAGACGGTGCACCGGCGCCTGCCAAGCGGGCGGGGCTGAGCGGGGGGCTGAGCGACCAGCAGGTTGCGCGGCTGCGCGCCGAGCATGGCTGGAACGAGCTTCCCAAGCCGCGCAAGGTGTCGCCGTTCACGGTGTTCCTGCGCCAGTTCACCAGTTTTCTCGTTGTCATCCTGATCGTGGCGGCCGCGATCGCGTTCTTTCTGGGCGAGCGGATCGACACGCTGGCGATCCTGCTGGTGGTGCTGCTGAACGGCGGGTTGGGGTTCGTGCAGGAATGGCGGGCCGAGAACGCGCTGGAGGCGTTGCGCAACATGCTCAGCCCGCAGGCTCTGGTGATCCGCAACGGGCGCGAGACGGTGCTGCCCGCGCGCGAACTGGTGCCGGGCGATCTGATCCTGCTGGAGGCCGGCGACCGGATCCCGGCGGATGGCGATCTGGTGACGGCGATCCAGCTGTCGGTCGACGAGAGCGTTCTGACCGGCGAGTCGGTGCCGGTCGACAAGGCGCTGGCCGCGCCGGGGCTGGCGGACGAGGCCGGGCAGGTCTTCACCGGCACCTCGGTTGTGGCCGGGCGCGGCGAGGCGCGGGTGCGCAGCATCGGCACGGCCACGGCCTTTGGCCAGATCGCGGATCTGACCGGATCAGTGGGCCGCCGCCAGACCAGCCTGCAGCGCCAGCTGGGCGTGCTGGCGCGCCAGCTTGGCATCGCGGCGCTGCTGATCGCGGCGATCATTCTGGCGCTGGGGGTCGGGCTGGGGCGCGACCCGATGCAGATGTTCATGACGGGCCTGTCTCTGGCCGTGGCGATGGTGCCCGAGGGGCTGCCCGCGGTGGTGACCATTACGCTGGCGCTGGGGGCCTCGGCGATGGTGCGCCAGAAGGCGCTGGCGCGGCGCCTGCAGGCGGTGGAGACGCTGGGCGCGGCCTCGGTCATCTGCACTGACAAGACCGGCACCCTGACCGAAAACCGGATGACGGCCACGCGGGTCTGGATGGCGGATGCGCTTTACGAGGTGACCGGCACAGGGCACGATCCGGCGGGCCATATCGCGTTGGACGGACGCCGCATCCGGGCCGCCGACACGGCGGGGCTGGGCCGCCTGCTGGAGACGGCGATCACCTGTTCGCACGCGCGGTTGCGCCACGAAGAAGGCCATTGGGTCGCCATCGGCGAGCCCACCGAGACCGCGCTGGTCACATTGGCCTACAAGGGCTGGGCCGAGATCCCCGATCCCGATGATCTGGTCGCCGAAGTCCCCTTCAGCAGCGACCGCAAATGCATGAGCGTGGTGGCGCATTCGCACGGGGCTCTGGCGATGTTCACCAAGGGCGCGCCCGCGCAGGTGCTGGAGAAATGCAGCCGCATCCATGCCGGTGGCGCCGCGCGGCCGTTGCAGGTGGCCGACAGGGAAGAGATCGAGGCGGCCTACCGCGACATGGCGGCTGACGGGTTGCGGGTGCTGTCTTTCGCGTGGCGTCCGGTCGCCGAGGATGACCACGAGGAGGAAGAGCTGGTCTTTCTGGGCCTCGTGGGCCTGATCGATCCGCCGCGCCCCGAAGTGCGCCCGGCGGTGGCGCAGGCACAGGCGGCGGGCATCCGGATCATCATGATCACCGGCGACAGCCCGGTGACGGCGAAGGCCATTGCCGAGGGGTTGGGGATCGAGCTGGACCGCACGCTCACGGGCAAGGCGCTTGACGGGATGTCGGAGGCGGAGCTCGAGGCCGCGCTGCGCGGGCCGGTTCTGTTCGCGCGCACCCGTCCGGCCGACAAGATGCGCATCATCGCGGCGCTGCAACGCGACACTCAGATCGTCGCGATGACCGGCGACGGGGTCAATGACGCCCCGGCGCTCAAACAGGCCGATATCGGCATTTCCATGGGCGTGCGCGGCACGGATGTGGCGAAAGACGCCTCGGATCTGGTGCTGCTGGACGACAATTTCGCCACCATCGTGCGGGCCATCGGCGAGGGGCGCCGGCAATTCGAGAATGTGCGCAAGTTCGTGCGCTACCTGCTGTCATCCAATGCCGGCGAGGTGATCGCGATCATGGCCAATATCGTGCTCGGCGGGCCGCTGATCTTTCTGGCCACGCAGATTTTGTGGATGAACCTGATCACCGATGGCATCACGGCGGTGGCTTTGGGGCTGGAGAAATCCGAACCGGGGAACATGAAAAAGCCGCCGCGCCGCAAGAACGAGCCGATTTTAGGAGTGAACGGTCTGTCCCTGATCGTTCTCTTCGGGCTGTATACCGGGTTTTCCAGCCTGTGGATTTTCAACCAGCTTCTGCCCATGGGCGAGGTGCAGGCGCGCACGGCGGCGTTCACGGCGATGGTGCTGTTCGAGAAGTTCTCGGTCTTTGCGTTCCGCTCGCTGCGCGAGCCCTGCTGGCGGATCGGCTTTTTGTCGAACCCGCTGCTGCTGGGGGCGTTGACGCTGACCATTCTGGCGCAGGTGGCCGCGGTCTACTGGCCGCCCTTGCAGGTGCTGTTGCACACGGTGGGGCTGGGGCAGGAGGTCTGGATCCTGATCCTGACCTTCGCGCTGCCGATCCTGATCGTGCCGGAACTGGTCAAGACCGTGTGGTTTGCCGCGCGGCGGATCAGGGCGCGGGGGCAGGGGCCGGCCCGGCCGCAGACCTAGGCGGCCGCGTGGGGGGCAAAAGGGGGCAGCGCCGCGCCGCTGCTCAGGCCTGAAGGTAGGCCAGCACGCTGAGCAGGAAAATGATCATCACCGCCAGCGAGTCGATCCCAATCGTGCCGATGCGCGGTTTGCGCCGCACGATCAGCCCGACAAGGTAGATCGCCGTCACGATGATGCCAAAACAGATCGCCAGCGGCACGGTCGGTCCGGTGCCTGACAGGATCGGGCCCGCGACGTAGAGCATGTCTGCCGGCAGGACCAGCACCAGCATGATCAGGTTGGAGCCGAAGATGTTGGAGATCGCCATCGTGTAGGCTCCGAGGCGCACGGCGGTGATCGTGGTGGTCAGCTCGGGCAGGGAGGTGGCCGCCGCCAGCAGCGTCACGCCGATAAAGCCCGCGCCAAGGCCGGACTGCACGGCGATGGTCTCGGCCGAGGCCACCAGCGTGATGCCGACCAGAAGGATCGCCAGACAGGCCAGCGCGCTCTGGAGGGCGATCGAGGTCAGGCTGGCCTTCTCGAGCCCTGTGTCGAGCACTGCGGGCCGTTCGGCCTCGGCCTCGGGCTGGTCGACCGGCACCCAGTCGCTGGAGCCTTCATATTTGCGCAACAGCCAGATCGTGCCGCAATAGATCGCGCCGATCAGAAGGCTGCCATAGCCCACATGGAGCACCGCGAGATCCTGCTCGGCGAGGATGATGGCCAGTGTCAGCGACAGCAGCACCACCAGAAGTGTGGCTTCCAGCGCGTGATTGGCCTTGCGCGGGTAATTGGTGATCGCGCCGCGGGCCCACAGATCGGCGGTAGCGAGGATCGCGGTCTGCAGTGCGATGCCGCCGAAGAGATTGTTGAGCACCAGCGCCTGGCTTTGCCGGACGGCGGCGCTGAGCGTGGTGGCGACCTCGGGCAGGGATGTGGCCAGCGACAGCACCAGCAGGCCCATCAGGGATTTGGCGAGGTTGAACCGGTCCGACAGGGCGTCGACGATATAGGTCAGCCGGGCACCCGCCATCCAGACACCTCCCGCACACAGCAGGAAGATCAGCAGGTTCGTGCCGAGCGCGAGGGTCTGGAAGTACTGGGCCATACGCAGGTGCCTTTCTTTCCATGCTTTAGGCAAATCGGCGCGGTTTCGGTTTGATCTACCTCAAGGTCGCCTGTCACGGCTTTTGGGAGTCTGTCGCAAAGGAGAGCGCGATGGACACCGATCACGGCCACAGCAAGGAGGAGGTTGCTGCCCGTCTCGCCGCACCCTTCCGGCAAGGCAATCTGCGGGACATGGTTTACGGCGGGATCGACGGGGCGGTGACGACCTTTGCCATCGTGGCCGGTGTGCAGGGCGCGGGCCTGCCCAGTTCGATCATCATCGCGCTGGGCATTGCGAATGTGCTGGCGGACGGGTTTTCCATGGCGGCGGGGAATTATTCCGGCACCAAGGCGGATCTCGACGATCTCGACCGGCTCAGATCGGTCGAAGAGCGCCATATCCGCGAGTTTCCCGATGGGGAGCGTGAGGAAATCCGCCAGATCCTTGCCCTCAAGGGCTTGCGCGGCGACGTGCTGGAGCAGGCTACCGAGGCGATCTGTTCGGACCGCAAGACATGGATCGACATGATGCTGACCGAGGAATACGGCATGTCGCTGAGCGACCCGCGCCCGATGCGCTCGGCCACGGCGACGTTTCTCGCCTTCCTGCTGGCCGGGATCGTGCCGCTGATGCCCTTCGTGCTGGGGCTGGAGCATGCGTTCGAGCTTGCGGGGATTCTGACGGGCTGCGTGTTCTTCGCGATCGGCGCTCTGAAAAGCCGCTGGTCGCTGTCGAAATGGTGGTGGTCGGGCGGCGAGACGCTGGCCATCGGCTCGGTGGCGGCGGCCATCGCCTATTTTGTCGGCAGCCTGTTTCACGTCTGAGCCTTGCGGAAATTGAGCCAAATCAATGTTGCATATGCGCTCCGGTCTAGGATGGCCGGGTCTGGACGGGCACCTGTTCCAACGGAGGTCACATGTTCTCGAGATCCGTGAAAATCCTTACCGTGCTTGGGTTTGACATCAAGGTTGACCCCAGCTGGTTGCTGATTGCGGCGCTGATCGTGTGGAGCCTGTCCTCGGGCTATTTCCCGGTGGTGATGCCGGGGGCCACAGGCGAGATCTATCTGGGCATGGCGGTCTTCGCGATGCTGGGGTTCTTCGTCTCGCTGGTGCTGCACGAGCTGGCCCATTCGGTCGTGGCGCGCCGCTACGGGGTGGAAATCAAGGGCATCACGCTCTTTGTTTTCGGCGGCATTGCGGAACTGGGCAGCGAACCGAAGACCGCCGCCTCGGAGTTCTGGATCGCGGTGGCGGGACCGGCCATGAGCTTTTCGCTGGCGGCGCTGTTCTGGCTGACTTCGGGGATCGCCGGTGCGCTGTCGGCCTCGCCGCTGCTGTCGGTGGTGCTGGGCTATCTGGGCCTGCTCAATTTCATTCTGGCGGTTT
Source organism: Paracoccaceae bacterium (assembly GCA_049116435.1). Classification (GTDB taxonomy): domain Bacteria; phylum Pseudomonadota; class Alphaproteobacteria; order Rhodobacterales; family Rhodobacteraceae; genus Litoreibacter. The sequence goes on from JAGDYX010000001.1 coordinate 812,078, forward strand.
TCAACATGCTGCCTGCCTTCCCGCTTGATGGCGGGCGGGTCTACCGCGCCTACCTGTGGCACCGCTCGGGCAATATGCTCGAGGCGACGCGGCGCGCCAGCGAGCTGGGCACGACATTTGCCTATATCCTGATGGCGATCGGGGTGTTTTCGCTCTTTGGCGGACGGCAGATGGGCGGGTTGTGGCAGATCTTCATCGGGCTGTTCCTGCTGATGGCGGCCAAAACCACCTATCAGCAGCAGCTCATCAAGGTGTCACTGGCCGACAAGACCGTGGCCTCGATGATGACGCCCGATCCGATCGTGGCCTCGCCCGATCTCACGCTGGAGGCGCTGGCCAACCAGATCATGCTGCCACGGCGCACGGGGTTTGTTCCGGTGGTCGAGGACGGCGTGCTTCTGGGCTGTGTCGACAGCGCGGTTCTGGCCTCGATCGACCGGGAGAACTGGACCACGACGCGGGTGGGCGATGTGTTCGTGCGCGCCGACAGTTCCAATTCGGTGTCGATGTCGTTGCCCGCCGAGGAGATCATGAAGAAGATGACCGAAGAGGACCGGCGCAAGTTCCTTGTGCTGGGAGGGCGCGACGGGCGGCAGCTTGTGGGCGTGATCACCCTGTCGGACCTGCTGGGTTATCTTCAGGTGCTCAACGCGCTCAATCCGCAGCATCGTGGGCTGCAGGGCCGGTTGTCCGCCGGCCAGCCGGGATAATAGGGCGCAGATAGACCCGCCGCCGCGGCAGGATTGCGCTGCGGCAGGGTTGCGGCGCGCGCGTCCGGAGCAGGTTTCCGGATCAGGTTTATGGATCAGGTTTTCCGATCAGGCGGCCAGCACGTTTGACAAAAGCTTGGGCAGATCCTCGAGCGTGGCATGGGTCAGATCCTTGGCGATCTCTGCCACCACGGTGTCGCTGACATAATCGGGCAGGCTCTCGCGCAGGCTGCCCAGCATATGCGGCGAGGCGGCGATGATCAGCCGGTCATAGGCCCCTTTGCGCCGGAACCCCACGAGCTCTTCGGCAAGCGTGTGCGCGAAAACCTGTTCGGCCAGTTCCTTGGGGTCCTTGGAGGTGAGCGAGGCTTGCGAGTAAGCCGTGCTCATCCGTGCGTGGCCCGCCTCGTCGGAATATTCGACCGGCGGCTCGGCCCGCCATGTCTTGCCGCCCATCGCCACGATGCCCTTGCCGGGGCCGCGGTTGGCCACGATCCGCGCAAAGGTCGCATTGGCAAGAAGTATCCAGGTTTCAACGGGTTTCATGACTGCCTCCGGTCTGTCCGTTCATTGCGCCCAGTATGACGCTCTGGCGGGGGCGGGGACTGATACAGATCAAGCGCGGGTCACAGATCGCCCGCGGGCAGGGATGAAATGCGGGGCGGATGCGCGCTTTGGCGCGTGCGATCAGGGGTGCATCAGGGGCAGGTCAGGGCTAGATTGGGGCCAAGTCAGGGTCGGTCAGCGACAGATCAGGGCCGGATCAGGGACAGGCTTCGATATCGGGTGTGAACGTGTAGCCGACGCCGCGCACGGTCTTGATCAGCTTCGGGTTGCCCGGGTCGCGTTCGATCTTCTTGCGCAGACGCGCCACCTGATTGTCGATGGCCCGATCCAGCGGCGACCACTCGATGCCGCTGATCAGATCCATCAGCCGTTCGCGCGACAGGATCCGGCGGGGATGGTTCAGGAAGATATCGAGCAGCTTGAAATCACCGCTGGTCAGGTTGCAGGGGGTCCCGTCGCGCCCGATCAGCTCGAAACTGTCGGGGTAGGCCACCATGCCGTCGAATTTCACGCAGCGCGCGGGGGCGGTGGACACCACGACCTCTGCGGGGGCCTCGACAACCGGTGCGCCCTGGCTGCGACGCAGGACCGAGCGCACCCGTGCCAGCACTTCGCGGACGTGAAAGGGTTTGGTGATATAGTCATCGGCGCCCAGCTCAAGCCCCACGATCTTGTCGATGACATCGAATTTTCCCGACAGCATGATGATCGGCACGGACTGGGATTTGCGGATCTGGCGCGCCAGTTCGAACCCGTCATCGGCGCCGAGGTTGATGTCGAGTGTGATCAGGTCCGGCGGATCGGAGGCGAGCTGCGACCAGACGTCCTCGGCTGTGGCGGCTTCATGGATTTCGAAGCCTTCGGGCTCCAGGCAATTGCGCAGGAGTAGGCGTATCTTCTCATCGTCATCGACGACCAGGATCCTTGCTTCGCTCATGCTCCACCACCCAAGTGCAGGACTCGTTAAGACAGGTAATACATAAAGTTAATAAATTCAAGAAAGTGATTATGAGAATGCGATTTTATCACACCGTATGACAGAGCGATACAATTTGTTACGTAACTGCGCGAAGTGCTGCGACAAAGCTGGCGCACAGTATGACCCTAAGATGTCACGATGAGAGTCATAGGGGGAGACTGTCATGTATGTTACCGTACCGACACCGAACGCTTCTACGGTCCATTCCGTTTCGGCTGTACGTCAGAAGAAATCCGCAAAATCGCTGAGAAACCGCACCTTCAAGGCAGGGTCATACCTGTTTCGCGAGGGCGACGAGGCCGAGCGTGTCTACGAGGTGGTCAGCGGTGTGCTGCGGCTGACACGGGTCATGGAGAATGGCCGGCGTCAGGTGATCGCGTTTGGGTATCCGGGCGATATCGTGGGCTTTCCGTGCGACGGGGAGCATCACACCGATTGCGATGCGCTGACCAAGGCCGAGGTGGTCGTGCACAGCCGTGCCGCGCTGGAGCGTGGCGAGGGCGATCCGAAGCTGCACAACAAGCTGATGCAGGCGGCCCTGCGCGAGATCAGCAACATGCAGGATCATTTCATGATGCTGGGGCGCAAGTCGGCCTCCGAGAAGGTGGCCTCGTTTCTTGCGGTGCTCTCAGAGCGGGTGGGCTGTGATATCGGCCCCTATACGCAGGTCGAACTGCCAATGAGCCGCTCGGACATCGCGGATTTCCTCGGGCTGACGACAGAGACGGTCAGCCGCACGATCACCCAGCTGCGCAAATGCGAGATTATCGCGCTGGAGAATGTCCACACGGTGGTCGTCCTGAAACCGCGCGCGCTTCTGGCGATGGCGGAAGGCGATTAAAACAAACAACCGGTCGCAAGACGGGAGAGAAGGGGAGGCGTTGCGCATAAGCAGCGCCTCCTTTGGGTTTTGGGCCAGTGTTTTCGGGCCAGTTTCGGGTTCGTTCCGGGTTCTGCGAAGAGGTTCGCGGGCGCGGGCCCGAGGTCTCAGTAGAGCCCGTCCTGCAGGATATGGCTGTGGCCCAGTTCCTCCAGCCCGCTGGCGATCTGGTCGGCCACGCGCGGATGTGACAGCAGGTAGCGCGCCGTCGGGCCTTCCTGCCGTTCGCGGGCCAGATCGCGCGCCTCCTGCCATTCGTCCGCCGGGAAATCCCCGCGCCCGATCCACATCAGCGCCACCAGTTCGATCCGGTGGCCCTCGTCCATTGCCTCGATCTCTTCCTCAAGCTCTTCGAGCAGCAAGTCGCCCTCGGTCTCCTGCAGGGTCATGGGGCGTTCGTCATCAGACGGGTTGCTGCCGATCTCGGGCATGACCTCGCCCTCGCGGCCCATCACGGCGCGCAGCTTGTCGATCAGGCGGCGCATATATTCCGAATTTATGCTCAGTTCATCCATGCCGGGTCCTCTCTCCGCAGCGGCGCCGCTCAGGGCGCCGGCCAGAGGGCGCGGATGTCCTCGGGTAGGTTGGCGCGCACGTCATTGGCCTCGCCGCGCGAAATCCGCGCATTGAGCAGCTTGAACACGGTCTTGATATCCTGCGTGCCGCGGTAATCGAGGACATCGCTGACGGTCTCTTCGATGGCGGCGACGAAGGAGGACAGCTTGCGGTCCTTGAGCGGCGTCTGGTGGGGCACCCATCCCTCGTAGTACATGCCGCGGATCAAAAGCGGCAACTGGGCCGAGAGCTGGGCCATTTCGTCATGGCTGATATGGTCGCGCACCCCGCGCAGCGTGGCGCGCAGCAGGCGCAGCGCATCCTTGTGGTTGCTCCAGTCCAGCCGCTCCACCAGCTCGTTGACCCATTCATGGGTCAGCTGGGCGCTGTGGTCGATAATCTCGAGGCCTTTGGACGACATGACGTTCTCCTTTCGGCGGGTCTGATTTGCGGCCCCGAACCCGCGTCAAAGCGGTGTCGAACCGGTGTCGGGCCGGTGTCGGGCCGGTGTCGGGGCGTCGCAGCCCCATGTTTTTACAGGGCTTTGGCGGCGCCTGTCTTGATAGGGATCAATTCCTGCGGCCCGCTTTGCTGATAGCAAGGAAAACACCCCCGATGCGGCGGTGCTGCCGGGGCCGACTGCGATCCGGAGGACATATGCCATGGGCCTGAAAACAATACTCGTCTGCCTGACATCGACCACGAATGCGGAAGCGCTGATGAAGGTTGCGGCCGGACTTGCGCGCAAGACCGACGCCCATCTCATCGGGCTGCACGTGATGGAGGCGCTCTTGGTTTACCCGGGCATCGCCATGCACATGCCCGATCCCGCCTTCGCCAAATACAATGCCAGCCAGCGCGCGCAGGCCGAAGATATCGAGAAACTGTTCCGCAAATACACCGATGCCGAGGATTTCGTGGGCGAGTGGCGCTTGTTGAAGTCGGAATCCGTCTCGGCCTGCGACCGCATGATCGAAAGCGCGCGGGCCGCTGATCTGGTGCTGATCTCGCAGGAGGATCAGGGTGATGTGCGCGTCGATCAGGCCCATATCCAGTCGCGCCTGATCCGTGAGGGCGGGCGTCCGGTTCTGATGGTGCCCGTGGGCTATGACAACGACGCGATCGCAACCCGGATTGTGCTGGGCTGGAGCGCCACGCGCGAGGCGACGCGGGCGGCGCATGACGCGCTGGACGTCGCCGCTCCGGGGGCCGAGATTTTCATCCTGCGCGCGCAGGCGCACACCAAGGACGATTTCGAGGATTTCACCGCCAACGAGATGGCGGAAATGTATGACCGCCACGGGCTCAAGGCCACGGTGGTCCACCGGGATACCGATGGGCTGCGGGTCGGACATATCCTCGGCAAGGAGGCGTTCGAGCAGGGCGCCGACCTGATCGTGACGGGCGCGTTCGGCCATTCGCGGACCTATGATTTCGTCATCGGCGCCGCGACCCGCGACTTGCTGAGCTATGCCAAGGTTCCGGTGCTGTTTTCCAAGTGAGCGGGCGCGGCCCGCGCCGTGGCCGCGTCGGTCCTGCTCAGTCTTGCGCGGGTGTGATGTCGCCCCAGATCGGCAGGTGGTCGGAGGCCAGTCGGGCCAGCGGCCCTTGTTCCACGCCGGCATCGACCAGCTGCAGCCCCGAAGACAGCGCGATCCGGTCCAGCGCGGCCACGGGGCGCGCGGCATGAAAGGAGCGGCCGGGCGCATGGATGTCGTAGGTCTGCGAGAGCGGCTCGAACCCTCGGGCGCGGGACCATTCGTTAAAGTCGCCGATCACCACGCCGGGCGTGCCGGGCTGCGCGTTCAGCTCCTGTGCGATGGTGTGCATCTGCTGGCGGCGGTGAAAGCGGGTCAGGCCCAGATGCACGGCCACCATGGACCAGCTGGCGGTGCCGTTGAAATCGACGCGCACCGCGCCGCGCGGCTCGAGCCCGGGCAGGGTGAGCCGCGAGATGCCGGTGACTTTCGTGCCCTTGCGCACCAGCACCGCATTGCCGTGAAAGCCGAGGCTGACAGCGTTGGTGGCGACCGGAACGACCTCGAAATCGGTTTCGTCCTCGATCATGCGCTGCCCGATCGCGGCCGGGCGCTCGCCCAGACGCCGGTCGGCTTCCTGCAGCGCGATGACATCGGCCTCCAGCGCGTTGATGATGGTCAGGAACCGGCCCTGATCACGGGTCTGGTCAAGGCCCCTGAGTTTGCGGATATTGTAACTGGCCAGCCGGATCGGTCTGGACGTGCCGGGCTTTTGGCCTGCAGGCCGGGATCTGGCCGGGGCTGGTCGGGAAAGCTGCTGCATGCCCTTTAGATAGGGACGCGGCGGCGGAAATGAAACAGCGGGAGACGGATCGGCGGAATGCTGCGCGTTCGGGAACAAAGTCTGATCACACAGGTCATCTGGCTTACGCTGGTGGTCTCGACGCTGTTTGCGCTGGCGGTCGGGCGCTGGTCACTGGCCTTCGTTTCGCTGGCCACGCTGAGCCTGTCCGTGGCGCCGCTGATCCTTGCCAGCCGGTTCCGGATCACCTTGCCGGTGCCGTTTCTTGCAGCCACGACGTTGTTCATCTTCGCCTCGGTCTTCATGGGCGAGGCGTTCGATTTCTACGAGCGGGTCTGGTGGTGGGATCTGGCGCTGCACGGTGCCTCGGCGCTGGGCTTCGGTCTGTTCGGGTTCCTGTTCGTCTTTATGCTGTTCGAAGGCGACCGCTACGCCGCGCCCGCAGGCGCGCTGGCGCTGATAAGCTTCTGTTTCGCGATGATGGTGGGCAGCATCTGGGAAATCTTCGAGTTCACCATGGATCAGGCCTTCGGGCTGCATATGCAGAAATCGGGCCTTGTCGACACGATGTTCGATCTGATCGTGAACGCGTTTGGTGCAGGCATCGCCGCGATCAGCGGCTATCTCTACCTCATCGGGCGGGCCTACGGGCTGCCGGGCACGCTGATCGAGGAGTTCGTCCGGCGCAACCGCAGGCTCTACCAGAAATCAAGGCAGCGCTTCCGCAAATAGGGCGGGGGACAGGCCCCGGGACAAGGCGCGGGACACGGCGCGGGACAGGCCCGGGTATAAGAGGCCGGAAAAAGGGGCTGGAAAACGGGTCGCGTCCGTCCGCGCGCTATTCTTCCTGAATGCTGCGCAGGTATTCGGCAATTGCCAGCACGCGGCCGCGCACGATCAACTCGGAGGCGTAAAGGCCCGCATCCTCTGGAATCGCGTTGCGGAACATCGCCCCCCAGACCGGCATTTCCGAGCCGTGGCCGCGCAGCCCCGTGCGCCCGTCGATGATGTGGATCATGTCGAGCATCGGGAAGGTGCCGCCGTTTTGCGCGGTGATGGCGCGCAGCCCCGGCACCGGCACGGTCAGAAGCGAGGCCAGCGCGCCTTCGCCATTTCCGGATTCGCCGTGGCAGATCGCGCAGGCGTTGAGATATTCGCGCCGCCCGACATCGGGCTCTTCCGCCAGAACAGGAAGCGTGAGGCTGCCCGCAAGAAGCGTCGCCAGCAGCGTGGTGTGAAGATGTCTGATCATTGTGCCGTCCTCCTTATGCGACCGGGCTTTGTCCTTGTTCCGACCCCTGTCCTCTCCGGTTCTGCCGGTCCTCCCCGGTCCGGTATCAGTCCTGTTGCAGGCCCTCGACGTAATCGGCGAGCGCCAGCAGGTCGACCGGTGTGGGCGTCAGCACGCCGTCCCCCAGATCGACGGGAACCAGATTGCCTTCGAGAAAATCCCCGAAGCGGGGCATCGCGGCGCGGTCCAGCGTGGCGCGGTTGTAGCCGTCGATCGTGCTCATCACCGTGATCCGCGGAAAGCGGCCGCCATTGCGCAGCGCCAGCGTTGTCAGGTCGGTGGGGGCGGGTGAAAGCGACGCCGCCATCGGGCCGTCGCCCGTTCCGCTCATGCCGTGGCAGGCGGCGCAGTTCTCCGCGTAGAGCCGCGGCGCGTTGGGCTGGCCCGGCAAGGTGCAGGCCATGGTCACGGCCCCGAGGCCAAGCGCGCCGCAAAGAGCGTAGATGCGTCCCATCGCGCCGTCCTATTCCTGCACGCTTTCAAGCCATGCAATCAGGTCGACGATCGGCTGGCTGGTCATGATCATGATGCCGTCCTCGCCGCGGATCGTGACCCCTTTGCCTTCGAAGAAGTCGCCATAGACCGGCATCGGGCTGCCATGGGCCACCAGCGGGTCGCGCCCGTCGATCCGCGCGATCACGAGACCGCGCGGGAAGGTGCCGTCGAACTCGGCCTGCAGTTTTGTCAGGCCGGGCGGCTGCAGGGTGAGAACCGGCGACATCGGCCCGTCGCCAAGCGCCTCCATGCCGTGGCAGGCCGCGCAATAGGTGCCGAAGATCTCCCCGCCTGCGACCGGATCGCCCTCGGCCTTGCCCGTTTCCTGCGCGATCGCTGCGCAAGGCATCAGGCTCAGGGCAAGGATCAGTTTGCCAATCGTTTTCATGCGGGGTCTCCTGTATTTTTGATCGTTTTGCTCACGCTATGCCGCGCGTTGCCCCCAGTCGTTGATCCAGATCATACCGGACCCGGGCCTGTTTGCCTTGGCGATCGGGGCGGGATGCCATATATCCAGCCCGTCGCCCCCAGCGGGGCCTGCGCAGGTCAACGATACACGAAAATGGACGAAAAACAGCCATATACGCTTTCCGTCGCACCGATGATGGACTGGACGGACCGGCATTGCCGGTATCTGCACCGTCTGATGTCGTCCTGCACGCTGCTCTATACCGAGATGGTCACCGCGCCGGCGCTGGTGCGCGGGCAGGCGTATCACCTGCTCGATTTCAACGCAGAGGAGCATCCCGTGGCGGTGCAACTGGGCGGCTCCGACCCGGATGAGCTGGCCGAGGCCAGCCGGATTTGCGCCGAGCGCGGCTATGACGAGATCAACCTGAACGTGGGCTGCCCGTCTGACCGGGTGCAGTCGGGCTGTTTCGGGGCCGTGCTGATGGAGCAGCCCGATCTGGTGGCGCGCTGCGTGGCCGCGATGATCGCGGCAAGCCCTGTCGAGGTGACGGTGAAATGCCGGATCGGCGTCGATGATCAGGACCCCGAGGTGGTTTTGCCCGATTTCCTGTCGAAGATGCGCGATGCCGGTGTGGGGCGGGTTGCGGTCCATGCCCGCAAGGCGTGGCTGCAAGGGCTCAGCCCGAAGGAGAACCGCGATATCCCGCCGCTGGATTACGATCTCGTGCACGCGATGAAGGCGCGGTTTCCCGATCTCAAGATCCTGCTCAATGGCGGAGTGACCGGCCTGGATCAGGCGGAGGCCGCGCTTGCCGCGGGGCTGGACGGGGTGATGATCGGCCGCGCGGCCTATCATGCGCCCTCGGATGTGCTGCTGGAGGCCGACCAGCGGATTTTCGGACGTTCGAGCCCGGTCAGGACACCGCACGCAATCGTGCGGGAGATGGTGCCCTATATCGAGGCGCATCTTGCCGCCGGTGGCCGCCTGCATCAGGTCACGCGCCACATGCTGGGCCTCTTTGCAGGCCGTCCGGGCGCGCGGATCTGGCGGCGGATGCTGTCGGAGACCGCGCACCGGCCCGACGCGTCGGCCCGGACCATGCTTGAGGCCTTGGCGCAGGTGCCCGAAAGCGACCTTCAGTATTCCGCATGAACGGGGCGGAGGAGCCCACTCTTGTGCAATGGAACGACGCCGGCTGGGTGCGGTTCGGCGCCGATCCGGCTGTTTTACGCTGGCTGGAGTGCGCCATGCCGGTGGCCCGTGCGCTGAGCGCGGATCCCCGCCAACGCGCCCGCTGGCTGCGCCATGGCGGGACGTGGTTTGCGGGGGTCAACCTGCTGCCCAATGACAGCGCCGGACGGGTTGGCGGCTCTGGGCCGCTGGACGGTGCGGCGGTGGCGTTCATCCGCTCTCACCTGATGGACGACCCTCATTGGGACAAGGCGCAGATATCCGTGGTCTACCCGGGATATCCGCAACAGGATGCGGGCGAGAGCGACGCGGCGGCGCGGTTCCGGCGCACCCGCGATGCGGCCCATGTGGACGGGCTTTTGCCGATTGGCCCCGGGCGCCGGCGGATGCTGCGCGAGCCCCATGGCTTCGTTCTGGGCCTGCCGATGAGCGAGACGGGGGCGGGGGCCAGCCCTCTGGTGATCTGGGAGGGCAGCCACCGCGTGATGCGCGCCGCGTTTCGCGCGCGTCTTGAAGGGATCCCTCCGCGCGACTGGCCCGGGGTCGATCTGACCCAGACCTATCACGCCGCGCGCCGGACGTGCTTTGAGACCTGCCCGCGGCGCGCCCTGCACGCCCGCCCGGGCGAGGCTTACGTGATTCACCGCCTTGCGCTGCATGGGGTCGCGCCGTGGCAGGACGGGGCCGAAGCACCGCCCGAGGGCCGGATGATTGCCTATTTCCGGCCCGAGCTTGCGGATCCGGCGGCGTGGCTGTCGTGATCCCGGGCGTGATCCCGGGGCGTTCGGATGCGCTTTGAGGGGGTTTGCGAGGTGGTTTGACGCCGGTTTCGCACCCTGCGGGCCTGATTTGGCGCGCGCGGCGGCCCGAGTCCGGGCGCCTTCATATTTCTGACATTATTTCAACATTTTAGCGCCCAAGTTTCCCGATCGAGAACGCATCGTTTACGGACTAGGCTTTGACATAATTGGCCCGTAGGCCTTACCTGATACCTGAGTTTGTTGAAGTTTTCAGCGTAACGGAGTGGCTCCTCTGTCTTGGCCACTCTGACTGCACCTCGGCTTGGTACCGAAACCTTATTTCGGTCTGAAGTTGGCCATATTTCGCCCCATTTCAGCGGGCAGCATGGTCCACAGGGTCTAAAGGGCGGCAAAGAGATGCTATTTGATTTTGGGAATAGTCTGGTTTTCTTCTTCTCGGCATTTCTGCTGATGGAAGCGCTGGGGCTGAATATCGTGCCCGGATGGGCAAAATCCTACATCTTCGTCTTTATCGCCGGCACGCTCGTGATGGTCGGGAGCCGCGCAATCGTATGAGCTGCGACGCCTACCATACCTTTACGCGCCTGTTTCTGATCTGCGTGATTTGCTGCGTGCTCTACCTGTTTCTGGTCAGTCAGACGACGCTGGCGATCATCTGCCTGCTGATCCTCGTGATCCAGCGCGGCGCGGTGCTGATTGCCGATGTCTTTTATGACTTCTTCACGGGCCGGACATTGATCCGTGCGCCGCAAATTCCCGACGAGGCGCTGCTCGCCGAACAGGCGTAAGCCCGTCCCCTCGGGCGCCTCCTTTCCAACATACAATGAGGACCAGATTGACCCGCGCCTTGGCCGTGCGCGGGCCTGTGTCGGGCGTCTAGTGATCGGGCCGGATCAATCCCAGACCGCGCAGGTAAATCCCGATTCCGGTTTCCAGAAGGTCCTCGGGCGGGAAGGGGGCCTGTGCCCCCGGCGCGCCGCGGGCAAACAGCTCGACCACGCCATGCGACATCGCCCAGACATGGCTGGCAAACATCGCCGCGGGCGGGCGCCGGTCTTCTGGGATATGCTCCGACAGGGCCACGGCGGCGCGTTCGAGCACCGCGCGCGAGCGGTCGGCCGCCGCGCCCAGTTCGGGATGGGCCTGAATGCTCAACCCGCTTTCGAACATGGCCATGTAGTGGCCGGGGAATTTGCGGGCGAAGGCCAGATAGGCGCGGCCCGTGGCCTCGAACGCGGCCAGCGCGGAGGGCGTGCCGTCGGCATAGGCATGCTCCAGCAGGTCGCCAAAGATCCGGTGGCCTTGCAGGGCGACCTCGGCAATCAGCGCCTCGCGCCCGTGGAAATGCCGGTACACGGCGGCGGGCGTGACCCCTGCGAGCTTGGCGGCTTCGGCCACGGTAAAGCCGGCCGGGCCCTTCTGCTCGATCAGCTTCAGCGCGGCCTCGACAAGGGCCTGCTTGAGATTGCCGTGATGATAGCCGCGCTTAGGCATCCCAGATCTCGGGGCCGCCGGAAATTGCAGGATCGGGGGCGTCGACCACCGCGGCGTCCTTGCGGGCATAGTCGACGCGCGAGAGCACCGTGCGGATCGCGGCGATGCGCGCGCGGCGCTTGTCGTCAGAGCGGATCACGGTCCAGGGCGCGTGCGCGCTGTGGGTGGCGTCGAAGGTTTCGCGGATCGCCTGCGTGTAGGCGTCCCAGCGCTTGAGCCCCTCGACGTCGATCCAGCTCAGCTTCCACTGTTTGAGCGGGTCTTTCTCGCGGTCGAGGAAGCGGCGCAGCTGTTCGGCGCGCCCGACATTGAGCCAGAGTTTCACCAGCGTGATGCCCTCGTCCACGAGCATCTCTTCGAACTCGGGCGCCTGCCGGAAGAAATGCTGGCGCTGGTCGTCGGTGCAAAAGCCGAACACCTTCTCCACCACGCCGCGATTGTACCAGCTGCGGTCAAAAAGCGTCAGCTCGCCGGAGCTGGGCAGATGGGCGGCGTAGCGTTGGAAATACCACTCGCCCTGTTCGCGTTCGCTGGGCTTGGAGAGCGCCACGATTCGCGCGCCGCGTGGATTAAGATTGGCCCGTACACGTTTGATTGTGCCGCCTTTTCCGGCCGCATCGCGCCCCTCGAACACCACGGCGACCCGCTGGCCGCTTTCCTTGAGATGGGATTGCAGCTTGACCAGTTCGATCTGCAGCGCCTCCAGCGTGTCCTCGTAGGCGTCCTTGTCCATCCGCGTCTCGTAGGGATAGCTCGGCGACAGGATCCGGTCCTTCTTGGCGGTCTGGATGGCAGTGCGCACGGCTTCGGTGGCATCGGTCTCGAAAAAGGCGCTGATCGCGCCGTCGAAAGGCAGGGTCATGGGGGCCTCGTTCTCCGCTTTTGCCAGTATGGCTTGGATGCTCAGCGCAGGCCAGCGCGATTTGCGGCGCGGTGCACGGCGGCGATCACGTCGCGTTCGGCGGCATGGTGGGGCATATGGCCGATCCCGTCGAGCCGGGTCAGCTGCGCGCCGGGGATCTGGCGCGACAGCGGCAGCGCGTGGATGTCGAGCGGCACGGTGATGTCGTTCGTGCCGTGCACGATTTCGGTCGGAACGTCGATGCTGCCATAGCGCGGCGCCATCTGGGCCACGTCGCCCAGCAGGCGGTTGATCTGCTGGGTGTTGGCCTCAAGCGTCACGCGGCGCAGCGAGAGCGGCAGCCCGATATGCTCCAGATAGCCCGGCGGCACCGGATCCGGCGCGAAAATCGCGGCCACGGAGTTGCGCACATAGCTGTGCGGCAGGGCGGCGGCCACCAGCGGGATCGCGAGCCTGCGGCCCAGAAACGTGTCGGTGAGCCGGTACCACGGGTCGAGCACGCCCGGCCACGGGTTGGAAACGCCCGCCACGCAGACAAGGGCGGAGAGGTCCTGCGGATGCGCCAGCGCATAGGCCAGCGCGACGGCGCCGCCATAGCTCTGACCGAGGATTACGGGTTTGACGAGGCCCAGCCGGTCGGCGGCGGTCTTGAGCAGGCGGGCCTGTTCGATCGGGGTTTCGCCCGCGTTCTCGCGGCCCGCGATCCGGCTGCTGTGGCCGTGGCCGGGGCGGTCAAAGACCGTCACGCGGAAATCAGCGGCCAGCTTGCCCGCCAGCGAGAAGGTGAATTCGCGGGTGTTGCCGCTGGCCCCGTGGATCAGGACGAGATCGGGGCCGGAGCCTTCCTGATGGGCGTGCACGCGGCTGCCGGCCAGATCGAGGATCTGGCCCGTGGGCGGGTAGAGCGCCTCGGGGCGGGGGGACGAGGATGTCTCGGAGGTGCTCAAAACCGGTCTCCGGGGCTTGCGGGGACCTGCGCGGTCCCGCCGCTTGGCTCTGGCCGCTCAGCTCTGGCCAATCGCGTTCAGATCATAGGTCGTGGACTGGTATATCTCGTTGATCCAGTTGCCATAAAGAAGATGCGCGTGGCTGCGCCAGCGGTTTTGCGGGGTCAGGTCCGGATCGTCATTGGGGTAGTAATTGTCCGGCACGTTGATCTCGGTCCCGGCCGTCACGTCGCGGTCATATTCTTCCTTCAGCGTGCCGCTGTCATATTCGAAATGGTTAAAGATATAGAGCGCGCGGTGGCTCGGATCCTCGACCAGACAGGGGCCGACCTCTTCCGAGCCCAGCAGGGTCGAAAGTTCCGGCACGCTGTCGATCTCGCTTTGGCGCATCTCGGTCCAGCGGCTCACGGGGATCACGCAATCATCGGAAAAGCCGCGCAGATAGGGCGAGGCGGGCGCCATGTTCTGGTGCCGGAAACAGCCGAACGCCTTGTGCGGGAGCATATGTTTGTCGATGCCGTGGAAATGGTTGATCATCGCCATCCCGCCCCAGCAGACGCCGAAGGTGGAATGCACGTTGGTCTGGGTCCAGTTCATGACCTCCACCAGTTCGTCCCAATAGGTCACGTCGCAGAACGGCAGATGCTCGATCGGGGCGCCGGTGATGATCAGCCCGTCGAATTTCTCGTCCTTGACCTGCTGGAAGGGACGGTAGAACTCTTCCATATGCGCGGCGGCGGTGTTCTTGGTCTGGTGCTCGGACATGCGGATCAGGCTGAGCTCGATCTGCAGCGGCGTGGCGCCGATCAGGCGGGCGAACTGGTTCTCCGTCTGGATCTTCTTGGGCATCAGGTTCAGCAGGCCGATCCGCAGCGGCCGGATGTCCTGCCGCGCGGCCTGATCCTCGGACATGACCATAACGCCTTCATTGCGCAGCACGTCATAGGCGGGCAGGGAAGAGGGCAGTTTGATGGGCATCGTGGATCGGGTTCCTGACTGGCTGTGAGGGCTGTAGATAGGCCGCGGATCAGGTGCTGCCAAGGGTCTCGGCGATCAGCCGGTCGAGGCTTTCGGGCGTCGTGCAGCGCGCGATGTCGCTGGCGGCGACCTTGATGCCCCAGTTTTCCGCCATCGCCGCGTAGCGCGGCTGGCGGTGTGCGAGCGCGCGCGCATAGGTCCAGCGCACGAAGGCATCGGGATCAACATCGCCTTCCGAGATCTTGTTTTCGCTCAGGTATTCCTGCCAGCAGCTGGTCAGGAAATCGGGCTGGTAGCACATCGGCTTGGGGCTGCGGTCGAAGCGTTCGATCAGCGCGTCGCGGTGGCTGTCGGAGCCTTCGATCCAGACCATCAGCAGATTCTCGGCCAGTGTCGAGAGCACCGGATCCTGCAGGTTCCACGGATCGACCACTTCGCAGATCGAGCCGGAGGTGTCGCAGACGAAATGGTCGTAGCCGTAGAGCCGCTTGGCGCGGTCGATGAAGTGGCCGGTATCGGTGAGCGCGGAGATTTCGGCCTGATGGTGGAGGGCCTGACGGCGCTGGTATTCCTCGAAGGCCAGCCCGCCCTTTTCGGCCGCCCCCGGCTTGCCCAGATAGGTGCTGAGCGGCGCGAGATTGTCGAAGGTGATGTTGGAGGCGATGTAGATGCTGTTGGAGCGCAGCAGATCCGCCAGAAACGGGTCCTGCATGGCGTGGGCCTTGAAGTTGTCCACGATGTGCTCGCCCATGTAGCGCGTGCCGATGCGGTAATCGACGGAATAGTGGAACCATGCCCCCGACTGGCGCAGCATGTTGGAGATATGGGTCTTGCCAAGCCCCGACATCCCGAAAAACAGGATCCGTTTGGACGGGGCGTTGTGCCAGTCAGTTGCGCTTTTGTAGATCATGGTCGCGATATCCTCTGGCCCCTGTAGGTAACGGGACGCGGCGCGCAGTTCTAGGGGGTCGGGCGCAGAATTCGCAGGATGCGGCCATCAAGTATCACGAGCCCCAGCGCCAGAAGCCCGAAGCCGAGATAGGCGCGCGGGTCGAGCGCCTCTCCCAGAAGGAGCGCGCCCAGAATGATCGTCACCGGCGCCACCATCAGCGTGCACAGCATCAGGTTGCCGCTGCCCGCCATGGCAAGGACGCGGTAGTAGAGCAGGTAGGCGCCGGCCGTGGCGATCACCGCGTAATAGCCGATCGCGGAGATGGTGCGCGCCGACAGGTCGAACGCGGGCGCCCCGTCGATGGCAAAGGCCAGCGGGATCATGATGAGGCTCGAGGCGCTCAGCATGCCCGCGGCCGCGATCTGGGGCGGCAGGTCCGACAGGGTGACCCGCGCCCATGCGCCCGCGAAAGCATAGGACACCGTGCCGCCCAGCACCGCGATTTGCGCCGCCGAGCGCAGGTCTATCTGTGCGAAATTGTCGAGCCCGATCGCGGTGGCGACCCCGAGAAAGCCCAGCAGCACGCCGGCAAGGCGGTTCGGCGTCAGGCGTTCGTCGGAGAAAATGAGAGCCGCGACCAGAACTCCGAAAATCGCCGTGGCGGCGTTCAGGATCGAGGTCAGGCCGGATTCGATATACAACTGGCCCCATGCCATCAGCGAAAACGGGATCGCGTTGTTGAGAAGCCCCATGACCAGAAACGCCCCCCAGATGCGGGGGCTGCGCGGGATGGCGATGCCGCGCAACAGCACATAGGCCCAAAGCACGAGGGCGGCCCAGAATACCCTGTGGGCGACGCTGGTGAAGACCGGAACCTCGTCCAGCGCGATCTTGATCGAGACGAAAGAGGCGCCCCAGATCAGCGACAGGAGCATCAGTTCGGCCCAGGCCCGTCGGGAAAGGGATTTCTGGTTGGTCATGGGATCTGTCTGCCCTGAATTCTGGCGCTTGGCGACCCGAAACCTGCGTATCTTTCATCCGCGCAGCGGGGAAATTCCTGAAGCGGAGGTCCAAAGAAAACCGCCCCGGCGGTGTGGCCGGGGCGGTGCGGTTTTAGTTTCGGGACTGGTTTGGGTCAGAAGTTGAAGCCCACGCGCAGGCCGGCGCCCACGGCATGGTTGTCATCGAAGGTTCCGCCGCCTGGCAGCACCAGGTTCGGATCGAAGTTCTGATCTCCCAGCTCGGCATAGGTGATGCCGCCGGAGACCTTGATGTTGCCGGATGTATAGGTCGCGCCGATGCCGATGCTCTTGAACCCCGTGGTCGGGTTCAAAAGCGTGTTTCCGGGCCGCGTGCCTTGCGCTTCGTAGCCCAGTGTCACGGCGGCCGACCATGCGTCGGAGAAGCGGCGTCCGAGACCCAGCGTGTAGGTGGTGGCGTCGTCCCGGAAGTTCACATACTGGCCGATATTCGTGGTGGTCAGGTTGAAGCCTTCCCATTCGACATAGCGGATCGAGCCGAACAGCAGCGTGTCCGCGGCAATACCGGTCTGGAAATCGAGGTTCACGCTGGCGGGGATCGACGGAGAGAAGGTCGTCGGAACGGTTACCACCGGTACGAACGCTCCGTCCAGAAAGGTTTCCGATCCTGTCAGGGTCACGTCGACCTCGCTGCTGTAGGTCAGGGCGACGCGCAGGGCGATGTCGGGGCGCTCATAGGCGCCACCGATCACGTATCCCATACCCATGTCGCTGCCCGCCAACACGTTGGCGGGCTGAACGCCGCCTACGACTGTCTGCAATTCTCCGCGCAGGTCCTGAAACCGCAATCCGCCATGCACGCTGAAATTCTCATCGAACTTGTAGCGCAGCAATCCGGTGATCGAGGTGCTTTCCACATAGGCAAAGCCCGGAAAGACGGGTCGGTAATCGACGCCTGCGCCGATCGGCTCATCGATGATCAGCGCGGCACTCAACTGCTCGGACCATTGCTGCTTCACAGCGACGCCGATTGAGGAATAGGCCTTCAGCGGATCTACCGGCAGCGCGGAGATGCTGGCTTTCGGGCTGATGCTGCGAAACGAGAATTCAACGTAGGATCCGGTTTCGCCGCCTTCTTCGAAAAGCGCTCTGACCGGTTGTCCGGACCTGTCGATTCCCCCCGCAAGGGTAAGTGACGTGGAGGCCGCGACAAGTGTCGCGGCTGCGAGGAAAGTCTTCATGAGGTTACTGCTCCAACTCTTCTTATGCCCCGAGGATAGCGGCGATTGAAAAAGCCGGTCAATTTGTGACCCCGCGTCACAGCACAATAACCTCCCGAATAGCGGTCAGCCCGCCGGATATGTGACCAAAACCGCACATATCGTGCTGTGGGGCAGGTCTTAGCGGCGGGTCTCGTTGGCGATATTGAGGTAGTTTGCCCCGAAAATAATGGCCGCGCCGAGCAGAACCCAGAGATCCAGAGGCTCGCCATAAAAGAGCATCCCGATGAGCGCGATCACCGGAAGCCGGGCGAAATCGAAGGGGATCACGACGACAGCGGGGGCCAGCGTCAGGGCGGTGGTCAGGCAGAAATGGGCGCAGAGCCCGGCGATCGCGACGATGGCCACGAAGGGCCAGATCGCCGCGCTGGGCCAGGCGATGTCTCCGTCCCAGCCTGCGCAGATCACCCCGAAGATGGCCTGCATGACGGTGAGCCAGAACAGGATGCAGGTGATCGTTGTGATGCGGGTCAGCCGCTTGGTGAAAATCGCGGAGCCGGCAAAGCCGATGGCCGAGAGTGCGGCGAGGATCACGCCGACCTGCGGATTGGCAAAATCGGGCCGCGCCACGATCAGGATGCCGACAAAGCCCATCAGGGCCACAAAGATCCTCAGGCGGGTGAGCTTCTCGTTGAGAAACAGCGGCGCGAGCAGGGCGACCCAGATCGGCGAGGTGAACTCCAGCGCGAAGACCTGCGCCAGCGGGATCAGCGTCAGGGCCGCGAACCACAGGTTCTGCCCCGCGAAATGGGACAGGTTGCGCAGCATGTGCACGCCCAGAGACCGCGTTTCGATCTGGTGCATGGTGCCGAACTGTCGGGCCAGCACGGTGACGATCACGATCCCCATCAGCGAGCGGTACATCATCAGCTCGAACGTATCGAGCTCCTGCCCGACAGCCCGTCCCGCCACAGCCATGGAGGAAAAAGACGCGATCGCGCCCAGCATCCACAGAGCAGCGCGCAGGGAATTCGCGGCAGGCGTGGCGGAAAGATCGGTCACAGTCGGGGGTCCAGCAAAAGGGCGCGTTGCGCGTCCTCTAGGCAATGGCCCCGCGATTGTCCATCTCCGAGCCTCAGTCCGAATACCGGCAGCAGCCTGACAGGACGACCGGCGACTGGCCGCGCTGGGTCAGCACTGTCGCCTCGATCGGGTAGGCGGTGACAAGGGCGTTGTCACACCGGCGCGGGTGCAAAACGACGATGGCAGTGTCTTGTTGCCCCACAAGCGTCAGGACCTTGGGCCAGTCGCGCCCCTCCGCAGAGCTTTGTTGGGGGATGTCGAGAACACTGGCGCCGCCATAGTTCAGTTCCGCCTGCGCGCCATGGAGGGTCAGGCTCCAGTCCGGATCGGCCCCGTCACATGCAAGCGAGAGCTCTGTTCGGGTCTGGCCGTGGCCCGCCGCGCCAAGGCTGCAGACGAGCAAGATCAAAAGCAATCTGGGAACCGGCGTTTTCATGTCTCAAGAAATATCCCCGCCGGAGGCTTTAAATCAATCGTGGCGCCGGAAGAGATTTTTTGCCTCCGGCGGGGGTATTTTAAGAGAGGTGAAAGCTTTCATGCGCAGTCTGGGGCTGCGGTACAGGCGGGGACGCCGATGGCCGTGAGACGTGAAAGCGCCCTGTCCGCCTTGCGCGGGCAGGGGGTTATTCCCACTCGATCGTGCCGGGCGGTTTCGAGGTGATGTCATAGGTGACACGGTTGATGCCGGGGACCTCGTTGATGATCCGCGTGGCGGTCTCGCCCAGAAACTCGTGGCTGAACGGGTAGTAATCGGCTGTCATCCCGTCGACGCTGGTCACCGCGCGCAGGGCGCAGGCATAGTCATAGGTCCGGCCATCGCCCATCACGCCCACGGTGCGCACCGGAAGGATCGCCACGAAAGCCTGCCAGATGTCGTCATAGAGACCGTGCTTGCGGATCTGGTCGATATAGACCGCGTCCGCCTCGCGCAGGATATCGAGCTTCTGGCGGGTGATCTCGCCGGGACAGCGGATGGCAAGGCCGGGGCCGGGGAAGGGGTGGCGGCCGATGAAGTGAGCGGGCAGGCCCAGTTCGCGGCCAAGGGCGCGGACCTCGTCTTTGAAGAGCTCACGCAACGGCTCCACCAGTTTCAGGCCCATTTTTTCCGGCAAACCGCCGACATTGTGGTGCGATTTGATCGTCACAGACGGCCCGCCCGAGAAGCTGACGCTTTCGATCACATCCGGGTAGAGCGTGCCTTGTGCGAGGAATTTCGCGCCGCCCACATCGGCGGCGTGTCTCTGGAACACGTCGATGAACAGCTTGCCGATGGTCTTGCGCTTGGTTTCGGGATCACTTTCGCCGTCGAGCGCGGAGAGAAACAGCTCCTGCTCGTCGGCATGGATCAGCTGCATGTTGTAGTGGTCGCGGAACATGGTGACGACCTCTTCGGCCTCGCCTTTGCGCAGCAATCCGTGATCGACGAAGACACAGGTCAGCTGGTCGCCGATCGCCTCGTGGATCAGCACGGCCGCAACAGAGCTGTCGACGCCGCCCGACAAGCCGCAGATCACCTTCGCATCGCCCACCTGTGCGCGGATCTCGGCAATGGCCTGATCGCGGTAGGCATCCATCGTCCAGTCGCCGGAAAAGCCCGCCATGCGCACGAAGTTTTCGTAAAGCTTGGCGCCGTTGGGGGTGTGGTGCACTTCGGGGTGGAATTGCACGGCGTAGAAATTCCGCGCCAGATCGGCGGTGATCGCGAAGGGCGCGTTGGGCGAGGTGCCGTAGACCTCGAAGCCGGGCGCGATGCGCGAGACGTGATCGCCATGGCTCATCCAGACCTGCTCGGCGCCGTCGGCAAACCAGCCGTCGAGCAGGTGCAGCTGTTGCTCCTGCGGTTTGACATAGGCGCGTCCGAACTCGGCGGTGCCGTGGCCGCGCTCGACCTGGCCGCCGAGCATCTGCATCATGACCTGCTGGCCGTAGCAGATCCCGAGGATCGGAACGCCGAGCCCGAAGACTGCTTCGGGCGGGCGGGGCGAGCCGTCGTCGATGACGCTGGCCGGGCCGCCTGACAGGATCACCGCTTTTGGGGCGAACTCCTCTAGAAACGCCTCGGTGACGTTCTGGAACGGGTGAATTTCGCAATAGACGCTCAACTCGCGCAGGCGGCGGGCGATGAGCTGCGTTACCTGCGAGCCGAAATCGATGATCAGAAGGCGGTCGTGTGATGTGCTTGTCATGCATGGCTGATTATGGAGGCCGGGGCGGGGTTGCAAGCCTCTTGGTGGGCTCGTGGCGCGGCGGATGTGAAATTTTTGGCCTTCGGGGCAGAAACCGGCCCTTCTGCCCGCAAATCGGGCGCCAATCTGTGCGGGAATGTCGCTTTCCCCCCGTTTGGGACGGATTTTGCATGTTGAGGCTTCGGGGGACGGAGTAAGCACGAACCAACACGTGATGAATGAGGGGAGCTCCCATGTCGGAGACAGTTGCAACACGCAGGCGTGGACGCGGCGGCGGCGGGGCCGCACGGCGGGCTGAACGCACGGCGGTGCGGATCGAGTGCGCCAAGTATATCGAGCGCAACATCCCGAATTTCGAGGTGCTCAACGAGGAAGCGCTGGAGATCATCGAAGCCAACGCGGAAACCGTGCTCGAAGAGATCGGGGTGGCCTTCGTGGACAATCCCGATGCGCTGAAACTCTGGCGCGACGCCGGCGCCGAGGTCACCAACGAACGGGTGCGCATCCCGCGCGGGCTGGCCCGCAAGCTGTGCGCCACCGCGCCTTCGACCATCACCCAGCATGCCCGCAATCCCGAGCGCAGCGTCGAGATCGGCGGCAAGAACCTCGTGATCGCGCCGGTCTATGGCCCCCCCTTCGTGCGCGACGCGCAAGGCGGGCGGCGCTACGCGACGCTGGAGGATTTCCAGAATTTCGTGAAGCTCGGCTACATGTCGAAATGGCTGCACCATTCGGGCGGCACGGTCTGCGAGCCCACGGATGTGGCGGTCAACAAGCGCCATCTCGACATGCTCTATGCGCATATGTCGCTGAGCGACAAGCCGTTCATGGGCTCGGTGACAGAGCCGGTGCGCGCGCAGGATTCCGTCGAGATGTGCGATATCCTGTTTGGCGGTCTGAACGGGCGCACCGTGATGACCTCGCTGATCAACATCAACTCGCCGCTGACCTTCGACGCCACGATGATGGGCGCGTTGGAGGTCTATGCGAAGGCCAATCAGGCCTGCATCGTCTCGCCCTTTATCGTGGGCGGCGCGATGGCGCCGGTCTCGGTTGCCGGCACGCTGACGCAGGTTCTGGCCGAAGTTCTGGCCGGTGTGGCCTATTCCCAGCTGATCAATCCCGGTGCGCCGGTGATCTTCGGGGCATTCGTGACCTCGATCGACATGAATTCGGGCGCGCCCACATTCGGCACGCCGGAGGCCGCCAATATCACGTACGGTGCCGGGCAACTGGCGCGGCGGCTGGGTCTGCCCTACCGGTCGGCGGGATCGTTCTGCGGCTCGAAACTGCCTGATGCGCAGGCCGCCTACGAGACGGCGAACTCGCTGCAGACCGGTTTGATGGCGGGCGTGAACTTCATGCTGCACGGCTGCGGGTGGCTGGAAGGCGGGCTGGTGGCCTCGTTCGAGAAGTTCGTGATGGATGCCGATCAGCTGGGCGTGCTGCACGGGCTGGCCAAGGGCGTTGCGACCGATGAGGAGGCGCTGGCGCTTGATGCGATCCGCGAGGTGGGCCCGGGCGGGCATTACCTCGGCTGCGCCCACACGCAGGCCAATTTCAAGGAGGCGTTCTGGCGCTCGGACCTGCTCGATTACAAACCGTTCGAGACATGGTCGGACGAAGGCGCGCGCGACACGCAGGCGCTGGCCTCCGAGCGTGTCGCGAAGCTTTTGCGGGAGTATCAGCAGCCTGCGCTCGATCCGGCGATCGACGAGGCGCTGAAGGATTATATCCGGGTCAAGAAGGACTCGATGCCCGACGCCTTTATCTAAGCTCAGGCCTGACCGGGCGCGCGCTCAGGAGCGCGCCTCGCGCGGCAGCAGACGGCACTCGGCCATGAGTGCGACCAGAAGCTCGATATGACGGGCGATGGAATAGGTGCTGTCGCCCGTGGTTCTGGCCTGATCGGCCTGTTCTTCCTGCTCGATCAGCGTGGCAATGAGCGCCGAGGGCGTGGTGCGGCTGCTTTGGCCGGTGATGCGGCGCAGGTCGCGCTTGCGGTCGTAATCGGACAGTCCGTGACGCGCGGCGCGCACCAGCAGGCGCGGGCGGCGCAGGTTCGACAAGGCTTTTGTGAAATCTGACATGAAAAGGAATCCTGATTGAAAACAGGACCTAAGATATGTGGGGCCGGCGGGGTGTTGCGCGCGCGACCAAGCTGCGCACGCCGCTCCGCACAGGGTTAATAATTTGGCAACAAATTGGGCGAAAACCGAGCGGCGTTAACACTCTCGTAATGAATGCGGACTCAGATTGCGGCTGTTTCTTTGATTTCTCGCGGGGGCTGCGATGAAAATGACTGGTGGCATTGAGGCCGATGGACGGGTGTGTCTGCCCGATTGGGTGCCGATGGCCGCGTTCCGATATCTCGAACATACCGAGGCCGGTCGCTCTTTGCGCGATCTGGCGCGCGGGCAGGGGTGTCACCCTTCCACGGTGTTGCGGCAGGTCCGGCGGTTCGAGAACCGCCGCGACGATCCCCTCGTCGATGAAATACTGAAGAACCTTGGCCGGTATTTTTCGGCCAATTCGAAGACTGAATTTGACAAAGGAATTTGTGATATGACTGCACATGCGTCTGTTTTACCGGATGAGGATACCCTCGCGCGGGAGGCCCGCAGGATCTTGCGGCGGTTGTGCGAGACCGGCGCGGTTCTCGCGCTGGCCGCCGATATGGACAAGGCAGTGGTGCTGCGCGACCGTGCCGATGGCCCGCCGACCCGCACAGCGGTGGTGCCGCGCGATGTGGCGCAGGCTTTCGCGTTGAAGGACTGGATCAGCTGCACGCGTTCTGGCCGGATCACCAGCTACAAGATCACCGCGACAGGCCGCGCCGCGCTGAAGCGGTTTCTGGCCGAGGACGAGGCGCGCAAGCGGGCGGAGGCGGGCTTTTCCGAAGCCGCCACACCCTTTGCCGCGCAGCATATCGAATGGGGCACGCGCGACAGTGTCGATGAGGACGGGCGCGTGCGGCCGATCCGCTACAACGTGGCCGAAAGCCCGCTGGCGATGCTGGCGCGGCGCAAGGACAGGGACGGCAAGCCGTTTCTGGACAGCGCGCTGGTGCAGGCCGGAGAGCGGTTCCGCGAAGATTTCGAACTGGCGCAGATGGGGCCGCGGGTGACGCAGAACTGGGACAGGTTCCTGACCAGCGGCGACCGCAGCGGGCTGATCGGGGACACCGGTATTGCCGAGGGCCCGCGCGCGGCGCGCGACCGGATCCTGCAGGCGCTCGAGGAGCTGGGCCCCGGTCTGGGCGATATCATCATGCGCTGTTGCTGCTTTCTGGAAGGGCTGGAGACGGCCGAAAAGCGCATGGGCTGGTCGGCGCGCTCGGGCAAGGTGGTGTTGCGCATCGCGCTCCAGCGGTTGCGGCGTCATTACGTGGAGAAATACGGGACCGTCAGCTCGATGATCGGCTGAGGGGGGCGGGCGGCTCTCAAGCCGGGACACAGGGCAGGTCTCCGGGCAGGTCTCCGGGCAGGACTTAGGACAGGCACGGGCGGCGAATCGGGAGGGCCCCGGCAGGGGTTCCCGATCCCGGTTCCATGGTTAATGCGTTGTTAAGAATAATAAAAACTTAAACGCGATGCCGCCTCGGGGATGGTTCTTATTTCGACCGCATCATTGCCGCAATACCGGAAACCATGCCGCAAGAGGGCCGCAGAAAGGACCCATTGCTGGCGAAATTCGAGCGCGATTTGAAGGGATCGACGCCACTGGCGTGCATCTGTGA
The DNA here is from genome assembly GCA_049116435.1 of Paracoccaceae bacterium. Taxonomy (GTDB): domain Bacteria; phylum Pseudomonadota; class Alphaproteobacteria; order Rhodobacterales; family Rhodobacteraceae; genus Litoreibacter. Next base: position 836,580 of record JAGDYX010000001.1, read on the forward strand.
AACCCGACCGAAACGTCGCTCAACATAAGGAATTTCAACATGTTCATGCGCAACGAATCCGCCTTTCTCGACTCCGATATCATCGATCTTTCACAAGCCGCGCCGGATGTCGCACCCGAACCCCGGGCCGAGCTGAATTATGGCATGACCGCGGGCACGATGGTCGAAACCGAGTTCGGCTGGCGCCCTGTCGAGACGCTGGCGGCGGGGATCAAGCTCTTTACTTACGATGGCGGGCTGCGGCCGCTGGCCCGTGTCGAGCGCAGCTTTGCCCGCGCCGCCGCAGGCGCGGGGCTGGTGCGGATTTCCGGCGGCGTTATCGAAGGGGTGGCCGATGCGAAGCTGTTGCCCAACCAGCTGGTCCTGATCGACAGCGCCGCGGCGGAGGCCGCGCTGGGCCGTCCTTCCGTCCTGATCCCCGCGGCGGCCTTTGACGGGGTGCCCGGCGTGGGCCGGCGCGCCTCGGACGCGGTGCTCGATCTGACGACGCTGGCATTCGAGGATGAAGAGGTGATCTTTGCCGATGGCGCGTTGCGCGTGCATTGTCCGGCGCTTGACGGGGGTGTGACGGCGCTGACGCATGCGCCGGGCTCGGGGTTCTGGGATGTGCTCGATGTCGCGGCCGGGCGGGAGATCCTGGCGGGTCTCATGGGCTCTGGCCTGCCGGCGGCGGCCTGAGCGGATGCGACCGGCGCGGCGGGCTCTGATCTGCGTCAATCCCGCCGCCGCGGATCCGTGTCACAGTTTGGGGGGTTCGAATTCCAAATGGGGGCGCAACGCAGATGGTATGGCCACGCCGGATCATCGGGGCAGCAGGGCGGAACATGGCAGCCGGTCTGGCGCTGCTCTGTCTGGGCGTCTTTGCACCGGCGCCCGCGCAGGCACAGGTACAGGCACAGGCACAGGTACAGGCGCAAGCCGAGGGAAACTGGTCTCTGGCCCTGTTCGGCGCGGTGATGACCGACAATGTCTGGGAAGATACGATGCTGCCGTGGGAGCTGGAATTTATCGACTCCCAACTGGTGGGGCTGGCACTGGCCTACACGCGGCCGTTTCCCGATCCGCGCTGGCATTGGGGCGCGGAGCTTCAGATTGCCGCCCATCTGGGCCGGCAGGATCATCTGGAGATCAACCTGCCCCTTGTGCTGCGCTATTTCCCGCAACGGCCATGGATCGAGACGATCGACAGTTTCGCCTTCGGGATCGGCTGGTCACATGCCACCGACATTCCCGAGACCGAGGCCGCGCGCCACGGCAATTCACGGCGCGGGCTGATTTACTGGATGGCCGAGGTCGCATGGCAGACCCCGCGGCCCGACCGTACGGTGTTCTTGCGGCTCCATCACCGCTCCGACGGGTTCGGCCTTCTCCAGCCCGAGGCCGGATCCAACGCGATTGCCTTCGGGCTGCGGCAGGGGTTCTGAGCCCGCATCGGCCCATGCGCGCGATGCATGCCCGTCATGTGCGACATCTGACAGGTTGGACATGCCAGGGCCCGCAGGTTAGGTAGGGTCCAGTGCACAGTGACCCCGAGAGCGCCCATGGCCCCCCGCGATCTGAAAATCCCCAGCCAGCGCCACCCCGAAAAGGCGCGCGGACCCGACAATGCCCAGCCGAAAAAGCCGGACTGGATCCGGGTCAAGGCACCGGTGTCGCAGGGCTACAAGGACACCCAGAAAATCATGCGGGACAACAAGCTTGTCACCGTCTGCGAGGAGGCCGGCTGCCCGAATGTCGGCGAATGCTGGTCGCAGGGCCATGCCACGATGATGATCATGGGGGAGGTTTGCACGCGGGCCTGCACCTTCTGCAATATCGCAACCGGCAAGCCGCCCGAGGCGCTTGACGTGTTCGAGCCCGGCCGCGTGGCCGATGCGGTCCAGAAGCTGGGCTTGAACCATGTGGTCATCACCTCGGTTGATCGCGACGATGTCGAGGATGGCGGGGCCGAGCATTTCGCCCAGACGATCCGTGCGATCCGGCGCAAATCCCCCAACACGACGATCGAGATTCTGACACCGGATTTTCTCAAGTGCGACCCGCAAGTGCTTGAGATCGTTGTCGAAGCCAAGCCCGACGTTTTCAACCACAACCTTGAAACCGTGCCCGGTCTCTACCCGGAGGTGCGCCCCGGCGCGCGCTATTTCCATTCGCTGCGCCTGCTGCAGCGGGTCAAGGAGCTTGATCCTTCCATGTTCACCAAATCCGGCATCATGGTGGGGCTGGGCGAAGACCGTCAGGCGGTCATTCAGGTGATGGAGGACATGCGCGCCGCCGAAATCGATTTCCTGACCATCGGCCAGTATCTGCAGCCCACGCCCAAGCACCACCGCGTCGACCGGTTCGTGACCCCCGATGAGTTCAAGAGCTACGAGAAGGCCGCCTACGGCAAAGGGTTCCTGATGGTCTCTGCCACGCCGCTGACCCGCTCCAGCTACCACGCCGGAGAGGATTTCGCGCGGTTGCGCGCCGCCCGTCTGGAAAAGCTCGGTCAGGGCTGACGGAATTTCCGCGTGGTTTGCGCGCCGGGAATGCAGTTGGGATAGCCGAACCCCCAGCGCCAGGGCAGCCCGCTGCACGGCCCGCCTCCGAGCCGGACCGCCGAATAGATCATGTCCCCGATCATCGTATAGGCCTGTGTCACCCCCAGCGTCGGCAGGTTCGGATCCCCCGGTGTCTGGGCGGCAATCTGGGCGCCGGTGTCAACGATGCACTGGCGGAGCTCCCAATCGGCGGTGGCGCGGGCGGTGAAGCTCGCCTCCGCGTCCGCGGCCCCGCCCGCCATGTGATAGGCCCGGTCATGGGCAATGCAGCAGGTCTCCCAGGGCGGGCGCTGGCCGATCTGGCTTTGCAGCACCGGCAGGCTGGTGGACATATCCCGCCAGATCACCGACATGCCGCCACTGCACCCGTCCGTGGCAAAGGGGGCGGGGGCTGCGCCCGGCGCGCTCTTGAGCGCGATCAGCCGCTCATGGGCCCACATCTCGGCGGCGCGGTCGAGCTCTGTCGGGGTAGGCCGGGTGCCGAAATTCAGCGCGTGACGCGCCAGAAACAGCGATCCGACGGCAACGGCAAGTAATACGATCAGAAGGGCCGGTTTGAGTCTCACCGCGCCGGACCTTGCGCCTAGCCGCGCCGGGCTGCGCGGCCTCCGCGGCGTTTCTTCAGCCGCTCCGCGCGTCCCGGCAGCTCTTCGATCAGGGCGGCCCGGGCGGCATTGTCCATCCGCGACCACGCGCCGATCTCGTCAATGGTGCGATAACAGCCGGTGCAGATCCGCTCGGCGGGATGAACCACGCAGATCTTCACACAGGGGCTTTGCACCTCCTGCCGTGTCCAGATCGCGTCTTCGCTGCCCATTGCTCCGAAATCGTCCATGCTCATGCCTGCCTGATATGCTTCATACGGTCTAGCGCCCCTTGCAGGATATAACCAGCCGCAACGTGATCGATAACCTCGGCGCGACGCTTTCGTGTCGTATCCGCCTCAAGAAGGGCCCGTTCGGCGGCCACGGTCGAGAGCCGTTCGTCCCAGAACGTGATCGGCACCTCGGTCAGACGGGACAGGTTGCGGGCAAAGGCCCGTGTCGACTGCGCGCGGGGGCCCTCGCTGCCATCCATGTTGCGCGGCAGGCCCAGCACCACGCCGCCGATCTCGCGCTTTGCCATGATCTCCAGCAGCGCCTGCGCATCGACACCAAACTTCTTGCGCCGGATCGTCTCCAGCGGCGAGGAGACCGAGAGCAGCCGGTCGGAGACCGCCACCCCGATCGTGGCGGTGCCCAGATCAAGCCCCACCAGCGCGCGCCCGGGCGCGAGTGCCGCGGAAAATGTCTCGATATCCTCGTAAATTTCGCCCAAGCGCCCGCCCTTTCACGTTTCCTCCAAATATCCTCGCCGAAGGCGAAAAGTCCATGCGCGCCGTGATGTTTCGCGCCCGCCGCCCGACAGAATGCGACCGGCACGCAAAGCGCATGTCGCAACGCCGCCAAGATGTGTCGTGCGCAGTGGCTCGCACTGCGCGCGCATGGCGCAAAAAGAAGGAAGATCGATCCGCCGGGACAGTTCCATGAAACGTTATTCCGCTTTTGCCATCGCCCGCGAAGCCGCCCGCTATCACACCGGCTGGGAACGCGCGTGGCGCAGCCCCGAACCGAAGAAGAAATACGACGTCGTCATCATCGGCGCCGGCGGCCACGGGCTGGCCACCGCCTTCCATCTGGGCCGAAACCACGGCATCCGCAACGTGGCGATCATCGAGAAAGGCTGGCTTGGCGGCGGCAATACCGGGCGCAACACCACGATCATCCGCTCCAATTACCTGCAGGATCCGTCCGCCGCGATCTACGAGAAATCCCGCAGCCTCTACGAGACGCTGTCGCAGGATCTCAATTACAACGTCATGTTCAGCCCGCGCGGGGTGATGATGCTGGCCCAGACCCAGCACGAGATCCGCGGCTACCTGCGCACCGCACATGCCAACGCGCTGCAGGGCGTGAAGACCGAATTCATCGGGCCGCGGCGCGTCAAGCAGCTCTGCCCGATCATGAACATAGACGGCCCGCGCTATCCGGTGCTGGGCGCGCTGTGGCAGGCGCGCGGCGGCACGGCACGCCATGATGCGGTGGCGTGGGGCTATGCGCGGGCCTGCTCGGATATGGGCATGGACATCCTGCAGCAGACCGAAGTCACCGCGATCCGCTCAGAGGGCGGCAAGGTGGCCGGCGTCACCACCACCCGCGGCGAGATAGAGTGCGACAAGCTCGGCATCGTGGTGGCAGGGCATTCGGGCGTTCTGGCCGATATGGCAGGCTTCCGGCTGCCGATCGAATCCGTGGCGCTGCAGGCGCTGGTCTCCGAGCCGATCAAGCCCTGCATGGACGTGGTCGTGATGGCCAATACCGTGCATGGCTACATGTCCCAGTCCGACAAGGGCGAGATGGTCATCGGCGGCGGCACCGACGGGTATAACAACTACACCCAGCGCGGCTCGTTCCAGCATATCGAAGAGACCGTGCGCGCCCTGATCGAGACCTTCCCGATCATCAGCCGCCTGAAGATGCTGCGCCAGTGGGGCGGAATCGTCGATGTCACCGGCGACCGCTCGCCGATCCTGTCGAAAACCCCGCTGGAGAACTGCTTCATCAATTGCGGCTGGGGCACGGGCGGTTTCAAGGCGATCCCCGGGTCCGGCTGGGGCATGGCCGAGTTGATGGCCACGGGCTACAGCCCGCTCACCGAGGCGTTCGGGCTGAACCGGTTCCGCGAGGGCCGCTTCATCGACGAATCCGTTGCCGCCGGTGTGGCGCACTGATGGGGGCCGCGTCGACATATCGCGGGCCTGCCGGCGGGGCGTGGTCGCCAAGTGGCGGCATTCCGCGCGGAGGCATCGGGCTTCCGGCCATCTCCCGCCGAAAGCGCGCGGTGCAGGGGCGGGCTCTTGAACTCCCCCGCGCGCTTGGTCTGAGTGGCCTCGCGAAAGCGGAGTTTCCATCTTGGCAGACTATTCCGACACACAGGACAGCCTCGCGGCAAAAGGCCTGCTTCTGGCCCTCATTCTTCTGGGGGTTTTCGTGCTTGCGCTCGCGCTTTTCGGGGGCGGTCACGAAACACCCGGGGCCATCGGAAACGAGGTCGGGGTGGCGGGCGAAGAGCGCCCCCGGACTGTCACAGACCCACAAAACTGAATCCGGCAGCGCAGCTTGGACCGGCAGCACAGGCGCGGCCTGTGCGTGTGCGATTGCGTGCCTGCGTGCTGGCTTTTCGCAAGCGAGGCTGATCCCATGCTGATCCTGACCTGTCCCTATTGCGGTGTTGAGGCCGAGGAAACCGAGTTCGCCGGTGGCGGGCAGGCGCATCTGACGCGCGAGACCGTGGGCGCCTCCGAGCAGGATTTCGAGGCCTATCTGTTCATGCGCGAGAACACCAAGGGCGTGCATTTCGAGCGCTGGCGCCATGCCAATGGCTGCGGCAAGTGGTTTCACGCCGCCCGCTGCACCGTGACGCTGGAGGTGTTCGGCACCTATTTCGCCCAGACCACGCGCCCGCCCGAGGAGATCTGCGACAAGATCGCGGCAAAGCGCCCGGGATGGTCCCTGAAAGACTGGGGATCGGGGAAATTCGCATGAGAATTCGCATGATGTGTAAAGATTTCAGACAGTTGCGCCAGATGCCCGTGTCGGGGATCCGGCAGACAGGGAGGCGTCCATGAGCACCCGGCTTTCCAGCGGCGGCCGCCTTGTGAACCGCGAGGCGTCCGTCAAATTCAATTTCAACGGCAGTTATCTGACCGGCTATGAGGGCGACACGCTGGCCTCGGCGCTGCTGGCCAATGACCAGATGCTGGTGGGCCGCTCGTTCAAATACCACCGCCCGCGCGGCGTCGTGGCCTCGGGCGCGGAAGAGCCCAACGGGCTCGTCAATCTGGGCCGCGGCGCGCGGTTCGAGCCCAATGCGCGGGTGACGACGACAGAGCTTTTCGAGGGGCTCACGGCGGAATCGCAAAACCACTGGCCGAGCCTCGAGTTCGATATCGGAGTGCTCAACAACTACGCCGCGCGGCTGTTGCCGGCGGGGTTCTATTACAAGACCTTCATTCACCCGCGCGCGGCGTGGAAGCATGTGTTCGAGCCGATCATCCGCAAATCGGCGGGTCTGGGGCGCGCTCCGAAAAGCCGCGATGCCGACCGGTACGAGCATTTCTACGCGTTCGTGGATGTGCTGATCGTGGGCGGTGGCATTGCCGGATTGCAGGCCGCAAAAGCCGCCGGCGCAGCGGGTGTCCGGGTGCTTTTGATCGAACAGACGCCCCATTGGGGCGGGCGCGCGCCGGTGGATGGCGCCGAGATCGCCGGAAAGCCCGCCGAGGACTGGGTCGCGGACACGCTGAAGGCCTTGGGCAAGATGCCAAATGTGCAGATCCGCAGCCGGATGATGGGCGCGGGGATCTACGATCACGGCTACGCGCTGGCCTATGAGCGGCTGACCGATCATGCGCCCGACAATGACCTGCCGCGCCACCGGCTCTGGCGGATCCGCGCAGGCCAGATCATCACCGCAACCGGCGCGATCGAGCGGCCGCTGTCTTTTGCCGGCAACGATATTCCGGGCGTCATGCTGGCCTCGGCGGTGCGCGATTACGTCGTCAATTACGGCGTCAGCCCGGGCGACCGGACCGTGGTGGTCACCAATAATGACGACGCCTACCGCACCGCGCTGGTGCTCAAGGAAGCAGGCCTCGAAGTGCCGATGATCCTTGACGCACGGCCCGACGGCGGCGGCGCGCTGGCCGAGCAGGCGCGGGCGCTGGGCATCCGCGTCGAGACCGGCAAGGGCATCGCCAAGGTCAATGGCTCCAAGCGTGTGACAGGGGTCGAGATCTGCCCGCAGGCCGGCGAGGGCAAATCCATGTCGCTGGTGCCCTGTGATGCGGTCGCCATGTCCGGCGGCTGGTCTCCGGTGGTGCATCTGTGGTCCCATTGCGGTGGCAAGCTTGTCTGGGATGACGCGCATGCCCATTTCCGCCCCGATCCGTCCCGGCCTCCGCTGGGCGCCGACGGGCAGGGCTTTGTCTGCGTCGCGGGATTTGCCAATGGCGCGATGGGCTTTGCGGACGCGCTGCGCGACGCCGATGCCGCCGGCAAGGCCGCCGCCAAGGCGACCGGAGGTACGCCGAAACGCAGTGCCGCCCCGAAGGCTGCGGATGTGGAGATGGCGCCGATGGCCGCGGTCTGGAAAATGCCGCAGGGCGCGGGGATCGGGTTGCGCTCCAAGATGTGGCTCGATTTCCAGAACGATGTGAAGGTCTCGGACGTGCAGCTGGCCGCGCAGGAAGGCTTCGAGAGCGTCGAACACACCAAGCGCTACACCACGCTGGGCATGGCGACCGATCAGGGAAAGCTCAGCAACATCAACGGTCTGGCGGTTCTGGCCGACAGCCTGAACGCCGATATCCCGCAAGTGGGCACCACCACTTTCCGCCCGCCCTACACGCCGATTTCCATGGGCGCGATCGGCGGCGAGGCCCGCGGCGAGATTTTCCAGCCCCTGCGCCGCACCGTGACCCATGACTGGGCCGAGGAGAACGGCGTCTACTGGGAGCCCGTCGGCCACTGGCGCCGCGCCTATTGCTACAACCAAAAGGGCGAAAGCGTCGAGGAGGCGGTCCAGCGCGAAGTGCGGGGCACCCGTGCCAGCCTCGGGCTTCTCGATGCGTCGACGCTGGGCAAGATCATCGTCAAGGGACCGGATGCCGGCCGCTTCCTCGACATGCTCTACACCAATATGATGTCGACCCTGAAACCGGGCCGGTGCCGCTACGGGCTGATGTGCACGGAAAACGGGTTTCTGACCGATGATGGCGTCGTGGCGCGGCTGGATGAGGACACGTGGCTGTGTCACACCACCACGGGCGGGGCGGACCGGATCCATGCCCATATGGAAGAGTGGCTGCAGACCGAATGGTGGGACTGGAAGGTCTATACCGCAAACCTGACCGAGCAATATGCCCAGTTTGCCGTGGTCGGGCCCAACGCGCGGACGCTTCTGGAAAAGCTGGGCGGCATGGATGTCTCGAAGGAGGCGCTGCCGTTCATGGGCTGGGCCGACGGCCGGATCGGCGGCTTTGACACCCGCGTCTTCCGGATCAGTTTCTCGGGCGAGTTGAGCTTCGAGATCGCCGTGCCGGCCAGTCAGGGCCGCGCCTTCTGGGATGCGCTGCTGGAGGCCGGTGAGGCGTGGGACATCACCCCTTACGGCACCGAGGCGCTGCACGTGATGCGCGCCGAGAAGGGCTTCATCATGATCGGGGACGAGACCGACGGGACGGTGATCCCGCAGGATCTGGGGCTCGACTGGGCGATTTCGAAGAAAAAGGACGACTATCTTGGCAAACGCGCGCAGGAGCGCAGCCATATGACCGATCCGGACCGCTGGAAGCTTGTCGGTCTGGAGACGCTCGACGGCTCGGTGCTGCCCGACGGGGCCTACGCGGTCGCGGCGGGCGACAATGAGAACGGACAGCGCAACACCGAAGGACGGGTGACCTCGACCTACCATTCGCCGACGCTCGATCGCGGCATCGCCATGGGGCTGGTGCATAACGGGCCGGACCGGATGGGCGAGGTGCTCGATTTCGCGAAAGTGGAAGGCAAAATCGTCCAGGCCAGAATCGTCAGCCCGGTCTTCTATGATCCGGACGGGGAGAAGCAGAATGTCTGAGCCAACCAGCGCCCTGAGCGGGGCCCGCGCCGAAGGGATCGCCCTGATCGAGGAAGCCGGACTGCGCGGCATGATCACGCTGCGGGGCGATCTGTCGTCTCAGGCGGTGGCCGCCGCCGTAAAGGACGTCTCGGGCCTCGATGTCCCCGGACAGCGCGCCTGCCTCAGCAGGAAAGACCATGCGGTGGCCTGGATGTCGCCCGACGAGCTTTTGATCATGACCCCTTACGCCGACGCCCCCGCCGCCACGGCGCAACTGGCGGAGCGGCTTTCGGGGGAACACGCGCTCGCGGTGAACGTCTCGGACGCACGGGCGGTCTTTTCGATCCGCGGCAAGGGCGCGCGGGAGGTTCTCGCCAAGCTCGCGCCGGTCGATCTGGCCGAAGACCGGTTCGGCCCGGGCCAGCTGCGCCGCACGCGATTGGCGCAGGTGCCTGCGGCCTTCTGGATGCGCGCGCCGGACCGGTTTGAGCTGATCTGCTTCCGCTCGGTCGCGCAATATGTGTTCGATCTTCTGAAAACCGCGTCCTCCCCGGGCAGCGAAGTCGGGTTTCACTGACGCCGGCGCTCTCGAAACAAGCAACAATCAAGACCGCTTAAGGGCCCTATTGTTTCCATTTTGGAAACAATTGCCCGGCAGAAAATCGGATAATCCGACGCCTTGAGAGCGCCCCGCGGCTTTCATGTCTCTGCCAAATATCCCCGCCGGAGGCACGCCCGGCCCGCCATTCGCGCAGCGCCCGCCCGCGATGTGCAACATTTGAAGCTCCAGATTGAGACTTGACCTTGGCCGCCATCGCCCTCAGTAGACAGGCAGGATTTAAACGTTGACCAAGGGGGCCCAGACAATGGCTTTTGAACTTCCCGATCTTCCTTACGCTCATGACGCGCTGGCCGAGAACGGCATGTCGAAAGAGACGCTCGAGTATCACCACGACCTGCACCACAATGCCTATGTGACCAATGGCAACGCTGCCATCGCCGGCACCGAGTGGGAGGGCAAGAGCCTCGAAGAAATCATCGTCGGCACCTATCATGCCGGTGCGGTTGCCCAGAACGGCATCTTCAACAACATCAGCCAGCTGTGGAACCACAACCAGTTCTGGGAAATGATGGGCCCGGGCAAATCCTCCATGCCGTCCGAGCTGGAAGCCGCGCTTAAAGACAGCTTCGGCTCCGTTGACGAGTTCAAGGCACAATTCTCCGCCGCGGGCGCAGGCCAGTTCGGCTCCGGCTGGGCGTGGCTCGTGAAAGATGCAGATGGCGGCCTGAAGGTCACCAAGACCGAGAACGGCGTGAACCCGCTCTGCTTCGGCCAGACCGCGCTTCTGGGCTGCGACGTGTGGGAGCACTCCTACTACATCGACTTCCGCAACAAGCGTCCGGCTTACCTGACGAACTTCCTCGACAACCTCGTGAACTGGGAAAACGTCGCCTCGCGCATGTAATCTTGCGCGATTGACCCCGCATGGGGTCTTGCCTGTTTCAGAACCCCGCCGAGCTTGCGCCGGCGGGGTTTTTCTTTGCCGAACCGCCAACCCCAGCCTCTGCACCAGCGCCAACCCCGGTGCCAGCGCCAGTGCCGGAAAGTTGATTGGCGCGTGTCCGGTGGCTTTGGCATGGGAAGGCACAGCCCCGAGGATCCCATGCCCACACGTCTCGCCGCCGCCTTTGCCAGCCCGACCAGCGCCGCCGATCTGTCCGGCTGCCGGAACCGGGCCATGCTTGAAACGCAAGAACCCCACGCGACAATGATCGATGCGATCTTCGCGGCGATTGCTGCCGATGCGCAGGGCCGCTAGGCTCTGCCCGACTGTTCAGAAAGGCCCTTGAGAATGTCTGACATGGTGCGTGCCGCCGATCTTGTTGCCCGCAGGCTTTACGAGGCGGGCTGCCGTCACGCTTTCGGCATGCCGGGCGGCGAGGTTCTGACCCTGATCGATGCGCTGGAACGCGCGGGGATCGAGTTCGTGCTCTGCAAGCACGAGAACGCCGCCGGCTTCATGGCGGAGGGGGCGCATCACGTGACCGGCGCGCCGGCGATCCTTGTGGCCACGGTCGGGCCGGGGGCGATGAATGGCGTGAATGTCGTGGCCAATGCCGAGCAGGACCGCGTGCCGATGATCGTTCTGACGGGCTGTGTCGATGCCGATGAGGCGCTGAGCTACACCCATCAGGTGCTGGATCACCGCGCCGTGTTCGCGCCGATCACCAAGGCCACCTTCACCCTGACCGCGCCGGGCGCGGACCTGATTGCCGACAAGGCGCTGGGCATTGCGCTCGAGGGCCGCTCGGGGCCGGTCCATATCGACGTGCCGATCTCTGTGGCCGACACCAAGGTTGCCGTGCAGACCACCCGCCGCGCGCCCGCCGGCATCGTGGCGCCCGCGGGGCCGGATCTCGAGACGGCGCGGGCGTGGCTGGCCGCGGCAGACCGCCCGGTGATCCTTGCGGGCCTCGATGTGATCAAGGACGCCAGCAGCGCCGCGCTCTGCGCCTTTGCCGAGCGCTTCGCCATCCCCGTGATCACCACCTACAAGGCCAAGGGCGTCATTAACGAGGCGCATCCGCTGAGCCTTGGCGCCGCGGGCCTGTCGCCGCTGGCCGACAGCCACCTGTTGCCCTTCGTGACATCGGCCGATCTGGTGCTGGGCGTGGGCTATGACCCGATCGAGATGCGCACCGGATGGCGCGACGTGTGGGATCCGTCGGTGACAAAGGTGATCGACATCACGGCCGCGCCCAACCACCACTACATGCATCAGGCAACGCTGAGCTTCATTGCGGACACCGGCGCCGCGCTGGAGGCGCTGGGCAAAGGCCTTGCGCCGCGCGAAACATGGCCAGAGGGCGAGGTTGCGGCACTCAGGACGGCGCTGGGCGCGGCGTTCCCGCAGAGCGATGCGTGGGGGCCGGCCGGAGTGATCGCCGAATGCCGCGCGGTTCTGCCGCCCGAGACGATCGCCACGGTGGACAGCGGGGCGCACCGTATCCTGCTCAGCCAGATGTGGTCCTGCCGCGAACCCGCGACGCTGCTGCAATCCTCGGGCCTGTGTACCATGGGCTGCGCCGCGCCGCTGGCCATGGGCGCGAAATACGCCGCGCCGGAGCGGCCGGTGGTGAGCTTCGCGGGTGACGCGGGCATGCTGATGGTGGCCGGTGAGCTCTCGACGGCAGCCGAGATGGGGTTGAACACGATCTTCGTGGTCTTTGTCGACAGCTCGCTCGCCCTGATCGAGCTCAAGCAGCGCCAGCGCCAGATGCGCAACACGGGCGTCGATTTCGGCACCCATGATTTCGCGGCGATCGGGCGGGCGTTCGGCGGGCACGGCCACGAGGTGACGAACCGCACCGAACTGCGCGCGGCGCTGCAAGAAGCGCTGGCGGCAGAGGGGTTCAGCGTGATCGCGGCGCTGATCGACCGGCAGGGATATGACGGCCGGATCTGATTTTCAGGGCTGAAACACGTCGCGAAATGGCCGCTCCGGGGCGCTTGGCCTTGGCAAAACACCCGAAAAACCGCCGGTTTCGATCACCGTTTGATCGAGTCCCATCACATGCCCGTTATTCTCCGAGCCGCGATATTTACCGGTTTCAACAGTTCGCTATGCCTGAAGGGGCAGCAGTTCCGCTGCCTTAACAGAATCGGAAAACCGCCATGCTCCGGGATATCTACGGCCAGACCACGTCACTGCAAGACCTGATGGCGCTGGAGGAGTGGAACGCGACCTTGCAGGCCTTCATGGCCCATGGCGCGGCAACGCCGGAGCATCTGGCCCGTACCCTCGCCGCCGATCCCGATTTCGCGCTGGGCCACGCGGTCAAGGGCCTGTTCTACCTGCTTTTGGGCCGGCGCGAACTGGTCGAGACCGCGCGCGAAGGGTACGTGGCCGCGAAAGGGGCCGCCGCGCGCGTCGCGGTGTCGGAGCGTGAACGCGGGTTCATCGACGCTCTGGGCGCGTGGCTCGAAGGCCAGCCGGGCGCGGCCATCGCCCATTTGGAAGAGGTTCTGGCCAAGCATCCCGCCGATACGCTTGCCATGAAGCTGAGCCACGCGATCCGCTTTGTCCTGGGGGATGCGGCGGGCATGTTGCGGTCGCTTGAAGCGGTGATGCCGGCCTACGGGTCCGATCACGCGGGGTTGGGCTACCTGATGGGGTGCCATGCTTTCGCTCTGGAAGAAAACGGCGATTTCGCCCGCGCCCGACTGGTCGGGCAGCAGGGGCTTTTGCTCAGGCCGGATGATGCGTGGGGCCTGCATGCGGTGGCCCATGTCTATGACATGACCGGCGATGCGGCGGGCGGGCTCGACTGGCTGGAGGGCCGCGAGAGCGCTTGGGCGCATTGCAACAATTTCCGCTACCATGTCTGGTGGCACAAGGCGCTGATGCATCTCGACCTTGGCCAGCATCAGGACGTGCTGGCGCTTTATGATCACGAGATCCGTCAGGACAAGACCGACGATTACCGCGATATATCCAACGCCACCTCGCTTCTGTCCCGCCTCGAACTGGACGGCGTGGATGTGGGCGCGCGCTGGGAGGAGTTGGCCGAGATCTCCGCCAACCGCACCGAGGATGGCTGCCTGATCTTTGCCGATCTGCACTACCTGCTGGGGCTGATCGGCGGCGGGCGCGCACAGGCGATCACGACATTGATGGACCGGATCTACCGCGATGCGCAGCGCGGCAGCTGCGAGATGGATCTGCGCATGGCCCGTCCGGGCCTGAGTGCGGCGGCCGGGCTGGAGGCCTTTGGCGAGGGCGATTACAAGACGGCGTTTCTCAACCTCGCCCATGCGCGCCATTCGATGCAGCGGATCGGCGGCAGCCATGCGCAACGCGACGTGTTCGAGCGCCTGACCATCGACAGCGGCATCCGCGCGGGCCTGTTGAACGAGGCCGAGCTGATCCTGCGCGACCGGATGGCGCGGCGGGGCGGGCGCGAGGACGGGTATTGCGCCGCGCGCATGGAGATGATCGCGCAGGCGCAGGCCAAGGCGGCGCGCAACGACCACCTCGCTGCGGAATGAAGGTGCCGGGATAAGATGACGATGACCACGATTTCTCCGGCGCACACGGCTTCGCCCAAGGCCGGTCTGTCCGCGCCGGCTGCCCTCCCCGCGAGCAAGCGCGACCCGCGTCTTGATTTTTATCGCGGCATCGCGATGTTTATCATCCTGTTTGCCCATACGCCGGGGAATTTCTTCACCAGCTGGATTCCGGCGCGCTGGGGGTTCTCGGACGCCACCGAGATCTTCGTGTTCTGTTCGGGTATGGCGTCGGCCATCGCGTTCGGGCGCACTTACGACCGCGCCGGATGGACGCTCGGCACCGCGCGGGTGGGGTTTCGGGTCTGGCAGGTCTACTGGGCGCATATCGCGATGTTTTTCACGATCGCGATGATGCTGTCTTTGTGGGATTCCACCGGGCTGTTCGACAAGAACTACACCAATTCTCTGAACCTCGTGCCGTTCTTCCGTGAGCCTGCGCAAAACATCATCGGGCTTTTCACCCTCACCTATGTGCCGAATTATTTCGACATCCTGCCGATGTATCTTGCGATCCTCGTGATGATGCCGCTGGTCATGGCGCTCAGCCGGATCAGCGTCCCGCTGACCTTTGCGGTGATCGCCACGGTCTGGCTGTTTGCACAGGGCCGGCTTCTGGCGGGGCTCGGGGCGGAGCATATGGCGTTGAACTTTCCCGCCGAGCCGTGGTCGGCGCGGGAGTGGTTCTTCAACCCGTTCGGCTGGCAGCTGATTTTCTTCACCGGGTTTGCCTTCATGCGCGGCTGGATCCCCGCGCCGCCGGTCACGGGCTGGCTGATCGCGCTCGCCGCCGTGATCGTTCTGGCCAATGTTCCGCTGTCGAATATCGGCATTCGCGAATTCGGGTTCCGCTGGGCGCTGGAATGGCGGATCGATAACAAGGGCTGGATCAACAAGTCCGACTTCGGGATCCTGCGCTACGTGCATTTCCTCGCGCTGGCCTATCTGGCATGGGTTGTGGCCGGACAGGGCGGGCATCGCCTGATGGCCTCGGGCGCGGGCCTTGGTGCGCGGATCTGGGACAGGGTCGTGACGGTGATCATGAAAGTGGGGCAGCAATCACTGGCCGTGTTCGTCTTCTCGATGGTGTTTGCGCGGATCGCGGGGTTTGTCCTCGACCAGATCGGGCGCTCGACGCTGAAGACCTCGCTGGTCAATGTCGCGGGCATCGCGGCGCTGATCGCGGTCGCCTATTTCGTGGCGTGGATCAAGACCCAGCCGTGGCGGGTGCGCAAATCCGGGGCCGGGGCGATATGAGCCTCTCGCGCCGCAGCTTTCTGGCGCTTCTGGCCGCCGCCGGTGCGATGGCCGGGCAGGGGGCGTGGGCGATGCCCAAGTTCAAGGGCAAGGACCGTCCGTTCTCCGCCGCATGGCTGAAAGGCGAGGCCGCGCGGCGCGCGAAATCCGCCTACCGGCCGATGCCGCAGGTGCCGCAGGAGTGGCGCGCGCTGACCTATGACCAGTACCGCGCGATCTGGTTCAATTCCCAAAAGGGGCTCTGGACCGGCGAAGACCGCCCCTTTCAGGCCGATTTTTTTCATCCGGGGCTTTATTTTCCACGCGCGGTGGAGATCAGCATTGTCGAGGGCGGGCGGGCCCGCACGCTGGGCTTCGATCTGGGCCTCTTTGACAAGACGGACAGGTTTCCCGACCTGCCGGTAGACGACACGATGGGTTATTCGGGGTTCCGGCTGCGCTCGGAACTGCGGCAGGCGGGGATTTTCGAGGAGTTCGCCGTCTTTCAGGGCGCCAGCTACTTTCGGGCCATCGGCACGGGGCAGAATTACGGGCTCTCGGCGCGGGGCCTTGCGCTCAATACCGGCGAGGCTGCGGGCGAGGAATTCCCCGACTTCACCCATTTCTGGATGGAGGCGCCTGCGCCCGGCGACACGGGGATGCGGGTGCATGCGCTTCTCGACAGCCCGTCCGTGACCGGCGCGTATCATTTCGAGATCACACCGGGCCCGGTGACGCGCATGCGGGTGACGGCGACGCTCTATCCGCGCGTGGCGCTGGATCATGTCGGGATCGCGCCGCTGACCTCGATGTTTCTTTTTGACGAGACCAACCGCAACCGGTTCGACGATTTCCGTCCGGCGGTCCATGACAGTGACGGGCTGATGGTCTGGAACGGGGCGGGTGAGCTGCTGTGGCGGCCACTGGCCAATCCCGCGCAGCTGCAGATTTCGAGCTTCGTCGATGACGGGCCGCGCGGCTTCGGCCTGATGCAGCGCACGCGCCGCGCCGAGGATTTTGCCGATCTCGAGGCGCATTACCACAAGCGCCCGTCGCTGTGGATCACGCCGGGCGAGGATTGGGGCAAGGGCAGCGTGACCCTTGTGGAGATCCCGTCGGACCGCGAGATCTACGACAACATGGTGGCCTATTGGCGCCCGCGGGAGGCGCTGGCGCCCGGCAAGCCCCACCAGATGAGCTACGAGATGGCCTGGGGCGGGGAGCCGCCGCGCCCGCGCGACGTGGCGCCGGTGATCAACACACGCATGGGCAAGGGGTTCGACGGCGAAAAGAACGTGGTGACGGTCGATTTTGCCGCCCATCCGGCCTTGGCGGAGGATCTCGAAAGCGTGAACCGGTTTGTCAGCGTCAACCGCGGCACGGTCTCCAAACCGATCCTGCAGCGCAATCCGGGCACCGGCGGGGTCCGGCTGGCCTTCAGTTTCGATCCCGGCACGGCGCGGTCGGTCGAGATGCGTGCGCAGCTGACCCGCGGCGGGCGCTCGCTGACCGAGGTCTGGCTTTACCGGTGGACGGCCGCATGACGCGTCTGGGTGCGATACGGGCCGAGCCGATGATGCCGCCGGAGCAGCCGCTGGCCCGCCCGATACAGGATTTCTCCGTGGCCTACCGCGATCTGCAGGCGCCCGAACTGGCGCGCAGCGCCGAGACGCCGGGCTGGCGCTGGGCCACCTTTCTGCCGGCGGGTCTCACCACGCTGGGGCTGATCGCGGCCTTCACCGACTGGTTCGCCATGGATGGGCTGACGCTGTTCGAGGGGCTTCTGATCGGCCTTGTCGCGGTGACGTTTTTCTGGATCTCGCTGTCGGTCAGCACCGTGATGGTGGGCGTTGTGAACCTTGTGCGGCGGCCCGTGGCGCGTGACGGCACCGAAAGTGCCGCGCCGATCTCGGCGGCTTTGCTTGTGCCGATCTACAACGAGGTGCCGGCCGATGTGTTTGGCAATGCCTGCGCGATGCTGGAGGATCTCGACCGGCGCACGCAGCCCCATGAGTTTACGCTCTTCATCCTGTCGGACACGCGCGACGAGGCCATCGCGACCGAGGAGCTGCGCGCCTTTGCCAGCCTGCGCGCGCGCCTGCCCGAGCATATCCGGCTGCATTACCGGCGCAGGCCCGACAATACCGACCGCAAGGTGGGCAATCTGGCCGATTGGGTCGAGCGCTGGGGCGGCGGCTATGACGCGATGCTGGTGCTCGATGCCGACAGCCTGATGAGCGGCGCGGCCATTCTCGCACTGGCAGACGAGCTTGCCGCCGATCCGTCTGCAGGTCTGATCCAGTCCTTCCCGCGGCTCTTCGGCGCCGAGACGGTGTTCGGGCGGATCCAGCAGTTTTCCAGCACGATCTATGGCGGGCCACTGGCCGAGGGGCTGGCGCGCTGGGCCGACCGCGAGGGCAATTACTGGGGCCATAACGCGATTATCCGCACGGCGGCCTTTGCCTCCTGTGCGGGGTTGCCGCGGCTCAACACGCTGCGCGCCAAGGACATGCTGATCCTGAGCCATGATTTCGTCGAGGCGGGGCTTTTGCGGCGGGCCGGCTGGGCGGTGCGGTTCCTGCCGCGCGTCGAGGGCAGCTACGAGGAGACGCCCGCAACCCTGATCGACTATGTGCGCCGCGACCGGCGCTGGTGTCAGGGCAATCTCCAGCATCTCAATATCATGGGCTCGAAGGGCTTTCATCCGATCACCCGCTTTCACCTGTTCCACGGCGCCATGAGCTACCTGCTGTCGCCCGCATGGTTCCTGCTGCTCAGCGCATGGGCGCTGATCGGGACCGGGCAGGAAAGCAACGTGATCCGCTATTTCTCCGGCGCCAATCCGCAGGTCTCCTGGCCCGAGTTGCCGCATGTCTCCAACGTGATGATCCTGCTCTTTATGTACGGGATGCTGCTGGCCCCGAAACTCCTCAGCGCAACGGCGCTGGGCCGGGCCGGGCACCGGTTGCGCGATCTGGGCGGGGCGGGGCAGTTTTTGCTGTCGCTTCTGACCGAGATCATCGCCTCGATTGCCTATGCGCCGATCCTGATGGTCCAGCAGAGCATCGCGGTGCTCCGCAGCCTGATCGGCAAGCGCGAGAACTGGGAGCCCCAACTGCGCCGTGGCGGGAAATACGGGCCTGGCACGCTGCTGCGCTTTCATGCGCTCGAGACGGTGATCGGTGCGGGGCTGGTCGTGGGCATGGTGCAGGGGCTTGTCACCCTCTGGCTGATCCCGATTGCGCTGAGCCTTGCGCTGTCGGTGCCGCTGTCAGCGGCAAGCGGGCTGCGCCTGACCCGGTTTGCATGGACGGCGCGCCAGATGGGCACGGCGGAGGTGTTCAACGCCCCCGATATCATTCGCGCGGCGCGGACCGAACGCAGCCGCATGCGCGAAGTGCTGGAGGCCGGTGAGGCGATCGCGGCCGAGTAGCCGCGGCCCGGGGCTTCGCCTTGTCAGCTGGATGTTGCGGATGCGTAGCGCTGCACGATGCGGTGGATTTCCGAGGCGGGCAGAACCGGCGGCAGCAGCGTCAGAACCGCGCCCTCGGCGTTCAGCAGGTAAAGAAAGCTGCCATGCGAATAGACCGGACCGTATTCGGGGTCGGTGAACAATTCCTCGCGGGTGACCGAGAAGGCGTCATAGGCCACCTGCAGGGCGGGCTCGGACCCCGTCAGGCCGACGAAGGCCGCATGGTGGCGCGCAAGGGCCGGACCGATTGTCCGCGGCGTGTCGCGGGCGGGATCGACCGTGATCATGACGGGGCGCAGGGGGATGCCGTCCTCGGCCAGCGTATCCGTGACCTCTGCCATCAGCGGCAAAGCGGCCGAACAGATCTGCTGGCAGTTGGCATAGCCGAAAAAGAGCAGTTGCAGCTGGCCCTCGGGATCGGCCTGTGTGCGCGGGGCGCCGGTCTGGTCGACCAGTTCGAAGGCGCCGCCCACGTCGAAGGGCAGGGGCGTGGTCTCGGGGCCCGCGGCCTGTGCCGTGGTGGCGGACGCGCTCAGGGCGGCGGCGAGGAGAAGACGGCGGATCACTCGAACAACTCCTTGATCAGGGCGGCATCCGCCTCGGCGCCCAGACCGGTATAGCCGCTTTGTGCGATCGCGGCATTCACCCGCGGGTCGCGGCGGAACCACGGCCCTTTTCCCTTGGCTTCGGGGTGCTTTCGGGCCCACTCCTTGGTCCAGCGGTTGGCGCGGATCCAGTCTTCGGCGCCGGTCGCGCGGATTTTCTGGACCAGGTAGATATTGGTGGCGGCGAGATCGGGATCCTCGATCATCAGCCCGTCGACCTCCACGCTTTGCCCGCAGAAGGGCAGAAGCTCCACCGCGGCCCCGGTAAAGGCGGGCTGGGAGTTCTTGTTGGGGAAGACCAGCACATCGTCGGCGCTGCGCAGCAGGCCCAGCTGGCGGCGGCCGTCGCCGCAATTGTCAGGGCAATCGCCGGTCAGGGTGCACAGGATGTCCACGACCTGCGCCTCGAAGCGGGCGGGCACTTCGGCATAGAGGTTCCATGTCTTGGCTTCCGATCCTTGCGAGAAATCCTGCGCCGCAAGGGGGGTGGCGAGGCAGCAGAGCAGGGCGAGCAAACGTTTCATGACCGGTCCCTCACGGCTTGGGTTTGGGAATGGCGAAGCCCGGCACGACGCCGAAATCTTCATGGGTGTGATTGGTGATGCCGAGATCGCTGACCACCTTCTCCACGACGAGGTAGTTCAGCCCGTCGCGCTTGTAGAGCATGCCGTCGGCAGAGATCTCGTGGCTGGCGAGGCTGAGCTGGGTGTCGCCGCTGGCGGAGCCGTCGTCGCTCTCGATCTTGAGCACCATGTAGACCTGCCCGTCCTCGCCCAGAAGCCCGACCGGAATGCCGCCCGCTGAACACCACAGTGCGCAGGTGTGGTGGGCAGAGCCGACCACGGCATCCGGCCCGCCCATGACGCCGGAATAATAGCACCATGTGTCGATGATCTCGCCGCGGATCTGGACGCGTTCGCCTTCGGCCGCGAGGGCCGGTGGGGCGAGGCCGAGGGTCAGCGCGGCAAAGGCTGTGGGCAGGATGGGTCGCATGTCGGGCTCCGTTGCAGGGTCGCGACAGGGGCGTGGGTCGCGATTCTGCCGCAAGCGTAGCAAACCGGCGCGTAACTGCCGCATCACAACTTGGTCAGACCCGCGCGAGCATTTCGTGCGTGCGGCGGTGGGGGCCGAGCGGCGGGAAAGGTCTAGGCGCCGTTGCGCGGCAGGGCTTCGATCAGCTCCGGCACGGTGGCGACCACGGCAAACAGGTCCTTGAGCGAGGCGTCGGCAAAGCCGTCCTCCACGATCTGGTCCACAAGCGCCACCAGCCGGTCCCAGTAGCCGTCGATATTCAGGATGAAGATCGGTTTGGTGTGCAGATCGAGCTGCGCCCATGTCAGCACTTCGAAGAACTCATCGAGCGAGCCGGCCCCGCCGGGCAGGACCACGATCGCGTCGGAGTTCATGAACATGACCTTCTTGCGTTCATGCATGTTCTCGGTGACCACGAAGGTGCTCAGGTCGCGCTTGCCGACCTCCCGGTCGAACAGGTGCACGGGGATGACGCCGAAGACCTCGCCGCCCGCGTCCTGACAGCTGCGTGCGACCGTTCCCATCAGCCCGACATCGCCCGCGCCATAGACCAGACGCATGCCCTCGGACGCGATGGCCTTGCCCAGATCTTCGGCGGCGGCCTTGTAGGATCCGTTCTTGCCGAAGCGAGAACCACAAAAGACACAGATTGACGACATCGTGGTTCCCTTCAGTCCCATGTTTTGCCTTGTGATACCCACGCTGATAGACTCGCACAAGCAGGGTGTTTGCATTGCGCAAATCGGGGAAAAGGAAATACAAATGGCCGGTTGGTCGCAATTGGGTATACGCGGTCCGGGTGCGGTGACTTGGGGTATCGTCGCGGGGGTCCTGATCGCCGCTGTGGTTCTCTATCTTTTGCCGTCAGACGTGAGGGTTGAAGACGAGGCAATCCCAGAGCAGGTTGCGCGCGAAATGCCGGCCGCGCCCGCGCCCGCCGAAAGCGCCGCACAGGCACCTGAACCTGCGCAGAGTGCTCCGGTAGCACAGTCCCAGTCCCAGTCCCAGACGCAGGAACAGGCGCCGGCCCAAGCCCCGGCCCAGCCCCAAACTCAGGCAGAGGCCACTTCGGACGAGGCGCCCGCGGGCAGCACGGCAACCGCACAGGCGCAGGACACACCAAAGGAAGGCGAAGAGGCCACGCAAGCTGTGAGCCAGACGCCGGAGCCGGATCCGCCTGCTTTCGATGTGGTGCGTGTCGAGGCCAATGGCATGACCGTCATCTCCGGTGTGGCGCCGCAGGGCAGTTCCGTCGAGATCCTTCTGGACGGGGTGAGCGTGGCGACGGCGACAGCAGACAGGTCGGGAAATTACGTCGTGATCGTCGAATTGGGACAATCTGCAGATCCGCGCAGCCTTGGTCTGTCCGCGCTGCTGCCCGACGGGCAGCGTATTGCCTCGCGTGGCACGGTTCTGATCGCGCCGAACGCGTCGATCGAGATTGCGCGGGCCGCACCATCACCTTCCGCTGAAGCCGCGGCAGTTGCTCCGGCCGCGCCTGCGACGGAAGAGGTGGCCGAGGTGGCGTCGGCTGAAAGCGATGCACAGACACCCGCGCCTGCCGCCGAGGCAGCTGATGCGGGCCAAGAGCCCACGGCAGAGCCCGAGAGCACGACACAGATGGCCGCAGGATCCGCCGCGCCCGTGCCTGCGCCCGCATCTGAGCAAGCCGCGGCGCGCGCCGAAGAGACGGCCGAGCCGGAGGCCCCGGCTCTGGTGCTGGCGGATGGCTCCGGTGTCGAGGTGTTGCAACCCGCACCACAGCCGCTGGCGCCGCGCAAGGACGAGACCGCCGAGCCGGTGCGCAATGTCGTGATCGATACGATCACCTATGACCGCGACGGAGCGGTCGCGCTGGCCGGACGCGGCAGCAGTGCGGGGTTCGTGCGCGTCTATATCGACGGTGAGCCGGTCCAGACCACCCCGATCTCGCCGGAAGGAACGTGGGAAACCGCACTGCCTGATGTCGATGCCGGGATTTACCAGCTGCGCGTGGACGAGGTTGCGGCGGATGGCTCCGTGACGTCGCGGGTCGAGACCCCGTTCCAGCGCGAGCAGACCGAGGTCGTGTCGGAAACCGTCAAGGCGGTCACGGTCCAGCCGGGCTTCACACTGTGGGCGATTGCGAAGGGGCGCTATGGCAAGGGCGAGCAATATGTCCGTGTCTACGAGGCCAACCGCGATCTGATCCGCGATCCCGACCTGATCTATCCCGGTCAGGTTTTCTCACTTCCTGACGAGTGAGAAAATTCTGTGCCGCAGGGCGCTGGTCAAACGGCAGTTGCCGCCTTAGGTATCAGGAACAAGCCTAGGATTTCCGCGCCATATGCCTCCCACACCTGTCAGTGATGCCCGCCTGAACGCGGATTTGCGCAAAAGCGGTTTGCGCACCGTGCGCCGCGTGGCGCCCTATCTGTGGCCTGCCGATCAGAGCTGGGTGAAGGTGCGCGTGGTGGCAGCACTGGCGCTCCTGTTCATCTCCAAGCTCGTCGCCGTGGTCACGCCGTTCTTTTACAAGGGCGCAGTGGATTCGCTCTCGGGCGAGGCGGTCTCTGCCGCGTGGATGCTGGGCGCGGGCGCTGTCGGGCTGACGCTGGCCTACGGGATGGCGCGGCTGATGAATGTGGGCTTCCAGCAGTTGCGCGATGCGGTTTTTGCCAAGGTCGGCCAGCGCGCCCTGCGGCAACTGGCGCTGGAGACCTTCACCCATATCCACCGCCTGTCGATGCGCTATCACATCACCCGCAAGACCGGTGGCCTGAGCCGGATCATCGAGCGCGGCGTGAAGGGGGTGGAGTTCCTGCTGCGCTTCCTGCTGTTCTCGATCGGGCCGCTGATCCTTGAATTGCTGATGATCGCGGTGATCCTCTTCGTGGTCTTCGATATCTGGTATCTTCTGGCCGTGGCGGTGACGATTGCGCTTTACGTGTGGTTCACCTTCGCGGTGACCGAGTGGCGGGTGAAGATCCGCAAGCAGATGAACGATCAGGACACGGACGCGAACCAGAAAGCGATCGACAGCCTGCTCAATTTCGAAACGGTGAAGTATTTCGGGGCCGAGAAGCGCGAGGCGGACCGCTATGACCGCGCCATGGAGGGCTATGAGGCGGCGGCGCTCAAGACGTCCTATTCGCTGGCCTTCCTGAATTTCGGCCAGTCCCTGCTGATCACCGGCGGTCTGGTCGCGGTGATGGTGATGGCGGCCATCGGGGTGAGCAACGGGACCCTGACCGTGGGCGATTTCGTCATGGTCAACGCCTACATGATCCAGATCACCATGCCGCTGAACTTCCTCGGCACGGTCTACCGCGAGATCCGGCAGGCGCTGGTGGATATGGGCGAGATGTTCGACCTGCTGGGGCAACCGGCAGATGTGACCGACGCGCCGGATGCACGCGAGATCGAGATCAGGGGCGGCGAGGTTGTGCTCGACGATATCTATTTCGGCTATGATGCGGCGCGTCCGATCCTGCATGGCGTCAGCCTGACGGTGGCGGCGGGCAAGACCGTGGCCATTGTCGGCCCGTCGGGCTCGGGAAAATCGACGATCGGGCGGCTCTTGTTCAGGTTTTACGACGTGACCGGCGGGGCGCTGAAGATCGACGGGCAGGATGTGCGTGAGGTCACGCAGGACAGCCTGCATGCGCAGATCGGCGTCGTGCCGCAGGACACGGTGCTCTTTAATGACACGATCCTTTACAACATCGCCTATGGGCGGCCGGAGGCCAGCCACGCCGAGATCGAGGAGGCCGCGAAGGCCGCCAAGATTCACGATTTCATCATGGATCTGCCGGAGGGGTACGAGACGCAGGTGGGCGAGCGCGGGCTGAAACTCTCTGGGGGGGAGAAACAGCGCGTGGGCATCGCGCGCACGCTTTTGAAGAACCCGCCGATCCTGCTTCTGGACGAGGCGACCTCGGCGCTCGACAGCGAGACCGAGCGCGACATTCAGGAAAGCCTAGCCGCGATGGGCGAGGGGCGCACCGTGATCACCATCGCGCACCGGCTTTCGACGATTGCCGATGCCGATCTGATCGTCGTGCTGGAGAAAGGCGTTCTGGCCGAACAGGGCACCCATGACGAACTTCTGGCCCGTGAAGGCCGCTATGCGTCGATGTGGTACCGGCAGGCCGCCGAGGAAGAGAACGCCGCCTGAGAGAGCGGCGCGTCTCACCCGCTTTACAGGATTTCGTCGAGCAGCCGTGCGGCCTCGGTGCGCGCGTCGCAGAGGGCCGCGCGATCTTCGCCGGGATAGAACCGCGCGCGGGTGGCCGTGGGCATGGGGCCGGGGGTGAGCACGTGGATCTTTGGGCCTGATTTCGCGGTTTCGTCGCCCCAGCTGCGGGCCATGCGGATCTGTGCGGCCTTGCTCATGCCATAGGCGCCGTGGAATTTCTCGGCCGCCACGGAATCTTCGAAAAAGACCGCCTGTGCGTCCGGTGACGCGCGCAGGAGCGGCTCGGTATTGGCGATAATGCGGGCCGTGCCGCGGATGTTGGTCTTGATCGTCTTGTCGAGATCGCGCTCATCGGTATGGGCCATGGGCGAAAGCGGCGGCGCATGGATGGCGGCATGGACCAGCAGGTCGAGCTTGCCCCAGCGGTCGTAGATGCTCCGGCAGATCTGGCGCAGGGCGTCCTCGTTGGTCAGGTCGAGCGGCGCCAGCGTGGCGGTGCCGCCCGCGGCCTGAATGCGGTCATCAAGCTCTTCCAGCCCGCCAACGGTGCGCGCCAGCGCAATCACGTGATAGCCGCGCTGGGCGAGCGTTTCGGCCATGGCTGCGCCAAGACCGCGCGAGGCGCCGGTC
This sequence comes from Paracoccaceae bacterium, assembly GCA_049116435.1. Taxonomy (GTDB): domain Bacteria; phylum Pseudomonadota; class Alphaproteobacteria; order Rhodobacterales; family Rhodobacteraceae; genus Litoreibacter. The sequence continues at coordinate 862,000 of JAGDYX010000001.1, forward strand.
ACCAGCGCGATTTTTTCTCGGTTTTGCGTCATGGGCCCCGTTTCTCACCCCACAGGCGGCACTTCAAGCCCTGATTGCTTGACTTTGTATGCTGCAATGCCAAAAACGGAAGGCAGACCAACCGCTGAAGGAACAGCCATGACACTGACACAAGCCGCATTTGGCTCCGACACGCTTCTCAAGAAGGCCCTTATGGTTATGGGAGGCTCGCTTTTCATCGCGCTGGCCGCACAGGTCAGTGTCCCGTTCTTTCCGGTGCCGATGACGCTGCAGACGCTGGCGATCCTCATCGTGGGCCTGTCCTTCGGATCGCGGTTGGGCGCGGCAACGCTTCTGGCCTATCTGGCCGAGGGTGCCGCCGGTCTTCCGGTCTTTGCCAATGGCGGCGCCGGTCTGGCCTATCTGGTCGGCCCCACGGCTGGCTTCCTGCTCGGCTTTGTCATGATGGCCTATCTGGCGGGTCTCGCGGTCGAGCGCGGACTGGCCAAGGGTGTTGTGGGCACGGCGCTCACGGCGATCGTGGTGTCCGCTTTGCTTTATATCCCGGGTGTCGTCTGGCCGATGGCCGTGGCCGAGGTCTTCGCGATCGATGCGAAATGGGTCGGCTCTTCTGCAAGCAGCATCTGGACCTACTGGGTCAGCCCGTTCCTGCTGGGTGATGTGGTGAAAGCCGTGCTGGCCGCTCTGGTGGTCACCGGCGCGTGGCGCGCGCTCAAGGCCCGCGCTTCCTGATCCAACGATGACCGTGACAGTTTCCGGCGCCGCTTTCCGTATGGGGGGCGGCGCTTTTGTTTTTTACTGTGTCCCGCACTTGATCGAAATCAAGGAGGGGCCTGTTTCGACGACCTAGACAGGGCCTATGAAGACACAGAAGGCTGGGAGCGCGAACCCTTGAGCCGCAAGAAGACCGAGACCCGTGGGGATGCGTTCGAAGAGCGCATGAAACTCAGACGTTGGATGCTGGAAGTGGCTGGCGTCAGACAACCGGCCAGACGGCTGCCCGACGCGATCGAAGAACAGATCAAATCCACCGTCATCAACTGCCTTGAATGCCCGCAGGGGGGCAGGTGCCGCGATTGGCTCGAGACCAGCAAACCGGGTCAGGACCCGCCGGAGTTCTGCAAGAATCTCGATACGATCCTGAGGATCAGGGTCTTGCAGGATATCGAGGAAGATCCGGCCTGAGCCGGCAGCGCACAGGGGACCCGCCGGGCCTGCGTTACTCCGCAGCTTTCAGCGCGAAGCCCTTTTCAATCTGATCTGACGGGGCGACCGGATACTCACCCGAGAAGCAGGCGTCGCAATATTGCGGGGCGTCCTTGTCGCGGCCAGCGGCCTCGCCCACGGCGCGATAGAGCCCGTCGAGCGTGATGAAGCGCAGGCTGTCCACGCCCAGATGCTGGCACATCTCTTCCTCGCTCATGGTGGCAGCCAGAAGCTTTTCGCGCTGCGGCGTGTCGACCCCGTAAAAGCACGGCCATGCGGTGGGCGGCGAGGCGATGCGGAAATGCACCTCGGCGGCGCCGGCATCAAGGATCATCTCCTTGATCTTGCGCGAGGTGGTGCCGCGCACCACGCTGTCATCCACGAGGATGACCCGTTTGCCCTCGATCAGGGCGCGGTTGACGTTGAGCTTCAGCCGCACGCCCATGTTGCGGATCTGTTCGGTGGGTTCGATGAAGGTCCGGCCCATATACTGGTTGCGGATGATCCCCATCGCGTAGGGAATGCCCGATTGCAGGGAATAGCCGATCGCAGCCGGCGTGCCGCTGTCGGGAACAGGGCAGACCAGATCCGCATCCACCGGCGATTCCTTGGCCAGTTCGCGGCCGATATTCTCGCGCGTTTCATAGACGCTGCGCCCGCCAAGGATCGAGTCGGGGCGGGAGAAATAGACATGTTCGAAGATGCAGAAGCGCGATTTCGCGGGGCGGAACGGGAAGGTGCTGTCGACGCCGCCGGCCTCGGTGATCACGACCATCTCGCCCGGTTCGATCTCGCGCACGAACTCGGCGCCGATGATGTCGAGCGCGCAGGTCTCCGAGCTCAGCACCCAGCCTTCCGACAGCTTGCCCAGCACCAGCGGCCGCACGCCCAGCGGGTCGCGCACGCCGATCAGCTTTGTGCGGGTCATGGCGACGACGGAGAAAGCGCCTTCGACGCGGCGCAGCGCGTCTTCCATGCGTTCGGGGATGTTGCGCTGGAGCGAGCGCGCCATCAGGTGGATGATGCATTCGCTGTCGCTGGAGCTTTGGAAGATCGAGCCGCGCTCGATCAGCTCGCGGCGCAGGGCATCGGCATTGGTGATATTGCCGTTATGGGCAATCGCCGCGCCGCCCATGGAGAACTCGCCAAAGAACGGCTGCACGTCGCGAATGGCGGTCTGGCCCTTTGATCCGGCGGTGGAATAGCGCACATGGCCGATTGCCAGCGGACCGGGCAGGGTTTTCATCAGCGATTGCGAGGTGAAGTTGTCGCGCACATAGCCAAAGCGGCGGGCGTTGTTGAAGCCCTGTTCGGGGTCGTGCGAGACGATGCCGCCGGCTTCTTGTCCGCGATGTTGCAGCGCGTGCAGGCCGAGCGCTACGAAGTTTGCTGCATCCCGGGTGCCTATGACACCGAAAATTCCGCATTCTTCCTTGAGTTTGTCGTCATCCAGACTGGAGGCGTCGAACGGGTGGGCGATCCAGTTTTTTTCATCCGACATGTGGGTCCAGCTCCGAATCCATGCACGTGTAACAGGGTTCTAATAGTCTCTCAGTTCCAGAGAGTCACGTTCACTTAGTTCCCGTTGCCCGTTCCGCCAGTCCCGGAGGCTGATCCGGACGGCAATCCGCAATCCGCAATCAGGTTTTCATAGGTGCTCACAATCCATCCGGGCGCATTGCTGGGAATGGCCTCGTCGATGGGGCCTGACATCTGGTCCACGATCATCGCGGTGCGGCTGTTATCGACCATGGGCAGGGTGTCATCGACAACCGCACGGTCGTAGACAATGATGGCGATGATCACCAGCAGCGCGCCGCGCGCAATGCCGAAGAGAAAGCCAAGCCCCTGATCGATCCCGCCCAGTGCCGAGCGCTGCACCACGCCGGCAAACACCGGCGTGAAAATCGAGACGATGACCAGCGCGACCGCGAAAACAAGGGCGAAGGCGGTGATGGTCGCGGGCTCGCAGCCCTCGATCAGCGTGTTGAGATAGGGGATTTCCCGGGCCAGCGGCACGGCTTGCGGGGCGAACATATAGGCCACGACGGCCGCCGCGGCCCATCCGGCAATGGCAAGCAGTTCGCGGACAAATCCGCGCGAATACGCCAGAATTGCCGAGAGCAGGATAACCCCGAGGGATATCCCGTCTATGATGGTGAAACCTTCCATGCCACTCTCCCTTGGCGTTTTCTCTGCCCGGCATCTCAGCCGGCGCCAAAAACCTCGCTTACGAATGCCGCCAGATCGGGCATTGTCCGCAATTTCATTCCTTTGACCGAGGCCTGTTTCTTCTGCTCGGGCCCGATTGCTGCCGAAAAACCAAGTTTTGACGCTTCCTTCAACCGGTTTTCTGCCTGTGTTACTGGTCTTAAAGCACCTGAGAGGCTGATTTCACCAAAAACCACGGTATCGGCGGGCAAAGCCGCGTCTTCGCGTGCCGAAAGTAGCGCCGCGGCAACAGCCAGATCGGCTGCGGGCTCGTTCACGCGCATGCCGCCGGCGACATTGAGATAGACGTCGAGTCCGGCAAACGGAATGCCGCAGCGGGATTCGAGCACGGCCAGTATGGTCGCAAGACGCCCTCCGTCGAGGCCCACGACCGTGCGCCGCGCCTGCGAATGGGGGGTGGGGGCGACGAGGGCCTGAATCTCGGTGAGCACCGGCCGTGTGCCTTCGATGCCCGCGAAGACCACCGATCCGGGGGCGGGTTTGTCGCGCTCCGAGAGAAACAGCGCCGAAGGGTTGGTGACCTCCACCAGCCCCCGTCCGGTCATCTCGAACACGCCGATCTCATCGGCGGGGCCGTAGCGGTTCTTGACCGCGCGCAGAATGCGGAACTGGTGGCCGCGCTCGCCCTCGAAATAGAGCACGGTGTCGACCATGTGTTCGACCACGCGCGGGCCTGCGATCTGGCCTTCCTTGGTCACGTGACCGACGAGGATGACACTGGTGCCGCGGCGCTTGGCAAAGGAGATCAGCTCGTGGGACGCGGCGCGGACCTGGCTGACGCTGCCCGGCGCGCTGTCGACATTGTCGGCCCACATGGTCTGGATCGAGTCGATGATCGCAAGTTGCGGGCGCTCTTTGTCGAGCGTCGTGAGGATGTCGCGCAGGTTGGTTTCGGCGGCGAGGCGCACGGGGCTGTCCTGCAGGTTGAGCCTTGCTGCGCGCATCCGGATCTGTTCGGCGGCTTCCTCGCCCGAGACGTAGATCACGTCGAGGCCGAGACGGGAGAACCGTGCGGCTGCCTGCAACAGGAGTGTTGACTTGCCGATGCCCGGGTCGCCGCCCAGCAAAATGGCGGAGCTGTCCACGAGCCCGCCGCCCAGAACGCGGTCAAGCTCGGCCACGCCGGAGGAGACCCGCGCGGGCGGTGCGTCGCGCGACGACAGGTCCGAAAGCGCAACGGGCGTGCCGCGCGCCGTGCCCAGCGATTTCTTTGCCGGTCCCGACGAGAGCGGGGCCTCCTCGACGATGGAGTTCCACGCCCCGCAGGCTTCGCAGCGTCCGGACCATTTGGTGTGGGACGCGCCGCAGCCGGTGCAAGTGAAGGAAGCCTGTTTTGCCATGTGAAAAGTAGTGGCCTATGCCCCCTGCCACGGCAAGCCGAATATGAGGGCGATCCCGAAGGCGATGAGGGCCGCGGGCAGCAGTTTCGACCAGCGCGCGTCCTGCCAGACGGCGATTGCGCCGAACCCCACGAGGCCGATGCCGGAGATCAGGCCGCCCAGGGGCGCGCCGTAGGACAGGCTGGCCATCCCGCCCAGCGTGGCGAGGATCAGCGCGATGCGGGCAAGCCGGTTGCGCCCTTTCAGGGTGACGGCGCCGTAGAGCGTCCACATCAGGGCGGAGAAGACCATGACGGCCAGAACCACCCCGCCGAGCAACTCGATCATCATGAGGTCAGGGGCTTTCGTCGCATTGGGCTGTCTGGCCGGATGCCGCGCATTAGCGGACAGCTTCGATCGGGCCTTCGGCGCGGCCATGGATGAATTGGTCGAGATAGGGATCGCCCGAGGCATCCATCTCGCCCACGGGACCGGTCCACTGGATCACCCCGTCATGGAGCATGGCGACCTTGTCGGCAATGGCGCGGACGGATGACATGTCATGGGTGATGGTCATCGCCGTGGCGCCCATTTCCACCACGATCTCGCGGATCAGGTCGTTGATGACCCCGGCCATGATCGGGTCAAGCCCGGTGGTGGGCTCGTCGAAAAAGATGATCTCGGGGTCGGCGGCGATGGCGCGGGCGAGACCCACGCGTTTTTGCATGCCGCCGGAAAGCTCTGCGGGGAAGCGGTCTGCCACATCGGCTTTCAGGCCGACGCGGCGCAGTTTTTCGATGGCGATTTCGCGGGCTTCCTCCTTGGGCCGCTTGAGCGCGCCGCGCAGCAACCGGAAGGCCACGTTCTGCCAGACGGTCAGGGAATCAAACAGCGCGCCGCCCTGAAACAGCATGCCGAAGCGGGCCAGAAACGCGTCGCGGTCCTTGGTGCGCGAATCCTTGCCGTCGACGAGGATCGTGCCGGCATCGGGCTCCACCAGCCCCAGCACGCATTTCAGCGCCACCGATTTGCCGGTGCCCGATCCGCCGATGATGACCATGCTCTCGCCCTTGGGGATCTCGAGATTGACCCCGCGCAGCACCTTGTTGTCGCCAAAGGCCTTGTGGATGTTGTCGAAGCGGATCATGCCGAGAAGAACACCCCTGTGAGAACGAAGTTGGCCGCAAGGATGAGAACGGCCGCAGCCTCGACCGAGCCCTTGGTCGCGCGGCCCACGCCTTGCGCGCCGCGGCCCGAGTTCATGCCGTAATAGCAACCCATGACCGCGGCGATCCCGCCGAAGACCGAGCCTTTCACGAGGCTCGAGACAAGGTCGGAGGATTGCAGGAAATCATAGGTGTTTTGCAGGTATGCGGCCTCGTTGAAGCCCAGTGTCTTGGTCGCCACGAGATAGCCGCCCATGATGCCGATCACGTCGCCAATGCCCACCAGAACCGGCACGACCACCAGCGCGGCCAGCACCCGTGGGACGGTGAGATATTTCATCGGGTTGGTCGAGAGGGTGACCAGCGCGTCGATCTGCTCGGTCACTTTCATGGTCGCGATCTCGGCGGCGATGGAGGAGGTCACGCGGGCCGCGATCATCAGGCCGACCAGCACCGGCCCCAGTTCGCGCACCATGCCGATGGCCACGATCTGCGGCACCACGGCCTCGGCATTGAAGCGCGCGCCGCCTGCGTAGATCTGAAGCGCCAGCGCGCCGCCGGTGAAGATCGTCGTCAGGCCCACGACCGGCAGGGAAAAGTAGCCCACGGTCAAAAGCGCGTGGCCGAATTCGCGGATATAGAAAGGCCGTCCCAGCGCGTGCAGGAAGGTGGCAATCGTGAAGATGCCGAGCCGGCCAAAGCTGGCCAGCGTGGCAAGGGCATTGTGCCCGATGGCGGCAAGGAGCTTGGTCATTGCGCCGTGCTCCGCAGATACCTGCCGCCGAGGCTGGTCAGGATTTCATAGCCGATCGTGCCGGCGGCCTCGGCAAGGGTGTCGACGCCCTGATACTGGCCCAGAAGCGTCAGCGTCTCCGGCACCGCCTCGAGATGGGTCACGTCGACGGTCAGCAGGTCCATCGAGACGCGGCCCGCCAGTTTGCAGGGCGTGGCGCCGGCGTAAAGCAGCGCCTTGCCGGACATCGCCCGGATCAGCCCGTCCGCGTATCCGGCAGACACGGTGGCGATCACCGCGTCGTGCAAGGCCGTCCATGTGCAGCCGTAGCCGACGGTCTCTCCGGGCTCGAGGCGGCGGGTCTGGATGACCGGCAGATCAAGGCCCACGACGGGCTGCGCGGCCTCAAAGGGCAGGCCGCCGTAAAGCCCGATGCCGGGGCGGGTCAGGTCGAAATGATAGTCCGCGCCCAGAAGAATACCGCCGGTCGCCGCCAGCGAGCGCGGCACATCGAGGCCTGCGGTCATCTCCGTGAAGGCCTTGAGTTGCGCGGCATTGGCCGCATGGCCGGGTTCGTCGGCACAGGCCAGATGGCTCATCACCAGCGTTGCGTCCGCGGCCAGATCGGCGGACCAGTCATAGGCCTCGATGCCCAGACGGTTCATGCCGCTGTCGAGCTGCAGGCCGAACGGGTGGCCGGGCAGGCGCGCCTTGTGGCGGTCGATCTGTTCGGGCGAGTTGAGCATCGGCACGAGGTTGAGGTCGGCCAGCGTCTGGGTGTCGCTGTCCATATGCCCCGAAAAGACATTGATCACGGGTTTCGGGCCCAGCGTGGCGCGCAGGGCCGCGCCTTCCTCGGCCACGGCGACGAAGAACTGCCGCGCGCCCGCCTCGGCCAGCGCTTTAGCGACGCGGCCCGCGCCCAGACCGTAGCCGTTGGCCTTGACCACAGCGGCGGTTTCGCCCTGTGTCATGCGGTCCAGCGCCTGCCAGTTCGCGACCAGCGCGGCGGTGTTTATGGAAAGAGTTCCTGTCCCCATGGTTAGGGTTTTGACAGGGCCTTGGCCAAGGTCAAGCGAGAATCGGTCGCTCCGGCCTGATCGTGCCTATTCGGCCGCCCTGAGACCGGAGGGTTTGGGCTTCGTTTTCTTGGACTTCTTGGCCTTCCCGGGCTCCGGCAGCGCGGTGTCGGGCGTGTCCGGCTCGGACCACAGGATCAGCGGGTCGTGCACCTTGGCGGCGGTGCGGCGCAGCGCCAGATCCCGCGCCGATTGCGAGCCGCGCCAGCCCAGTGCCAGCAATTGCCTTGCCGAGGAGTAGGCCCCGATGGTGATCCAGATCCGCAAGGCCAGCAGCGCGGGCGTCAGAACCAGCGTCAGAACCGTTGCAATGCCAAGGCCGAAGACCACGGCGGTGGCCAGTTGTTTCCACCACAGCGCGGTGGGCGAGTTGAGGGTGTAGCCGCCTTCGATGAAATTGAGCGACAGGCCGAACATCATCGGGGCGAGGCCGGCCATGGTGGTGATCGTGGTCAGCAGCACCGGGCGGATGCGGGCCTCGGCGGTGCGCACGATCGCTTCGAGCCGCGGCATGTAGCGGCTGTATTCCTGATAGGTGTCGATCAGCACGATATTGTTGTTCACCACGATCCCGGCCAGCGCCACGATGCCGGTCCCCGTCATGATGATCGAGAAGGCTTGATCCATCACCAGCATCCCGATCAGCACGCCGGTCGTGGAGAGCACCACGGCCAGCAGCACCAGCATGGAATTGTAGAAACTGTTGAACTGCGCCAACAGGATCACGAACATCAGCCCGAGGGCCGCGGCAAAGGCCGAGCTGAGGAAGGCCTGGCTTTCCTCCTGTTCCTCGGTGTCGCCGGCCCATTCATAGCTGACGGAGACGGGGAAGGGGGCCTCTGCCTCGATCCAGCGGGTCAGCACCTCGATCCGTTCATTGGGGTTGAGCACGGCGCCGGCCTCGTTGGTCAGCCCGTCGAGCACATCGGCCTTCACGTCGAAATAGCGCTGCTGGTCGACGCGGTCGATCTGGCCCAGTTTCGCAACCGGCTTGCGGGTGATGAAATTGGACAGCGGAACCAGCCCGTCGGGCGTGCGCACCTTCAGCGTATCGAGCGTCGAGAGCACGCGTTCGGTCTCGGGCAGGCGCACGCGGATCTCGATCTCCTCGTCGGAGGTGTCGACCCGCATCGTGTCGAGCAGCAGCCCGCGCGTGACCAGCTGGACCATCGCGCCCACGGTGGCGACATTGGCGCTGTAGCGCCCGGCTGCTTCCACATCGACATCGATCTGCCAGTCGATGCCGGGCAGGGGCAGGGTGTCCTCGATATTGATCAGCCCGGTGGTGGTGTCAAAGCGCGCGCGGGCGATCTGGGCTGCGGCCTGCAGGTCGATCCAGTTGTCGCTTTTCAGGCGCAGCGTCACCGGCTTGCCCTGCGACGGGCCGCGATCCTGACTGAGGATCTCGGTCTGGATGCCCGGGATGGCGTCCATGCGGGCTTCCATCTCGTCGAGGATCTCGATGTCGTCGCGGCGCGCGCCCCACGGCTCCAGCTCGAGCTGGATCTGGCCGATCGTATCCAGCGGCCCGGTCGCACCGCCGGTATTGGTGTTCAGCCCGCCCTCGCCGGAGAAGGCAAAGACCGCGTCCACCCCGTCCACGTCGCGGACGACCGCCTCGACCTGCCGCACGAGATCGTCCTTTTCGCCCAGCGAGAGGTTGCCGCGGGCGCGCACATAGACGATGGCCTGTTCGGTCTCGGATTCGACGAAGAACTCGACGCCCTTGTTGTTGTTGATGAAGAAAAACAGGGTGGAGCCGACGAAGAGTACGATGGCCATGATCACCACCAGCGGCATGATCGGGTTCTTGGCGATCGCGGCCGTGAAGAACCCGAACGGGCTGCGGCGGTAGCCGGCTTTGAGCTTCTCGGCGCGGGGTGTCTTGCCGTGGAACAGGCGGTGGAGCGACTGGCCCGCGCGCAGCCGCAGCGCGAGGATCGCGGCAAAGAGCATGACCAGCCCTGTCAGCGCGACGCCCAGCCCGATGGCGGCCAGACCCGCCAGCACAACGGCCTTGATCAGGGCCGGCATGACCGAACTGATGATCTGGGTCCCGTCGAGGCCCGCAAAGACCGTCGGGATCAGGCCCGCCATGCCCGACATCAAAAACGCGCCGGCCACGAGCATCCCGGCAAATGCGAGGATGGCGCCAAAATGGATATACCATGGCAGGCTGGCCAGTTGACCCGAGCGGCGCTCGAAGAAGGCCGACAGCCGGCCCGCGACCCCGCCCATCACCGGCAGGTAGATCAGCGCCACGATCAGCGAGGCGGAGAGCACGAAGATCAGCGTCACGGGCAGCATGCCCATGAACTCACCGGGGATCCCGGGCCAGAACAGCATCGGCAGGAAGGCACAAAGCGTCGTCGCGGTCGACGAGACGATCGGCCAGAACATCCGCTTGGCCGCCCCCGTATAGGCGGTCATCGGGCCTTCGCCGCGTTCGATGCTGGATTCGGCATATTCGACGACCACGATGGCCCCGTCGACCAGCATGCCCACGGCAAGGATCAGGCCGAACATGACGATGTTGGAGATCGAGATGCCCATCACGCCCAGCAGGATGAAGCAGAGCAGGAAGGAGGTCGGGATGGCAAAGCCCACCAGCAGCGCCGAGCGTGTCCCAAGCGCCGCCAGAACCACGATCATCACCAGTGCGATGGCCGTGAGCACCGAGCCTTCGAGCTGGTTGACCATGTTGTCGACCGTCTTCGACTGGTCGAGCGTGACGTCAACCTGAATGGCGTCGCGCAGCTCTCGAGGCCAGCGGGTCTGTTCCTCGGCAACCGTGTCGCGCACCAGCTGGCTGGTGTCGATGATGTTGAACCCCTTGCGCTTGATCACCTGCAACGCGACCGTGTCATTGCCGTTGAACCGCGCCGTGCCGTCGCGATCCTCAAAAGTCAGGCGGATATCGGCCAGCTGGCCCAGCGTGACGACGCTGTCGCCATTGACCTTGATCGGCAGGCTGTAGATATCGGCGGTCGTCTCGAAGGACGACGGGATCTTGACCGCAAAGGCGCCGCGCTCTGTTGTCACCTCACCGGCGGCAATCAGCAGGTTGTTGTTGGTGACAACGTCGATCAGCTCGCCCGCCGTCACGTTATAGGCCTCGAGCGCCAACGGATCGATGGTGACCTCGAGTAGCTCGTCGCGATGTCCGGCAAGCCCCGCCTCAAGGACCGGGGGCAGCGCCTCCAGCGTGTCCTGCAATTCCTTGGCCACGCGCAGCAGCGTCCGCTCGGGCAGATCGCCCGACAGCGCCACGATGACGATGGGAAATTCGGAGAAATTGACCTCGTTGATCGTGTACTGGTCCGCGCCGGCCGGAAACTCGGCTTCGGCCTGGCTCATCTTGTCGCGCAGATCGGCGAGGATCTTGGACTTGTCCCAGCCGAACTCGAACTCCAAGGCGACGGCGGCGTAGTTTTCAGCGGCGGTGCCGGAGATCTTCTTGAGCCCGTCGAGGTCCTGCAGCTTGGACTCCATCGGTTTGACGAGGAGCTTCTCGCTGTCCTCGGCGGAAATTCCGGGGAAGGGGACGGAGACAAAGAGGGCGGGGATCTCGATATCCGGCTCGCCCTCCTTGGGAAGATTGGAATAGGCAGCCCAGCCGATCACGACGGACATGATCACGAATGCGATAATCATCCGCGCATGCGCCCCCGCCCAATCGACGATCCGTGTCACTGGGTGGCCTCCTGATAGCTGACCTCGATGCGCACGCCATCGGTGACGAATTCCTGCCCGATGACGATGATCTCCTCGCGCTCACGCAGGCCTGTGACCCAGACGCCGCGCGGGCTGTCGCGCAGGATCTGGACCGGCGCGAACCCGGCGCGTCCGTCATTGACCAGACGCACGCCCAGCGTGCCCTCGTCATTGAGCGTCAGCGCGGAGGAGGGCAGCAGATGCGCCGAGGTGCCTTCGGAGGCGATCAGGATCTCGGCGGTCTGGCCGTCGCGGATCGACAGATCGTCATTCTGGGCCGTGATCTCGACCCGGAAGGTCCGTGTCTGGGGATCGGCCGAGCGCGACAGGAAGGTGACGGTGCCTTGCGTTTGCTGGTCCGAGATCAGCCGCGCGCCGGCCACCGCCCCGAGCGTGATCTTGGCGACATCGGCCTCCGGCACGAAGCCCACAAGCTTGATCGGGTTGAGCTGAATGATCGTTGCGCACAGCGCTCCGGGCTGCATCAGCGTGCCCAGTTCGGCGGTATCGGTCTCGAGCAGTCCGGCAAAGGGCGCCTTGATGTCGAGCCGGCTGATATCTTCGCGTGCGAAGGCAATGGCGGCCTCGGCCGATTGCACGCCCGATTTCGCGGTCTCGACACCGGCTTGCGCGGCCTTGATCGCCGCCGTGGTCGAGGCGACACGGGTCTCGGAGGCAAAGCCGCTTTCCTGCAGCTTCTCGGCGGCGTTGAGGTTGATCTCGGCCTCCGACAGGCGTGCTTCGGCCTCGGCCACGCGGGCTTGCGCCTCGGGCAGATGGGCCAGCGCCTCGTCGAGCTGCACCTGACGTGTGCCCGGGTCGATCTCGCACAGGGTCTGGTCACGGTCGACGGAGGCGCCCTTGCGCAGGGGTTCGGAGATGATCAGCCCCGATGTTTCGGCCCGCACATCGACGACGCGCGCCGCTTCCGTCCGGCCCCGCAGCAAAACGCCGCTGTCGACGTCGCGGGCCGTGGATCTCATGGCCACGACCGAGACGACCCGCGCTTCCTCTGCCGCGGCGGGTCCGGCGCGTGTCTCCGCTGGCGCGGGGTCTTCCTGCGTTTGCACCGCGGCGGGCGCGGATCCGGCGGTCAGGCTGGCCAGCCGTGCGCGCTCGAACACCAGAAGATAAAGAATCGTCGAAACAAGAATTGCCACGACAATGGGAAAGAGTCTCATTCAGCTATCCTGTTGCACGGCTCCGGCGGCGTGTGCCCCCGTCGCGTATTAAGGAATTTCTGTTCGCAATCAAACGTTTTCGGACCGAGGTGGTGCTAAACCAACCAGTTCAGTTTACTGCGTTCGGCATGCCCGCGCAAGCCTGTCTGCGCCGGCATATCGGTGCCGTGTTGCACAGGTGTCGTGCGATGCCTCTTGGCAAGCCTTCCGGCTTCACTGTAAGACCTGTGGCGGTATACACAGTTTCCCCGGGCTTGCGGCCCGAGACAGAGCCTTGGAGGAGGCAGCCTTGAGCTCCACAGACAGTTTTATCGAAGAAGTCACCGAAGAGGTCCGCCGCGACCGGCTGTTCGCGCTTTTGAAGCGTTGGGGCTGGGTTGGCGGCGTCGCCGTGCTGCTGATCGTGGGGGGCGCGTCGTTCAACGAATGGCAGAAGGCCAAGAACCGCAATGCCGCCGAGTCCTTCGGGGACCAGATGCTGGCCGCGATCGAGGCCAATGATCAGGGGCAGTCGCTTCTGGCCGCAGAGCGCACAACGCCGGAACATGCCGCGATTGCGGGCCATCTTGCGGCCGCCGATGCGCTGGCCGGATCCGATACGGATCGCGCCGAACAGGCGTTTTCGGTTGTAAGCGGTGCCGCGGAAGCGCCCGCGATCTACCGCGATCTGGCCGCCTTCAAGCAGGCGCTCACGCTCGACGCGCCGGCCTCCGACCGGCTAGCCGCGTTCGAGGCGCTGTCGGGCCCCGGTGCGCCGTTCCGCACGCTCGCCGAAGAGCAGCGCGCCCTGATCTTGATCGAAACCGGCGAGACCGAGGCCGCCGTGACGCTGTTGCAGTCGCTTCTGGTGGACGCCGAGGTGACACCGGGCTTGCAACGACGCGCCGCAGAGTTGATTGTGGCCGTGGGAGGCGATCTCACCGGCGGCTGAGCGCTGGTCGGGATCAGGTTGTGAAGGGACTCGGCATCGTGGTTTTCTCCAGACAGGCTGTGTTGGCACTTGGGCTGTTGTCGCTTGCCGCCTGCGCGGAGCAGGAGCTTGTGCTCAACGGCGAGCGCTTTGACATCCGTGACCCGCTGCCCGGATCGCAGGCACAGGCCAGTGCACAGGCCCGCGCGTCGGCCGCCCCCGAGGCGCCGGCCTCGCGCGCCGTCACGCCGCTCACGCTGCCCCAGCAGGTCAATTACCAAAGCTGGACCCACCGCAACGGATCGGTTGCGCGGTTCCTGCAGCATCCCGCACTGGGCACCGAACTGACGCAGGTCTGGAGCGCCGATATCGGGGACGGCAATTCGCGCAGGGCCCGCATTACCGCCGATCCGGTGGTTCTGGAGAACCGTATCTTCACGCTCGACAGTGCGTCGCGCGTCACCGCGACATCCGTGTCGGGAGACCGGATCTGGTCCCGCGAACTGGTGCCCGGAAACGAGAAAAGCAAGGAGGCCTCCGGGGGCGGGCTTGCGGTCTCGGAGCAGATGCTGATCGCGACGACAGGATTTGGCGAGCTCTACGCGCTCGATACGGCCAGCGGCGCCACGCTGTGGCGTCAGAAGCTCGACGCGCCGATCACCGCCGCGCCCACCATTGCCGATGGCGTGGTCTATGTGGTCAGCCGCGACAACCGCGCCCTGGCGCTGGACCAGAAGCTTGGCCGGATCCTCTGGGAAGTTCAGGGCCCGCCCGGCAACGCGGTGTTCAACGGCGGCGCGGGGGCCATTGTCTCCGACCGGCTCGTGATCTTCCCGTTTGGTTCGGGAGAGTTGACGGCCACGCTCAAGAAATCGGGCATCCGCGTCTGGAGCGCCTCGATTGTCGGCCAGCGTCGCGGCGAAGCCTATGCCAGCATTCCCGATATCAGCGGTGATCCGGTTCTTGTGGACGGGCGCATTTACGCGGCCAATCAGGGCGGGCGCGCAGCGGCTCTGGACGCAAGAAACGGAGAACGGATCTGGACCGTGAACGAAGGGGCCTATTCGCCCGCATGGCCGGCCGGCGACAGCGTGTTCCTGATTTCCGATCAGGCCGAGCTGATGCGCCTTGATGCCGGAACCGGCGAGAAGATCTGGTCCGAGCTCTTGCCTTACTTCACCCGCAGCAAGCTGAAACGCCGGCAGACGGTCTATGCCCATTACGGGCCTATTCTGGCCGGTGGGCGGCTTCTGGTGGCCTCTGATGACGGGTTGATCCGCAGCTACGATCCGGCCACGGGCGCGCTTGTGGGCACAACGGAGTTGCGCGGTGGCGCGGCCTCCAACCCGATCGTGGTCAACGGCACGCTCTATGTTGTCACCGAGAAGGGGCAACTCGCGGCTTTCCGTTAGGCGCATTTGCCTGTAAGACGCCGTTCTGACGGTTCAGGAGCCATTGAAATGTCATTCACCCTCGCCATTGTGGGGCGCCCGAATGTGGGCAAATCCACGCTGTTCAACCGCTTGGTCGGCAAGCGGCTTGCGCTGGTGGACGACCAGCCCGGTGTCACGCGCGACCTGCGCGAGGGCGCGGCGCGTCTGGGCGATCTGAAGTTTACCGTCATCGACACGGCCGGTCTCGAGAATGCCACGGATGAAAGCCTGCAGGGCCGGATGCGGCGCTTGACCGAACGCGCGGTGGAGATGGCCGATGCCTGCCTTTTCCTGATCGACGCGCGCGCCGGCGTCTTGCCGGCCGACGAGATTTTTGCCGATATCCTGCGCCGCAAGTCCGCCCATGTGATCCTTGCCGCCAACAAGGCGGAGGGCCGCGCCGGAGAGGCGGGGTTGCTGGAAGCCTACGGGCTGGGACTGGGCGAGCCGCTGCGCCTGTCAGCCGAGCATGGCGAGGGAATGGGGGAGCTTGCGAGCGTCTTGCGCCCGCTGATCGAGATCGCGGCCGAGACCAGCGAGACCAATGAGCCGTTGGTCGATGTGACCCTGAGCGAGGATGAGGCCGAAGAAGAAGGCCAGTACCAGCCGCCCTCGCAGGCGCGCCCGCTGCAAATTGCCGTTGTGGGGCGGCCCAATGCGGGCAAATCCACGCTGATCAACAAGATCATCGGGGAGGACCGCCTGCTGACCGGCCCCGAGGCGGGGATCACCCGCGATGCGATCTCGGTGATGACGAACTGGGACGGCACGCCGACCCGGATCTTTGACACCGCCGGCATGCGCAAGAAGGCCAAGGTGCAGGACAAGCTGGAGAAGCTCAGCGTCTCCGACGGCTTGCGGGCGGTGAAGTTCGCAGAGGTGGTTGTCGTGCTTCTCGATGTCGATATCCCGTTCGAACAACAGGATCTACGGATTGCCGATCTGGCCGAGCGCGAGGGCCGCGCGGTGGTCGTGGCCGTTAACAAGTGGGATCTGGAAGGCGACAAGCAGGCCAAGCTGCGCGATCTCAAAGAACAGTTCAACCGGCTGCTTCCACAACTGCGCGGCGCACCGCTGATCACGGTTTCGGCTCTGACGGGGCGCGGGCTCGACAGGCTGCGCGATGCGATTCTCAGGGCCCATGAGGTCTGGAACCGCCGGGTGCCGACCTCGGCGCTGAACCGCTGGCTGGTCGGCATGCTCGAACAGCACCCGCCGCCGGCCCCGCAGGGCAAGCGGATCAAGCTGCGCTACATGACGCAGGCCAAGACACGCCCGCCGGGCTTTGTGGTGATGTGCTCGCACCCGCAATTGCTGCCGGCCAGCTATTCGCGCTATCTCGTCAACGGGTTGCGGGAGGATTTCGACATGCCGGGCACGCCGATCCGCCTGTTCATGCGCTCGCAAAACGAGGCCAACCCGTTCAAGGGGCGCAAGAAGGCCGGCCCGTCGAAACTGCGCAAACATCTCGGGGCGAAGCGCGCGGAGTAATGTGCCTCAACGCGAAACCGCCGCTTTCGAGGGCGGCGGTTGCGGGAAGATTCTCTTGCGCATTTCTAAGAGGTTATGCCTGGAATTGAGGCGCAGCAGACTTACTTCACTGCACCTCTCTTAGCATATTTTTCCCCGAGTCGCATCCTTGTTGTGTTCTGCGTTGTGTTCTGCGCCTGGTCGCGGCGCAGGTCCGCTTGGGGATCAGAACCCGTCGCCGCCGTCATTCTGCCACGGCTTCACGAGGTTTCCGAACCGGGTGAAGCGGCCTTCGAAGCTGAGTTCGACCGAACCGATCGGCCCGTGCCGCTGCTTGCCGATGATGACCTCGGCCTTGCCGTGGCAATGCTCCATCTCGGTCTGCCACGCGGCCATTTTCTCAAGCTCGTGGTCGGAGGGCTTCTCGCGCTCTTTGTAATATTCCTCGCGGTAGACGAACATCACCACATCGGCGTCCTGCTCGATCGAGCCGGATTCGCGCAAGTCGCTCAGCTGGGGCCGCTTGTCTTCGCGGGCCTCCACCTGACGCGACAGCTGCGATAGGGCAATCACCGGAATATCCAGCTCCTTGGCGATCGCTTTCAGGCCCTGCGTAATTTCGGACACCTCGTTCACGCGGCTGTCCTTGGCCGTGGCGGGACGGACCAGCTGCAGGTAGTCGATGATCAGCACGTCGAGCCCGTGGGTCCGCTTCAGGCGGCGCGCGCGGGCGGCCAGCTGGCTGATCGGAAGGGCGGGGGTGTCGTCGATATAGAGCGGGCAGCTTTCGAGGGACTTGGCGGCCTCCACGAAGCGGCGGAATTCGCTTTCGGTCATGTCACCGCGGCGGATCTGCTCAGACGGGACCTCGGCGGCCTCCGACAGCACACGTGCGGCAAGCTGCTCGGCGCTCATCTCGAGCGAGAAGAAGCCAACCGCGCCGCCCTCGACCGCGCCTTCCTGACCCTCGGGCGTCTTGCCCTTCTTGTAGGCCTTGGCGATGTTGAAGGCGATGTTGGTGGCCAGCGATGTCTTGCCCATGGACGGGCGGCCGGCGAGGATCAGAAGGTCGGACTTGTGCAGCCCGCCCAGCTTCTTGTCCATATCGGTCAGCCCGGTGGACACACCGGCCAGTCCGCCATCGCGCTGATAGGCGGCGTTCGCGACATTAACAGCGTCCGTTACAGCCTTGAGAAAGCTCTGAAAACCGGATTCGGAACGGCCGTCTTCGGCCAGTTTGTAGAGCCGTTGCTCGGCCTCGACGATCTGGTTTTTCGGCTCGTTCTGGGTGTCGACCGTGCCGGCTTTCGAGGAGATTTCCTGTCCCAGCTCGATCAGCTCGCGCCGGATCGCCAGATCGTAGATCATCTGGGCGTAATCGCGGGCGGCAAAGGCGGAGATCGAGGCGCCCTGCAGGCGCACGAGATATCCCGGACCGCCCAGTTCGCGCAGCCCGTCATCCTCTTCGAAATAGGGCTTCAGCGTCACCGGAGAGACCAGCTGGTTCTTGTGGATGCGCGCGGCGGCGGTCTCGAAGATGCGGCGGTGGACGGGGTCGAAAAAGTGATCGGGCGTAATGATCGAGGCGACGCGGTCGAACACGTCGTTATTGGTCAGAATTGCCCCGAGCAGCTGCTGTTCTGCCTCGATATTATGCGGTAATGCGCCACCGGCGGCGACAGACGTCGCTTCGCCGGATACGGCGGTCAAGTCGTTCATACCTGTGCCCCGTCTCTCCCTAGGTTGTAGTGTTAGGGCGATGTGCCCGCGCCTTCAATCTGGAAATCCTGTGGATCGATTGTGGGTAGTTTGGGGCTACATATAGCTTCTAAAACGACGCGAAAGTCAAGATAAGGTATTCCCCGGCCGCAGGGCATCAGGTGCCGCAGGGTTTTGCCCCAAGCGGTGCGCTGTGGGGGCCCGAAAGGCGGGCGAATCGTCAGCCGGCCTTATGCGCGTCCTGCCATGCACGCGGCGCTTTGAGGAATTCTTCCACTTCCGAGAGGGTTTCTTCGTCGAAGCTGCCCATCTCGCGGGCGGCTTCCAGAACGTCCCACCATGTGCACAGATGGTGCAGCGTCACCCCGTGATCACCGAGCTTGCCGATCGTCTCGGGGAAGATGTCGTAGTAGAAAATCACGGCCGTGTGGGCGCAGTCGGCGCCGGTGTCGCGGATCGCATCGACGAAGCTGAGTTTGGAGCCGCCATCGGTGGTCATGTCCTCGACCAGAAGCACGCGCTGGCCCTCGCTCATCGCGCCCTCGATGCGGGCGTTGCGGCCGTAGCCTTTGGGTTTCTTGCGCACATAGGTCATCGGCAGCCCCATGCGTTCGGCCACAAGCGCCGCGAACGGGATGCCCGCGGTTTCGCCGCCCGCGATGTTGTCGAAGGCCTCAAGCCCTGCGTTGCGCATCACGGTGCAGGTCAGGAAATCCATCAGCGTGGCGCGGATCCGCGGGTAGCTGATCAGTTTGCGGCAGTCGATATAGGTCGGCGACGGCAGGCCCGAGGCGAGCGTGAAGGGCTCGCGGGAGTTGAAGTGCACGGCCTTGATCTCCAGCAGCATCTGCGCGCTGAGTTTCGCGATCTCTTCTTTCGAGGGGTAGCTGGTCGGGATCATGGGTCGTGCCTCATTGCAGCGGTGGAATGCCTCCGGCGTGGATATTTCGGGAGCCGTGAAATCTCAAGCCGAAACATGCCAATGGAGCGGGAAGCCGGGATCAAACACGGTCACGGGGCCTTCGCCGCTTTCGATCTTCTCGGGGTAGGTGACGGGGGCGCCGCGGGTCAGGGTGAGGGTGTCTTCATTGGGCGCAAGCCCGTAGAAGGCGGGGCCGTTGAGCGAGGCAAAGGCCTCCAGTCGGTCGAGCGCGTCTTCCTGTTCGAAGACTTCGGCCAGGATCGACATCGTGTTGGTGGCGGTAAAGCAGCCCGCGCAGCCGCAGGCGCTTTCCTTCAGCGGGTCGATATGGGGCGCGCTGTCGGTGCCGAGGAAGAAGGAGGCCTCCCCCGAGGTGGCGGCGGCACGCAAGGCGAGGCGGTGTTCTTCGCGCTTGGCCACGGGCAGGCAGTAGTAATGGGGTTTGATTCCGCCCGCGAGGATGTGGTTTCGGTTGATGACGAGGTGATGGGTCGTGATCGTGCCGCCGATCGTGTCGCCTCCGCCGCGCACGTAATCGACGCCGTTTTTCGTGGTGATATGTTCCATGATGACTTTCAGGCCGGGAATATCGCGGCGGATCGGGTCGAGGACGCGGTCGATGAAGACGGCTTCGCGGTCGAAGATGTCGATCTCGTTGTCGGTGACTTCGCCATGGACGCAAAGCGGCAGGCCGATCTGGGCCATGTTCTCGAGCACCCGTTGCACTTTGGAGAAGTCCCGCACGCCGGAGGCGGAGTTCGTCGTGGCGCCCGCCGGATAGAGTTTGACCGCCGTGATCAGTCCGATCTCGGCCGCGGCGCGCAGGTCGCTCACCTCGGTGTCTTCCGTCAGGTAGAGCGTCATCAGCGGTTTGAAGTCCGAGCCGTCGGGCTTGGCGCTGAGGATCCGGTCGCGATAGGCGGCCGCGTCTGCGGCGGTGACCACCGGTGGCACGAGGTTGGGCATGATGATGGCCCGTGCGAAGTGGCGCGTCGTTTCGGGCAGGACAGCTTGCAGCATCGCGCCGTCGCGCAGGTGCAGGTGCCAGTCATCGGGGCGGCGGATCGTCAGAGAGGTCATGGCATTCCGTGGTCTTCGGGATTTTCGTGCCCCGCTTAGACCATTTTACGGGGCGAAGGCCAGCTTGGGGATCAATGCTGCCCAAAAAAAGGGCATCGGGTGCGAAATTCCGCGATCTCGCGAGGTTTGGGGGGGGCAGGAATTGCGCATGGGTCTTTGCGCGCTATTCTGCCTGTGTGAACGAGAGGCGAGCGAGGTCATGTTCGACAGCCCGACCCAAGTGAAGATGCAGCGCGTGCGCGGCCGGGCGGCCGTGGGCTTGCGCGCGGGGCAGGGCGGCACGCGGCTTGAGGATCTGCACCAGTCGGGGTCGGCCAAGGCGATGCTGCCGCGGGTTGCAGGTCCGGTGCCGGAAGTGGTTTTTCTCAACACATCTGGCGGGATCACCGGGGGCGACAGGCTCGACTATGCGGTGACACTTGCGCCGGGGGCACAAGCGGTCGCGACAACGCAGACGGCTGAGCGGGCCTATCAGAGCCCCGGGGACACCGGCCATATCGGCACGCATATGGTGCTGGGCGCGGGCGCCGCGCTCGACTGGTTACCGCAGGAGACGATCCTGTTCGAGGGGTCCGATCTGTCGCGGCATCTGCGGGTTGAGTTAAGCGGAGCGGAGGCGCGGTTCCTGTTCGTGGAAATGCTCGTTCTGGGCCGCAAGGCGATGGGCGAGGATATCTCCTGCCTGTGCCTGACGGACCGGCGCGAGGTCCGGCGCGACGGCCGGCTGATCTATCTTGAAACCTCCGATCTTGCGCAAGACAGTCTTGGCGCACGGGGCCATCCGGCCTTGTGGGGGCAGGCGCGGGCGATCGCTACGCTGGGGTTTTTTGCACCCGAGGCCGACGGGTTGGCCGACGGGTTGGCTGAACGGGTCATGGCCGGACTTGCTCAGGGCGAGGTGCGCGTGGCCGCCAGCGGCTGGGACGGCAAGCTGATCATGCGGTTTGCGGCGACGGATCTGCTGCCGCTCAAACGCGCCGTGGCACAGGCGCTTGAGGCGCTGCGGGGCAGGGCGCTGCCGCGGGTCTGGCAGATATGAAGGACAAGGCATGAATTTGACGCCAAGAGAGAAAGACAAGCTTCTGGTCAGTGTCGCGGCCATGGTGGCGCGGGGCCGGTTGGCCCGGGGGGTCAAGTTGAACCACCCCGAAGCGATCGCGCTGATTACGGATTTTGTCGTGGAGGGCGCGCGTGACGGGCGCAGTGTCGCGGAGTTGATGGAAGCCGGGGGGCATGTGGTGCGCCGGGAAGATTGCATGGAGGGCATCGCGGAGATGATCCATGACGTTCAGGTCGAGGCCACCTTTCCCGATGGCACCAAGCTTGTCACCGTGCATCACCCGATCCGCTGATCGGCCGGTGCGGGTGTCAGGTTCTGAAGATGAAAGATGAGGAGTGGTGAGACGCATGAAGGAATTGATCGATCAGGTTCTCGGCTGGATTGAGAACGCATTGCCAAAGCCGCGGCCCGCGCCGGTTCCGGTTCGCGTCAAGGACCGCGAGCGGTGATCCCGGGCGAAGTGATCACGGCGCCCGGCGATATCGAGCTCAATGCGGGCGCCCAGACAATCGTGCTGGAAGTGGCCAATACCGGCGACCGGCCGGTTCAGGTCGGATCGCATTACCATTTCGCGGAGACCAACAGCGCGCTGGCGTTTGACCGTGGGGCTGCGACGGGCATGCGGCTCGACATTGCGGCGGGAACGGCGGTGCGGTTCGAGCCAGGCCAGCGCCGCGAGGTCACGCTGGTGCCGCTGTCGGGCAAACGTGAAGTTTACGGGTTTAACCAAGCCGTGATGGGAGCACTCTGATGCCGGCCAAGATTGCGCGCAGCACCTATGCAGACATGTACGGTCCGACGACCGGCGACCGCGTCCGGTTGGCCGACACGGACCTCATTATCGAGGTCGAGAAGGACCTCACCACCTATGGCGAAGAGGTCAAGTTCGGCGGCGGCAAGGTCATTCGCGACGGGATGGGCCAGTCGCAGGTCACGCGCGCCGGAGGCGCTGTCGACACGGTCATCACCAATGCGCTGATCGTCGATCACACGGGCATCTACAAAGCGGATGTGGGCCTCAGGGGTGGCCAGATCGAAGCCATCGGCAAGGCGGGCAACCCGGATACGCAGCCCGGCATTGACATCATCATCGGCCCGGGGACCGAGGCGATTGCCGGCGAGGGCCGGATCCTCACCGCGGGCGGGTTCGACAGCCATATCCATTTCATCTGCCCCCAACAGATCGAGGATGCGCTTCATTCGGGCCTGACCACGATGCTGGGCGGTGGCACCGGCCCCGCGCATGGGACGCTGGCCACCACCTGCACGCCGGGTCCGTGGCATATCGGGCGGATGCTGCAGGCCGTCGACGGCGTGCCGATGAATATCGGCCTTTCGGGGAAGGGCAATGCATCACGGCCCGAGGCGCTGGTCGAGATGGTCGAGGGCGGCGCCTGTGCGCTGAAGCTGCACGAGGATTGGGGCACGACACCGGCTGCCATCGATTGTTGTCTCTCGGTTGCCGACGACATGGATGTGCAGGTGATGATCCATACCGACACGCTCAACGAGAGCGGTTTCGTCGAAAACACGATCAAAGCCATGAAGGGGCGCACGATCCATGCGTTCCACACTGAAGGCGCTGGCGGCGGCCATGCGCCGGACATCATCAAGGTGGTGGGCGAGAACCACGTGATCCCGTCCTCCACCAACCCGACGCGGCCCTACACGGTCAACACGATCGAAGAGCATCTCGACATGCTGATGGTGTGCCACCATCTCGACAAGTCGATCCCCGAGGACGTGGCCTTTGCCGAAAGCCGGATCCGGCGCGAAACGATCGCCGCCGAGGATATCCTGCATGACATGGGGGCGTTTTCGATCATTGCCTCCGACAGTCAGGCGATGGGGCGCGTGGGCGAGGTGATCATCCGCACGTGGCAAACCGCCGACAAGATGAAGAAGCAGCGCGGGCGCCTGCCCGAAGAGAGCGGCGAGAACGACAATCTCCGCGTCCGCCGCTACATCGCGAAATACACGATCAACCCGGCGATCACGCACGGGATCAGCAGCTATATCGGCTCGATCGAGGTGGGCAAGCGCGCCGATCTGGTGCTCTGGAACCCCGCCTTTTTCGGCGTGAAACCGGAGATGGTGTTGATCGGCGGCTCGATTGCCTGCGCGCAGATGGGCGATCCCAATGCCTCGATCCCGACCCCGCAGCCGGTCTATACGCGCCCGATGTTCGGGGCGATGGGGCGGGCTGTGGAGCACTCCGCCGTGACCTTTGTGAGCCATGCGGCCAATGCGCTATCGATCCGCCAGACGCTCGGGCTCAGCAAGAAGGTGTTCGCGGTGGAAAACACGCGCAACATCGGCAAGTCGGATATGGTGCTCAACGCGGCCACGCCGCAGATCGACGTGAACCCGGAAACCTACGAGGTGCGCGCCGATGGCGAATTGCTGACCTGTGCTCCGGCAGAGGTGCTGCCAATGGCGCAGCGCTATTTCATGTTCTAAGCTCACCTGTGCGGTGCCGGTTCGGGCATCGGCGTGTCACTTTTAGGAAAACGGACCCCGCCATGAAACCTGTCATCCCTTCCCTGATCGCAGCGCTGGCCATTACTGGCTGCTCTCCGGTCTATTACAACGTTGCCGGCGTGCGCGAGGCACAGGCGTCAGAGGTCACGGAGTGCCGTCTGGTCGGTCGCGTCAGCGGCATTCCGGGTGTTTTCGGCCCCTTGAAGGACATTGGTCTGAAAGATGCGCGCCGGGCCGCGAAAGAGCAGGCCAAGGCGCAGGGCGGCAATACTATTGTGTTCGATCCGCTGCCTGAAACCGGTGAGGTGTATGAGCTGCGGGCTCAGGTTTATTCCTGCTGAAATGACCTCTGGTATGCCAGTGAATCTGATCAGAAACAAAGCGTTGCGTCTGGTGCAACGCGGCTTTGCGTTATTGTCGGTCGAAGCACCCGAAGGCCAGTCCTATATCAGCATCAACGCGGGAGTTGATCCCCAAAGATGCAAGGAAACAAGACATGGCTTATGTAACGCAACCGCAGCAGACTTCGATTTTCGCCGAGGTTTTCCAGTTTTTTGCACGTCTCGGACAGTCCTTCCAGTTCGCACAGGAAGCACAGGGCCGCATCGCCGAGATGGAGCGCCTCTATGCCAAATCCGACGCCGAACTGGCCTCGCTCGGCCTGAAGCGCGAGAACATCACCCAGCACGTCTTCAAGGACATTCTGCTGGACTAATCACCACGCTGCGGGGGCGGCGATGAAAACGCCGCTCCCGCGTGCCACCCGGATCTTGCGCAACCATCCGGGATGTGACGATACGATCGCTCTGAGCTACGACGATCGCCTGTTGCGCCGGAAGAAACTGACCAGTGCCTCGGGGCTGTCCTTCCTCGTCGATCTTGCCGAGACCACGTCGCTCGATCAGGGCGATGTCTTTTCCATTGAAACCGGAGAAACCGTCGGGGTCATCGCGGCCCCCGAAGCCTTGTTGCGGATCACCGGAGACCTGACCCGGCTGGCCTGGCATATCGGGAACCGCCACACACCGTGCCAGATCGCAGGGGATCACCTGCTGATCAAGGCGGATCACGTGCTGGCCGACATGATCGGGAAACTGGGCGGTGTGGTGACGCCGGTGACTGCGCCGTTCCGGCCCGAGGGCGGCGCCTACGGGCATGGCCGCACCTTCGGACACGCACATGGCGCACACGACCACGGGACGCATGACCACGGCACGCACGACCACGGCACGCACGATCACGGGCCGTCCGGAACATGACCGATCTTCTGAAACTGACGCAATGGCTGTCGCCTGCCTTTCCGGTGGGCAGTTTCGCCTATTCGCACGGGGTCGAGCAGGCCATCGTGCAGGGTGATATCGCGGATGCAGAGGGCCTTCGGACGTGGCTTTGCGCGATCCTGCGCTTTGGCAGCGGACGGACCGATGCGATCCTGCTGGCCGAAGCCTTGCGCGGTGAACGGGATCTGGCGGAGCTTGCCGACACGGCAGAGGCGCTCTCGGCATCGCGGGAGCGATGGATCGAGACACGCGATCAGGGACGGGCCTTTCTCAGCACGACCAATGCGCTTTTCGCCGAAGATCTGCCCGAAATGGCCTATCCGGTGGCCGTGGGGCGGGTTGCGCGCGATCTCGACATGCTGCCTGCCGATATCATCGCGGTCTTCCTGCACGCCTTCACCTCGAACATCGTCTCCTGTGCGGTCCGGTTCATTCCGCTGGGCCAGACCGAGGGGCAACGCGTTCTCGACCAGCTCCATGACACGATCTCGCAGGTGGCGCGCGCAGCGGCAGAGGCCGGTGTGGAGGATATTGCAAATGCGGCGATCGGCTCGGATCTGAGCGCGATGGAACATGAACGTCTGCAATCGAGGATTTTCAGAACATGAGCAGTTCAAACGGCCCCTTGCGCGTGGGCATCGGCGGACCCGTGGGGGCCGGCAAGACAACCCTGACAGCACAGCTTTGCCGTGCGCTGGGCGACAGCTACTCGGTGGCGGTGATCACGAATGACATTTTCACCCGCGAGGACGCGGACTTCCTGATGCGCGCGCAGGTGCTGCCCTCGGAGCGGATCCGCGGGGTCGAGACCGGAGGCTGCCCGCATACCGCGATCCGGGAGGATGCCTCGATCAACCTCGCCGCGGTTGCGGATCTGAACGCGGCCTTCCCCGATCTCGACGTGATCCTGATCGAGAGCGGCGGCGACAATCTGGCGGCCACTTTCAGCCCGGAACTGGCCGATCTGAGCCTCTATGTGATCGATACAGCCGCCGGGCAGGACATTCCGCGCAAGAAAGGCCCCGGGGTGACGCGTTCTGACCTGCTGATTGTCAACAAGACCGATCTGGCGCCCCATGTGGGCGTCGATGTCGCGCTTCTGGAAAGCGATACGCGGACTGCGCGCGCGGGGCGTGCATTCGTTCTGGCGCGCCTGAAGGAGGGCGAGGGCGTTTCGCAGATCGTCGACTTCATCAAGGAAAATGGCGGTCTGTGAGGTCGCGTGCCTGCCGCACGCGGATCAATAAGGCCCTGCTTGATTGACAAGCATCGCTCCGAAGGATCACTCTGTGGCAGGCATGAACGGTCCATCAAAGAGATCTCATGAGGCGCAGAGCGGGAATTCAGAAAATGCGGCGACGTGATCGGGCGGCCCGGACCGGTGTGCGGGCATGAGGATCACCATCGTCACAACGATGCGCAACGAGGGGCCCCATCTGCTGGAATGGCTGGCCCATCACAAAGCCGCGGGCGTGACGGATTTCCTGATCTACAGCAACGAGTGTGCCGACGGGACCGACACGCTGCTCGACGTTCTGGATCAGGCGGGTCTGGTGACGCATATCCGGCAGAAGACCGGCTCCAAACCGCCCCAGTGGCAGGCTCTGCGCGCGGCGTGGGAGCATCCCGTCGTGACCGGATCTGACTGGCTGGCGTGCATAGATTGCGACGAATTTATAAACCTGAACAATAGCTTTTCCGGCATTCCTCATCTGATTGAGCAATCCGGCGCCGATGCGATTGCGCTGCAATGGCGCCTCTTTGGCCATAACGGTCATGCAGACATCACGGATACGCCCACGACCGAACGGTTCACCGCCGCAGCACCCCCGAACCTGATCTATCCGGCCTTGGGCAACTATTTCAAAACGCTCTTTCGCCGTCAGGGGCCGTTCCGGCAGTTCGGCGTGCATCGCCCGCGCCAGAAGGCGCCCCCCCGCCATGCCGCGCCCGTGTGGCGCGATGGGGCCGGCCGGACCATGCCGCAAGGCTTTGCCCAGACGGACACACGGATCCTGATCTGGCCACCACGGAGTGTTGCGGGCGAGGTGCGGTTGAACCACTACTCCCTGCGCTCGGCGGCGGATTTCATGATCAAACGAGATCGGGGCTTGCCCAATCATCGCAAGAAGCCGATCGACCTGTCCTACTGGGTCGAGCGGAATTTCAACACCTGCGAGGATCGCAGTATCGCCGCCATGCGCCCGGCGACCGAAGCGTGCCTTACGGATTTGCGCGCGATCTCCGGTGTCTCTGAGCTGCAGGACGCAGCCGTGGACTGGCATCGCAGGCGCTTTGAAGAGTTGTTGTCGGATCCCGAGGAGTTGAAGCTTTACGGTCGAATTCTTCTGGCGTCTGGAAGCACGCCACCTGAAGACGCCCTCGCACGCGAACTGATTGAAAGATACCGGGCGAACCATGCGTGAGGAAAATAAAAACAGATACTTATGCCGTGATCTTGATGTATCGGAGACCTCGGGTGTCCGCTCCCTTGGCTGCGTTCGTTTCCGTGATGCGGACGGTCTTATGGATATCCGTGTTTTCCTTGCAGCCGGCACGGATCCGGAGGTGTTCGCGCAGGATCCGGGCGGGTCTTACGCACGTATCCTGAAGATCGACAGGATCAATCGCGGAGTGATCCTGCACGCTCATGCCAGCTCTTCGGACAGTGTTCGCCTCGCATTGCGCGGTGGCGAGGTTCTGACGCTGAACGTGTGCGAAGATGAGGCGGCCCTGTTTGACGGGTTGAACGTGATACTCGCGGAGCGAAACGGGGAGCCTGTCTCTGTGATCGAGGACTGGCTGCGCTACCATGTGACCCGGTTTGGCGTCGAGGGAGTTCTTCTTCTTGATCGGGATAATAAACAAAATATCAAAGAAATAGACGGAGAACTTCAAGCTCTTTGCGAGGCGCTGGGTCTGACCCGTCTTGTTCATCTCAGAAGCCCGGTGCCGCTGGGCGACCCGGATCTGCCCTCGGCGAGCCATCCGTTTTGTTGTCCGGATGCGCCGGGCAAGGACCGGATGGGAGAGCTTGCACTGGACCCATGGACGTCCCCGCTGCGGGAGGGGGCAATCTTTGAACTTTTGCGCTGGCAGTTTCTGGGCCGCGCACGCGCGGTCATGAACCTTGATCTGACCGACTTGATGCACCCGGGGACCGACCCGTTTGCGCAGGTGCAAGACAGCAGCACCGGGGTGGTGCAGATGCTGGGGCAACGGATTTACCCGTGGCGGGTGCGCAAGGGGGCTGTGCCCGCGTTCGGAGATCATATTTGTCGGCAGTTTGAGCCTCCGCGCCCGAACCGGCGCTGGTGCGTTGCGCCCGCCAGAGTGTCGCCAGACCAGATCTGGCGCTATGTCCGCATCGGCAACACGACCCCGCGGGAGGAGGAGACAGCGCCCTTCTGGCGGGCCATGGCGATCCGGCACCCCGAGAGCACCACGTCCCAGATCGTCCCGAAAACCTCGCTGATCGAGGATCCCGCGCTGGTCCAGCTGGCCCGCACCGCGTTTCAGCACAAACCGGTGCATCCGCCCAGCAGCGCGCTGAAACGGCAGCCGACAGAAACCGGCAAGGGCGACCGGACGTGCATCGTGACAACGATGAAGAATGAAGGCCCGTTCATTCTGGAATGGATTGCCTATCACCGCGCCATCGGTGTCGATGATTTTCTCGTCTACACCAATGATTGCACCGACGGCACGGACGCCCTTCTGGATCTCCTGCAGGCCAAGGGTCTGGTGCAGCATCGCGACAATCCGTTCCGGCAGACGGGTCTGAAGCCGCAGCACGCGGCCCTGCAGGCTGCCGAGGAAGAGCAGATCCTGCAGCAGGCCGGCTGGGCGATCTGCATGGATGTCGACGAGTATATCAACATCCATTGCGGCGCGGGCCGGCTGCAGGATCTGTTCGAGCGGACAGGCGCTGCCAACATGATCTCGCTGACATGGCGGCTTTTCGGCAATGACGATGTTCACGCGTTCCGGGACGGCTTTATCATCGAGCAGTTCAACCGCTGCGCGCCGGAGTTCTGCCGCAAGCCGCATCAGGCCTGGGGCTTCAAGACGCTGTTTCGCAATATCGGCATCTACAAGAAGATGGGAGTGCACCGGCCCAAGGGGCTCAAACCCGACCTTTGGGACCAGATCACATGGGTCAACGGCTCGGGCAAGCCGATGCCGCGCAGCCTTCTGCGCAACGGCTGGCGCTCGACGGTCGACAGCTACGGCTATGATCTGGTGACGCTGAACCATTACGCCGTCCGGTCTGCCGAAAGCTTCCTCGTCAAACGTGACCGCGGACGGGTCAACCATGTCGACCGCGATCAGGGGCTGGGCTACTGGTTTCGGATGAACAACAACTGGGAAGAGGACCGCTCGATCCACGGCAAATTGCCGCTCCTGCGGGCCGAGTTCGACCGGCTTATGAGCGACCCCGAGATCCGCGCCGCCCATGAGCTCTGTGTCGCGCGCCACCGAGCAAAGATCGACGAGCTGCGCGACAGCCGGGCCTATGCGGCGTTCTACGAGGAACTCACGAGCCAGCGGATGGAGCGGCTCTCCCGTCTGCACACACATTTCGGCGCCAATGTCTTTCTGGCCGGGCCATCCGCCATCCCCGATGAAGTGGCCGAGCTCAAGGATATCGCGCAGGATTTCTTCTTTACCGTAGAGCGCACAAAGACCAATCATTAGGATCATGGCGCTCGGCTTCGCCTTGGCCTACATGTGAAGGGCGTCCGGCACGTCAGGAGGGATCTTATGCAAAACCTGCCCGCTTCGATCGATGAGGTTCAGGCCACGCTGGCCGCGCAGAACTATGTGTGTGGCCGGGCGCTGGCCACGGTGGTGTTCCTGTCGCTGAAACTGGGACGGCCGATCTTTCTCGAAGGAGAGGCCGGCGTCGGCAAGACCGAGATCGCCAAGGCCATCGCCGCGGCTTTGGGCAGACGCCTGATCCGGCTGCAATGTTACGAGGGGCTCGACGCGGCCTCGGCGGTCTATGAATGGAACTTTGCGGCACAAATGGTCGCGATCCGCGCCGCGGAGGCGCAAGGCAATGCCGACCGCGACCTGCTCAAGGAGGAACTTTTCTCCGGCGATTACCTCATCGCGCGACCGCTTCTGGAGGCGATGCAACCCCAGGAAGGCGGGCCGCCGGTTCTCCTGATAGACGAGCTTGACCGCACCGACGAGCCGTTCGAGGCGTTCCTGCTCGAAGCCCTTTCGGATTTTCAGGTCACCATCCCCGAGCTTGGAACGATCCGCGCCGAGGACCCGCCCATCGTGATCGTGACCTCGAACCGCACCCGGGAGGTGCATGACGCGCTGAAGCGGCGTTGCCTTTACCATTGGGTCGACTATCCGGCCTTCGATCAGGAGATGGAAATCCTGCAGGCCCGCGTGCCGGAGGCGCAGGCCGCGCTCAGCCGCGAGATCGTGGGCTTCGTCCAGCATCTGCGCACGGAAGACCTGTTCAAGAAACCGGGGGTGGCGGAAACCATCGACTGGGCCAAATGCCTGCTGGCGCTCGACGTCATGACGATGAGCCCAGAGGTCATCGCCGATACGCTGGGCGCGATCCTGAAATACCAGGACGATATCCAGAAAATGCAGGGCTCCGAGGCGCGCCGCATCCTCGACGAAGTGCGGGCCGAACTGGCGGAGGCCTGATGCTTTCAGGTCTCCCGAAATATCCCGGGGGGTGTGGGGGGCTGGCCCCCCGCCACGGGGGATCGCATGGCTGAATACCTGCCGCTCGATATCCCCGAGGACGGCAAACTGTCCGAAAACATCACGTGGTTCGCGCGTGCCTTGCGCGCCGCCGGCGTGCCGGTCGGGCCGGGCCGGGTGATCGATGCGATCCGCGCGGTCGAGGAGGCGGGGTTCTCGCACCGGCAGGATTTCTATTTCACGCTTCAGGCCTGCTTTGTCTCGCGACCCGAACACCGGGCGGTGTTTGCGCAGGTCTTCCGGCTGTTCTGGCGCGACCCGCGTTATCTCGAACACATGATGTCCGTGCTGACACCGGCGGTGCGCGGCGTGCAGGAAGAGCGCAAGGCCAAAGCGGGGGAGAAACGCGCGGCCGAAGCGCTGCTGGAGGGCGTCGAGCGCGACGTGCCGGATCTGCCCGAGGGCGAAGACGGCTCGGAGATCGAGATCGACGCCTCGCGCACCATGTCCTCGGAAGAACGTCTGCGCTCGCTCGATTTCGAACAGATGAGTGCGTCGGAAATGGCCGAAGCCAAACGCATATTGGCAAAGCTGAGCCTGCCTGTGCGCCCGATGCAAAGCCGCCGCACGCAAGCCGATCCCCTCGGGGCGCTGATGGACTGGCGCGGCACGATCCGCCAGTCGATGCGCACCGGCGGCGAAGTCCAGCTTCTGGCCCGCAAGAAAAAGCGCATCCGCTGGCCGAACCTCGTGGCGCTGTGCGATATCTCCGGCTCTATGAGCCAGTATTCCCGAGCCGTGCTGCATTTCCTGCATGCGGTCAGCAACGAAAGAGGCGCGGGCTGGGCGCAAGTCCACGCGTTCACATTCGGCACGCGCCTGACCAACATCACCCGACACCTGCGCACCCGCGATGTGGACGCGGCCCTCGCCGCGGCAGGCGCGCAGGCGCAGGATTGGGAAGGCGGCACGCGGATCGGAGCCTGCCTGCACGCCTTCAACCGCGACTGGTCGCGCCGCGTGCTCGGGCAGGGGGCGGTGGTCCTTCTGATCACCGACGGGCTCGACCGCGATGATCCCGAGGCCCTGTCGCGCGAAATGCAGCGCCTCCATCTCAGTGCGCGGCAGGTGATCTGGCTCAACCCGCTGCTGCGCTGGGACGGGTTCGCGCCCAAGGCGCAGGGGATCACGGCCATGCTGCCCCATGTGGACAGCTTTCGCGCGGGCCATAACATCGCGTCGCTGTCAGGTCTGGCAGAGGCCATCAGCCAGCCGCGCGATTCCGGCGAAAAGGCCCGTCTCATGGCGATGCTGGACGCCTAGAGGCACGTTTGCAGCCCAACATGCCCTTTCACCCGGGCATCCGGTAGATTACATAAGCCCCCATGACAGCTGATCTGAACGACATTCCCGCCATCGCCCTCGCGTGGCACCGCAACGGCGACAAAGCCGCGCTGGCCACGGTGATCCAGACATGGGGCTCGGCCCCGCGCCCCGTGGGCAGCCAGCTGGCGATCAGCGGCAACGGGGACATCATGGGTTCGGTCTCCGGCGGCTGCGTGGAAGGGGCGGTTGTGGTCGAGGCCATCGAGGCGCTGGAAGACGGCGCGCCGCGGCTGCTGGAATACGGGGTCAGCGATGATGAGGCCTTCGCCGTGGGTCTGGCCTGCGGCGGCACGATTCGCGTGTTGGTCGAGCCGGTGGGCGCCGCACTGCCCGCCGGACTTCTCGAAGATCTCGTGGCGCGCCGGGCGGCACGCGCGCCCGTGGCTTACGTGGTCGATACCAAGACGTGGGCGCGCAGGCTGAGCGCCCCGGAAGAGGGCTTTGCGGACCGGTTCCGCTCTGACAAATCGGGCTTTGAGGGCGATGAGTTTGTCGCAATTCACAACCCGCCGCTGCGGATGGCGGTGATCGGTGCGGTGCATATTGCGCAACCGCTTCTCAACATCGCACGGCTGGCGGGGTTTGACCCGGTGCTGATCGATCCGCGCGAGGCGTTTGGCAGCGCTGAGAGATTTCCCGGCGAAACGCTGATCCATG
The DNA here is from genome assembly GCA_049116435.1 of Paracoccaceae bacterium. Classification (GTDB taxonomy): domain Bacteria; phylum Pseudomonadota; class Alphaproteobacteria; order Rhodobacterales; family Rhodobacteraceae; genus Litoreibacter. Next base: position 894,704 of record JAGDYX010000001.1, read on the forward strand.
ACTGGCCGGACGCCGCGCTCGAGGCCTTTGCGCCGGACGCCCGCGCCGCGATTGTGACCCTGACCCATGACCCCAAGCTTGACGATCCCGCGATCCGCGTCGCACTGGGCTCGCCGTGTTTCTACCTCGGATGTCTGGGCTCCACCCGCACCCATGCCAAACGCGTGGCGCGGCTCGAAGAGGACGGGTTCACGCCCGAGCAGATCGCGCGCATCCATGCCCCGGTCGGGCTCGATATCGGGGCGAAATCCCCCGCCGAGATCGCGGTATCGATCATGGCAGAGATCATTGCACGGCTGAGACAGGGCTGATGAAGTTCGGGTCTGTTCCGATCAGCGAGGCCGAGGGCGCGATCCTCGCCCATTCCCTGCGCGTCGGCGGGCGTCGCTTGCGCAAGGGCGTGACACTGACGCCGGATCATCTGGCCAAGCTCCGGCAGGAGGGCATCGGCGAGGTCGTCATTGCCCGCCCGGGCCCCGAGGATATTCACGAGGATGAGGCGGCCGAACGCCTTGGCCGCGCGCTGGTGGCGGCGGGCGATGATCTGCGGGTCGAGCGCACGGCGGCCTTTACGGGCCGGGTCAACCTTCTGGCCCGCGTCCCCGGCGTGGCCCGGATCGACGCGGCCAAGATCGAGGCGTTCAACCGGCTTGATCCGATGGTGACCTGTGCGACCGTGCCGCCACTGACCCGGATGGAGCAGGGCGGGATGATCGCGACCGTCAAGATTATCTCCTACGCTGTGCCCGAACGCGCGGTCGCAGCGGCCGAAGCGCTCGCGCAAGGGGGCGTTGGCCTGCATCCGGTGGCGCTTAAGACGGCCAGCCTGATCGTGACAGAAACCGGCGCCAGTCCGGAGGGCGAAAGCGGTCTGCGGGCGATCCGGACACGGCTTGAGCTTTTGGGCATCGATCTTGTGGAAACGCTGGTCGTGCCGCACCGGATTGACCCGATCGGGGCCGCGATCGGACAGGCGCAGGGCGAGATGATCCTGATCCTGACCGGCTCGGCAACCTCCGATCCCTTCGATGTGGGCCCCGAAGGGCTGCGCCGTGCCGGAGGCGAGGTCACACGCTTCGGCATGCCGGTCGATCCGGGCAACCTTCTGTTTCTGGGCACGTTTTCGGGGCGTTCGGTGCTGGGCCTGCCGGGCTGTGCGCGCTCGCCCGCGCTCAACGGCGCGGATTGGGTGCTGGAGCGGCTGGCCTGCGGCCTGACCGTGAGCAGCGACGATATCGCCGGCATGGGGGTGGGCGGTCTTCTCAAGGAAATCCCGCAGCGCCCGCAGCCGCGCCGCGGCAAGCCGAAAAAATAAACCCCGCGCAATCCGCACGGGGTTCTTGTCGTTTCAGGCTGTCAGAGGGCTTACTTGGCCGGACCGATCAGCATGATCATCTGGCGACCTTCCATCTTCGGCATGTTTTCAACGCGTCCGACGCCTTCGACATCCGCTGCCACGCGTTCCAAAAGCTCGCGGCCCAGATTGAGGTGGGCCATTTCCCGTCCGCGGAACCGCAACGTCACCTTCACCTTGTCGCCGTTATCGAGGAATTTGAACACGTTGCGCATCTTGACGTCATAGTCATGCGTGTCCGTGTTCGGGCGGAATTTGACTTCCTTGATCTCGATGATCTTCTGTTTCTTGCGCGCCTCGGCTTCTTTCTTCTGGGTTTCGTACTTGTACTTTCCGAAATCCATGATCTTGCATACGGGCGGATTGGCGTTTGGAGAGATCTCGACGAGATCCAGCCCCGCGTCATCAGCCATTTCCATGGCGCGCGCGGGAGAGACAACCCCCACGTTTTCACCTTCTGGCCCAATCAGGCGGATTTCTGGTGCACGGATCCTGTCGTTTACGCGGGGTCCTGTTTCACGCACCGGAGGTGCGTTGTGTGGTCTGCGGGCTATGGCATCAAGTCCTTGTATGATCTCTGAATTGTGCGCCCAATCTAAAAGGCCACGGGCGTTGGTTCAAGCAGCTTTTCTCAGAGCAATTAAAGCCGTGGCGCAAGGGCCGGTCCCGCCGGCCTTCGCGCTGTGTTTATGGTCCGGATAAAGCCCCGAGACACCCCCGGGGCAAGGCCGTGGGTCAGCCCACAAAAGCCTTCTCGACGACGTATTCCGCGGGCTCGGAATTGGCCCCCTCGCGCAGGCCGAAGCCTTCGAGGATTTCCTTGAGGTCATTGTTCAACCCGATCGAGCCGCAGACCATCGCGCGGTCATGGGCCGGATCGATGGGCGGCACGCCCAGATCCTCGAACAACTCACCGGATTTCAGCTTCTCGGTCACGCGGCCCATCTTCGGGCTCTCCTCGCGGGTCGTGGTGGGATAGTATTTCAGCTTGTCCCCGACGAATTCGCCGATCAGCGGGTCGTCCGCGAGGCTTTCCACCAGCTCCCGGCCATAGGCCAGTTCGGCCACTTCGCGGCAGGTGTGGGTGATGATCACCTCGTCATAGCGTTCATAGGTTTCGGGGTCCCGCAAGAGCGAGGCGAAAGGCGCAAACCCGGTGCCCGTGGCGAAGAAATAGATCCGTTTGCCGGGCAGAAGCGCGTCATGCACGAGGGTCCCGACCGGTTTGGGGCGCAGGATGATCTCGTCGCCGGGCTCGATATGCTGGAGCTTCGAGGTCAGCGGGCCGTCCTGAACCTTGATCGAGTAGAACTCCAGCTCCTCGTCCCAGGAGGGCGACGCGATCGAATAGGCGCGCAGGAGCGGCTTGCCGTTGTCGCCCATCAGGCCGATCATCACGAACTCGCCGGAGCGGAACCGCAGCGAGCGCGGCCGCGTCACGCGGAACGAAAACAGCCTGTCTGTCCAATGCTTTACGGACGTGACCGTCTGGGCATCAGGCAGGGTAGGTACGGCTTTTACGGGTGCGTTCATTTCTGTCATGTCATTCATGTGTGTACAGCGAGGTTGACACCTCGCTACCTTTCTAGCGTGGGCTTGTTCTCAGGGAAAGGGTCAGTTCACGCACGCAGCCGCGACTGATAGTCATGGGCAGCCCAGTCCGCGCGGAAGCGCCACTGGTCCTCGGGCTGGCGGGCGGCGAGCGCGTCGTCGATCTCGACCTCGTCAAAGCCGGAGCGGCGCGCCATCGCGTATTGGTCGGCCAGAACATGGCCCTTGGCGCGCAGGCGCCCCGCAAAGCCCAGAAGACGCAGGCGTCGTGCGATGGTAAAGCCGCGGCCGTCCGCAAAACTGGGGAAATCGACGCGGACCAGCGCGATATCGGCCAAACGGTCCTGCAGGTTGGCGGGATCGGCATCACTGGCCAGATCGACCGCGAAGGTGCCTGCCGGATCATTGGCGGGCAGGTCGGCCTCGGCCACAAACCCATGGGTCCAGTCCTCGGCGGCAAAGCCCGTGTCTTTCACAATAACGCTCATCGTTTCTCTCCAAATGTCAGATTAGGGCTGCCGGATCCCGGTCCTCGGGCGGCCGGTCTCGAAATGAATGCCGCATTCCACTTTTTCCTGACCGCGCCAGCGTCCGGCGCGGGGGTCTTCGCCTTCGCGCACCTTGGTGGTGCAGGGCGCGCAGCCGACAGAGGCAAAGCCACGGGCCACCAGCGGATGGCGCGGCAGCTTGTTGTTGGCCATGTAGTCGGTCAGATCTTCGCGGGTCCAGAAGGCCAGCGGGTTCACCTTGATCCGGTCCGGCCCGTCCGCTTCGAAGAAATCCAGCGCGCCGCGCTGTCCGCCCTGATAGCGTTTGCGGCCGGTGATCCACGCATCAAATCCGCCAAGCGCGCGCTCAAGCGGCCGCGTCTTGCGCAAAGTGCAGCAGGCATCGGGATCCTTGCGGTGCAGGAGCGCCTCGGGATCCTCCATCAGAAGGTCCGCGCGCGCCGGCGTGATCACCCGCACATCCGTCAGGCGCAGCCGTGCGGCCACGTCGCGCTGGTAGGCCAGCGTTTCCGCAAACAGCATTTCGGTGTCGATAAACACCACCGGCACCGCGCGGTCGACGCGCGACAGCAGATGCAGCAACACGACCGATTCCGCCCCGAACGAGCTGACCATGGCGGTCGTGCCCACTTGCGGGTCGGCCAGCGCATGGCGCAGCACATCCATGGCCGCGTGATGCGCGTAGCGGCGGTTCAGATCCGCGACGCGCTCCGCGACCGGTGCAAGGGGCGCTTCAAGCGGCATGAGCCTTGGTCTCCGGGTAAAGCGCGGCCTTGAACGGTGCGAGCCCCAGCCTGCGGTAGGTCTGCAGGAACGTCTCCGAGCTGTCGCTGCGCAGATCCAGATAGGCGTCGATCAGGCGTTCGATCGCGGGCACGATCTCGTCATAGGCAAAGCCGGGGCCGGCGCGCTCGCCGATGGCCGCGGTCTCGGTCCCGTCGCCGCCCAGCGTGATCTGGTAGTTCTCGACGCCCGCACGATCGAGCCCGAGAATGCCGATATGGCCGACATGGTGATGTCCGCAGGCGTTGATGCAGCCGGAGATCTTGATCTTCAGCTCGCCGATATCGTGCTCCAGCTTGAGCGCGTCAAACCGGGTTGCGATCTTCTGGGCAACCGGGATCGAACGGGCCGTGGCCAGAGCGCAGTAATCCATGCCGGGGCAGGCGATGATATCGGAAATCAGGCCGATATTCGCCGTGGCAAGGCCCGAGTCTTTCAGCCGCGCGTGAACGGTAGGAAGGTGCGATTTGTGCACATGGGGCAGGATCACATTCTGTTCGTGGCTGATTCGAAGTTCGTTATGTGCAAACTCTTCGGCCAGTGCCGCCATGACGCGCATCTGCTCGGAGGTCGCATCCCCCGGCGTTTCGCCCTGTGACTTCAGCGAAATCGAGACGATCGCATAGTCGGGATTGCGGTGCGCGGTCAGGTTAGTGTCGGCCCAGCTGCGGAACACGGGGTCCTCGTGATAGGCGGCTTTGAACGGCGCGGTGGAGGCGGTGTCAAACGCAGGTGCCGCGAACTGTGCTTCGATGGATTTGAGCATCTCCTGATCGACGCCGGAGAATTGCGGCCGGAGCTGTGCGAAACGCTCTTCGACGAGCGCGCGGATCTTGTCGAGCCCGTTCTCATGCACGGTGATCTTGATGCGCGCCTTGTATTTGTTGTCGCGCCGCCCGAGCAGATTGTAGACGCTCACGATCGCCTCGACATAAGGCAGCAGATCGGCCTGGGGGAGGAAATCGCGGATCACCTTGCCGACCATGGGCGTGCGGCCCAGACCGCCGCCGACAATGGCCTCAAAACCGGGCGCACCGGCCGCGTTACGGACCATGCGCAGCCCGATGTCATGGGCTTTGGTCACGGCGCGGTCATTGGGGCTTCCGGTCACCGCGATCTTGAACTTCCGCGGCAGGAACTGGAATTCGGGATGATCGGTGGACCATTGGCGCAGCAGTTCGGCGACGGGCCGCGGATCGGCGATCTCGTCGGCGGCGGCGCCCGCGAAATGGTCCGCGGTGACGTTGCGGATCGTGTTGCCGGAGGTCTGGATGGCATGCATGCCGACCTCGGCCAGCGCGTCGAGCATGTCCGGCACGTCGCGCAGTTTCGGCCAGTTGTACTGGATGTTCTGGCGGGTCGTGAAATGGCCGTAGCCCTTGTCCCAGCGCTCGGCGATATGGGCCAGTTGACGCATCTGCGCGCCGTTCAGCGTGCCGTAGGGGATGGCGACCCGCAGCATGTAGGCGTGCAGTTGCAGGTACAGCCCGTTCATCAGGCGCAGCGGCTTGAACTCGTCCTCGGTCAGGGAGCCGTCGATGCGCCGCTCCACCTGTGCGCGAAACTGTGCGTTGCGTTCGGCCAGAAAGGCACGGTCGAAATCATGGTAGCTGTACATCAGGTCAACTCCGCCTGCTTGCCGTGATCGGGGTAATTGCTCGGGCCTCTGGTGCGGAACTCCTCGCGGAAGTGAACCGGTTCGGGGCCGGAGGGGCCTTTGGTGACATCGGCGAGGTAAGCGCCGACGATGACATCCGCCTGGGCCTGGGCTTCCAGCAGGCGCAGATCGCCATGGGCCTCGGTTTCGATCAGCTCGGCCTTGCGGATGTCGCGGGTCCAGCTGTCGTTGAGGGTCAGGTAGACCACATCGCCCTCCAGAAGTGCGTTTGCGGTGATGACCTTGGGTGTAAACGGGCGGCTCATGATGCTGTCTCTCTGTGTTCGAACTGTTCGGCGGCGGTGAGCGCCGCGCGGGGTGCGAGCCCCAGAAATGTGAGGGCGGGGCCATCCATCCGCGCGTCGCTCAGGGCGGGCTCAAGCTCGCCCAGCGTCGTGGACAGGATGCGCTGTGTCGGGCGGGAGGCGTTCTCGATCACCGTGACCGGTGTCGCGGGGCTGGCGCCATGCATCAGCAGACGGCCTTGCAGGAACCGCGCGGCCTTCTTGCCCATGTAGATGGCGGCCACCTCTCCCGGTGCGGCGAGGCTGCGCCAGTCGTGATCGGCAAAGCCCTTGGTGTCGTGGCCGGTCAGAAAGCGGATGCCGGAGTTGCGGCCGCGCTTGGTGAGGCTCTGACCCAGGCTGGCCACGGCCGCGGAGGCCGCCGTGATCCCGGGCACGATGCGCCATGCAACGCCCGCGGCCTCGCAGGCTTCGATCTCTTCGTCGAGACGGCCAAACACCGTCGGGTCGCCGGATTTCAACCGGACCACATAGGCGCCATTCAGGGCATGTTCGGTGATCATGGTGTTGATCTGGTCTTGCGAGACCGAGGGGCCGAAGCCTTCCTTGCCTGCAGGGATCAGCACGGCCTCGCGGCGGGCAAGTTCGAGAATTTCAGGGGCAACGAGGCGGTCGTAGATGATGACCTCGGCCTCGTCCAAGGCCTTGCGCGCCTTGAGCGTAAGCAGTTCAGGATCGCCCGGGCCCGCGCCCACCAGATCGACGCGCCCGTCCTTCTGGCCAGCCTCCAGATGGTGCTGCAAGAGCGCCTCCAGCGCGTCATTTGCACCTTCTTCGCCGTGTTTCTCAAGCGCTTGGGGGCCGGATTTGAAATAGTAGTCGCGCCAGAACTCGCGGCGCTTCACGCCGAAGGGCAGGGCCTCTGCGCGCCCGCGGAACGCCTTGCCGATGCGGGCCAGCAGGCCAAGCGCGGGCGACAGCGTCTCTTCGAGATCCTTCTTGATGGCGCGGGCCAGAACCGGCGCAGCGCCCTCGGTGCCGATGGCGACAGTCACCGGATCGCGGTCGACGATCGCCGGCGTGATGAACTGGCTTTCGCCCAGATTGTCCACGATATTGACCAGCGCACCGTCACGATGGGCAAGCTGCGCGACGCGGCGGTCCTCGGTGTCGTCTTCGTTCGCGGCGTAAAACATGCTTGCGCAGAGCGCGTCGCCCGGCTCCATGGCGCGGCGGATCAGGCGCAGGCGGCCTTCCTGTGCCCACGTGACAATCGTGTCTGCAGGCCGGGCCGCAACGACGGTCAGCCGCGCCTCGGTTTTCAAGAGCAGACGCAGCTTCGCCAGCGCGGCCTCGCCACCGCCCGACAGGACGATGCGCCGGCCCTCGACGGCCATGAAAATCGGAAAGTGCTTCATCTGATCCTCGTTTTCGACTTGGCACGTATATAGAATAATTTTCCGTATTAGCGCTATGCTTCCGGCAAAATAAGGAATATTGTTCTGTTCAATTGAAACTCAGGAACGAATGTTCCAAACCCGAAGGGATTTAGGAATGCTGACCCGTCTTGATGCAACAGACAGGAACATCCTCAACGAGCTGCAGAAGGATGCCTCGCAGTCGCTGGAGGATATCGCGCGCAAAACCGGATCTTCCAAGACGCCGGTCTGGAACCGGATCAAGAAGCTCCGCGCGGCGGGCGTGATCAAGCAGGACACGGTGGTTCTCGATCCCGAGGCCTTGGGGCTGGAGGCCTGCTTTTTCGTTCTGATCCGGACGTCCGAGCATGAGGCCGACTGGCAGCAACGGTTCCTCGCCGCGCTGCGGGCGCGCCCCGAGGTGATGGAGGCGCACCGGTTGGCGGGCGAAATCGACTATATCCTGAAGGTCAGGGTGGAGAACGCGCGCGCCTATGACGAATTCTATCAGGCGCTGATCTCCGAGGTGCGGATCTACAATGTCACCGCGCTGCTTTCGATGGAGGAGATCAAGTCCACCACCGCGCTGCCGCTCTGAGAGCGCTTAGGGCCGCGTGGGGCGCCGCGTTCGCCGCCCCATAAGACCGCCGGCCCTTGCGAGTCCTTGCGAAGATCAGTCCTGTAGCTTGTCGAGAATGCGCACCCAGCTGCGGATCCCCTTGTGGAAGCTCGACAGGTCGTATTTCTCGTTTGGCGAATGGATCTGGTCATTGTCCTTGCCAAAGCCGATCAGCATAGCGTCCATGCCGAGGATGTCCTTGAAATAACCCGCAATCGGGATCGATCCGCCGGAGCCGACATAGGCGGCTTCCTTGGGCCATTCGTCCGAGAGCGCCTGCCGGGCTTTCTCGAAGGCCGGGTGATCGGTTCCCATCTCGGATGCGGGCGAAGCTCCGTGATCTTCGAACGAGACCGAACAATCGGCCGGGATCTGGCTTTCGACATAGGCGCGGAACGCCTTGCGGATCGCATGGGGGTCCTGTTTGCCCACCAGTCGGAAGGAGATCTTCGCGGAGGCCTTCGAGGGCAGCACGGTCTTGAAGCCGTCGCCTTCATAACCGCCGGAAATCCCGTTGACCTCGCAGGTCGGTCGCGACCAGATCATCTCCAGCCCGGAGCGGCCTTCCTCTCCGGCGGGAATGCCAAGCCCGACCTCGCCCAGAAATTCGGTGTGATCGAAGCCGAGGCCCTGCCATTGGCGGGCGATGTCGTCGGGCAGTTCCTCCACCCCGTCGTAAAACCCGGGCAGGGTCACGCGGCCCGAACTGTCATGCAGGCCCGCAATGATCTTGGAGAGCAACCGGACCGGGTTCATCGCGATGCCGCCGAACATGCCGGAATGCAGATCGAGGCTCGGGCCGGTGATCGTGATCTCTTCGCCCAAAAGACCGCGCAGGCGCGTCACGATGGCGGGTGTCTCCTCGCCAAAGAGGCCGGTGTCGCAAATCAGCGCCAGATCGGCTTTCAACTCCTCGGCGTTTTCGCGCATGAACGGGACCAGAGAGGGGGATCCGGACTCTTCCTCGCCTTCAAAGAACATGGAGATTTTTGCCGGAAGGCTGCCATTGACCGCGATCCAGGCGCGGCAGGCCTCCACGAAGGTCATCAACTGGCCCTTGTCGTCGGCGGTTCCGCGTCCGCGGATGACCTTGCCTGCGGGCGTGTCCTGAACGCAGGGTTCAAACGGGGGCGTGTCCCACAATTCGAGCGGGTCGACCGGTTGCACGTCATAATGCCCGTAGAACAGCACATGCGGGCCGGGGCCGTCGGCATGGCCCACGACCAACGGGTGCCCCGGGGCCGGCCGTTTGGAGGCGTCAAAGCCCATCGTGCGCAGATCTGCCGCGAGCCAGTCGGCCGCGTCATCGCATGCGCGTTTGTAAGCCGGATCCGTGCTGATCGACGGAATTTGCAACAGCTGCATGAGCCGTTCGATTGCCGCGGGCAGATCTTCATCCACTCGGGCCAGAGTCTTGTCCAGTGACATGGTATTGGTCCCACCCAAATTCCACTTATGTTTCTCCACATTAACTGTGAAATTCATTGAATCCAACAACTTCCGCGAACTGAATAGGGTTTTAGAAACAATGGGAAGCTGTGTGGGGGGACTGATCCCGAAGCGTGTGACAATCCTTCGGTTTTCGGGTGCTTTCGGGCTCTGTCGCGGGGCGGTTGGCGGCGTTGGAGACGCAGGTTGAGAGCGCTGCGGCGGCGTGTTTCGGCGGTTCTTGCGGGGGTGAGTCGCTTAGGGGTGAGCGGACCGGTCGTGCGAGGCCCGGCACGGTGCGGGCAGCGTCAAATTGTACCGTATGATGTGGGTCTCGGGCAGCCTATATACCCGCGCAAGGGACTACAGGGATTCTGCTTTGACTTACGATGCCGCTCTCGATGCCGCGCTGAAACGCCTTCATGACGAAGGCCGCTACCGCACTTTCATTGACGTTGAACGGGAGCGCGGAAACTTTCCGAAGGCGACACGCACGCGCCCTGACGGCAGCACCCAGGATGTGACCATCTGGTGCGGCAACGACTATCTGGGCATGGGCCAGCATCCGGTCGTTCTCTCCGCGATGCATGATGCGCTGGACGCCACCGGCGCCGGGTCGGGGGGCACGCGCAACATCTCCGGCACGACCGTCTATCACAAGCGCCTCGAGGCCGAGCTTGCCGATCTTCACCGCAAGGAAGCCGCGCTGGTCTTTACCTCCGCGTATATCGCCAATGATGCGACCCTGTCCACTCTGCCGAAGCTTTTCCCCGGGCTTGTGATCCTCAGTGACGAGCTGAACCACGCGTCGATGATCGAAGGGATCCGCCGCAACGGCGGTGCAAAACGGATCTTCAAGCACAATGATCTTGAGGATCTGCGCGCGCAGCTGGAGGCCTTGCCCGAAGACACCCCCAAACTGATCGCCTTTGAGTCGATCTACTCGATGGACGGGGATTTCGCGCCGATCGCCGGGATTTGCGATCTGGCGGACGAGTTCGGCGCCTTGACCTATATCGACGAGGTGCACGCGGTTGGCATGTACGGGCCGCGCGGGGCCGGGGTTGCAGAGCGCGACGGGCTGATGGCGCGGATCGATATCATCAACGGAACCCTTGCCAAGGCCTATGGCGTGATGGGCGGCTACATCGCGGCCAGCGCGAAAATGTGCGACGCCATAAGATCTTACGCGCCGGGCTTCATCTTCACGACCTCGCTGCCGCCCGCAGTTGCGGCCGGAGCCGCCGCGTCGGTGGCCCATCTCAAGACCGACACGGCCCTGCGCGAGCAGCACCGTCAGGGCGCGGCAGCCTTGAAGCTGCGTCTGCGCGGTCTGGGCCTGCCGATCATCGATCACGGCTCGCATATCGTGCCGGTCCATGTGGGTGATCCGGTGAAGTGCAAGATGATCTCCGACCGTCTGCTGGAAGATTTCGGGATCTACGTGCAGCCGATCAATTTCCCGACCGTGCCGCGGGGAACCGAGCGTTTGCGGTTCACGCCGTCGCCGTCGCACACGCCGGATATGACGCGCCACCTGGTCCATGCGCTCGACAGCCTGTGGAGCCAGTGTGCGCTGAATCGTGCCGCTTTGTCCGCGTAAGGGTTTTCAGTACCTGCACAGGTTCCCAAGGATGTGTTAAGTTTACACGTGTAAGCACCGCGTGGGGCGAATCGACGGGGCTTATGTGTAAACGGGGTAAGAGCAGGCAGTAGCGGATGTTAGGGCGTAGAAACCAGCCCACGACAGAGTCGAATGAAGAGCGGCGTGGCTTTGACGCCTATGATCTTCATTTGGGCGACATCATGCGCGGAGAGCGGGCAACGCTCGGCAAATCCCTTCTCGATGTTCAGCGCGACCTCAAGATCAAGGCCAACTACATTGCGGCCGTTGAGAATTCCGATCCTTCCGTCTTCGAAACACCGGGTTTTATCGCCGGGTATGTCCGTTCCTATGCGCGGTATCTGGGGCTCGACCCCGAATGGGCCTATGAGCGGTTCTGCGAGGAAAGCGGGTTTGCCGGCGTCGAGGGGCTGTCCGGACACACAAGCGCGATTGCCAAGGATCATCCGAAAGCCCGCGCAACGGGCGATGACGCGTTCACGCGTCCAAACGCCCCCTATATTCCGGTTGGCGAAGGTCTGTTCAGCCGTGTTGAGCCGGGCGCGATCGGCTCCTTCGCGGTTCTGATCGCGCTGATTGGGGCCATCGGCTACGGCGGCTGGTTCGTGTTGCAGGAAGTGCAGCGGGTCAGCTTTGCGCCGGTCGATCAATCCCCGGGTCTTGTGTCGGACGTGGCTGGCTTTGGCGGCTCGGCCCCGCAGACAGACGCTGGCGCGGGCCTTTCGGTGGCCTCTGCAGAGATCGAGACCCCGTCGGCTGTTGCACTCGACAGGCTTTACCGTCCGCAGGCGCTGGAGGTGCCGGTGCTGACCGCGCGCGATGGACCGATCGCGGCGCTCGATCCTGCGAGCATCGGGTCCTTCCTCGAGGTGCCGAAGCGCGAATTGGTGATTGCCAACGTGACGCCCGAAGTGCCGGTTGCGCCTGCGCTGCCTGACGTTCAGGTGACCGAGGCGGTCGATCCGGGCGTCATGATCTTCGCGGTCCGGCCGGCATGGGTGCGTGTGGCCGCTGTGGACGGAACCGTTCTGTTCGAGAAAATCCTCGATACGGGCGAGAGCTATCTGCTGCCGCAATCCGATCAGGTGCCGATGCTGCGGGCCGGCAATTCGGGATCGCTCTACTTCACGGTGGACGGCAAGACCTACGGCCCCGTTGGCGAGGGGACCAGTGTCGCCAAGAACGTGGCTCTGGGCGCCGAAGAGATCACCGGCGCCTATGCTCAGGCGGATTTGAGTGCGGATCCCGTGCTGGCCGAGGTGATCACCGCCATGGCGGCAGCGTCGCAATTCCCTGCCGAGGATGGCGTCGCGGCGTCAGAATAATCGGTCAGTCTGATTGCATGCGGGCCTGCGCTCGTCCTATATTCCTCCAAAATCTGATTAGAAACGGATACACGCAGAATGTCGCTTCACGCTATCCGCCCCTGGCGGCAAATCGATCGCCGACCCTCCCGAAAGATCCGTGTGGGCTCGGTCGAAATTGGCGGCGATGCCCCGATCGCGGTGCAGACGATGACCAATACCGACACGTCGGATGTGGCGGCCACCGTTGCGCAGGTGCAGGCCTGTGCAGAGGCCGGTGCGGATATCGTGCGGGTCTCGACACCTGACGAAAGCTCGACAAAGGCGCTGCGCGAGATCGTGGCCGAAAGCCCGGTTCCCATCGTTGCGGATATCCATTTCCACTACAAACGCGCGATCGAAGCGGCCGAGGCGGGCGCGGCCTGTCTGCGGATCAATCCCGGCAATATCGGCTCGGCAGATCGCGTGGCAGAGGTGATCAAGGCAGCCAAGGATCACGGCTGCTCGATCCGGATCGGCGTGAACGCGGGCTCGCTCGAAAAGCACCTTCTGGAGAAATACGCCGAACCCTGTCCGGAAGCGATGATCGAAAGCGGTCTCGACCATATCCGGATCCTCGAAGAGAACGACTTTCAGGAATACAAGATCAGCTGCAAAGCCTCGGACGTGTTTCTGGCCGCGGCGGCCTATCAGGGGCTGGCCGAGGCGACAGATGCCCCGATCCATCTGGGCATTACCGAGGCTGGCGGTCTGGTCTCGGGGACGATCAAGTCGGCAATCGGGCTGGGCAACCTGCTGTGGATGGGGATCGGGGACACGATCCGCGTCTCGCTCTCGGCCGATCCGGTCGAGGAGGTGAAGGTCGGCTACGAGATCCTGAAATCGCTCGGCCTGCGCCATCGCGGCGTGAACATCATCTCCTGTCCGTCCTGCGCGCGTCAGGGCTTTGACGTGATCAAGACGGTCGAAACGCTCGAGGACCGCTTGGCCCATATCAAGACCCCGATGAGCCTGAGCATCATCGGCTGTGTGGTCAACGGCCCGGGCGAAGCGCTGATGACCGATGTGGGCTTCACCGGTGGTGGGGCGGGCTCCGGCATGGTGTATCTTGCGGGCAAGCAGAGCCACAAGATGAGCAACGAGCAGATGGTCGATCACATCGTCGATCTGGTCGAGAAAAAAGCCGAAGAGCTTGATAAAGAAGGCGCTTTGGCGGCCGAATAGGCTCGAAACCCCGAGATTGCATCCTATATGACGGGCTCGGAGGCCCAAGATTGTGGCCTCGGGGTAAGACTATGGGGCAGGGCCACGTATGAAATTCGTCTTAATCGCAGGCCTTGTCGCACTCGGCGGCCTCATGGGCTTTGTGCGGCTGGCGCCCTTGGATCCCGCACAGCTGACGGTCGATCCCGAAACGGCTCAGGCGCCGCCCGGCTCTGGACATTTCCTGCTGCGTGCGGGAGGGGACATGGAGCCGCCGGTTTTCGCAATGTCTGCGCGTGATCTGGGCGCGAAACTGGAGCAGGTGATCTTGTCGACACCGCGCACATCGCGTCTGTCGGGCACGCTTGAGGAGGGCGTGGCCAGCTACGTGACCCGCTCGGCGCTCTGGGGATTTCCTGATATCGCGTCGGTCAGGGTGATCGACACAGGCGACGGGCGCGCAACGTTCAACATCCTGTCGCGCGCGCGGTTTGGCGGCTATGACTGGGGGATGAACGAAGCGCGGGTGCGCGGCTGGATCGACCAGATTTAGGAGGCGACGCAGCTTTCGCCGGTTTCGCGCCACATCGGGTTGTTGAGGGACATCTCGCAACGTGCCATGAAGACGCGCCCGCCCACGCTCAGGCACCGGACCTCGCCCAGTTCGACCCGTTGCCCCTGTTTGTCGGTGCAATAGCAGTCCTGGGTTTTCCCGGAGGGAGACGTGACATCTGCAGACAACGGCGCTGCAAGAAAGACCATGAAGAGTGCAAGTTTTTTCATATGCACAGTATAGCATACTTGACCCCGACACGCCAATTGGACAACACGGATTAATGGTTCCACTGGACAGACTTCAACAAATCACCGAACGGCTCGAATATCTCGAGGCGCGGCTTGCGTCCGGAGAAGCCGGCGATATCGCTGCGCTGTCGCGCGAATATTCCGATCTCAAGCCTGTCGCAGACGAGGTCGCGGCCTATCGAAGGCTCTTGCAGGATCTCGAAGAGGCCGAAGCCATGCTGGCCGATCCCGAGATGAAGGAGCTTGCCGAGGAAGAGCTTCCCGGGCTCAGGGCGCGCCTGCCGGAGGCCGAGGCGGCGGTCCGGCTGAGCCTTCTGCCCAAGGATGCGGCGGATGCGCGGTCTGCGATGGTCGAGATCCGGCCCGGCACCGGGGGCGATGAGGCGGCGCTTTTCGCGGGGGATCTCTTGAACATGTACCGCCGGTACGCCGAGAACCGGGGCTGGAAATTCGAGATCGTCGAAGAACAGCTGACCGAACTGGGCGGGATCAAGGAGGTCACGGCCCATGTGCAGGGGGAGGGCGTGTTCGCGCGTCTGAAATATGAAAGCGGGGTGCACCGTGTGCAACGCGTGCCCGTGACCGAAAGCGGCGGGCGCATTCACACGTCGGCCGCGACAGTGGCGGTTCTGCCCGAGGCCGAGGAGGTGGATATCGACATTCCGGCCACCGATATCCGTATCGATACGATGCGGGCCAGCGGGGCGGGCGGCCAGCACGTGAACACCACGGATTCGGCTGTGCGGATCACCCATCTGCCGTCCGGTATCGTCGTGACCTCGTCGGAGAAGTCCCAGCACCGCAACCGCGAGATTGCCATGCAGGTCCTGCGGGCACGGCTCTACGATCTGGAGCGGCAGAAGATCGATGACGAACGCGCCGCGGACCGGAAATCACAGGTCGGCTCGGGCGACCGGTCCGAGCGGATCCGGACCTATAATTTCCCGCAGGGCCGCATGTCGGATCACCGGATTAACCTGACGCTCTACAAGCTCGACCAGATCATGCAGGGGGATCTCGACGAGATCATCGATGCGCTCAGTGCCGATGCGCAGGCGCGCCTTCTGGCGGATATGGAGGCGTGAGCGACGTTCGCGAGGTTCTGACCGCCGGGGCGCACCGTCTGCGCGCCGCGGGGGTTGCCGATCCCGGACGGGATGCACGCCTGCTTCTCGATCACGTGCTGGGCGGGCAATCGGCCTTTCTTGACGGGATAACCGAAGACCAGATGGAGGCCTATGACGCCGCGCTCAGTCGGCGCGAGCGGCGCGAACCCGTCTCCCATATCACCGGTGAGCGCGCCTTCTGGAAGTCGAGTTTCAAGGTCTCGGCGGATGTTCTGGACCCGCGCCCTGAAACCGAGACCCTGATCGCGGCAGCGCTTGAGGCCCCGTTCGAGCGCGTGCTCGATCTTGGCACAGGCTCCGGCTGTATTCTGCTCAGCCTGCTTGCAGACCGGCCCGAAGCCACTGGCGTGGGCGTCGATCTCTCGGAGGCGGCGCTGAGGATTGCACGCCAGAATGCAGACCGGACCGGCACATCTGAGCGCGCCAGCTTTCTCAAAAGCGACTGGTGGGACGCGGTATCAGGAAAGTTCGACCTGATCGTGTCCAACCCGCCCTATATCCGTGAGGCCGTGATGGCGGATCTGGCCTCCGAGGTGCGGGACTGGGAGCCGCGGCTGGCCCTGACCCCCGGCGGCGACGGTCTGGACGCCTACCGCACCCTTGCCGCGCGCGCAAAGGCGTTCCTGACGGGCGGCGGACGGGTGCTTGTGGAAATCGGGCATGATCAGGGGCAGGCGGTCTCCGACCTCTTTCGCGAGGCCGGTTTTTCCCGGGTTGAAACGCTGCGCGATCTCGATGGGCGGGATCGGGTCATCCGCGCGCGCTAGGCTGAAAAAGCCGCATATTTACGCTTCAAAAGCGCGAAACCAGAGAATCCGCTTGCAAATCCCGGTGCGACGTAGTTTTGTATCCGCGTTGGAAGCGGCGCCCGCGCCCCCAACGTTTAAGCCCAAAATAAGGTCGCATTCTTTGTCATGGGGACACCGCGGTTTTAGAAGCGGAAAAGATTTGCACAAGACCTCACGTCAAAGGCTGGATTAAAAACCACATGAGATCATCGAAGTCACGATCGCGGGGAAAGAACCGCAGCAGCAACAACCGCTCAATGGGCAATGTCGTCAACCGCGTGTTCGACAGCTCGGGGCCGGAAGGCAAGGTGCGCGGCACCCCTCAGCAGATCATTGACAAATACCTCGCGCTGCATCGCGACGCGCAGTTGAGCAATGACCGCGTTGCGGCGGAAAACTTCCAACAGCATGCCGAGCATTACGCGCGGATGCTGGGGGCGGCCGTGCGTGAGCAGGAAGCCAAACGCGCTTCGCAGGAAGCACAGCAGCGCGAGCGCGCGAAAGAGCGCGAAGAGCGTGAGCAAGCCCGCGAACAGGCCCGCGGGCAAAGCAAGGAACAAGCGTCCGGTGACGCACCGTCCGGCGGAGCCGGAGATCCCAGAGAAAGCGGTGAGCCGCGCCGTCCGGTCTTCGTGGCCGGAGACGGTGGTCAGCCTGACGTGATCGATCTGGACGGACAGGATGACGGCGATTCCGGTCTGGTGGAGACAGTCGAAAGCGCTCCGAAGCCGCGCCGTTCGCGGAGCCGAAAGCCCAAGGCGAGTGCCTCGGGGGATGAGGGGGCGGACTCCTCTGCATCCGACGAGAAACCGGCCGCCGAGTAAGCGCTTTTTCACTCCAGAGTTTCGAATTTCACGCAAAACCGGCGATCGCCGGAAGATCAGTCCTGTTCGAATGTCCGGGCGAGACTGCAGAATTGTTCGATCGAGATGCGTTCCGCGCGATCGGTTGGTGACAATCCGGCGTGGCGCAGGCGATCCTCGATATCGGGGGCCAGCCCCTTGAGCGAGGCCCGCAGCATTTTCCGTCTCTGGTTGAAGGCCG
This sequence comes from Paracoccaceae bacterium, assembly GCA_049116435.1. GTDB lineage: Bacteria > Pseudomonadota > Alphaproteobacteria > Rhodobacterales > Rhodobacteraceae > Litoreibacter. Next base: position 912,162 of record JAGDYX010000001.1, read on the forward strand.
CGGCGACAATCCGGCTCAGGATGGCGGGGTCGGCCGCGTAGCGCGGGGTGTCGAGCCGCTCCAGATGCACCACCGCAGAACGCACCTTGGGGGCCGGAACGAAGGCCTCGGGCGGCAGGTCCATCACGATCTTTGCGTCGCAGCGCCACTGCGCCAGAATGGCGAGCCGCCCATAGGCCTTGGATCCGGGCTCTGCCACGATGCGCTGGGCAACCTCGCGCTGGAACATCAATGTCAGGCTCTCCCAGAAGGGGGGCCATTCGGGCGGTGTCAGCCAGCGCACCAGAAGCTCGGTGCCGACATTATAGGGCAGGTTGGCCACGATGCGGATCGGTTGTGTCAGATGCGCGGTCGGGTCGATCTCCAGCGCGTCGGCATTCAGCACTTCGAGCTTGCCGGGATAGGCCGCGGCGATCTCTTCGAGCGCGGGCAGGCAGCGGGCATCCTTCTCGATGGCGAGCACGCGGCGCGCGCCTTCGGCAAGAAGGCCGCGTGTCAGACCTCCCGGGCCCGGTCCCACTTCGAGAATATCGGACCCCGCGAGATCTCCGGCCTGCCGGGCGATCTTGGCCGTCAGGTTCAGGTCCAGCAGGAAGTTTTGCCCCAGCGCCTTCTTGGCACTGAGCCCGTGTTGCGCGATCACCTCGCGCAGCGGCGGAAGGGCGTCAATCGTGGCCATGGTCTGGATATGTCCTGGCGCGCAGTGTCACGGCTTGCGGCTCGCGGCCATGTCCCGGGCCATTCGCAGGGCGGCGATGAGGCTGGAGGGGTCGGCTATGCCCCGGCCCGCGATATCAAAGGCGGTGCCGTGATCAGGCGAGGTGCGGATGAACGGCAGGCCCAGCGTCACGTTCACGCCGCCTGCGAAGTCCAGCGTCTTGATCGGAATGAGCGCCTGATCGTGATACATGCAGATCGCGGCGTCATATTGCGCCCGCGCGCCGGCGTGAAACATCGTGTCCGCCGACCACGGGCCCGTCAGGTTAAGCCCGCCGGATTTCAGGCTTTCGAGCAGCGGGATGATCATCTCGATCTCTTCGCGCCCCATGGCGCCGCCCTCTCCGGCATGGGGGTTGAGACCCGCGATGGCGATGCGGGGGGCGTCGATCCCGAAATCCCGCTGAAGCCCCGCATGGGTGATGCGGATGGTTTCTTCCAGAAGCGCGGGTGTCAGCGCCTCTTTGACACTGGCCAGCGGAATATGGATGGTCGCGGGAACCACGCGCAATTCCGGACAGGCCAGCATCATCACGACACGGTCCACATCGGCCAGTGCTGCGAGAAATTCGGTATGGCCGGGATAGGCGAAATCCGCGCCGTCCTTCAGAGCCTTCTTGTGGATCGGCAAGGTGCAAAGTCCGGCCGCGCTGCCCGAGGTCACAAGATCGACGCCGCGCTTGATGACGTCGATCACGCCGGTGGCGTTGGCCGGATCCGGGCGGCCCGGCACGGCCTCGCCCGCGAAGTCATGGTGCAAAAGGGGCAGGGCGTCCCCGCCGGGGCGGTAGTCCTCAAGCCTGTCGAGTTCCTGCACCGGGCCCGGGATGTGGCGGCGATCGGCGATCAGGACAAAGTCGATCTCGCCGGCGAGTCTTTCCCACGCGGTCCGGGCAATCTCCAGCCCGATGCCTGCGGGTTCACCGCAACTCAGAACAATCGAGGCCGTGGCTGTCATCGTTCCACGATGATTGCGTCTGCCCTCAGTTCTTCGAGATAGCTGTTGGCAAAGGAGGCCAGCCGCTGCTGGAACAACTGGTCCCGGATCCGGGTGCGCAGATCGATCTCGGTGCCGTCTTCGTCAAGCGGGGCCTGAACGGTGCGCCCGCAGAGACGCATGAACAGCAGGAACTGGTCGTTTTGCCGGATCAGGGCAAAAGACGTCTCGTAGGTGTCGAGCTTGGCCAGTTCCAGCGCGATGTCTCCGGGCACCTCGGAGGCGGCCAGAACCGAGCGCTCGAAATACCCCTCGGGCAGTTTCTGGGCGGTCTTGTAAAGATCGTCGCAAGTGTCGGTCTCGTCCTCGATCTCCCGCGCGCGGGCCAGAGCGGCCTCGCTGCGGCCTCCGGGGATCAGGATCGTGGCATAATCCAGCGCCAGTGTTTCGGGCTCCACCGGGTCGAGCTCTTCCAAGCGGCGCAGCTGGAAAATGCCGATGGCACCGCCCAGAAGAATGGGGTCGGTCACCTGTCCGGGGCTCAGCGTCAGAATACTGGTTCGGATTTGCGGCGGAAGATTTGCCAGCGGCAGCCAGTCGAGACGTCCGCCATTGCGCGCCGTGCTGGCCCGCGAATAGCGTTGTGCGGCCGCGGCGAAGTCCGAATAGGAGCGGATCGTTTCCGACAGCTCCTTCATCAGGCCGCGGATCTGGCTTTCGTTCTCGGGCGGCAGGGGCACAACAAGCTCTGACATCAGCACCCGGGCGCCGCCGCGCGTGCTGGACAGGGCAAGGGCGCGCTCGATCTCTGCGGGGGTGACACGCGCGCGCGGGCCGAACCGGCCGCGCACGAGGTTGCGCCAGGCCACGCCGGTCGACACGAAATCGCGCACCGTCTCTGTCGCGACGCCTTCCTGATTGAGCGCCGCGACGAAGTCTTCGGCGCTGCGGTTGGCGCGGCTGGCGAATTCCGTGATCCCGTCCTGGATCTCTTCGGGGGTGAGCGAAATCCCGGCATTGCGGATCGCACTGGTGCGCAGCCTGTCATCGATCAGGCTCTTTCGGGCCTCTTCCCGCGGGTCGCCGGGGCTGCGCAGTACGCTCAGGATCTGTTCTCGCTGATCCAGCTCATACTGGGTAATGGCGAGCTGGTTGACCGTCAGAACGGTCTGGAACGGGCTCTGGGCAAGCGCAGGCAGCGAAACGCCGGCCCCAAGGGCCGTCACCATCGTGATCAGAAGTGCCGAGAATGCTCTGAGAGTAGGGAAGGTCATGATCGCGTCTGCTATTTATCCGTTACACCTGCGTGCGAAGGTCTCTCCGCCAATCCCGCGCGCGCCGAAACCGGCAAGCTGCACAGAGAGGCTCAATTCCGTAGTCGGCGTTACACTAGTCGAAGACGTGAAGCGACGCGAGGCAGAAAGATCAACCCGGATGCATTCGTTCTGGTAGCGGGCCCCCATACCCGCCCGCACGCTCCGGTCTCCGACGAAATCGTAGCGAAGATCGCCAAGGACCGTCCAGTGGCGGCTGGTGCGGTAGGCGCCTTCGAATGTCCATTCCGAGATGTCGAGGTCCCGCCCCTCAGACGGATCGGCTTCGAGCCAGACAAAACTGGACCCGAACTGATAGTCGTCGCCGAGCCATGTGAACCGGGTCTCGTTGCGCGCCAGCGAGAACGTGTCGTCGAACACCGCGCGGCTGATGATGTCCACGCGTTCTCCGATGCTCAGCTGCGCGGCCACCAGCCAGTCGGACGTGGTGCCCTGCAGGCCGGTGGAGACGCTGAATTGTTGCAGGTCGCTGTCGCGGATGATCCGCCCGACCGTCAGGCTGAGATCCCATCCGCGCGCGTCTTCGCGCGTGTAGGTGACGCCGAAATTGATCCGTTTGCCCTTTTCCTGCGCATCCTCGCCGGGGAAGCGGCTGAACTCGAACAGGTTGGCCTCGTCAAACTCGACCAGCAGGCTGTCCTCATTAACGACCGCAGCGGTGCTGTCGTCGCTCCAGACCAGTTGTGCGACCGGCTCGATCAGATGTTTCGCGGTGCGGCCCTGCTTGTGCAAAGGCCAGCGCCATTCAAGCGCCGCATAGGGCGTGACCTCGACCGTATCGTCATATTCCGGCCGGTCGTCCTGGAAAACCTCGAACCAGTCCGCCCGGACGAGGCTCTTGGCGGTGATGATCATGCCGTTGGGCTGCCTCCAGTCGCGGCGCCAATCGCCGCTGACCGAGAACCTCAGCGCGTCGCGGGCCAGACCGGAATCCGTCGGATCATTGTCGGCACGCCGGTAGAGGCCGAAGGTCTCTGCCGTCAGCAGCGCGCGCCCGCCGAGCAGCCCGGGAAAGATCCGTTTTTCATAGGTGGCGCCGGCCACGAGGCTCGTCAGCGTGCTGTTGTCATCCTCGTCGCGCAGGGAGTCGTAGTAGATCAGTTCCGCCGAGATGAGCTCGTTGCGGCGAACGCGCTCAACACTGATGGCGCTGTCAAGGCGGTCCTTGTCGGAAAACCCGTAGAGCAGCAGGTAGCCCGGATCAGAGACCATCTCGATGTCAAAACGGCCGGTGAACCCGCGTCCGATCGAGAAGGTGCCTTCAGCAAAGACATACCCTCGCGTTCCTTCCGTGGGCGAGTCATCCTTCGTGACCGCCCCGTTGATCTCGATCTCGCCGCGGTGGAATTTCTTGCGGTAGCGCGCTTCGAGCGTCGTGTTGCCCTTATTGGTGAACCAAGGCGTGAAGGTCAGGTCGGCATGATCGCCCAAGGTGATGAAATAGGGGATCTTGGCGCCGACCCCGATATCCCCGTTCGAGACGATCTCGGGGAACAGAAAGCCGGTGGAGCGTTTCACAGACGGATCGGGCAGGCGCAGATAGGGTGTGTAAAACACCGGCAGCCCGCCCACGCGCAGCACCGCGTTTTCGAAATAGAGCTGGCGCTCCTTGCCGTCATGGACGACGCGTTTGGCGCGAATTTCCCACAGCGGGACGCTTTGTTCCGCGCAGATCTGACAACTGGAGGCCACCGTCTTGTAGAACTGGGTGAAGCGTCCGTTCGTGCGCCGGATCTCGGCGGCGGCAAGCTGCAATTGTTGCGAATAGACAAGCCGCGCGCTGGAGAGCATGCCCTCGCGCAGATCGGTGGACAGCTCTGCATATTCAGAGCGGATCGTCGTCCCGTTTTCCTCCCGGATATAGAGCGGGCCTTCGACCGTCAGCGCCTCCTGCCTGCGGTCATAGGTTACGGAGGCCGCGTTCAGCCGCGCGCCGTTGTAGTAAATCTCGACATTGCCCTCGGCCTGCAGAATGCCGGTCTGCGGGTCCATCTCGATGCTGTCGGCCAAGAGCGTCGCGGGCGCGCGCTCCTCGGAGATGGCCGCGACCGGCGCAAGGCAGGCGCATAGAGACAGCAGGACTACTCTCAACAGGGCGCGCATCTCATCCATCCTCGGTGTGAAAGAGAAGACCGAGCGACATGAAAATCCCCGCAAGTGGCGGCATCCACGCGGCAAGGGCCACGGGGATTTGTCCGTTCTCGCCCAAGACCTGCGCGAAGTTGCGCAGAAAGAAGATCGAAAAGCCCATCAGCACCGCGAAGAGGACCATCATGCCGGTGCGCCCGAACCGTGTGTGACGCATGGTGAAGCCCGCGCCGATCAGAACCATCGCAACCATCATCAGCGGATTTGCCAGCTCCATTTGCAGCCAGACACGGTGTTTGAGCGCCGAGAAGCCTGCGCGATCGAGCTTGTTGATAAAGCCGGGAAGCTCCCAGATCGGGATCGACGCGGGGCTGCCGAAACTGTCGCGAATCTGGTCGCGGGTCAGATCGGACGGCACGGTCATCTCCGGCTGCCGCTCCGCCGCGCGCTCGGGGTTGCTGCCCGCTTCGAAATCCCACCGTTTGGCCGATGTCAGGGTCCAGTAGCCCGGCTGCAGCAGCGCCTCGTCGGCTTCGATCCGGTAGATCGCGTCCCCGTCGGCGTTAAAGCCGTAGAACTGGACGCCGAAGAACCGCGTTCCGTCGGGGTTGGCCCGTTTCGCCCGGATCACGATCTGCCCGCCAGCGCTGCCTTGCCGGATCCACAGGCCTTCATCGCCCACCGCGGTGACGCTTTGCGGGTCTTGTTGGTATTGCCGCGAGATCTCGGCATATTGCTCCGAGGTCGCGGCCACGATCGGATTGAACGCCGCAACTGCCAGTGCTCCGAAGAGGGCCGTTGTGACAACAGGCGCCATCAACGTGCGCAGGGCAGAGCGTCCCGCGGCGCGGGTCACCACCATCTCGGAGGTCCGTGCAAGGCCCAGAAACAGGGCGATGGTCGACAGAACGACGAGAAGCGGCAACATCCGGTACATGATCGTCGGGGTGTTGAGCAGGGCCAGCTCTGCGGCTGTGAGCAAGCCAACTTGGCTTGTGTCGTAGCGGCGGATCTGTTCGACCATGTCGATCAGAACGACAATGCCCAGAAAGACGCTGAACACCAGCAGGAAGGACCAGATGAACCGGCGGGTTATGTAGAGATCGAGCCTCATGGCAGCGCGGGCTCTCTGGGTTTGCGCCATTTGGGCATCATCGCGTAGCCCAACATGACAAGCGCGAAGAAAAGACCGCTCAGCGGGCTGAGATAGGCGGTCCAGAACAGGTTTGCATCCTGCCTGCCGACCCCCTCTGCGCTGTTTGCGATCATCTGGACCGCTATGATCAGAACCACGGCGAGAATGACCTGCCGCCAGACCCCGAAGCGCGAGAAACCGCCAAGCATCAGCGCGGCAAAACCGATCAGGGGCGAGATGATCGCCAGAAGCGAACGGGCGACCCGATCATGTGCCTCGTAGAGGAAATCGGGCAGCTCGCCCTGCGCGCCCGCGATATCGGCAGGCGAGGGGTTCAGCAAAACCGCCGTGGGAAGTTCCCGCAGGTCCTTGATCCGCCCCGCATCAAGGCCGATGAGATCGCCGACATTGTAGACAAATTCGTCGAAAGCCACCGTGGAGAGACGCTCGGTTTGCGGGGAATAGGTCTGGGCAAAGCCGTTGAACATCAAAAGCCGCGGACCCTCGTCGCCGCGCACCAGAAGTGCGCGCTTTGCCGTGTAGGTCACAACCGCATCCGCGGTGCGCGCGTCTTCGAGAAACAGGCCTTCCAGTTCGCCCTGGCTGGTGATCTCGCGGATGTAGACAGAGGTTTTCTCGGCCGGGTTCAGGAACTGGCCTTCCTTCAGAAACCGCGCCGTGATGTCGCGGGAGACCTCCGCGGAACGTCCGGCAAGCTCGGTGCGGGCGGCCGGCACGAGGATATGGGCGAGGATCGTGACCAGCACCGCCACGATCAGGCCGAAAAAGAACACCGGGCGCGCGATGCGAAACGGGCTGGCCCCCGCGGTCTGCAGCACGACCATTTCGCTTTCGGAACTCAGGCGGTTGGTGACATAGACCGCCGCCACGAATCCGGAGATCGGCAGGACCAGCAGGATGACATAGGGCAACGACAAGGCTGTGAATTCAAGAAAGACCAGCGCGTTCTGCCCATTGCTGATCAATTGGTCGAACAGGCCGATGGCGCGATTGACCCAGTAGACAGAGACCAGAACGAGGGAGAAGAAGCCGAACAGAACCAACAGTTGCGACATCATATATCGGTCGAATCGACCCACGTGGTTCCCCCTTTGACTTGCCGAAAAAAAATAGACCAAATCGGGTGCAGCGAACAGGGGGGTTCTGGTCATTGCGGCTGACCCGCGTTAGCTATTGCTGAACCTGAAACGAGGAGCCGTGAGATGACCGAACCGACCAAAATCACCTTTGTCGAAACCCAGATCGACGCGATCAAGGAGGCCGGCGGCAAACTTGCGGTTTTCATTCCCGAAGCCGGCACGCTGGATGCCACCGCGCGACGGGTCAACCGGCTGACCAAGGGCGCCTTGCTGCGGTTGGTGGAAAGCCCGCGTTTCGAGAAGCTGAAGCTCGGCGAGACGGTCACGCTTGCCTATCCGGCCAACATGGCGACGGAGGCGGTGATCGTGGTGAAGCTTTCGCGCCGCCCCAGCTCCGAGCAGGCGCGCAAGGCCGGGGCCAGCCTCGCCAAGGCGCTGGGCAAATCGGGACTTCTGGCGCTGGCCGGCAATCTGCGCCGCGCCGAGGAAGTGGCCTTTGGTCTGGCCATGCGGGACTACGATTTCCGCGACTACAAGACGGCCGGGGCGGCGGGCGAGGACGCGGGCGACGGATCGGACGAGGCGCGCGCGGTCAGCTTCATGGTCAATGCGCCGGCCGAGGCCGAAGCTGCCTTCGCGCCGCTCGCAGCCGTGGCCGAAGGGATGTTTTTCACCCGCGACCTGACCAACGAGCCCGCCAATGTTCTGACCACGACAGAGTTTGCCGACCGGCTTGCGGATTTGAGATCCATCGGTCTCGAGGTTGAGGTGCTTGAAGAGCACGAGCTGGAAAAGCTCGGCATGCGCACGTTGCTGTGTGTCGGGCAGGGCTCCGACAGCCCCTCCAAGGTCGTGGTGATGCAATGGAAAGGCGGCAAGAAGGCCGACAAGCCTTTCGCCTTCGTGGGCAAGGGCGTCGTGTTCGACACGGGCGGCATTTCCCTCAAGCCTGCCGGGGGCATGGAAGACATGACCATGGATATGGGCGGGGCAGGCGTTGTGGCAGGCGTGATGAAATCGCTCGCCCTGCGCAAGGCCAAGGCCAATGTGGTCGGCCTGATCGGGCTGGTGGAAAACATGCCCTCGGGCAGCGCGACACGCCCGGGCGATATCGTGAAATCCATGAAAGGGGACACGGTCGAGGTGATCAACACCGATGCCGAGGGGCGTTTGGTGCTGGCCGATGTGCTGTGGTATGCGCAGGAGCGGTTCGAGCCGATCGGCTGCATCAACCTTGCCACGCTGACCGGCGCGATCATCATCGGTCTGGGCCATGAGAATGCAGGGGTGTTTTCCAACAATGATGCGCTGGCCAACGCGTTCCTCAAAGCGGCGAAATCCGAAGAGGAAGGCGCGTGGCGCATGCCACTGGGCGACGGCTATGACAAGCTCTTGAAATCGCGCATCGCGGACATGAAGAACGTAGGCGGTCGGCCCGCAGGCTCGATCACGGCGGCGCAGTTTCTGCAGCGGTTTGTCAAACCCGAAACGCCATGGATCCATCTCGATATCGCCGGTGTGGCCTCGGTAAAGTCCGAAACCGCCTTTGCGCCTGCTGGTGCTACAGGTTGGGGGGTGCGTGCCCTCAACCGGTTGATTGCTGACAGTTTCGAGGGCTGATGGGCGCGGTTTTCTTCTACCACCTGACACAGCAGCCGCTGGAAGTGACCTTGCCCATGCTTCTGGGCAAGGCCCGTGCGGCAGGCTGGAAGATCGCGGTGCGCGGCACCAGCGCCGCGCGGCTTGACTGGCTCGACGACAAGCTCTGGACCGGCGATGACGGGTTCCTGCCCCACGGGCGGGAGGGCAGCGGGTTTGATGCCGATCAGCCGATCCTGCTGACGACATCCCCGGAGGCTCCAAACAGCCCCGATTGCATGATTTCCGTCGACGGGGCCGAGGTGACAGAGCAGGAAGTCGCCTCGCTGGAGCGCACGATGATCCTGTTTGACGGCAATGACGGGGACGCCGTGGCGCACGCACGCACCCAGTGGAAAGCCCTCACGCAGGCGGGATGCGCCGCCCAGTACTGGTCGCAGGAAAGCGGGCGGTGGGAAAAGAAGGCAGAAAGCGGCGCGTCTTCCTGACCGCGCGAAATACGGCCTACTAGCGCTCGAGCACCAGACGGTCGCCGCGGATTTCCACGCGGTCGAATCTTTGCAGATAATCCATGCCCAGAAGGGATGTATGCAGATCCCCCTCGTTGACCCACGCGGTCAGGCGGCTCTCGGTCAGGTCGCCGACGCGCACATCATCGAGCCGGACGCGCGCCGTGCGCACCTCGCCATTCGCGGTCGAGGCGCGGCCGGTGAACATCAACGCGTCCATGTCGAGCCCGATGCGCCGCGCGTCGCGCGAACTCAGGACGACGCTGGTTGCGCCGGTGTCGACCACGAACTCGACATCCACGCCATTGATCTCGAGGGTCAGGTAGTAGTGGCCGTCGTTGCGTCTGGGCGCCTCGATCCGGCCCTCTTCGGCAAAGACGGCCTGACGGGGTATGATGGTCCGCGACACATCCGACCAGAGCCCGGCGGTGACAATCACACCCAGAAAGATGAAGACCCAGAGTGCGGCCTGACGGGCCATCTGGCCCATACGCTGGCGGTTGGCGATCAGGAAATACCCCGCGATCACGCTGCCCAAAAGCATCAGATAAATGAGCCTGCCCGTATCATCGGCTGTCATGTGACGCCCTCCTCATATCCAATATAGGAAGCCGGTCAGCCGATGCCCAGAACCCCGACGTCGCGAAGCCCGTCGAGAACAAACTGTACCGAAAGGGCGGCCAGAAGCATGCCCATGAGACGCGTCACGACCTTGATGCCGGTCACCCCGAGCAGGCGTTCAAGAATCGGCGCGGTCATGAACATTGCAAAAACGAGCACGATAACCCCGAACATGACCCCGTGGATACCCGCCACGAGCGTCCAGTCGGCGCCGGGCGTGCCGGTCAGCAGGATCATCGACGCCATCGCGCCGGGGCCCGCGATCAGCGGCGTCGCGAGCGGGAAGACGGACGGGTCGTTTTCATTCTCGTCCGCCTGATCCTCGCGGCGCTGCGTGCGGCGTTCAAACAGCATGTCGAGCGCGGTTACAAAGAGCAGAATTCCCCCCGAAATGCGAAACGCCGCCATCGAGATCCCGATGAATTCCAGCAGGATCTCTCCGGCCAATCCAAACAGGGTGAGGAGGAAAAAGCCGATCAGGCAGGAGCGCAGCGCAATGGCGAGCCGCGCCCGCGCGCTCATACCTTGCGTCAGGGCAACGAAAAGCGGCGCCAGCCCGATCGGATCGATGATCACGAACAGGGTCACGAACGCCGTTATCGCAAAGGTGAGCTCCATCCTCTAAGCTTCTGCCTTATCTAGTTTTTCTTGCGCCTTGATCCAAAGTTCCTCGGCCCGGTCAAGCCCGTCCATGACCTCGGCATATTTCTTTTGCCAGACTTCGCGCTTCTGGGCCATATCGTCTTCATAGACCTTTGGGTTGCCAAGCCGTTCGCTCAGGGTCGTTTGCATCTCGGTGAGCTTCTCGACCCGCGCCTCACAGCGCCTGACCTCTGCGCGCAACTCGAGGATCTGGTCGCGCGAGGCCCGCTTGGGCTTGGGTTTGGCGTTTTCCTTCGGTTTGTCGTCATTGGACAACAGCATTCGGCGGTAGCTCTCCAGATCGCCTTCGTATGGCGCGACGCGCCCGTCTTTGACCAGCCAGAGCCGGTCCGCGACCAGCGAGAGGAGGTGCATATCATGGCTGACAAGAATGACCGCGCCGGAATAGGCGTTCAGCGCTTCGACGAGCGCCTCGCGGCTCTCGATGTCGAGGTGGTTGGTCGGCTCGTCGAGGATCAGCAGGTGCGGGGCGGGCAATGTGGCCAGCAACAACGACAGACGCGCCTTCTGACCGCCCGAAAGCTGGCCGACAACGGTGTCTGCCTGATCGGGCCCCAATCCGAAACCCGCCAGCCGCGCGCGGAGCTTCGACTGGCCTTCATTCCCCCGCTCGGCGATGAGATGCTCGAGCGGCGTTTTGTCCACATGCAGCTCTTCAACCTGATGCTGGGCGAAAAACCCGATCCGGAGCTTGGTGGCCTTCGTCATCCGCCCCGAAAGTACTTCAAGACGACCTGACAACATCTTGGAAAGAGTAGATTTTCCCTCTCCATTGCGGCCGAGAAGCGCGATCCGGTCGTCCTGATCGATCCGCAGATTCAGTTTGCTCAGAACCGGAGTGCCGTCATAGCCAGTCGAGGCGCTTTCGGTGTTGATGATCGGCGGGGACAGCTCTTCGGGTTCGGGGAAGGTGAACACCGTGCGCGCGGCATCTTCGGGCGCGGTGATGATCTCCATCTTCTCGAGCATCTTGACGCGCGACTGCGCCTGCTTGGCCTTGGTGGCCTTGGCTTTGAACCGGTCAACGAAACTCTGCAGATGGGCGCGGCGCGCCTCCTGCTTCTTGGCCTGTGCGGCCTGAACGGCGCGGCGTTCCGCCCGCTGGCGGGCAAACTGGTCATAGGGGCCGCTGTAATAGGTCAGTTGCCTGTTCTCGAGATGCAGAATTCCGCCCACCGCGCGGTTCAGCAGCCCACGGTCGTGGCTGATGATGATCACCGTATGCGGGTAGCGCGACAGGTAGTTCTCCAGCCAGAGCGCGCCCTCTAGGTCGAGATAGTTGGTCGGCTCATCGAGAAGCAGAAGGTCAGGCGCCGAGAACAGGACCGCGGCCAGCGCCACGCGCATCCGCCAGCCTCCGGAGAACTCCGAGCAGGGCATCTGCTGTTCGGCATGGGTGAAGCCCAGACCTGACAGGATCGCGGCGGCGCGGGCTTCCGCCGACCACGCGTCGATATCGGCCAGACGGGTCTGGATGTCCGCAATGCGGTGGGCATCTGTCGCGGTCTCGGCTTCGGCCATCAGGCCCGCGCGTTCCGTATCGGCGGCCAGAACCGTGTCGATCAGCGAGATGGCCGAGCTTGGCACTTCCTGAGCGACACCGCCAATGCGGGCGCGGGCGGGCAGCGAGATCTCACCTGATTCAAGTGCAAGTTCGCCGCGTATCAGTCTGAAAAGCGTTGTTTTTCCGGTTCCGTTGCGCCCGATCAGCCCGACCTTGTGGCCACTCGGGATCACGGCCGAAGCCCCTTCGAGCAAGGGGCGGCCGTTGATGGCATAGCGGAGGTCGGTCAGTCGCAGCATGCAGGCGGTTTGACCTGTGCGGGCGCCCGTGTCAATTGGCCCCGTAAAACTTGGGTTTTCTTGTGCCGGAGACCGTGTTACGGGGGCGCAAATTTACCCTAGAGGAGAGCCCAGACATGGCCACCGAACGCACGCTCAGCATCATCAAGCCCGATGCCACCAAACGCAACCTGACCGGCAAGATCAACACCAAGTTCGAAGATGCCGGTCTGCGGATCGTCGCCCAGAAGCGCATTCACCTGACCAAGGCGCAAGCCGGCCAGTTCTACGCCGTGCACGCTGAGCGTCCGTTCTACGATGAGCTTTGCGAGTTCATGGCCTCCGAGCCGGTTGTCGTTCAGGTTCTCGAAGGCGAAGGCGCCATTGCCAAGAACCGCGAAGTCATGGGCGCAACCAACCCCGCCGACGCAGCGCCGGGCACCGTCCGTGCAGAGTTTGCGGAAAGCGTTGGCGAGAACTCCGTTCACGGCTCCGACGCGCCGGAGACCGCTGCTGAAGAGATCGCGTTTTTCTTCTCCGGTCTCGAGCTGGTTGGCTAACACGCGCCGCAGTTGAGGCGACCGCTGGCGTCGCCTTGAAAGATTTGAGCCGCTCCGATCCGTCGGGGCGGCTTTTTTCGTCGCGCGTGTCTTTTCAAGGCGGGATCAGTGCAGGGTGACCAGCGAGATCATGCCCACAAGAATGAGGCTCAGCGCCCAGACGGTGTCGAGATTGAACCAGCTCTTGCTGAGAAATTTCAGCCCCAGCCAGTGATAGACGCCAAAGGCCAATGCGCCGCCGCACAGCGTCATGGCCAGTGTGTGGGTCAGGGCGACAAGGGCCGCGATGGCCGGTTGTCCCGAGATCAGGGTGTCGGCGGCGGCATGGCCTGCATCCGTCTCAATGGTTTTGCAGATCCCCAGATAGATGGGCACCAGCATGAGCCCCGCGCCATGGGCCATCGCGGCCAGAAAGGACCAGAGGACCAGTCGGGTGGGCGGGACACGTGCGAGAAACCGCGGGTGGCGCCGGTTGATCAGCAGGTAAAGACCCAGCGTGATGACCAGAAACGCAGCGCCGATCTGGATCTCGTGCTGCCACGCGGCCAGCGTCATAAGGGCCGAGAAGGGAAAGAGAATGGCCGCCATCGCCAGCAAGTGGCCCGCGGCCAGCGCCAGAAGCGCCTTGAACAGGCTGCCGCGTGATTTTTCCATGAGCGCGGCGGAGACCGCCAGCGGCCAGCCCATGCCGGGATTGACGCCGTGATAGACGCCGGAGGCGACAACGGCCCACCAAAGGGCCGATGCCGTGTTCAAACCGTCCAAAGGTCAGACGGAAGGGTAGCAGAAGCTGTCGGTTGAACAGTCGCCCCCCTCAAGCCGGATCTGATGGCTGCGGTAGCCCTCGGGGAAGTCGACCCAGAAATCCTCGGCCAGTGTCAGACCGCCATCCTCGCCGGCATTGGCCATCACCATCGCAGCGCCCCGGTCGCCCGGATAGAACTGGTCGTCCCACGTGGAGTAGAGCGAATTGGTCCAGTAGACGCGTTTGCCGTCGCGGCTGATTTCAACCATTTGCGGTCCGTAGCCGAACGTGCGCCCGTTGGGGTGGGGGTGTTTGGCAACGATACCGCCGATTTCCACCTTTCCCGCGAGCTTGGGGTTCATCGGGTCGGACACATCGTATTGATGCATCTCGCCCGTGCCCCAGCAGGCGACGTAGAGGAACCTGTCATCGAGGCTGAGATCGATATCGGTCACGAGGGGCGGAACCGCCTCGAACCCTTTGAGCAGGTCGGGCAGGTCGTCGGCTGCGGCCGGCTGCGGCGGGATGGTTACGGTCTTCTTGGCCTCGAACGTTCCGTCCTCGTTGCGCCACCACGTCCAGATCGAGCCTTCAAGATTGGTGGTGTCGACCACGACGCCGCAGAAGCCGTATTCCTTGACGGGATCATGGGCCGGACGCACTTCGAGCGCCATCTGGTGGTTCTCGCCCAGATCGATCGTCTGGACGTTCTTGCGCCCCCGCAGATCCCAGAAATGCAGGCGATGGCCGTATTTGTTCGACAGCAGGTCCTCGGGAACGATGCCGTTCTCGAACTGCGGCGGCAGGCCCCATTCGGAACTGACCATGTAGTTGCGCGGCAGGTTCCACCAGAAATCATACTGTTTGTCCTGCGGACCACGGTCCATTTCGTAGCGCCCGATGACGTCGAAGGTCTCGCAATCCATGATGAAGATGCCGGGAGGGCCGTCGGTGCCATCCGGGCCTCCGCCGCCCAATGTGCTCACATAGATGCCTTCGGGGCCGCAATGGATCGTGTGGGGACGTGAGTAGCCGGTCTTGGCGAAGACCTCTTCGGGTTCGATGATCTTGTGGATCTTGGCCTTGAGCGGCTCTTTCACGTCGACGACATAGATGCGCGAAGAGCGGATGCCCGGGATGATCAGGTAGCGGCGCTCCAGAAAGGCATGACCGGTCAGGGGCGAAAGCGCCGATGAACAGGCGTTCCAGCCGAAATGGTGAAACTCGTCACCCGTGTTGGGCATGATCACCTGATGGACGATCTGGCTGTAGGTCTTGGAGGTCGGGTCGACATCGACGATGGCAAGCCCATCGGGTTGCGAGCCGTCCGGGCTCAGCATCAAGGTGAAGGCCAGCTTTTCCTCTGGTGCGGCCATCGCAAGTTTGGGTGTGGCATGAAATGTGGGGTCAGGTCTTAAGTTCATCAGAAATTTCCTCCCATTGAAAAGGCGTTCTTTTTGGTCTTCCCGTGACGCCGTTCGAAAAAGCTGTCACGATTCCCGAAATCTGGCAAAGAAATTCGGCTTGCGCCCGCGCGGCGCGAAATCAGTTGAACCGGCCTGCGTTCGCCACCATAACGAAGGTACGCTTGTTTTCCCGGCGCCATGCCGCACAGCACGCCAGACCGGCGATCGCCAGAAGGACCCGGACCATGACAGAAGTGACACCGATCGTTCATCACCGCAGCCACGATGAGTTGACCGCGGCCATTCCGCATATTCTCGATGCGGCCAAGGACAATGGCAGGCTCGACATGATCGTCATCCGGCCCGAGAAAGAACAGCGTTTGCCGGTAGAGAGCGCGCGCCTGACTTATGCCGACGGGACCGTCGGCGATCACTGGGCGAAGGGCTGCTGGCTGTCGACCGAAGACGGCAAGCCGCATCCCGATGTGCAGATCTGCATCATGAGTTCGCGCTGCATCGCCGCCATCGCGGGCGAGCCGGAGAACTGGCCGCTGGCAGGCGACAACCTGTTCATCGATATGGACCTCAGCCCGTCCAATATGCCGCCGGGCACAAAAATCGCGATCGGCAGCGTGGAGATGGTGATCACCGAGGAGCCTCATAACGGGTGCCAGAAGTTCATCGACCGGTTCGGGCGCGACGCCTGCGTCTTCGTGAATACCGGCCGTGGCAAGGAGCTGCGCCTGCGCGGGATCTACGGCAAGGTCATCAAGGACGGAACCGTCTCCGTCGGCGATACGGTTCGCAAGATCGACTGACCGTCTCCGGACGTGTTTCGCGGCGTTCTGGATCTCAGATTGCGGCTTCGCGCGCCCATGCGGGCAAGTCGTGGCCCAAGACCACCTCGGCCCCCAGCCGCCCCAGTTCATCGGAGCATTTCGCGCCGCGTCCGCAACCCGCGACAGCCACGCTGATCCGCTCCGAGACCGTTTGCAGGAACGGGATGTTCTGCTCAGTGTAGGTGGTCACGCAGGCCTGATGGTGGCGCGAGAGGATGGACAGCCCGGGCATGCGCGCGCGGATCATGGTTTCCAGTGCGGTGGCGACCTCTTCGGATCCGCCCGAGCGGAACCACGCCTTGGTGGCCTCCGGGTCGGGCAGGGCGATATCGCTCATATCTCCGCCCAGCTTGAGATAGAGTTTGCCGTCGGGATAGCGGATCGGGGGCAGCAGGTAGGGGTCCTCGCCCGTGGGCAGCAGGTAGATCATCGACGGCATCCCGCTCAGGCGGTTGGCCTCTTCTTCGCTAACCTCGAACAGCGCCACGGTGCGCGCATAAACCGAAAGCGGCAGCGGTTCGGGCAGCACCATGTTGGAAAACCCGCCGGCTGCCACAAGCACGCGGTCTGCCTTGACGACGCCCTGGTCGGTGACGATGCGCACCTCTTCGGCGCTCTCGTCAAGCTCGGTGACCACGGCGCCGATGATCCGCGCGCCGGCCTTTTGCGCGGCGATCCCCTGTGCACGCACCAGAGCCCGCGGCGAGATATGGCCCGAGTTGCCAGCCTCGTAGAGCGCCAGTGTCTCCGGCGGAAACTCGAAATAGGGAAAGGCGTTGGCCAGAGCCGCCCCTTCATACCGGGTGCAGGTGATGTTCTCGCGCCGGGCAATCTCGTCAACCTGGTTGATTAGCGCGGTGTCCTTCGGTCCGGCCATCATGACGCCCACGTCGGAGAAGAAGGGAACGCCGCTGCGGGCCTCGATCTGGCGGTAGCGGGAGATCGAGGCGCGGCTCACGCGGCTCCAGAACGGCCACGGGTCCAGTGAGCGGGTGATGCGCCCCTCATCGTAGTGGCTGCCGAAGACACCGGTGTGCTCGGGTTTGTTTTCGGGCTCGGACGGGCCGATGAGAACCACGTCATGGCCCTGTTCCGCGAGATGGCGTGCGGCGGCCGATCCGATCAGCCCGCGTCCGATCACGGCGAAATTTTCCGGCATTTTGCGCTCCGCGTTCTTGTCCCGGGGATGACCATACAGGCCTTTGCGGCGGATGCATCCCCCGTGTTTCAGACCTCGAAGTAGAGCGCGCGGCGATAGAGGTGCCATGTGGCGTGACCCAGCACGGGCAGGACCAGAAGCATTCCGAGGAACATGGGCAGCATGGCCACAAACAGCAGCGCCGCGATCAGGCTGGCCCAGACCAGCATGACCTTCTTGTTGCGCGCAACCGTGCGCATCGAGATTAGCATCGCCGAGACGAAATCAATCTCGCGTTCCAGCAAAAGCGGCAGCGAGACCACGGTGATCGAGAACACGAAGAAGGCCACCAGAGCACCCGTGGCAAGTTCGAACAGGATCAGCAGCACCCCGCTGGTGGAATTGAACACCTCCCACGAGGTGGTGATATTGGTCAGGGTGGTGCTGCCCAGAAACAGCGCCAGCGACATGTGCGCAAAGAAGCTCCAGAACAGGAAGACGATGACGATAATGGCGCCGATCCACGGGATCTGGCGTCCGCGTTCCTGCCAGACCGTGGCCAGAACGCCCTGCCAGTCGAGCGCTTCGCCGCTCTCAAGGCGCCGACTGACCTCGTAGAGGCCGACCGCGGCGAAGGGTGCTACCAGCGGAAAGCCCAGCGAAAGAACCAGCGTCCACACGAACGTGTCTGCACCCGCGAGGCTGAGGCCGAGGCCGCATAACACGTAGAAACTGCTGAAAAACAGACCGAAGAGCGGGGCGCGCCGGAAATCCTGCCAGCCGCATTGGAGCGCCCTGAAAACCTCTGTCAGGGTGATCTGCCCGATCCGCGGGTGTTGGGATGCCTGTCCGGTGTCTTTGGTCATCACATAGCCTTCGATGCTCAGGCTAGCCTGAAGCTTTCGGGGCAGGCTTTGACTTGGATCAATCGCAGGACGTGGTCTGCGGGGGCGATCGCGCCCGTGCCAGGCCGCTGACAAAAGAAAAGAGGTCGCGTGATGCGGCCTCTTTGGCGGGTTTGGTGGGGGAGGGCGTGTCTTAGCGCAGCGCGGATGCGATGCGGGACTTGATGATGCCTGCGTTCTCGCCGGAGCCGTTGGCGGCCAGAATGCTGGCGACCTGTGCGCCGTTCAGCGCGCCGGCATCCGCGTCGAAGTTATAGTCGTCGAGAATGTCCTGCACGCGGTCTGCGTTTGCGTTGGAGGCTTTGGCGAGACCGGTCACGACAGCCTGTGCCTGACCTTCGACGACGGTCGATGCAGGGCCCTCGAAGGGCATGGAGGCGATGGCGTAGTTGTTGAGGATGGCGCGGGCCTGGCCCTCGACAACGGTGGAGGCGGACGCCGCACCTGCGGTTGCGAGCAGGGCGATCAGGGCGGGAGTGGCAAAACGGTTCATTGTGTCGTTCCTTCAGGTAAGTGTCGGATCTTTCGATCGTTTGGAATGTAATTTCTGTCAGGCTTGATGCCGGTGAGGCAGAGTTAGGGGCTCGGGGCGCGGGAGTGAAATCACATGAAACCTCACGCCCGTTCACGAAAACTTGCAGGCTTTGTGGGTGGCGAAAACGCAAGGTCGGACAGGTGTGAATTTCCCGTGGTTTTGGGCCTGTTTCGGGCGGTTTTTTGACCAAGTTGACTCACGCGGGGGCGAAGGGTTTGCGAGGGAGAGGACGCTTATCGCCAATTTGCAAAAATGCACAGAAACTGCGCAAGGCGATTGATACGGTTTGGAGCTCTTCGGCGCCCGGTTCCGACCGGAAATCCGGGTCGATAAGGGCGGCGCAGCGCGCTTGAATCCCCCTTCGAGGCAGGCCGGAATCGGCTGTCCTACCCGCGCCCGCGTTTGAGCGGTTGCGCAATTGCGTTGACACAAACAGGGATCGGCCTGTTGATGAGATCGCAACTATGAGAACGGAGCGTGCGCGTGAAATCCCTCAAGAACCCGTATCGTGGCACAACACTGGGCGCACCGGCGCTTGCCGACGTGCCTTTCCCGAGTGTGAATGCAGCAGCGGTCCGTGAGCTTTTGGGGCGATGCCCTGCCGCGGGGATCACGCCATTGGTTCCGGCGGCCGACATAGCGCGCCATGCGGGCGTCGCCTCGGTTCACGTCAAGGACGAACGCGGACGGATGGGTCTTGGCAGTTTCAAGGCGCTGGGGGCGGCCTATGTGATCGCCACAGATGCGGTTGCCACCGGAAGCTCCGATCTGGGTAAGGCCTTGCAGGGTGTCACCTATGTCACCGCGAGCGCCGGGAATCACGGAATTTCGGTGGCCGCTGGCGCGCAGATTTTCGGGGCCGGAGCCGTGATCTACATCGCCGAGACCGTGCCTGAGAGCTTTGCCATGCGCCTGCGTGAGAAGGGCGCACAGGTGCGCCGTGTCGGGGTTGATTACGAGGCCAGCATGGCAGCGGCCGCACAGGCGGCGGAGGCCGAGGGCCTGCGCCTTCTCTCGGACAGCTCGTGGGAGGGGTATCTGGAGCCGCCGCATCGTCTGATGGAAGGCTATCTTGCGATGATCTCGGAAGCGGTGGAACAGATCCCGCTGCCGCCCACGCATATATTCCTTCAGGCCGGTGTCGGCGGGATGGCCGGAGCGGTTGCGGCGCTGGCGCGGGCGGAATGGGGTGACGGCCCGACAATTCTCGTGGTCGAGCCGGAGGCAGCGCCCGCGCTGTTTGCCTCCATAGACGCGGGCGGGCCTGTGCTTGCAGACGGGCCGGTTTCCACGATGGGGCGGCTGGATTGCAAGGAGCCGTCGCTGATTGCGCTCAAAGGGCTGGCCCGGGACGCCGATTTCTTCGTGACGATCAGTGACGCGGCGGTGGACGAACAACTGCCCGTTCTGGAGGCGGCAGGGCTGGCAACATCGCCGTCCGGCGGCGCGGGGCTGGCGGTCCTGCTTGCGGCAGGGCGCGGCGGCGATGAAGCGGCGGCAGACTGGGGTCTGGATGGAACCAGCCGCGTTCTGGCCATCCTCAGCGAAGGACCGCAGGAGTGAGCCCGCCCGAGCGCGGCTTCGGGACGGAAGAGTTCCGCGACAGGGTTGCGGCCGCGCAACGTCTTATGGCGGAGGCCGGGCTGGCCGCGCTCCTTCTGACCACCGAACCGGAGGTGCGCTATTTCTCGGGCTTTCTGACCCGGTTTTGGGAAAGTCCGACACGGCCTTGGTTCCTGATCGTTCCGGCCAGTGGTGATCCGGTGGCCGTGATCCCGTCGATCGGGGCGCCCTTGATGGCGCGTGGCTGGGTGCGCGATATCCGGACATGGCGCGCGCCCGATCTTGAAGATGACGGTGTCTCGCTCTTGTCCGAAACGTTGCGCGAAATTGCCGGGCCTGACGGCGCGGTTGGTGTGCCGATGGGCCATGAGAGCCACCTTCGGATGCCTTTGGCCGATTACGGCCGGCTGGTGGGAGGTCTTGGCAAGATCACCCTGAGGGATGACGCGGGGATCATGCGCCGTCTGCGCATGGTCAAATCGGAAGCAGAAATCGGCAAGATCCGCCACGCCTGCGGGATCGCCAACCGGGCGTTCGCGCGTGTTCCCGAGATCGCTGCGGGGGGGCAGTCGCTCGCGGCGGTTTTTCGGCGTTTCCAGATGCTCTGCCTTGAAGAAGGGGCGGATTGGGTCCCGTATCTTGCCGGCGCGGCTGAACAGCAGGGCTATGCGGATGTGATTTCTCCTGCCAGCGACGCGCCGCTTGAGCGGGGCGATATCCTGATGCTCGACACGGGCCTCGTCTGGGATGGGTATTTCTGTGATTTTGACCGCAACTACGCGGTCGGGCAGGCCGGTGCCGCGGCCGCGCAGGGGTACTCAAGACTGATCGAAGCCGTGGAGGCCGCCCGTCAGATCGCCCGTCCCGGCGCAACCGCGGCGGATCTGTTCCACGCGATGGACGCGATCCTGACCGGCGGGGCGGGGGGCTCTGACACGGGCCGGCTCGGCCATGGTCTGGGCATGCAGCTGACCGAATGGCCCTCCCTGATCGCCCAGGATGAGACGCAGCTTGAGGCGGGCATGGTGCTGACGCTTGAGCCGGGCATCGAGGTCGCGCCCGGGCGGATGCTGGTTCACGAGGAAAACATCGTGATCCGGGAGGCCGGCTGCGAGATGCTGTCGGAAAGTGCGCCGCAAACACTGCCGGTTCTGGAGGCCAAGACATGACGGATTTTTCCTATGCGCTCGAGACGGTGTTGCCCCCTGCGATGGGCCTGATCGTTCTGCAATCCGATGAGACGATCGAGGGCGATTTCCGCCGCCTTCTGCCCGAGGCGGTAACCTTGCATGCGACCCGCGTGCCAAGCGCGCCCGAGGTCACGCGGGAGACCTTGGCGCAGATGGAGGGCCATATCCACGCGACCAGCGCCTTGCTTCCGGGCGTGACGCCTTACGCGGCGATCGGCTACGGGTGCACGTCTGGCACGGCCGTGATTGGGCAGGCGCGGATCGCCGAACTGGTGCAGCAGGGCGCCCCCACGCAGTCCGTGAGCGAACCGGTATCGGCCCTGATCGCGGCCTGCGGCGCGCTGGGCATCACGCGCCTAGCCTTTCTGTCCCCCTATATCGCGGAGGTTTCGCAACATCTGCGCGATGTCTTGGCGACAAACGGCGTGGCCACGCCGATTTTCGGCTCATTCAACGAGGCGGAGGAGGCGAAGGTCTCGCGGATCGATCGTGCCTCGCTGATCGACGCGGCGCTGGAACTGGCCCGAGCGCCGGAGGCTGAGGCGGTCTTTCTGTCCTGCACGAACCTGCGCACGCTCGACGTGATCGACGAGATCGAAGAACGCAGCGGAAAGCCCGCCTTGTCGAGCAATCAGGTGCTTGCATGGCACATGTGCAAGCTGGCCGGTTTCGAGCTGGCGCGCGGGCGCTTTGGCCGGCTCGCGGCGGTTGGCTGACGCGGCGCGTCCGCACGCCGTCAACTGCCGAAGGTTTCCACGGCCATTACCGCAACGCAGTCGCCCTGCTGGACCAGCCCGGGGAAGTGCCGCGCGATAAGCAGCCCGTCCATGGCGGACGTGATCTGGTGCGCAGGGCGGCCTGTGTGGCCGGTTTCCCAGATACGGGCGATCACCTCGCCGCGGCTCACAGTGGCCCCAAGCGGCGCGAGATACTCGATCATTCCGCCGCAGGGCGAGAAGGCAAAGCAATTCTCGCCGGGTTGGATCAGGGCGCGGCTTGGTGCGCGCTCCGGGGTGCCGGTGAGGATCCCCGCGTGGATGAGAAGATTGCGCACGCCATTCTTGGCGATGGCGACCGTCTCGGGCGTTGTTGACCCGCCGCCGCCCAGCTCGGTCGTCACGAAGGTTTTGCCGAGCGTCTCGGCGGCGTGGTCATACATGCCCGCGGGGTCGATCTCGCGCATCTCCAGCGCGTAGGGGGCATTGAAGGCATCCCGCGCGGCCCGGCAGCGCGCATAGTGCTCGGCATCGTCGAGGATGTGGCAGGCGGCGAAGGGCAGGAACTCCAGCGACCGGCCGCCGGAGTGGAAATCGAGCACCACGTCGGCGCTCGGCAGCAGGATACGGGTGAAGTAATCGGCGATCTTCTCGCTGGGCGTCCCGTCGGCGCGCCCGGGAAAGATGCGGTTCATGTTGCCGCCATCATAGGGCGAACTGCGCGCGCCTGCCTTGAAGGCGGGCTGGTTCATGAAGGGCACGATGATCACCGAGCCCGAGATCTGATCTGCGCTCAGGGTCGCGGCCAGATCGACCAGAGCCAGCGGCCCCTCGTATTCGTCGCCGTGATTGGCGCCGGTCAGCAGCGCCGTGGGGCCGTCGCCGTTGCGCAGAACGGTGATCGGGATCTGGATCGTGCCCCATGCGCTGTCATCGCGGCTGTAGGGCAGGACCAGATGCCCGTGCTGGGTGCCGTCCGCCTCAAAATCCACGGTGGCTTTGATCACGCTGTCGGTCATCGCCTTACTCCTTCACAACCAGATCACGCGGGGTGGCACACAGACAATCGGCGCCGGTCTCGGTGATCAGGATCGGCTCGGTGATCTCGAGCCCGCCATCGTCGAGCCAGAGGGCGGGCATGAAATGGAAGGTCATGCCGGGTTCGAGCACGGTTTCGTCGCCGCTTCGAAAGGACATTGTCCGCTCCCCCCAATCCGGCGGATAAGAGAGCCCGATCGCATAGCCGCAGCGGCTGTCCTTTTCAAAGCCCAGCCGGTTCAGCGTGGTATTGAAGGCTTGGGCGACCTGCGCGCAGCTATTGCCGGGTCGGGCCGCTTCAAGGCCCGCCTCGGTCGCCTCCAGAACGGCGGCTGTGGCGTCCAGATATTTCTGTGGCGGAGAGCCCAGGAAAAGCGTTCGCGACTGCGGGCACTGGTAGCGGCGATGCGCGCCGGCGATCTCAAAGAACGTGCTGGCGCCGCGCTCCAGCGGCGTGTCGTCCCATGTCAGGTGCGGGGCCGTCGCGTCCGCGCCCGAGGGCGCCATGGGCACGATTGCCGGATAGTCGCCCCAATACCCGTCCGCGCCCGCGATCCCGGCGTGGTAAATCTCGGCAATCAGGTCGTTTTTCTTCATGCCGGGTTCGGCCCGCTCCCGAATGACCGCATGCATCTTTTCAACGATCGCGGCGGCGCGGCGCATATAGGTGATCTCGGTCGGGGACTTCACGGCCCGTTGCCAGTTCACGAGGCCGGTGGCGTCGCTGAAATGCGCCTCCGGCAGAGCGTTAGTCAGGTTCAGATAGGCGGCGGCGGAGAAATAGTAATTGTCCAGCTCGACCCCGATCCGGCCCGCGCCCCAGCCGCGGGACAGGATGACCTCCGCCAGTTGGCTCATGGGGTGTTTCACTGGGTTCTGAACGAAGCTGTCATCATAGCCAATGATGTCGTCACCGCTCATGAAGACCGTGCGTCTCGCGCCATTGGCGTCCATCGCGCGGCCCCACCAGACCGGCGCGCCCTCAAGGTTCAGAATGACACCCTGATGCACGTAGAAAGACCAGCCATCATAGCCGGTCAGCCATGCCATGTTGGAGGGGTCGGTCACAAACAGGGTGTCGAGGCCCGCAGTGCTCATGGCCGCGCGGGTCTTGGCGATGCGCTGATCGAACTCGTCTTGCGTGAAATTCAGGGCTGGGGGCATGACACAAGATCCGCATTTACATCTGATCAGGGCCAGCCTGTCCGGAACCGGGCGGTGTGGCAATCCTTGATTGCAATTGCCCAAGCGCGCGCCCGGCTGTGAAAGCTTGCTAAAACCCGCATCATGTGGCGTTCTGCGCAGGACAAGTCCGGTGCAGCAGAAAGACCGCGATGGAGACGTTTTACGACATGGTGATCCGGGGCGGTCAGATCGTGACCGCCGACGGGCGGTTTGCGGCTGATCTGGCCATCGGGGGCGGCAAGATCGTGGCGATCGGCAACGCGTTGCGCAAAGGCGCGCAGGAAATCGACGCGAGCGGCCGTCTGGTGATGCCCGGTGGGGTGGACCCCCATGCCCATATCGAGCAGCTGTCGGGCATGGGCGTGATGAATGCCGATACGTTCGAGACCGCGACACGCTCTGCCGCTATGGGCGGCACGACCTCGGTGATCAGTTTCGCAGCCCAGCAGAAAGGCCAGCCGCTCTCGGATGTGGTCAGCGATTACGCCGCGCGGGCCGCGCGGGGCGCGATGATCGACCACGCCTTCCATCTCAGTGTGTCCGATGTCACGGCGCCGGGGTTCGACACCGATCTCGCGCGGTTGATCGCCGAGGGGCATCGCTCCATCAAGATTTTCACCACCTATAATATCAAGCTCGATGACCGCGAGATCCTGCATGTTCTGGCGCGGGCGCGTCTGCACGGGGCTTTGGTCTGTGTGCATGCGGAAAATGACGGTCTGATCGGCTGGGCCAAGGACGCGCTGATCGCGGCGGGACGCACGGAGCCCAAACACCATGCGCTGTCGCATCCGCGGATGGCCGAGATCGAAGCCGTCTCCCGCATGTGCCGCTTTTCCGAATTCTTCGGCCAGCCGCTGATGCTGTTTCATATCTCGGCTGCCGAGAGCCTCGATGTGATCCGCGCGGCGCGCGCACGGGGCGTGCCGGTGCGGGCCGAGACCTGTCCGCATTACCTGCTGATGACGGCGGATATTCTGGACCAGCCCGGTCTCGAGGGCGCGAAATGGATGTGCTCACCGCCGCAGCGGACCACGGCGGATCAGGATGCTTTGTGGGCGGCTCTGGATGCGGGCGATCTGCAGATCATTTCGTCGGATCACGCCCCCTATCGCTATGACGAGAGCGGCAAGCTCAGCGCCGGGCCTGAGGCGGGCTTTCACGAGATCGCCAATGGCCTGCCGGGGCTGGAAACACGGCTGCCGCTTCTTTTTGATGCCATGGTGGCGCGCGGGCGGTTGGGTCCGGAGGCGTTCGTGCGCCTGACCTCGACGGATCCGGCGCGGCTTTACGGGCTGGAAGACAAAGGCCGGCTCGAGGTGGGGGCCGATGCCGATGTCGTGATCTGGAACCCGGACGTGACGCGGACATACGGGGCGGATGATCTTCACGACAACGTCGGGTATAACCCGTGGCAGGGGCGCGAGATCCGCGGCGCGCCGCAACATGTCATCCTGCGCGGGTCGGTTCTGGTCAGTGACGGCAAGTTTCACGGCACGCCGGGGCAGGGCCAATGGCTCAAACGTGAGAGCGCAGGCGGGATCGCGCCTCACGCCCCGGACCCGCAGTTGCACCAGATCGAAGGAGAGCGCCCGTGACCCCGACGCCGCCCGAAACCGAAGTCCAGAAGGTCATCACGTTTTTCTACTATCGGGATCTGCCCGGCGCGATGCGCTTCTACGAGGAAGTCATGGGGCTTAAGCTCGCGATCGATCAGGGCTGGTGCAAGATCTATCACATCGGTGGCGCGGCCCATGTGGGGCTGGTGGACGAGGCGCGCGGGATGCATCGCGCCAATCCGGTCAAACCGGTGCAGCTTTGTATCCGCGTGGCGGATGTGGATGCGTGGTATCGGCATGCGCAGGCCTGCGAGGTGCCGGCCCTCTCCGAAATGTTCGAAAATGACGCTTTGGGGATCCGGGCCTTCGTCTTTGAGGACCTTGAAGGTTACCAGATCGAAATCCAGACCGCGACGCGGGAGGGCGCCTGATGGCCGCGCGCGCCCTTCAGGTGATCAACCCGAACTCCTCGCAGACCGTCACCGACGGGATCGACCGCGCGATGGCGCCGCTGCGCGCACTGGGGGTTGAAATCCGGTGTAACACGCTTGCGGAGGGACCGCCGGGCATCGAGACGCAAGCGCAGGCGGACGCGGTGATCGCACCGCTCTTGCAGCGCGTTGAAGCGTTGCAGGGTGAGGCGCTTGCCGTGGTGATCGCCTGTTTCGGAGATCCCGGCCTTCACAGTTTGCGCGACAGGCTGGAGGTTCCGGTGTTCGGCATTCAGGAATCGGCGGTTCTGAGCGCGATGACCTTGGGCCAGAGGTTCGGCGTCATCTCCATTCTGCCGGGGTCGATCCCGCGCCATATGCGCGCCTTCGGGGCGATGGGCGTGATGGCGCGTTGCGCGGGCGACCGGGCACTGAACCTTGGCGTGGCCGAACTGGCCGAACCCGGGGCCACGCTCTCGCGCATGATCGAGACCGGCCGCACGTTGCGTGACGAAGACGGGGCCGATGTGCTGATCATGGGATGCGCGGGCATGGCCGATTACAGGCAGGCACTGGAAGAGGCCACTGGTTTGCCTGTAGTAGAACCCTGCCAGGCCGCCGCGGCGATGGCCTTGGGCCGGATCGCCCTGACAACTCTGCCTGACGACTTTGAATGACAAAAGGAATACCTGATGCCTTTGCTTGACGAAACCGCCTCCGGCGTCTTCACGATCGCGGTGACCCCGTTCAAACCGGACGGGGCGCTTGATCTCGACAGCCTTGACAGCATGGTGGATTTCTATGTCTCCAAGGGGGCGACGGGTCTGACGATCCTCGGCATCATGGGCGAGGCGGGCAAGCTGTCGGGCGCGGAGGCGATCGCCGTGGTGCGGCGTGTCGTGGCCCGGACGGATCTGCCGGTTGTCGTCGGGGTCTCCGCGGCAGGGCTTGCGCAGATGAAATCGCTGGCCGAGGAGGCCATGGAGGCCGGGGCCGTGGGCGTGCTGGTCGCGCCGCCCTGGACGCTGAAGACCGATGGGCAGATCGTGAGCTATTACCATCAGGTGGCCGAAGCGCTCGGCCCGATCCCTTTTGTGCTGCAGGATTTCCCGCTGGTTACCGGCGTCGAGGTTCCGGTGGAGGTGATCCTGAAGATCGTCGAGGATTGCCCGACCTGCGTGATGCTCAAGCACGAGGATTGGCCGGGGCTCGAAAAGATCTCCGCGCTGCGCACGGCATCCGATGCGGGTGCACGGCGGATCTCGATCCTGTGCGGCAATGGTGGGCAGTTCCTACCCGAGGAGATGCTGCGCGGCGCCGACGGGGCGATGACAGGGTTTGCCTATCCCGAGATGATGGCGCAGGTCGTTGCCGCCCATGGTGCGGGGGATCTCGACCGGATGCGTGACATCTTCGACATCTACCTGCCGCTTGTGCGGTATGAATCGCAACCGGGGCTTGGCCTTGCGGTGCGCAAGCATATCCTCGCGGGACGCGGTGCGATCGCGCATGCCACGCTGCGCAAACCGGGCAAGGCCCTGTCGCCGGCGGCTGTGACCGAGGTCGAGGCCATTCTGGCCCGCCAGCGCGCCCGCCTCGAGGCTGCCGGACTGCCCGTGGACTGAGCCGGGCGGCCTCTACTCAAGGATATTGAAACGCTTCCGGATGGCCAGATCCTGCGCATCATCAAGATAGCGCGGGTGATGTGTGCTCAAAACGCGGCGGGCGGTCTCTTTGGCCCGCCCCCATGCATCCGGCGCGCCCTTCTCGGCCCATGTAACGGGCGGGTCCCGGTCAGCGAGAACCGGGTAGAAGTAATCGCGCTCCATCGCGTCGAATGTATGGCTGCCGCCCAGAAAATGCCCCTCGCCGAGCACCGCCTCGCAGATCGCCTCGAACCCGAGGTTCTCGGGGCTGACTTCTATGCCGCGCAAGGCCCTGTAGATGGCCGAGTGCATTTCGTCATCGAGGATGAAGGCCTCGAAACTGGCGCCGAGCAGCGAGGCGGTCATGCCCGAGCTTTCATAGATGAGATTTCCGCCTGCCAGACCGGCGGCCAGTGCGGTGACGCCTTTCTCCATGCCGTATTGCGCATCGATGGCCTTGGCGTCGGTCATCGAAGCGGCCACGCCCGAGGGCAGCCCCAGCCAGTTCGAGAGCTGCGCGGAGGCGGCGTTGAGCACGGCGATCTCCCCGCCGCCGCCGGCAAAGGCGCCGGTGCGCAGGTCGATCACGAATGGCCAGTTTGAGAATACCATGGGAAAGCCCGGCCGGATCGCGTGGACCATGACGAGACTGGCCAGTGTTTCGGCCAGCGACTGGGCCAGAAAACCCGCCAGCGTGGCGGGCGCTGTCGCGCCGGATTGCGCGGCGGTGATGCAGGAGATCGGAATGCCGTGCGCGATACACTCGAACACGACATCGACCGCGTCTTCTCCGAACCGCATGGGCGAGATCACCGGAGAGATATGCCCTTTCACGAAGGGTTGCTTTGCAAAGCCTCCCTTCTGGCCCGCAGCGATGTCGAACATCTCGACGATGCGCGGAATGTGCTCGGCCAGCGTGAAGGAGGTTGCGACGGGCTTTGTCGTGTTCCTCAGCAGCGCGTAGGCCGTGTTCGCGTCCAGATCGAAACTGTCGGGCACGTCGGTGGCCACGCAGCATCGGGTGAACCAGCTGACATTGGCCAGAGTGTCCTGCAGACGCGTGAAATCATGCAGGTCGCGCAGCGTGGAAGGCCGGTAGAGCCCGGTATCGAGATCCAGCGTCTGAACCGCCGCGCCACCTGTTCCGAAATACACCCGGTCTCCGCCCACCTCGATCGAGCGCTGCGGATCGCGCCCGTGCAGCACGAAGCGTTTGGCGGCGCCGGCAATTGCCGCCTCGACAAGGTCTCTTGGAAAGAGGAAGCGGCTGCGTCTGTCCTCCACGGCGCCGGCCGCGATGAGAACCTCGGCCAGCCGGTCCGGCACCTCGCCCATCCCAAGCTCGGCCAAGAGCCTGAAGGCGGTGTCACGGATCTCTTCCATGTCGCAGATACTCAAGGGCCGGTACTGGCCACCCGGCTGCCCGGGCGGGCAGGGATCGATCTCGGGTCTGGCCTTCCGGCGTGCCAGTCGTTCCTGCCGGCCTCCCGCGCGGCGGTTGCCCTGTGATCGTGTCATGTCCGGCCCCGAGTTCAGCCAAGATATCTGCCGCGGCCGCGAAGGCGGCCGGCATGCCTGAGGGAAACGAAAGGCTGTTTGCGCACGGTTTACAAGATTTATCTTCACGGGCGTGTCGGGGTGAAGAAAAGCTTCGGAAAACCTGAATAAACACAACAGGCTTGACCGGATCACCGCTTGAGCCTTGAGTGATCGGGAAACGGCTGTTCGTGCGGGGGAGTGCCATGAAATCGCAGACACGGGTTGTGGTCATCGGCGGCGGGATCGCCGGATGCTCGACGCTCTACCACCTGACACAGGAGGGCTGGAGCGATGTGATGCTTCTGGAGCGCAATGAGCTGACCAGCGGCACGACATGGCATTCCGCGGCACAAGTGACGAATTTCGGAATGAACCAGACGATGGTGGGGCTGAAGTCGCACTCCATCGCGCTTTACAAAGAGCTGGCCGAAGACCCGGATTACCCGATCAACTACCATCACGCAGATGGCGGCATGCGGCTGGTCAATTCCGAGGCGGAAATGGACGGGCTGCGCCACTTTGCCTCCATGGCGCGCGGCATGGGCGTGGAGTTCGAGGTGATCGACGCCGACGAATGCGCGCGCCGCCATCCGCTGATCTCGACCGAAAACCTGCGCGGCGGGCTGTGGGATCCGCTCGACGGGGATATCGACCCCGCGCAGCTTTGTCAGGCGCTGGCGCGGCGGGCCCGCAAGGCCGGCGCCGAGATCCATCGCAACACGCCCGTGACCGGTCTGCGGCAGTTGCCCGACGACAGCTGGATCGTGGAAACCGACAAGGGCGAGATCCATGCCGAGATCGTGGTCAATGCCTGTGGCTACCGCGTGAACGAAGTGGGCGCGATGATGGGGGTGCATCATCCGGTCATGTCGATGGAGCACCAGTATTTCCTCACCGAGACCATTCCCGCGATCCGCGACGCGGGCCACCGGATGCCCCTGATCCGCTGCGCGATCAGCGACTATTACTGCCGTCAGGAGAAGAACGGCCTGCTGCTCGGCTTCTACGAACAGGATTGCCGGACATGGGGGATGGACGGGATCGATCCGAATTTTGTCAATGCGCTGTGTCCGGATGATCTGGATCGGGTCAGCGATGTTCTGGAAGGGGCGTTCGCGCGGATGCCGGCGCTCATGGAGGTCGGTATTCACACGGTGGTCAACGGCCCGATCACCTATACGATCGACGGGGCGCCGCTGGTCGGGCCAATCCCGGGCAAGCGCAACGCGTTTTGCATCATCGGCCTGCGCGCCGGGCTGGGCGAGGGGGGCGGACATGGCTGGCTTCTGGCCCAACAGATCGTGCATGGCGAGGCGTGCTACGACACGTGGCCGCTCGACCCGCGCCGCTTTACCGGACATGGCAATGTCGAACTGACCGCGCTCAAGGCCATCGAGGATTACCGCAACGAGTTCCGGTTCCATTTCCCCCATGAGCACCGCCCTGCGGGCCGGCCGGTCAAGACCACCCCCCTGACGCCGGTTCTGGCCGCCGAGGGCGCGGCGTTTGGCGTTGTCAACGGCTGGGAGCGGGTCGACTACATCAAGCCCGCCCCGGATTTCACGGAAACCCACAGCTTTGGCTTCAACGAGGTCTTCGATGTCGTGGCGGGCGAGGTTGCGGCTGTGCAAGGGGCTGTGGGCCTTGCGGAGGTCAATGGCTTCAACCGGTTCGAGTTGACCGGCGCCGATGTGCACAGCTTCCTCGACCGGATGATCTGCGGGCGGGTGACGCGCAAGCCCGGCAGGGTGGGGTTGGGCTACCTGCTCAACGGGCAGGGTATGCTGAAAGCCGAGGCGACGGTTGCAAACCTGCCGGACGGGCGGGTCTGGTACGGCTCTGCGGCGGCTTCTGAATATCACGATATGGACTGGCTGCAGCTCCACCTGCGCGCGGGTGAGGATGTCCAGATCCGGTCGCTGACGAATGCGTGGACGACGCTGGTTCTGGCCGGGCCGAAGGCGCGCGACGTGATGGCGGACGTGTCGCGGCTGGACTGGTCGAAAGAGGCGTTCCCGTGGCTCTCGGTCCGGGAAGCATTCATCGGGATTGCCCCCGCCGTGGTTATGTCGGTCAGTTTTTCCGGCGAGCTCGCCTATGAAATCCACGTTCCCAACGAACAGCTCTACGCCGCCTATCTTGCCCTGCGCCAGGCCGGAGCCGCGCACGGCCTGACGCTTTTCGGAGCACGGGCGGTGGAATCGATGCGTCTGGAGAAGGGTTATCTGCACTGGAAGTCGGATATCCTGACCGAGTTCGACCCGTTCGAGACCGGGCTCGGGCGGTTCGTCGATCTCGCGAAAGAGGATTTTGTCGGCAAAAGCGCCTTGTGCGCGCGGCACGCGGCCGGTCCGCGCAAGCGGCTTGTGACCCTGCAGATCGAAGGCGATTTCGCGCCGGCAACGGGCGGTGCGTCGGTCCTGCGCGACGGGCGCGTGTGTGGCACCGTGACGTCCGGCGAATGGGGGCATCGCACGGGTCTGAACCTCGCACTGGCCTTTGTCGCGCCCGATCTGGCGGACGAAGGAACGGAGCTTGCGGTTGATATCATCGGTCAAATCGTGCCGGCGCGGGTTATTGCGCCATGCCCCTATGATCCGGACTATGCGCGGATCCGGGGCTGAAACGGGTCTCTGGTCGGCCGGCCCGCAGCCGGAACACAGACTGTGCTATACTGGGGCGTCTGCAACAGGGGGAGCACTGCAATGGATCAAAAAGTTGAAACCGAGGACTCCGAGTTTGTCAGGTTCTGGAACGAGGTGCTCGTTCCGAAGTTCATTGACTGGAAACATGTTCTCGTTGGCGGGTTGAGCCAGCATTCCGAAGGCGTCTTGCCGCTGCTTGACATAAAGTCGGGCGACCGGGTGCTCGATGCCGGGGCGGGTTTTGGCGATACCGCCTGCATGCTGGCCGAACGGGTCGGGCCCGAGGGCGCGGTCGTGGCCATGGACTGCTGTGATGCGTTCCTCGAATACGGGCGGCAAGAGGCCGCAAGCCGCGGGCTGGACAACGTGCGCTTCGAGGTGGCCGATGTGGAGACCCACCCCTTTGCCGGCGAGTATGACATGGTCTTCTCCCGCTTCGGCACGATGTTCTTTTCGAACCCTGTTCCGGCGCTCAGAAACATGCGTATGGCGCTCAGACCCGGCGGGCGGATGACACATATCGTCTGGCGCCAGCGTTCGGACAACCCGTGGCTGAACGCGGCCAAGGATATCGTGCTGGAGCATTTGCCGCCGCCCGACGACGACGCGCAAAGCTGCGGGCCGGGTCCGTTTTCCATGGCCAACGAGGACATGGTGCGCGGCATGATGAAGGCCGCGGGGTTCGAGGATATCACCTTCGATCGTGTCGATGCCTCTGTCCGGATGGGCAATGATATCGAGGACTCGATCGGGTTCCAGATGGCGCTGGGCCCGGCGGGTGAGGTCGTGCGTGAAGCGGGCGACATAGCGGTCGAAAAAGACGCCGATATCCGTGCCGATCTGAGAGAACTTCTGGCCCCGCACGTCACCGAAGACGGGGTCTGGATGGGCTCAAGCTCCTGGGTGATCTCGGCGCGCAACCCGGGCTGAACAGAAAAAACCACGCGCTGCGATAAGGCGCAGCGCGTGGAAAGGTCTGGGGACAACAGTTTATGGGGCAACTGTCATTGACCTGCCTTTAAGGCTATCGGACAAGCCACGGATTCGGATTGATAATTATCAAGTCTCTGCTGCGTTTCGGGGCCCGCTGGAGGCCGCGCAGAGGAAGGTCGCTGGCGGTCCGGGCACGGAGCTATCAGGTTGATGTGCGCGCCGCCAATCTCATCTGATCGAGGCTGCCGGGGCAGAGCGTCTCGACCTTCTGCGGGCAGACGTCAGCGCCCCGGGCATCCATTGCTGTAAAACACCCCGCATGCAGGATCAGGAAAAACGCAGGGGATTTGTCGCCCATCAAAAAAAGCCCGTTCTTAAAGCATCGCTTTGCAAGGCGCGTGCGCGAGATGGCGGCGATCACCGTCTCTCCGTGGCGCAAGGGGGGATCGAGTCGGTAGGTCACGATCCGGCCCGCCAGACACGCCAACCAAACCGCAGAAGCGGGCGGGCAAGGGTCACGGGGATCACGCAGAGCTGTGTCTCGACATGTCCGCGAAGCGTGGCTTCTTCGAAATTGGGCCGCAGGGAGACCGGGCGGGTGTGGCGTCCGGGCAGGCTGAACAGAAGTGGCGTCATCAGACCGTAAAGATGGCCTGTCTCTGCCGGATCGCCCAGTCCGAATTCCGCATCAAGGGCGAGACGCTCGATCCTTACGCGCCCCAAAAGCCCGGTGAGCAGCGCGGGCGCCTCTGAGAGCATCTTGCCCGCTCGTCCCTGTGGCGAGGGGACCCAACGCTTGCGCTCCCGGGGCTTGTGGCGCTTGGGCGTCTGCGTCTCCTGTTTCTTCTGCTTTTTTCGGGGTTTTGCCGTGTCGAGCAGACGGAGCGGCGGGCACGCCCCGCCCAGCGGCTGAATGGCTATCCGGCAGCGCGGGCGCGGGTGCGAGTTTGCGTGAAGCATCAGGCGCAAAGGGCTGATCAGTCCCAGCACCAGTACACTCAAAAGCCCAACCGTGCCCCAAAACAGGACGGAGAGGAGCAGCGACATCGCGCGCCTCAGGCGGGTTTGGAGGACGCGCCGCCGGATTTGGAGCCGGATTTGGTGCCGCGCTCCTCTTTCGAGGACCGTTCCAGCGCCTCGGCGGCCTTGTCGGCCAGTGCCTCTGCCAGAATGGTCGTCGCGCTCTTGATCCCTTCGACCCGGGCGCCTTTCTCATCGATGATGATCGCGCCCAGAGGCTTGATGCCGCCACCGCCGCCGGTGCCGCCGCTGGTGTCGGTCTTGCCGCCGGTGGAGCCCCCCGCGCCAAAGCCAAACCCGTAGCTGACAATCGGGATGACCGTGGCCCCGTCGCGTTCGATCGGGTCTCCAAGGACATTGCGGGCGTTCAGAAGGTTGTCCAGTTCCGCCACCGTGCCCTTCATGAGGTTTTCAACGTCTTTCATCTCAATTCCCCTTTTTCCGTAAATGATCTGGGCAAAGGGAATGGCCGCCAAGACGGGGCGCCGCCATGATCTGGGTCAGTTTTTGAGCAGATTTCGGGGTATTCGCGGGCCTAGCCGGCCTTCGGGCAGGCCGCCGCCATCAAGCGGTAGACGATCTGGGCTGCGGTGAAATCCCACGCGGCATTGCCATCGGGGGCCAGTTCCACCACGTCGAGACCCACGCAGCGCCGGCCCTTCAGGGCGTGTTCGACCAGCCGCAGAGCCTGGTAATATCCAAGCCCCCCCGGCACGGGCGTGCCGGTGGCGGGCATCACCGACGGGTCAAGCCCGTCCACGTCGAAAGAGACATAGACCAGTTCGGGAAAGTCCTCGGGCAGGTCCACGGCCAGAATGTTGCCGGTTACAAGCTCTTCTGCATCCCGATAGAACACAGAACTGCGGGTGCGGCTCTCCACTTCCTGCTGGCACAGCGCACGCACGCCGAATTGCGCGATGCGGATCCCTTCTTCGCACAAGAGGTGCATGACCGATGCATGGGAGTGTTTTTCGCCCTGATAGGCGACGCGCAGATCTGCATGCGCATCGATCTGGACCACGCCGACGGGCCGCCCCAGAGCACGCGCGACCCCTGTGACCGCGCCATAGGTCAGGGAATGCTCGCCGCCCAGAGTGACGGGGAGGCGCCCTGTCCGCACAGCCGCTTCCGTTCTTGCGGCAAGGCGCTCCATGACCTCGGGCAGGTCGCCGTCACAGGCCACCGCAGGTTCGGTGAAGATCCCCTGCGCGCAGGGCTCGAAGCCTTGGCAGAGCCGCTCGAGCTCGTCGCTGGCCTGCAGGATCGCGGCGGGTCCCTGCGCGGTGCCCGCGCCGTAGCTGACGGTCCGTTCCAGCGGCATCGGGATCACGCGGAACAGCGCGTCTTCGCCGCGTTCCGTGGGGCTCAGTTCGCTATCGAGGAAAACGCTCATCTCACGACAGCCTGTTGCGGAAATCATCATAGGAGAATTCCCGCACCATTCTCAGCGCATCGCTTTGGGAGTTCCACAGGGCGATGGCGGGCAGGGCAACGCCGTTGAACGTGTTGGTCTTGACCATGGAATAATGCGCCTGATCGAGGAATGCGATCCGCTCGCCCACCTGCAGGGCCTGTTCGCGGTGATAGTCGCCGATCACGTCTCCGGCCAGACAGGACGGCCCGCCAAACCGGTAGAGATGGCCCTCGGAGGGCTCACCCAGCATCGCGGGACGGTAGGGCGCCTCGATCACATCGGGCATGTGACAGGTGGCCGAAATGTCTGTAATCGCAAGGTTCATCCCGTTTTGCGGCAGGTCGAGCACCTCGCCCACGAGGATGCCGGCATCCAGCGCTACGGCCTCACCGGGCTCAAGGTAGATCTCGAGCCCAGTGCGGGCCTTGAGATCGCTGATGAAAGCGATCAGCGCCGCGCGGTCGTAATCGGCACGGGTGATGTGGTGGCCGCCGCCGAAGTTCAGCCATTTCAACTGCCCAAGATAAGGCTGAAGCTGGTCTTCGATCGCGGCCCATGTGCGGGCCAGCGGCGCAAAGCCCTGTTCGCAGAGCGTGTGCATGTGGAGCCCGTCGACCCCCTCCAGCGCAGCGCCGGTGAGCTGCGACACCGGTGTGCCGAGCCGGGAGCAGGGTGCACAGGGGTCGTATTTCGGCACGTCGCCTTCGGAGTGCTCGGGATTGATCCGCAACCCGATCTGAACGGCGCGGGGCTGGGCGCGCAGGTGCGGCAGAAAGCGGTCCTTTTGGGCGGGTGAGTTGAAAATCAGGTGGTCGGAGAGGGCGATGATCTCGTCGATCTCACCTTGCTTGTAGCCGGCACAGTAGGTCGCGACCTCGCCGCCATATTCCTCGCGGGCCAGCCGCGCCTCATAGAGCCCCGAGGCGCAGGCCCCATCGAGATAGCGCTGCACCAGCGGGGCCAGCGCAAACATCGAAAACGCCTTGAGGGCGCAAAGCACATGCGCGCCCGAGCGGTCCGCGACGTCCCTCAGGACAGCGAGATTGCGCTCGACCGCGACCTCGTCGACCACGAAACACGGGCTGGGCACGCGCGACAGATCGAAGTGCCGGAAGGCCCCCGGATCGCCGGCCTGTGTTTGCATCAGCCCCGTCAAAGCCTCAGAACCCGACCGGGCCGTCCAGCTCGTGTACCTGCCATGGCAGGCCGTGCTGGTTGAGCATGTCCATGAAGGGATCGGGATCAAGCTGTTCCATGTTCCAGACGCCGGGCTCTTTCCAAAGCCCTTTGAGCACCATCGCGGCTCCGATCATCGCCGGAACGCCGGTCGTGTAGGAGACCGCCTGACTGCCGACTTCCGCGTAGCACTCTTCGTGGTCGCAGATATTGTAGATGTAATAGGTCTTCTCAGCGCCGTCTTTCGATCCGGTTACGATGTCCCCGATGCAGGTCTTGCCCTTGGTCAGCTCGCCCAGCTCCGAGGGGTCGGGCAGCACGGTCTTGAGGAACTGGAGCGGGATGATCTCGACGCCGTCATGGGTCACCGGCTCGATCGACGTCATGCCGATATTCTCAAGCACCGTGACGTGGTTGATATAGGCATCGCCGAAGGTCATCCAGAACCGCGCGCGCTCGATTTCGGGGAAATGGGTTTTCAGGCTCTCCAGTTCCTCGTGATACATCAGGTACATGTTCTTCTCGCCCACACCGGGGAAGTCGAACGCAACCTTGTGGCTCATCGCAGGCGTAACCTGCCAGTCGCCCTTTTCCCAGTGGCGCGCCGCGGCGGTCACTTCGCGGATATTGATCTCCGGGTTGAAGTTGGTGGCAAAGGGCTTGCCGTTGTCGCCGCCATTGCAGTCAAGGACGTCGATCTGGCGAATGCTATCGAGCTTGTGCTTGCGCAGCCATGTTGCGAACACAGACGTCACGCCGGGATCGAATCCAGAACCCAGAATGGCGGTCAGTCCGGCCGCGCGGAACCGGTCCTGATAGGCCCACTGCCAGTGGTATTCGAACTTGGCGTTGTCCTCGGGCTCGTAATTGGCGGTGTCGAGGTAGTGGATGCCCGCCTCAAGGCAGGCGTCCATCAGCGCGAGGTCCTGATAGGGCAGGGCGAGGTTGACGAGCAGCTCCGCGCCGCTTTCGCGGATCAGCGCCACCACGGCGGGCACATCCATCGCATCGACCTCGGCCGTTGCGATCTGCACGCCGGTCCGCGCCTTGACCGAAGCCGCGATGTCATCGCATTTGAACTTCCGGCGCGAGGCCAGCGTGATCTTCGAAAAGATGTCCGCGTTCATCGCCATCTTGTGGATGGCGGCCGAGGCGACGCCACCGGCGCCAATTACCAAAGTGTTACCCATGCGCGGATCCCCTCGCTTTGTGTCATTCATAATAGGTATAGCCGTTGATGCTGTCGCGATAGGCCGCCATCAGGGCTTTCCGGTCTGCCGCTTTCAGGCTCTTGTCCGAAATGGCCTTGTCGACGATGCCCCGGAACGCGGCAATGCAGTCGCGCGGATCGTATTCCACGTAAGACAGAACCTCGGCGATGGTGTCGCCTTCCTGCTCGTGCAGCAGGTCGAACCCGCCATCCTCGCGCAGCTCGATCGTCGCGACATTGGTGTCGCCAAAGAGGTTGTGAAGATCGCCCAGCGTTTCCTGATACGCGCCGACGAAGAAGACGCCGATATAGTAGGGCGTGCCCTCCTCGAGGGAATGGACCGGCAACGAGGCGGAGACACCATCCGACAGGATGAACTGGTCTACCTTGCCGTCCGAGTCGCAGGTGATGTCAGAGAGGATCGCCCGCCGGTCGGGGGCCTCGTTGAGGCGCTGCAACGGCACGATCGGATGCAGTTGCCCGATGGCCCAGACATCCGGCAGCGACTGGAACAGCGAGAAATTGCAGTGGTAAATATCCGCCGATTGCTCGAGATGGGCGTCGATCACGGGCACGGTGCCATGGTCCGGCGCGCTCTTTTTGATCTGGGACATCAGGTGCAGGTAAATCTGCTCGGCGCGCGCCATCTGCCGCAGGTCGACGTAGCCGCGCCGGAAGAACGCGCGCAACTCGTTGCGATAGAAGGTTGCGTCGTTGAGGCATTCCTGCAGCCGGTCGGGGCCCAGATACCCCGCGATCGCGGCCAGATCCTTGACGAGGTGATGATCCTCCGGCTCCGGCACCGGAGCCGCCTGCGCGTCGAACAGCGTCGCTTCGAGCACGTCGAAGATCAGCATGGAGGAGGTTGCCACCACCGCCCGACCGCTTTCGGTGACAAGGGACGGGTGAGCCATCCCCGCTTCATCCATCGCGTAGGCCACCGTTTCGACCACGTTGGTGCAATACTCCGCCACCGAGTAGTTGATCGAGTTCTCTGTCGCCGTCTTCTCGCCGGTGTAATCGACGCCAAGGCCGCCGCCGAGATCGAGAAACTCGAGCGGCGCGCCCTCTCGGGTCAATTCCACGAAATAGCGGCAGGCCTCGCCCGCGGCGCGGCGCACGTCCTGCACGTCGGGGATTTGCGAACCGAGATGCGAGTGCTGCAGCTTGAGGCAATGCAGCATGTTCGCGGCCTTCAGCCGGTCCACAACCGTGACCAGCTGGTCGGTGTTCATCCCGAAGGTGGAGCGGTCGCCCGAGCTTTCCGCCCAGTTGCCGCCGATCTGGTTGGTCAGCTTGACGCGCACGCCCAGAATGGGCTCTTCGCCCAGCTCCTCGACCACCTCGAGCACGGTGTCCAGTTCACGCGGGCTCTCCAGCACGATCACCGTGTTGAAGCCCAGCTTGCGCGACAGGATCGCCAGACGGATGAACTCGGCATCCTTGACCCCGTTGCAGATGATCAGCGCATCGGGCGCCAGCTTATGGGCCAGCGCGATGACCAGTTCGGGTTTCGAGCCGGCTTCGAGGCCAAAGGAGTAAGGGCGGCCGAACTCGACGATCCGGTCGATGACCTGCGCCTGCTGGTTGACCTTGATCGGGAAGACCCCGCGATAGCTGCCGCGATAGCCGACCCGCTCGATCGCGGCGGTGAAGTTCTCGTTGATGCTGCGGATCCCGTGCTCGAGAAACGAGCTGACCCGCAAAAGCACGGGCGCATGGATCCCGCTCTGATCGAGATCGCGGATGATCTCGGGCAGGCTGACGACAGGACCATTTTCTTTCAGCGGGTTGCGCAGACCCAAATCCCCGTCCGGAAGCACCCGGATCAGGTCCATGCCCCATCGGTCGATGGCGTAGGTCGCGTCTGGCTTTATCGGATCAGTGCTCAATCGGGCCGTCCCTTGCAGCTTGTCTCGAAACAGGGTGGTTCAGTCCGGCTCGCTCTAATCCGGTTGCCCTTGCGATGCAAAGTATTTTGAGGGGTATTTTCAGCAAGGGCTGTCCGGCATATCAGGCGCTTTTTGATGTCGTTGAAGCGGCGAGAAACCCCGGACGCGCGCGGCAATTGACGCTGGGTTAACCGTGAATTGTCTCAACTCTGCTCAAAAAAACGACCGAATTTTATTGATCTGCCGAAAGTTTCCTGTTTCTTGACCCCGTCTCTTGCTGATCGGGTGGACACTGGCTAGCGTCAATCGGGTCGGCCTGTTTAACGCAAGCCTTCGGAGGGCCTTTGGCGCTTCCGGCGGCGGGTGAATAAAGAACTGACAAGGCACTAACTCTATACGTCCAGATGGAGGAAATTCGTATATGGAACGTCGTAAATTCTTGAGAGGCGCAGCACTGACTGCTGCTGCATCCACAACCATGGCAGCGCCCGCGATTGGCCAGGACCGCAAGGAAATGGTCATCGTGTCGACCTGGCCACGTGACTTCCCCGGTCTGGGAAGCAGCGCGCAGCGTCTTGCCGCCCGTATCGAAGAGGTCTCCGAAGGCCGGATCGCGGTCCAGTATTTCGCGGCCGGTGAGCGTGTCGGCGCGTTCGACAGCTTCGACGAGGTAGCCTCCGGCAACGCGCAAGCCTACATCGCGGCCGATTACTACTGGAAGGGCAAGCACGCTGGCTGGGCGCCGTTCACGGCTGTTCCCTTCGGTCTGACCTACACCGAGATCGACGCCTGGATGAAGTTCGGCGGCGGTCAGGAACTGCACGACAAGATCGGCGACGAGTTCGGTCTGAAGGGCTTCCCATGCGGCAACACCGGCGTTCAGATGGGCGGCTGGTTCAACAAGGAAATCAACTCGGCGGAAGACCTCAAGGGTCTGAAGATGCGTATTCCGGGTCTTGGCGGCGACGTCATGGCGAAGCTGGGCGCGTCTCCGGTGTCCCTGCCGGGTGGCCAGATCTATGAAAACCTCGTCTCCGGCGCGATTGACGCGACCGAGTGGGTTGGCCCCTGGAACGACTACTTCCTGAAGTTCTATGAAGCCACGAAGTACTACTACTGGCCCGGTATGCACGAGCCCGGCTCGCAGCTGACGCTTGGCATGAACAAGGACTGGTGGTCGACGCTTTCGAGCAACGATCAGGCGATCATCCAGGCTTGTGCCAACGAAGAGAACGCCCGTCAGGCCGCAGAAACCAACGCAAACAACGGTATTTACCTTCAGCGTCTGCTGACCGAGTACGGCGTTGAGCTGCGTGAATTCAACGACGACGTCTATGACGCCTTCGGTGAAGCGGCTGAAGAAGTTATCGAAGAGGCCCGCGATCACAGCGCACTGGCCACCGAGATCTTCGACAGCTTCCTGGCCGCGCGTCAGTCGATCGGTTCGTGGACAGCTCTGTCCGACGCACCGTTCGTTCAGAAGCGGAACCGCGTGCTCGATCTCTGATCGCATTGCATTGAAAACGCCCGTCGCTTAGAAGGCGGGCCTGGACGGGGCGGGAGAATTCCCGCCCCGTTGCAGCAGACGGAATATACTCTGCAGGACGGGGGAAATACGGAAAATGATGGCTGTCGCCGGGGTTGGAACCTTTGTTCCACGCGTATTCGGGTGGATCATGCTCGCGGTACTGACCGCTTTCATGATCAATGTTGTCCTCACATTCTGGTTTGATTTTCCGGGCATTGCAGGTGTCACGGACGGCAAGTCCGAGACCACGACAGGTGGTGTTTTCCAGGTCCTGATCTATGCGGCCGCGATCGCGCTGGCGGTCTTTAGCGTGATGCGGCGTCCCTATGTCCCGCTGCGCGAAGACGCCGCGATCATCAACGCCATCAATGTATTCATCATTCGTGCGGCCTTCTGGGTCGTGCTTCTCGTGGGGCTGGGCGACGCGATCATGTCCTTCCTGCGTGTCGAGGGGCTGCTGGAGATCTATCTCGGCGAAGATCTCGCCGGCGATCTCGGCAAATCCGCCTTTCGCGGCATGTATTTCCACGTGCCGCTGATTATTCTCGGGATTGTGCTGGCCGCCGTGACCCGGACGCTGGGCTTCACATGGCTGGCGCTGCTGGTCGTGGTGGCTGAACTTCTCATCGTGATCAGCCGGTTCGTGTTCTCCTACGAGCAGGCCTTCATGGCCGATCTGGTGCGGTTCTGGTACGGCGCACTTTTCCTGTTTGCCTCGGCCTATACGCTCTTTGAAGACGGCCATGTGCGTGTTGACCTGTTTTACGCGGGCATGACTCGGGCCAAGAAGGGCGTCGTCAACAGCTGGGGCTCGATCCTGCTTGGCATGTCGATGTGCTGGACCGTCCTGATCATCGGATGCGGCTCTGCAAACAGCATCATCATCAGCCCGATCCTCGTGTTCGAAGTCACACAGGCCGGTTTCGGGATGTATGTGAAGTATTTCATGGCCGGGTTCCTCGGCATCTTTGCCGTGACGATGCTGATTCAGTTCGTCGCGCAGTTCCTCGAAGCCATCGCTGACAAGCGCGGCGACCCCGGCGCGCGCGAGACGCACGCCGAGATCATGTAATCAAGACCTAAGGACCGCCGCAGATGGAACTCTTCTTCCTCCTCATTCTGATCGTCATCATGGCCGGGGCGCTTGGCTCGGGCTACCCGGTTGCCTTCGCGCTGCCGGGCGCGGCGATCATCACGGTTCTTCTGGCCGCAGGCAGCGGCTACCTCTTTACCGGGGACACGGACAGCTACTTCGCCAGTGGTGGTCCGTCCGAGTGGTTGAGTGCGGGTGTGACCAACCTGCGAGGGGTCTATTGGGAGCCTGAACGAGATACGCTGATCGCGATTCCACTGTTTATTTTCATGGGCATCATGCTGCAGCGCTCGAAGATCGCTGAAGACCTGCTGGTGACCATGGCGCAGCTCTTCGGGCCGGTCCCCGGCGGTCTTGGCATTTCGGTTGTCGTCGTAGGTGCGCTTCTGGCCGCCACCACCGGTATCGTCGGGGCCACCGTGGTCGCGATGGGTCTGATTTCGCTGCCCGCGATGATGCGCAACGGATACGCGAATTCGCTGTCGACCGGTACGATTGCAGCCTCGGGCACCTTGGGGCAGATCATCCCGCCCTCCATCGTGCTGATCATTCTGGCCGACCAGTTGGCCAGCGCGGTCGATCAGGCCGACCAGTCGCGCAAGGAGCTCTACAAGACCGTCACCGGCGAGATCTCGATGCCGTCGGAATACGGCGTCGTGTCGACCAGTGCCGGCGACATGTTCCTCGGCGCTCTGGTGCCCGGCCTGCTACTGGTGGGCCTTTACGTGGTCTTCATTCTGGTCGTCGCGCTGATCCGGCCCAAGCTGGCGCCGGCGGTGCCCTACGAGGGCAAATATGACCTGAAATTCGCAGGCGAGGTGTTCCTTGCCATGGTCCCGCCGCTCACGCTGATCCTGCTGGTTCTGGGCTCGATCATCGGCGGCATCGCGACCGTGAACCAGG
Organism: Paracoccaceae bacterium; assembly: GCA_049116435.1. Classification (GTDB taxonomy): domain Bacteria; phylum Pseudomonadota; class Alphaproteobacteria; order Rhodobacterales; family Rhodobacteraceae; genus Litoreibacter. The sequence continues at coordinate 955,456 of JAGDYX010000001.1, forward strand.
CTGGTGCGATCGGTGCGGTGGGCGCCATGCTGATGGCGGGATACCGGCTGCACCCCGGTGGCCGTTTGCGCTATGTGCCTGCGCTTATCGCGATCGCCTCCCTCGGGCTGCTCTATTTCGTGCTGACGAATTTCGACGTGAACATCCGCAATGTTCAGACCTCCGAGGACAAGCTCGGTGTGCAGCTGGCCATCGTGTCGGTGACGCTTCTGGTGTTCGCGCTGATCTGGAGCGGCTGGCGGACATTTGTCACCGAAGGCGCGCTGCAGGGCGTGATGGTCGAGACCGCGAAAACGACCTCGCTGGTGTTCATCATCCTGCTGGGCGCTGCGATGCTGACCGCGGCCTTCCGCGCATTCGGCGGGGAAGAGCTTGTCCGCGAGTTCCTTGAAGGCCTGCCGGGGGGCTTCTGGTCGAAGTTCATCATGGTGATGGTGGTGATCTTCATCCTCGGCTTCTTCCTCGACTTCATCGAGATTGCCGTGGTCGTCGTTCCGATCGTAACCCCGATCCTTCTGGCTGATCCGTCTGCCAACGTGACGGCGGTCTGGCTGGGCGTGATGATTGGTCTGAACATCCAGACCTCGTTCCTGACGCCGCCCTTCGGGTTTGCGCTGTTCTACCTGCGCGGTGTGGCGCCGAAAGCAGTCAAGACGATCCAGATGTACAAGGGCGTCGTCGCCTTCATCGGTCTGCAGGTTGCGGCGTTGCTTATCGTGGCGCTCAATCCGCCACTGGTGAACTACCTGCCGACGCGGGCGTCGCTGACCGCGGAAACCGCGCCGCCGCCGCTGAACCCGAAACTGCAATACTGCATCGAGAACTACGTATCCGGGCAGTTCGACGAGAACGGCTCCCAGATCATGGCGGCCATCGACAGAGCAGAGGGGCTTGATCTGTCTTACCTCCCGTCGGGTCTGCAGAAGGACTTTGCCGAGGGTCTGGAGAAGGCGCGCAGCTCCTTTGATCTGATGGCCGAGATCGAGGCCGTGCAAGTTCAGCTTGCCGATGGTGCGCAGGCTTACCGTCCGCAGCACCGGATCGTGCGCGCCTTGCAGCGCGATGCACGCAGCATCGAGCATCATATCGAGGAGCTCGAGGTTCGGCTCAGCCGGAATATCGGCGATATCGGGGAGCAGCAGGTCGAGCTCGAGGAGCTGAAGGCCGAACGCGAAGACCTTCTCGCGCAGATCCCGGAAAGCTGGGAAGAGGTGCAGGGCGAATATGCCAAGATCACCTCGGCGGACCGCAAAGCCCGCATGACCTATCGCCGGACGGTGGATCAGGCCTATGAGCCGATCATGGAATTGCGCGACCTGCTTGCCGCCGCAGACGGGCTTGCCCCGCTTGAGGCGCCGATCCTTGCGCTGGCCGCGGATGCGCGGGACATGGATCGTGACACGGCCGAGACCCGCTTCAAGGAGGTCGAGCGTCTCGTGGGCGAGGTGAATGGCGCGGGTGAAATCCGCTCGCTCCTGTCGAAGGCCCGCCGCAAGATCGACAGCCGGAATCAGGATTACGACGAAGCTGCCGAGAATATCGAGAAGGCGCTCGAAACGCTGCGGTCCGAGATCGAATGGCGGACACGGGCCTCTACGGAGCTGACGGCGCCGCTCGTGGCCTATGATGCGGCGATCCGCGATACGATCGGTTTGCGCAAGCAAGGCAAACTGCCGCGTGAACAGGCGCTCTTCGTGGCGTCCTGCAGCTCCGGACACCGCGATATCTCGCTCAACTTCTGATCGCTGGTGGCGCGCGCCCGCGCGCGCCTCCGAAATCCAAGACCCCGCGCGACGCCTGTTCGCGCGGGGTTTTTCAATGGGTCAGAAGACCTCGTCCTTGACTGCCTCCATCGACACATGGGTCGATGTGCCGGCGACATGGGGCAGGCGCGAGATCTTCTCTCCCAAGGTCTGCCGATACGCGTTGATATCGCGTGTCCGGATCTTCAGGAGATAGTCGAAGGCCCCTGCGATCATGTGGCATTGCTCGATCTCGGGAATGTCCTGAACCGCGCGATTGAAGGCGTCCAGCGCGGCTTCTGTCGTGTCACTGAGCCGGACTTCCACGAAGGCGATATTGTCGAGGCCGAGTTTTTCGGGGTTCAGGATGGCGCGAAAGCCGATGATATAACCCTCGCTCTGGAGGCGTTTGACCCGCACCTGACAGGGCGTTTTTGACAGCCCGACCTTCTGGGACAGCTCCGTGATTGGCATGCGGCCGTTAAGGCGCAGATTTTCAAGGATCTTCATGTCGTATTGGTCAAGTAAGCTGGATTGGATCTTATTATGCATTTTATAGCCTTCCAAAGGTTCAAATTTAAGTTCAAGTGGTCTTCTTTTGATGCAAACTTAGGCGAAAGTCCTTCCTCTGTCTTGCTACAATGCGCCCATCATTCAAATGCGCAACACCAGACAAGCGAGGCGCCAGCCATGACCGGTTTGAAGACGTATCGTGCTGCGGTTCGGGCCGCACATCTGAAACCCGCTGAGGCCTGCATCGAAGAGCTTGCGGCGCAGGCCGGTATTTCGCTTGTCACCCGCAAGGCTGCGGGGGCGCGTGCCGCGGCGCTGGTGCGTGAGATCCGCGAGGAGGGAAAGCCCGGCATCATGGAGGTGTTTCTGGCCGAATACGGTCTGTCCACGCAGGAGGGCGTGGCGTTGATGTGTCTGGCCGAGGCCCTGCTGCGCGTGCCCGATACGGACACGATCGATGCGCTGATCGAGGACAAGATCGCGCCGTCGGCCTGGGGCAGCCATCTGGGGCATTCCAGTTCGCAGCTGGTCAACGCCTCGACCTGGGCGCTGATGCTTACGGGCAAGGTCCTGAGCGAAGAGACACAAGGCATGGCCGCGCTTCTGAAAGGGGCGGTCAAACGTCTCGGTGAGCCGGTCATCCGGACGGCGGTGCAACGCGCGATGAAGGAGTTGGGGCATCAATTCGTTCTGGGCCGCAGCATCGAGGAGGCCATCAGACGCGCCGCGCCGCAGGAGGCGGAGGGCTATACGTTTTCCTATGACATGCTGGGCGAGGCCGCTCTGACGGCGCAGGATGCACAGGGCTACTTCGAGGCCTACAGCGCGGCGATCGCGGCCATATCCGGGTCTTGCGGCGCGCAGGATATCCGCCAGAATCCGGGCATTTCCGTCAAACTGTCGGCGCTTCACCCCCGCTATGAGCTGACCCAGCGCGACCGCGTGATGGTCGAACTTGTCCCGCGTGTGCGCGATCTGGCGCGCGCGGCACGGGCGGCGGGCATGGGGTTCAATATCGACGCGGAGGAGGCCGACAGGCTGGATCTGTCGCTGGACGTGATCGAAACGGTTCTCCGCGATCCGGCGCTGGCCGGCTGGGAGGGGTTCGGTGTCGTCGTGCAGGCCTATGGCAAGCGGGCGCCTGCCGTTCTTGACTGGCTTCATGCGCTCAGTTGCGCGCTTGACCGCAAGATCATGGTGCGCCTTGTGAAGGGGGCCTATTGGGATACGGAGATCAAGCGCGCGCAAGTTGAAGGGCTCACCGACTTCCCAGTCTTTTCGCGCAAATCCGAGACGGATGTCTCCTACCTGTGCTGTGCCAGTAAACTGCTGGGCATGACCGACCGGATCTATCCGCAATTTGCCACCCATAACGCGCATACGATCGCGGCCATCCTCGAGATGGCAGAGACCCCGTCGGAGTTCGAATTTCAACGGCTTCAGGGCATGGGGGCGGCGCTGCATCGCCGAATCCATGAGCAGGAAGGGGTGAAGTGCCGGATCTACGCCCCGGTCGGCGCCCATCGCGACCTCTTGGCCTATCTGGTGCGCAGGCTTCTGGAAAACGGGGCCAACAGCTCTTTCGTCAACCAGATTGTCGATGAAAGCGTCCCGCCCGAACGCGTCGCGGCCGATCCGTTCGAGGCGTTGGCGGGCGCGCCCGGCCCGGTGGCCGGCGCGGTTGTCAGGCCAGGCGACGTGTTTGCCCCGGCGCGGCGAAACTCGAAAGGCTGGGACCTGCACAGCGACGATGATCTGGAGGTTATCTCCGCGGCACGCGACGGGTTTTTGGACGCGACGTGGCGGGTGGGGCCGCGCTGCGTGCCGGAGGTGGCCGGTCTCGCCGAGCACGAGGTGCGCAACCCCTCCGCGCCTTCGGATCTCGTCGGGCAGGTCGCCTTTGCCGGAGTGACGGAGGCGGCCGCGGCCTGTGACGCCGCACGGATCTGGTCGGATCCGGCCGCCGAACGGGCCGCTGTCCTGCGCCGCATCGGCGATCTTTACGAAGCGAATTTCGGCCTGTTCTTTGCGGTTTTGTGCCGCGAGGCGGGCAAAACCCCGCTGGACGCGGTGGCCGAGCTGCGCGAAGCCGTCGACTTCCTGCGGTATTACGCCCTCGAGGCGGAGCGTCTGGGGACCCGTGCGCCGCGCGGTGTGATCGGGTGTATCTCGCCTTGGAATTTCCCCCTCGCGATCTTCACCGGGCAGATCGCGGCGGCGCTGGCGGCGGGCAATGGGGTGGTGGCGAAGCCTGCCGAAAGCACCTCGATCACGGCCGTTCTGGCGGTCGACCTGATGCATGCGGCAGGCGTGCCGCGCGAGGTTTTGCAATTGCTGCCCGGGCAGGGGGCAGAGGTGGGCGCGGAACTGAGCCGCAATCGCGCGATCTCTGGCATCTGCTTTACAGGCTCCACCGCCACAGCCCAGCAGATCAACCGGTCTATGGCAGCGGCTCTGGATCCCGCAGCGCCGCTTATCGCCGAAACCGGCGGGCTCAATGCGATGATCGTGGATTCCACCGCCTTGCCGCAGCAGGCGATTGCAGACATCGTGGTGTCGGCGTTTCAGTCGGCAGGGCAGCGCTGTTCGGCCTTGCGGGTGCTCTACGTGCAGGATGATATCGCCGAGGGCTTCCTCGACATGCTCTATGGCGCCATGGATGAACTGAAGCTGGGTGATCCGTGGCAGATCTCGACCGATATTGGTCCGGTGATCGATGCCAAGGCCAAGGCCGCGATCCTGCGCCATATTGCGACAGCCCGCGCACAGGGGCGCGTTCTCAAGGCGCTGGAGGCCCCCGCAGAGGGGCATTTCGTGGCCCCGACCGTGATCGAGGTCACGGGGATCGGCGATCTGGAGGAAGAGGTGTTTGGCCCGGTCCTGCATGTGGCCCGGTTCGACATCAGTCGTCTGGATGGCGTGGTCGATGAGATCAATGCCGCCGGATACGGCCTGACCTTCGGGATGCACTCGCGCATCGATGACCGGGTCGAGCAGGTGGCCGCGCGGATCCGTGCGGGCAATCTCTATATCAACCGCAACCAGATCGGCGCGATCGTGGGCTCGCAACCGTTCGGCGGGGAAGGGTTGTCGGGAACCGGACCGAAAGCGGGCGGCCCGAATTACGTACAGCGCTTTTGTGCCCCCGCGCCGTCGGAGCCGTTGGGAGAGGAGGGGCCTTCCGCAGGGAAGGCCGTGGGCCAAGAGGCCGTTCAGCGCGCGCTCTCGGAGGCAGAAACGCCTGCCGCATCCCGGCTTGGCACCCGTGATCTGCCCGGACCCACCGGAGAATCCAACCGTTTGTCGATCTATGGGCGCGGCACGGTTCTGTGCCTTGGCCCGGGCGCCGTGGCGGCGCGTGTTCAGGCCCAGATCGCGCGCGAGAATGGCTGTGCGGCGGTCGCGGTGGCGGACGGTCTCGCGGCCTCCGAGGGGCTTGACGGCACGCTTGATCCCGCGCTGCTCGGGGCGCTGTCGGGTTTTGAGGTCGTCGCGATGGAGCCCTGTGCGGCGCGGCGTGCGGTGCGAAAGAGCCTTGCGGAGCGTCCGGGGCCGATTGTCGCCCTGTCGGCTGCGGCGGAGCTTGCCGGGCGCTGCCGCCTTGAGCGGCATATGTGTATCGATACCACCGCGGCAGGCGGCAACACCGCCCTGCTGGCGGCCAGTGCCTGATGGGGTAGGGTGTGATGTGGCCGCGCGCGATGTGGCGTGGTGCCGGTTAGCTGACCGAGGCGAACCCCGTGATCAGCTGCCGCAGTCCAAGCGCTGCACCTGCGATGATCGCGGCGACGGTGACAGGGGCGCTGTAGGCAAGGACCGAGAAGCCCGATATGCCTTGTCCGACGCTGCATCCCACGGCGGTCACCGCGCCAATCCCCATCAGAACCGCGCCGAGGATCTGGCGGCGCAATTCGCGCGGGTCCTCGCAGGCTTCCCAGCGGAAATGGCCTTTGATCAGGCTGCCGATGAAAGCGCCCGCCAGAACTCCCGCGACCGAGCCGATCCCGAAGGTCAACGTGCTGCCGGACGAGGTCATGGCATAGAGCATCGTCTCGCCGATCGGGGCCGAGAATGTATGCGAGCGGACAGCCGTGGGCAGAAACCCGTTTTCCGCCAGCCAGTAGGTGCCGGCCCAGCCCGATGTGACGGCCAGTCCGACAACCGCGCCCCAGAACAGCGACGCGCCATGCCCGCCGCGCAGAAGCTTGCCGCCCGAGAGCGCAAGAATGACGAGGCCGAGGGTCAGGCCGAGCGCCGTGGCGCTCAGCCCGGTGAGCGTGCTCAAGCCATGGGCAATGCCCGGCGCGTTCGGTCCGGCCTGATCAACCGGAAAAAGGGTCACGCGCAGGGCGGCGAGGGGACCTGCGAGCGTCACGTAGGAGGACAGTCCCATGACCAGAACGATCACGAAGGAGCGCAGGTCTCCGCCGCCAAGGCGTGCCAATGCGCCGAAACCGCAATTGCCCGAGAGCGCCATGCCGTAGCCGAAAAGCAGCCCGCCCAGTATGCTGGCCAAAGGGTTCCACGTCTGTGACAGGTAGAGGGTTCGGGAGATGTCGAGAAATCCGAGCGCATGCAGTCCGAAGGTTCCGATGACGCCAATACCGATTGCGACCCCCCACATGCGCAGCCGCTCGTCACTTCCGCCGTAAAGTGTGTCTTCAATCGCGCCTAGCGTGCAAAACCGTCCCAGTCTTGCCGCCAGTCCCAGAGCGAGTCCCCCCAACGCGCCAAATAGCGCCAGAAGAACCGGTTCGCTTGCCAGCTCCAGCATATGTCGTCCTCCCGATATGCGCCTGTCTGGCTGCGACTGTTATGGGTCAGTCATTTCTGCAGAACAGGTCATAGACAACTTCCATGATCTGCTTGGGACGATCGTCTGTCAAACTGTAATAGATGGTTTTGCCTTCACGCCGTGGCACCACCAGACCTTCAAGGCGCAGACGCGAGAGTTGCTGCGAGACGGCGGCCTGACGGGCGGACAGCAGTTCTTCCAGCTCGGTCACGGATTTCTCGCCCGAGACGAGATGGCACAGGATCATGAGCCGGCCCTCATGGCTGATCGCCTTGAGGAAGTTCGAGGCGCGGGTCGCGTTCTGAACCATTTTCTCCATGTCTTCGGCGCAGATGTTCTTGTCAAAGACGGGAAGTGCCATGAGTTCGTTCCTAGTTCAAAGATGCCTTGTGTCGGATGCAGGCGGCTTGGGGTGATATATGCGCGATGAAATCATCCGGTCGTTTTCCAGTCAATTCCGGCCTTGGTGAGCATGTCTGCCAGCAGAGGCCAGAAGAAATCTTCCCCGGGATAGCCCTCGATGCGGGACATCTCGACCCCGTCGACCATCAACAGGAATGTCGGCGTATAGCTGACCCGCCGGGAAAACTCGTAGCCCTTCGGCCGGGCGCGGTTGATATCCATGCGCAGCAGCGGCGCGGCTTTGCCTTCCGGCGTCTTGGGATACTTGGCGGCGATTTCCGTGTTCCAGCGCTCACACCAGATACAGCCCTGCTCCTCGGCCATGACAAGACGGACCTCCTGCGCCACAGCAGCAGAGATCGCGCCGAATGCAATCAGCGTTGAGACAAGCACGGAGGCGAGAAACTGCTTCATAATCGCGCAATTGACCTTTCGCTTTCAAAAAACTTAATATGAATATGTGATTGGATCAAGCTCCAGGGCGTTCAAAGATGTTTGATATCTCCTTTGCGGGTGCGGCGCTAGCTGGTTTGCTTTCGTTCCTGTCTCCCTGCATTCTGCCGATTGTGCCTTTTTATCTCAGTTATCTGGCTGGCGTGGGCATGAACCAGATCTCTGCTGATGCGAGCCTTGAGGCCGGCGTGCGGCGGCGCGCGGTGCTGTCGGCGATCTGCTTTGCCGCGGGCGTGATCACGATTTTCATGGGACTCGGGGCGACCGCGACGGTCTTCGGTCAGATGGTGCGCGAGTATTTCGATATTCTGCGCTATGTCGCGGCGGCCATCATCATCGCGATGGGTCTGCATTTTCTCGGTGTGATCCGGATCGGGTTTCTCTACCGGCAGTTGCGCGCGGAGGCGGGCGACACATCGAACATGAGCTATCTTGGCGCCTTCATCATCGGTCTGGCCTTCGCATTTGGCTGGACACCCTGCGTGGGGCCGGTGCTGGCGGCGATCCTGTTCACGGCTGCGGGCGCGGAAACCGCGGGAACCGGTGCGGCGCTGCTTTTCGTCTACGGGCTTGGCATGACCGCGCCGTTTGTCGTGGCGGCCATGTTCATCGGGCCATTCATGCGGTGGATGGTGCGGTTTCGTAAACACCTGCCTGTCGTCGAAAAGGCGATGGGAGGCCTTCTGATCGTGTTCGGTCTGCTGATCGCGACCAACTCGATCAATTATATTGCGCAATGGATGCTGGAGATCGCGCCTGATATCGGCGTGCTCCGTTAAGCGGGAGGATCAGGAATGACACGATTTATGACAATTTTGGCTGCGATGGCACTGGCTTTGCCGGTCTCGGCGGCGCAACTGGGCGATGACGGGCTGCACAAGACCTCGTGGCAGCGCGATACGTTCAAGGATCTTGCGGAGGATCTGGCCGAAGCCGGGGCCGAAGGAAAGCGCCTGATGGTGATGGTCGAGCAGCGCGGCTGCATTTATTGCACGAAGATGCATGAGGAGGTTTTCCCGGTCCCCGAAATCGAAGCGCTCATCGAGGAAAACTACTTCGTCGTGCAGATCAATATGTTCGGCGACGTGGAAGTTACGGACTTCGATGGCACGGCTTTGCCGGAGAAGGAAATGGTGCGCAAATGGGGCATGCTGTTCACGCCAACGATTCTGTTTTTCCCCGAAGACGTGCCTGAAGATTCGTCCGCCAACGAAGCCGCGGTCGCCGTGATGCCGGGCGCTTTTGCCAAGGGTACGACGATGGACATGCTCACTTGGGTCATCGAGAAGGGATATGAGGGGGACGAAAGTTTCCAGAAATATCATGCCCGTAAGATCAACGAACGGCGGAATTGACGGCGCGTCTAGCGCCTGATTTCTCCCCGTCAAGTTTATCTATTCAAAAAATAGCATTTATTGTTGCGACATCGTGGCAATCTGCGCTACGCTTCACAAAGCAATATTTGAATGTGTTAGGGAGGACGCATGAAATTTTCTAAACCCACAGCTTTCCTGGCGGCAATGGCGCTCTCGGGGGCCGCGATGGCCGGGGAGGTCGTTCCGACCGCAGTCATGTATGAGGACGGCAGCGTCTCCAAGTCGCTGACCGGCGTTGCGGGAGATGCGGCCAATGGCCGGATGATCGTGAGTTCCAAGAGTTTTGGAAACTGCGTTGCCTGCCACACGGCCACCGACCTGAGCGATGTGCCGTTCCACGGCGAGATTGGTCCGAGCCTTGATGGCGCCGGCGATCGCTGGAGCGAAGCGGAACTGCGCGGCATCGTCGCAAACGCGAAGATGATGTTCGAGGGCACGATGATGCCTGCCTTCTACAAGACGGAAGGCTTCGTTCGTCCGGGCAACGCGTATACGGGCAAAGCGGCTGACGACTCGTTCGGGCCGCTCCTCTCGGCACAGCAAATCGAAGACGTGGTTGCTTATCTGGCCACGCTCAAGGAATGACCCGGACGCTGTCCGGATCGAAATTAGGAGACAGAAAGATGAATCTGACCAGACGGAGTGCTTTGGTAATGGGGGCAGGGGCGTTTGTCGCTTTTGGTCTGCCTCTGCGCGCCTCGGCCGCAGGTGAAGAGCAAATCGCAGCGTTTACCGGTGGGGCCGACATGGCCGACAGCGGTGTGACCCTGACCGCGCCCGAGATTGCAGAGAACGGCAACACCGTTCCGATCGAGGTATCTGCACCGGGGGCAACTGAGATCATGGTTTTGGCCCTTGGCAACCCGACACCCAATGTCGGCACGTTCAAGTTCGGCCCGCTTGCGGCATCGCAGACGGCCTCCACACGCATCCGGCTCGCCGGCACGCAGGAAGTGGTCGCCATCGCCAAGATGTCCGACGGGACCTTCGCCAAGGCGTCCAGCGCCGTAAAAGTCACCATCGGCGGCTGCGGCGGCTAAGAATTTAGGGAGAACAGAGCAATGGCATCAGGTGTAAAACCCCGCGTCAAGGTCCCGAAGACAGCCGATGCTGGCGAGACCATCACAATCAAGACGCTGATCAGCCACAAGATGGAATCCGGTCAGCGTAAGGACAAGGAAGGCAACCCCATTCCGCGTTCGATCATCAACCGCTTCACATGTGAGTTTAACGGCGAGACCGTCGTGGACATCATTCTGGAGCCCGCGATTTCGACCAACCCGTATTTCGAGTTCGAGGCTGTCGTGCCCGAATCCGGTGAGTTCGTCTTCACTTGGTATGACGATGATGGATCGGTCTACGACACGACCAAGAAGATCGCTGTCAACTGAGCGACGAGACCAAACGGGAGGAAACATAATGAAGAACAGATCGCTCAAGGTGATTGGTGGCGCGGCGGCATCTCTGGTGATGAGTGCCGCGCTTGTATCGGCGGAGCCGGTGGACGACACGCTTGTTGTCAATGAAGAGATGACGATGGTGACCCGCACTGCGGCGCCGGCGCATCTTTCGGATGTCATGGATGAAATCCTGTCGGGTTGGCATTTCCGCGGCACCGAAACCCGCGCAATGCAGGCCGATGATTTTGACAATCCCGGCATGATTTTCGTCGAGGCAGCAGAGGAAAGCTGGAATACGGCCGAAGGGTCCGAAGGCAAGTCCTGTGCGGATTGCCATGGCGCGGCTGCAGACTCGATGAAGGGTGTGCGCGCGACCTATCCGAAGTTCAGCGAAGCGGCCGGCAAGGTCGTCACGCTTGAAAACCAGGTCAATGACTGCCGTGAAAACCGGATGGGCGCCGAGAAGTGGAAATACACCAGCGGCTCGATGGTCAACATGACCGCGCTCATCTCCAGTGTGTCGCGTGGCATGCCGATCAACGTGGCGATCGATGGTCCGGCCAAGGAGACTTGGGAGCTGGGTAAAGAGCTTTACTACACCCGCACCGGCCAGCTGGAACTGTCCTGCGCGAATTGTCACGAAGACAATTACGGGAACATGATCCGTGCGGACCACCTGTCCCAGGGTCAGATCAACGGCTTCCCGGTTTACCGTCTCAAGAACACCAAGCTGAATTCTGTGCATGCACGTTTCAAAGGGTGTGTTCGTGATACGCGCGCCGAAACCTACAGCCCCGGTAGCCCCGAGTTCGTGGCGCTTGAGCTCTATGTCGCCTCGCGCGGCAACGGATTGTCCGTCGAAGGCCCATCCGTACGTAACTGATCTGAGGACCCCGCGCCGGCTCCCGGCGTGGGGTTTTCTTTACCCTTAGATATTCAAAAAAACGCATGTAAGCGTTCTGTGTGAGGAAAGAACATGATTTCGCGGCGTGATTTTCTGCAAACCAGCATGGCGGCTTCGGCCGTTCTCGGCGCGTCCGCCTACGGGAACTGGGGGCGCCTTGCCGCGCAGCAGGCCCTGACACAGGATCAGCTCTTGGAGTTTGAGACGTTTGGAAACGTCTCGCTGATCCACATTACGGACATTCACGCGCAGCTGAAACCGATCTATTTCCGCGAGCCGGAGATCAATATCGGCGTCGGCAGCAACAAGGGCGCGGTGCCCCATGTCACCGGCGCTGACTTCCGCAAGCTTTACGGGATCAATGATGGCAGCCCCTCGGCCTACGCGCTGACCTATGACGATTTCACGTCACTGGCGCGCGGCTACGGTCGCGTTGGCGGGCTCGACCGGGTCTCGACGGTCATCAACCAGATCCGGTCCGATCGCCCCGATGCGCTTTTGCTGGATGGCGGAGACACATGGCATGGCAGCTACACCTGCTACCAGACGCAAGGTCAGGACATGGTGAACGTGATGAACGCGCTCAAGCCTGACGCGATGACCTTCCACTGGGAATTCACGCTGGGCTCCGAGCGGGTGGCCGAGATTGTCGAAGGTCTGCCCTTCTCGGCACTTGGCCAGAATATCTTCGATGCCGAGTGGGACGAGCCGGCAGAGCTTTTCGCCCCCTATAAGTTCTATGAAACCGGTGGTGTCAAAGTTGCCGTCATCGGTCAGGCCTTCCCCTATATGCCGATCGCGAACCCGGGCTGGATGTTCCCCGAATACTCCTTCGGGATCCGCGATGAGCGCATGCAGGAGATGGTCGACGAGGTGCGCGGCATGGGTGCGGAGCTTGTCGTCTGCCTCAGCCATAACGGCTTTGACGTGGACAAGCAGATGGCGGGTGTCGTCAGCGGGATCGACGTGATCTTGTCGGGGCACACCCATGACGCGCTGCCCGAGCCCGCCCTTGTGGGCGAGACGATCATCGTTGCCTCCGGCTCGAACGGAAAATTCGTCAGCCGCGTCGATCTGGATGTGCGCGACGGACGCATGATGGGCTTCCGGCACAAGCTGATCCCGATCTTCTCTGACGTGATCGCACCTGATCCCGAGATCACCGCGCTGATCGATGAACAGCGCGCCCCTTACATGGACCAGCTTTCCGAGGTGATCGGCAAGACCGACTCCTTGCTCTATCGCCGTGGCAATTTCAACGGCACATGGGACGATCTCATCTGTGACGCCCTGATTTCCGAACGTGAGGCCGATATCGCCTTGTCGCCGGGCGTGCGCTGGGGACCTTCCATCCTGCCGGGTCAGGACATCACCCGCGAGGATATCTGGAACGTCACCTCGATGACCTACGGGCAGGCATACCGCACCGAGATGACCGGTGAGTTCCTGCATGTCGTCCTCGAGGACGTGGCCGACAACCTGTTCAACCCCGATCCCTACTACCAGCAGGGCGGTGACATGGTGCGCACGGGCGGGCTCGGCTACCGCATCGATATCACCCAGCCGCAGGGCAGCCGCATCACCGAGATGACGCTGCTGCGCACCGGCGAGAAGATCGATCCGGCCAAGACGTATCAAATTGCTGGCTGGGCCAGCGTGAACGAGGGCACGGAAGGCCCGCAGATCTGGGATGTGGTCGAAAGCCACATCCGCAAGCAAGGCACGGTTTCCGTGTCTCCGAATACCAGCGTCGAGGTTGTCGGCGCATGACCAGAAAGACGGAGCAAAACATGTCCAACGGACCCTCTCGGCGCAGTTTCCTGCGCGGCGCGGCGGCGGGCACGGCCTTGGTGGCCGGCGCAGGAGCAGCGAAAGCTGGCGCACCCGATCCGCTGATTACCGAAGTACAGCCCTGGGCCAGCGGCCTGGGCGATGGCGTGGACGCAACGCCCTATGGCTTGCCGATCGAGCATGAAAGCGATGTGATCCGCCGCAACGTGGAGTGGCTGACCGCCGACACGATCAGTTCGATCAACTTCACGCCGATCCATGCGCTCGATGGCACCATCACGCCGCAAGGTTGCGCTTTCGAGCGCCACCACTCGGGCGCCATTGAACTGACCAAGCAGGATTATCGGCTGATGATCAATGGGTTGGTCGATACACCGCTGATCTTCACCTATGCCGATCTGGAGCGCTTCCCGCGTGAAAACCACGTCTATTTCTGCGAATGCGCGGCCAATACGGGCATGGAATGGGCCGGAGCACAGCTCAACGGCGCGCAGTTCACCCATGGTATGATCCACAACATGGAATATACCGGCGTGCCGCTGCGCACGATCCTCGAAGAGGCCGGCCTTGGCGCGGCGGGGGATCTGTCGGGCAAGTGGGTCTATGTCGAAGGCGCGGACGCGTCCTCGAACGGGCGTTCGATCCCGATGGAAAAGGCGCTGGACGATGTTCTCGTGGCCTTCAAGGCCAATGGCGAGGCCCTGCGCAAGGAACACGGCTACCCGGTGCGTCTGGTCGTGCCCGGTTGGGAAGGCAACATGTGGGTCAAATGGCTGCGCCGGATCGAGGTGATGGACCGCCCTGTGGAAAGCCGCGAAGAGACCTCGAAATACACTGACACGCTGGAAGACGGCACGTCGCGCAAGTGGACGTGGGAGATGGACGCAAAATCCGTCGTCACCTCACCGTCGCCGCAATCGCCGATCACGCATGGCAAGGGCCCTCTGGTCATCACCGGCCTCGCGTGGTCGGGGCGCGGGGCGATCACCCGCGTGGATGTCTCGAAAGACGGCGGCAAGACCTGGGAGACGGCCCGTCTTGCCAAGCCGGGTGAGAAAATGGCGCTGACCCGCTTCTATCTCGATACCGATTGGGACGGCGAGGAGATGCTGCTGCAATCGCGTGCGATGGACGAGACGGGTTACGTCCAGCCCACGAAGGAACAGCTGCGCGAAGTGCGCGGTCTGAACTCGATTTACCACAACAACTGCATCCAGACTTGGTGGGTGCGCCCGAACGGGGAGGCAGAAAATGTCGAAGTTTCTTAAACTCGCCACGGCCTTTGCGCTTCTTGCTGCGCCGGCTTATGCCGAGGGCTTCGGTTTGGGCCGCCCGGCGCTGCCCGAGGAAATCGCCGCATGGGATATCGATGTCGCTCCTGACGGGACAGGGCTTCCGGCGGGGTCGGGCGACGTCCTGACCGGCGAGGAGGTGTTCGCGGATAAATGCGCGGCCTGCCACGGTGATTTTGCGGAAGGCGTGGACAACTGGCCCAAACTGGCCGGCGGCTGGGATACGCTGGCCGACGAGGATCCGCTCAAGACCGTGGGCAGTTACTGGCCGCACCTGTCGACCGCGTGGGATTATATCAACCGCTCGATGCCGTTCGGAGATGCGCAGTCGCTGTCGGCTGACGAGGTCTACGCGATCGTGGCCTATATCCTTTATTCCAACGATCTGGTGGACGATGACTTCGTCCTCGATCAGGACAACCTCGCCGCGTTCGAGTTGCCCAATGCCGAAGGCTTCATCATCGATGATCGCATGGAGATCGAGTTCCCGAAATGGGCCGCCGAGCCGTGCATGGAGAACTGCAAGGATGTCGTTGAAGTGACCATGCGGGCCCGCGTCCTTGACGTGACGCCGGAAGAAGAAGGGGCAGAGCCCGCGGTGGCAACCGCACAGGAGGCCGCGCCCGTGGTCGAGGTGGCCGCGGTCGATCCCGAAATGGTCGCCAAGGGCGAAAAGGTCTTCAAGAAGTGCAAATCCTGCCACCAAGTTGGTGACGGGGCCAAGAACCGCACTGGCCCGATCCTCAACGGGATCGTCGACGCCCCTGCGGGCAAGGTGGACGGGTTCAAATACTCCAAGGCCTTGAAAGCCATGGCCGAGGGCGGGCTGGTCTGGAATGCCGAGGAGCTCGCCGCCTTCCTCGCCAAGCCCAAGAAATACATGAAGGGTACGAAAATGTCGTTCAACGGTTTGAAGAAAGAGAGCGATATCGAAGCTGTGACGCAATATCTCCAAACGTTCGGGGAGTGAGCGATGTTTCGGTTCTTCAGCGTTCTCCCACTGGCCCTCGCTGTGAGTTTCACGGCGGGGGCATCTTTGGGCGAGGTGGACGGAGATGCGGAGCGCGGCGCAAAGGTCTTTGCAAAATGCGGAGGCTGTCATCAGGTCGGTGAAGGCGCCAAAAACAGGATCGGGCCGCATCTGAACGGTGTCTTCGGGCGCAGCGCTGCGGGGCTCGAAGGCTTTCCCTATTCCAAGTCGATCAAACGCGCGGGCGCGGATGGTCTGGTCTGGACCCGCGAGACACTCGACGCCTATATCGAAAACCCGCGGGTTCTGGTTTCGGGAACACGGATGAATTTCCGCGGTCTCAAGAAAGAGCAGGACCGCGCCGACGTCATGGCCTATTTGCGGACCTTCTCGGACGACCCGTCGAACATTCCGGAGGCCGAGCCGACCGCAATCGGCACGGATCATGACCTCGATCCGGCGATCCTCGCAATTCAGGGCGATCCGGAATACGGCGAATACCTGTCGAGCGAATGCCTCACCTGTCACAAACAGGATGGTGAGGATGAGGGTATTCCCTCGATAACCCTCTGGCCCGAGGAAGATTTTGTAGTGGCCATGCACGCTTACAAGCGTAAACTGAGACCCCATCCTGTGATGCAGATGATGGCTGGCCGTCTTTCGGATGAAGAGATTGCGGCGCTGGCGGCCTATTTTGCAAAACTCGAATAAACCAAAGCAAAAAAGCACACACCAAAAGGGAGAAGCGATATGAAACTCAACAGACGGCATTTCATTGCCACGGCGACGGCCGCAAGCGCGTCGCTTTCGGCGCCGATGGTCACGGCTGGCGGCCACGGCAAACCACGCGTGGTCGTGGTGGGCGGCGGTGCAGGCGGCGCAACAGCGGCCCGCTACATCGCCAAGGACAGCAAGGGCGAGATCGATGTGACACTGATCGAGCCGACGCGGACCTACTACACCTGCTTTTTCTCCAATCTTTATCTCGGCGGCTTCCGCGATATGGGATCGATTGGGCATTCCTATGGCAAGCTTGCGTCCGAGTATGGCATCAACGTGGTGCATGACTGGGCGACCGGTGTGGACCGCGATGCCAAGACAGTTGCGCTGGCCGGCGGGGCGTCCGTTCCTTACGACAAGCTGATCCTGAGCCCGGGCATCGATTTCGTCGAGGGCGCCGTGGAAGGCTGGGATCTGAGCGCCCAGAACGCCATGCCGCATGCCTATAAGGCCGGCTCGCAGACCGAGCTTCTGAAAGCGCAGATCATGGCGATGCCCGAGGGCGGCACATTCGCAATGGTTGCACCGCCCAATCCCTTCCGGTGCCCGCCGGGACCCTATGAGCGCGTGTCCATGGTTGCGCATCTGCTGAAGGCCAATAACCCGACCGCAAAGATCATCGTGGCGGACCCGAAGCCGAAGTTCTCCAAGATGGGCTTGTTCCAGGAGGGTTGGGCAGACAATTACGCCGGCATGGTCGACTGGATCGGGGCGGATTTCGGCGGGGGCGACGTCTCGGTCGATCCGGCCGCCATGACCGTCACGATCGATGGCGAAGAGACCAAGGTCGATGTCTGCAACGTGATCCCGGCGATGAAAGCCGGACGGATCGCGGAGCTTGCCGGTGTGACCGATGGCAACTGGGCTCCGGTCAACGCGGCGGATATGTCCACGAAGGCCGATAGCGACATCCACGTTCTCGGTGACGCGTCCCAGCAGGGCGACATGCCGAAATCGGGCTATTCTGCCAACAGCCAGGCCAAGGTTTGCGCCAATGCCGTGCGCGGTGCACTCACCGGATCGCGCGTGTTCCCGGCGAAGTTTGCCAATACCTGCTGGTCGCTCATCGACACCGACAATGGTGTGAAGGTCGGCGCGACCTACGAGGCCACGGAAGAAAAGATCGCCAAGGTGGACGGCTTCATCTCGCAGACCGGCGAGGATGCCGCGCTGCGCAAGGCCACGTACGAGGAATCCGTCGGCTGGTATGCCGGGATCACCTCGGACATGTTCGGCTAAAGGAAAAGAACCTCCCCGGCGGCCTGATCTGGATCAAGGCCGCCGGGGTCTCGGCGCAATAGGCTGGTATCTGACAGATGGAGAACGCCATGCAGAAAATTCTGGGAATTTGCGCCGTCGCCCTTGGCCTTTGGGGGAACGCCTGCGCTGCTGAAGACACCACGGTCTACATGTTTGACGGAAGTTTCGACGACGCGACTTTCGGCGTGGAGAGCGCGATTGTCGACCGGGGTCTGGTTATCGATTACGTGAGCCACACCGGTGACATGCTGAACCGCACCGGAGGCGATGTTGGCAGCGAGAAAAAGCTGTTTGACGCGGCGGATATCTTCATCTTCTGCTCGGCGGTTCTGTCCCGCAAGGTGATGGAAGCCGATCCCATGAATATCGCATTTTGCCCCTATGGAATTTTCGTGGCCGATCGCGGCGGCGAGGTGATGGTGGGCTACCGGAACTATCCGGAAGGTCCGATGCAGGAGGTTCAGACCCTGCTCGATGAAATTGTACGTGAAGCTGTCGGAAAGTAAGATTATCAATGAATTACCAGTCGTTTTTCACATCCGCCCTGACCAAACTCAAGGAAGAGGGAAACTACCGGGTCTTCGCTGATCTGGAGCGCCACCGCGGAGAGTTTCCGCGTGCGACCTGCCGCGGCGAGGGCGAGTCAGATGTCACGATCTGGTGTTCCAACGACTATCTCGGCATGGGCCAGCACCCCGACGTGCTCCACGCGATGCATGACGCGCTGGACCGGTGCGGAGCAGGCGCGGGCGGCACCCGCAATATTTCCGGCACGACCCATGACCATGTCCTTCTGGAGGCCGAACTGGCCGACCTGCATGGCAAGGAAACCGCACTTCTCTTCACATCGGGCTACGTCTCGAACTGGGCCGCGCTCGGCACGCTGGCCTCCCAGATTCCCGATTGCGTGGTGCTGTCCGACGCGCTCAACCACGCCTCGATGATCGAGGGCATCCGCCATTCCCGCGCGCAGAAGATGATCTGGGCGCATAACGACCTTGCCGATCTCGAAGCAAAACTGGCCTCGCTGCCTCTTGAGCAGCCCAAGCTCGTGGCGTTCGAATCCGTTTATTCGATGGACGGGGATATTGCGCCGATCAAGGAGATCTGCGATCTCGCCGACCGCTACAATGCGATGACCTATCTCGACGAGGTCCATGCGGTGGGCCTCTACGGTCCGCGCGGCGGTGGCATCGCCGAGCGCGAAGGATTGATGGACCGGCTGACCGTAATTGAAGGCACGCTGGGCAAGGCCTTTGGCGTTGTGGGCGGGTATATCGCGGCGTCACGCGAATTGTGCGATTTCGTCCGCTCCTTCTCCAGTGGCTTCATTTTTACCACGGCTTTGCCGCCGTCGGTCGCGGCCGGGGCTGCGGCCTCTATCCGCCACCTGAAATCCAGCGCGGCCGAGCGCGAGGCCCATCAGGCCCGTGTTGCGCAAGTGCGGGCTCGGCTCGACGAGATCGGCATCCCGCATACGCCCAATCCCAGCCACATCATCCCCGTGATGGTGGGCGATCCGGTGAAGTGCAAATACATCTCCGATATCCTGCTGGAGCAGTACGGGATCTATATCCAGCCGATCAACTACCCGACGGTTCCGCGCGGCACCGAGCGGCTGCGGATCACGCCGTCACCTGTGCACACGCAAGAGGATGTGGATCGCCTGATCGGTGCGCTTGAGGCGCTCTGGGTTCAGTGCCAGTTGGCGCGCCAGCCGCTTGCTGCTCAATAACGGTTGCTCAATAACCGCGTCCCAATGACGCCCAATCAATAAGGCCCGCCACCGGCGGGCCTTTCTCAGCTTCGGGCGCCTATTCGAATTCCATCTGTTCGTAGACACGGCCCGCGTTCTTGGTGGCCAGCTCCTCGTAGGTGTCGAGATGCTGGAAGGGCGACTGGTCGACATAATAGGCGTCGGCCAGATCTCCGCCCGCATCGAGATGTTCTCCGACTTTGCCGCGCAGATATTCCAGATAGCCTTTCGTGTAGCGGCGGACCTGATCCATATTGGTCGGGTGGCCGTGGCCGGGGATGACATAGGTGGCTTCCAGCGCTTCGAACTCGTTGTCCCATGTCTCCAGCCAATCGGCGGTCATCGTGTCTTCGAAGATCGGCAGCATGCGCTCGTGAAACGCCATGTCGCCCGAGATCACGAGGCTCTGGTTGGGCAGCCAGACGACGATGTCGCCAGGGCTGTGCGCCGGGCCGAGATGGCGGGCTTCGATCCGGAACTCGCCCATTTCAACAATATATTCGTCCTCGAAGGTCTCGGTGGGCAGCGCGATGAAGGTCCCGTCGGCGCGTTCCCGCGCAACCCGTTTGGTCGCCTCAAGCGATTGCGGTCCGCGGTCCTCGAATTCCTCGGCCGCTTCGGTATGGGCAACGATCGCCACATCCTGTTCCGACCAATAGGAATTCCCGAGCATCGCGTGGCCCTGACCGTTCTCGGTCAGCACCAGCGTGACCGGCTGGTCCGTGACGGCCTTGATCTCCGCATGCAGGGCCTGTGCCAACTGGTAGGACCCGCCGGAATTGACCACGACCACGCCTTCACCGGTCACGATGAAGCTGAGGTTGTTGTTGTGGCCCGCATTCTCATAGGTGGGCGGCGCGGTTGCGCCAATGGCGGAAAAGACCCCGGGGATGACCTCGACGGGCTTTTGATACAGCACCGAGGCGGGGTACTGGTCGGCGATATCTTCGCTGGCCAGCGCGGGGGCGGTCAGCGCGATCAGCGACAGGCTCAGCGGAAGGAAAAATGGTTTCATGGGGCTCAGACCTCCTCGATGAAGCGGTAGGCGCCGTCGTGGCGTTCGGCACGGCCGATGCCGCCGTTGGGCAGGTGAAATCCGATCAGTGGCATTTGTTCGCTGGCCAGCTGGTCCAGCAGCGCCATCCGTGTGGCGATGCCCATGTCCTGATCCTGGTCGGAGCCCGACGGCAATTCCGGCCGCTCGAAGCCGATATGATGGTTCACGATGGCATCGCCAATGATCATCGCCGCCTGAGAGCCCGAGCGCAGTTCGAACGCCATATGTCCGGGCGTGTGCCCGAAGGTCGCCCGTGCCGCAATGCCCGGCAGGATCTCGGCCCCGTCCTCGAAGAAACTGATCTGGCCGTCGATGGCCTCAAGCCGGCGTTTCGCGCCGACCGCAAAGGTGACGCGGCCCTCCGAGATGGTATCGACCGTATTGGGGTCCATCCAGTAGTCGAACTCCGCGCGTCCCATCAGATAGGCGGCCTCGGGGAAGGTAGGGTCGTCGAAATCGTCCAGCAGACCCCAGATATGATCCGGATGGCCATGGGTGAAGACCACATGGGTGACATCCTCGGGGGCCACATCAAGCGCCTCCAGCGTTTCCAGAAGCTTGCCGGCCGAAGGCATGAAATCGGGACCGGAGCCCACGTCGAAGAGAACCGTGTTCGTGCCATCGCGCATGAGCGTGACATTGCAGGGGGGCGTGATCCTGTCAGGCGAGATATTGTTGCGCTCGAGAACCGGGGCGACCTCGCTGAGCTGGATATCTCCACCGAGCAGGAAATCTGCGGGCAGAACGAGGTTTCCGTCGCTGACCGTATCAATGCGCACCGACCCCAGATCGATCTGCGTGGCGCTGAAGACCGGCCGAACCGGGAGCAGGTTGGCGGTCGCAATCGCACCTGCACTCAAGATCAGGTTTCGCCGCGTGATGTGCATGATTTCCCCCTCATATTATTCCAACTTTTGAATATGAGCTTTCCCGAAGAAAAGCAAGGGAAAACCCGTTTCAACGGGGCGGTCGCGCGAGACGGGAACCGACGTTGTGCGCTGTGTGCGCGCCAGTGCGTCAGAGCGCGTTTACAGGCACTTTCAGCATCGGATTTCCATCCGCGTCACACGGCACTTCGCCCGCGCGCATATTCACCTGCAGCGAGGGGATGATGAGCTTGGGCATATCGAGCTGGGCATCGCGTTCGGTGCGGAACTTGATGAACTCCTCGCGGGTTTTGCCGCCGCCCACATGGATGTTGTGCGCCTTTTCTTCGCCGACCGTGGTTTCCCACGCGATATCGCGCCCGTTGGGGCCGTAATCGTGGCACATGAAGAGCCGCATCTCGTCGGGCAGCGCGAGCAGTTTCTGGATCGAGTCGTAGAGCTCTCCGGCATCGCCACCGGGGAAATCGGCGCGCGCCGAGCCGCCGTCGGGCATAAAGAGCGTGTCGCCCACGAACACCGCGTCGCCGATCACATGCGCCATGCAGGCCGGGGTATGTCCCGGCGTGGAAAGCGCGACGGCCTGCATCTGACCGATTTCGTAGGTGTCTGCGTCCTCGAACAGTGCGTCGAACTGGCTGCCGTCGCGCTGGAACTCGGTGCCTTCGTTGAAGATCTTTCCGAACGTGTCCTGCACAATCATGATCTTCGAGCCGATCCCGATCTTGCCGCCGAGCTTCTCCTGAATATAGGGGGCCGCGGAGAGGTGGTCGGCATGGACATGGGTCTCGATGATCCAGTCCAGCTCAAGCCCGTTGGACCTGATGAAATCGATGATCTCGTCGGCATGTTCATAGGTGATCCGTCCTGCCGCGTAGTCGATATCCATGACGGAATCCACGACGGCACAGCTTTTGCTCTCCGGATCGCGGACGACATAGCTGATGGTGTTGGTGGCCGGATCGAAAAACGCCTGAACCTCGGGTTTCGTCGAAAGCGCGAGTGGATAGTCCGTCATGTCGAAACTCCTTTGCGATTTGCGCGATTATACGCCCGGAGACGGGCGAGTCATCATGGGAAGAGTCTTGGCCAGCCACATCCCGGCCAGCATAGCCGGGACGAAGACCAGCGTACCCGGCGCGGCGAGAGGGAGCGCGGTGAGCGCGGGGCCGGGGCAGAACCCGCCGAGCCCCCAGCCGATGCCGAACAGCGCGGCGCCTGCCAGAAGCGGGGCATCGAGATCCGAGCGGGTCGGGAGCCGGAAACGCTCATCGAAGAGCGGGCGTCCGCGTTGGGCCACCAGCCGGAAGCCGGGCAGGGTAACGGCAATCGCGCCCCCCATGACGAAGGCGAGGCTTGGGTCCCATGTGCCGAACACATCAAGGAAGTTCTGAACCTTGGCAGGGTCGGCCATGCCGGAGATGACAAGGCCAAGGCCGAAGACCAGACCGGCGAGAAGGGCAGAGAGATTTTTCATGATTTACCCTCCGATGACGTGGCGCAGGACGTAGACGCTCACAAACGCCGTCGCCATGAAGGTCAGGGTTGCGACCAGCGATCTGGAGGAGAGCCGCGCAAGTCCGCAGACGCCGTGGCCCGAGGTGCATCCGTTTCCAAAAACCGAACCGAACCCGACCAGCAGACCGGCCAGCGCCAGCAGCGGCAGGTTTCCCGACACCGTCTGGATCGGAAAGGCCCCGGTCACGAAGGCGTATGCGGGCACCGCCACCAGCAGCCCCAGAATGAAGAACAGGCCGGGACGCTCCTCTGCGCCGCCCAGGCGCGCATCCAGCAGGCGCGAGGCGATCCCGCTGATGCCCGCGATCCGGCCATTCAGTCCCATAAGAATGACAGCTGATACACCGATCAGCATGCCTCCAATCAACGATGCGAAAGGTGTGAACTCCGTTTCCATCCCTGTCTCCCGAGCGATTATTTAAACATATTCGATTTTTAATATATAATAGCTTGTCTTGAAATCCAAGGGGCTCGGTCAAGGAGGGCCGGTCAACCGGTTGTGGGGTGGGTCTGCCGTAGCCAGTCTTGGGCAAAGCCGATCTCACGGGCGCCTGTGAAACGCGCCATCCGCTCAAGCTCTGTGGTCAGTCTCTGCATGCGTCCCTTGCCCATCCTTATGCCAGCCTCGGGCCAGAACGCTTTGATTCTAAGGTGATTCTCGGGCCTGAAACATTTCATGTCGATCCGCCCGATCAGGCGGTCACCTTCGAGAACGGGGAAGACATAGTAGCCGTAGCGGCGCTTCGCCTCGGGCACGAAGATCTCGATCCGGTAGAAGAACCCGAACAGCCGCTCGGCCCTTTTGCGATCCCGCAGCGCCGGATCGAAGGGCGAGAGAATCCGGATCCGCTCGGACGGTGCGGGGCAGGTTCGGGCTGTCTCAAGCAGATCGTGGCGTGCAAGGCAGCGCCGGCGCGATCCATCCGCCCCCTCGATCTCGACGGGCAGGAGCTGGCCCGAGGCACACGCCGCCTCGCACCATGCGCGCGCCTCGAAGGGGCGCAGGATATCCCAGAAGGCCGCGATCTCTCCGGGGGTGGCAAAGCCCAGACGATCAAGTGCTGCGTTGCAGGCCCAGTCGGTCACCTCTTCCTCGCTGTAGCGCGTGTTCAGATACTCAGCCGGGATCACGTTTTCGGTCAGGTCATAGATCTTGCGAAATCCCTCGCGGCGGGTGACCGAAAGCCGCCCGGACCGCCACAGGTATTCCAGCGCTGTTTTCGAAGGGTGCCAGTCCCACCAACCGCCCGAGCTGCGGGCCTCGTTCTCGCCCACATCCGAGGATGAGCACGGCCCGTGATCGGCGATGCGGCGCAGGACCGTGTCGAACTTCTCCTCGAAACCGTCGCGACGCCAGTTTTTCCACCGCTCCCGCAGGAGCTTTTCGTCGCGTTCGAATTTCAGGCGCCAGTAGGGGAAAAACCGGGTCGGAATGACACTGGCGTCATGTGTCCAATGCTCAAAGATCGCGCGGTCCCGCTGCAAGAGCGGGGCGAGATGGGCCTCGCGGTAACTTTGTCTGCGGGCGCGTAGGATCATGTGATGGGCGCGCGCGACCGTGTTGATGCTGTCAATCTGCACGAAGCCGAGCGCGTCGATGACGTTGCACAGATCTGCGCCACGGCCAGAGCCCGATGGCGCGCCCCCCAGCCCGTGGCGGTCCAGAAACAGGCGCCGCGCCGTCTGGTTCGTGATCAAGGGAAGAGGGCTGTTCACCGCGGGCCACTTTCGTTACGTCATTTGGGACAAGTTTGCGCGTTGCGGCGCCGCGAGGCCAGCCGGAACCTGCGGAATTTTGCGACACGGGCAAGATGAGAGGCACGGAATGAACAATCAGGTGGCGATGATCAGCGGCGGGGCGTCGGGTCTGGGCGCGGCGACGGCGCGCAGCCTCGTCTCTGCCGGCGGACGGGCGGTGCTCATGGACCGCAACGCGGATCTGGGGCGCGCTCTGGCGGCAGAGCTGGGCGATGCGGCCGTATTCTGCGAAACCGATGTCACCGATGAGGCGTCTGTCATGGCAGCACGCGATCTTGCCCTGTCCGCGTTTGGCGCCGTCACCGCGGCGGTCAGCTGCGCCGGTATCGCGACCGTGGGCAAGACGGTGGGGCGCGAGGGCGCGCTCCCGCTCGAGGGCTTCCGGCGCACCGTCGATGTCAATCTCACCGGCAGTTTCAACGTCGCGCGGCTGGCGGCGGAAGCCATGCAGGAGAACGCGCCCGATGCCGATGGCCAGCGGGGCGTGATTGTCAACACGGCCTCGGTCGCCGCCTATGACGGTCAGAAGGGCCAGCCCGCCTATGCGGCCTCCAAGGGGGGTGTCGCTGCAATGACGCTGCCGATGGCACGGGATCTGGCGCAGGTGGGCATCCGCGTCATGGCAATTGCGCCGGGCCTGTTCCGGACACCGATGATCGACGGCCTGCCGGAAGAGGCGCAGGCCGCCCTGGCGTCGCAGCCGCTTTTTCCCAAGCGCTTCGGCAAGCCCGAAGAGTTCGGCGAGCTTGTCCTCTTCATCCTGTCCAACCCGTATCTCAACGGTGAGGTCATCCGTCTCGACGGAGGGGTCCGTTTGCCATGAAGGCGGTGATTGCCGGCGGCGGGATTGGCGGTCTTGCGGCCGCTCTGGCCCTTGCCCTGAAGGGCTGGGAGGTCGAGGTGCTGGAGCAGGCGCCGGAGTTGGCCGAAGTGGGCGCAGGCGTGCAGATCAGCCCGAACGGGATGCGTGTGCTGGACGCGCTTGGCGTCACTCCACTGATCGAGGACAGCCTTTTTGAGCCGGACGCCATTGAAATGCGCATGGGTCAGGGCGGCCGGAGGATCTTTCGGCTGCCGATGAAAGGTTACGCCGCGCGTCGCTGGGGGGCACGGTTCGTGCAGATCCACCGCGCGGATCTGCACGAGGCGCTGAAGGCGCGTCTTGGCAAGGTCGCCGGAGCCGTGATCCGCACCGGCTGCGCCGTGACTGGCTACGTGCAGGAGAAGGGCGGGGCCTCGGTCTATATCGACAACGGGGAACGGGTCTTTGGCGATCTCGTGGTGGGGGCCGACGGAATTCACTCGGTGATCCGGGCGCAAATGCTGGGCCCCGACAGGGCGCGGTTCACCGGCAACGTGGCATGGCGACTGACCGTGCCGGTCTCCAAGCTCGGGGGCGTCACGCTGCCTGACGGCGGGTGCATCTGGGCCGGACCGGGCAAACACGCGGTCACCACGCGGATCCGGGGCGGATCCATGGCAAATTTCGTGGGCATCGTAGAGCAGGACAACTGGACCGAAGAGGGCTGGAAGATCCCCGGCGAGAAGACCGATGCCTTGCGTGACTTTGGCGATTGGGATCCGGTTCTCGCCGCGATCATCGCGGCGGCGGATCAACCCTACCGCTGGGCCTTGCATGACCGGCCGCCCCTGATCGCCTGGACGGAGGGTCCGGTTGCACTGCTTGGGGACGCGGCCCACCCCATGTTGCCCTCGATGGCGCAGGGCGCGGTGCAGGCGCTGGAGGATGCCGTGGTTCTGGCCGCCTGTCTCGGGGAGCAGCCTGCCGATATCAAACGCGCGCTTGCCGCGTATGAGGCGGCAAGAAAACCCCGGGCGACCGCCGTACAGGCCCGCTCAGCGGCCAATCTCAGGATGTTCCACCATCGCAGCCCACTCCGCCAGCTGCTGGCCTATGGCCCGATCTGGCTCGCGGCGCGCCTGTCCACCAACTTCATACATGCGCGGCAGGACTGGATTTACGGCGTGGATGCCGCCGCGGAGTTTCGCACACCGGCATCCAAATAGGTCGCGCAGCCTGTCAGGGCCGCGTAATCATCCTCGATCACATGGATCGGGAAGTTCTGCATGAAGCCCGCAAACCGCCCCTTGTCGCGGAAGGCTTCGATGAAGCCCAACGCGCGAAAATGACGGGCCAGCGCCCGGGCCACGCCCCCGGCAAAATAGAGCCCGCCGAAGGGCAGGGTGATCAGCGAGAGGTTGCCCGCCACGGTTCCCATCATGCGCACAAAGAGCTCGGCGGCCTGCCGCGCGATCGGGTCGCTGCCGGCCTCGAAACTTTCCATGATGGCGGCTGCGGTTTTCTCGGTCGGTGTGCCGGCCTCCGCGCTGAGCCAGAGATAAACACGCTCCAGACCACGGCCCGACAGCATGTCCTCGACCGCCGGAAACCCGTGCGCCGTCTCGAAATAGCGCATCAGGCGCAGCTCGTCTTCGTTCCGGATCGGCAGGTTGGCATGACCGGCCTCCGAAGGCGGCACGAAGCGCCCCTGCGGTGTCTCGAAGACCGGCGCCATGTTGAAACCGGTTCCGATCCCGAGAACCAGCTTGGTGTCAGAGTTCGCGTCGCCGGTGCCGGGAAGCAGCGTTGTGACGGAGCCTTCGGCAAGATTGCCGATCGCATGGCCTTGTGCCTGCAGGTCGTTCAGGATCGCGATGTGTTCGGCCTGCGTTGCACGCGCCAGCGCGGTTTCGTCGATCTCCCAGTCAAGGTTGGTCATCGTGCCCCGCCCGGCCTTCACCGGTCCCGCCAGCGCGATACAGGCGCCCCCGCAGGTGACATCGCCCTGCGTGTCGAGAAAGTCCCGCAAGATCGTCTCAAGCCCCGGCGCATCCGCGTTGCGGTAGCGGGAGACGGTCTCGACCAGCAGATCCGAACCCCGCGCCAGCGCGACACGGGTATTCGTTCCACCGATGTCGGCAACCAGCGTGAATGTTTCGGCTGTTTGGTGTCCCATCAATGTCCGACCCGCGGTTTTTCGTTCCTTCAGGTGATAGGTGGCTTTGATCACCCGCTCAAGTGGCCTGCTTAACGGGCCTGCGTCACCGGCCCGTGCGCACAGCGTTGCGCGGCCATTTATAGGCTTGGTGTGTTAGCGCTAACATGATAAGTCAAGGCAAATCTATCTGCGGAGAGTTTCATGGCACTCAATCCTGCCATCGCGCGTGTCACAAAACGGATCAAGGAGCGTTCGGCTGAAACCCGGTCGACCTATCTCGAGCGCATGCGCCGTGCTGCCGAAGACGGGCCGCGCCGGGCGCATCTGACCTGCGGCAACCAGGCCCATGCCTACGCGGCCATGGGCGCGGACAAGGACGCTTTGGCGGCCGAACGCGTGCCGAACCTCGGCATCGTCACCGCCTATAACGATATGCTCTCGGCCCATCAGCCCTTTGCCAGTTTTCCCGACCAGATCAAGCATGCCGCGCGGCAGGCAGGGGGCACGGCGCAGGTCGCGGGAGGCGTTCCGGCAATGTGTGACGGCGTGACACAAGGGCAGGTCGGGATGGAACTGTCGCTGTTTTCGCGCGACGTGATCGCGCTTTCCGCGGGCGTTGCGCTCAGCCACAACACGTTTGACGCGGCGGTATATCTGGGCGTTTGCGACAAGATCGTTCCGGGCCTCGTGATCGCGGCGGCCACCTTCGGCTATCTGCCCGGGATTTTCCTGCCCGCAGGCCCGATGCCCTCCGGCTTGCCCAATGACAAGAAAGCACAGGTCCGTCAGCAATTCGCCACCGGAGAGGTGGGGCGCGATGTCCTCATGCGCGCGGAGATGGCCAGCTACCATTCACCGGGCACATGCACCTTCTACGGGACGGCAAACTCCAACCAGATGCTGATGGAGTTCATGGGGCTGCACCTGCCCGGCGCCAGTTTCGTGAACCCCGGAACCGAGTTGCGCGATGCGCTGACCGCCGCGGGGGCGAAGCGCGCGGTCGAGATCACGAACCTTGGAACGGGCTACCGCCCGGTATGTGACATTCTCGATGAAAAGGCATTTGTGAACGGGCTGGTCGGTCTGATGGCCACGGGCGGCTCGACCAATCTGGTCATTCATATGATTGCGATGGCGCGTGCGGCGGGTGTGCTGCTCGATCTGGAGGATCTTTCGGAGATCTCGGATACCACGCCGCTGATGGCCCGCGTCTATCCCAACGGGCTGGCGGATGTGAACCATTTCCACGCGGCGGGTGGGCTCGGCTACATGATCGGTGAATTGCTGGAGGCGGGGCTTTTGCATCCCGACACCACAACGGTCATGGGCAGCGGACTGGCCGATTATACGCGTGAGCCGAAACTGCGTGACGGGGATCTGTCCTGGGAGAGCGGGACGGCACAAACCCAGAATGACCGCATTCTGCGCCCGGTGCGCGATCCGTTCCAGACATCCGGTGGGTTGAAGCAGTTGGGCGGCAATCTGGGGCGCGGCGTCATCAAGATTTCCGCGGTTGCGCCGGAGCGCCACCAGATCGAGGCGCCGGCGCGTGTCTTCGACACCCAGGAGGCTGTCAAAGCCGCCTTCAAGGCCGGTGAGCTGGATCGCGATACTATCATCGTCGTCCGTTTTCAGGGGCCAAAGGCAAATGGCATGCCGGAGCTTCACGGTCTGACCCCGGTCCTGTCGGTTCTGCAGGATCGCGGGCACAAGGTGGCGCTGGTCACCGATGGGCGCATGTCCGGTGCGTCGGGCAAGGTGCCTGCGGCCATCCATGTGTGCCCCGAGGCCGCTGATGGCGGCTTGATCGCCAAGCTGCAGGACGGCGACGTGATCCGGCTTGATGCTACACAAGGATCGCTGGAGGTTCTGGGGCCGGATGTCTCCGACCGCGCTGCGGCTGCGCCGGATCTGAGCGCCAACGGCCATGGCATCGGGCGCGAGCTTTTCGAGGTGTTCCGCAACAACGTCTCCGGCAGCACGTCGGGGGCGGGGGTTGTGGTATGATCTGCGCAAACCCCGTGGCGCAATGACGAGAGAGAAGGGCTTTTGATGACACCAGAGATTGCCAGCCAGAAAGCGCGTGAGATCTGCCAGCTGGCGCCGATTGTGCCGGTGCTCGTTGTCGATGACGCGGCAAAGGCCGCTCCGCTGGCGGGTGCGCTGGTGCGCGGCGGGTTGCCGGCGCTTGAGGTCACGCTGCGCACGCCGGCCGCGTTGGACGCGATCGCGGAGATGGCCTCGGTCGCGGGTGGCGTCGTGGGGGCCGGCACATTGCTGACGCCGGAGGATGTTGTGGCTGCGAAACGGGCCGGCGCGCAGTTTGGCGTGTCTCCGGGGGCCACGGACAGGCTGCTTGACGCCTGCGCGGATGCCGACCTGCCGCTTTTGCCCGGCGCGGCGACGGCGACGGAAGCGATGCGCCTTCTGGAACGCGGGTTTTCGATGTTGAAGTTCTTCCCGGCAGAAGCCTCTGGCGGGGCGCCGGCGCTCAAAGCCATCGGTGCGCCGATCCCGCAGATCGATTTCTGTCCGACGGGCGGGATCAGCCCGGCCAATGTCGCGCAATATCTGGCGCTGGCGAACGTGGTCTGCGCGGGCGGCAGCTGGGTGGCCCCGAAAAGCTTGGTTGACGCGGATGACTGGAACGGCATCGAAGCGCTCGCCCGCGATGCCGCCAGCCTGTAAGGCCTGCCAATCTGTAAAGGCTGCCAGTCCGAAACGCCCGAACCGTGCCCGTGCCCGTCTATTGCCGGGGCAGATGGATATTGAAGGCGTCGCGGACGGCCTGATCCACATCCGGTGACAGCGCCGCCGGAGACGGGGCGGCCAGAATAAGCTCCTTTTTCGCCGTCGCTTTTTCGATCAGGTCGGGGCGGTCGTTCTCGGCCCATTCCTTGGGCGATGTCCTGTCGCCCAAAGACGGGTAGACGTGGTTGCTTTCCATCAGGCTCAGGGTTTGCGCGGTGCCAAGGTAATGTCCGGTCCCGGGCTGGCCGTCCTTGCCAAGGCACACCTCGCGGATCTCCTCGACCGCGCAGCTGTCATCGGTCACCTCGATCCCGCGGACGCAGCGCAGGGCCTGTCCGACCAGATCATCGCCGAGGATCAGGGATTCGTGACAGAACCCCAGCAGGGAGGCATGCATGCCGGCGGCCTCGTAGACCATGTTGAGCCCCGACAGGCCGGCCATCACGTTCGAGCACATTTGTTCCCAGCCCGCCTGCATGTCGGGCAGCTTGGAATCCGAGCCGCCCCCCGCAGCCCCTCCCGGCACCCCGTAGAAGGCGTGCATCTGGGCACAGCCCGCGGTCAGAAGCGCCTGTTCGCCGGAGCCGATCGACATCGCTCCGGTCCGCAGATCGAGCCCGAAAGGCCATGTGCCGAAGACCGCTGGATGACCCGGCGCGATCGCGTTGACATAGACCAGCCCGGCCAGACATTCCGAAACCGCCTGCACGATGGCGCCCGCAATGGTCGAGGGCGCCGTGGCCCCGGCCATGCCCGCAGACAGCAGGAGAACAGGCATGCCGCCGCGGATGCATTCCTCCATCACGCGGCAGCTTTCGGTCGCGAATTTCATCGGCGGGACGACGAAACAATTGGTGTTGGAGACGAAGGGCCGTTCCCGCCATGCGTCCTCGCTGCCCGCGATCATGTGGAGCATCTCCAGCGCACCGGCCACATAGTCGGGATCGGTAAAGGAGGTGCCGACATGTTTGGTCGTCCCCGTCACGCAGGCATAGATCGTGTTCAGGTCCATCTCGTAATTGTCGGTGATATCCCGGCAGACCATCGGGCGCTGCACGAAATGGATATTGTCGAGCGCTTGGACGATCTTTGCGGCGTCATGCAGGTCCTGAACGGTGCTGTCGCGGTATTCCCGCCCATGCACGTCCACCAGATGAACCGCGGCACCGGCGGTTCCGTAATGCACCTTGGTGCCGGACAGATCGAGATCGTAGCGCGGGTCGCGCCCGTTGAGCGTGATCGACTTGGCGGCCTTGGCCAGCATGTCCTCGACCAACGCGCGCGGAAAGCGGATGCGGCCGTCATCGCCCAGAATGGCGCCGGCGCCCGTCAGGATTTCAATGCCGGTTTCAGGCGCGTCGGCAAGCCCGATCTCCTCGAGCGCGCGCAGGGCAGAGGCGTGGATGCGGGCGACATCCGCGTCGCTGAGCGGTTTGTAGACGCCGCCCTCCATGCCGGGGCGGATCGGGCGCTTGTCCTCTGCAAGCGGGGCTGCGCGCAGTGCATGGCGTGCGGCGCGCCCGCCGGTTCTGGCAGCGCGTCGCGGGGTCGGGTTGGTGATTTTGTTCATGGGTTTGCTTTCAGACAGGGGAACCTCGGGCTTTGCGGTTTACCTGTCCAAAGGACCCCCGCGCGCGGCACGTCCACGGGCGGCACCGATGGTGCGTTCGACCAGAACCTGTTTGCAGATCTCCCTCTGCATGCGCGCTCCTCCTGCGTTCATGCTCCCGAGATTTGCCTTGGCCGGTCTGTCCTGTTTGCGGCATTTCTGCCTGTTTGCGGCATGGATCGGGGTGTCAGGGGCCGGTGGCCCTTGGATTTCTGCTAGGCTTCAAGGGCGCCACCTGCCGCCTCCCGAGCCACCTGAGAGCCGCAGATGGCGCGGGGCAGCGCGCGACAGATGCCTAACTGGCATGTTCCTGCGCAAGCGCGACGAGTTTCTCCAGTGCGGCCTCGAAACGGCTGTCGTCCACTGTCATGGCCACGCGGAGATGCCCCTGCGCGGCCTGTCCGAAGCTTTCACCGGGCATAACGGCGATATGATGGCGCTCCAGCAGGCTTGTGGCGAACGCCTCCCCGCTCAGCCCCGTGGCCCGGATGTCGAGCATCAGATACATCGCTCCGGAACTGGGGACCGGACGCACGATATTCTGACCTGCCAGAACACGCTCTGCCAACAGTCTGCGCCGCTTGAACGGGGCGGCAATCTCCGTTTCCAGCGCCGGTCCCGCGTTCAGCGCGAAGAGCGCCGCGTCCTGAATGTAGCCGGGAACGCCGTAAGTCATGTGGGTGGCCAGATCGATGGCCGCGGAAATCACGTGCTTTGGACCGATGAGCCAGCCCACGCGGCTGCCGGTCATGGCGTGGCTTTTGGACATGGAGCCCACCACCAGCGTCCGCTCCGACATACCGGGCAAAGCGCGGGGCGAGAGATGCGCGCCGTCCCAGATCTGCGTGTCATAGACCTCGTCCGAGATCAGCCAGAGGTTATGATCGACGCAGGCCCGCGCGACCGCCTCGACCGTGTCCGGCCGGTAAACAACGCCGGTGGGATTGTTGGGTGAGTTGATCAGCAGTGAGCGGGCGCCGTCTGCGGCAGCCCCGATCTGCTTGGCCGTGGGCTGAAAGCTGTCCTCGGGGCGGGTGACTATGGGTCTTGGCCGCGCGCCGACCGCGCGGATCGTGCCGGGGTAGGTGGCATAGTAAGGGTCGCAGTAAAGCGCGGTGTCGCCCTCGTCACAAACCGCGTGATGCGCGGTGAAGAGCGCCGATTGCCCGCCGGGGGTGATCAGGACGTTCTCTGCGGTCGTGGGGACGCCGGTGCGGGCCGTGACACGTTCTGCGACCGCTTTGCGCAGGGCGATCTCGCCGGGCACCACGGCGTAGCCCGTATGCCCGCCCATGGCAGAGCGGTGCATCGCCTCCAGAACAGAGGGATCGGTGCGAATGTCATGCTCGCCGATGGTCAGCTCGATCACGGGCGTGCCGGAGGCCACCATGTCGCGGGCCCGGTAGAAGACGTCCCAGCCGTCCGAGCCGCCGCCGGTGATGTCCGAGATCCGTTGAGAGAGTCGCATATGTGTGTCTCTGAGTTGCGTTCCGGCGATGGAGCCTGTGATCGTGGCGTCTGTCAAATCCGAAATTGTGATGCGCGACATAACAGGCTTGGCTGGGCGCCGGATCGGCGGTAGAAAGGCCACATGACCGAGATTTGCCACTGCGATTGCTGCATTACCAACTGACATCTGTCAGGCGGGCCGGTCTTTTTGTTTCCATCACATGTCAGACTTGCTAAGCCCGCCGCGACAGGTGCGTGAGGACCAATGACCGAAATCAAGCTCAACAATTCGAAAACCCGGCGCAAGGACGTTTTCGTCCCCTTGGATCCCGAAAACGTGCGCATGTATGTGTGCGGGCCGACGGTTTATGATCGCGCGCATCTGGGCAATGCCCGGCCCGTGGTGGTGTTCGACATGCTCTACCGTCTCTTGCGTCACGTCTACGGGGCCGATCACGTCACCTATGTGCGCAATTTCACGGATGTGGATGACAAGATCAACACGCGCGCCGCCGAGACCGGGCGCGATATTTCCGAGATTACGGCGGAAACGACCCAGTGGTTTCTCGATGATATGGCAGCCCTCGGGGCGCTGGAGCCCGATCACATGCCGCGCGCCACGCAGTATATCGCGCAGATGATCGCGATGACCGAGGATCTGATCGCCAAGGGCCATGCCTATGCCGCCGAGGGCCATGTCCTCTTTAAAGTGCGCTCCTACGACGCGTATGGCGCGCTGTCCGGCCGCTCTGTCGATGACATGATCGCGGGCGCGCGGGTCGAGGTGGCCCCGTTCAAGGAAGACCCGATGGATTTCGTTTTGTGGAAGCCGTCGACGCCCGATCAGCCCGGATGGGACAGCCCGTGGGGCCGCGGCCGGCCCGGCTGGCATATCGAATGCTCGGCCATGGCCTACGAGCTTCTGGGGGAGAGCTTCGACATTCACGGCGGCGGCAATGACCTCCAGTTCCCGCACCACGAAAACGAGATCGCCCAGTCCCGCTGCGCCCATCCCGACGGCGAGTTCGCCCGCGTCTGGATGCACAACGAAATGCTGCAGGTCGAGGGCAAGAAGATGTCCAAATCCCTGGGCAATTTCTTTACCGTCCGCGACCTGCTCGATCAGGGCGTGCCGGGCGAGGTGATCCGGATGGTCTTTCTGGGCACGCATTACTCCAAGCCGATGGACTGGACCGAGAAAAAGCGCGACGAGGCGGAGAAGACGCTGCGGCGCTGGTATGCGCAGGCCGGGCAGGCGTCCGGCGCGGCAGAAGTCGATCGCTCGATCATTGATGCGCTGGCAGATGATCTCAACACGGCCGGCGCGATCACGGAACTGCACCGGCTCTCGGCGGCGGACGACGCGGCGGGGCTGCGCCATGCCTTGCAGTTTCTCGGCCTGATGGGAGATCAGGTTCCGGAGTGGGCAATGGCGCCGGATGTTGATCTGAGCGGGTTGGAAAACAATCTTGCCGAGTTGCGCAGGGCCGCCATGGAAACCAAGGACTTCTCGAAGGTCGATACGCTCAAGACCGCGCTGATCGAAGCCGGTGTCGAGGTGCGTATGTCCAAGCAGGGCGTGGAGCTTGTACCCGGGCCCGGGTTCGACGCGGCCAAGCTGGAGGCCCTGACATGACCCGTGAACGCCTCTACCTCTACGACACCACGCTGCGCGACGGCCAGCAGACCCAAGGTGTGCAGTTCTCGGCCTCCGAGAAAATGCGGATCACGCAGATGCTTGATGAGCTGGGTCTCGACTACATCGAGGGCGGCTGGCCCGGCGCAAACCCCACCGACAGCGATTTCTTCGCGCAGGTTCCCAAGACGCGGGCGCAGATGACCGCGTTCGGAATGACCAAGCGGGCCGGGCGCTCGGCAGCCAACGATGACGTTCTGGCCGCGGTCATGAACGCGGGAACCGGGGCGGTTTGCCTTGTGGGCAAGACCCATGATTTCCACGTCAGAACCGCGCTTGGCATCGAGCTTGCGGAAAACGTGGACAATATCGCCAAATCCATCGCCCATATCGTGGAGCAGGAGCGCGAGGCCCTGTTCGATGCGGAGCATTTCTTTGATGGATATGCGGCCAATCCCGAATACGCGCTGGAATGCCTGCACGCCGCCTATAGCGCCGGTGCGCGCTGGATCGTGCTGTGTGACACCAATGGCGGCA
This sequence comes from Paracoccaceae bacterium, assembly GCA_049116435.1. Classification (GTDB taxonomy): domain Bacteria; phylum Pseudomonadota; class Alphaproteobacteria; order Rhodobacterales; family Rhodobacteraceae; genus Litoreibacter. The sequence continues at coordinate 991,049 of JAGDYX010000001.1, forward strand.
CCTTGCCCGGCGCCGTGCGCGAGATCGTCAGAACCGTGATCGAGAGCGGCATTCCCGGCACCCATCTGGGCATCCACACCCATAATGATACCGAGAACGCGGTCGCCAACACGCTGGCGGCGGTCGAGGCGGGGGCGCGACAGATACAAGGTACGCTCAACGGGCTGGGCGAGCGCTGCGGCAACGCCAATCTGGTGTCCCTGATCCCGACGCTGCTCCTCAAAGAGCCTTACGCGCGTGCGTTCGAGACCAATGTGACCCCCGAGGCGCTGGCCGGCTTGACGCGGGCGAGCCAGTTGCTCGACGACATACTCAACCGCGTTCCCAACAAACATGCGCCCTATGTCGGGGCGTCGGCCTTTGCCCATAAGGCGGGGCTTCACGCCAGCGCCATTCTCAAGGATCCGAGCACCTATGAGCATATCGAGCCGGAACGCGTGGGAAATACGCGGATCGTGCCGATGTCCAATCAGGCGGGGCAATCCAACCTCCGCAGGCGGCTCGAAGAGGCGGGTCTGACTGGGATCGACAAGGCCGCGCTGCCGCGCATTCTCGACCGGATCAAACAGCGCGAAGATCAGGGCTATTCTTACGACACGGCGCAGGCGAGCTTCGAGCTGCTGGCCCGCGACGAGCTTGGCCAGATGCCCAATTTCTTCGAGGTGAAACGCTACAAGGTGACGGTAGAGCGCCGGAAGAACAAGTATGACCGGACCGTGAGCCTGTCCGAGGCGGTTGTCGTGGTGAAGATCCGCGGCGAGAAGAAACTGTCGGTCTCGGAGTCTCTTGATGCCTCCGGGTCCGATCGCGGCCCGGTGAACGCGCTGGCCCGTGCGCTGGCCAAGGATCTTGGTCCCTATCAGAAGGCGATTGAGGACATGCGGCTGGTGGACTTCAAGGTGCGCATCACCGATGGCGGCACCGAGGCGGTCACGCGGGTCATCATCGACAGCGCTGACAGTTCCGGACGGCGCTGGTCGACCGTGGGTGTGTCGCCCAACATCGTGGACGCCTCCTTCGAAGCGCTTCTCGATGCGATCAACTGGAAGCTCATCCAGGAAGGTGTCGAGGCATGAGCCTTGAGGCCTGCGCCGCGCTGGTCGAAACCGCCGATCCCGATCGTCATGCCGTGACCGTTCTGGCCCCGCAGGCGGCCCAGAAGGTGCTGTGGCCGCTCTATGCCTTCAACATCGAGGTAAGCCGCGCGCCATGGGTCACGCAGGAGCCGATGATTGCCGAGATGCGCCTGCAATGGTGGCGCGATGCGCTTGACGAAATCGCCGAGGGCAAAGCCGTCCGCGCCCATGAGGTGACGGGGCCGCTGGCCGATATCCTCGACCGGGAGGGCGCGCTCCGGCTCGCCGATCTGGTGGAGGCGCGGCGCTGGGATATCTATCCTGAGCCCTTTGCCGACCGCGCCGCATTCGATGCCTATATCGATGCAACCTACGCGGGGCTTGTCTGGACCGCCGCGCGTCTTTTGGGGGCGGGCAACGAAGAGGACATCCGGACCATCGCCTATTCGGACGGGGTTGCGGCCATGCTGCGGGCGTCATCCGAGCTCATTTCCCGCGGCCGGCATCCCTTGCCCGATACAAGCCCTGACGGGATCTCGCAGCTTGCCGCAGACGCGCTGTCGCGGCGCAGGCGGGCGATGACAGGCAAGGGCGGGGTCGTCTCAAGCGCCCGTCCGGCGCTGATGGCCGGCTGGCAATCCGCAGCCACGCTGCGCCATGCCGCCCGCAGCCCGCAGGCTGTTTTGCAGGAGGATCTCCGGCAAAGCGAATTCGCCCGCCGTTGGGCGCTTCTGAAGGTCGGGGTTTTCGGACGGCTCGCCTAGGCGCGCCGCGCCTTGCGGGCGCCCAGCATCAACCATATCAGCGCACCGCCTGCCAGTGTCAGGAAAGGCACCATCGCCAGATTGACGGCGTTCCAGCCTTCGACCGCATTGCCGCCCGAGCAGTTCATCAAGCCGCCCGACGCCAGAGATGCCAGCGTCACACAGCCAAAGATCACCGCGTCATTAAAGCCCTGAATCACCCCGCGTTCGTTGGGCTTGTGCGCATTGGCCAGCATCGTGGTCGCGCCGATAAAGCCGAAATTCCAGCCGATGCCCAGGAGGACGAGGGAGATGTAGAAATTGCCCAAAGCGACGCCAGAGAGCGCGACACCCCCCGCGACGGCCAGAATGGCCAGCCCGGTTGCGATGATCTTTTCGACCCCGAACCGCGCGATCAGATGGCCTGTGAAGAACGACGGGATGAACATCGCCAGAACATGGGCGGAGACGATGTCATTGGCGTCCCGCGCGGTGAAGCCGCATCCGACAACCGCCAATGGGGTCGAGGTCATGACGAGGTTCATGAGCGCATAGGAGACCATGGCGCAGATAATCGCGACCGTGACCTTTGGTTCGGCCAGAAGCTCTCTGCGGCTGCGTGGCGGTGCGACGGGTTCGGCGGTCGCAGGTTCGGCCGCATAGGTCCGTTTCAGCCCGAAGAATATGAACAACCCGCCGAGATTGAGCAGCGTGATAAAGATGTAGGAGGCGAGGAACGGGATCACGAAGACATCCATGACCGCGTTGTTGATCTGGGGCCCGATGATCGCGGATGCCAACCCGCCGGCCATGACGAACGAGATCGCCTTGGGCCGGAACTCCGGAGAGGCGGCGTCGGTCGCGGCAAAGCGGTAAAAGCCCTGCGCCGAAAAATAGATGCCGGAAAGATAGCTGCCGACCAGCAGCAGGGCAAAGGACCCGGTATAGAGCCCGAGCGCCGAAACCGCGGCCCCCAGTGCGCCCCCGAGCGTGCCGACGATAAAGCCGGTCCGCCGGCCATGGCGCTGCATCAACGGGCTGATCCACGGAGCCGTCGTCATGGACCCGAACACGATCATCGAGATCGGCAGTGTCGCGAGGCAGGGGTTGGTCGCCAGAGAGTTGCCCACAAGGCCCCCGATGACGAAGAGGATGGGCATCTGGCTGCCCAGAATCGCGTTTGCCGCGATCAGGACCGTCACATTGCGTACGGCGTGTTTATGCTGGGCTTGCGGCGTCATCTGGATTGCGGATACAGGCTCGTTCGGATCAGGGCAAGATACGGTCTATGACATGCGCGAAGGAGCCGCAGACCCGCCCTTGGCGCAGGCCCATCGCGGGCAGGCTCTCGCCCTCGGCATCGCGTGCGTCAAACAGGGGCGGGCCCACCGCCCGCAGGGTTGTGGCAAAGTGGAATTCGTGGCCGCTGTGGCGCCCCTGAAACGGGCCGTGGCTTGCCGTGAGGCTGCGGTAACCCAAATGCAGCTTGCGCCGCTCGAAACTGGTCTCGAGCGGCAAAAGCCCGAGCATCTGGTGGCGCGTTCCCTCCGCGTCGGTCAGGCCTTCCCCCAAGATCATATAACCGCCACATTCCCCATAAATATCCGTGTCTTGTGATGCGTTTCTGAGAGACTTCAGGAAGCTGGTGTTGCCGGCAAGCCGCCCTGCATGCAGCTCCGGATACCCTCCGGGCAGAAAGATGAAATCCGCCTCCGGCACCGCGTCGTCTGCCAGCGGCGAGAAGAAACTTATCTCGGCCCCCGCGGCCCTCCAATCCTCGAGGATATGGGGATAGGCAAAGGCAAAGGCCTGATCGTTGGCAATTGCCATCCTCTGGGCGGGAGGCGCGAGGCGTGGAGCCGCAGCGGCTTTCGCGATCGGTGAGAACTCGAGACGGTCCAGATCCACACAGTCCCCGATGATATCGGCGGCTCTGTCCAGAAACGCGTCCAGATCGGCGCGCTCGCCGGCCTGCACCAGCCCGAGGTGCCGTGACGGATGGGCAAGATCGCCCCGACGGGGAATCGCACCCAGCACAGGGGGCAAATCGGTGCGATTAAGTGCTTGTTTTACAATCCTTTCATGGCGGGGGCTGCCAAGCTTGTTGAGGATCAGGCCTGCAATGCGAATTTCGGGGTCGAACGTGGTGAACCCCGTCACCAGAGCGGCGATGCTCTGGGCTGTTTTCGCGCAGTCCACCACCAGCACGACGGGCAGGTCGAGCAGCTTTGCAAGCTCCGCCGCAGATCCCTTGCCATCGGGCGGCGCCCCGTCAAAGAGCCCCATGGCCGCCTCGACGATAAGCGGACCGGCGCTCTCGGTCGGTCCTTGGGCCAGATCCGCGATCCGTGCCGCCGTCATGGCCCATCCGTCGAGGTTGGGGCAGGGCAGGCCGCAGGCCGCCTCGTGAAACCTTGGGTCGATGTAATCAGGCCCCGACTTTGCACCGCGTATGGGTCCGCGCCGTGACATGGCACGCAAAAGGCCCAGTGTCACGGTGGTCTTGCCGCTGCCGGAGGCGGGCGCTGCGATCATCAGCCCGCGGTTGGTCTGGGTCATGCGCTTTCGGCCGGGCGGCCTCGGCCCAGCGGATCAAGGTTTCGCGGTGCCTCGCCTGCGATCTGCGACTGCCAGTCCAGCACCTGCCGCATCATCACAGAGCGCCCGACGCAGATGATCGCAGGGGGCTGCAATCCGCTTGTCTCGATATCTTCCACGATCGTGCCAAGCGTGGTTTCCAGAACCTGCTGCGTGCGTGTCGTGGCGGTGGTGACGATGCCGACCGGCTCGGATGCAGGGCGTCCGGCGTCCAGAAGTGCCTGCGCGATTCGGGCGATATGCTTCATACCCATGTAGATCACGATCACCTGAGAACCCTTTGCAATCGCTTGCCAATCCAGCGATGAGGGTGTGTTTCCCGACTGGTCGTGGCCCGTCACGAATGTCACTGACTGGTTCACGTCGCGATGGGTGACGGGGATGCCGGCATAGGCCAGCCCGCCGATCCCCGCGCTGATGCCCGGGATGATGCGGATCGGAACACCGTGCTGGACAAGCGACTGGGCTTCCTCTCCGCCGCGTCCGAACACGAACGGATCGCCGCCTTTAAGCCGCAGGACACGCCGACCGGCGCGCGCCAGATCAACCAGCCTAAGCGAGATGTCGCGTTGCTTGGCGGATGGCTTGCCGCCGCGCTTGCCGGCATAGATGTGCTCGGCTTGGGGCGCCCAGTTGAGAATCTCTTCCTGGACCAGAGCATCATAGACGATCACATCTGCCTGCCGCAGTGCGTTGAGGGCATGCAGCGTCAGCAAGCCCGGATCACCGGGGCCTGCGCCGCACAGCCAGACCCAGCCGGGCTGAAGCTCGGGCCAGGACGTATCGGGAAGGCTCAATGAGTCGGTCATGAGACATTTATGGCGCGGCAAGCCGGTCAGGCAAAGCGAAAGAACGACTTTGAAAGGATCATTGGCGGCGCGAATGGCCCTGTCTATAGTTCCAGCCATGAGAAATGACCAAAGCGATACCGACCCTGTCCGGCTGAGGCGCGGCTGGACGACCGGCGCCTGCGCCACCGCTGCGGTCAAGGCGGCGCTGACCGCGCTCTGGAGTGGAAGTTTTCCCGCCAAGGTGCGGATTGTGCTGCCAAAAGGCGAGACGCCGTCCTTCGAGCTTGCCGTTCAGGCCTCTGGCCCCGGATGGGCTGAGGCCGGTATCGAGAAAGACGCCGGCGATGATCCGGATGTCACCCATGGTGCGGTGATCTGCGCCCGGGTAGAGCCGGGCGGCGCGGGGGTGGTTTTCGTGGCGGGTGAGGGCGTTGGTGTGGTCACCAAGCCGGGCCTGCCGATTGCGGTTGGCGAGGCGTCGATCAACCCGGTCCCGCGCCAGATGATGACGCAGGTCGTGGAAGAGCTTGCGGCCCAGTTCGGCCAGTCCGCAAATGTCCGGATCACGATCTCTGTGCCCGGCGGCGCCGCACTGGCCAAGAAGACGTGGAACCCGCGACTGGGGATCGAAGGTGGCATCTCGATTCTGGGCACCACGGGTATCGTGCGCCCGTTCAGCTGCGCGGCCTGGATCGCCTCGATCCACCGTGGCATCGATGTGGCGCGGGCCAGCGGTCTGACCCATGTGGCGGGATGCACGGGAAATACCAGTGAGCGCGTGGTTCAGGACCTGCACGGCCTGCCGGATCATGCGATGCTCGACATGGGGGATTTCGTGGGCGGGATGATCAAATATCTCAGGCGTCATCCGGTCGAAAAGCTGACAATCGGGGGGGGCATCGGGAAGCTGACAAAGCTGGCGCAGGGCGCGCGCGATCTGCATTCCAAGCGCAGTCAGGTGGACTTCGACCAACTCGCAGACTGGGTTGGCGATAGCCGCATAAAACACGCGAATACCGCGCTTGAAGCTTTTGAAATTGCAGGGCAACCTTTGGCAGAACAAGTGGCGGAACAGGCCTTGGCTCATACGCTGGAGATCTTTGAAGGCCGCGGGTTGCCAAGGCAGACAGACGTGGTTGTGATCGACCGCGCAGGAAAGATTCTGGCACGGGCGCGAACATGACGAAACACGCATTGAGTATCCTTCTTCTGGCGGGCACGGGCGAGGCGCGGGAGTTGGCGCTCCGCCTGACCGAGGCGGGCCATCACGTCACGGCGTCACTGTCGGGGGCCACGCGCGGTCCGGCCGATCTTGGCTGCGAGACCCGCAGCGGTGGTTTTGGCGGGGATGACGGGTTTTGCCGCTGGCTGTCGGAACATCCCGTCGATCTGGTGGTCGACGCGACCCATCCGTTTGCCCATCGCATCTCTGCCCGAACAGCGCGGATCTGTGCTGAGCGGTCGATCCCCTATCTGCAGATTTTGCGTGAGGAATGGAGTGCAAGCAACGAAGATAGATGGATTTTCATTGATTATCCGGATGAAGCGGGCAAACACATCCGTCCTGACGAGACGGTCTTTCTCGCAACTGGGCGACAGACACTGCAAGACTTCTCGGGGCTTAAGAACAACCGTTTGATCTGTCGCCAGATCGACCCGCCAGAGCAACCGTTTCCGTTTCCGAACGGCGAGTTTCTCGTGGGGCGGCCGCCCTTTTCGGTCGAAGACGAGATGGAGTTGTTTACCCGGTTGGGCATTGACTGGCTGGTGGTCAAGAACGCAGGCGGTGCGGCTTCGCGCTCGAAACTCGATGCGGCGCGCAAGCTGGGGCTTCGGGTGTTGATGCTCAACCGCCCCGCGCAACCGGACGCCCCCAAGGCCGCGACGGTGGACGAGGCGCTGGCCTGGGTGGCATCGCATGCGGCGGATTGAAACGGAGGCCTGCGTCGCGGAAGGGGCCGAGTATCTCGGACAGCTGGAGCCTCGTTTCGCTGCGGCCTTGCGGCAGACCGGACCGCTGCCCCTGCGGCTGCGCGACGACGGCTTTGCCCAACTGCTCAGCGCCATCGTCAGCCAGCAGGTCAGCGTCGCCTCGGCCAATGCGATCTGGGAGCGTCTCTGTGCAGCGGGTTTCGAACATCCGGAACAGGTCAAGGCTGCAGGCGAGGAGGATTTGCGCGCATGCGGCCTGTCGCGCCAGAAGATCCGCTATGCCAAGGCGTTGGCCGCAGCGGATCTCGACTACAGTGTCTTGCGCGCGGCACCGACCGAGGAGGTTGTGACCACGCTCGTCACCGTGCCGGGCATCGGGCGCTGGACGGCGGAGATCTACGCCATGTTCTCTCTGGGCCATGCGGATGTCTTCGCGCCCGGAGATCTGGCGCTGCAGGAGGCCACGCGCGTGCTCTTCGAGCTCGAGGCCCGACCGACGGAAAAAGCAATGCGCCGGATGGCCCTGGACTGGTCGCCCTGGCAATCGGTTGCAGCGCGTCTTTTGTGGTCCTATTACCGGGTGATCAAAGAGCGAGAGGGCATCAGATGACGCGTGGACTTGAGAGCGGCCGCAAGGCTTCGAAATCTGGTGAGGACAGCTCTCTGGTCGTCTTCCTGCACGGCTACGGGGCGGATGGCGCGGACCTGTTGGGGCTGGCCGATCCGCTGGCCGAGCATATGCCCGACACGGTTTTCGTGGCGCCCAACGCGCCGGAACGCTGCATCGGCAATCCAATGGGGTATCAGTGGTTTCCGATCCCGTGGATTGATGGATCAAGCGAGGATGCCGCCGAGCAGGCGATGGAGCGTGCTGTTTCCGATTTGAACGCTTATCTCGATCAAGTCATGGAAGAGGAGGGGGTCTCGGAGGCAGAGACCATTCTCGTGGGATTCTCGCAAGGCACGATGATGAGCCTGCATGTCGCCCCGCGCCGCCGCGACGCGTTTGCCGGGGTGGTTGGGTTTTCGGGCCGTCTGCTGCGGCCCGAGTCGCTGGCCGAGGAGGTGGTCTCCAAGCCGCCGATTCTGCTGATCCATGGCGATCAGGACGATGTCGTGCCGCCCATTTCGCTACCCGAAGCCGGCGATGCGCTGCAGGAGGCGGGGTTCGAGGTCTATGGCCACGTCATGAAGGGCACCGGCCACGGTATCGCCCCTGATGGCCTTGGGGTTGCGCTGTCCTTCATGGGCCGGCAGCTCGGACTTGATCTGGGCTGATCAGGCCTGATCGGGCGATTGGCGCGACTATCATTTTGTTGTTCTGCATTGACTAGAGATGCCCTCAATATGACGGGGCTTGTCAGGTCATGAAGACCATATATAGTTTGAGTATGACTGGGGCGGGATGTCCCGCCTTGGGCCATAACATTGGCGGCACGGGGCGGGAGAGCTTTGATCATGGACGGCGATTTCAGGCATGAATTTGTAAGGGAACCGGGTGGTCTCAAGCACAATCCGGCGCTTGTGCTGAACGCGGATTACCGGCCGCTGTCCTATTATCCCCTTTCACTGTGGACCTGGCAGGAGGCCGTGAAAGCCGCGTTTCTCGACCGTGTCACGATCCTATCGGAGTATGACGAGGTTGTCAGGTCGCCCACGACCGAGATCAAGATCCCGTCGGTCGTTGTTCTCAAGGATTATGTGAAGCCCCAGAAACGGGTGGCTTTCACACGGTTCAACCTGTTTTTGCGTGACGAGTTCTGCTGTCAGTATTGCGGGGCGCGCGGTGATCTGACCTTCGACCATGTCGTGCCGCGGGCGCGGGGCGGTATTACCAGCTGGGACAATGTTGTGGCCGCCTGCTCGAAGTGCAATCTGCGCAAGGGCTCCAAGCTGCTCAAGCAGTCCGGCATGGCATTGCGCAAACCGCCGGTAAAGCCAGAAGCCGAACAGCTTCGCAACATGGGGCGGAAATTCCCGCCAAACCACCTGCATGAAAGCTGGATCGATTTCCTGTACTGGGACGCCGAACTGGAAGAATAGTTTGGGCGCAAGGGCTTACGCTGAACAGCTCGCCCCGCCCAGAACACAGAATTTCGCACAATGGGGGTGGTTCAGGCGCACGTCGCGCTCGGCATCTTCAAGCGTGGGACCCATCTCGAACTCCGGCTCATAGGCCAGCAGGGTGCAGGCCAGAACCGCAGGGCTCTCGGCACCGCGCCGCTTTACAACCATGCGCGACGAAGAACACATGACCGAACCGGGCGATTTGTCGAGAATACCCCAGCACTGTGTGGTGATCTCGGGCACGTCCACGGTTTCATCCATTTCCGGGAAAATAACCGTCATAGCAGGATCTTGCGGGTCAATCTTGAAGTTGTGCGCATCGAAAAGTTCTGCAAACCCGGCGCGGGTCTCCGCCTCGCTTTCGTCCCACATCGAGCGTCCCGCGACCGCAAGTCTCGCGCCTTGGTCGCGCAGCCACGCCATGCCCTCAAGCGTTGTGTCAAATGACCCCGCACCGCGTTCCTCGTCATGTTTCTCGCGGGACCAGTGATCGACCGAGATGCGCAAGGTCAGCTTGTCGCCATAGGCTGCGATCAACTCGGACAGACCGGCCCGCACGCGCTTGCGCATCATCGGGCGCATCGCGTTTGTCAGGATCAGCACATCGTAGCCCCGCGCAAGGCTGCGTCGCGCCATCTCGACCATGTCGGCATTCATGAACGGCTCACCGCCGGTAAAGGCAATCTCGCGCACCGGCCATGCGCGGCTCTCGATCTGGTCGAGATACTCGGACACTTCGTCGGCGGTCAGATAGACCAGAGCATCATTTCTGGGCGAACTGAGGATATAACAGTTCTCACACTCGATATTGCACAGCGTTCCGGTGTTGAACCAAAGCGTTTCGGGATTGCTGAGGGACACGGACGCCCGTTCGGAGCCATCGGCGGTGGTGTAGGGGTCTTTGAACTTGCCGAAATTGGCCGGTTGGGGCGGGGTAAACTGGTCTTTCATTCGGGTCTTTCCTCAAGCATCCTCAACTTGCTAGCGCCTTCGGGGCGATAACGGAAGCTTCATGGCGCGCCCTGACAGGTTTGTGATTGTTTGTTCAGCAGAAATCCCGTGCTAGACAGGGATGGTAAACGGGTTTAAAGAGCAAATGTTAGCGCTAACATTGATGGAATGCCGTGCGATGTCGTGAACGGGCTTTCGGGACCGGCGTTGCGCACAGAATGTCTGGATGAGAGAGAATGGTTTCACGCGTAATTCCCGTAGATGACTTCGATCTCGTCATATTCGGCGCGACGGGTGATCTGGCGCGCCGCAAGATCCTGCCGGGCCTCTATCGCCGGTTTCTGGCGGAACAGATGCCGCAAGAGGCGCGGATCATCGGTGCGGCGCGCAGTGATCTCGACGATGCGGGGTTTCGCGCACTGGTCCGCTCGGCGATCGAAGAGTTCGTCTCCGAGCGCAAGCGCGATACCTCCGTCATCGAGGCGTTCTTGCAGCGCCTGTCATTTGTCAGTGTCGATGCGCGCGGCACGGATGGCTGGCTGGAGCTTGCCGGCAAGGTGCGCCGCGATGTGATCCAGGCGTTTTACTTCTCCGTCGGACCCGGCCTTTTCGGCGATATCGCGACCCGCCTGCACGACCATGGGATTGCGGGGCCGGAGTCGCGGATCGTGGTGGAAAAGCCTTTCGGGCGGGATCTGGAGAGCGCACGGGCCCTCAATACGGTTCTCGCAGCCTCGTTCGAGGAGGGCCAGATCTACCGGATCGATCATTATCTGGGCAAGGAAACGGTACAGAACCTGATGGCTGTCCGCTTTGCCAATATCCTTTTCGAGCCGCTGTGGAACACGCAATATGTCGATCATGTCCAGATCACCGTTGCAGAGACCGTCGGTGTCGGCGGGCGCGGGGGGTACTATGACAAATCCGGCGCGATGCGGGACATGATCCAGAACCACCTGATGCAGCTTTTGTGCCTGACCGCGATGGAGCCGCCCTCGCATTTCGAGCCCGGCGCCGTGCGCGACGAGAAGCTGAAGGTCCTGCGCGCCCTTGATGCGGTATCCAGCGAAGATATCGTTCGCGGCCAGTATGGCGGGGATCAGGACGGGCCGTCCTATCTGGAGGATTGCGGGGACCCCGACAGCACGACCGAGAGTTTCATTGCCTTGCGCTGCCACATCTCGAACTGGCGGTGGAATGGCACACCGTTCTACCTGCGCACCGGCAAACGGCTCAAGGCGCGCATGTCCGAGATCGTGGTCCATTTCAAGGAGCCGCCGCATTCGATTTTCGACGAGGATGCCGGAACGCGGGCCAATGTCTTGTCGATCCGTCTGCAGCCGGATGAGGGCATGGATTTGCGGGTCACCATCAAAGAGCCGGGCCCCGGCGGGATGCGGCTGATCGATGTGCCACTCGATATGACGTTTCTGGAGGCGCTCGGCGAGGAAGCCGCCGACGTGCCGGACGCTTACGAGCGGCTGATCATGGATGTGATCCGGGGCAACCAGACACTGTTCATGCGCGGCGACGAGGTCGAGGCCGCGTGGGAATGGACCGACCCGATCATCGAAGGATGGCAGGCACGCCGGGACAAACCGAAACCTTATGATCCGGGGAGTTCCGGCCCGGAAGATGCGTTGATGCTCCTGCACAGGGACGGACGGCGCTGGCGGGAGATCAGGTCATGAGTTTCGTCGATTATGCCGATCAGGAAATGATGATGATCGATCTGGCCAACCAGCTGGCCGAAGAACTGGAAGAGTGCCTTCTGACCCATGACCATGCGAGTTTTGCGGTGCCCGGCGGCACGACACCGGGGCCGATCTTCGATGCGCTGTGTGCTGTTGATATCGACTGGTCGCGCGTGCATGTGCTGCTGACGGACGAGCGCTGGGTTCCCGAAAGCTCCGAGCGCTCCAACGCGGCGCTGGTGAAGGAACGTCTGCTGACCGACCGCGCGGCCAACGCCGTGTTCATGCCTTACTATACCGGTGCGCCGACCCCCGAAGCGGCGATGGATGAGCTTTGCACGTGGATCGCGCGGGAATTACCGCTGTCCATCGTTCTGCTCGGCATGGGGGCCGACATGCATACCGCGTCGCTGTTTCCGGGGGCGGACCGGCTGGGCGATGCGTTGGATGCCCATGCGCCGCCGCTGGTGCCGATCCGCGCGCCCGGCGCGCCAGAGCCGCGGGTGACGCTGAGCGCGCCGGTTCTTTCCGGTGCACTCAGCAGCCACATCGTCATCACCGGGGCCGAAAAGCTCAAGGCTTTGGAGGCGGCCACACATCTCTCCGCGCAAGAGGCGCCGGTGAAGGCGGTTCTGAGCCACGCGACGGTTCATTGGGCGCCTTAGGAATGGCGTTGGGTGCAAAGGACTGGGAGGCCCTGAAGGGGATCGCCCGAAAGCGACCCACGATTGCGGCCTTGTTCGAGGCCATGCCCGAGCGCGCCGAGAATTTCAGTGTCGAGTGTGGCGACATGCTGTTCGACTACTCCAAGACGCATATCGATGACGCCGCACGCGACGCTCTGGTCGACATGGCCGCGCGAGCCGGCGTGACAGACCGGCGTGACGCGATGTTCTCGGGCACGCGGATCAACGAGACCGAAGACCGTGCCGTTTTGCATACCCTGCTGAGGCATCAGGGCGATCAGGCGCCGTCTGGCGTGCCTGCAGACGCCTGTAAGGGCGTGCAGGCCACGCTGGCGCGGATGGAGGCCTTCGCACGCGATGTCCGGTCCGGCCACTTCAAAGGGCAGGGCGGCGCCATTACCGATGTGGTCAATATCGGCATTGGCGGCTCCGATCTGGGGCCGAACATGGCGACGCTTGCGCTTGCGCCCTATCACGACGGGCCGCGGGTGCATTACGTCTCCAACGTGGATGGGGCCCATATCCACGACACGCTGGACGGGCTCGATCCGGAAACAACGCTGATCGTGGTGGCCTCAAAGACGTTCACGACGATCGAGACGATGACCAATGCCGGCACGGCAGAGCGCTGGATGGCGCGCGTCGTCGAAACACCCGGAGCGCAGTTCGCCGCCGTCTCCACCGCTTTGGACAGGACCGCGGAATTCGGGATCGCGTCCGAACGCGTCTTCGGGTTCGAGGACTGGGTCGGGGGGCGCTATTCGCTCTGGGGGCCAATTGGTCTGAGCTTGATGATCGCGATCGGACCGGAGGGCTTTCGCGATTTCCTCTCCGGCGGGGCGTCGATGGACCGTCATTTCCGCGCGGCACCGCTTGCGGACAATATGCCGGTGATGCTGGCGCTGGTGGGCATCTGGCACCATCAGGGCTGCGGTCACGCCACCCGCGCGGTGCTCCCCTATGACCAACGCCTGTCGCGGCTGCCCGCCTATCTCCAGCAGCTCGAGATGGAGAGCAATGGCAAATCCGTTGCGATGGATGGCAGCGCCCTGCCGGTCGATGCGGGACCCGTGGTCTGGGGAGAGCCCGGCACCAACGGGCAGCATGCGTTCTACCAGCTCGTCCATCAGGGCCGCGGCGTTGTGCCCTGCGAATTCATGGTGGCCCGCGCGGGGCACGAGCCCGACCTTGCCCATCATCACGCGCTGCTTCTGGCCAATTGTCTGGCGCAATCGGCGGCGCTGATGCGCGGTCGCTCGCTTGCGGAGGCGCGCGCGAAGCTCGCGCCCCGCGGTCTGGCTCCGTCCGAACTGGACCGCCAGGCCCGGCACCGGGTCTTTTCGGGAGATAGGCCCTCGACCACGCTGCTCTACCCGAAACTCACCCCCTTCGTGCTGGGCCAGATCATTGCGCTCTACGAGCATCGTGTCTTCGTGGAAGGCGTGATGCTGGGGATCAACTCCTTCGACCAATGGGGCGTTGAGCTTGGCAAGGAGCTTGCAACGGCCCTCGCGCCGGTTCTCGAGGGCACGGCGCCTGATACGGATCTCGACGGATCGACCCGGTTTCTGCTGTCACGGTTGAAGCGCTAGAACCTGTTTCGGGCGCGCAGAGCTGGGCGTCGGCCGCGTCTTGAGGTGTCTTGGGGGCGTCTGGGAGATTTGGAGCGGGTAACGGGAATCGAACCCGTAACTTAAGCTTGGGAAGCTCGCGTGATACCTTTTCACCATACCCGCGCTCGGACTTTGGACCTACGCGCCGGCGCCTGACGCGTCAAGGGCGATCACGGGCGGCACGCACCCGGTTGATCTCGCTCAAGGCGGTCTGCACCTGCACACATATGGTGGCCGCCATAGATTCAGGGAGACTGATTATGGCACGTATTCTTCTGATTTTTCTTGCAGGCGTCTTCGCATTGCCCGTCTGGGCGGAAGAGAGCTCTGCGGCATTTGCCCTCGGAGGTGACGCCTTTCTCGCCGGTCGGTCGGTCAGCCACGACAGCGCCGGGACGGATGATCTGTTCATGGCGGGCGAGCGCGTCACCGGGCGCGCCGACATCAGCGGCTCGGCCCATCTGGCGGGGCGCGAGGTCGTCATGGAGGGCGCTGTGGGCGGCGATGCCTACGCGGTCGGTGAGGAGATCACGCTTCGCGGTGATGTGGACGGGGACGCATCGATTGCCGGGCGCGCAATCTCGCTGCAAGGCGTTGGCGGTGACCTGCGGGTTGCGGGATCCGAGGTGGAACTTCGCGGTGATATCGGCGGCTACGCGATGGTGGCCGGCGAGACGGTTGTCATTGACGCGGCCATTGCGGGCGATGTGAGCCTCGCGGTGGGTGAGGTGGAGTGGGGCGAGCGGGCCTCCATTGCCGGACGGTTGATCGTTTACGAAGACAGCTCCGACGAGATGGAGGTGCCTGCCGGCGTCGCGTCGCCCGACCAGATCGAGCGCCACGAGATCGAGGAATGGGAAGGCCCCGAGCGGCCGGACTGGCGGGGGGCCGTTGGCAGCTTTCTGTTTGGTGTGATCGTCGTGGCGGGGCTGGCCGCGTTGATCGCGGCTCTGATGCCGCAGCGTTTGGCCGAGATGCGGCGCCAGCTTCTTGCGCGGCCGTTCAACGCGCTCTGGCTGGGCTTTCTGGTGCAATCGGCGGTGATCGGCGCAGGCGTGCTGTTTGCGATGACGCTGATCGGGCTTCTCCTGACCCCCGCGATGATACTTCTGGCGCTGCTTGGCGGGTTTGCCGGCTACGTGGTGGCGGCCTATGCGTTCGGGGTCCGGGTGCTGCTGGCATTTGGCACGCAGGAGCCCGACAGCATCGGCGACCGCGCGCTTGCGGCGGGTGTCGGCGCATTGACCGCGGGCGTCATCGGGTTGGTTCCGTTTCTGGGCTGGCTTTTCGTGCTGACCTTGGTTCTCGCGGGGATCGGGGCAATCACCGCGCGGGTGATCCGCCCCACGTTCTTCGCAAAGATCGGTGAGGATCAGGGCGGTCAGGGCTGACGCGGGCGGGCGTGCTAGCCGCGGCGGCGACGGCGCCGCCGTCCGCTCTCCGCATCGCCGGTCTGGCTGCCCGTGTTGTGGTTAAGCTCGGGCAGATCGACCACCGAACGCAGGATCGCGAAAGGCTCCACCGCGTTCGGGATGTTCGAGGCGTTGACGAAATGCTCCTGAAACCGCGGCTCGATCGCGGTTTCGATCTTGTGGATCGCACGCACCGTCGCCTCGATCTCCCGTCGCGCCTCGGTGTTCAGCAGGGCAATCCGCGCGCCCGTTCCGGCCGCGTTGCCCGCGCTTGTTACCTTGTCGAGCGGACAATCGGGGATCATGCCAAGCACCATGGCGTGTTTCGGGCTGATATGGGCGCCGAACGCACCGGCCAGCACCACGCGGTCCACCTGATCGACGCCGAACTTGTCCATCAGGAGGCGCGCGCCGGAATAGAGCGCCGCCTTTGCCATCTGGATTTCGCGGATATCGCGGTTGGTGACGGTGATCTTCGGTCCGCCTTTATCGCTCTCGTCCCAGACGAGGTAGGAATAGGTCCGGCCATCGAGGAAACACCGCTCGGTGCCGGTCTGCTCCGGTCCGCCGATCAGGCCCGGGCCGTCAATGATCCCGGCAAGGCGCATCTCGGCCACCATCTCGATGATGCCCGAGCCGCAGATGCCGGTGATGCCGGAGCCGGCAACGGCCTCGGCAAACCCGTCCTCATCCGACCACAGATCGGAGCCGATGACCCGAAACCGCGGCTCCTTTGTCACCGGATCGATCTCGACCCGCTCGATCGCGCCCGGCGCGGCGCGCTGGCCGCTTGAGATCTGCGCGCCTTCAAAGGCGGGGCCGGTGGGCGAAGAACACGCAAGAACCTTCTCGGTATTGCCCAGCAGGATTTCCGCATTGGTGCCGACATCAACCACCAGAACGAGGTCTTTGGATTTGTCGGGTGCCTCGCTCAGCGCGACAGCGGCGGCATCCGCACCGACATGGCCCGCGATGCAAGGCAGCAGGTAGACCCGTGCCGCCGGATGCAGGTCGAGATCCAGATCGCGCGCCATCAGGTTGAGCGCATCCGAGGTGGCCAGCGCGAACGGCGCCTGACCCAGTTCGAACGGGTCGATGCCCAGAAACAGGTGGTGCATCACCGGATTGCAGACGAAAACCGCGTCCACGATCAGGGACTTGTCGATGTCGGCTTCCTGCGCGATCTGGTCGAACAGGGTGTTCATCCCCGCGCGCACGGCTTGCGTCATCTCCTCGGCGCCACCGGCATTCATCATCGAGTAGCTGACCCGGCTCATCAGATCCTCGCCAAAGCGGATCTGGGGGTTCATCAGGCCGGAGGAGGCGACAACCTCTCCGGTGTGAAGATCGCAAAGATGGGCCGCGATGGTGGTCGAGCCGAGATCAACGGCCAGACCGTAAAGCGCGCCATCAAAATAGCCGGGCCAGATCTGCATGATCTGGGCCGTGGTGCCGTCCGCGCCCTGATGGACGGCGCAGGTCACCTTCCACTCCCCTTTGCGCAAGGTCGGCTGCAGGCTTTGCAGGATGCCGAGATCCGCGTGAAGATCCGGCAGGTCCCAGTCGCGGCGCAGGGCGGCGACAAGCCGTTCCAGATCGCCTGACGGGTCGTGCATGTCGGGCTCCTCAACCTCGACATAAAAGAGCCGCGTGGACGGGTTCATGGTGATATCGCGGGCCTCGGCGCGTTTGCGGACGACCTGCCGGTGGACCTGGCTTTCGGCGGGCACGTCGATGACCACATCGCCCTGAACGGTGGCCTGACAGCCCAGCCGGCGGCCTTTTGCCAGCCCGCGCTTGTCATCGTAGCGCTGCTCGACGCTGTTCCACGCGCTCAGCGCATCCTCTGCGACCGTCACGCCGTGTTTGGGAAATTCACCGTAAGAAGGCGTGATCTGGCATTTCGAGCAGATCCCGCGCCCGCCGCAGACGGAATCGAGGTCCACGCCAAGCTGGCGCGCCGCAGTCAGGATCGGCGTGCCGACGGGGAAACGGCCCCGCTTGCCCGACGGCGTGAAAACAACAAGTGGATCTGTCTGCGACATCGGCAACGCGGGATCAGGCCCGGCGGCGGCGACGCCCGCCTGCGCGCCCTCCGCGTCCGCCACCCTCGGCGCCGTCGGCACTGGGGGGCTTGTTGAAGCGGATCCATGCGCTGCCATGGGGGTCGTTGTCAGTCAGGAAATTCGCGGCGCGGATCGCTTCCATCTCGGAGCCCGCACGCGGCTTGGTGGAGCCCATGCCGGTCAGCGTGGCCAGCACCTCCGGGTCGATATCGTCGGGCACGACGATGCCGGCCGCAGCCAGTTGCGCCTTCTTTTCCGCAAGTTTTATGGGGCCGACGGGCAGGGCGATCGGGTTCATGATCGCACTGGTCATCCCCGCGCCCATCGCCATCGGCAGGAACGCGTTGTTGATGCCGTGCCGGTTGGGCAGGCCGAAACTGATATTGGAGGCGCCGCAGGTGGTGTTGACGCCGAGCTCTTCGCGCAGGCGCCGCACGAGGGTGAAGACCTGCAGGCCCGCGGTTCCCATTGCCCCGATCGGCATGACGAGCGGGTCGACCACGATGTCATGGGCGGGAATGCCGAAATCCGCGGCGCGTTCGACGATCTTCTTGGCCACGGCGAACCGCACGTCTGGGTCTTCCGAGATCCCGGTGTCGTCATTGGAGATCGCCACCACGGGAACGTTGTATTTCTTGACCAGCGGCAGAACGAGTTCCAGCCGGTCTTCCTCGCCGGTGACAGAGTTCAGGAGCGGCCGGCCCTCGGCCAGCTCAAGCCCGCGCTCCAGCGCGCCGGGAACCGAACTGTCGATACATAAAGGAACGTCTACAAGCCCTTGAACAAGCTCGATCATTTTGCCCATCAGGGGCGGCTCGGTTTCGTTGGGGTTCGGGTTGGAATTGTAGACCACACCCGCATTCACATCGAGCACATCCGCACCCGCAGCAACCTGCGCCAGTGCGTCTTTCTCCACGGTCGAGAAATCCCCGGCTTCCAGTTCCGCGGCAAGCTTCTTGCGGCCGGTCGGATTGATCCGTTCGCCAATGACGCAGAACGGTTCCTCAAAGCCAATTACGACCGTTTTTGTTTTTGATTCCAGTATAGTGCGGGTCATACTTGATATATCTTTCAGCTTTGTGCAGCAGGAACCGCAGAGCGCCCGCCATTTTCAATCGCCCAGTTCGCGTTGGTCTTGATTCCGCCCAGCGGGAAGAAATGGACATTGGTGATGTTGAAGTCGGGGTTCGCAGCCTTGTGGGCGGCCAGCTCCGAGAGGAACTCGGTCGGTTCATAGGGCAGCAGCAGCTTGGTGACATCCATGGCCCGCTTCTGCAGAACCTTCAGGGACGGGCCGACGCCGCAGGCGACGGCGAACTTGATCAGGGTCTGCAGCTTCGCGGGACCCGCCACGCCAATATGGATCGGCAGGGTGATGCCGGCCTCGGTCAGGCCGTTGGCCCATGCGATCACCGGTTTGGCGTCAAAGGCGAACTGGGTGGCCAGTGCCATCTGGGCGTCGGTGCGCTCCGAGAAGGCCTGCTTCCAGCGCAGCGCGTCTTCGACGTTTTTCATGGAGCCGTCGTGATCGATGTCCCGATTTCCCTCGGGGTGACCTGCAACATGCAGGCGCTTGAACCCGGCCTTGTCGAAGAGGCCCGTTTCCAGAAGCTGCATGGAGGAGTGGAAGGCCCCGTGGGGCTCGGCCACGCCACCGGCCAGCAGCAGGGCCTGATCGACGCCGGCCTCGCCCTGATAGCGGGCGATCCAGTCGGCCAGAACCGCGTCGTCCCTGATGATCCGGGCCGGGAAATGCGGCATCACGCGGAAGCCGTCACGCGCCAGACGGGCGGCGGTGGCGACCATGTCCTCGATCGGGGTGCCTTCGATATGGGCGATATAGACCCGCGTGCCTTCGGGCAGGAGCGCGCGGAAGTCTTCGACCTTCTCGGCGGTGCGGGGCATCACCTCGATCGAATAATCCTTCAGGAAGCTCTCGATCTCGGGCGAGACTGTCTTTTCGACGGGCGCTTCTTTGCGCTTGAAGTTCAGCAGGGCCATGAGCCAGTCCTTCATATGCTCAAGCCGATTTGCCGTCATTGGCAATCAGGGCTTTGATCTTGTCCACGTCGTAATCCGCATCCAGACGCGCGGCTTCAGCTTTTGCGACCTCTTGGGCATCGCCTTCGACACTGTAGGGCGCGGCCTTGCGCCAATCGGCCAGATAGGCATCCGTGTCGCGCGCGCCAACCTTCATGGCGCAGCGGTCAATGGCCTGCTCGAAGCGTTCGGGCAGTTGCACCTTGGCCCCGCGGCGGCCTTTGCCGACGATGACCTGCGCCGGGATATCGCGCCAGTAAACGATTGTGACATCAGGCATGTGTCTCACCCTTCTCCTCGTCTTGGTCCGGACCCTAGCCCGATTTGATGCAAACACAGGGGTCGATTTCGACAGAAAACCCACATCCAGCGACCTGCAGTCAAAAAGCGCCGCTCAAGGCGCGTCTTCTGGGCTCGTGTCTATGACATTGTGCTGCGAAAGCGCCAGAGCCCGCTCTTATCGTTCTGTTCATGGTTTTTATGAACCGGTTTGGAGGAGAAAACTTGCGTGGGGCGGGGCGGATGCATAGGTTGAAGGTAACCCCAGATTGGAGGCCCCGGCAGTTATGGCGCGAAAGACGCCCAGACCCGCGGGCGGTTACGTTAAACCGGTCGCGCGACCAGACCCCGAAATCCGCCCGCTTGCGGCGCCGGATCCCGCGGACCTGTATGCCGCGCTTGATCTGGGAACGAATGCCTGCCGGATGCTGGTGGCCCAGCCCAAGGGATCGCAATTCCACGTCGTCGACAGTTTCTCGAAATCGGTGCAGTTGGGGGCAGGGCTGGAGGCCTCCGGCCGCTTGTCGCGATCTTCCATGGCGCGCACCGTGGGTGCTCTGAAGATCTGCCAGAAGAAGCTGCGCCATCACAATGTCCGCCGGATGCGTCTGGTGGCCACCGAGGCCTGCCGGCGCGCGCGCAATGCCTCGGAATTCATCGATCTCGTCAAACGCGAGACCGGGCTGGAGCTCGAGATCATCAAGCCGGAAGAAGAGGCGCGTCTGGCCGTTGTCAGCTGCGCGCCGCTGGTCAGTGTCAAGACCGAGCAATTGCTGGTGGTCGATATCGGCGGTGGCTCGACCGAGCTGGTCTGGATCGACATCTCGCGGGTGCCACGGGTCGACCGGCCGCGCGCGATCATGCGCCTGCACACGGGCTTTGATCCCGAAGACAGCGGATTTCCCGCGGCCAAGGTCGTTGACTGGATTTCGGTCCCCTTGGGGGTTGCGACCCTGCGTGACCAGTTCAACGATGTGGATGATGATGCGGCGCGCTTTGCCCTGATGAGCTGGTTTTTCGAGGAAAATCTTGCGGAATTTTCGCCTTACAAGGATGCCGATCAGGTCCGCGAGGGGTTCCAGATCGTCGGCACCAGCGGGACGGTCACGACCGTTGCGGCCAGCCATCTCGGGTTGCGCCGCTATGATCGCAACAAGGTGGACGGGTTGCGCATGACCTCTGACCAGATTGACCACGTCATCCAGAGCTACCTGCATATGGGGCCTGAGGGGCGGCGGACGGATCCACGGATCGGGCGCGACCGGCATGCGTTGATCATGTCGGGGGCGGCGATTTTGCAGGCGCTGTTGCGGGTCTGGCCGACGGACCGGCTTTCGGTGGCCGATCGCGGTCTGCGCGAAGGGTTGCTTTACGCGCAGATGAGCAGCGACGGCGTTTTGGAAGAGGGTCCCTACTGATCTGGCCATTCACGGGCAGGCAGAGTAAGGGCTTTGGATACTTTTAGAGACGTGAAGAACGAAGCGATGGCCAAGAATACCAGCGGGCGCGGACAACGGGACCTCAAAGTGAAGGTCAAGACGGCGCGCGGGCGCAAACTGTCTTCGACGCGCTGGCTCGAACGGCAGTTGAACGACCCTTACGTGAAACGGGCGCAATCCGAAGGCATGCGCGGTCGCGCCGCCTACAAGATCCTCGAGATTGACGACAAGTACCGCTTTCTTGTGCCGGGGGCACGGGTGGTCGATCTGGGTTGCGCGCCCGGTGGCTGGTGTCAGGTTGCCGTCAAGCGGGTCAACGCGCTTGGCGAGCGGAAGGGGAAGGCCGTGGGCCGTGTGCTGGGGGTCGATCTTCAGGAGGTGGAGCCCATCGCGGGTGCCGAGACCCACGTTCTGGATTTTCTGGCCGATGATGCCGACCAGCAGGTGAAGGACTGGCTGGGCGGACCGGCCGATGTGGTGATGAGCGACATGGCGGCGGCCAGTTCCGGTCACAAGCAGACCGACCATTTGCGGATCATCGCACTGTGCGAGGCGGCGGCCTATTTCGCCTTCGATGTTCTGGAGGAGGGCGGAACCTTCGTGGCCAAGGTTCTGGCCGGCGGAGCCGAGGGGGATCTCCAGAAGCTCCTGAAGCAAAAATTCACCAAAGTTGCCAATTTCAAGCCGCCGGCAAGTCGCTCGGACAGTTCGGAAAAGTTTGTCGTGGCCTCCGGTTTTCGCGGGTAAGGCCGCGCAGGGCCCGAAATTGCTTCGACATAAGGGTGCATTTGGGGATGCAAATTCCCTGACAGCCCTTGACCTTCCAGTGACAGGAACCCTTATCTCTACCCTGCAAGGAGAGCAAAGGCGCCTGTCATGGCATTTCGGGATGAAGAAAGCGGTACTTTGGGTCTGCAGGTCAGCGGCCTGAACTGTGGTGCCTGCGTGGGGCGCGCCGAGAAGGCGCTGGCCGCAGTCATCGGTGTGCGGGCGGCCGAGGTAAATCTGGCCACCAAAACGGCGCTGGTGCGCGGGCAGGGGATCACTGCGGCCGCGGTGGCTGCGGCATTGGACGCGGCAGGATACCCCGCCGTGACCCGGACCTTGCGGTTCGAGATCGAAAACCTCTCCTGTGCGTCCTGTGTCCAGCGTTTGGAGAGCGCTCTGCTGGCGGTGCCCGGCGTCGTCAGCGCGCAGGTCAATCTGGCGAACACGCGCGCAGAGGTCGAGATTCTTTCCGGAAGCGGGGCCAAGGACCGCGTTCTGGAAGCCGCGACGCGCGCGGGATATCCGGCGCGGCTGATCGAGACTGGCGAGGGTGCTGCGGAGCGCACGGGCGACGCGGCGGACAAGCTGTGGGCCGCGTTCGTTCTGGCGGCAATTCTGACCCTGCCTGTTTTTGTCCTCGAGATGGGCAGCCATGCGATCCCCGCATTCCATATGTGGGTGGAGCGCACGATCGGGACGCAGACAAGCCGTCTTATCCAGTTTGTCCTGACCACCGTTGTTCTGGCTTGGCCGGGGCGGGAGTTCTTCCTGCGTGGCGGTCCGGCTTTGCTGCGCAGGGCCCCTGACATGAACTCTCTGGTGGCGCTCGGGGCCGGTGCGGCGTGGGCGTTTTCCGTCGTTTCGACCTTCTTGCCGGCAGCCCTGCCGGTTGGCACGGCGGCTGTCTATTTCGAGGCCGCGGCAGTGATCGTAACGCTGATCTTGTTGGGCCGCTGTCTGGAGGCGCGCGCCAAGGGACGGACCGGTGAGGCCATCCGCAAGCTGGTCGGGCTGCGCGCCAAGACCGCCCGGGTCGTGCGCGCGGCGCAGGTTCTGGAACTGCCGGTTGACGATATCGTGGTGGGCGACATCCTGCATTTGCGCCCGGGCGAGAAGATCGCGGTCGACGGCGTGGTGACAGACGGCACCAGCTATGTCGATGAAAGCATGATCTCGGGCGAGCCGGTTCCGGTGCTCAAGGCCGAGGGGGCACCGCTTGTGGGGGGCACCGTCAACGGGACGGGCGCGCTTGTCTTCCGCGCGGAAAAGGTCGGGGCCGATACCGCACTGGCCCAGATCATCCGCATGGTCGAGCGGGCTCAGGCCGCGCGTTTGCCGATTCAGGATGCGGTCAACCGGATTACCCTGTGGTTTGTGCCTGTCGTCATGGCAACCGCCGCGCTGACCGTGGCGCTGTGGCTGGCGCTCGGGCCCGCGCCCGCGCTTGGCCATGCGCTTGTGGCGGGTGTCGCGGTTCTGATCATTGCCTGCCCCTGTGCCATGGGGCTGGCCACGCCCACCTCGATCATGGTCGGGACGGGGCGTGCGGCGGAGCTGGGTGTTCTCTTTCGCAAGGGCGATGCGCTGCAAAGCCTGCAAGGGGTGGATATCGTGGCGCTCGACAAGACTGGCACGTTGACCGAAGGACGCCCGGAGCTGAGCGATCTGAGCCTCGCAGGAGGATGGGGTGAGGAGGATGTGCTGCGCGTGGTGGCCGCCGTTGAAGACCAGTCCGAACATCCGATCGCGGCCGCGATCGTGCGGGCTGCGCGGGCGCGTGGTCTGGACGTGCCGGGGGTGGAGGGCTTCACCTCGATCACGGGCTACGGCGTGCGGGCGTCTGTCGACGGGCGGGATGTCTTGGTCGGCGCGGAGCGTCTGATGCAGCGGGAGGGTGTTGAGACCGGAGCGCTTGGCGGTGAGGCCGCAGCGCTTGCCAAAGCGGGCAAGACGGTGCTTTTCGCCGCCATCGACGGGCAGATCGCGGCTGTGATCGCGGTGTCCGACCGCATCAAGGCGGGAACGCGGGACGCGATCTCGGCCCTGCACGCGATGGGGCTGGACGTGGCAATGATTACCGGGGACACGCAAGGGGCCGCCGACGCCATCGCCAGAGAGCTTGGCATCGATCACGTGGTCGCGGGCGTTTTGCCGGATGGCAAGGTGGCCGCGCTTGAGAAGATGCGCGGCGCGGACAGGAAGCTGGCCTTTGTCGGTGACGGCATCAATGACGCTCCGGCGCTGGCCAGTGCCGAGGTCGGGATCGCGATCGGGACCGGTACGGATGTGGCGATCGAAAGTGCGGATGTGGTGTTGATGTCGGGTGATCTGCGCGGGGTGGTCAACGCGTTTCGGATCAGCCACCGCACCATGTCCAATATCCGCCAGAACCTGATCTGGGCGTTCGGCTACAATGTCTTGCTGATCCCCGTTGCGGCCGGTGTGCTCTACATTTTCGGCGGACCGCTTCTGTCACCGGCGCTGGCGGCGGGTGCGATGGCGCTCTCCAGCGTTTTCGTGGTCAGCAATGCGTTGCGCCTGCGTTTCGTGCCGGCGGCGGTGCCACATGAGGGCGCGGCAGGCCCGCAGGCGGCGGATGCGCCAGCGGTTCCGGCGCAATAGGATCCGGCGCAACAGAATCGGGAAGGTCGAGGAGGCTGTGTGATGAATATCGGTGAGGTGGCTGAGAAAACCGCGATTCCGGCCAAGACCATACGCTACTACGAGGAAATCGGGCTGGTGACGCCGCCGCGCGACGCCAATGGCTACCGCAGCTTCCGCGAGACGGACATGCACAAGCTGGCCTTTCTTGGCCGCGCGCGGGCGCTTGGCTTCACGATCGAGGATTGCCGCAACCTGCTGGCGCTTTGGGAAGATCAGGATCGGGCCAGTGCCGATGTGCGCGAGATTGCGCGCGAACATCTGGCCCAGATCGAACAGAAGATCGCGGACCTGCAGAGCATGCGCGATACGCTCTCGGCGCTGGTGGAGAGTTGCGCGGGCGATGACCGCCCCGATTGCCCGATCCTCAATGATCTGGCGCGCGTGGCCAGCTAAGGCGGTCGCGCAGGCCTAGTTCAGTTCGGCGACGCCGATCACGTAGTTCTTTTCGTAGGCTTTCGCGCATTTCGGGCAGGTCGTGTAGAAGAAATAGATCCGCGCGGGCAGGCCGCCCTTTTCACGGACCAGCGCCTCCATCTCCTCATGCCAGTCCGGCGCGTCCTTATAGGGGCCTTCGAACACCTTGGTGATGAAGTCTCCCGAGAGCGTGACGGCCTCCTCCTCGGGCACGGGGTTGGAGATGGAAAAGAGATGCTCGGCCTGCCAGGGCGAAAGATCCCGGCTCAACACGATGCAGTTCTCGGGGTCATAGGCGCCGTTCTCCTCCAGATGTTCCTGAACACGGGTAAACACCTTGCCCATATTCAGCGGCACATGCATGGCGCTGACGGTCGTGGCGCGGATAAACGCCTTGTCTTTGAAGTGGAGCGTGCGCTGGTCCCAGCCGTCGGGATTGAATCTGGGGCAGCAGCCGGTGGGATTGTCGCTGTCGTCGTAACGGGGCAGGGAATTGGTTTGCATCTGGTCCTCCGTCCTGTGGCTCGGCGACAGAGCTTAGGCGCAGTTCGGGCCACGCGCCTTGAGTAAGATCAAATGCCTCTGACGGGCGTCTCGCGGGGGAAGCCCGCCTTATGGGGCAGCCCGCAGGAGGCGGACCAGCTCGCGATCCAGTGCGTTGAGAAAACTCGACCGGTCTTTTTGCGAGAAGGGCGGCGGGCCGCCGGTCTGTTCGAGCCCCGCGCGCAGGTCCGCCATGATGGCGCGGGTTGCGATCGCCCCGCCGATGGAGTTCTCGGTGAAGGGCTTGCCGGTTGGCGCCAGAACCGTGGCACCGGCCTCGATGCAGCGGCCGGCCAGAAGAATATCCGCCGTGACCACAAGGCTTTCGGGGTCCGCATGTTCCGCGATCCAGTCATCGGCGGCGTCGAAATTGTCGTCGACGACCTGCATGCGGAGCAGGGGATGGTCCGGAAGCCGAAGATAGCTGTTTGCGACCATCGTCACGGGCGTCTTGAGCCGGTACGCCACCTTGTAGATCTCGTCCTTGACGGGGCAGGCATCCGCATCGACGAGAATCTGCACGCTCATCTCTGGGATCCGTGCGCATTGCGGGCATGGAAGATGAAGCCCAGCGTATTGAGAAGCACCTGCGCGGCGAGGATCGCGGTCGATCCGGTGGGATCGTAATCCGGCGCAACCTCGACAAGGTCGATGCCGACCACATTGTGGCGCTTGGCCACGCCCTGCAGCACTTCGAGGATCTCGTAGTAGAGAAAGCCGCCATGGGAGGGCGTTCCGGTGCCCGGTGCGATGGAGGGACAGAAAGCGTCGATGTCGATTGTGATGTAGAGCCGGGCGCCCGCCGGGATGCGCGACAGCACGCCTTTTGTGCCCAAGGCGCGCACCTGCCGGACAGAGAGGATATCGGCCCCCATCTCGCGCGCCGCCTCGTATCCTTCCTGTGCGGTTGAGGACACGTTTCGGATCCCCAGCTGCGTGAGCCCGGTCACATAGGGCTTTTCGGCCGCGCGCCGCATCGGGTTGCCATGCCCGAACCGGACGCCGTGACGCTCATCGACGAAATCAAGATGCGCGTCGATCTGCAGAACATGGATCTCGCCCTGATCGTCAAACGCGTTGATGCAGGGGATGTTAACGGAATGGTCACCTCCGATAACAACCGGTAAAGCCCCGGCTTTCAGAGCCGCCCGCACGCCGGTCTCGATATTGCGGTGGGAGCCCACGGTATCGGTGTGGATGATATCCGCATCGCCCATGTCGACGATTGTCACATCGCTGCCCAGATACGTCGCGTCATCCTCGTGGTCATAGGCTCCGGCATGGCCGAAACTGAACAGGGTCGAGGCCTCGCGGACCGCGCGCGGGCCGAACCTTGCGCCGGGGCGGAACTGGGTGCCGCCGTCAAAAGGCGCCCCAAGCACCGCGACATCGGCCTTCAGGGCGTGCCAGTCCTCGACATAGGGGCGTTTGCCAAAGGTGGAAATGCCCACAAAAGGCAGGTTGAGCCGTCCGTCCTCATAGCCATGTCCGCTCATATCTGTCTCCTTTTCCCTAGTCATTGGCGCAATTCCGCGCGACCGCAAGGGCAAGCAGTTCAAATTACGGGGTTTCGCATGGGCAAGATCCATGTAATAGGGAACCGCCAAACGAACCCTCCCGCAGGAGTACACCATGGAGATTCGAGAGGCCCTCACCTTTGATGATGTTTTGCTGGTCCCCGGCGCGTCGTCTGTTCTGCCAAGCACGGCGGATACGCGGACGCATGTGACCAAGTCCATCGCAATGAACATCCCGCTTCTGAGCTCGGCCATGGACACCGTGACCGAAGCCCGGATGGCGATCGCGATGGCGCAGGCTGGCGGGATGGGCGTGATCCACCGCAATCTCAGCGTCGAGGAACAGGCCCGCGCGGTGCGCCGCGTCAAGCGTTTCGAGAGCGGGATCGTCTATAACCCGATTACCCTGACCCCCGACCAGACACTGGCCGATGCCAAGGCCCTGCAGGAGCGCTACAGCGTGTCCGGCTTTCCGGTTGTCGGAGAAGATGGCCGGGTTCTGGGCATCGTGACAAACCGCGACATGCGGTTTGCCAATGACGACGCAACCCCGGTCAAGGCGATGATGACCTTCGATGATCTCGCCATGCTGCGCGAGCCGGCCGATCTGGCCGAGGCGAAATCGCTGATGCATTCACGGCGGATCGAGAAATTGCTGGTGGTCGATGGGGACGGGCGTCTGACCGGCTTGTTGACGATCAAGGATATCGAACAGGCGGTTTTGAACCCGCAGGCCTGCAAGGACAATCTGGGCCGGCTGCGCGTTGCCGCCGCCACCACCGTCGGGGATGCAGGGTTCGAGCGCTCCGAGGCGCTTGTGGATGCAGGCGTGGACCTGATCGTGATCGACACCGCCCATGGGCATTCCGAGGGCGTTGCCCATGCCGTTGAGCGGGCCAAGAAACTGTCCAACGAAGTTCAGATCGTGGCCGGCAACGTTGCCACCGCGGAAGCCACGCGCGCCCTGATCGGTGCAGGAGCGGATGCCATCAAGGTCGGGATCGGGCCGGGCTCGATCTGCACCACGCGCATGGTCGCGGGTGTCGGCGTTCCGCAGCTCACTGCCATTCTTGATTGTGCGGAAGGCGCGCGCGAAAGCGGCACGCCGGTGATCGCCGATGGCGGCATCAAGTTCTCGGGTGATTTTGCCAAGGCCATCGCCGCCGGCGCGTCCTGCGCCATGGTCGGCTCGATGATTGCGGGCACCGATGAAAGCCCGGGCGAGGTCATTTTGTATCAGGGCCGCAGCTTCAAGAGCTATCGCGGGATGGGCTCGCTCGGCGCCATGGCGCGCGGCTCGGCTGACCGGTATTTCCAGAAGGATGCAGCCAGCGACAAGCTGGTCCCGGAAGGGATCGAGGGGCAAGTGCCGTACAAGGGATCGGCCAGCGCGGTGATCCACCAGCTGGTGGGCGGTCTTCGCGCGGCGATGGGATATACCGGCGCGGGCACGATCGAAGAGATGCATGGCAAGGCGAATTTCGTCCGGATCACCGGCGCTGGGCTTAAGGAAAGCCACGTGCATGATGTCCAGATCACCCGCGAGAGCCCGAATTACCGGATCGGCTAGATGACACCGCCGGCACGGCTCGCGGCGGCCATCGAAATCCTCGACGCCTATCTCGCAGGCAGCGCCGCCGAGAAAGCGTTGACGGGCTGGGCGCGCCGCTCGCGGTTCGCGGGCTCCAAGGACAGGGCCGCGATCCGAGACATTGTCTTCGATTGTATCCGGTGCCGCCGCTCCTTTGCGGCTCTCGGCGGGGCAGAGACCGGCCGGGGTCTGGCGCTGGGCTATCTCTTGGAGGCAGGACTGGATCCGGCCGAATGGTTCTCCGGAGAAGGGCACGCGCCCGCAGCTCTGGAGGATGCCGAACTGGCCTCCATTGCCACACTGAAAGAGCTGCCCGCCGATGTCAGGCTCGACGTGCCGGAATGGCTGCAAGACGATCTTAAAGCCGCCCTCGGCGATGATTTCGAAGCTGTGATGGCGCAGATGCGCGCGCGCGCTGGCGTTTTCCTGCGGGTTAACCGCGCACGCGGGAGTGTCGCCTCCGCCGCAGCCCTGCTCGAGGAAGAGGGGATTTCCACCGAGGCGCACCCGCTTGCGGAAACAGCCCTTCTGGTGACCCAAAACCCGCGCAAGCTGCGCCAGAGCAAGGTGATCACGGAAGGCCTTGCCGAGTTTCAGGATGTGGCCTCGCAGGCCGTTTGCGCCGCCGTGACGGTTTCTCCGGATGCCCGCATTCTCGACTATTGCGCCGGCGGAGGCGGCAAGGCGCTGGCCTTGGCGGACCGGCCGCATGGCGCTGTCTTTGCCCATGATGCGGACCCGGCGCGGATGCGGGACCTGCCGGCGCGCGCGGCGCGGGCCGGTGTGACCATAGACCTGCTGGAGACGGGTCAGGTCGCGGCGAATGGGCCCTATGATCTTGTCTTCTGTGACGTGCCCTGTTCTGGAACCGGTGCGTGGCGCAGGGCCCCTGACGGCAAGTGGCGGCTGACGCGCGAGACGCTCACAACGCTTTTGCAACAGCAGTCGGATATTCTTGAGACCACCCATGCGCGCGTCGCGCCGGAGGGCACGCTGGTCTACGCGACATGCTCCTTGCTAGATGCCGAGAATTCGAAGCAAATCGAGGCGTTTCTCGCGCGTCACCCCGACTGGATTTGCACCTTTTCCCAGAGGTTTACGCCGCTTGATGGCGGTGACGGGTTTTACAGCGCACACTTGACGCGCAAGCCCTGAACTCTCTAGCGTTCTATCCAAGGCTTTTGATTGAAGAATTAAGGCGGGCTTAACGCTTCTCGCCGACGTTTGTTTTTGATTGATTCTTGTTGGAGAATTTTGTGTGGCCCATGCGGCAGAGCCTTTCGGGGCGTTAGCAAAAACCGCTCAGACCCTCGCGCCACGTTCGGTCTGGATCGCATGGCTCGCAGCCGCTGTCATCGCGGTGGGTCTTTTCGCGCCCTCAAGGCCGCTCTCGATCGTTGCAATCGTCATAGGGGCGTCTCTGGCTGCAAGCGTCGTGCTGATCCTCGTCTTGAGCCGCAGCAGGGACGCACAGCCGGCGCAGGCCGATCTGGCGGATATGATTGCCAATGACGAGCGCGCGGTCTTTCTTGTCTCCGAGGCGGGGAAGATCCTGATCCGCAACGCCGCGGCGCGAACCCGTTTCGGCGATGCCGGCGGGGAGGTTCTGGAACGTGTGCTCGAAACCACCTTCTCCAACGCCAACGCGATCGTGTTCCGCCTTCAAGCCAAGGCGGACCGCCAGAATGCCGCGCGCGAAGATGTGGTCACGCGCAGCGGACGGTTTCTGGTGGGTGTGCACAAGGTTCAGGACACCAGCTTTCTTTGGTCCGTGGAGGAGGCGCAGGATCGCATCTCCCCCACGCGGACCGCGGACAAGATCAGCCTGCCGATGATGACCGCGGGCGGCTCGGGCACGATCCTGTTCATGAATGACGCCATGCGGCGCCTCGTGGGCGGGCGCGCGAAATCCCTCGACAAGCTCTTTACCGAGATCCCGCGCCAATCGGGGGCTGTGGTGACGCTGGCGACACAAGACGGTCCGGTCGATGTCCGGGTGATCATCGTTGAAGGCTCGGGGGGGCGGACGGAGTTCTTCCTCGCGCCCTCCAGCGACGAGGTCAGCCCGACGGCGGCAACGACGCTCGACACGCTGGAGGACTTTCCGGTGGCGCTCCTGAAGATCTCGCCCGATGGCGGGATCAAGGAGGCCAACCGTCTCGCCCGTGACCTGCTGCGGATCGCGCCGGAGGCCGAGACCGGGATTTCCGACGTGGTCGAGGGGCTTGGCAAGAATATCCCCGACTGGCTGTCCGATGCCGCGGAGGGGCGGTCCTTGCACAAACCCGAAGTGCTCCGGGCGCGCAACGCCGAGGAAGAGGTGTTTCTCCAGATCACGCTGGGACGGATCATTGAAGGCGGTGAGGTCTCTCTCATGGCCATGGTGTCGGATGCCACCGAGCTCAAGACGCTGGAGGCCCAGTTCGTCCAAAGCCAGAAGATGCAGGCGATCGGGCAATTGGCAGGCGGCGTCGCTCATGATTTCAACAATCTCCTCACGGCCATCTCGGGGCATTGCGATCTGCTGATGCTGCGACATGATCCCGGTGATCCGGATTATAGCGATCTCGAGCAGATCAATCAGAATGCCAACAGGGCGGCCTCGCTCGTGGGCCAACTGCTGGCCTTCTCGCGCAAGCAGAACCTGCAGCTCGAAGTTCTGGACATGCGGGACACTCTGGCGGACCTGACCCATCTGCTGAACCGGCTTGTGGGCGCCCAGATCTCCCTGTCGTTGACCCATGATCCGCAATTGATGACCGTGCGGGCGGATCGGCGTCAACTTGAGCAGGTGATCATGAATCTCGTCGTCAATGCCCGCGACGCGCTCGACGGGGGCGGAGAGATTTATATCGAGACGCGCAACCTCAAGCTCAAGTCGGATTTGAAACGGGATCGGGCACGGGTGCCGCGTGGCGATTATGTTCTCGTAAAAGTCACGGATAATGGCTGTGGTATTCCCGCCGAGAAACTGCCCAAGATTTTCGAACCCTTCTACACCACAAAGAAGACGGGCGAGGGCACTGGTTTAGGCCTGTCGACCGCTTACGGCATCGTCAAACAGTCCGGCGGGTTCATATTTGTCGACAGCGAAGAGTGGCACGGCACGGCGTTCACGATCTTCTTCCCGACCTATGACAAACCGGCGGAGGAGCCCGCAAAGCCGGTGGCAGCCGATCCCGCGCTTGATCGCGGCCCCGCAGAAGGGGTTGTGTTGCTGGTCGAGGATGAGGCGCCGGTCCGGGCCTTCGCGGCCCGTGCGCTCAAACTCAGGGGATACCAGATCCTGGAGGCCGAAAGCGCCGAAGAGGCGCTGGAGCTTCTGAGCGACCCGGACCTTTCCGTTGATATCGTTGTGACGGATGTGGTGATGCCCGGGCTAGATGGGCCTACATGGGTGAAAGAGGCGCGCAAGACCCGCCCCGATCTGCGGGTCGTTTTTGTATCGGGATACGCGGAGGATAATTTCGCAGAAGATCAGGCGCGGATCCCCAATTCGGTATTTCTGCCTAAGCCGTTCTCTCTGGAAGAGCTGACAGCGACTGTGCGTGGTCAACTGATCAAGGCGGCCTAGACGCCGCACGCGAGCTCAGGCGCGGGCCCTTCTTGTGTGTGGCAGATTGTATGTGGCAGACCCAATCCCGCGACAAGCCGCACGGTCAGACTCTGTTGAGCGCCGCCTCGTGCAAAGCGAAATCACGCTGCATTGCCTTTCGCAACGCCTCCTCCAGATCGGGTCGCAGCGGGGCGTTCATCTGAGGCGAGACGTTCAAGGTTTCAAGCCGCGTCCGGATCCGCAGCCGATCTTCAAAGAACGCGATCAAATCGCCCAGCCTCTCATAGGCAAAGAGGTGATCCACAAGCAGTTCGTGCCGCGCGTCGGTCAGAAACCGCGACTGCGACCCGACTTTCGCGAAGGCGGGCTGGGTTTCCGACAGATACCCCTCCACGAATGTATCGAATGATATGTTACGGGTGCTGTTCGGGTGCCCCGAGATCGCGGGTCGCGTCCGGTACCGATACCAACTTGAAAGCCAGCTTAAGGGATCGCGGATCGCGGAGACCGTTTCGAACTCCTGTCGCCCCTTTGGCTCGAACACCTGTCTGAACTCCCGCTCGAACCGCCGGGCATTGGCATGCTTTAAGCCGGGCGGATCGCGAAAAGCGGCCGATGCATGTGCGCTCAGGGCGGTTTCCACGGCAGTGGTGCCCGTTTTCGGGACCGCGAGATAGACCAGTTTCTGGGAATGGAAGACCAGCATAGCCACAAGGTGAAGAGAAACCCCGGCATTTTCAATCAGTCATTAAGCAGTTTTGTCTCAAAATGGTTCTGTAAGATTCATCTTGAAATGTTCCCGTTTTGATCGCATAAGAACATTAGAGGAACATCGACAGTCATTGCCGCCAGTGAAGCGGTATGAAATAAGGGACGAAACAATGGCAACAGCAGATCTCCTGAGCATGTCCAGCAAGAACGATACGAATAAGCAGAAGGCGCTCGATTCGGCGCTGGCCCAGATCGAACGGCAATTCGGTAAGGGCTCCATTATGAAACTGGGCGATGAAAACGCCATTCAGGAGATTGAGGCGACCTCGACCGGATCGATCGGGCTCGATATCGCACTTGGTATCGGCGGGCTCCCGAAAGGGCGCATCGTCGAGATTTACGGGCCGGAATCGTCTGGTAAAACCACGTTGACCCTGCATTGCGTAGCTGAAGAGCAGAAAAAGGGCGGCGTCTGTGCTTTTGTCGATGCCGAACATGCGCTCGACCCGCAATATGCCCGCAAGCTTGGGGTCGATCTTGACGAGCTTCTGATTTCGCAGCCCGATACCGGCGAACAGGCGCTCGAGATCACCGATACGCTGGTGCGCTCTGGCGCGGTCAGCATGGTGGTCGTGGATTCGGTTGCAGCACTGACCCCGAAATCCGAGCTTGAAGGCGATATGGGCGACAGTTCTGTTGGCGTTCACGCCCGCCTGATGAGCCAGGCCATGCGCAAGCTGACCGGTTCGATCTCGCGCTCAAACTGCATGGTGATCTTCATCAACCAGATCAGGATGAAGATCGGCGTGATGTTCGGTTCACCCGAAACGACTACGGGGGGCAACGCGCTCAAGTTCTATTCCTCCGTTCGCCTCGATATCCGCCGGATCGGCGCGATCAAGGATCGCGACGAAGTCGTCGGCAACGCAACCCGCGTCAAGGTTGTGAAGAACAAGGTCGCACCGCCCTTCAAGCAGGTCGAGTTCGACATCATGTACGGCGAAGGCATTTCCAAGATGGGCGAATTGCTCGATCTGGGCGTAAAGGCCGGCGTTGTCGAGAAATCCGGCTCGTGGTTCAGCTACGGGGATGAGCGGATCGGGCAGGGGCGTGAGAACGCAAAGTCGTTCCTGCGCGAAAACAGTTCGATCGCATTGGAAATCGAGGACAAGATCCGTGCCGCGCATGGCTTGGACTTTGATATGCCGCCCGGGGCTGCACGGGACACCGATGAAGCGGATGACCTCGTCGAAGGTTAGGGCGCTGCACGCGGGCGGCGATGCTTTAAGCAAGCGCAAGATATGAAATTCAACACGGGGCGGCTTTGGCCGCCCTTGTCTGTTTTTGGGGCACGCTGCCAAGCCCTGTGGACAGTGCAATGCCGTAAGGCTAAACCGCTGTGGACTGAACGATCTCAATACGGACATTTCCAATGCCGAGCCTGAACGATATCCGCAGCACTTTTCTGAATTATTTCGAACGTCAGGGCCACTCGATCCAGCCGTCCAGCCCGCTTGTGCCGCGCAACGACCCGACGCTGATGTTCGCCAACTCGGGCATGGTGCAATTCAAGAATCTCTTCACCGGGGTCGAAACGCGCGATTACACAAGGGCAACCACCGCGCAGAAATGCGTCCGTGCCGGCGGCAAGCACAACGATCTCGACAATGTCGGCTACACCGCGCGCCACCACACGTTCTTCGAGATGCTCGGCAATTTCAGCTTTGGCGACTACTTCAAGGAGCAGGCCATCCCTTACGCATGGGAAGTCCTGACAAAGGAACTGGAGATCCCCAAGGACAAGCTGATCATCACGGTCTATCACACCGATGATGAGGCGGCCGAGATCTGGAAGAAAGTCGCGGGGATCGGGGACGACCGGATCATCCGCATCGCGACGGATGATAATTTCTGGATGATGGGCCCCACCGGCCCCTGCGGGCCAAGCTCGGAGATCTTCTACGACCACGGAGATCATATCTGGGGCGGTCCTCCGGGCAGCCCGGAAGAGGATGGCGACCGGTTCGTGGAGATCTGGAACCTCGTCTTCATGCAGTATGAACAGTTCGAGGATGGCAGCCGGACAGAGCTTCCCAACCAGTCGATCGACACCGGTATGGGGATCGAGCGGGTCGCGGCGCTTCTGCAGGGCACGAATGACAATTACGCAACCGATCTGATGCGGTCTTTGATCATGGCGTCGGCCGAAGCCACGTCGAGCGATCCCGATGGGCCGGGCGCAACCCATCACCGTGTGATTGCCGATCACCTGCGCTCGACCTCGTTCCTGATCGCGGATGGGGTCATGCCGTCCAAAGACGGGCGCGGCTATGTTTTGCGCCGGATCATGCGTCGGGCCATGCGTCATGCGCATCTTCTGGGGGCGCAGGATCCGGTCATGCACCGGCTGGTGCCGGCCCTCGTGCGCCAGATGGGCGCGGCCTATCCGGAGCTTGGTCGCGCACAGGCGCTGATCGAAGAGACGTTGCGGCTCGAAGAGACACGGTTCCGCGAAACGCTCGACCGCGGGTTGCGACTTCTGGATGATGAGTTGGAGACCCTGCCCGAAGATGCGCCGCTGCCCGGGAAATCGGCGTTCAAGCTTTATGACACCTATGGTTTCCCGCTTGATCTGACGCAGGATGCATTGCGCGAGAAGGGCCGGACCGTCGATACCGACGGGTTCGACGCGGCGATGGAGGAACAGAAAGCCAAGGCGCGGGCCAGTTGGGCGGGCTCCGGAGAGGCGGCCGACGCGACTGTCTGGTTTGACATTGCAGATGCCTTCGGCGCGACAGAGTTCCTTGGATATGACACCGAGACCGCGGAAGGGCAGATCCTTGCGCTGGTGCGGGACGGTGAGCGCGTGGATGCGTTGGGCAAGGGCGAGACAGGCTGGGCCGTACTGAACCAGACGCCGTTTTATGCCGAAAGCGGTGGTCAGGTGGCCGATCATGGCTATCTGCGGTTGCTGGAGAACGAAGATATCTATGCCACCTGTTCGGATGTGCAGAAGATGGGCGGGCGTTCGGTCTTTGCCCACAAGCTCACGGTATCCGACGAGGGCGCGTTCAAGGTGGGTGACCCCGTTGCCATGGAGGTGATGCATGAGCGGCGCAGCGCCATTCGGGCCAATCACTCCGCCACGCACCTGTTGCACGAAGCCTTGCGCGGTGCGCTTGGCGCGCATGTGGCGCAGCGCGGGTCTCTCAATGCGGAAGACCGTCTGCGGTTCGATTTCAGCCACGGCAAGGCCCTGAGCCTTGATGAACTGGCGCAGGTCGAGGTCGAGGTGAACACTTATATCCGCCAGAACGCACCGGTCGAGACGCGGATCATGACGCCCGATGACGCGCGGGATATCGGGGCGCAGGCGCTTTTCGGCGAGAAATACGGCGACGAGGTGCGGGTGGTGTCCATGGGGCGGGCCGACACGGGCAAGGGCCTTGATGGCAATACCTACTCGATCGAGCTTTGCGGCGGCACGCATGTCCGCCAGACCGGAGATATCGGGGTGTTCGTGGCGCTTGGCGACAGTGCGTCGAGCTCCGGCGTGCGCCGGATCGAGGCGCTGACCGGTGAGGCGGCCTTTACCTATCTGCGGCAGCAGGACCGGCGTCTGGCCGAGACGGCCCTTGCTCTCAAGGCGCGCCCCGAAGAGGTAGGCGAGCGTGTGCGCGGGCTTCTTGATGAGCGCAAGGCCTTGCAGGCCGAGGTTGCGCAGCTGCGCCGCGATCTGGCGATGGGCGGTGGCGGTGCAGAGGTTCAGGACAAGGAAATCAACGGTATAGCCTTCTTTTCTCAAGTGGTCTCCGGGGTCAGCGGCAAGGATCTCAAGGCACTGGTCGACGAGCATAAGACGCGGCTTGGCTCCGGCGCGGTCTTGCTGATCGCGGATACCGGTGGCAAGGCCGCTGTGACGGCCGGTGTCACCAAGGATCTCACGGACCGGATTTCGGCGGTGGATCTCGTCAAGGCTGCGGTTGCAGAGCTTGGCGGCAAGGGCGGCGGCGGCCGGCCTGACATGGCGCAGGGCGGCGGCAAGGATGTTGCCCGGGCGGAAGCGGCGATCGAAGCGGCGCAAGCCGTGATTGGAGGCTAGGGTATGAGTGCTTTGTGGATTGCCCATGTGACCGTCACAAACCCCGAAAGCTATGGAAAATATGCGGAGCTGGCGACGGGCGCGATTGCTGCGCATGGCGGCGTTTTCATCGCGCGCAACGGGGCCTATGAGCAGTTGGAAGGCCGCGAACGCGCGCGCAATGTCGTTGCGCGCTTCCCGAGCCTGCAGGCCGCGCATGATTGCTATTATTCAGAGGCTTACCAGGAGGCTTTGAAGTTCGCCGAGGGCGCGGCGGAACGCGATCTGGTCATCGTTGAAGAGCTCGGTTGACGGGTGCGAAACTCGGCCGGCTCTGCCTCCGGCGGGGATATTTGACCAAGAAGAAACCTAACCGCGCATGCGGGCGCCATCCGCATCGAACAGCGGTTCGGTGATTAGGGTTGCGTCTCGCAGCTGGCCCAGGATTTCGATCTGAACTTTCAGGCCGGGTTGCGCTTG
This sequence comes from Paracoccaceae bacterium, assembly GCA_049116435.1. Lineage (GTDB taxonomy): Bacteria > Pseudomonadota > Alphaproteobacteria > Rhodobacterales > Rhodobacteraceae > Litoreibacter. The sequence goes on from JAGDYX010000001.1 coordinate 1,028,761, forward strand.
TGTTCGCGGGATCAGAGCCTGTGCTATGGATTTTTCCGCATGGTGTGAATAGCCGCCTGACGTGCAGAACCCGGCAACTTTCCCGTCAATAAAAACCGGTTCATAGGCGGTGACATCGGCATCGCTTGCATCGACCTCGAAGGCGCAGAGTTTTCGGGGGGGTGGCGCGTCCCGCTCGGCCTCGGCGGCAGCGCGGCCGATGAAATCGGCGTCTTTGCGGAAGCTGATAAAGCGGTCGAGCCCCGTTTCGGCGGCGGTATAGTCAGGGGAGAACTCCGACAACCACGAGCCGAAGAACTTGTCGAGCCTGAGCGACATCATCGCACGCATGCCGAAGGGTTTGAGGTCAAGGCTCTGGCCTTCGCGCCAAAGGATGTCCCAGAGCGCGCGCTGCTGCATGGGATCGGTATAGATTTCGTAGCCGAGATCGCCGGTGTAGCTGATCCTTTGCACGATGCAGTCGGTCTGTCCGATTGTCATGCGCCGCAAATCCATAAACTTGATGTCCGAGATATCCGGGCGTGTACAGGCCTGCAAAAGGGTGCGGGCCCGGGGGCCGGCGATTTGAAACCCTGTCAGCTTATCCGATATATTTTCGATGTTTACGTCCGGATCCTCATGTTGGGCGAACCAGCGGTGGTGGTAGGCTTGGGCGCCGTAGCTGGCGGTCAGCTGGAAGGTTTCCTCACCGAGGCAGGAAACGGTGAAATCGCCGATCACCCTGCCTTTCGGGGAGAGCATCGGCGTGAGCGAGATGCGACCCGGTCTCGGGATATGGCCGGCCATGATCCGGTCAAGCCAGCCACGGGCGTTTGTGCCGGTGATGCGGAATTTCCCGAAGTTGTGCACCTCGTTGATGCCCACGCCGTGGCGGACGGTGCGAACCTCGCGTGCGGTGGCGTCCCACGCGTCGGAGCGACGGAAGGAGGGCGTTTCGAAGCGCGGCTCGTCACCTTCGGCGAAGTAGTTCGGGACTTCGAGGCCAAACTGGTGCCCCCAGACCGCGCCGAGCTTGTCGAACATGTCATACATCGGGGTCGTGTTGTGGGGCCGGGCGGCGGGAAGCTCCTCGTTGGGATAGCTGACCGAAAACCGGCGCTGGTAGTTCTCGATCACCTTGGGGCGGGTATAGCCGGGTGTAATCCAGTCGCCGAAACGGGCGCAATCCATGGCGAAGGTGTTGCGTTCGGTTTCCCCCTCGACCATCCATTGCGCGAGCATCAGTCCGACACCGCCGCCCTGGCTGAAGCCGGCCATCACGGCGCAGGCCGACCAGTAGTTGCGCATCCCCGGCACGGGGCCGACCAGCGGGTTGCCGTCGGGCGCGAAGGTGAAGGGGCCGTGGATGACGGATTTGATTCCGGCGCGCTCGAGCACGGGAAAGCGGCGATAGGCGAAGGCGACGCTGTCTTCGACCTTGTCGAGATCGTCGGGCAGTAGTTCATGGCCGAAATCCCATGGGGTGCCGTCCACCGCCCAGGGTTTGCAGGGCTGTTCGTAAAAGCCGATGCACAGGCCCCGTCCTTCCTGCCGCAGGTAGCTTTCGCCGGCCGGGTCCATCACGTGGGGATGTTCATGGTCGCGTTCGTAGATCTCGGGCAGATCATCGGTGACGAGATACTGATGCTCCATCGGGTGTAGCGGGAAATAGACCCCCGCCATGGCGCCCACTTCGCGCGCCCAGAGACCGGCGGCGTTGACGACATGTTCGGCGTGGATCGTGCCCTTGTCGGTGACCACGTCCCAACTGCCGTCAGCGCGCTGGTTGGTTTCGACCACCTTGGTGTGGGTGAGGATCGACGCGCCCCCCATCCGCGCCGCTTTTGCGTAGGCGTGGGTTGTGCCTGAGGGGTCGAGATGCCCGTCGAGCGGGTCGTAGAGGGCCCCGATGATCCCGTCGAGATTGGTGATGGGCGCGATCCGAGCGATCTCTTCGGGGCCCACGATCTCGGTCTCGAGCCCCATGTAGCGGTGCTTGGCGCGTTCGGCCACGAGCATGTCGAATCGGTCGCGATTGTCGGCCAGTGTCACACCGCCCACATGGTGCAGGCCGCAGGACATGCCGGTGATCTCTTCAAGCTCGCGGTAGAGCCGGATCGTATAGCCTTGCAGCGCGGCCATGTTGGTGTCGCCGTTCAGGGTGTGGAACCCGCCCGCCGCGTGCCAAGTCGAGCCCGATGTCAGCTCTGAGCGTTCGATCAGGGTGACATCCGACCAGCCGAGCTTGGTCAGGTGGTAGAGCACCGAGCAGCCCACGACACCGCCCCCGATCACCGCAACCCGCGTTGTTTGCTGCATTTTGCTCCTCCGCACGCCTGTCTGCTGTCAGAGTGCGATAGCGGCGTGGCGGGGCACAAGTCCGCAGGCGACGGGAAATGTCGGTTCCCGGCCCTCCGGGGTCTGCCGGTGGTTCCGCCTCCGGCGGGGATATTTGAAGAGACATGAAAGCGGACGTGCGCTTTCGGTGTTTAGCGCCCGAGCCAGCCTTGGGTTTCACGGGTCTTTTGGTCGAGCCAGATCACGTCGAAGCCCACGATCACGCGGTAGCCGCGGCCGATCAGCGCCTTGGCCTGATCTTCCGTCAGCCCGACACCGCCCAGAGGGATACCGGCCTTTTGCGCGGCTTTTTCGATCGTGGCGATTGCTGTTGTGAAATCGGGATGGTTGAACTGGCCAGAGACGCCCAGATCGGTGGAGAGGTCGAACGGGGCCGGGACCAGCAGGTCGATCCCGGGCACGGCGCAGATTTCGTCGATGTTGCGGACCGCGTCTTTCGTTTCAACCAAAAGGCAGCTGACCAGTTTGTCTTCCACCGCGTCGCGGTATCCCAGCAGCCCGGTTTGCCAGCGGGCTTGTGCGAGGAACGGGCCGAACCCGCGTGTGCCGGCTGGCGGGTATTTCAGGGCCGCGACGGCCTCTGCGGCGTCCTGTGCCGTCCGGATCAGTGGAAACACCAGACCCTCGGCCCCCAGATCAAGCGCGCGTTTGGCATCGGTCGGGGTGTTCTTGGCAATGCGGACCATCGGCGCGCAGCCTGTGCCCGCGGTGGCGGCGATCATGGCGTGGGCATCGGCGTAATCGATGGCGCCGTGTTCGAGATCCACGATGATCGAATCCGCACCGGCTGCGGCCATGGTTTGAGACACGGTTGCCGAGGGGATCGTGCAGATATGCATGCTCAGCACGTCCCCGGTGGATTGGAGTTTCGATTTGAGCGTCATCATCGCAGTGTATCCTCGTGGCAAGGTTGGAAATTCTGCCCACCTTTGCATGGGCGCTTTGCGAATCCGAGCCTGTTTCGGGCTTGTATCACTGCGACACCGAATGTCGCCTTGCGGCAAACGGATCGGGGCGGGCGCGCTAGGCTGAAGGCGACTCATCCGTATAAGAGGGACCGCAACCATGAAGACCCATGCCCAGGCTGTCGTGATCGGAGGCGGCGTCATCGGCTGCTCGATCCTCTATCACCTCACCAAGCTTGGTTGGCGCGATGTCGTGCTGCTGGAGCGCGACGAGTTGACCAGCGGCTCCACCTGGCATGCCGCGGCCAATATTCACGGGCTTCACGACAACAACAACATCACCCGTATCCAGCACTACACGATGAACCTCTACAAGGAGCTGGAGGCGGCCACGGGGCAGGGCTGCGGGGTGTTTCAACCCGGCTCGCTCTATCTCGCGCAGACGCAGGCGCGCGAACACCAGCTGAGATTGCAGGCGGCCAAGGCGAAATATTACGGGCTGAATTTCCACGAGATTTCCCGTGCAGAGGCCGAAAAGCTCCATCCGCTGGTCGATTTCGACGGGATCCGCTGCATCATGTATGAGCCTGACGGCGGCAATGTGGACCCCTCGGGCGTCACGCAGGCCTACGCGGCAGGCGCACGGCAGAACGGGGCTGAGATCCACCGCTTCACGCCGGTCACAGGCACCGAGCAGCAGCCCGATGGCAGTTGGATCGTGCGCACGCCCAAGGGCGACATCCGCACCGATGTGGTGGTCAATGCCGCCGGTCTGTGGGGCCGCGAGGTGGCCGCGCTTGCGGGGATCGACCTGCCGCTCCTGCCCACCGAACACCAGTATTTCGTCACCGAGACCATTGCCGAGATCGCTGCGATGGACCGGCGCCTGCCTTCCGTGGCCGACCGCGATGGCGAATATTACCTGCGCCAGGAGGGCCAGGGGCTTCTGGTGGGGGCCTATGAAAAGGATGTCCGGTTCTGGGCGGAAGACGGCACCCCGCAGGGCTTCGGTCACGAGCTTTTTGCCGATGATCTCGAGCGGATCGAGGACAACATGATGCGCGCGATCGACCGTGTGCCCGCGGTGGGCACGGCAGGGATCAAGCGTGTCATCAACGGGCCGATGATCTGGTCGCCCGACAGCAACGCGCTGTTCGGGCCGGTGCCGGAACTCAAGGGCTATTTCTGCTGCAACGGCATCATTCCCGGCTTTTCGCAATCGGGCGGGCTGGGGCATCTGACGGCGGAGTGGATCGTGACCGGAGAGCCGCATCTGGACATGTTCGCGTGGGATCTTGCGCGGTTCGGAAGCTGGGCCGGCAAGGCCTTCACCAAGGCGCGGGTGGGCGATCAATATGCCCATCGTTTCTCGATCCATTTTCCCAACGAGGAACGGGAGGCCGGTCGTCCGGTGCGCACGCGGCCCGTTTATGACATGCAGCGCGACATGGGCGCGGTTTTCGGGCTTAACTACGGATGGGAGCATCCTTTGTGGTTCTCCGACACGCCGGGGACGCGGGATACCAACGGGTTCACGCGGCAGAACTGGTTTGAACCGGTGGGCGCGGAGTGCCGGATGCTGCGCGATGTGGCTGGCATCATCGATATTTCGAACTTCGCGAAATACTCGGTCACCGGCGCCGGGGCCGAGGCTTGGCTCAACGCGCTCTTCGCCAATACCATGCCGCGCGAGGTCGGTCGCTCCTGCCTGACGCCTCTGATCGGCAAACGCGGCGGCATCGCGGGCGATTTCACCGTCACACGGCTTGGGGCGGACGAATTCATGGTGATTGGCTCGGGCATGGCAGAGCGCTATCACCGCCGGTTCTTCGACGCTGTTCCGCGCACAGGCGACGTGGCGTTGCGCAGCGTGACCGAAGAGATGTGCGGCTTCAACGTGGCGGGGCCGCAGTCGCGCGCGCTCCTTCAACGGCTGACCAACGCCGATCTGTCGACCGGGGCCTTCCCGTTCATGCGCTCCAGACGCATTGAGCTGGCGGGGATCGAGGTCGTGGCCTTGCGGGTGTCCTTTACCGGCGATCTGGGCTGGGAGTTGCATTGCGCGACAGACGATCAGGTCGCGCTTTACAGCGCGCTGATCGAGGCAGGTCGGGAGATCGGGGCCGGGCCCGTCGGCTCGCGCGCATTGATGAGCCTGCGGGTCGAGAAAGGGTATGGCTCGTGGAGCCGGGAATACTCACCGGAATACTGGCCGCAGGAGGTCGGGCTCGACCGGTTGATCAAGATGGAGAAGGATTTCCTCAACAAGGCGGCCTATGAGGAGATCCGTGAGAACGCCCCGCGCGAGACGCTGGCCATCATCGAGGTGCGCGATGTCGGGGACGCGGATGCCTCGGGCGGGGAGCCGGTCTTTTTGCCCGATGGCACGCCTGTCGGACGGGTCAGTTCGGGGACTTACGGCTATACGGTCGGCAAGTCTCTGGCGCTGGGGTTTCTCAAGAGTGTCGCCCCGGGTGCGGAGGTCGACGTGATGATCCTCGGCCAGCCGCATCGCGGCGTTGTGCTCGACAAACCGCCCTTCGATCCCGCGGGGCAAAGGCTGCGGGCCTGAGACTGTGCCGGATTTCTGCGGTTTGGCGGGTCTCGCCGTTTAACGGGTGTTCTCGGTCAGGCGGCGCTTGACGTATTCCTCGACGGAGCCCGTGAGCGTGTCCATGTGGTCGTCTTCGAAGAAGTGACCGGCCCCTTCGACTTCCTGATGGGTGATCGTGATGCCCTTCTGCTCGTGCAGTTTGTTGACGAGGTTGACCGTGTCCGGCGGCGGTGCCACGCGGTCGCCCAGACCGTTGATGATCAGCCCGCTGGCCGGGCAGGGCGCGAGGAATGAGAAATCATACATGTTCGCAGGCGGCGAGACCGAGATAAACCCGGTGATCTCGGGCCGGCGCATCAGAAGCTGCATGCCGATCCATGCGCCAAACGAGAAGCCTGCAACCCAGCAATGCTTGGCGTTCTGGTTCATCGATTGCAGGTAGTCGAGGGCGGAGGCCGCATCGGAGAGCTCGCCGATGCCCTGGTCATATTCGCCCTGGCTGCGGCCGACGCCGCGGAAATTGAAGCGCAGGACGTTGAAGCCCATGTTGAAGAACGTGTAGTGGAGGTTGTAGACGACGCGGTTGTTCATCGTCCCGCCGAACTGCGGATGCGGATGCAGGATGATTGCAATCGGCGCGTCCTTGGTCTTGTGCGGGTGATATCTGCCTTCCAGACGCCCTTCCGGTCCGGGAAAAATTACTTCGGGCATGTCTCGCGTGTACCTCGTAATGACAGCCTGAGCCGCTTTTGCTGACGCCATCTTTCTTGACGTAAAGACTCAGGTAATCTAGAATTATTCTAAGTTCACGGGTTGTGCCCGCGCTTTCGGTCAGATTTGAGTTAAGGTCTGTGCCCTGTAAGGTCAATGGAATTCAGGAAAGTTAGGCGATGAAACTCAGCACGAAAGGCCGTTACGCGATGGTCGCGCTGGCCGATCTGGCGCAGGAGCAGGACAGCGGTCTGGTCTCGCTGGGAGAGATTTCCAAGCGTCAGGACATTTCGCTTCCCTATCTCGAGCAGTTGTTCGTGAAACTGCGCCGCGCAGGGCTTGTGACCTCCGTGCGGGGTCCGGGGGGCGGCTACAAGCTTGCCAAATCGCCGGACTCGATCCGGGTCTCGGAGATCCTTGCCGCGGTGGACGAGACGGTGAGCGCCATGCATACGGGCGCAGGAGCATCCGGCGGCCTGTCGGGCTCCAAGGCGCAATCGATGACCAACCGGCTCTGGGAGAGCCTCAGCGCCCATGTCTATGTTTTCCTTCACCAGACGCGGCTGTCGGACGTTGTCGCCAATGAGTTGACCCCGTGCCCGGCCGTGCCGACGCTGTTTACCGTGGTCGACGATACATGAGCCCCGGTGTTGCGATAACGGCTCTGTCGCGTGCCTCCGGCGGGGATATTTCAAAGACATGAAAGACAGGTCATGACCCGCGTCTATCTCGATTACAACGCGACAGCGCCTTTGTCGGCGGCCGCGCGTGAGGCGATGATCGCCGCCATGGACGTGGTCGGCAACCCGTCGAGCGTGCATGCCGAGGGGCGTGCGGCGAAAGCCCTGATCGAGCGTGCCCGCGGGCAGGTGGCCGAGGCGTTCGGTGCGTCCGGGGCGGATGTGATCTTTACCTCGTCGGCCACGGAGGCGGCCGCGTTGGCCTGTGCCGGGCAGGACTGGGACGGAAGTGCGGTGGAGCATGAGGCGGTCGCGGCCTGGGTCGCAGAAGCTCTGCCGGTTGATGCGCAGGGCAAAGCGCAGGTGAGTGCGCCGGACCGTTCTGTTTTGCAGCTCGCCAATAGCGAGACCGGTGTGGTGCAGGCGCTGCCGCCCGATCTGGCGCTCAGCGACATGACGCAGGCTTTCGGCAAGATGCCGGTTGCGTTCGCATGGTCGGGCGCCACACGGGCTTTGATCTCCGCCCATAAGCTGGGCGGGCCCAAAGGCGTCGGTGCGCTGGTGGTTCGGCAAGGTGTTGATGTGGCTGCGCGGATCAAGGGGGGCGGGCAGGAAATGGGCCGCCGCTCGGGCACTGAAAACGTGATCGGGATCGCCGGATTCGGGGCGGCCGCGGAGTTTGCACAGGGTGAAATTGAAAATGGAGTCTGGGATAGGGTTGCAGAACTTAGAAATATTCTAGAAAAGGCCATTGAGGCCGAGGCAAAGAATACTATTTTTGTCGGGAAAGACAGTGTGCGCCTCCCGAACACCAGCTGTTTTGCCACTCCCGGATGGAAGGGCGAGACGCAGGTGATGCAGATGGATCTCGCGGGTTTCGCGATCTCTGCGGGTTCGGCCTGCTCGAGCGGGAAGGTGCGGGCGAGCCGTGTTCTCAAGGCGATGGGCTTTGAGGATCGTGTGGCCGCCAGCGCGGTGCGGGTCTCTTTGGGGCCGGACACGCGCGAAGAGGACGTGTTGAGATTCGCCGAAGCCTGGCTGGCGGCGGAAAAGAGGTTTCGGGCCCGCGCGGCCTGAGCAGGAAATGAAGGCAATCGGACGCGGGCGTCCGGATAAGGGAGACCAGCATGAGTGCTTTGGACACCACTGAGGTCAAGGAAGGCGTCGATCAGGAAACCGTGGATGCGGTGCGTGAGGTCGGCGGAAAGTATAAATACGGCTGGGAAACCGAGATCGAGATGGATTATGCCCCGAAGGGCGTGAACCCAGATATCGTGCGGCTGATTTCCGAGAAGAACGAAGAGCCGGAGTGGATGACCGAATGGCGTCTGCAGGCGTTCGAGCGCTGGGAAAAGATGGCCGAGCCGGAATGGGCGATGGTCGACTATCCCAAGATCGACTATCAGGACGTCTATTACTACGCTTCGCCCAAATCGATGGCCGAGAAGCCGAAATCGTTGGACGATGTCGATCCCAAGCTGCTGGAAACCTACAAGAAACTTGGCATTCCGCTCAAAGAGCAGATGATCCTTGCCGGCGTCGAAGGCGCAGAGGATGCGCCCGCCGAAGGGCGCAAGGTTGCCGTGGACGCGGTGTTTGACAGTGTCTCCGTCGGCACGACCTTCCAGGAAGAGCTGAAGAAGGCCGGCGTGATCTTCTGCTCGATCTCGGAAGCGATCCGCGAGCATCCGGAACTGGTCAAGAAATACCTCGGTTCGGTCGTTCCGGTGACCGACAACTTCTTTGCCACGCTCAACAGTGCGGTCTTCTCGGACGGCTCGTTCGTTTACGTGCCGCCGGGCGTGCGCTGCCCGATGGAGCTCAGCACCTATTTCCGGATCAATGCCGAGAATACCGGCCAGTTCGAGCGGACGCTGATCATTGCCGACAAGGGCTCTTATGTCAGCTATCTTGAGGGCTGCACCGCGCCGATGCGCGACACCAACCAGCTGCACGCGGCTGTCGTGGAACTGGTGGCGCTGGAAGATGCGGAGATCAAGTATTCGACCGTCCAGAACTGGTATCCGGGCGACGAGAACGGCGTCGGCGGCATCTACAACTTCGTGACCAAGCGTGCCGATTGCCGGGGCGATCGCTCCAAGGTGATGTGGACGCAGGTCGAGACCGGCTCTGCGGTGACGTGGAAATACCCGTCCTGCATCCTGCGCGGCAATGAAAGCCAGGGCGAGTTCTACTCGATCGCGATTGCCAACAACATGCAGCAGGCCGATACCGGCACGAAGATGGTGCATCTTGGCAAGAACACCAAGTCGCGGATCGTCTCCAAGGGGATCTCGGCAGGCAAGGCGCAGAACACGTATCGCGGCCTTGTCTCGATGCATCCGAAGGCACAGAACGGGCGCAACTACACCCAGTGTGACAGCCTTCTGATCGGGGACAAATGCGGCGCGCACACGGTGCCGTATATCGAGGTCAAGAACAACTCGAGCCGTGTCGAGCATGAGGCGACAACCTCCAAGGTCGACGACGATCAGCTGTTCTATTGCCGCCAGCGCGGCATGGACGAGGAAGAAGCCGTGGCGCTCGTGGTCAACGGGTTCTGCAAGGACGTGCTGCAGGCGCTGCCGATGGAGTTTGCCATGGAAGCACAGCAGCTCGTCGCGATCTCGCTGGAAGGCTCTGTCGGGTAAGCTTCGAGCCTTGAGCCCCCGGCGTCAGGCCGGGGGAGCGCGCTCGGGACCGACCCTTAAAGAGACCCGGAACACGAAATTTCATATACGCGACCGGATGCTGTCGCAGTTCAAGACAACTACGCTGAAATGGCGTTGACCAGAGGAAGAACAATGCTGGAAATCAAAAACCTACACGTCAAACTTGAAGAAGAAGAGAAGCAGATTCTGAAAGGTGTCGACCTGACCGTCGAGGACGGGAAGGTGCACGCGATTATGGGCCCGAACGGCTCGGGCAAATCGACCCTGTCCTACGTGCTTTCGGGCAAGGACGGCTACGAGGTCACCGCGGGTGAGGCCGATCTGGACGGCGAAGACGTGCTCGAGATGGAGCCGGAAGAGCGCGCGGCGGCCGGCCTGTTTCTGGCGTTTCAGTATCCCGTCGAGATCCCCGGCGTGGGCAACATGACGTTCCTGCGCACCGCGGTGAACGCGCAGCGCAAGGCGCGCGGTGAAGAGGAGATGAGCGCAGCCGATTTCCTCAAGTTCGTGCGGGAGAAGGCCAAGAGCCTCAAGATCGACGCCGACATGCTCAAGCGCCCTGTCAACGTGGGCTTCTCCGGCGGTGAGAAGAAGCGCAACGAGATCCTTCAGATGGCGATGCTCGAGCCCAAGATGTGCATTCTCGACGAGACCGATTCCGGTCTCGACGTGGACGCCATGAAGCTGGTGGCCGAGGGGGTGAACGCGCTGCGCTCCGAGGGCCGTTCCTTCCTCGTGATCACCCACTACCAGCGTCTTCTCGACCACATCAAACCCGATGTCGTGCACATCATGGCCGAGGGTCGCATCGTCAAGACCGGTGGCCCCGAGCTGGCGCTCGAGGTGGAAACCAACGGTTACGCCGACATTCTGGCGGAGGTGGCGTAATGGCCCTTTCGCAAGCAAAACAGACCAGCACGCAGGACAGGCTTGATACGCTGTCGCTGCCGCAAGGGGGCCAGTGGGCGACAACCGCCCGGGCCGAAGCGCTGGCCCGTGTTCAGGCGGCCGGCCTTCCCGCTGCCCGCGACGAATACTGGAAGTTCACCAACCCCGCGTCACTGACCTCGGCGCAGCCGGTGCCGGCATCGATTTTCGAGGCGCAGGAAACTCCGGTTTTCGGTGAGCTTGACCGCCTGAAGGTGGTTTTCGTCGATGGCGTGTTCGATGCAGAGGCCTCTGATGATCTGAGCCTCGAGGGCGTGGAAATCACCCGTCTGAGCGAGGCCGCCAAGGCCGATATCCACTGGGCCAAGGACCTTTACGGCGTTCTGGAAGCAAACGGGCAGGTGCCTGTCCAGCGCCCGCTCGCCGCGCTCAACACGGCCTTTGCAACCGATGGCGTCCTGATCCGGGCCACCGGCAAGGTCTCCAAGCCGATCGCGCTTGTGTATCTGCACAAGTCCGAGACCAGCGACGCGATCCTGCATCACTGCGTCAAGGTCGAGAAAGGGGCCGATGTCACCGTGCTCGAAAGCGGTCCCGCCGCGGCACGCTTCAACAAGGTCATGGAGATCGACATTGCCGATGGCGCCGCGTTCCACCATGTCCGTGCACAGGGCCGCGACCACGAGCGTCGTGCCGCGACCCATAATTTCGCGCGGCTTGGCGAGGAGAGCACGTTCAAATCCTTCACCCTGACCGCAAACGGCGTGATGACCCGCAATGAATGCGTCATCGAGCTGACCGGTGACAACGCCGTGGCCCATGTGGCCGGTGCGGCGGTTGGCGATGGCGACTTCCATCACGACGACACCGTTTTCGTCACCCATGACGCCCTGAACTGCGAAAGCCGTCAGGTGTTCAAGAAGGTGCTGCGCAACGGTGCGACCGGCGTGTTCCAGGGCAAGATCCTTGTCAAAGAGGGGGCCCAGAAGACCGACGGCTACCAGATCAGCCAGTCCCTGCTGCTTGACGGTGACAGCCAGTTCCTGGCCAAGCCGGAGCTCGAGATCTACGCTGATGACGTGGCCTGTTCGCACGGCTCCACCTCTGGCGCGATCGACGAGGAAGCGCTGTTCTACCTGCAGTCGCGCGGTGTTCCGAAGGACGATGCGCAAGACCTGCTGGTTCTGGCGTTTCTGGCCGAGGCCCTTGAGGAGATCGAAGACGAGACCATCGCCGAAGATCTGCATGGTCGCCTTGAGGATTGGCTGGCGCGGCGGCGCGGCTGATCCATGTCGACGGTTTCGGCCATCCTGCGCAGCTATCGCGCGCCGCGTGCCGTGCTCAAAGCGCATCTGGACCAGGGGGCGGGTGAAGAACGCGCCCTGGCTTGGGTGATGACCGCCTGTGTGCTGTTTTTCGTGGCGCGGTTGCCGGGCCTGGCCCGCGAGGTGCATCTGAGCGGTGGCGACCCCCCGTTTGAAGCGCTTGCGGGCGCGGCCTTCGTGGGCACGGTCATGATGGCGCCCCTGGCGCTTTACGGTTTGGCCGCACTGTCGCATCTGGTGGCGCGCGTCTTTGGCGGGCAGGGACGGTATGTCAGTGCACGGCTGGCGCTCTTCTGGGCGCTGCTGGCCAGTGTGCCGCTGGTGTTGCTGCAAGGCCTTGTTGCCGGATTTATCGGACCGGGACCGGAGCTTTCGCTTACCTCTCTTCTCGCCTTTGGCGTATTCCTGTTTATCTGGATCAACGGATTGATCGCGGCTGAAAAGGCCTGAAAAGAATGCTCGCTCAAATACTGAACCTGATGAAACTCACGATCACGAACCCGCGGGAAGGGGCGACGACGATCCTCTCCTTCTCGTTCGGGCGCGATGTGCTGTGGATGATCATGGCGCTGATCGTTGTTTCATCGGGCGTCCTGTCGCGTCTGGCGTCAATGCTGGCGCCGCCTTCGGGCGCGCCTGAACTTACGGCGCAATTCCTGACCTCGCCTTTGCTGTCGGCAATCGTGGTTCTGGGCGTGCTGATGATCATGGTGATCTGCACCCATTTTGTCGGCCGCGGCTTTGGCGGCACCGGCGAGTTCAACGAGAGCCTGAGCCTCGTGATCTGGTTGCAGGCCATCATGCTGATGATACAGGTGGTCCAGCTTGGGGTGCTTTTGATCTCGCCGTTCCTGGCGTCCCTGATCGGGTTTGGCAGCGTGGCGCTTTTCTTGTGGCTCTACGTGAATTTCGTCGCGGTGCTGCACGGGTTTACATCGATCCCGCTGGTCCTTGTCGGGATCATGGTGTCGATGTTTGCGGTGGGCTTCGGCCTCAGCATCATTGCCGGGCTTATCGCGGCGCTGTTTGGAATGGAGATCGGACGTGTTTGATGTTGAAGCCGTGCGGCAGGATTTCCCGATCCTGTCACGGGAGGTGAACGGGAAACCTCTGGTCTATCTCGACAATGGCGCCTCTTCGCAGAAACCGCAGGTGGTGATCGATGCCATCACGCGGGCTTATGCGGAAGAATACTCGAATGTGCATCGGGGCCTGCATTACCTTTCAAACCTCGCGACCGAGAAATACGAGAGCGTGCGCGGCACTCTGGCGCGCTTCCTCAACGCGGGCTCCGAGGACGAGATCGTAATGAACTCGGGCACGACCGAGGGCATCAACATGGTCGCCTATGGCTGGGCCATGCCCCGTATGGAAGCCGGTGACGAGATCGTGCTGAGCATTATGGAGCACCATGCCAATATCGTGCCATGGCATTTCCTGCGCGAACGTCAGGGCGTGAAGCTGGTCTGGGTCGAGGTGGACGCCAATGGCGATCTGGACCCCCAGAAAGTGATTGATGCGATCACGCCGCGCACCAAGCTTGTGGCCGTGACGCAGATGTCAAACGTGCTGGGCACCAAGGTCGACGTCAAATCGATCTGTGCGGGCGCGCGCGCCAAAGGTGTGCCGGTGCTGGTCGACGGATCGCAGGCGGCGGTCCATATGCCGGTCGACGTGCAGGATATCGGCTGTGATTTCTACGCGATCACGGGTCACAAGCTCTATGGTCCGTCGGGATCCGGTGCGATTTTTGTGAAGTCCGAGCGGATGGCGGAAATGCGCCCCTTTATCGGCGGCGGCGACATGATCCGCGATGTGCATCGCGACGAGGTGATCTATAACGACCCGCCGATGAAGTTCGAGGCCGGCACCCCCGGTATCGTGCAGATGATCGGGCTGGGCGTGGCGCTCGATTACATGATGGCGCTTGGGCTGGACAATATCATGGCCCATGAGAACACCCTGCGCGACTACGCACGCACAAAGCTCGACGGGCTGAACTGGTTGAACGTTCAAGGCCAGAGCGCGGACAAGGGCGGGATCTTCTCCTTCACGTTGGAGGGGGCCGCGCATGCCCATGACATTTCCACGGTGCTCGACAAGAAGGGCGTGGCGGTCCGTGCGGGTCAGCACTGCGCGCAACCGCTGATGGAGTTCATGGATATCAACGCGACCTGCCGTGCCTCGTTCGGGATGTATAACACCGAAGCCGAAGTGGATGTGCTGGTCGACGCGCTGGAGTTGTGCCACGAGCTTTTCGCCTAAGCGGGCTCTGGCTCTGGCCAAGCCGCACCTGTTTCAGGGCGTTTGAAAGCGATTGTAACGCGCCTGCAAGATGCGTATAGAGCGTGTCAGGCACCTGTAGCTCAGCTGGATAGAGCGCTGCCCTCCGAAGGCAGAGGCCAGAGGTTCGAATCCTCTCAGGTGCGCCATTAAAATCAATGCATTAACCATGAGTTCTGACGGCATATTCCGAAGATGGTTCATTTTTGGTTCAATTGAGATTCGCCAGAACAATTGGAAGACAGCGCAGGGCAGGATTTGCCCGGGTATAGCAGTGCGGCCTTCTCTGCATCCGCGAATAGTCGGAAGAACGCACAAGATTGAGCAGATTTTGGAACGGGGTCTAGGCTCAACGCACCAGCGCCGTAGTTGCATTATCGATCCTGGGCTTCAGGTTTCTCGCATCGCAGTCGTTTTCCCGATCAATTCTCTCAGATGACCGCTACGAGCCCAAACCGGACCATGCCTTCGACGCAGATTGACACTTATCAAATAGCTATTTCGGCCCACGGTTAACGTTGGGCACCGATCGTGGTTCGGCAAAATTCAGGAGGATTTTTTGGCAATTGATATTGCAATGGTGGTGCTGGCTCTGTCGCCGTTCTTTGCGAAGAACCTTAAGCAGCTTGCCCTTTACGCCGGCCCTATGCTGCTCGTGCTGTTCATTCTTCAACCTAGCGTTGCCTACGTGTCCATCATTGGTATTCAGGAAGAAACGAAGCCACTGTTTCTTTTTTTGCCGCTCATCTTTCTCTTGTTCTTCTGCATGACGGCATCAAGAGCTTTGGTCTTGGCCAAATTCAATTCAAACACAACCGCCCTCAAGACCGTAGGGTTGGCGCTCGTAAGCCTCCTTGTTTCTCTCGGGCTGGTAAGGGGAGTATTGCTTCCTCTTCTTGGTCCTTGGCTCTATCAAATCTATTAGCGGCTCCATGAAAAAAGGTGCCGCATAGACACAATTACAGGAAGGAATGAAGGAGGAAGTGCCAATGTAGAGCTGCCGGAATTGTTCCGAACAAAACGGTCCATAGCGGTGACACCTTGTCTGGAGCTACGAGGGCGACAGGGCATTTCCTCCGGCACAACACCCAAACCCATGCGCCGCCCATCAACCCCATTGCCGCACCGAAGCCGAGGACTCCTAAACCGGATATTAGTAGGTCCGTCGTAGTGGCCCCAAGGTCTGCGTCAATGAAAAGAAGAAGGACTGTACCCGGCAAGGTGCCAAAAAACCCGACGATGACGGCCACGACCAGAATGCGGCGTAAACTCAGAGGTAACCGTTTAGCAAGCATAAACCCGGCAAAGATACTGAGGAAATAACTGGAGAGGCCTCCCCACATGAAAAAGAAAAGCGGCGTTTCAAAAAATCCTCCGTAGTAGTCATCCCACCCGCTGTAGGAAGATGTCGACTTCGGCCAATGCAACGAAACCAAGAAACTCAGAAAATCGATCAGGTATAGGCTCGCGAGCGCAGCGAGGTGAGCCAGCAGCGAAAACCGGAGAAATGTGCCTCCGTCAGGAGGCATACGTTCAGACATAGCGTAAAGCTGGGTAGCAGAGCCCTTCGTTCGAAAGGATTGAAGGTGCAGCGATACTGCGAACGGCTGGTTTGCTCGCCACCGGCAGATTCATCCGCAAAGAGTTCATCCAAAAGGCCTACAAACGCGGCGCTGCAGCGAACGGCTGGTTTGTCCCGCATAGCGGACGCTCAGGCAACTACGCCAATTCGTGAAGCCTGTATCAACAGGTGGATAGGATATACTGTCGCCATAAAGGCTTTTTGCATTTTATGAGGGGCTCATCCATGGAAGCCCGGAGAAAACCAATCACCGTATTACGGAGGGCTAGCCAAATAGGCCTTGGCCTACTTGTCTTTCTTGCTCCCAGCATCGCGGTGGCTGAAACGCGAAAACCGAACGCGTTTGAAGTTGCTTACACGGCCATGGCACTTGATTTCGGGGCTAGTGAACTCTGCGAACGAATATCCCCCAACGCAGAATCACGGCTGCATTTCAACAGCCCCGGCACCCAAATATACCGTGAGCGGTCACGGTGCTTCCTTTACTCGGCGGTTAGTTCGCTGAATCCATTTCTATGCCGATTTGTGGTTGAGGCGGCCGGTTGGCTTCATGATGGTTACTACTTCAGCCGTGAAAACTGCGAGTCGCTTGTATCAGAAGGAAAACCTTTCAACTTCTCTCTGTCATTTGACCGGAAACGCGTCCTGACGAAAATGGGCTACTCGGTAGCTGAGATAGCAGAGACGTACCCCGGGGACCCCGAAGAGGTCGCACTGCACAGGTTTTACCTAAATGCCGTGGGTCGCGACGGGGATTTTCAACGGCGCTTGCAGCGCTTGCCAGACTTTGCCGAGCTCGAACAATGAGTGTTATGAGTTACTTGTTTCTCGTCTTCAGTTGCCTTTCGGTATTGGGAGCGATCCTGGCTCGATTGGGTTACTGGAGGGTCTACTGGAGCCTGATGGTTGGTATCATTGCCCTATTTGCTATTTGCGTTGCGTTTACTTGGCAGCCCTCAACTGACGACCCCTATCCTGCGCTTATGATTTTGGTAATTGGTGTTTACGAGAGCGTCGCCAGCCTGGCCGGAATGTTGATGGGCCTCGTGATCTCAAAGTTGATTCCTGCGAAAACAGACATCTCTTAGTCTAGGTCTTCAAATAGCCACTGTGTCCGCAAAGCTGTCATTCACCGGCTGCATCGCGGAGCTTACCGACCGTGGGAAAGATTGTTTAGGAACGCTAAATGAACAGGCGACGCAATCGATCCTCTGTAGGGCCAAGCACGGGCTCCATGTCATGCCTTCGCTTCTCAATGTGAGGCCCCGCCCTCGTCTCAATAGGGCACGTTCAGTTTAGGCTCGACTTGCCTGGGGACGGCGCGCAAAACCGTGCTTACCTACTGAAAGTCCAGCAGCGCGTCCGCAAGCCCAACGAATGCAATAACGCGTCCTGTTTCCGGGCTAATATGAAAGATTTCCCGACCAACGAGATAATACAGATAGTCATCACGTAGCCCATAGCGCCTCACATCCCGGATAATCCGATAATCTCTGTAGATCCGGTCCCCGACGTCATAGCGAGGATGAAAATCTGGATAAATCTTCTTAACTTGCCCTGGTGGGATGCAGGGTGGGTTTTTTTTCGCCAATCCGGGCGGACAATGAACTATAATGCCTGGGCCAGAATGCTTGGCACCCTGGGCTTTTCCATTACCTGCAAAGACCGGGACAGCAACTGACATAAGTGTAACACACACCACAGAAACCAAAGTTTTCGCGCTCATATTTGAAGCTCCTTACTTCTCGCTCAGGCTAACCGGAGCATCAGAATAAGTCCAATCGCGAAGGCGCGGTCAGCGAGCGGTGAAGACGGTAGGTAAAATCAGAATGGTACCGGACTGAAAGCTACCGTTCAGTTTGCGGTCTTGACTCGCCAACATAGAGATTTCCATTCACGATAACACCGATGGCCTTAGCACCTTCTTCAGGCTCGAAATCCTTCACAAATGCACCGACGTAGCCGAACTCCTTATCCCGCGTCAGGCCCATCTGGATTGCACTATTTACTTCGTCCGAGCGCGAAATAAAGCACGATTGACTGGTGATGTTCTTGTAGACAGTCCATCCCGCTGCATTTCTGAATACTTCAATTTCGTCGTTGACGGTTGGAAGAACGTCTGCATCGGAAGCGTGGGCAACCGAAGCCGACGCCAAAGTCACCACCGCAACTACCTTTGGCAGCATCTTCGAGATAGTCTTTTTGATCTTTATGGTTTTGTTATTCTTGTATTTTGTTTTTGTTAAAAGAGTAAGGTGTCGATGCTTTCATATTTTTAACGAATGCTAGGAAAGACTTTGATCGACAGTAAGAGCGTTCCGATGGCCGCGATCAGTCCGGAAAGAAGGGTTCGAATGGGCTCAATAGAAATCATTGGTCTGTGTTTCCTGTGAGAGTTTCTGGTTAACATCTCATATTGCCAGTTGCGGTAGAAAAGCTGTTCGCAAATTCGGCCCGTTATTCCGGTAGGTAAGGATCGAGCGTACCTTCCGGAATTGGCGGCTCCTGGCGCAGCGTCGCGGCGTGGTCGATCAGGACCTGACTGGCGGGATACCGGACCCAGAGATTTTCGGGGATGAGCCGGGTGGGACGCTGCTCTTTCGGGTCAATCAGGAGGTTGTAGAACCTTGGCACTGAGTAGTTGGTGTCCGGGTCGTTCATATTGCGTATTTCGCGGATCATCATTTTCCAGTTGCGCCACTTCACGCCGTAGACGGTCGTGCCGTTATAGATCACCACGGACTCGCGCCCAGACTGCTCACGCTCGCCCAATAGGAAGTCCGTAAGGTCGACGCTGTCCATGATGCGGTCATCCGGCATCTGTCCACCCGCGATATTGGCTAAGGTCGCAAACAGGTCCAGCTCATGCGTGATCTCGTTGCTCACTCTGCGCTCGGGGATCTTGCCGGGCCAGCGGATCAGGAAGGGTACGCGCAGCGAAGCCTCCATCCCAGTGAAGTAAGTTCCGCTCCACGGGCCGGAAAACCCCTCGTGCGGTTCGGTGCCCTCGGGGCCGTTGTCGGCGGTGAAGATGAAAACCGTGTTGTCCTTGATCCCGGCATTGTCGACCGCATCGAGCAGCTGGCCGACATAATGATCGAGCTGCGCCAGCACGTCGGCGTAGTCGCCGTTGCCGGTCACGCCGTCGAATTCGGGGCTCGGGCTGACGGGAAAATGGGTCTGCGTGTAGGGGATGTAGAGAAAGAACGGCTGGTCGCCGGCGGCCTTGCGTTCGATGAAGTCGACCGAGCGTCGGGTGATCTCGACATCAATCGTGCGCCGGTTGGTCGAGTTGTAGACTTCGAGCTCGGTCGGTTCCTCGCCGCGCTTGGCCTCCATGATATGCGCGAACTTGGCCTGCGGATGCACGTCTTCGCGGAACAGGGCGTTGTCCGGCCAGAAACTTTCGTCGGTGGTGTTTGGGATGCCGTACCATTCGTCGAACCCCTGATCCGTCGGATATCTGCCGGGCGAGTCGCCCAGATGCCATTTGCCGAACATCCCAGTGGCATAGCCAGCGTCCTTGAGCATCTCCGCCATTGTGTATTCCCATTGCGTCATGCCGTAGAGACCTGACCCCAAGGGCACCTTCGATGTGCCCGAGCGAATGGCGTAACGGCCCGTCATGATCGCCGAGCGGCTGGGCACACATTGGGATTCGACGTTGAAGTTCAGAAGCTTCATGCCCTCTTCGGCGAGCGAGTCAATTTCCGGCGTTGCTGCGCCGCGCAGGATGCCGCCACCATAGGCGCCAACCTCTCCCCAGCCGAAATTGTCCATGAAGACCAGAACGATGTTTGGCCTTTCGGATTGCGCAAATGCGGACATCGCGGTCGCGGAGGTAAGGATGGCCGCAAAAACCGTCGGTTTTACAGCTTTGAGCGCGATCACACGGGCCTCCCTTCTTCAGTGTCAGTCTTCAACGTCCGTTGAGGATCAAAAGGGGCCAAGCGGGATTTCCGAATATACAATGACAAGCACCTCTCTATTGCTAACTTGTGGAATGAAGTTCAATCTTATCCCAGTGCCAGCGTAGTCGATTCGATTGGTAAGGATGTCCGGAAACGCGAAATACTTAGCTGGTGGACGGAGATAAATGACCGGAACGGCAATCCGATCAGGTGCACTGACTATCCCCTTGAATTTTGCGTTCGAACGGCACCGCAACGAATGCACGAAACTTCACAGGGAACTGGTCGGCATCGAGATCCCCGACTCCGCGGAAAGCCTCATGCCCGTCGGAGATTACTTGGAGATCCTCGATCGAATTGACCGTTTTGGCGTGCAATCAGCCGAATTGCTACAAGCGTCGCTCTCGCAGGACTTCCGAGATCTTGGATTGCTGGGCAAGGCTGTCGTACATGCCGAAAATCTCTGGAACGCCCTACAATTGATCCGAGATGGTCTGAGCTATTTCCAACCGGGTTCAGAAATCGACATTCGCATTCATCGGGGGCGGTGTCGCGTTACCTACCAGAACAACTTCGGTGATGGACATCCTCCCGCGCTGGACACACAATATACAATTGGTCTCCTGACAAATGTTCTCATGGAATGCGATGCAATCGGTTCGGCGAACGTGCAAATCTGTTATCCCGGCGCGCTGGTCGATCACAGTATCCAATACAGTAGCTTCGCAAGTGTCTCAGACAGCGCGCGCGGCATGATCGAGTTCGACGACCAAATTCTGCGCAGCCCATTGCGCCGGAGAATTCCGTATATGTCTGATATACTGTGCGATGTGGTCGGCTCAATTTCCGGCGACGAGACCGAGACTATGTATTATTCAAGACTCGTCGGTCTGTTGCAGGCAGCATCGCTAGAACGCCAGCGTATGCCACTCACGCAAGCTAAAATGGCGGACTTGTTGGATGTTTCGGTCCGCATGCTGCAAGTCAAACTCAAGAGCGAAGGCAGCCGGTTCGACAAGATACGCGATGCAACCAGGCACCGGGTCGCCAGCGGTAGGCTCCTGGAAGGAAAAGACATCATTGAGGTCGCTGCTCATGTTGGGTTTGCCCATCGGCAAGGGTTTTCCGAGGCGTTCTCGAAATGGGAAGGGATGTCACCGTCCGAGTTCCGATCTAGAAGTGCTTCCGAAATGAAGAAGTCAGGCTAGGTTGCCGGATAGACGGGTGCGAACGAGAATGCGTTGTGGGCCGTGCGCAATTGAGGAGCGACGATCCTGGAAACTCGCGCGGGGATTTATCATTGCCGAAGGGTCGGCAAGCATGTCTGCAGTCCGGATATTGATTATTGGCGTTGTGACTGGCTGGTTTGTCCGCTCAGGTATCGATCAGCTGAGCTGCAAAGTCGCGCAGCTTTCGAAAAGCCACTTCGATGAAGCTATGTAGCGGCGGCGGGTCGACCGAAGAACGCCATCTTTTCCTGGATCCAAGTCGGCTTACTGCGTATTGCACCAGTTCAGGCGGATTTCAGCATTAGTCCGAATAGGCTCCAAGCTGCCATTTGCTGCGTGGCAACACCGATTACCCTCTTGAAGGACCGCTTCGGGCTATAAGCGGTCATCCGTGGGAAATAGTCAGGTGACCGCTGGAGCCCAAAGTGGATGTTTAGAGTTGCTCGGAAATTCCAACTCCGTAGGCTTTTAGCTTCGCGGTCAAGTCGCGAGGGTTGATCTCCAAGACTTCGATAGACTCTGGAGGCACAGTCCAGACAAATCCAGTTTTTGTGTTTGGTGTAAGCGGTTGGAACACCGCAACATCACCATTCGACAGTCGTTCAACTTCAAACCCGAGCGAACGTTGTCCACCCTTCTCACCAACCAGGACTACCTTCCAATCATCTTCAAGCAATCTATCACTGATTGATTCGACAAAGCCCCTCTTTGTTGGGTGATATGCAGGGATCGCGCGGCTGAGGAATTCATCGAGCTTAGCCGTTCAACCTTCTTGTGATTGATCTTCCAGCCTTCAACGTGAAGCAGTTCAGCGATCTTGCGATACCCATATCGACCGTATTGCTTTGCCAGACGGATTAGAGCCAAGCGCAGCGCATCGTCATCTCTCGGGGCCTGTCGGTACTGCAGGGAGCTCCGCGCCAAACCGATCACCGACACGTCCGTCTCTCAGACGTCGCAAGCTTGTGGCGCGTATGTAGGACGGCCTGACGGAGCTCCTTGGTCGTCAGGCCCTGGGCTTTAGGTAGGACAGGCTTTCCTTGAGGATAAGCTTGTCCAGCTCGAGCTCCGCGACGATCTTCTTCAGCCGCGCGTTCTCTTTCTCCAGGTTCTTCAGCTCCGACAGCTGCGCACGACCCATCCCGCCAAACCGCTTACGCCAATTGTAGTACGTTGCGTCGCTGATCCCGACACTGCGGCACGCCGATACAACATCACTGCCATCTGTCAGTTTCAGCTCAATCTCACGCAGCAGCTTCAATACGTCTTCGTCTGAGTGTCGCTTCCTCGCCATTCCAAATCCCCCTCTCCCGGACAGTGTAGTGGCACAGTTTTAGGGGGCTGGACAGTGCCACCTACTTGCAGGCAAGATGAATGAGAAGTTAGGAGGTCGCGAATGAAGCCTGGAATACCGTTCGTCAAAGCATCTGTGAATGCGGTAATCGCTGCCACACTTACTCTTGCGACATCGGCAGCGTGGGCCGAGGAAACTGGCTGGAGTTATGAGCTGGCCCCCTACCTTTGGGGCAGTGGCATATCTGGGACCACGTCGGTCGTTTCTGCTTTGCCGCCTGCAAATATCGATGCATCCTTCTCCGATATCCTCGAAAACCTTGATGCTGGTGCGATGATTTTCGGGTCTGCGACCAAGGGCAGGTTCGGGATCATGGGCGATCTCCAATATGTTTCTCTGAGCGGTGCCGCGACTGGCTCGGGAGGTTTGTTGTCAGGTTCAGTCGAGAACAAGTTACTGATCCTTTCCTTGGGAGGGGAGTGGATCGCGTCTAGAACGGATGCAAGCGAAGTGCGCCTGATCGGCGGCGTGCGCTACTGGGACACGGAGACGAACATCGCGCTCACGGTCGGGCCAGGCGGGGGCACGGCCTCGGGCTCGGACCAGTGGTGGGACGCCATGGTTGGCGCCCGCGGACGATATAATCTCAACGAGAAGAGTTATCTCACCGGGGTCGCTCTTTTTGGTGGTGGCGGCTCCGATTTCATGGCGGATGTTTTTGCTGGCTACGGATATCGATTGTCGGAAAGGACATCTCTTGTCGGCGGTTTCCGGTATCTCAGCGTTGACCGGAACGATGGTGGATTCGTGTATGATGTGGAACAGCAAGGCGTTCTTCTAGGCGTTAATTTCACTTTCAATTGAGTGCACAAGAACGCCTTTGGGACGCGACAGAGGGCTCCTAAGAAAAGGTGCACACGGGGATCTGATCGCCTTCACGGCAACATCAGCACTTACAGTCACCGCAGCGCAAAGGCTGGTACAGAGTGGCCTTGAGCCGGGTGACCTTAAGACGATGCGCGACGCGGTCAGGCTGCAAGTTTACTCAGAACGATTGCCCAACATAGATATAGTAGAGTGTCTCGCCGTCAGTATTAGCGCTGACATCAACAGAAAAATCTACAGGGAACGCCTCGGATAATCTGTATCGTACGCCTACACCAGCCGCCGCGTGGAGGCCGGTTTCAGATGTGAGCGTCCCCTGAACTGAACCGGCTCCGGCGAAGGCAACGTATCCCAAGCGGCGCTTGCCAATACGCCCGCGGTATTCCGCCTGCGCAGAAACGAGCCTGTCGCCGATATACTCGGTGACCGAAAACCCTCTTAAGCCATCGGTTAGGCCAATGGAGCAAGCATCGAAGAAAGGTGCTGTGTCGGACGCATGGCATAGGGTTGCAGAGAGCGCCAGG
This sequence comes from Paracoccaceae bacterium, assembly GCA_049116435.1. Taxonomy (GTDB): domain Bacteria; phylum Pseudomonadota; class Alphaproteobacteria; order Rhodobacterales; family Rhodobacteraceae; genus Litoreibacter. The sequence goes on from JAGDYX010000001.1 coordinate 1,052,541, forward strand.
ACGTTTCCGTCTTCGAATATGGGTCGGAAGTATGAGCCTTTCACAATAGCCTTTTCGTAGTCCTTGCCATTGAAACCAGAAACTTCGCCTCGAAACATATCGAGTGTGATTAGTGATCCGCGCGTGGGATAGATGTCGGAGTCACGACGATCCCAGTTCGAGACAAGACCGAATTTGAAGACCTTCAGATCAGTCGTAGCCGAGATCTCGAGCGGGAGCGATCCGGCGAAACTCGTGGATAGTGCTGTCTCCGCATACCGAAATCCAACTCCAACGGAAAACTCTCTTGAGAAGCCATATGAGAACTCGAGCTTATAAAGATCACCGGACTGCTCGAGCGGAATGTCGAATGGGCCGGCCGTGAAATCGTATTTGAGATCCGCTTTCCCGGCCAGAAGCGAGACCATATACCTGTTCGCGTTCAGTTTCAGGTCCGCGCCGAACGCAACCGCACTGCTGCCATTGTCCGACCTGAAGCCGCCAAGGCCAATCGTCGAGGTTCTTGACGCTGAATCAGCCGAAAAGAGCCAAGCGCCACCACCTGCCAGACCATTCCCGATGGTGGGATTGCTGAAAGGGATTGGCACAGCAATGAGGGATCCGCTGCTAAAGCCAAACTCAGTGGCTTCTCCGGTCGGAATTGCGTCAAGCGTTGTCTCCGGCAAGGATGTCTGCGCCGTGCAGGGCATGGCCAAGATGCTGGCTGCAAGGGTTGCGAACCCAACTCGAAGCGGCCGCTCCGCCCTCATGTTTGAAAGTCTAGATCCACAGGTGAAAGTGTAATGCATGTCCCAGCGAATGACCAATATTTTTAGCCGAAAGCTAGCGTTCTCCGAACAGTGGCCGTTTCGCTCAGCGGAGAGCCTTTTGGTGCGTCGAGAATTACGCGCCACGAAAAAGCGCACATACCGGCGGTAGCTCAGAAGCCAGTTGATGATCTCTTACCCCCGTTCCGAAAGATCTTTGTTCAGACAGCTATCCGGTCAGATCTAGTCATTGGGCTTGTTGCTGGCGAACTCATTTTTCTTGATTTCGCCTGCCAAACCTTTTCCGTAGAATTGCATACACTCGACAATCTTGTGCCGCGAAAGATTGGTGCTGATTACCTCGTCCGCAGTAAACATTACCACGGTTCCTAATTGCGGATTGGGTGCGTTGGGTAAGAACACCACGACCATGCCGCTGGGCAATCTGTCGACTTCAAACCCGACCTTTAGGCCTCTCCCTGACTTTACCACCACCGGCTTAAAATCCTCGATGCCGATATCCTCTTTGAGGACCCCGGAAAGTGCTCCCTTCGCAATCGAGTATCCTGGCACGCGGTTGGACATTGTCTTGTCAAAGCGCTCCACCTTTCGCGAAATGAACTCAATGCGCGCGAGAAGTCCGGCCACAAGGCATAAGGCAAGGACGATCAGTACCGCGACAATGTTTAGAAGCACGAGTCCGAGAATACGGTCGATCGGTAGAATCTCGATGACCGGCCCGGCGACCGCGCGGATCGAACTGAAGAGCTTGAACACGAGGTAGGCAAGGAAGAATACGGGAAGGAGCACAACAATGCCCGTTACCATTGTCCGACGCAAGAATATCCACACGGTTCTTTCCCTTCGACCTGGCCAATCTGTGATTCTCTTATAACGCGATCACCTAAGAATATGCATATCTTCAAAGTCCTTTGGCCGCTGAGCTGGATATCATTCGGTTGGCTTGCTCTCAGTGAGGCTTTTCCTGATACCGACGGGGGTTATCATCAATCGATAGACAACTGCACAATTTGGATTAACGATATCGCACTTGGAGCCGTATGATAGACAGTGGTTGAAATGGAGACCTCTCATGTCCCGCATTGCGCAAACCTTAGTCGCTTCGGCAGTGATCTCTACGATGCTCTCCGGGATGTCCATGACGCAGGACATGCGGTTGCTACAAAACCGACAGACCCTCGATCAGGAAATCGCAGGGTATATGGCGGACGGTGACTTCAGCGCACTGATCGATGCCATCGCGCCTCCCTCGCGGATGACAGTTGGACGCATTCGACTTCTAGAGCAGGCTTTAGGCGACGAAATTCCCTCGCTACGTCAAGCCGTTCCAATCTTTCGCAGCGAGATTGCGGGCACGGTCATACGCGAAGTTATGGCTTGGTGGGACGAAGAGACATACGTGTATCTCGGACTGCTCACACATGCGCGCGCAGATGGATTGGCCGTTTTGGACTTTGTCCTGACGAGCGACATCCGCAAAGCGTCACACTGGTACCTAAACGGCTCTAACCAGTAACAGCTGAACAAACTTCCGAACTGGGCAAGAAACGGAGACGGAGCGCAGGTTACCTTTGCATTCCGAACTCCATTCCCTATTATTTTATCAGGCTATGAAGGGTTGAGATCGTGAAGGACTGTGTAATGACAAGCCTGCTTGCGGAGAGAAGTAATTCTTGGGCCAAGTCACTGGGCACGGCGCTTTTCATATCGTTGTTTTCTGTGCCGTCCCATGCGCAATTCGCACATTTTGCGCGGGATGCTGCACTTACACCGGACGACATTGGACTGGCGAAAGATTCGGCTAAGGCGCTCTATACAAAGCCCGGGGTGCAACCCGGCGAGACGCTTTATTGGGAGAACGAAGAGTCAGGTGCTCGCGGTCTTGTCGAAGTCGTTGCCGTGGAAGAGGCGGGGAGATGTGTTGTGCTGCGCCACTTCGCAAACACACGCAGAAAGCCGGAAATCCGCTACTATGTGCGACGCTGCCGTGACGTAAATGGCCGTTGGCTCCTCTCTGCCAACTGACACTGCGCAGTACTGGAATTTTTCCCCACTGTATTTGAGGTTGGTTAAGTCCCAAATCAAAATAGAGATTGTATCTGTGCTTTGGCGACCGTCTGGTTTCTAAAGGAAAGTATCGCGGGTCTGTCGCGTGCGGCTTCGAAAAATCGAATGCAAAAATGGAATTGCTCCGGGCCTCGGGCCCGGAGCGAACTTTGTACGTGAGGTTCTATTTTGAACCCGAGCCGTCCTGAAGTTTCTCTAGAACCTGATCAAGAGAGAAACTTGCCGCTTTTCCGGACCGCCGCCCTAGGCACTTAGGTGTCTTAGAGCTCATTCCTGTCTGCTGACAAAACATATCCAGCCTTGGCAATCCGCAGCATCCGGTGATTTTGGCTCAAGAGCGCCATTCGCTGCGACCGCTCTACGACGCGGGTGGTCAATGTCTGCTTTGCGGACGAAGCGGCGCCGTCTATTTGCGAAGATGGAACATCACCCTGGGCAATACGACAGCCGTAGTAGGCACACGTTCCTTTACCTCTTATATCCCGACGCGGCTGTCGGCCCGGCAGGTTTCCATTTGTTCCAATACAACATCGGCTCCCGCGCAAACGCGTTATCCGAGGCCACAATCTGCGCCGCGGCATGCGCATGCCTCACAATTGCAGCTCGGTCCGCAGCTGTTTCAGTGATATATCTGACTGATTGGCCCTAATAGCATCATTGACTGTATCTAGTGCCGCTTCGCGATTACCAAAGGCGGTGTGAATGCGTACGATCATGGTCCAAGCCTCGATCATTTGGGGGTCCATCCTAACCGCTTCCTCAAAGGCGCGCAGAGCGCCGTTGAAATGGCGTGTTCTCAGCCCCATTCCCCCGATCACCAATTGGCTTTCCGGGAAGTCTGCCTTGGCCACGACAGCGGCTTGCCACTCCTCGATGGCACGACCCAAATTCTCGCGTAGATCTGGTGGGGCGCCAGCTACTTGAAGCCCTAGCAACTCCCGTGCTGCCGTCATTCTTACTGTGCGGCTCTGATCTTTCAGCAGAGGAGCCAGGCGCGACACAGTGATAGTGTCAGGTACGGATCGTTGCAGAGGAATTGCCGCGGTACGCACGACTGGGTCAGGGTCAGTCAAAGTGGCGCTAGTACGGTCTGCAACCTCGGCTGTGCCGATCTGCCCCAGCAGATCGAGTGCGCTGGCGCGGACGATGCCTGGCAAGTCAGTATCGTTCGCAATACCAAGCAGTTCCTCAATTTGTGACGCCGTGTTCTGCCGAGCCGGCGAGAATGTTTGCGCAAAATGTGGCTCTGTTTGACGGCCATTCGGATACCATGTCGCAACAGCGTCGGCTGCCCACGCTGCCGCTTCGTTCGAGTGACAATCCGTGCAAGCGTTAGGCGTTCCCAGCGTTAAAGAAAGATCTGGGCGCGGCACCCTGAAAGAATGATCACGGCGCCCATCTATGCCCATGTAATCGCGTTCGATCATATGGCAGCTCTTGCACTGCGCACCCGCGCTTCCCTCAGGGTGAAAGTGGTGGCTTGGATCATCATAGGCAGCAAGTCGTAATGACGGAAAGGCTGGGTTTCCGGCAGGGGAGTGGCATTGGGTGCAAACAGAATTGTCCTCTGCCTTCAGTTCCGCGGAGTGGGGTGTATGGCAATCCATGCAGCCCACCCCCTTAGCGTACATCTTCGATTGCAGGAATGACCCATAAACGTAGACCTCTTCCAGAATCTGGCCGTCAGCGTGGTAGAGGCCTTCCCGCAAAGTTGAGAGACGATACGCGTCGTGAAACGACGTGCCGGGTACCGGGTTGCTACGCTGATGTGGCTCACGCCTCGCATGGCACGATGCACATTGCTGAATATTCTTCTCGATGCTTTCCTTTAGATCTAGGGTGAACCCGGTTTCACCCACATCCAGCCAGTCGGTCGAATGGTACATAATGCCCGGATCCGCCCAAGCGGTGTGCGCTTCGCCGGGACCATGGCAGGCCTCGCAACCAACGCCAATTTCTACCTGTGTGCTCGCGTAGGTCCGTTGGATTGGAGAATAGTTTTTCTCAAATCCCGTAGCGTGACATTCGGCGCATCGCGCGTTCCAGTTTTTGTAGGGACCGGTCCAGTGAAAAGCATCGTCCGGTGGTAAATTCTGATCCGGATAAAGGTGGTACCAACGCTCCCTTTCGACATCCCATACTACGTCAAAACTTTGTACCCGTCCGGACCCGGTTTCGATCAGGTACTGCTGCAGCGGCGCTATGCCGGCGACAGAGTGAATTCGGTGATCGGTCGTCACACCATCTTTCTCGGTGACGGTCGCGTAGTAATTCCCGTCCTCAACCCGAAAGGCAACATGCATTCCATCGAGTGAAAACTCAGTGCCATTGAAATCGGCCAAAATGTTCTCTGGGGTCGGCTCTGTCCACGCCAGCGCATGATGTGAGCCTTTCCACGCCTCGGTCTCGGCGGTATGGCAATCGGCACAGGCTTCGGATCCGACATAGGCCGGAAGTCTGGCATCCTGCGCGTTAACGGGGGCGATCTGCGCTAGGCATGCAGCGCAGATCACCAATGCTAGAAAGTTGCGCATGATACTGGTCGGCATGTGGTTTTTCACCCTTCTTGCACTTTTCCAACAGGACGCGATGAACAGACATGATCACCCCGTCAGGCTCAAAACAAGATAATTCGCTTTCTTTCAGAATTTCGCCGCGGTCGACCGAACATCATAGGCCTTCGAAACACAGAACAGAATCTGAAATGTGATGACGTGCGCAAGCGCGCGCAAAGACAAGACGTATCGTAGTTGTCTTAGCCCCCTAAAACTGTGCCACTACACTGTCCGGGAGAGGGGGATTTGGAATGGCGAGGAAGCGACACTCAGACGAAGACGTATTGAAGCTGCTGCGTGAGATTGAGCTGAAACTGACAGATGGCAGTGATGTTGTATCGGCGTGCCGCAGTGTCGGGATCAGCGACGCAACGTACTACAATTGGCGTAAGCGGTTTGGCGGGATGGGTCGTGCGCAGCTGTCGGAGCTGAAGAACCTGGAGAAAGAGAACGCGCGGCTGAAGAAGATCGTCGCGGAGCTCGAGCTGGACAAGCTTATCCTCGCCTGCTTCTTCGAAATGTCTGGATCAGATGTCATCTCTCTGTTTCCTTAACTCAGAAAAAGGAAGTCACATTAAGTCTGTCTCACTAGCTGCTCGACCCAGTCGCGCTTCAAGTCGGAAAACGCGCAAGTGGACAAGACAAATATGCCCTATCCAGCAGTAGCTACCTAGCTTCTGCTAATTGAAACAAATTCACTTGGTGAACAGCCTTCCCAAAGCGAAAAAGCTTCCGAAAAGCTCTGTCGATGGTTGAAGCCGACAAGATGGGTTGTTTCCATGATCGACTTACCGCTTTGCAATGCTTGCTTTGCCAAACTGTGGCGAGCGCTGTCGCGCAAATTGCGAAAACTTGTCTTTTCGGCCGAAAGCGCAGCCTGCAACGTCCGCTCTGGCATAGACAGAAATTGTGCCGCTTGCTTTAGGGAAATCGGTATATGATGTTTTCGTAATGAAACAAATTGCATGGCTTTGATGAGTTCTTGGAGGGTTGCTTCGCTTTTATTTTCAGACGAAAGCCGAACAAGCAAAGCATTCAAGGTTTCCGAGGTAAACGGGTCGCTTCTGATCATCGGGCTTGTGAGCAGAATTTCATCGAACTCAACAAAACCAATTGAGCTTTCGGATAAGCGGTCAGCGAACGAAAAAATGGACGTATCTAGTTTTCGAGCTCCCGGAAATCCCACCTCGATTTTCGCGGATCGCGACCACTTAGCCTCGCAAACAAGCTTGTAGAGCAAAGAAATGGCATACCTGACATCTACTTGCGCAGCGCGGCTTTGCTCAAAGGGATGACTGTAGAAGACTTTCACCTTACCCCGGCGTATTCTGATAGTGATGTCGGTGTCCGATTGGAAATACCTGACTACGTGTCTGAGGCTGTCAATCGCGCCCCAAAGATTTTCTGCGTGCACCAAACACTTGCCGAACAGGCCTAAACTCGCAAAGTCCTGCGACAAGGCAGCCATCACGATCAAGTCTTCCGATCGTTCGAGCCAGTCCAGTCGATCCAAGCAAAGAAGAAAGGTATCGAAGTCCAGCTTTGCTTCAGGGTTATCAAGACCGTAGAAACCCGGGGCCAAGCGCGTCAGCTGCGAATTTGTGATAAGCTCCTTTTGCAGGGCATAGGTGATTGGCCCGTGTAGAGCTGCGGCGCGCACAAAGGAAGTGTCGCATGAACCGCGTGAGCTTTTCTCTGTTTGCGCGTTTTCCGACACGTAACGCTCCAGACCCGTTATTCTAGCAAGAGAATCCGTACGCTAGAATAGGCGGCGGTTATAGTACACAGCTTCATCGTTTTTTTTGTGCGCCTGTTTCAGCTGTTTAGATGTATTTTTGGGAGCGAAGGCGCTGAAATGTCACCGAAGTCTAGAGGACCTGTTGAGATGAATAAATCCTTCGCCTTTATCTTGATCATTCTTACTGCAGTCACCTCTCAAGCAGCGTCGAGGGCCAATGCCCAGAATGCGGTAGAAGCCGGCTGGGAGTGGTCTGCCACGGCGTACGTTTGGGGATCATCGATCGAAACTGGAACCATATTGGGCCGTGACGTTACAGTTGATTTCAGCGACATCGTGGAACGGTTGGATTTCGGTTTGCTTGGCGCGGTCCAAGGACGCAATGGCCGCTGGTCTATCTTAGCCGATTTGATCTAACTTAACGTTAGCGATGGCTCGGCAGCTTCGTTTCCGATTGCTCCGGCTTTGCCGGGCGGTGGCTTTACGCTCAATTCGATATCGGATGTCGAAGTGAAAGGCACGGTACTGGAGTTTCTTGTTGGGTATCAGCTTGCGAACTCGTCAAGCCTGCAAATCGACGCGATTGGCGGCTTGCGGTACCTTGATCTTGACGTACAACTGGCGCTGAACGTCACGGGGGCCGGTCCAGGGGGTGTTTCAACATCGGTCATCACATCAAGCAGCGACGACTTTCTGGATGGTGTCGTCGGTCTTAGAGGTCGAGCAAAACTAGACGAGAATTGGTTCGTACCATTTTATGCGGATGTCGGAGGCGGGTCTTCAGACCTGACCTGGCAGGTTTTTACGGGCGTTGGATACGCGTTTGAACGAACAGAGGTGACGTTTGGGTATCGTCACGCCGCTTGGGAGTTCGACAATACCCCATTGGTTTCCGACATTGCCTTCTCCGGTCCCATCGTATCTTGGACCTATAAATTTTGACCCCGTAACTCCGCACAGTCAGAAAGCCACGCATCGGGGGGCTTGCAACCTGCTCTGTTCTGATTGCGACGCTCGTAGCCAGTAAAACAGAACAACGGCGTTGATGATATTTCTCTATAGAACAAAAGATTACGTTTTTTTATAGCGGACCCGGTCAGCCGAGCTGGCAGATATTCCCGGGCTTCAACATGCAGTTCGAAAGATAAGCTTTAGTGCATGCCCCCCCCAAAAAACGAACAAAACAAATGCAAGTGTCGCTCAAAACACAACCTCTGCTGAAGCGCCCAGAAGTAGCGTCCTCAGTATCCCATTTTCATTGTCCAACTGAAACTGACCAACCCTGTTCAAACCCTGCCCGAGAATCTGCACAATTTCCGGAGATGAGACGAATTTCGATTGGTTTAGGCTCGTCTTATCATCCACATCAGTCAGGTCGACAACAACAACGCCGAGCTCTGCTAGCTCTTCTGTATTTGCAGCTCCTACGCGAGGTACACCGCCTGCGATCAAGCGAGAAAACCTGAGCGCCCGGTCATCTGCAGAGATCAGGACAAAGAAGTTGTCCGGCTTGTTCTGGCCAAGTTGCCGTAGCTGCGATCTGAAAAGATCGAGGTCGATATCCGGAGAGGCCAATACTAGGTTCTTCAAGCGTCCCGCCTCATTTAACCGACCGGCGCTAGCGCGTTGCACTAGTCCCTCCATGGTTAGCAGGGTGCCCATCGAATGTGCGAAGAGATCATACCCATTTGCATTGGTTTGACTGAGCAGCGCCCCCACCTCTGCAACTTTTTCCCGGGCAATCAGCGCACTGTTCAGATCATATACGTACTTTGCAGTCTGACCTGCCGAAGCCCAGGAGAAGAGAACGGGAATACCTTTGAAGCCGCTGTCGTGCGCAAATTGTGCGAGCATTAGCGCTGCATCTGTAGTGGACGTATTGTACCCATGGACGAAGAAAAGCAGGTCCCGCTCGTCTGCGGGTTGGCGACGCAAGGTATCGTTCAAGCGATCGATTAAAGCCTTTTTCGTTGCATAAATCTCTGGGTCGATGATGGTGAATTCCCGGGATGGATCTGGTGGAAGAGAGCGGGGTCGCTCCAACTTACCGATTTCGTGACTCGGCGGAATCGAAACGGTCACAGACGCCAGCCCGAGCTCCCTCGCGCGCGCGTCAGATGAAGAATTCTCCTAGCTCGTCCGACTTTTGGCGCGTGGTAGCTATGAACACCTTCTTCAGCGTTACGTCTTCAACGTTTCGGGACGGTGCCTCGGGGTTCTCCACACCAATGATGTCTTGCGGCGCGCCACATGATACCAGGACAACGAAAGATACAATTACGAGCAGCAGTTTCACGATACACCCTGTTGGTAGTTTGTGCAGACCATTGCGAATGGATCGGCGATTGCCCCTCTCAAGAACTAATTTCTTCACTTTATTCGCTCCAACAGTAAGCGGCTTTGACGTTGAAGCGCGGCATTCCTGTCTCTATAGGATATCAGTTTTCCATTTTTTCAAGGTCTAAATTTTTTGGCACGACTTGCGTCTAGAGCGCCAAAAGACATCCGAGCTCGGGCTGACCAAGGCGTATAACGGCAAGAGACCGGACACAGAAAGCGCGTGGCAAACGCTTGGTTTGCTGTGCGTTACCTCATGATCAAGAAAAGCCAAATGTTTGCGTGTTTTCCGACATCGCGCAACATTCGCGTGATACGTTTAGGAGGAGAGTAGGAGGTATGAGAATGCATGGAGACACAAAGATGAAAGACGTCCTGACCTTAGCAGTGGGTATCGCCGCATCGTTGACAAGCGTTGGGTCGGCTTGGGGGCAAGAAACGCACCTGTTTTGGGGAGACACGCATCATCACACCAACTATTCACCGGACGCTTACTCTTTGCAGACGACAACAGCGGACCCAGACACGGCGTACCGGTTCGCGAAGGGCTTGCCGGTGATCGCGGACCTTAGCCGGGCAAGGGTTCAGATCGACACGCCGCTCGACTTTCTGGTGATTACGGATCACGCCGAGTACATGGGCGTCATCCCGCAAGTTGCCGCTGGGAATGAGCTTCTCATGTCCATTCCAGTTGCACAAAAGTGGAAGGCGTGGCTTGACGAGGGGCGCGGCGCAGAGGTGTTCAACGATTTGCTGACCACAGCGATCTATGACCAGGAAACGGCAGCTCTCATCGATTCCGAAGAGGTAAAGGCCACGGTTTGGGAAGCCATCGTGGACGCGGCAGAGCGCCACAACGAGCCGGGACACTTCACGGCCTTTATTGGCTGGGAATGGAGTTCGATGATCGAAGGGCGCAACCTGCACCGAATCGTCTTCACGCCGGACGGTAAGGACACGGCGATGAACTTCCTGCCGTTCAGCTATCTGATGAACAACAAGCCGCAGGCGTTGTGGAACTGGCTGGCGGAAACGGCCGAAGCGAACGGTACCGATTTCGTGGCTATTCCGCACAACATGAACCTATCTGGTGGGTCGATGTTCCCCCTGTCGGACGAATACGGTGATCCGGTCGATGCTGACTACGCGACCACGCGGATGCGGTGGGAGCCTGCGGCCGAAGTTTCGCAGTACAAGGGCGACTCTGAAACGCATGCAACGCTGTCGTCGAACGATCCCTTTGCGGATTTCGAGACGTATGAGCACCTGCTCGACTTCACGGCGACCGAAAAGCCAGAGCCTAAACCGGGCGACTACGCGCGCACAGCGCTGATGCGCGGATTGCAGCTGGACGCGACGATCGGCGCGAATCCCTATAAGTTCGGAATGATTGGTGCGTCCGACACGCACACAGGGTTCGCCTCTGTCGAAGAAAGCAATTTCCTCGGCAAGTATGCGCTCGACTCGATCCCAGAAAACAAGACGAAGACAACGACGCCGGGCGCTGTCGGCTGGGATGCCGGCGCACAAGGGCTTGCTGGGGTCTGGGCGACAGAGAACACGCGTCAAGCTATCTTCGAGGCCTTCCAGCGCAAGGAAATCTACACATCCACGGGCCCGCGCATCGCGTTGCGTGTCTTTGGTGGATACGACTTTACACAGGCCGACGTTAACGCCTTGGACCTGCCTGCGGTTGGATACGCAAAGGGTGTCCCAATGGGCAGTGACCTTGCGCAACCAGATGGTGATCAGGCACCGACCCTGTTGATCCATGCCGTCCGCGACCCGATCGTGGCCAATCTGGATCGCGTTCAGGTGGTCAAAGGCTGGCTCAACCCGGATGGCTCAGTGGAAGAACGCGTTTACGATGCGGCGCTGTCGGACGGGCGTCTGGATGGGTCAATCCCTGTTGGAAATACCGTAGATTTGGCGACAGCCTCGTTCACGAACGACATAGGCGATCCTGACCTGGTAACAGTTTGGACGGATCCGAATTTTGACCCTACATTACGCGCCTTCTACTACGTGCGGGTTCTGCAAATCCCAACGCCGCGCCACTCGGTCTATGACGCCGTGGCATTGGGGATCGATCCGGAAGAGACGGGCCATCCAGCGATCATTCAGGATCGGGCCTACTCGTCTCCGATCTGGTACACGCCCGCGCCTGAAATCCGTGCCGACGTGACGCCAATCGAACTGCCCGAACCGCTGAAGACAGTCGAGGACATCCTTGCCGACGGGTACGCACAGATGACCGGCGCCGGGTTGCAGGACCTGGTGGGTCAGTCCGTGACGCTGCAGAACCTCGTGACAGGTCAGAGTTTCGCAGGAGAATTGACCGCCGAGGGAGAGCGGGTGATCGAGGAATTCGAAGAGGGCGATACGCATTCAGCGCACGCAGCGATCCACGGTGGTGGCCCCTTGCTCATGGGATATGCCGGCTATGAGATCGTGGGCGACACCATCCACACGAGCGATGGCCTGAACGATGTAATCACGACGCTCTACAAGAGCGGTGACGATATTCTTGCCGTGCGAAACGTAGACGGTGGCAAGGTCCGGTTCCGCGTAACCATTAACTAAGCCCAACAAACCCTGATGTATGCGCCGCCGGGGGGTTAATTGCTCCCCGGCGGAAATAATTTGGCAAATGGTAAGTCATGAGAAGAATTCTGTCTGAGCCGTTGGTCCACTTCGCTGCCTTGGCGGGTGGACTTTTCATTCTGTACGTGCTGGTCGCGGGCGGTGAGATCGAGCCCGACGCTAAGACCATCACTGTAGGGCGTGCGGAAATGCTCGAGTTCATTCAGTTCCGCCAGCGTTCTTTTGACGTCGACGCTGCCGAAGAGATTCTGGACGCGCTGTCGGAGCAGCAACTTGATGCGATGGTCCGCGAATATGTGCGCGAGGAAGCCTTGTCCCGAGAAGCACTGATCATGGGGTTGGACCAAAACGATTATGTCATCAAGCGTAGACTGGTCCAGAACATGGAGTACATCGCCCGCGGGTTTTCCGAGAAACTAGAGACGGCCACACGCGAAGATGCCCTCGACTACTATGAAAGAAACAGGGACGAATTCGCAACGCGCCCGCGCATCAGCTTCCAGCATGTTTTCTTTTCCAACGAAGCCGAAGGTGCACCTGTTGAGCGGGCGCAAGCGCTGTTGGATCAGGTGCCGGATGTAGAGCCGCTGAAGCAAGGCGATCGATTTCTGTTTGGACAGACCTTTTCTGACCGAGGACGCCCAGAGATCGAAGGCATGTTTGGCCCGGACATGGCCGACGTTTTGTTCACGCTGCCGGTGGATGGCACGTGGACCGGCCCATTTGAATCTGAATATGGAGCACACTTGGTTCTGGCGATAGCCGTTGAACAGGGTCGACAGTTGGCATTTGAAGAAGTGGAAGCGCGGGCGCTGCGTCGTGCCATCGACAACTTGGTGGAACTGCGTACCCAGCAAGCTACAGACAATATCATTGCAGAATATTCGGTAACAATAGACCTCGATGCCGAAGAGGCTGCGGAATGACCATGCTGTGCAGGATCGCCACCGCAGTTGCTTTGCTGATGAGTTTGCTGAGCACGGCGGCGCTCTCGCACGAAGCCCGCCCACTTTACGTCGAAATCACAGAAGTTGCTGATGGTGCGTTTCGTGTTCTTTGGAAAGCTCCTTTGACCGTGGGTGCAGGAAATATACCTATCGTGCGCGCGATGAATGGATGCACTTCTGTAGGCCAGTCGGTTGGAGGTGGGAACATTCGCCAGCAGGATATCCTGTGTAGGGGGCAGTCAAACACCCCAGCGCTTGAGTTTGAGTATCCAAAGCAAAACCCTTCGATCTCGACAATGATCCATTTCGCACGCATTTCAGGTGAAACGCACACAAAGATCTTGCCGCCTGATATGCGCAAATGGACGGCCCCAGCACCTGAAACAGCAGTCGGCATCAGCCGAGATTATATCGAACTTGGGTTTCGCCACATTTTGGAAGGCTTTGATCATCTACTTTTTGTGACGTGCCTTTTGCTGATTGCAGGAACATTTCGCCGTATTCTGATCACGATTACCGGCTTTACCTTGGCCCATTCCATCACATTGGCCGCTGGTGCCCTTGGTCTTGCTCGCGTCCCAATCGCACCGGTCGAGGCAACCATTGCTTTGTCGATCGTATTTCTCGCCTATGAACTTGTGCGAAATCAACGGGATACACTCACTTGGCGATATCCGATCTTGGTCTCCGGTGGCTTTGGTCTCTTACACGGATTTGGGTTTGCATCAGTGATTTCAGAAATAGGACTGCCACAAACCGAAGTCGCCGCCGCACTAGTTGCTTTTAATATTGGCGTGGAAGTTGGTCAGGTTCTGTTTGTGATCTTGATTGTAATAGCAGTTAAGGTCGCAAAAACCTCTGTCGGTCGAAACGGTACTTCGGGAGCTTTGAGCTTCGGTGGCACTTCGCAGAGGATTATCGGCTATGCTGTTGGCACAACTGCTTCATTTTGGACACTTGAGCGGGTAGCTGGGTACTTGGCTTAATGCCGACTACCTCAGTCCAAAAAAAATCATTGTTTATGAAGAGACGTAGACGGGTACCTTCTCCCGAAGAGGACTCTCCAATCAAGTTTGCCTCAGCGTGAGTAAGTTGTCCGCTTCGCTCGCTAAACTGCTTCTGTACTTTACGCACTTGAGACGGTCTGACCGTCCCTACGAACCGTAATCCAAGCAGCGCATTACTTTGCTCGCGCAGCGAACGGTTGCAAAGCGGGCTGCGACCGCAGCATCCTGACCCGTCTGTGAATGGCAGGAATGGGCCGATAGTACCAGTTGGCAACCAGAACCTGAGTTACGGCTTTGTCCGCAAAGCGGAAGTTCAGCCTTTCAGAGCCTGAGCAATTCTCTCAGATGACCGCTATGAGCCCAGAGCAGCCGAATTGAAATCGTAGCTTTTGCTCATGCAGCAAACTGACTGTCTAGGCTACGTGCTGCATCGCAGCCTTATAAGCGGACATTTGTCGTGACCGCAGCGAAGTCTGGTCGGCTTACGACTGCTCTGCGGACGAAAACTGCCGTTGACCTAGTTTAGGTACCAATAGGATGATAACATTGCGAGATACTTGTATTTCATCTTCTGAATTAGGGGAAGTTGTCTATGTGGAAGCGTTTGGGAATTTTTTGGGCATTGTTGACGTTGCTGTCGTCAATGGCCTCGGCGCAATCAACGGAGCCGGAAGCAGTTGAAAACGCTGCGGTCTCAGATGACTCGCTTTTAACGCAGGCCGAACTGGAAAATTTGGTCGCGCCCGTCGCGCTCTATCCGGACACGCTCCTGATTCAGATAGTTGTTGCGTCGACCAACCCGATGCAAGTGATCAAGAGCGATCGGTTGCTTACGGTGAACGCGGGAGAAGATCCCGAAACCATCAAGGCAGCAGTTGAAGCTGAAGATTGGGACGAAAGCGTTGAAGTGCTTGCTGTCGCCTTTCCAGAAGTCATCCAAGACATGGCACTTCACATTGAGTGGACCGAAACGATGGGCGATGCCATGCTCGCTCAGAGTGATGACGTCATGGCAGCAGTGCAAACCATGAGGTCGCAGGCGATCAATTCAGGCGCGCTGATATCGGGCGAAGAACAGACTGTAGAAGTGACGGAAGAGGAGGATGTTGTCATCCAGCCAACAGACCCTGAGGTGGTTTACGTCCCTCAGTATGACCCGGAAGTTGTATATGTTCAGGACGATAACAATGTCGTCGGGGATGCGCTCACAGCCGGTCTGATTGCGTTTGGTACTTTCACATTGATTGACGCTATTTTTGATGACGACGATAACTGGAACAACTATTGGGGCTGCCGAAATTGCGGTGGGTGGGGCGGTGGCCCGATCTATCGCAACCCGGACATCGACATCGATATCGACGGGAATGTGAACATCGGCAACAATATTGGATCTGGCAATATCGGCGACCGCCGTCCGGATGTTGGCTGGAAGCCAAATGAAAATAAATCCAAAGACGCACGTGACAAAATAGCGTCAAAAAAGGACGGCGCTGGAAAAACAAAGTTGCCTGTCAACAAGTCCGACAGCAAGTCTGATGCGCTGCGCAATAAGCTTTCTGGAGCCACTGGAGCACCTGACATTTCCCGCCCCGGCGCTTCCGTGAAATCAGATTCTGTTCGCAAGACCATGTCAGGATCAAGGGATGCAAATATTGGTCGCGACAACATCAAGATGAACCGACCAAAGGCAAGCAAAGCGGTTAAGCCTGCTGCCCAAGCAAAGAAACCAGCTGTAAAAAAACCTGCTGCCAAGAAAGCTCCGACCAAGAAGGCATCAAAGCCTCAATCGATAAGGCAGCCGAAGGCTATCAAAAAAAATGCAGGTGGAAACAAAGCTCGCAAAGCATCAAGCCGTGGCAAGGCAAGTGGCAAAAAGATGGAGAGAAGGGGTTGAAGTTATGAGTGCTATCAAATTTGCAGCAGCAGTATCACTGGCATGCTGTTTCGCCGGTTCGGTGCTTGCAGAGCCCGCACGCTATTCGACACCTCAAGAGGCCCTCGAAGCCCTGATGACCGGGCTGCGCGCGGCGGACAAAACTGCGGTGCTCACCGTATTCGGAGAGGAGGCCGCAGATTATCTCTCAGATGGTGATCCTGTTGAAGATCAGCTCAACCGTTTGACTCTCATTGGTCTTTATCAGGAAGGGTATCGTTTTGAACCGCAAGAAGACGGCTCCGTGATGATAGCACTGGGGGCCGAGAGCTGGCTCTTTCCGGTGCCGGTCGCAAGGAACGAGGATGGCTTTTGGTCATTTGACAACGAAGCGGGACGCGAAGAAGTTCGGCTACGAGAAATTGGCGGTAACGAACTCGAAATCATCGAACTCCTCGAAGCATATGTCGAAATCCAGAGTAGCTTTCGCCAAACTGACATGGATGGCGATGGAGTAATGGAATTCGCACAACAGGTGATTTCTTCTTCCGCTGAAGCGCGCGACGGTCTGTTCTGGCCGGAGGAGGATACAATGCTGGGTGAACTTTTTGCCCGCGCTTCGGCAACGGGGTATAACGATGGAACATCCGATCAGCCGCCAGAGCCCTTCTTTGGATACTATTTCCGCATCCTGACCGAACAATCTGACGCCGCGCCCGGTGGTGCAATGAACTACGTAGTCAATGGCAACATGGTTGGTGGACACGCGATCTTGGCAGTACCAGCAGTTTTTGGTGAAACCGGTGTGCATAGTTTTATGGTCTCGGAAAATGGTCTGATACTAGAGGCGGTACTCGGTGACGACACGCTCGAATTGGCCACAGAGATTGTGTCTTTTGATCCAACGGAAGTTTGGACAGTTGCGATTGAATGATCCGCTGCTGTTTTCTGTCTCAGTTGATTTTTTGCAAGTGTAAACGGGGTTTCGAGAATGCCTTCGATTTACAGACAGCAAAAATTTAGTAAACGTTGGCCACAGCCATGTCATTCGCCAAGGGGGCCGCTCAGACGACTAATTGAGTTCCACTTTGGACTCTAAGCTTTCGGTCAGCCCGAATTATGCGAACGACAGCTTCGAACAGCCCAAGGTCGGCGCATTGAGCCAAACCGTTGGAAACGACAGATTATCTCGATTTTTGCGATGTCTGCCTTCGGGACCGCGTCGCCGCAGGGCCGCTTTGTGCTCATGCTGAAAGTAATCCGCTCTAACGCTAAATGGTGCAGCGCACCGGTAATTGGTTAAGGCTTCACATACATCGGCGGGATCAGCCGCACCTCATGATCCAGCGCTGTTAGTTCTCGTGCCCAATGGTGTGCGCCGCTGCAGGCCTCCATGCCAACGAGGCAGGGTGCCAGCCTCGCGAAAAATGGCAATAACTGCGCCCGTCTCAATGGACGGTTGAAAGCAACTTCTTCGTCACTGGCAATCCAATGAACCTGGAAAATGTTCTTGGCTAGATCTAGGCCGATTGTGGTAACTTGCATGGGGCGGCTCCTCTTATAAGCAGATTTCGACACCTGCAGTGTGGCGCATTGCGACGCCGGTTGGAGCAGGGTCCATCCACCCCATCAGGATTGGATTTCGGCCGATTTGTGCGTTTTGAACTTCTGCTTTCGGTAAATCCTGCTGCGCTGCCGCGAGCAATCCGGCGACACCGTCGAGCAATCAAGGCGATTTTCGCTGCGCCAGCATCCGGCAGCTTCGTCCGCAAAGCGGACCTTCCTGCCCGTGAACCTTTCTTTGATCGCTTTGCTCTTCGCAGCATGGCTCTCAAAACCCTGAATTGCAGATACGTCCGTGAAGCTAGGCCGCGGGTTTTCCGAAGTAATACGGCAGAGATTTAGGTCCCCCCCCCCCAGGCCAGATGGTGTTGAGAGGTCTTTTTTGGGCCGTTCTCAGGGCGGTTGATTGGGCCTTTGGGCAAACACGCTCCTCCAAAGAAAAGTGGTCTCAGCGGTGTGCTCCCTTGTTTGGAATTTTGGCTATTCGCCCCTTGCGAGACGGCTTCGCTTCGTCGCTTCGGTAGGCCCTTCACATCTTCTATGCAAATCTGGCGTAGGAAGTCTTTTGAGAGGTTCGTTAGGGGAAAAGGGAGTTATATTTTCTCTTTTCTCATTTGTATTTTTCCTTCTCTTTTTAGCCGACGGCTTCAGGGACTCTTCCTGAACGGTTCCCGAAGGGTTCAAGTTGTCACTGAAATACTCAGAAATCTGGAATAGAACTGGGTGCGGATCGTCGTTTTTGTTCCGCCATTTGGACAAGTCCCTTGAACCGGGCTGTTGCTGGAGTTCCTTGATTAGCTGCGTCTTGGCCTCGCTCTCAGGCATCGCCAGAACTTCCGAAAATGCCCCAATCGCGTGGCGATAAGACTTGACGTTATTGAAGGCAAGGAAGTTCGTTATGACGACATATGGGCGTTGCCACTTGATTATCTTGGCCGCTTCCATCTCCTCGAAGATTTCGGACGCCCTATCGAGCGTCTCGACGAAGTCCACCTCTTCAAAAAGGTGCGCGGGACCAACGCGGAGAACACCTGCACAGGTCTTGGCGCTTGTGTGCAGCCAGATATACGCCAGGCGGGTGTCCAAAGCCTTTAAGCCAGTGAATTTCTCACTCTGCCAGATAGTCGTGCTTATCAGCCCGAAAGGACGGAGTGTGCTCATTAGATCGGCTCCAATGCTCTGAAGGAGTGCAGCACATGACGCCCATGACGGCTCCGGAAATAGCCTCCGCGTTCTTGAAATGCTGTTTCAACGATGATGCCCTTAAAGCCAGCCGTTACAAGCTGTCGAAACGCCCACGCGGTGCGGCCTTTCAAGATAAACGCTTCTTCGAAGTTTTCTGTTTTCACATTCAATTTCACTTGCTCGTTCCTTCTTTAAGCCCTCGGAATTGAGCGGTTGTGCTCAGGCTGCGGCAATCGCCTGAGCGTCCCCTTCAATTCCCTTGTCTGGGTTCTTCTTTATTGGGTTCCCAATTCTGCGATCTTGGCAGACTGCCACTCTTTAATCAGGTCGATGGTCGTGAATAAGCGGCGACCGACTTTGAAGAATTTTGGCCCGCGTCCGCGACGGCATTCAAGTTCAAGAGTGGAAACTGGAAGCCCGAGCGCTGCGGCTGCATCTTCGAGGCCAAGCTGTAAACGTGGCACCTGTTCGACGTAGGGCATGTCGTTTGTAAGGTTTGCTTGTTTCATTGTGTTACCCGTCGCCGTGGCGACCAGAACCAATGCTGGCCGCCTTCATCGGCAGCCAAGTCTTATTATACTCAAGACGCGCCACACGGCCTGTCTGGCGTGCTAATTTTTGGTTAGGCCCATTTCTCGCAAATCGCGTTGGATGGTGCGTAGCTTATGTTCGCTGCCATGACGGCGTGTTACGGCTCGGCGAATTTCCTCGGCAGACATTCCCGGCCTATGAACGGACCGGATTTCGTCTCGCCTGTCTGCAACGGCATCTTGCCTATTGCCGTTGACGTTCTTTAGACCAACTTCTTCTGCTTCCTCACGAGTCTTCGTAGGTTGTAGTGCAGCTTGCATCATCCAGCGCGAGTATTGCGCAAGAGAGGCGTGCTGGTCGGCCTCGGCTTTTGTCAGGCCCTCACGGACGCGCTTGTTTTCGAGTTTCTGCCAGCGCCTGTCGCTCTCATCTGCTACAGTTTCATGTCTTTCGCGGAACTGCTTGCTGCCCATTCCGCGCGGTCCGCCGGCGTCAATCCACTTGCCGGACTTCTTATCGAACTTCATCCGAACCACTCCTGCATTTGGACGGGGGTAAACTTGGCATAGGTCGCCATGATCATTTCAACTGACGTGCCGCAGTGCTGCGCAACCGCCGCTACAGGCACCCCATCAGCCAAAGCACGGCTTATGAAGCCATGCCGCAGTGCGTAGGAAGTCACCTCTGCGGGTAACCCTGCCGCTCTGACTGCCGTAGCAACAGGCTTCAAATGCCCGCCGTCAGGCCAACCTGAACCGTCGCGGCGGCGGAGTAGGGGGTCTTTGCCAGGGCGGTTGCCTGCAATGCCTGCAAAGAAGTGTGCTTTAGGGTCTGAGAGCGCGATTGTGCGGCGCCCGGTCTTTCCGGTGATGGTAAGGCGCGTGTCGTTAAGGTCTGACACACGTGCTGTGCGGATTTCTCCGAAGCGCGCGCCTGTAATCTGAAGTGCAGTGAGAAGTTCAGCTACATCGGGCCGTGCGACTTCAATCAACTTGGTTTCTTCTTCTGGTTTCAGAATAACTAATCGAGCGCCAAAGCTATCGGCCTTGGAAAATTTGCTAACGCTTCCCCATGCCCGAACTCCCTGATATTCGCTTTCGTTCGCAGCCTTGGTCAGTGCTGCCTTGAGTGTCGCCAACGCGCGATTAGCGGTTGAGCGGCGTGTCCTTGGGTCATCGCCGGCTTCTACAATCGATTGCATCCAAGACGTGATGTCGCGGGCGGTGATGGTCTTTAGCGTCTTCTTTCCGAACGGCGCGGAGATACGGCGAGCAGAATTGTAGTAATCTGCCGCTTGCTTCTCCGATGACGCCATTTCGGCCTTGGAGCGTGCCCACGCGTCCAGAGCGTCCGCCACGCTTATCTTGTTCGGGTCCGCCACCTTGCGGTGTAGGGAGGCTGAGAGCGCCTGTGCGTAGCTTAAAACGTCTGTGCCGTTGGCCTCTGCGAAGTCGTCTGCAACGCCTAGCACTTCGAACGAATAGCCGCCGTCTGCGCGGGCGGTTCTGAGCATCCAGCGACCGGGCTTATCACTGCGCCTGCGGCGGTATCCGAGCGCACGCCCCAGAGCCAAAATCTGCGTGTAAACTGCGGCTCTCGGCTTCAGTTTCTTGCGGTTCGTTTTGTTGCTCAAATCAGCCATGGTTCATTTTTGGTTCAATACAGATGTCCACGCCTAACTGCGACTATTTTTATATTATCTGCGTAAACTATTGAAAAATATAAGGCGATGAGCAAGTCGTCTGTGTCTATCTACGGTTTAAATTCCTCAAATACTGCCCTCCGAAGGCAGAGGCCAGAGGTTCGAATCCTCTCAGGTGCGCCATTCTTTTCAGTCGGTTAGATGCGGGCTTTTTGGGTTTTGCCCCAAAAGGGTTCACCTGCGATTCACTGTTTTTGTTGGAACTTTTAGAGCGACGCGCAATCTGGCCAAAGTCGACAAGACGTCGATGATGTTTCGCGCTGGCGCCGTCTCCAATACACCAAAACACAAAAAAGGGGCCGCGCGGGCCCCTGTTCGATCCAATGTTGTCTGGGCGCTTACCGGCCCCAGGTGCGGATCGGGCCGCAGTCCATGTGGACGAAGTTCGAGCGGGAGTAGCTTCCGACGCCACCAGCCGAACAGGAGGCCGCAGCACCGGCCATCTGCCGGACAGAGCGGCTTGTCAGACGCAGATCCGCGGCCTGACCTTCCATGTGCAGCGATTTCTTCGCGACCGAGCGAGAGCGCGCGCGCAGCATCGCATTGGTCTTGGGGGACCGGAAACCGGACAGCAGCAAATAGGGCTCAGTGGTGTCCATCAGGTTGTGCGAGGCGGACATGATGTCGATCGCACGCGTGTCGATCTGGCGGACGCTGTTCTGGCGCCAGTCGCGCATGAAGTGGTTTACCTCGTCAAGGGACTCGCGGATGTATTCCCCTTCGATCCAGTAGATCAGATCGATCTTCTCGCCGGTACGGCCGGAATGCATCTTGATGCGGCGGATATCGCCGGCACCTCTGAGAAATCCGAAAGCTTTGGAATACACCGGGCTTGCCGAAACGGCCGTCGCAGCAAATGCACCAAGGAGTGCGCGCCGCGTGAATTGTGCGGAAGAGTTCCTGCTCATAGTCCGTCTGCCTCGTTAGCCCCAGCCGCTTAGGCGGCTTTTCTTATCCCCAGATCAACTTGTGTATTGCACAAAGTGATTCTGTGACCAAGACCACTTTGAGCAAAACCGCTTAACATGATGCAAATCGGCGAAAATTCGCCACTCTGCGTGATAATTGTTTCGGTTCGGGAGGGGTTGCGCTGTCGCAACGGCCCGCCAAAAGCGGCTCTGCTCGCCAAATTGTGCATGGACACCGGCCTTGCGCTGTCAAAGGGTGGGGCCATATTCGAAAGACGGACTTAAACCGAGGTTAGGATGACCAGTAAATTTACGCGCCGTGCCACGCTTCGAATGCTGGCGGCCGGCGTTGCAGGTTCAGCGGTCCCCATGGCATTCAGCGGATCGGCCGCGTCTGCCAGCACCGCGCTTAAACAATCCATCGCCGTTGCGTCTTCGCGCAACAGGGTTCTCGCCCAATTCTACAAGGCCCGCAATTACGAGCCGATCTTTGTGGGCAGCTCTGACCGGCGGCGGCGCAGCGCCTTGCTCAAGGCCTTCGCACGGGCGGCAGATCACGGATTGCCGTCTGATCGCTACTCCGAGGCGGAGCTGCGCGCCCTGTTCAAATCCGCCCGCGGCGTGGACGCGCAAGGACAGGCCGAGATCGAGGCCGCCCTGAGGTTTCTCACCTATGCCGATGATGTCGGATCGGGGGTTCTGAACCCGAAGCGGGTGGATGCCGGGCTCGAGATGAAAGTCGCGCGCTATGACCAGAAATCCCTTCTGGAAGGCTTTGCGCAGTCCAGCCCGAAAGCGTTCCTGAACGCGCTGCCGCCGCAGACGCGTGATTACGTCCAGCTCCAGAAAGAAAAACTCCGGCTGGAGAAGCTGCTGGCAAAAGGCGGCTGGGGCCCGAAAGTGCAGGCCCGCGCGCTCAAACCCGGCGCCAGCGAGGCGGCCGTGGTCGATCTGCGCAACCGTCTGATCCGCATGGGGTTCATGCGCAAATCGTCCGGCAAGACCTATGATGCAAAGCTGGAACAGGGTGTCTTGAAGTTTCAGGCCGCCCACGGGCTTGCCACCGATGGCGTGGCCGGCGGCCAGACACTGGCTCAGGTCAACAAGCAGGTCGAGGACCGCCTGTCTCAGGTGATCGTCGCATTGGAGCGGCGGCGCTGGAACAATTTCGAACAACAGCGCGACTATGTCTGGGTCAACATTCCGGACTTCCACGTGGACCTCTACAAGGGGGGCAGATCCGTGTTCAGAAGCCGCGTTGTGGTGGGCCAGAACAGCAAGGACCGCCGCACGCCCGAGTTTTCAGACACGATGCGCTTCATGGTGGTAAACCCGTCCTGGTACGTGCCGCGCTCCATCATCACCAAGGAATACCTGCCGCTTCTGCAGGAGGATCCGACAGCGGTCTCGCAGCTCGAACTCATGGATGACGAGGGACGCATCGTCAGCCGGCAGGCGGTCAATTTCACCGACTATACCGAGGAGGATTTCCCCTACTCGATGAAGGAGCCGCCGAACCGCGGCAACGCGCTTGGGCTGGTGAAGTTCATGTTCCCCAATCGGCACAACATCTACCTGCATGATACGCCCAGCAAGAACCTGTTTGCCCGCAACAAGCGGGATTTCAGCCATGGCTGCATCCGTGTCCACAAGCCGTTCGATTTCGCCTACGCGCTTCTCGACGCGCAGGTGAACGACCCCAAGGCCTATTTCCAGCGCACCTTGCGGACCCAGAAAGAGGCCCAGATCGACCTGAGAGAGCCGCTGCCGGTTCATCTGGTCTACTACACCGCGTGGGTCGATCAAAAAGGCGCCCCCCAATACCGCAATGACGTCTATGGGCGGGACGCGCGGATATTCCGGGCCCTTGCAAAGGCCGGGGTTTCGCTGCGGGCCGTTCGAAGCTAAACCATGAGGACCGGGGCGCGCCTATCGCGCCCCTTCTGATATGGGGCCGACATGGATTTTTCCGTTGCTGACATCGCGACCTCTCTGGGGGCGGAGCTTGCAGGTGATGCGGGCTTGCGCGTGCGCGGTGCCTCGGAGCCGGCAATGGCCGGCCCCGACGATCTTGCGATCGCGATGGACCCGAAATACGCGGCAGGGCTGGCGCAGGGAGAGGCACGTGCCGCCATCCTGTGGTCCGGCGCGGACTGGCAGGCGCTTGGCCTGAAGGCCGCGATCTTCGTGGCGCGCCCGCGCTATGCCATGTCCGGCCTGACCGCCCTGATGGATCCGGGTCCGGACATCGCTGCGGGCATTCACCCGATGGCCGTGGTTGACGACAGCGCCGAGATTGGCGAGGGCGCGGCCATCGGTCCCTTCGTGGTTATCGGAAAGAACGTGCGGATCGGCGCTCGGGCGCGGATCGCCTCCCATGTCAGCATCGCCGAAGAGGCCTCTCTTGGCGACGATGCGCTCCTGATGCAAGGGGTCCGGATCGGCGCACGCGTGCAAATCGGCGACGGGTTTATCGCGCAGCCCGGTGTCGTCGTCGGGGCGGACGGGTTCTCTTTCGTGACGCCGGAGAAATCAGGCGTCGAAAAAGTGCGCGAGACCCTCGGAGATCGGGGCGAGACCGGTGATCAGAGCTGGGTCCGGATACATTCACTTGGCGCCGTAACCATCGGAAATAACGTCGAGATTGGCGCAAATTCCACGATCGACCGCGGAACGATCCGCGACACGTCCATTGGCGATGGGACCAAGCTCGATAACCTCGTTCACCTTGGCCACAATGTCACGGTCGGGCGCGATTGCCTGCTCTGCGGTCAGGTTGGCGTGGCCGGATCATCGAAACTCGGCGACCGGGTCGTTCTGGCCGGCCAGTGCGGGGTGAATGACAACATTTTTATCGGCGATGACGTGATTGCTGGAGGCGGCACCAAGATCTTTACCAATGCCCCCGAGGGTCGCGTTCTTCTGGGATATCCGGCCGTCAAGATGGACGCCCATGTCGAAATCCAGAAGGCGTTGCGGCGGCTGCCGCGCTTCATGAAGTCTGTGCGGGACGGCAAATAGACGATGGAAAAAGCCACAAAGGCTGATTAGGTAAACGGCAAGAAGAATTCGGCTTAAGGGAAGAGGCCATGTCAGATAGCGTTGCGGATCAGGTCCGGGCCATTATCGCCGAGCAGGCGGTGCTCGAGCTGGAGGATGTCAGTCTGGACTCCAGTCTGGAAGACCTCGGGATCGACAGCCTCGGGCTGGTGGAAAGCATCTTCGCGATCGAGGAAGCCTTCGACATCTCGGTGCCCTTCAACGCAAACGATCCGACCGAGAGCGATTTCGACATCTCCTCGGTGGGCAGCATCATCGAGGCCGTGCGCCAGCTCGTGGCCGCGCAGAAAGGCTGATCCATGCGCCGGGTCGTGATTACGGGGCAGGGCACCATAAATGCGCTTGGCACGTCCGTGGCCCAGACGCAGGAGGCCTTTCGCGAGGGGCGCTGCGGGATCGGGCCGCTGGAAATCCGCGACGTGGAACGTCTGAGCATCCGGATCGGCGGTCAGGTCAAGGGCTACGATCCGAATGCCGATTTCAACCGTCAGCAGATCGCCCTCTATGACCGCTACACACAGTTCTCGCTCTTGGCCGCGCGCGAAGCGATTGCGCAATCGGGCCTGAGCTTTTCCGGTGATCTGTCCGCAGAGGCGGGGGTCGTTCTGGGCACAGCCGGCGGCGGGATGAACACGCAGGACGAGAACTACCGTGCGGTCTACGAGGAAGGAAAGAACCGCGTTCATCCTTTTGTCGTGCCCAAGCTGATGAACAACGCGGCCGCCAGCCATGTCTCGATGCAATACAACCTCAAGGGCCCGAGCTTCACGGTCGCCACGGCCTGCGCGTCTTCGAACCATGCCATGGGGCAGGCGTTCCAGTTGGTGCGCTCCGGCGCCACGCGGGTGATGATCACCGGCGGCTCGGAATCCATGCTCTGCTTTGGCGGCGTGAAGGCGTGGGAGGGACTGAGGGTCATGTCCAAGGATGCCTGCCGCCCCTTCTCGGCCAACCGCAACGGCATGGTGCAGGGCGAGGGGGCCGCGATTTTCGTGTTCGAGGAGTATGACCACGCCAAGGCACGCGGCGCCGAGATCCTCGCCGAGGTGATCGGTTTCGCCATGACCTCGGATGCGGGCGATATTGTCATGCCCTCGAAACAGGGGGCCGCCCGGGCCATTGCCGGGGCAATGCGCGACGCGCGGATCGATCCGGCGGATGTGGGCTATATCAATGCGCATGGCACCGGGACTGCAGCCAATGACAAGACCGAATGCGCCGCGGTGGCCGATGTGTTCGGTGCGCATGCCGACAAGCTGATGATGTCTTCGACCAAATCCATGCACGGGCATGTCATTGGCGGGACCGGCGCGATCGAGGCGCTGGCCTGCGTGATGGCGCTGCGCGACGGGATCATTGCGCCCACGATCAACTATGACGAGCCGGACCCCGAATGCGCGCTCGATGTGGTGCCCAACACCGCCCGCGAGGCAAAAGTCGATGTCGCCCTGTCAAACGCCTTTGCCTTTGGCGGCATGAACGCGGTTCTGGCATTCCGCTCGGTCTGACCCTCAAGCCCGCTGCCTGGCTTCTTTTTGGCAAAAATATCCCCGCCGGAGGCGTTCCGTCCTCAGATCGAGAGCCGTGCCGCTTGTGATCCGCGCTCGCGGTACGGCGTGGTGTCGTAATGCGCCCTGTAGCATTTCGAGAAATGCGACGGCGAGGCAAAGCCACAGGCCAGCGCCACGTTGATAACGCTCATATCGGTCTGCATCAGCAGGTTGCGGGCCTTCTGCAGACGGATTTCCATGTAATAGCGCTTGGGCGAGCGGTTCAGGTAGCGCCGGAACAGCCGCTCCAGCTGGCGCGTGCTCATGCCCACTTCCTTGGCCAGCGTCGAGGGGCTGATCGGCTCCTCGATATTGGTTTCCATCATCTGGATCACGCGGCTGAGCTTGGGGTGGCGCACCCCGATGCGGGTCGGGATCGACAGGCGCTGCTGGTCCTGATCGGTGCGGATCGAGGTGTAGATCAGCTGGTCGGCGACCAGATTGGCCAGCTCCTCGCCATGATCGGTCGCAATCAGCTTCAGCATCAGATCGATCGACGAGGTGCCGCCGGCGGTGGTGATCCGGTTGTCATCGATCACGAAGACCGATTTGGTCAGCTCGACCTCTTCGAATTCCTCGGCGAAACTGTCCTGGTTTTCCCAGTGGATCGTGGCCTTCCGGCCATCGAGCAGACCCGCCTTGGCCAGCGCGTAGCTGGCCGTGCACAGGCCCCCGATGGTGACCCCGCGCCGCGCCTCGCGGCGCAGCCAGTTCAGGATCCGCTTGCTGGTCGCCGCCTGTACCTCGATGCCGCCGCACAGAAGGATCGTGTCATCGCGCGACATCTCGTCGAGATCCATGTCCAGCTTGAACCCGGTGCCCGTGGAACAGGTGGCAACGTCACCGCCTTCACCGGCCAGCGCCCATGTATAAAGCGTCTTGCCCGACATGCGATTGGCGATCCGCAGCGCCTCGATCGCACAGGCAAAACACAACATGGTAAAATTATCCATCAGGACGAACACGAACCGTTGTGGCCTTGGCCCCGCATCCGCGCTGGCTGTCCTGTTGTTTTCAAAGGCCGGTGGCACCATATTCTCCCTGCGCGTGGGGCCTGTGTGGTGAAAACCCTCGCAATACCTAGCCTTAGCTGAGATTTCGACATTGGCAAGCCCCGCGAGACCACGCTATAGGGGGGACCGAACACAAAAAACTCTCTCATGACCGGAGTAAGTCCCATGGCTGAGACCTGGAACAAGTCAGACTGGCGCAAGAAGCCCCGGGTGCAGATGCCCGAATATACGGATGCCGCAGAACTGAAGGCTGTTGAAGCGCAGCTCGCCTCCTATCCGCCGCTGGTCTTTGCCGGTGAAGCCCGCAAGCTCAAGGCCGCGCTGGCCGATGTCTCGCGCGGCGACGCGTTCCTTCTGCAGGGCGGAGATTGCGCCGAAAGTTTCGACCAGTTCTCGGCCGATAACATTCGCGACACTTTCAAGGTGATGCTGCAAATGGCGATGGTGCTGACCTATGGCGCCAAGGTTCCGGTGGTCAAGGTGGGCCGTCTGGCCGGCCAGTTCGCAAAACCGCGCTCCGCGCCGACCGAGACGATCGATGGGGTGGAGCTGCCCAGCTACCGCGGCGACATCATCAACGAGCTGGATTTCACGGCCGAAGCCCGTGTGCCCAACCCCAAGAAAATGCTGCGCGCCTACACGCAGGCCGCCGCGACCCTGAACCTCGTGCGGGCCTTCTCGACCGGCGGTTACGCGGACGTGCACCAGGTGCACGCGTGGACGCTGGGTTTCACGGAAGGCGAAAACGCCGCGCGGTACCGCGATATGGCGAACCGGATCAGCAACGCGCTCGATTTCATGAAGGCCGCCGGCGTCAATCAGGAATCCGCACATACGCTGCAATCGGTTGATTTCTACACCAGCCACGAAGCGTTGCTGCTGGAATATGAAGAGGCGCTCTGCCGGATCGATTCCACCTCCGGCCTGCCCGTGGCCGGCTCCGGTCACATGATCTGGATCGGTGACCGCACCCGTCAGCCTGACGGCGCCCATGTGGAATTCTGCCGCGGTGTGCAGAACCCGCTCGGCTTGAAATGTGGACCCACCACCACGCCGGAAGACCTCAAAGTGCTGATGGCCAAGCTCAACCCCGACAACGAAGCCGGACGTCTGACGCTGATCGCGCGCTTCGGCGCCGGTCTCGTGGGCGAACGTCTGCCGCAGCTGGTCAAGGCGGTGAAGGAAGAGGGCGCCAATGTCGTGTGGTGCTGTGATCCCATGCACGGCAACACGATCAAGTCCTCGACTGGCTACAAGACCCGTCCGTTCGACAGCGTTTTGCGCGAGGTCCGCGAGTTCTTCGCGATCCACAAGGCGGAAGCCACGGTTCCCGGCGGCGTGCATTTCGAGATGACCGGCCAGGACGTGACCGAATGCACGGGCGGCGTGCGCGCTGTCACCGAGGAGGACCTGTCGGACCGCTACCACACCGCCTGCGACCCGCGCCTGAACGCGTCGCAGTCGCTGGAACTGGCGTTCCTCGTGGCCGAAGAACTGTCGGACTTCGCAGAAGAAAAACGCGCCGCGGTCTAAGACCCGGCTACCGTTTCCAGGATCAAGACCTGCGTCAGAGATGGCGCGGGTCTTTTTCGTTTGAGCGGTGGCGTTTGCGCGCGGGCAGCGCTCTGTCTTCAGGTCACGACGCGCAGATCAGGGCGGCCGTCGGCGCGCCGTGGAATGTCTTGCGGCCGGAAGGGTTCTTGCGCTTCGGCAAACCCCTGGACGGCGGGCTCCGCTCGGTCGCGAACCGTCTCGTTGGTGCTCAGACAGGTCGTCTCTGTCTCCAGCAGGTGGAACCGGCGGGGCGGCAGGCCAACCGGCCCGTCGCTGATCAGACAGCCCAAGGCGCGATCGATCGCCCCACTTTCGCTGCGCAGGGGCAGGAGCATCATCTTCGCAAAGAGCGTCCCGCCACGACCCTGTTCGGAACTCATGTGATGAAGCTGGATTTCCGGTGTGGTGAAGACCTGCTCGATCCGGGCGCTGAAACGGGCACGCTCGAACGGATCGATAAAGCTGCGCAGCGGCATGCCGCGCACTTCCATTCCCATCAGGTCGTTGAGATGCGCCCCCGCGATGCGCAGCCGAACCTGCCCGGGGGCTGTGCGCTCGGCCAGAAAACTGTATTCCAAAACAGTCTCGATGGCGCGGGGATCGACCTCTGAGCGCAGCGGCACCACGCGTCCGGCGCGTAACTCCTGCCAATGATCGAGCGTTTCGCGCAACAGCGCGTCATCGATCCGGTTGCGCATCCCCCAGATCGGAACAATTTCGGCCCCGCTCTCGCTCATACCATCCCACATCTTGCGTTGCCCCGAAGCGGGGTCCCTTGGTTGTGGCGGGTTTCAGGTTTTGTTAACCCTATCCGCAGAAGGTTACAGAAGTCTTAATCCGGGATATGCCATGGTTTCGCGCCCCGGATAAGTTTCAAAAAAGTTAAAGGGTTAACGAACATGGTTCAGTCGATGACCGGGTTTGCCTCGACGACCGGCGCGCAGGGCGGCTATTCGTGGATCCTCGAAATCCGGGGCGTCAACGCCAAGGGGCTGGATCTGCGGCTGCGGCTGCCCGAGCAGCTGGCGGCGCTGGAACGTCCGATGCGCGCGGCGCTTGCCGCCAAATTCGCACGCGGGAATATCGGGATGACATTGCGTCTGGAGCATGTCGAGGACGCCGGTGGCGTGGTGCTCGATGACCGCGTTCTGGACGCCTATCTCGACGCCGCGATCCGCGTGCGCTTCAAGGCCCGCGAAAAGGGGTTGAAACTGGCGCCCTCCAAGGCGACGGATTTTCTGGGGTTGCGCGGGGTGGTTGCCTCGGGTGATGGCGCGCCGGCAGAGCTTCCGAGCGATCAGATCATGGCCAGTTTCTCTGAAGCCGTAGAGGCCTTTTGCGCGATGCGCAGGACCGAAGGCACCGCTCTGGCGGGGGTTCTTCGCGGGCATCTCGATGAGGTTGCCGAACTGACCGCGCAGGCGATCGTGCTGGCAGAGGCGCGGCTGGGGCAGATGTCGGAGACGCTGACCAGCAACCTTGCGCGTGTCATGGACAATGTGGACGGGGCCGATCCTGACCGCGTGGCGCAGGAGCTTGCCATGCTCGCGGTCAAGGCGGACGTCACCGAAGAGGTCAACCGCCTTGCCGCCCATGTGGATGCGGCCCGCGCGCTTCTGGACAATGACGGGGCCATCGGGCGCAAGCTCGACTTCCTGATGCAGGAGTTCAACCGCGAGGCCAACACGCTGTGCTCCAAGTCCGGCACCACCGATCTGACCCGTGTTGGGCTTGACCTCAAGGCGGTGATCGATCAGATGCGCGAGCAGGTTCAAAACGTGGAGTAACCCGATGCAGGCACGGCGCGGCATCCTGATTATTCTCAGCTCACCCTCGGGGGCGGGGAAATCGACGCTGGCCCAGCGTCTGATCGCATGGGATGCGAGTTTGAGTTTTTCCGTGTCGGCCACCACGCGAAGCCCGCGGGAGGGCGAGGTGGAAGGCCGCGAGTATTACTTCCGTACCCGCGCGCAGTTCGAAGACATGGTCGCGCGCGGCGACATGCTGGAACATGCCGAGGTGTTCGGAAATCTCTATGGCTCGCCCAAGGCCCCGGTCGAAACGGCGATCGCCGCGGGGCGCGACGTGATTTTCGATATCGACTGGCAGGGTGGTCAGCAGGTTCGCAACTCGGCGCTGGCCGAGGATGTGGTGTCGATCTTCATCCTGCCGCCCTCGATTGCCGAGCTGGAGAGCCGTTTGAAGTCACGCGGACAGGACAGTGACGACGTGATCGCGGCGCGTATGAAAAAGAGCCGCGACGAGATCAGCCACTGGGCGGAATACGATTACTGCCTGATCAACCGCGATATCGATGCCGCGGAGGCTGAATTGAAAGCGATCCTGACCGCCGAGCGCCTGAAACGCTCGCGTCAGCCGGGATTGATTGATCTGTACCGCGATCTGAACGCGGAATTTGAGGAGCGCGAGACATGACCCTTTACACCCTGGGAGACAGAACCCCCGTTGTGCCGGAGAGCGGCGACTACTGGGTGGCACCCGATGCCAATGTCATCGGCAAGGTCGTTCTGGAAGAGCGGGCCTCGATCTGGTTTGGCTGCACGCTGCGCGGCGACAACGAGGTGATCCACGTGGGCGCCGGCACCAACCTGCAGGAAAACTGCGTGGTGCACACCGATATGGGCTACCCGCTTCACATCGGGGCGCGGTGCACGATCGGCCACAAGGCCATGCTGCATGGCTGCACGATCGGTGAGGGCTCCCTGATCGGCATGGGCGCCATGGTCATGAACGGGGCGGTGATCGGCAAGGGCTGCCTGATCGGCGCCGGAGCGCTGGTCACAGAGGGCAAGCAAATCCCCGACGGATCCATGGTGCTGGGCGCACCGGGCAAGGTGGTCAAGACGCTGACACCCGAGATGCAGGACGGGATGCTCGCGGCCGCCGACCACTATGTCGAGAATTACCGGCGCTTCAAAGCCAACCTCGTCGAAATGGCATAACCGCCAGACGGGTCAGAATTTCAGGGACACGGCCGATTCCGAATGCCCGACCTGCGCGCTCAGCCCCAGCGCGTCCAGCGTCGAGCGCAGCAATGCGAACTGAACCTGCGCCGAGCTGATCTCGGTCTCGGGGCTGTGTTCCAGCATCGCCCAGAGCGGGGCTTCAAACCGAATTTTCGGGCCATAGGCATGCAGGCTCCACGCGCCGCGATCCTCCGAGATCGCGATTTCGCCGCCTTGGGTCAGCGTCGTCTCGATACACATCAGGGCCAGAAAGACCGTCTTGGCGTCCCGGCGGGACGGATCGCAGGCGGGATGCCAGCGCACTTTCAGCCGGCCGCCGCCATAACAGCCGTCAAGCAGGCTTAGAATCTCGGAGCGTGCGAGCAGCTGGGTGCCCGAGGCGGCCCCGAGCGCCACCCGAAAGAAACGGATCTTTGCATTGGCATTCTCGACGCTTTCCTGCAGAAGCGTCAGCTCGGGCGAGGGTTGCAGGCCCGACATGGTCAAAAGCTCAAGACCATTGCTGATCGCGCCCAATGGGCTAATTAGATCATGGCATATTCTGGAGCCGAGCAGGGCCGCGGTATCCCGGAGGCCATCTGGTGGTGCGGCCTGTTCGAGAGGTTTAATAATGTCTGACAATCTGAACTCCATCCTGGAACCGGGGATGCTGGTCCGCCATCCCGACGCCCCCGAGTGGGGGCTTGGACAGGTTCAATCGAACATAAATGGTAAAATTACAGTGAATTTTGAACATCAGGGTAAAGTTACAATAAATGGCGATACGGTGGGCCTGATCCCGGTATTTGAGACTTAATGAACTGTGTGATCTAAAAAACTGTTAAAATTAAAAGATATAGCGAGATTGGCCGAATTGCCGGATCTTGAAAAGGCCCGTTTTATCTGACGTTGGCTTGTGTTGTGGCGCTGCCGCAGCTAACACCCTGTGACCGAAACCGAGCAAGATTATCCGATAGGTCCCATGTCGCAGGCCTCAAACCCGTCCGCAGACCAGCAGTTCTCGCTGCGCCTTGCCGTAAGTGAGCAGGACCGGCTCGCTGCGGCCCGCCTGCGCTACACGGTCTTCGTGGAAGAGCTTGGCGGCACCGGAGACGGGGTCGACCATGACGGGCGGTTCGAGACGGACGAGTATGATCCCTATTTCGATCACCTGATCCTTGTCGACAATGCCCGCGACAGCAGCACGCTCGATCACGTCATCGGCGTCTACCGGGTGCTGCGCGATGACCAGATGCTCCGTCTGGGCCGGTTTTACAGTGAAGACGAATATGATCTGACGCCCCTGAAGAACTCGGGTCGCAAACTGCTCGAACTGGGGCGCTCCTGCGTGCATCCCGACTACCGCGGCGGCATCGCGATGTTCCAGCTCTGGCAGGGGCTTTCGGATTATGTCCATGAACACGGGATCGAGGTTCTGTTCGGCGTGGCGAGCTTTCACGGCACCGATGTCGCGGCCTTTGCCCAGCCGCTGTCGCTGCTGCATCACAAGCATCTGGCGCCCGAGGATTTGCGTCCCGTCTCCAAGCAGTATCAGAGCATGAACCTGATCGCGAAAGAAGACATCTCGCGCGCGGCGGCCATGAAATCCATGCCCTCGCTGATCAAGGCCTATCTGCGGCTGGGCGGCGTTGTGGGCGACGGCGCGTTCATCGATCACGCGTTCAATACGATCGACGTCTGCCTTGTGATGGACACCGACCGCCTGTCGGCGCGTCACCGCGAGATCTACACGAAGGCGCGCCGCGGATGACGACGTGGCATTCGGAGCTGCCGCCTCCGGACCACGCGATCAGCGGGACGGATTGGCTTCGCGTCGTGCTGCGCGGTGTGCCGCTGGCGCTGCTTGTCTTCGGCGGTCTTGCGATCCTTATGCTGGTGCGCCTGATCGAGCGGCCGCTGTTCGGGCTGGGGCGTCCGCTCACACCTTATATCGTTCAGTTCGTGTCCCGCACCGCCTTCCTGATCCTCGGGATCCGCCATCGCATCGAGGGCCGCCCGATGACCCAGCGCGGTGCGGTGGTCTCCAATCATGCCTCATGGCTTGATATTTTCGCGCTGAATGCCCGCAAACGCGTCTACTTCGTCTCGAAATCGGAAGTGGCGGACTGGCCCGCGATCGGGATGGCGGCGCGCGCCGTGGGCACCGTTTTCATTCGCCGCACGCGGCAGGATGCGGGCGCGCAGAAACAGGTGTTCGAGGACCGTCTGAAAGCCGGTCACAAGCTGCTCTTTTTTCCCGAAGGCACCAGCAGTGACGGGCTGCGGGTGCTGCCGTTCAAATCCACGCTCTTTGCCGCCTTTTTCAGCCCCGAGCTGCGCTACGGGATGCATATCCAACCCGTGACGGTGAGCTATCAGGCTCCGCGCGACGCCGATCCGAGGTTTTATGCATGGTGGGGCGATATGGAGTTCGGGGCGCATTTCCTGAGCGTTCTGGCGGCCCGGCGCGGGGGCGCGGTGAGCGTGCGCTACCACGTCCCGCTCAAGGTCTCGGAGTTTCACGACCGCAAGGCGCTGGCGGCCCGTTGCGAAGAAGAGGTGCGTGCGGGGGCGCCCGTTATCCCACCGGTTATCCCAGAGGAACCAGCAGCGCCTTGAGCGCGGCCACCGGATCGTCGGATCCCCAGATCTCTTCGCCGATGGCAAAGAAATCCGTGACCGGGGCGAGGGTTTCGATCGCGCGCATATCAAGCGCGCCCTCGGCCACCACCGGCAGTTCGATCATCTGCGACCACCACTCAAAGGTCTCGAAATCCGCAATATTGCCGTCGCCCAGACCGGTATCGCTCAGCGGGCCGAAGGCAACGTAGTCGCAGCCCCGCTCCCCGGCATTCATGCCTTCGTGCCGGGACTGCCCGCAATAGGCGCCGACCACGGGCTCGCTGCCCAGCTCCTTGCGCACGGCAATGACAGAGCGCGCGCCATCGGGCAGGTGCACCCCGTCGAGGCCAAGCCGCTCGACCATCCGGTAGTGCGTGTCGATGACAAGCGGGATGTCGCGGCTGTGGGCTTCTTCGCGGATCAGGTCGGCGGCGCGGGCGATGCGGTCCTCGTCCTTGGTGGCAAGGCTGAGCCGCAGACAGGCGATCTCTACCGCGTCGAGCACGCGTGCCAGCGTTGCGGGGAAGCTGGAGAGTTCCAGTTCCGGCGGGGTGATCAGGTAGATCTGGGGGGTTTCCTGCTCTGACATCGGGCGGGCCTCTTGCATTTCTTTCCTCATAGCGGGGCGTCGCCCATGTCACAAGACCATTGCGGGTCCGCGCGCTGGCGCTTAAACCCCTGCCAGTTCGATGAATTTGAGACAGGTGGGAAAGGCGCGCATGTCCGGAACAGATCACTCCGAGCCCGCAGACTGGAGCGGCCCGCAACCGGTCATGGTGCTGGTGGACCCGCAAATGGGCGAGAATATCGGCTCGGCGGCCCGCGCGATGTGGAATTTCGGGCT
This sequence comes from Paracoccaceae bacterium, assembly GCA_049116435.1. Classification (GTDB taxonomy): domain Bacteria; phylum Pseudomonadota; class Alphaproteobacteria; order Rhodobacterales; family Rhodobacteraceae; genus Litoreibacter. Next base: position 1,087,934 of record JAGDYX010000001.1, read on the forward strand.
TGAGCATATGCGGCTGGTCAACCCCCGCGACGGCTGGCCCAACTCGCGGGCCGTGGCCACGGCCTCGGGCGCGAGCCGCGTGCTCGACAAGCTGGGCGTCTTCGAGACCACCTCCGAGGCGCTGGGTGACCTTGATTATGTGTTTGCGACCACGGCGCGCTCACGCGACCTGACCAAGCCGGTCATGACGCCCGAGCGGGCGATGGAGCACGCACGGGCGCTGACCGCGGTGGGCAAGCGCGTGGGTGTGCTCTTTGGCCCCGAACGGGCGGGGCTGGAGAACGTGGATATCGCGCAGGCCAATGCCATTGTCTCGGTGCCGGTCAACCCCGCTTTCGCCTCGCTCAACCTTGCGCAATGCGTGCTGCTGGTTGCCTATGAGTGGCGCCGCCAGACCGGCGAGGATGCCCCCGAGGTCGTGGCGATGGCCAAAACCGATTTCGCGTCCGGTCTCGAGGTGCAGAAGCTCTACGAGCATTTCGTCGACAAACTCGACACGGCGGGGTTCTTTTTTCCCGAGCACAAGGCCGAAGGCATGCAGGTCAACCTGCGCAATATGCTGAGCCGGATGCCGATGACGCAGGCGGATGTGCAGATTTTCCACGGCATGTTGCGGCAGTTTGCCCGATGGAAGGAACGTGGCGACTGACTTGTCGCGGCACTCTGGGCGACTTAGTTTGCCGGGTAAGTAAGGAAGGGCGCGAATGGCACAGAAACGCAGTATTTTCGAAGAGGTCGAAGCGGAAGAAAAGCCGGCCGCCACACCCGGCGTGATCGATCGCAGCGCGCGCAGCGGCGCACGCGGCGCGATCCGGATCTGGCTGATGGTTCTCTTCGCGCTGGTGGTCGTCATGATCGCCGTGGGCGGTCTGACACGGCTCACCGATTCCGGTCTCTCGATCACCGAGTGGGCGCCGATCACGGGGGCAATTCCACCGCTCTCGGACGCCGCGTGGCAGTTGGAATTCGACAAGTACAAGACCATTCCCGAATACCAGTTGCAGAATGCCGGCATGTCGATGGCCGAGTTCAAGGTGATCTACTGGTGGGAATGGGGCCACCGGCAGCTGGGCCGCGTGATCGGGCTGGTCTGGGCCTTGGGCTTTTTCTGGTTTCTTCTGCGCAAGCAGATCCCCACGGGCTGGACCGGTCGCCTGCTGTTTCTGGGTGCGCTTGGCGGCCTGCAGGGCGCGATCGGCTGGTGGATGGTGTCTTCCGGCCTGACGGGTCGGATGCTCGATGTGGCGTCCTACCGGCTGGCCACGCATCTGGGGCTGGCCTTCGTGATCCTCGGCCTGATCGCATGGGCGATCATGAAGCTCGGGCGCAGCGAGGCGGACCTGCTGCAGGCGCGCCGGAATGGTGAGCCCGGTCTGAAGAAACTGGTCTCGGGGCTTTTGCACCTGTCCTATCTGCAGATCATCGTCGGAGCCCTTGTGGCGGGGATCGATGCGGGGCGCACCTACACCGACTGGCCGCTCATGGGCGGCGAGGTCTTCCCGTCGCTGGCGTTCCAGTACAGCCCGCTCTGGACCAATTTCTTCGAGTCCGAGGCGCTGGTGCAGTTCAACCACCGCATCCTCGGCTACATCCTCTTCATCTACGGAATTTTCGTCTGGCGGCGCTCGCGCGCCTCGGGCAATCGCGCCACCAAGCACGCCTATGACTGGATGGCGGTGATGCTGTTCGGCCAGCTTGTTCTGGGCATCGGCACTGTGCTTTACGCAGCCCCCTGGGAGATCGCGATCGTGCACCAGTTCGGTGCGGTCGTGCTGGTGTGCATGATCCTGCGCGCGCGCTTCCTGACCATGTATCCCCAGACCCAATCCGTGAGAAGCTGAGATGAGCGCATTTGACGAGTTGATGGCCTATGACCGGGTCACGCAGGCGCTGGCCTCGGTCGCGGGGCGGACCGGCTGGGATCAGGAAACGGTGATGCCCGCGGGCGCCGCGGAGTTGCGGGCCGAGGAAATCGGCGCGCTCGAAGCGGTTCTTCATGCCCGCCGCACCGATCCGCGGGTGGGGGACTGGCTGGAGCGCGCCGAGGCCGGGGACGCGGTGGGGGCGGCCAAGCTGTGCCACATAAGCCGCTCCTACAGGCGCAACACCAAGGTGCCGGAGGATCTGGCCATCGCGATCGCGCGCCAGACCTCGCGCGGGCAAGGCATCTGGGCCAAGGCGCGCGCCGAGGATGATTTCCCGCATTTCGCACCGACACTGTCCGAGATGGTGGCGCTGAAACGCGAGGAGGCGGCAGCACTGGCCGAGGGCCGCGCTTCGGCAGATCTCTACGACGCGCTTCTGGACGACTATGAGCCCGGGATGAAAGGCGCGGAGCTTCAGGCGCTTTTCGACCGGATGCGCCCGCGGCTTGTCGCGCTGCGTGAGAAGGTGCTCGGGGCTGAGATGCCCGCGCCGCTTGATCACGCGTTTGACGAGGCAGGCCAGCTTGCGCTGAGCACGAAGCTTGCCGAGGTGTTCGGCTATGACCTGACGCGCGGGCGGATCGACAAGGCCGTGCATCCGTTCTCGTCGGGCTCGGGCACCGATGTGCGGATCACCACGCGGGTTGCGCCGCGCGATCCGTTCAACTGTTTCTATTCGACGATCCACGAGGTCGGGCATGCCTGTTACGAGCAGGGGATCGATGAGGCTTATGCGTTGAGCCCGCTGGGCTCCGGCGTCTCCATGGGGGTGCATGAAAGCCAGTCGCGGATCTACGAGAACCAGCTGGGCCGGTCGCGGGCGTTTACCGGCTGGCTTTACGGCCAGATGCGCGACCAGTTCGGCGATTTCGGGGTGGCCGATGAAGACAGCTTTTATGGCATCGTCAACCGCGTCCAGTCGGGCTTTATCCGCACCGAGGCTGACGAGGTCCATTACAACCTGCACGTCATGCTGCGCTTTGATCTGGAACGTCAGCTGATCGCCGGCGCGCTGGAGGTGGCTGATCTGGAAGAGGCGTGGAACAGCCGGTTCGAGCAGGATTTCGGCGTGGCGGTCGACACGGCCTCGAACGGGGTTTTGCAGGACGTGCACTGGTCTTTCGGCCTGTTCGGGTATTTCCCCACATACAGCCTTGGCAATGTTTACGCGGGATGCCTGCATCAGGCCTTGCGCGCGGCGGTTCCCGATCTCGATGCGGGGCTGGCGCGGGGCGACACGCGGGCTGCCACGGACTGGCTGCGGGAGAACCTGCAGCGCCATGGTGGTCTTTACGAGCCGCGCGAGGTGATCACGCGGGCCTGTGGCGGGATGCAGCCGGGCGAAGGCCCGTTGCTGGCCTATCTCGAAGAGAAGTTCGGCGCGCTTTACGGTCTTTGAGCCGCCTCCGGCGGGGATATTTCTAGAGACATGAAAGGCAGGCGCTCAGCGCCCGTCCGGCCCGTCATACTGTCTTTCAACGCGGGCCACGCGCAGGATGTAATGGGCGTACCAGTCCGATTTGCCGAGTTGCTGGGCGACGAGGTGCTTGGCATCCGCTTTCCAGTCGAGAATGTCCTCCTCGGTCTTCCAGTAGCTCACCGTGATGCCGAAGCCGTCGGCATTGCGGGTGGTCTCCATGCCGATGCAGCCGGGATGCGCACGGGCCAGATCGGCCATTTTGTCGGCCATCGCCGCGTAGCCCTTGTCGACGGCTGTGCGCTGCGCGGTGAAAATCACGGCATAGTAGGGCGGGTCGGGCAGGGCCGAGAAGTCGGACATGGACAGCGATTTTGGTTGAGCGGGATAGCCCGACGCGGCGGTCCTCGCCGCGTCGGGTCCGGTTTTTGTTATTCGGCCGCGACCTTGATCACCGGCTCCATGGTTTCAAGGATCGAGTCGGCGAGGTGGCACTTGATCTGGTGGCCGCCCGCGAGCGTGCGCACAGGCGGAACCTCGGCCTCGCACAACCCGCCGGGCACCTGCGATTTCCAGCGACAGCGCGTCTGGAACGGGCAACCCGAGGGCGGGTTCATGGCCGACGGGATGTCACCTTCGAGCACGATGTGCTGCTTTTCGATCTTGGTGTCGGCAATCGGCACTGCGGAGAGCAGCGCTTCGGTATAGGGGTGGTAGGGCGGGGCGAAGACCTGATCGGTCGAGCCCAGTTCCACCACATGGCCCAGATACATCACCATGACCCGATCGCTGAGATAGCGCACGATTGACAGGTCGTGGGAGATGAACAGAAGCGTGGTCTTGTTCTCACGCTGGATCTCCATCAGCAGATCGGTGACAGCCGCCTGCACCGACACGTCGAGCGCCGAGACCGGTTCATCGGCCACCACGATGCGGGCGTCACCGGCAAAGGCCCGTGCAATCCCCACACGCTGTTTCTGCCCGCCCGAGAGCTGGCGCGGCATCCGGTCGGCAAACTCGCGCGGCAGCTTCACCAGATCGAGCAGTTCCAGCATGCGCTGTTTGCGATCGGCCTCGGTCTCACCGATCCCGAAGATCTCCAGCGCGCGGACGATTTGCCGCCCGACCGTCATCGACGGGTTCAATGTGTCAAACGGGTTCTGGAACACCATCTGGACCGACGAGATCGTTTTGGTGTCGCGCTGTTCGATCGGGACCATTTCGATCGACTGGTTGTCGAGCAGGATTTTGCCATCCGTCGCCGTCTCGAGCCCCATCAGGACCTTGGCGAAGGTGGATTTCCCGCAGCCCGATTCCCCCACGATGGCGAGCGTCTCGCTTTCGCGGGCCTCGAAACTGAGCGTCTCGTTGGCCTTGACCACTTTCTTGTCGGTTCCGCCAAAGAGCGCGGAGGCGGCGACCTCGTAGTATTTCTTGAGGTCCTCCATCTTCAGGACGACATCTCCGGGTTCGGCCTTGTCGGTCTGTTTGCCGGCGGTGATCGGCGCGTCCCAGTCGATTTCGCGGAACTTCACGCAGCGCGATCCGTGCCGGTCATCGCCTTCGACCACGTCCATCTTGATGTCGCCCACATTGCAGCGCCCGTCTTCGAAGTAATCGCAGCGCGGGCCGAAGTTACAGCCCGTGGGCCGTTCGTGGGGCAGGGGGAAATTGCCCGGAATGGCCACCAGCGGGCGGGCGTTCTTATCGGCGCCCGGCAGCGGGATCGAGCGGAACAGCGCCTGCGTGTAGGGATGCTGCATCTTGTCGAACACATCCTCGATCGAGCCGGTCTCCACCGCCTCGCCCGAATACATCACGCAGATCCGGTCACAGGTCTCGAGCACCAGCCCGAGATTGTGGCTGATGAACAGCATCGAGGTGCCGTATTTCTTGCCCAGATCCTTGACCAGTTCGACCACGGCGGCCTCGACGGTCACGTCAAGCGCCGTGGTGGGCTCATCGAGGATCAGGAGCGACGGGTTGGCCATCAGCGCCATCGCGATCACGATACGCTGCTGCTGGCCGCCCGAGAGCTGGTGCGGGAAGGAGTTCAGGATCCGCGCCGGGTCCGGCAGCTTCACATCCGTCACCACTTCGAGCGCCCGGGCATAGGCCTCCTTCTCGTCGACGCCCTCGTGGATCATCGGCACTTCCATGAGCTGCTTGCCGATCCGCATCGCGGGGTTCAGCGAGGCCATCGGCTCCTGGTAGATCATCGCGATCTCGCTGCCGCGGATGTCGCGCAGTTCCTCGGGGCTCATCTCGTTGAGATCACGGCCCTTGAACTTGATCGAGCCGCCAACGATCCGGCCGTTGACGCCCAGGTCCTGCATAACGCCAAGCGCCACGGTGGACTTGCCGCAGCCCGATTCCCCCACGAGGCCCATCGCCTCGCCGGGTTGCACGATGCACGAGAAGTCCATGACAGCGGGGATTTCCCGAAGCCGTGTGAAGAAGGAAATGGACAGTTGGTCGATCTCGAGGATCGGCCCGTCATAGGGTTCACGTTTCGCCATGAGTTTTCTCCCGGTTCGAGCCGTTGTCGAGATGCGCCAAAGATGCGGGGGGTGGTGTCTTGATCATTGTCATCCCCTTAATCCTTCAGGCTTTCTTCGCGCAGGCCGTCGGCCAGCAGGTTGAGCCCCAGAACGAGGCTCATGAGCGCCAGAGCAGGTGCAATGGCAGGGTGCGGGAAGACGCTCAGCAAGCGGCGTCCGGAATTGATGGTCGATCCCCAGTCAGGGCTTTCCGAAGAGAGCCCGAGGCCGAAGAAGCCCAAGGTGCCCAGAAGGATCGTCGTGTAGCCGATGCGCAGGCAGAAATCGACGATCAGCGGCCCGCGTGCGTTGGGCAGGATCTCCCACAGCATGATGTACCAGGGGCCTTCGCCCCGGGTCTGGCCGGCGGCCACGTAGTCGCGTGTCTTGATGTCGAGCACGAGGCCTCGCACGATCCGGAACACGGTGGGCGAGTTCACGAACACCACCGAGACGAAGACGATAAGCACTCCGCTGTCGATGTTGAACATGTCGAGCCCGTCCGGCAGGAAGTTGATCGGCGTCTCGGGCTGCGAGATCGTCGACAGGTAGAGCGATCCTCCCACCACCAGAACAGTGGCCACGAACACGTTGCGCTTGATCGTCTGCGTGTAATAGCGCGAGTTGAACAGCGTGATCAGGAACACGATCGGGAAGATGAACAGGACCATCGCCATGTAGGTCGGCAGTCCGGTCTGGACGATCTCGGGCGTCACCAGCAGGTAGAAGAGCAGGATCACCGGGAAGGCCAGAACGAGGTTCGACAGGAAGGACAGGCCGGTGTCGAGCTTGCCGCCGTAATAGCCGGCCGGAAGCCCCAGCGTGATGCCCACCATGAAGGCAAAGAGCGTGGCCAGCGGTGCGATCAGGAGCACAACGCGCGCCCCCATCACCATGCGCGAGAACACGTCGCGCGCAAGGTTGTCGCCGCCCAGAAGGTAGTAGGCGTATTCGCCTTCCTCCGCGCCCCTGAGCGGGGTGCCCGGCACCTTGTTTTTCATGCCGGAGACCTGGCTGAGCGGGTCGAAGGTGACGATCATGTCGGCAAAGAATGCCGAGAAGACCCAGAACATGACCAGCGCGAAGCCGACCATGCCGATCGGGCTGTCAAAGAGTTTGCCGTAAAGCCCCAGCCGCCGTTTCATTGCGATCGAGGCCACGAAAACCGTGATCAGCGCAATCCAGACGGGGGTGAAGCGGAAGAAGATTTGGACGAGGATTTCGCCCCAGCTTAGCGGTTCCATATCAGAGCCCCCTTATGCGATGCGGATGCGTGGGTTGAGGAAGACGTAGCCGATATCCGATATCAGCTGCGTGATCAGAACCACGAAGACGGCGACGACCGAGCAGCCCAGAAGTAGCTCGATGTCATTGTTGCCGGCGGCTTGCACCAGCACCCATCCGAAGCCCTTGTAGTTGAAGAGCGTCTCGACGATCACCACGCCGTTCAGCAGCCACGGGAACTGCAGCATGATCACCGTGAACGGGGCGATCAGCGCATTGCGCAGGGCGTGTTTGAGAACGATGTTGGGAAAGCTCACGCCCTTGAGGCGCGCGGTCCGGATATATTGCGCGGTCATGACCTCGGTCATCGAGGCCCGTGTCATCCGCGCGATATAGCCCATCCCGTAAAGTGCGATCGTCACCACGGGCAGCGTGAAGTTCGCCCAGGTTATGTCATCCATGGCGCTCGTGGCCGAGCCCTTGAACCACTTGAGCCCGAAGGCCGATGAGGCAAAGACCGCGATCAGGATCACACCGGAGACGTATTCCGGCGTCGCCGTCGAGGCGATCGAGACCGTTGAGAGCGTCCGGTCGGTGCGCGAGCCCTCCCGCATCCCCGCAAGCACGCCCAAAAGCAGCGCGGCGGGGACCATCACGCACATCACGGCCAGCATCAACCAGCCGGTCAGTCCGAGACGTTTCGATATGATCGCGCCGGCATCCTCCTTGAACACGGTCGAGAAGCCCCAGTCGCCCTGCAGAACGCCGCAATAGCTGCGCGCCTCCTCGGGGGCCTGTCCGGGCTCGATGCACCGGCCGGTGACCTTGCCGTCGTCATCGGTGAACACATGGCCGGGCAGAACGCCGAGCCACTGGCCGTATTTGACGGGCAGGGGCTGCAGATAGCCTTCACGGGTCAGGTAACTGGTGACGGCCTCGTCCGACATGCGGAAGTTGCCTTGTGTCTTCGCCAGTTTCTCAAGGTTTGGATAAAGATTCGTCAGCCAGAAGACGATGAATGTCAGACATAATGCAGTCAGAAGCATCACGCCGACACGGCGCAGGATGAAACGTCCCATGGGGCTCCCTGTTCTCTGTCGGGCCGCTGCATATGCGCCGTTGGGGCGTCTTTACCTGAGATGTTCAGGGCAGCGGTTGATAAGGAAAGGGCCGCGCAATCTGCGCGGCCCGAACCAGTTTTCCTTAGGCCGCCAGACCCAGTTTGTAGATCTGCGGCAGGTAGGCGATATGCATGTCTCCGCCCACGATGCCTTCGCGGTGGTGACGGTAGAGCGAGCGCCAGTATGGCTGGATCGTGACGCCCTCGTCGCGCATGATCGTCTGCAGCTTGGCCATCACCTCGCGGCGCTTGTCGGCATCCGCGATGGAGTTGGCTTCGGCCAGCAGGGCATCGAACTCGGCATTGGCAAAGCCCGCCTCGTTCCACGCCTCGCCGGAGCGATAGGCCAGACCGAGGATCTGTGTGCCCAGCGGACGGTGGTTCCAGTTGGTCGAGCTGAACGGATACTTGGTCCAGTCGTTCCAGAAGGTCGAACCGGGGATGATCGTCCGCTTGATGTTGAAGCCGGCGTCGCGCAGCTGTGCGCCCACCGCATCGGTGGTGTTCTTGCGCCAGTCATCGTCGATCGAGATCAGTTCGAACTCGTAATCGGCCATTCCGGCTTCCTGAAGCAGGCCAAGCGCGCCGTTGGGATCATGCTCGAAACCCGGCACGTCGGCATATTCGGGATGCATCGGGCCAACATGGGTGTTGTCGGCAGGCTGGCCGCGACCGGCATAGCCCAGCTCGAGGCAGACCGAGCGGTCGACCGCCTTCATGATCGCCTGACGCACGCGCACGTCGGCGTAGGGCTGCTTGCCCTCCGAGTCGGTGGCCAGCTGGTTGGGACGGATCACGATGGTCGCGCCCGAGGCCACCTCGGAGTTGACCCAGCCGAGCCCGTCCATCACGTCGACGAAGTCGCCCACGGTCTCGTAGAAGATGTCGACTTCTTCGGCTTCCGCAGCTGCAACCCATGCGGCGGGGTCGGTGCCGTAGTCGATGAACTCGATCGTATCGAGATAGGCGCCCTTGCCGGCGGCATAGCCCCACCAGTCGTGATCGGTGTTGCGCACCAGCACGCCCTTGACGCCCACTTCGAGCGACTGCGGCAGGTAGGCGCCGGTGCCGACCGGCTTGTCGAGCATGGTCGCGGCGTCAAAGCCTGCGGGCACGATGGCCGCCGGGTAGTCCGACATGCCTGCGATCAGGGTGATGTCAGGGGCAGGCAGCATCAGCTTGACCGTGTGGCTGTCCACAACAGAGATCGCGCCGTCGATGGCCTTGTTGGTGTTGGCGTCGATCAGGGTTGCGAAGCGGCCGGCCATGGAGTTGCCTTCCACGTCCTTGTCGCACCAGCCCGCGATGTTGCGCGCCACGTCTTCGGCGGTGAAGTCCGAGCCGTCGTTCCACTTCACGCCCTTGCGCACGTTGAGCGTATACTCGGTGGCGTTGTCGTTGACTTCCCAGCTTTCCAGCAGCATCGGCTCGAAGGAACCGTCGGAGTTGTACTCAACCAGATACTCCAGCCAGCCCGACGAGAAATACGCGATCTGGGTCCAGTCATAGGTGCGCGGATCTTTCAGGGCGCGCACTTCCATCTGCATGCGGACCGTGCCGCCCTGCTGTGCGTGGCCTGCGGCCTGGGCCGGCGCGGTCGCACCGATCAGCCCGTAGGCTGCCGTGGTGGTGACGCCCAGTGCGGTGGTGCGTGCAAGAAATTCGCGGCGGCTGAGTTGGCCGGCTTTGCATTCGTCTGCGTACATCTTGGCGGCCGGATGCATCGGCTTGCCGTTGATGGTGTGAGTGGTCATGTCATTCTCCCTGTAGACTCTGACTATGTGATTGGCCCTGCTGCCGAAACGACAGGGCGGAGACATTTCGTGGTAAGGTTGGTTTTTGCTTATCCCCTTAACGCTCACCGTTCATTCCGCCCCAAATTCTAACACAGGTCAACAGATGGAACCGTCACTAGGTGAGAAAAAAACGACAAACACCTGTAACAAAAGCGACCTCTTGGGGGCGACAGCCGCAGGGTCTGGGGGCGAAAGCGCACTGGCGGAAATTCCAAACCCGATCCGGCGCCATCCGGCCAGCTGTGAATAAAATGCGAAAGTTGTTCCGGCGCGACGGGGAAGGGCGCGCCTGCGCCTTATCGCTTCAACCTGCGAAAGGCGCTCGGGCTCTGGCCGGTATGGGACTGGAAGGCGCGGGTGAAATAGGCCGGAGAACTGAAGCCCAGATGCTGTGCGATTTCCTTGACCGACCCGTCGGTGCGCGCAAGCGCATCGCAGGCCGCATGAATGACCCGTTCCTGCAGCAGGGCGGAGGCAGGTTTGCCCACCGCGCCCTTGGTCAGGCGCGTCAGATGCGTCGGCGTCACTTCGAGATCGGCTGCAAACTCGCCCAGCGACCGCCCTTCGCGGTGATGGATCGAGACGATGCGGCTGAAGCGGCGCAGGATCCGGTCGGACTTGCCCAGCTTGGTCGCGGGCATCTGCGCGCACATCCGGTCAAGCCAGACCGAGAGCATCATGATCTGGGCATGGATGGCGCGGTGCTGGCCCGGGCGCGGATGCAAAAGTTCGCGGTTCAGGGTCTCGATCAGCCCGCTGACCTCGGCGCGCGCCTCGCCAGAGGCAACCTGCAACAGGACCGGATCCTCGGCAAAGCCGAGCGCGGGGTCGTCCTGCAGGGTGACGACGGTGCCTTGCGGCTGGGCGAAAAGCTCGTAGCTGAACAGTGTGTTTTTCGGAATGAAGACGAGGGTGTTCGGGCCCACGCCCCGCATTTTGCAATCCAGCATGAAGCGGCCCTGACCACGGGTCAGCCAGAACAGGACGGGGTGTTCGAAAGACTGCGCGAAATCACTGCGCCAGCTTTCGCGATGGCGCATGCTTACAAGTGTGTCCACCCGAACCTGTTGCGTCAGGTCCTGTGCCTTTTGGGCCGTGCGCTCCGCCAGATCTGTCGCGGATTCAGAGCCCGAAGAGACACGGGTGGTGTCTTTCGTTTTTGTTTTTTTCATATCCCACGAGCAGTTGGGAAAGGTGCAGCACATCGCGATGATTCACGCGAATTGTTAACGTTTGTAATGCATTCACGTCTTCCGCGTCAAAAAATCCATATGTGGTAGGGTTTTAGCGGGATTCTACAGCATTTGCCCCGGGATTCGGCGCCAATCTGCCATGCGTGCGCGAAACCACGTTCTCTGGCGTTTGGCATATTGGCGCGTGGCGATGATGGCGCGGGCCGTGGCCTCCTCCAGCGTCAGGTTGCCGTCGAGATAGGCCATCAGCTCGGGCGCGCCGATCGCCTTGGCCGAGGGCCGCGTGGGATCCCAGTCGCCTCTCAGGGCCCGCACTTCCTCCAGTGCGCCGCCTTCGAGCATCAGCGCGAACCGGCGCTCGATCCGCGGGGTGAGCCAGTCTTTGGGCGCGTCGATGACAAGCCCTGTCGCCTGATCCAGCGGCAGCAAGGGCGGCGGCGTTGCGTCCTGCCACGCGGCGATGCCCCGTCCGGTGCCGCGCAGTACTTCCCAGGCCCGCTGCACCCGGGCGGGGTTGTCGAGATCGATCCGCGCGGCGGAGACGGGGTCCTCCGCCTCAAGCCGGGCGCGCAGCGTCCCGGGCGCGATCGCATCGGCCTCGGCCCGGACCGCGGGCGGGGTCGGCGGGATATCGGCCAGCCCTTGGGTCAGCGCGGTAAAGTTCAGACCGGTGCCGCCCACGATGATCGGCCGTGCGCCGCCTTGGAGAAGCGGCGCGACATCGCGCAGCCAGTGTCCGGTCGAATAGCTCTCGCGGTAAGAGACATGCCCGTAAAGCGCGTGTGGCGCTTGCGCGGTTTCGTCCGCACCGGGCCGCGCCGAAAGTACCTGCCAGCAGTCAAAGACCTGCAGCGCGTCGGCATTGACGATGATCCCGCCCTGCCGTCGGGCAATCTCGAGCGCCAGCGCGGACTTGCCCGACGCGGTGGGGCCCGCGATCAGCACCGGGGTTTCCGGTCGGATGTTTTCCAGGATTTCGTGCACTTTGACTGACGATCTTGACCGGGTGGAGGTCAAGTTTGCCGCAACCGGGCGCTTGACCGTTGATGTTGCCTCTGTTTTCCGACATTTTGCATCCGGACTTCAACCACAGACCGCAACTCCAGAGCACAAGGCGCCCCGCATGAACGACAGCGACCCCCCCCGAACAAAATATTCACGCGTCCTGCTCAAGATCTCGGGTGAGGCGCTGATGGGGGATCAGGGCTACGGGTTGCACCCGCCGACGGTCGAGCGGATCGCGGCCGAGATCAAGTCGGTGCATGATCTGGGCGTCGAGATCTGCATGGTGATCGGCGGTGGCAACATCTTCCGCGGGCTGCAGGGCTCGGCGCAGGGGATGGAGCGGACCACGGCCGACTACATGGGGATGCTGGCCACGGTGATGAACGCGCTTGCGATGCAGGGCGCGCTCGAGGCGCTCAAGATCCACACCCGCGTGATAAGCGCGATCCCGATGGATCAGGTCTGCGAGCCCTATATCCGCCGCCGCGCCGTGCGGCACCTCGAAAAAGGGCGGGTCTGCATTTTTGCGGCCGGCACCGGCAATCCCTATTTTACCACCGATACCGCGGCGACCCTGCGCGCCAACGAGATGAGCTGTCAGGCGATCTTCAAGGGCACCAAGGTCGACGGGGTCTATGACAAGGACCCGATGCGCTTTGACGATGCCAAGCGCTACGACGAGGTCAGCTATGACGATGTGCTCTCCAAACGGCTTGGCGTGATGGACGCCTCGGCCATCGCGCTGGCCCGCGACAACTCACTGCCGATCATCGTGTTTTCCCTCGATGAGCCGGGCGGTTTCAGGGGGATCCTTGCCGGTGAAGGCACCTATACAATTGTGCGGGATTGAGGTTATATCCCGTTAACCAAAAACGCGTTACAAGAGCAGGAAAGAGACCGGGGCACGTGAATGGCTGACGATTTCGACATTGATACCGACGATCTGCAACGCCGCATGGATGGTGCCATGGCGGCTTTGCGCAACGAATTTCTGAGTTTGCGGACCGGACGTGCCAGCGCCTCGATGCTGGACCCTGTGACCGTGGATGCCTATGGCGCGGTGACGCCGCTCAATCAGGTGGGCACCGTCAATGTGCCCGAGCCGCGCATGATCACCGTGAATGTCTGGGACAAGCAACTTGTCGGCAAGGTCGAGAAGGCGATCCGCGAAAGCGGTCTGGGGATCAATCCGGTGCTCGATGGCACGATCATCCGCCTGCCGATCCCCGAGCTGAACGAGGAACGCCGCCGCGAGCTGTCCAAGGTCGCCGCCAATTACGCGGAGAACGCGCGCATCGCCGTGCGCAACGTGCGCCGCGACGGGATGGACCAGATCAAGAAGGCCAAGTCCGACGGCATGTCCGAGGACGACCAGAAGCTCTGGGAGGCCGAGGTTCAGGAGATGACCGACGCGCAGATCAAGCTCGTCGATCAGGCTCTGGAGGCCAAGCAAGAAGAAATCATGCAGGTTTGAACGTCACCGGAGCCGCGCCCCTCGCGCGGCTTCCTTTTTATGTTGAGGCAACCACAATGGCAGTTCCCCCCCGCGTCGAGATGCCAGTGCCCGCCACCGGGCCCAACCACGTTGCCATCATCATGGATGGGAACGGACGCTGGGCCACGCAGCGCGGCAAGCCGCGCCTGTTCGGCCATCAGGCCGGCGCGCGCAGGGTTCGCCAGACCGTCGCCGCCTGTCCCGATCTCGGCATCAAGTATCTGACGATCTTTGCTTTTTCGACGGAGAACTGGAAACGCACCCAGACCGAAGTGGCGGGGCTCATGGCGCTCTTCCGGCGCTACATCCAGCGCGAGGCCAACTACCTGCACAAGATGGGCGCGCGGGTGCGGTTCATCGGCGACAGGATCAAGCTCGACCGCAAGCTCCAGACCCTGATGGAATATCTCGAGAACCTGACCTGCGAGAATGACAAGACGCACCTGACGATCGCGATCAACTACGGATCGCGCGACGAGGTGACGCGCGCCACCCAGCGGCTTGCCGTCGAGGTGGCGGAGGGCCGCCTGTCGCCCGAAGAGGTCGACAGCGAGACGCTGGCCAGCTTCCTCGATACCTATGTTTTGCCCGATCCCGACCTTGTCATCCGCACCAGCGGCGAGGCGCGGATCTCCAACTTCCTGCTGTGGCAGTCGGCCTATGCGGAATATGAGTTCATCGATACCCAGTGGCCTGATTTCAGCCCCGATATCTTCGAGGCCGTGGTCAAACGCTACGCCGAACGTGACCGGCGTTTCGGGGCCGTCAGCGCCTAGAGACGTCCTGCCGTGAGCCTTCCTGACGATAAATTTGCCGATCTGCGCGTCCGATTGATCTCGGGCGCGGTGATCGCGATCGTGGGGTTGTCCGCGGTCTGGTTCGGCGGGGCGTTCTTCCTGTCCTTTCTGGCGATTGTTTGCGGCATCCTCGTGTGGGAGCTGGTCCGGATGCTCGGCGCAGGGCATAAACAGGCCCTGATCCTCGGGGCAGGGGCCGCGATCGGCTTTGTCGCGGCGCGCCTTCTGCCCACGGGGCTGGGGTTGCCCTTCCTGCTGTTGCCGGCGATTGCGGGGCTTGCGGTGCTGGGGCGGCAGCGCACGCTCTATCTGGTGTTCTGTGCGATGATCGTCATTGCCACCTTCGGCCTGTCGATCCTGCGCGACGATTTTGGGTTCAACTGGATGCTGTGGCTGGCCCTGGTGGTGATCGCCACGGATGTCTGCGGCTATTTCGCGGGCCGGCTCATCGGAGGGCCGAAGATCTGGCCGCAGGTCAGCCCCAAGAAAACATGGTCCGGGACGGCGGGCGGCTGGATTGCCGCGGGTCTGGTCGGTCTGGCCTATACCGGTGTGGACGGGGTTGGTGTCGAGGTGATCGGGATCTCGATCGCGCTCTCCATGGCATCGCAGATGGGTGACATCGCCGAGAGTGCGCTGAAACGCAAAATGGGGGTCAAGGACAGCTCGAGCCTGATCCCCGGACATGGCGGTGTGTTTGACCGCTTCGACGGGGTGCTCGGCGCCTCGGTTTTCCTGCTTCTTGTTGAACAGCTTGTTGATTTTCCACCCCTTCCGAACGTGCTAGGCTGAGCCCATGCGGACAGTCTCGATTTTCGGCTCAACAGGATCGATCGGCGAAAATACCGTCGATCTGATCGCGCGCGCACCCGAGCGCTACGACGTGGTCGCCCTGACCGGCGGGCGCAACGTGACCCGTCTGGCCGAGCAGGCGCGCGCCCTGAACGCCAAGCTGGCCGTAACCGCCCATGACGACTGCTACGCCGCTCTGAACGACGCGCTGGCCGGCAGCGGCATCGAAGTTGCGGCAGGGGCAGAGGCGCTTCTCGAGGCCGCCGACCGCCGGGCCGATTGGGTCATGTCGGCTATTGTCGGCGCTGCCGGGCTGGCCCCGGGGCTTCGGGCCCTGCGCCACGGCACCACGCTGGCACTGGCCAACAAGGAAAGCCTTGTGACCGCGGGCCCCCATCTTCTGTCCGAGGCGCGGCGTCACGGGGCCACGATCCTGCCGGTCGACAGCGAACACTCGGCCATTTTTCAGGCACTGGTGGGCGAGGATATCTCCGCGGTGGAGCGGATCATTATCACCGCATCGGGCGGCGCGTTCCGGGATTGGCCGCTGGAGGCCCTCAAGGATGCGACGCTTGAAGAGGCCTCCTCACACCCGAACTGGGACATGGGGCAGCGGATCACAATCGACTCCGCATCGCTTTTCAACAAAGCGATGGAACTTATAGAAACGAAAGAGTTTTTCGGCGTCGCGCCAGAGCGGATCGAGGCGGTGATTCACCCCGAAAGCCTGATCCATGCGCTGGTGGGCTTTACCGATGGCGCGCTGATGGCCCATATCGGCCCGCCGGATATGCGCCATGCGATCGGATATGCGCTGCACTGGCCCGAGCGCGGCTATGTGCCGGTGGACCGTCTCGATCTGGCGCAGATCGGCAGTCTGAATTTCCGCAAGGCCTGCGACACCCGCTACCCGGCGCTGCGGCTTGCGCGCGCTGTGATGGAGACGGGGGGCCTCAGCGGCGCCGTGTTCAACGCGGCCAAGGAAATTGCGCTCGATGGGTTCATCGGGCATCAGATCGGATTTTTGCAGATGTCGCAGGTGGTTGAACGGACACTTGACCACATTGATGCCAAAGATGGCCTTAACTGTGACACGATCACCCTTGATAAGGTGATCGAGATGGACCATCTCGCTCGTAGAATAGCACACTCGGTGGTTTTGGATTTAGCGGATTAGAGGCGCGTAGCGTATGGAATTGGTAGGACTGATCCCGCAGTTCGGCGGCTTTGTTGGAACTGTGATCGCGTTTGTCGTCGCGCTCAGCGTGATCGTCGCCATCCATGAATATGGCCATTACATCGTCGGGCGCTGGTGCGGCATCCATGCGGAGGTGTTCTCGCTCGGCTTCGGCCCGGTCTTGTTCTCGAAAGTCGACAAGCGGGGGACGCGCTGGCAGTTCGCGCTGCTTCCCTTTGGCGGATACGTGAAATTCCTGGGCGATTCCGATGCCGCCAGCGGCAAGGATGGCGATGCAATTTCGAGCCTGAGCGAGAATGATCGCAAGCGCACGATGCATGGCGCAGATCTCTGGCGGCGCGCTGCGGCGGTCGCGGCGGGGCCTGTTTTCAATTTCATCCTGTCGATTCTGGTCTTTGCCGCGATCTTCATGTTCATGGGAACACCGGGCGATAAGGCGCTGATCGGTAAGATAAAAGATCTTCCCGGCGTGTCTTCTGATTTCCAGTCTGGCGACGAAATCCTGTCGATTGACGGGGTCGATGTGGCCGATCTCGAGACGTTTTACGATGTCGCGCGCGACACCGCGCCTGCGGCCCGCGTGTCCTACGAGGTGGAGCGTGACGGACGCCGTGTCACCCTCGACAGCATTCATCCTTTCCCGCCGGTCCTCGACAGCCTGCAGCCGAAATCCGCCGCGATGGATGTCGATATGCGGGTCGGCGACATGATCCTGTCGGTGGACGGCAATCCCGTCTATGCCCTGACACAGGTGCAGGACGCGGCGCAGGAGGGCGCGGGCCGCCCGATGCTGCTCGAGGTCTGGCGTGACGGGGAAATCTACGAAGTGGCGCTGGCCCCGCGGCAGCGTGATCTGCCCACGGCAGACGGGTTCGACACACGCTGGCTGATCGGCTTTTCCGGCGGTGCCTTCTTCGAGCCGCCCAAGGAGAAACTCGGGGTGTTCGAGGCACTTTCCGGCGGCGTGCAGCAGACGTGGTTCGTCGTGCGCTCAAGCCTGTCGGGCCTCTACCACATGATCACCGGCGCGATCAGTTCGTGCAACATTCAAGGCCCCATCGGCATCGCGCAAACCTCGGGTGACATGGCTTCGCAGGGGCTTCAGGAGTTTATCTGGTTTATCGCAGTGCTCTCGACGGCGGTCGGTCTGCTCAACCTGTTCCCGATCCCGGTGCTGGATGGCGGCCATCTGGTGTTTCATGCATACGAGGCGATCTCCGGGCGTCCGCCCAGCGACAAGGCCCTGCAATACCTGATGGCAGGGGGGCTTGCGCTGTTGTTGTCGCTGATGGTTTTCGCCGTCTCGAATGACCTTTTCTGCACTTAATTGTGCCCCATTTGCGCCACAATTGAGTGGCACATAATCAGCATCGTTTCTCGGGGGCTTTAAGAGGTTTGATCCGATGCAGACTAACGGCGTGACATTCGAGCGGCTCAAGCTCATGGTGGATCTCAATTGGGACCGGATCCTTTGGCCGGCCTCGATTGCCGTAGCGCTCTACGTGGGCGGCTATTTCTCGGGGCTCTGAGCCCCGCTTCGCGCCCGCCGGGCGATCCCAGTGATACAGCATCCGACGCGAGGGCCACAGTGCCCTCTTTTCGCACGTCTTCGTTTTGACAAGCTAGGCGAGTCGGTCTACTCAAGATCACCAATTGCAGTGTCAGAGCGAGACCGTTTTTCATGTCTTCCAAAAATGCGGCGTCCCGCCTGTCCGAGCTGAAATTTCACCTGTGCCGCGTCGCATTCCTCTGTGCTTTGAGCCTGCTCATCGGGCTCGGGGTCAGCGCAAGCGAGGCCCAAGCCCAGTCCTACACGGTCAACCGGATCGATATCGAGGGCAATCAGCGGATCGAGGACGGGACGGTCCTGAGTTATCTCGGTGTCGAGCGTGGCAGCACGGTCACCGCGGCCCAGCTCAATGACGCCTACCAGAGGCTGCAACAGTCCGGCCTGTTCTCGAATGTCGAGATCGTGCCGGTCGGCGCGTCGCTGTTGGTCAGCGTCGAGGAGTATCCCACCGTCAACCGCGTCAATATCGAGGGCAACAAACGCATCGATGACGAGATCCTTCTGGGCCTCGTGCAATCGCAATCGCGCCGCGTCTACAGCCCCGCGCGCGCCGAGGCCGATGCCGCGCTGATCACCGAGGCCTATACGCAGGGCGGACGGATCGCGGCCACCGTCACCCCGCGCATCATCCCGCGCTCCAACAATCGCGTCGATCTGGTCTTCGAGGTTGCCGAAGGTGATGTGACCGAGATCGAACGGATCAGCTTCATCGGCAACCGCGCCTATTCGGACCGCCGCCTGCGCCGCGTTCTGGGCAGCAAGCAGGCCGGTTTCCTGCGCAGCATCATCGGCAGCGATACGTTCGTGGCGGACCGGATCGCCTTTGACCGGCAGTTGCTGCAGGATTTCTACCAGTCGCGCGGCTATGTCGATTTCCAGGTTCTGTCGGCCACACCGGAGCTGACCCGCACCCGCGACGCCTTCTTCATCACCTTCAACATCCGCGAAGGGCAGCAGTTCCGCTTCGGAGAGATCACCACGGTCAGTGACCTGACCGACATCGATCCCGATGAGTTTCAGGCCGTCTCCAAGATCAAGCCGGGTTCGGTCTACACGCCCAGCATGGTCGAGAGCACCATCACGCGGATGGAGCGTCTGGCCGCCCAGAAAGGCCTCAACTTCATCCGGGTCGAGCCCCGCGTGATCCGCAATGATGCCCAGATCACGCTGGATATCGAGTTCGCCGTGACACGCGGGCCGCGTGTTTTCGTGGAGCGTATCGACATTGAAGGCAACGAGACCACGCTTGACCGTGTGATCCGCCGCCAGTTCCGCACCGTGGAAGGCGATCCCTTCAACCCGCGCGAAATCCGCGATGCCGCCGAACGGATCCGCGCGCTTGGATATTTCTCGACCTCTGACGTCAATACCCGCGAAGGCAGCGCTCCTGATCAGGTGATCGTCGATGTGGATGTCGAGGAAACGACCACCGGATCGCTGGGCTTCGGACTGGCTTACGGGGCCGATGCGGGGACCTCGTTCAATGTCAGTTTCGCCGAGCGCAATTTCCTTGGACGGGGTCAGATCGTCCGGCTGGCTTTTGACACCGGAGATGATGAGCAGGATACCTCCTTCTCCTTCCTTGAGCCGGCGTTTCTTGGGCGCGATCTGGCTGCAGGTATCGATATTTCCTATCAGACGACTGACAGTGAGTTCGGCAGATACGACACCCAGAATTTCGTGTTTTCGCCCAGTATCGGTTTTCCGGTCAGCGAAAACGGCAGGCTCACGCTCGATCTCAATATCGGGGAACGCGAAATCTCCGACGTAAGTACTGAGACGTCGCCGATCATTCAAAGGGATGAAGGCAGCTACAGCTACATCTCCCTGGGGTATAGTTATTCCTACGACACGCGGCGCACCGGGCTTGATCCGACCTCGGGTGTTCTGCTGCGGTTCGGGCAGGAGTTCTCTGTTGGCGGAGACCGCGAATTCATCACCACCACTGCGCTTGTCTCCGCACAGCGCAAGGTGCGTCAGGAGGAAGTCACGCTCCGCGCAGAACTGGAACTCAGCGCCCAGACCATGCTGTCGGGCAACAGCCTCGTGTCCGAACGGTTCTTCCCGTCGTCGAACAGATTGCGGGGCTTTGAGGGCGGACAGGTTGGTCCGCGCGACCTTGAATCGCCCAATTCCACTCCGCTCGGCGGCAACTATTTTGCGGTTCTGCGTCTCGAGTCGGAATTCCCGATCGGTCTTCCCGAGGAATACGGCATCACGGGCGGGCTGTTTGTCGATGTGGGCTCCGTCTGGGGGCTCGATGACAACCTTGGCACAGCAGGACCCAGCCAGCCGGGCGGGCTTGTGGATGATGGCTTCAACCTGCGCTCGTCGATCGGTTTCTCGGTCTTCTGGACCACGGCGCTCGGGCCGTTGCGTCTGAATTTCGCGCGGGCGCTGGTCTCGGAGCCCTATGACAAGGAACGGTTCTTCGACCTGACCGTGTCGACCCGGTTCTAAAAGTGCTCCGGGGCGCGTTCACGGCCGGGATCTGCGCGGGGCTGTTGGCTCTGCAGCCGCAGCCCGCGTATACGCAGGACACGCTCACCACGCCGGTTCTCACGCTCAATCAAGACCGGCTCTATGCCTCCTCCCTCTTTGGTCAGCGGGTGCTGCAGGCCATCGAGGCGGATTCCGTCCGGCTTGCTGCCGAGAACCGCAGGATCGAGATCGATCTGGTCGAGGAGGAACGCCGCCTGACGCAGGAACGCGCCGGTATGGATCCGTTGGACTTCCGCGCCCTGGCACTTGATTTCGACGAGCGCGTGAACAGCATCAGGCGTGCGCAGGACGGCAAGCGCGATGCGCTGCAACAAAAGGCCGAGGCCGAACGGGCGCGGTTCTTTGAACTGGCCTTTCCGATCCTGCTCGAACTTGTGGAGGAAACCGGGGCGATCGCGATCCTGAACAACTCTGCCGTCATTTTCTCGGTGCGCCAGATCGATATCACGGACCGGGCCATCGAGCGCATCAACGCAGCACTTGGGGACGCGGCCCCCGCACCCGATCCGGGCCCCAATCCCACCCCGCGGCCCGACGGTAATGAAGCCGAGCCCGCCGCCGCTGACTAGCCACGCCTTGCGCGCGCCCCACGGCATTGATACTGCTTGCCCAATCAGGACCCACACGCCATGAACGACGAGGATCAGATGACACAAACCACCGCCGACCTTGACCTGATCCAGCGCATTATCCCGCACCGCTACCCGTTCCTGCTGATCGACAAGGTGGTGGATATCGACCTTGGCAAAAGTGCCGTGGGCATCAAGAACGTCACCTTCAACGAGCCGCATTTTCAGGGTCACTTCCCGGGCGCACCGATCATGCCGGGGGTGATGATCGTCGAGGCCATGGCGCAGACGGCGGCCGTGATGGTCGGGGTCACGACGAATATGGCCGACAAGGATCTGCTGATCTACTTCATGGCGATCGAGGGCTGCAAATTCCGCCGCAAGGTCGAGCCGGGCGATGTCCTGAAACTCGCCGTCGAGGCGACCCGCGGAAAGCCCGGCGCGAAGGTGTGGAAATTCAAAGGCACGGCCACCGTTGACGGTGAATTGGCCGCGCAGGCGGAGTTTACCGCGATGATGGATCTCGCGGCAGAGGCGGGCTGACCCGTGGCGCAGATCCACCCCTCTGCCGTTGTCGAAGACGGTGCCGAGATTGCCGAGAGCGTCTCCATCGGCCCGTTTTGCACCGTGGGGGCCGAGGTGTCGCTTGCCGCCGGTGTCGAGCTGAAATCCCATGTTGTGGTGACCGGACGGACCTCTATCGGGGAAGACACGGTCATCTTTCCCTTCGCCACGATCGGCGAGATCCCGCAGGATCTGAAATTCGACGGCGAGACCACGCGGCTTGAAGTGGGCGCGCGCAACCGCATCCGCGAAGGCGTGACCATGAACACGGGCACGCAGGGCGGCGGCGGCTTGACCAAGGTGGGTGATGACTGCCTGTTCATGACCGGCGCCCATGTGGGCCATGACGCGACGGTCGGAAATGGCGTGATCATGGCCAACCAGTCCGCGCTGGCGGGCCATTGCATCATCGAAGACAAGGTCATCATCGGCGGGCTGTCGGGCATTCACCAGTTTGTCCGCATAGGGCAGGGCGCGATCATCGGAGCTGTGACGATGGTCACAAATGACGTGATCCCCTACGGTCTCGTGCAGGCCCCAAGGGGCGAGCTGGACGGGCTGAACTATGTCGGTCTCAAACGTGCGGGCGTGGCCCGCGCCGACATCACCGCGCTGCGCGCGGCCTACCAGATGCTGCGGCAGGGCGACGGGGCCTTTCAGGACCGCGCCAAACGCCTGTCGGAAGAGACCGACAGCGCCTATGTCCGCGAAGTTGTTGATTTCATTCTGGGCGAGAGCGACCGGTCGTTCCTGACCCCGCGTTAGGAGAGGCGCGGTGCTGGCGCTGATCGCAGGGGAAGGGGCGCTGCCCGTTGTCGTGGCCGACGCGCTCAAATCGCAGGGGCGCGGCGTCTTCGTCTGCGAGCTGGAAGGCCATCCCTCATCCGTGTCCCATGACACCGCGCCGATCTCGTTTCGGATCGAACAGCTTGGCAGCCTGATCGAAAAACTGATCGGGCTCGGGGTCAAAGAGATCTGCTTTGCCGGCCGCGTGGCGCGCCCCGCGCTCGACCCCTCCGCCATTGATCCGCAAACCCTGCCGCTGGTCCCGCGCATGATGGCCGCGCTGCAGGCCGGCGATGATGCGGCCCTCAGGGTGGTGATCAGTTTCTTCGAGGACGCCGGAATGACGGTTCTGAGCGCTCATCAACTGGTGCCCGATCTTTTGCCGGACGAGGGCGTGCTCACAACCTCCCAACCCGCGGACCAGCACCGCAAGGATGCCGCGCGCGGCGCGGACATCATCGCCGCCATGGGCGCTGTCGATGTGGGACAGGCCTGCGTGGTGGCGCGCGGGCAGGCGCTGGCGATCGAGGCCCTGCCGGGAACCGACGCCATGCTGCGCACGCTTCTGGTGCCGGGCAAACCGGCTGCGACCCCGCGGAGCGATCCGTCCGAGGGCGTCTTTTCCGACCCGATCGGATGGGCGGCCGACTGGTTGACCGGTGAGCCTGAGCCGACTGCACAAGCCGGGGAACTGGCGGGCACAGAGGCAGGCGCACAGGCGCCCGTGCGCAACCCGGCGCTGCCCGAGGGCGGGCTTCTCGTCAAAATGTCCAAGCCCGGGCAGGACCGGCGCGTTGATCTGCCCACGATCGGACCAGCAACGATCAGGCTGGCCGCGCTGTGCGGTCTGGACGGCGTCGTGATCGAGGCGGGCGGGGTCATGGTGCTGGAACGCGCCGAGGTCACCCGCCTTGCCGATGAGCTTGGCCTGTTTCTCTGGGTCCGCCCATGAAGATCTACCTGATCGCGGGCGAGCCCTCGGGCGACCGCCTTGGTGCGGCGCTGATGGCGGGGCTCAAGGCGCTGCATGACGAGATCAGCTTTCACGGCGTCGGCGGCCCGCTGATGCAGGCCGAAGGGCTCGACAGCCTCTTTCCGATGGACAATCTCAGCGTCATGGGGCTGGCCGAAGTGTTGCCCCGCCTGCGCAGCCTGCTGCGCCTGCGCGACGACGCGGTGGCCGATGTTCTCGAACAGGCGCCCGAGGTCCTGATCACCATCGACAGCCCCGATTTCTGTCTGCGGGTGGCGCGCAAGGTCAAGGCGTCCAATCCCGCGATCAAGACCGTCCATTACGTGGCGCCGACGGTCTGGGCGTGGCGCCCGAGGCGGGCGGCCAAGATGACAGGGGCCATCGATCACGTGCTCGCCCTCTTCCCGTTCGAGCCGCCCTATATGGAAGCCGCGGGCATGGGCTGCGATTTCGTGGGCCATCCCGTCGTGGCCGAACCCGTGGCGAGCGAGGAAGAGGCCACGGCTTTCCGCACCAAGCACGGCCTTGGCGAAAACCCGGTGATCCTCGTGCTTCCGGGCTCGCGGATGGGGGAGGTCGGACGCCTCACGCCGGTCTTTGGAGAGGCGCTGCGCAAGGTGCTGAAATCCATGCCCAAGGCGCGCGCGGTGATCGTCTCGGCCTCTCCGGTGGCCGCGCGGGTGCGCGAGCTGGTCAAAGGCTGGCCCGGCCAGCCCGTTGTCGTGGATCCGCGCGGGCGCGGCAACGATCGGGCGCAGGCCGAGAAACGCGCCGCCTTCCGCGCGGCCGATCTTGCGCTGGCGGCCTCGGGCACCGTCTCGCTGGAACTGGCGGCCAGCGGCACGCCCATGGTCATCGCCTATGACATGAACTGGCTGTCGCGCCAGATGATCAAACGCATGCTGCAGGTCGACACCGTGACGCTGGTCAACCTCGTCTCCGAGAGCCGCGCGGTTCCGGAATTTCTGGGCGAGAATTGCAAACCCGAGGAAATTGCCGCGGCGCTGATCGCGCTTGGCACGGATGACGCGGCGCGGCAGGCCCAGATCGCGGCGGGAACGCTGACAATGGACAGGCTGGGGCGCGGGGCAGAGGCCCCGGGTCTGCGCGCGGCACGCGCGGTTCTCAACGTCGCGGGCATTCCGCCCAAGGGCGATGTCTCCGGGGGCTAAAGCGTAAAGGGCGCCACGGTCCCTTCACAAAGTGCGACCAGCCGCCCGGGTTGCAGCCGGAAGATGTGGTGCGGTGTCCCCGCCGCAGCCCAGACGCTGTCAAATTCGCATAGCCGCGGATCGACGAAGGCCCGGATCGGGTTGAGATGACCGATGGGCGCAACACCCCCGATGGCAAAGCCGGTCTGGCGGCGGATCAGCGCCGCATCCGCCTTGCCCAGCGGCTCGCCCGCGAGCGCCGAGGCCGCCCTGTCACAGACCCGGTTCCCGCCGGCTGTGAGGAACAGGAGCGCACTCCCGCTATCCGCGCCGCGAAAGATGATCGACTTGGCGATCTGGTCGACGTGACAGCCGGCCTGATCGGCGGCCTGCTGGGCCGTGCGGGCGGCCTCTGGGGTCTCGATGATCTCGGGGGTCAGCCCGGCCGCCTCCAGCGCCGCGCGAACCCGTTTCAGACTTTTGCTCATCGTGCAGTGATGCGGTGGCGCGCGGCCAATTGCAACCTTGACCGGACTGCGTTGGATTCGCATCGTGTCGGGGATGACGTTTTCCAGCAAAATGACGCGCTGCCCGATTCCGCATAACGCGGAGCTTGCGCAGGATACGGTGGCGCATTTCGGTGATCTGACAGCGCCGCTGCGGGATCTTATCGCGGGCACGGCGGGCTGCAGCCCGTATCTGGCTGCACTTCTGGCCCGGGAGCGGGACTGGATTTCGCAACTGGAAGACAGCGGCGCGCAGGCCCTGCGCGACTCTGTGGTGTCCGCGCCGCTCGAAGGCTCCGAGATCGGCGCGCAGATGCGTCAGGCCAAGCGGCGGATCGCGCTTTTGACAGCCCTTGCCGATCTGGGCGGCGTCTGGCCCTTGGAAAAGGTCACCCAGGCCCTGACTGATCTGGCTGACCGCGCGCTGCAGGCCGCCCTGAGCCAGCTCGTGGCCGCCGAGATCCGGCGCGGCAAGCTGCCGGGGCTGGGCGAGGACGACATCGCGACATCGGGGGGCATGTGCCTGCTTGCGATGGGCAAGATGGGCGCGGGCGAGTTGAACTACTCCTCCGATATCGACCTGATCTGCCTGTTTGACGAAACCCGGTTCGAGCCCGGCGACTATATGGAGGCGCGCGCCGCCTTCGTGCGGATCACGCGACGGCTGATGGCACTGATCTCGGAGAACACGGCCGAAGGATATGTCTTCCGCACCGATCTCAGGCTGCGCCCCGACGCCTCGGTCACACCGGTCTGCATCGCCATGGAAGCGGCCGAGCGCTACTATGAAAGCGTCGGGCGCAGTTGGGAACGCGCCGCCTTCATCAAGGCGCGCCCCTGCGCGGGAGACACGCGCGCGGGTGCCGCGTTTCTCGACCGTCTCAGCCCGTTCGTCTGGCGCAAACATCTCGATTTCGCAGCCATTCAGGATGCCCATGACATGCGGTTGCGGATCCGCGATCACAAGGGGCTGCACGGCGTGGCGCTGGAGGGGCAGAACGTCAAGCTCGGCCCCGGCGGTATTCGCGAGATCGAGTTTTTCACCCAGACCCGCCAGTTGATTGCCGGCGGACGGGATGCGTCGCTGAGGGTGCGCGGCACCTGCGAGGGGCTCGACCGGCTCGCGGCCTCGGGCTGGATCGGCACGGATGTGGCAGACCGGCTCAGCCGGCATTACCGCGACTGGCGGGAGGTCGAGCATCGCTTGCAGATGATCGGAGATGCCCAGACCCATGTCCTGCCCAATTCCGACGAAGGCTTCGACCGGCTGGCCCGGTTCATGGGGGAGGGGAACACGAAGGCCTTCAAGGACCGCCTTGGCGCGCGCATGCGCGAGGTGTCGGGGCTCTGCGAGGAATTCTTCGCCCCCACGCCCACCGCCGAGCCGGGCGCGGAAGGCGCGGACCTGACCGCCTATCTTGACCGCTGGCGCAGCTTTCCCGCCCTGCGCTCGGAACGCTCAGTCGGCATTTTCAAACGGCTCTTTCCGGGCATTCTGAAACGCCTGAATGCCGCTGCCCAGCCGGAAGAGGCGCTCGACGCGTTCGAGCGCTTCCTGCGCGGACTTCCGGCGGGGGTGCAGGTCTTCTCGCTCTTTGAGGCCAATCCCGATCTGACCGATCTCTTCGTGGAAATCTGCACCGCGTCGCCCGATCTGGCGGCCTACCTTGCGCGCAACGCACAGGTGCTCGATGCGGTGATCGGCGGAGATTTCTTCGCGCCATGGCCGGGGGCCGAGGCGCTGGCGCGCGAACTCGAAGGCGTGCTCGGGCGCGCCAGTGACTACGAAGACAAACTTGATGCCGCGCGCCGCTGGCAGAAGGAATGGCATTTCCGGATCAGCGTGCATTACCTGCGTGCGCTGATCACGCCGGAAGAGGCCGGCGCCGAATATGCCGATCTTGCGCAAGCGGTTCTGGACGCTGTCTTCCCGGTCGTCTGTGCGCAGCTCGCCCTCAAACACGGCCCTGCGCCCGGGCGCGGCGCGATGCTTCTGGGGATGGGCTCGCTGGGGGCCGCGCGGCTCACCACGCGCTCCGATCTCGATCTGATCGTGATCTACGATGCGGCCGGGATCGAGGCCTCTGACGGCCCGCGGCCGCTCTCGATCCGCGCCTATTACGCCCGCCTCACCCAGGCGCTTGTGACGGCGCTCTCCGCGCCCACGGCGGCGGGCAAGCTTTACGAGGTGGATATGCGCCTGCGGCCCTCGGGGCAGGCGGGACCGGTCGCGACCTCGATTGCCTCGTTTCGCGCCTACCAGATGGAAGAGGCCTGGGCGTGGGAGCATATGGCGCTGACCCGCGCGCGTCCCATCACCGGCAATGCGGATCTGGTGGGCGACGTGGCGCAGGTCCGCCAGCAGGTGCTGGAGATGCCCCGCGAGCCCGCAAAGGTCATCTCCGAGACGAGGGACATGCGCGCGCGTCTGGCCGATGCGCGGCCGGAAAGCTCGGTCTGGGCGGTCAAGGACGGGCCGGGCGGACAGCAGGATATCGAACTGCTGGCGCAGTGCTTCGCGATCCTGACCGGATGCCTTGCCCGCGATGTGCCGGGCCAACTGGCCGCAAGCGTGGCGCAGGGCTATCTCGACCGGACCAGCGCGGACGTGCTGGAGCAGGCCTACACCCTGTTCTGGAGGGTCCAGCAGACCGGGCGTCTGCTGACCGACAAACCGCTGGACCCCACGGCCCTTGGTCAGGACGGGCAACGGGTTCTGTTACGCGAATGCGGGGCCGCGGATCTCGAAAGCCTCGACAAAAACATCTCGACATGTCGGAAACAGGCGCTGGAGGTGATCGAAACGGCGCTGGCCGCAGGCGACTGATGTGCTAAATCCCGCGCAGGACGGAACGCAGGGAACAAAACAAGGATGGACAAGGTGAGCCAGAACAGCGACGACCCCAAGGGGCTGATCCGCGAAGCCTACCGCATCGAGGGGATCACACTGGGCGAATGCCGGTCGATCTTTCTGGACTGGGCGCTGAGCCTGCCCGACGGGGTCGAGCCGCGGGGGCCGATCAAGGCCCTGCTGGAGGTCTATGCGACAGAGCACGCCGATCATCCGATGACGGTCGTGCTCAGCGAAGGTCTGGCGAAAGCTCCCAGCGCAAAGCGACGCGGCGGGCGTAAGGCCCGCGTCGCGCCGAACTGATCGGGGCAGGGGTTTCGGTTTACTTGTTGGCCTCGATCACTGCGTCAAAACCGGCGGTGAACCCCGAAAGCGACATCGTCAGATCCACGGTCTGATCCGGCGCCTTGGCCGGAACGATCAGGATATTGGCCACGGCACCGGCTTTCATCGCCGCAATCTCACCCGGTGTCAGGCCGATCCGCGCGATGCAGCCGATCGAGGTGCAGAAGGTGAACGGGTATTGCTTCGCCGGCGCGCCGTCGATCGACAGGCGCAACTGCCGTGTCAGAAGGGTCTCCAGCGGGGTGATGATCGTGGCGCCCGCCGCCAGCTGCGGGTCGTTGGGCAGATTGAAAAGGTTGATCTCCGCCACCGAATTGCCGCGCTGGTCATTGAGCAGCTGGTACATCTGGCAGGGCTCCTTGGTGCCCTCGGGGGCTTTCACGCAGCGCAGCTCCCAGTCGGTATGGACCGAGACGACATAGGGATCGCCGACCTTGAGCTCGGGCGTGCCGGTCGACAGGCCGTCGTCACGTTCGGCAGGCGCTTCGGCGCCGGCCTGTGGGGTGTCGGATGAGGTGGTTTCCTGCGCCATCGCAGGTGCGCTCAGCGCGAGTGCAGCCAGCAGGCAAAGCTTCCTGAACATATCGGACATGGGTCTCCCGTTGGATTTCTGAGCCGAAAAGGATCGTTTGACGTGGTCTATCATGGCGCCTTGGGAGTGTCAGCGTCCAATTGCTTCACAAAAGAATGATTGCCGGAAGTTCGCCGGGCGCCGCCTCCAGCCTGTCACCGGTCCCGGAAAACTGGGCGCAAAAAAGCATGTGAAAAAGAAAAAAGGGTCTGAAAACAGACCCTTTTATTATTTTTTCTCCCTGCCGGACCGGCCGACTGACTGCGACGTTAGGACACTCTTTGGCATCGGTCAACAGGGTTTCTTGAAGAAGATTTTTCTGCCCGGATTTCGGCAGGCGCCACGCCCCTAGGCTGCCCCGCGATCGGGGCTGTGTGAAAAAAGCCGTGCCCGAAGGCACGGCCAGTCAACAGGGAGGAAGTCAAGGGCGCGGGAACGATCCCGTGGCCCTCATGTCGAAGAGTCTGGCACAAAGAAGTTAAAAATGTTTGCATGAAGCCGAACGTGCATAAGAAGGGGCCCGAAATGGCTGACGACACAGGGATATTTGCCGGCGGTGGCGGTCCGGACTATGGCGAGAAACAGTATCTCCTTTTGAAATACGCCAACCGTCACGGGTTGATTGCAGGCGCGACGGGCACCGGCAAGACCGTCACGCTGCAGATCCTCGCCGAAGGGCTGTCGAAGGCCGGCGTGCCGGTCTTCATGTCCGATGTCAAAGGCGACCTTTCGGGGCTGGCGCATGCGGGCACGCAATCGCACAAGCTCCACGAGGCTTTCATGAAGCGGGCCGGTTCGATCGGTTTTGACGATTACAGCTACGAGGCCTTCCCGGTGACCTTCTGGGATCTCTACGGCGAGAAGGGCCATCCGGTCCGCACCACCGTCTCCGAGATGGGGCCGCTGCTGTTGTCGCGCCTGCTGGAACTGAGCGAGGCGCAGGAGGGGATTCTCAACATCGCGTTCCGCGTGGCCGACGAGGAGGGGCTG
Source organism: Paracoccaceae bacterium (assembly GCA_049116435.1). GTDB lineage: Bacteria > Pseudomonadota > Alphaproteobacteria > Rhodobacterales > Rhodobacteraceae > Litoreibacter. The sequence continues at coordinate 1,117,814 of JAGDYX010000001.1, forward strand.
CCGCTGCTTGACCTCAAGGACCTGCAATCGATTCTGGTCTGGATCGGCAAGAACGCCAAGGAGCTGCAGCTGCGCTACGGGTTTGTCTCGGGTCAGTCGGTGGGTGCGATCCAGCGCCGCCTGCTGGTGCTCGAAAACCAGGGCGTGGCCGATTTCTTCGGAGAGCCGGCGCTGGATCTGGAAGACATGTTCGATTTCGACGCAACGGGGCGGGGCCGGATCAACATCCTTGCCGCCGACCGTCTCATGGGCGCACCGCGCCTTTACGCGACCTTCCTGCTGTGGCTGCTCAGCGAGCTCTTCGAGACGCTTCCCGAAGTGGGCGATCCCGACAAGCCGAAATTCGTGTTCTTCTTCGACGAGGCGCATCTTCTCTTTGACGGGGCGCCCAAGGCGCTGGTCGACAAGGTGGAACAGGTGGCCCGGCTGATCCGCTCCAAGGGTGTCGGGGTCTATTTCATCACCCAGCAGCCCGGGGATGTACCCGACGACATCCTCGGCCAGCTGGGCAACCGGGTCCAGCATGCGCTGCGCGCCTTCACCCGCAAGGACCAGCGCGAATTGCGGGCCGCCGCCGACACCTATCGCGAGAACCCGCGCTTTGATGTGGAAGACGCGATCCGCGAGGTGGGCGTGGGCGAGGCGGTGACCTCCTTTCTGGTGCGCAAGGGCATGCCGGGCGTGGTCGAGCGCACGCTGATCCGGCCGCCTTCGTCGCAGTTGGGGCCGATCACCGACGGGGAGCGCAAGGCCGTGATCAAGACCTCACCCGTGGTCGGCAAATACGATCAGGTGTTGGACCGCAGATCCGCCCATGAGATCTTGAAGGAGCGGGCGGAGCGCGCGGCGCGCGAGGCCGAGGAGATGGAGCAGCGCGAAGAGGAGATGGAGGCGCGTGAGCGCGAATATCAGACCGCGCGGCGCTATTCGGGGGCCCGCGTGGGCCGCTCGACCACCAAGCGCCGCAAAAGCCGGCGCGGCGATTCCGTGGGCGAGGCCTTTGCCAAGTCGATGATGCGCTCGATCGGGACCAAGGCCGGAACGGCCATTGTCCGCGGCATCATGGGCAGCCTGTTCAAGGGGCGCTGACGGGGCGGATTTTATGCCTCCGGCGGGGATATTTGGCGAGACATGAAAGCACGAGCGCAGATGGTCGCATCGGGCCGCGCGTGATCTGGTTATGGATCTGACGGGGTGGCGCGGCTTTCGGCTTTCGCCTCGTCCCACAGGCGGTCCATTTCCTCCAGCGAGGATTGCGCCGGTGTCTTGCCGCGCGAGGCGAGTTTTTCTTCTACCGCTTTGAAGCGTTTGATGAATTTCGCGTTGGTCGCCCGGAGTGCCGCTTCGGGGTCGACTTTCAGGTGCCGCGCCAGATTGGCCAGAACGAACAGCAGATCGCCCAGCTCCTCTTCGATTTCGCGCTGGGTGAGCGTGTCGCGCGCCTCGACCAGTTCTTTTGATTCCTCGATCAGCTTGTCGAGCACCTCATCTGTCGAGGGCCAGTCGAAGCCCACCCGCGCGGCGCGCTTCTGGAGCTTCACTGCCCGCAGGAGTGCCGGCAGGCCCACGGCGACCCCGTCGAGCGTGCCGCCCTGTGCCTTTCCGGCCCGCTCGGCCGCCTTGATCTTTTCCCAGTCGGCGGTCTGCTGCGCGGCAGATTTGTCCCGGCTTTCATCGCCAAAGACATGCGGGTGGCGCGCGACCATCTTGTCCGAGATGGCCCGCGTGACGCTGTCGAAACTGAACAGCCCCGCCTCTTCGCCCATCTGGGTGTGGTAGACGGTCTGCAGCAGCAGATCGCCCAGCTCGCCCTCGAGTTCGTTCCAGTCGCGCCGTTCGATGGCGTCGGCCACTTCATAGGCTTCCTCGATCGTGTAGGGCGCGATGGTGGCGAAATCCTGTTCGATATCCCACGGGCAGCCGGTGTCGGGGTCGCGCAGCCGGCGCATGATCTCCAGCAGGCGCGGCATTCCGCCTTCGGGGTCTTCGACAAGCGGGATCTGGTCATCGGCCATTGCGCAGGCTCCGGGATTGGTCAAGCATGGGCGCAGAGTGCCAGAAGGAGATCGCGCGTGCCAGTCGTGAACCGCATTGCAGATTACGCCGAGGAGATGAAAGGCTGGAGGCGCTGGATGCACCAGCATCCCGAGCTCCAGTTCGATTGCCATGAGACCGCGGCTTTCGTGGCCGCGCGCCTGCGCGAGTTCGGGGTCGACGAAATTCACGAGGGCATCGCCACCTCCGGGATCGTGGCCCTGATCGACGGGCAGGGGGCCGGTCCGACGCTGGGGTTGCGCGCGGATATGGATGCCTTGCCGATCGCGGAGGTGACGGGGGCTGAATATGCCTCCCGCGTGCCGGGCAAGATGCATGCCTGCGGCCATGACGGGCATACGACCATGCTGTTGGGCGCTGCGAAATACCTCGCCGAGACGCGCAATTTCTCGGGCCGTGTCGCGCTGATTTTCCAGCCGGCGGAGGAGGCCGGTGGTGGCGGTGGCGTCATGGTCGAGGAAGGGATCATGGACCGGTTCGACATCTCGGAGGTCTATGCGCTTCACAATGCGCCACACACGCCCGCGGGCCATTTCTATACCGATCCGGGCCCTATCATGGCGGCGGTGGACGAGTTCAGGATCACCGTGACCGGTGCCGGCGGGCATGCGGCCTATCCCCATGACGCGGTCGATCCCATTCCGGCCGCGGTGAGCCTCGTGCAGGCCTTCCAGACCATCGTGTCGCGCAATCACAAGCCGACCCGCGATCTGGTGGTCTCGGTCACCCAGATCCACACCGGCACGGCGCATAATGTCATTCCCGCCACGGCGGATGTCGGCGGCACCGTGCGCAGCCTGACGCCCGAGGATCGCGATATGGCCGAGCGCCGTATGCGCGAGATCGCCGCCGGTCACGCGGAGGCGTTCGGGGTCGAGATCAAACTCGACTACCAGCGCGACTATCCCGCCACGATCAACCATCCCGCGCAGACGGCGTTTGCCGTCGAGGTTGCGCGCGAGATTGCGGGTGAGGGCGCGGTGGAGCCCAATTCAGGCCCTGAAATGGGGGCGGAGGATTTCGCCTATATGCTGGAAGCCCGCCCCGGTGCGTATCTCTTTATCGGGCAGGGCGAGACGGAAGTGTGCCACCACCCGGGCTATGACTTTAACGATGACATCGCGCCGATCGGGGCCAGTTTCTTTGCCCGTCTGGTGGAACGCGCACAACCGCTCGGCTGAGCCGCGCGATCAGGCCAGCGTCGGGCCAGCGATCAGGCCAGCGTCTGGTAGCCGCGGTTGCCGTAAAGCAGCGGCGTGCCGTCGGCCTTGCTGATCTGGCGCACCGCGCCGATCATGACGTGATGGGTGCCGATGCGCTCATCCGACATCAGCGTGCAGTCAAAGCTGGCCAGAGCCGAGGACAGTGCCGGCGCGCCCGTCTTCAGCGTGGTGAATTCCGCCACCGAGAACTTGTCTCCGCCCGAGGGCGCGCGGCCTGCAAAGACATTGGCGATCTCGGCCTGATCGGCGGCCAGCACGTTCACGCAAAAGCAGCGATTCTCGAGGATCGCCGGCGCCGCAGAGGCTTCGTGATGCAGGCACACCAGAAGCGTCGGCGCGTCGCCATCGGCAGAGACGCTGGTCATGGCCGACACGGTCGCCCCCGCACGCCCGGCGGCCGGGCCGTCGGTCGTCACGATATTGACCGAGGAAACGAGCCCGCTCATCGCGTCGAGAAACTGGGTGCGAAGTGTCATCTGCCTTGCCTGTCTTTTCGTGCAGCGTCTGTGGCACCAAGCGCAGATAGGTGCAAGGGCCGCGTTGTCGAGGGATGGCGTGCAGGGGGCGGCGTCGGGTCGCGGATTGAGGCCCCTGCGTCACATATTTGACATGCAGGCTGGATATATCCGCCCGAGCCGTTTATGTCGCTCCTCGTCGGGTAAAGGACCCTTGGCATGAGCCAATCTGCAAGACGCGCAACGCGCGAAATCAGCTATGCACATTCCGCCAGATCGAAAGGCGGCCGGGCCCTGATCCGCGTGATGGAGAACGCCACGGGCCGCATTCGCATGATCAAACGCGCCGAAGGCTACGAGCATGATGTCGCGCTCGGGGCGAATTTCTGGAGCGTCATGGCACAGCGCTACGGGCTGACGCTCGACGTGGTTGGCGGCTCGCTCGACACGATCCCGCGCACCGGCCCGCTGCTGACCATCGCCAATCATCCCTACGGCATTCTCGACGGGCTGATGATGGGCAAGATCCTGAGCGAGACCCGCGGCGATTTCCGCATCCTCGCCCACCGGGTCTTCCGCAAGGCCGAAGAGATCGACCGCATCATCCTGCCGATCAATTTCGACGGCACCAAGGAGGCGGTGGCCGAAAACCTCAGAACGCGCCGCGAGGCCCTGCGCTACATGGGGCAGGGCGGCGCGATCGGCATCTTCCCCGGCGGCACGGTCTCGACCTCCAACAAGCCCTTCGGGCGCCCGATGGATCCCGCGTGGCGGACTTTCACGGCCCGTCTGGTGTCGAAATCCGAGGCCGCCGTCGTGCCGATCTTTTTCGATGGAGCCAATTCGCGCCGGTTCCAGATTGCCAGCCACGCCCATTACACGCTGCGCATGGCGCTTTTGATCAACGAGTTCAAACGTCGGGTGGACGAACCGGTGCGCATCGTCATCGGAGAGCCGATCCCGCGCACCGAGTTGAACAAATACGCCCATGACCCCAAGGCAATGATGGATTTTCTGCGCCGCGCCACGTATGACTTGTCACCCAGCCCTCTAAGCTCCTATGGCTACGGGTATGAATTCGAAGAACAACACCGGGACAAAAGCAGGGACGTCAGCGTGGATCGCGTGAAACTTACACGTAAGGTCAAGGACAGGCTGAAGACCCGGCTGCGGAACGCAAACAGGTAGACCAGAGACGATGGCGGTTGGGATTTTTGACAGCGGACTGGGCGGGTTGACCGTCTATGATCGGGTCGCGGCGCGGCTGCCCGAACTGCCGCTTTGCTATTTCGGGGACAATGCCCACACACCCTACGGCGTGCGCGACCCCGACGATATCTACGCGCTGACCTGCAAGGGGGTCGAGCGGCTCTGGGACGAGGGCTGCAGCCTTGTCATTCTGGCCTGCAACACCGCCTCGGCGGCCGCGCTGCGCCGGATGCAGGAATCCTGGGTGCCCACCGACAAGCGCGTGCTCGGCGTGTTCGTGCCGCTGATCGAGGCGCTGACCGAACGCCATTGGGGCGACAATTCCCCGCCGCGGGAGGTCGCGGTGAAACATGTGGCCCTCTTTGCGACGCCGGCCACGGTGTCGTCGCGCGCCTTCCAGCGCGAACTGGCCTTCCGCGCGATCGGTGTCGACGTGGAGGCGCAGCCCTGCGGCGGCGTGGTCGATGCGATCGAGGACGGCGACGAGATGCTGGCCGAGGCGCTAGTGCGCTCGCATGTGGACGCACTCAAGCGCCGCATGCCCGACCCCGAGGCCGCGATCCTCGGCTGCACCCATTACCCGCTGATGGAGAAGGCGTTTCAGGACGCGCTCGGGCCCGATGTGAAAGTCTATTCCCAGGCGAGCCTCGTGGCCGACAGCCTTGCCGATTACCTGCAGCGCCATCCCGACATGCGCGGCACCGGCACCCAGACGGTCTTCCTGACCACCGGCAATCCGGCGCAGGTCTCCGACAAGGCGACACAGTTCCTGCGACGAAAGATCGAATTCCGGGCCGCATGATTGCGGGCCGCAGCCGTTTGATCTAAACCCGCAGAAATCTTCGAAGAGACAGACCCATGACCTATAAAATCGCCATTCTGGGCGCCTCGGGCTATACCGGGGCGGAACTTGTCCGGCTGATCGCAACCCATCCGGACCTCGAGATCGCAGCCCTCAGCGCCGACCGCAAGGCCGGCCTCGAGATGGGCGCTGTCTTCCCGCATCTGCGCCATCTCGACCTGCCGGCGCTCGTGCGCATCGACGAGATCGATTTCTCGGGCATCGACCTGTGCTTCTGCGCGCTGCCCCACAAGACCTCGCAGGATGTGATCCGCGCCTTGCCGAAGACGCTCAAGATCGTTGATCTGAGCGCCGATTTCCGGCTGCGCGATCCGGCCGAATACGAGAAATGGTATGGCAACCCGCATTCCGCGCTCGAGCAGCAGGACGAGGCGGTCTACGGCCTGACCGAATTCTACCGCGACGAGATCGCCAAGGCGCGGCTCGTGGCCGGAACCGGCTGCAACGCGGCCACGGGCCAGTTCGCCCTGCGCCCGCTGATCGCGGCCGGTGTCATCGATCTCGACGAGATCATCATCGACCTGAAAACCGGCGTCTCCGGCGCGGGCCGGTCGCTGAAGGAAAACCTGCTTCACGCGGAATTGTCGGAAGGCGCGCATGCCTATGCCATTGGTGGCACGCACCGGCATCTGGCCGAGTTCGATCAGGAATTCTCTGCCATTGCCGGACGCCCCGTAAAGGTCCAGTTCACCCCGCATCTTCTGCCCGCCAATCGCGGCATTCTCGCGACCGTTTACGTCAAAGGCGACCCGCAAGCCGTTTATTCCGCACTGGAAAAGGCTTATGCGGACGAGCCCTTCGTGGTGATGTGCCCGTTTGGCGAAGCGCCCTCGACGCGCCATGTGCGCGGGTCGAACTTCGTGCATCTCGGGGTGACGGGTGACCGGATCGAGGGGCGTGCCATCGTTGTGGCCGCGCTCGACAATTTGACCAAGGGATCGTCTGGCCAAGCATTGCAAAATGCGAATTTGATGTTAGGTCTGGAAGAGACCGCGGGCCTGATGCTGGCGCCGGTCTTTCCGTAGGCGAGGCAATTCCGGAGGTCCCGATGAAAGGTTTGAAAAAGCAGCGTCGGGTTCAGATCATTCTGGTGACGATGGTGGCGCTTTTGGTGGCCACGGGCCTGATCGGCTATGCGCTGCGCGACGGGATCAACTTCTTCCGCTCTCCCACGCAGGTGGCCGAGGCTCCGCCCGCGCCCACGGAGACGTTCCGCATTGGCGGTCTGGTCGAGGAAGGCAGCATCCAGATGGGCGATGATGACCGGATCACCTTCGTTGTGACCGATGGCAACGCGTCGATCGAGGTCAGCTATCTGGGCGTTCTGCCCGATCTCTTCTCGGAAGGGGAAGGTATGGTCGGCACCGGGAAATACATTGACGGTGTCTTCCAAGCCTCTGAAATTCTGGCAAAACATGACGAAACCTACATGCCCGTCGAAGTGATCGACGCGCTGAAAGAGCAGGGCGTCTACCAAGAGCCGAGCGGCAGCTAAAGACAAGTTTAACCCTCTGGGCACAGCCTTCGCCAGAACCTTTGGCGGAGCTTGGCCGTGCGCACAATCACCGAAATTGCAGATCAGATCCTGCGCCGTGAGGGCGGGTTCGTGGACGATCCCGACGACCCGGGCGGCGCGACAAACCACGGGGTGAGCGTGGTCACGATGCGGCGTCTGAGTCTCGATCTGACCGGTGACGGCCGCATTGACCGCGCCGATGTGCAGGCGCTGGAGCTTGATCACGCGCGCCGGATCTTCATCGATCACTACTACCACGCCCCGCGCATCGACGCGCTGCCCGAGGCGCTGCAGCCGAGTGTGTTCGACATGTCGGTCAATGCCGGCAGCAACGCGATCCGTATTTTACAACGCCTTTTCAATGATATGGGGCACGATCTTGTTGTGGATGGCCGGATCGGTCCGCAGACCATCCGCGCGGCCCACGCCGCATGGCGCGAGGCCCCCGATCACCTGATCGATGCCTACGGGATCGCGCGCCGCAACTACTATTACCGTCTGGCGGACCGCCGACCGGCCTCCCGCAAATTCGCGCGCCGCCGTGATGGCGGCAAGGGCGGCTGGATCCGCCGCGCCGAGGAATTCATATCGCCGCGCTTCCATTTCAGCGCGTCGGACCATCTTGAGAGGACAGCATCATGGGGATAATCGGCAACCTTCTGGCCGGTGGCGGCGTGCGCGGCGTCGGGCAGGCGATCGAGGGCGTCGCGGGCGCCTTCCGGCCCAATGCCAACAAGCAGCTTGAGCTGGAGCACGAGGCCTTCCGGGCGGCCCTTGGCCAGTTCGGCGCCGAGTTTGCCAAGACCGGACCCGGTGCTTTCGACCGGTTCGTCAACGCTTTGAACCGCCTGCCGCGCCCGCTTCTGGCCTTCTCCACGCTGGGTCTGTTTGCCTTTGCCATGACCGATCCCGACGCTTTCTCGCGCCGCATGGCGGGGCTGGAGCGGGTGCCCGAGCCGCTCTGGTGGCTTCTCGGGGCGATCGTGAGTTTCTATTTCGGCGCGCGGGAGCTCCATTACGTCCGTCGCCGCATGTTGAACCTGCCCGTCGGCTTGAAGCGGCTCAAAGACCCCGACCCGACCCCGAAAGCCAACCCGCCTAGGGACGCCAAGCCGGTGAAGGACCCCAACCCGGCCTTGGAAGAATGGCGGGCCGGGCAGGACAGGTGAGCCTCCCCCGCACTATCTTGCACAGGTGACGGAGGGTTTCTCTTTCCACCTCCGCCCGGGTTGGTATCGTGGCAGCATCCCAAATCGCGAAAGCTGCCTTCGATGCAATATGAAACGATCACCCTGAACATCCGCGACGACATCGCCGTGCTCGAACTGGCGCGGCCCGATGTGATGAACGCGCTGAACACCCAGTCCCGGGCCGAAATCCTGCATGCGGTGCGGGCGGCCCAGAAAACCGCGCGGGTTCTGGTGCTCACCGGACAGGGGCGGGCCTTCTGTTCGGGGCAGGATCTGGGCGATCGCGCCTCGGTGGCCTCGGTCAATCTGGAGCGGACGCTGCGCGACGAATACGTGCCCATGCTCATGGCCATCTACAATTGCGAGATCCCGACGATCAGCGCGGTCAATGGCCCGGCAGCCGGCGCGGGGGCCAATCTGGCGCTTGCGGCCGATGTCGTCATCGCCACCGAGTCGGCCGTGTTCCTGCAGGCCTTCACGCGGATCGGGCTTATCCCGGACGCGGGCGGCACCTATTTCCTGCCGCGTCAGGTTGGCATGGCCAAGGCGATGGGCACCGCTCTTTTTGCCGAACCGGTCACAGCCCGGCAGGCCAGCGACTGGGGTATGATCTGGGAGGCCGTGCCGGATGCGGAGTTCGACCAGCACTGGAAAACCCGCGCCGCCCATCTCGCCAAGGGGCCGACCATGGCCTACCAGCGCGTCAAACAGTCGATCCGCGCCAGCTTCGAAAACGATCTCGAACGCCAGCTGATCCTCGAGGCGCGGCTGCAGGGCGAATGCGGCGAGACCCATGATTTCCGCGAAGGGGTGCTGGCCTTTCTCGAAAAACGGCCCGCCAATTACGAGGGCCGCTGAGCCGGACACGTTGACAGCCCGCCCGCTGCCATGCGCAACTTGGGATGCGCCGCGGCCACGGGGCTGCGGATCGGGAGAGAGAGGTATGTTCAAACGCGCCGCCGCCATCGCCATCAGCCTCGGCCTGTCGGGCACGCCCGCACAGGCCTGCGAGGTCGCGCTGGTTCTGGCGGTGGATATCTCCGGCTCCATCAGCACCGAGGAATACCGCCTCCAGATGGACGGGCTGGCCGAGGCTTTGCGGGATCCCACCGTCTCCGATGCGCTGGTGGACACGAAAGCCACGCTGTCGCTCATGCAATGGACGGGCGCGTCGCGGCAGAGTTTCTCGATCCCCTGGACCCGGATCACCAGCCGTGCGGATGTGGCCGCGCTGGCAGAGCAGGTCACCGCGGTCGAACGCGCATGGCTGAACTACTCCACCGCGATCGGCGAGGCGCTTCTGGCCGCCGCGTCAACCTTTGCCGAGGTGCCGGATTGCGAGCGCCGGGTGATCGATGTGTCGGGTGACGGGTATTCCAACGAGGGCGATGCGCCCGATTACGCGCGCGATTTTCTGGCCGGCAATGGCGTGACGATCAACGGGCTGGCCATCGAGGGCGCGGTGGAGGATCTGACCAGCTATTTCCGCAGCGAGGTGATCGGCGGACCGGGTGCGTTTGTGCTGACCTCCCGCGGCTACGAGGATTACCCGCGCGCGATCCGCCGCAAATTGCTGACCGAGATCACCAAGCCCTCGTCCTGAGGGCCTGCGCATCAAAAAACCGCCCGTCGTCTCCGAGGGGCGGTTTGGTGTTCTGTCAAAGCGTGAAGGGCTCAGCGCTTTTCGATATCGACATAGTCGCGCATTGTCGCGCCCATATAGAGCTGGCGCGGACGGCCGATCTTCATCTTCGGATCGACGATCATTTCCTTCCACTGGGAAATCCAGCCCACGGTGCGGCTCACGGCGAAAATCGGCGTGAACATCGAGGTCGGGAAACCCATCGCCTCGAGGATGATGCCCGAGTAGAAGTCGACATTCGGGAACAGCTTCTTCTCTGAGAAATACGGGTCTGCAAGGGCTGCGGCTTCCAGCTCCTTGGCGACCTGCAGAACCGGCTTGTTCTCGACGCCCAGCAGATCCAGCACCTCGTCAGCGGACTGCTTCATCACCTTCGCGCGCGGGTCGAAGTTCTTGTAGACGCGGTGGCCAAAGCCCATCAGGCGGAACGGGTCGTCCTTGTCCTTGGCGCGGGCGATATATTCGGGAATGCGGTCCGGCGTGCCGATCTCCTGCAGCATCTCGAGGCAGGCCTGGTTGGCGCCGCCATGGGCCGGCCCCCACAGGCAGGCAATACCGGCTGCGATACAGGCAAACGGGTTCGCACCCGAAGACGAGGCAAGGCGCACGGTCGAGGTCGACGCGTTCTGCTCGTGATCGGCATGCAGGGTGAAGATCCGGTCCATCGCGCGCGACAGGATCGGGTTGACCTGGTAATCCTCTGCCGGCACCGCAAAGCACATGCGCAGGAAGTTGGCCGCGTAATCCAGATCGTTGCGCGGATACACGAAGGGCTGGCCGATCGTGTATTTATAGGCCATCGCCGCAATGGTCGGCATCTTGGCGATCAGGCGGATCGAGGCGACCTCGCGCTGCCACGGGTCCGAGATGTCGGTGCTGTCGTGATAGAAGGCAGACATCGCGCCCACCACGCCGGTCATCACGGCCATCGGGTGCGCGTCGCGGCGGAAGCCGCGGAAGAAGTTCATCATCTGCTCGTGCAGCATCGTGTGGTTGGTCACACGGGATTCGAAATCCTCGAGCTGTGCTGCGGAGGGCAGTTCCCCGTAAAGCAGCAGGTAGCAGACCTCGAGGTAATGGCTGTCCGAGGCCAGCTGGTCGATCGGGTAGCCGCGATGCAAAAGCTCGCCCTTGTCGCCGTCGATGAAAGTGATGGTGCTGTCACAAGACGCGGTCGAGGTGAAGCCGGGGTCGTAGGTAAACACGTCCCCCTGTGCGTAGAGCTTGGTGATATCGATGACGTCCGGCCCGGCTGTGGGCGAATACATCGGCAGGTCCAGCTTCTTGTCCCCGAAGGTCAGTGTTGCAGTCTTGTCAGCCATTATGCTCCCTTTCGTGGATCGGAGGCTGCGCGGTCGCAACCTCCGGTTAAATCGTGCCAGGGCTCTGGGCCCGGGCTTATATCGAGACCTTTATCGAGGCCGTCGCAATGACGCTTAGCCCAAATCATCCAGTCGGGCGAGTGTCTCGTCACGCCCAATGACCATCATCATATCGAATACGCTGGGTGAGACGGCGCGGCCGGAAAGTGCGGCCCTCAGGGGGGCGGCGAGTTTGCCGAATTTCAGCTCCCGCGCTTCTGCAAATTCCATGACGGCCCGCTCAAGCGGTTCGCGCTCCCAGCTAGCATTTTGCAGCTGCGGCGTCAATTCCTTCAGTATACCACGGGATACCGAATCCAGCGCCTTCTCGGCCTTCTCATCGAGTGAGAATGGCCGTTCTCCTAAGATAAACTGCGCTTTTTCGAGAAGATCGCCCAGCGTGCGGGCACGATCCTTGAGACAGAAAAACGCGCGCTCCAAGCCGTTTTTCTGCGCCGCAGAAAGCGCAGGCTGGTCTGTTGCGGCCAGATAGGCGTCGATATCGGCCATCAGCGCGGCCTCATCGGCCATGGCGATCTGGCGGCCGTTGATATTGTCCATTTTCTTGAAATCGAGACGGGCCGGCGCCTTGCCGATGCCGTCCAGATCGAACCACTCCAAAGCCTGCTCGGTGCTGAACACCTCGTCGTCGCCGTGGCTCCAGCCCAGCCGCGCAAGGTAGTTGCGCAGGCCCGCGGGCGTGTAGCCCATGGCGCGGTATTCCTCGATCCCCAGCGCCCCGTGGCGCTTGGAGAGCTTCTTGCCGTCAGGCCCGTGGATCAGCGGGATATGGGCAAAAACCGGCAGGTCCCAGCCCATCGCGCTGTAGATCATCGACTGGCGCGCGGCATTGGCAAGGTGGTCATCGCCGCGGATCACATGGGTCACGCCCATGTCGTGGTCATCGACCACTACGGCCAGCATATAGGTCGGGGTCCCGTCCGAGCGCAGCAGGACCATGTCATCGAGCTGTTCATTGGCCCATGTCACCTCGCCCTGCACGGCATCGGCGATCACGGTCTGGCCGCTCTGGGGGGCCTTCACCCGCACCACGAAAGGCGCGTCGGGATGGTCTTGGGGCGCCACGTCGCGCCATGGCGAGCGGAACAGCGTCGACCGTCCGGCCGCGCGCGCCTCTTCGCGAAAGGCGGTGATCTCGTCGGGGGTGGAGAAACACTTATACGCGGTGCCCGCCTCCAGCATCTGGCCTGCAACCTCGGCATGGCGCGCAAGGCCCGCATGCTGGCTGACCGCGTCCCCGTCCCAGTCCAGCCCAAGCCAGCTCAGACCGTCGAGAATGGCCGCGGTCGCCTCCGGCGTGGAGCGCTCACGGTCCGTGTCTTCGATCCGCAGCAGGAACTTGCCGCCGCGCCCGCGCGCATAGAGCCAGTTGAACAACGCGGTCCGCGCGCCGCCGATATGAAGATATCCTGTCGGAGAGGGGGCGAAACGGGTCACGACAGGGGGCTGGGAAGGCGCGGCAGACATGGCGGATTAACTTTCTGGAAACCATTAATCGGATAGGCGTCTGGGGTGTTTAGGCAATCATTCCGATGGAAACAAGAGTAGCCGCGCCCGGCAGCTTGCCCGCGCGCCTCGTCCAGCGCGCCAGCCGGATTTTCGACGCACAATACGGCCAGCTTCTTCCATCGGCGCCGGTGTGTTTCGGCGCGGGGGCAGGGGTTTATTTCTGCCTGCGGTGGGAGCCCGCACCGCTTGACTATGCGGCGGTTGCACTGGTGGGGCTGCTCGCGGCGCTTCACTGGTGGCGCGACAAGATCACCGGCAGCCCGCCGGCCTGCGCGCTGATGCTGCTCTGTCTCGGTCTTCTCTGGGCCGGCGGGCATGCCCATCTGAGCGCGGCCCCGGTGCTGGAGTATCGCTATTACGGCCCGATCGAGGGGCGCATCGTGGCCATAGACCGTTCCATGTCCGGCAAATTGCGCCTGACGCTCGATCAGGTGGTGCTCGACAGGTTTGCGCCGCTTGAGACGCCGCGGCGGGTGCGCGTCTCGCTTCACGGGGAGCAAAGCTATCTGGATCCCAAACCGGGGCTGACGGTGATGATGACGGGCCATCTGGCGCCGCCCTCGGGCCCGGTGGAGCCGGGCGGGTTCGACTTCCAGCGCAAGGCCTGGTTCGACCGGCTGGGCGGCGTGGGCTACACCCGCACGCCCGCGCTGGCCCTCGCGCCTGCGCAAGATCTCGGGCTTGCCCTGACGTTGTTTCGCCTGCGCAAAGAGATAGCGGAAGGCCTTAAAGCGCGCATCGACGGGCGCGCTGGTCCGTTTGCCGCCGCGATTCTCACCGGGGACAGGTCCGATCTCGACGCGGACGCGGTGGAGGATCTGCGCGCCTCCAACCTTGCCCATCTGCTGGCAATCTCGGGCCTGCATATGGGTCTTCTGACCGGCGTGATCTTTGCCGCCGTCCGGTTCGGCTGTGCGCTCCTGCCTGCGCTTGCCCTGCGGCTCGACACCAAGAAGGGGGCGGCGGCGGTCGCGCTTTTGGGGGCACTTGCCTATCTGGGCCTCTCGGGGGCCAATGTGGCGACCCAGCGGGCCTTCGTGATGGTGGCGGTCATGTTGCTGGCGATCTGGCTGGAACGCCGCGCCATCACATTGCGGGCCGTCGCGGTGGCCGGCCTGATCGTCCTGATCCTTGCGCCTGAAAGTCTGTTGGGGCCGGGGTTCCAGATGTCCTTTGCCGCCACCACCGCGCTCGTGGCGGTCTTCGCGGCGCTGCGCGACAGCGGTTGGCTTACGGGGCAGGGCGGCTCTTCCGACCTGCGCCGCTGGCTGCGCCCGGTGCTGACGCTGGTGCTCTCCTCCGCCGTGGCAGGGGCGGCCACGGCCCCGTTCGGGGCGGCGCATTTCAACCAGATCGCCCAATACGGCCTGCCGGCCAACCTGCTCAGCGTGCCGGTGATGGGGCTCGTGGTGATGCCGGGGGCGGTGCTGGCCGCCTGTCTTGTCCCGCTCGGGCTCGAAGGGATCGGTCTTGCATTTGTCGCGGCGGGCCTCAACTGGATCCTCTTGGTGGCCGAAACCGTTGCGGGCTATGACGGCGCGCTGCGCCATATCCCCGCGCCCGGTCCCGCCGTGCTGCCGTTGGTTGCGCTTGGCGGGCTGGTCCTCTGCCTCTGGCAGGGGCGCGGGCGGATCGCCGGAGTTGCGGTTCTCGCCGGCGCGGCGGGCCTCTGGGCGCTGACCGACCGCCCCGAGGTGCTGATCTCGGAAAACGGGCGTCTGGTCGGCATCGCAACGCCGCAGGGGCGCGTTCTCAACAAGCCCAAGGGGCAGGGCTTCGCGGCCCGGGCATGGCTGGAAAATGATGGCGACCCGATTGATCAACCCGGGGCGTTCAAGCGGGGCGCGCTGGAGGCAAACGCTTTCGAGTTTTCTATAGAGAACAGAAGTCTACGCTTCGATGCTGCAAAGGATCTGACACCCGCAACGGTCGGCGCGCTCTGCGCGGATGCGGATCTTGTGATCCTGCCGCGCTATGACGGCGTCCTTCCTTGTCGGGGGCTCACAAGACGCGATTTCGCGGAAAACGGCGCCCATGCCATCCGGCTGAGCGCAGGGGACATTCACATGGACAGCAGCCGCGCGCGCCGTGGCACGCGGCTCTGGGTGCGCGAAGCGCCCGAGTAATCGCCTGCGTGAAGCGCCTTAGTAAGAGCGGATCAGCCCGACCAGACGCCCCTGCACCTTGACCATGTGGTCGGGCAGAACGCGGGTCTCGTAGGCTGCGTTGGCAGGTTCCAGCGCGATGGAGGAGCCGTGACGGCGGAACCGTTTCAGCGTGGCCTCATGGCCTTCCACCAGCGCCACGACGATATCGCCGTCCTGCGCCGTGATCTGTTCGCGGATCACCACAACATCGCCGTCGTTGATGCCGGCCTCGATCATCGAATCGCCTTTGACCTCAAGGGCATAGTGGTGGCCGTTGCCAGAAAGCATATCGCCGGGCACCGCCACGTGATGCGATACTTCGCTGATCGCTTCGATCGGGGTGCCGGCCGCGATCCGGCCCATGACGGGCAGTTCCAGCGCATGCACCGGCTCCAGCGGCAGCGCCTCGGCGGGCGGGTCGGTCTTGTCGCCTTCGATCACCTTGGGTTTGAACCCGCCGTGATCCATCGCGTCGGGCAGTTTGACAATCTCGATGGCGCGCGCCCGATGGGCGAGGCGCTGGATGAAGCCACGCTCCTCGAGTGCCGTGATCAACCGGTGGATGCCGGATTTGGACCGCAGATCCAGCGCATCCTTCATCTCGTCAAACGAGGGTGGGACGCCGTCGCGCTGCACGCGGGCATGTATGAATTTCAACAGGTCCAGCTGTTTCTTCGTCAGCATCTGCTCGCACTCCCTGTGATCGAAAAGAGCTATGTGTTCGCAGATGTTCTACCGGTGTTCCTGTTTTGTGTCAACGTTCTTCGCGCCCTGTCCAGAAAAACCGACATTTGTCAGATGTGAATGACATCCACCTCGGCACCGGCGGCACGGGGGCCATCATGGGGCGGGCGCACGATCAGGGCATTGGCATCGGCCAGAACGCTCAGAAGCGAACTGTCCTGCCGCTCGAACGCCGCCACGCCCTCGGGCCCGAGGCGCGCGCGCATGTAATGTTCCCGCGGCCCGTTCTGGCCCAGAGGGGCACTCAGGACGGCCGTGTCGCGCGGGCGCGCTCCGGCGGGCAGGCCCAGCATCTTGTCAATCATCGGGGTGACGAAGATCTCGCCGCAAACCATTGAAGACACGGGGTTTCCGGGAAGCCCGACCATTGCGGCACCTTGCAGGTGACCGGCCATCAGGGGCTTTCCGGGGCGCATGGCCACCTTGTAGAAAGACCGCTCCATGCCCAGTTCGCCCGCCACTTGCGCCACCAGATCGTGATCGCCCACCGATGCGCCGCCGATGGTGATCGCCAGATCGCAGCCCTCGGCCATGCCCAGAACGGTCGCCAGCGAGGAGACCGTGTCCTTGGCGATGGGCAGCATCCGCACCTCCGCGCCACGGGTTTCGAACATCGCCTTCAGACCGAAGGTGTTGGAGGCGATGATCTGGTCGTCGCGGGGCATCTCGCCGGGCATCACCAGCTCGTCTCCGGTGGCGATCAGCGCGATCACCGGTTTGCGCCGCACCGGCACCTCCGCAAGGTTCATCGACGCCATCATTGCCAGATCGGCGGCCCGCAACCGGCGCGGGGCCTCCAGCGTGGCACCGATATTGAAATCCCCACCGGCAGGGCGGATGTAATCCGCGCGATCGAGCTTGTCTCCAAGCGTAATCTCGTCTCCGCTTCGCGTCACATCTTCCTGAATTACAACAGATTTTGCGTCCTGCGGAACGGGGGCGCCGGTGAAGATGCGCACCGCTTGGCCCGCCTTGAGGACGCCCGGATACGCGTGGCCCGCGGCGGCTTCCCCGATCACCGTGTAGCATGCGCCGCTTTTTGGCTTGGCGTCGGGGATCGCGTAGCCATCCATGGCCGAGGCGGGAAAGGGCGGTTGCGCGCGGGTGGCCACGGCCGGCTCGGCCAAAACCCGTCCCAGCCCGTCCTGAAGCGCGACCATCTCCAGCGGCATTGGCGCGACCAATGCCAGCAGATGCTCCAGCGCCTCGTCGGTCGAGATCACGCGTCGGCCTCGAACCGGCCGGATTTCCCGCCGTCTTTAAGAACGAGCCGTATATCAATGATTTCCATGGTTTTCTCGACTGCCTTTACCATGTCGTAAAGGGTCAGGGCCGCCGTGGAGACCGCTGTCAGCGCCTCCATCTCGACGCCGGTTTGTCCGGTGGTCTTGACCGTCGCCTCGATCCGCACGCCCGGCAGGGTTTCGTCCGGCGTGAGCTCTACGGCCACTTTGGTGATCGGCAGCGGGTGGCAGAGCGGGATCAGGTTGGAGGTTTCTTTCGCCCCCATGATGCCGGCAAGCCGCGCCACGCCCAGCACGTCGCCCTTCTTGGCGCGCCCTTCGGTGATCAGGGCCAGTGTTTCGGGCTTCATCCGCACGGCGCCCTGCGCCACGGCCAGCCGCGATGTCACCGCCTTTTCGGAGACATCGACCATATGGGCGTCGCCCTTGCCGTCGAAATGGGTCAGTTCGGACATCTCACATGCCTCCCGTTGCTGGTTTGTGGCTCAGGATATGCCGTGTCGCGGCGGTTACGTCCGGCTGGCGCATCAGGCTTTCGCCGATCAGGAAGCTGCGCGCGCCGTAGCGGGCGAGATCGGCCAGATCCTGGGGCTCGAAGAGCCCGCTTTCCGACACGATCATCTTGTCCTCCGGCACCCGTCCTGCAAGCGTGCGTGTGGTCTCAAGAGTGACCTCGAACGTATTGAGATCACGATTGTTTATGCCAAGAAGGGGCGAGTTCAGGACAATGCCGCGCTCCAGCTCTTCGGCATTGTGGACCTCGACCAGCACATCCATGCCATGGGCCTCGGCGGCGGCTTCGAGTTCCTGCGCCTGCGCATCGCTGACCGAGGCCATGATGATCAGGATGCAATCGGCCCCAAGCGCGCGGGCTTCGACCACCTGATAGGGGTCGTACAGGAAATCCTTGCGCAGCACCGGCAGATCGACGGCGTTGCGCGCCTCCATCAGGAACGCGTCCGCCCCCTGAAAGGACGGCGTGTCGGTCAGAACGCTCAGGCAGGTCGCACCGCCCTCGGCATAGGCGCGGGCGAGGGCCGGCACGTCGAAATCCTCGCGGATCAGGCCTTTCGACGGGCTGGCCTTCTTGATCTCGGCAATCAACCCGTAGCCGGTGCGCGCCGCCTCGAAAAGGGCGTTGGCAAAGCCACGCGGCGCATCGGCCTGCTGAGCGGCAAGTTCGAGCTCCGCCAGTGGCCGCTCGGCCTTGCGCGCGGCGACTTCCTCAAGCTTGTAGGCCTTGATCTTTTCCAGAATCGTTGGGGTGCTCATTCCGCCTCCGAGGTGAGTTTCGCCAAGGCGTCCACCTTGGCTTTGGCCGCACCGCTATCTATGCTTTCGCGGGCAAGTTCAACACCTTCGGGCAGGGATGTGACCTTGTCGGCGACCACCAGTGCGGCCGCTGCATTCAACAGCACCGCGTCGCGGTAGGCGGAGGCCGTCCCGTCCAGCAGCGCGCGGAAGGCCACGGCGTTTTCCTCCGGCGTGCCGCCGATGATCTCTTTGAACGGACGCGGGCTCAGACCGGCATCTTCGGGCGCGATCTCGCACTCCGTCACCGTGCCGTTTTCCAGTTTCGCAACCTTCGACGGGGCGGAAATCGCCAACTCGTCCGTGCCGTCTCCGCCATGCACCAGCCACGCCTTTTCCGAGCCCAGCTGCTGCAGCGTTTCGGCCATCGGCCGGATCAGGTCGGGCGAGAAGGCGCCGGTCAGCTGGCGCTTGACGCCGGCAGGGTTGGTCAGGGGACCGAGGATGTTGAAGATCGTGCGCGTGCCCAGCTCGGCGCGGGTCGGCATGACATGGGCGATGGCGGGATGATGGACGGGGGCCATCATGAAGCCGATGCCGACCTCGGAGATGGCGCGGCTGACCACCTCGGGGCCGACCATGACCTTGATGCCCATCTGGGTCAGCGCATCGGCGGCGCCGGATTTCGAACTCAGGTTGCGGTTGCCATGCTTGGCCACGACCACGCCGGCGCCCGCCACGACAAAGGCCGTCGCGGTGGAGATGTTGAGCGTGCCCTTGCCGTCGCCGCCCGTGCCCACGATATCCATCGCACCCTCGGGGGCCTCGACCGCCTTGCACTTGGCGCGCATGACCGCGGCCGCGGCGGCATATTCCTCAACCGTTTCCCCGCGCGTACGCAGCGCCATCAAGAGCCCGCCGATCTGGCTTGGCGTGGCCTCGCCGTTGAACAGGACTTCGAAGGCGGTCTCTGCCTCCGCGCGGGTCAGCGGGCGGTCGGCCGCGGCGCCGATCAGGGGTTTGAGGATTTCGCTCATGCGGGGACTTTCATCAGGTCGAGGAAGTTGTCGAGCAGCTTGTGGCCGTGCTCGGAGGCGATGCTTTCGGGGTGGAACTGCACGCCGTGGATCGGTTTCTCGCGGTGCTGCAGGCCCATGATTGTGCCGTCTTCAAGCTCGGCGGTGATCTCGAGCACATCGGGCAGTGTGTCCCGCTCCACCACCAGAGAATGGTAGCGCGTCGCCTCAAAGGGCGAGGGCAGGCCCTTGAAGACACTCTTGCCGCTGTGGCGCATCGCGCCCATCTTGCCATGCACGATCTCGCTGTGGCGCACCACCTTGCCGCCGAAGGCCTGCCCGATGGTCTGGTGGCCAAGGCAGACCCCCAGAAGCGGCGTTCCGGTCTCGGCCGCAGCCTCGGTCAGCGCCAGACAGATGCCGGCTTGCGAGGGATCGCAGGGCCCGGGGCTCAGCACGATCCCCTCGGGTTTGAGGGCCATCGCCGCCTGCACATCCAGCGCGTCGTTGCGATGCACGACGACTTCGGCCCCCAGCTCGCCCAGGAAATGGACAAGGTTGTAGGTAAAGCTGTCGTAGTTATCGATTAAAAGCAGCATGATCCCGCCATGGTTGTGAAAATGCCTTTTCAGCATTGTTTGCATCGCGGTATAAATGGTCAGAGCATTCCGTCAAGTTCAAGGGCCGCTCTTCGGGTCGGCCACGAGAATCGGGCGTATTTTCGTCGCGAGGACACACAGGGAAATCCGCCATGGGCAAAGGCGTCTTTGCAGGCCTCCTTTGGGGTCTGATCGTATGTTTCGGGGCGGCCTTCGCGGTGTCGATGATTGCGCCGTTTGACCCCGAAGAGGCCAGCTTTGAACAAGCCGGGGCCTTGGAAGAGATGGCGCCGGTCAGCCCGCAGGCCGCGGCGCAGCCCGAACCTGCTGCGCCCGAACCCGTGGCACAGGCGGAACCGGAGCCTGCGCCTGCGCCCGCCCCAGAGCCCGTGGCCGAAGCCGCGCCCCAGCCCGAGCCTGCGCCTGCGCCCGAGCCTGCGCCTGCGCCCGCGCCTGCCCCCGAACCTGTCGCAGACTCTGCCCTCGCACCGGTCGAACCCGCGCCGCAGGTCGCGCCCGAACTGTCCGAGCAGGCCACGCTGCGCGCCGCAGCCCCGAGTGCCGAGGCCGGCGCCGTGGCAACACCCGATCGGGATCTCCCCGCCGTGGCCTCCGCCACGCCGCAGGCCCCCACGGCGGCTGACCCTATGGCCGAACCCGCCCCACAACTGGCCCGCGACGCGCCGGAGCCTGCGCCGGCCTTGGAGGTCGGAGACGCAGCCACGCTCGAAGCGCCCGCCGCCGGTCCCGCCAGTGCTGCCGTGGTCACGCCCGCGCCCACGGCCAGCGCCGAGCTGCCGCAATCGGTCAGCCGCACCTCTGAGGCGTCCGAGGCCGATGCCGTTCCGGCCCAGCCGGCCAGCCCCGAAGCGCCGGCCGCGCCGGTTGAAATCGCCCGCGCCAGCCCCGCCAGCGAGCCGATCACGGTGCCGCTGCCCCAGATCACCGATCCCGTGACAGAGCGGGGCGCAAGCGACGGCGCGGCGCAGACAACACCGCGTGTTGTCGTCAATCGTCTGCCCTCTCTGCGCGTGCCCGACGCCGTTGAAGAAGACCCGGCCGCCGAGCCCGCGCCCGCGCCCTCCGCCGAAGACATCGCGCGGGCCGGCGCGCTGCAATCCTTCTCGGCGGGGTTCGAAGCCGAGGCCGGCCAGCCGCTTCTCTCGGTCATCCTGATCGATACGGGCCAGACCACGCTCACCCGCGAGCAGCTGAGCTCTCTCGCCGTGCCGGTGACGATCGCCATCGACCCCGCACGGCCTGATGCGCGCGCGGTGATGGAGCTATATCGCAGCGCCGGTGTCGAGGTCGTGGCGCTGCTGCAGGACTTGCCGGCCAGTGCCGGTCCGGGCGATGTGTCCGTCGCGCTTGCGGGGTATTTCGAGGCCATGCCCGAGGTGATCGCCGTGATGGACCCGCTCGACGGGCGGCTGCGCAAGAACCGCAGCCTGTTTGAGCCGCTGCTGGAGACGGTCGCGCGCTCGGGCCATGGCTTCATCACTTACGATCAGGGCCTGAACTCGGCCCAGCAAAGCGCCCGGCGCAGCGGCGTTCCGGCGGCCACCGTGTTCCGTGTTCTCGACGCGCAGGGCGAGGGCACCGCGAAGATCAAGCGCTATCTCGAACGCGCCGCCTTCAACGCGGGGCGCGACGGCAGCGTGGTGGTGGTGGGCCATGACCGCCCCGAGACGGTCGCAGCCCTTCTGGAATGGGGTCTGGCGCGCAAATCGGCAGGCCTGTCGATCGCACCGGTCTCGGCGGTCATGCTGTCAGGTGCGGGCGGCTGAGCGCGCCTGTTTGCGCACGGCTAGAACGTAAGCCGCTGACGCGCGGCCCCGCGGACTGACGCTCAAGCGTAAGGGAAAGCGTGCAGACAGGGCCTGCGATCAGGCTTACGAATTGCCGGAGCGCTGAAATAGACCGGCCTCGAGGGCTGCGGCGCGCAGCGCTTTCGACTTGTTGACCGTTTCCTGAAATTCCGCCTCCGGATCGCTGTCATAGACAACGCCGCCGCCGGCCTGAATGTAGAGCGTCTGGTCCTTCACCACCGCGGTGCGCAGCGCGATGCACATATCCATGTCGCCATTGGCGCCGAAATACCCGCAGCCGCCGCCATAGACGCCGCGCTTTTCCGGCTCGAGCTCGTCGATGATCTCCATCGCGCGCACCTTGGGCGCGCCGGACACGGTGCCCGCGGGCAGGCCCGCCAGCAGCGCCGACAGCGCGTCGTGCTCCTCGCTCAACTCGCCCACCACGTTGGAGACGATGTGCATCACGTGCGAATACCGCTCGATGATGAATTGCTCGGTCGGCCGCACCGTGCCGATCTTCGAGACCCGTCCGGTGTCGTTGCGGCCCAGATCGAGAAGCATCAAATGCTCGGCGCATTCCTTGGCATCGCCCAGCAGATCGGCCTCCAGCGCCTTGTCCTCCTCGGGCGTGGCGCCGCGTGGCCGCGTGCCGGCGATAGGGCGGATCGTCACTTCCTTGTCGAACACCCGCACGAGGATCTCGGGGCTGGCACCGACGATCTGGAACCCGCCCATGTTGAAATAGAACATGAAGGGCGAGGGGTTGGTGCGCCGAAGCGCGCGGTAAAGCGAAAACGGCGGGTGCGGGAAGTCCTGCGACCACCGCTGCGAGGGGACAACCTGAAAGATGTCGCCCGCGCGGATATATTCCTTGGCCTTCTCGACCGCGTCGAGATAGCCCTGATGGGAGAAGTTCGATCTGGGCTCACCGACCTGCGTCTCGTGGCCGAAATCGCGCGCCTCGGCGGGCACCGCGCGTTCGAGATCGCGTACCGCGTCCATCACGCGCTCGGCGGCTTGTGCATAGGCCGCCTTGGCCGAAAGCCCCGAGGACACCCAGGCCGGGCTGACCACGATCACCTCGCCCTTGACCCCGTCCAGCACGGCCACGACCGACGGACGGATCATCACCGCATCGGGCAGACCCAGCGGATCGGGGTTCACATCGGGCAGATGTTCGACCAGACGGATCATGTCATAGCCCAGATAGCCAAACAGCCCCGCGGCGGCGGCGGGCAGGTCGGCGGGCATGTCGATCCGGCTTTCGGCCAGAACGCCGCGCAGCGCCTCCAGCGGTCCGGCCTTACAGGGCGTAAAGCTGTCGCGGTCGAACCGCGCGTTGCGGTTGATCTCGGAGGTCTCGCCGCGGCACTGCCAGATCAGGTCGGGCTTCATGCCGACGATCGAATAGCGCCCGCGCACCTCGCCCCCGGTGACCGATTCCAGCACGAAACTGTCGCGCTGCGCATCGGTCAGCTTCATCATCAACGAGACCGGCGTGTCGAGATCGGCCACCAGCCGCGTATACACCACCTGGTTTTCACCGGCGTCATAGCGCGCCTCGAAATCCTCATATGCGGGGGAGAGGTTCATCGCGGCTCTACTGGAACTGCTGGTGGATCGCGTTGATCGCGCCCTGATCCAGCGTGATCCCGTGGCGCTGCTGCAGGGCCTGCCCGAACAGCTCGAACACATCGCTCGCCATCCCCTGACTGGCCTGCTCGGCCAGCGCGCCAAGGAAGGTCTGCGCCTCCTCGCTGTCCAGATCGGCGGGGGAAATATCGGTCAGTTCGGCCAGAACGACGCTGGTGCCATCCTCGACCAGCGCGATGCCGGAGGCCTCCAGTCCGAAGACCTCTTCCAGAAGACCAACCGGCGCGCCCTCGATGAAATCGTTGCGGGTGCGGTCGATCTCGGCCTGACCGCTGAGCGCCAGAGCTTCCATCGCGGTGCCGTCTTCCATCTGCGCTTTGAGAGAGGCGCCCAATTCGCCCAGACGGCGCTGCGTCTCGGCCGCGTCCCACGCGGCTGTGACCGTGTCGCGGATCTCGTCAAGCGGCGGCACGGAGGGCTCCACGATCTCGTCAAGGCGCAGGGCGAAAATCCCGCCATCGCTCAACTCGCGGACCTCGGGGAAATCCTCGACAGAGGCTTGCAGGATCTCGGCGCGCGCCGCGTCATAGGCGGCAAGGCTGTCATCGCCCACGGGGATCTCGTCGGAATAGTCCAGCGTGCCGAACTGCATCTCGGTTTCAGCACCCAGCTCTTCGAGCGTGGCGCCACCGGCCAGCAAATCGTCAATGCCTTCGATCTGGTCGAGAATGATCCGCCGCGCGCGGTCGGTCGCGCTTTCGGTCACAAGATCGGCACGGGCCTCCTCGAACGTGATCTCGCTGGCCTCCAGAACCGCGTTGATCCGGAACAGCGCCGGCCCGATCGAGGTCTCCACCGGAACGCTGACGCCCGGCTCGCCCAGAGCGAACACGGCAGCCGCCACCGCCGCGTCCAGATCGCTGGCGGCCACTTCGCCCAGATCCACATCATCAAGCGTCAGCCCGCGATCCGTGACCAGCCCGTCAAAACTGGTCGTGCCCGCATCGATCTGTGCCTTGGCGGCCAGCGCGGCTTCCATGTTCTCAAAACCCAGCCGCTCGACGAGACGCCGCTCGGGCTGGACGAACTCCGTGATCCGCCCGTCATAGAGACGGCGCAACTCGTCCTCATCCACGTCGATCGTGTCGAGCAGCATGTCGGGCGACAGCCACGCATAGGAGACCTTGCGCAGCTCCGGCGTCAGGAAGTCGTCGCCATTGGTGTCGTAATACTCCTGCAGCTCGGCCGGTGTCGGCGCGGGGTTTTCGGTGATCAGCAGCGCCTCGTCGAGCCGCGCCCAGCGGAAACTGCGCTTTTCCTCGAGAAAGCCGTAAACCGCGCGGCCATAGCCCGGGTTCGCGGTCAGACCGCCGACGACAGCCTGCTGCAGGATGGCGCGGGCAGCGCCTGTGCGCAGGGAGGCCTCGAACTCGTCGGTCCGCAGCCCGTTCTGGCTCAGCGTGAACTCGTAAGCCTCGCGGTCGAAACTGCCGTCAATGCCACGGAACTGCGGCACCTCCTGCAATTCGCGCGCCACTTCCTCGTCGCCCACCGACAGGCCCATCAGGCGCGCTTCCTCGTCCAGCGCCGCCACGGCCACAAGCCGGCTGCGCACCGACTGGTCCAGACCGATCTGCAACGCTTCGGGGAAGCTGACAGCGGAGCCGCGGACCTGCGTGGCGCGGTTGATCTCCTGCTGCAGGGCGCGTTGGTACTCGACCACCGTGATCTCGGTCTTGCCGACGCTGCCGATGGTGCGGATCGTGCCGCCAAACCCGCCGATGCCAAAGCCCGCAAGCCCCAGTATCAGAAGCAGAAGCAGGATCCAGACCAGCACTTTCGAGGTTTTCTTCGCGTTCGAGGACGCCATGGCGCACGCCTTTTTTATTCCGGTTTGAGCTGTGGTAACGCCTTGCGCGCAGGGGGGCAAGGCTCAGAATTCGAGCGCCGCCAGACGGTCGTAAAGCGCATCCACGCCGGCCGCGTCGATATTGGCAAAGGCGATGCGCAGGCTGCGCGCGCCCAGCGGATCCTCGGGGGGTGTGAACATCGTCCCCGGCAGGCACAAAACGCCCACCTGCCGGACCATTTCCTGCGCCAGCACGTCCGAGGCCATCTCGAACGGATGCGCCATATAGGCGAAATAGGCGCCGCAGCCCAAAAGCCGCCAGCCCTTGGCCTCCAGCCGCGGAAAGCCGCGCAGGATCGCGTCGCGGCGGGCAAGGATTTCCGCGCGTTGCTCGGCCAGCCACGGGGTGAGGTTCTGCAGACCCCAAAGCGCGGCCCGCTGGCCCAGCTGATTGGGGCAGATCGCGACCGTGTCGAGAAATTTCTCCACCTCGGCCAGACGCTGCGGGCTGGCAATCATCGCGCCCACGCGGTGGCCGGTCAGCCGGTAGGCTTTCGAGAAGGAATAGAGCTGGATCAACGTCTGCTCCCAACCGTCGCGCTGGACCAGCGTATGGGGCGCGCCGCTGCGGCTGTCGAAATCGCGGTAGGTCTCGTCGATGATCAGCGCCAGACCATGGGCCGCGCACAGGTCGAAAAACGCGTCCATCACCTCGGCGGGGTATTCGGACCCGCCGGGATTGTTGGGCGAAACGAGCACGATGGCGCGCGTCTTGCCGGTGATCAGACCCGCGGCATCTTCTGCGCGGGGCACAAGCCCCGGTCCGGCGGGCAGGGGGATGGTGGCGACGCCGCTCATCTCCAGCCACATCTGGTGGTTGAAATACCACGGTGTGGGCAGAATGATCTCGTCGCCCGGGCCTGCCAGCGTCGCGATGGTCGCGGCAAAGGCCTGATTGCAGCCCGAAGTAATCGCGACGTTCTGCGCGCCGACCGTGCTGCCGTAATGGGCGTTCCAGTTCCGGGCGAGGGCCTCGCGCAGCTCCGGCAAGCCCAGCACGGGGCCGTAAAGATGCGCGTCGTCGTCGCTCAGAACCGCCTCGGCCATGGCCTCGCGCAACGCCAGCGGGGGCGGATCGACAGGCGCGGCCTGCGAGACGTTGATCAGGGGGCGGTTGTCGGGAAACGTGACCCCGTCAAGCCAGCGCCGCGCCTCCATCACCGGCGGCGGCGAGGTGGTGGCCATGTTCGGGTTCAAGATCGCCATCCGCTTAGTCCTGGCCGCGATAGGGTTCGACATATTGCAGCGCCATATCCCACGGGAAGAAGATCCACGTGTCCTGCGAGACCTCGGTAATAAAGGTGTCGACCTGCGGCCGGCCTTTGGGCTTGGCATAAACGGTGGCGAAATGCGCCTTGGGGTAAAGCTTGCGCACAACCTCGAGCGTTTTGCCGCTGTCCACCAGATCGTCGATGATCAGAACGCCCGCGCCGTCGCCCATCAGCGTGTCATCGGGTTTCTTGAGGATCATGGCCTCCGACTGGGTCTGGTGGTCGTAGGATTTGATCGAGATCGTATCGATCGTGCGGATGTCGAGCTCGCGCGCGGCAATCATGGCCGGCGCCATGCCACCCCGCGTTACCGCAACGATGGCCCGCCACGCGCCATCCTCCGGCCCGTGACCGTCCAGCCGCCACGCCAGCGCGCGGCTGTCGCGGTGGATCTGGTCCCAGCTGATGTGGAAGCCTTTTTCGTGGGGCAGGCGGTCGGTCATCTCAAGGTCCTCTCAGCTCGGGCAGCTCTAGATCAGGCGGCGTCAGATCAGGCGGCGTCGGATCAGGGGCGGGCAGGGCAGGTCACTCCCTTATATACAGCGCACCTCAATTTAGGTTGCGCGCTGCGGCCCGCCCGGGTGTGCTCAGCCCTTCTCGATATCGGGCGCGTCGACGGCCTTCATGCCGACCACGTGATAGCCCGCATCCACATGCAGCACTTCACCCGTCACCGCCGAGCCCAGATCCGACAACAGGTAGAGCGCGGACTTGCCGACCTCTTCCTGCGTCACGGTCCGGCGCAGCGGCGCGTTATACTCGTTCCACTTCATGATATAGCGGAAATCCCCGATCCCCGAGGCCGCCAGCGTCTTGATCGTGCCCGCAGAGATCGCGTTGACGCGGATCGCCTGCTTGCCGAGATCCTCGGCCATGTAGCGCACCGAGGCCTCGAGCGCGGCTTTCGCCACCCCCATGACATTATAATGCGGCATCACCTTCTCGGCGCCGTAATAGGTCAGCGTCAGCATCGAGCCACCCTCGGGCATCAGCTTCTCTGCGCGCTGAGCGACGGCCGTGAAGGAATAGACCGAGATGTCCATCGACATGCGGAAATTCTCGGGGCTGGTGTCGACATAGCGGCCGCGCAGCTCGGACTTGTCGGAGAACCCGATCGCATGGACCACGAAGTCGAGCGTGCCCCAGTCCTTCTCCAGCGTCGCGAACAACGCGTCGAGCGAGGCCGGATCACCCGCATCGCATTCGATCACATGTTTCGAGCCGACGCTCTCGGCCAGCGGACCCACCCGCTTGAGCAGCGCCTCGCCCTGATAGGAGAACGCGATCTCGGCGCCCTGTTCGGCGCAGGCCTGCGCAATTCCCCAGGCAATCGACTTGTCATTGGCAACGCCCATGATCAGGCCGCGCTTGCCCGCCATCAATCCATTCGACATCCCAGTCCCTCGACAACCAATTTCGTTATGCTTCGTTTAGGACATGAGGGGCAGGGCTTCAAGCGATGTGAGGCCGCAGGCTCACTTCTTGAAAGAGAGACCCGCGACTGGTAGCGAGCCGGGGAAACGAAAGGGACCGAAAATGGCAGACAGAGACGGTATTTTTGCAGGCGACGACCCGTTCGAGCTGGTGCGCAGCTGGATGGCGGAGGCCGAGAAGAGCGAGATCAACGATCCAAACGCGATCGCGCTGGCCACCGTGGACGGCGGAGGATTGCCGAATGTGCGCATGGTCCTGCTTAAGGATATCGAGGACGACGCGTTTGTGTTCTACACGAATTACGAGGGCGTGAAGGCAAAGGAGATCGAAAGTGCGGGAAAAGCCGCGTTCGTCCTGCATTGGAAATCCATGCGCAGGCAGATCCGTGTGCGTGGGCTGGTCAGCCGCGAAGACGGACCGCAGGCCGATGCCTATTACGCCTCCCGCTCGCTCAAAAGCCGACTGGGTGCGTGGGCCTCGGCCCAGTCCCGCCCGCTCAGCTCGCGCGCGGCACTCATGGGCAAAGTTGCAAAAATCACCGCCGAGCACGGCACCGCACCGACCCGGCCGCCGTTCTGGGGCGGGTTTCGCATCCGTCCGGTCGAGATCGAGTTCTGGGCCGACGGGCAGTTCCGCCTGCATGACCGGTTCCGCTGGAGCCGGGATTCCGTGGACAATCCATGGGAAATTCAGCGATTGAACCCGTAATGTCATAAAAAAACCACGGAATGGGCAGGAAACCCCTACTTTTGGGTAATTACAAAATATGAGAGAAAATGACATCAGTTACTAAAAAACGGTCAAGAGGTTCCTTATGGGCAAGATTGGAAGCGCTGCAGTGTTCAGCCCGGTGTGGATGACGGACGAGTTAGAAGTGCCTACCGATGACGAAATTGTAGTAGGGCGTGTTAAGTGGTTTGACGCAGTGAAGGGCTTCGGCTTCGTGATTTCTGACGAAGGTGGCCCCGATATTCTGTTGCATGCCAACGTGTTACGCAATTTTGGCCAAGGCTCCGTCGCCGACCAGAGCCGGGTGGAATTGAAGGTTCAGAAAACCGACAGGGGGCTTCAGGCTGTCGAGGTTCTGTGGATCGAACCGCCCGAGGATGATGGTGGCGCTGCCGAGATGACCGACCTTGCGGTTGACGTCTCGAACGTCCCGCTGACACCGGCCCGCGTGAAGTGGTTTGACACCGCCAAGGGCTTCGGATTTGCCAATGTCTACGGCCGTTCGGACGATGTTTTCCTTCATATCGAGGTTCTGCGCCGCTGCGGCCTCGCGGATTTGCAGGCGGGTGAGGCCGTGTGCCTGCGGATCATCGAAGGGGAGCGGGGGCAGATGGCGGCCGAAGTACACGCTTGGGACTATGCGCTCTCCAACAGGTAAGATCCTCTTCGCAGTGCTGATCTGGGCGTCCACAAGTGTGGGCGCCTTTTCCATGTGCAGTGACGCCATCGCGTCGCTGCGCGGAGACTGGGGCAGCGCCAATTTCCGGGTCGAGGTCGCCGATGACGCCACCGAGCGCAACCGCGGCCTGATGTTTCGCGAAAGCCTGCCGCGGATGGCGGGGATGCTGTTTCTCTACGAACGCCCCCAAAGCGTGTCGTTCTGGATGCGCAATACGCTGATTCCCCTCGACATGATCTTCATCGACCCGCAAGGCCGGGTCCGGGCGATCCATGAAAATGCGATCCCTCTGGATGAGACCCCGATCGGCGGCGGGCCGGGGCTTCTGGCGGTGCTCGAGATCAATGGCGGGCTGGCCGGCCAGCTCGGGATCACGGTGGGCAGCGAGCTGCGTCACCCCGGTCTGCCGCAAAATCAAGCGGCCTGGCCCTGCGCCGAAAACTAGGGCTTTTCAAACCCGCAGCGTGCCGCTAGGAAGCGAGCCAGATCGTCGGGGCGTGGCGCAGCCTGGTAGCGCACCTGTTTTGGGTACAGGGGGTCGTAAGTTCGAATCTTACCGTCCCGACCATCTTTTTCACTTTTCCACAACATATTGTGTGCGCTGACAGCATCACCGACAAGATACCGCTATATGCGGACGAATCTCTTGCAGGCTTCACGCGCTGCCCGAACTCTGCGGGCTAAGCTTCCAGTTTATAAGCGCTTTTCCGCCGGCGGCGGTTTTGACCTGCGGCGGGGAATCTTCGGGGGCGCTGAAACCCGGTCGGAAAAGATTGCGGCGTCAATGTAAAAATCTTCTCAAAATGCCTAAAAAATCCGTTGACGGTCGGGCCAACCATACGTCACCTTGTGTGGGCCAGCTACGGCACCCACCAGATATTGTGGTGGGGAGGGACGGTTAGAAAAACCACGCATAGGAGCCTGCGAAAGGCGACCCGGTCTGCACACGCTGTGCAGACACAAGGTTACTCGTCCCTGGCGCATAGAAAAGACCGGTCCGCGGAGGCAGGCCAGACAACGGAAATAATGAGCGCGAACCGCGCGACGACATGTGGGGAACACAAAAGAATGAAAATTGACCGCAAACTCACGGAAGCCGGGAAAGACGCTTACGACGCGCTGGAATTTACCCACACCGCGTCCGAGATTCGCAACCCGGACGGGACAGTTGTTTTCAAGCTCGACAATGTCGAGGTGCCGGCCAGCTGGAGCCAGGTCGCCAGCGACGTGATCGCACAGAAATATTTCCGCAAGGCCGGTGTTCCGGCCCGCCTCAAGAAGGTGCGTGAAAAAGGCGTTCCCGCCTTCCTGCACCGCGCGACGGCCGATCAGGCCGCCCTTGAGAAACTGCCGGAAGATCAGCGCTATGGCGGTGAAACTTCGGCCAAACAGGTTTTCGACCGGCTCGCTGGCGCATGGTGCTACTGGGGCTGGAAAGGCGGCTACTTCTCGTCCGAGGAAGATGCGCGCGCCTATTACGACGAAATGCGGGTGATGCTGGCCAAACAGATGGCAGCGCCGAACTCCCCCCAATGGTTCAACACCGGTCTGCACTGGGCCTACGGAATTGATGGTCCCGCCCAGGGCCATTACTACGTGGATCACAAGTCCGGCGAGTTGACCAAATCGGCCTCGTCTTACGAGCACCCGCAGCCCCATGCCTGTTTCATCCAGTCCGTGCAGGATGACCTCGTCAACGATGGCGGCATCATGGATCTCTGGGTGCGCGAGGCACGGCTGTTCAAATACGGCTCGGGCACCGGCACGAACTTCTCCTCGCTGCGCGCGGATGGCGAGTCGCTGTCGGGCGGCGGCAAGTCCTCCGGCCTGATGGGCTTTCTGAAGATCGGCGACCGCGCCGCAGGGGCGATCAAGTCCGGCGGCACCACGCGCCGCGCGGCCAAGATGGTCATCGTCGACGCCGATCACCCCGATATCGAGGAGTTCATCAACTGGAAGGTGCTCGAAGAGCAGAAGGTGGCCTCGATCGTCGCCGGCTCCAAGATGCACGAAGAGAAGCTGAACGCGATCTTCGCGGCGATCAAAGCCTGGGACGGCAAGCTCGAAGATGCCGCCGATCCGAAGGTGAACCCGCAGCTCAAGGACGCGATCCGCAGCGCCAAGACCGTTGCGATCCCCGAGACCTACGTCAAGCGCGTGCTGGATTATGCCAAGCAGGGCTATGACAGCATCGAGTTCCCGACCTACGACACCGACTGGGACAGCGAAGCCTATAACTCGGTCTCCGGCCAGAACTCCAACAACTCGATCCGCGTCACCGACGCCTTCCTCAA
Organism: Paracoccaceae bacterium; assembly: GCA_049116435.1. GTDB lineage: Bacteria > Pseudomonadota > Alphaproteobacteria > Rhodobacterales > Rhodobacteraceae > Litoreibacter. Next base: position 1,149,578 of record JAGDYX010000001.1, read on the forward strand.
GGCGGTCGAGACCGATGGCGACTGGGAGTTGATCAACCGCAAGGACGGCAAGGTCGCCAAGACCGTCAAGGCCCGCGATCTGTGGGAGCAGGTCGGCCACGCCGCATGGGCCTGCGCCGATCCCGGCATCCAGTATCACGACACGGTCAACGCCTGGCACACCTGCCCGGAAGACGGTGAGATTCGCGGCTCAAACCCTTGTTCCGAATACATGTTCCTCGATGACACGGCGTGTAACCTCGCTTCGATGAACCTGCTGACCTACTTCAAGGACAACACGTTCGACGCCGAGCTCTACATGCATGCCACGCGGCTGTGGACGCTGACGCTCGAGATCTCCGTGATGATGGCACAGTTCCCGTCGCCGGCGATCGCGCAGCGCTCCTACGACTTCCGCACGCTGGGTCTTGGCTATGCCAATATCGGCGGTCTGCTGATGAACATGGGTCTGGGCTATGACAGTGCCGAGGGCCGCGCCCTGTGCGGGGCGCTGACCGCGCTGATGACCGGTGTGAGCTACGCCACCTCGGCCGAAATCGCCAAGGAGCTGGGCCCGTTCCCGGGCTACGAGAAAAACGCCGGCCACATGCTGCGCGTGATCCGCAACCACCGCAACGCAGCGCATGGCAATGCCGAGGGCTACGAGGGCCTCGACGTCAAACCGCTGCCGCTCGATCACGGCTCCTGCCCGGATCAGAGCCTCATTGCGCTGGCTGGCAAGGCCTGGGACGACGCGCTGGAGCTGGGCGAGAAGCACGGCTACCGCAACGCACAAGCTACCGTTATCGCGCCCACCGGCACGATCGGTCTGGTCATGGACTGCGACACCACGGGCATCGAACCTGACTTCGCGCTCGTGAAGTTCAAAAAACTGGCAGGGGGCGGTTACTTCAAGATCATCAACCGCTCCGTACCGGCGGCGCTGGAGGCGGTCGGCTACTCCTCCTCCCAAGTAGAAGAAATCGTCTCCTACGCTGTCGGACATGCGACGCTGGGGAATGCGCCGGGGATAAACCACACATCTCTGGTGGGCCACGGGTTCGGCGAGGCCGAGCTGGCCAAGATCGAGGCGGCGCTTCCCAGCGCGTTTGACATCCGGTTCGTGTTCAACCAGTGGACGCTGGGCGAGGAGTTCTGCACCGGCACGCTGGGCATCCCGGCCGCCAAGCTGAACGATCCGAGCTTCGACCTGCTGCGCCATCTGGGCTTCTCGAAGGACCAGATCGAAGCGGCCAATGACCATGTCTGCGGAACCATGACGCTGGAAGGGGCGCCGCATCTGAGCGAAGACCACTACCACATCTTCGACTGCGCCAACCCCTGTGGCAAGAAAGGCAAGCGTTTCCTGAGTGTTGACAGCCATATCTACATGATGGCCGCAGCCCAGAGCTTCATTTCCGGCGCGATCTCCAAGACGATCAACATGCCCAATGACGCCACCATCGAGGATTGCCAGAAAGCCTATGAGCTGAGCTGGAGCCTCGGGGTCAAGGCCAACGCGCTTTACCGCGACGGCTCGAAACTCAGCCAGCCGCTGGCCGCCGCCCTTGTCGAGGATGACGAGGACGCCGCCGAGCTGCTCGAGACCGGCACGCCACAGCAAAAGGCAGCCGTTCTGGCCGAGAAGGTGATCGAGAAGGTCGTCGTCAAGGAGATCATCAAATCGCACCGCGAGAAGATGCCCGAGCGGCGCAAGGGCTACACCCAGAAGGCCATCGTCGGCGGTCACAAGGTCTACCTGCGGACCGGCGAATACGAGGACGGCAATCTCGGTGAGATCTTCATCGACATGCACAAGGAAGGCGCGGGCTTCCGCGCGATGATGAACAACTTCGCGATCGCCGTCTCGGTGGGCCTGCAATATGGCGTGCCGCTGGAGGAATTCGTGGACGCGTTCACCTTCACCAAGTTCGAGCCGGCCGGCATGGTTCAGGGCAATGACAGCATCAAGAATGCGACCTCGATCCTGGATTATATCTTCCGCGAACTGGCGGTCTCCTATCTCGACCGGACCGATCTGGCCCATGTGAAGCCCACCGGCGAGACCTTCGACGATATCGGTCGCGGCGAAGAGGAGGGCGTGCGCAACTTCGAAGACGTCTCCGACAGTGCCGCCTCCAAGTCGCTCGAAGTGCTCAAGCAGATCAGCTCGACCGGCTACCTGCGCAAGCGCGTGCCGCAGGAGCTGCACGTGCTGCAAGGCGGGGCCACGGGCACGACCGGTGATGCGGGTCTCGACGGCGGCGCGGCGACGGCGGGCATCGCGGCGGCAGAAGTGGCGGTCAGCAGCACCACCACGACGGCCGTAACCACCGGTACGGTTTCGCTGAGCGCCCGCGACAAGGCCAAGATGCAGGGCTACGAGGGTGATCCTTGCGGCGAGTGCGGAAATTACACGCTGGTGCGCAACGGCACCTGCATGAAATGCAATACCTGTGGCGGCACCTCGGGGTGTAGTTAAGGGGGTAGGCACGTCCCTTCGGGGACGTGCCGACGACATACCGGTAGAGCGATCTGCCAAGAGTTCTGGGGCGGGTGCGCTCGCCCCCGACACGGATCAGGCCGCAGGCAGAAAACACGGGCGGTACCAATATGAGCCTGATCAGTGAGACTGGGGAACCTTCCGAGGTTCCCCTTTTTCTTTTTTGAGCAGATGTTTACGGGGCCTTCTTGAGGCGCCACTGCTCCCAGACAAAAGGATACTCCCACACGCAGTCATGGGTCTGGGCCAGTTGCGCGCGAATCCCCGCGCGCACTGCGATATCGGCCTCCGAATAGAGGTGGAACTGGACCTGCAGCAGGTCGATCCGCGGCATCAGCCCCGCCGAGATCAGCGCGGGCAGCAGGTCGTATTCGCCGCCCTCGATATTGACCTTCATCAGATCCACGTGGTCGATCCCGTGTTCCGCGAAGAACCGGCCCACCTCGACCACGTCGCCCGTCACGCTCCTGGTGTGATCGGCGATGGCAGAGGACGCATCCCCCTCATCCGACAGCGACAACGTGCCATCCGCGCTGCCCAGGGCGATCGCATGGAGGTGGATCTTGTCATTGCCCTCGAATCGCGCCGCGATCTGTGCGGCAAAGCCGGGATGGGGCTCGAACACGTGGAGCGTGGAGCCATGCGCGGCATGAATCCGGTGCGCCCAGTTGCCCTCGAACCCGCCAACATCAAAGACGACACTCTGCGCGGTCAGGTCGGGAAACCGGAACCGCAGAACCTCGCCCTTGTCCTTGCGCCATTTGGCGAAGGCGTCGTGGAAGATCCGGCGATAGGGGTTGGCGCGCAGATCGCGCCATTTCTTAAGGTTCAGCCTCATGGGACCGGTCTATGAAGAAAAGCCCGCACTGTAAACTTCCCTCTCGCGCCCCGCGCCCTCTCAATCCTCGGGCGCGTCGCGGTGCATCTCCACCAGCCGCGCCTTGAGCAAGGCCGCGCGCGCGTCGCCTATATCGAGCGCGAAGATATAGGCATGGGTCAGGTAGAAGCCTTCGGCCTCGGCACTGCAGGCCGCCGCGGCCGCTTCCATGTAAAGCGCCACGAGGGCCGGCTTGTCCTCGCGCGCATGCGCCGCCAGCAACCGCGCGTCGAGCGTGTCCGCACTCACTCCGCCGCCTTGGCCTGCCTGTGGGCGATCATCCGGTCCGCCACCCACGCATGGAAGCAATGGGTCGGCCCGTCCATCGCAGGCGAGAACCGCCCGCCGTCAAAGCCCGGGGCGTAGCGGCCCTTATGCATGCCCTCGACCACGCCCACATCCTCGACGAAGACGGTTTTCCACTGCGCGGCATTCTTGGCCCGCAGGGCGTCATCGGTCTCGGGGCTGGCATAGAAGATGTGGATATGCTCCACCGTGCGGTCGACCGCCTTGGGCTCGAGAATGATCGCGAAAGTGTGGTCCCGCTGGCAGCCCAGCATCACGTTGGGATAGACGACCGTGTATTCGCCACCCTCATTCCAGAACTCACCCAGCCCGGGGAAATCGGGGAAAGTGGCGCCGTCCTCGCCCGTGAGCTGGCGATACACCACCGTGCCCTGACCGGAATAATGGCCCGGGCTCTCGATATGGTAATGGTCTTCGAGCCGCGAATAGCTGTTCAGCCCGGGATGGACCCAGGGCAGGTGGTAGCTCTCGCAGTAATTCTCCACCGCCAGCTTCCAGTTGCTGTTGAGGTCCAGCTCGAAGGTGCTGTCCGCGCCGCCATGATAGAAGGGCAGGTCGAACTCGGCCCAGCGGGCGATCAGATCGGCATGCACCTCCTCGAACGGAGCGGCGGTGCCCGACACATTGATGAAAACCACACCGAACCAGATATGGGAGCGCACCTCGATCAGGCCCAGCTCGCTGCGGTCGATATCGGCATGCGTGTTCATCCCCGGGCCGCCGACATGGGGCGTGGCCACCAGCTTGCCTTGCGTGGAATAGCACCATGAATGATAGGGGCAGCGGATCGCGCCCTCGATCTTGCGCGGCGCATCCACAAGGATCATGCCGCGATGCCGGCAGGTGTTCTGGAACACCCGCACCACGCCGTCGCGATCGCGGATCAGCAAAAGCGGCAGGCCCAGAAACTCGACCGGTTTCGCATCTCCGGGCTCTGGCACATCGGCGGCCACGGCCAGACCGGACCACCCGGCCAGCAGGATCGCATCGCGCTCTTCGGCGAAGACGGCGGGGTCGGTGTAATGGGCATTGGGCAGGCCGCGGGCCTGCTCCACGGGGCGGGTTACGTAAGACAGATCGGATGTCATGCGGCGCTCTCCTTGAACAAACCTGCGGGTCTCGACGCCTCGAGTTTTCCAGATTCGAAAATGGCGGTCATGTATCACCGCGACATGGCTTGTCTCACCGCGACCTGATCCGAGGGGGGCGGTTGCGGCCTGTTTGACGGGTAATCGGGCAGGGGGCAGGTTGAGTCGCGGCTTCCCCTCGGTCGGAACTTGCCGGTTTGACGCGTAGGCATGGGTGGGAGCCCGCCGAGCGGGGTGGCAGCACACAAAGCCCCCCTTTTTCAGCAATCCACTGCCGCTCAAATCCCCCGGATTGAGCAGATCCCGGCGGGTTTTGCGCCCCGTCCGCGTCACCTCTCACACGGCGCGCGAGGAACGGGCATGACTGTCTCAGGGCCCCGATCGGGGTCCGGTACCGCAACCTGGAAAAGAGGCTAAACCCATGAAAACAGGACTACTTGCAGCGGCCTGCGCGCTTTGCGCGACAGCGTCCATGGCCAGTGAAACGGCTCAGATCGACACCGATGGCGACGGGGTCGTGAGCTTTGTCGAGCTTTCGGCAGCCTATCCCGAGCTGACCGAGGACATGTTCAAAGCGGTCGATACGAACGGAGACGGCGTGGTCGACGCAGAGGAGCTTGCAGCCGGCGAGCAAGGCGGCCTCATGCCTGCGAAAAGCGGCTGATAGAGCCGCAGAGGCGCCCTCGGGCCTGGCCCGGGCGTTGGGGGCGCCTCATTTACTTGGCGTGCGAATTACCCGCGGGCCAGTGCCGCCACGCCGGTGCGCGCGACTTCCTGCAGGCCCAGCGGGCGCATCAGATCGGCAAAAGCGTCGATCTTTTCCGAGGTGCCGGTCATCTCGAAGACAAAGCTCTTCAGCGTGGAATCGACCACATTGGCGCGGAAAATCTCCGCCAGCCGCAGCGCCTCGATGCGCTTCTCGCCACTGCCCGCCACTTTGAAGAGCGCCAGTTCGCGCTCCACGCTGGGGCCTTCCTCGGTCAGATCGTGCACATCGTGCACCGGCACCATCCGTGCCAGCTGCGCCTTGATCTGGGTGATCACGGCAGGCGTGCCCGTCGTCACCACCGTGATGCGCGAGCGGTGCCCCTCGTGATCGACCTCGGCCACGGTCAGGCTTTCGATATTGTAGCCGCGCCCCGAAAAGAGGCCGATGACGCGCGCCAGCACGCCGGCCTCGTTGTCGACGATCACAGTCAGAGTGTGCGTTTCGATGATATCGGCGTTGGGATCGCGCAGGTCATAGGCGGAATGGCGCGAGGTGCCTTTCTTGATCTTAAGCGGTGCCATGGGCAGGGTCTTTCTTGACTAAATGATATCAGATCAGGGCGTTGGGGCGTGATGTTAAACCAACACCGCGCCCTTCGAGCCGATCGCGTCCTTGGTCGAGGCCTCGCCCATCAGCATTTCGTTATGCGGCGCGCCCGACGGGATCATCGGGTAGCAGTTCTCGTGCTTCTCGACGAGGCAGTCGAAGACCACCGGCCCGTCATGCTCCAGCATCTCCATGATCGCGTCATCGAGATCGGAGGCGTCCGAGCACAAGATCCCCTTGGCTCCGAAGGATTCCGCGAGCTTGACGAAATCCGGAAGCGCTTCGGACCAGCTGTGCGAATAGCGGTTGCCATGCAGCAGTTCCTGCCACTGGCGGACCATGCCGAGGCGTTCGTTGTTGAGGATGAACTGCTTGACCGGCAGGTCATACTGCCGCGCGGTGCCCATCTCCTGCATGTTCATCAGCCACGAGGCTTCGCCCGCAACATTGATCACCAGCGCGTCGGGATGGGCGATCTGCACGCCGACCGAGGCCGGCAGGCCATAGCCCATCGTGCCGAGGCCGCCACTGGTCATCCAGCGGTTCGGATCCTCGAAGCCGAGATATTGCGCGGCCCACATCTGGTGCTGGCCCACCTCGGTGCAGATATAGCGATCCTTGCGGTGCTTGGTCAGCGCTTCGAGCCGCTCGATGGCAAATTGCGGTTTGATGACCTTTTCGGACGGCTTGTAGTCGAGGCAGCGCACAGCGCGCCAGTCGTTGATCTGTTTCCACCACGGGGCCAGCCCCTCTTTGCCGACGGTCTTGGCGCCGCGCGCCTTCCAGACCCGCAGCAGGTCTTCGAGCACCGAGGCGATATCGCCGATGATCGGGATGTCGACATGGATCACCTTGTTGATCGAAGAGGGATCGATGTCGATATGGGCCTTTTTCGAGCCCGGGCTGAACGCATCGACGCGGCCGGTGATCCGGTCGTCGAACCGCGCTCCGATGTTGATCATCAGGTCGCAGTCATGCATCGCCATATTGGCCTCGTAGAGACCGTGCATGCCCAGCATGCCGAGCCAGTTGTCCCCGCTGGCGGGGTAGGCGCCCAGACCCATCAGGGTCGAGGTGATGGGAAATCCGGTGGCATCGACCAGTTCGCGCAGCAGCGCCGTGGCAGCGTCGCCCGAGTTGATCACGCCGCCGCCGGTATAGAGGATCGGGCGTTCTGCCGTCTCCATCAGTTCGGCCAGCGCGGTGATCGCGTCAATGTCGCCCTTTGTGCGCGGGGTGTAATGGCCGGTCGAGGCTTTCTCGGGCGCCTTGTAGGTGCCCTTGGCGAACTGCACGTCCTTGGGGATGTCGACCAGCACCGGGCCGGGGCGGCCGGAGGTGGCCACGTGGAACGCCTGATGGATGACATCCGACAGCATGTCGGTCTCCTTCACCAGCCAGTTATGCTTGGTGCAGGGGCGGGTGATGCCGACCGTATCGGCCTCCTGAAACGCGTCATTGCCGATCATGAAGGTCGGCACCTGTCCGGTCAGAACCACCATCGGGATCGAATCCATCAGCGCGTCGGTCATGCCGGTCACGGCATTGGTGGCCCCGGGGCCCGAGGTCACCAGAACAACGCCCGGCTTGCCGGTGGCGCGCGCATAGCCTTCGGCGGCATGGGTCGCGCCCTGTTCGTGGCGCACGAGGATGTGGCGGATATCGTGCTGCTGGAAAATCTCGTCATAGATCGGAAGGACGGCGCCACCGGGGTAGCCAAATACCGTGTCCACACCCTGATCGATCAAGGCCTGAACCACCATCTCCGCGCCCGTCATTTGCCGTGCCATCTTCTCCGTCTCCGTCCTTAAACACCTATCTGCATCGATAAAAAAACCCCCGGTTTTAAGCGGGGGCGCATGGGAACCACTATGGTTGTCTTATCGACCCATGCACCCGTTTTCCACTACAACCACAAGGACCGTCATGTCCCAAAGCTCCTCTTATCTCCGGCGGACATTATGAAGATGGGTGGAGAGGGTCAACCGCCAAATCCATGAATAATCTGTCGCGGAGGCATTTTATTCGGTATTTTTGTTGCGTAAACCGGCGCCATCAGCGACATAAGCGCAAATTTGATCCAGGATTCGAGGCAGAGATGGCAAAAACACGAATGGTCCATGAATTTGGCATGGGCACCTCGCTCAGGCGGCGCGACTACACCGAGGCGGCCGCGCGCGCGATCCGCGATGCGCTGTGGCACAATTCGGTGTCGGTGGCCGATGCGTTCGGCTTTCCCCGCGACGCGATGCAGATCGATGTGGAACTGGGCGTGCAGCAGCCCGAGGCGGTCGAGGTGGACCGGCTCATGGGCATTTTCCCTTACGGCCAGCCCTCGATCACGGTGGTGAAAGGCGGGCTCGACGTCCCCAAGCCCGACGGCTCCGGCGTGACGGTGATTGCCAATGCGGCGGTCATGGTCTCTTTCGATATGGATCGGGCCCATGACTGAACATCGCATCATTCTGGAAATGGGGACCGGCAACGATCTTTACGGGATGGATTACACCAAGGCCGCCCGCCGTGCCATTCAGGACGCGCTGCATCACTCCTCGATCGTGCTGTTCAAATCGATGGGCATCGATCACGCGGAGATGCGGGTGCAGGTCACGATCGGGGTGCAGGCCCCTGAGAAGCTCGATATCGCGGCGCTCACGGCAGAGTTGCCACGCGGGCGCGCCGAGGTGCGCGGCGTTCAGGGTGGGCTCGACGTGCATGATGCCGAGAACGACACCACCCATGTGATTGCCACCGCCGCCGTTGAGGCCTTCGTGCCGATCGAGCAGGGGGCGTGGAAGCTGGTCGAGTAGCGCAATTACCGCCCGCGGGGCGCGGGCGGTGCCTCGGCGGGGATATTTTTCGAAACATGAAAGGGGCGGGGCGCGGCGCTGGTCCTGCCCGTGGTCGTTTTTGCGGTCGTTTTTGCGGCCGTGGGTGTGGTCGTGGCTGTGTTCGGGGCGCGCGCGCGCGGCTCAGGTCGGGCGCGTGTCCGGCAAGTGGATGCGCGCCACCTGTTCGGCAATCGGGTCGACCGACAGCGGATGCGTGTCGACGGAGAAATTCCCCGCCGTGCTCAGGTCCTGCCATTCCGAGCCGCGGAAGATCTCCAGCGCGGAGAAGCCGGCCTTGTAGCCCATCTTGGCCGAGCCGGGCACCCAGTAGCCGAGATAGACGTATGGCAGCCCCGCCTCCTGCGCGATCCGCACATGATCGAGAATGATGAACGTCCCGAGGCTGTTTCTGGCGAAATCGGGGTCGTAGAAGGAATAGACCATGGACAGCCCGTCATCGAGCACATCCGTCAGGCAGGTGGCGATCAGGCGCGGATCTTCCGCGTTCGAGCGGTCCCAGTATTCGATCACACGGCTTTTGACCGGGGTCTCCTCGATCATCGCGGCGAACTCGAAAATATCCATGTCCGCCATGCCGCCATCGGCGTGCCGGCTGTCGAGATAGCGGCGGAACAGCTCGTACTGCTCTTCGGTGGCCCAGGGCGAGGTCGCTTCGCGGGCGAGATAGGCATTGCGCTTGAGCGTGCGGCGCTGGCTTTTCGAGGGTTTGAAATCGGCGGCCCGGATCCGGGCCGAAAGACAGGCCGAGCATTCCGCGCAAGAGGGCCGGTAGAGCACGTTCTGGGAGCGGCGGAAGCCTTGTTTTGAAAGGGTGTTGTTCAGGGTTGCCGCGTGATCGCCCTGCAGGGCGGTGAACAGCTTGCGTTCACGCCGTCCGTCAAGATACGGGCATGACTGTGGCGCAGTTACGTAAAACTGCGGAGCAATAGGGAGCGTGTGGCGCATGATGTGTCGACAACCTTTTCTGCGCTCAGCCTAGCAATGCTCTGGCGCTGCGACAAATCTTTTTTCATTTGCGTTAAGAACGGGTTAATACTCGCTCGGTTTGTTGATTAGCGCGGTGCCGGTGATCAGATCGTGCAGGGCCTGTCCGCGGGCGCTGAGCAGGATCAGCAGCACGGAAATCAGCTGCGGCAGGAAGAACGCGGTGCACACCAGATAGCCCAGCGTGTGCACGATGGCCTCGCCATTGTTCAGCCGCAGGCCCTGGGTGTTGCGCAGCTCGACATTGAAGAGCCGCATCCCCGGCGTGGCGGAGGCTTGCGTGATCGTGCCGGCGCGGTAGATGACGCTGAGCACCAGAAAGATCAGCGGCAGGAAGAACCAGCCGATGAACAGCGGCAGGGTCGCCACCACGATCGTGGCCAGCGCGATCAGGACCGTGTCCACGACCCAGGCCAGAAGGCGCTTGAGGGGCACGCCTTCGTAGAAATCCGCCTGTGTGTCGGGGTCGGGCAGGGCAGAGAGGGGGGGATACGCGCTCATATTCGGGGGGTCCTGTTGCGGGGTGTGGTACGAAAACGCGGGCACCCGACTATGAGTGCCCGCTGGTGGGGGGATGACCGTCAGGCCATGCCCCATGCTAGCGGATTTTGACGCTTTCGTCACTCGGCCGTTTTGGGCTCGGCTTCGGTCTTCGCAGCCTTGGCGCGCTCGTCCATGAAGGCGTCGAACTCGGTCTTGTCCTTGGCCTCGCGCAGCCGGCCCAGGAAGGCCTCGAACGCGTGCTGTTCGTCTTCGAGGCGCTTGAGCATATCGGCCTTATAGGCGTCGAATGCCGTGTTGCCGGAAGATTTGAACCCGTGGTTGCGTGTCACCGCGCTGCGGCAGGATCCGTTGAACATGCGTTTTCCCCATATCATGTAAGCAAGAAGCGCCAGCCCGAGGGGCCAGAACAGAATGAAGCTCAGGACCATTGCGGCGATCCAGGCACCCTTTCCGCGTTGGTCCAGCCAAAGCTCGGCGCGGTTGGGAAAGGCGGCGATTGATGACATGCGTACGTCTCCTTTTCAGTAAGTTAATGTTATTTACATTTACATAAATGTTAGCGCTGACCCCGCCTTTCAAGGGGCGGGGCGCGAAAATCGGGAAAAATCGAACGGGGGCACTGTTTTCAAACGAAAAACGCCCGACCAGAAGGCCGGGCGTTCCATGAATTTTGCAGGTTTCCCCGGGTTTAGGAGGTCAGTTCGTAACCCCGTTCGCCGTGGGAGGTGAGGTCCAGACCGGTGGTTTCGTCCTCTTTCGAGACCCGGATCGGGAAGATGGCTTTGGCCACCATCACGATGATCACGGTGATGACGATCGTCCAGACGCCAACCACGAAAAGCCCGCCCAGCTGTGCGGTCCAGTCGGCATGACCGAACACCGCCAGCATGACGATGCCGAACATGCCGCCGACACCGTGCACGGCGAAGACGTCGAGCGTGTCGTCGATCTTCAGCGCGCCTTTGACCACGCGGCACATTTCCTGACACAGGACACCGGCAATCGCACCGATGATCATGGCTTCGACCGGACCAACCGAGCCGGAGGCCGGTGTGATCGAGGCCAGACCCGCGATCGTGCCGGTGACCATGCCCACCAGAGAGGCTTTGCCGTAGCGGATCCGCTCCCACAGCGCCCAGGTCAGCGATGCCATCGCGGCAGAGATATGGGTCACGGTCAGCGCCATTGCAGCGCCGCCATCCGCGGCCAGCTGCGAGCCGCCGTTGAAGCCGAACCAGCCCACCCAGAGCATCGCCGCACCGATCATCACCATGCCGGGATTGTGCGGCGGCTTGGATTTGTCGCTGCGTTCGCCAAGGAAGACCGCCACGACCAGCGCGGCAAGGCCCGCGGTCTGGTGCACGACGATGCCGCCTGCGAAATCGTTAACGCCTTCGGAGAAGAGCGACCATTCCGCACCGGCCAGAAGACCGCCGCCCCAGATCCAGTGCGCCACGGGCGCATAGCAGATCAGCATCCACAGGCTCGAGAAGAGCAGCACGAAGCCGTAGCCGATGCGCTCCACATAGGCGCCCACGATCAGCGCGGGCGTGATGATCGCAAAGGTCATCTGGAAGGCAAAGAACAGAACCTCGGGAATGGTGCCCGAGAGTGTCTCCGCGTCAACGCCGTTCAGGAAGGACTTGCCCAGCCCGCCCCAATAGGCATTGCCGTCGCCGAATGCGATCGAATAGCCCGCGACGAGCCACAGGATGCTCATCAGGCAGGCGATTGAGAAACACTGCATGAAGACGCTCAGCACATTGCGCGCCCGCACCAGTCCTCCGTAAAATAGTGCCAGGCCCGGCAGCGTCATAAACAGCACAAGGGCTGTTGCGACGATTATCCAGGCGGTATCTGCTCCGTTCATTGTCCCCTCCGACGTTGAATTTCATGTCGAGGGGCTTAAGACCGTGCCTGCCCTGCAAAGAAAAGAGGCGAGGGCGTCGGAATTTGCCACTTTTTGCAGCAATACGGGAAACGCTTAAATTTTAGACAGAAACGAAGCGTGTCGCCCGTTTTCGCGCCGCTTCGTGTTTTGGCTCAGGTCGCAGGGACGGTCCCCAAGACAGGTCAAGGCGAGGCCTTCAGAGCATCGCGCAACAGTCCGATCGCATGGTGTGTGCTGGCCTGCCGCACCGCGTCGCGGCCGCGTGCGCCGAACTCCATGGTTCCGGTGCGGGTGGGCTGTCCGATCTGCGCAATGGCAAAACAGACCCGCCCTTCGGGCTTGTGCTCCGAGCCGCCCGGACCGGCAATCCCGGTCACCGAAACGCTCAACTCCGCCTTGGAATTGTAAAGCGCGCCTTCCGCCATCTCGGCCGCCACCGCTTCCGAGACAGCCCCCTGCGCCTCCAGCGTTGCCGGGCGCACGCCCAGCATCGCCATCTTCGCGTCGTTCGAATAGGTGACAAAGCCCCGGTCAAGCACGTGCGAGCTGCCCGGAAGATCGGTCAGGGCGGCAGCGATCATGCCGCCGGTGCAGCTTTCCGCGGTGGCGATCATCAGCCCCTTGGCCCGGGCGGTCTCGAGGATGTCCTGCGCGCTCACATCAACACTCCGTGGGAAAAGGCGGCCGCCGCCATCACCACCAAGGCCGCCAGCAGCCCCGCGATCAGGTCGTCGAGCATCACGCCCAGCGGGCCGGTCTTGCGATCCGCCCAGCCGACAGGGCCGGGCTTCCAGATGTCAAACAGCCGGAACATGACAAAGGCGGTCAGCACACCGGGCCAGAGCGCCCAGAAGCCCGCGCCCGAATGCAGCGCCCCGACCGAGACCGGCAGCAGCGCGATCCACTGGCCGGCCACCTCGTCGATCACGATCTCGGACGGGTCGTGATCGTCCATGCCGCGGGTCTGGGTCGCGGTGGCCCACCAGCCCAGCAGGGTCGCCGCCACGATGCCGATCGCCAGCGCGACGGGGCCGCCCAGAACATGCAGCGCCCATGCGGCGGGAATGGCCGCCAGCGAGCCCCATGTGCCCGGCGCGGGACGGATCAGGCCGGCGCCAAAGAAGGTTGCGATCATCTTGCTCATGCGCGCACCAATGTCGCGGTGGCAAGGCAGGCAATGCCTTCGCCGCGTCCCGTAAAGCCCAACCGTTCCGAGGTCGTGGCCTTCACGCTCACCCGCTCCGCGTCAATCCGCAACAGCGCGGCCACCTCGGCGCGCATCGCCGCCGCATGGGGGCCGATCTTGGGCGCCTCGCAGATCAGCGTGCAATCCACATGGGTGATCGCAAAGCCCATCTCGGTGGCCAGATCGCGGGCATGTTCCAGAAAGATATGGCTGGCCGCGCCTTTCCACTGCGGGTCGGAGGGCGGGAAATGCTGCCCGATATCGCCCCGCGCCAGCGCGCCGTAAATCGCATCCGTGATCGTGTGCAGCCCGACATCGGCGTCCGAATGGCCTTGCAGGGCGCGGTCATGGGCGATGTCGATCCCGCATAAGGTGACATGGTCTCCCGGGCCGAACCGGTGCACGTCGAACCCGTTGCCGGTGCGTATGTCCATCTTGCTCTCCAATTGTGCGACCTGTGCGAACTGTGCGGCCGCGCGGGCGAAATCCTGCGGCGTCGTGATCTTCAGATTGGCCGCGTCGCCTTCGACGATCGCCACGGAAATGCCCGCCGCGCGCGCCACTTCCACGTCATCGGCCGCGCCGCCCCGATGGGCCTCGTGGGCCGCGAGGATCTCTTTGAAATGGAAGCCCTGCGGGGTCTGGGCGCGGAAAAGCCCGTCGCGCGCCTGCGTGCCGTCCACATGGCCCTGCGCGCCGCGCCAGAGCGCGTCTGTCACCGCAAGGGCAGGGGCCGCGCCGGTCGCGTTGGCCAGCGCCGCGATCACCCGGTCGATCACCTCGGCGCGGATGCAGGGCCGCGCGACGTCATGGATCAGCACCAGATCGCACGGGGCTTTGAGCGCGCGCAATCCGTTCAGCACCGAGGCATCGCGGCTCGCGCCGCCCTCGGCCAGCACGACGCCCTCGGGCAGCGCGGGCAGATAGGCCGCGTCGCGGTCCTCGGGGTGGATTACCAGAACGATCTGGCCGATCCCAGGATGCGCGGCGAAGGCCTGCAGGGTCCACTCCGCCACCGTCCGGCCGGCGAGCTGTTGCCATTGCTTGGGGATGTCGCCGCCCGCGCGGGTCCCGCGCCCGGCTGCGACGATGACGGCCGCAATGCTCTGTGTTCCTGACCCGGTCATGCAAATTGTCTAGAACCTGAACGGGATCGAGACAATGGCTCAATTGGCGCGGCCCGTTTGTCTAAAAATTAGGCAAATGATGTTTTGGGGCGCATTTGCACCCCCGTTTGGTTGCCTTTTCACGCTCCAAACGCTACCTCTCTCGCAAGTGATTAAGGATTAGGCGTTTGTCTATAAAGGTAGCAAACCTGTCATTCGATCCGCCCGTGTTCCTCGCGCCACTGGCCGGGATCACGGATGTTCCGTTCCGCAAACTCGTCTCCCGCTTCGGGGCAGGCCTCGTGGTGAGCGAGATGGTCGCCAGCCAGGAAATGGTGCAGGCCAAGCCCGGCGTGCGGGAACGCGCCGAGCTGGGCTTTGAATTCGCCAACACCTCCGTGCAGCTTGCGGGGCGCGACGCCTACTGGATGGCGGAGGCCGCGCGCATGGTTGCGGCCAATGGCGCGCGGGTGATCGACATCAACATGGGCTGCCCCGCCAAGAAGGTCGTGAACGGCTATTCCGGCTCCGCGCTGCTGAAGGATCTCGATCACGCGCTGGGGCTGATCGAGGCGGTGGTGGAGGCTGTCGAGCTTCCTGTGACGCTCAAGACCCGTCTGGGCTGGGATGAGGCGCTGATGAACGCGCCGGATCTCGCGCGCCGCGCCGAGGCCGCCGGCATCCGCATGATCACGATCCACGGCCGCACCCGCTGCCAGTTCTATAAGGGCCATGCCGACTGGGCCGCGATCCGCCGCGTGCGCGAGGCGGTCGAGATCCCCGTGATCGCCAATGGCGACATCATCTGCGCCGAGACGGCCCGCACGGCACTGGCGCAATCGGGCGCCGATGGCGTGATGATCGGGCGCGGCGCACAGGGCCGCCCGTGGCTTCTGGCCGAGGTGGCGGCCGCGCTCCATGGCCGCCCCGCCCCCGAGATCCCGCAAGGCCCTGCCTTCGCCGATATGGTGATCGGCCATTACGAGGACATGCTCGATTTCTACGGCCCCGATCTGGGCCTGCGCGTCGCGCGCAAACATCTGGGCTGGTATCTCGACACCGCCGGCGTCGCGCCCGCCGCGCGCCGCGCGATCCTGACCTCCCGCGATCCGGCCGATGTGATCGCGCGGCTGCGCCGCAGCCTGTCGGAAACCGCAGAGGTGGCCGCATGACCGCTCCGTTCTTTGAAACCCTGTGGTCGTCCTTGCCGGTGCCGGCGCTGGTGATCGATGGCGAGAACCGGATCGCCGAGGTCAACCCGACCGGCGAGGTCTTTCTCAACGCCTCCGTGCGCTCGCTGCGCGGTGCGCCGATCTGGGACAAGCTGCATGTCAACGCGCCGCTCGACGATGCCGTCACCCGCGTGCGGCGCAACGATGCCTCGCTTTTCGTCAACACGGTCGATGTCGGCTCGGGCGAACGCCCTCCGGTGGCCTGCAACGTGCAGATGTCCACGCTGAGCGACCGGCCGGGCTATATCCTGATCCTGCTGGAGCCGCGCGAGATCGCCGACAAGATGGGCCGCGCCATGCAGACCAAGACGGCGGCGAAATCGGCCATCGGCATGGCCGAGATGCTGGCCCACGAGATCAAGAACCCGCTGGCGGGCATCACCGGCGCCGCCCAGCTTTTGTCGATGAACCTCTCGGGGCCGGATCTCGAACTGACCGACCTGATCGTGGCCGAGACGCGGCGCGTGGTAAAGCTGCTCGAACAGGTCGAGCAGTTCGGCAACCTGCGCCCGCCCGCGCGCAAAGCCATCAATATCCACGACATTCTCGACCGGGCGCGCAAATCCGCGTCGGTGGGCTATGGCGCGCATATGAAGATCATCGAGGATTACGACCCCTCGCTGCCGCCCACCTATGCCGATGGCGACCAGCTCTTGCAGGTGGTGCTCAACCTGCTCAAGAACGCCTCCGAGGCAGCCGGCAAGGCCGGTGGCACGATCACGATCCGCACCTTCTACGAGATGTCGCTGCGCGTCGAGCGCCCCGACGGGTCGCGCAGCGCGGTGCCGCTGCAGGTCGAGATCCGCGATGACGGGCCGGGCCTGCCGCCCGATCTGGCCAGCGATATTTTCGAGCCCTTCGTGTCGGGCCGCGAGAATGGCACCGGGCTGGGGCTGGCGCTGGTGTCGAAGATCATTTCCGAACATGACGGCTGGATTGCCGTAAACTCCGTGCCCGGACGCACGGTTTTCAGAATTTCACTGCCGATCGCTCCCGCCGAGGAGCCGGATGCGTGATGCGAGCGAGGGAGGATAGATAATGGACGGGACGGTTCTGGTCGCCGATGACGACCGCACCATTCGCACGGTCCTGACACAGGCACTGACGCGGGCGGGCTGCAAGGTGCATGCCACCAGCTCCCTGACCACGCTGATGCGCTGGGTCGGAGAGGGCAAGGGCGATCTGGTGATCTCGGATGTGATGATGCCGGACGGAAACGGGCTCGAGGCGCTGCCGGAGATCACCGAACAACGCCCCAGCCTGCCGGTGATCGTGATCTCCGCGCAAAACACCATCATGACCGCGATCCAGGCCACCGAGGCCGAGGCCTATGACTACCTGCCCAAGCCGTTCGACCTGCCGGACCTGATGAAACGCGCCGCCCGCGCGCTGGAGCGCAAACGCGTCGCCCCCGTGCCGCGCCGCGAGGAAGAGGGCGACAGCGCCGAGAACGACCTGCCGCTGGTGGGACGCACCGCGGCCATGCAGGCGCTCTACCGTCTGGTGGCACGCGTGATGAACACCGATCTTGCGGTGATGATCACCGGCGAAAGCGGCACCGGCAAAAGCCTGATCGCGCGCTCGATCCACGACTTCTCGGACCGCCGCAACCTGCCATTCGTGACCGTGACGCCCGCCGATCTGGCCAGTATCGAAGGGCCCGCCGCGATCCTGAGCCGCGCCAAGGGCGGCACGATCCTGTTTGACGAGGTCGGCGATCTCGATGACGAGGCGCAGGCCCGGATCGTGCGCATGCTCGACAGCCTGACCGATGACGCGCCGCGCATCATGGCCACCAGCCAGCAGGATCTCAGCGAGAAGATGGAAAACGGGATCTTCCGGCAGGATCTCTTCTACCGGCTGGGCGGGGTGACGATCAGCGTGCCGTCCCTGCGCGAGCGGGTCGAGGACATCCCGCTGCTCACCGAGCATTTCCTGCTGCGCGCCGAGCGCGACGGCGCGCCCGCACGGCAGTTTTCCTCCGACGCGATGGGCACGATCCGCGCCTATAGCTGGCCGGGCAATGTGCGCCAGCTTGAAAACACCGTGCGCCGTCTCGTGCTGACCAGCCCCGAAGAGGAAATCAGCCGCGCCGACGTGGAGATCGTGCTGGGCAGCCAGCCCGAGATCGGCGCCCTGATGGATGGCGGCGACAGCGATAAACTGTCGGCCTCGGTGGCCAAACACCTGCGCCGTTACTTCGATCTGCATGGCGGAGTGTTGCCGCCCCCCGGCATTTACCAGCGGATTCTGCGCGAAGTGGAGCTGCCGCTGATCGAAATCGCTTTGGAGGCCACGGGCGGCAATCAGGCCAAATGTGCCGATCTGCTGGGCATCAACCGCAATACTTTGAGGAAAAAGGTCAACGATCTGGATATTCGCGTGACACGCCGCCGCAAATTGATGTAATATCGCAACAGTCACCGTGGCGATTGGGGCATATCGTGCAGAGCAGCCCCTGCGACCACATTAATAATAAGTGGCAAGGCGGTAAAAAAGCGGATGAAAACCCAGACACGGCCCGCGTCGTGGGACAGGCTCAACATCTTGCGCAGGCAAAGACGCGTTCAGAATGCCGCGACCCTCGGGCTCGTCATTCTCGGACCGATTCTCGCTGTTGTGACCTATCTGGGCATGGGGCCGTTCGAACTGGACCCCAGTTCCAGCGGGATCCGGCTGATCATTCTCGCCGACTTCGTCTACATCCTGATGATTGCCGCGCTGGTGATGCGCAAGGTGGCGCAGATCGTGGCCTCGCGCCGCGCGCGCTCGGCGGGCTCGCAGCTCCACCTGCGCCTGACCGGTGTCTTCGCGCTGGTGGCGCTGGTTCCGACCGTTCTGGTGGCGGTGTTCGCCGTGGTGACGGTGAATTTCGGCCTCGAGGGCTGGTTTTCGGACCGGGTGCGCAACGTGGTCGGCAATTCGCTGGCCGCCGCACAGGCCTATAAGCAGGAACAGCGCGACGACCTGATGGAGGACACGGTTCGCCTCGCGGGCTATCTCAACCGCGCCCGGCGCGACAATTTCCTGTTATCTGACAATGACATGCGCCAGCTTCTGGGGCAGGGCCAGCCACTGATCCAGCGCGGCCTGAAAGAGGCGTTCATCATCGACGGCGCGGGCGAGTTGAAGGCCCGCGGTGAGCGCAGCTACCTGTTCGATTTTGAAAAACCCGACGATGCGGTGCTGCAAAGCGCCGATTACGACACGCCGGTGATCATCGAGGACTGGGACAATAACGAGTTCCGCGCGCTGATCCCGCTGCAATCCTATGTGAACCGCTATCTCTACCTGTCGCGCACGGTGGACGGCGAGATTCTGCGGCTGCTCGATGACACGCAGGCCACGGTGCGGCTCTACCAGCAGTTGGAAAACGACCGCGGGCGGCTGCTGTTTGAATTCGGGGTGCTCTATCTGGGCTTTGCCACGATCCTGATCCTTGCCGCGATCTGGCTGGGGCTGTGGTTTGCCGAACGCCTGTCGCGCCCCGTGGGCCGGCTTGCGGGGGCCGCGCAGCGGGTGGGTGAGGGCAATCTCAACGCAACCGTGCCCGACACGCGCGGCGATGACGAGATCGCCACTTTGGGCCGCGTTTTCAACCAGATGACGCGCCAACTTAAAGCGCAACGGGAAACGCTTCTGGCCAATACCGAGCAGATCGAACGGCGCCGGCGGCTGTTTGATTCCGTGCTTTCCTCGGTCACCGCAGGCGTGATCGGCGTCGATTCCGCGGGTGACATCACCTTCATGAACCGCGCCGCCCGGGGGCTGCTGGACGTGCCCGACCTTGACTATGGAAACCAGACCCTGACCGGGGTGGTGCCGGAATTTGCCGCGCTGTTCGCGCGCATTCGTGACGGGGCGCAGGCCACCGCGCAGGAAGAGGTCAAGCTCGTGCGCAAGGGCAAGATGGAAAGCCTGCTGGTGCGCATGGCGCAGCGGACCTCCGAGGACGGCACGCCGGAGGGTTTCGTGATCGCCTTTGATGATGTGACCGAGCTGGTCTCGGCGCAGAAGATGGCCGCATGGGGCGACGTGGCGCGCCGGATCGCCCATGAGATCAAGAACCCGCTCACCCCGATCCAGCTTTCGGCCGAACGGCTCAAGCGCAAGATGGCGCCGCTGGCCGGCGACGAGCTTGAGGCGCTGGAGCAATACACGGATGTTATTGTGCGCCAGACCAATGACTTGCGGCGCATTGTTGATGAATTTTCCAAGTTCGCGCGCATGCCCGAGCCCGAGCGCCGTCCGGCCGATCTGGGCAAGCTCGTGCGCGATGCGGTGACGCTCCAGCAGGCCGGCCAGCCCGAGGTCGAGATCATGCTGGAGGGCGCGGATGCGCCGCTTGCGGCCGAGATTGACCAGACCATGATCAATCAGGCCTTAACCAACCTGATCAAGAATGCCGGCGAAGCGATCGAGAGCTACACCAAACGCTCTGATGGCTTCGTGCCGCAGGTCCGCGTGCGGGTGGAGGCCGATGACAAGATGATCACGATCCGCATCGCCGATAACGGCATCGGGCTGCCCGCCGACCGCGCGCGGCTTTTTGAACCTTATGTGACCACACGGGAGAAGGGCACCGGTCTGGGCCTTCCGATCGTGAAAAAGATTATCGAGGAACATGGCGGCACCCTGACCCTGCAGGATGCCGAACCGTTTGATGACACGGACCACCGGGGCGCCGAGGCAGTGGTGAAGCTGCACCGGCTGATGAGCGAAGAACCACAAACTCAAGTGATGGCGTAGAGCGCAGAACGAGGGAGTAGAAAAGATGGGCGATATTCTGATTGTCGATGACGAACGCGATATCCGGGAGCTGATCTCAGATATCCTGAAGGACGAAGGCTTCACGACCCGGCTGGCGGGAAATTCCGACGACTGCATGGCCGAGATCAATGCCGAGCCGCCGGCGCTGATGATCCTCGATATCTGGCTGAAGGACAGCCGGATGGACGGCATCGATATTCTCAAGGCGGTCAAACGCGACAACCCCGACGTGCCGGTGGTGATCATTTCCGGCCATGGCAATATCGAAATCGCGGTGGCCGCGATCAAGCAGGGCGCGTATGATTTCATCGAGAAACCTTTCAACATCGACCAGTTGATGGTGGTGATCTCGCGGGCGATGGAGACCTCGCGGCTGCGGCGTGAAAACAACGCGCTCAAGCGCGGCGAGGCGGTCAATTCTGAGATGATCGGCGACAGCCCGACCTTCCGCGCGCTGGAGACCCAGCTCGAAAAGGTCACCAATTCGAACGGGCGGGTGATGCTGACAGGGCCTGCAGGCTGCGGCAAGGACGTGGCCGCGCGCTACATCCATGCCAATTCGAACCGCGCGCAGGCGCCCTTTGTGACCGTCAATTGCGCCACGGTGGAGCCCGACCGGATGGAGGAGGTTCTGTTCGGCCGCGAAAGCTCCGAGCGCGGCGTGGAGCCGGGACTTCTCGAACAGGCCCATGGCGGGATCATCTTCTTTGACGAAGTGGCCGACATGCCCATCGGCACCCAGTCCAAGATCCTGCGCGTGCTGGTCGAACAGCAGTTCCAGCGCGTCGGTGGCAATGACAATGTGCGCGTGGACCTGCGCGTTATTTCCAGCACGAACAAGAACTTGATGGAGGAAATTAAAGCGGGCCGGTTCCGCGAGGAACTCTATCACCGCCTCAACGTGGTGCCGATTAGCGTGCCCAGTCTTGAAGAGCGTCGCGAGGATATCCCCGCGCTGGCCGAGCATTTCATCGAGAGCTTCAACAAGAGCCAGGGCCTGCCGCTGCGCGGGCTGTCGCCCGATGCCAACACGATGCTGCAGACCATGCAGTGGCCGGGCAATATCCGCCAGTTGCGCAACGTGATCGAGCGGGTCTTGATCCTTGGCTCGGGCGACGGGCCGGTAGAGGCGCGCGAGTTGCCGCAATCGGAACCGGCGGGTTCCGAGAACGGGACGATGGCGATGAACAGCATGATGGCGACCCTGCCGCTGCGCGAGGCGCGCGAGCTCTTCGAGCGCGAATACCTGATGACCCAGATCAACCGGTTTGGCGGCAATATCTCCCGCACGGCGTCGTTTGTCGGCATGGAGCGCTCGGCGCTGCACCGCAAGCTCAAGAGCCTCGGCGTGGTGACCTCGAACAAGGCCGGCGCGCGCGTGGCCGAGGTGCATCCGGAGATCATGGAGGCCACGGGATCGGACTGAGACCCGATAGCGACAGGTCCGTGTGTGGGCCGGGCGGCGTGCAATACCGGGTTTGACGTGCCGGAATCGGCGTGCCATGCAGGGCCACGGGCGTGTAAAACGGTGCATAGATAAGGCGCATCCATGAAAGTGATCATCTGTGGCGCAGGGCAGGTCGGCTGGCAGATTGCCCGCCATTTGTCCGGCGAAAACAACGACGTAACTGTCGTTGATAACAATTCCGAACTGGTGCGCCGCGCAACCGACAGCCTTGATGTGAAGGGCATCACGGGCTTTGCGAGCTATCCCGACATTCTTGAACGCGCCGGGGCCCGGGACGCCGATATGATCATCGCCGCGACCTTCTCCGACGAGGTCAACATGGTCACCTGTCAGGTCGCCCATTCGGTCTTCGCGATCCCGCGCAAGATCGCGCGGCTGCGCAGCCAGTCCTACCTCACCGCGATCTATTCGGACCTCTACCGCCGCGATCACATGCCGATCGACGTGGTGATCTCACCGGAAAAAGAGGTGGCCGAGGCCGCGTTGCAACGTCTGGCCGCGCCCGCCGCCTTCGACACCGAGACCTTCCTTGAAGGCGAGGTGCAGCTTCTGGGCATCGCGCTCGACAAGGACTGCCCGGTGCTCAACACGCCGCTGCGCCAGTTGACGGATCTTTTCTCGACCCTGCGCGCGATCGTCGTGGGCATCCGGCGCGAGGGCAAGCTGATCGCGCCCGATCCGGCCGACCAGCTGTTTGCCGGCGACCAGATCTATGTCTGCACCCATCGCGAGGACGTCACCCGCACGATGGAGATTTTCGGCAAGATACAGGCCAAGCAGGAACGCATCGTCATCATCGGCGGCGGCAATGTGGGCCTTGCGGTGGCCAGCGCGCTGGAAGACCGCTCCGAGCGGGTCCGCGCCAAGGTGATCGAGAAGAACCGCAGCTGCGCCGAGCGCGCCGCCAACACGCTGGAGCGCACCATTGTTCTGAACGGCGACGGGCTGAATTCCGAATTGCTGACCGAGGCCAACATCACCCGCGCCGACGCGGTTCTGGCGGTCACCGATGACGACAAGACGAACCTTCTGGCCTCGGTGCGGGCCAAGACAGAGGGCTGCCCGATGGCGATCTGTCTGGTCAACGACCCGACGCTGGTGCCGTTGATGAGCCCGCTGGGGATCGACGCCTATATCAACCCGCGCGCCACGACGGTCAGCTCGATCCTGCGCCATATCCGGCACGGGCGGGTGCGCCAGATCTACTCGATCGGCGATGCCGAGGCCGAGGTGATCGAGGCGCAGGTCCTGTCGACCTCTCCGGTGGCCGGACAGCTGATCCGCGACATCGACTTCCCCGAAGGCGCGCTGGTGGGCGCGATCCGCAAGGGCGGCGAGGTGCTGCGTCCGGTCGGCTCGACGCGGGTCGAGGAAGGCGATGTGATCGTCATCTTCTCAATCACGGCCGATGTGCCCAAGGTGGAGCAGCTCATGCAGGTCTCCATCGACTTCTTCTGACGCGGCCGCGATGCTGCGGTTTCTCTACCGATTGCCGCTCTTCGTGATCCTGATGGGGATCGCGTCGATCGCGATGCTGCTGCCCGCGATCCATGCCTCCGCGCTGGATCTGCACCGCATCGCGCAGCCGTTTTTCTACGGCGCGATCCTGTTTCTCGTGCTGACCTCGCTGGTCGGGCTGGCCACGCTGGACCGGAAGCCCAAGAACATGTCGCGCAGCCATTTGCTGACGCTGGTGAGCACCTTCGCGCTGTTGCCGGTGATGCTGGCCGTGCCGATGCGCGAAGCGGTGCCGGATGCCAGTTTTCTCAACGTCTATTTCGAGATGGTGTCGAGCCTGACCACCACCGGGGCCACCGTGTTCGATCCGCCCTCGCGGCTGGCCGAGCCGCTGCACCTGTGGCGCGCGCTGGTGGCGTGGCTGGGCGGCTTCCTGATGCTTCTGGCCGCGGTTGCGATCTTTGCGCCTATGAACCTTGGCGGGTTCGAGGTGCTGCGCCCGCTGCGCAGCTCCGCGCAGGGCGCAGGGATGCCCGCGCAGGACATCCGCGCCGGCGATCCGCGCGAGCGGCTGGTCCGCTTCACCGCCCAGCTTTTCCCGCTCTATCTGGGGGCGACGCTGTTCTTGTGGGTCGCGCTGGTGGTCACCGGCATGTCGCCCTTCTTTGCGCTGGTCAGCGCCATGTCGACGCTGTGCACCAGCGGCATCATCCCGGGCAGCACGCTGGACGGCAGTGAAGGCGGCATCGGGGCGGAGATCCTGATCTTCGTCTTCATGATCATCGCCATTTCCCGCCAGACCCTGCAAAACGACTTCAACCGGGCCTTCCTGCCGCGGCTGGTCGATGACCGCGAGATGCGGCTGGCCTTCGTGCTTTTGACCATGGTGCCGCTGGCGCTGTTCCTGCGCCACTGGATCGGGGCCTTCGAGGTCAGCGAGGAGGGCGATGTGCTCGCCGGTCTGCGGGCGCTCTGGGGCGCGGCCTTCACGGTGCTGTCCTTCCTGACGACGACGGGGTTCATCTCTGACGGCTGGCAGGAGGCGCGGGCGTGGTCGGGCCTGCCGACCCCCGGCCTGATCCTTGCGGGGCTTGCGATCCTGGGCGGCGGCGTGGCCACGACAGCGGGCGGGGTGAAGCTTCTCAGGGTCTATGCGCTCTACAAGCACGGCGTGCGCGAGATGGGGCGTCTGGTGCATCCCAGCTCGATCGGAAGCGAAGGCCGGCTGGGCCGCGAGGTGCGCCGCGAAGGGGCGTTCGTGGCGTGGATCTTCTTCATGCTCTTTGCCCTTTCGATCGCCGCGATCATGCTGATGCTCGCGGCCACGGGGCTGTCTTTCGAAGAGGCGATGGTCTTTGCCGTGGCCAGTTTTTCGACCACCGGCCCGCTGGCCGAAGTGGTGCTCGACGGCTCGCTTTCCTATGTCACGCTCAGCCCGACGGCCAAGCTCGTGCTCTCTGGGGCGATGGTTCTGGGGCGGCTTGAAACGCTGGCCATTATCGCGCTTCTCAATCCCGATTTCTGGCGCTCCTGAGGCCGCCTTTCCCGCCGACGGGCTAAATTGCTGAAATCAGGGGTGGAATCTTGAGCAAAGCCGAGGCATGATCGCCGCATGTCCAAGGGACGCCGGCTGTGGCGTGTCGCGCAAGAACAAGGCTCAAGTAAAGGCAAGAACAATGGCCGCTGACAGACAAAATCTTCAAGACGCTTTTCTCAACCACGTTCGCAAGACGAAAATCCCGGTCACGATCTTCCTGATCAACGGGGTGAAATTGCAGGGCGTCATCACATGGTTTGACAATTTCTGCGTGCTGCTGCGCCGCGATGGCCAGTCGCAGCTGGTCTACAAGCATGCGATCTCCACGATCATGCCCTCGCAGCCGGTCAGCCTGTACGAAGGCGAAGAATAATTCTCGAGACCGAAGAGGCAGGCCTGACCCGCACATGGGTCCTGCATCCTGATATCAAATCCGCCGAGACCACCCGTTCGGGTGATCTTGCGCTGGAGGAAGCCGTGTCGCTGGCCCATGCCCTGCCGGGGCTCGAGGTGGTGGGCTCAGAGGTCGTGCCGCTGGCCAAGCTGCGGCCGGCCACGCTGTTTGGCACCGGCAAGCTGGACGAACTCAAGGCCCGCTTTCACGCCGAAGAGGTCGAGCTGGTGCTGATCGACGGGCCTTTGAGCCCGGTCCAGCAGCGCAATCTCGAAAAGGAGTGGAAGGTCAAGATCCTCGACCGCACCGGGTTGATCCTCGAGATCTTCTCGGACCGCGCCGCGACCCGCGAGGGCGTGTTGCAGGTCGAACTGGCCGCCCTGAGCTACCAGCGCACCCGTCTGGTGCGGGCCTGGACCCACCTTGAACGCCAGCGCGGCGGGCTGGGGTTCGTGGGCGGTCCCGGCGAGACCCAGATCGAGGCCGACCGGCGCGCCATCGACGAGGCGATCAACCGGATCCGCAAGCAACTGGCCAAGGTCGTCAAGACCCGCGAGCTGCACCGCGCGGCGCGGGCCAAGGTGCCCTATCCGGTGGTGGCGCTCGTGGGCTATACCAACGCCGGAAAATCCACGCTCTTCAACCGGTTGACGGGGGCAGAGGTGATGGCCAAGGACATGCTTTTCGCCACGCTCGACCCGACCATGCGCAGCGTCACGCTGCCCGATGGCACCGATATCATCCTCAGCGACACGGTGGGTTTCATCTCGGACCTGCCGACGCAGCTGGTCGCCGCCTTCCGCGCCACGCTCGAAGAGGTGCTCAGCGCCGATCTGATCGTGCATGTGCGCGACATCTCCCATCCCGAGACGGACGAACAGGCCGGCGATGTGCGCACGATCCTCGATGATCTGGGCGTGTCCCATGAAACCCCGATGCTGGAGGTCTGGAACAAGCTCGACCGGCTGGGCGGTGAGGCCATGGAGACCCTGTCGAACATCGCCGCGCGCGACGACACGGTGTTTTTGACCTCGGCGCTGACGGGGCAGGGGCTCGACGCGCTTCTGGCCGCGATTTCCGCGCGGCTCGATGCGGCGCGCACCCGCGAGACGCTGTCGCTGTCTTTCGCCGACGGCAAGAAGCGGGCATGGCTGTTCGCGCAGGACGTGGTGGAAGAGGAGGAGCAGACCGAGACCGGGTTTGATCTCACCGTCCACTGGACCGCGACCCAGAAGGCGCGG
The DNA here is from genome assembly GCA_049116435.1 of Paracoccaceae bacterium. Taxonomy (GTDB): domain Bacteria; phylum Pseudomonadota; class Alphaproteobacteria; order Rhodobacterales; family Rhodobacteraceae; genus Litoreibacter. Next base: position 1,176,269 of record JAGDYX010000001.1, read on the forward strand.
TTCGACAAGCTCTGAGGCGGGCGTTCAGCCGCCGGGGGTGAGCGTCGTCACCCCGATCGCGCCGGCCCGCGCCAGATCGGGATCAAGCGACATCGGGATATACTCGCCGCGCCGCCACAGCACACCCAGATCGTCATAATGGCGCGACAGCGGATGGCCGGACTGGCCGGTGGAGATCATCACCACCGAACTGTCGGGATCGGCGAAATCATAGACCCCGCGATAGCCCGCGGCATGCACGTTGAGAAACGGCGCGTCGGGCTGGCCGCTGGTCTTGCCGCGCATCAGCGTGTTGTCGCCGCCGCTGGTGGACTGGCGGATGTTCACGAACCACGACAGAATCGGGATCCGGCCCAGCACCGGATGGTCATGGGTGGCCTGATGGGCATCGCCCCAGCGCCAGCTTTCGATGTTGCGCCCGTAGCGCTCCTCCAGCCACAGCAGCGCCTCGTCGAGCGCGATGCGCGAGATATCCGAGCAGCTTTCGCGCGGCGCCGATTGCAGCACGTCGCACCATCTGGCCGCGCCGTCGCGGTCGCGGAAGACGCGCTCGATGAACAGCGGCTCCACATGGGTCAGCTCCGCGGTGAGCGGGCCGATCTCGTCGCGCACCAGCCGCGCCTGCAACGTGCGCAGCCACGCCGCGTAGATCAGCGGCTCGGGCAGGTGTTCGGACATTTCCCCGTTCCATTCGGCCAAAAGCGCGAGCGCCTTCTGGCGCTGGCGCTCGGGCGTGCCCTCGGGCGCGGGCTCTGCGGTAAACCACAGGTCGGCGGCGATCAGCGGCAGCAGCGCGCGGGCGGTGTAGCTGACCGTGTCGAGCTGGGCCTCGATGAAGCTTTCGCGGGTATGGACCTCGCGGTTGAGCATCAGGCGCCGCCAGCGCTGCACCCGCTGGGTGTCGCCGTAGCTGAAGCTGACATGATTGGGGAACGGGCGGTCGATGGTCTTGTTGTTGGTGTTGCCGACAATGCCGCCCGAGGGGTTGCGGAACTCGGGGTTGGAGGCATAGGGCAGCACGCCCTGCCAGCGGTTGACGACGCGCCAGCCCGGGGCGGGGATCCGGCCCTGGCTCTGGTGGCGGGCATCGCGGCGCGGCAGCGCGCCCACGGTCTTGAGCGCCACGCCGGAGCGGTCGGCAAAGACGAGATTCTGGATCGGGGCCACGTAGTTGCGGCCGGCTTCGATCACCTCGGCCAGCGTTCCCGCGCGCATCAGCTTGAGCCCGCTTTCCATCGAGCGGTCATTCTCGGCCAGCGCGGTCCATCCCAGCGACGTCACATGGCCCTGCGGGGTGATCGCGCCGAGGTTGAAATCCGTGCCGGGCAGGACCGGGCCGTTCTCGGTCCAGCGCAGCTCGACCGTGACCGGTGTGGCGTCCTTGATGCGGATCACCGACTGGGCGCTGCGAAACGGCTTGTAGCCGTCGGGCGTCAGGTATTGCTCCGGATTGTCAGGGTTCAGCTTCTCGATGAAAATATCCTGATCGTCGGCATAGGCAGAGGTCAGGCCCCAGCCCATCGTGGCAGAGCGGCCGGTCATCACCAGCGGCGCGCCGGGGATGGTGCCGCCGATCACGCCGCCCGAGGCTAGCTCGAGCCGGGCGAGATAGAAGATCGACGGGGCGGTCAGGCCCAGATGCGGGTCATTGGCCATCAGCGTGCCGCCGGTGGCCGCCCGTTGCGGCGCGGCGGCGAAGGCGTTGGAGGCCCCGGTGAGGCCCGCGCGCGGGAAGGGCGAGAGCGGATCGCGCGGCGGCGCGGTATTGGCGGCAAACCGCAACGGCCGGGCGTCGGGCAGCAGGGCTGCGTAATCCAGCGCGGCCACCCCCGCGCCGGGGGTATCGGGCATCAGGTCGGCCACGCGGTCGGGCTCGATGGCCAGCGACAGGCGGGCGCGGATCACTTCCTTTTCGAGGTGGCTGGAGAGTTGCAGCGCCATCAGCTTGAGCACGGCGAGGCTGTCGGCGGGCTGCCACGGGGCGATTTCGGGGGCAAACAGGAAGAACTCCGGCGCGCCGCGCCCCAGCGCCTCGGCATTGATCGTCCGCAGCCACGCGTTCACCCCGTTGGCATAGGCCTCCAGCGCGGCCTGCGCATAGGCGTCCTGCGCCGCGACCGAGCGCTGCGCGATGCCGTAAAGATCGAGCCGGCGCATCAGCGTGTCGACGCCCAGCGTGCGGGGGCCGAAAAGCTCGGACAGTTTGCCCTGTGCGGTGCGCCGCAGCATGGTCATCTGCCACAGCCGGTCCTGCGCATGGGCAAAGCCCAGCCCGTAGAACACATCGGTGTCGTTTTCGCCCAGAATATGGGGCAGGTTTGAATTGGAGCGGACGATCTCCACCGGTGCGGCGAGGCCGGGCACAGCGTAGTCGGCGTCGTAATCGGGCAGGGAGCGCGCGGCAAGATAATAGGCGGCGCTCAACGCCAGTCCGGCGGCTACGACCAGCCCCAGAAACACCCGCAATGTCCACTGAAACAGCCGAGCCATGTGCCACCTGCTATTGACGCCCCTGATGAGGTCGTTACATGCGTGCACCAGATTAATCAAACAGATCGAAGGGGGCCAGTGCATGGCAAAGGTAAGTTTTCTGGGATTGGGCGTAATGGGCTATCCGATGGCAGGCCATCTGGTGAAGGCCGGCCACGAGGTCACCGTCTTCAACCGCACCGCCGCGAAAGCGGAAGCCTGGGTTGCCGAGCATGGCGGCAAGATGGCGCTGACCCCGCGCGAAGCCGCCGAGGGCGCCGATTTCGTGATGGCCTGTGTGGGCAATGACGATGACCTGCGCTCGGTCTGTCTGGGCGAGGACGGTGCGCTGGCCGGTATGGCCGCCGGCACGATCTTCGTCGACCACACCACGGTGTCGGCCAAGGTCACCCGTGAGCTCTATGCCGCGTCCAGCGAAAAGCAGATCAGTTTTGTCGACGCGCCGGTGTCCGGCGGTCAGGCCGGGGCCGAGAACGGCCAGCTGGGTGTGATGTGTGGCGGTGACGAGCCGGCCTATGCGCGCGCCGAGCCGATCATCGATGCCTATGCCAAGGCCTGCAAGCGTCTGGGCGAAAGCGGCGCGGGCCAGCTGACCAAGATGGTCAACCAGATCTGCATCGCCGGTCTGGTGCAGGGTCTGTCCGAGGGTCTGCATTTTGCCGAGAAGGCCGGGCTTGACGGCAAGGCCGTGGTCGAGGTGATCAGCCAGGGTGCTGCCGGAAGCTGGCAGATGTCGAACCGCTACGAGACGATGCTCGATGACGAGTTCAACCACGGCTTCGCGGTGGACTGGATGCGCAAGGATCTCGACATCTGCCTGAGCACGGCCAACGAGAATGGTGCGAGCCTGCCGGTGACGGCGCTTGTGGACCAGTTCTACAAGGATGTGCAGAAACTGGGCGGCGGCCGTTGGGACACGTCGGCGCTGATCAAGCGTCTGCGCGCGCTGGACGGCTGAGCTTCGGGCGTCAAAGTATTGTTTTGAATTATAAAAGGCCGGTCATAGCGACCGGCCTTTTTGCCTCCGGCGGGGATATTTCCGCCAAAAAGAAGCCCCGTGGTGGTGTCCTGTGATCAGGGCAGGATGCGGGTGTATTTGGTGCCTTCGATCGTGGCGCCCGCAATCAGGCCGGCCTGTCCGAAGACCACCGCGATGACCGGGCTGAGGACGGTTGTGGTGTCGACGCCGAGGCTGCCTCCGTCGCTGGCCACCGCGTAGCGCACATCCGCGCCGGCCGACCAGCCGGGCGAGCGGCGGAAATCCGACAGCGCTTCGGGCGTCATGAAAAACAGCGCATGGGCATATTGCTGGGCGCCGATCTGGAACCCGAAGGTGGCCGCGGCGGTGGAGTAGTAGTCCACTGTCACATCATTGACCCGCAATGCGCCGCGCCCGTAGGCCCCGCCGAAGCCGAAACCGGCCTCGGTGACGAGCGGCATCACCAGCGTGCCGGACGCTTTCGAGGCGAGATCGCGGCTGTCGGGGTAGTTGGTGAAGAGAAAGTCCAGCGCGCTGTCGACGCGCGCATCGATCTTCTGCCCGCCCGTGCTTTCGACCCCGTTGCCGCAAGCCGTCAGGAGACCCGTGGCCCCCGCCGCTGCGATGAAATTCCGCCGTGTGACTTTGTTCATGATATCCGCCTGTATCTGTAGATTGTGCTCACATGCCGGCTTTTTGCCGACTTGGGCGCAAAATATGCGATTTGCGGCGGCTTGTCACGCGGATAGAATGCGGTGCTGCGCTCAGGCGGTCAGGATCTTGGCCACGCGCGGGGCGAAATAGGTCAGGATGCCGTCGCAGCCGGCGCGTTTGAAGGCCATCAGGCTTTCGAGCATCGTCGCTTCGCCGTCAAACCAGCCGTTTTCGGCGGCCGCCATGATCATCGCGTATTCGCCCGACACCTGGTAGGCGTAGGTGGGCGCGCCGAATGCGTCTTTCACGCGCCGGCAGATGTCGAGATAGGGCATGCCGGGCTTGACCATGACCATATCGGCGCCTTCGCTGAGGTCGCGGGCCACAAGGCGCAGCGCCTCGTCGGAATTGGCGGGGTTCATCTGGTAGGTCTTCTTGTCGCCCACCAGCGCGCCCGAGGCGCCCACCGCATCGCGGAACGGCCCGTAAAAGGCCGAGGCGTATTTGGCGGCGTAGCTGAGAATGGCGACATCGGTATGGCCGGTCTCTTCCAGCGCGCGGCGCATGGCCCCGATGCGCCCGTCCATCATGTCCGAGGGGCCGAGGATATCGGCGCCCGCCTCGGCCTGTGCCAGCGCCATTTTCACAAGCGCGTCAACGGTTTCGTCGTTGACGATAATCCCGTCGCGCACGATCCCGTCATGGCCGTTGGCGTTATAGGGGTCGAGCGCCACATCGGTCATCACCGCGATCCCGGGCACGGCATCCTTGATCGCGCGCACCGCGCGGTTCGACAGGTTGTCGGGGTTCCAGGCTTCCTCGCAAAGCTCGGTTTTCAGCGCCGGATCGGTATAGGGGAAGATGCAGATCGCGGGAATGGAGAGCGCTGTGGCCTCTTTCGCGGCCTTGACGGCGAGATCGATGCTCAGACGCTCGACCCCGGGCATCGAGGGCACCGGGCTGCGCGTGTTGGTCCCGTCCTGCACGAAAATCGGCCAGATCAGGTCGGCGGGGGTCAGGGTATTTTCCTGTGCCAGATCCCGCAGCGCGGCGGAGGCGCGCAGGCGGCGCAGGCGGGTCAGGGGTGTGGGGCCAATTACGGGGGTCATGGGCGTCCTTGCATGCGAAAACTCTCGGAACTTGGTGCCATGTCTTTTACGGCTTCTCAAGTCTGGCCTTCCGTGGGCGCCGAAGCTAAGGTTGCCGGAAAACGCCTGTGAGGTCTGAGTTGGATTGGTATTTCACCATCTTCGAGTTGATTGATTTCCGATCATTCTCGAATCTGTGGTTCTGGATCATGCTGGCGGTATTCTGGTCGACGGCGAGCCATTTCGTTCTGGGCGTGCCCTATGACATGGTGACCCGCGTGAACCGCGGCGGGCCGGATGCCGAACAGGCCGAGCGCGATCTCGAAGATATTACAAGAATAAACTCCAACCGGTTGCTTTATATCAGTAAAGTTGCGGGCTACTGGCCTGTGGGTTTCGGGTTTTTCGTGCTCAGCGCGCTGTTTACGATGGGCTTTTTCTACCATGCCGAGATTTGTCAGGCGCTGTTTTTGCTGTTCCTGCCGATGTCGATCATTCTGCTTTTGTCGGTGCGCCGGGCGCGCCTGATCCAGGGCAAGACCGGGGCGGAGCTGCGCAAGATGCTGCGCCGCCACCGCATCACCATTCAGGTATTGGGGATGTTTTCGATCTTCGTCACCTCGATGTGGGGCATGCATATAAATATGACCGCCGGCGTGCTGTGATCTTGACACCGCAGGCGCATGGCGTAGGTCACCGCCATGGTCAAAACTCCTGATCCCAAGACCGGACCCCGCTCCGGAGCGCTTACCGTCGGCGGCGTGCCGGAGGGCTTTGACGCGCGCCTGTTGCTGCGCGAGCTGGAGGCCGGCGCGCCGCAGGTCGTTCACGTGGCCCGCGACGACAAGCGCATGGCCGCGCTGCGCGATGCGCTGGCCTTCTTTGCGCCCGATGTGACGGTGCTGGCCTTTCCGGCCTGGGATTGTCTGCCTTATGACCGCGTCTCGCCCAATCCGGACGTGGCGGCGGCGCGCATGGCGGTGCTGGCGGGGCTGGCGCAGGGTATTCCGGGGCCCTTCATCCTGCTCACCACGCTTTCGGCAGCCAGCCAGCGCCTGCCGGAACGCGAGGTGCTGCGGCAGGCCAGCTTCACGGCCCGCGTGGGCCAGCAGATCGACGAGGCGGCGCTGCGGGACTTTCTGGTGCGCATGGGCTTCAGCCAGAGCCCGACGGTGATGGAGCCCGGCGATTACGCGATCCGCGGCGGCATCATCGACATCTTCCCGCCGGGAGAGACCGGCCCGGTCCGGCTTGATCTCTTCGGCGATGTGCTGGACGGCGCGCGGCGCTTTGATCCCGCGACCCAGCGCACCACCGAGAAGCTCGAAGCGGTGGAGCTGGCGCCGGTCAGCGAGATCATTCTCGACGAGGCCGCGATCACGCGGTTCCGGCAGAATTACCGGATCGAGTTCGGCGCGGCGGGCACCGATGATCCCCTTTACGAGGCCGTGAGCGCCGGGCGCAAGCATCAGGGGATGGAGCATTGGCTGCCCTATTTCCACGCCCGGATGGAGACGCTGTTCGACTACCTGCCCGAGGCGGTGGTGGCGCTGGACGACCAGATCACGCCGGCGCTGATCGCCCGCTGGGAGAGCATCGAGGACCAGTATGACAACCGCCGCGAGGCGATGGCGGCGAAAAACCGGCTCGACACGGTCTATAAACCCGTGCCGCCGGGTGCGCTCTATCTCGATGAGCCGGAGTTCCGCGCCGCGACGGGCGCCCGCCGCGTTGTGCAGTTCACCCCGCTGCCGCAGGCCTCCGGTCCGGGTGTGATCGACGCGGGCGGGCGCGACGGGCGCAATTTCGCGCCCGAGCGGCAGTCCGAGGCGCTGGATCTGTTCGGGGCACTGGCGGGCCATGTGCGCGACAAGCGCGCCAGCTCCAACGTGGTGATCGCGAGCTTCTCCGAAGGCGCGCGGGAGCGGCTCAAGGGCCTGCTGGAAGACAATGACATCCATGACGCCAAGCTGATCCGCGATCTGCGCGATATCCCGGGCGACAGCGGGCAGGTCTGCCTTGTGGTCTGGGCGCTGGAGCGCGGCTTCACCGCGCCCGGCCTGACGGTGATTTCCGAGCAGGACGTGCTGGGCGACCGGCTGATCCGCGGGGCGCGCAAGCCGCGCCGGGCCGAGAATTTCCTGACCGAGACGCAATCGCTGAGCCCCGGCGATCTGGTGGTTCATGTCGATCACGGCATCGGGCGGTTCACGGGGCTTGAGACGGTCACGGCGGCGGGCGCGCCGCATGAATGCATCCTGCTGGAATATGCCGGCGGCGATCGCCTGTTCCTGCCGGTGGAAAATGTCGAACTGCTGAGCCGCTACGGCCATGAGGAAGGGCTGCTCGACAAGCTCGGCGGTGGCGCGTGGCAGGCCAAGAAGGCCCGTCTCAAACAACGCATCCGCGATATGGCGGACCGGCTGATCCGGGTGGCGGCCGAACGCGAGCTGCGCAAGGCGCCGATGCTCGAGGCCCCCGATGACATGTGGGAGGCGTTCTGCGCGCGCTTTCCCTATGACGAGACCGAGGACCAGCTGACCGCGATCGAGGCGGTGCTCGACGATCTGGCCATGGGCCGCCCCATGGACCGGCTGATCTGCGGCGATGTGGGGTTCGGCAAGACCGAAGTGGCGATGCGCGCGGCTTTCGTGGCGGCGGCCAGCGGGTTGCAGGTGGCGGTCGTGGCGCCCACCACGCTGTTGTCGCGCCAGCACACCAACAGTTTCAAGGAGCGTTTCCGCGGCTTCCCGATCAACGTGCGGCAATTGTCGCGCTTTGTGGGCACCAAGGAGGCCAACGCGACCCGTGCGGGGCTGGCCGACGGCTCGGTCGATATCGTGATCGGCACCCATGCGCTTCTGGCCAAGCAGGTGCGGTTCAAGAACCTCGGTCTTCTGGTGATCGACGAAGAGCAGCATTTCGGCGTGCAGCACAAGGAACGGCTCAAGCAGATGCGCTCGGACATTCACGTGCTGACGCTTTCGGCCACGCCGATCCCGCGCACGTTGCAGCTGTCTCTGTCGGGCGTGCGCGAGCTGTCGATCATCGGCACGCCGCCGGTGGACCGGCTGGCGATCCGCACCTATGTCAGCGAGTTCGACGCGGTCACCGTGCGCGAGGCGCTTTTGCGCGAACATTACCGGGGCGGGCAGAGCTTTTACGTCGTGCCGCGTGTCAGCGACCTGCCGGAGATCGAGACCTTCCTCAAGGAGCAGGTGCCCGAGGTCAGCTATGTCGTGGCTCATGGCCAGATGGCGCCGGGCGAGCTCGACACCCGCATGAACGCCTTTTACGACGGCAAATACGATGTGCTTCTGGCCACGACGATCGTTGAATCGGGGATCGATATTCCCACCGCCAACACGATGGTCGTACACCGCGCCGACATGTTCGGCCTGTCGCAGCTCTACCAGATCCGCGGGCGGGTGGGGCGCTCGAAGACCCGCGCCTATGCCTATCTGACCACCAAGCCGCGCGCCAAGCTGACCCGCACCGCCGAGAAGCGGCTGCGGGTTCTGGGCAGTCTCGACAGCCTCGGGGCGGGGTTCAACATCGCCTCGCAAGACCTTGATATCCGCGGCGCGGGCAATGTGCTGGGCGAAGAGCAGTCGGGCAATGTGCGCGAGGTCGGCTATGAGCTCTACCAGTCGATGCTGGAGGAGGCGATTGCCAAGATCCGCGCCGGAGAGGTCGGCATGGTGGAGGCCGATGACCAGTGGGCGCCGACGATCAATCTTGGCGTGCCGGTGCTGATCCCCGAGGCGTATGTGCCCGATCTCGATGTGCGGCTGGGGCTGTACCGGCGGCTGTCCGGCCTGACCACGAAGGTGGAGCTGGAAGGGTTCGCCGCCGAACTGATCGACCGGTTCGGCCCGCTGCCCAAGGAGGTCAACACGCTGCTGCTGGTGGTGCGCATCAAGGCCATGTGCAAGCGCGCGGGCATCGCCAAGCTCAATGGCGGCGAGAAGGGCGCGACGGTGGAGTTCCACGACAACAAGTTCGCCCGCCCCGAGGGTCTGGTGGAGTTCATCAACGACCAGCGCGGGCTGGCCAAGGTGCGCGACAACAAGATCGTGGTGCGCCGCGACTGGAAGAAGGACAGCGACAAGATCAAGGGCGCTTTCGCGATTGCCCGCGATCTGGCCGAGAAGGCCGGCACGTTCAAACCCAAGGCGAAAGCCGCCGCCAAGTCGGGGCAGGCGGGCTAGGCGCTCGGGCTCTGGCGTTCAGGGCCGGGCGTTCAGGTTCAGGCGCTCAGGGTCGTCCGTTCAGGTTCGGGCGTTCAGGTTCGGGCGCTCAGGGTCAGGCGCTCAGGGTCAGGCGTTCAGGCCTTGAGTTCCTCGCGGGCCAGCTTGCCCGGCTCCTCGCGGATCGGCAGGTGCAGCAGCGTCGCCAGAAGACCCAGCGCGATGGCCGCCCACCACATGCCCGAATAATCCTGGTAGATGTCGTAGATCCGCCCGCCGAGCCATGCGCCGATAAAGGCGCCGGTCTGGTGGCTGAAGAAGACCAGCCCCGCCAGCGTGGAGAGGTAGGTCAGCCCCTGTGTCTGCGCCACGAGCCCCGTGGTCAGCGGCACGGTGGAGAGCCACAACAGCCCCATCAGCGCCGAGAAGACCAGCACGCTCATCGGCGAGATCGGCAGCACGATGAAGGCGGTGATCACCACGGCGCGGGCAAAGTAGATGCCCGAGAGCGCCTTGCGTTTCGACATCACCTGCCCCGACCAGCCCGACAGGAAGGAGCCCGCGATATTGAACAGCCCGATCAGCGCCAGCGACCAGCCGCCGATGATCGGTGCCAGACCCTTGTCGGCGATATAGGCGGGCAGGTGGGTCTGAATGAAGGCCACGTGGAAGCCGCAGACGAAGAAGCCGAAGAAGAGCAGCACGTAGGCGCGCTCTGAGAAGGCGGTGGTGATGGCGTGTTGGAAGCCGCGGCTGACGCCGGCCTGCGCGGTGGGGCGCGACACCCGCGCGATGACCAGAAGACCGGGCAGGATCAGCAGGAAGGTCGCGGCGATGACAAGGATCGCGGGCTGCCAGCCCATCAGGCTGATCAGCCAGAGCGAGGCGGGGGCGGCCACGAACATCCCCGCCGAGGCCGCGGCGGTGCCCAGCCCGAGGATGAAGCTGCGCCGCTCGGGGGCGACGATCTTGCCCAGCGCGATGATGACGATGGGGAAGGAACAGGCGCCGGTGCCGATGCCCACGAGCAGGCCGGAGGCCACGAAGATCTCAGGATCGATCACCACGCCGCGCAGGAAGAAGCCCAAGGCGGCGACAATTGCCCCGAAGGCCAGCACGCGGGCGGTGCCGTAGCGGTCGGCGACCATGCCCGCCAGCGGCTGGGTGATGCCCCAGCAGAGCGCCTGAATGGCCATGGAGAGCGAGAACACCTCGCGCCCCCAGCCCAGCGCCTCGGACATCGGTTTGAGAAAGACCCCGAACGTGGCCGCAAAGCCGAAGGTGATGAACGCCACCACGCAGCCCGCCACGATCGCCGCGCGGGTCTGGGCGGGCGTGATCTGCGCCATGTCGCTGTCAGGATTGGCGGCGGATGCGTCGTCGGGGGCTTTGGGCGAGGCCATGATGTCGCTCTCCAAGATCAGGAAGTCCGCGTCAGGCTAGCGCAGGTTTTCACACCGCGGTAGCCCAGAAATCGCGCGGGCCTGCGATGCGGGTGCGGGGTCTCTCGGGCGCGGCCACGCCGAATACACCGCGCAGTGCGGTGCAGCGGCGGGCTGTGGCCGGGGGGCTTTTGAGGTCTGCGTTTGCGGTGATGTCCGGACCATCGGCCGGGTCATAACTCCCGCAAGAAAGGCGGCGCCGCCCCGTAGGGTCAGGGCAGACGGGACGCGCATATGGTTCAGGCGCGCCCCGCTTGTCGTCCGTGCCGGATCGGTGTTCCGGCGGCTCACGTGATATATGGACGGTCCCGTGCCCGGTGGGGCCGTGTCAGGGCCTTCGGGGCGATTTTTGGGACCAAGGCCCTGTCTCGTGATGCACGGCGGGCTGTCCCGCCGCGCTGGATATCCGGGGCGCGGTTCTAGGGCCCTGATCTTGAGGCCCCGTTACCGCGCCGTGCGCAGGTCTCAGACCGCGCCGGTATATTCGCCGCGGGCGGGGTAGCTCTTGTCGATGGCGAAATCGACCGCGCCCAGCAGTTCGGAGAAATGCGGACGCACGAAAGGCATGGTCTGCACGGACATGTAGTAGAGCGTCAGGTCGGGGTTCACGAGGAACAGGCCCGGCTCGGAGAAGAGGGCGGGCTCTTCGATGCCGATCGAGGTCTTGCCACGCGAGGTGGAGATGTAGAGGCCCCAGTCACGGGCTTCCGAGAGCGGCAGGTCATAGGCAAAGCGCAGGGTCTCGGCCTCGATCTTCTTGGCCATGTCGGCCGCGCGCTCTTCCCCGTCGGAGCTGACGGCGAGGGTCTTGATGCCGCGCTTGGCGAATTCCGGTGTCAGGCGCTCGAGCTCCTTGAGGTAGGTGGCGCAGATCGGGCAATGCAGGCCGCGGTAAAAGCACACAACGGTGCCGCGCTCGCTGCCATCGGTGGCAAGGTCGAACTGGCCGCCGCCGACGAGCGGCAGGGAGAGGTTGGGGGTCTTCTGACGAGGCATCAACATGGTTTGGGGTCCTTCTGTGGTGTGATGAGTTGAGGTTTGGTTGGGCCGCGGCGGGCCGCGGGATGAACGGGGGTTGCTAGGGGGCGGGGCGCTCCTGTCCGGGGCGTTCCTGTTTGAGGATCAGCGCGCCCGACAGGGCCAGCAGGCAGATGCTCAGCGACAGCGGCAGCACGGTGCCGTTGAAGGCCAGCCCCACGGGGATGGCCAGCGCGGCGCCGAGGATCGTGGCGATGCTGCCCATCAGGGAGGCGGCCATGCCGGCCACATGGCCCAGCGGCTCCAGCGCCAGCGCGTTGAGATTGCCGATCACGAGGCCGGTCATGAAAAAGACGCTGGTGGTCCACGCCATGAAAAGCGCAAAGGGCACGCCGCCGCCAAGCCAGGCGGCCACCACGATGCCCGAGATCACGGCCTGTCCGCAGAAGCCGATCAGGATCATGCGCCGCATGCCCAGCCGGATCACCAGACGCGCATTCAGCACTGCGGCCAGACCGCCGATCAGCGCGATGACGGCGAACCATGCGGGGAAGCTCTCGGCGCGGTCGTAAACCGAGCCAAAGATCTGCTGGATCGAGCTGAGGGCGGCAAAGAGCATCGCGTAAGTCACGCTTTGTGCCAGCGCGGAGAGCACGAAGATACGCTCGGACAGGCAGGCGCGGAACGCCTTGGCCAGAGCAGGTGGGTTGAACGGCTGGCGCGCGGGCGCGGGCAGGGTTTCGGGCTGGCGCAGGGTCAGCCAGCCGACCGAGAAGATGGCAAAGAGCACGAAGGCCAGAAAGATCGAGCGCCAGCCGGCGGCGTCCATGATGACCGCCCCGAAAGCCGGCGCGATGGCGGGCACGAGGGTGAAGATCATCATCGCGTAGGAGACGATCTGCGCCATCTGCCGCCCGGCATAGAGATCGCGCACGATGGCCAGCGCCACGATCCGCGGCCCGGCCACGCCGAGACCCTGCAGGACGCGGGCGAGCACCATCTCCTCCAGCGTGGTGGCGCGTCCGGCCATGATGGCGCCGAGGATGAAAAGCGCGGTGCCCACGAGGATCACGGGCTTGCGCCCGAACGTGTCCGACAGCGGGCCGGTCACCAGCGTCCCGAGCCCCATGCCAAGCACGAAACTGGTCAGAACCAGCTGCGCGCGGTTGGGAAAATCGGGTGAGATCTCGGCTGCGATGGCGGGCAGGGCGGGCAGCATCGCGTCGATGGAAAACGCCACCAGCGCCGTGTTCATCGCGATCAGGGCGACGAATTCGGGCCGGGACAGGCGCCTGACCGGCTGTGTGGCCGGCCCCGCGATGCCGGCGTCGCTCAAGCCCGCGCCTCGAGCTGTTCCTTGATCTCTTCGATCACCTTGGCCCAGAGTTCCGGCTGCTGGGCGCCGGGCAGAACATGCTGGTTGGCAATCACGAACGTGGGCACGCCGGTGACGCCACGGGCGCGGGCATGGGCGTCGCGCGCGCGGACATCTTCCAGATCGGCGTCACTGTCCAACAGGCGCGCGGTCACGTCGCGGTCCATACCGGCCTTCTCGGCGATGTCGAGCAGCGTGTCGCGGTCGCCGATGTCCTGACCTTCCTTGAAATAGGCGCGGAACAGGGCGGAGACGACCGCGGTCTGGCGGCCTTCGAGACCGGCCCAGTGGATCAGCCGGTGGGCGTTGATCGTGTTGGGGGTGCGGCGCATCTTGGCCAGCTCAAGCTTGAGGCCGGCGGCCGTTGCGGCCTCGTCAATCTGGGAATAGACCTTCACCGCGTTCTGCTGGCCGCCGAACTTGGTCTCGAGATAGTCGCGCCGGTCCATACCGCCTGCGGGCATGTCCGGGTTCAGCTGGAACGGGTGCCATTCGATGGTGAACGGGTGGTCGGGATGGGCCTCAAGCGCGCGGTCGAGCAGCGTCTTGCCGATATAACACCACGGGCAGATCGGATCGGAGATAATGTCGAGCTTGATCATGGGCGGGCCTCGAAGGTTTCGCGCAGGATGCGCCGGCTCAGCTTGCCGTTTGGCCCTTTAGGCATAGCGGGCAGATGAATGTAAAGGCGCGGCTGCTTATAGCGCGCTAACCGGTCCTGTGCATGAGCGCACAGTTGCGCCTCGGGAAGGGCGGCAGGGCCGGTATAAAAGAGCGCGATCACCTCGGTATCGGCCTTGATGCGCACCGCGGCACAGCCGGCCTCTTCGAGCCCGTCGATATCGGCAAAGGCGCGTTCGACCTCGAGCGGCGAGACCCGGAAGCCGCCCGCGTTCATCATGTCGTCGCCGCGGCCCAGATAGGTGATGGCGCCGGTCTCGGACATGGAGACGGTGTCTCCGGTGACAAACCAATCGCCCTTGGGGCCGGTGCCGTCGAGATAGCCCAGCATCAGGCCCGGATCGGAGGTGGCGACCGCAAGCAGGCCGGGCGTGCCGCGGGAAACGGGCTGGCCGTCCCCGTCCAGAACCGCGATCTTGCGGCCTGTCTGGGCAAAGCCGCTGCTGCCGGGTTCGGCGGGGCGGGCCGGTGCGCCGGAGACGAAGGTCGAGACCTCCGACATGCCCAGCGCCTCGTGCAGGGTGCCGCCGGTGGCCGCGTGCCATCCCCCGGCCACGGCGGCGGGCAGTTTCTCGCCTGCCGAAAGCCCGTGGCGGAGCTTTGGCGCGTCGATTTGCCGGCCCGATTTGAGCATTTGCCGGTAAACCCCCGGTGCTGCAGCAAAAATCGTCACGTCGTGGCGCTCGATCAAGCCCGGCAGATCGTCTGCCTGCGTGCCCGGGGCGGCGATCAGCGCGGTCGCGCCGACGCTCCACGGGTCCATCAGGCCGGTGCCCAGCGTGTAGGTCCAGTTGAAGGCGCCCGCATGCAGCAGCCGGTCTGCGGGCGACAGGTCATACCAGCCCTGCCACATCATCCGGCGCGCCCAGATCGCGCGATGGGCATGGCAGACGCCTTTCGGCTGGCCCGAGGTGCCGGAGGTGAAGATGATATAGGCGAGACGGTCGGGATCGCCCATGTCGGGCTCTGCGGGGGGCAGGGCCATCATGGCGTCGAGCGCGTCGAGCCCCAGCACCGGCGCGTCACAGTCTTCGGGCAGCGCGATGCCGTCTTCGGCAAGGATCAGGGCCGGTTGCGACAGCGCCGCGATGCGGGTGACTTCGGGGCCGGTCAGTTGCGCCGAGCTTGGGATCGCGACAAGCCCCGCATGGATCGCACCGAGATAGGCGATGGGAAACTCCACATGGTTGCCGATCCGGATCAGCACCCGGTCGCCGGATCGCAAGCCTTGGGCCTTGAGCCCCGTGGCCACACCGGCCACCGCGCGCGCCAGCGCGCCGTAGCTCCAGCGGTTTCGGTCTTGAACTGATGCGTCGTCCGGCATCTTGCCCACCACTTCCAGCGCGGTCTTGTCGGGCTGTTCGGCGGCCCGGGCGAGCACATAGGCCGCCAGATTGAACGGCGCAGGGCAGGGCGCGAAGGGGCCGGTATCGTCAACAGAAAGCATCCCGTTTGGCCTAGGGCGACCGACGCCCCTTTGCAAGCCCGCCTGCTTGCGCTTAAGTCGGGACATGAGCGGAAACGACCGATCCGAAGAACCCAGCGTCCTGCGACTGGCCCGCGAAAGCGGCGAGCCGGTGGCGGTGGAGCCGCTGAACCTTGGCCAGCGCGTGCGCGAGCTGCGCAAGGCGCGCAACTGGACGCTCGAGCAGGCCGCGCAGCAGGCGGGGCTGGCGCGTTCAACCCTGTCGAAGATCGAGAACGAGCAGATGTCGCCCACATTCGAGCTGATGCGCAAGCTGGCCGAGGGGCTCGACATCGACATGCCGCAGCTCTTCACGCCTTCCACGCGCCAGCAGGTGAACGGGCGTATGGATGTGACCCGCTCGGGCGAGGGGCAGGCCCATGCCACGGCCACCTATGACCATGAATTGCTCAACGCCGCGCTGAGCAAGAAGGCGATGCTGCCCTACCGCGCGCGGGTGCGGGCGCGGTCGTTCGATGCGTTTGACGGATGGGTGCGCCACGAGGGCGAGGAATTCCTCTACGTGCTGACCGGCGCGGTCCGGCTGTTCACCGAGTTTTACGAGCCCGTCGAGATGCGCCGTGGCGACAGTGCCTATTACGACGCGGCCATGGGCCATAACGTGATCTCGATCAGCGCCGAGGATGCGCTGATCCTGTGGGTGACCTCGCTGCGGTAAGCGTGCCGCTCAGAGCGCCGTCCAGCCGCCATCGACGCTGAGCGTGGTGCCGGTGACCTGCTCGGCGGCATCCGAGCACAGGAAGGCCGCGATGCCGGCGACCTGTTCGATGCTGGCAAACTGCTTGGAGGGCTGGCGGGCAAGGATCACGTCGCGGATCGCGGCGTCGCGGTCGAGGCCGTATTGCTTCATCGTGTTGGGGATCTGGGCCTCGATCAGCGGGGTCATCACGTAGCCCGGGCAGATCGCGTTGGCGGTGATCGGCTCCTGCGCGGTCTCCAGCGCCACGACCTTGGTCATGCCCACGACGCCGTGCTTGGCCGAGACATAGGCGGATTTATAGGGCGAGGCGGTCAGGCCGTGGGCCGAGGACATGTTGATGATCCGCCCCCAGCCGGCCGCGCGCATGCCCGGAAGGGCGGCAGCCGTGGTGTGAAAGACCGAGTTCAGCATGATCGCGATGATCGTGTCCCAGCGCTCGACCGGGAATTCGTCGATCGGGGCCACGTGCTGGATCCCGGCATTGTTGACGAGGATGTCGACCTGTCCGGCCTGCTCCACCAGACGGCGCGCATCGGCGCCCACCGACAGGTCGGCCTGAATGTAGCGCGCCTCGACGCCGGCATCCTGCGCGATCCCCGCGGCCAGCGCGTGGTCCTCGTCGCGGTCGGTGAATGAGTTCAGGATCACGTTGGCGCCGCACGCGGCAAGCGTGCGCGCGATGCCAAGCCCGATGCCGGAATTTGATCCGGTCACAAGCGCGGTTTTTCCGGTCAGCTGGGCAGTATGTGTCATGGCAGGGCATCCTCGAGGGTGATTGTTCACACGCAGCATAGATGCTGCACCTGCGAAAAACACCAAAAAACATTAACTATGTCGTGGGGGCGGGGCTGCAGCGCGGACAAAAAAAACGCCAGCACGAAGCTGGCGTTAAGTTATTGAGGCAGGTTTCATACAGGCAAGAAACCTATCGAGCAGTGATCCTTTTATAAGCAATCATCCGCCCCGCGCCAAGCTAAAAGTTTGAAAAGGTTGAACTCCATCGTTACCTTCGAAAGCAACGATAACGGGGCCAGCAGGATTGTTTTCAAGATGTCATCAATCGCGCCGATGAGGCGGTTTTGTTTCGCATTGGTATTAACCTTAATGGCTATCCCGGCCGCCAGGGCAGAGCCGCAGCATGGCATAGCTATGTATGGCGACCCTGCGTTACCACCCGATTTTGTGTCATTGAGCTACGTCAACCCGCAGGCTCCGAAGGGCGGAAAAGCCGTCATGGGGGAGGTCGGAGGCTTCGATTCCCTCAATCCGCACATCCGAAAAGGGCGGGTTCCGTGGCAGCTGAGATACCTCGCCTACGAGAGCCTGATGGGACGTTCCTGGGACGAACCGTTCACACTTTACGGACTCTTGGCCGAATCGATCGAGGTCTCTGATCAGGGCGACTCGGTGAGTTTCGTCCTGCGCGAGGAGGCGCGGTTTTCCGACGGCTCTCCGGTGACGGTCGAGGACGTGCTGTGGTCCTACGAGACGCTCGGCACCAAGGGGCATCCGCGCTATGCCGCCAGCTGGACCAAGATCGAGACGGCCGAGCAGACCGGCCCGCGCTCGGTGCGCTTCACCTTCAATGTGAAGGACCGCGAGCTGGCGCTGATCATGGGGCTGCGCCCGATCCTGAAGAAGTCGCAATGGGAGGGGCGCGATTTCGCCGAGAGCGGGATCGACGAGGTGCCGGTCGCCACGGCGGCTTACGTGGTGGACAGTTTCGAGCCGGGCCGCTTCGTCTCGCTGCGGCGCAATCCCGACTATTGGGGCAAGGATCTGCCGCTGCGGCGCGGGACGCAGAATTTCGACGAGATCCGGCTGGAGTTTTTCGGCGATGCCACGGCGATGTTCGAGGCTTTCAAGGCCGGCGAGCTGAACGTCCTGCGCGAAAACAACGCCGCGCGCTGGGACACGCAGTATAATTTTGCGCGGGTTGCGGAGGGCGCGGTGGTGAAGTCCGAGATCGGGCATCAGCGCCCCTCGGGCATTCGCGGTTTCGTGATGAACACGCGCCGTGGCCAGTTTGCCGACTGGCGGGTGCGCGAGGCGCTGATCCAGGCCTTCAATTTCGAGTTCATCAACGCAAGGCTCAATGGCGGCAGCCAGCCGCGGATCACGTCTTACTTCTCCAACTCCGCCTTTGCGATGTCCGACGGGCCCGCCGAGGGCAAGGTCGCCGATCTGCTGGCGCCGTTTGCCGATGATCTGGTGCCGGGCACGCTGGAGGGCTACAGCCTGCCGGTCTCGGACGGCTCGGAGCGCAACCGGCGCGGCATCCGCAAGGCGATGGCGCTGATGGAAGAGGCCGGCTGGACGGTGGAGCAGGGGGTCATGCAAAGGGATGGCCAGCCTTTCAGTTTTGAAATCCTGTTGCGGCAGGGAAGCTCGGAAAACCGCGCGATTATAAATATTTACAAGGAAGCGCTGGAGCGTCTGGGCATTTTCGTCAATGTGGCGACCGTGGACGGGGCGGAATATAAGGAACGCACCGATCTGTTCGATTTCGACATGACCTTCTATGCGCGCGGCCTGTCGCTGAGCCCCGGCAACGAGCAGTTGCTCTACTGGGGCAGCGCGGGGGTCGATCAGCCCGGATCGCGCAACTGGATGGGCATGGCGTCGCCTGCCGCCGAGGCGATGATCGAGACGATGCTGACGGCCAGTGATCAGGCCGATTACGTGGCGGCCGTGAAGGGGCTCGACCGGGTGCTGACGGCGGGCCGCTACGTGATCCCGATCTGGTATTCGCAAGTCTCGCGCATCGCCCATGACCGGCGGCTGAACTTCCCCCAGAGCCTGCCGGTTTACGGCGACTGGATCGGGTTCCTGCCCGATGTGTGGTGGTATGCGGACTAGGCGCGGTGTGCGGGCCGTGCGGGCCCTTGCATGCGGGCGCGACGGGCCGTAAAGGGCGGCGATCACTGCGATCTTGGAAGGAGTTTGAGATGGGTTTTCGGGTTCTGGGCGCCGTTGCCGTGGTTTTCACCCTGACGGCTTGCGAGACTTTCGAAGGCATGGGCCGCGATCTGCAATCGGGCGGCAAGGCGCTGGAGCGCGCGGCGCAGTAGTTTCGCGGGCGCGCTGACTTGGGCGGGGTGAACCGCGCTTGAGATGTGGGGCTTGGGCTGTGCCGTTCCTGCGTCGCTACTGCGCGGCCAGTGCGGGCGGTTTGCTCGGGTCTTTTCCGTTCGGATAGACAAGGCCTGCCGAGATCACCAGCTTGGCGGCGTCCTCGACGCTCATCTCCAGCTCGATCACATCGCTTTTCGGCACGAAGAGCAGGAAGCCCGAGGTCGGGTTCGGCGTGGTCGGCAAAAAGACCGACATGATCCCCTCCTCGACGGGAATGCCGCTGTCAATCTCGCCCTTGGCGCTGGTCGAGATGAAGGCGATCGCCCAGATGCCGCGGCGCGGATATTCCACGAGGCAGGCGCGGTCAAAGGAGGTGTCGCGTTGCGAGAAGACCGTCTCGGCGATTTGCTTGAGACCGTTATAGATCGAGCGGACCACCGGCATCCGGTCGACGACGCTTTCGCCCCAGTGCAAGAGCGACCGGCCCAGCAGGCCCTTGCCGATCCAGCCCACCAGAACGGTGAAGATCAAGAAAAAGATGACGCCCACGCCGCGCAGGTTGATGCCGATATATTGCTCGGGGTGGTAATCGGACGGCACGAAGGGCAGCACCCAGCTGTCGATCCACCCCACGACGGTCCAGATCAGCCAGACGGTCAGCCCGATCGGCGCAATCACGACGATCCCGGCGAGGAAATTGCCCCGCAGGCGGGCGAAAAAGCCCGGGCCGTGATGGTGCTTGTGCTCGTCGTGGTTGTCGTCTTCGAACATCGTTCGGCGGAATCCTCGTGTATCGCATACAGATATGGGTTGTGGGCCGATCACACAAGCACGCGCTGCGATCGGGGCCGTTAAAGCTGATTATTTCGTCAATTCTAAGGCGATCCGGGCCCCCAGACGCGCATTGTTGAGCACAAGTGCGATGTTTGCGGTCAGCGAGCGGCCTTCGGTCAGCTCGAAGATCCGCTGCAGCAGGAAGGGGGTGAGCGCCTTGGCCTGCACGCCTTGCGCTTCGGCCTCGGCTTGCGCCTGCGCGATCACGGGGGCGAGGTCTTCGGCGGCGATCTCGTCGGCCTGCGGGATCGGGTTGGCGATCAGCTGGCCTCCGGCAAGGCCCAGAGCGGCCCGCATACGGTGGGCTGTGGCAATGGCCGCGGGCGTGTCGAGGCGGGCGGGCGCTGTGAGCGCCGAGCGGCGCGACCAGAAGGCCGGCAGCGCGTCCTGCCCGTAGGCGATCACGGGCACGCCGAGGGTTTCGAGCACTTCAAGCGTCTTGGGCAGGTCGAGAATGGCCTTGGGGCCGGCGGCGACGACGGTCACAGGGGTTTTGGCAAGCTCGTGGAGGTCCGACGAGATGTCGAAGCTGGTCTCCGCGCCGGGATGCACGCCGCCGATGCCGCCGGTTGCGAACACCGCGATCCCCGCGGCATGTGCCGCGATCATGGTGGCCGCGACCGTGGTGGCGCCGGTGCCGCAGCTGGCCAGACACAGCGCCAGATCGGCGCGCGAGAGTTTGGCGACATCGCGGGCTTGCGCGAGCGCTTCCAGCTCGGCCTCGGTCAGGCCGATCTTGAGCACGCCCCCCATCACGGCAATGGTGGCCGGCACCGCGCCCGCGTCACGGATCACCTGTTCGACCTGCCGCGCGGTCTCGAGGTTTTGCGGATAGGGCATGCCGTGGGTGATGATCGTGCTTTCCAGCGCCACCAGCGGCGCGCCCGCGTCCCGCGCGGCGGCCACGTCGGGCGAGAAACTCAGGGGCAGGGCGGGGGCGGTCATCCGTAGGTTTCTCCCGAGATATAGGTGGCGGCGGCGTCCAGCGCGGCGGCGAGTGCGGTTTGGGCATCCTGACCGGCGGCTTCGGCGGCGATATGGGCGGCCATGAACGTGTCGCCCGCGCCGGTGATGCGGGTGACGAGCACCTCGGGCGGGCGCAGGGTGAGGCATGTGCCGGCGCTGGCCAGAGAGGCGGGCGCCCCGCCTGCGGTCACAAGTGCGCGGCGCACGCCGCGCGCGGCCAGGGCGCGGGCGGCCTCGGCGCTGTCGTCGAACCGGGTGTGCAGGATCAGACCGGCCTCTTCGAGATTGACGTAGAGCGTGGTGGCGGGGTGGCTGAGAAACGGCGTGATCCGTTCGGCCTTGCCGGGCGAGGCCGGCGCCACGCGCAGATCGGCCCCGGCAAAGGCGGGGCTGGCGGCGATCTCGGCCAGCAGTTCGGGCGTCAAGTTGCCGTCCAGCGCGATCAGCCCGTCCCAGCCCCTGAGCGCGCCGTCCAGAAGGGGCGCGAGGATCTTGTCGCCCGCCGCCTCCAGCGAATGGGCATCGGCGATCGCCGCCACCAGCCCGTTGGCGCCTTCCACGGCCATGTACTGATCGGTCGGCAGGTCGTCGGAGAGATACGCGTGGCTGGTGATCACGCCCAGACGCGCGCAGGCCTCCAGCAATTCGCGCCCGGCCTCGTCGCGCCCGATCGCGGTGAGCACCGCTGGCGTCATCTCATAGGCCTTGAGCGCCATGGCGATGTTGAGCGCAACCCCGCCCGGCAGGCGCGAGATCCGCCCCGGCACGTCCGAGCCGACATGCATATGCGAGCTGCTCCGCCCGATGATGTCCCACAGAACGGAGCCGATGCACAGGATATCGGGAACAGGGCTCATGAGGCATTCATGTCGCCAGAACCCCACTCTGGCAAGGGTGCGCGGCGCCGATTGGCGTTTTTTCCACAACCAAGTCTTGCAGGGCAGGGCGGCTTGGGTTAAGGAGCGCGCACTTCACAGGCGGGGTCGGGCTGATCCGGGGAGAAATCCCGTTTCATGTCCACCGGTTGAGCACCAGCTCTATTGCCCCGCCGAGGCATAAACCGGAAAGGAAAAAAGACATGGCGCTGCCTGATTTTTCACTGCGTCAGCTTCTGGAAGCTGGCGTTCACTTTGGTCACCAGACCCAACGTTGGAACCCCCGTATGGCTCCGTATATCTACGGTTCCAAGAACGGCATCCACATCATGGACCTCACCCAGACCGTGCCGCTGCTCGATCAGGCGCTGCAGGTCGTGCGCGACACCACCGCCAAGGGCGGTCGGGTTCTGTTCGTCGGCACCAAGCGTCAGGCACAGCGCCCGATTGCTGAAGCTGCCGAGAAATCCGCACAGTATTTCATGAACCACCGCTGGCTGGGCGGCACGCTGACCAACTGGAAGACCGTGTCGAACTCGATCAACCGTCTCAAGCAGATCGACGAAGCCATGGAGACCGGCGCCGAGGGCCTGACCAAGAAAGAGCGTCTGGGCATGGAGCGTGACCAGACCAAACTGCAGGCCTCGCTGGGCGGGATCCGCGAAATGGGCGGCACCCCGGATCTTCTCTTCGTCATCGACGTGAACAAGGAAGACCTCGCCATC
The DNA here is from genome assembly GCA_049116435.1 of Paracoccaceae bacterium. Taxonomy (GTDB): domain Bacteria; phylum Pseudomonadota; class Alphaproteobacteria; order Rhodobacterales; family Rhodobacteraceae; genus Litoreibacter. The sequence goes on from JAGDYX010000001.1 coordinate 1,198,807, forward strand.
GCCGAAGCCAACAAGCTGGGCATTCCGGTTGTGGCCGTCGTCGACACCAACTGCTCGCCGGATGGTGTGGATTACATCATCCCCGGCAATGACGACGCGGCCCGCGCGATCGCGCTTTACTGCGATCTGGTGGCCCGTGCGGCACTGGACGGCATGTCCGCGCAGATGGGTGCGGCCGGTGTTGATCTGGGCGAAATGGTCGAAGCGCCTGCCGAAGAGGCCGTTGCCGAGGACGCTGCCGCAGAGGCTGCTCCCGAGGCCGCCGCTGAGGAAAAAGCAGAGGGCTGAGCGCCCGCCGCTTGACGCATAACTGCTGCCGGAGGCTGGTGTGACAGCCTTCGGGGCTCACTCAATGTTTTTACAGGAGATCCATGAGATGGCGATTACCGCTGCAATGGTGAAAGAACTGCGCGACAGCACGGGCGCAGGCATGATGGACGCGAAGAAAGCGCTGACCGAGAACGCGGGCGACATGGAAGCCGCCGTGGACTGGCTGCGCACCAAGGGTCTTGCGAAAGCCGCGAAGAAATCCGGCCGGACAGCCGCCGAGGGCCTCGTGGCCGTCAAGGTTGACGGCGGGCAGGGCGTGGCCGTCGAGGTCAACTCCGAGACCGACTTCGTCGCCAAGAACGCCGAGTTCCAGGAAATGGTGTCCGATATCGCCGCCGCGGCGATGGGCGTGGACGATGTCGAAGCGCTTGGCGGTGTCACCGTCGGCAACGGCAAGGCCGTCAGCGACCTGATCACCGACAAGATCGCCACGATCGGCGAGAACATGTCGCTGCGCCGCATGGCGAAGCTCTCGGGCGACAGCGTCGTGTCCTATGTGCACAACGCCGCCACTGACGGCATGGGCAAGATCGGCGTTCTGGTTGCGCTCTCGGGCGACAATGAAGCGTTCGGCAAGCAGGTTGCCATGCACGTGGCTGCCGTGAACCCGGCATCGCTGAGTGCCGATGATCTGGACCCGGAACTGGTCGAGCGCGAGAAAGCTGTTCTGACCGAGCAGGCGCGCGAAAGCGGCAAGCCCGAGCAGGTCATCGAGAAGATGATCGAGGGCCGGATGAAGAAGTTCCTCGGCGAAGTGACCCTGCTGGGCCAGTCCTTCGTTGTGAACCCCGACCTGACCGTGGAAGCGGCTGCCAAGGAAGCTGGCGTCGAGATCCTCGGCTTCACCCGCCTCGAAGTGGGCGAGGGGATCGAGAAGAAAGAAGAGAATTTCGCAGAGGAAGTCGCAGCACAGCTCGGCAACTGATCCTCTCTGGATTTCGCGAAAAAAAGCGGTGCACTGATGATCCAGTGCACCGCTTATTTTATTTCGGACCCATGCTGGGGATGATGGGTCAGCAGAAATAAAATCCACCCCGAATGCCGACTATAAGCACTCAAGGGTGGTATTCCGGTAAACCGGACCACTGGCACCGCCTTGAAATCGCAAGGGTCTATACCAGCAGATGAAGTCCCATGGCTTAATGCCACCACTCACGGAACATTCAAATGATGCCGCGAATAGCCGTTTGGAAAAAGTAAGGTATTCCATACCTTTTTTTTCACACTATCGAGTTAGGGACGGGATCACGCGGTTTTGCCGGGCATTTTGGGGGTCAGGCGCGGCTGATCTGCAAGGTGGCCGGCGCGCAAAACCGGCGGTCAGCGCTCGATTAGGAAGAACTGGTTCTGGGACGAGGCCTTGAGGATCGCATGTGCGGTCGTTTCCACGTCAAGCGCCTCACGGGCCAGCCGCAGGTGCTTTTCCACCGTGGCCGGGTTCAGCCCCATGATCGTTGCGGTGTCCTGAATGGTCTTGCCATCGGCCACCCATTCCAGCACCTCGCGCTGGCGGGAGGTCAGCTTGCGGCGCTGGCCGGTGGTGTGGGGCAGCTGCGTGACCTTGAGATGCAAAATCTTGTTGGCCAGCTCGATATCTTCGCCATGTTCGGCCCAGACGGCCTCCACATCCTCTTGGGTCATACCGCGCTCGGCGGTCAGGCCGATCGCGCCCTTGGCCCGCATGGAGACATCGTGGAAACTGATCGTATAGCCCGCCGTGACACCCATTTTCGCATTGAGCGCAAGGGCTTCCATGACCTCCGGGCCGGCCTGACCGGAGGCAACCAGCTCATGGATCATCATCCAGCTGCAGGCGCCGACATTCTCGGCCGCCCAGGCCACCATCGGGCCTTTGAAGTACATGCCTTCACCGATGAAGATATCGACATATTCAGGGTCGTGGTTGGTCAGGATCAGCGCGTCCTGCAGATCGCCCAGCGTGGTGCCGGTGCGAAAGCGGGTATAGCCGTAGATCAGCCGGTCGAACCCGTAGGTCGCCATTTTCTCGGTATGGAGGTTCCAGGCATCCTCCATCGAGTTCGTGGCCAGAAGCGTTGTCAGATGCTCCTGAATCATGACACGGCCCCGACATGGCGCGCCGCCGCATCCAGCGCCAGCGTGTAGCCCTGCGCGCCGAAGCCGCAGATCTGGCCGACGGCTACGGGTGCGATGAACGACTTGTGGCGGAATTCCTCGCGGGCGTGGATGTTCGACAGGTGCAGTTCGATCACCGGAACCTCGACCGAGGCAATGGCATCCATCAGGGCCACGGAGGTATGCGTATAGGCGCCTGCGTTCAGGATGATCGCGGCATGCGTGCCCTTGGCGGCGTGGATCGCATCGACCAGCGCGCCCTCGTGGTTGGATTGCGCAAAGCTCACCTCCACGCCAAGTTCCTGCGCGTGAGAGCGGCACATCGCCTCGATATCAGACAGCGTTACAGCGCCGTAAACCTCAGGTTGACGGCTGCCGAGCAAGTTCAGATTTGGTCCGTTCAGGATCAGAATAGAGTGCATTCAGGTACGCTTTAACTTTTTTTCGACGCTATGAGTGACATAGCGTGAAGTCGATAGTTCACACTAAATTTAAGGCATTTCTGTGGCAAAAAGACCGTAAAGTGACGTAACGTTAAGTTGAACGGTTGGCAAGCCATCGCGCTGCGGGGCGCGAAGTTGTGATCCGCCCGGGCGGCTGGAGAGGGTAAAGACGATCGCATCGGTGATCTTATCTCGGAAGCTTTCTGAAGAATGGTCTGTAAGATATTTCAAATAAACAGGAAACGGCGATTTCGAAATTGAACCAGATTTGGGGGCGCAGGTCGCATTCCGCGCGTGCAGACGTCCAGATATCCATTTCAGCCTACATCTAATATTTACATAATACTGATTATAAGCGGTAGTGATGTATGCGTTAAGGCGCATGAGATAGTGCGATTTTCGCGCGCCGACATCGTCCCCTGCCGGTCATGAGATGGGCAAGAGTTTTTCATATTTCGCGACTCCGGCGGAAATTTACCAAGCAAGGATTTGGAAAGGATGTTGTGCGAACAAGATGGTGTCACGCGTTTCATGCCGGATTTGACCGATGCCTCTCAAAGCGCCGCCCGATACGTCTGTTTGTTCCGGTTTCTTTGCGCGGCTTCTGGCGCGCGCGCCGGTCAGGTGGCTGCGACGGAAAACGCGACATACGCGGCTGGCCTCCCCCTTGGGGCGTCTGGCCGCCCGGCTGCGCGGCCTTGATCGTGACGCGCGCGCCCGTTCCGCGGAAAATCGTGGCCATGACCGCGCACAGGAAACTGCTTTGCGGGCCTATGAGAGACAAAGCACTGGGCGCGCGACGTGACAGCGCCCCGGATCCTTCTGCCGTTCAGTGACGACTCTACGCTGTTCTTTGCCTGCCGCATGGCGGAGCTGCTTCGCGTAGCACAAGCGGACGCTGTTTTGGGGTGGATGACCGATGGCAGCGCCCTGTCCCACCGGCAGATGACGCAATCCTTGCCGGACGGTCCGGATCTCTTGATCCGGAACACGGCCTTTCGCGATCCCGCGCTTCTGGTGGAGTATGATGCAATCGTCGTGTCGCGGATCTTTGCGCCGCTGCGCGACATGATGCGCGGCTTGCATCACCGCGCCAGCGCGCACCGTCCGGCGGTGGTCGCCTTTCAGGGGGGCTTGGATTTCACGCCGGAGCGCGGCTTCAAACACCGGTTGGACGCGGATATCGTCTATGTCGTGCCGCGCAAGGATGTGGCCCGGTACGACGCCTTCGCCGCGCCGCGCTGTGCGGGATGGCAGGTGGCGCGGTTCGGTCATCCTTTCTTTATGCGCGGGACCGCGACGCCGCCGCGCGCTGAGGGTGATATCTACTTTTTTGCGCAGGCCCTGTCGCCCGCCACACCCGAGAGCCGCATGTTTATCGTGCGGATGTTGGCGGAACTGGCCCGACGCTCCCCTGAGCGTGATGTCTTGATCAAGTTGCGTCATTTGCCGGAGGAAAACAGGGCCCATCTCCATAAGGAAAAGCACCCCTACCCGGCGCTGCTCGAGGCGCTTGGGTCCGGACGGCCCGCTAACCTGAAACTGACGGCCTGCAGTATGGATGCCGCGCTTGAGGCGGCGGGTCGTGGCATCACCTGCACCTCCACCGCGGCCATCGATCTGATCCGCGAGGGGGTGCCGACACAGGTGTTTCTGGATTATCCGCAGAACTACCTCGACCCGTTGGTGACCCCGATGCGTGCGCTGTTTGAGGGCAGTGGCGTGATCACAGATCTGGCGGGTGTGATGGAGGCGCAGATCGGCGCGCTCCAAGAGCCGTGGCTTGAACAGATGTTTTGCGGGCCGGATCTTGCACATGACGTGATTGCATCGATCGGTCAGTTTCGCGAACGGCCGGGTGCCGTGGCCCGCTGCCTACCGGAGGTGGACGCGCGCCCTGCCCTGAGTAGTTTCTTGCCCTAAGTCATTGATTGCATGTGAGACTTGTGGAAGCGCAGCGCTGCTTTGACCTTGTCGAAATAAATCAACCTGCCATCCACCAGAACCGCGCCGGCATTGCAGAGCGCGCGGATCTGTTTGGGTGAGTGCGAAACCACGATCGCACTGGCCTTGCGCATGCGGCGGCGGAAGAGTTTTTCACTGCGACGGCGGAAGGCGGCATCGCCCACGCTGGTGACCTCGTCCACCAGATAGGTGTCAAAGGGGATTCCCATCGACACGCCGAAAGCAAGGCGCGATTTCATACCAGAGGAATAGCTGCGCAGCGGCATGTGGAAATGGCCGCCCAGATCTGCAAATGCCTCGACGAAATCGAGAAGGGCCTGCGTGTCGACGCCGTAAAGCCTCGCGATAAAACGGATATTCTGCGCACCGGTCAGATCGCGGTGAAAACTGCCGGAAAATCCAACAGGCCATGAGATCGAGCCGTCGGACCGGACCTTGCCGCTGTCGGGATCGGCGGTACCGGCGATCATCTTCAGCAAGGTCGATTTGCCGGTGCCGTTGGCCCCCAGAAGTGCGACGGAGCGGCCTGTCGGAAACCGCATCGAGATGTCATTGGCCACGTATTTGAGGCCGCGGGGGGTCCGAAAGGCCTTGGTCAGGTTGACAAGTTCGATCATGGCGGCGGGTCTAGGTCCGGTCCCGCAGGGCGTAATAGATCAGGGTCAGGATGCTCCAGCCCAGAAGCACAAAAAGCGACAAAAGGCCGAGGATCACGACGCGTTGCGGATGCTGTGCTGTTTCCGCCAGCGTTGGCTGGACGAAGGTGGCGAGATAGCGGGTTTTGCGGTCCGCCTCCGCCCGGGCGACATCAAATGCGGCCTGGGCCGCGGTGAAGCGTGCCTCGGCATATTCGCGGTCCACGGTGAGACGTTCGAACTCGGACACCAGCGCGGCATAGTTTTCAGAGCCCTCTGCCGCGCCACTGCTGCTGAACTTGGCCCTCTCCTCGTCAATCCGGGCGCCGATCACCGCGACCTTGCGTTCGGCCAGCAGAATGCGCGGGTCATTGGCGCGGGTGGCATCGCGCAGCATGTCGAGCTCGATCAGGGTTGTGGCCATCTGCTGCTGGAGATTGGCCAGAATGCCCACCTGCCCCTCCAGAACCGTGCTGGGGTCGACGATCTGGGTGCGCGAGCGAAAGTTCGTAATGGCTTCGCGCGCGGCCCTGAGACGTGTCAGTGCCGCGTCGAGATCACGGCGCGCATAGGCGGTGGCATCCTCGCGTGCCACCGCGCTGAGTTGATTGATCAGCGTCGCGCTTTCGTCGAGGATCGCGCGGGCGATTTCGCGGGCAAGACTTGGTTCGAAGGCCAGCACCCGCAGTTCGATCAGCGCGGTTCCCGGATCATAGGAGACCTGCACGATCCGACGCCAATAAGCCACGAGATCTTCCAGCGCCCCGTCCGGCGCCAAGGCAAATACCGGATCGGTGTCATGGCCGGCACTATAATGGGCGCGCAGATCGAAGCGCTGGTCGATGCGCGCGACAAGCTGCTGGCTTTGGATAAAGGCGTAGAGCATGTCCGTGTCCGACGAGCCGGTGGAGGCGATGCTGCTCAACCCGCCCAGCAATTCGAGTGCGGAGCCTGCTTCCTCCTGACGGACGGTGAAGCCCGCGCTGGAGGCATATTGATCGAGCGCCCTGCCCCATAGATACCAAGCCGATGCCGCGATCGGGCACAGGACGCACAGCACGAAGCTGGCCAGAAGGAGATAGTGACGCGCCCGGGCCCGCGCGGGCTTTGGCTGCGGTGCGTGCGCGTGCAGGCGGCGCGCGCGTTTGGGCAATTGCAGCTCCTCTTCCCGAGCCGCTGCGTTTGCAGGCGTGTCTGCGATTTTCTTCGTCTTTTCAGGGGTATAAGGGATCACTTTGTCGGTTCTCCCGAGCGCTGGCTGAGGCCCGCCATTTTGCCGCCTGCGCTCACGCTTTCGGGCCGTCCGCGTGCCGTCGGCGTTCGGAGGTTCGGGCGGGGTTCGGTCGAGGATTTCTCCGTCGGGGTCAGGATCGTCGCGCAAGTGAGGCTTTCCACAATTTGTTAAAAATTCGGCTCTAAAGCTGCGTGCCATGCCCTGCTGCTAACGACACAAGCCTAACAAATCGTGAGAATCACTTCCGGTCATGACGTCTCAGAGTTTTCGCCTTCCCCACCGCTTCCGGGCCTTTCGCGCGATCTCCGCACTGATGCTGCGGGAGATGACGACGCGCTATGGCCGCTCTGCGGGCGGTTATGTCTGGGCCGTGCTGGAGCCCGCGGGGGTCCTTATCCTGCTGTCGGCCGCGTTCTCGCTGCTGCTGCGGGCGCCCTCGCTCGGCAACAGCTTCATCCTGTTTTACGCAAGCGCCTATCTGCCGTTCAAAGCCTATCAGGATGTGGCGGCCAAGACGGCGGACAGCATCCGGTTCTCGAAATCACTGCTGGTCTATCCGGCGGTCGGGTTTCTCGACGCGGTTCTGGCACGGTTTTTCCTCGCGATTCTGACCCAGTCCATGGTCGCCTGCCTCTTGCTGACGGGCATCTTGCTCTGGCTGGAGGTTTCGGTGATCACGGATGTGTCCGCGATGGTACTTGCGATGGCGCTGGCCGCGCTGTTGGGTCTGGGGTTGGGCACGCTCAACTGCTTGCTTTTCGGGATGTTTCCGGTCTGGAACTCGGTCTTCAACATCCTGACGCGGCCGCTGTTTTTGGCCTCTGGGATCCTGTTCATCTTCGAGGAGGTGCCCGTCTGGATTGCCCAGATCCTGTGGTACAACCCGTTGGTTCATATTACCGGCATCATGCGGCGCGGCTTCTACCCGTTCTACGAGGCAAGCTATGCCTCGGCGCTCTATCCGCTTGGCGTTGCGATGGGCCTTCTGGCGCTCGGGCTGGTCCTGCTGCGCCGTCACTATAAAACCCTGTTGGTGTTCTGATGGCGCGCGCGATGACCAAAGACCGCCCGGGCGCGATGCCGGTCAAACGGTCCGCGGGCCGGAAGATCGACCAGATTGAACGGCATTTCATCTGGCTGAAACCTGATGACATCGCCTATTGCCGGGTGCCGAAGGCCGCCAATTCCGCGATCCGGTTTTTGTTGGCGGACGCGTTTGGCGTGCGGCCGTCCGCGCCCGACGGATTGGAGATGCGGCCCAACAATGACCGCTTCTGGTTGCATGTGCCCCCTAAGACGGCCCGCAGTCTGACCCGCAAACAGTATGTTCAGGGCTTTCCCCATGCGCGGGGCTGGTCATTCTCCTTCGTGCGCCACCCTGTCTCCCGGCTTTATTCGTGCTGGAACAACAAGGTGATGGAGAACAGCCCCCTGTCGCGGCGGTTTCAGAAAATGGGCGTGGTTCATGGCATGTCGTTTGCTGATTTCGTGGCGCGCGTCGCGCAGAGTGACGATGCACATTGCGACATTCACGTGCGCGCGCAATTCGCCATTCTGGCGTTGGGCGGCCGGATACTGCCCGATTTTATCGGACGGGTGGAGCAGATCGGCCCGGATTGGGCCCATGTCCAGATGGAGGTGCGGGCGCGCACCGGTCGCGCCCTGCCCGATCTGGTGCCGCGCAACGTCCGCGCCAAGGCCAGTCCCGACATCGCGCAAACTATTGATCCGCATACGTTAGGCCTGATCCGGGAGAGATATCGTGATGATTTCAAACATTTCTATCCGGAGTAAAAATGGCTGAGGTGGCAGCGCTGATCCTCGCGCGGGGTGGCTCGAAAGGGGTGCCGAAAAAGAACCTCCGGCAGATTGGCGGGCTCTCATTGCTGGCCCGCGCGGTGCGCGCGGCGCGCGGGGCCAGCGCGGTCGCAAGCGTCTGGGTCTCGACCGACGATGCCCAGATCGCCGAGGAGGCGGAGCGATATGGCGCGCATGTCATCCTCCGCCCCGGTGCGCTCAGCTCGGATAGGTCCAGTTCTGAGGCGGGTTGGCTGCACGGGTTGGCGTATATGCAAAAGCTCGGCCACGCGGTCGAGACGCTGGTCCTCTTGCAATGTACCTCACCCTTTACCGCCCCGGGTGACATCGACAGAGCCGTCGATATCCATCGCGACACCCGCGCTGGCTGCGTTCTGTCTGTTCTGCCCGATCACGGGTTCTTGTGGCAAAGGGATACGGGCGGGGCCGTTGCGGCCGTCAATCACGATGCCAGCGTGCCCCGGCAGCGCCGTCAGGATCTGCCCCCGCAATATCGCGAAAGCGGCGCGGTTTATGTCGTGGATGCAGCCCGGTTTCAGGCTTTGAAGAGACGGTTCATCGATCCTGTCGAGATCTGCGTGCTGGACCATCCCCCGATCGAGATTGATACGCCGGATGATCTGGCGCTGGCAGCGGCCTATGCAACGCGCATGGCGCAGAGTGGCCCCTGCCCCGATGCGCTCCGCCGGATCCGCGCGGTCGTTATGGATTTCGACGGGGTTCACAGCGATGATCTGGTGCATACCGACCAGAGCGGGCGCGAAAGTGTCACCACCTCGCGCGCGGATGGTCTGGGGTTGGGGCGGCTTCGCGCACGCGGACGCCACGCGCTCCTGATTCTGTCGAAAGAGAAGAACGCGGTGGTCCGCGCCCGTGCAAAAAAGCTCGCGATCCCTGTGATGAGCGGTATCGATGACAAGGAAGCTGCACTTCGGGACTGGTTGAACGCACAGTCACTGGAGTGGCGCGATGTGCTCTTCGTGGGCAATGACATCAATGACGCGGCCGTTATGGCGCGCGCGGGCCTTTCTGCCTGCCCAAGCGATGCGCGCCCCGAGATCGCGGCCCAAGCCAGTTGGATCCTGCCGGCGCGCGGTGGCCACGGGGCGCTCAGGGCCATGTGCGACCGGCTGGAAGAGGCAGGGCTGTGAGAGCGCGCACGGCGGTGATTGTCGGCAATGGTCCTTCGGCGGCTGCCCCGCGCGCAGGCGCTATTCTGGCCAGCGATTTCATCCTGCGCACCAATAATTTCTTTCTCGAGCCCAAAGCGCTTTTGGGCGCGCGTGTGGATCTGGCCATGGTGGCGGGGGATCCGCGCGTGGCCCCTTTTGTTTTCGCGACCCTCAGACACTGTGCGGACATCTATGACATCCGTGCCTGGTCGGCCGTAAAACAACCCGTGATCGGCGCCGGCCTACGCACAATGCGCGCGCCCTTTGTTCCGATGCAGACGGCCACATCGGACCTTGAGGCGGATGTTCAGGCCTTCTCACACAAACACGGGGCAGAGCCGGGCGCCGCCGTTCAGGCGATGCTTCTGGCCCATGCGCTGGGGTTTGAGAACCTGATCCTGTTGGGCGTCGATCTTTATGCGGGACCGCGCCGCTACGCCTTCGCGACGGGCCGGCATATGAAAGACATACTGGGGCAGGATCTCGATCATCGGCCCTATGATCCGATGCACAGCGAGGCGCTAGACCGGGCCGTTATTGCAAAGGTCGCCGCCCTGCCCGGGGTTGTCGTGAGCTGTGGATCGGAGATGAGCCCGCTCAGCCGCGATCTGGACCTGAGCCCGGTGCGGCAGGGTGCGCCTGTCCGGCCCGTACCGAAACGGCAGGTCGACGATTGGGTGCCGTGGGCCGGTGCCTACCCGATTTGGGGCCTGAAACTTATGCGCACGGGCCGACGCGCCCTGCGGCGGGTGTCAGAGCATGCGGGACGAGGTATTTCTCGAAAATCTTCGCAAAAATCGCCTCCCATTTAAGGGAAAATTAGAAGGCTTTGCGCATGCTGGCCCCATGGATATCAGAAAAAAACCCGTCCGTGTGATTGCGGAAATCGGATGCAATCACAAAGGCGATCTCGCCATCGCCAAGGACCTCATTCGCGTGGCGGCCAAAGTCTGCAACGCGGATGTCGCAAAATTCCAGAAGCGCCATAACAGGGAACTTCTGACGCCCGCGGAATATGACCGCCCACACCCTGTTGCGCAGAACGCTTATGGCAAGACCTATGGCGCCCATCGTGAGTTTCTGGAACTCGACAAAGATCAGCACAAGGAGTTGATGGACGAGTGCAAGGCCTGCGGGATTGCCTACTCGACCTCGGTGTGGGACATGACCTCGGCTAGGGAGATGGCCGCGCTCGATCCGCCTCTTCTCAAGATCCCCTCGGCCACCAACCAGCATTTCGCGTTGCAGGGCTATCTGTGCCAGAACTATGGCGGGGAAATCCACGTCTCCACGGGGATGTCGACGGGCGCGGAGATCGAGACGCTCGTGCGATTTTACGAAGAACGGGGCCGTGCGCAGGATCTGGTCGTCTACAGTTGCACGTCGGGCTACCCGGTCGCCTTTGGCGATGTCTGCCTGTTCGAGATAGCAACCCTCATGGACCGCTTCGGGCACCGTGTGAAAGGTATCGGATTTTCCGGCCATCATCTGGGCATTGCCACTGATTTGGCTGCGCTGGGTGTCGGCAGGTTGAAAGAAGCGCAAGGCAAGGGGCGATTCTCCCATATCGAGCGGCATTTTACGCTCGACCGGACGTGGAAGGGCACGGATCACGCTGCGAGTTTGGAACCAGACGGGCTGCGCCGCCTTTGCCGGGATGTGCGCAATGTCGACGCGGCGCTGTCCACGAAACCCGTTGAGATCCTTCCCGTCGAACAGGTCCAGCGAGATAAGCTGAAGTGGATTGCCGAGGATCATGCCGGGCTCGTCGCCCAATAGGTGACGACCCGGAAGAGACGGTTCCGGATTTTGCCAGCGGGCATCTACCCGAGATCTCCGGGATGGCGTTGCCTTATCCCAGTATTGAGATCTGATCGGTGAAGGCGAAAGGATCGGACAGGCCTTCGATCAGAAGGCTGTCTGCTCCGAAGTCGAGACGCAGATCGTCGCCCACGATCTGCCCGTATTCCGCGATGATCTCGGCGGTAGAAGGCGTTCCGCTCACCAGCGCGGAGCTCAGCAGGATCTCGTCGTAAAGCAGATTGAAATCGGTGATCGTGTCATGGCCTTCGGCGAAGATGAAACGATCCTCCCCCTTGCCGCCGCTCAGGATATCGTCGCCGCTGCCGCCGTCGAGACTGTCGATCCCCGATGCCGCAAGCAGCGTGTCGTTGCCCGTCCCGCCGATCAGGGTGTCATCGCCCGCTTGCCCTTCCAACCTGTCATCGCCAGCGCCGCCGTCGAGCAGATCGGCCCCGGTTCCCGCCAGAAGCACATCCTGCCCTGCGTCACCGTAAAGAAAATCCGATCCCGCGCTGCCAAAGAGCGTGTCCTGATCTGCGCCGCCGTATAGGGTGTCGGCCGCGCTCCCCCCGCGCAGGGTATCATTGCCCGCCTCACCAAAAAGAGTGTCGCGCCCGGCGCTGCCGCTCAGAACGTCATCTCCGGTGCCGCCATAAATCCAGTCGCTCGCCGTATTGCCAACAATCGTATCGGCCCCGTCCCCGCCATAGAACGTATCGATCCCCGCGCCGCCGAACATCACGTCATCACCGGCCTCGCCATAAGCTGTGTCGCGCCCGCTTTGGCCGTAGATCGTATCCTGTCCCTCTCCGCCCCAAAGCGTGTCGCTGGTGTCGTTGCCTTCGATCCAGTCGTCACCGCCACCCCCATAGATCAGGTCACTGGCCGTGCCACCAAGAAGCGTGTCATTGCCTCCCGCGCCAGACAGCGTGTCCGCGCCGGCCCCGCCGTTCAGCCCGTTGGCGCCCGCATCGCCTGCAATCACATCATCAAACGCCGTTCCGGTGACATCCTCGATATCGATGTAGGTGTCGCCGGCGGCCGCCATGGCGCCCGAGCCGGCGGCAAGGTCAACCGAGACCGGCTGCAAGGTGGCGCTGAAATCGACGAGATCCGTTCCCTCCCCGCCGTCGAGAATATCGGTCCCGGCCGTCCCGATCAGCGTGTCATCGCCCGCCATCGCATAGATGCGATCATCGCCGGAGGTGCCGGTCAGTTGGTCATTTCCATCATCGCCTTCGGTGACCAGAAAACTGGAGAACGGTCGATCGGCGTTGAACAGATCCTCGAGAGAAAAGGAATTGGGATCAATCGGTTGCCCGTCGAAGCTCATTAAAACCAGATCCTCTTCGCCCAAGGCGAGCCGCGCGCCCGTCGCGGTCTGGGTGATCGTGAGATCGCCCGGGCTGCGCAGGAAGCGGAATTCGGACAGATCGATCCGGTCGAGGCCCGGTGTAAAATCGGCGATCGTGTCCTCGGCCCCGTCGGGCTTGAAGATGAAAAGATCGCCGCCCGCCCCGCCGATCAGAAGGTCCGCCCCCGCGCCATCGACGAGGATGTCATCGCCGCTGCCCCCCGAAAGCGTATCATGTCCGCCGCCGCCCATGATCACATCGTCACGCGCGGACCCCGACAGCGTCTCGTCGGCGCCGCTGCCGATGCGGCTCAACCCGACATCGCCCGTCTCGATCCGGAACTGGCTGAGACCGCCCTCGCGATCGGCTGCCACGAAGAGCTGCAAATCGCCCTCCACCTCCGTGAGTTCGAGCGTGCTGATACGGTCGAGGCTGGTCTGGGCCGTATCGGCCAAGGTCAGGCGGTGCACCAGCCGGCCATCGGGCAGAAGCGCAAAAAGTGACAGACCGGCTTCGCCGCCGCCGGTCAGCACGAAGCTCTGCTCGCCCACCCGGAACGGTTCTGCGAACTGGGCGCTTGCCAGGGCGTAGTTGCCCCGATCGAGGATGTGATCGGTGGCGCGGAGCCCGCCTGCGCTGTTGACCTCCAGAACGCTGAGACTGCCGGAGGTTCCGCCGCTGGCCAGCACATAGGTCTGGCCGTTGACCACGGCCGTGGCCAGATCCGTTGCGCCGGCGAGGCCGTAAAGCGGATCAAGCGTGTCGAGCAAAGTGAATTGCCCCGTTTCCGACAGGCTCCAGCTGTGGACCCTGTCCGTGTTTGCCTCCACCGAGAACACGAAACCGCCCGAGGCACCGGAAATGGCAGAGATCTGCGTCGCCTCGTAACTTGCCAGCGCCGGGTCGCTCTGGATCACGCGGGTCGCGTCGGGCGCCCCGTCAGGCAGGGCGAAAACCGTCAGCGCGCGGTCGCCCGGGTCCTGTGCGACGAGAAACGTTGCGCTGCCGCTGCCGGTTACAAGCAATTCCGGCGTGGCGCCCAGAACGGGGGCGCCCTGATACTGGGCCGCGCGGGCCGAGACGCCGTCCGAAAAGCCTTGGTCGGCATCGCGCAAAAGGCCCGCGAGCGTGTCGGCGCTCAGGGCCTGTGTGCCGCTGCCAAAACCCAGAGGAATCCATGTATTGGAGGGGAGCGACGCCGCCGCGGCAAGCTGGCCCTGTGCGAGGTCAAAGGCGGCAAAGCCGCCCTCGCGGGTGAGGACAAACAGGGTCTCCTCCCCGTCGCGCAGCCCGGAAAAGAGCTGCCAGATCACGGGATCGGCGCCGAGACTGCCCAAGGGCAGATTTCCTGTCTGTATCACTTCCGGCATGGAGGGCCCTTGCACGTTCTACGCTGCAGGCTTCTACGACGCAGGGCTTTCCGACGCGTTAGGATCCGCCGAGGAAAATCCCCGCATTTTTACGCAATTTGCGGCGCGTCTTTCTCAAATTGAAAGGAATTTCAGGAAAGATCGGGGCGCGATGCTTGGGGCGTGTTCGTAGAAAGGCCCGATGATGAGAGAGATGCGCAGGCAACAGGTGCGGGACTGGCTGTGCAGCGATGCGCTGGTGTTGTGGTCGCGGCGCGGGATTGACACGGTGCGCGGCGGCGCGTGGGAGGCGCTTGACCACTCCGGCCGCCCGCTGCGCCGTCTCGACAAGCGGATGCGCATCCATCCCCGCAATGCGTTCGTCTTTGCCGAAGCGACGCGGCAAGGGCTGGGCGATTACGGCGCGCAGGCACGCGGGCTGTTCGATTATGCGTTGGGGACAGGTCTGCGGGCCACGTCGGGGCGGCTGGCGGCGGGGTTCACCCCGTCGGGCGGCGTGACCCATGCGCCGCACCGGCTTTATGATCTTGCTTTCATGATCCTTGCCGCTTCCGGGATGGAACGGATCGGGCTGGGCCGGGCGGAGGATCGTGCGGCCCTCTTGCAGGCATTGGCGCGTTTGCGCACCGCGACCGGCTGGCACGAGGAACTCTCCCACACCACGCGGCGCACGCAAAACAGTCACATGCATCTCTTCGAGGCCGCGACAGAGATGTTCGAGGCCACTTCCAACCCGGTCTGGCGGGACGTGGCGGCGGAATGTCTGGCGCTGCTCAAAACGCAATTTCTGAACCCGGACGGGCAGGTGCTGGAGTTTTTCGAGGCCGACTGGCAGCCCGTAGAGGACGGCCAGCGCATCGAGCCGGGCCACGGGGCCGAATGGGTCCATCTGATCGATCGTTACGAGACGGTGACGGGCCAGACATCGGGGGTGGATCTGGCGCGGATGTTTGAGGCCGTGGTCGAAAGCCAGACCGAAGCAGGATTGCCGCCCAACGCCACCCTGCCCTGCGATCGCAAAAGCCGGCTGTGGCCGCAGACGGAATTCCTGAAAGCCGCGCTCGTGATGCAGCGGCGCGGCTACGCGGTGCCGCCGCAGGCCCGGCCGGGCCGGATCGTGACGCTGATCTTCCGCCATTACCTGTCCACGCCGGTTGCAGGCGGCTGGTATGACGAACGGCGGGCGGATCTGACGCTGTGTTCGCGCCGGATGCCAAGCTCCAGCTTCTATCACCTGTTCGGGGCCTTCTCGGCCTATCTCAGGGCGTGAGGTAGATGTTCTGGACCCGGTTCACGTAATGCGCGCCAAGACAGGCTGCCGCGCGGGGGCAGGAGAGCCCCGCATGTCCGCGCAGCATCGCGTAGGTCGCCTTGGCCGAGCGCAGGGTGTTGGCGCTCAGGGACGCGGGCTGCCGGTAATGAATGGCGTGGATCTCGGGCAGGCCCGTGGCATGGGGCACGCGTGTCAGAAGATCGAGCCAGAGCGCGTGATCATGGCGCTGGCGCAGCTCCGGCATCGGGCATTTTCCAAGGATCCGGCTGTCATAGGCCGCCGTGAGGCAGCCGATCACGTTGCCGCGCAGAAGCTCGGACCGGCTTACGCGGGCAGGAACGCGAACCGAGCGGGCCGTGCCCTTGGCCGAGCAGCGGCGAAAGCCGGTATAGGTAAACGCAGCACCGGTCTGTTCCATCAGCCCGATCTGGGCGTGCAGCTTTTCCGGCAACCACGCGTCATCCGCGTCGAGAAAGGCGATAAACCGCCCGCGGGCAGCACGAAGCGCAGTATTGCGGGCCTGAGCGGCCCAGCGTCTTTGCCCGTGGCAGAGCACCCGAAGCCGATCGTCGCGCAGGGCCAGCCTGCGTGCGAGCGCGGCACTTCCGTCCTGCGAGCCGTCATCGACGATGAGAAGTTCCCAGTCGGTGCGGCGCTGCGCCCGCACCGAGCGGACCGCGCGCAGCAGGGTCTCGCGGGCGTTGAACACGGGCATGAGGATGGAGATTGCGGGCGTGGTCAGGCTTGTGCTCCTTCTCGGACCCGCCTGTGTCTGGCGGGGGCTGCGGCATGAGGCGCGATCTCGGGCTGACCATCGCGATTTCCACGCTGGATGGGCGTCTGCCCAAGGCCGCCCCGCCGCCACCCTATACCGGCATGACTTACCTTTTGGTTATCCAGCATGAGGGACTTGGCCCGCGCGCCCTGCCCCCGCATTGGCAGCGCGATGATATTTCCAGCCTCTGGCAACGCGGGACCGGCGTCGCGCGGAGCCGCAATCTGGCGCTCGCCCATTGCCGCACGCCACTGCTTTTGTTCTACGACGATGACATGGTGCCTGACGCCAATGGCATCCGAACCTTGGCAGAGACGCTGCAGAAGACCCCGACGCTCGATTTCGTGACCGGACGGCGCGACGGTGTGGCCGGACGGAGCTGGCGCGCCCGCCCGCATCGCCTGCGGCTGTGGAATTCCGCGCGCACCGCGACGCCGGAGTTGATGATCCGCGTGGCCGCTTTCCGCGCGGCGGGTCTGGCTTTTGATCCGGAGTTTGGGCTGGGGGCCGAGGTGCCGATCGGGGATGAGTTCGTCTTCATCGCCGATGCCCTGCGCGCGGGCCTGAAGGGCCGCCATATCCCTGTTGCAACCGGCTGGCACGCAGGCCCCAGCACCGGAGACGACTGGCGCGATCCGGCGCTGCTGGCGGCGCGGGCGCGCGTTATGCGGCGTGTGTTCGGCCCGTTGGGCGGGCTGGCGCGCGGCGTCCTGTCCGTGCGCCACCGCCGCAAATTCGCGCGTGCAGGCGATGCGGTCCGCTTCGCGCTTGGCCTGCCGCCGCGCCCGCGCCCGCGTCTGCGGGGCCGCAAAGCGCCTAGCGGCCGCCTGACATGATCGCTTTTTCGGGCAGCGGCGTGAATTCGTCGACATCGCCGGAGGGCAACTGGAAGCGGCCGTGTTCCCAATCGCCGTCGGCCCACGCCTCTTTCGCGGCCTCGATCTTTTCGCGCGAGGAGGAGACGAAATTCCACCAGATATAGCGGGGCCCGTTCAGTGTCTCGCCGCCCAGAAGCATCAGGCGGGCGCCGGCGGGGCCGGCGGTCACGGTAATCGCGTCGCCGGGGCGGAAGACCATCATCTGGCCGGCCTCGAACACGTCGCCCGAGATCTCGACGGAGCCTTGGGTGATGTAGATCCCGCGATCCTCGTGATTGTCGGGCATTGGCAGGCGCGCACCGGCCTCGAGCACCGCGTCGGCGTAAAACATCTCCGAAAAGGTCTTGGTGGGCGCGCGCTCGCCCCACGCGTTTCCAAGGATCAGCCGCACCTCTTTGCCTTCCCCTTCAAGGAAGGGCAGCGCGGCCTCGCCGTGATGCTCGAACCCCGCATCGGTGTCCTCGTCCTTTTCCGGCAGCGCGACCCATGTCTGGATCCCGAACAGGCTGCTGGGGCCCTTGCGGGTCTCGGCGCTGGTCCGCTCGGAATGGGTGACGCCGTTGCCCGCGATCATCCAGTTGACCTCTCCGGGATAGATCATCTGGTTGGTGCCGAGGCTGTCGCGGTGCTGGAACTCGCCCTGATAGAGATAGGTCACGGTGGCCAACCCGATATGGGGATGCGGGCGCACGTCGATGCCTTGCGACGTGATGAATTCTGCCGGGCCCATCTGGTCGAAGAAGACAAACGGCCCCACCATCTGGCGCTTGGGCGAGGGCAGCGCGCGGCGCACCTCGAACCCGCCAAGGTCGCGGGCGCGCGGCACGATCATGGTCTCGATCGCATCCAGAGAGCCCGCCTCGGGGCATTGCGGTTCAATCGTCGGATTCCAACTCATCTGTCACTCCTGCCATCTGGCCCCAAAGGGGGAATTCGGTGTCATCTAGCCGGCCAAGGCCGGGGTCGTCGTGAAGAAATTGCGCAAGGCAGCCAGTTCGCTGTGGCGCAGCTCGTGACCGCCCTCGTGCCAGTCGAGGGTCAGGTCACTGCCCTGCGCCTCAAGATAGTCTGCAAGGGCCTGCGTCAACGGCGCGGGGCAGATCGGATCATTGCGCCCCGCCGTGATCAGGATGCGGGCCGCTGCGAGACCTGCGTTCGGCGCGGGCTCGAACGGGATCAGCGGGTGCATCAACACGGCCTCGTCGAAAAATACGGCATCGCGGAACATCACGCTGGCCAGAATATTGGCCCCGTTGGAATAGCCCAGCCCGATCACCCGCGCGGGCTTGATCCGCGCGATCTGGGCCTTCAGGAAGCCGGCCATCTTCTCGGTGCGCAGGTGGAGGTCCTCCATGTCGTAGACCCCCTCGCCCGTTCGTTTGAAATAGCGCAGCGCGCCCCTCTCGGAGACGTCACCGCGCGGCGCGATCAGATGCGCCCCGGGGGCAAGTTCGCGCAGCAGGTCTGTGAACTGGTGCGCGTCGCCGCCGGTGCCGTGGAAGGCCACCACAAGCGGCGCGCCCGCCGGTGCGGGCGTTTCCGCGTAGTCATAGGCATTGGTCGACATGGCTCTGGTCCTTTCAGGCCGGCAGCGGCTGGAGGTGCTGCTCAAGTGCTGCGCGCAGGTGTTCGTGCTGGCTGGGCAGTTTCAGCGCCTCGCCCAGATGCGCGGTGTCCTCGTCGCGGTCGAAGCCGGGTTCGTTGGTGGCCACTTCGAAGAGCACGCCGCCCGGGGTGCGGAAATAAATCGCCCAGAAGTAATCGCGGTCGATCACCGGCGTAACCTGATAGCCCGTGTCCATCAGCGCCTTGCGCACATCGAGCTGCGCGGCGCGGTCCTCGACCGCGAAGGCGATGTGATGCACCGAGCCCGCGCCCTGCCCTGCGGCGGCCGCGCCGGGAAGTGTTTCGATGTCGATAATGTCGGCCCCGTTGCCGCCGGGCACGGCGAAGCGTTTCACATCGCCCGACTGCGCGATCTTCTCATAGCCCATATATTCCAGCAACTCGGCGCTGGCCCCGCCATCGCGCAGTCGCATCGCGGCGGAGTGGAAGCCGCGGATCGCGGTGTCATTGCCGATCGTGCTGGTCCAGGCCGGACGAGGGTCGTCCTTGTGCTCGATCAGGGCGAACTCGTCGCCATCGGGGCCGGTGAACAACAGGCGCGCCTCGCCAAAGGCGGTGTCTTCGCGCAGACCCTGAACGCCGAAGGTCTCGAACCGCTCTTTCCAGTGCCCCAGCGCGCCCTCGGGCACGGAAAAGGCCGTGACGCCGACCTCGCCCGTGCCGTGGCGGCCGCGCGGCATGCCTTGAAACGGGAAATAGGTCATGACCGAGCCGGGGGAGCCGAGCTCATCGCCGTAATAGAGGTGATAGACATCCGGCGCGTCGAAATTGACGGTTTTCTTGACCCGGCGCAGGCCGAGCACATCGGTGAAAAACGCGTTGTTGCTGACGGCGTCACTGGCCATGGAGGTGACGTGATGCAGACCTTTGATTTGCGAAATCATGCGGGACTTCCTTTCGGCGCGATGCCTTTTTTCGTGTTGCCCCCTATATGCGGCGCGCCGGGCATTTTAATAAGTGGGATAATCTGCGATTATATATTGCAGAATATGCAATAATGGCCCGATGCGGCCGGTGTGACGGAAGGGGGACCGCATGAGCGGACAAATCGAACGGATCGCGGTCTTCGTGGAAGTGGCCACCCGCGGCAGTTTTGCCTCTGCCGCGCGGCATCTCAAGATCTCCGCCAGTGCCGCGACGCGCCATGTCTCGCAGCTGGAGACGGAGCTGGGCGCGCAGCTTCTGGTGCGCACCACCCGCTCGGTCAGCCCGACGCTTGCCGGACAGGCCTATCTCGAACGCGCCCGCCACCTGCTGCGTGAGCTGGACCGGGCCAATGCGCAGCTGCGCGAGGATCAAAACAGCCTGAGCGGGACGCTGCGCCTGAGCGCGCCCCTGTCGCTGGGGCTGCGGTTTCTGCCCGATGTGATCGCGCGGTTCCGGATCCTGCATCCCGAGATCGACCTCAGGCTGGATCTGACCGACCGGTTCATCGACATCCTGTCGGAAGATTACGACATGGCGCTCCGGATTTCCGGCCCGCCCTCGGACAAATCGACGATCTGGCGCAAGATCTGCAGCGTGCCGCGGGGCGTTATGGCCTCGCCGGGATATCTGGAGCGGGCCGGACGGCCCGAGACCCCCGAAGACCTCGCGACCCATGACTGTCTGGCCTATTCCCATTTCGCCGGCGGGCGCGACGTGACCATGACCCATGCCGGTCAGGGCACGATCGTCAGTGTCGCGCCGCGCTACGGGTTCGAGTGCAACAATGGCGATATGCTGGCCGAGATGGCCGCGCGTCACGAGGGGCTGGCGATCCTGCCCCGCTTCATCGCCGAGCCCTTTCTGGCCGAGGGCAAGCTGGTGCAGGTGATGGAAGACTGGCTTTTGCCGCCGATCTGGCTGACGGCGTTCTTTCCGCCCTATGACCGCCTGCCGGCGAAGGTGCGCACGATGACGGAATTCATTGAGGCGGCGGTGGGTGAGCAGCGCGGCATTTTCATCCGCGACTGAGCGGGCGCAGCCCTACCCCAGCGCGTAGCCCGCGCCGCGCACGGTGCGCAGCGGATCCTCGCCGCCGGTGCTGCACAGGACCTTGCGCAAACGCCCGACATGCACGTCGACGGTGCGGCTGTCGACATAGACCTCCCGGCCCCAGACGCGGTCGAGCAATTGCTCGCGGCTCCAGACCCGGCCCGGACGCTCCATGAAGGTCGTCAGCAGGCGAAACTCGATCGGGCCCAGCTTGAGCGGCGTGTCGCCGCGATAGACGCGGTGTTCCTCGATATCGAGCAGGATATCCCCGAACTCGAGCCGTTCGCCCACCGATGCCGGCCGCGTCCGGCGCAGCTGGGTGCGGATGCGCGCCAGCAATTCGGCCACCGAATAGGGTTTGACGATATAGTCGTCGGCACCGGTCTCGAGCCCGCGCACGCGGTCGTCTTCCTCGGAGCGCGCCGAGAGCATGATCACGGGCACACGCTGGGTCTGCGCCGACATCTTGAGCTGGCGGCAGACCTCGATGCCCGACACATTGGGCAGCATCCAGTCGAGCACGATGAGATCGGGCACCTCGTCGCGGACCATCAGGATCGCTTCGTCGCCGCTTGCAGCGGTTTCGACGCGGTAGCCCTCCGCGCGGATGTTATAGGCCAGAACCTCACGCTGGGAGACATCGTCTTCAACAATTAAAACAAGAGGTTGCGAGGCCATTTTAATGCTCTAGATCTTGGATATGAACGCCGTCTTGTCGGACTTGTCGCGGTCGTCCTCGGGCATCTCGCCGGTCACCAGGTAGATCACCTGCTCTGCGATCGAGGTCACGTGATCGCCCATCCGTTCGATATTCTTGGCGATGAAATGCAGGTGCATGCATGGCGTGATGTTGCGCGGGTCTTCCATCATGTGGGTGAGGAATTCGCGGAACAGGGCGTTGTACATCTGGTCCACCTCCGAGTCGCGGTCGCGCACGTCATGGGCGAGGTCCGCATCGCGCTGGATATAGGCGTCGAGCGAATCCTTCAGCATCAGGCCCACGGATTTCGACATCCGCCGCAAGGCGCCACCCGAGCCGTTGACCGGCTGCATTTCCGACAGGGCCGAGGTCCGTTTGGCGAGGTTCTTGGCATAATCGCCGATCCGCTCGAGGTTGTTGGAGACCTTGAGCACCGTCAGCACGGTGCGCAGGTCGCCCGCGGTCGGGCTGCGCATGGCGATGACGCGGGCCACCTCGGAACTGACCTCTTCCTCGAGCGCGTCGATCACCGCGTCGTTCTTCCAGACGGTCTTGGCCAGATCGGTGTCGCGGTTCTCGAGCGAGCGGGCCGCATCCGAGATCGCGGTTTCCACCAGTCCGCCCATTTTCATGATTAGGGCCTGAATGCTTTCGAGGTCCCTGTCGAAGGCAGAGGCGATATGTGCGTTATCCATAGACATGTCTTCGGTCTCTCCTAGCCGATCCGGCCGGTAATGTAGCTTTCCGTGCGGCTGTCCACGGGGTTGGTGAAGATCGTTGCGGTGTCGTCATATTCGACCATTTCCCCGAGATGGAAGAAAGCCGTTTTCTGGCTGACGCGCGCGGCCTGCTGCATCGAGTGGGTCACGATGATCACCGTGTAGCTGGTGCGCAGCTCGTCGATCAGCTCTTCGACCTGTGCGGTGGCAATCGGATCGAGCGCCGAGCAAGGCTCATCCATCAGCAGAACCTCGGGTGCGGTGGCGATGGCGCGGCCGATGCACAGGCGCTGCTGCTGGCCGCCCGAGAGCCCCGTGCCGGGCTGGTCGAGCCGGTCCTTCACCTCGTCCCAGATCGCGGCGCGGCGCAGGGATTTCTCGACGATCTCGTCCAGCTCGGCCTTGTTCTTGGCCAGACCGTGGATCTTCGGCCCGTAGGCGACGTTGTCGTAGATGCTTTTGGGGAACGGGTTGGGCTTCTGGAACACCATGCCGACGCGGGCGCGCAGCTGCACCGGATCGACGTCGCGGCGGTAGATATCGGTGCCGTCGAGCATGATATCGCCGGTCACGCGGCAGGAGTCGATCGTGTCGTTCATCCGGTTCAGGCAGCGCAGGAAGGTGGATTTGCCGCATCCCGATGGCCCGATAAAGGCCGTGACGGCGCGGTTCTCGATCTCCACATCCACGTTCTTGATCGCATGCGTGTCGTCATAGAACACGTCCACGGATTTTGCCGAGATCTTGATTTCCGAGGGCATTGTCATCTCCACAGCTCGCATATCATTCATTTTCAAACCCTCGTTTTACCAACGGCGTTCAAAGCGCTTGCGCAGGAAGACTGCAAGCGCGTTCATAATCACAAGGAACGTCAGCAAAACGCAAATCGCGGCTGCTGTGCGCGCTTCAAACGCACGTTCCGGGAAGTCCGACCAGCGGAACACCTGCACCGGCAGGACGCTGGCGCTGTCGGTGATGCCGGAGGGAATATCGACGATAAAGGCCACCATGCCGATCATGATCAGCGGGGCGGTTTCGCCCAAGGCCTGCGCCATGCCGATGATCGTTCCGGTCAGGATGCCCGGCATGGCCAGCGGCAGCACGTGGTGGAACACTGCCTGCAGGCGGCTCGCGCCCAGCCCGATCGCGGCGTCGCGGATCGAGGGCGGCACGGCACGGATCGCGGCGCGCGAGGCGATGATGATCGTGGGCAATGTCATCAGCGCCAGCACCAGACCCCCCGCGATGGGGGCCGATCGCGGCACGCCGAAGACGCCAAGAAAGACCGACAGGCCCAGCAGGCCGAACACGATGGAGGGCACGGCGGCGAGGTTGTTGATATTGACCTCGATGAAGTCCGTCAGCTTGTTCTTGGGCGCGAATTCCTCAAGGTAGATCGCGGCGAACACGCCCACCGGGAAGGCCAGCACGAAGGTGACCAGCATGGTCCAGAAAGAGCCGACCGCAGCGCCCCAGATGCCGGCCAGTTCGGGCTCGCGCGAATCCCCGCTGGTGAAAAAGCGCGTGTTGAACACCTGGTCGACCTGACCGCGCGCCTGCAGCGTTTCGATCCAGACGATCTGGGCGTCGGTGATCTTGCGCGAGCTTTCGGGCAGTTCGGTGATCATCAGCGTCCAGTCGGCGCTGTTCTCGATCGGGCTGTCGGGGGCCGTGATCATGTCGGCCACCGCGACTGTGGGCTCCAGCGTCGTGACCTTGAACCAGCCACCATTGGCGCTGATCAGGACCGAACGGTTGTCTTCGCCAAGCTCCTCAGAGGCCGCGGCGTCAGCCGAGCGCGCGTCGATCGCCTCGGCCTCGGCCAGAAGCTTGTCGCGCGCCGCGATGCGCGCGTTCAGCTGCGCCTCGGCCTTTTTGCGGGCCTCTTCGGTTTCGGCCTTGGCCAGCGCGTCCTCGTAGAAGACCACGCCGTTTTGCTGCAGGGCGGCCTGACGGCGGATCCGCTCGGCTTCGCGCACAAGACCTGCCTTCACATCCTTCAGGACATTCGCGAAGTCACTGGCGGTCGAGGTGATCCGCATCTGTTTGCCGTCCTCGGACGCCGTCAGGCGGCCTTGCACGGGGGCCTCCTCCAGCTTGCCGAAATCCTCCTTGAGATAGAGGTCGGTCACGTCGGAGGCGAGAAAGCGGAACTCGATCGTCTCGCCCACAAGCTGCGGGTTCTGCGCGACGTAATCGGCCAGTTCGAACGCGGCCCCCGAGGAGGTCAGGTCATAAAGCGCGCGGCGGGTCTTGCGGCCCTTGGCGTTGGGAAACTGCTCCTTGAGCATGTCCTTGGTCAGGCCGGAAAAATCACCGCGCCGGATCACAGCGGGATCGCCGGTGGCCTCGGGATCGATCTCGGCAGCCTCGAGGGTCACGGGGAAGGTGATGTAGGTTTCGCTCAGCGCGCCCACGGCCTTGCCCACCACCGAGGAGAGCAGCGCCACAAGGGCGGCCCCGGCCAGAAAGATCGCGAGGATCCCGTAGGCCTTCAGGCGGGTCTCGGCAAAGCGGCGTTTGCGGATCCGCGCGGTGGCCGCCGGTCCGGAGTGCATTTCGGTGAGGGATGTCATGTCAACCATGGTCGCCGCCCCTAGTCGTAAAGTTCACGGTAGCGGCGCACGATGCGCTGCGCGATGACGTTCATCAGCAAGGTCACGCAGAACAGCGTGAAGCCGAGTGTGAAGGCGGGGCCGGCGGCCGTGGAGGCCTCGGTGTCGCCGGTGATCAGCATGACGATCTGCACCGTGACGGTGGTCACGGCTTCCAGCGGGTTGGCGGTCAGGTTGGCGCCCTGCCCCGCGGCCATCACGACGATCATCGTCTCGCCCACGGCGCGCGAGACGCCCAGAAGCACCGCCGACACGATGCCCGGCAGCGCGGCGGGCAGCACCACCTGCCGGATCGTTTCCGCCTTGGTCGCGCCCAGCCCGTAAGAGCCGTCGCGCAGCGATTGCGGCACGGAGTTGATGACGTCGTCGGACAGCGACGAGATGAACGGGATGATCATGATGCCCATGACGATGCCCGCGGCCAGCGCGGATTCAGATGCGATCGACAGTCCGACCGCCTCGCCGGAATTGCGCAGGAACGGCGCCAGCGTGATCGCGGCGAAAAAGCCGTAGACCACGGTGGGGATGCCGGCGAGGATCTCGAGCATCGGCTTGGTCCATGCGCGCACCCGCGGGCTGGCGAACTCGCTGAGGTAGATCGCGGCGAACAGCCCGATCGGGGCGGCCACGAGGATGGCGATCACCGTGATCAGCAGGGTGCCGGCGAAAAGCGGTATCGCGCCGACCTTCTCGGGGTCGAGCTTGCCGGCCTGCACGCCCGAAAGCGGGCTCCAATTGGTGCCGAACAGGTATTTGTCGACGCGCCAGCCGATATTGTCGAAGAAGTTCACGGTCTCGAAGATCAGCGACATCACGATGCCCAGCGTCGTCAGGATCGCGATCACCGCCATGGCGAGCATGAGCCGTTCGATCACCGTCTCGGACTTGTTGCGGGCCCGCCACCCGGCCGCGACAGACCGGTAGGACCATGCACCCAGAAGCAGCGTGAAGCCGATCGCCAGAACCAGCGTGCCGTTGCGGTGCAGGGCGGATTGCGTCTTCAGCGTTTCGGCAAGCGCTTCGCGCAGGTCGTCGGTCTTGGAGGCCACACCGCCCTCGGCCAGCGCCTTGGCGTCCGAGAGCACCAGTTCCACCTCGATCGGGGAGAGATCCGGCTGGGCCTCGCGGATGTCGGAGGCCAGCCCCTGCTCGATCAGCTGGCCCCAGACCGTGCCGACGATAAGCAGCATCGCAAGGCCCCCCAGAAAGGAGACCAGCAGGGCGTAAAGCCCGTGGTAATTCGGTCTGGAATGCAGCGTCTGGATTTCGCCATTCACCACCGCATGCGCGCGGCGCCGGGCGGAAAAGAAGAAAAACAGCGCTATGGCGCAGACTGCGATCGAGCCGGTTAACAGCATTTGCCCTCGTCCTTGCGACCCTGTCCGTCTTCGGGATGGTCGCTTCGTATTTCAGGTCAGAGCGGACAAGCGTCCTTGCCCGCTCCGGATTGGTCTTGGACCCGTTACTTGAAGTCGTCCTCGGTCAGCGGCGTCATCGCGGCGACGTTGCCGGAGACCGTTTCAAGCTCGTCCTCGGTCAGCGGGATCAGACCCTTGTCGACGAGGTAGCCTTCCTCACCGGCCGCCGCGTCGGACATGAACTCGTCTGCAAATTCCTGCAGGCCGGGCACGACGCCCACATGGGCGGTCTTGATGTAGAAGAACAGCGAGCGGGACACCGGATAGTCGCCCTCGGCAATGTTGTCGAACTCGGGCTCGACACCGTCAACGACGGCGCCCTGAAGCGCGTCGGAATTCTGGTCGAGGAAGGAGAAGCCGAAAATGCCCAGAGCGTTCGGGTTGGCTTCGAGCTTGGAGACGATCAGGTTGTCGTTCTCGCCCGCTTCGATGAAGGCGCCGTCCTCGCGGATGGTGATGCCGTCACAGGCGATGCCGGCCCCCTCGCAGCCCTCATGCATGACCAGTTCCTCGAACGCGTCACGCGTGCCCGAGGAGGGCGGCGGGCCGAGGACCTCGATCTTGATTGCCGGAAGGATCGGGTCGACCTCGTTCCACATGGTGGGCAGCGGGCCCTGTGCGGCCAGCGCCGTGACGATCTGTTCGCGGCTCAGTTCAAACTCGGGGCCGCCCTTGGCATTGGCCATGACGATCCCGTCATAGCCGATCATGGCTTCGGTCACTTCGGTGACGCCATTCTCTACGCAGAGCTTGAATTCCTTCTCCTTGATCCGGCGCGATGCGTTGGTGACGTCGGGATGGTCGGTGCCGACCCCGGCGCAGAAGAGTTTCAGGCCCCCGCCCGATCCGGTCGCCTCGACGACAGGGGTCTGGAAGTCGGTGCTGCGGCCGAACTGTTCGGCAACGGCGGTCGAGAAGGGAAATACGGTGGACGAGCCGACAACGCGGATCTGGTCGCGCGCGAAAGCTGTGGTGGCTGCGGTTGCGGTGACCAGAGCGGTCGCGGCGGCGATTTTGAAGAACAACATGCGCTTCTCCCAGGTAAGATAGAGCCATGAGAACCCCCAAACGGGTCCCATCGTGA
Source organism: Paracoccaceae bacterium (assembly GCA_049116435.1). GTDB lineage: Bacteria > Pseudomonadota > Alphaproteobacteria > Rhodobacterales > Rhodobacteraceae > Litoreibacter. The sequence continues at coordinate 1,226,091 of JAGDYX010000001.1, forward strand.
GCCAGCGCTCTAAAGGCCGGTGGATGCGCTTTTGTGAAGCTTTTGTAAAAGTTTTATGACGGGCCGGATTTTATCCGGAGTATCTGTTCAGGCGGTCGGCAGAATGACCGAGAAAACGCTTCCATCCCCTTGTTTGGAAGAGATTTTCAGGCGGCCGCGGTGGCGATGGATAATATGCTTCACGATCGCCAGTCCCAGACCGGTTCCGCCCATTTCGCGGCTTCTGTGGTCATCGATACGGTAGAATCGCTCGGTCAGGCGCGGCAAATGTAACGGATCGATTCCCTCGCCCTGATCGGAAATGTCGGCGCGGACCGCCGGAAGCCGCAAGGTCTGGTCCAAGGGCGTCTCGCTGACAGAAATTCCGATCACCTTGCCCGGCCCGCCATATTTGATCGCGTTCTCGATGAGGTTGAGGAAAAGCTGGGTCAGTTGATCCCGGTCCCCCAGAACTTTATGGGCTTCGTCGGTGCCGCTGGTCTCCACGGTGATCTGTGCGTCCTGCAGCTTGCCCTCCAGCGTGGCCACGACCGAGCGGATCACGGCGCAGAGGTCGACCTCGTCGCGCGGGCGCACGCGCTCGTCGGCTTCGACCCGGCTCAGCGAAAGCAGGTCGCGCACCATGCGGCCCATCCGGTGGGCCTCCTTTTCCATGATCTCGAGAAACCGGCCGCGCGCGTCGGGGTCGTCGCGCGCCGTGGTTTTCAGGGTTTCGATGAACCCCGTCAGGCTGGTCAGAGGGGTGCGCAGCTCATGGCTGACATTGGCGATGAAGTCGCGCCGGATCAGCTCGGATTCCTCTTTCTGGCTCTGATCCTCGAAGCTGAGCACCGCGCCGCCTGTGCGGCCTGCTTCATCGAGCAGCGGATGCGCCTTGAAATCGTAGGCAATCTCGCCGGAGATGCCGTTGAATACGAAACGCGCCGTGCTGTCGCGCCCGTCGCGCACGGCGTGATCGATGGCCGTCAGCACTGCCGGCTGGCGCAGGAGCGTCACCGCATTCATGCCCAGCGGATCGTTGCTGAAGAGCTCGATCGTGGGGCCGTTGGTCATGATGACGCGGTAGTTTGCGTCGATCACCATCACCGGAATCGGCACACCGGCCAGAACGGACTGAACAGACGGCGTCAACATTGTGCTAGCCAGCCCCTCCCAAGGTGCCTCAGAGTGCTGCGAACCCGCGGGTGAACTCGGCTTTCAGCAGTTCGATGTCTTCAACGCCGACGGAGACGCGGAAGAAGCCTTCGGTGATGCCCAGTGCGGCGCGCCCTTCCTCGGTTAGGCCGCGGTGGGACGACGATGCGGCGTGGCTCAGCGTGGTGCCGATATCGCCCAGCGTGGGCGCGAAGGCCATGTTGGGCATGGCGCGGCTGAGAGCGTTGGCCTGCGCGCGGCCCCCGTCGAGCACGAAGCTGACCATATTGCCAAAGCGCGGCCCCAGAAGCGCGCCGGCGCGGTTGTGATCGGGGTGATCGGGCCGGCCCGGGTAGAGCACCTGTTTCAGCCCCGGCAGCCCCGCGATGTGATCGGCAAGGGCGGCGGCGTTTTCCTCGGCGCGGTCATAGCGCAAGTGAAAGCTCATCAGCCCGCGTTCGGCCATCCAGCAGTCATAGGGGCTTGGCGTGAGGCCCAGCGTGACGATCGTGCCCTCGATGGCGGTGCGGTGTTCGGGGTCGCGGGCGCAGACATAGCCCAGCATGGCGTCGGAATGTCCGGCCAGAAGCTTGGTGACCGAGTGGATCACCACGTCGGCGCCGCGCTCGAACGCGCGGAAGGCGCGCGGCGTGGTGAAGGTGTTGTCGACGACAAGGATCAGCCCGTGACGCTTGGCGATCTCGGCGATCGCGTCCATGTCGGCCACGCGCAGGGTCGGGTTGGAGACCACCTCCACGAGGATCAGCCGTGTCTTGGGCGTGATCGCGGCCTCGATGGCGGCGGCATCGGTGGGATCGGCCAGCGTGGCGGTGATGCCAAGGCGCGGCAGGTCCTGGGTGAGCATGCGCAGGCTGCGCCCGTAAAGCTGGTCACCGCCGATGATGTGATCGCCGGTCTCAAGCAGGCCCAGCATGGTCGCGGTGACCGCTGCCATGCCGGAGGCGGTGATGAACCCGCCCTCGGCGCCGGTTTCCAGCGCGTCGATCTTGGCGGCCAGAACGCTGGCGTTGGGGTGGCCTTCGCGCGAGTAGGTGTAGCCGTGGGCGCGGCCCTCGTATTGCGCGTCGAGCGTATCGGGATCCGGCGAGGCATACACGACCGAGGGCTGCAGCGGCGTGACAACGGCGCGGCTGATGCTTTCGGGCCAGTCGGTGCGGCGCACGAGGTTGTCGGGGGTATCACTCATGGGCGCGTGGTTCCTTCGCCTGAAACGATATATTTGAAGCTCGTCAGCTGGGCTGCGCCGACCGGTCCGCGGGCATGCATCTTGCCGGTGGCAATGCCGATCTCCGCGCCCATGCCGAACTCGCCGCCATCGGCAAACTGGGTCGAGGCGTTGTGCATCAGGATGGCGCTATCGAGCCGGTTGAGAAACAGCTCCGCGGTGGGCTGGTCCTCGGTGATGATGCAATCGGTGTGGTTGGAGCCGTAGGTCCGGATATGCGCCATCGCCTCGTCCACGCCGGAGACGGTTTTCGCCGCGATGTCCATGTCGAGATATTCAAAGCCCCAGTCCTGCTCGGTGGCGGGCACGGTGCCGTCGATCTTTTGCAGGGTGGCGTCGGCATGGACCGTCACGCCCGCGTCGATGAGCGCGCGCACAACCCCCTGCCCGATCGTGTCGACGATGTCTTCGTGGATCAGCAGGCATTCGGCCGCACCACAGATGCCGGTGCGGCGGGTTTTGGCGTTCATCACGACCCTGAGCGCCTTGTCGGGATCGGCGTCCTTGTCGAGATAGACATGCACGATGCCCTCGAGATGGGCAAAGACCGGCACGCGGGCCTCGCGCTGGACGAGGCCCACAAGGCCCTTGCCGCCGCGGGGCACGATCACGTCGATCGTGTCGGTCATCTTCAGCATTTCGCTGACCGCCGCGCGGTCGCGGGTCGGCACAAGCTGGATCGCGTCGGCGGGCAGACCGGCCTTGGTCAGACCGGCCACAAGGCAGGCGTGGATCGCACCGGAGGAATGGAAGCTCTCCGAGCCGCCGCGCAGGATCACGGCATTGCCCGATTTCAGGCACAGCGCACCGGCATCCGCGGTGACATTGGGCCGGCTTTCGTAGATCACGCCGATGACGCCCAGAGGGGTGCGCACGCGCTTGATATGCAGACCGCTGGGCCGGTCCCATTCGGCCAGAACCTCGCCCACGGGATCTTCCTGCCCCGCCACGGCGCGCAAGCCTTCGACGATGCCCTCGATGCGGGCCTCATCGAGCATGAGGCGGTCCATCATCGCGGGCGACAGCCCCTTCTCGCGGCCGTAGTCGAGATCCTTGGCATTGGCCGCGATAATATCGGCACGGCCCGCCCAGACAGCGTCTGCCGCAGCCATCAGCGCGGCTGTTTTCTGCTCGGCCGGGGCAAAGGACAGGGCCGCGGCGGCGGTTTTGGCGCGCTGGCCCAGATCGGCCATCAGTTCGGGGATGTTTTCGAGGTCTTTCATTGTCTCAGCCTTGCTGTCTGTCCCTGTTTCGTCTGTCCTGCGCGCGCCGCCGTCACGCCGTGCGCTTATAACACCATATCGTCGCGATGCACCAAGGCCGCGCGGCCCGGATAGCCAAGGATGGCCTCGATTTCCGAGGAGTGCCGCCCCTGAAGCTGGCGGGCTTCCTCGGCGGTGTAACGGATCAGCCCGGTGGCCAGTGTCTCGCCCGCGACCGACAGGATCTCTATCGGATCGCCGCGCCCGAACGTGCCGGTCACAGAGGTGACGCCCGCGGGCAGCAGCGACTTGCCCGCGCCAAGCGCACGGGCGGCGCCCGCATCCACATGGACGGCGCCTTTGGGCTTCATCGCCGCGATCCAGCGCTTGCGGGCCAGCTGCGGGTCATCCTGCGCCTGGAACCATGTGGCGTTCGCGCCGGTTTCGAGATCGCGCAGCGCGTGGTTCTCGGTGCCTTGGGTGATCACGAGCGCGGCGCCGCCCGCCGTGGCGGTCTTGGCGGCCATCAGCTTGGTCTTCATGCCGCCCTTGGAGAGCCCCGAGCCCGCATCGCCGGCCATGGCCTCGATCTCGGGCGTGATCGTGGTGACGTGGTCGAGCCGCGTGGCCGTGGCCTCAACCGCCGGATTGGCGGTGTAAAGCCCGTCCACGTCGCTGAGCAGGATCACCAGATCGGCGCCGACGGTCACGGCGACCTGCGCGGCCAGCCGGTCATTGTCGCCAAAGCGGATTTCATCGGTGGCGATGGTGTCGTTTTCATTCACGATCGGCACGACGCCGAGCCCGAGCAGCTGTTCCAGCGTTGCGCGCGAGTTGAGATAGCGGCGGCGGTCGCGGCTGTCCTCGAGCGTGACCAGAACCTGCGCGGTGACGATGTCATGGGGCGTGAGCGCGTCCTCGTAGGCGCGCGCAAGCCGGATCTGGCCCACGGCGGCGGCGGCTTGGGACTTCTCCAGCGCCAGCGCCCCGTTGCCCAGCCCCAGCGCGCCGCGCCCCAGTGCAATCGAGCCCGAGGAGACGAGCACGACATCCTGCCCGCGCGCCTTGAGGGCCGCGACATCGGCCGCCAGCGCGCGCAGCCAATCGGTGCGCAGCTGGCCGCTTTGCCGGTCGACCAGAAGCGCCGAGCCGATCTTGATGACAAGCCGTCTATAGGTGCTCAGGGATGCCATTGTTCCGGCTTTTCCTTGGATTTCTTCTCGCGGATGCGGTCGTCTTCGATCTGCGCGCGCACGGCGCGCAGCACGTTGGTGAGCCCCTCGTGGCTGACGCCCGACATGGCCATCACGGGGCCGCCCGCGGCCTTGGCCAGCGCGGCCAGCTTCTCGGATTTTTCCTCGGGTTCCAGCGCGTCGATCTTGTTGAGCGCCGTGACCCGCGGCTTCTCGGCCAGCACGCCGCCATAGGCTTCCAGCTCTCCGATAATGGTCTCGTAATCCTCGACCACCGTTTCGGATGTGCCGTCCACGAGATGGAGCAGCACCGCGCAGCGCTCCACATGGCCCAGAAAGCGGTCCCCGATCCCCCTGCCCTCATGGGCGCCGGCGATCAGGCCGGGAATATCGGCCATGACGAACTCGGCATTGTCGACCCCGACCACGCCGAGATTGGGATGCAGCGTGGTGAAGGGATAATCGGCGATCTTGGGTCGCGCGTTGGAACAGGCGGCCAGAAAGGTGGATTTGCCCGCGTTGGGCAGGCCAAGAAGCCCCGCATCTGCGATCAGCTTGAGGCGCAGCCAGATGGTGCGCTCGACCCCGGGCTGGCCGGGATTGGCGCGGCGCGGGGCCTGATTGGTGGAGGATTTGAAGTGCAGGTTGCCGAAGCCGCCATTGCCGCCCTTGGCGAGAATGAACCGCTCGCCCACTTCGGTGAGATCGGCGATCACGGTTTCCTCGTCCTCGTCGAGCACCTCGGTGCCCACCGGCACGCGCAGTACGATATCGTCGCCATCCTTGCCAGTGCGCTGTTTGCCCATGCCGGGCTGGCCGTTCTTGGCAAAGAAATGCTGCTGGTAGCGGAAGTCAATCAGCGTGTTCAGGCCTTCGACCACCTCGAGCACGACATCGCCGCCGCGCCCGCCATCACCGCCATCGGGGCCGCCATATTCGATGTATTTCTCGCGCCGGAAACTGACCGCACCGCCGCCGCCGGAGCCGGAGCGGACATACACCTTCGCAAGGTCGAGAAATTTCATCGTTCAGGCCCTCCGGGGGCGGTTATTCCCACGCTGCTTACGCAAAGCGGGTTTCAAACTCAATCGAGCTTTTTGAGATAGGTCCATGTCGGCACGGCCGCGTCACGGGCAACGCTGAAGCTCTCGGCATCGCCGATATAGTCGAAGCCCGCATTGGTCAGCACGCGCGCCGAGGCGGGGTTGTCCTGAAAGACCGAGGCGAAGATCGTCCGGTTGGCCTGCGGGTTGGCGCGGATCAGCGCTTCGACGGCCTCCGAGGCCACGCCGGTGTTCCAGTAGGCAGGCGCGACCCAGTAGCCGACCTCCGACTGGCCGCGATCCATCCGTTCCAGCGAGATCAGCCCAACCAGTTCGCGGCTCTGTGCGCCGCTTTCGTCGTCGGTGGCGTTGATCGCATCAATGGCCCAGACGTCTTCGCTCCGCTCAGCGGCTGTGGCGCGGGTGATGAACGCTTGGGCCGAGCCGGGCGGCAGCGGGTGCGGGATGGACGATGTGTTGAAGGCCACGCGTTTGTCGGAGCCATACATCTCGATGAGGCCCGCGTCGGAAGCCTCCAGCGGACGCAGCACCAGACGGTCGGTCGGGATGCTGGGTTGTTCTATCACTTCCTCGAAACTCATGCCTTTCCTCCTCCAAAAAGCACAAACAGCACCGACGCGACCGTGAGGCTTGCCAGTGTCCACATCAGGTATTTCTCCGCGGCCGTTCCCGCCACGGTGCGCGCCAGCTGTTGCCCGCCATAGGTATACATCGGGTGCAAGAACAGCTGAGCGGTCAGAAACACCACCGCGATGGTGGTGGTGGCCTGCAAGGCCGGGGTGCCCGGCGTGGTGAAGGCGGTGAAGCCCGCCGTTACCATGGCCCAGGCCTTGGGATTGAGCGGATGCACGATCAGGCCCGCCAGAAAGCCCGGCACCACCACACCCGCGTCCGACGGGCTCAGGCGCAGATGGGCGACCCGCCATGCCAGAAAGACGATATAGGCCGCCGAGAGCCATTTCAGCGTCTCGAAGACCCAAGGTGCGCGCGTGGCCAGTTCCATCAGCCCGAAGCCCACCGGCCAGATCACAAGCTGCTTGCCGAGCGTGACGCCGGCCACAAACGGCATCGCCCGCCGCAAGCCGTAGCGCGCCCCCGTCGTCAGCAGCGCCATATTCGCCGGGCCGGGCGTGCCGACCTGACTTGCAGCGAAGATTGCGAAACTGGACAGTGCGACGCTCATCACTCACGCCCTTGCTCAAAAAAGAAAAGGGACCGGCTGGTCTGCCGATCCCTGAATGTGTCTAAACCTTTTAGGGTCGGTTACTCTGCGGCCTCCGCCACTGGGAGGACCGAAATAAAGGTGCGGCCCTTGAGACCCTTGTGGAATTTCACGGCGCCGTCGACGGTTGCAAAGATCGTGTGATCCTTGCCCATGCCAACGCCCTCGCCCGGCCACCACTTGGTGCCGCGCTGACGGCAGATGATGTTGCCCGGGATGACGGCTTCGCCACCGAATTTCTTGACGCCAAGGCGGCGACCGGCTGAGTCGCGCCCGTTACGGGATGAACCGCCTGCTTTTTTATGTGCCATGCGTTCTCTCCTTAACCTTTAGCCAGTTCTTTGGCCTGCTCGATCCAGCCTTCGCGCTGGATCCGGCCTTTGAACGACAGTTTCTCGTCCATAGCAGCCACGTCCTCTTCGGTCCATGCTGCAATCTGGGCAAATGTGGTCACACCGGCTTCGAGAAGCTTCTTCTCGAGCGCGGGGCCGACACCCGACAGCGCCTTGAGATCGTCCGCAGCGGCGTCAGCGGCCTTGGCGGCGGCTTTCTTCGGTGCAGCTTTCTTCGGCGCGGCCTTCTTCTCGGCTGCGGGCTTGGCTTCGGCTTTCGGCTTCTCGGCCTTCTTGGGGGCTGCAGCGGCAACGGCTGCCACAGACACGCCAGCACCGCCAACGGCAGCTTTGACGCCCGACTTGCCGGCACCCTTCTCGAGGATGTCGGTGACGCGCAGCAGGGTGAGCTGCTGGCGGTGACCCTTGGTGCGCTTGGAGCCGTGCTTCCGGCGGCGCTTGACGAAGTGGATGGTCTTGACGCCCTTGATCTGTTCGATCACCTCGGCCTGCACGCCCGCATCTTCCACGAGCGGCGCGCCGATCTTGTTGCCAACCATCAGAATATCGTTGAACTGGACTTTCTCACCGGCTGTCGCATCCAGCTTTTCGACCCGCAAAACGTCGCCCGAGGCGACTTTGTATTGCTTGCCGCCGGTTTTCAGAACCGCGAACATATCGCATACCTTCTTGTCTTCCGCGCCCTGTGGTCCCCGTTTCGGGTGTTCGAGGCCTTGTTTTCAAGGCCACCTCGGACAGCGCGCCCTGTGCTCAGAGCGATGTTTCAAATAAGTCCCGTGCGCCAGTATCGGCCACGGATGCGGGCTTATCTGAGAAAGCCCCGGTCAAGTCAAGCCTTTATCTGCAACGTTGCCCCTGCCCGTGCGGGGCCGTGGGGCGCGCGCTCAGGTCTCGTCGCCCATCATGAATTCGGCCGTCGCCCGCCCCAGCTCGAAACTTTGCATTTCGAACATCTGGTCAAAGCCCGAAAACAGCGCCGAATTGAGCTTCTGACCGGCGGAGGTCCTGGAGATGTCGATATAGTCCTGCATCTCGTCCTCGCTCAGCGTGGAATAGGCCAGAGCGGAGAAATTCATCGTCCAGTCCTTCATGTTGTCGCGGATCTCGGGTTCCTGGTCCCAGATCGTCGAGAGCATGAATTCCTCTGGCAGCCCGTCCTCGAAACTCGGCGTCGTGGCCATGCCCTGATAGAAGGCGAGATTGGCGTTGAGCGCGCCCATCACGTTGCTGTCGATCAGGTTGTTGACCTCGACGAAGGTCTCGTAGAGGCCGATCCGCGCGTCCTTGTCGGCGCGCATCTTTTCGACGCGGGTGCGGACTTCCTCTTCCAGATCGGTGTCATTGAGCGCGCCGCGGGCCTCAAGCTCGATCTCGACAATCCGCGCGCCCAGAGGGCTTTCGAAAAATGCGAGTGCGGCTTCCGCTTCCTGCAGATCACCCGCGGATTCGAGCCCGTAGCGGAAGGCGGCTTCCATCTTGTCGATCGCATAAATCCCTTCGAGCCGCCGCGTCCATGCCGGAGACGTGCTGACGCTGCCATCCTCGGTCATCTCTTCACCGGCCTCGATCCCCTCGCTGCGCAGGATCTCGAAGACCTTGTCGAGTTTGAGCGCGGCGTAATAGCGCTCGATCAGCGAGCCGGTATCGGCCTGCGCCGAACCGATGCAGGTCAAACTCACCGTAATAAGGGCGATCAGCGCCTTTCGCATTCGCAACTCCACTAACACTTTCGATCAATATAAGCGCGCAACCTGTTTGCCACAACGTGCCCGCGCACGATTTTGTCGAAGCTGCGGCGTTCCGGCCCGCCTTGAGGCAATCCGCTCAAAAAACCCTCCAACTGGGACTTGCGTGGGCAGGATATGGCCGCTAGATACCGCGCACCTGTTGCGAACAGGGCGCGGAGAGGTGCCGGAGTGGTCGAACGGGGCGGTCTCGAAAACCGTTGTGGGTGCAAGCCCACCCAGGGTTCGAATCCCTGTCTCTCCGCCAGCTTTGCCCCATATCGGCGTGTTTATGCCGCTGGCTGACAGCGCTGGTTCCGCAAATATCTTGGCGATTTTTCAATGCGTTACCGTTTTTCGCGATCCGGCTGATGTCCTGCGCGCCTGCGTGCCGTGCTCTGGAGGCAACAGGGCCTGCGGTCTCAGGCCACAATTTCTCCATGAATTGCGCCTATCTTCGCGCCTCACGAGACTTTGTCTGAATAACCACATGGGGCTAGGAATGCAGAAATCCTCCGTACAAATCATGAAAGCGTGCGCGTTGTCGGTCGCACTTCTCGGATCGACAGCGATTGTAGTGACAGTGGCCACCACAGATTACGCCTATGCCAAGAACGGCAATGGCAACGGTGGCAATGGAAATGGTAACGGCGGTAACAACGGAAACGGTAACGGTGGCGACAGCAAGGGAAATGGCGGCGACAGGGGCAAGTCCGCCTCTAAGGGCAAATCCGTCGAGAAAGCCTTTGCGCGTGGCAATAGCGGCACAAAGCCCGGTAAGTCTGGCCAGTCCGGCAAGTCCGGTAAGGAAATCTTCAATTCGCTGAAAGCCAATCTGAAATCGGGTCTAGGCTTTCTGAACGGATCCCGGCCGACCAAACAGGCCTCGGCCAAGACGACATCGCGCGCCCCGGCGGTTGCCTCCAGACCGGTGAAGGGGCCGCTGCATCCCAGCAATCTGGGCAATCTGAATGGCGCGCTGAATTCCAGCCCGAACGCCAAGCTCGCCCATATCCGGAACGGCAACTTCAGCGGGCCTGTGGGTCTTGCGGCCGCTCTTGCCGTCGCGGATTACCAATACGCAACCGACCTGACCGAATTTACCGATGCGCAGGCCGTTCTGGATCTCGCTCAGGCCTATGCCGTGATCGAGAATGCGCCGAGCGAGACTGACATTGCCGACGCGCAGGCGGTTGTCGATCTGGCCGCGGCGTTCGAGGCGCAGGCGCTTTTGGACAATGCGATCGATGATGGGCAGGCCGATCTCGATGCTCAGGACGTCTTGGACGCCTATGGGTCGCTTGACGGGCTGACCGCACCCAGCGAGCCCGATCTGACCGCGGCGCGGGAGGTGCTCGATTACCCCGATGTGAGCGAAGCCGAGGCTCTGACCGCGGGCACGACAGAGCCCGGAGAGGCCGAGGTTGCGGCCGCACAGGCGACCGTCGATGCCGGTGAGCCCACGCTTGATGATGTGACAACGGCGGAAGCGGAGCTGCTTGAGGCGTGGAACAAGGGGGATGCGGACAGTCCCGACAGTGGCACGGTTCTCGACGCCATTCGCGGCAGCCTGCCCTCTCCTGACGCGATCAGTTCAGCGCTTCCCGAGGAAGAGCCGGTGGGAGATCTGGCCGGCGAGCCCGCGCCTGTTGTCGAGGTTTCGGATCCGGTCGTGACGACGGAAGAGAGCTGAGGCCGGACAACCATGGTGTCCGCGGACGACCACGGATGGACGTGACCTGAAGAAGGACCGGGTGGCGCGCACGCACCGCACCGCCCGGCCTCTTTCGTCCGTGAACACGGCGTTTGACGCCCGCGGCTGTTCTGCTCCTGCGGAGACCTGAAGCCACGCTTCTTCGATCACCCAGACAGTTTGAATTGGGCCCCTTTGCCGCGCTCGATCTCCTTGATGCCATCGGACCAGTAGACCAGACGCGCGACGCCGCGCCCGCCCACCGTGGCAATGCCGTTGGAGTATTCCACCCATGTGCCTTCATCGAGGCCCAGTCCCAGCAGCCTTCGGTTCGCGCTGATGACCTCCCGCAAGCGGTATTTCCGTTTGCGCGCATCCACCAGTTGATCCAGCACGACGTTCTCCCAGAACCCGAGCCCCGGCTGAGTTTTGACATTGCCTTTCTTGCCGCCGGTGATCATGACCCGGGACATCACGGCGGCTCCCGCGCTGCTGCCGGCCATGATGACGCCGTTGGAATGGGCTTCGCGCAGTTCCGTTTGCACGCCCGGCACGCTTTGAAGCGTTTCGGCCTGTCGCCTTTGGGATCCGCCCGCAAACCAGAGCATATCGGCATTTCTGATCTGGCTCCGCGCGGCCTGAAATGAACTGAGGTTGAGTATCTCGATATTCCGAAAGCCCAGCCCCTTGAGCTTGGCAAGTTCCTCAGCCGCTCTCTTGGACGGGTTCTTCGCCGAATAGGGCGCAAGCAGGATTTGTGCGTCCCTGCCCCCGGCCAAACCCCGGAGTTGTCGGGCAAAGGACCACGACAAGGTGCCGCCGCCATGGGCGACGATCGTCGGAGTTGAAGCCTTCGCGATGGCGGTGGTGGCGGTGGTGACAAACGGTATGCTCACCGCTGCGTAAATGAAGTCTCTTCGCCGCATGGCCCCCTCTCAAATCTATGTAAAATCTATCTGCCTGTGACATTCCTGAATGATGGGCCTCAACGATGGGCCTGAGCGATTGACCCCAACGATTGGCCCAAAGGATGGATCCGGTGCGCGGATGGCCTCCGGAGATACCTTTGACAGGGCCACTTTCCGCTATCGTGGGCGAAACATCAAAATATTTTTCTAAAGCGCGCTCGCGACGCCGTGTTGAGCGAAGTCAATGCGGACAAAGACATTTCCCAGCAGGATCAAAGATCAACAGCGCCTTTGCAGATCAGCGCTTTGACACGATCAGCAGCCGCGAGGGGGGCGATGATACATGATTTCGATCCGGCAATCGCGACGACCCCTTGGGGGGCCTTGTACTGGTATGGCGCGGTCTATTCCTTCGGGTTTGTCGGAGTGTTCGTCTGGTTCTGGATACGCCGGCGGGCGTGCGGCCTGTCCGATCATGGCGTCTACGCGCTGACGATCCTCTTTGCGGCCTGCGTGCTGCTGGGCGGGCGGATCTTTGACATCTTGGTCTACGAGTTCGCGTATTACCGCGATCATCCCTGGGCAGCGCTCAACTGGTGGGCCGGAGGGATGGCCTCGCATGGGGTTTTGCTGGGCGGTCTGGCGGCGACGGTGATCTTCGCCCGGGCACGCGGGATCCCGCTTCTGGTGCTTCTCGATGAGATCGTGGTTCCCGGCGCGTTCCTTCTGGCCGTGGGCCGGCTCGGGAATTTCATCGAAGGCGGCGTGGTCGGATCGGTCACCGATGTGCCATGGGCATTCATCTATCCTGATCTCGAGGGCGCACGCCATCCGGTGGCGCTTTACGAGAGTGCCAAGAATTTCCTGATCCTGCCGATCCTGATGGTGGCCATCCGGCTCTGGCCGCCGGGTTTGGGGGTGGTGACGGGCCTGTTCGTGACGCTTTATGCCGGGCTGCGGTTCGCGGTCGATCTTCTGCGCGATTACGAGGCGGCGTGGCTCGGGCTTGGAACCGGTCAGGTCTTCAATCTGGTCATGACCGGGCTGGGTCTGGTCCTGTTGACCCTGGCGCTGCGCCGCAAGCGATTTGCGCCGCGCCTGCCGGCGCCGGTTCCAAGACAGGCCCGCCCCGTACAGATGCTCCTGCTCGTTTTCGTGGTGCTCTATCCGCTGGGCATCCCGACCAGCTGGACGGCGGAGAATATCGCGCAGAAACGGGAAGATGTGATTGGGGCCAATTCGAACCCCTAGGCCCGTTCAGTTCAGCCGCCGCAGCTTGCCGCTTGCATACCAGCCGGAGTGATCGATCGCGTGGTTGGCCATGCCCGGTCGGGTCAGGATGCCCACCGGCTCCAACCGGCTTTCGATCACCCGGGCCGGATCTTCGGACCACGATAGAAAGAAAGCCTCTCCCCCGTCGAAAAAGACCTGCGAGGAGTAGTCGAGATTGTCGTGGATCCACCATGCCAGAGAGCGCCAGTCATCGCCGCCGGCCAACCGGCTCGACAGGGCGGGCAGCGTGATGCAAACACCTGCTTCCAGCGCGCCGTTATCACCGGGTTTGTCCCAGATCATCGCCCGGGACTGGGCCGCATCCGCGGCGCAAGGGCAGCCATCCGGATGGCTCTCGATGTATTTCTCGCGAAACCCGTGCACGAGCGGTGAGCGATAGGCCGCACGGATCGTAATGGTGCCGTGGCGCGCCTGCAGGGGTTCCAGCAGATCCTGACTGAGCCGCGCCGCGGCGCGGATCGCGAGATCGGGGTTTTCGGGGATGTTGGGCAGTCCAAAGAAATCCGCAATGTTGCTGGCGAGGAAATCGCGCATGTAAAACGATTCCGACAGCTGGATCTGGCCTAAGTCCTGATGTGCCTGTAGCGCGGGGGAAACCTGCAATGGAAACTCCTAAATCAATAAAATGTCTTTTCAAAATGTCCCGGAAAATTCGGGGCGTGCTCAAAAGGCGGGTCGTGCTCACAAGGGTAGTGTAAAGAAGATTTCTAATTTCTTAATTTGATAATGAAGAAACTATAACCGATGCGCGTCATTTGTATACGTGGTTTTGTTTCGCAAGCCTGAACAAATTGTTTCAGTGCGGGGGCTTACGGCAATTGGCTTGCTCCCGAAATCGGCGGTTTCCCAGCGGATTCAACAGGAAACTGCGCATATCAGGCAGCCCTGATCATGGCTGTTTGAGCATTCTCTGCGGCGTTGCGCAAAGAACACGCGCCCCCAAAGAGCGGTCCTGTGTTCCGTGACACAGATGGCGTGCTCCGCCATGCTGCAACTCTTCAAGGGCGTTTGCGCCGGGTCAGACCAACCCTCGCCCCTTTGAGGACAGGCCGCAGTGCGAGCGGCGACTTTCAGGAATTTCTACGACGTCTGTGATCACTTCGAACAGGATAAGGCAGAAGACATGGCCAGACAGACCGAAAAGACGATCTTGCTCGGCGGCCCCCCGAAGGCTGCGGTGCCGGTGGCGTCGTCGATCGCGGCGGTGGCCAAATCATCCGGGGTGAGCCCGCTGCGGCAGTTTCGCGAGATCCTGTCGCTGCATTACCGCAAGCCCAAGCTGGCCGCGCAGGAATATTACGCGGCCCGGGTCTTCCGCTCAGAGTTGGACCCTGACGAGAAACGCCAGTTTCTGGGCCTCAAGGGGGCGCGGGCGCTCAGCCAGCGCATGTCGCCCGAAGCCCTCGTTGGAACGCCGCCCATTTTCGACGATCCGGTAATCCATTCTGCCGTGCTCCGGCATCTCGGGATCGGCACGCCCGAAACACAGGCCATGGTGTCGCGCGACCGCTGGTTCGGCAATATCGAGACGCTGCGCAGCGATATCGAGATTGAAGAGTTCCTGCTCAACCGCGCGGTCTACCCGATCTTTGGCAAACCCGATGGCAAGACCAAGGGGCGCGGCTCGGTTCTGATCACCAAGATCAACGCCGAACGCGGGGTCGTCTTTCTCGGCAATGGGGAAGCGGTCGATATCCACGCCCTTGCGACCGAGATTTTCGAGAATTTCTCCGACGGCTATATGTTCCAGTCGGTCGTCGAACAGAATGGCGAGCTGTCGGCCGTCGCGGGACCTGTTCTGGGGACGTTGCGCCTTGTCACGGTGATCGAGAATGACTGGCCGCGGGTGCTTTATGCGCTTTGGCGCCTCCCTGCCCCGGATGCGATCTCCGATCATTCCTGGCAGGCGGGCAGCATGACCGCCGTGCTGGATATCGAGACCGGCCAGATCCGGCACGTGCGGCGGGGCGTGGGGCTCGGTTCGGAGGTTCTGGACTGGCATCCGGCCAGCGAGATACGCTTTCCCGGCTTTCACATGCCGTTCTGGGTCGAGATCGAGGATATCGCGACCCGCGCCCATGCGATGTTCCCGCTTTATGGACTGCTGGGCACCGATATTGCGGTCACGCCCGAGGGTCCGGTCATCCTCGGGTGCACCGAGAACCCTTCGCACATGCTCTACCAGATGACGACGGGCGAAGGCGTGATGAACGAGACATTCGCCGCCGCCTTTGCCCATGTGGAGAAGCGCAACGCAGCCCTTCTGGCCGCCCGCAAGCGGCGTCGCTGACACGCGGCGCGCCGGTGGTCTTGTGCCGCCGCGCTCCCGGATTTTTCACGCAGCTGTCACATTTATGACCCCGAAGGGGCGGAACTGGTGCTAGGCTGCGGACTGTCGCGGTGAAAACGCCCGGCTGAACATCGTAAAGAATAAAGTAACAAGGGGGATAAACGACATGTATGCCAGAGTAACACCTTACAAGATGAAGCCGGGCACGAAGGAAGTGGCCACGGCGCTGCTGGAAGAGATGAAGCCCAACATCATGGGCCTGCCCGGACTGGTGAATTTCGTAAATGTCATGAATGATGACGGCTCCGGTTACGTGATCTCCGTTGTCGAGAGCAAGGAAATTTCGGACGCAAATCAGGACAAGGTGATGGCAATCTGGAGCCGCTTTGCCGAGCATCTCGAAGCAATGCCGCAGCCGGAAGGCTTTGACCTGATCGCCAACTGGAGCAACTGATCTGAAAATACCTCGGGCGGGGGCTGCGGCCCCTGCCCTTGCCTTCACTCCGACATCTTACCTTGGCGCGCGGTGAGGCGGCTCAGAACACGTCCTTGCGGTGGCGGATCTCGGCGAAGACCTCTGCGTCGCTGGCCGCGGTCATGTTCAGGGTCTGGCGGATGGTCGGATCCATGGGCCGCAGGAACGGGTTGGTTTCCAACTCCGTGGAGAGGCGCGTGGGAACGGTCGGCTCGCCCTTTGCCCTGAGCGCGGTGATCTCGGCTGCGCGGGCCTGAAGGGCGGCGTTGGAACCGTCAATGCTGAGCGCGAATTTCGCGTTGGCGGCGGTGTATTCATGGCTGCAGTAGATCGTCGTCTCCGGCGGCAGCGCCATCAGCTTTTGCAGGCTCTCCCACATCATGTCGGGGGTGCCTTCAAACACCCGTCCGCACCCCATCACAAAGAGCGTATCGCCCGTGAAAACAACGGCTTGCGAAGGGATGTGAAAGTTCAGCATGTCGAGCGTGTGACCCGGTGTGTGAAGCAACTCCACGCTTTGGCCTGCAAAGGTAAAGCTGTCGCCGCCCTTGAGGACCTGATCGACGCCGGCGATGCCCTCGGGCCCCAGAACCTTGGCGCCGGTTGCGGCTTTGACCTCGGCAAGGCCCGCGGTGTGATCGCCGTGATGATGGGTGATCCAAAGCTCGCTCAGCGTCCAGCCGGTGCTCTCCAGAGCCGACAGGACCGCCGAGGCGTCGCCCGCATCCACGCAGGCCGTCGCGCCGCTGGCGGGATCATGAACCAGCACCGCGTAATTGTCGGAGCCGTAGGGGAACTGGAAATATTCAAAAGCCATCGGGTGCCTCCTGCCTTAATCGTGGAAAACACCTGCCATGACGGGTCCGGAAATACAACGGACCCGCCATGAATTGTCAGCGCATAGCCTTGGGCGGCCTCAGGCGGCCAGAGGACGCAGCCCGCCGGTGACCAGAGCCGGGCGGCTGGTGCCGTGGAACTGGCTGTGCACCGAGTTCGCGACGATCTCAGCCGTGGCGGCGCTCAGGGTCCAGCCCAGATGGCCGTGACCGGTGTTGTAGAACACCAGCGGCGAGCGCCCCTGCCCCAGACGCGGCATCATGTTGGGCATCATCGGCCGCAGACCGGCCCACGGCGTGGCGTTGCGGGTGCACACACCCGGGAAGTTGTCGCGGCACCAGTCGATCAGCGGTTTGATCCGGTCGGCGCGGATGTCGTAGTTCGCCCCGTTGAACTCGGCGGTTCCGGCGATCCGGAAGCGGTCGTCGCCCAGCCGGCTGGTAACGATCTTGGCCTTCTCGTCGAGCAGGCTGACCATCGGTGCTGCCCCTTGCGAGGCGGCATCCATCTGCACCGTGACCGAGTAGCCCTTCACCGGGTAGACATTGACCCGGTCGCCATATTGCGCGGCGATGGCGCGCGAGCCGACCCCGGCGGAGACGACGACCGCGTCGAACTCCAGCACCTCGTGCTGGCCGTCCTGCACGATCTCGATCTCGACCCCGTCGCTGTGGGCGCGGGTCGCGCTGACGCGGGTGTCGAGCAGGAACCGACCGCCGCGCACTTCGATATCTGCGGCCAGACCGGTGGTGAATTTGTGGATATCGCCCGAGAAATCGCTGTCGGTGTAGAACCCGCCCAGAATATCGCGGCCCAGGGTCGGTTCGATCCGGCGGGCTTCCTCGGCGGAGACTTCGCGGCGCTCAAGACCGGCTTCGGCAAGAAGTCTGCTCGACCGGCGACCGGCTTCGAACTCGCCTGCATCCTTGTAGAAATGCAGGATGCCGCGCCGCTCCAGATCGAAATCGATGCCGGCCCGGTCGGCCATGTCCAGAAGCAGGCCGCGGGCCATCTGCGCCATGCGCGCCGTCTCGATCGTGTTGCGGCGGTGGGCGGGAATGGCCAGCAGGAACTCGGACAGCCAGCTGTATTTGTGCCAGCTGGGGCTGAGGTTCATGGACAGCGGCGCGTCCTTGCGGGCCAACCATTTCAGGCCCTTGAAGACGGTCGACCAGCTGTTCCAGACCTCCGCGTTGGAGGCCGACAGCTGTCCGCCATTGGCAAATGACGTTTCCATGGCCGGGTAAGGCTGGCGTTCGATGACGGTGACGTCAAAGCCCCGGTCGAGCAATTTGGAGGCCATGGTGACCCCGGTGATACCTGCGCCGATAACTGCGATATGCGACATGTGATCCTCCTCGGCGCGCCTGCGCCCGTTCACATGCCCCGTCCGTCAACTTAACCTGAGAGCTTCGCGCCCCACGGGTCTGCCGCGGGTTGCTTTCTCCTTCGGCGGGTGGACTGGCCACCACTCTCCGGACTGTTGATCCCGGCAGCGGTCCTTTCGCCTGAGAGTTTCCGGGGCGGTTGCTCCTTCGGCGCCGGCTTTGCCCGTGGGCTCCGGTCTCTCCCGCTGCGGGAGATGTGTCTGCATTAGCTGACACGGTGAGTCGGCCAAAATGAATTGTGCATATCAGGTCATGATGTTTCGTGATGTGATTCATCACCGGAATGCGGGCCGCGACAGGAGGTTCTGAAAACAAAGCAACTTTTTGGCATGGAAACCGCGCCGCAACCCCGCTAGCTTGTCCGCAGTCCGGAGGAAAGTTTCCGGAAAACTGGGAGTAAAATATGAAACACATCTTTAAAGTTACGACGGCTGCGGCCCTGTCGCTGGCATTTGTCGGCGAAGCTGCCGCGACCGAGTGGAACGTCTCCGTATGGGGCAAGCGCCGCGCCTTCACCGAGCATGTTGAAAAACTGGCCGAACTGGTCAGCGCGAAGACCGGCGGTGAGTTCACCATGAACGTCAGCTATGGCGGCCTGTCCAAGAACCGCGAGAACCTCGACGGTATCTCCATTGGCGCGTTCGAAATGGCGCAGTTCTGTGCCGGCTATCACCCTGACAAGAACCGCCTGATCACCGTGCTCGAACTGCCGTTCCTCGGCGTTGAGACGCTCGATCAGGAAGTCGCTGTCAGCCACGCTGTCTACGATCACCCGGCCGTGGCCGACGAGATGTCACAGTGGAACGCAAAGCTGCTGATGACCTCGCCGATGCCGCAGTACAACCTCGTGGGCACCGGTGAGCCGCGCGACGAGCTGTCCGATTTCGAAGGCATGCGTGTGCGTGCAACCGGTGGTCTGGGTGCCGCGTTCAAGGCCGTGGGCGGCGTTCCGACCTCGGTGACCGCGACCGAAGCCTACCAGGCGATGGATTCCGGCGTTGTCGACACGGTGGCGTTCGCTCAGCACGCCCACCTGTCGTTTGGCACCATCAACCAGGCTGACTGGTGGACCGCGAACCTCAACCCCGGCACCGTGAACTGCCCGGTTGTTGTCAACATCGACGCCTACGAGTCGCTGTCTGACGAGCACCGCGCCGCACTCGACGAGAGCGTCGACGAAGCGATCACCCACTATCTGGCCAACTACGCCGATCTGCTGGCCCGTTGGGACAGCGTTCTGGAAGAGAAGAACGTGGCCAAGGTGATGATCGCCGATGACCAGCTTGCCGCATTCCGTGCCCAGGCCGCCGATCCGGCGCGCGCTGCATGGATCGCCGACATGGAAAAGCAGGGCCTGCCGGGTCAGGAGCTCTATGACCTCGTCATGAAGACCCTCGCCGAGGCGAAAGCAAACGGCAGCTGATCTGCCCAAAGCACAGCAATCCGGCTTTGCCGGGTTGCCGCCGCGGCTCATACGGGCCGCGGCTCTTTTCTTAAAAGACACGCCCGAGACCGCCCCTTAGACGGGCCGGACATCCGGGCGCTACAGGGGGACAGATCATGGCATCCTCAGCCGCCGTGCTCGAAGATTCCAGCCTGCTGAGCCGGCTGGACAGGATGCTGGTCCCGGTCGAGCGGTTCACCGCATTGATCTCGGGGCTTGCGATTTTTTCACTTATGTTTCTGGCCGCATGGTCGGTGGGCGGGCGCAAGTTCTTCAACGCGCCGCTGCTGGGCTATGTCGATTACATCGAACAGCTGATGCCGCTGATCGCGATCATGGGGATTTCCTATGCGCAGCGCGACGGGACGCATATCCGGATGGATATCCTTGTCAGCGTGCTCAAGGGACGGCTTTTGTGGCTGTTCGAAATGCTCTCGGTGGTCCTGATCCTTCTGCTCATCACGGGATTGATCTACGGGGCGTGGGCGCATTTCGACCGCTCGTTCGACTGTGCGCGGCCGCTGTGCTCGCGCGACAGCACCATCGATATCGGCCTGCCCACATGGCCGTCGAAATTCGTGGTCCCGCTGGCCTTCGGCGTTCTGTCGCTGCGCCTGCTGCTGCAGATCTGGGGCTATGGCCGGGCCTTCGTGCTCGGGCTAGAACGACCCGTCGCCGTGCCGCTGAGCCTGACCATCGAAGAACAGGCCCGCATCGAGGCCGAACAACTCAAGGGACACGACTGATGGAGCCTATTGAAATCGGTCTGTGGACCACAGGCGGCATGCTGCTCATGGTCGTGCTGGGCATGCGCGTGGCGTTTGCCGCGGGTCTTGCCGGCTTTCTCGGTCTGATCTGGCTGCGCTGGAACGGCTTCGACTACGACCCCGACCGGTTCTGGAAAGCCTTGCAGGTTTCCATGAAAGTGGCCGGACAGGTGCCGCATTCGAAAGTGTCCGAGCAGGTGCTCAGCCTGATCCCCGTCTTCATCCTGATCGGCTATCTGGCCTATTACGCCAACCTGACGACAGCGCTGTTCGAGGCGGCCAAACGCTGGATCGCTTGGGTGCCCGGCGGGCTCGCCGTGTCCACGGTGTTCGCAACGGCAGGCTTTGCCGCCGTGTCGGGCGCATCCGTTGCCACGGCGGCGGTGTTTGCCCGTATCGCGATCCCCGAGATGCTCAAGATCGGCTATAACAAGCAATTCGCGGCCGGCGTCGTGGCGGCGGGCGGCACATTGGCCTCGCTGATCCCGCCCTCGGCCATCCTCGTGATCTACGCGATCATCGTGGAGCAGGACGTGGGCAGCCTCTTGCTTGCCGGCTTTATTCCGGGCGTCTTCTCGGCCTTCATCTATGCCCTGCTGATCATCGGCATCGCGGTGATCTTCAAGAATGTCGGCCCGCCCGTGGGCGGGTTCACATGGGGCCAGCGCTTTGCGTCGCTGTTGCCCGCGATGCCGATCGTGGCCGTGGTCGTGATCATCATCTTCTTCGTCTACAACCCGTTTGGCGAGGCATGGGGCACGCCCACCGAAGGCGGTGCCGTGGGGGCCTTTATCGTGTTCCTGATGGCGCTTTGGCAGGGAATGCGGTGGAAGGAACTTCGCGCCGCACTGCTGGAGACCGCGAAGCTCACGGTGATGATCTTCACCATCATCTGGGGCGTGCTCATCTATGTGCGCTTCCTTGGCTTTGCCGAATTGCCGGCTGCGTTTTCCGACTGGATCACATCGCTGGAGATGTCGCCGTGGCTGATCCTCGTGTGCATCCTGCTGGCCTATGCCGTGCTGGGTATGTTCATGGACGCAATCGGCATGCTGCTGTTGACCCTGCCGGTGGTCTATCCGGCGGTCATGGCGCTCAATGGCGGTGAGTTTGTCACCGCCGCCGACAGCACCTTTGGCATGTCGGGGCCGATGGCCGGCGTCTGGTTCGGGATATTGGTGGTCAAAATGGCGGAGTTCTGTCTGATCACGCCTCCCATCGGTCTGAACTGTTTCGTGGTGGCCGGTGTGCGTGATGATCTGACCGTGCAGGACGTGTTCAAGGGTGTGACGCCCTTCTTCATCGCCGACGCCGTGACCATCGCGCTTCTGGTGGCCTTCCCGGCGATCGTGCTCTGGCTGCCGTCGCTGGCCTAGAGAACGGGCGCTTAGAACGGGGTGCCCGAACCCTGAAGCCCATCTAAAGATCTGGAAAAGGCCGTGCCCCTCGCGCGGCCTTTTCCATTGGGGCCGTGCCCTGTTTCGGGGGGCGTAAATTTCGCGCCGCAGGCCCCTCCGCCCCCTTCCCATTTCAAATCCGAATCCCTAGTCTGGCTGCAATAACAAGAAAATTCTGGGAGATACTCACAATGAAAAAACTGCTTCTCGCAACCGCCGGTTGCGCCTTGATGGCCGGCACTGCCTTTGCCGGCGGACATGCCAAGGACGTCAAGATCGGCGTCATTCTCGGCTTTACCGGCCCGATTGAATCGCTGACCCCCTCCATGGCCGACGGGGCCGAGCTTGCAATGGCCGAGGTTACCGCCTCGGGCATGCTTCTCGACGGGGCCAAGGTGACCCCTGTGCGCGCCGACTCCACCTGTGTGGACGCCGCTGCCGCGACGGCGGCTGCCGAACGCCTGATCACCTCTGACGGGGTCAAGGGCATCATGGGGGCCGATTGCTCCGGTGTGACCGGCGCGATCCTGTCGAACGTGGCGCTGGCCAATGGTGTCGTGATGATTTCGCCCTCGGCCACCTCTCCGGGCCTGTCCACGGCCGAAGATAACGGGTTGTTCTTCCGCACGGCCCCGTCTGATGCGCGTCAGGGCGTGGTGATGACCGAGGTGCTGATGGAGGAAGGCATCAAGGAAGTTGCCGTCACCTACACCAACAATGACTACGGCAAGGGTCTGGCCGACAGCTTCCAGGCCGCGTTCGAGGCCGCTGGCGGCTCGGTGACGATCAACGCCGCCCATGAAGACGGCAAGGCCGACTATTCCGCGGAGATCGGCGCGCTGGCCTCTGCGGGCGGCGATCGTCTCGTGGTGGCGGGCTACGTGGATCAGGGTGGCTCGGGCATTGTGCGGGCCGCGCTGGACTCCGGTGCGTTCGATACGTTCCACTTCCCCGACGGGATGATCAGCGCCCAGCTGGAGGCCAATTTCGGTGACGAGATCGACGGCTCCACCGGTCAGCATCCGGGCACCGACAGCGACGGCGCGGCCAAGTTCACCGAGATGGTGGGCGACAAGTTCGATGCGACCTCGCCCTTCACGCCCGAATCCTACGATGCGGCGGCCCTGATCATGCTGGCCATGCAGGCGGCAGGCTCGATGGAGCCCGGCGACTACAAGTCGAAAGTCATGGACGTGGCCAATGCCCCGGGTGAGCAGATCTTCCCCGGCGAGTTGGCAAAGGCGCTGCAGATCCTGAAGGACGGCGGCGAGATCGACTATGTGGGCGCCACGGCGGTCGAGTTGATCGGACCGGGTGAATCCGCAGGCAACTACCGCCAGATCAAGATCGATGGCGGCGCCATTACCACGGTCAAGTACCGCTAAGGCCTTGATCTGAAACAGCCGAGCAGTCCGGGCGAGACCCGGGCTGCTTTGCGGAGCCGCCATGATCCGGGTTTATGACATCCACAAGCACTTCGGCGGCTTTCATGCCGTGGACGGCGCGACTCTGAGCATCGAGGAAGGCTCGATCACGGGGTTGATCGGCCCCAACGGCGCCGGAAAGACGACGCTGTTCAACGTGATCGCGGGTGTGCTGCCGCCAACCTCTGGCCGCGTGGAGATGGCGGGCGAGGATATCACCGGATTGCCGCCCCATACGCTGTTTTCGAAGGGGTTGTTGCGCACCTTCCAGATTGCCCATGAATTCAGCTCCATGACGGTGCGGGAGAATTTGATGATGGTGCCGGGCGGCCAGTCGGGAGAGCGGCTCTGGAACACGTGGTTTGGGCGGCGCCGGATTGCCGAGGAAGAGCGCGCCCTGCAGGCCAAGGCCGACGAGGTGCTTGAGTTTCTGACCATTGATCACCTGAAGACCGAACGCGCGGGCAACCTGTCGGGCGGTCAGAAGAAGCTGCTGGAGCTTGGCCGCACGATGATGGTCGATGCGCGGATTGTCTTTCTCGACGAGGTGGGCGCAGGCGTGAACCGCACGCTGCTCAACACGATCGGAGATGCGATTATCAGGCTCAACAAGGAGCGTGGCTATACGTTCTGCGTGATCGAGCATGACATGGATTTCATCGGCCGGCTGTGCGATCCGGTGATCTGCATGGCCGAGGGGAAGGTTCTGGCCGAAGGCACGCTTGACGAGATCAAGGCCAATGAGCAGGTGATCGAGGCCTATCTGGGCACCGGCCTCAAGAACAAGGCTGTGGGCGAATGAGTGCGGTTGCGACCGCCTCCGGCGGGGATATTTCCGAAGACATGAAAGCGCGCGAGCCGTTTTTGATCGGCGATACCATGTCGGGCGGCTATGGCAGTGGCCCCGATATTCTGCATGACTGCACGATCTCGGTCGATAAGGGCCAAATTGCCGTGATTGTCGGCCCGAACGGTGCGGGCAAGTCGACCGCGATGAAGGCCGTCTTCGGAATGCTGGATGTCCGTCAGGGAGCGGTGCGGCTGGCCGGGGAGGATATCACCGCGCTCAGCCCGCAGGCCCGGGTGGCCAAGGGCATGGCTTTTGTGCCGCAGACCTCCAACATCTTTACGTCGCTCAGCGTCGAGGAGAATCTCGAGATGGGCGCATTCCTGCGGCGTGACGATATTTCGGCCACGATGGAACAGGTCTACACGCTGTTTCCGATCTTGCGCGAAAAGCGGTCGCAGGCGGCAGGAGAACTGTCGGGCGGACAGCGCCAGCAGGTGGCCGTGGGCCGTGCGCTGATGACCCAGCCCCAAGTCTTAATGCTCGATGAACCCACCGCAGGTGTCAGCCCGATCGTGATGGATGAGCTTTTTGACCGGATCATCGAGGTGGCGCGGACGGGCATCTCGATCCTGATGGTTGAGCAGAACGCCCGTCAGGCGCTGGAGATTGCCGATAAAGGCTATGTTCTCGTGCAGGGGCGCAACCGCTACACCGATACCGGGCAGGCCTTGCTGGCCGACCCCGAGGTTCGCAAGAGCTTTTTGGGAGGATGATGCGCATGATCCTCCGCTTCCCCGCAGACCGGCAGGAGATCTGGTGATGGATTTTCTCAACGCCATCGTCGCGCTTTTGAATTTCGTGATCGTTCCGGGCACGGCTTATGGTGCGCAGCTGGCACTCGGGGCGCTTGGCGTGACGTTGATTTACGGGATCCTGCGGTTTTCGAACTTCGCCCATGGCGACACGATGGCGTTTGGAACGATGTTCGTCATCCTGATCACATGGGGCTTTCAGGGTGCGGGGATCGGGTTCGGCCCCCTGCCCACCGCACTTTTGGCGCTGCCCTTCGGCATTCTGATCACCGGGGCCTTTCTATTGGCGACGGACCGCGTGGTGTACCGGTTTTACCGGCGCGAGAAGGTCAAACCGGTGGTTCTTGTCATGGTTTCGCTCGGCGTGATGTTCATCATGAACGGGCTTACACGGTTTATCATCGGCCCCAATGACCAGCGCTTCGCCGATGGGGAGCGTTTCCTGATTTCCGCGCGCGAGTTCAAGGCGATGACGGGGCTGCGCGAGGGGCTGGCGATCAAGACGACCCAGGGCATTACGGTGATCACCGCGGTGATCGTCGTGATTGTCCTGTTCTGGTTTCTCAACCGCACGCGCACCGGCAAGAGCATGCGCGCTTTTTCCGACAATGAGGATCTGGCGCTGTTGTCGGGGATCAATCCCGAACGCGTGGTGCTGTACACGTGGTTGATTGTTGCCGCTTTGGCAACAGTGGCGGGCACACTTTACGGATTGGACAAGAGTTTCAAGCCGTTCACCTATTTCCAGCTGCTCCTGCCGATCTTTGCGGCGGCCATCGTGGGCGGGCTCGGCAACCCATTGGGTGCGATTGCCGGCGGCTTCGTGATCGCCTTCTCAGAGGTGACCGTGACCTACGCCTTCAAGAAGGTTCTGGGCTATCTTCTGCCCGAGACGCTGGCGCCGGATGGTTTGGCCCAGCTTCTGAGTACGGATTACAAATTCGCAGTATCCTTTTCGATCCTGATCATCGTGCTGCTCTTCAAGCCGACGGGGCTTTTCAAGGGGCAATCGGTATGACCCTGCGCGATCTTTCTCTCTTCGGGCTTGTGGCCCTGCTGATCCTCGGAACGGGGTTTGTCCAGTCCTGGAATTCGGCGCTTCTGATCCTCAACATGGGCCTGATCTCGGCGATCATGGCGCTGGGGGTGAATATGCAATGGGGGTATGCCGGGCTTTTCAACGTGGGCATCATGGGCTTCGTGGCGATGGGCGGGCTGGCCACCGTCATCATTGCCATGCCGCCCACGCAAGAGGCGTGGCAGGCGGGCAGTGTGCGGGTGATCCTTGCACTGTTCTCCGGCGCGGCCACGATTGCGGCTGCGGTTGTTTTGCACAAGCGGATGCGCAAGGGGAGACGGCGCGCGCTTGCGGTGTGCGGTGTTCTGATCGTGGGCTTTTTCTTTTATCGCTGGCTGTTCGATCCGGCGGTTGTGGCGATCGAAAAGGTAAACCCTGCGGCGACCGGATATCTCGGCGGGTTGGGACTTCCGGTCTTGCTGGCATGGCCGGTAGGCGGGCTGTTTGCGGCCGGGACGGCCTGGGTGATCGGAAAGACGGCGCTGGGTTTGCGTTCCGACTATCTTGCAATCGCAACGCTGGGGATCGCGGAGATCATCATCGCCGTCCTCAAGAACGAGGACTGGTTGAGCCGGGGGGTAAAAAATGTCGTGGGGATCCCACGCCCCGTTCCCTACGAGATCGACCTGCAGAACACGCCGGGCTTTGTCGAGAACGCCAATGCGCTGGGACTCGACCCTACGACGGCGTCTACCCTTTACGTGAAACTTGGATATGCCCTGCTCTTTACGGCGGTTCTCATCGCCCTGCTCTGGCTGGCGCAAAAGGCGTGGAATTCGCCATGGGGCCGCATGATGCGGGCGATCCGCGACAACGAGGTGGCTGCAGAAGCGATGGGAAAGGATGTGACTGCGCGCCATTTGCAGGTCTTCATTCTTGGCTCGGCTATCTGTGGCGTTGCGGGAGCCATGATGACAACTCTCGACGGGCAACTGACCCCCGGCACCTATCAGCCGCTCAGATACACCTTCCTGATCTGGGTGATGGTGATCGTAGGCGGGTCCGGCAATAATTTTGGCGCGGTTCTGGGCGGGTTTCTCGTCTGGTTCCTTTGGGTTCAGGTCGAACCGCTGGGGTTGTTTGTGATGGAGACCGTGACGGCAGGGCTTGAAGACGGCTCCGCACTGAAAGCGCACTTGCTCGCCTCTGCCGCGCATATGCGGCTTTTGACGATGGGAGTGGTGCTCCTTTTGGTCCTCCGCTTCAGCCCCCGCGGTTTGATACCAGAGCGGTGAGGCGCGGCGTTCAACCCGTGCGTGCGACACCGAATTCATGGGAGCCCAGACCTTGGCCCTCTTCCGAGGTGAGAACGAACCCGGACATCGCAGAAGAAAGATCCGACAAGCCATCGGCCATCTTCTGACCCATTGCCGTCATCTCCTCGACCATGGCCGCGTTGTTCTGGGTCGAGATATCGAGCGACTTGACCGCTTCGTTCATCTCGCCAACCGATCCCGCCTGTTCACGGGTTGCGGTGGAGATCTCGTCGATCAGATCACTGGCCTGTGCCACCTGCCCGACAATTTCCGTCAACGCTTCACCGGCGGCATTGACCAGACGCGACCCGTTCTTGACCTGATCGGAACTCTTGAAGATCAACTCCTTCACTTCCTGTGCGGCTTGCGAGGTGCGTTGTGCAAGCTCGCGGACTTCCGCAGCCACAACAGCAAATCCACGGCCACTTTCGCCAGCGCGTGCCGCCTCAACGCCCGCGTTCAGAGCCAGCAGGTTCGTCTGGAAGGAAATATCCTCAATCACGTCGATAATCTTGGAGATCTCGGTTGAAGAGGCCTCGATCTCGCCCATTGCCAGAACGGCATCCTGCACCACTTCGCCATTCTTGAGCGCGTCTGTGCGCGCCTCCCGCGCTGTGCTGTTGGCGGCATTGGCGCCGGAGGCCGTTTTTTCCAGAGCATCGGTCAACTGGTCGAGCGACGCCGCCGTTTCCGTCAGAGCCGCGGCCTGCGACTCGGTTCTGCGCGACAACTCAAGCGCTGCGGATGACAACTCACCGGAACTCGACTCAAACTCATGGGAGGTCTCTGCCGTAGTTTGCAGAAACTCTTTCAGGGTCCCGATCACATCGTTGAAATCCGACCGCAACTCTTCATAACCTTCGGGCATCGGGGTTCTGATTTCACAGGTCAGGTCGCGGTGCGACAATTGTTTGAGATGGGTCCGCAGGGTCAGCGTGACTTCTTCGGCCGACTTGCGTTCTTTTTCGCTTTGTTCCTGCGCCTGGGTTGCAATGAAGCTGGCATCCATCAACTCCTCACGCTGATGTGCAAGATCAAGGTCGAGACGGTTGCGCCGCCGCACTGAAAGAAGCAGGATCACGGTCTCCAGCGCCACGATCGCACCGTGGATAAACGTGCGCTCGATATTGGCCATCAGGTCAGCCGACGGGTAGATCAGAGAGGGCAGCATCACGCTGAGCGAGAGGTGATGGACCACGATCAGGCCTGCAGCCAGAAGCAGCGCGCGCACGTCATACATCACCACCAGAACAGCGAGAATGGCGAAAAACAGCATGTGGGAATCCACCTGCCAGGGGTGACCCGAAAAGGCGGCTGTGAAACCAATGCCCTGCCCCGTCAAACTCAGGGCCAGCGCTATGGGCACAAGCCCGCCGGACAGAAACCTTTTGGCAACAAGAGCGAGCCCCAGCAGGGCGCCGGAATACAAGGCGAACGGC
The DNA here is from genome assembly GCA_049116435.1 of Paracoccaceae bacterium. GTDB lineage: Bacteria > Pseudomonadota > Alphaproteobacteria > Rhodobacterales > Rhodobacteraceae > Litoreibacter. The sequence continues at coordinate 1,254,520 of JAGDYX010000001.1, forward strand.
ATGGGAGGATTGCCTACCAGCCAAGCGGTCAGAATGACGACCGGCGTCAGCGCCAGACAGGCATAATAGGGAAAGCGAACCCCCTCATCAGCGGTGGCGTTCCCCACATTCTCGGTTTCATTCGTCATCTTCTCACACTCCACAAAACGCGGCGATCGCTTCGCCATCCATCACAAGCCACGCGCCGGCCGCAGCGAGCCTTTCAAGGTCGTCCGGCTGCCCGTACAAAGCGAGCACGGCCAAGGCCGCCCCTTGCGGGCCAATCTCGTCCAGACCCGCCGTCTGGACGACAGCGCGCGCGCCACCTTCCCATGGCGGCGCGACCACCAGCACGGGCGCCCCAAGGCGCGGTTTAGACGACAGGGCGAATAGAACGGGCCCCATCATCAAAGTGCCCAACGCCATGAAAGTCAGAAACACGGTTGCACGCATTCCGGCCTCTCCTTTGCGGGCTCTCTTAAGGGGCAAAGCGTTCAGAAAGGATTACGATCCGGGCCATAATCGGAGATTGCAGACCATTCCCGTGTTATTTTTGGTATACAATCGCATACAAAAGCTTTTCATGGCGTGTTTTTTGGATTAGGACCCGAGCACAGGCTCAACCCATCCGGAGACGTGCTCATGTCCAAGATCAAGGTAGACAATCCCATCGTCGAACTCGACGGCGACGAAATGACCCGCATCATCTGGGAGATCATCAAGAAGAAACTGATCCTGCCCTATCTCGATGTCGACCTGCTCTACTACGACCTCGGAATGGAGGAGCGAGACCGGACCGAGGACCAGATCACCGTCGATGCGGCCAACAAGATCAAGGAGATCGGCGTTGGCGTGAAATGCGCGACAATCACCCCGGATGAAGGCCGCGTCGAGGAGTTCGGTCTCAAGAAGATGTGGCGCAGCCCGAACGGGACGATCCGCAACATTCTGGGCGGCGTCGTGTTCCGCTCGCCGATCATCTGCCGCAACGTGCCGCGGCTGGTGCCGGGCTGGACGCAACCTATCGTCATCGGCCGCCACGCGTTTGGCGACCAGTACCGCGCCACGGACATGAAATTTCCCGGCCCCGGCAAGCTGACGATGAAATTCGTGGGCGAGGACGGAACCGTTATAGAACATGACGTCTATGACGCGCCCGGCTCCGGCGTTTTCCTGTCAATGTACAATCTCGACCAGTCGATCCGCGACTTTGCCCGCGCTTCGATGAATTACGGTCTCACCCTCGGCTGGCCGGTTTTCCTCTCCACCAAGAACACGATCCTGAAACAATATGACGGTCGTTTTCTGGAGCTTTTTCAGGAGGTTTACGAGGAAGAGTTCGAGGAGCGTTTCAAGGCCGCCGGCATCACCTATGAACATCGTCTGATCGATGACATGGTGGCCTGTGCAATGAAATGGAACGGCGGTTTCGTCTGGGCCTGCAAGAACTATGACGGCGACGTGCAATCGGACACCGTGGCACAGGGCTTCGGCTCGCTGGGCCTGATGACCTCGCAACTGATGACGCCGGACGGCCAGATCGTAGAGGCGGAGGCCGCCCACGGCACCGTGACACGCCATTTCCGCCAGCATCAGAAAGGTGAAGCGACCTCGACCAACTCGATCGCCTCGATCTTCGCATGGACCGGCGGATTGAAGCACCGCGCCAAGCTGGACGACAACGCGGCCCTGAAAGGCTTCGCCGAAACGCTGGAACGTGTTGTCGTCGAGACCGTGGAGAGCGGTTTCATGACCAAGGATCTGGCGCTTCTCGTCGGGCCGGACCAGAGCTGGCTGACCACCGAAGGCTTCCTCGACAAGATTGACGAGAACCTGAACAAAGCGATGTAAATTCCTGCTTTTACGCTTCTTTTTGGCTATAAATATCCAAATTCTCACGGGCGCAAATAGGGACTTGGTGCCGGCGGCTCGGCACGGTAATCAAAGGGGATCATGACCGACCTCTGTCAAAGTCGCGAGACCGCCATTCTCCTGCTGGCCAGCGGGGCGTCCAAGCGCATGAAGGGCCGCGACAAGCTTATGGAAGCGGTGCGCGGAAGGCCCCTCCTGCGCGATCGCGCGATGGCCTGCCTGTCGGCAGGGATCGGCCGTGTGATCGTCGTGCTGCCCCCCGACCGCCCGGAGCGTGACAAGGCGCTGGCGGGGTTGGAGCTGGAGATCCTCCATACACAAGGCTCGGAGTTCGGACAGGCCCATTCCCTCAAGACCGGGCTGGCACAGGTGCGCGAAGACGCGGTAATGGTGGTGCTGGCGGATCTGCCGGACCTGACGCCGGAGGATCTGGCCGCCGTGCACGCCCGCGCCATGACCTCACAGGCTCCGATCCTGCGCGGCGCAAGTGCGGCGGGAAAACCCGGACATCCTGTCCTGTTCCGCGCTGCCCTTTTCCCCGAACTTCTGGAACTGGACGGCGATCAGGGTGCCCAGCCGGTGATCCGGCGGCATATCGATGATGTCGAGCTTGTGCCCCTGCCCGAGAACCATGCGCTGCATGATCTCGACACGCCGGAGGACTGGGCGGCGTGGCGGGCCGCGCAAGATTGAGCAGAACCCACAGGCGACGCCCCAACAGAATGGGGCCACCCGAAGGTGACCCCAGACACTGATTGCCAGTAGCGAGCACCGGACCCGAAAGCCCGGCGTGGCAGCTGCGGAACTATTTAAACAACACCAAGGCGGCCCGGTCCGGTTTCAGATCGGGCCGTGCGGGCGCATAGTTCGTACGCCCTTCTGCTCCCTGCAGCTCGGGAAACAGTTCGAAAATTTCTGTGCGTTGGGCATTGCCAACGGCTTTGAGAGAGCGGTCGGAGGGGCGGAAGCTTTCCGTCCATGCCCCGTTCGACAGGATCACCTGATGCTGATCGAACATCAGGTGGAAATAGGTCGCGCCGGTGATGTCGATCGGCCGCACGCCGCGCGCAGGGTTGATCAGGTGCTTTGACGAGATCAGCGCTTCGGGATCTTTGAAGTAAAGGCTGACGCGGTCTGTGGTGACCAGCACCCGGTGGTTCGGGCTCAGCATCATATGGCGGTCGGGCAGACCGTTCCCGAGCGATCCCTGCTCGATCAGGATCGGCTTGAGATGCGGATGTTCGGCCATCTGCTTGGGAGAAATCCTGCGGCTGCCGATCCAGCGGATTTTCTGAATGCCGTTGTCGCGGGTGACAATGGCGTCCCCCACTTTCAGATCCTCGACCAGAATCTCGCCACGCGCGGTTGCAATCGATGTCCCCGACACGAAGCACGGCACCTCATTGGCCCCGTCATCGATGGGCCGCAGGCGTTGCTCACCGTCTTGGATTATGCGTCTGGCCTCACTCATGCCCACGCGATCCCCCTACTGTTTCATCATTCACATCGTAAACGAGGTTCAGCGCCGCCCTTGGCCGCGCAAGCGCCTGTGGCATCCGCGCGGACGCAGGGTCCGAGCTGACGGGTTTCAACCGGGCCGCATTGCCGCGCTGCCGACCCGGCTTGCAGTCCGATGAGGCCGCGACCACCCTGTCGTCCACTTCAAAGGACAGCCCGTCGACGGCGCCTTCGCCGGCAAAGCGCACTTCCAGCCGCGAGATGCCGGGCAGTCCGAAACGAACCGTCGTGGTGGTGTCGTAAGGCGCCGCTGGAATGCCGACGGTCTCGATGATGTCTTCCTGCGGGTCGAAAACCCAGACCATCCCGCCGGCCGTGCAATTGATCAAAACCAGATCGCCGACCTTGCTGGGGACGTCGAAACTGAAGCGGATGACCCCGCCCGACGCGGTGTTGCGCACAAACTTGTTGCGCGCGCTCAGCGTGACGCCACAGGCCGGGTAGCTGCGTCCGGCAAGATCTGCTGGCATCAGATCCTCGAAGGAGAGCTTGACCTCAGCCATCCCGCCACAGCCTGCTTGGAGCGGCAGGCACGTCGCCGCAGCGGCACGCGGGCCCTCGACGACAGCTGATCGCATTCTTCAACAACTCACTAAGTCCCACACCAATTCCGTTTCGACGGATCACCTGGACATAAACTGGGGCTGTCCCGGACCGCTCCGCCTGGTCTTTCTTCTTTGTGGTGTTCAGTGAGTTTTGAAGACTGCATTCAAAGAATGCGCACGGGGTAGGACACCCAAATCAACTCGCTAAACACACTTCAGCCTACCCCGCTCCACGCATTGCTGCGTAGCTCGTGTGGCCGCCCCCTGGCCTTACTCGATGTCTTCCAATTTAGATGATTATTGCTAGCCAATCGCGGATTTCCGAAAAAGGGCAAAAAAGTGGCAAGACCTTTCTGCGCCACGGGAAGCGTGAAAATCGGCATCAATTCGAGACCAATTGAAGGGGTTTATCTGACCGCCCTTCTGCCTGCGATGCCCGCAATCCATTATGGTTCCAAAATGCACTGTAAGCCATTGTTATAATATATTTTTCGTTCCTTTTAACGCAACTATTTTCATGGCGCATTTGTATGTTTCAGGGCTGAATTATCGCGCGCGGAGCACGGCGCAGACCACCCCTTGTTCCGATATGGAAAAAGACTGTTCACGAAATGGAACGAACGCGCGGGGCGCCAAAACACGTGCACAATGGCGCGTGTGGGCGGTCTTCGTTGAAGAGGTACGGATAAAGCGCTTCGCACCAGCCCGCGAGTCAGGTTCCGGCGCAACTCGGTGGGATCCCTCCTGCCCAGTGGCGTGATCCGTAGATCGGAGAAAATCTCGAATGTCCGGAGTTCAGATGATCTGGTAGGGCGAGGTGAATGGGAACGCGAGAGTTACCTGCGCAAAGAACTGGCGCGTCTCTGCCGATCTGAGGGCTTGCCATTTGTCGCTCTTTGGGGGCGGGACAAAGGCAGGAGAATGGGAAGCCACGTGCATTTGGCAATGTTCTTGCCCTCGCGCCGCCTCTCCAAGCTGGTTCGCCTTATTGAGTGCATCAGCGGCAGTTCTGCGGATTACGTGCTGCAACCTTATGAGGACATTGTCGCTCGCTCCGTATGCGGTGGCTGGCAGATCGATATGAACAACGCCAAAGATATGAAGGGAGGCTCCCATCGCTGGGTAGAATACATCGCTACACAGCATGAGAAGCACCCAGAGTTGCCAGAGTTACGCGGCAAGGCTTTCGGCATTTCCAAAGCGATCGGGCCAACAGCGCGGAGGCTCGCGCTCCTCGCGGATAGAGGCAATCCATACAAGAAAAGATGTGCAACGAATGGCGGGAGGCGAAAAAACTAGGCCGACTAGCGCGAGCGACCGCTCTGCGGACATAGCTGAAGTTCGCGTTACGGAAACTAATGTCTGCTAACTACACATCCCACGGATGATAGAGCGTGCGTTCGATTGAAGGATTATCTGGCTATGCATTCGACAGCAACGCAGACATTCGCTCAACGCGCAGGATGGTTTTCTATAAGCCGCGAGGTGGGAAGAAAAGGGCAAAAATAATATAAACAATCATCGCCGCCAAGAGGATATATTCTGGACGGCCCCATTTTGGGTTGCCCTTAATGATATTCCAAACCAAGCGCCCCAATCCAACACTAAGAATAAATGGGATTACCGCGAGGAAGCTTGCGATTTTGCCATAAAGGCAACCTTCACCGTTTTCTGTAATTCCACAATCCCAAGCGACCGCGCCAAATAACAGAAGAGAACAGCCTCCCACAAACAGCGCAACCAAAGCCAGAAATGCGATCCCCAGATTTCTCACGCTTTTCCCTTTCGATGCCAATATAGAGGATTTGTGCCGAGCCCTCGCAGCCTCGTCGCGGTAGAATAGGTTGTAAGTGTCGAACGGAATGATCGTGCCGTCCATGGATGCAAAATGAACGCAGGACGCTTGACCCGCAAAAAGCAAACCTCACACACCGGAAAAAAGCGTCCTTGCGAATTTCATTGGTCGGGACCTTCGTGCTCCTTATCTCGTGTACTAAATTTTTTGTAATTCCAGGCCACCAACGCGCCAAGCAGTAGTGAAAGCGCAAGGGAGAGCAACAAGATTATCTTTAGGAATAGGTCATTCGGGAGAGACAAAACGAAGCCAGAAAATAATAAGCTGCAACCCCCTGAGAAAATCGCCACCAAAAACAAGGATACCGACGCGGCAATTGAAACCTTGCCGTCGCGGTATACCCAAATACAAAGAACAAACAGCACGAGCGGGGCAAGCAATAAAAACATTATGAGCCCCGATTTGATGTTGCTAAGGAACGTTCGCGCCGTGCCCTCGCGGCATCGTCCCGGTAAAACAGGTTGTAAGTGTCAAACGGGATGATCTTTCCTTCTAGCGTCACAAAATGTACGCACGACCGTTTTACGCGGGAAATGCAAAAATTGTGAGGGTCCAGGAACTCTGAGACCACAACTCTGAATATGTTGGAATACTCGAGATTCTCTGGTGTAGGCACCTCCGGCAAGCAGCACAGAAGTGCCTCCAATCGTTCAGACGAATTTGTCGGATCGCTTTCCAATGAAAAGAACTCAAATAGCCTCCGGCGCAACTCGGGGAACTTTTCGAAACTGACGGTGTTGGGCACTTCATCAACCAGCATCTCGCGCGGAAGAAAACTTGTTACGGGTGCGATCTGGTTGCCCTGTCGCAGCGCGTAGCCGATGGCTATGGACTCCGGGTTGCAGGGCAGCGGGATGATGTCTCTTTCTGTAAATGCATTGCTTGCATCGATGATGCTGCGACGAATGTCGCTAAGAACAATCCTGTCGGTTCCCGGATCAAAGCCCTCATTGCGACCCGCGTCCTGTATTGGCTGGAAAGTTACCCCTCTAACGCATGACCATGCCAGAGCATGGTTCACGATGTCGCCGACTTCTTGGTCGTTGAGGCCCTTCTTGATCACCGCAACAAGCGTCGTGGATATCTCGAAATCTACTAGGTTTTCCAACGCCTGCTGCCGGATGCGTGTTAGGTCCGCCCCGCGCAGTTCATTATGTACGTCTGACCGCAAAGAGTCGAACTGAAGATAGACTTCAAAACCCGGTTTCAGTTCAGCCAGCTTGGCAACGAATTCCTTGTCACGGGCGATGCGCAAACCGTTCGTGTTGATCATCAAGTGTCGAATTGGTTTTGACTTCGCGAGATGCAAGATTTCCAGAATATCTGGATGCAAGGTCGGCTCTCCGCCGGAAATCTGTAAGAGGTCAGGTTCAACCTCACTCTTCACTAGCGTGTCCAGCATGGCCTCAACTTCGGCAAGTGTCCGGGTTCCAGTCCTGGAAGGCGACGAGTCTGCAAAACAGACCGGGCAGCTTAGGTTGCAGTGATCATTGATCTCGATGATCGCAAGGCAGCTGTGTTGTTCATGATCAGGACAAAGCCCGCAGTCGTGGGGACAACCGGCGTCTATATGAGTCTGAAAGACGTTCGGACGGTCTCCAGGTTTCACCCAGTCAAGGCATCGGCGGTAATAGTCCACATCGGTTGAAATCAATGCCTTTCGAACGCCGTGGGTTCGACATCTCTTTTGATAAAAGACGTTTTGCCCTTCAATGATGATCTTTGCCGGCACTGTCGCCAAACACTCATCACAAAGAGAAGTGGTTTGCCCGTGAAACAGGTAAGGAGCTGATTTGCGATCAAGCATTTTTGGACTTCCAAACCATGTAGACAGCGTATCCGAAGAGGCCGAGACAAACAAAATGAAACAGGTTCAGAGGGCCAATGATCGCCTCATAGGGTTTCAGGAACTCCCAAATGAACCTCTGGGCCGCGTAGAAACCAACCATCAGGTAGAAACCGCTTCGCAGGAATACGGGCGAGCGAGCTGCCAGAGCAAGGCAAGTGCCGAACAGGAAAAAGGCCATCACAACGGATTCGTAGAGCTGCACGGGATGACGCAAAACGCCATCGCCAAAATCCCATCCCCAGGCAGCCTCAGTTGGTATACCGTATGTTTGATCTTCCAGCCCTGACAAAAGACAACCAATGCGACCGACGACGACCGTCGTGCAGAAACCAACAACAAAAACCACCCCTGTGCTGCCCACAATTCCGCGAGATTTCTTGTAGACCTCTATCGTCAGCGTCGCCCCTGCGAGTGCGCCTACTATACTCCGACCCACTCCAGGGATTCCTGATAAGAACAGGTTCGCGCTCCCAAGCCCGTATCCACCAATTACAGCGCCGGATATCAGCGCAATAGCGTAACCAGTGCTCAGATTCTCAAGCCCAATTGGGCTCGCCCCGCGTAGGCGCCAAGTGTAGGCAAGGTAGGTTCCAATTACTGAAAGCGACGCTGCGAGCAGGTCAAAAAACAGATGAATACCAAAGTCATTCATTCCGAAAGTCATTCAGCGAAGCCGAGCATTGTCAACTCTCTCCTTAGGCTCGGTACGTCGAAGTTGATACTTGGCGATGGAACAGGTCTGCCAATGGCTCTTGAAGGCGGATATTCAAATGATCCCGTCAGCGTGTCCGCTTTGGGCTCGAAGCGGTCATCTGAGAGAATTGCTCAGGCTCTGAAAGGCTGAACGGCCGTATTGCGCCGAGTTGCTAGGATTGCTGCTTGAACGACAGGCCCGTGATATTGGCCGAGACCCTCCGAACTTAGATCGACCGCATTTGATTGCCCACCCTGAAAACCTGACCGTTTTTACATTGCAGGGGATTAGAAGTCCCCATCTGAGGGACTCTAAGTAATTGTTAGAAATATATTAAATGACGACAATGGCTTACCATGTAAGCGATTTGTAAGAGATAGAGGCCATTCATGTCCGGTTCGCAACCGTTTCCCAAGCGTTTCAAGGCTGGATACCTCGACCGATTAGACGGGCGCACGTCAACGGCGATGGAATTGAAAGAACGCTGGCAGGAATTTACTGACGATCTGGGCGGGGTTGACGGCCTATCTTATCAACAGCGGTCCTTGGTTGAACGCGCTCTTTGGCTGGAACACTGGCTGCATACGCAAGAACGCGAATTGTGCGCTGGACGCCTTCGTTACGAGCCTGCTGGCAAGAGCAGGTCGGAACTGTATCTGGATTTGCTGCCCGCACTCTCGGCTGGGCAGGTCGAGTTGCCCGACGACGACAAACTGTTTCAGCAGTTGGTCGGACTAGAGCGGCGCACGTCCAGAATGGGCAGAGATTTGATTGACCATGCGCCTGGCGCGCATGACGACAGAGCGAACGCAGTTGCGGGGCTTGTGTCTATCGGGCTGAAACCTGAGGTGCTGCCTAATATCCGCCGAATAGGCTCCCCACGCTTTCCTATTGGGCCGTTTGGTCTTGCTTCGGGATTTCGCTAGAAGCTGCATGCAGTCCGTTTCATGGCCATTGGTGAGTTGAGTATCGCGAGGCGCAGCTTCATCCCGATCTGCCGCAGATTTTCCAGTAGGCACTGCGACCAATGCTATCAGGAGGCAGGTCGCGAACCGCTCCCCTTTCGCCATAGTCTGTGCGATAGGTCTGCTTGCTGCAGTTGTAGTCTATGTAGAAAACACCGAAGTCTAAGCCAGAGTAACTACCATACTCCCGAAAAAAAGCGCGGTTACCTTCTATGCGCTCCCAGACGTGCGGATTGTGGTCTTCGGCTGTCACCAAGTTATAACCCACTGGCGGGGTGTAGTTAAATGTGTCACGCTCATTACTTACTGCATTACAACCTGTGAGCGCCAGAGCCGCCAAAATTGAGTATATTTTCCTCAACTTAATTCTCCCGAGATGTAGAACTACACCACCTAATGAAGTGGGATATTCTGCGCCCTACTTAACTTAGGCCACCTTGCGTGTTCCTCTGCGTTTGGGGAACTGTGAGCACCCGAGGAACGTGTTTCCAGTTTCTCCGTTTGTGCGTTTGACCATCTTTGACCCGCACCGCGGGCTTTTCGCTGAAGTCACACCGCGCTGACCTGATGGTAATTGGACGCGGGTCAGGTTTACAAATATTGTCTCGTTGGTTCTTTTCGTCGAAACTGACTTCCGCAGTAGGGAAAGTGAAAATTGGCAGACAACTTCAACTACATATCTTTTGGCAACTGGGACAAAGTCCAAGGCGAGGTCGATGACGTCACCTTGTTGCGGGGGCGTATGTTTGAATACACTCCGGTTGACATTGCTAAGCGACTTGAAGGTCTAGATGCCCGTTCGGTGGCGTTTCTAGAGACGTTACCGACTTTCCTATGCAGCGAAGTTGGTGCAACCGGAGGAGGTGATGTCTCCATGCTGATTAAGTATGGACGCGTCACTGGCATCACCCCCAATCGCACGCAGATATTGTTCAATTTCGAAACCATGATCGATTTCGAAGAGGTTTCATTCGACGACATTGAGACCGCTAGAGAGGTATTCGATCTTGAAAAATTCCAATTGTATCGGACGCATTGGGCAGTCCGCGAAAATGCAGCGAGTGACGTTCTGGTCCGGCTGGCCGCCGCTAAGCCTGAACTTGCTCATCTCATCGCTGAATACGCACAGCAGATTGAAGACAGCGGAGCAATCCAGCCGCCGCCACGGGATAAAAAGATCATCGGCACAGCAAATAGCGTCGAGGCATTTCTTCAGTTGCTCTACAACAATCCCTCTAATGGGTCTTACGAGACCTTCTTCCGGGGCCACGAAGATGCTAGCTATGAGCTAACACCGTCTTTGCTGCGCAAATGGAACAACGGTGACTGGAAGTTCATGCCAAGCGAAGACCGCCTCTGCAAAGAACTCCTGATTGCACATTATGAAGACTTCCAATCAGATCAGTATTGCTTCGACCGCTTAGTTCGGATGCAGCACTATGGACTGCCTACACGGCTTCTGGATATTTCCAGTAATCCGCTGGTGGCTTTGTATTTTGCCTGTTCAAAGAATCCTGAAATTGATGGTGAAGTCATTGTGTTTCAAGTCGCGTCAGAACGCATAAAATACTACGATTCCGACACCGTTAGCTGCCTTTCTAACCTCTCAAACCTGACCTACGAACAGAAAGACGAAATCGATCTTAGTCTTGACCAGATCGCTTTCAATGAAACTGACATTGTCGAGAAGTTGCTTCATCATATCAAATCAGAGAAGGGTTATTTTGAGGGGCGTATAGTCCCAGACGATCTCGGCTCCATCGTCTGTGTTAAGGCAAAGCGCACTAACTCACGTATTAAGTCGCAAGCCGGTGCCTTCCTGTTATTCGGTCATGAGGTGGCGCTTCCAGATGCGGGTCTGGATGATTTTGTTGTTACTCGCATCACAGTTAGGGAAAAAGAGCGCATCCTTAAGCAGCTTGATAAAATCAACATAAACGCCACAACTGTTTATCCGAGCATCGACCAGACTGCGGTCCATTTACGAGATCATTACCAATCGATGGACCCAGAACGAACAAACGAAGACCCTGCGCCTGATAGGGCCGACCAAGCAGTGTGAGGTTGATTTCCACTTCAAGTTGTCGCGTGGAGCCTTAAATATTTGAGCTTCTGGTTGAAGAACGACCCGACTATGCATTTAGTGCCACTAAGCAAAGGTTTTCGCAGCGGATGTCATCGTTTTGAGCGTCTCAACGCATTGAGCGTCTCAACGCATTGGGTTTCGACTGGGACCCCAAGTCCACGGCGTGGGAGCGCATGTATTCAGAACTGATCCGCTACAAGGAGGCGCACGACGACTGCAACGTGCCGCAAGGTTGGCCGGAGAACAAACAACTCGGCACGTGGGTGAGAACGCAGCGTGCGGCCAGAAAACGCAATCAATTAACTGACCAACAGCAGCGGCTCCTCGAAGCACTCGGGTTCGATTGGTCACCCGACGAGACGTCTTGGGAGCGCAATTTTTCAGACCTCGACAGCTACAAAAAGATCCATGCGGACTGCAACGTGCCGCACGGTTGGCCAGAGAACAAACAACTCGGGCACTGGGTAGCCAACCAGCGCAAAGCCAGAAGAACTGGTCAACTGTCGGAGGAACGGCAAAGACGCCTTGAGCGAATTGGTTTTGATTGGGATCCTTCAGCAGCCGAGTGGGAGCATCGGTATTCAGAGCTTGTCCGCTACAAAGAGATTTATGGCGACTGCAACGTGCCGCGTAGTTGGCCAGAGAGCGAACAGCTTGGGAAATGGGTGAGATTGCAGCGCATAAAGCTCAACACGCTTTCCAAAAAAAAGCTCGATCTTCTCAAAGCTATCGGGTTTGATTGGGACCCCCTCTCGACTGGTTGGGAGCGTATGTATTCAGAACTGATCCGCTACAAGGAGGCGCATGGCGACTGCAACGTGCCACGTAGTTGGTCCGAGAATGAGCCACTCGCAAACTGGGTGAGCACGCAACGTGTGGCAGGCAAACGAGGACGATTAACAGACGAACGGCGCCGACGTCTTGAGGCAATTGGTTTTAAGTTTTGAAGTGTTTTGCGGTGGCACGCCTCTCGATTTTGGGGCGAGTTTCAATGGTCACCGTGAGAATTTATGAGGTTACGGCATGAGTGTGGTTATGGCTTCACGCACGTCAAACAGCCCATATATAAAAAGGACGAGTGATATGATCGTGGCGATGATTGCTACAAAATGAGTTGCCACTTTTAGTTTAATGATCCAACCAGCACGCTTCTCCTGTTGAGCATAGAGCGCAAACGAATGCGCGCCGACCAAGTAAGTGGTGAAATATGCGAAACCCATTCCAATAACTGTGGCAACCACACCCCACCCAAACCACAAGAGTGGTAAGGTTAATTCGGATATATTGTTAGATTGCTTAAGGGGTTCGGAGGCAACAATACTACCTATGAAAGCTAGTAACGCTACTGCCGCACCGCCGTTGATGAATAGCAGAGTCCGAAGAACTATGTTGGCATTAGCATTCGCCTGTTCGTTCATTACCTTTGCGTATTCGTAATGATTGTCGTTTTGGTTCAATGAAATTCTCTCTTTCGACAAGTTGACCCATAAATGGGCGATGACTACTGTCGTGCTCGTTGCGCGTTTCGACGCGTATCAGAGCGTGGCGCAGTTGGTAGCGCACTCGTGTTAGATTCGAGGGGTCGCGGGTTCGAGTCCCGCCGCTCTCCGCCCGCTATACGTCTAGGAAATGTTGAAGCAAACTCCGGACGTCAATTTTGCAAACGGATCGTCTACGACTTGGATTCTATCATCGGCGACAAAAACTGTCTCGCCCTTTGTGCAACCATTGGCATTCAGTATAGCGCCGTAATATTGCGTCCCCTGTATCATTGGAAGAATTGGCTCAACATATGTGGGGCGATCCAAAAGCACAGCCCCACGCCCGTCAGACAATTCGAAATATGGGAACTCTTGACCTTTCGCGATGTATATCTGCCTTCTACCTACCCGCATTTTGGTGTTTTCTTTCGCCGTGGCGAAAGCCAATTTATCTGGGTTTTCGATGGGTATGCTTCCTGCGCAACCCGAAAGAACTAAAGCTAACGCTGCAAGGATTTTAATTTTCATTTTCGATCCCCAATTTGTTGCTTCGCTGAACTAAGCATCCCAATGCGTAATCCTACAAGGATTATCGATTGGCCCGTCCAAACCCATATTAGTATAGGTGTAGTTGCTTTCCATGCAGATGCGGCGCGGTTGCGCGATTCTTTGAGGTCTTGATGCCCGCTGCGCTGATCCAGCATGATCGGAACCGATCAGACTAAAAGCAGAATTTTGCTTACATAGTGCTTACACATCCAAAACTTACACGAACCTCAATGGTAAATACAGGGTGCGATATCCGTCTATCCGTTCCCATTTATCATGGTTTTTCAATTTATTGGGAGCTTATGGTACCCGAGGTCGGACTCGAACCGACAAGCCTTGCGGCGGGGGATTTTGAATCCCCTGCGTCTACCAATTCCGCCACTCGGGCGCCGGGACCGCAGGCTGCGATCGATCAGCGTTTTTGCGGTTTATCCAAGCTTGGTTTGAAGGTCAATTGCCCGTGGCGCGCGGTGCTGTTTTTCTCGGGCCACGCTGTTTGATTTCGACGCGCGGCCCCCTAGCTTCTGGGCAGAGATTTCCGGGAGAGAGATGATGTTGAAAGCGTTCGTTTCCGCCTGCCTTGGCCTTGCAGGCAGTGCCGGCATGGCGCTGTCCTTCACCTTCGAGAGCATTGATGGTGGCCAGATCGATCTTGACGCCTATCGCGGCCAGCCGGTCCTCGTGGTCAATACCGCCTCGCTCTGCGGGTTCACACCCCAGTATGAGGGGCTACAGGCCCTCTATGACACCTACCGCGCGGCGGGGCTGGTCGTGCTGGCCGTGCCGTCGGACGACTTCCGACAGGAACTGGGCAGCGAGAGCGCGGTCAAGGAATTCTGCGAGCTGAATTACGGGCTCGATCTGCCGATGACCGAGATCACCCGCGTGAAGGGGCGCAATGCGCATCCCTTCTACGCATGGGTCCGCGCCGAGGAGGGCTTCACGCCCCGCTGGAACTTCAACAAGATCCTGATCGGGCCGGACGGGGACGTGGTGGAGACCTATGGCTCCTCCACCAAACCCATGAGCCCGAAAATCCGAAGGCAGGTCGAGGCGTTGCTGGACGCCTCTGGGGGCCTCTAGAACATCACGCCCACAAGCCAGAGCGTCAGCCCCGGAAACGCCACGAGGATCACCACGCGGACCAGATCTGAGGCCACGAAAGGCAGCACGCCGCGATAGGTCTGGCCCATGGGAACGTCCTGCGCCACCTGATTGATGATAAAGAGATTCATCCCCACAGGCGGCGTGATCAGCCCGACCTCCACCACGATCAGCGCCAGAATGCCGAACCAGATCGCCGTCTGTTCGGCGGTCAGTCCGAAATCGAGCACTTCGATGATCGGAAAGAAGATCGGGATCGTCAGCAGGATCATCGACAGGCTGTCCATGACGCAGCCGAAGATCAGGTAGCAGACCAGCATAGCGATCAGGATCGTCATCGGGGCGAAGCCCTGCACGGTCACCCATTCGGCCATTTGCTGGGGCGCCTGGGTGAAGGCGAGGAACGAGTTGAACACCTGCGCGCCGAAAATAATAAGGAAAATCAGTGCGCTGGCCTGTGCTGTTTCCAGCACGGAATCGAGGAACCCGCGCCAGTTGAGCCCGCCGCTCGCCACGCCGTAAATGCCGGTGGCCACCGCGCCCACGGCCGCCCCTTCGGTGGGCGTAAAGAGCGCCTGCATCCCGGGTCTGAACCAGTTCCAGTCGGCGGCGATCCCGCCCATGACAAGTCCGAAGATCACCACGACGGGCCAGATCCTGAACAGCGTCTGGAGGCGGTGCGTCATGCTCGCCCGCTCTGCCGTTGTCGCCGCATCGGGGCGCACGCGGACGTAAATCGCGACCGTCAGCATGTAGCCCAGTGCGGCCAGGATGCCGGGCACAAGTGCGGCGATGAACATCTTGACGATATTCTGCTCGGTCAGGATGGCGTAGATCACGAGGATGACGGAAGGCGGGATCAGGATCCCGAGCGTGCCGCCCGCGGCCAGAACGCCGGTGCTCAGCGCGTCCGAGTAGCCGCGCTTGCGCATCTCTGGCAGCGCCACCTGCCCCATGGTGCTGGCCGTGGCCAGAGACGAGCCGCAGACCGCCCCGAACCCAGCACAGGCGCCCACGGCAGCCATCGCCACGCCGCCCTTGCGATGGCCCAGCCAGTCTGAGGCCGCATTGAAGAGTGCCGCCGACATCCCTGATTTCGTTGCGAATTGTCCCATCAGAAGGAAAAGCGGCACAATGCTCAGCGAATAGCTCGAGAAGGTGTCATAGGTCAGCGTCTTCATCTGGCTGAGCGTCGCCGAGGGCCGTCCCAGCACGATCCATGTGCCGATAAAGCCGGTGGCAAACATCGCCACGCCGATGGGCACCCGAAGGAAAATGGCCAGCAGCATCAGTGCAAAGGCCGCAAGGGCAAGTTCCAGCCCGGTCATGCGTGCCCCTCCTGCCCGTCGAGGACCCAGTTCAGCGCGCGCCAGACCGTGTAGAGGCTGACGACGAAAAACAGGGCAGCGCCGATCACGGCGAGCCCGTAGGGGATCCAGATCGGAAGCTCCAGCTCATAGGTGGTTTCGGGGAAGAACGGTTTGTAGCCCATGCCAAGAGCGTCGCGTAACGCCTCGGATCCATACGGAAATTTCTCACCGAAGCCGAGCCAGATACGCCAAAGGATCAAGCCGGACACGACCGCGATGGCGGCGTCGCCAATCAGGCCGAACACCGCGCGGGCACGGGATGGCAGGCGGTCGATGAAGATATCGACCGTGACATGGCCGCGACGCAGCTGGCACCACGGCATGAAAGCGAATATCGCGATGGCGCAGCCGGCTTCGACCAGTTCGAAATCGCCAGAGATGGGGCGAAGCCCCGCGAAAATAAACGCGCGTCCGAGCACCGAGACGACCGTGATCAGCGCGAGGCTCACCAGAACGAAGCCGCCGGCATAGGCCAGCCAGCGCGCGAGCCCTTCCAGCGCGCGGCCCAGTCGCCGTTCCAGTTTCGGTGCAATCGCCATATCGGCCCTCTGCCCCTGCTTTTGTCCCTTGGCCTCGGGCGGACGATGCCGCGCCGGGCTCCCGCCTGAGCACCCGCTTTACCTGCTTTTCACGGACATTCAAATGCCCCCGGGCCGTCGCGTGCGCGAAATCTGTCGCGGTGCTGGCGCTTGACCCCGTGCCTGCGGCGTGGTGCAACGCCATGAGACAAGAACAGGCACGCGCATGATCCGATCCCTCTACGACTGGACCCTGTCCCTGGCCGAGCACCGTTACGCGCTCTGGGCCCTGGCCATTGTGGCCTTCGTCGAAAGTTCGGTCTTCCCGATCCCGCCGGACCTGTTGATGATCCCGATGATCCTCGCACGGCCCTCCCGCGCGTTCCTGATCGCCGCGATCGCGCTGATCGCGTCGGTTCTGGGCGGGCTTGCCGGATACGCCATCGGCGCGTTTTTCTATGAACAGATCGGCCAGCCGATCCTGATGAGCCTTGGCAAGGCCGAGGCGATGGCGGAGTTCAACACACGCTTCAACGATCTGGGCTTCTGGCCGGTCCTGATCGCCGGCGTCACGCCGTTTCCCTACAAGGTCATCACCATCATGTCGGGCTGGACCGGGCTCAGCCTTGGCACGTTCATCGTCACCTCCATTGTGGCGCGCGGCCTGCGCTTTTTCATCGTTGCGGCTTTGCTGTGGAAATTCGGCGCCCCGATCCGGCATTTCATTGAACGCCGGCTTGGAATGGTCTTTACGGTCTTCATCATTTTGCTTCTGGGAGGCTTCCTGCTGGTCCGATGGCTTTGACGCGCATGCAGTTGATCATGATCGCCGCGGGGGGATCTGCCCTGCTCTTGGGCGGGGCGTTCCTGTTCCAGCTGGCGGGGTATCCGCCGTGCAAGATGTGCCTGTGGCAACGCTGGCCGCACGCGGCCGCGATCGCGGTTGGAGTGCTTGCGTTCGGCCTTCAGGCGCGTGTGCCAGCCGCTCTGGGTGCGCTGACCCTTCTGGGGGCGCTGGCCGCCCTCATCACGGCCGCGATCGGGGCGTTCCATGCCGGCGTGGAGCAAGGCTTCTGGGAGGGGCCGACAAGTTGTTCGGCGGGTCCGATCTCGGATCTGACGCCCGACGAATTGCTTGAGCAGATCCTCAACGCGCCCCTTGTGCGCTGCGACGAGATCGCGTGGCAGTTGGCCGGGATCTCCATGGCCGGCTGGAATGCGCTGCTGTCGCTTGCGCTGGCGCTTGTCTGGCTTCTGGCCTTCCGCAAGGCCTGAGCTCCCTGCTATTGCAGCGTGAACTCACCAACTACATTGCGCCATTCGCCCGGTGCAATCATCTTGCGGTGGGTAAAGCGGACGGAATGCAGCGGGCCTTCGATCTCGGCGCGCCAGAAATCGATGAATTTCAGCAATCTGGGATAATCCGGGGCGAGGTCGTAGTCCTGCCACGTGAACGTGTTGAGGACATGGGTATAGTCGGGCAAATGGTAGAACATTTCCGCTGTCGTCAGCCCGTATCCCGACAGCATGAGCTCGGTTTCACTGCGCGTCATCGGCACCTCATGTTTTGTTCTTGTATCTCATGATCGCATTTTTTTCGTAAATAATACACAAAAACATGACATTAGCCGGATTCCACCCGTGGGGCCGCGGGAATGCGCCTAATTCATTGCGCACCAGATCAGGGATAGGGTATAATTCCGGCAACAAGATGTAGAGCCCGCAGGGCAAGATTGGACCTATCGTGAGCGACACGCCGGAAACCCCTGAAAACGAAGAAGAAAACGCGCCTACGCGGATGGCATATGACGGTCCGCAGGTGTCCATCACGGATGAGATGAAACACTCCTTCATCGACTATGCGATGAGTGTGATCATTTCGCGTGCGATTCCGGATTTGCGCGACGGGCTGAAGCCGGTCCACCGGCGCATTCTTTATGCCATGCACGAGACCGGCAACACCCATGACAAGGCCTACCGCAAATCGGCCCGTCCGGTGGGCGATGTCATGGGTAAGTACCACCCCCACGGGGATGGTGCGATCTATGACGCGCTGGTGCGGATGGCGCAGGATTTCTCCATGTCCCTGCCGCTGCTCGACGGTCAGGGCAATTTCGGTTCCATGGATGGCGATAACCCGGCGGCGATGCGCTACACCGAGGTGCGCATGGACAAGCCCGCCAGCGCGATCCTAGCCGATATCGAGAAAGACACGGTCGATTTTCAGGACAATTACGATGGCAAGGACCGCGAACCGAGCGTGCTGCCGGCGCGCTTCCCCAACATGCTGGTCAACGGGGCCGGCGGGATCGCCGTGGGGATGGCCACCAATATTCCGCCGCACAATCTGGGCGAGGTGATCAAGGCCACGCTGGCGCTGATCGAGACGCCTGATATGAGCTCCGAGGAGCTGATGAGCTACATCCCTGCCCCGGATTTTCCGACCGGCGGGATCATTCTGGGCCGCTCGGGCGCGCGCAAGGCCTATACCGAGGGCCGCGGCTCGGTCATCGTACGAGCCAAGACCCATGTGGACGAGATCCGCAAGGACCGCTACGCGATCATCATCGACGAGATCCCCTATCAGGTGAACAAGGCCACGATGATCGAGCGGATCGCCGAGGCCGCCCGCGACAAACGCATCGAAGGCATCGCCCATGTGCAGGACGAGAGCGACCGCGTCGGCGTGCGCGTCGTGGTCGAGCTGAAACGCGATGCCACCGCCGAGGTCGTTCTCAACCAGCTGTTCCGGTTCACGCCGATGCAGACCTCCTTTGCCTGCAACATGCTGGCGCTCAATGGCGGCCGTCCCGAGCAGCTGACGTTGCGCAGTTTCCTGACGAATTTCATAGCCTTCCGCGAGGATGTGGTGGCGCGGCGCACGGCGTTCGAGCTGCGCAAGGCGCGCGAACGCTCGCATGTGCTGTGCGGTCTGGCCGTGGCGGTCTCCAACGTGGACGAGATCGTCGCCACGATCCGCCAGTCCGCCGATGCCGCCGAGGCGCGGCACAAGCTGATGACCCGCGCCTGGCCGGCGCAGGACATTGCCGATTACATCCGGCTCATCGACGATCCGACCCATACGATCAATGATGACGGGACCTATAACCTGTCGGAGACGCAGGCCCGCGCGATCCTCGATCTGCGGCTCCAGCGCCTGACCCAGATCGGCGTCAAGGAAGTCACGGACGAACTTGAAGAACTGGCCGGTAAGATCAAGGAATACCTCGATATTCTGCGGTCGCGCGACCGGATCATGGAGATCATCAGCACCGAGCTGCAGGAGGTTTATGACCAGTTTGCAGTGCCCCGTCGTTCAGAGATCGTCGAATGGTCCGGCGACATGGAAGACGAGGACCTGATCGAGAAAGAGGACATGGTGGTCACGATCACCCAGTCTGGCTGGATCAAGCGCACCCCATTGGCCGAATACCGCGCGCAGCGGCGCGGCGGAAAGGGCCTCTCGGGGATGGCCACCAAGGAAGACGACGTCGTCACGACGCTCTTCGTGGCCAACACCCACACGCCGCTTCTGTTCTTCACCACCGACGGGATGGTCTACAAGCTCAAGACATGGCGTCTGCCGCAGGGCGGGCGCACCGCCAAGGGCAAGGCCATCGTCAACATCCTGCCGATCCCCACGGGCATCTCGATCGCGGCCATCATGCCGGTGGACCGCGACGAGGAGGACTGGGGCGATCTGCAGGTGGTCTTTGCTACCACCGCCGGCGATGTGCGCCGCAACGCGCTGTCGGATTTCACCAATGTGAAATCGAACGGCAAGATCGCGATGAAACTCCCCGAGGGGGTCGAACTGGTCAATGCGCGGATCTGCAGCGAGGATGACGACGTGATGCTGGTGACCAATGCCGGCCGCGCGATCCGCTTCCGCACCACCGATGTGAGGGTCTTCAAGGGCCGCGATTCCACCGGTGTGCGCGGCATCAGGCTGACCGAGGACAACAAGGTGGTCTCCATGGCGGTGATCCGTCATTTCGAGGCAACGCCGGAGGAGCGGGCCGCCTATCTCAAGATGCGCCGCGCCATGGCGGGTCTGACCGACGAGGCCGAGGGCGACGACGATGACGCCGTGGCCGATCCGAACTTCTCCAACGAGCGCTATGTCGAGATGTCGGCCGCCGAGGACCTGATCCTGACCATCACCGCGAAGGGTGCGGGCAAGATCAGCTCGTCGCATGACTATCCGGTGCGCGGACGCGGCGGGATGGGTGTGGCGGCCATGGACAAGGCGTTGCGCGGGGGCGATCTGATTGCCTCCTTCCCGGTAGAGGCGGACGACCAGATCATGCTGGCCACGACCACGGGCCAGTCGATCCGCTGCCCTGTCGACGGGATCTCCTTCCGCTCGCGCAGCGCGGGGGGCGTGAAGGTGTTTGACACCGCCAAGGGCGAAGAGGTCGTCTCGGTCGCGCGGATTGCCGAACAGGGTGGCGAAGATATGGATGGCGAGGCAGACGCCGGTGCGGACGGGGCCGAGGGTGAGGCCGAGGGCGGGTCCGAGTAAATTTAGAGACCTGTCCGGCAGGCGTTAACCCGACCTTGGGAGCCAGTGGCCCATAATCGCCCGGTATCGATCCGGACGAAGGCCCCGCGATGAAGCACAGCACGATCGAAGCCTCCTGTCTTCGCATTGCCGCCCCCGCGGAGGTCGTGCATGCCATGTTGCTGCGCCAGATCCCCGTGTTGACGGCTGCCCTGCCCCATAGACGGCTGGAGTTCTGCGATCCGCACGCCGCCGAGGCGAATGCGCCGGAAACGATCCGCATCAGCTTCCATGCACCCCGCGCCACCGACCTTGTCTGCGAATATGCGGGCCTGCTGACTTTCGGCGTCTACGCACCACGCGCAGCGACAGAGATCACCGGTTGGGTATCGGGCGGCGGCGGGCAAAGCGCCGCGGTGGCATCGGATCTCGAACGCGCATTGATCGGGACAGCGCCGACCCTCTGCATGGCATCCCTCAGCATGACCCGTGCCGCGATCAACAGCCTTGGCCTTGCCGGCGTCCTGCCCGATACCATCGGGCGCCGCGACCCCGATCTGCGCCGGTTGAGCGGTCGCGAGGTCTGCGTGCAGCGGCCGCTCTGGCTCTCCTATGCCCAACAGGCCGAAAACCCCGAGGACCGCGCAACCGCGTTAAACTGGATCCGCGCCTCGATTTCGGAGACGTCCTGGCTCAACACGCCCGTGGCGTGACATCGCGCCAGCGCACACGCCCCTGCAATCCCCTGCTCCGCCCCGATGGTGTCGCGCCGCGATGGCCGCTTTTCTTTCGCGGGCGGGCGCATTACATGGAGCGGCATGACACAGGTTCTCAATATCATCGGCGGCGGCATGGCCGGCTGCGAAGCCGCGTGGCAGGCGGCCAATATGGGTGTGCCGGTGGTGCTCCACGAGATGCGCCCGAAGGTCGAAACCTTCGCGCACCGCACCGGAAACCTTGCGGAGATGGTGTGTTCCAACTCCTTCAGGTCCGATGATGACGAACAGAACGCGGTCGGGCTGCTGCATTGGGAAATGCGCGCGGCCGGTGGTCTGATCATGGAAATGGCCGACAAGCACGCCTTGCCCGCAGGCGGCGCGCTGGCCGTTGACCGCGATCCCTTTGCCGAAAGCGTGACCGCGCGGCTCAAGGCCCATCCCAATGTCTCGGTCAGCTATGGCGAGATCAACGCCCTGCCCGAGGAGGGCCACTGGATCGTGGCGACCGGCCCGCTGACTTCCGGAGATCTGGCCGGCGCCATTGCCGCGGAAACCGGACAGGATGCGCTGGCCTTCTTCGACGCCATCGCGCCGATTATCTATTTCGACTCCATCAACATGGAAAAAGCGTGGTTCCAGTCCCGCTATGACAAGGGCGAAACCGAGGAAGAGCGTACCGCCTATCTCAACTGCCCGATGGACCGCGACCAGTACGAGGCGTTTATCGACGCGCTTCTGGCCGCCGAGAAGACCGAGTTCAAACCGGGGGAAACCGCCGGATATTTCGACGGCTGCCTGCCCATCGAGGTGATGGCCGAGCGCGGTCGCGAGACCCTGCGTTTCGGCCCGATGAAACCGGTGGGTCTGACCAACCCGCACCAGCCCGATGTGAAGGCCCATGCCATCGTGCAGCTGCGCCGCGACAACGCGCTGGGAACGTTGTTCAACATCGTGGGGTTCCAGACCAAGATGAAATACGGTGCCCAGACGGAGGTTTTGCGGATGATCCCGGGCCTCGAAGAGGCAAGCTTTGCCCGTCTGGGGGGCATCCACCGCAACACGTTCATCAATTCGCCGACGCTGCTCGACGCGCAGATGCGGCTGAAATCGAAACCGCATCTGCGCTTTGCCGGACAGATCACCGGGGTTGAGGGATACGTGGAATCGGCGGCCATGGGGTTGCTCGCGGGCCGCTTTGCCGCAGCCGAGATCCTTGGCACGCAGCTCAGCACGCCACCGGCCGAAACGGCGATGGGCGCGCTCGTCACCCATATCACCGGCGGGGCCGAGGCGAAGACCTTCCAGCCAATGAATGTCAATTTCGGGCTGTTTCCCCCCGTTGACGCCAAGGGCGGACGCAAGAACCGCAAGACGCGCTACAAGCTTTACACCGACCGGGCCAAGTCTGCCTGGACCGGCTGGCTGGATCAGACGAGGCTGGACGCGGCTTAGGTTTTTGCTAGGCTCGCCCCATGGCGGACAAGAAATTCCTCGATCAGGCCTATGATGTCAGCGGCCCCGATGAAACGATCGGGCTCTATAATGACTGGTCGGCGAGCTACGACGCCGAAGTGGCCGAGAACGGCTATATCACGCCGTCGCGCATTGCCGCGGCGCTGGCGCGGGTGACCGAAGACCGCTCCGCCCCAGTGCTCGATTACGGATGCGGGACCGGGCTTTCGGGACTGGCGTTGCGGGCGGCGGGCTTCTCGACCCTCGACGGCGCGGACCCTTCGCCCGAAATGCTCAAGCTGGCAGCGGAAAAATCGGCCTACCGCACCCTGACCTTGCTGGATCTTCAGGCCGGACCGCCTTTCACGACCGGACAATACCCGACCATCGCAGCCATCGGTGTGATCGGCGCCGGGGCCGCCCCGGTGGAGGTGTTCGATCTGCTCATGGGCTTGCTGGCCCCCGGCGGGCGCTTGGCACTGTCGTTGAACGATCATGCATTGGACGTTCCTGCGTTCCCGGATCGGATCACCACCGCGCGTGAACGCGGCGTGGCGGATGTATTGGTCGAGGAATACGGCGATCACCTGCCCGGTATCGGTTTGAAGTCCATGATCTACATTCTTGAAAAGAAATGACCTTCCGGGCGCGCTTTGCCCCGAGCCCGACGGGACCACTGCATCTGGGGCATGCGTATTCTGCGCTGCTTTGTTCGGATATGGCCCGCGCGGAAGGCGGCGCGTTCCTGCTGCGGATCGAGGACATTGACCGTTCGCGGGCCCGCCCCGAATGGGAGGCCCAGATCAAGGACGATCTGCACTGGTTGGAGCTGACATGGCCGAGCCCGGTCTGGCGGCAATCCGAGCATCTCGAGAGCTATCGCGCCGCGCTGAATTCCCTTTGGCAAGAGGGGCTTCTTTACCCCTGTTCGTGCAACCGGCGCGACATTGCCGCCGCGGCCAGTGCGCCGCAGGAAGGCGCCAGCCCAAAGACCGGTCCTGACGGCATCCTCTATCCCGGCACCTGCCGTCCGGGCGGGCGCGTTGCACCAAGGCAGGGCACGGCCCCGGAGGGAACCGCGCTCCGCCTCCATATGGCGGCGGCGCTTTCACGGATCGATCCGGACGGGCTCGTCTTCGAGGAAACCGGAGCCGGGCCAGAGGGGCAAACCGGCACGATCCGGTTCACACCCGAAGAGGTTCTGCGCACCATCGGCGATATCGTGTTATGCCGGCGCGATATGGGGACGTCCTACCACCTCTCCGTGGTGCTCGATGATGCCGCGCAAGGGATAACCCACGTGATCCGCGGGCAGGATCTGTTCGAGGCGACCCGGATCCATGTTGTCCTGCAACGTCTGCTGGGATTGCCCGTGCCCCTCTATCACCACCACCGGCTGATCCGGGATGAAAACGGCAAGCGGCTGGCCAAACGGGACGACGCGCGGGCGCTGGCCAAATATCGCGCCGAGGGGCTTTCGCCGGAAGATATCCGGCGCAAAGTCGGGCTTTGAGCCGGCTCAGGCCTCGGGTTTCATCAGCTCAGCTTCGCTGCCATCCGTGACCGAGGTGTAAAAGCAGCTGCGGCGGTTGGTGTGGCAGGCGGGGCCGGACTGGCGCACCACGGCCAGCAGGCAATCGCGGTCGCAATCGACGCGCAGATCCACCAGTTCCTGAACGTTACCGCTGGTCTCCCCCTTGACCCAGAATTGCGCGCGCGACCGCGACCAGTAGGTCACGCGGCCCGTTTCCAGCGTGCGCGTCACCGCCTCGGCATTCATCCAGGCCATCATAAGCACCTCGCCGCTGCCCTCCTGCTGCGCGATAACGGGCACGAGCCCCTGAGGGTTGTAGCGAAGGGTCGCAGGGTCGAACTTCATGGGTGAATCCTTTTGCATTCCGCCGTAACGGGCTTATCTATGGCATCAGCTGTAATGGAAAGAGATATGAGCATGAACGGGGACCTGATCAAACTCTATTCCGGTCAAATCCTTGAATTGGCCGCGGATATTCCCCTGACCGATCGGCTGGAGGCGCCGCAGGCCACGGTCAAACGCCGCTCGCCGCTCTGTGGATCGACCGTCACCGTGGATGTCGACATGACCGACGGCAAGATCACTGCATTCGGTCAGGACGTGAAAGCCTGTGCGCTCGGACAGGCGGCGGCATCCGTCGTGGGCGGCGCAATTCTGGGCCGCACCCCGGTCGAAGTCGAAGCCGCTCGTGACCAGTTGAAAGCCATGCTGAAATCCGACGGCCCTGCCCCCGACGCGCCGTTTGACGGGTTGAAGGTTCTGCTGCCGGCGAAGGATTACAAGAACCGGCACGCCTCGATCATGCTGGCTCTGGATGCCACAGTTGAGGCGCTCTCCAAGATCAAGGATCAGGCCACCGCCTGAGCCCCCCGCATGCGCATAAAAAAACCGCCGCATTGGGCAAATGCGGCGGTCAGGTAGCGTGTCTGGCGGATCAGATGCAAACCGGTAAAACGGGTGAACCGGTCTCTTACAGGGGACAACTGCGCATCTTGGGGATCGGGGCTGGGACAAGTCCCGATACGAGGTCCACGGGGTCAGACAGCGGGCAGTATTTCGTTCAGACCGGACTCGCCATATGGAGCGCGACGGTCATGATGACGCCGATTGCGGCCACGCCGACAGCGTCCTGCATGAGCGCCAGAGGAGACCGCGAGATGATCGTACGGATGTCTTTGAGCATGGCTGTTTTCCTCTCGTCAGTCGATGTTTGTTGACCTTTTGTTCTCATTTTTACCGGAACCTGTAAAGAACTTTGTGAGAACATTTGTGAACTTTTTGAGAGTGGAACGTCTAACCGATTGAAATCAAACGGATCGCTTTGTCTTGTTCCATCAGCCAGAGGAGAACGCGCGCCGCCTTGCCGCGCGGCGACGTCAGATCAGGGTCATCGGCCATCAGTTTGCGCGCATCGCTTTGGGCCACCGCCATCAGGGCCGACTGGGTTTCGAGATTGGCCACGCGGAAACGCGGCAGACCGCTTTGCGCGGTCCCGATCAGATCGCCCGCGCCCCGGATTTGCAGATCCTCTTCGGAGATCCGGAACCCGTCTTCGGTTTCGCGCAGGATCTCCAGCCGGCGTCGCGCGGTCTCCGACAGCGGATCCTGGAACATCAGCAGACATGTTGACGCGCCCGCGCCCCGCCCGACCCGTCCGCGCAATTGGTGCAACTGGGCCAGCCCGAAGCCCTCGGCGCGTTCGATCACCATGATCGTCGCATTGGGGACGTTCACCCCGACCTCGATCACCGTGGTGGCCACAAGGACTTTCGTGTCGCCGCGTTGGAATGCGGCCATTGCTGCATCCTTTTCCGCCGGCGGCATCTGGCCATGAACGAGCCCGACCTCGGCCTCGCCAAGCGCTGCGCGCAGGCGTTTGAACCGGTCTTCGGCGGCGGTCTTGTCACTGATCTCGCTTTGTTCGACCAGCGGGCAAACCCAGTAAGCCTGCCGGCCTTGTGCAATCGCGCCGCGCAGTTTTTCCACCACCTCGTCCATCCGGCTGGCGGACACGGTCACCGTTGTGACCGGTTTGCGGCCCGGTGGCTTTTCATCGAGCACAGAGACATCCATGTCGCCATATTGCGCCAGCGCAAGCGAGCGTGGGATCGGTGTGGCAGTCATCACCAGCACATCGACCGCGGCGCCCTTGGTCCCGAGCTCCAGCCGTTGGCGCACGCCGAACCGGTGCTGTTCATCCACCACCGCCAGCCGCAGATCATCGAATTCCACGTCCTTTTGGAACACCGCATGGGTGCCCACCAGAATATGGATATCGCCGCCGCGCAAGGCGGCGAGCTTATCGGTCCTTTCGCGCCCCTTGTCCCGCCCGGTCAGAAGTTCAAGCACGACGCCTGCCTCTTGGGCGAGCGGCTGAAGCGCTTCGAGATGCTGGCGGGCAAGGATTTCCGTGGGCGCCATCATGACCCCCTGCCCGCCCGCCTCGACCGCGGTCAGCAACGCCATGAAAGCCACAAGCGTTTTGCCCGATCCGACGTCCCCCTGCAGCAGACGGTTCATCCTCAGCGGTGCGGCCATATCCTCTGCAATCTCGGAAATGGCGCGGGTCTGGGCGCCGGTGGGGTGATATGGCAGGCTGGCCAGAACCCGGGACTGCAACTTGCCGGTGGCCGCGCTGGAAATGCCGGGTTTTGCTTTGACGGACTGTCGCGCCAGTGCAAGCGTCAGCTGGTGGGCAAACATCTCGTCATAGGCCAGACGGGCGCGCGGCAGGCTGGTGGGCGCGAAATCTGCGTGCGTTTTCGGGGTATGGGCGCGGGTTACGGCCTCATGCCAATCCGGCCATCCGGCCCGGGATTTCTGGGCGGGATCAATCCATTCCTCCAGAACCGGCAGGCGTTGCAGCGCGGAGCGAGCGGCCTTCTGGATGACCCTTTGGGTCACGCCGTGGGTCAGCGGGTAGACCGGCTCAAAGGCGGGGATCTCATCTGCGCGGGCCACTGGCAGCATGAAGTCGGGATGGACCATCTGCGCCGTGGTATCGAACATCTCGACTTTGCCCGAGACAATGCGGCGCTGCCCGACGGGGAGCTGTTTCTCAAGGTAATCGCGATGGGCGTGGAAGAAAACCAGACGGAGTTCCATCTCGGCATCGCGGACCAGCACGTGATACGGGCGGCCCTTTGCGCGCGGCGGGATATGCTGGAGGACCTCGATCTCGACCGTGGCAGTCGCCGGCAAGGAAAGACCACGAATGCTGTCGCGCAACTGCCGGTCGATCCCCGAATGGGGCAAAGTGAACAGAAGGTCACGGGGCTTTTCGACGGCAAGGCCCTCGAAGGATTTCGCGGTTTTCGGGCCGATCCCGTCCAGAGCCGTCAGTTCACCAAAGAGCTGAAACAGGATTTCGGGGCGTCCGGTCATGGGCCTCACGCATCCCCGATCAGGGTCAGCCAGGCATCCTCATCGATCAGCTCGACGCCGAGATCCGCCGCTTTCTTTGCCTTTGATCCGGCACCGGGACCTGCCACCACCAGATCGGTCTTGGCGGAGACGGATCCCGAGACCTTGGCGCCGAGGGCTTCGGCGCGGGCCTTCGCCTCTGCGCGGGTCATCTTTTCCAACGTGCCGGTGAACACGACCGTCTTTCCGGCCACAGGGCTTCCGGTTGTGTCCGCGCGCACGGCATCTTCGATCTGCAATTCTCCGACCAGACGCTCGATCGAGGCCAATTCGGCCTCCTGCGCGAAGGTTTTGGTCAGGGAGGTCGCCATGACCGCGCCGACCCCGTCGATGCCGATCAGCTCTGCCCAGGCAGGGCCGTCCGTGTCCGCCGCGTCGTGCATGGCGTTGGAAAACGCGGCCCAGTTTGCGTAGTGATTGGCCAGCAATTGCGAGGCGCTTTCGCCCACATGACGAATGCCGAGCGCGAATATGACCCGGTTGAGAGCGATGCGGCGCTTTTCATCGATGGCATCAAAGAGGTTGGTGGCGGATTTCTCGCCCCATCCCTCGCGGTTCTTGAGTTGCTGCAGACCCGATCCGTAACGTTCGCGCAGACGGAAGATATCGGCGGGTTCCGCGATCCAGCCATCTTTCTGGAACTGTTCAACCTGCCTGGCCCCGAGCCCTTCGATGTCAAACGCGGCGCGGCTCACGAAATGCTTCAGTTTTTCAACGGCTTGCGCAGGGCAAATCAACCCTCCGATACAGCGCCGCACAGCGTCGCCTTCCTCGCGCACCGCGTCCGAGCCGCACTCCGGACAGGTTTCGGGAAAGCGATAGGCTTGGGCGACCGGATCGCGCTTGGAGAGATCGACATCGGCCACCTTCGGGATTACGTCGCCTGCGCGATACACCTGCACCCAGTCCCCTTCGCGGATGTCCTTGCCGTCCCGGATCGGGTTTCCCTTGGCGTCGCGCCCGGCGATATAATCCTCGTTATGGAGCGTGGCGTTGGACACGACCACGCCGCCCACGGTGACCGGAAGGAGCCGCGCGACAGGCGACAAGGCCCCGGTGCGCCCGACCTGAATTTCGATGGCCTCCAGCCGCGTCCAGGCAAGCTCGGCTGCGAATTTATGTGCGATCGCCCAGCGGGGCGTGGTTGAACGGAACCCGAGGCGCTTTTGCAGCGCCAAATCGTTCACCTTGTAGACGACACCATCGATGTCATAGCCGAGCGTGGCGCGGCGCGCCTCGATCTCGCGGTAATGGGACATCAGTTCGGCGGGAGTCTGACACAGCGCCGTCATCGGATTGGTTTGAAAACCCAACGCATGGAGGCGCTCTAATGCGCCCATCTGCGTCCCGGACAGAGGATCGCTCAACGCCCCCCACGCATAGGCGAAAAATTCCAGAGGGCGGCTTTTGGTGATCGTCGCATCCAGCTGGCGCAGGGAACCGGCCGCTGCATTGCGCGGATTGGCAAAGCTTTTGCCTCCGGTTTCGGCTTGACGGGCGTTCAGCGACGCGAAATCCGCGTGCGACATGTAGACCTCGCCCCGCACTTCCAGAACCTCCGGCGCGTTCTCCAGAGTCTGCGGGATGGAGGCAATCATGCGGGCATTTGCGGTGACATTCTCGCCCACCTCGCCGTCACCACGGGTGGCGGCATGGACCAGATGGCCGGATTCGTAGCGCAGTGAGAGCGAGAGCCCGTCGATCTTGGGCTCGGCCGTGTAGGTGAGTTCTGCGTCGTCGCCGAACCCCAGATATTTTCGAATCCGTGCGTCAAACTCGACCACGTCTTCTTCGCTGAAGGCGTTGCCCAAAGAGAGCATGCGCACCTCATGGCGGATCTTGGAGAAACCTTCAGCCAGTGGGCCACCCACCTGATCGCTGGCGCTGTCGGCGCGTTTCAGGTCGGGAAAGCGGTCCTCGATCTCGGCATTTCGGCGCTTGAGCGCATCATACTCGGCATCCGAGATTTCGGGCGCATCATGGGTGTGATAGGCGCTGTTTGCGGCCGCAAGCAGGGTGGCCAGACGTGTCAGCTCGACATCGGCCTCGTCGCGAGACAAGGCATCGGGTGGGATTGCGGCCGTGCCTGCGTGCGCCTCGGCTGCTTCTGATTTGCGTGCCCCTGTCAAAACCGTCTCCAGAATTCTACTGATTTCTAGATATGTTTCAGCGTCTCAGCCGTCCAGTGAATTACACCGGTTCAGGGCAGATCCTCACGGCTGGACCGAATACCAAAGCTTGCCCCGAGCGAAAGGAAAACGCGGCGTCCGGGACGCCGCGCTTAAGCTTTTAGGGAAGAGTCGTTTACAGAGTAACGTGTTGACGTGTCGGGATGTCTTGCCTGCCCAACGAATTCAGGCGCCGATGGCCATCCGGTTCTCGAGATCACCGGCTTCCGGCTGAGGATCGCGCAGCACATAGCCACGCCCCCAGACCGTTTCGATATGGCTGTCCCCGCCGGTCGCGGTCGCCAGTTTCTTGCGAAGTTTGCAGATAAACACGTCGATGATCTTGAGCTCGGGCTCGTCCATCCCGCCGTAAAGATGGTTGAGGAACATCTCCTTGGTCAGGGTCGTTCCTTTCCGCAAGCTCAACAGTTCCAGCATCTGGTATTCCTTGCCGGTCAGGCGCACGGGCATATCATCGACCGCAACCGTCTTGGCATCCAGATTGACCGCGATTCTGCCGGTATGGATGATGGATTGGGAATGCCCCTTGGACCGGCGGATAATGGCATGGATGCGGGCGACCAGTTCTTCGCGGTGGAAGGGCTTGGTCAGGTAGTCATCCGCACCGAAACCGAAGCCTTTAAGCTTGTTCTCGGTATCGTCAGAGCCGGTCAGGATCAGAATGGGCGTCTCGATCCGGGCCAGACGCAGTTGGCGCAGAACCTCGTGGCCGGTCATATCGGGCAGGTTCAGATCGAGAAGGAACAGATCGTAGTCGTAGAGCTTTGCCAGATCGATGCCCTCTTCGCCCAGATCTGTCGTATAGACGTTCAGATTGGCATGGGTGAGCATCATCGAAATTGACTTGGATGTTGTGGGATCGTCTTCCACCAACAATACACGCATGGGTTTGATCTCCGGAACTTCCCCTCGTTAATGTTAACTCTAGACCCCAAAAGGTTAATCCAAGGTTACCGATCCTCAGGATTGGGCGAAACTCCTTCTCCAAGGCGGTAATTTTGCAACGAAGTGGTCTTCAGCGCGTTGATTCCATGCATGGAAACGGCCTTTTGCCAGCTTTCGAGTTCCTCCTCGGACAGACCATACATCTCGCAGGCCTCCTCGGGGCTCAAAAGGCCGTGATCGACGGCGCGTACGACCGTCGCCTTACGGCTGGCGACCCAGCGGCGGGTGTCCGGGTCCGGCAGATCAGCGCGGCTCAGGCTGGAGCCATCGGGCAAGGTCACCATCCGCGGGGTCGTGCTACGTCTGAGATACATCCGGAATACCGTTTTCTGCCTGTTCGGGGCGGGTTTCGCACAGTCAGCCTTAACGCGCCGTGAAAGGGCACCTTGTGAGTAGCTAAGATTTTCCTATATTCCGCAGCAACGACAGGAGCGCCCGATGGCATTGGACTGGACCGAAGGAAAACTGAACTCGCTGGGGTTTGCGAAAGCGCCAGCCGACACCCGCGTGGTCGTGGCCATGTCCGGCGGCGTGGACAGTTCCGTTGTGGCGGCGCAACTGGCAGAGGAAGGCTATGACGTCGTGGGCGTGACGCTGCAGCTTTATGACCATGGCGCAGCCCTTGCCAAGAAAGGCGCCTGCTGCGCGGGCCGCGACATCCACGATGCACGGCGTGTGGCCGAAGAGATGGGCTTTCCCCATTACGTTCTGGATTACGAGAACATCTTCAAGGATGCAGTGATCGACGAGTTCGCCGACAGCTACCTTGCCGGCGCCACGCCGGTGCCCTGCATCCGGTGCAATGAACGCGTCAAGTTCAAGGACCTTCTGGAAACGGCCAAGGATCTCGACGCGGACTGCATGGCGACGGGGCATTATATCCAGCGCAAGGCAGGAGATGCCGGACCCGAACTGCATTCGGCCGCCGATGCCAACCGCGATCAGAGTTATTTCCTGTTCTCGACCACGCCCGAGCAGCTTGCGTTCCTGCGGTTTCCGCTTGGCCATCTGGCCTCCAAGGATGAAACCCGTGCGCTGGCGGCCAAGTATGGCCTGCCGGTGGCAGACAAGCCCGACAGTCAGGACATCTGCTTCGTGCCCAATGGCAATTACGCCAGCGTGATCGAAAAGCTGCGCCCCGGCGCGGGTGAACCGGGCGAGATCGTGGACATGGACGGACATGTGCTGGGCGCCCATAACGGCGTGATCCATTACACGATCGGCCAGCGGCGCGGCCTTGGCATCGGAGGTCTGGACACACCGCTTTACGTGGTCAAGCTCGACGTGGACACCAAGCGCGTGATCGTCGGCCCGAAAGAGGCGCTGGCGACCCGTATCGTGCCGGTGCGCGAGATCAACTGGCTGGGTGACGAACCTTTCGACAGCCGCGCGGAGTGGCATGTCGCGGTCAAGGTCCGTTCGACCCGGCCGCCCAAGCCTGCGATCATCCGTCCGCTCTCGGCAACCGAGGCGGAAGTGGAATTGCTGACTGCCGAGGAAGGCGTATCTCCCGGGCAGGCATGCGTCTTTTATGACGAGAACAGCTCGCGCATCTATGGCGGCGGCTGGATCTGGCGCGGCGCCTAATAATCAGGGCCAAGGATCAAAGCGCCAGCGCAGGGTGGCGTGCCAGTCCACGGACCAGCATCCCGCACACGGCTTGAACTTTTGCCGTATGGGCAAACTCGCTCTGGCTGGCCACCCAGATATCCACGGAGAGATCAGGCGCGGCAAAGCTGTCGGGCTCCAGCCTTGGATCCGCCTCGCCGAGGATCCTCGGCAGAAGGGCCCGCCCTGCTCCGGCGGCGACCAGTTCGCGCAAGATCACGAAACTGTCCGAACCGGCGCCGATCTCTGTCCGGCGCAGGGTCTTCTCCATCCACTTGCCCGGCACGGAGTGGGACAAGGGGCCCTCAAGCGACAACCATTTCGCGGCTGCCGCTCCCCGGACCCGGTAGATCCCAAATCTCAGCTGGGCGGCCACCTCGCCCACAAGGCCGTTTTCAAGCTCGGAGCTTGGGCGCACGGTGATGTCCGCGGCCATCCGGTCAAGATCAAGATGCCGGTTCGAGCTCAGAAGCGACAAGCGCAGATCCGGATAGCGGTCCGAGATATCGTGACACAGCCCGGGCAAGACCGTCAGGCACAGACTGTCCGTCGAGGTGACCCGCACCTGCCCTTTCAGTTGCTCGGCGGAGCCTTTCAGGAGCCGTTCGACCCGCAGGACCGAATTCTCGACCTCCTGGGCTGCGTCGAGCACATGCTGCTTGTCCGGCAGAACATGGTAGCCCCGTGCGTCCTTGAGGAAAATCGGTTCGCCGTAGCGGGTCTCGAACCCCGCGATCCGCCGCAAAACAGTGGCATGGTTCACGCGCAACAGGCGTGCGGCCGCGCTCACCGAGCCGGTTTCGGCAACCGCGAGGACAAACCTCAAATCATCCCAGTTGGACCTGTGCATTAATCGCAATCATAGCGACAAAAATTAGGAATTTTGAAATTTTTGTCACAACGCTACTTATGGAGATATCAGGATTTCCATAAAGGAGCTTTCGACATGAAACTCAGAACAATTTCCGCGGTGAGCCTCGCCGCAATGGGCTTTGCCACGCTGGCCATCGCAGGCGGTCACGGCCAGTCCGCAGAAGACAAGGCCATCGGCGCCCGCAATGCCCAGATGGAGCTTTATTCGTTCAATCTCGGCCAGCTGGGCGCCATGGCAAAGGGCGCGGCGCCTTATGATGCGGAGGTGGCCGCCGCCGCAGCCGCCAATCTCGCAGCCGTGGCCCAACTGGACCAGTCGCAGTTCTGGCCTGCCGAGACCGATAATTTCGCCTCTGACAAGACCCGTGCCCTGCCGGCCATCTGGAGCAACATGGCCGATTTCGAGGCGAAATCCCAAGCGCTGAGCGACGCGGCAGTGAAGCTTGCCGCAGCCGCGGGCACCGATCTCGACGCGCTGAAGGCCGGTCTGGGCGACGTGGGCGGCGCGTGCAGCGCATGTCACAAAGCCTATCGCGCTCCGAAGAACTGATCTGCTAAGCAGAGCAAGACAGCATTCGGCCACTTGCCCCAAGCGCCGGGGCCGAATGCATCACAACCTGCGGAGGGATTAATGCGGCGCGTAGCGAAGCTTCTGGGCCTCATGGCGCTGATCGCGTTCGGGGTCTACTGGGGTCTGACCCTGCCCCGGCACAGCGATGCCCAAGACGTGGCCGCGGTGACGCCTGACCCGACGCGCGGCGAGGTGATCTTTTACGCCGCGGGCTGCAAATCCTGCCACACGGCCGAAGGGGCGGAAGGTGAAGAGGCTTTGAAACTTGGGGGTGGTCAGAAATTCCCCTCCCCCTACGGGACGTTCGTCGCCCCCAATATTTCGCCCGACCCCGAGCATGGCATCGGCAGCTGGAGCCGGGCCGATTTTGTCAGCGCCGTGCGTTTTGGCACCAGCCCGTCCGGTCAGCACTACTTTCCGGCCTTTCCCTACGCCTCCTACATCCGGATGAGTGACAACGATGCGGTGTCGCTTTGGGCGTTCATGCAGACGCTGCCGCCCGTGGCGACCCCGAACGCGCCCCACGAGATCGCGTTTCCGTTCAACATCCGCCGCAATCTGGGGGTCTGGAAGACGCTGTATCTCGACGATGGGTGGATCCTCGACGGAGACCTGAGCGCTGAAGAGGCCCGCGGGCGCTACCTTGTCGAAGGGCCGGGTCATTGCGCGGAATGCCATACGCCCCGCGACGCCTTGGGCGGGCTCGATACCGCGCGCTGGATGGCCGGCGCGCCCAACCCCTCGGGCCGCGGGACGATCCCCAACCTGACGCCCGCCAAGCTTGACTGGTCAGAGGCCGATATCGCCGAATACCTGACGTCGGGCTTCACGCCGGATTATGACACGGCCGGCGGTCACATGGTGAAGGTGATCGAGAACACCGCCCGCCTGTCCGACGCGGACCGGCAGGCCATCGTGGCGTATCTGAAGGCGCTTCCCGGGCGCGAGTGAGCGGCCGCGCTCAGGCGTAAAGGGCTTTCGCGCGGTCCTCGAAGGCCCGGACAATGCGCTGCATGGCCTCGTTGAACACCGCCCCGATGACGCCTTGCAGGAGCCGGGACTTGAACTCGAACTCCACGAAGAAATCGACCTCGCAGCCGCCCTCCTCGAGATCGACGAAAGACCATGTGCTCTTGAGGAATTTGAACGGCCCGTCGAGATATTCCGTGTCGATCTTGAGATCTTCCGGGTGGAGCGTCACCCTGCTGCCGAAGCGTTCGCGAAACACTTTGAACGAGATCACCAGATCCGCCAGCATCACCTCGCTTGCATCGCGCGGCGTGCGCGACCGGATCCGTGCGGCCGAACACCACGGCAGGAAATCGGGATATTTGTCGACCGCCGCCACAAGCTGGTACATCTGCTCGGCCGTGTAGGGCATCTTTCTCTTTTCGGCGTGGGTCGTCATGGTCGTCCTATGGCTCTTTGGCGCACGGTTTCGTAGGATCGTGTCGAAAGTTCAAGAGGATTCCATGTCTCACCCTCCCTATGCCATCGATCAGATGATTTCGGCGAAATCCATCGCCGCGCGCATCGAGGACCTTTCGCGGGAAATCCACCGCCATTTCGAGGATACCGACAAGCTGGTGGTGGTGGGGCTGCTGCGCGGCTCGTTCGTCTTCATCGCCGATCTCGTCCGCGAACTGAACCTGCCGGTGGAGGTCGATTTCCTCGAAGCGTCAAGCTACGGAGACAGCACCGAAAGCTCGCGAGAAGTTCGTATTCTCAAGGATTTACGCGGCGAAATTCAAGGGCGCGACGTGCTTGTCGTCGAAGACATCGTGGATACGGGGTTTACCCTTTCCCATGTCATCCGTCTGCTGGAGAGCCGCGCGCCGCGCAGGATGGAGACCATCGCGCTCCTCGACAAACCCTCCCGGCGCGAGGTCGACATCAAAGCGACATGGACCGGTTTCGAGATTCCCGACGAATTCGTGGTCGGCTACGGGATCGATTACGGGCAGCGCGACCGCAACCTGCCCTATATCGGCAAGGTGCGCTTTACATGAACCCGCGCTGGCTGTTGCGCGCGGTCCTTTGGACAAGAAAATCACCCTCCTTGCGGAGGGTGAAATTCTTTGTAGCGGTAATAGTAATTTGTATTTCGATCGGCTTGATAGAGTTTTATTTCGGCTGGCCCGACTGGGCCACACTGGAACGCTTGCCTGCCGCGCCCCGTTTTTGAAGATCCTGGTGCTCAGTCAGGATCTGTCGCGGCCCTGCTCAGGCCGCTTCCGGACCGACAAGCATAAGCTTGCGCATCACGGGCCGTGTCTCGGCATCTGCTCTTTGTGTTATTCTTGGAAGGATTTGCTCTACTGCTCTGAAGCGCGGCGAGGTCTCCTTGTTTCGGATATATCCCAACAATTCGACGCGGCGGCACTTCGCTTTATCTACTAATTTCACCGTCACTGGTTCTCTCCGCAACTAAACTTTACGGCCCCCACCCAGTTGATGTTTTAAGAAAGCCTTAATTTCTCCAAAAGAAAAAGTACGGGATTCCGTACCTACAAGATGTAGCGTTTGTCAGCGCGCGCACTTCCATATGCTGTGCAATGGGCGGCGTTGAGGTCCAACCGCGCCTTTGATCCCGCTGAGAAATGTTGAACGCGGCCGAGGTTTCAGGCCTCAAACGGGCACATTGCACAGCTACTCTTTGCGGGCGACGACTTCCATACAGGCCTGATAGCGCCGGCTGATCCCGTAACGCAGCGGCGAGAGCGAAAACTCCGACAACAAGGCGTAGAGCCTTGATCGGCTGAAGTTGTGGTAATGCTCGATCTCGCCGAGATACGGGTTCTTCTTTTGCTCTGTCATCAATCTCCAGATCAGGGATTCCGTGTTGGGCATCGAGACCAGCACCACCCCGCCATCGACCAACAGATCCGAGACGGTCTCCAGCATTTCCTTCGGATAAGGCACATGCTCCAGCACATCCATCATGCTGACGACCGAGAACTTCCGGTTGAAGTCAATCTTCTGCACGTCCTCGCAATAGGCCTCGAACCCGTATTTCTTGAGGATCGCCACATTCTCGGATCGCAGATCAACGCCCACGGGATGAAACCCGTATTCCTGCGCCGTGAACAAAAGGGACCCGTTACCAAATCCGATATCGAGCCACGCACCGCTGTCCTGATACGGCAGGACCTTTTCCACCATTCCGGC
Source organism: Paracoccaceae bacterium (assembly GCA_049116435.1). Classification (GTDB taxonomy): domain Bacteria; phylum Pseudomonadota; class Alphaproteobacteria; order Rhodobacterales; family Rhodobacteraceae; genus Litoreibacter. The sequence continues at coordinate 1,291,891 of JAGDYX010000001.1, forward strand.
CGAAACGAACCTTTGCTTCTCGACCTCATATCCCACCTTCTGGTTGTCATGGGTCTTGGAGAAAATCCGCTGAAGCGCGGCCTCATTGAAATAGCCGTCGATGAAGACGTGGGCGCAGTCATCGCATTTCATCCAATTCATCGCGGCAGGAAGGCCGGGCTGATACAGAACGTGACGCGAACAATTGCCGGTCTCGTAAGGCGAAAACCCGGAACTGCCGCATAGAGGGCATCCTTCATACTTGATGCGATACTCCATCCCCAAACCCCACTTCCTTTTGGCGCACTCGGGCGCGCACGCAGCCTCTCAAGCGATAAATGCACAAACAGGACATAAAAAAGGGCCGCTCGAACAGCGGCCCTTCCTTGATAACGTAAAGCGGTTGAGGATCAACGCTTGGAGAACTGGAAGCTCTTCCGGGCCTTGGCCTTACCGTATTTCTTCCGCTCGACCACGCGGCTGTCGCGGGTCAGGAAGCCTGCGGCCTTAAGCGCGCCGCGCAGGGACGGATCGTAAAGCTGCAGCGCCTTGGAGATGCCGTGCTTGACCGCACCGGCCTGACCGCTCAGGCCACCGCCCTTGACGGTGGCGTTCACGTCAAACTGGTCCTCGACACCGGCGACGGTGAAGGGCTGACGCAGGATCATCTGCAGAACGGGACGTGCGAAGTAGACGGGCATGTCCTTGCCGTTGACGACAACCTTGCCGGAACCGGGTTTGATCCAGACACGGGCAACCGCGTCCTTCCGCTTGCCGGTTGCATAAGAACGGCCCAGCTCGTCGCGGACGGGTTCGCGGGCGATCGAGGCTGCGACGACTTCTGCCGGAGCCTCTGTCGTGACGACCTCGTTCAGATCGTCGAGGGATTTGATTTCATCAGACATCGTTAAGCGCTCCGCGTGTTTTTCGGGTTCTTGGACGCAACATCCAGAACTTCGGGGGATTGCGCCTCATGCGGGTGCTCGGCACCGGCATAAACGCGAAGGTTGGTCATTTGCTGGCGCGACAGAGGGCCGCCGGGCAGCATGCGCTTGACCGCCTGCATGACGACGCGCTCGGGATGGGCGCCTTCCAGGATTTCCTGGTTGGTGCGCGACTTGATCCCGCCCGGATGGCCGGTGTGCCAGTAGTTGGGCTTCTCGCGCTTGTTGCCGGTCAGCTGGATCTTGTCGGCGTTCACGATGATCACGTTGTCGCCCATATCCATATGCGGCGTGAAGGAGGCTTTGTGCTTGCCACGCAAGCGCATCGCGACGATCGAGGCAAGACGGCCCAGAACAACGCCCTCGGCGTCGATCAGGATCCACTTCTTGTCGATCTCCGCGGGTTTTGCGGTGTAGGTTTTCATGACATTTCCCTAAATCGTAAGGTCCATGGGGATCTTCCCCTTGGGATGGACGCTTTTTAAGGGTTTCCACAGCCCCGTCAACAGCCGTGAATCTATTTTAATATTGTAAATTCAACGTGTTATAATTTAGGTATCATTTTACCCCACCGAAATCGGCCCGTCCGGAGGGATAGAATAGGTCAAAGACGCACGCGCCACCGGCTTGTCCGGCGCGGTTTCCGAGAAAAGCCGCCCCTCTGTCACCGCCAGCGACCGGCCCAGTTTCAAAAGCTCCATCCGGCACAACAGGCGGCCCGGCGCGGGTTTGCGCATGAAATCCATGGAGATATTCGTGGTCACCGCCAGTGCAACCGGCCCCAGCATGGAAAGCACCGCGAAATAGGCGCTGACATCGGCCAGCGCAAACATCGAAGGCCCCGAGACCGTGCCACCCGGGCGCAGATGCTTGTCGTCGGTCGAAAGCGCCATGGTGATGTCGTAAGGCTTGACGGAGACAAACTCGAAATCGCCGGCCACTTGCGGAAAATCCCGCTCAAGGAAAGCCTTCAGCTCCGCCGCTGTCATTTTCAAATCCATGCATTCCCCTCGCCCAAGACACCGGTTACTGTGCACGCCAAACGGAGGACCTGACAAGATGAATGAAGAGATCCTGATCCGCGAGGACGCAGCGTCAGTCGCGCGGCTCACCATGAACACGCCGGGCAAGCTGAATGCCCTCTCTGATGACATGCTGGCCGCCCTTCAGGGTGCGTTTGACGAGATCGCGCAGGATCCTTCGATCAAGGTGGTGATCCTGTCGGGTGCGGGCAAGGCATTTTGCGCGGGCCACGACCTCAAGGAGATGACAGCCGCCCGCCAGAGCGAGGACGGCGGCAAAGCCGCGTTCAAGGATCTGTTCGACCGCTGCGCGAAAATGATGATGAGCATCCAGAAGATGCCCCAGCCCGTCATCGCGCAGGTCCACGGCATTGCAACGGCGGCGGGCTGCCAACTGGTGGCCTCCTGCGATCTGGCGGTCGCGGCCAAAGACACCCGCTTTGGCGTGAACGGGGTCAATATCGGCCTGTTCTGTTCCACGCCGATGGTGGCGCTGAGCCGCAACATCCCCCGCAAGCAGGCCTTCGAGATGCTGACCACCGGCGCGTTCATCGATGCAGACCGCGCATGCGAGCTGGGCCTGATCAACCGCGTGGCCGGGCCGGAAGACCTTAAGGCGCAAACCGATGAGCTGGCCTCCGTTCTGGCCTCCAAACTCGGTGCGGCGGTCAAGATCGGCAAACAGGCCTTCTACGAACAAATCCAGATGCCGATCGATCAAGCCTATGATTACGCCGGCGACGTGATGGTGCAGAACATGATCTTCCGGGACACGGCCGAAGGCATCAGCGCGTTCTTGGAAAAACGCCCGCCCGACTGGGCCGAGTAACTTTCATGTCTCGATAAATATCCAATAGCGCAGCGCGGGCCACCACGCGTTGCGACAGACACGGCGCGCCGTCAGCTGCCGAGGATCTTTTTGACGTAGTCGCGGGTCTCCCGATAGGGCGGCACGCCGTCGTATTTCTCGACAGCTCCCGGCCCGGCATTATACGCCGCCAGCGCAAGACGCCAGCTTCCGAACTTGCGATACATCCGCGACAAATACCGCGCGCCACCATCTAGGTTCTGTTCGGGATCGCGCGCATTCACCCCCAACAGGCGCGCCGTGGCCGGCAACAACTGCGCCAGCCCGATCGCCCCTTTATGCGAGCGGGCATTCGGATTCCAGCCGCTCTCCTGCTGAACAAGCCGCAGGAACAGGTTTTCGGGCACACCGTGCTTGCGCGCCATGGCTTTCGCCTTCGACAGGTAAACCCCGCGATAAGAGCCGCCATAGGCCGGAATTGTCGTGAAACTTCTGGAGCCGAGCGCCTGCGCTTCCTGCCGCGCCGCGCGGTATTGCGAGGACAACCGCCCGTCAAGAAGACGCGCTTGCGATTGAAAGATCGCAGCCCTCGAACTGGTCGAGCCCGACGAGGCCAGACCTTCGGAAAACACGGGCCCGCCCGCGAAACTCAAACACAAGGAAAGGACCACAGCCCCCAGACAGCGCACACCGTCCAACGCCCCAAGCCGCACGAAAACCGAACCCAAACCGATCACCACACCCCAGAAAACAGACAGGCGCACCTTAACGCCAAAAGACCCGCGCGACCAGATCCCCGTGATGCAGGCTGGTTTTGCGCGTTTTTGCCCCTCTTTGAGCTTTGGACCTTATAGACCCCGAACAGCTGTTGTAGGGTCATTCAACGTCAGGATTCGAGCAAGATTCGGGGAGCAGCCACATGGCAGGATCGGTTAACAAAGTCATTCTCATCGGCAATCTGGGGCGCGACCCCGAAGTGCGGACATTCCAGAACGGCGGCAAGGTCTGCAACCTGCGGATTGCCACCTCCGAGACATGGAAGGACCGCAACACCGGCGAGCGGCGCGAACGCACAGAATGGCATTCCGTGGCCATCTTCTCGGAACCTCTGGCCCGTGTGGCCGAGCAATATCTGCGCAAGGGCTCCAAAGTGTATATCGAAGGCCAGCTGGAGACCCGCAAATGGCAGGACCAGTCCGGTCAGGACCGCTATTCGACCGAGGTCGTGCTGCGCCCCTACCGCTCCGAGCTGACAATGCTCGACGGTCGTGACGGTGGCGGCGGCGGCGCGCCGATCGGCGTGGGCGACAGCGGTGGCTATGGCGGAGGCGGCTATGACAGCGGCCCGTCCGGTGGCGGCCAGTCGCGTCCCCCCAGCGATATCGACGACGAAATCCCGTTCTGATCCACACGGGACCCTGAACGCGAAAAGGCGGCACACGGCGTGCCGCCTTTTTCTTTAGGCCAACGACCTCAGGGCAGCATTGCGCTTAGCGCCGCACCGCGAGAGCGTCGTTCAGAACACCACGCACCACGTCGAGATCGACCTCGGAGGTCACGAAAGCCTCGCCAATCCCGCGCGCCATGATGAAGGCGATGCGGCCATCGACGACTTTTTTGTCCTGCCCCATCAGGGCGATCAGCGCCTCGGCATCCGGAAGGTCTCCGGAGATATCGGCCAGATCGGTCTTCATGCCCATCGCCTTGAGATGCGCGCGCACCCGGCTCGGATCTTCCTGAGAACAAAGCCCCATCCGCGCGGAGGTCTCAAAGGCCAATGCGCAGCCGATCGCCACGCCTTCGCCGTGCAGCAGGCGGTCTGAATAACCCGTGGCAGCCTCGAGCGCGTGACAGAACGTATGGCCGAGGTTCAACAAAGCGCGGTCGCCCTGCTCGGTTTCATCGCGCGCCACGATATCGGCCTTCATCTGGCAGGAGCGGCGCACGGCCTCGATCCGCTTGGCCACATCGCCCGCCGCCAGCGCCGGACCTTCGCGTTCCAGCCAGCTGAAGAACATCTCGTCGCCGAGAAGGCCGTATTTGACCACTTCGCCATAGCCTGCAAGGAAATCGCGGGCCTGCAAGGTTCCCAGAACCCCCACATCGGCCAGCACGAGGCTTGGCTGGTGGAACGCCCCGATCAGGTTCTTGCCATGCACCGAGTTGATGCCGGTCTTGCCACCAACAGAGCTGTCGACCTGCGCAAGCAGGGAGGTAGGGATCTGCACGAAGCGCACGCCGCGCCGCAAGACAGCCGCTGCAAAGCCAGCGAGATCGCCGATCACCCCGCCGCCGAACGCGACCACCACATCGGAGCGTTCAATCTTCTGTTCCAGCAGCCAGTCGACCGTGCGCGAAAATTCAGCCCAGCCTTTCGTCGCCTCGCCGGCCGGCAGGCTCAGCGAGACCATCTCGATCCCGGCGGTGGCGAGCCCGCCCCGCAAGGCTTCGAGATGCAGCGCGGCCACGTTTTCATCCGTGATGACCGCCACCCGGCGACGCTTGAGAAAAGGCGCGATCACTTCGCCGGACCGGGCCAGAAGCCCCTCCCCGATCAGGATGTCATAGGCGCGTTCGCCCAGTTCGACCCGCAATTGCTCCATCACCGGTTTCCTTCCACGATATGGCCCGCAGATTTGAGTGTGTCATAGACCGCCTGCGCCATCTGCTCGATCGAGTAATCCGGATGCGCCTCGACCGCGAGTTCCGCCTTGGCATAGATCGGATTGCGCGCGTCGGCGATGGATTTGAGCGTCTGGTATGGGTTCTCGGTGCGCAGCAAGGGCCGGGTGTTTTTGTGCCGGACACGCGACCACAAAAGCTCCAGATCCGCTTTCAGCCAGACAGAGACGGCCTTGTCGGCGATCAGGTCGCGATTTTGCGGCGACAGGAAGGCCCCGCCGCCCGTGGACAGGATTGCGGGCTTGCCATCCAGAAGGCGGGCGAGGATCTCGGTTTCGCGCTTGCGGAAAAACGGCTCTCCGTCGCGTTCGAAGATCTCGGCAATGCTCATATTGGCCGCTTTCACGATGGCATCGTCCGAATCGAGAAACGCGACCCCCAAAAGCCGTGCCAGCGCCCCGCCGACAGCGGTCTTGCCCGAGCCCATCATACCAACCAGCACGACAGGCTGGGTCAAAGTTCCGGCATTGACTGGCATGGTGTCGCTCAAATCCACGTAACGTTGCCTGAAAGGGGTGATCTCTTTAAACTGGCAATATAGGAATGTCTCAAAGCGTGCAAAGCGCAATTAAGAAAGTGGGGCAAGGGCAGATGTTGAGACTTATCAAAGTTGTTTTCTTTCTGGGTATCATCGGGACGATCGGCCTGACGGGCTATGCGTATCTCGGGGATCTCCAACCCAACCGGGTCGAGGTCAACGAACCGGTTGAGCTGGATGCGAATTGAGCTCGCACCCTGGGTCCGGCTGGGCGCGCTGGTCTGTCTGATCCAGACGCTGCCGACCGGCCTTCCGGCGCAATCGCCGAGCGAGACACCTTCTGAGGCAACAGCACCCGTCGCGGCCCCCGCCCCGACGGCATCGGCCCCGTCTGCAGAGCCGCCATTTTCCGCCATTGAATGGTTGTCGGATATTTTCGTGGCCCCCGGCCCCGGGCTGGACGGCGGCGGAGCAGAGGATGCGCCTGCACGCTCCGCGAGCCCCGAGGACATCACCACAAGCCCGATCGGGCAGGTGAAAACGGATGCCGTGGGTCTGCTGCCCACCAGCGTGACCGGCCTGCCGAGTAATTTCTGGGGGCCGACCGGATCGGACAAGCTGGTCAAGATGATCCGCGCGCAGCGTGTCGACATGCCGCCGCCTTTGCTGGTGTTTTTGCGCCGGCTCTTACTGGCCGAGCTCGATCCGCCGATCGACAGCGGCCCCGGGGCGGAAGTGTTTCTCACCCGCATCGACAAGCTGCTGGACATGGGCGCACTGGACCCCGCGCTGGCCCTGATCGAGCGCTCCGGCCCCGACACGCCCGCCCTGTTTCGCCGCTGGTTCGACATCCGTCTGCTCAGCGGGCGTGAGGAACCGGCCTGTGCACGCATGCTCGCCGCGCCGGATTTTGCACCGACCTATCCGGCCCGCATTTTCTGCTTGGCGCGCAGCGGCGACTGGGATGCGGCTGTCCTGACGCTGGGCACGGCCCAGATCCTTGGCTTGGTGACGGACGACGAAAGCGCGCTTCTGTCGCGGTTTCTCGACCCAAGCCTGTTCGAGGGGGAGCCGTTCCTGCCCTACCCCAGCCGCGTGACGCCGCTGAATTACCGGATGCATGGTGCCATTGGCGAGCCGCTGTCGCTGGGCACGCTGCCCAACGCGTTTGCCTATGCCGCGCTCGACAGTTCCAACGGCTGGAAGATCCGGCTCGCCGCCGCCGAACGGCTGGTGCGCGGCGGCGCTATCCCGGCCGAAACCCTGATGTCGCTCTATCTGGAGCGCGGACGGGCGGCCTCGGGCGGTGTCTGGGACCGCGTGCAGGCCGTGCAGGATTTCGAAGCGGCGCTGGACAGCCGCGATCCCTCCGAGATCGCGAAAACGCTGCCCGACGCGATCCGGAGCATGCGGCGCGCGGGCCTGCTCTATGGTTTTGCCCAAGCCTACGGCGAACGGCTCCTCGAAATCGATCTGTCACAACAGCCCGAGAGCCGCGCAGCAGCCCGTCTGATCCTGATGTCGCCGGTTTATGAGACGGCGGCACGATCGCCCCGTCTGGAGGCAAGCGTGCCCCCGCTATGGATCGCGATCGCCAAGGGTGATGTGGCGCCCGGGCCCGGCAATGACGCGCTCGAGACCGCGGTGATTGCGGGCTTCAGCGCAAAGCCATTGCCGCCCTATACCGCGCAGCTTCTGGAGGACGGACAGCTTGGCGCCGCCGCCCTCAAGGCGATGTCCTTGCTCGAAGACGGAGCCCAGGGCGACCCGCTGCGCATCGAACAGGGGCTGGCCCTGCTGCGGGCTTTGCGGCTTGAGGATATCGCCCGGCGCACCGCGCTTTACCTGCTGTTGAACGGAGCAAGGTGATGGGGCTCGACGCGCAGACAGAGCGGTGGATCGAGACGTTTCTGGATGCGCAGGCGGCCGAGCTTGATGCCTCCGAGAACACGCGGCTGGCCTATGGGCGCGACCTGATCGATTTCGCGCAATGGGCGGAGCGCACGGGCCTTTCGGTCATGACATTGGCGCGCGATGACATCGAAGCCTATCTCGTGGACTGCGACACCGCCGGGCTGGCCAAATCCACGCGGGCACGGCGTCTGTCCGCGATCAAGCAGTTCTACCGCTTTTCCTACGAAGAGGGCTGGCGCGCGGATCATCCCGCGATACAGATCAAGGGCCCCGGACGGCAAAAATCGCTACCCAAGACATTGAGCGTCGCGCAGATCGACCGGCTCTTGGACGCAGCCCAGACCTCGGCCCGGTCGCGCGATGACCGGATCCGGAACACCTGCCTGATGGAGCTGCTCTACGCCACCGGGATGCGTGTGAGCGAGTTGGTGACGCTGCCCGCGAGTGCGGCCCGCGGCGATCCCCGCATGCTTCTGGTGCGCGGCAAGGGCGGCAAGGAACGCATGGTGCCGCTGGGGCCTGCGGCGCGCGATGCGCTGGCGGCGTGGCTTGTGACCCGCGACAAGGTCGAAGCGGCCCGCGACGACAAGCAGCGCTCGAAATACCTGTTCCCGTCGCGGGGCAAGGCGGGGCATCTGACGCGCCACCGGTTCTACACGCTGATCAAGGAACTGGCCGTGGCAGGCGGCGTTGCCCCCGATCTGGTCACGCCCCACACCCTGCGCCACGCCTTTGCCACGCATCTTCTGGCCAATGGCGCGGATCTTCGGGCAATCCAGACTTTGCTGGGGCACGCCGATATCTCCACGACGGAGATTTACACACACGTGCTCGACGAGCGGCTCAAATCACTGGTGCTCGAGCATCATCCGCTGGCGCAGGACCAATAAGGCCTAGAGGGCCATGCCGCGCCGCATCTGGCGGGGCAGAATGTCTTCATTGGGCCAGATCCCGGTGACCAGCGTGCGCTCATAGCCCTGTTCCAGCCCCTCCGCGACCATCCGGGCGGCGGCTGTTTCATGATCGTAGGCAAGACGCTCGATCCGGGCGCCATCCGGACCCAGAACGACAAAGCGCGTCTCGGGCCGGCCGTCATGAGGTGGCATGCCGATCACGCCGGCATTGATCCATGTTCGCCCGTCAATGTGCCGCTCAAAAGCCATCCCGCAATGCCCGGCGATCACGGCGTCCACAGGGCCCGCGATCTCTTCAATGGCGGCAATCTCTTCGGCAAAAACGCGGGCCTCGGTCGCAGGCCAGATGAACTTTGCGATATCCGAGAGACCGCCATGAATGACCGCGTAGCGCAGGCCCTCGTGGGAAAACACCACCATGTCCGCAAACGCCTGCATCGCCGCGCGCCAATCGCCCGACTGCGCGGCCGCATGGGCATACCAGCCCCGCGACGCGAGATCGCAGACCGACCCTTCGTCAAAACCGCAGCCGCAGGCCTGTGCGCCTGCCCCCAGTTGCCGCTCGCAGTTTCCCGCAACGATGGCGCCGGTATGTGCGTGAACCAGCGCAAAGGTCGCCGCAGGATCGGCACAATAGGCCATGATATCACCGGTGCAGATGCGGTTGGCGCGGTCGATCCCCCGCGCACGTGCCTCGGCAAAAAGCGCCTCGCTCGCCTGCAGGTTCGAACACGGGCCGCCGAAAAGAAGCACGTCCCCGGTCAGTTCACCCAGATCGTCCCATTTACATCGCGTGTCAGGCATTTATCCGCTATCCCTTGAATGGACCGCTCTTGACCCCCATAACCCTTCCATACCATGGCAAAAAGGACCTGATACCCGAAAATGGACGACCCGACCCCGCTTCTTGATACCGCCTTCTGGATCACCAGCGGAGCCATCATGGCGCTTTTGGTGCTGTCAGCCTTCTTTTCCGGTTCCGAAACCGCGCTCACAGCGGCGTCGCGCGGAAAGCTGCGCGCGCAAGCCGACAAAGGATCGCCCGGTGCGAGCCGCGCGCTGGACATCACCGAGGACAATGAACGCCTCATCGGATCCGTTCTGCTGGGCAACAACCTTGTGAATATCCTCGCAGCTTCGCTCGCTACCGCTTTGTTTACACGTCTTTTTGGCGAAAGCGGCGTGGCGCTTGCGACCCTGGTGATGACACTTCTGGTGCTGATCTTCGCCGAAGTGCTGCCCAAGACCTATGCGATCACCAATGCCGAGACCGCCGCCTCCCGCGTGGCGCGTCCGATCAGCTTCATCATCCTGATTTTTGCGCCGATCGTGACCGCGGTCCGCGCACTTGTGCGCCAGTTCCTGAAACTCTTCGGGGTCGAAACCGATCCGGACAGTCATATCCTCTCCGTGCATGAGGAGATCGCCGGCGCGCTCGCGCTCGGCCATCAGGAGGGCATCGTTGAAAAAGAGCAGCGCGACCGGCTTCTCGGAGCGTTGGATCTGAGCGAGCGCGACGTCGAAGAGATCATGCTCCACCGCTCCGAGATCCAGATGATCAACGCGGATGACACGCCCGAAGAGATCCTCAGCCAATGTCTTGAAAGCGCCCATACCCGCTTGCCCGTCTTCCGTAACGACCCCGAGAACATCGTTGGCGTCGTGCATGCCAAGGACCTTTTGCGCGATGTCGACAAGCTCGTACGCCGTCCCGACGGGATGACCGGCGACCTGAGCCAGTTCGATGTGATGAATGTCGTTCGCGAGCCCTATTTCGTGCCGGAAACAACGTCGCTTGAAGACCAGATGCGCCAGTTCCTGAAGATGCACACGCATTTTGCGCTGGTGGTCGATGAATACGGGGCGCTGCAGGGGCTGATCACGCTTGAAGACATCCTTGAGGAGATCGTCGGCGAGATCACGGACGAGTTCGACGAGGCCGATCCGGATGCGCTGGTGGCGGCCGCCGATGGCTCCTTCCTGATCGACGGGGCCACGACGATCCGCGACCTCAACCGGATGGCCGACTGGTCCCTGCCCGATGACGAGGCCAATACGGTGGCCGGGCTGGTCATTCACGAGGCCCAGTCCATTCCCGAGATCGGTCAGGTTTTCTTCTTCCACGGCTTCCGTTTCGAGGTGGCCGGCAAGTCTGAAAACCGTCTGACCGACCTGAAGGTCAAACCGCTGTGAGCCAGCCCCGAAAGATCATCATCGATACCGACCCGGGTCAGGATGATGCGGTCGCGATTCTTCTGGCGCTGTCCTCGCCCGAAGATATCGAAGTGTTGGGTATCACGGCGGTGGCGGGCAATGTTCCGCTGGATCTGACGCAGAAAAATGCGCGTATTGTCTGTGAGTTGGCCGGCCAACCTCATGTGGATGTCTTCGCCGGGTGCGCCGAGCCTCTGGAGCGAAGGCTTGTGACGGCTGAGCATGTGCACGGAAAGACCGGGCTCGACGGGCCCGCTCTGCCGGATCCGAAGATGCCGCTGCGCGAGACCCATGGCGTGGATTTCATTATCGAGACGTTGCGTAAGGAACCGTCCGGAACCGTGACGCTCTGCCCGCTGGGGCCGCTTACGAATATTGCAACGGCGTTCCGGCGTGCGCCCGATATCGTTGCGCGCGTGCATGAGATCGTCCTGATGGGCGGGGCGTATTTTCAGGTTGGCAACATCACTCCGGCCGCCGAATTCAACATTTATGTCGATCCGCAAGCTGCTGATATTGTGTTTACTTCCCGCGTTCCGATCGTTGCGATGCCACTTGACGTGACCCATAAGGCGCTTTGCACACGCCCGCGGGTCGAGGCGTTCCGCACGCTGGGCAATCATGTCGGCGTGATGGTCGCGGAATGGACCGATTTCTTCGAGCGGTTCGACAAGGAAAAATACGGCTCCGCCGGGGCGCCATTGCATGATCCCTGTGTGATCGCCTATCTGATCGCGCCGGAGTTGTTTCGGGGGCGGCATGTCAACGTGTGTGTCGAGACCACATCGGAGCTGACCATGGGCATGACCGTGGCGGATTGGTGGAGGGTGACGGACAGGCCAGCCAACGCGACCTTTATGGGCGATCTGGATGCCGACGGGTTCTTCGCGCTTTTGAGCAACCGTCTGGCGCGGCTTTGAGGCCAGATGCCTCCGGCGGGGATATTTATCGAGACATGAATGCCTTACGGGGCATTCTTTAGAGGGTCACAACATGACTGCCGTAGAAAATTCGGGCGCAGCCCCGCAATTTGACAATCTTTACGCCGACCTGCCGGAGCGGTTTTTTACCAAGCTTGATCCGGTGCCCGTGGCCGCGCCGGGTCTGATTTCCGTCAATGACGCATTGGCGGTTGAGATGGGGCTCGATCCCGCGTGGCTGCGCTCTGAGGACGGGGTGGCGATGCTGGCGGGCAACCGGATGCCGGACGGCGCAGATCCGCTGGCGCAGGTTTATGCGGGGCACCAGTTCGGCGGCTGGTCGCCGCAACTGGGCGACGGGCGGGCGACCCTTTTGGGCGAGGTCGAGGGACCGGACGGGCGGCATTGGGACATCCAGCTCAAAGGATCGGGCCAGACGCCCTATTCGCGCATGGGCGACGGGCGGGCGTGGCTCGGGCCGGTTTTGCGCGAATACATCGTCTCCGAGGCCATGCATGCCTATGGGGTGCCTACCACCCGGGCGCTGGCCGCCGTCTCGACCGGTGAGCAGGTGTTGCGCGAGGCGCCCTTTCCCGGCGCGATCCTGACACGGGTTGCGCCCAGCCATGTGCGGGTCGGCACGTTCCAGTATTTCGCGGCAAGGCAGGACGTGGAGGCCTTGGAGCATCTGTGTGCCTTTACGCTGAAGCGCCACTACCCGGAGGCCGCCGATCAGGGCGCGTTGGGGCTTTTGCGCAGCGTCACCGAGGCGCAGGCCAAGCTTGTCGCCCGGTGGATGGGGCTTGGCTTCATTCACGGCGTCATGAACACCGACAATACACATATGGGCGGGTTGACCATCGATTATGGCCCCTGCGCATTCATGGACAGCTACAATCCAGCGCAAGTGTTCTCCTCCATCGACCAGTTCGGCCGTTATGCCTATCAGGCACAGCCGGAGATCCTGGTTTGGAACCTCGCGCAGTTGGCCTCGGCCCTGCTGCCGCTTATCGGATCCGATCAGGACAAGGCGGTGGCGGAGGCGCGCAGTGTCCTGCACGGGTTTGGAGCCGCCTATACGGAGGCCTGGAGCGAGGTTTTTCTGGCCAAGATCGGTCTGACAGAGCCCCGCGACGGCGATCTGGTGCTGGTGCAGGATCTGTTGGGCCGGATGGCCGAGGGCAGCGCGGACTTCACGCTGACGTTCCGCAGCCTTGCCGGCGTGGAGCCGCTCCAGACGCGGGAGCTCTTTTCCGATCCGACGCTGTTTGATCCGTGGGCGGAGCGCTGGCAGGACCGGTTGGGTTCAGAGGCCGGTGACGCGGCTGCGAAGCGGATGCGCTCGGCCAATCCGGCGTTCATCCCCCGCAATCACAGGATCGAGCAGGCCATCCAGTTCGCCATGGCGGGAGATTTTGCACCGTTCGAGCGTCTGGTGTCTGTGCTTGCAACGCCGTTTGACGACCAGCCAGAGCATAAGGCCTTGCAGGAGCCCCCGGCGGCAGACGAGATCGTGCGTCAGACCTTCTGCGGCACCTGATCGCGCGGGGGTCGGTTGACCAGAATGATGCCGAGCCCGACGCAGCACAGGGCGCCGAGGATCGAGACGCTTATGGTCTCTCCCAAGAGCGCCCAGCCGAGTAGCACGCCCAGAACCGGCGACAGGAAAGAAAAGCTTGCGACATTCGCCGCGGGGTAGACCGACAGCAGCCACATCCAGACGACGAACCCGGCCGAGACGACGATCACGATCTGAAAGGTCAGCCCGAGGAGATGCACAGGCTCCAGCGCGCGGATCAGCGGGCCGAAGAAAAGCGAGGCCAGCAGCAAAATCGGGGCCGAGATCAGAACCTGATAGAACATCTGGAGCTCCGGGCGGACTTCGCGAAACGGGGTCGCGCGGGCGCAAAGCGCAATGCCGGCCCAGCTCAGGGATCCCGCAAGGGCCAGAAGATCCCCGGTGAGGCTCGCCTCCTCCGCAGGGCCGGAGCGATCGAAGATCGCCCAGGATACGCCGATGACGGCCAAACCCAGACCGATGGATTTGGTCGGGGTCAGCCGCTCTCCGGGCAGGAGGAAATGGCCGGCAAGCGCCAACCAGACCGGCATCGTGTAGAAAATGACGGAAGCGCGGGCCACGGAGGTCAGGTCGAGCGCCATGAAGACGAAGATGAACTCGATCGCGAACATCGTGCCGATCAGAAGCGCCGAGGGCCACAGATCAGGCCGGATCGACAGGCCCCGGCCTTGCCAGCGGATCCACAGCGCGATGCACAGGATCGCGCCGGCGGACCGCAGGCCCGCGAAAAACACCGGCTGGAACCCGTCATTGGTCACCTTGATGACCACCTGATTGAGGGCCATCAACAGGCTGAACCCGATCAGAACCGTCGCGCCGAAGGCATCAATATGTTGTTTGCGTTGAATTGGGTTGCTTTCGGTAAGTCTCACTGCCCGTCTTCGGTGCTGGCCCCGCTTGTGTCAAGCGATCCGGGCCAGCGGAAGTTCAGGCGGCTGCCTTCGGACCCCGGCCCTTCCCGCCCCTGCGACGACGGCGCGGCCCTGCGCCTGCGGGCTTGTGGTCGCCCTCGCCTTTCGGTTTGCTTCCGAAGCGGCGACCGCCGGGTTTCTTGCCGGAATTCGGGCGGCGACCGGAGCCGCGTTTCGGCTTGGGCTCTTCCTCTTCCACCGACCAGCGCGAGCCACCGGCAACGGGGATCGAGATCTTCATGACCTTCTCGATGGCCTTGAGTTCGCCCATCTCGTCGGGGGCGCAGAACGCAATCGCTTCGCCGTCACGGCCGGCCCGTGCTGTCCGGCCAATCCGGTGCACATAGTTCTCCGGCACATTGGGCAGGTCGAAGTTGTAAACATAGCCTACGCCCGGAATATCGATGCCGCGCGCCGCGACATCCGTTGCAACGAGGATTCGCAATTTGCCTTCCTTGAACGCGGACAAAGAGCGGTCGCGCTGGTTCTGGCTCTTGTTGCCATGGATGGACCCGGCCGCGAAACCGGCCCGGTCGAGCTGTTTCATCAACCGCTCCGCGCCATGCTTGGTCCGGGTGAAGACCAGTGCGAGATCTTCGCGATGGGTGTCGAGCAGTTCGACCAGCAGCTCGCCCTTGGCGGCCTTGGCTACGAAATGCACCGACTGGGTGATCTTGTCGGCCGCCTTGCCCGGCGGCGAGACCTGAACCTTGCGGGGATGGTTGAGATATGTGGCGGCCAGCTCTTCCATCAGTTTCGGCATCGTGGCCGAGAACAGCAGCGTCTGGCGTTCTTCGGGCAGCAGCTTGGCGATCTGGCGCAGGGCGTGAATGAAGCCCATGTCGAGCATCTGGTCGGCCTCGTCGAGCACGAGGTATTCGGCCTCGCTCAGGGTCAGGGCGCCTTGTTCGAGAAGGTCAATAAGCCGACCCGGTGTCGCCACGAGGATATCCGTCCCGCGCTCGAGCCGTTTTTTCTGGGCATGCATCGACAGGCCGCCCACGACCATATTGATCCTCAGGTGACCGCCGCCCTGAAACAGCACCAGCGCATCGCAAATCTGCTTGGCCAGTTCCCGTGTGGGGGCGAGAATCAGACCACGGACCGTTTTGGGCGCGGGTTTCTCACCGATCTTGATGATTTTATGGATGATCGGCAGACCGAAGGCTGCGGTTTTGCCGGTGCCGGTCTGGGCGAGGCCCATGACGTCGCGGCCCGACAAGACGATCGGAATTGCCTCCTGCTGAATCGGGGTCGGATCCACCAGACCGTTTTCCGCAAGTTTTGCGGACAGTTTCTTGCTCAGGCCCAAGGCCTCGAATTTATTCAAAGGATGTCCTTTCAAAGACATTATGCCGCCGGGGCCTCTGACAGGCCGGCGGTGCGTTGCACAGGGCGCGGAAGTGTCTCTTCCGCCGGCCCCTCTCGCGTGATGTGGGAACGTTTTTTCGAGGCATGCTTGGCCGGAAAGTCCGGTTCACGCGGCATTTTGAGCCTCGGCTTAGGGGGACACCTGTGGCCCGCGCGCCGATAAGTCAAGCTTTTTGACCAAAATTCCTTCGCGGGGTGCGGCTGCCCGATGAATGCGCAACAGGTCAAATCAGGGCTGGAGGCCCCTGTCGCGTTCCTTTAAAAACCGAAGCCAGACAGGGAGTATGGATGCAGACGTGAAATCCGAAACGATCATAAGCCGAAGTGCGGCCAAGGGGCTGCGCATGACAGGCCAGCGCCGTGTGATCGCCCAGGTGCTGCAAGACAGTGACGACCATCCTGACGTGGAAGAACTCCACGCCCGCGCCGCCAAGGTCGATCCCGGGATCTCGATTGCGACGGTCTACCGGACGGTGAAGCTTTTCGAGGAAGCCGGCATACTCGAACGGCTGGAATTCGGCGACGGGCGCGCCCGCTACGAGGATGCCGAGCGCGATCACCACGACCATCTGATCGACATGCAGACCGGCGAAGTGATCGAGTTTGTCGACCCCGAGATCGAAGCGTTGCAGGAACGGATCGCCCAGCGTTTGGGATACACGCTCAAGGGCCACCGGCTGGAACTTTACGGCATCAAGCAGGGCGAGTGATCCCTGCGCCGCAGCGCCGTCTTGCCCTGCAACGCGTCGCCGCCTATACCGCCTTCAAACAGACCTGATTTCTTGGCCCTCTGACGCAAGGACACCTCCCCCATGAGCACAATCATCGATATCTATGCGCGCGAAATCCTCGACAGCCGCGGCAACCCGACCGTCGAAGTCGACGTCACGCTGGAAGATGGCACCATGGGCCGCGCCGCCGTGCCCTCGGGCGCGTCAACCGGCGCATACGAGGCGGTTGAGAAGCGCGACGGCGATGCACAGCGCTACATGGGCAAGGGCGTGCTGGAGGCCGTGGCGGCCGTCAACGGGGAGATCGCCGACGGGCTTTTGGGCGAAGACGCCACCGATCAGGTCGGGGTCGACACCCTGATGATCGAAATGGACGGCACCGAGAACAAAGGCCGGTTGGGCGCCAACGCGATCCTCGGCGTGTCGATGGCCGTGGCCAAGGCTGCCGCGGATTTCACGACCCAGCCGCTCTATCGCTATGTCGGCGGCACCTCGGCGCGGGTTCTGCCCGTCCCGATGATGAACATCATCAACGGGGGCGAACACGCCGACAACCCGATCGACATTCAGGAATTCATGATCATGCCTGTGGCCGCTGACAATATCCGCGATGCGGTGCGGATGGGCGCCGAGGTGTTTCATACGCTCAAGAAGGAGCTCTCGGCGGCGGGCCTGTCGACGGGCATCGGCGATGAAGGCGGGTTTGCGCCCAATCTCAGCTCCACCCGCGACGCATTGGATTTCGTCCTGAAATCGATCGAGAAGGCCGGTTACAAACCGGGGGAAGAGATCTTCCTTGCCCTCGACTGCGCAGCCACCGAATACTTCAAGAACGGCCAGTATGTCCTTTCCGGCGAAGGGAAAACACTCTCCCCGGGCGAGAATGTCGAATACCTGCAGGCGCTGGTCAAGGACTACCCGATCATCAGCATCGAAGATGGCTGTTCCGAGGATGACTGGGACGGCTGGGTGGCGCTGACAGAGGCGTTGGGCGCCAAGGTCCAGCTGGTGGGCGATGATCTTTTCGTGACAAACCCCGCACGTCTCGCAGAGGGCATCGAGAAGGGCGCGGCAAACTCCCTGCTGGTCAAGGTCAACCAGATCGGCACCCTGACCGAAACCCTGCGCGCTGTTGAAATGGCCCATCGCGCCAAGATGACCTGCGTCATGAGCCACCGTTCCGGTGAGACGGAAGACGCCACCATCGCCGATCTGGCCGTGGCCACGAATTGCGGACAGATCAAGACCGGCTCGCTTGCGCGTTCGGACCGGCTGGCCAAGTACAACCAGTTGATCCGTATCGAGGAAACTCTCGGAGAAGGCGCCGAATATGCCGGCCGCTCGATCCTGAAGTGAGCAGAAACCGGCCCCTGCGCGAGGTGAGGCCATGACCGCAGCACGCGACTTGATCGAGCGGCTGTCGCTGGAGCCTCATCCAGAGGGCGGCTGGTACCGGCAGACATGGGTTGAAGAGACGGCAGACCGGCGTCCCGCCGGCACCTGCATTTACTATTTGCTCGAAGCGGGTGGAACCAGCCACTGGCACAGTGTGGACGCGACCGAAATCTGGCATTTTTACACCGGCGCACCGCTGACCCTGCGTGTGTCGGAAAGCGAAGCGGGTCCCGCGCGCACCCATCTGCTTGGCCCTGATCTGAGCGCGGGCCAAAGCCCGCAGATCATCGTGCCAAAGGACCACTGGCAATCCGCGCGCGCAGAACAGGGCTGGTCTCTGGTGGGATGCACCGTCTCGCCGGGATTTCAGTTCTCGGGCTTCAAGATGGCCCCGGAAGGTTTTGATATTTCGTAATTAACGAGCCGTCAGGCCCGCGGCATCGACACGGTTCCGCCACCGATCAGCGCAGAGACGCCGGTCGTGGAGGGGCCAGAGGTTGGCAGACCGCGCATGACACGGACCGCCAGATAAGCGAAGGCCTGTGCCTCCAGCATATCTCCATCGAGCCCGACCTCTTCCACCGCCATCACATCCGACGAAAGATCCGCGCGCAGCGCCGCCATGATCGCCGGGTTTTTCCGCCCCCCGCCCGTGACCAGAACGCGGGCCGGTCTGCGGGGAAGATGCTCCATCCCGCGCGCCACCGCCGCACTCGCACAGGCCACCAGACTGGCCGCCGCATCGGCGTCTGACAGATCAGCCACCTGTGCGTTCAACATCGCAAAATCATCGCGATCGAGCGATTTCGGCGGCATCTTGAAGAAATACGGCGACTTGAGGAATTCCGTGACGAGTGCGGCATCGGCGCGCCCGGCAAGCGCTAGGCGCCCGTCCTTGTCGCTTGCCACTCCCCGCCGGCTTTGCAACAGATCATTGATCGGCGCATTCGCGGGTCCGGTGTCAAACGCCAGAACCGCGCCGTCCTCCTCCGGCTGCGCAAGAGAGGGGTCCACATAGGTCAGATTGCCGACCCCGCCGAGGTTCAGGAACACCAGCGGCGCGCGGGCTTTGATCCACTTGGCGCAGGCGAAGTGAAAGAACGGTGCCAGCGGCGCGCCCTGCCCGCCCATCTGCACATCGGCACTCCTGAAATCCCAGACCACCGGCGTCTCGAGGATATCGGCCAGCAGTGTTCCGTCACCGGCTTGATGGGTGCGACCGCCCGCGGGGTCATGTGCGAGCGTCTGGCCGTGAAACCCGACAACGCCCGCCTTCTCGTCCGGGTCCGATGCCCGAAGCATCGCCGAGAGAAGCGCGGCATGCGCTGTCTCCACGACCTCTGCGGCCGCTTCAACGCCCTCCTCTCCGGGCCAACGCCCCAGAGCGCTGCGCAAAAGCGCCTGCTCGGCGGTCGAATAAGGGCGATACGCACGCTTCCCGAAGTCGAAGATCTCGATGCCGTCGGTCCGCAAGAACGCGGCATCCACACCGTCGAGCGACGTCCCCGACATCGCCCCCAAAGCCCAGATAGGATCGCCTGCTTTCAACGCCTTCCCCTCGGCCCAACCCCGCAGTATAGAGACCGTCGAAACATTGGACGGAAAAACCATGACCTACCACCCCAAATCTGAATTTCTAAGCGTGATGATCGAGCGCGGCTTTCTGGCCGACTGCACCGATTATCAGGGGCTGGACGAGGCACTGAAAGCAGGCGTGGTGCCGGCCTATATCGGCTTTGACGCCACCGCGCAGTCGTTGCATGTGGGGTCGCTGATCCAGATCATGATGCTGCGCTGGCTGCAGAAGACCGGCCACAAGCCAATTGTCCTGATGGGCGGAGGCACCACGAAAGTGGGCGACCCGAGCTTTCGCGCCGATGAGCGCCCGCTGCTGACACCCGATCAGATCGACGCCAATATCGCGGGCATCAAGCAGGTGTTTTCGCATTATGTCACCTTCGGCACCGCCGACACCGACGCGATCATGGTCAACAATGCCGAATGGCTCGACGAGCTGAACTATCTCGACTTCCTGCGCGATGTCGGGCGGCATTTCTCGGTGAACCGGATGCTCAGTTTCGAATCGGTGAAATCCCGTCTCGACCGCGAACAGTCCCTGAGCTTTCTCGAATTCAACTACATGATCCTGCAGGCCTATGACTTCATGGAGCTGCACCGCCGCTATGGCTGCCAGCTGCAAATGGGCGGCTCGGATCAATGGGGCAACATCGTCAACGGGATCGACCTGACGCGGCGCATCCTCGACAATCAGCTTTTCGGCCTCACCTCGCCGCTTCTGACCACGTCGGACGGCAAGAAAATGGGCAAGTCGCAGGATGGTGCGATCTGGCTGAATGCGGAGATGCTCAGCCCCTATGAGTTCTGGCAGTTCTGGCGCAACACCACGGATGCCGATGTCGGCCGGTTCCTCAAACTCTATACCGAGTTGCCGCTGGAAGACTGCGACAGGCTGGGCGCACTTGAAGGGTCCCAGATCAACGAAGCCAAGATCGTGCTGGCCAATGAAGTGACCACGCTTCTGCATGGCGTGGACGCGGCCAAGGCGGCCGAGGCCACGGCACGCGAGGTCTTCGAGAAAGGCGGCACCGGCGAGGATCTGCCCACCCTGACCCTGTCAGCGACTGATCTGGGCGACGGGATCTCGGTGGTGCAGCTGATCGTGCGCTCCGGTCTTGCCGGGTCCGGCAAAGAGGCCAAGCGCCTGATTGCGGAAAACGGCGCCAAGCTGAACGACGCGCCTTTGACCGATGCAGGCCTCTTCCTGACCGCCGGGGATCTGACCGAGCCGCTCAAACTCAGCGCCGGCAAAAAACGCCACGCACTGGTCGTACTGGACTAGGTTTCTTTTTGGCAGAAATATCCCCGCGCGGAGCGCATCCCTCCGACGGCCATCCGCGCCGCGCGGGGCATTATTTTCGCCATGTCCCGTCGGGAAAGAACGCCTGAAAGGCAAAGGCAAAAATCAGGTCATGGGGTATGTCAGCCCCGCTTTCGGCATCCTGCACCCGAATGCTGCCCACTGATTTTCCCCGTGCGATGTTGCGGGTGTCCAGTGCCGAGGCCTGCTCGCCCACCCAGCTGAAGCGCACGCCGTTCTCCACCACCTCCCGTTCTGCGCGCAGACGTGTCAGAGGCCAGGCATCGGAGCCCACACGCACAACGCGCTCCATCGGGTCGATACCGTCGGGCGGCAGGGTGCCGTCATAAAGAAACGGGCGTTTCGAGCTGTCGTAGCGTACATATGGATTGAAGCCATAGCTGAAGCCCTTTCGCGGCGCATCAAGTACGAGCCCCTCGGGATTGCGCGCCGCGAAGGTCTCCCAGCTTTCCATCCAACTGGGCAGCTGCTCCAGCACATCGCCGGCATGGACCCCCACGATCCCCGCGCCAATGGCCTGCTGCCACCAGCTTTCGGTTTCCCGGTCATACATCACCATGTCGGATTTGCGCAGGTTGCCGCTGACCCCGAAGGTCCGCAGCGCGCCGTCTACGCGGCGGTCGAACACCATCGCGGAATTGCACAACGGGCAAAAGGTCACCGCAACGGGCACACCGCCGACGCTGTCATTGACGATCTCATGAACCATGAAATAGCGGATCGGATAGGCGCGCGGCGTCTCGGAGCCCAGCTCCAGCGCAATCACGGGCTCGCGCGGGCTCAGCCGCGTCTCGGAGGTGACCGGTATGAATTCGGGATCCCAGACCGCCATGATCCCGTCCCGACCCGGACCACCGGAGCGGATCGAATCCAATTCAACCGTTGTCTTGGAGAAATCCGTGTTCGGCCACTCGGCCGTCATGAACGGGTTTGAAAAGCCCTGCGCGTAACCGGCAGCGGCCAGTGCTAGGGCAAGCAGCAGTCCGTAAAGCAATCGGGCCATGATGTCCTCCAAACAGGTTGGCGACGATCATGGCCCGATCGGGTGTTTTCGCAAAGCCCGTCTCACGACAGGTTGAACGAATGTCAGTCGGTGACCCGCACCGCCTCCATCACGTCCGGTGCGCCGGTCACAGCGCCCGTGCGCGGGTGGCCGCGCTTGATGGCGTCAACCACCTCCATGCCCGACGTTACCTCGCCCACGACCGTATACTGGCCGTTCAGGAATGCGCCTTCGGCAAACATGATGAAGAACTGGCTGTTGGCCGAATTCGGGTTCTGTGAGCGTGCCATTCCAACGACGCCACGTGCATAGTTGATGTCGGAGAACTCGGCCCTCAGGTCGGAGCGATCCGACCCGCCAGTGCCCGCGCGGCGCATGTCCATGCCGAGCTTGCCGAACTCCACGTCGCCAGTCTGCGCCATGAAGCCGTCGATCACACGGTGGAACACCACGCTGTCATAGGCCCCTTCGGAGGCCAGCGCGGTGATCTGTGCCACATGGTTCGGCGCCACATCCTCGAACAGGTCGATGACGATCGTGCCATTGGCCTCACCGGTCACATCGATTTCAAGACCGGACGCAGCAGCCGGGCTTACGCCCAGGCCTGCCAACGCACAGACAGTGAGCGCCAGCTTACGCATCGGCGGCGACCTTTACGCTGATCATGCGGTCCGGGTTCATCGGCGGCTCGCCGCGAACGATGGAATCGACATGCTCCATCCCGCTGATCACGCGGCCATAGACCGTGTACTGCCCGTTCAGGAAGTGGTTGTCGCTGAAGTTGATGAAGAACTGGCTGTTGGCCGAGTTCGGGTTCTGCGAGCGCGCGGCACCGAGCGTTCCGCGATCATGCGGCAGGTTGGAAAACTCAGCGGGAAGATCCGGCAGGTCGGAGCCGCCGGTGCCCGCCATGCGAATGTTGAAATCCTTTTCGGCATTGCCGTTGGCCACGTCACCCGTCTGCGCCATGAAACCGTCGATGACGCGGTGGAACACGACGTTGTCATAGGCGCCCGACCGCGCCAGTTCCTTCATGCGCTCGGAATGCTGCGGCGCCACGTCGGGCAGAAGCTCGATGGTGACGGTGCCGTCCTTGAGTTCGATCAGGATCGTATTTTCGGGGTCTTTGATATCGGCCATGTTCGGCGCTCCTTCGTTTGAATTTGCGCCAAACTAACCATGCAGGGGGCAGTGTAAACCCCTTCAGCCGAACCGCGAATCCAAAGCGCTTTTGACCGCCGGTGTCACAAAGCGTGTCACGTCCCCGCCGAGCCGCGCGATCTCCTTCACGAGCTTGGAGGCCACGGCCTGATGCTGGGCGCCCGCCATCAGGAAAACCGTCTCGACCCGGTCGTCCATGGCGCGGTTCATGCCGACCATCTGGTATTCATACTCGAAATCGGCCACGGCGCGCAGACCGCGGATGATCACGTTGGCGCCCACGTCATGGGCGCATTGGATCAGAAGGTTCTCGAAAGGATGCACGACGATCTCGACACCGCTGTCGGCGGAGAGCGATTTGCACTCGGCCTCGATCATGGCGACCCGCTCTTCAAGACTGAACAGCGGTCCCTTGTCACGGTTGATCGCCACGCCGATCACAAGGCGGTCCACCAGCTTCGTGGCGCGGCGGATGATGTCGATATGGCCCAGCGTGATCGGATCGAACGTTCCTGGGTACAAGGCCGTGCGCATGGATAATCCCCTCGAGGTTTTGACGCACGAAAACTATATCGCGCGGGGGAAATCAAGCCCTTGGGGCAAAGATTGAGCAAAGAGGATCAGGCTGCGGCGCTGCCGCACCGACGGAAAAGTCCCGCTTTCGGGGGCGTGTCGCGCGGGGGCGCTAGTGGCCCATGATCATGCCTTCGAGCGCATCTTTTTCCATGGCAAGCTCGGTCAGGCGCGCCTTGACCACGTCGCCGATCGTGACCAGCCCGACCATGTGACCAGCCTCCACAACCGGCATATGGCGGAACCGCCCCTCGGTCATCTTGGCAAGGATCGCGTCGGCTGTTTCATCGCTCGCGCAGGTCGTCAGGTTCGTGGTCATCATCTCGGAAACCGTCTCCGACAGGCATCCGGTCCCCCGCTTGCCGATCTCGCGGACAATATCCCGCTCCGACAAGATACCCAGGGCGACTTTCCCGTCTTCTGACACGACCACGGACCCGATCCGCCGCGTCGAGAGAAGATTTGCCGCGTCCGCGACGCTGGCATCTGGCCCAATCGTGACCACACCATCATCGGCTTTGGACTTGAGTATCTGGCGAACGAGCATCTTATCCTCCTTGTTGGGAACCGGATATGGAAGCTTATGCTCCACCCTCAGAGGGGCTTGCGTCAAGTCTGCTGTGTCCGAAGGCCGCGTATCGCGGGCCGTTTGCACGCGATTGAACCCTTTTCCCGACCGAAAACCCCCTGTATGACTTGCGCGAAACCAGACTTCGGAGAGAGTGATGCAAGAGCTGACCCATTATATCGACGGCCAACATGTGACCGGCACTTCGGGCCGTTTCGCGGATGTCTTTAACCCCGCGACCGGCGAAGTGCAGGCGAAGGTGCCGCTGGCAAGCTCCGAGGAAGTGGCGCGCGCGGTCGCCGTTGCGGCCGCCGCACAGCCGGCATGGGCCGCGACCAACCCGCAGCGCCGCGCCCGGGTGATGATGAAATTCGTGTCGCTGCTGAACCGCGACATGGACAAGCTGGCAGAAGCGCTGAGCCGCGAGCACGGCAAGACCCTGCCTGACGCGGCTGGCGACGTTCAGCGCGGCCTTGAAGTGGTCGAGTTCTGCATCGGCGCGCCGCACCAGTTGAAAGGGGAATACACCGACGGCGCCGGCCCCGGCATCGACATGTATTCGATGAAGCAGGCGCTTGGCGTCACTGCCGGCATCACGCCGTTCAACTTTCCCGCGATGATCCCGATGTGGATGTTCGCGCCCGCTATTGTCTGCGGCAACGCGTTTATCCTCAAGCCGTCCGAGCGTGATCCCTCTGTGCCGCTGATGCTGGCCGAGCTGATGGAAGAAGCCGGACTGCCCAAGGGCATCCTGCAGGTCGTCAACGGCGACAAGGAGGCCGTCGACGCGATCCTGCATGACGACATCATCCAGTCCGTGGGCTTTGTCGGCTCGACCCCGATCGCCGAATATATCTACGCCACAGGCTGCGCCAACGGCAAACGCGTCCAGTGTTTCGGCGGGGCCAAGAACCACATGATCATCATGCCCGATGCCGATATGGATCAGGCGGCAGACGCGCTTGTGGGGGCGGGCTACGGCGCTGCCGGCGAACGCTGCATGGCGATTTCGGTCGCCGTTCCCGTGGGTGAGGAAACCGCCGACCGGCTGATCGAGAAGCTGGTGCCGCGCATCGAGGCGCTCAAGGTCGGGCCCTATACCGCGGGCAATGATGTCGATTACGGCCCCGTTGTCACCGCCGCCGCGAAAGCGAATATCGAGCGGCTGGTGCAAACCGGGATCGATCAGGGGGCCAAGCTTGTCGTCGATGGCCGCAACTTCAGCCTGCAGGGCTATGAGGACGGCTTCTTTGTCGGCGCACATCTCTTCGACAATGTCACCACCGACATGGACATCTACACGCAGGAGATCTTCGGCCCGGTGCTCTCAACCGTGCGGGCGAAAAGCTATGAAGAAGCGCTCGGCATGGCGATGGACCACGAATACGGCAATGGCACGGCGATCTTCACGCGGGACGGCGACACCGCCCGCGACTTCGCCTCCAAGATCAATATCGGCATGGTCGGCGTCAACGTGCCGATCCCCGTGCCGCTGGCCTACCACACGTTCGGCGGCTGGAAGAAATCCATGTTCGGCGACCTCAACCAACACGGCCCGGACAGCTTCAAGTTCTACACCCGCACCAAGACGGTCACGTCCCGCTGGCCCTCGGGCATCAAGGAAGGCGGCGAGTTCAACTTCAAGCCAATGGAATAAGACCGCGACTGAGCGCACCCTGCTCTTTTCAGAATTAAGCGGCCTTCGGGCCGCTTTTTTGTGTCTGCTTTTGCGTGTTATCGCCGGTCTGCGCCAGTTCGCGCCTGTGTCTCGCCGCTGTCTGGCCCCCCGCAGCGTGCGATCTGCCGGCACCGAAACGCTTGACCTGAGCAAGGGCTTGATTGTCTGATTGAGCCAAGACACAGACAGGGACGTGCCGCCGTGATCAAAGAGCCAGACTACACGATTGGAATCGAGGAGGAATATCTCCTCGTGGATCCCAGAACCATGGCCCTCGCCGAAGTGCCCGAAGCCCTTATGCAGGACTGCCTGAAAGACCTTGGCGGACAGGTCAGTCCCGAGTTTCTGCAATGCCAGATCGAAGTGGGAACCGGGGTTTGCGCCACGATCGGCGAGGCCCGGAACGATCTGGGCCACCTGCGCAGAACCATCCGCAATCATGCGGCCGATCACGGGTTGGCGCCCATTGCTGTCAGTTGCCATCCTTTCGCGGAATGGAAGCAACAGCACCATACCGACAAGGACCGCTACAACGATCTGCGGCGGGCGCTGGCGGGTGTGGCGCGCCGGATGTTGATCTCGGGCATGCATGTGCATGTCGGCATTTCCGATCCGGATATGCGCATCGATCTGATGAACCAGCTGGTCTATTTCCTGCCGCACCTGCTGGCGCTCTCGACATCCTCACCCTACTGGCAAGGCGAAGATACCGGCCTGTCGAGCTACCGGCTGACGGTGTTCGACAACCTGCCCCGCACCGGTCTGCCGCCCCGCCTCAACAGCTGGGCCGCCTTTGAGCGTTCCGTTCACGCCATCACCGAGCTTGGCGTCATCGAGGACAGTTCCAAGATCTGGTGGGATCTGCGGCCCTCCTCAAGATTTCCCACCATCGAGACACGGATTTGCGATCTGCCCTCGCGCATGGAACACACGCTGACGCTGGCCGCGCTGATCCAGTGTCTGGTCCGCATGCTCTGGCGCCTGCTGCGACGCAACCAGCGCTGGCGGATCTACGAGACCTTCCTCGTGGGCGAAAACCGCTGGCGGGCGCAACGGTTCGGCACCACCGAGGGTCTGATCGATTTCGGACGCCGCGAGATTGTCCCGATGGACGAGCTGATCGAAGAACTTCTGGAACTCATCGAGGAAGATGCCGAGGCGCTGCAGTGTCAGGACGAGGTGGCCCGCGCCCGGGACATCCTGAAAACCGGCACCAGCGCGCAGCGCCAGCGCGCCGCCTATGAACATGCGCAGAAGAACGGCGCGGATCACGGCGACGCCCTCAGGCAGGTGGTGGCACATTTGATCGACGAGTATTCGATCGACCTTTGAGGGGCGGGTTTCCGTCACGGGGTTCTGCCGCAAAGAAAAGAAGCGCCGAAACACAACACTTGAAACGACGCCCGCGATGGGCGTAATTAAACAAGTGTTCAATTTAGGAAGGCACCGCTCATGGATTTCGCGCTGACCGAAGAGCAATCCGCAATATTCGACATGGCGCTGGCGTTTGGCGAAGAGGAAATCGCGCCGCATGCGCTGGCTTGGGACAAGGCGGGCGACAT
Source organism: Paracoccaceae bacterium (assembly GCA_049116435.1). GTDB lineage: Bacteria > Pseudomonadota > Alphaproteobacteria > Rhodobacterales > Rhodobacteraceae > Litoreibacter. Next base: position 1,319,197 of record JAGDYX010000001.1, read on the forward strand.
CCCCAAGGCGCTCTGGCCGAAGCTGGCGGAGCTTGGGTTCGGCGGGCTTTACGTGTCCGAGGAGAACGGCGGCTCGGGGCTCACAAGGCTCGATGCGACGCTGGTGTTCGAGGCGTTGAGCCATGCCTGCCCCTCTGTCGCGGCCTTCCTGTCCATTCACAACATGTGTGCGGCCATGGTCGAACGCTTCGGAAGCGACGCGCTGCGGGACAAGTTTCTGCCCAACGCCCTGACGATGGATTGCGTGCTTTCCTACTGCCTCACCGAGCCCGGATCGGGCTCCGACGCGGCCGCGCTGAAAACACGCGCCGAGCGCACCAATGAAGGCTACAGCCTGACGGGCACGAAGGCCTTCATCTCCGGTGGCGGATACTCGGACGCCTATATCGTGATGGGCCGGACCGGCGACACCAGCCCCAAGGGCATCTCCGCGCTGATCGTTGAGGCGGGCTCGGACGGGCTGAGTTTCGGCGGGCTGGAGGACAAGATGGGCTGGCGCGCCCAGCCCACCCGTCAGGTTCAGTTGGACAATTGCAATATTCCGGCCGAGAACCTCTTGGGTGAGGAAGGCATGGGCTTTTCCTATGCCATGCAGGGGCTTGATGGCGGCCGGCTCAACATCGCGGCCTGTTCGCTGGGGGCTGCGCAATCGGCATTGAACAAGACGCTGGCCTATATGGGCGAGCGCAAGGCCTTCGGAAAGCCGATCGACCAGTTCCAGGCGCTGCAATTCCGCCTCGCCGATATGGAGATCTCGCTGCAGGCGGCCCGCGTCTTCCTCCGGCAGGCGGCTTGGAAGCTCGACCAGAAAGCGCCGGACGCCACCCAGCATTGTGCGATGGCCAAGAAACTGGTGACCGAAACCGGCTCCAAAGTGGTCAATGACTGCCTGCAGCTTCATGGCGGCTATGGCTATCTGGCCGATTACGGCATTGAAAAGCTGGTGCGCGATCTGCGCGTACACGAGATTCTGGAAGGCACGAACGAGATCATGCGGATGATCGTGAGCCGCAATATGCTCGCCACTCGGTAAATGGAGGGCGATCTTCATATCCGTCAGGACGGGCGCGCGGGCCGGATCACATTGCAAAGGCCCGATGCCCTGAATGCGCTGACCTATGACATGGTGCGGACCATCGAAGCAGCACTTGATGCATGGCGCGCGGCGCAGATCGACCTCGTGATCCTTGAGGCCCAAGGCCCGCGCGCCTTCTGCGCCGGGGGCGATATTGCCGATCTCTATGAGAGCGGTGTTGCGGGCGATTTCGCCTACAGCCAGCAGTTCTGGCGGGACGAGTACCGCATGAACGCCAAGATTTTCGAATACCCCAAGCCGGTGGTGAGTTTCCTTCAGGGTTTCACCATGGGCGGCGGCGTCGGTCTGGGCTGTCATGGCAGCCACCGGATTGTGGATGAGAGCAGCAAGATCGCCCTGCCCGAATGCGGGATCGGTCTGGTTCCCGATGTGGGCGGCTCTTTCATTCTGGCCCATGCGCCAGGCCATGTCGGCGAGTATCTGAGCCTGACCTCCACCCGCATCGGGCCTGCGGACGCGATCTATGCGGGGTTTGCCGACCACTTCGTGCCCGCTGACATGTGGGAAGACCTCAAGGACCAGCTTTGTAAAACCGGTGACGTGGCGCAGATCGCGGCAGCGACGTGCCCACCCCCGGACGGCGTTCTGGAGGCCGCACGGGCCGAGATCGACAGGCTCTTCGGCGGGCAGACGGTGGTCGACATCCTTGCAAACACGGGCGGATCGGACAGCGGTCTGGCGCAGAAAGCCCAAAAAGCGATGGCGCGCAACGCCCCTCTGGCGATGGCCTTCTCCATGGAAATCATCCGGCGCCTGCGCACGGCGACCAGCCTGCGCGCGGCTCTGGATCTGGAATACCGATACACGTTCCGCGCTATGGAACAGGGCGATTTCATAGAAGGCATTCGCGCCGCGATCATCGACAAGGATCGCACGCCCCGCTGGAAACATGACAGCCCGCAAGCCGTGACAGAGCTCGATTTGTCGACCATGCTTGCACCCTTGGGACCGAACGCTTTGAACTGGGAGAACATGCTATGAAGATCGGCTTTATCGGACTGGGAAACATGGGGGCCCCTATGGCCTCGAACCTTGCAGCCGCCGGGCATGAGGTCACAGGCTTCGACACGGCAACCACGCCGCCCGAGGGTGTGGCGTCCGCCGCCAGCGCGGCCGAAGCGGCGACGGGACAAGACGTTGTCATCACCATGCTGCCCAATGGCGAGATCCTGCGCGCCGTCGCCGATCAGGTGATCCCGGCCATGCGCGAAGGCGCCGTGCTGCTGGATTGTTCAACCGTCGATGTCGACAGCGCCCGCGCGGTCGCGGCCCAGGCGGATCAGTCGGGCCTGCTTGCCGCCGATGCCCCGGTCTCGGGTGGCATTGGCGGGGCGTCCGCAGGCACGCTCACCTTCATGGTCGGCGGCTCCGAGGCAGCCTTTGCCAAGCTCTCTCCGCTGTTCGAAATCATGGGCCAGAAAGCCGTGCATTGCGGCTCGTCAGGCAACGGGCAGGCTGCCAAGATCTGCAACAACATGATCCTCGGCGTCACCATGATCGCCACCTGCGAGGCCTTTGCGCTGGCCGACAAGCTCGGTCTCGACCGCCAGAAGATGTTCGACGTGGTGTCCACCTCCTCCGGCTACAGCTGGACCATGAACGCCTATTGCCCCGCCCCCGGTGTCGGACCGCAAAGCCCGGCGGATAATGACTACCAGCCCGGTTTCGCGGCCGAACTGATGCTCAAGGATCTCCGGCTCAGCCAGCAGGCGGCCGAGGTTGTTGACGCCGACACGCCGATGGGCTCGGGCGCCACCGATCTCTATGCCCGTTTCGTCGAACAGGAAGACGGGTTGGGCAAGGATTTCAGCGCCATGCTGCCAAGGTTTGAAAAACGCCGCCGAGGTTGAGCCAACCTCTTTCATGTCTCAGGAAATATCCCCGCCGGAGGCGGCCCAACTCTCAAAAGACGCCGCCGCGCGACCTGGTTTAGCCCACGCGCGGACACAGCCGGAAGATCGAACGAATCTGGGGGAAAATGGCGCGGTTGACGGGGCTCGAACCCGCGACCCCCGGCGTGACAGGCCGGTACTCTAACCAACTGAGCTACAACCGCGCAATCTGACATCTCGGGGACTGATCGGGCAGCGGTGGCGCGGTTGACGGGGCTCGAACCCGCGACCCCCGGCGTGACAGGCCGGTACTCTAACCAACTGAGCTACAACCGCTCGCTGCACGTCCAATCCCTCAGACGTGAGGGACGTATTATGGTGCGCACCCTGCCCCGTCAAGCGCCTGTCTGCGCGATTTTCGACCTTTCGTGCAAATCCGCCCGGATGAGCCACGGTTCGGACCACAAAAAGGGCGCAGCACTGCCGCGTGACATCGGGCGCGACACCGCAAACCCGGGGCTTGGGCACAGGCGCGTTGGACAAGGGGGGAAATGGTGGGTGATGAGAGGCTCGAACTCCCGACATCTTCGGTGTAAACGAAGCGCTCTACCAACTGAGCTAATCACCCCGACCGGTGCAGGTGTTACATCGAAAGCCGACTGCTTCGCAAGCCCTTTTGATCCGTTCCCAGCACGGTTTCTGTGCCATTGGCAATATGGAACACCACGCCTTGCAGCTGGGGCAACACCGCCTGCTGTGCGAGGCCCAGATCGCACAGCAAACCGCGCAGGACATTCAGCACGACGCCGTGGCTGACGATGACCGCAGGGCCCTGCAAATTGTCGAGAAAACGCGCCAGACGATCTGCGATGTCGGCATGGCGCTCACCTTCGGGGGCCTCGAGCGAGCGCAGGAAAAAACTGTCGGCGCGGGCAAAGAGATCTGGCCAGCGCCGCGCGATATCATCCCAGCACAACCCCTGCCAAAGGCCCAGATCGATCTCTCTCAAATCGTCCTCGAAGTCCGGCACGAGGCCCAACGGATCAAGCGCAAGCGCCGCTGTCGCCCGCGCCCGACCCTGCGGGCTGGAATAGGCCCGGATATTCGCAGGCAAAGACGTATGCAAAAGGATGTCCGCCTGCCGAGACGCCTGAAGCCTGCCTTTCTCTGTCAGCGGAGAATCAAGCCTGCCCTGCAAACGGCGCTCAAGATTCCACTCCGTCTCGCCATGGCGCAAAAGAAAAAGCTCGGGACAGGTCATCGCCTGTCACCGAGCCCGAATTCTGGTGGGTGATAAGAGATTTGAACTCCTGACATCTTCGATGTGAACGAAGCGCTCTACCACTGAGCTAATCACCCGTGGGTCCGGCATTTAAACCTACTCCGCGACCTTCGCAAGACCGGGTTTCTCCGGGGCGTCCCCGGTCGCGGGATCCTTGGGGCTGCGATCACGCAATTTGACCCGACAGACCAGCATCGTGCCGTTGGGTGTCTCCTTTTGCCGGGTCACCCGGACCTTGGCCAGTGGCGCGGCGGAGATCTCGGCCCCGTCACCAAGCGCCTCCGCAATGACATCGAGCGTTGCCTCCAATCCGCGGCGTGCGATCCCTTTGCTCAGACCACTGCGGGCCACCACCGCTTCGAGGAGGTCTTTCTTGCGCAGAACCGTTGCGTCCACGGCAGGCCCACCCGAAGCAGGCTCAGCGGCGCCTGCACCCTTCACGGCGACGCCCTCCTCCGTCTTGGGCGCTTTGGCGGCGACAGCCGTGCTGCGCGGCGCGGTCTTCTTCGCAGGTGCGGGTGATTTGGTCTTGGGCTTTGCCATCGGCTTGGATCTCCTGTGGGTGCGTACCCGCACTGTCCCGAAGAGGCTAGCAAAGGAAATGCCGTGCGGCCAGTCAAGCCTGCCCCGGGCGCGCGCCTGACCCCAAATGCGCCCGGCCGGGGCCTGTGAAAACCGGCAAGTTGGGCGAAAACCGACCCGTTTCATGCCGTTTTCGCAGAAGCACAGCCGCGCAAGCGGTTTCATCCTGAGTCGTGCAGGAGCAAGAAAATGAACCACCATTACCGCGATCAGCGTAAAATCGACCCGACCAAGGGGGCGCGCCTTCCTGACGGGAACCTGAACGACAATGACCGGATCGAGATCGGCCCGACCCTGCTCTCCTACCGGGAATGGGAGGCGGCGGGCCTGCGCCTGCCCGATCTCGAACAAATGCGCCGTTATCGCTGGGAGCGTCTGACCCGGCATGTCGTAGACCGAGATCTGGGCGGCTTGCTGCTCTTTGATCCGCTCAACATCCGCTACGCGACCGACAGCACGAATATGCAGCTGTGGAACACCCACAACCCGTTTCGCGCCGTGCTGGTCTGCGCCGACGGCTACATGGTCATCTGGGATTACAAGAACTCGCCCTTTCTGAGCAAATTCAACCCGCTGGTGCGCGAGCAGCGCGCCGGCGCGGACCTCTTCTATTTCGACCGGGGTGACAAGATCGACGTGGCCGCAGATGTCTTCAGCGGGCAGGTCGTCGACCTTATCTCGGAACATGGCGGCGGCATCATGCGGCTGGCCGTGGACAAGCCCATGCTCCACGGGCTGCGCGCGCTGGAAGCCCACGGGTTCGAGGTCAGCCCCGGCGAGGAGGTGACCGAGAAATGCCGCTCCGTCAAAGGTCCGGACGAGATTCTGGCGATGCGCGCGTCCTGCCATTCCTGCGAGATGGCCATGTACGAGATGGAAGCCTTCGCCCGTGAACGCATCCCGCTGGGCGGGGTCAGCGAGGACGACGTCTGGGCCGTCCTCCATGCCGAGAATATCAAGCGCGGCGGGGAGTGGATCGAGACCCGCCTGCTCACGACCGGACAACGCACCAATCCGTGGTTTCAGGAATGCGGTCCGCGCATCGCCCGGAACAACGAGATCCTGAGTTTTGACACGGATCTGGTCGGCCCCTACGGGATCTGTTGCGACGTCTCGCGCAGCTGGTGGATCGGAGACCAGAAACCGCCCGCTGACATGATCTACGCCATGCAACACGGGGTCGAACATATCCAGACCAACATGGAGATGCTCAAGCCGGGTGTGTCGATCAATGAGCTGAGCGCCAATACCCATGTGCTCGACGACAAGTTCCAGGCGCAAAAATACGGCTGCCTGATGCATGGCGTGGGTCTGTGTGACGAATGGCCCTTGGTGGCCTATCCGGACAAGCATGTGGCCGGCGCGTTCGATTACGTGTTGGAGCCGGGTATGACGCTCTGCGTCGAAGCCTTGGTGGGCGAGGTCGGCGGCACATTCTCGATCAAACTCGAAGATCAGGTTCTGATCACCGAAGATGGCTATGAAAACCTGACCAAATACCCGTTTGATCCAGCCCTGATGGGGCTCACCTGAGCGTCCAGCGGCGTCTCACCCCGACGCACGTCTGCTCACCATAGCGTGAAACAGATTGCAAATGCCTTGAGTTGTGCGCGCCCCGTCTCCATCCTTGGAGCCTTGATCAGCGAGGCAGACCCATGGCGATGGAAAAACTGACATTCTCCGGACATTCCGGTGAGGCACTGGCCGCCCGGCTCGACCTGCCTGACGGGCCGCATCTGGCAACGGCGCTCTTTGCCCATTGCTTTACCTGTTCGAAAGACATCCCGGCCGCAAAACGGATTGCCGGCCGGCTGGCCGCCATGGGCATTGCCGTACTGCGCTTTGATTTCACCGGTTTGGGCCATTCCGAGGGCGAGTTCGAGAACACAACCTTTCGCACCAATGTCGCCGATCTGGTTCTGGCCAGCGAGCACCTTGCGGCGCGCGGTATGGCGCCAAGCCTGCTGATCGGCCACTCTCTGGGCGGCGCGGCAATCCTGCGCGCCGCTGGCAGCATCCCGTCGGCAAAGGCCGTGGTGACCATTGGCGCGCCTTTTGATCCCGGCCATGTGGTGCATAATTTCGGCGACAGCGTCGAGGCGATCAGGCGCGACGGCGTCAGCGAAGTCCATCTGGGTGGTCGCCCGATCCGGATCGGTCGGGACTTTGTCGAAAATGTCTCCTCCGAGAATCTCGAACAGTCCATTGCGACATTGAAAAAGGCCCTTCTGGTTTTACACGCGCCGCTCGACGCCACCGTGGGTATCGAAAACGCGACCCAGATCTTCCTCAACGCCAAACATCCCAAAAGCTTTGTCACGCTGGACAATGCCGACCATCTGGTGACGCGTGCCGCGGACGCGGAATATGCGGCCGAAGTGATCAGCGCCTGGGCTGGACGCTACCTCGACCTGAAACCGCCCGCGCCGCCGATCGGCGCGCCCGAAGGCGTTGTGCGGGTCAGCGAAGCCGATCCAAACGGGTTTATGCAGGATATCTCTTCCGGCCCCGCGCATCACGCCCTCGCCGACGAGCCGCTTGCCTATGGCGGCACCAACAAGGGGATGTCGCCCTATGGATTTCTTGCCGCGGGACTGGGCGCCTGTACGTCGATGACAATCCGCATGTATGCGCGCCGCAAAAACTGGCCATTGTCCCGGGTCTGGGTGGATATCACCCATGACAAAATGCACGCGCAGGATGCAAGTGGAGCCGCTGCCAAGATCGACCAGTTTGCCCGCGAGATCCATCTCGAAGGTGATCTGACCGATGACCAGCGCGCGCGGCTTCTGGAGATTGCCGACAGATGCCCCGTGCACCGGACGCTTGAGAGCGGGGCGCGGATCAAAACTCGGCTAGCGGACAGAGCAGTGGAAAAAGCCGCCGAATGATGAATGCCTCCGGCGGGGATATTTGAGCCAAAAAGAAGGGCCGAAGGACACACCGCCCGCCTTTCATGTCTCTAAAAATATCCAAGAGCCATCGACCGCAACCCGCCGAGCGGTTCGCCCTGTTTTTCACGCCGAATTTAATCTGGCCGGCTATTCCGCGGCGACAACCTTCTTGTGCGGCGAGAGCATGGTCTTGAGGTAATGGCCCGTGTAGGATCCCTCGACCTCGGCCACCTGTTCCGGCGTTCCAAGAGCGACCACCTGACCACCGCCATCACCGCCTTCTGGACCAATATCAATGATATGATCCGCGGTTTTCACGACGTCGAGATTGTGCTCGATCACAACGACAGTATTGCCCTGATCGACAAGCTCATGCAGCACTTCGAGCAGTTTGCGCACATCCTCGAAATGGAGTCCCGTCGTCGGTTCGTCCAGGATATAGAGCGTCCGGCCGGTGGAGCGTTTCGCCAGTTCCTTGGAGAGTTTGACACGCTGCGCCTCGCCCCCCGAAAGGGTCGTCGCCTGCTGGCCCACCTTGATGTAGCCCAGCCCCACGCGGACCAACGCGTCCATCTTCTCGCGGATCGACGGCACGGCCTTGAAAAACTCCTGTGCGTCCTCGACCGTCATATCAAGAACATCCGCTATGCTCTTGCCTTTGAACTTAATTTCCAGTGTTTCGCGATTGTACCGCGCACCGTTGCAGGTCTCGCAGGTCACGTAGACATCGGGCAGGAAATGCATCTCGATCTTGATGACACCGTCGCCCTGACAGGCCTCGCAGCGTCCGCCCTTGACGTTGAAGGAGAAGCGTCCCGGTTTGTAACCACGCGCCCGCGCCTCGGGTAGACCCGCAAACCAATCCCGGATCGGGGTGAAGGCGCCCGTATAGGTCGCCGGGTTGGAACGCGGTGTCCGCCCGATCGGGCGCTGGTCGATATCGATCACCTTGTCGAGATGCTCGAGCCCCTTGATCGTCTCACACGGGGCCGGTGTCTGGCGCGCCCCGTTCAGGCGCATGGAAGCGGTCTTGAAGAGCGTTTCGATGGTCAGCGTCGATTTACCGCCGCCCGACACTCCGGTGACGCAGACAAACTTGCCCAGCGGGAAATCGACCGTGACGTCGCGCAAGTTGTTGCCGCTGGCTTTCTTGACCGTGAGCTTCTTCTTGTTGCCCACGCGCCGTTTGGCAGGAACGGCAATTTCTTTCACGCCGGTCAGATATTGCCCGGTGATCGAGTTGGGGTTGGCGGCTACATCCGCCGGTGTCCCCTGAGCCACGATCTCACCGCCATGCACGCCTGCGCCCGGGCCGATATCGAAGACGTAATCGGCCTCGCGGATCGCTTCCTCGTCATGTTCCACGACGATCACGGTATTGCCCTGATCGCGCAGGTTTTTCAGCGTTGTCAGAAGCCGGTCATTGTCGCGCTGGTGCAGACCGATCGAGGGTTCATCCAACACGTAGAGCACACCCGTCAGGCCGGAGCCGATCTGGCTGGCCAGACGGATCCGCTGGCTTTCACCGCCCGACAAGGTGCCCGCGTTGCGCGACAGGGTCAGGTACTCCAGCCCGACATTGTTCAGAAAACCCAAGCGTTCCCGGATTTCCTTGAGGATGGCGCGGGCAATTTCGTTTCTCTGCGCTGACAGCGTTTCGGGCACGCTCTCGCACCAGTCGAACGCTTCGCGGATCGACATCTGCACAACCTCGCCCACATGCAGCCCGGCAATCTTGACGGCCAGCGCCTCGGGTCGCAGCCGAAACCCGTCGCAGGTCCCGCAGGAGCGGTTGTTCTGGTAGCGTTCAAATTCTTCGCGGATCCAGTTGGAATCCGTTTCGCGGTAGCGCCGTTCCATATTCGGGATGACGCCTTCGAAGCTGCGGGTGACCTGATAGACACGTCCGCCCTCATCGTAGCGGAACAGGATTTCATCCTCACCAGACCCGTAGAGGAACACCTGTTTCACATGGGCCGGCAGATCTTTCCACGGCGTGTCGCGGTCAAATTCGTAATGCTTGGCGATCGCGTCGATCGTTTGCAGAAAGTAAGGTGACTTGCCTTTCCGCCACGGCGCCAGCGCCCCGTCATAGAGTTTCAGCGCGGCATCCGGCACCACGAGGCGCTCGTCGAAGAAGAGCTCCACCCCCAGACCATCACAGGCCGGACATGCCCCGAAGGGCGCGTTGAAGGAGAACAGGCGCGGCTCGATCTCGGGGATCGTGAAGCCCGAAACCGGGCAGGCGAATTTCTCCGAGAAGGTGATGCGCTCCGGCTCGCCCTCGCCTTCGCGCGGCGCGGTCTCGAGGATCGCGATCCCGTCGGCAAGATCGAGCGCGGTGCGGAAACTGTCGGCCAGACGCGTCTCGAGCCCCGCGCGCACGACGATCCGGTCCACCACCACGTCAATGTCGTGGCGGAATTTCTTATCCAGCGTGGGGGCGGCCTCAAGCTCATAGAACTGGCCGTCCACCTTGACGCGCTGAAAGCCCTGTTTCGCGAGTTCAGCGAATTCCTTGCGATACTCGCCCTTGCGGTCACGGATGATGGGGGCCAGCAGATAGCCGCGTGTCCCCTCCTCCATCTGCATGACCCGATCGACCATGTCTTGGACCTGCTGCGCTTCGATCGGCAGGCCGGTGGCGGGGCTGTAGGGAGTGCCGACACGCGCGAAAAGAAGCCGTAGATAATCGTAGATCTCGGTGACCGTGCCGACCGTGGAGCGCGGGTTCTTCGAGGTGGTTTTCTGCTCAATCGAAATCGCGGGCGACAGGCCGGAGATGTGATCCACATCCGGCTTTTCCATCATGTCGAGGAATTGCCGCGCATAGGCCGAGAGCGATTCGACATAGCGGCGCTGGCCCTCGGCATAGATCGTGTCGAAGGCGAGGCTCGACTTGCCGGAGCCGGAAAGACCAGTGATCACAACAAGTTCGTCGCGCGGAATATCCACATCGACGGACTTCAGATTGTGTTCACGGGCGCCGCGCACCTCGATCTTTTTCAGTTCAGCCATGACCCACCCAGAAAATCCATTTCGTAGACATAAGACACAAGCTGGGATGTTCCAATTGAAAAATGGAACACATCGGGAACATCGATGCGAAATATCTGGACAGATTGACCCGGGACGCCCCGATGAGACGGGGCGCCGGTGGCTTTAGAAGTGGATGGCGCGGTCGTAGGCGTCGAGCACGGATTCGTGCATCATCTCGCTGAGCGTCGGATGCGGGAAGACGGTGTTCATCAGGTCTTCTTCCGTGGTCTCAAGCTCACGGCCCACGACGTAGCCCTGAATAAGCTCGGTGACCTCGGCGCCCACCATATGCGCGCCCAGAAGCTCCCCTGTCTTGGCATCGAACACGGTCTTGATCATGCCCTCGGGCTCACCAAGCGCGATGGCTTTCCCGTTGCCGATGAACGGGAACCGGCCAACCTTGATCTGATGGCCCGCTTCCTTGGCCTTCGCCTCGGTCAGACCGACACTGGCGACCTGCGGATGGCAATAGGTGCATCCGGCGATGCTTTCCGGTTTCACAGGGTGCACGTCGTTCTTGCCGGAGATCAGTTCAGCCACCATGACACCTTCATGGGAGGCCTTGTGAGCCAGCCACGGCGCCCCCGCGATGTCACCGATTGCATAGAGCCCGTCGACGCCGGTGCGGCAGAATTTGTCCGTGACAACATGGGTCCGGTCGATCTTGACGCCGAGCGCCTCCAGCCCGAGACCTTCGGTGTTCCCGACGATGCCCACGGCTGAAATCACGGTGTCGAACTCGATCTTCTCGACCTTCCCGCCGGCTTCGATATGGGCCACAACCTTGCCCTTGGCGCGGTCGAGCTGTTTGACCATCGCCTTTTCCATGATCTTCATGCCCTGCTTTTCGAACTGCTTCTTGGCGAAGCCCGAAATCTCGGCATCCTCGACGGGCAGAATACGGTCCATCACCTCGACCACGGTCGTGTCGGAGCCGAGCGTGTTGTAGAAGCTGGCAAACTCGATGCCGATCGCTCCGGATCCGATCACAAGCAGTTTCTTGGGCATCCGCTTGGGTGTGAGCGCATGGCGGTAGGTCCAGACCAGATCGCCGTCGGCCTCGAGCCCGGGCAATTCGCGGGCACGCGCGCCGGTGGCCAGCACGATATTCTTGGCCGTCAGCTCTTCGGTCCCCTTCTCGGTCTTGACCGATACCTTGCCTTTGGCGGGGATCGTCGCCTCGCCCATGATCGTCGTGACCTTGTTCTTCTTCAGAAGATGGCCGACGCCGCTGTTCAGCTGGCCCGCAATGCCGCGGGAGCGTTTGACGACCGCCTCGAGATCATAGTCGATCCCCGTGGCTTTCAGGCCAAACTCCTTGGCGCGGTGCATCAGGTGAAACACCTCGGAGGAGCGCAGCATCGCCTTGGTCGGGATGCAGCCCCAGTTGAGACAGATCCCGCCGAGGTTCTCGCGCTCGACAACCGCGACGCTCATGCCGAGCTGGGCGCCACGAATGGCCGCGACATAGCCGCCCGGACCCGCTCCGATAACAACCAGATCAAAGGATTTCGCAGCCATCTGTAACCTCCAGAGAAAAATATAGTTTAGCGTTAAACTATTTTTCGCAGCCACTCAACAGATCTGTGCCGCGAGACAATGTCGCAATGGAAATACCGCCGGTTCCGGCAGGCAGACTGACGCTGCCTGTCCCTGTTTGCGGCTTCAGGATGCTTGCAGCATCCGGACGGTCGCTCCGTAGCCGCCGCTTGAGAGGAACTCGCATTCCGGCTCGGTTCCCTTCCGCGAAAGCGCTTCGTTGCGATATGGAAACCGGCCGAATTTCCGGATCACATCGCGATGCGCCTTGGCGTGCAGAAGATTGTTCGCTCCGGTCTGGGGCATCCGCGTCAGAAGCATCCGAACGCAGCGCTCCTGATCCGTAATGCATTCGGAATGCATCATCGGCATGTAGAAGAACTGGCGGGCCGGCTCATCGATCCGGAGATCCCATTTCCGGTCGACGGCGATCTTCGAGACGGCCAGTGCGGCGCGGTCGGTCGCGAAGGCCTCGGGCTTGCCGCGGAACATGTTGCGCGAAAACTGATCCGTCAGGATCAGGTAGGCGAGCGCGCCGCTGGGATAGGTCAGCCAGAGCGAATAGGCCCCTGCCGCCGCGTTCTCCCAAGTTGTCAGAAAGCGTTTCCGGATCTCTTCATCCAGATCGTCACCACCGGAATACCATCCGTCCGGTCCGACTTCATCCAGCCAAAAGGCCAATATTTCTTCAGGCGTCGACATGGCTGTTTCCTCCCTTGTCGAATGGCCCCAAGTGCAAGAAAACCGTTACAATTGTTTTCTGAGTCGGCAAGGTTTTTTTCCGCTTTCCATCAGACTGTGTCCTGTTCGCCAGATTGCTCGGCCAGTTCTTCAGCGGCTTCGACATAGAGCTCCTGCGCGGCCTCCACAGCCACGGGCGTCGAGCTTGGCGCCAGCGTGGTATAGGGCACGATCTCGTAGCCCTCTTCGTCGGCATAGGCGCTGGGACGGCAGGTCATCCGATAGGCCGCATAAAGTGCCATTGCGAGCATCAGGAAGAGGATGAACGCCCAGAATCCCGGCGGTCCGATGGTTGTCATGATCCAGCCGGTGACGATCGGGCCCGCGATCGCGCCCATGCCGTTGACAAAGATCAGGCCGCCCGAGGCCGCCGCCATATCGTCCGTATCGAGGTAGTCGTTCGTATAGGCAATCAGAAGCGAGTAGAGCGGGTTCGACATGCCGCCGAGAATGAAGCCCGCGGCGAGCAGCGCAGGGAAATACTGCGCGCCCAGCCAACCCAGAAGGCTCGCCCCGACCCCGATGACTGCCACGATCAGGATCAGCACGCGCCGGTCCATGCGGTCCGACAGCCAGCCGATCGGGTATTGCAGCAGCATGGCGCCCACGAAGATCGACGAGATGAAGACCGAGATCTCCCCCACGCTCAGCCCGACCTTGGTGGCATAGACCGAAGACATGCCGAACTGCGCGGAAAAGATGCTGCCCAGCAGCAGCATGCCAACAAAGCCCAAGGGCGAAATGGAGTAGAGCTGGCGCAGGCTCATTGATTTGGTGGTCTCGAAGGCAGGGGTTGGCACGACCGACAACAGGATCGGCGCGAACGAGATGGAGACCAGCACCGACGGGATGACAAACAGGAGGTAGCCCGCCGGATCCGCCACGTTCACCAGACCTTGTGCCGCCACGATCCCGGCCATCTGAACGATCATGTAGAGCGACAGGGTCTGGCCGCGCGTCTCATTGGTGGAGGCGTTGTTCAGCCAGCTTTCGGCGGTCACGTAAACACCCGAAAAGGCAAAGCCCACGATCACGCGCAACACGATCCACGCCCAGCTGTAGGTCATCGCCGGATAAAGGATCAGCGCAGCCGAGATCAGCGAGGCCAGCGCCGCGAAAACCCGGACATGGCCGACCCTGCGGATCGCCTCCGGCGTCAGGCGCGAGCCGCCCAGAAACCCCAGGAAATAGGCCGAGGTCACGAGCGAAAGTTCCAGCGTGGAGAACCCCTCGATCCCGCCGCGCACGCCCATGAGCGTGCCCTGCAGGCCGTTGCCGACCATCAGCAGCAGCATCCCGAGCAGAAGGGCCCATGAGTTGAAGAAAACCTTGATCATGAAACACGTCCGGATCGTGGGTGAGTCGCTCCGATCTTGCTCATTTTCAAAGGAAATTTGTAGTCCGGCAACGACGCTTTCGGGTCGTTAAAGGCCTTTGCCACCGGTCAGTGCCGTCCTTTCGAGCCTCGGATCAGGGGACCAGAAGCGACGAGTCCCCGTAAGAGAAGAACCGGTATTTCTCGGCGATGGCATGGTCATAGATCTCGGCCATGCGCGCGCGCCCCATCAGGGCCGAGACCAGCATCATCAACGTCGACTTGGGCAAATGGAAATTCGTCATCAGGGCATCGGTGACGCGAAACTCGAAGCCGGGATAGATGAAGATATCGGTCTCCCCCGTCCAAGGCGCGATCTCGCCGGTGTCGCGCGCGGCTGTCTCGATCAATCGCAGGGCGGTCGTGCCCACCGCGATCACGCGCCCGCCCGCAGCCTTGGTGGCTGCAATCAGATCGGCGGCCTCTCGGCTCACTTCGCCCCATTCCGCATGCATCTTGTGCGTGGTCACATCCTCGACCTTGACCGGCAGGAAGGTTCCCGCGCCCACATGCAGCGTGACATGCGCGAAGTTCACGCCCCTGGCCTTGATCTGGTCCAGCAGCGCCTGATCGAAATGCAGCGACGCGGTGGGTGCGGCGACAGCGCCCGGGCGGGCTGCGAACACCGTCTGGTAGTCCTCACGGTCGCGCGCGTCCACCGCGCGCTTGGCCGCGATATAGGGCGGCAAGGGCATCTCTCCGGCTTCGGCCAGCGCGTCGTCGAACGCATCGCCCTCGAGATTGAAGCGCAGCGCCGCCTGCCCTTCGGAGCGGCTTTCAAGAACCGCAGAAAGTCCGGCTGCGAAGGCGATCACCTCGCCATCGCGCACCTTGCGCAAGGGTTTGATGAGCGCTTGCCAACTGCCGTCGGTGCCCGGGCTGAGCAAGGTCACTTCGATTTTCGAGGTCGCGCCCGCGCGGGTCCGCGTCCCGAACAGCCGCGCCGGGATCACCTTGGTATCATTGATCACCAGCAGGTCGCCCGGGCGCAGGATCTGCGGCAGATCACCGACGTGGCGGTCCTCGATCCCTCCGTCTTGGGCCACCAGCATGCGCGAGGCGCTGCGCGGAGAGACCGGACGCGTGGCAATGAGATCTTCGGGAAGATCAAAGTCGAAATCGTCGAGTTTCATGATCTCAGTTCTTCAATTTGGGCGGCGCCTGCCGGAAGATCTCTCGAAAGATCCCCGGTGTGAACACCGACAGCGGATTGACGCCCACGCGGGGGCCCTCCGCCGGTCCTTTAAGGGTGTAATTGAAGCCGAACAAGCCCTCCCCGCGGCGCGGCGCGAAAAGCGCTCCGAACAGACCGTTGACCGCGTAGATCGGGGAGATGACCCCCCGCATATCGAGATTTCTCGCCCGCGGATCGTATACGCCTTCCATGGTGATGCCCATGGACGGCCCGACCGCGGAGGCATTTCGAACCGTCACGCCGTTGGGCGCGAGGGTGAAATTCGCCTCGACCGTGGAGAAGGTGATGCCCGCGCCCGACAATTGTTCGAGAAGCCCGATCACGCTCACCGCAGAGAGCAGATCGGCAAGCGCAGGTGCGTTCTTGACGCGGGTATCGGCGATCTCGAGCCGGCCACCCAAATGCCCCGGCGTGTCCGTGGGCTGCAGGATCAGAACCATATCGCCGTCATTGGCGTTGCGGAAAATCCCGGACGCCGCCAGCACGCGCCCGCCATTGTCGGACAGGATCCGGATGGCAGGCCCTTTATCGGTGGGAACGATCGTGCCTTCGACCGGCGCTCCTCCGTTCACGCTTGCCGTGAAGGTTCCATCGAGCCCCGCTGCCGCGCGAAACGCGCCGCGAAACCCTGTCAGCGCGATCTCGTCGGTCACGATAACCTGATCCAGCGCCAGCTCCATCGGCGGCCGGTTTCGCCGCGGGCCCTGTGTGTCGAAGCCGCGGATATCCACGGAGCCGCCGGACATGATGATTTTCGCCGGATTGCCGGCCCCCTGCCCGAGCAGTTCCACCTGCGCATCCAGCTTGCCGTCGACCCGAAGCGTATCGAAGATTGCACGATCAAGCGTGCCGTCGTCGCCCAGAACGATGCGGCCCTCCGCGCTCAGGCCCGGCGCTTCCAGCCGCAAGCTTTCGATCTGGGGGGACGGGCCAAGGCGCATCGCAAGCTCAAGATCGGCTTCAGCAGCAGGCGCTTTCGACCAGCCGAGTGCGGGTACAGCAACGGAGAGGTCTTTGAGATCCGACTGCAGACGCAACTGTGGCGCCGTACCCTTCTCCAAGGCGACATTGAACAGACCGGTTCCGCTGCCGCTCAGCGTGCCCGGCGGCAATCCTGTCTCGAACGCGTCGAGCGTGTTCTGAGACAGCGCAACCGTCCCGGACACCTCCGATTGCGCGCCTGTTCCCGGCCCCAGTGCGCGCGACCATGTTGCGTCCAATGGAACTCCGTCGAGCGAGCCCTGCCCGCCGATCGTCAAACGGCCATCGCCCGCGCGGAGCTCCAGCCTGTCAGCGCTCAACACCCGGTCCTTCACAAGTGTCTCGGAGCGCACATCGCTCAGCCGCGCAGACACCGCATAGCCGACATCGCCGGGCTGCACGCGCCGCTTCAATGGAACAACAAGGTCCAGCGCAATCTCCGCCTGACCTGTCGCCAGATCGGGCTTGAGATCGGATTTCGACAGGAACTCGAAGGGCTTGTAATCCAGAAACTCCAAAGCTGTCCGGACCGATCCATCAATATTGACGGCGAACTCGGCGGTTGCCGGCTTCAGGCGCACGTCATCGATCTCGAGAACGGAATCGGCGAGCCGCATGATGCCCGCACGCGGCACCACCACGATCCCGCGGTGAAGCGCGAGCACGAACCTGTTCCGGTTCATCGTGGCGTAGCCGTTTGCGTTGCGGATCGTGGGCAGGGTTTTGACGTAGCGCACCTGAGCGCGCGAGAAATCGAAGCTGAACGCCGTCTCGACCGGCATGGTGGGGGTCACGCGCACCGCGGCGGTGGCGTTATCGATCTCCCCCGCGATCAGGTTGTTCACCAGCCAACGGCGTGTTCCCGCAGCGCTGCTGCGCGGCCAGAGCGCCATGAGACGGTCTTGCGAGATCGTATCGATGGAGGCGTCCAGCGACGCGTCCCAGCCCTCCGCCACAACGCGGACACTGCCGCGCGCCAGAAGCTCGGTGCCTGCATCGCGCAACACCAGCTGACCGATGTCCATCACCAGATCGCGGGGTCTGTAGCGCAGATCGAGAAGCCCTTCCTGAAAGCTGACGGGGCTTGCAAAAACACCCTCGGGATCCAGACGGATCTCGGTAAACCGCAGTTGGCCGAGAAGGGTCTGCGGCACCCCGGCTTCCACATCGAGCAGATCGGCATAGCCGGAACCATTGAACCGGAGCTCGGGCGCATCGACCGAGATCTCGTCAAAATGCAGACGCGATGTGGCGGCATCATACCGTACGTAAATCTGCGCCTCTTCAAAGGGCAGCGGTTTGGCTTGCCGCGCCGGGCGCACGGCGCCGCTGCTCATGCTGAGCGTTCCGGCAAACCGCCCGACCGACCCGTCTTCCGCGATCTCGGTGCTCAGCGCGCCGGAAACCGGGGCATCAAGGATCGACAGGAAATTCAATGCACCCACCTGCCGGCCCAGATCGCGGGAATCGAGATCGGTGAAACGGGCCATCAATTCGGCCCCCGCCGCGCCCTTCGTCTTGGTGATCGTCAAGGACACGTTGGCCGGATCAGCATCGGGCAAGGCCAGATCGAAGCCCACACGAAGCTCCAGCGCCGTTTCGGCATTGACCAGCGTGATATCCCCGTTGCTTAGCGAAACCGTTTCTCCGGAGCGCTGGTCGGTGTAGCGCAAACGCAACCCGTCGGTTTCGATCTCCTCAAGCTCCCGCAGGAGCGGATCGGCGAAAATAGAGTCAATCTTTGCAAGGATTTCCGAGACGCTCCTGATCTCGTCGCCGGCATTCAGACCCAGATCGAACCCCAGCGTCAGTTCACCGCTGACGGTGCGCACCAGGTTGAGCGTGGCGTTGCTCAGGCTCAGCGTCTCGACGGCCATCCGGCCCTGCAACAACTCGGACGTGTCCAGTTTGCTGCGCAGATGCGGCAAGGAGACCAGCGCGCGGTTTTGCGAATCCCGCAAGACGACGCCGCGCAGATCGAAGGTCGGGCGATAGGCATCGTCGAGAAGGCCGAATTCCACCGACCGGATCCGAACGCTCTCCCCCGTCAATTGCGCCGTCGCCTGATTTTCCAGCTGGCGCACCGCCCAGTCCGGCAGTTCCACCGACCGCCCGAACATCACCGCGAAGACCACAAGGCCCGCAAATGCGATCACCGCGAAGATCAGCGCATTCACGACGGAGACCGCGACGCGCAGCGGGCCGCGCCGCTTCTTGCGAGCCGGTTCCGCCGCAGTATCCTCGGCAGTGTATTCGGCTGTGTCAGGCTGGGGCTGGTCCTGCATCGAGTTTACTCTGCGGCGTTTTTGTTTTCTTGAGTCCCGCGACTTTCCATTCCCCTACAATGCCCTAGCATTGGAGCGACATCAATTCACGCATTCAGGAGACGCCGCGCATGGCCCAGACAGGCGAGCTTGCACCCAATTTCACCCTTCCCCGCGATGGCGGCAGCGACATCACGCTCTCGGCCCTGCGCCCCAAGCGTGTTGTGCTGTATTTCTACCCCCGGGACGACACCTCGGGCTGCACTAAGGAGGCGCTGGGCTTTACTGAGAAACTCGCAGAATTCCACGCCGCCGGTGTCGAGGTGATCGGCGTGTCCAAGGACACGGTCGCCAAGCACGACAAGTTCCGTGACAAACACAATCTCGGTGTCATTCTGGCCTCCGATGCCCAAAGTGATGTCTGCGAGAAATACGGCGTCTGGAAAGAGAAGAGCATGTACGGGAAAACCTATATGGGGATCGAACGCTCCACCTTCCTGATCAATGGCGACGGAACCATCGCGCAGGAATGGCGCAAGGTGCGCGTCCCCGGCCATGTCGAGGCCGTTCTGGACGCCGTTCACGCCGGATGAACACGCCCCTGCCCAACGACCTGCGCACCATGGCGCTGGAGGTTCTCACGACCCCCGACGCGCGCGCGAAAACGGCCCTGTCGCGCGCGCACGCGCAACGCTGGCGCGACTGGCGGGCGAACGACACCGCGCCAACACCGCTGGGCCGCGTCACGCCGCCGCTACAGCCCGCGCGTCCGGACAGCCCTGTCTTGCTTGACCCGCGCGACGTGCCGCGCCGCAAACCGGGCACGCCGGAGGGGCGGATCGCGATCCTTCATGCGATTGCGCATATCGAGCTGAATGCGGTCGATCTGCACTGGGACCTGATTGCGCGGTTTCCCGATGTGGACTTCCCGCTGGGCTTTTACGATGACTGGGTGAAGGCCGCGGACGAAGAGTCCAAGCATTTCAACCTGATCGCCGATTGTCTTGAGCGCATGGGCAGCCATTACGGGGCGCTTCCGGCGCATGCGGGCATGTGGCGGGCGGCCGAGGACACCGCAGAGGATATCATGGGCCGCCTTGCGGTGGTGCCGATGGTGCTCGAAGCGCGCGGGCTCGACGTGACACCCGGCATGATCAGGATCTTCAAACAGGCCAAGGATACTGAGACCATAGCCGCGCTAGAGGTGATCTATGCCGAGGAGGTCAGCCACGTGGCCTACGGGTCGAAATGGTTTCACTTCCTGTGCGGGCGGCACAACATCGATCCGAAAGAGTGCTTCCACAAGCTGGTGCGGACGTATTTTCACGGCGCCCTGAAGGCGCCTTTCAATGAAGAGAAACGCGCCGAGGCCGGCATCGCACCGGACTTCTACTGGCCTTTGGCCGATATGCCCGCTGCCTTGAGTTGATTTTATCGGCAAGATTCCGCCCAACATCCCACAGGTGTTCAAGAATTTCCCCCTGCGACAGCCGCGACCTTGCGGGCAATAGCCTCGTTTCGTAACACGTTGGGAAGGGAGACGCGGCTGGGCCCGTGAATCCGGGGACGAAAAACAAAAGAACGGGGCGCGCAAGAATGACACCACGCATCTACGCGAGAGTGAATTCGGCATTTAAACGCTATTGTCCGGAACAGCGGCTGTTTCTGAAGTCCGACGCGGGCACGCGGTTTATCAGGCTCCGGCCGATCACCATCGCGACGGTCATTGGCGGCTCGGGCATCTTCGTCGCCTGGACGATCCTTGTAACCTCCATCTTCCTGATCGACACGATCAGCAGCGGCAACGCGCGCGAACAGGCCCAGCGTGAGCGCGCGCTGTTCGAGGCACGTTTGAACGCCTTGTCCTCGGAGCGCGACGAACGGGCCGCCGAGGCCCGCGCCGCGCAGGAACGCTTCAACGTCGCGCTTGCGGAAATCTCCAAGATGCAATCGGAGCTTTTGCAATCCGAAGACAAGCGCAAGGAGTTGGAGACCGGGATCGAGGTGATCCAGACCACGTTGCGCCGCACCATGAACGAGCGCGACGACGCCAAGGAACTGGGCAGCGTGTTACAGGCGCAGCTCGACGCAGACGCGGCCGAGAACGCTCCGGAGATCGAGCGCGCGAAAACGCTTGGAAACTCCGTGGCGTTTCTGACCGCGGCCTTGCAGAAAACCGCGACCGAGCGTGACCAGCGCACCCGCGAGGCAAGCGACGCCAAGAAGCAGGCGGACGAGCTGCTGTTTGCTCTCGAGCTTGGCAAGGACCGCAACGACAAGATCTTCTCGCGCCTGGAGGATGCCGTCACGGTCTCTCTCGCGCCGCTGGACAAACTCTTCAGTGCCGCCGGCATCCCGACAGATTCGCTTCTGCGCGAGGTCCGGCGCGGCTATTCCGGTCAGGGCGGCCCGTTGCGGCCGATCGTCAAATCCACCAGCGGCGAGGACAGCGAGATCGACGGCGATTCTGCCCGCGCCAACGAGATCATGAACGGTCTCGACAAGATCAACATGTTCCGTATCGCCGCCGAACAGATGCCGCTCGATATGCCGGTGAAGTCGGCTTACCGGTTCACAAGCGGCTACGGATACAGGAACGATCCGAAAAGCGGCGGGCGCCGGATGCATAAAGGCGCGGACTTCGCCGGGCGGACCGGAACGCCGATCCTGAGCGCGGGCGACGGGGTCGTCACCTATGCCGGCTGGCAGTCGGGCTACGGACGCCTGATCAAGATCCAGCACGCCTTCGGGTTCGAGACCCGCTATGCGCACCTTTCGAAAATTGACGTCAAGAAGGGCCAAAGGGTCTCGCGCGGAGACCGTATCGGTGATATGGGAGCATCTGGCCGCGTGACTGGAACGCACTTACATTACGAAATCCGGAACAATGGCAACGCCGTTAATCCAATGACTTACATCAAGGCAGGACGAGATGTTTTCTAAGAGCAAAATCAACGAACCCACCACAAGCACAACCCCGTCTGAGGACGCACCTGCCGCCAAGGCACCGAGCGCGCCCGCACCGGCGAAAACGGAAGCCCCGGCCGCACCGCGCCCCAAGGCAGCCCCGTCGACCCTGTCGAGCGATCTTGTGGTCACCGGCAACATGCGCACCACCGGTGACGTTCAGGTTGAAGGTCAGGTCGAGGGCGATATTCGCGCCCATCTTCTGACTGTCGGCGAGAGTGCCACGATCAAGGGCGAAGTGATTGCCGACGATGTTGTGGTCAACGGCCGCGTCGTGGGCCGGGTCCGCGGACTTAAGGTAAGACTTACCTCGACCGCACGTGTTGAGGGCGATATCATCCACAAGACAATCGCGATCGAATCCGGTGCCCATTTCGAGGGTTCGGTGCAGCGCCAAGATGACCCTCTCAACACGTCCAATGCGAAAGCAGCGGCGACCAAGGCCCCTCCAAAACCCGATGACAAAAGCTGATTTGAATGACTGATAGCCCGGCCCCAGCACCTTCCGGACTGGGGCCACTTCCTTTATGTGCCCCCGAGGCACGCATTTTTATTTTAATTTCTGCCATTCTCGCGTCGGCGCTCGGATTTATAGACGGCTCGATGGTGGCGATCGCCCTTCCGGGCATGCGTGCGTCTCTTGATGGCTCACTGGTTCAGGCACAGTGGATTTCCAACGCCTATATGCTGACCCTGTCCTCCCTGATTTTGGTGGGCGGCGCGGCAGGAGACCGCTTTGGCCTCGCACGGGTCTTTGGCGGCGGGATCATGCTCTTCGTTGTGGCCTCCATGGCCTGCGCGCTGGCCCCTTCACCGGAATTCCTGATCGCGGCCCGGGCCCTTCAGGGGGTTGGCGCCGCGTTCATGGTCCCGGGGTCACTGGCGCTGATCTCGCGGGCCTATCCCGACCACGAACGGGGCCGCGCCATCGGCATCTGGGCCGCAGCCGCGGCGGTCACGTCGGGGCTTGGCCCGATCATCGGGGGTGTTGCGCTGACCTTCGGAGGCCCCGAAACATGGCGCTGGATCTTCGGGATCAACCTGCCTCTGGGCGGGATTGCGCTGTTTTTGCTCTGGACGCGGGTGGAACAGGATCCGGCACAGCCCTCCCGGGGGCTCGATCTGCCGGGCGCATCGCTGGCCACGCTCGCGCTGGGGAGTTTCGCTCTGGCCTTGACTGGTGCGGAAAGCGGGCGCAGCTTCGACTTCTTTTATGGCGGCGTCGGCCTGATCGCCTTCATCGCCTTCCTGATCACTGAATATAACAGCCCGCATCCGATGATGCCGCTGACCCTGTTCCGCAACTGGGGGTTTTCGGCTGCAAACGTGGTCAGTTTCTTCGTTTATTTCGCCTTCTCGGCCATCCTGTTCTACCTGCCGATGGTCGTAATCGGCGGCTGGGGCATCACCGAGATCGAGACCTCCGCCGCCTATGCGCCGCTCTCGGTCTTCATCTCGCTGCTGTCGGGAACAGCCGGACGAATGGTCAGCAAGGTGGGCCCCGCCCCGCTACTGATGTCGGGCTCTGTCGTGCTGGCGATCGGATACGCGTCCCTCGCCATGGCCATACCGACCCAGAACTTCTGGGCCGCGGTGATGCCGGCCATGTGCCTGCAGGGGATTGGCATGGGGCTCGTCGTGGCGCCCTTGTCGACGGCGGTGATGAGTTCCGTCGACGGCAAGACCACCGGCACCGCATCCGGCATCAACAATGCCGTGACCCGGATGGCGGGACTGATCGCGGTGGCGGCCATGGGAAGCGTGGTGGCCTTGGGCTATGCAGGCGCCGAGGGTCCGGCGAGCTTTGGTGCATTCTCGAGCGATCCGGCCCACGCGATGGCGTCCAACGAGGCCTTCGTGCAGGTCGCGTGGTTTGCCTCGGCCTTGTGCATGATGGCCGCGCTCGTTTCCTACCTGACCGGTATTCGCAAACCCTATCGGGGCTGATCGCCTAGCTGTCGGACTGGGCTTCGGCGCGGGACTTGCCCGAGACATCCATTGCAAGGGCGGCTGCCATGAACTGGTCGAGCGACCCGTCGAGCACGCCGGACGTATCCGAAGTCTCAACATTGGTCCGCAGGTCCTTGACCATCTGGTAGGGCTGCAGGACGTAAGAGCGGATCTGGTTGCCCCAACCGGCATCGCCTTTGTTTTCATGCGCCTCGGTGATCGCCGCGTTCCGCCGGTCCAGTTCCATCTGGTAGAGCCGCGATTTCAGGGCCTTCATGGCGATCTCGCGGTTCTGGTGCTGCGACTTTTCCGAACTGGTCACCACGATCCCTGTCGGCGCGTGGGTGATCCGCACGGCCGAGTCGGTCGTGTTCACGTGCTGCCCGCCCGCCCCGGAGGAACGGTAGGTGTCGATACGGATATCCGCCGGATTGACCTCGATCTCGATATTGTCGTCGACCACGGGATAAACCCAGACCGAACAGAAGGACGTGTGACGCCGCGCTGCACTGTCATAGGGCGAGATCCGGACCAGACGGTGCACACCGCTTTCCGATTTCAACCAGCCATAGGCGTTGTGCCCGCTGATCTTGTAGGAGGCGGATTTGATCCCGGCCTCTTCGCCGGGGCTCTCGGATTGAAGCTCGACCTTGTAGCCCTTCTTTTCGGCCCAGCGGACATACATGCGCGCCAGCATCGACGCCCAGTCACAGCTTTCGGTCCCGCCTGCGCCCGAGTTGATCTCGAGGAACGTGTCATTGGCGTCCGCCTCACCGTTCAAAAGTGCCTCAAGCTCCTTCTGGGCCGCCTTGCCGACCAGCGCTTTGAGCGCGGCTTCGGCCTCGGCGACAACCTCCTGGTCATCCTCCATCTCGCCCAGTTCGATCAGCTCCACATTGTCATCGAGATCCTGACGCATCGAGGTATAGCTGTCGATCGCATCAACGAGCGCCTGACGCTCGCGCATCAGCTTCTGCGCGTTCTCGGGATCGTTCCAGAGGTCAGGGTCTTCGACCCGCGCGTTGAACTCCTCAAGACGGTGCTGTGCGGTGTCCCAGTCCATGCGGTGTTTGAGCATGGTCAGCGATTTCTCGATCGCCTCAACGGCGTTTTGTGCGTCTGCGCGCATGGGTCCTTACCTCACGGATGGAGTTTGGAATTGTGATACGGGGAACAGGATGCAGGAGCAACCCTGTCCCGGGGACTTCCGGCCTAGTAAAGCCCGCCCGAACTGAGCGTGCCGAAATTGGCTTTCTCGGGAACGATAACCTTTTGCCCGGTCGAGGTCGTCACCTCCTTGACCGCTGTGACATCTCCGTCGCCGCGGGTGAACAGGTTGAGGTTCGATCCGACCGCAAACCCGCCGTCCAGCACCGTCCCGAACCCGTAGAACGCGTCATCGCCACCGCGCATATACTCGGAGACAACGAACTCGCCTTCCGCGTCAGACGGCATCTGCGCCCCTGTGAAGCGGTCGATCTTGACGAAATAGCCGCCCTCGGGGATCTCGAAGGGCCCGCCGCCATACTTGGCCGTGGCCCGTTCCATGAACCGGTCGAAGACAGGGCCGCACATGCCACCCCCCGAGGCGCGGCTGCCCAGCGAGCGCGGAATATCATAGCCGATATAGCAGCCAGCCACGATATTCGAAGTGAAGCCCACGAACCAGACATCCTTGGAATCGTTCGTCGTGCCGGTTTTCCCGGCGGTGGGCACCGGCAGGTTCACGGTTGCCGAGGCCGTGCCGCGTTGCACCACGCCCTCCATCATCGAAGTCAGCTGATAGGCGGTGATTGCATCCATCACCCGGTCGCGGTTGGAGACGATGCGGGGTGCGAAATTCGCGTTCAGGGCCTGCTTGGTGCATTCCGTGCAGTCGCGCTGATCATGGCGATAAACCGTCCGCCCCCAGCGGTCCTGCACGCGGTCCACCAAGGTCGGCTCGACCCGCTCGCCGCCATTGGCAAACATCGCGTAGGCCGCCACCATGCGAAACAGCGTGGTCTCCTGCGATCCAAGCGCGTTGGACAGGAAGGGCTGCATATCATCATAAACCCCGAAGCGCTCGGCATAATCGGCCACGGTCTCCATGCCGATCTCTTCGGCCAGACGCACGGTCATCAGGTTGCGCGAGCGCTCGATCCCCGTGCGCAAAGGCGCCGGTCCGTAAAACTGGTTCGAGGCGTTCTTGGGCCGCCAGATGCCCTGCGGCGTATCAATTTCGATCGGCGCATCCACCACGATCGTGGCGGGGCTGAACCCGCTGTCCAGCGCGGCGGCATAGACAAAGGGCTTGAACGAAGAGCCCGGCTGTCGCGTGGCCTGCGTGGCGCGATTGAACACCGAATGCTGGTAGGAAAAGCCGCCCTGCATCGCCAGCACGCGTCCGGTATTGGCGTCCATGGCCATGAAGCCGCCCTGCACTTCCGGCACCTGCCTGAGCGACCAGCCGCCCTGCGCGGTCTGCCCGACATGGATCACGTCTCCGACCTTCAGCAGGTTGTCGACGCGGGCGCGCGCGCGTCCGAGCTTGCCGTCCTCCAGACGCGGACGGGCCCAGCCAACATCGCTGCCCGAAAGACGGCCAAGCTCGGCCTGCCCTTCGATCCCGATGACGGCGTCCGCCCCGTCGAGACTGAGCACCACCGCCGGATACCAGCCAAGCACATCGCGCGGGAACCGGGCTTCGGCCAGCGCGGTGCGCCAGCTGTCTGCGGTCAACGTCTCGGGCTCCAGCGTCAGAGCCACCTGATGGAAGACGCCATTCTGACGGTCGAAATCCTCAAGCGCGGTGCGCAGGGACCGCGCCGCCTGACGTTGCAGATCCGGATCGACGGTCGCGCGTATCGCAAGCCCGCCGCCGAAGAACTCCTCTTCGCCAAAGTTCTTCGACAACTGGCGCCGGATCTCGTCGGAGAAGTAGTCCCGGTCCGGCAAGCTGTCCTTGAAACTGTCGATGTCGCCGCTTTGAACCGTCTTCAGCGGGGCGGCTTTGGACGCTTCGTAAAGCTGCGCATCGATATATCCGTTCTCGAACATTTCGCGCAGGACGAAATCACGGCGCTGGATCGCGCGTTCGCGCTGGCGCACCGGGTGGTAGCGCGACGGCGCTTTGGGCAGCACTGCGAGATAGGCCGCTTCGCTGACGTCAAGCTCGGCCAGTGTCTTGTTGAAATAGGTCTGCGCGGCCGCGGCCACGCCAAAGCTGTTCTGACCGAGGAAGATCTCGTTGAGGTAGAGCTCGAGTATCTGCTCCTTCTCGAGCGTCCGTTCGATCCGGGAGGCGAGGATGAGTTCCTTGATCTTGCGCTCGACCGAGCGCTCGCCGCCCAGCAGGAAGTTCTTCATGACCTGCTGCGTGATGGTCGACGCGCCTCGAAGCCTGCCACCGCGCGCCGCGTCGACCGCGGCCTTGGCGATCCCGAGCGGATCATAGCCCTTGTGGGTGTAGAAGTTCTTATCCTCGGCCGAGATGAAGGCCTGCTTGACCATGTCGGGGATTTCTTCGGCCGGAACGAACAGACGGCGCTCCCGGGCAAACTCGTCCATCAGCTCGCCGCCACCCGAATAGATCCGGCTGATCGTGGGCGGGGAATAGCGCGCCAGCTGATCCGTATCCGGCAGGTCGCGGCCATACATGTAGAAGACCGCGCCGATCATCAGCGCAACCGCAAAAATCCCCATGCAAATCAAGCTGAAGATCGAACCGATAAATGACAGGATCGCGCGCAGGATCACTAAGCAGCCTCACTGGAGTTTGATTGGGTTATACGCAGCCCGGTCAGACAGGTCAAAACCTCAGGGCCCTTCGGGTGGTCGCTTTTTCGCCCATGGCGGTCACAACCGCGTGCGCGGCGCATCCGTTCCCGGCGCGCATCTGTCATTGCCGCAACCGTTCGGCACGGATCTCGTCCTCCCGAAGCCATGTCGCCACCGCGTCGTTGATCCCTTGAGCGACCCGCGCACGCCACGCAGGGTCATTGAGCAACTCGAGATCGGCCTGCGAGGACATGAACCCCAATTCGATCAGGATCGAGGGGATGTCGGGGGCCTTCAACACCGAGAAACCGGCCGACAGGATCGGGTTCTTGTAGAGCTTGACTTCCGAGCGCCGCAACCCGTCCGCCAAGGCATCTGCGAGCAGATCCGCGCGCACTTCCGTCTCCCGCCGCGCCATATCCATGAGAACGGTTGCGATCTCGTCATCCAGAGCGCTCAGATCAACGCCGGCCAGAATATCCGCGCGGTCCTGCCGCTCCGCGAGCACAGCGCTGGCGGCATCCGACGCGGTGTCGGACAGCGTGTAGATCGTGGTGCCCGTCGCGCGCCCTTCTGCCAGCGCGTCGGCATGAAAGGACAGAAGCATGCTGGCGCCGGCCGCCCGCGCGATACTGACCCGCGCCGGCAGCGAAACAAAACTGTCATCGTTGCGGGTCAGAACCACGTCGAAACCGCTTTGACGCACCAGCACTTCCTTGAGCTCACGCACGAAGGTCAGCATCAGGTCCGCTTCATCCTGCCCGTCGGCCTGAGCGCCCGGATCCACGCCCCCATGCCCCGGATCAAGCACGATCACGGGACGTGTGGCCTCACCGGCAACAGGCGCAGGGGTGCTTGTCGAACTCGGCCGCGCGGGCTCTTCGGCCCGGGCGCTGCGTGCGAAATCGGCTTCGGAGACCGGTTCGAGGCGCAGATCGAGGCGCGCCGCGCCCGAGGCCGGATCGACCGCCATATCGGCGGTCCCGACGGCCAGAGGCGTGACCAGTTCCAGCTCCAGCCGCGACCATCCCGGACGTGCAAATCCGCGGCCAAGGCCTGCGATCTTGCGTGACTGCTCAAGCCCGGCCAGCCCTGCGCTGAAATCAACCTCGCGAAACTCCAGAACAATCCTGTTCGGATCGGCAACGGTAAAAACGCGGAACGGAACCGCTTGCGACAGGGCAAGCTCGACGATCACGCCGTCGCGCTCGGAGCCTCTGGCATCCACGATCCGCGATTGCGCCGGATCGAGGCGGGCAAGCGCGCGCAGGTCTTCGGCCTGCGCCAGCGTCAGAAACGGTGCAGAGGCCGCAAACAGCAGCCCCAGAACAAAACCTATTGCCAAGAAAACCCTGTGCATCCGCCACCCAAATGCCCTGCCCGACCGTTCCGGTCCATTTGCAGATGATGTTACGACAGGATCCGCCCGAGCGAAATGACAATCCCGTGCCGGGCGGCTTTGCCCCCCGCTAGCGCGCCTGATGATAGGCCTTGAGCCGCGCCAGCCCTTCGCGAATGTCATCGGTGCTCCGCGCATAGGAAAACCGCAGCGTCTTGTGACCGCGCACCGGATCGAAATCGAGCCCCGGCGTGACCGCGACGCCTGCGCTCTCCAGAATATCGGCCGCCAGCGCGCGGCTGTCATCGGTCATGTCCGAGACATCGGCATAAATGTAGAAGGCGCCATCGGGCGGTGCGATCTTGTCGAAACCGGCCTTCGGCAATTCCTCGAGCATCAAGGCGCGGTTCTCGGCATAGACCGCGCGCATGGCCTCGGTCTCGTCCCGGGCTTTGAGCGCGCCGAGAGCTGCGATCTGGGCTGCGTGCGGGGCACAGATGAACATGTTCTGGGACAGCCGTTCGATCAGGCGGACATGATCGGGCGGCACGACCATCCACCCCAGCCGCCAGCCGGTCATCGAGAAATACTTGGAGAAGGAGTTGATGACGTAGACATCATCACTGACCTCCAGCGCCGAGATCGCCCGGCCCTCATATTGAACGCCGTGGTAGATCTCATCGGAAATGAAGGCCGTATTGCGCGCCGCGCAGGCCGAGATCAGCTCGGCCAGATCGGGTTTGGACAGCATGGTGCCGGTCGGATTGGCCGGAGACGCCACGATGAGCCCGTCAAGACCCTCCGCGGGGAGATGCGGCACGTGGCGCTGCTCGACCTGGGTGGGAATTCCCACGGCCGTGAGACCGAGCGCCTTGAGGATCTGGCGGTAGGACGGATAGCCCGGTTCGGTCACACCAACGCGCGCGCCCGTGTCGAACAACGCGGTGAAGGCCAGAATGAACGCGGCCGAAGATCCGGCCGTAACCACCACCCGTTCGGGATCGAGATCGACATCATACCAATCGCCGTAGAGCTCTGCGATGCCGCGGCGCAACTCCGGCAGGCCCAAGGCAACCGTGTAGCCGAGCGCGTCTGTCTCCATCGCCTCCGACAGGGCCGCGCGCGCGGCTTTCGGCGCGGGCGTGCCCGGCTGGCCGACTTCCATATGGATGATGTGACGGCCCTGCTCCTCGGCCTTGCGCGCCGCCTCCATCACGTCCATCACAATAAAGGGATCAACCTTTGCCCGGCTTGAACTTCGCATTACATCCTCGCTATCACTTCGGGGTCTGTTTGAAACAGCCCCCGCCCTCAAGGTCAATCACCCCTCGCACGGAGAAGCGCATGTCCTTCGACAAAGTCAAAGTGCTCCTGACCTGTTGCGGGCTGCTGTTATGCACCCTGCCCGCGCATGCGGCCTCCCTGATCCGGGACGCCGAGCTGGAGCTGTCGCTGCGCAAACTCATGCAGCCGGTGCTGCAATCGGCCGGCATGGGGGCCGACAGGGTCCGTGTTCTCGTCATAAACGATCCGTCCCTGAATGCATTCGTCACCGACAGCCGGCATATCTTCGTTCATTCCGGCCTGATCATGAAACTGGACCGTCCCGAGGCGCTGCAGGCGGTTCTGGCCCATGAACTGGCCCATATCACCAACGGGCATCTGTCGCGGCGCGGGGTCAACGCCCAGAACATGAGCAAGGCTGGCGCCATCGGCATGGCCCTGAGCGTGGCCTCCGCCCTTGCAGGACAGGGGTCGGCCGGCTTCGCGCTGGGCGTCGGCACGGCCAGTTCCGCGCTGCGGGTGTTCCTGTCGCATACACGGGCCGAGGAATCTTCCGCCGACCAGACCGCGTTGCGCTATCTGGCGGATGCGGGAATCGATCCGTCCGCCATGTCCGACACGCTCGATCTGTTTGTCGGGCAGGAAGCGCTGCGTCCGGGGCGTCAGGACCCCTATGCGCGCAGTCACCCGCTGAGCCGGGACCGCTTGCGGGCCGTGGACGGGTTCGCGGCGGCGCTCAAGTCAAAGGCAAAGCCCACGCCGCCTGAGACGGTCTACTGGTACAACCGGATGGACGCCAAGCTGCAGGGCTTCCTGCGCAATTCCAAATACGTCCTGCGTCGCCCCGAAGCGCAAGGGTCCTCTGAGACGGCCCGCCTGCGCCGCGCGATTGCCTATCACCAGATGCCAAACCCCAAAAAGGCCCTGAGCGAGATCGACGCCCTACTCCGCATGCGCCCCAAGGATGCCTATTACCACGAGTTGAAAGGGCAGATCCTGCTGGAAAGCGGCAATGCGGCGGCGGCGGCCAATTCCTATCGCAAGGCGGTGTCCCTTGCCCCGCGCGAGCCGCTGATCCAGGCAGGTCTGGGACGGGCGCTGCTGGCGGTGGATACACGATCTGCAAATGCCGAGGCACTGTCTGTCCTGCGCAAGGCACGCGCCCGCGACCCCGGTGACCCGCGCATGTTGCGCAGCCTCGCCCTTGCCTATGCCAAGACCGGCCAGAGCGCGATGGCGTCCCTCGCAACGGCGGAACGCTACGCGGTTCTGGGGCGGTTCAAGGACGCCAGCACACATGCCAAACGCGCCCAAGGGGCGCTGCCACGCGGATCTTCGGGCTGGCTGCGGGCCGGTGACGTGTTGCGCACCGCCGAAGCCGCGCTCAAACGCCGGAAGAACCGCTGAGCTTTTCCTCGTAATGCACTGAGTGAAAAAGAAAACGCCGGACCCCTTGGCCCGGCGTTTCCTGTCTTTTTATCTGTCCCGTAAGAGCGGGTCAGCGGCCGAGTGACCACCACCCTTTGCGCTTTGGCTTGTCCGCGGCGTCCTCGGCGGCAGCAGGCTCCTCGGCCATGACCGGTTCCGGCTCTGCTGCCGGCTTGGGCTTGCTGGTGCGGGTGCGGCGGCGCTTTGGCTTCTCCTCCGGCTTTTCCTCTGCGACAGGCTCGGGCGTTGCTTCAGCCTCCGGGGTTGCGGCAGGTGCCGGGCTTTCCTCGGATTTCACCTCTGCGGGCGCCTCTTCGGCAGCGACGGTCTTCTTCCGGCTGCGGCGTTTCTTCGGCGCGGGTTTCTCCGGCGTCTCCTCGGCGGCTTCCGCCTCGGGCGCGGTCTCGCCAGCGGCCTCTGCCGTTTCCTCGGCTTTCGGCGCGTCAGCCTCGGCCTCGGTCTTGGCTTTGCTGCGGCGACGGCGGCGGGACTTCGGCTTGGCCTCTGCCTCTGTGCCTGCCTCTGCCTCGGGAGCCCCTTCAGCCGCCTCTGCTGTGGTTTCCGCCCCGGCCTCGGCCTCTTTGGGGGCATCCGTGTCAGCAGCGGCGCCATTCGCGGCACCCTCCGTGGCCGTCTCGTCTGACGACGTCTCGGCCGCATCCTTGGCCGCAGCCCCGTTCCGGGACCGCCCACGGCCCCCGCGGCGGCGACGCCGCTTGCGCTTGGGCGGCTGTTCCTCGTCCTCGGGTGCGGGTGTTTCGGCCACGTCCTCGACCTCAAGCTCGGCATCCATATCGGACATGTCGATCGAATCCATCGAGATCACGTTGGCGTCGGGGGCATGAACCACCCGTGTGGCCGTCTTGAACTTCTCGATCTCGAAATCGGGGCTGACCTTATGCGGGTCCCCCTCGACCCGCACGGACATTCCGTAACGGGCTTCGATCTGCGCAATATGCTCGCGCTTGGCGTTGACCAGGTAATTGACCACCGCGACCGGTGCCTTGAGCAGAACCTCGCGCGACCGCTTGCGTGTGCCTTCTTCTTCCAGTTGGCGCAGAATGGACAGCGCCAGGCTTTCGTCGGAGCGGATCAGGCCCGTGCCATGGCAGGACGGGCACGGCTGGGTCGTGGCCTCGAGCATGCCCGGACGCAGACGCTGGCGCGACATTTCGAGAAGTCCGAAGCCCGAGATGCGGCCCACCTGGATACGGGCACGGTCGGTCTTCAGCTTGTCCTTGAGACGTTTCTCGACGGCGTTGTTGTTGCGCCGCTCTTCCATGTCGATGAAATCGATCACGATCAGGCCGGCGAGATCACGCAGCCGCATCTGGCGCGCGACTTCCTCGGCCGCTTCGAGGTTGGTGTTCAGCGCCGTCTGCTCGATCGAGCCTTCCTTGGTGGCCCGGCCGGAGTTGACGTCAACTGCCACCAGCGCCTCGGTGATCCCGATGACGATATAGCCGCCCGATTTCAACTGGACGGTCGGGTTGAACATGCCGCTGAGATAGCTCTCGACCTGATAGCGCGCGAAAAGCGGCATCGGATCGGTATAGTGCTTCACGTTCTTGGCGTGGGACGGCATGATCATCTTCATGAAGTCCTTGGCGGTGCGGTAGCCCGCCTCGCCTTCGACCAGAACCTCGTCAATCTCGCGGTTATAGAGGTCGCGGATCGAGCGTTTGATCAGATCGCCTTCTTCGTAGATCGGCGCGGGCGCAATGGATTTCAGCGTCAGTTCGCGGATCTGCTCCCAATGGCGCTGGAGATATTCGTAATCGCGCTTGATCTCGGTCTTGGTGCGCTTGGCACCGGCGGTGCGCACGATCAGACCCGCACCCTGCGGCACGTCGATCTCGTTGGCGATCTCCTTGAGTTTCTTGCGGTCCGCGGCGTTGGTGATCTTGCGCGAAATCCCACCCCCGCGCGCGGTATTGGGCATCAGCACGCAGTAGCGGCCAGCGAGCGAAAGGTAGGTGGTCAGGGCTGCGCCCTTGTTGCCACGCTCTTCCTTGACGACCTGCACCAGCAGGATCTGGCGGACCTTGATGACTTCCTGGATCTTGTAGCGGCGCGGGCGCGGCTTGCGGGGAGCGCGGATCTCTTCGGTCACATCTTCCTGTGCGACGGATTCGATATTTGCGTCCTTGTCCGTGGCTTGGAGCGTCTCTTCCTCATCCGAGTCGTCGTCAGCCTCTTCAGCGGCCGCATCGTCGGTTTCGGCTTCGGCCGCGTCAGACCCGGCCTTATCACCGGCCTCGTCACCGGCCTTGTCCTCAGAAGCCGCATCCGCGGTCTGGGGCGCATCACCGTCGCTGGCGTCATCGCTTGCAGTCGCGTCTTCGTCTTCCGCACCGGCCTCGGGGGTTTCAACGGGGGTATCGGCAACGGTCTCCATCGGAGAGCTGGCCTCGTCGGGGCTGCCGCCCTCATCGAGATCGACCACGTCCATTCCGGGGATGGCCTTGTCGTCACCGGCCTCGGCGTCTGCCTCGGGCTCTGCGGTGACAACCGCATCTTCGGTCACGGCATCTTCTGCGGCGGATTTCTTGCGCGAGCGGGAGCGGCTTCGGGAGCGCTTGGGCTTCTCCTTTTCCTCTTCCTCCGCCATCGCCTTGGCATATTCCAGTTCCTCGGCGATCAACGCCTCACGGTCGGCAACCGGGATCTGGTAATAATCGGGGTGAATCTCGGAAAACGCGAGGAACCCATGACGGTTGCCGCCATAGTCCACAAAGGCCGCCTGCAGCGACGGCTCAACCCGGGTTACTTTTGCGAGATAGATGTTGCCAGCAAGCTGGCGTTTGTTCTCGGATTCAAAGTCAAATTCCTCAACCTTGTTTCCATCTGCCACCACGACGCGGGTTTCTTCCGCGTGGGTGGCATCGATAAGCATTTTCTTAGCCATGTGTTCCATGTGCATCCGCGTCGTGACAGGGCCCATGGAGGGGCCTGATCAGATCGAGGATGTCTTGTAAGGGCAATGTCCGACGCGGGGACAGATCTTAGCAGAGACACGGGAGTACCCCGTTCTCTTTCTCTGCTCATGTCCCTCTCGCGTCGCATCGCGTTTTTTCTCCGACAAGTTCCGCAAACCGGAATGTCTGTTCTATAAAACTGCACATTCAATCCGTGCAGCACGGCCTTTCGGCCCTTAATCATGCCGTCCTCGCACCTGTTTTGTCCTTCAGGCGGGGCCGCAGTGAAACTGTTACCGGGCGCCAAACGTTCTCTGAACGCGGATGGCCCTGAGTTACTAATGGGGCTTTTCTGTTAAAATTACAATGCCGAAACACGACCTGCGCCTGCAAAGACGCGACGAAGCCCCCCTTGCCGGGGTGCCGCGCCGCCAAATTGCCGGTCTGACGGGGCCTCGATCAGATGTAATCTGAGCGTTGCAGGCCGTATTTGGCCATTTTTTCGTTGAGCGTGCGCCGTGGCAGGCACAGCTCCTCCATCACCGAGGCGATCGAGCCCTTGTGGCGGCGCATCGTGTTGTCGATCAACATCCGCTCGAACGCTTCGACATATTCCTTGAGCGGCTTGCCCTCGGTGGTGATCACAGGCCCCATT
Source organism: Paracoccaceae bacterium (assembly GCA_049116435.1). Lineage (GTDB taxonomy): Bacteria > Pseudomonadota > Alphaproteobacteria > Rhodobacterales > Rhodobacteraceae > Litoreibacter. The sequence goes on from JAGDYX010000001.1 coordinate 1,354,317, forward strand.
TCGGCGTTATCGGCCATCAGCAGCGAGGCGATCGAGCCCGACCCACGCCGGTTTTGCAGCACGGCGCGTTCGGCCACATTGATCAGCTGGCGCACATTGCCGGGCCATGGCGCCTGCAAAAGCTGGGCCGCTTCCTGAGCCGAGACCTGAGGCGGTTCGCTGCCATATTCCTCGCCGAACTGCTCGGTGAAGCGGTTGAACAGGGTCAGCACGTCCTCTCCGCGCTGGCGCAGCGGCGGCACCGTGATCTTCATCGCCGCAAGCCGGTAATAAAGATCCGCCCGGATCATGTCCTCGCAGGTCTTGTCCTGTTCATGGGTGTTGCAGATCGCGATGATCCGCGTCTCGGCCGGCGTGCCCTGTTCGTTGATCATCTGGAGAAGCCGCGCCTGCAAAGTGCCGGGCAGTGCCTCGATATCCTCCAGAACCAGCGTGCCTCCGCGCGCCTCTTCGACCAGCGGCAGCGCCTCGCCCTCCTCGATCGGATCGAACAGTTTGGCCGCAAGGCTGGCCTCATCGAACGCGGCGCAATTGAGCGTCACGAATTTCTTGCCGGCCCGGGGGCCCACGGCGTGCAGCGCATGGGCGATCAATGTCTTGCCGGTTCCGGTCTCGCCATCGATCAGGACATGGCCGTCTGCCTGCCCGAGATCCAGAATATCCTCGCGCAGCCGCTCCATCACGGGCGAGCTGCCGATGAGTTTGCGCATCAGGGCCGAACCGTCGCTCAACTCACGGCGCAGGGAGCGGTTGTCGAGCGTCAGCCGGCGCGATGTGGTCGCCTTCTTTGCCAGTTCGGTCATCCGGTCGGGGTTGAACGGCTTTTCGAGGAAATCATACGCGCCGACGCGCATCGCCTCCACCGCCATGGGCACATCGCCATGGCCTGTAATCATGATCACCGGCAAGGCGCTGTCCTGGCTCATCAGGCGCTTGAGGAACTGCATCCCGTCCATACCGGGCATCCGGATGTCGCTTACCACGATCCCCGGGTAGTCGTTCCCGATCCCCTTGAGCGCGTCTTCGGCGGTCGCGAATGTCTCGGTGTCATATCCCGAAAGCGCCAGCCACTGGCTGATCGACTGACGCATATCCTGCTCGTCATCAACAATTGCGATTTTCAACGCTGTAGGCATGTGAAGCCCCCTTGTTCCGGCCTTATTCGGCCGCTTCGATGTCCTGCCCATCATTCTCGATCAATGGGAGCTGAACTTCAAACACCGCACCGCCATTCTGGCCATTTCGCGCGGTTAACCGCCCGCCGAGGTCGGTTACGATGCCCGAACTGATCGCAAGACCCAGCCCGACACCCTCACCGGGCATCTTTGTCGTGTAAAACGGCTCGAACAGCTCATCGAGATTTGCAATCCCCGTTCCGTTGTCGCGCATGCTGAGCGTCGCGGTTTCTCCGGCGGTCAGCAGAACCTCGATCAGAGGCTCGTCCACGGTCTTGCTGGCATCGATGGCGTTGCGAAACAGGTTCACGATCACCTGTTCCAGTCGCACCCTGTCGGCCAGAACCAACACCGGCGCCTCGGGAAGGTTGACCGTGACCCGTGCATCGCCCCGCTTGAGCTGCGGCTCCATCATGCCGAGCGCACCGGAGACGGCCTCCCTGAGATCGACGGGCTCGAACTCGTCCCCGCCCTTGCGGGCATAGGACTTGAGCTGGCGTGTGATCGCGCCCATGCGCTCGATCAGATCGTCGATCCGCTGGAAGGAGGATTGCGCCTCCTCGGGGCGCTTGCGCTGCAACAGCAGTTTCGCCCCGGCCAGATAGGTTTTCATCGCCGCAAGCGGCTGGTTCAATTCATGGCTCACCGCCGCCGACATCTCGCCGAGAGCTGCAAGTTTCTGCGACTGGGCAAGGCTTTGTTCGGCCACTTCGAGGTTCTTCTCGACCTTCTTGCGCTCGGCGATCTCGCGGGTCAGACGCTGGTTCAGGGCGCGCAGATCTTCACTCTCACGCCGGAAGAACCCCGCTTGGGACCACGCGCGCCGGGACAGCAGGTAGAACGCGACGGTCAGCAGGATCGAAAACACCATGATCTCGATCGCAAGCACCCCGTTCACCCGCTCGCGGACCGATGCGTAGCTGGAAAACGTCGTCAGCCGCCAGCCCCGGAAGGCGATCTTTCCGGTGGTTTGCATCACCGCCTCGCCGCTGAGATAGGCGTCCACCTCGCCAAATTCGAGGTAATCGCCCGTGGCGTAGAAGGCACGGCGCAGGGCCGATGCGGGGGCCTGATCCTTCAGGGCGTCTTCGAGCGTCTTGCCGCGCCAGCCGGGATCGGTCGCCAGAATGATCATCCCCTCGCTGTCGGCCACGAGGACCGCTTCGGAGGGCGAACGCCAGCGCGATTCAAACTGCCTGAGATCCACCTCGACGACGATGACGCCGATGCCCTGCTTCTCGGATTCGATCCGCCTGGAATAGGTGAACAGATGCGCCCCTGTCTCGAGCTCGATGCTGTTGAACACCGTGTCATTGGCCCGCAACGCATCGACGAAAAAGGGCTGCGTGCGCAGGTTCTTGCCCAGCTCGCCCCGGTCAGAGGCGGCCACGACGCGGCCGGTCTCATCGAGAAGCCGGATCGCCTGCGCCCCGATTTCCTCCTGAAACGAGATCAGCCGCAACGAGGTGGCCGAGAAATCATCGGAATTCAGCGCCGCAATCATGACCGGGTCGCGCGACAACAGCAGCGGGACCACGTTTGTGCGCTGCAACTCGCTGGTGATCGCGTTGGAATAAAGCGCCACGCGCAGCTCGGCGCGGTTGCGCGTCGTCTCGGTAAACCGTTCGGTGAGATAGGTATTGGAGACCCAGACGATCGTGACCGCCATCGCGATCATCGCGATGACGATCGCGCGCACCACCCAGGTGGACCGCTGGGTGGTTGAGGACGGGCGATCGAGATCGGTTTCGTCTGACATGGGCACAGACTAGGCCCATGACGGCGCACGCTCAAGCGCGCTGATCGGCGGCTTTATGCCGTTGCCATCGCCCCGACCAGCGAGGTGAAGAGCGCGGCCCCGTCCGTGTTGCCCTGCGCCGGATCAACGGCCCGTTCGGGATGCGGCATCATGCCCAGAACCCGGCGGTTTTCCGACAGAACGCCCGCGATATCATCCGCAGAGCCGTTCGGGTTGTCGAGATAGCTGAACGCAACCCGGTTCTCGCCACGCAGACGGGCGATCAGATCGGGCTCTGCCGAGTAGTTGCCGTCATGGTGGGCAATCGGGATCGTGACCTCGGCCCCTTGCGCATAGCCGCTGGTAAAGGCGCTGTCGGTGGTTTCCACCCGCAGCCCTTCGGCCCTGCAAATGAATTTCAGCCCCGCGTTGCGCATCAAAACACCCGGAAGCAAGCCGGTTTCACACAGGATCTGGAAGCCGTTGCAGATCCCGATCACGTAGCCGCCGCTCTTGGCGAAATCGACCACGGCACGGCAAATCGGCGATTGCGCCGCAATCGCGCCGCAGCGCAGGTAATCGCCGAAGGAAAACCCGCCCGGGATGCCGATCGCATCAAGCCCGGCCGGCAGTTTGGTGTCCTTGTGCCAGACCATCGTCACATCAGCCCCGGCCTTGGTGAACGCATCGGCCAGATCCCGGTCGCAATTCGATCCCGGGAAGACAATCACTCCCACCTTCATCACGACAGCTCCACCGTGTAGCTTTCGATCACCGTGTTCGCGAGCAGCTTCTCACACATGTCGCGGACCTGTGCTTCTGCCTTGCCCGCATCGGTCTCGGTCAGCTCGAGCTCGATCACCTTGCCCTGACGGACCCCGTCGACCCCGTCAAATCCCAGCGCGCTGAGCGCGTGGCGCACCGCCTCGCCCTGCGGATCGAGGACGCCGTTTTTCAGCATGACATGGACGCGTGCTTTCATCTTTGTTTACTCCTTGGTCACGGCGCATTCCCAGCCGTCATATGTCCATCCCAACTCTCTGAGGTCACGCCGGAGCTTCTCCGTGAAGACATCGAAAGTGTCGGGATGCAGGTTGCATGTTTGCTCAAAAACGAAGCCGTTGCGCTCATGCGCATCCGAAAGTGCCCCGTCGAGATCCGAAAAGATATCCGCGACATGGCTGCGTGGCCCGGGGCTCAGCCCCGCGTCGGGATACATGAAATGGGTCACGATGCGCGGCGTCAGGCCCAGATCGCCCTGTCGCGACAAATGCAGGCGCACGGCGGTATTCGAGGCCGCGGATCCGGCCTCGGCCGCATCCCCGGATAAAGCGGCCCTGTCGCCCCCGGATATCAGTCTTTTCAGGGCGCCGAGCATCAGTTGATCAGGGTCGGCTTTGACGATTGTGCCGCGGTGTTGGGCATCACGCCAAGCCGGCGGGCCACTTCCGCATAAGCGTCGGACAGGCTGCCCAGATCGCGGCGGAACACGTCCTTGTCCAGCTTCTGGCCGCTTTCGATGTCCCACAAGCGGCAGCTGTCGGGGCTGATCTCATCGGCCACCACCAGCCGCTGGTAATCGCCATCATAAAGCCGCCCGATCTCGATCTTGAAATCAATGAGCTTGATACCGACGCCATACATAACGCCGGACAGGAAGTCATTGACCCGAAGCGCAAGCGCCACCATGTCGTCGAGGTCCTGCTGGGAGGCCCATCCGAACGCGATGATATATTCCTCCGGCACCAGCGGATCGCCAAGGCTGTCATCCTTGTAGGAGAACTCGACGATCGGACGCGGCAGCGGCGTGCCCTCCTCCATGCCCATCCGCTTGGCCATCGAGCCCGCGGCATAATTGCGCACGATGACTTCCAGCGGAATGATCTCGACGGCGCGGATCAGCTGTTCGCGCATGTTGATGCGCTTGAGGAAATGGGTCGGCACACCGATATGCGACAGCCCGGTCATGAAGTACTCGGACAGGCGGTTGTTCAGCACGCCCTTGCCCTCGATGATATCGCGTTTCTCGGCGTTATAGGCCGTCGCATCGTCCTTAAAATACTGGACCAGCGTGCCCGGCTCAGGCCCTTCGAACAGGGTCTTGGCTTTACCTTCGTAAATCTTCTTGCGGCGTGCCATCGGCATCTCCTCGAAACCCCTTGCGGGATGGGCCCGGCAGGGACTCACCCCGGGGCAGATTGTGAGACTGCCTATAAGCCACATGCCCGCGCCAGACAACTGGCCTCGCAAACGGGCTTGTGGCGGGCCGAGACGATCTCCATATTGTGAAGCACAGGCTTAAGTTTACGGAGAACCCGATGACCACCTTTGACGATCGCGAAAATGCTTTTGAATCCAAGTTTGCCCATGACGCAGAAATGCAGTTCAAGGCAGAGGCGCGCCGCAACAAGCTTCTGGGGCTTTGGGCCGCCGAACTTCTTGGAAAATCGGGGGACGACGCGGAGGCCTATGCCCGCGAAGTCGTGAAGTCCGATTTCGAGGAAGCCGGCGACGAGGATGTCTATCGCAAGATCGCCGCGGATCTCGGCGACACATCCGACGAAGCCACGATCCGCGCGCAGATGAAATCGCTCCTGTCCGAGGCAAAAGCCCAGATCATGAGCGAGATCTGATCCGCATCAGACCAAACCGCTGAGAAAAGACATTTCGCGCCTCTCGGGGGCGCGATTGAGCCCCCTTTTCATAATCATTATGGTTATTATGAATTTGCTTCAGCTTTCCTGATATGGCACGGGGAGGCCCAAACCGCCCGTTTCGGGCTGACTGCCACGATTTCCGGGGACCGCGAACATGCCTGCTTCTGATACTGACAACGCTCTGAGCCGCCTGCTGTCCGAGCGGGACTGGCTTCTGGCCGATGGTGCGACGGGAACCGAGCTTTTCAACATGGGGCTGAGTTCGGGCGATGCGCCGGAGCTTTGGAACGCGGACCACCCGGACCGGATTCGCAAGCTTTATCAAGGGCCTGTGAACGCAGGTTCAGACCTTTTCCTGACCAATTCCTTCGGCTCCAACGCCGCCCGCCTGAAGCTCCACGATGCGCAGGACCGCGTGTTCGAACTGTCCCGCCTTGCCGCCGAGATCGGTCGCGAGGTCGCCGACGCATCCGGGCGGACGATCGTTGTTGCGGGGTCCATGGGGCCCACCGGCGAGATCATGGAGCCGATTGGCAGCCTGACCCATACCGACGCGGTAGAGATGTTTCACGAACAGGCCGCCGGCCTGAAAGCCGGCGGGGCCGATGTCCTGTGGGTCGAGACGATCTCCGCCCCCGAGGAATACAAGGCCGCGGCCGAGGCCGCCCGTCTGGCCGGCATGCCGTGGTGCGGAACCATGAGCTTTGACACCGCAGGCCGCACGATGATGGGGCTGACAGCGCCCCAGATGGTCGATCTGGTGAACCGCCTGCCCCACCCGCCGATTGCGTTCGGGGCCAATTGCGGGGTCGGATCCTCCGACCTGCTGCGCACCGTGCTGGGCTACGGCAAGCCCGAGCGCCCTGTTATTGCCAAGGGCAATGCCGGAATTCCGAAATTCCACGACGGGCACATCCATTACGACGGCACGCCGGAGCTGATGGCCGATTATGCCTGTCTGGCCCGTGATGCAGGGGCCAGGATCATCGGCGGATGCTGCGGCACCACGCCGGCCCATCTTGAGAAGATGCGCGCGGCCCTTGAAAGCCGGGACCCCGGGCCCAAGCCGACGCTGGACCAGATCTCCGAGAAGCTGGGCGGGTTCTCCTCGGAACATGACGGCACCGGAGACGGTGGCGCCGCACCGCGCCGGACCCGCCGCGGCGCCCGCGCCCGCGGATAATACGAAAAACAAACGTTTAGAGCCTCAGATGGGTCTGAAATAGCATCAAAACAGCCTGTTCAAGTCGGTCGAGAGCAGCGGCGTGTCGCAATTCGTCGCGCTGATGCGACGATCTGACGCCAAAACAGGATCGAAGAGCGCATAATGCCATGCGCAAGGAGACCGAGCATGTCAGACGAAGAAGACGATCTCATCCTCGCCGATCTGGACGACGAGGAACTTGTCCAACAGATGTTCGACGACCTGTATGACGGGTTGAAGGAAGAAATCGAGGAAGGCGTCACGATCCTTCTGGACCGCGGCTGGGCCCCCTACCGCGTGCTGACCGAAGCCCTTGTGGGCGGCATGACAATTGTCGGCAACGACTTCCGCGACGGGATCCTCTTCGTGCCGGAAGTGCTTCTGGCGGCCAACGCGATGAAGGGCGGCATGTCCATCCTCAAGCCGCTTCTGGCCGAAACCGGCGCCCCCCGCGTCGGAAAAATGGTGATCGGCACTGTCAAAGGCGACATCCACGACATCGGCAAGAACCTTGTCTCGATGATGATGGAAGGCGCCGGGTTCGAAGTCGTGGATCTGGGCATCAACAATGCCGTGGAAAGCTATCTTGAGGCCCTGGAGACCGAGCAGCCCGACATCCTCGGCATGTCGGCACTCCTGACCACAACGATGCCCTACATGAAGGTCGTTATCGACACGATGGTCGAAAAGGGTATTCGCGACGATTACACCGTGCTCGTCGGCGGCGCCCCGCTGAACGAGGAGTTCGGCAAGGCCATCGGGGCCGACGCCTATTGCCGCGATGCGGCCGTGGCGGTCGAGACCGCCAAGGAGTTCGTCGCCCGCAAGCACAACCAGATGGCAGCGGGCTAACACCCCTGCCGGACCGGTGTGACACAGACCAAGGGGGTGGCTTCGGGCCGCCCTTTTTTGTCCGCCGGGGATGAGACGAGGCGCAGATGACACAGTCAAATGACGCAGAACTGACCCAAGAGGGAAGCGCGCCCGAGGGCTCGGGACGTCTGTTGCTGATTGCCTGCGGCGCGCTGGCCCGCGAGATCCTCGACCTCAAGAAGACCAATGGCTGGGATCATATGGATCTGACCTGCCTGCCCGCGATCCTGCACAATTCTCCGGAAAAGATTACCGGCGCGGTGGAGCGCGCGGTGAGCAAGTACCGCGATCAGTATGACGAGATCTTCGTGGTCTATGCCGATTGCGGAACCGGCGGGCTGCTGCAGGCCGCCTGCGAGAGGCTGGGTGTCCAGATGGTCGCCGGCCCGCATTGCTACAGCTTTTTCGAAGGCAACGCCGCCTTTGCCGCGCGCGGCGAGGTGACGGCCTTCTACCTGACCGATTTTCTGGTGCGCCAGTTCGATGCCTTTGTCACCAAGCCGCTCGGGCTCGACCGGCACCCCGAATTGCGGGATATGTATTTCGGGAATTACGAGACGCTGGTCTATCTGGCGCAAACCGACGATCCGTCGCTCGATCAGAAGGCGCAGGACTGTGCTGCGCGTCTCGGGCTGGCCTATGAGCGGCGCAAGACGGGCTACGGTGATCTGGAGACGACTCTGGCCGCGCTGTCCTGAACGGCCGCATTGCCCCTAGGATCAGGCTGCGGCGCTTTGAGCAGCCACCTCACGGATACGTTCCACCATGGCCCGCAACCCGTTGGAGCGCTGGGCCGAGAGGTGATCATTGAGCCCCAGCCGAGACAGTTCCGCGACCGCATCCACCCGGCCCACTTCCTGCACGCTGAGCCCGGAATAAAGCGCCTTGAGAACCGCGATCAGGCCGCGCACGATCATGGCGTCGCTTTCACCGTCAAACTCGAATGTGGCGCCGGGTCCCGAATCTGTAATGCGGGGGTGCAGCCACACTTGCGAGGCGCATCCGTCGACCTTGGTGGCCGGCACTTTCAATGCATCGTCGAGCGGCTCCATCGCCTTGCCCAGATCGATCACATGGCGGTAGCGATCTTCCCAATCCTCGAGGAACTCGAATGTCTCGACGATCTCTTCGAATGTGTCCTGCGCCATTGCACACTCTCCCGTTTGCCTGTGATCTCCACCTAAACCGCAGCTTCGTCAGGGTCCAGTGCCACGTGGACTTTTCAAGCCGCGACTAATCGCGTAATCGTTGAGATAACGGCAGGCAGAGGACTTTCCATGACACGACCGATATGCGTAGCCTTGGCAATCTGCCTGACGCTGAGCGCGTGCGGCACAATCCGCGACAGCCGCATCAACCCGTTCAACTGGTTTGGCGGCGATGACGAAGAAGCCCGTATGACCGCGGTCGACGTGGATGCCGATCCACGCCCGCTGGTCGACCAGATCCTGTCGCTGAATGTGGACCGGACACCGGAAGGGGCGATTGTCCGGGTGATCGGCGTTCCCCGAACCCAAGGCTTCTGGGAGGCCGAACTGATACCGGTTGCGTCCGACAACCCGGGCGAGAAGGTCTATGAATTCCGCGCCAGCGCGCCGCCGACACCCCGTGCGCAAGGCACCCAGAGATCCCGCGAGATCATTGCCGGCGCGGCCATTCCCGCGGCCGAACTGGACGGCATTCGAACGATCGTGGTGCGCGGACAGCTCAACCAGCACAGCGTGCGCCGCTGATACGACACCCCCCGTCCGACAGACCTGCCCCGCAGGCCTGAGCCGAGCAGTTCAATGTCGTCAGACCAGATCGATGATCCGGACCGAGCCTTCCTCGGCGCTCAGGGCGACCTCGCCACGACAAAGCCGCAACGCGTCCTTGCCGAACACCTCGCCCCGCCAACCCTTGAGGGCAAGACCGCTCCGGTCGCCCATGGCGATATCATCGAGATCTGACGCCGTGGCGATCAGCTTCTGAGCGACCCCCGCCTCCTCGGCCTTGGCCTTCAGCAAGACCCGCAAAAGATCTGCAAGGGCGGCGTTGATCTGGCTCTTGTCGCGCAGGGCCGGAGGCTTCGGCAACTCGTCCGGCGGGCAGCTGACACCGGCTTTGACAGCCGTCAGGATCCCAGAGGCGATATCGCCGCGACGGGCCTCCCGCAGCAGCAGACGTGACTTCGACAGATCCTTCTCGCTTTGCGGCTTGGTCGAGGCAAGCTCCAGCAGCGCGTCATCCTTGAACACACGATTGCGCGGCACATTGCGTTCCTGCGCATGGGCCTCCCGGAACTTTGCAAGCTCACGCACGACGGCGAGGAACTTCGGCGCGGTGCTGCGCACCTTGACGCGCCGCCACGCGGCATCGGGCGGGACCACATAGGTTTCCGGCGTCAGGAGAACGGACATCTCTTCTTCCACCCAAGCGCGGCGCTTGGTCCGTTGGAGGCGGTTCGAGAGATATTCATAGATCTCGCGCAGATGGGTCACATCGGCCAGTGCATAGGTCTTCTGGGCCTCGGTCAGCGGACGGCGCGACCAGTCCGTGAACCGCGAGGTCTTGTCGACCTTGGCCTTGGCGATGCGGCGCACCAGTGTCTCATAGCCCACCTGTTCCCCGAAATCGCAGACCATCGCGGCGACCTGCGTGTCAAACAGCGGCTGCGGGATAACGCCGCCTTCGACATAGAAGATCTCGAGGTCCTGACGCGCAGCATGGAAGACTTTCACGATGCCGTCATCGCGAAACAAATCGTAAAGCGGATCGAGCGACATGTCGGGAGCCGCGATCGGATCGACCAGAACCGCGTCATCCTCATCCGTTCCGGGCACGGCAAGCTGAATGAGACAGAGCTTTGCGTAATAGGTGCGTTCGCGCAGAAACTCGGTATCAACCGTGACATAGTCGAAGGTTTTCGCGTGCGCGCAGAACGCTGCAAGCTCTTCGGTAGTTGTTATTGTTTTCATGTCCGTCCGGTGCTTTTCACTCTTGGCTCAAACTGGCTGCCCCACAGATCATCACGATTTAGGGCCTCGGCGCAGAAAAGGAAAGCCAAAGCTCAGGAGATGTGGATCGGGGTGAGGTCCCCGTCGGCGAAACGGCGCAGAACCGCAGGGTAAAGGCGGTGTTCGACCGCCAGAACACGCGCCGCCAGCACCTCGGGCGTATCCCCCGGTTCAATGGGCACCCGCCCCTGCCCCAGGATCGGGCCTTCATCCAGCTCGGGCGTGACCAGATGGACCGTGCAGCCGGCCTCCTTGTCGCCCGCCTCGATGGCACGCGCGTGCGTGTTCAGGCCGCGGTATTTGGGCAGGAGCGACGGGTGGATGTTGATCATCCGGCCCGTAAAGGTTTCGACAAAGCCGTCCGTCAGGATCCGCATGAACCCCGCAAGGCACACGATGTCCGGTTGCGCCGCGTCCAGATGCTCCAGCAATTGGGCATCGAAAGCCGCCCGATCGCCCTTGAACATCTTGTGATCAACCACTGCGGTCTTCACGCCGAGGGCTTCCGCCTTCTTCAGCCCTCCGGCCTCGGGATCGTTGCTGAGCACCAGAACAGGACGGGCGGGATGATCGTCCACCATGCTCTCGATCAGGCGGACCATGTTGGATCCGCCCCCCGAGATCATGATCGCAACACGCTTCAAAGAAGGCGACCCGTGTAGTGCACGCCCGCCTCGGAGGTCACGGCACCGATCCGGAACACGGCCTCGCCTGCGTCATGCAAGAGGTTGCTGATCTCTTCGGCATGCTCGGGCGCCACGACAAGCACGAGACCGATCCCGGAATTGAACGTCTTGAGCATCTCCGCCTCGGGGATGGACGCTGTCTCGGAGAGCCAGCGGAACACGGGCGGCAGGTCCCATGTGCCCAGATCGATCTCGGCGCCCAGACCTTCGGGCAGAACGCGCGGCAGGTTCTCGGTCAAACCGCCCCCCGTGATATGGGCAAGCGCATGCACGCCGCCTGAGCGCACGGCGGAAAGCGCGGATTTCACGTAAAGCCGTGTCGGGGCCAGCAGCGCTTCGCCCAGACTGCCTTCGGCGAAGAGCGCGTCATCGCTCCAGCTCAGGCCGGACATCTCGACGACCTTGCGCACCAGCGAATATCCGTTGGAGTGCACACCGTCCGAGCCCAGCCCCAGCAGAACGTCGCCCGCCTTCACACCGTCGGGCAGTGCTGTGCCGCGCTCCATCGCGCCGACCGAAAAGCCGGCCAGATCGAAATCACCCTCATCATACATGCCCGGCATCTCGGCGGTCTCACCGCCGATCAACGCGCAGCCCGACTGCGCACAGCCCTCGGCGATGCCTTCGATGATCCGTGCCGCGGCATCGAGCTCCAGCTTGCCGGTGGCAAAGTAGTCGAGGAAAAACAGAGGCTCGGCCCCCTGACACACGAGGTCATTGACGCACATTGCCACCAGATCGATCCCGATCGTGTCGTAATTGCCGGTGTCGATCGCGATCCGGAGCTTGGTGCCGACACCATCCGTGGCCGAGACCAGAACCGGGTCCTCGAAACCAGCCGCCTTCAGGTCGAAAAGCGCGCCAAAGCCGCCCAGACCTTCCATGACACCCGGCCTGCGGGTCGCGGCTGCCGCCGGCTTGATCCGGTCCACCAGCGCGTTGCCCGCATCGATATCCACGCCTGCATCCGCATAGGTCAGACCGTTCTTTTTCTCGGTGCTCATGCCGTCTCCTTCAGCTTTGCGGCCTGCGATAAACCATGGCTGGGTGCGTTGCAATGCGCCAGCCGCGCCAGAGCCGCACGCTAGCGCAAACGCACAGGCCGCGGGGTAGACATCTTGACGGCGCAAGACCATCTGATAGGCAAGACGACACGACCATTGGGGGCCTGTAGCTCAATTGGTTAGAGCAGAGCGCTCATAACGCTTTGGTTGCGGGTTCAAGTCCTGCCGGGCCTACCAAAACCTCGGAAATTTCTCACAGCGGCAGAACGATTTCGGCCGACAGACCGCCAAGATCGGCGCTGTCACCCAGGCGCAGAGAGCCGCCATGTGACCGGACGATGTCGGCCGCAATGGCAAGGCCCAGACCAAGACCGCTGCCCTTGTTCTGGTTTCGCGCCGCATCAAGCCGCGCAAAAGGCTTGAGCGCCTCCTCGCGCAGATCGGCGCGGATCCCCGGCCCGTCATCCTCCACGGATATGCGCAGCGCGGTCTCCAGAACCGTCACCGAGACCCGCGCCTTCGAGCCGTAGCGCACGGCGTTGCCGACAAGGTTCTCAACCGCCCTCTGGATCGACATGGGCCGCAGCTTGAGCTCCACCGGCCCCTCGGGCATGGCGCCGATCCCGACCTCTTTGCCACTGCGGACCGCGTTCTTCACGATCGCGTCGACCAGCGCGACAAGATCGGTTTCCGCCAGTTCCTCGACCGCGTCGGCCCGCGCGAAATCGAGGAAGGCGTCGATGAGACGCTCCATTTCGCCGGCATCCTTGAGCAAGGCGTCAATTTCGGGGCTCGGCTCCTGCATGGACAGACCCAGTTTGAGCCGTGTCAGAGGGGTCCGCAGATCGTGGCTGACGCCCGAGAGCATCAGCGTGCGCTGCTCGATATGGCGCTCGATTCTGGCCCGCATGTTGAGAAAAGTGTTTCCCGCCGACCGCACTTCGAGCGCGCCGCTGGGGGAATAGGGTTCCACCCGTCCCTTACCGAAGGCTTCCGCCGCGCGGGCCAGACGCCGGATCGGACGCAGCTGATTTCGCAAGAAAAGATACGCAATCAGGGTCATCAAAACCGCCGTGAACACCATCAGGACCAGCAACTGGTGCGGGTTCGAGGCAGACACACGACTGCGTGGGAAGGTCAGCTCCAACGGGCCCCGCGCGGTTTCGATCGCCAGCTGCACCAGCTTGTCATTGGTGCGCAAATCAACACCGGCCAGACCGCTGAACCGGTCCGAGAGGATCTGCTGGACGACACGGCCCGACAAATCATAGAAGATCCGCCCGTCCGAGACCGCCTGCCCGGGCCAGACCGCCTCCATTCCCAGCGCCGAAGCGCGCTCTGCCAACGCGCGCGCGGCGACCTCATCGTTTGGCGCGGTCTCGAGCGTCGCGACCAGCAGATCGATCTCGATCGCAATATTCTGGGTCATCTGGACCGTCACGTCCTCGTAGAGGCGCTGAATGAACGAGAACGACACCACGAGCTGGATGGTGATGATCGGAACCAACAGGATCAGCGCCGCCCGCCCGTAGAGCGATCGAGGGAGGTAGCGTTTGATCGAAAACCATGTCATTTGAAAACCGTAAGCTGCAGCCGGGAAAAGGAAAAGGGGCATGGAGCACGATCAGGATTTCAATCCCGAGATCGGCAGACCGGATGACCTGGGAAACGGGTTGCGCCGCATCGTGGCGCCCAACCCCTCGCCCATGACCTTTCGCGGCACGAACACCTACCTTCTGGGGCGCCGCGACCTCGCGGTGATCGACCCCGGCCCGCCCGATGAAACCCATCTCGCCGCGATCCTCGACGCGCTGGGCGCGGGCCAGCGGATCAGCCATATCTTCGTCACACACAGCCATGCCGATCACTCCCCGCTGGCGATGACGCTTGCTCAGATCACCGGCGCGCCAATTCACGCCTTCGGAGACAGCCGGGCCGGACGCGCACCCCATATGGCGGGTTTCGGAGATCTCGGCGGCGGTGAAGGCCGCGACATGACCTTCATGCCCGACATCCACCTGGCGGACGGCGCGCGCGTGGCCGGCAGCGACTGGTCTTTGCGCGCGCTCCATACGCCGGGCCATATGGGCAACCATGTCAGCTTTGAGTGGGCGGAAGGCGAGGCCCTGTTCAGCGGCGATCTGGTGATGGGCTGGGCCACGTCCATGGTGTCTCCGCCCGATGGCGACCTGACCGATTTCATGACCTCTCTGGAACGCCTGTCCGAACGCCCGCAGGACCGCGTCTACTACCCCGGGCACGGCGGCGCGATCGAGAAACCGCAAGCGCGCGTTGCCGCCCTGAGCGCGCACCGCAAATCCCGCGAAGCGCAGATCCTCGAGGCGCTGGAGGCCGGTCCGGCCACCCCCGGCCAGATCGCGAGCCGGATTTACACCGATGTTTCGCCCTCTCTCCTGCCCGCTGCCGAACGCAACGTTCTCGCCCATCTCATTGATTTAACACTGAGAAAACGCACTGAGCCAAAGGGAGATTTCACCGCGGACGCGATCTTTGAGCTGCGTTGAAAAATATAGCTCAAACCCTCTTTACGCCCCAAAAACCTCTTGCTATATCGCACGGACCGTTCCGGCGTAGCTCAGCGGTAGAGCAGTTGACTGTTAATCAATTGGTCGTAGGTTCGATCCCTACCGCCGGAGCCATTTCCCCCTGTTCTTAAAGACATTTGGCGGAAGCTCTATCGGGCTCCGAATTGCCTCTGCGCTCTCGGAGTCTGTCGCAATTCTTCTCAAATTTTGCCTTCTTCTGGCCGCATTGCCTCCCTATCAGTTCATGAATCCGTGTTTTTGAGGGCTGGGTTAGGTTTGGTAAAATGCAAATGACAGATACAAAGATGAAACGTTGGCTCAAGGACGAGTCCGGAACGGCGACCATCGAAGCCGTGCTCTGGATTCCTCTTTACGTGGTCGTCCTGACTTTCATTGCTGACGTCTCGGCCATCTTCCACAATCAGGCGCAGGTGATGCGGATCATGCAGGATGGCAACCGCCAGTACTCCGTGGGCCGGATCGCAACGCCGGAAGCGACTGAGACCTTCATCGAAGAACAGCTTGCCGGTTTCGCCGATAATGCCGTCGCGACCACCGAGGTGATCGATGGCGTGATCCATTCCTCGGTCGCGGTTCCCTCTTCGGATCTGGACAGCGTCGGGACATGGGCGCGCATCAACGACATCACGCTGGTGGTCCGCTCGCAGCATCTCAAGGAATTCTGAGGTTCACGATGTTGATACGCACAGATAATCTCAAGCGCCCTGCGGAACGGTTCTGCAAAGAGGAAGACGGCTCCTACACGGCCTTCGGCGCCTTCATGCTGCTGACCTTCCTTTTGCTCGGAAGCACGGCAATCGACTATTCCAACGCGTTCGCCGCCCGCACCCAGCTTCAGAACGGGGCTGATATCGCGGCGCATGCGGCCTTGTTCACCCGCGATACCGAGGACTCCGGCACGGCAAAGCAGAAGGCGCTCGATATGGTCGAGACCTACATGCCTGCAAGCCAGTATGGCAGACTTCTTGGTTCCAGTGATATCCGCTTCGGCTACCTGACCCGCGACAACGGAACCCTGTCGTTTGAGCCCGATCCCGACAGCAAGCTTGCGGTCGAGGTCAGGATGGAGCGCAGCGAGCTGATCGGAAACGGCATCAATACGTTTCTTCTCAAGCTCATCGGCCTCGATGTGCTGGACGTCTCCGTCTCGTCGATCTTTGAAAGAAAGGTTCCGGGATGCGCCCGCGAGGGATTTTTCGGCAATGACGTGGTCGATCTGCAAAGCAACAACCGCTTCCGCGAGGGATTCTGCATTCACTCCGACAGCCAGGTTGAGATCAATCAAAACAACGTCTTCGAAGATGATGTGATCGTCTCCTACCCGACGCCGGACGATCTTGTCCTTGCCAACTCCGGTCTTGCGCAAAACGAAGGGCTGGCCGACGCGCGCAGCCCCTACCAGAAATACGACATGAATGTCGACGCACGGATCGATGCGATGCATACGGGCGTTCAGAGAATGAGCGGCGATTACGCGACCAAATCCCTTGTGTCCGAAACGCCGAAAGCTGTGAGTACCACGGGCAATTCAGGCAGTGTGGATCCTTCGAGCTTCACGAAGAACCGCGTGAACGAGCACAGCTGCCCGGGGAACAAGTCAATGACGTTCGACGCCGGAACTTATTCCGATTTCGTGCTGGTCACCGATTGTGAGATCAAGTTCTCCAAAGGCACGATCCTGAAGGACGTGATCATCTCGACCACCAACACGTCTTCGCGGTCCTTCTCGGCGCCGTCAGGCCTCGTTATCGGCGACGATGACGGGTGCAAGGAAGGCGGCGAGGTTCTGCTGCTGACCAAGGGCGGCATGAGCAACGCGGCTAAGGTCGAGATCTATGGCAGCAAGATCATTGCAGGTGGAGATGTCTCTTTCACGGCGAACAACAATGGCGTCGAGGGCGTTTCGATCGTGGCGGACGGCCGGATCGACGCAACCTCCAACAGCGATATGGGGTTCTGCGGCGATGAGGGCGTTCCCGGGGATTATGACCCCTATGTCTTCCGCCTCGCGTTCTGAGAATTTCCAAATAAACGCGGGCCATGACGGTCCCGAGGGCGGCTTTAAGGCCGCCCTTTTTCGTGCAACCCGGCAATTGACCGTGATCAATCGGGCAGGCGTGAATTCACGTAGCATGACCGCATCAGTTCATGCGAAGGAGAGTTCAAGATGTCATTCAGGAAATTGCCAACGGTCCTTTTTGCGGGCCTTTCGCTGGCACTGAGCGTACCGGCCTCGGCGCAAGAGGTCAGCCTTGGGAAATCGGAGTTCAACACGCGCTGCGCGGTCTGCCACGGCGAAGGCGGCAAGGGGGACGGCATGGTTGGCGCGCTGTTTGCACAAAAGCCGAGCGACCTGACTCTTCTGGCCAAGAACAATAACGGCGCCTACCCGTTCTCGGAGGTCTATCAGGCGATTGACGGTGGGCGCGAGATTGCGGCCCATGGCCAAAGCGAGATGCCGATCTGGGGCGATTTCTTCATGGCCGACATCAAGGAAGACCGCCCCTCGACCTACGGGCGCACGCTCGAGGCCGTCAAACAGGGCCGCATCCTGTCGGTCGTGTATTACCTGCAAACCCTGCAGCAGTAACGATCCTGTAAAGCACTCTTCATTCGTCGCGCCGATCCATGGCGCGGCGCGCGCTCTGCGGCCGGTCTGCCCGTGCGCGGAGAGCGGTTTCGCACGCAGTGCCAGAAATTCGCACCGGCACAGGTGCTGTGCATTTCTGCATCCCGGGCCGAAAACGCCCCCTTTTCACACCACGATCCCCGCCGCGAGACCTCTCAAGGTCAGGTTTCCTCAAGAAATCGCGTGTTCGGCGCATAAAGGTCGCCGGCCGTGCAAATCCTCGTGAGGCCGCGTGAGATTTCATGTGATTTCACAAACGCCTCCCCGCGCCCTAGTTACCGCGCATCGGCCTCGTGCCGTCAAAGATACGGGATCCCGAGATCCCCGACCGGAAAGGAAAGGCATCATGAAACATCTCACGGCAGCACTTCTGCTTGCGGGTGTCACGGCTGTTGGCGCCGCTTCCGCCAAACCTGCGCAGACGCAGGTCAACGCCACCCGCGACGTCTACACAGCCAGCATCTGGTCCACCCTGCTCAGCGACGCCCAGATCGACAGGATCGTGCGCCTGAGTGGCCGCGACGCAAATGCGGACACAACGATCCCCAGCACGCAGCTGGATCTCAAGCGCAAGTAGACGACGTCTGACATGTTGAGAGAGGCGACCCAAGCGGTGGCCTCTCTTTTCATATCCGGCATTCAATTTCCGCCCCGGAGGGACGTCAGGACTACACGCTACCCCGCCGCAATCTCGGGATATTTTCGCAGACTCTGATCTTCGGGGCCGACAGAGAGCGTGTTCCGGATGAAAGCGTCGATCCGGGCGATCTGGTCCTCACGCAACTTCAAGCCCAGCTTGGTGCGCCGCCAGACGAAATCTTCCGCCGTGCAGACCCATTCTTTGCGGATGGCCCAAAGCAGCTCACATTCCGTAATGGTCGCGCCAAAACCCTCCCCGAGATCCTCGAGAGATCGCGCGTCCCCGAGGATCTCGAATGCCTCGCACCCGTAGGCGCGCACCAGCCGCGCGGACCAGAGGGCATCGAGAAACGGATAACGCGCGCGGAGCCGGTCGCTCAACGCCCCTGCCCCTCCGACCGGAAAATCGCCACCGGGCAGCGCGATCCCGGCCGTCCAGTCTCCGCCATCTGCCGGCAGGAACGGCGCGATCTTCTTCATCGCCGCCTCCGCCAGCTTCCGGTAGGTCGTGATCTTTCCTCCGAAGATATTGAGAAGCGGCGCGCCACCCGCGTCGGAGAGCTTCAGCACATAATCCCGCGTGGCCGCCGTCGCCGAGTTTGCGCCGTCGTCATAAAGCGGGCGCACGCCTGAATAGGTCCAGACCACATCCGCATCGGTGACCTGTTGCTCGAAATAGCGTGAGGCGAATTCCAGCAGATAGCGCTGCTCTTGGGCCGTGCAGACAGGGGGTTGGGACGGATCGGGGTGATCTGTGTCCGTCGTTCCGATCAGGGTGAAGTCGGTCTCATAGGGAATGGCAAAGATGATCCGGCCATCGCCGCCTTGAAAAAAGTAGGCCTTGTCGTGATCGAACAGTTTGCGGGTCACGATATGGCTGCCCCGCACAAGGCGCACGCCGTCGCGCGCAGGCTGGCCAAGTGCCCCTTCCAAGACATCCCCGACCCATGGACCGGCCGCGTTCACCAGAACCCGCGCTGCCTGTTCCCGGCGTTCGCCGGTGTCCATATCTTCGAGCGTGATCTCCCAATGCGCGGGGCCCCGCCGCGCCGCGACGACCTTCGTTCGGGTCATGATCCGCGCGCCCCGGTCGCGGGCATCGCGGGCATTCAGCACCACGAGGCGCGCATCCTCGACCCAGCAATCGGAGTATTCGAACGCCTTCGTGAACTGCGCCTGCAAGGGCGCGCCTGCGGGATCGTGCCCCAGATCCACGGTCGATGTGCCGGGCAGCAGCCGGCGCGGGCCCAGCCTGTCGTAGAGAAACAGGCCGAACCGGATCAGCCAGTCGGGCCTGCGCCCCGCGTTCCACGGCATGAGCTTTGCCAGCAGACGGGACGCCGGTGTTTCGCTTTCAAAGCGCATGTCCCGATGGCAGGGAAGCACGAAGCGCATCGGCCAGCTGATATGGGGCATCGCCCGCAGCAGGGTTTCGCGTTCGATCAGGGCTTCGCGCACGAGCCGGAACTCGAAATACTCCAGATACCGCAGGCCGCCGTGAAATAGCTTCGTAGAGGCAGACGAAGTCGCCTGCGCCAGATCCCCCATTTCCGCCAGCGCGACCGAGTGGCCGCGGCCGGCCGCATCACGGGCAATCCCGCATCCGTTGATGCCGCCGCCGATGACAAAGAGGTCAAACACCTCCGGCGTTTCACTCTGCGGGGTCACCAGAGGTCTCCAATGTCAGGATTTCGGTGTCGCCCCGCCGCGCGGCGTCGAGAAATTCAGCCGGCGGCGGGGTGTCCGTGATGACATAGTCCAGATCCGCGACTTCGCAGATCCGAACCGGCGCGCGGTGTTCGAACTTGGAGCCGTCGCTGACCAGAACTTTCGTCCGTGCGTTCTGCAAAATCGCGCGGGCGACGGCAACCTCGCGGGCGTCATGGTCCAGAACCGCCCCGTCCGCATCCAGCGCCGAGGCCCCGATCACGGCAAAATCGACCTTGTAGCGCGAGATGAAATCGACCGCGTCGCCGCCCACGATGGCGCCATCGCTTTGGCGCACCGTGCCCCCCACCAGAATAAGCTCACGGGCCCGCGAGCCCATCATCGCATTGATGATATTGATATTATTGGACACCACCACGAGCCCCGCGTGGCCTTTCAAAGCCTGCGCAACCTGTTCGGTGCTGGTGCCGATATTGAGCGTCACAGAGCAGTTTTCGGGGATCAGAGATGCCGCGAGGCGGCCCATCGCCTCTTTCTCGCGCGCTTTGCGCGTCCGGCGTTCGGTATAGGCTTCATTGGCCGCATAGACCGCACGCCGCGCGCCGCCATGCGTGCGGGTCACGAGCCCGCGATCGGCCAATACGCGCAGATCGTTGCGGATCGTCTGGCTGCTTACCCCGAAACGGCGGGCAAGCTGCGGCACGTCGACCTGAGGCTGCGCCTCAAGAAGCGCCAAGATATCGTCCTGCCGGCTGTCGCTGTCCACGTCCCTAAGCTCCTGCGGATTTTCCGTCAGAAGGATATCAGAACAGTGCGGATGCGCCAGCGCTTTTCTTTCTTTTTACTTTCATTGTTTTTCATATGAAAGCGTCTGGGAGGCAGACTTGCCACCGGCCACTTGCCACCGGCAACCCGGAGAAATCAGTAACGCCGGTTGATCCTGCGGCTTGCGATTGGCCGCTTTTTCGCCCGTTCGCGCAGGAAAACAAAGAGCCCTGCCCCCATGATCAGCGCGATCCCCAGCGAGACCGCGAAATCGGGCAGGTCGCCCCAGACGACCCAACCCCAGAAGACGGCCAGCGGCAGCCCGACATACTCGAACGGTGCCACCGTGGCCGCATCGGCCTCGCGGTAAGCCGCCGACAGGCAATAGCCGATGATCGCGGCATTGAACCCCAACCCGAGGAAGAACCACCGGTCGAGCCCCATCGGCAATTCCCAGGCGCGCAGCAGGAAGATCAGGCTTTCATTCTCGAGCCCCTCGGCATACCGGCCGTCGCCCGCAACCAACCAGAACAGCCCCCCGATCACCAGAAACATGGCCTGGATATAAACCGCGAGCGCCGATGCCTTGGACGTCACGCCCAGTTTGCGGGTCATCACCTGCGTCAGCGCATAGGTCAGGGCGGCCAAAACCGGCAGCAGGAGAATGACGCGGCTGACCTCCAGATCCCCGAATCCGGCCCACGGGCGCTGCATGATCAGGACCCCGAGAAAGCCCACCAGCACCGCGCCGATCCGCAAGGGGCCGACCTTTTCACCGAGGATCGGGATCGACAGAAGCGTGATGAACAAAGGAGCTGCAAAGAACAGCGCCGTCGTCTCCCCCAGCGGCAGAACCGCAAGGGCCGCAAAAAACGACAGGTTGGCCACGACAATCAAAATACCCCGCAGCGTATGGAGCAGCGGCTGATCGGTCTTGAGAATGCGCCAGCCCCCCTCAAGCTGCACGAAGACGAGGCTGAAGAGGATCGCGATGGCGGACCGTGTGAACACGATCTGGTGCAGAGGATAGCCGCCGGACAGCTGTTTGATCAGCATGTCATTGACCGAGATCGCCGTGATCCCGATCAGGATCAGGGCGATTCCAAGCCCGGGTCTGTTGTGGGCGGTGGGGGCGGCAATGGACATCGGCTCTCCGTTTCTGGGGTTTGGCTATCACCGTGAAACACCCCCGTCACGCGCGTTTCCGACACCGGCGTGCCGCGGATGGAACGGAGGATTTTCTCATACGTGCCCGGGCATGCCCCCCGGCCGCCGGTGAAAAGCAATCCCTTGCGCCTTGCCGCAATGCCGATAGAACCGGAGTGATGAACCAAATGCGCCTTCCCCTGACCCGAGATCTCGTGCTGATCGGCGGTGGCCACACCCACGCGCTAGTGCTGCGCAAGTGGGGGATGGCCCCTTTGCCCGGCGCGCGGGTCACGCTGATCAATCCCGGACCATCCGCCCCCTACTCGGGCATGCTGCCCGGTCATGTGGCGGGTCACTACGATCGCGCGGCGCTCGATATCGATCTCGTGCGCCTTGCCCGGTTCGCCAACGCCCGGATCATTCTGGGCGCGGCCGAGGGGATCGACCTGATGGCTCGGGAGATCCACGTGGCCGGCCGTCCGCCCGTGGGCTTTGATGTCTGCTCGGTCGACATCGGGATCACGTCGCAGATGCCCGATTTGCCGGGCTTTTCAACCCACGGCGTGCCTGCCAAACCGCTTGGCCCCTTCGCGGCGCGCTGGGAGGCCTATCTGAACGCCGATGGACCGGCCCGCGTCACTGTGATCGGCGGCGGCGTGGCCGGTGCGGAACTGGCCATGGCGATGGCCCATGCGCTGAAGACCCGGGGCCGCGAGGCACAGGTTCATCTCATCGACAGCCAGACGGCGCTGGGGGCGACCGCACCGGGGGCCCGGGTGAAGCTTTTGACGGCGCTGGAGGCACTCGGCGTCACCGTGCTGGAACATCGCACCATCGAGGCGGTCGAGGTAGACCACGTCGCGCTTACAGGCGGCGAGAAAATTGCGAGCGATTTCACCACCGGCGCGGCTGGGGCCCATCCCTATCGCTGGCTGGCCGAGACCGGCCTGAAGCTGCAGGACGGTTTTATCAGCGTGGACGCGTGGCTGCGTTCCAGCGACCCCGCGGTCTTCGCGGTTGGAGATTGCGCACATCTCAGCGCGGCCCCCCGTCCCAAGGCGGGGGTTTTCGCCGTGCGCGAGGCCCCGGTTCTCTACGACAACCTGCGCGCAGCCCTTTCAGGCACCAGCCTGCGCCCCTACAAACCCCAGCGCGACTACCTCAAACTGATCTCGCTGGGCGGAAAAAGCGCGCTCGCGGACCGGTTCGGGACCGGCTTCAGCGGACCGCTCATGTGGCGCTGGAAAGATCACATCGACCAGAAATTCATGAACCGCTTTCGCGATCTTCCCGCCATGGCCCAGCCCGAACTGCCCCATCCCCGCGCCGAAGGCCTGCGCGAGGCCCTTGGCGACAAGCCGCTATGCGGCGGTTGTGGTGCAAAGGTCGGGCGCGCCGCCCTGCGCCACATGATCGCCGGTCTGCCCCCCCCGGACCGCGGCGACGTCACGCCCCTGCCCGGCGACGATGCGGCCCTGCTGACAACCGGAGGCGCGCGACAGGTCATGACCTCCGACCACCTGCGCAGCTTCAGCGAGGATCCGGTGATCATGACCCGCATCGCGGCGGTCCATGCCTTGGGCGATATCTGGGCCATGGGCGCGCGCCCGCAAGCGGCCACGGCGACACTGATCCTGCCGCGGCTCTCCGATGAGCTTCAGGCCCGCACCCTGCGTGAGATCATGACAACCGCCAGCGACGTGATGCGCGCCGCCGGTGCCGAGATTGTCGGCGGTCATTCCTCGCTGGGCGACGAGATGACCATCGGCTTCACCCTGACGGGGCTGTGCGAGCGCGATCCGATCACGCTTGCCGGTGGCAAACCGGGGGATGCGCTGATCCTGACCAAGCCGCTGGGCTCGGGCGTTCTCATGGCGGCAGAAATGGCCGGCAAGGCCAGAGGCGACTGGATCGCGAAAGCCTTCGACCAGATGACCCAAGCGCAAGGCGCGGCCGCGGGGATCCTGTCCTGCGCCCATGCCATGACCGATGTGACGGGGTTCGGGCTGGCGGGACATCTCAAGGGCCTCTGCGAGGCCTCCGGTGTTGCTGCGACGCTCGATCTCGAGGCCATTCCGGTGATGAGTGGCGCCATCGAGATGGCACAGAACGGGATCCGCTCGTCGCTTTTTGCACAAAACCGCAGCGTCATTCCCGAACTGCCCGATGGCGGCAAGGCCGACCTTCTGTTCGACCCCCAAACCGCAGGCGGGCTGCTGGCCGCGGTTCCGCAGGATCGGGCGTCGGATCTGGTGGAACAGCTGCGCTCCGAGGGGTATCCGGCCGCGCGCATCGGACGCCTGACCGAAGACGCGGCTCAGGTCACGCTGTCCGCAGGCTGAGGCAGCGCCTCCAGCAGCGTCTCGATCTGGTCAGCCAGCCCCGACAGCCCCTCCGCTCCAAGGTCGCCGGTCGTCAGCGTCGCCATCTCTTGCACCGCGGCCCGTTTGCGCGACTTGGCGTAGGATGGGTCGTAATGCTGCTCCATCAGCGCCCGGGTCACCGCCGGTTTGTCGCCGGCATCGAGATATTCAAACCACCCATCGACAACCGCATTTCCACGATACTTGCGCAAAGGCTCAAGCTTGTCGCGCATCGCGGGTGCGTCAGAGAGAATGTCGTCATAGGCTTTCACGAGATAGGAGGTGCGCACAGCGATCGGGGCGGTGATCGTGATCCGTGCGCCCGCTTTCATCGCCGCCCAAAGGCTCGGCGGCAGGCTGCGCTCCCCCACTTTGCTCGATTCCGCCTCGACGAGAACCGGACGGGCCGGGTCAAACCGGCAGAGCTTGGCGGCAATCCGGGTTTCAAACGCCTTTTGTGACGGCTGCGGCACGCCCATACCCCCCAGAAGCGACCCGCGATGCTCCGCCAGACCCTCCAGATCGAGAACCTGACAGCCCCGGCCTTCGAGAACCTCCAGCAATTCGGTTTTTGCCGTGCCGGTATAGCCGTCGATCAGGATCATGCGGAAGGGCAGCGCGTCGCTGTAAAGATAGTCATGCACAAGGCCGCGATAGGTCTGGTAGCCGCCCTTGATCGTGTCCGAACGCCAACCGATCTGGCCCAGCATCCAGCCGAAGGATCCCGAGCGCTGACCGCCGCGCCAGCAGTAGACGAGCGGCCGCCAGCCGCCTTCCTTGTCGCGCAACGGGCCTTCAATCGCGGCGGCAGCGTTCCGAAACACCTTCGCCGCGCCGATCTTGCGGGCCAGAAACGGGCTCTGCTGGACATAGATCGTGCCAACCTCGGCCCGTTCGGCATTGCTGAGCACCGGCAGGTTGATCGCTCCGGGAATGTGATCCTCGGCAAATTCCGCAGGGCTGCGCACATCGATGAACGTGTCGAATGCGCAATCCAGCAGTTCCGGCAGCGAAGAGAAGGTCACAGGCATGGGGCCGTGTACCCCGCGCGGCGCGACAAGGGAAGCGCGAGTGCAGAGCCGCAGGCGCCGAGTCGCCTCGGTCCGGGTGGTCGGGGCCAGTTTTCGGACGAAAAATCCGGGCTGGAGGCCCTCCGAACGCTTCAGATTCAGCAGCGCAAGTTCTGTGCATTTTTGCAAAAACCTGCAAACCGCCCTCGACCTCACGTCCCTGTCGCCCCGACGTGAGCCGCCCGCCCCGAGAATCCGCGGAAAACCTCAGCAAAACGCCGCGGACCGCAGCCACGCCTGCAACCTCTCACAGGGCGCGCAAATCTGCGTGAGCCAGCGTGAGATTTCATGTGATTTCACTCCGGCCGCTCGCCTGCCTACCTTCAACTCATCGGCACCAAGCCAGACACAACCCAAACCCAAACGATCGAAAGATCAGATACTTACCGAAAGGAACACCACAATGACACGTTTTGCCACCTCCGCCCTGATCGCCCTGCTTGCAACCGCAGGCGCAGCCTCCGCCGCCCCCACCGTTGTCGAGGGGCAGGCCCGCGCCGTCCTCAACAATTACGCCATCGCATCCGTGCCTTTCACGGGCCCCTCTTCGACCGTCATCGAAGGTCAGGCACAGGCGGTTGTCGGCGGTCTCACCCACGCCTCGAACCTCGGCAGCGACCGCGTTCAGGACATTCTGGAAGATTACGGCTTTGACGCGGATGCCAGCAGCCTGAGCGGCGCGCAGATCGTCAGCATCCTGGGCGCCGGAAACTCCGGCGAGAATGCAGGCATCATCAAATCCCGCGTTGCGGCCGCGCTGCGCTGACACACCCTCCCCCACCACGCCACGAAAAGAGGCCGCCCTCCGCGGCCTCTTTTCACGTCCGGGGCATGGCTTGGCGCGTAAACTCTCTGTTTCCAAACCGGCACCAATCGAAAAAAGGCAAATCTCGCAGCTTACACACGGTGCCTTATCGCGGGCTTTGTCTTGGATTCGAAAACAGTCGCGGCGGATTCGGGGACAGATGTCCGGAATTTACCCGCCCTGACCCGTCTATTGTTTCAGATTGAGAAAATCCGGGATTTCCGACGCTGCAAACCGGTTCAGGATTCGGCCCGACAATTGTCACTATTGCAGATTTTCACGCCTTATTGAGACCCAGATTGGATCGTTAATGGAGCATGTAGCGAGTAATTAGTATCTTTCCCCGTTCACGGGTCACTGCTCAAGACTCGTTCGAATTGGGAGCCGTTAACCTGCCGGGTCAGGGGCATCCCCGGGCCCGGCAGGCCTTTCTCTCAAACCTACAATCTTATGACTGTCTGACCTAAGTCCGCTCAGGGCTTGTCCGCCACCGCGCGGATGCGCCTGTTGCGAAGCATCCTGCCGCCCACAAAGACACCGCCCAGCCAGAGGAAAATGCCGAGAAACGCCAGCAGGCGGTCCCTGCGTTGTTTGTGGAGGGCCTTGCCCGCCTCTTCCAGGGCCGCCAGACGCGCGGTTTCGGTGTCGCGTTCCTGCGAAAGGGAAACCGCAACGTAATACTTGTAGATATTGCGAACATAGGTGACCGGCTCAGCCCCGATGGATTGCCGCGCGGCCCGTTCGACATTCCCAAACCACACATTCGGATCCAGATCCCGCTCTCCCGCCAGTTTCCGCGCACGGGCCACATTGGCCGGACCCGCATTATATGCGGCAAGCGAGAACAGGATCCTGTCGAGCGCAGACAATTCCGGACCATCGAAATACCGTCCGCGCAGAAAGGCGAGGTATTTGGCGCCCGCCTCAAGGTTGTTTTCCAATATATTGATATCTTTGATGTTTACTTTCGGGTCCGCCGCGGTTGAAGGCAACACCTGCATGATCCCGACCGCGCCCGCAGCGCTCACCCTCGAATTGTCGAGCCGCGATTCCTGATAGGCTTGCGCCAGCATCATCTTCCAGTCCAGACCATAGGCCTGCGCATAGTCCCGGATCAGGGCAACGGTGCGGTCATATTCCTCAAGAGCCGCGCCATCGCGGATGTCGTCGATCCAGTCGGAAGACCCGAGATACCGTTTCAAAAGCACGTTCCCGACCAACGTGCCCGGCCCGACCTCGTCCATGAACGCGTTCAGCACCGCCAGAAGCTCTGTGGCCTCCTTGCGCAAAGCCCATCCCACCTGACCGCCCCGCTTGAGCGCAAGCTGCTCCTGCACCACGATCCCGGGAAAGACCTGCCGCCAGAGGTCGAGCTTGTGACTGTCGACCACGATGGGCGGGATCAGCCCCGCATGGAGCATGTCGAGAAGATCGTAATCTTCCAGCCGCGGATCTGCGGCAATCACCGGAACCACGTCCCTGCCGGCGCTTTGGCGCGCGGCGTTGATCTCTTCGAGATGGGAAAAGTAAGAGCTCGACCGCCGCAGGTAGAGCCCGCTGCCGACCAGCGCATCAAAAGAACTCAGTTGCCCGGATCCCGGGCCTGTCACCACCAGCTCGGAGACCCCCTTGAACAAGGGCGTGGTGAAGGCGACCTGTTCGAGCCGTTGCGGCGTGATCGTCAGGTTCGCCGCTGCCACATCGGCGCGTCCGTCCACCACCGCCGGCAAGATCTCGTTGCGCGGCAAGGGCATCAGGACCACGTCGATTTTCCTGCCCTGACGCTCAAGCAGAAACGCCTCAAGCTCGCGCGCCATTTCAACCGCGAAGCCGATGAATTTCTCTCCGTCATGGGAAAAATAGATCGGGGAATAGGGGATCGCGAGCCGCAGGGTCCGGCGTTCGACGATCGTCGCCAGATCGCCCTGATCCGGCATCAAAACGTCAGACAGAACGGCGTCAGCTTCGCCGACAGCTTCGTCGGCAGCCTCGTCGGCACCGGCCGGCACGCCGACCAGCGAGACCGCGCAGAGCACGGCCGCCAGAACAGATTTCAGATAGCGCTCGATCTCAGGCCTCGCCCCCAGTT
This sequence comes from Paracoccaceae bacterium, assembly GCA_049116435.1. Taxonomy (GTDB): domain Bacteria; phylum Pseudomonadota; class Alphaproteobacteria; order Rhodobacterales; family Rhodobacteraceae; genus Litoreibacter. Next base: position 1,382,394 of record JAGDYX010000001.1, read on the forward strand.
CAGTGATCGCCTCCGGCTCGCCTCATGCTATGGCCGATCCGTTGCCAAACCAAGCGTTGCGCCGGATGCCCCTTTGGAGCCCGTGAAGCACTCCGTGGCGTTGCGCGCCAGCATGCCCGGGAATTGAGGCAAAAGCGGGGCTCAAACATCCGCGTGCCTCCTGTCAGAGCGGCACCAGCCCCCTGCGCAAAAGGCCACGCACAGGGCCGCTCACAGGGTCAGACGGCGCGCGCCGTCGCGCGGGGCCGGCGCCGCCGGAGCACCTTGACTGAGGTCAAACACAGCCCTGCGAATCCGCGTCATACTCTGCCCTGTTCACAATGATGGAGATGTTCTGATGGTAGAAAAATCACACACGTCCGGGCTTTGGCCGTCGATCTACGAGCCGTTCAAATCGCTCGGCTCGCGCATTTCGGACTGGATCGCACCGGCCTCGGAGGCCTCGACCTCCGGAGAGGCCTACACGATCTCGCTTGAGCTTCCCGGAGTTGCGGAGGACGATATCGATGTCAGCGCCCATGACGGGGTGGTGACGGTCAAGGGCGAGAAGCGTGTGTTGCGCGAGGACGCAGGCGAGACATGGTTCTTCAGCGAACGGCAATACGGCGCCTTCACGCGCAGCTTCCGCCTGCCGCCTGACGCGGATGACAACAAGATATCAGGCGAATTGAAGAACGGCGTTCTCACCCTGTCCGTGCCGAAAGTCGCAAAGACCGAGCCGCCCTCCAAGAAGGTCAAGATCCGCACCAGCTGACGCGGACCGCGACAATCCATCTTGACAGCTCCGGCGCGATGGAGGCCAAGTCCCTTTACCGCGCCGCAACAGGAGCCGCCGATGTCCGATCCCTTCTTCCATCCCGTCTCGGGCTTCGATCTGCCCCGTTTTGCCGGAGTGCCCACCTTCATGCGCCTGCCGCATGTGGGGCTGGACGACCCGAGGCTCCCTGATGTGGATATCGGTCTGATCGGGACCCCGTGGGACAGTGGCACGACAAACCGCCCCGGCCCCCGGCACGGGCCGCGGCAGTTGCGCGATCTCTCCACGATGATCCGCGCCCAGAACGGCGCGACAGGGGTCCGGCCTTTTGAGGCGGTCAATTGCGCGGACCTCGGCGATGTCGCGCCGAACCCGGCCGATATCCATGCCAGCATGGATCGGATCACGGCGTTCTATGACACGGTCCGCGCGGCCGGCATCACCCCGCTGACCGCGGGGGGCGATCATCTCTGTTCGCTGCCGATCCTGCGGTCACTGGGGCGGGACGCGCCTTTGGGCATGATCCATTTCGACAGCCATACCGACCTGTTCCACAGCTATTTCGGCGGTACTCTATACACCCATGGCACGCCATTCCGGCGCGCCATCGAGGAAAACCTGCTGGACCCAAAGCGCGTCATCCAGATCGGCATTCGCGGCACCGCCTATGACAGCGAGGATCACGACTTCGCCGAAAGCGTCGGGGTCACAATCATCCCGATCGAGGAATTTCACGCCCGCGGCCCCGAAGACGTCATGGCCCAAGCCAAGGAGCTTGTCGGCACGCAGCCCACATATGTCTCCTACGATATCGACTTCGTGGATCCCGCCTTTGCACCGGGCACGGGCACACCCGAGGTGGGCGGGCCGAACTCTTTTCAGTCGCTCCTCGTGGCGCGGCTTCTCGACGGGGTGAACATCGCAGGCGCGGATCTGGTGGAGGTCTCCCCGCCTTTCGATCAGAGCGGCGGGACTGCGTTTCTCGGCGTCTCGATCATGTTCGAGATGCTGTGCAATATGGCCGCGGGTCTGTCGAAGTAACCGCGCCACCACGCCGGTTGCGCGGGCCACGCCTGTGGCCAAAACCGCCTGCGCGCAAGGACGCTGCGCGGCTCAGACACGCTCCATCAGTTTGTGGGCTTCGGTCGTCAGCACCTCGGCCAAAGTCTCGCTGCCCGGGCGAAGCTCTGTGCTGCTTGGCTGGATCAGGGACAACTGGCGCCGCGCCCCGGCATCACGCACCGCGCGCAGCGCCACATCCGTGCCGCGCCGTGCCTCGATCATCGCGTAGATCTCGGGCAGGATCGCCACGCCGGACCCTGCCGCGGCCATCAACCGGATCGCGTCGAGGCTGGTGCCCTCATATTCATCCGAAATATACCCGCCGTTTTGCGTGGCGAGCGCGGCAACGCTGCGCGACAGGCGATGCCGTGCGCCGAGCGTGAGGAAAATCCGCTTCTGCAAATCCCGCGGCGCAACCGGCCCCTCGATGCCGGCCAGCGGGTCATCCTTGGCGAAAGCGGCCCAGAAAGTCTCCTCGAACAGCGGGATCTGCAAGGTGCCGGGATGATCTTCGGGGGTCGAGATAATCATGTCGAAACGCCCCTTCTGAAGGCCGTCTTCAAGATCCTGCGTGCTTTCCTCGCGCACCACGAGACGAAAGGACGGGTAATCGAGATGCAGCCTGCGCACCACATTGGGCAAAAGGTAGGGGCCAATCGACGGCAGAACGCCCAAACGCAGGCGCCCGTCGAAAATCCCCTCACCCGTGACAGAGGCGCGAAGATCCTCGACCGCGCGCAAAATCTCACGGGCCCGACGCACCACTTCGGTCCCGCCGGGCGTCAAACGCGCGCCCGAGCGGTCACGGTTGAAAATCCTCAGGCCAAGATCGGCCTCGGTCTCGGCCACCTGAGCGGACAGGCTGGGCTGGCTGACATTGAGCCGCGCGGCGGCCGCGCCGAAACGGCCGGTATCGGCCACGGCCAGAAGGTATTCGAGCTGGCGGAGTGTGGGGCGCATCGGCAGACCTCTTTCATAGCCTGAAACTATCGTAACTAGAGTTTATATATATTTGAAATATGTCAGAACTCAATACATATCCCCCCAAGCGCGCGGCGACCCCGCTTTTGCGCATGGACCCGAAATAAGAGCCGACGACTGAGCCCCGGCCCGACCTGTACAGGAGACACCCGATGGAATCCGCCCTTGCCCTGCTGGCGAGCAACCTACTTGCGCCCACGATTTTGTTTTTCGTTCTGGGCCTTGTTGCAGCATTCGCGCGCAGCGATCTGTCCATCCCGGCAGGGGCCGCAAAGGTCATGTCGATCTATCTGCTCTTCGCGATCGGGTTCAAGGGCGGGGTCAGCGTCTCGGCAAGCGGTGTCTCGGGGCTTCTGCTCACAAGCCTGATCGTGGGGGCCGTGCTGTCGTTCGTTCTGCCCTTCGTGGCATATGTTCTGCTGCGGGCGATGACGCGGCTCGATCCGCTCAACGCGGCGGCGGTGGCCGGACACTACGGATCGATCTCGATTGTGACCTTCGTTACGGCCACCAGCCTGCTGGAATCGCAGGGAATTTTCTCCGAGGGCTTCCTTGTTGCCGTTGCCGCGGTGATGGAGGTTCCGGCGATCATGTCCGCGCTCTGGCTGGCCGCGCGCAGCACGCCTGACACGCCGCTCGACAGCCGGTTGCTGCGCAACATCATCGGCAACGGCTCGATCGTCTTGCTGGTGGGCTCTTTCGTGATCGGCATGATCACGGGCAATGACGGCCTCGCGCAGGTCGAGCAATTCATCGTCCTTCCCTTCACAGGCGTCTTGTGCATCTTCCTGCTGGACATGGGCCTCTCGGCAGGCCGGAGCCTTCTGGAGCACCGGCGCGAGATCTCTCCCGGCCTGCTGGCCTTCGGCTGCCTGATGCCGGTGATCGGCAGCCTGCTCGGCTGGATCGGCGGAATGGTGCTGGGCCTGTCGCCGGGTGGCGTCTTCCTGATGATGACCCTGTCGGCCTCCGCGTCCTATATCGCGGTTCCGGCAGCCATGCGCATCGCCCTGCCCGAGGCAAAATCGGGGATCTACCTCTCGCTCTCGCTTGGCGTGACCTTCCCGTTCAACCTGACATTGGGCCTGCCGCTTTACATGATGATCGCTGGGCTCTCCTGATCCGGGGCCACCCCTCCCTCAAGGCCCCGACGCACGGGCGGCACCCGGTCACAGCTCTGGTGCCGCCCGCCCCACCCCCAAGCCTCGGCGCGCGCTCTGGAAAACAGGTTGCCAGACCGAGGCTTTGTGGCGTTATCTTGCAGAGACTGTCCGAGAGGTTTCTCCAGATGCGCCCACCCGCCGCTTTCCCCGTTTTCTTGCCCAGTCTTGGCGCGGATTTTCCGAAAGCGGCCCGACGCCCGCACATATCCAAAACAAAGAAATGAGTTTCAATCAGGGAGGATTGACCATGTTCACACTCATTAAAAGGCTTGCAGCGACCGCTCTGGTTGCCGCACTGCCGGTCAGCGCCGCGCAGGCGCAGGACGTCACGTTGCGCCTGCACCAGTTCCTGCCGCTCAAGGCCTCCATCCCCGCGCTCGGCATCGCGCCATGGATCGAGAAGGTCGAGGCCGAGTCAAATGGCCGGATCAAGGTCGAGCACTTCCCCTCCATGCAGCTGGGCGGCAAGCCGCCGGCGCTTTACGATCAGGCCAAGGATGGCGTGGTCGACATCATCTGGACGGTGCTGGGCTACACGCCGGGCCGCTTCCCGAAAACCGAAGCATTCGAGCTGCCCTTCATGACCGGTGACGCCGAAAGCGCATCGCGGGCCTTCCATGAATATGTCGAAGCCAATGCGATGGACGAGTTCACCCAGACCCGCCCGATCGCGCTGCATGTCCACGGACCGGGCTGGCTGCATTCCAACGTTGCGATCAACACGCTCGACGACGTCAAAGGCCAGAAACTGCGCGGCCCGACCCGCGTGATCAACAACCTGCTGGAAAAGCTCGGCGCGACCCCGGTCGGCATGCCGGTTCCCGCGGTGCCCGAGTCCGTCTCCAAGGGCGTCATTGATGGCGCGGTCATTCCGTGGGAGGTCACCCTGCCCCTGAAAATGTCTGAACTGACCAAGCATCACGCGGGCTTTGTGTCCAAGCCCGGGCTCTACGCGGCGACCTTTGTCATGACCATGAACAATGACAGCTACAACAGCCTGCCGGATGACCTGAAGGCCGTGATCGACAACAATTCAGGTCCCGATACGGCAGCGATGTTCGGGGCGGCGATGGACAAGGTCGACAAGACCGGTCGCGAGGTGGCCGAAAAGTCCGGCAACAGCATTGTCGAGCTCGACGCGGAGAAGCCCCGCTGGGAAGAGATCGGCCAGGCGGTGACGGCCGACTGGATCGCCGAGATGACCGCCAAGGGCATCGATGGCGCAGCCCTCGTGGCAGATGCCAAGGCCCGCATCGCCCAACACGCGAAATAGATCTCAAACCGGTTGGGCCGCCCGCACCTGTCGGGCGGCCCAGCGGCGAAGCCCGCGCTCCCAAGGCCGGTTGGCGGGCGATGATTTCACAAAACCTCCGCAGCGCGCGACCGGGACGCGCAAACATGGCACCGGACCCCGCCCTCTGCCGCGCGGAATTGCACCCCTCGTTGATATATATCAGTGCACAGGCCCTCCGAATTCAGCACGGTGAGGGCATAGAGTTGTAAATGGTATATCAATGGGCGATTTTTTCCGGATTACGCCTGACAAGCTGGACGCGACTGTCGGCACGGTTGCGCCGGCGCTTTTGCTCGTCGATTTTGACGAGACCTTATGGCTGCGCAATTCCACCGAAGAATTTCTGGGCCGCGCACGCCCCGCAATTCTGGCCGCGGGCCTGTTGCGGCTGCTGGACCTCTTGCGGCCGTGGCGGGTGATCTTCGGGCGCCGCAGGGCGCGACACTTCCGCGATTGGCTGCGGGTCCTGACCGTCCTTCTGCTGATGCCGTGGAGCTATCTCGCATGGCGCCGGTCCGCGCCGCAGATCGGGCGCGAATTCGTCAATCAAACGCTGATGGACCTGATCCGGGCCCAGAACGCCGGGCGCGTGGTGATCGTCTCCAACGGGTTTCGTCCCCTGATCCGTCCGCTTCTCGCGGGACTAGAGCTCGAGAACGCTACGCTCATTGCCGCGCCGATCACCCATGGCGGCTTCTGGCGTTATCGGGGCAAGACCCGGGCGACCGAAGCGAGGCTGGCCGGAGCCGTGCTCGACAATGCCATCTTCATCACCGACCACGAGGATGATGCCGAGCTTTTGCGCCGCGTGGGCACAGGGGTTCTGTGTGTCTGGCCCGAGGCGATTTACGAGCCGGCCTTTTCCCGCAAGCGCGGAGACCTCCAATGATCCTGCGGCACTTGGATGCGCATGACCCAAGGCGCAGGGGCTGACCATGGCCGAGTATGACATCATCTTCGTCGGCAGCGGCTTCGCCAGCAGCTTTTTCCTTCGCAAACGGCTGGAAATGGACCGCGGCACGGGGCGCTATCTGGTTCTCGAGCGTGGCCCCGTGGTGCCGCATGACAAACAAGTGGCCGACCGCAATTCGAGCCCGTTTGCGCCCGAGGACACCTACCGGCTCGAAACCGAACCCCGCGACGGGTTCACCAAGCGCTGGATCTTCAACATTGGCTTTGGCGGGGGGTCGAATTGCTGGTGGGCGGGCACGCCGCGGATGCTGCCTTCGGATTTCGAGATGCGCACGCGCTACGGGATCGGTCAGGACTGGCCGCTCGGCTACGCGGAGCTTGAGCCCTATTATGCCGAGATGGAGCGGGTGATGGAGATCTCCGGCCCGACCGACAGCCCGTTTCCGGGCTCACCCGCCTACCCGCTTCCCCCGCACCGCATGACCGGCCCTGACAAGGCGCTCAAAGCGGCGTGGCCGGATCTATATTTCAACCAACCCACCGCGCGCGCCAGCCGTGCCACCGAATTCCGCAACCAGTGCTGCGCCTCAGGGACCTGCCATATCTGTCCGGTCGACGCCAAGTTTACCGTGATGAACGGCCTGAAGCATGTCTATGCGGATCCGCGGGTTGTGCTCAAAACCGACGCCGAGGTGCTGTCGGTCGATGTCGAGGCCGGCCTTGCCCGGGGGGTCATTTATCGCGAAGGCGGTCGGGAAAAGCGCGTGACCGCCGAGACCGTGGTCGTGGGTGCGAACGCCATCTTCAACCCCTATCTTCTGCTGCGCTCCGGCCTTGAGGACGGTCCTGTCGGTCAGGGGCTGCATGAACAGGGATCGGTCCGTGCCCTGATCTATTTCGACGGGCTTGAGGGGATGAACGGGTCCACCTCCGTGACGGGGCATGGCTACATGCTCTATGACGGCCCGCATCGCAGCGAGGCCGGCGCGACGCTCATTGAAGGCTGGAACGTCCCGCGCATCCGGCTTGAGTTCGAGCGCTGGACCCAGATGACCGAACTCTACCTTGTGGTCGAAGACCTCCCGCAGGCGCAAAACCGCGTGATCGTCGACCCTGAGGACGAAACACGTCCGCTGATCCAGTACCGCGGTCAGAGCGAATATTTCTACCGCGGACTTGAGCGCGCGCAACGGGAGTTGCCCGGCGTTCTGTCCAGCTTGCCGGTTGAGCGGATCGAGTATCTGCCGCTCAACCAGACCGAGGGCCATACGCAAGGCACCACCCCGTTTGGCGACGATCCCGCCACCAGCGTCGTTGACCGCGAGTTGATCCACCACAAGGTGCGCAACCTCTACGTGGCCGGAAATTCCGTCTTCCCCACCGGGGCACCGGCCAATCCGACCCTGACCAATGTCGCCTTGGCAACCAGAGCGGCGGAGTTGATGTGATGACGGATCGCTCCGACGAGATCCCTCTGGGATCACCACGCCGCCGCAAACTGCTTCTGGGCGTCTCCGCGCTTCTCGCCCTTGGAGGGGCCGCGGGCTGGCCGCTTATCCGACGCGACGATCCGGAGATGGTCGGGGCGATGTTGCATGAATTGCTTCCCGACCTGCGTATCGGCCCCGAAGATCTCGCTGCATTTACCGGTGACTTTCTCCCGTTCTATCGGTCCCGCAATCCGCGCTCGCGCACGATCCTGCTGTGGGGGGCACGCGCGCTCTGGGCCTATCTTCCGGGCGGGGGGCGACAGCTCCTTCCCGGCGTTCTGAGCGCCCCGCGCCGACGGCTCAAACAAGAACTGCTGATGGCGTTTCTCATGGGCACCGATTACCTCGAGGTTCGGCAGGACCGGACCGCCAGCGTGACATATATCGCCATGCCCGATCCTTACGAGACTGGATGTCCCAATGTATTTGCCCGCTTCGAGTGAAACCCGACCAAGCCCGCGGGCGCGCACAGCCCCTGACCTCGGATCGGGGCCCGAGCGGGTCACTGCCGATCCATGCTGCGCTCCCCAAACGCGCACATGCCGGGAAAAGACACAGGAGGGATCATGTCAAAACTGCTGAACCTCTACGGCGGGCTTCTCCCGCTCTATCGCGCCGATCACACCGCACGGCGGATTTGCATGATGGCCTTCGCGATCTCCGTCTTCTTCATCCTGCTCACCATCGTTGTGGATTTCGCAGGGTATTTTCGCGGCACCCAGCTTTCGATCCACCGCTATGTCGCCATCTACATGGACCGCAGCGCGCCGGAGATCTTCGGCTATATCCTCGCCCTTGGCGCCGCGGTGTATCTCTTGAGATGTTACGGCCGTTTCGGGATCCGCGCCTGCGTGTTCTGGGCCTGCTTTTTCATATTCGCCGCCGTGGATGACGCGATCGGATATCACGAGCAAGTCGGCCTCTTTCTGGTCGAGACCCTTAACGTCCCCGCCTTGCCCGGATTGCGTCCGATGGACAGCGGCGAGTTGATTGCATGGGCGATTGCAGGGGTTTTCCTGCTGGTGCCACTGGGATGGAGCCTGCTCAAACGCGCACCCGGAACCTGGCCCGTCTTCTTCATCTTTGGAGGTCTGTTCGTGGTGCTTCTCGTTTTCGCGGTCGGCGTCGATATGTTGCACGAGGTCTTTCCGCACGGCTCCTCGATACGTCGCGTCGTCAACTGGATCGAAGACGGCGGTGAGATCCTGGTGCTCGCCACAGCCTTTGGCGTCGCGCTGCTGCTCTCGCGTTCAGACGGCACAGTGCTGACAGAAGCGTAAGGAGGGGGTGCGCGGGACGCGCGGGTCTAGCGGCCGAAAACCAGCCGCATCCCGACAAGCGTCATCGCCGTGACCGGTGCGGCCAGGACAAGCGCGATCACAAGCGATTGGAAAAAGCCCGACCCAAGAGCCAGTGCAAACAGGAAGACAATGGGAAATGCGAAAGCGCCAATCACCAGATACGAGACCAGACAGGCGCGCGTATCCCGTTCGGATACGGCCTCGGCCTCACTTACGCGATCGCTCGAAATATCGCTCTTGATGTTCAAATCTTGTCCCACCCAAGTTAATTCTTGGTGTGCTGTTTCTCGCCTGATGCCATTGAAAACCCAAAAGGGTTAACAAGTAAATATCAAAGCCGCTTGCGTCACAGTTCTGACGCAATGCCGGTGGAAATCAGCCGAAAGCGGGCGAAAACCCGCCTGAAGACGCTGGTATCTGGGATTTTGACGGACAAGCCGCGCGTCGGATCAGCAACCGGTCCCGTGTATCACCACACCAACGGTCGACATCAGAATCGATGCATCCGTCCGGAAAGATATGGTTTCGGCATAGTCCTGATCAAAGTCCGAGCGGCTGGCAAAGGATCCTTCGTTGCGTTGCGAGACCTGCCAGAGCCCGGTGATCCCGGGGCGTAACTGGTAATAGGCCTGCCCCGGATAAAGCGCGCGCTGCTCGGGCATCATCGGACGCGGACCGACAAGGCTCATGTCGCCGCGCAAGACATTCCACAGCTGCGGAAGCTCATCGATCGAGAACTTGCGAATGAAACGCCCAAGAGCGGTAATCCGCGGATCGTTCCTGAGCTTCTGGGACACGCGCCATTCCGCGTTGGCCGCGGCATCGCGCTCAAGCAATTGCGCTAGCCGCCGGTCTGCATCCGGCACCATGCTGCGCAGCTTCCACATCCGGAAGATCCTGTTGCCGCGCCCGACCCGGTTCTGGAAATAAAACGGGTTCGCCCCGTCGAGCATTCCCAGAAAAGCGAACAGTACGATCAGGGGAAGAACGGCTGGCAGAGCCAGCGCGACGAGGATGATATCGGCGGCACGTTTGCCGAAACGTTCGTATAGTCGAGGTTGCCGGATTTCCGCTCCGTCAGCCCTTATGACGGAATCCATGCGCATCTCTTGGTACTCTTGTTAATCGTCATGACACCTAACTTCCGAAAAATGGAAGACACAAAAACTCGGGTGGCGCCATTGCCGCGGAACGCGGGCCTGATCAATCGATCGCCGGACAGTATTTTTTTCTTTCCCGAGCCTAGCTCAAACATCGGACCCCTCCAATTGACGGATCGCAACGCAGCGCACTCTTTTCGCGTTTAATCAGGGGAACTGGACAGACCTACTAGATCGATTGATCTGGTTTTTGCTCAGGCGCCTGACGTATGGAAACCAGCCCAATGCACTCTCACATTTCTTTCACACTTTCGTAACGGAACATTCTGAAACGATTCGTCCACAGGCGAACCGAGCTCTCCGGCCATCGGCTCAGGAGACGTTATCCCGGGAAGGACAGAGCTTTCTCGCCATAGGCTTTGACACGCTTGGTGTTGACGCGGGTCGCAACCACAGCCGTGGGGGAGATGCCGACATCGGCCATGAGTTTCAGGGCACTTTGCACGTCGCTTTTCGTCGTGCTGTTCCAGCGCACGAAATACACGATCGCGTCGGCAGAGCGGCAAAGCGACGTCGCATCGATCCGGTCTTTCATGGGCGTCGTGTCCACGAGAATCCGGTCAAACCGGTTCGACAGCTGTTGCAGGATCTGGCGCAGCCCCTCCTCTGTCACCGGCGCGTGGTCGCCTTCTGTCGGGCCGACCGCCGGAAGCAGGCTGATGCCGGGCCACTCGGTCTCCAGAACGATGCGCTTTTTCGCCTTCGGGTCGAGATAGGTATCCGCATTCGCAGACGCGAGCGGATAGTCCTTGAGGTAAGACGAGTTCCAGAAATCGAGATCCACGACCAGCACGTTCTCGCCAACCTCCGCGAAGGCGGCGGCGAGCATCAGAATGGACGCCGACAGGCCGTCATCGGGATTGGTAGCGACACCGGCGATGATCTTGGCGCCGCGGTTCGGCGTTCGACTGTCGGAAAGTCCACGCCTGTCGCGGGTTTCGCGCAGGGCCGCCGTGACACTTGCGCGAAGCTTGCGGGCAAAGCGCATCATGCGGGGGGAATAGCGCTCGGTTCCATTCAGCGAGAGGTTGTCGGGGCGCTCGCCGCGGCGCGCCTGCGGCACAAGGCCAATCATCGGCAAGCCTGTCGCCTCTTCAAATTCCCGGATTGTGCGGAGCCGCGTGTGCCGAAGCTCGGCAATCAGGATCAACAGCCCTGCAAGCATCGCGGCCACCAACATGCCCGAGGCCGCCATCAGCTTGCGTCTGGGCTCCGACGGCTCCAGCGCCGGGCGCGCCCATGCGATCACCCGTGCATCGGCATCGAGATACCGTTCCTGCTGGGTCCGGCGGCTGAGCTGGGCCACGAAATCCTGATAGATCGCCTCTCCCACGGCGATATCGTTTTCGATGCGGTGCAGCTCGGCATCGTGACGCGCCTGCTGGGTTAGAATCTCTCTCAGTCTTGCAGTCTCCGCCTCATATGCGGACACGGTCTCTTCGATCTCGTCTCTTTGATCTCTCAGGCGCGCCGCGCTCATGTCGAGCTGCGTGTCGAGCGCGGCAGCCGCGCCGGATTGTTCCGCCGAAACAGCGGCCGCGGCGGCCAACAGCTCCTGCCCGGGATCCGGGACCTCCAGAACGGCAAGAAGGGGCTTGTCGGCCGAGCGCAGCAATCCGATGCGCCTCAAAGTTGCGGTTTGTGTCTCCAGCTTCTCTTTGGCGGCGCGCAACCGTCGCTCCAGCGACAGGCTCTTGGCCTTGATCGTTTCTATCTCTTCAAGTGTGTAGGGCGCGGAAAGAATATGGCTCTCGCGCACCACGCCCAGATCGGACAGCTGCTCCTGAACTTCGCTGGTCCGTTCGGTCAACCAGCCCTGCGACAATTCAAGGGACCGCAACTTGGCGCTTGTGGTGGTTTCGAGATACTCGTTCGCCAACCCGTTTGCGAGGCGCGCCGATTTCAACGGGTCCGTTGTCGTGAAACTGATCGCATACACCGCCGAAACGGTTCCGACCTGCTCAATCTCGCGCTGATCCGCCACCGCACCGATTGTCTGTTCCCGGGCAATCCGGGCAAGCTCTTCTTCTGTGAAGACGATCTCGGGGGGCTCCACGACTTCATCGGACTCGGCAAATTCCGGATCCGTGGTGAGTTCGAAGCGATCGACGAGGCGTTCGATCAGATCCAGTGACCGGAGAACCTCAAGCTCGCTTTCCAGCGTGGTGGTCGACGTTGGAAGCCCCGAGACCACGGGCGCGAATTCCGTTTCGACGGACTCGCGCGTGTTGATCATCACGCTTGCAACGGAGGTGTATTTCACCTCCTGCCATTCGGTGAACCCGTAGCCCGCGGCTCCGCCCACCAGAGCGGCAATTATGATCCAGAGTTTCCCGCGCAGGAGCGAAAGGTGCAATTTCCGGATCAGACGAAACTCGGGTTCGTTCGCTCCGCCATCGACATAATGATCGAAAAGTTCTCGATCCAGGAAATTCCCATCAGCCTGATTCATACCCAACCCACTCTGAACGGCACCGCTGATCTCATCTCAACCGGAGCTTGTTAAAAAGGCCACGCCAGACACACCACGTGGCAGTTTCATTCACGCATTTGGGCCGAAGCGTTCCACACATCGCGGACCCTGTCATTGCGCGACGTCAAGTCTGGGCGGTTTTTTTTGCTTATTGGCTCACGCGTCCGTTCGGGCCTTCTGACGCATACAAAAAGATACAATTTTTCACGGTCTTCTCACGCGACAGGCGCGACGCCAACCTGTTAACTTTGGGTGTGCTGACGTCGAAGACAAGCAAGCACCGCGCCCCTGAGTGGCGCCGTGCTGGCGGCTTGTATGGTTACCGATTTTTGTTTTTTTTGGTCTTGGCGCAGGGAAAAGGATGTTCAACCGAAGCGAAACGATCAGGTCGACGAACATCGCGGGGGTCTCCGTCGCGGCTGTGTCGGAGAATGAGCTTGTCTCGATCATGGTGAAGCAATGCTGCCAGCGGCACTCCGGCGTGGATGTGCCCGCAACCATCGTTGCCGACGTGAACGGTCAGGCCTTCTCGATGAAAGAGCATGACCGTGAATATGCCACGGCGCTGTCGCAGGCAGACATCATTCACGCCGACGGCCAGTTCGTCGTCTGGCTGTCGCGTCTCTTGCCCGGCCCTGCAATTCCCGAACGCACCGCGACCACGGATCTGATCCATGCCTGCGCGGATGCCGCGGTCGAGAACGGGCTTTCGTTCTTCCTTCTGGGCGGCAGAGAGGACATCAACCAGCGCTGCGCGCAGGAGCTGACCCGGCGGCACACCGGCTTGCAGATCAGCGGCCGCAGAGATGGGTATTTTTCCCAAGAGGAAGAAGATCAGGTTGTCTCCGAGATCAACGCAAGCGGGGCGGACATTCTGTGGGTCGGGCTTGGCAAGCCCGCCGAACAGCTTTTCGCCACGCGCAACCGCGACAGGCTGACATGCAGCTGGATCGTCACCTGTGGCGGCTGCTTCCATTTCGTGGTCGGAGACTACAAGCGGGCACCGGTCTGGATGCAGAACGCGGGTCTTGAATGGGTACATCGCATGGCCACCGGTCCGCGATATTTGCTGCGCCGCTACCTTGTGACCATCCCGCATACCTTGGCCATCGTGTTCTGGCACGAGGTGATGGGCCGTCTGAGAGGGGCCCAGAAACGCGGGGGCTGAAGCGCGATGCAGGTACTCCGGGGCTGGCTCCGGCGATGTGTTCAAGAGTGGGGGATTTGGAAAGAATGAGTGCCATCTGGAAAGGCGAGACGCTTTGCCCGCCACCCGGCCCGATTTGCGATCTGCCACCTTCTTTTGCCGAAAGGACAGAGTGTGGCGGGTGACTATGGACGCATTTTGCGGGCGACGCGGCTCAGCGACATAACGCGCCATACGCGCCGCGTGTTGGGCTTACGCTATCTTTCAGAGCACGATTTCCTCCCGCCGGTATCGGAGGCGGAGAAAGACCGGCTCACCGGCCTCGCCAAACGGGCGCGCGGTCCCGGCCCTGCTCCGATCCTGTTGTTTGGCGTCATGCCAAGATCCGGCACCAATTTTCTGCGCGATCTTATGGCGATACACCCCGATGTTCATGCAGATCCTGAGGGCGTGCATGAGTTTCCACTGCTCCATGCCGCGCGCGGGGCGAAGGCGCTTCGGGACGAATACGTCTCCTACTTTCCCGCCAACGCCGCTATGACCGGACCTTGGGACGCTCTTGCGATGCTTTCCGGTGCCTGGATGCGCGAGTTCCAGGTCGAGGCCGCAGACCGGCATGTTCTTTTGAAATGCCCGCATGTGCAGAACCTGTCGCTGGCCCCTTTCATTTTCCCCGACGCGCGGATCATCCTGTGTCTGAGAGACGGCCGTGACGTGCTGGATTCGACCCAGAAGTCGTTCTCCCGCAGATCCCTGACGCGCAAGACCTTCTCGCAATTGGCCTGGGAGTGGCGCCTCGCCACCGAAGCGGTGCTTGCGTTTGCGCCGGGCGGCGCCCTGGCGCATCCCAACGTGACGGTCGTGCGATATGAGGATGTTGTCGCCGCGACGGAAGAGACCTGCCACACGCTTCTCGCACATGCGGGGCTTGATCCCAGCCAATACGACTTTGACCAGCTTCCGGCGTTGCCCGTCCGCGGGTCTTCACGTTCCAAAGTCGCGCAGGCCGAGCGCTGGCAGCCGCAGCCCAAAACGGCGGATTTCCAGCCGGTGCGGCGCTGGGAAAGCTGGAGCGCGCAGAAAAAAACCCGGTTCGCGGAGATCGCGGGCGATATGCTGGAGGCGGCGCGCTATGCCCGATGACACGTCGCCCGCCCCCTGCCGCGTCGCGATCTGTATTGCGACCTACCAGCGGCCCCGCGGGCTTGCCGCGCTGATCGAGAGTTTGAACAAGCAGGAATTCCGGGGCGACGTGCCGGAGGTCACTCTGGTGATCGTCGACAATGATCCGGCCAACCTCGCACAAGACACGCTGGGCGACCTTGCGGATCTGTCGCGCTGGCCGGTCATCTATGTGCCGGAGGACACCCGCGGGATTGTCGCGGCACGCAACCGCGCCCTGGATGAAGCACCCGCAGAGACCGACGTGTTTGTTTTTGTCGACGACGACGAAACCGTGGTCGAAGGCTGGCTGGAGGCGCTCATGACGACGCGCGCGGCAACCGGCGCGACCGCGGTTCAGGGCCCCATGGTGCCGCGCTACCAGAACGATCCGCCGGACTGGATCAGGTCCCTGCGGATCTTCGACATCGGGCCGTTTCAGCAAGGCGAAAGGCTCTGGTTTGCAGCGACGGGAAACGCGCTGGTCGATGCGGCCTTCGTGCGGCAGCACCGTTTGAGGTTCGATCTGCGTTTTAACAGGTCAGGCGGCGAGGACGAGGAATTCTTCGGCAGGGTGCGGGAGGCCGGCGGCGTCATAAGGGCGGCTGCAGAGGCCGTGGCCTATGACGAGGTCCCGCAAGCCCGCATGACCTCACGCTGGGTGCTGCGCCGTGCCTTCCGGATGGGCAACACGCTCGGCCGGATCGCGCTTTTGCGCAAACGCGGTCGGATGATCCGGTTTCTCAAGGGGTTCGGCGCGGGCGGGCGCGGCCTGCTTTACCTGCTGGTGACGGGTCCGTTTTCTCAGGCGGGCCGTATCCGCGGACTGATGGAGCTCTGGCGGGGCGCGGGCATGCTCGCCGCCTTCGCAAATGTCAGGTTTGCCGAATACAGCGACACCATCGTCGCGGGAGACCGGAGGCGTGTGACCTGAGATGACCGCAGAGCCCCGCCTTCCCAAGATCTCGGTGGTCATTCCCGCACGCAATGTGGCGGATTTTCTTCCGGAAACCCTGCAAAGCCTGCACGCCCAGACCATGAGGCAATTCGAAGTGATCCTCGTTGACGACGGCTCAAGTGACGATACGGCCCGGATAGCCCGCGCCAAAACGGCCGAAGACCCGAGGTTTACCCTCATTGAAGGCCGCCAACAGGGCGTCAGCCAGGCGCGCAATACAGGCTTGGCCCAAAGCAGCGCGCCTCTCCTCCTTTTTCTCGATGCAGATGATCTTCTGGTCCCGGACGCTCTGGCGCGGTTCTGTGCCGCGATGGAAAAGACGCCCGCGCCGGCTGCAATTGGCGGCGTTCAGCGTATTGCAGAGGATGGGTCCCCGCTTCCCGGCAACAGCAACATCGAACTGGCCCGCGGCGGTGCCCATCTTGAAAAGCTTCTGGAAAAGAACTTCGTCGTGAACGGAGGCGCGCTTGTTATCCGTCGCAGCGCGATCGAGGCCGCCGGGCCCTATGACACCGAGCTCGTCTATGGCGAGGATTGGGAATTCTGGTGCCGATTGGCGGAGTTAGGCGACTTCGCGCTCGTGCCCGGGGCGCCCGTGCTGTCGTACCGCCAACGCGCCACCGGCGCCAATTACCGCTCGCGGGGCTCGGTCTTTGCAACGCAGGTTCCCTGTCTGGAGAAAATCGCCGCCCGCCCCGCACTTCGCGCGCGGTTCGGTCGAAAACTGGCAAAGCTCCTGCGCAGTCGGCGCATCGATATTTTCTGGTCCGGGGTGCGCAGCGAGGTGCAATTCGGGAGCCGTCTGCGGGCGTTTCTGATCGCGCTGTGCGGGATCGCGCTCTATCCCGACAGCATCGCACGACCGGATCTGGCGCTCAGGTTCGTCCGGAGCCTCGGGCGGCAAAGGAGGACGCGGGATGCCTAGATCAACCGCCCGCCTTCATATGCGGCCCCGGCGCACCGACGGCCTTGACGGGGTCGTCTATATCATGGCGCTCATCTTTCTGGTCGGCGCAGATCTGTTCCGGGTGCTTCTCGAAGCAGGCCCCATTACGTCGGGCCTGAAGCTCGCCATGCTCTTTCCAATGCTGTTCTGGGTGATTTCCAATGGCCGCTACGTGGTGCGGGGGCTCGTTGCGGTTCCCGAGATCGCCGCCCTCTTGGGGCTGGCAACGATCTCCGTGCTCTGGAGCGCGTATCCGGACCAGACCCTCGAACGCCTGATCCCGCTCTGGATCACCACATCCATGGCCTTGGCCCTTGGCAGTAAATTGTCGCTGCGCACCTTGCTGATTGCCGTGGGCATTCTGGCCACGATCACCGTTCTGTCGTGTTTTCTGGCCGTAGCGCTCATCCCCTCGGCGCGCGGAGTGCCGCCATGGGAGGACGCATGGAGGGGCACCTTCAGTCACAAGAACGGTATGGGGGCCTCCTGCATGTTCATGATGATCTACGCGCTGTCTGCCGCCGTGGTCACCAAGGGCAAGCTGCGCAGGTTCTTTCTCTTCATCTGTCTGGGGGCAATTGTTCTTCTGGTTGCCTCGCAATCGCGGACCTCGCAGGGGATCGCAATCGTATCGATGACGGCTTTTCTGAGCGGTCTGGCCCTGCATCGCTGGGCGACCTTCTGGGGCTTGCTCTATGTGGGCGGGCTGATCCTCGCGATCTCGGCGGCCTTCTTCCTGTTCTCGACCCAGATCATCACGCCGGTTTTCGATCTCCTTGGCAGGGAGCCGACACTCTCGGGCCGCCTGCCCCTTTGGGAGGCGACATGGCCTTACGTGATGGAACGGCCATGGTTTGGATATGGCTACAAGGCGTTCTGGGAGCCGGACGCCGTCGCGGTGATCAAGATCTCGCTGGACCCGCAGATCGGCTATATCTCGCATTATTCCCACAGCGGTCTGATCGAACTTATGCTCGACACCGGCCTCGTTGGAACGGTGATCTTCGCGACACTGCTGCTGAGGCTCTTTCTGACGGTCAGTGCAGGTTTTCGGGACCACGCCGCAAGACCGATGCTCATTTGCACGCTCGTCATCGTCATAGCCTTCATTTTGCTGAACGTGCTGGAGAGCAGCATCCTGTCGCGCGAGAGCCTCTCGTGGATGATCTTTTCGACCGTTGCGACCAAGCTGGGGAATATCGCGCGCGCGCAGCGCCACGCCTCAAGACAAGCGCGCATCCGCAACAGGCCGGGCGCCAGGAACCGGAGGTCTGACCTCGCCCCGACACGGCCACGGCCCGCCTAATGGCCTGGTTCTTTCTTCCCAAGATCGCGGCGGCTGCGATCACCCTTGCGGTTCTGGTGGTTCTGACGCGCGTTCTCGGTCCGGCCGAGTTCGGGCGCTACAACATCACCATGGTCGCCGGCACCGTGGCTTACGCCGGCATTTACGCATGGTTGTCGGCCGCGATCACACGCTTTCACTCCGCGCCCGAGTTCCATGGAAAGGCGGTCGCAGCCGCGCTGGGGATTGGCGCGCGGCTGAGCTTGGGTGTCTTGCTGGTCATGTTTCTCGGCCTCCTCGTGTTCACCGGAGACTCGCGTCTGGCTGTCGCGCTTGGCGCGGGCTTCTGTCTGGCCCATGCGCTGCACGAAATCGCCCTGACAGGCCTGCGCGTGCAAGGGGCCGGACCGGCCTTCGCACTCGCCACGCTTCTGCGCCCGATCATCGGGATCGCGCTGGCCCTGACACTGGTGTTTTCCGGCGCGGGATATGGCGGTGCGCTGACCGGCATGGCCCTCGGGGCCGCGCTGACAGGCGCCTTCGCCCTTTGGAAAGTGATCGCCCGATCCGGCATTGCGCACCCCGACCCGTTCATGCTGAAGAACTTCTTCAGCTTCGGAATGCCGCTCGCGGTCGTGTCTTCCGCGTCAATGCTTCTGGTCTTGCTGTCTCAGTCGGCGCTCGGCAGCCTCGTCGGGCTGGAGGCGATCGGTATCTTCGCGGCAGCTCAGGTGCTCGCGATGCGCTCGATCGACATGCCGATGACAACACTCTCACGCGCCTCTGCGGCCTCGATTTTCGAGGCGTTCGAAACACACGGACAGGACGCATCGAACCGCGAGCTGTCCAGACATTTCTCGCTCTTGCTGCTGGTGTCCGTGCCCGTGGCAGCAACGCTGGTGCTTGCCAATGACACCGTTTCACGGATCATTTTCGACAGCGCCTTCGGCACCACCGTCGCGCAGCATTTGCCAATTCTGGCCATCGCTGCGTTCCTGTCCGGAATTCAAGGCGCCTATTATGACTACGCCTTTACTCTGGCCCGCAAAACGACGTTGCAGCTCTATATCATGGCCGCATTGCTGACGCTGCATGCGGCTCTCTCGTTTGCGCTGATCTGGGTCTTCGGGCCGATCGGCGCGTCATGGGCGGTACTGGGCACGTCGATGACCGGGCTTGTGACCTACGCGGTTCTGGGACGCAGGATCCGGCCGATCGAGTTGCCCTTGGAAGAACTCAAGGTGATGGGGCTGGCCACGGGCGCATTCGCCCCCTTTGCACTGGCCGCGGACACCATCGCCTCGGTTCCTGTTGCGCTGACGCTGCTTGCAGCGGGCGCGCTGGCGTTTGTCGCCATTCTGCATCTTGCGCGCCATCAGGGCTTGCGCATCGTCAAGGCCCGCCTGCCCGGACGCTGGTATTCCTGATGGCAGCCCAAGGACGATCGAGGGAGAGACGGGATCCGACAGACATCTGAGCACGCGCTGAGCACAGCGCCCGAACGGGCGGACCGCAGACGCTTTCTTGCACGTCTGATGGGAACGGCCGCGCTGCCCTGTTTGCTGGGCGGCGGGTGGGACGGTGCCTTCGTCTCCGCAGCCCATGCGCAGCCCATGTCCGGCCTCTCGGTGTCGGTCGGGCGCGCGGGTACGAACTGCCTGCAGCTCTTGATCGAAGACCGCCGCCTGACCAGCCCTGCACCTGTTGAGGTTCCCCCGGACGCCGAGACGCTCTGGACCCCCAAGCCCGACACTCGTTTCGGCGGGGCTGGACAGCTGAACGGGGTTGTCGGGAATTTCTCGGGTCTGCGCCACACAAGTGCGCCGCAACTGTTCACGCCTTGGCCGCGCGCAACCCGAAGGCCCCACGCCTTGTTCGATCCGCTGCGCAAACGCGGCGACGGCAGCCTGCCGGCGGATGATCCCCTGATCTGGCAGGTCGAGGTCGATGGCATGTCGCTGCCGGTCGCGCATATCTACCGAAAAAGCCTGCCGATCCGCACCGCGCGCATGTCCCCGCGCGCTCTGGCACATGAGCAGCGGCACCTGATCTCGCTGATCCTGCCCTTGCCTCTCAAGGAGGGCGCGCATGTCCGGATCCGCGCACCGCGCCTCGACATTCCGGCGCAAACGCTCAAACCACAGACCCCCTGCGAGGCCGTGCATGTCTGCCACGCCGGCTACGCGCTCCAAGGCCCCAAGAAAGCTTACGTGGGCCTTTGGTTCGGAACGGATCGCGAGGGGGCTGCGGGCAACACCGATCCCTACCTGTCGGACGAGACGTTGTGGCGGCTGGTCAGCGAGACCACGGGGCAGCCCGTCGCGCACGGGCATCTGGAACGCGTGAAATCCGGGGAGGAGCCGCATTTCGACGATGTGAACTTCAACGGGTGCGACATCTACGAGGCGGATTTTTCCGCGGTCGTGGCCGAGGGCAGCTACCGGATCGAGATCGAAAGGCTTGGCGCGTCAGTGCCCTTTCCGATCGAAAAGGATCCCTATGCCGAAGCGCTGCGGCTCTCTGCGCGCTGGTATTTTAACCAACGATCTGGCTGCGCAATCTCGAGCACCCATGGGGAAGGCCGGTCGCGACCTCGAAACGGTCACCCGGAAGACGGTCTTGAGGTCTGGCAAAGCGACGTGCGGCTCGGGCGCACATCCGAGGGGTTTTCGCGCGACCCCGAGGCATCAGAAGAACTCCGCAAGACCAGCAGGACCGTGACAAATCCCGACGCGTGGGGCGGATGGCACGACGCGGGCGACTGGGACCGCCGGATCCAGCATATGGACGCGATCTACACGATGGCCAAGATCATCGAGTTGTTCCCCTCCTCGCGCGATCTGCATCTGAACATTCCCGAAAGCGGCAAGGTTTTCTCGGACCCCGCGATCAAGGCCCGCAAGGACGGCTCGGACCGCGGAGACGGCAAAACCGTCTTGCCCGACCTCATCCACGAAGCGCTCTGGGGATTGTCGCTCTGGCGCCGAACACAAGGGGCCGATGGCAGCATCATTGGCGGGGTCGAATACTCGATGGATGGCATCGAGGGCTCGGTCTCGTGGAACCCGGTGCAGCGCGCCTATGCCTACGCGGCCGAGGAATGGGCCGCCTACCGGTTCACAACGGCTGCGGCAGCCCTTGGCCATGTGATCTACAGGTTTTGCGGGGACCGGACGCTTGGACGGGCCTTGATCTCGGAAGCCGAAGCCGCGTGGGACTGGGCCGAGGAACAAGTCCGGGCCGGCAGTGCCGACGACAGCGATCGCGCCTTGACCCGCGTCACGCGGGCACGGATCCGGGCGGCGGGACCGCTTTACCGGGCCGCCGGTCATGGCGGTGCGCGTTCGGTCTTCGAGGCGCATAATCCGTTCCGGCCGCAATCCGAGGCGGGCAGTCTGGGAACGCGTCCAGGTAACTTCCCCTACCCCGCCCTCGATTACGCATTCGCAGGCAACGAGGGCCGTCCGATACACACCGAGATTGCCGACGTCATCCGCAACTGGACAGCCACCAAGCTGAAACATGCCCAGCGTATCGGGCGGGATTACGGGCTTCACAATACGGCACAATATGGCTGGGGCCTCGGCTGGTTCCGCTTCGGACCGGGTTCGAACTGGCGCGCGGGCGAGGCCGGTTTGACCTGGATGACAAGCAGGAAAAGCTCCGCCGCCCTGCGCGATCTTGTTGTGGAAGGGCTCTGGTTCGCCTTGGGATGCAATCCGTCCAACACATCCTTCATCCAGGGCTTGGGACAGCGCGACTTTTCCGATCCGCTGGCTCTGGACCTGCGCGGTTACGGGCCTGTTCCCGGGCAAATCTCGTTCGGGGTCGCCGGCGGCAGGATGCGGCCGTTTGAAAGACGCAAACTCAAAGGTTCGATCCATCCGGCCGACCAGATGGACTGGCCACGATACGCACAGATCTTCGAGAGCAGCCGGGCCGTGCTTTGCGCCGAACACGGGATGAAGTCGAACGCGATGGAATGGCTTTTTGCCTGTGCCATGGCCGCCGAGATGCTCAAACAGAGCCCGGAAGACTAACCCGCCGCGCCGGGGTCTCCGCTCAGTTTGCCTGTGTCAGGTATTCCGCCGGCTGATCGACATGGACGATAAGCGTATCGCCCGGAAGCAAGGCATCTTCGAGACCAAGCGGCACCTGAACCTCTTGATCCGCGCTGCGTCTGAGCACCTCCACGGAGACGTTGAGCGCAGTGTCATAGGCCAGATCTCCCAGACCACCGGAGGCACCCGACAGGTTCTGCGCGTAAAGGTTCATGAGCAGACGCGTGTCGAGAACCGTGCTGAACACCTCTTCGCGCGCCTCCAGAAGCCCTGACATCCGGACCTCTTCGTACTCATCAAGCTCGCGCTGCAATCGCGTGACTTCCAGTTCCGCAGTTGCAAGGCTTTCCTCAAGATCCAGCAACCGCGTCGCGCTCATCACCGTCGAGCGCCTAATATCGGCCATCCGCGCGGCCAGCGTGAGACCGCTTTCGAGCAGGCCTTGAAGCCGCTCTTCCTCGGCCTCGTCCGCCCCCAGCAACTCAAGCGCCTTTTCCCGCTGTTGCTGCAATATCTCGATGCGGCTTCTCGCTTGGGCGATCGCTTCCGCCAGAAAGGCCCTGTCGCCCGCCTCATTCTGACGGTTGAGGGTCATGATCCGGCGCTGATCGGCGATCAGGCTTTCGAGCACATCGCCGTTGACGTTGACCTGATCCATGCCCGGTGGCGCGATATCCGGATCGCCATCGATCTCGGCACCCAACCGCCACAAACGCACGAGAGCAACGGCATTCTCAAGCCCTGCGCGGGAGTATTCGTTCTGCCAACGCACGATCTGGATAGGATCGGTGACCATGACATCCGCCAGCAAGGCACTGCGCGCACCGCCCGCCAGCGCGATTGCCCGGCGCGCGGTCAGGCTTGGCCGGAAGACGATCTCACCGGGTTCCGCGACATCCCCTGACACAACAATGGGCCGGTATTCGACAATCTCGAGAAACAGGTCATCGTCGGTCAGCTGGATCAGGTATAACTCACCCTCGTTCGAGTAGCGCTTGATGACCTCTCCCCGCGCCAACTCGCGCAACTCATCGAGCACCTCTTCCAAGGTCTTGCCCGAAACCGGAACGCGCCCGAGCCAAACCAGATTGAGGCTGCCATCAAGCTCCACCGTGGCCTCGACATCCTCAGCCCCCAATCCCATGATGGACAGCCGAAGCGTATCGCCCGGCCCGATCAGGTAATCCGAGGCAGCGCCGGACGCCGACCCGAACAGGAATGTAATGGAAATCAGGATACCGGTTGCGAAGCCACGTCCCCATTGACAGACCTGCTCCAACGACAGCTTGACCTTCGTTTTCATCGCGCCCCCCGAACTCAATCGCAAAAAACCCCCGAGACAAGCCCATGGGCCCGAGGGATCACTCATTATTCCAGTCGTCCTCGGTAACGTGACGCATATTCGTTCGGACCGCATTGATCTGGGACAGTCCGCGAAAAAAAAGCCATGCCATGATAAGCGCTCCGTGCAGAACAAAACCCCACTCCGGATTTGACGGCAACAAGAGCAGCCACAGGGCGGAAAAAACCAGAAGCCGGATGAGGCGAGCGGGAAAACCACCGGGTTCTTTGCCGAGGTATCGGTAGATCAGATACGGCATCCAGCGGCGGCAGATCTGCGAGAACACCAACGCAACACCGGCCGCAGGAAGCGTAAAGAAAAGTGCGGGAAACCCGTATTTGAAAAGCTGCAGAGGCAGGTAAATGAAAACCCGGCTCATCTTGTCGATATGGTTGTAGAACCGAAACAGCCAGCGCAACGCGAACAAAGCGGCCGTCCAGAGCAAGGCTGCGCCGATGAACGCGACCGCGCCGCGGCCTGACAGGTAGAAGGCACCGCTCCATAGAACGAACGCGATGCCAAGGGCGCCCAAAAGGATGCCCCAGCCCATGGCCAGTGTGACGGAGTAGCCCTCCCCGAACGCACTGAACCCGACCGGCACCTGTCCGGATCGCTCGTGGTTCACCGCGACCTGATCGTTCTCGTAATACCCGATCTCGTAGATGCACCAGAGCGAGAAATGCAGCGAGATGATCGCAAGCGCGGCTGCGAGCGGAGCGGGACTCAGGGGGACAAAGGCAAGCAGAATGATCACGAGATCATCGCCGATATTGTCCATGAAAAACGGGAGGCCGGCATCGGGGTCGCGTTTGCCGCGCGCGGCATATTGGAGGGGAAGAAACCGACTTATTTTTCGGCTCATCGGGTCATCTCTTCTTTAAATCTTGCAAACTGATACAACGCCCAAATCCTGTGGGCACATTCACAACGTAGATCATCGCGCGCAGGGCGAAGCGACGAATATCAATTTTCCGCAAATTCTCCGAAAGCGCGGGAAAACCAAGACGCGCGCCCATCGGCGGGCGCTCTGCCGCTACTGCGTCCCGGCCTCGCGGGACAAGTCCGCGCCTTCCTTGAGCGTTACGAGACGCAGCGCATCGTCGTCCGCGCGGTCTCTGGCACAGCGCATCATGGTGGCGAATTCCGCTTTCGACAGCTGGAATTCCTCCGGCGGCCCGTCGACAAATTCGTGGAAAATCAGGACCAGCCAATTGCCGCGCGCGATCGCACGATCGATCTTGCCGCAGATGAACTCCGCATCCATGTGATCCAACACATCCAGCCGGCTGATCAGATGCGGATCGGTCTGGCCGATGACGTTGAACCCCTCCGCGCCGCCCCATGCCCGCGCATGGGCGCCGTAATGCTGTTTGATCTGTTCGACGACAGCCTCGTTGAAATGGCCGTAGGGTGACGCAAAAGACACCGGCGAGGTGCCCGTATTCTGTTCGATCTGCGCCTTGGAAGCCGTAAGCTCCCGCTCCACCGCGTCAGGGGCCAGATCCCAAAGGTGCGGGTGGGTCTGGCTGTGCGACGCGATTTCCCAGCCGATCGCGTGAAATTCGCGGATGTGATCCCATCCCATCGGGATGAACCCTTTGCGGCGGGAATAATCCCCGTTGGCCGCGTCCTCGGCAAAACCCGAAACGACAAAAACCGATCCCGGGATCTCAAGGTCACGGACAATCTCGAACCCATGGTTGAACTGCGCCATGGATGCATCGTCGAAGGTGACCGTCAGCATTGCTTTGTTCTCTGGAGGCATCTGCTCCGAGAGCGCCCACGCCACACCGGCGCAGACCACGAACACTACGATCAAATACCTGAGACGCATCATCGGCAAGTACTCGGCAAAACATGAAAAGACTGGCTAAAATCGTATCAATCTTAACTGAACGGCACTGAAAAGTCTATGTGAACCGAGACCCAAACCGGCCCAGAATGAGGGAGCCACCCCCTCGAGTTGGCCGCCTGCCCGCCCCGTCGCGTCCGCTCGCAAAAAAGAAACGCGCGGACCCTGCCCGCGCGCTTCCGTTGCAATCCGTTTCTTAGGCTCAGGCGCGCCTCAGATATCGCTTTCGCGCACATCGAGCGCGTCGCGCAAAGCGTCGCCGATGAAGTTGATTGCCAGCACCACCAGCATGATCGCCAGACCGGGATAGAGCCCCAGCCACCACGCGCTGGTGATGAAGCTGCGCCCGTCTGCCAGGATCAGACCCCAGGTCGCGGTATCGGCGCGCACGCCCAGACCGAGGAAGGACAGCGAGGCCTCCCCAAGGATCGCGTAGGAGACGCTCACCGTTGCCTGCACGATGATCGGTGCCATCGCATTGGGCAGGATGTGGCGGATCATGATGCGCAGGTCCGAGAAGCCCTGAACGCGGGCGGCGTCGACGAACTGCTCTTCTTTCAGCGTCAGCACCATCGAGCGCGCGATCCGCGCGAAGTCATCCAAGAAAGCCAGCGAGATCGCCACGATCACGTTCAGAAGACCGGTGCCGAAAACCGCCACCAGATAGACCGCGATGATGAAGTTCGGGAATGCCCACTGCAGGTCGATATAGCGCATGATGATCATATCGATCCATCCGCCGTAATAGCCTGCCAGAACCCCCAGCAACACGCCGAAGAACAGCGAGATCGCGACGGTCGAGACCCCGACAAAGAGCGAAATCTGCGTGCCGTAGAGGATCCGGGAGAACAGATCGCGCCCCAGATCATCGGTGCCGAGGAAATGGTCCCATGTCGGGCTGCCCATCATGTCGAGCGTCATCTCGTTGGGATCATAAGGTGCGATCCACGGCGCCAGCACGGCACCCAGGGTGAACGTCAACAGGATGAAGATGCCAAACTGCGCCTTGCGGTCCTTGGAGAACACCGCACGGAAGCGCGATTTCTTCTGAATGATCAGCGGCGTGTCAGCGACGGCCGGGTCAAGAGTCGAATCTGTCATCACGAATACCGAATGCGGGGGTCGATCACCGCGTAGAGCAGGTCAACCAGAAGGTTGGAAAGAACGAAGAAGGCTGACACCACCAGAACCGCACCTTGCACGACCGGATAGTCGCGGTTCTGAATGCCCTGGATCAGCACCCTGCCGAGCCCCTTGATGGCGAAGACGTTCTCGACCACCACCGCGCCCGATATCAGCAGCGCAAAGGCGATGCCGATGACCGTGATGACGGGGATCAGCGCATTGGGGAAGGCATGGCGCAGCAGCAGGATCCGTGTGGGCAAGCCCTTGGAGGCGGCGGTCCGCATGTAATCGGCCTGCAGCACTTCGAGCATCGACGAGCGGATCATCCGCGCGATGATCGCCGAGAAGCCCGTGCCAATGGCGATTGCGGGTAAGATGAGGTGCGATAGCCAGGGTATGAGCCCGGCAGATAACGGCTCATAGCCAATGGCGGGCAGCCATTGCAGGTTCGCCGCAAACACGATGATCAACAGGATCGCCAGCCAGAAATCCGGCATCGACAGGCCCACGAAGGCGAAGAACGAAACCGTCGTATCGGCAGCCGTGTTCTTGCGCGTGGCCGAAATGATGCCCGCGGGCACGGCGATGATCAGCGCGATGATAAAGGACAGGAAGGCCAGCGACATGGTGCGCGGCAAGGCTTCCAGAAGGATCGTGGTCACCGGTTGGTTGGACCCGTAGATCGAGGCGCCAAGATCACCCTGCAACATGTTGGCAAACCAGCGCCCGAACTGAATGGGCAGCGGTTGGTCGAGACCAAGCTTGCGGGTGATCGCTTCACGCGCCTCTTCGCTGCCGGCATCCGCCAGCATTGCGGCGATCGGATCGCCGGGAACGAGACGCAGCATGAAAAAGACCAGAGTGGCCACGGCCAGCATGACCAGAACCGCGCCGATCAGACGCCTGAGAATATATGCAATCATCGGATGCCGGAGGGGCCCTGCCGGACCCCTCCGCCTTTCTTTTCTTTAGGCCAGCGAGATGCGGTCCAACTCGTGCAGACCCGGGATACGTGCGTCTTCCGGCACGATCACGGATTTGCTGTGCACGAGGATGTCCACCGGATGGTAGAGGAAGCCGCATGCCACCTTGTTGGAGGTGATGGCATTTGCCTTCTGCACCAGCTCACGACGCTCTTCAGGCTTCGCGGTCACAGACTGCGCATCGATCGCTGCATCCGACTCTGCTTCGGAGAAGAAGCCGAACGGGTGCACCGACTGGTCACGGTCACGGCCGTTGAACTTGGACGTGGTCTGCATCCAGTCCACCAGACCGTCATCGGGATCGTAGTCACCACCCGATCCGCCGAGGCGCAGGTCGAAGTCCATCTTGTTGAACTCTTCGATGCCCACGGAGAAGTCCTTCGGATCGACCGTCACGGTGATGCCAAGAACCTGCTTGAGGATGTTGGCCACCACGAGACCGTCGCGACGGGTGTTCGGCGTGGTCTGCAGCTTGAGCTCCGGGAAGCCTTCGCCATTGGGATAGCCGGCATCGGCCATCAACTGCTTGGCGCCTTCGGGATCGTACGCCTGCTCGGAGGTTTCGGCGAGCGTTTCGTCGAAGTAGAAGCCCATGGCCGGGTTGATCGTGCCATGTGCCGGAACACCGTTGCCGAAGCGGCCCTGCTGGATGAAGAGGTCGCGGTCGAGCGCCTTGGCAAGGGCCAGACGGACCATGAAGCCCTTCTCTTTCTTGAGCTCTTCAAGCGGCTTGTCGAAGTTGTCCACGCGCATGAAGTCGCGCCACGGGTTGATCCAGACGGACTGGAAACCGGGTCCCGGCTTCACGTCTACGGACAGATCCGGGTTCTGCTTGAAGCGGTCGACCAGCTGAGCGGGAACGGGGTTGCCGCCCACATACTGCACGTCGCCTGCTTCGAGCGCGGCGGCCAGCGGCTCCGCACCGTCGACCGGCGTGATGGTGATCTTGTCGAGCTTCGGGCGCTCCGGATCGTAGTAATCGGCGAACTTCTCGAGAACGACCGACTGGCCCTGCTGGTGCGAGGTGATCTTGTAGGGGCCGGTGCCGACAGGTGTCAGACCGTATTGCGATGCACCCAGTGCTTCGAGGCCGCCACGCGAGACGATCGTCATGGCACGGCCGGACGCACGCTCCAGCGCTTTGGTCAGGAAGGACGCCTGCGGCTTCTTCAGCGTGAACTTCACTTCCAAGTCGTTGAGCTTCTCGAGTTGCGCCACGTTGGCAATCACGCGGCTGTGGATCGAGGTCTCGGGGTTGCTGGAGCGCTCGAAGGTGAACAGCACGTCATCTGCGGTGAACGCATCGCCGTTGTGGAAGGTCACACCTTCGCGCAGCTTGATGGTGTAGTTCAGACCGTCAGCCGACACTTCCCAGTTCTCGGCAAGGTCGCCCTGCGCCACCAGCGTGTTGTCGATATGCATAAGACCGGACATCACGTTGGACGCGATCTGGAACTGCAGCACCTGGTTGATCTGTGCGGGGTCGAGCGTGACGATCTCGCCAACACCGGACCATGCGCATTTCAGCTCGCCACCACCGTGGCCGCCGGCAAATGCAGCGGTCGGGCGCAGGCCGGGCAGAACCTGAGCCATCGTCAGGGCACCACCGGCTGCGAGAAGGCGCAGCGTCGCGCGGCGACTGATCTTGTTGCCGCGAAGGTCATCTTTGCTCAGGCCGAACAGAGGATCGCGCGGATCGAAGTCATGCGCCTCCCGCAGCTCCGCCTCGGCGCGTTTCATCAGGTCTTTATCATCCATGTTACTCTCCTTCGTTGGATCTCTTTTATTGGGTCGTATCGCTGTCCGCCTGCGCGGTCACCGCAAGGCAGGCCGCGACATGGTCCGGACCGACCTTGATGGCCTCCGGAATCTCGGAACGGCATTGTGCGGTCGCAATCGGGCAGCGCGTGTGGAAAACGCATCCCGAGGGCGGGTCGAGCGGGCTCGGGATCTCTCCGGCCAGCGCCGTGGTGGCGCGGTCGGCTTCCGACAGCGGGTCGGGGTTCGGCACCGCGTCGATCAGAGCGCGCGTGTAGGGATGCTCGGGATTGTCGAACAGTTCCTCGGATCCGGCCATTTCCATCACCCGGCCCAGATACATCACCGCAACGCGGTCACACAGGTGCCGCACGACCGAGAGGTCATGCCCGATAAACAGGAATGTCAGGCCGAACCGCTTGCGCAGATCCGTCAGCAGGTTGATGATTTGCGCCTGGATCGACACATCCAGCGCCGAGACGGCCTCGTCACAGACAATCAGCTCGGGCTCGAGCGCAAGGGCGCGCGCGATGCCGACCCGCTGGCGCTGGCCGCCGGACATCTGGTGCGGATAAAGATCGGCAAATCGCGGCGCCAGCCCGCAGATCTGCAGCAATTCGCCCACCCGCGCGGAGATATCGCCCTCATAGCGGTGCACCCGAAGCACCTCGGACAGGATGCCGCCCGCGGTCATGCGCGGGTTCAGGGACGAAAACGGGTCCTGAAAGATCGCCGCCACGCGCTTGCGGTAAGGCAGCAGCGATTTTCCGGACATGCCGGTGATATTCTCGCCGTCAAACCAGATCTCGCCCTCGGTCGGATCGACGAGGCGCAGCACCGTGCGGGCCAGCGTGGTCTTGCCGCATCCCGATTCCCCGACGAGACCGAACGCCTCGCCCTTGTTGAGGCTGATCGTGACCTTCTCGACCGCTTTCACCGCGGCGACCTCGCGCTGCATCAGCCCCTTATGAACGGGGAAATGAACGGAAACATTCTCGATACGAAGAAGAGGTGCGGACATCACGAAGCGTCTTTCTGCTGGATATCAAGCGGGAAGTGGCAGGCCACCGATCCGTCGAACTCGGGCGCGGTCTGGCTGCAGATCGGGCCTGCGAAATCACAGCGCGGATGGAACCGGCAGCCCGGAATATTCATGAACGGGTCGGCGGGGCTGCCCTTGATCGGCGCCAGCGGAACGCTGCGGTCCTGATCGAGCCGCGGGACCGATTGCAACAGGCCCTGACTGTAGGGGTGGCGGGGTTTGTGGTAGATGTCGGCGGCAGGCCCGCTTTCGACGATCCGCCCGCTATACATCACGTTCACGCGCTGCGCGTAGCGCGCCACGATCCCGAGATTGTGGGTGATCAGCACCAGCGCGGTGCCGTGTTCGCGGCACAGCCGTGCCATCAGGTCGAGGATCTGCGCCTGAATCGTCACATCCAGCGCCGTTGTCGGCTCGTCGGCGATAATGAGCTTCGGCTCGGCGGCCAGCGCGATGGCGATCATCACACGTTGCCGCATCCCGCCCGAGAAGTGGTGCGGATATTGCTTGAGGCGCCGCTCTGCATCGGCCACGCCAACCTCTTTGAGCAGCTCGATTGCCCGGTCCCGCGCAGCCGCACGGGACAGGCCGAGGTTCTCCTCGATGCTTTCGATAATCTGAGCGCCGATGGTCAGCACCGGGTTGAGCGAGGTCATCGGTTCCTGAAAGACCATGGCCATATCGCGTCCGCGACGGCTGCGCATCTCTTCCTCGGACAGATCGAGCAGGTTCACGCCATCCATGACGATCTCGCCGGATGTGACCACGAGGTCCTTGGCCAGAAGCCCCATGACCGCGAGCGATGACAAAGATTTTCCGGATCCGGATTCGCCAACAAGCGCAAGCGTCTCGCCTGCTTCGATCTGATAACTCACGCCCTGAACAAGTGTTGTGTCTTCGCCGTCCGCGCGAAGCGCAATCGTCAGATCCCGAACTTCTAGTAGTGCCAAAGTTCTTTTATCCCCCAATGCGAACCAGTGCGGTCGCAGTAGCGCCGGCCCGCACCATTTACGAGGCCGCGCGCGTGACCTTTACGCCTTCGCGCAAAGAATGTCGAAAAAATAATCCAAAATGTCGGAAAATCCACAAACCCGCCCAAACTTTGGGCAGCTTGTGGATCAGGACACGCCCAGAGGACGCGGAGGCTTGACGCCACAGACACCTTCTGGCGGTTCGCCGCTGACCATGTTAGGCCCCGTCCGCCGGGTCAGATCTTAAGGGAGACTTCCACATGACATATTCCATCGTCGCCCGTGATGCCGCAACCGGACAGGTCGGTATCGCCGTTGCGAGCCGCTTCTTTGCCTGCGGATCGCTGGTGCCGCACCTGTCGCCCACAGCCGCGATTGCCAGTCAGGCTTTCGTCAATCCGCTATGGGGTATTGAAGGTCTGCCACGCCTGATCGGGGGCGAATCTGCCACCGATGTCATCACCGATTTCATTGCACGCGACGCGGGCCAGTCGATGCGTCAGGCGCATATGATCGGGCCCGATGGCCAGATCGCCCAGCACACCGGGGCCGATTGCGTGCCTTGGGCAGGTCATGCCCACGGCACGGATGTCTCTGTCGCGGGAAACATGCTGACCGGGCCCGAGGTGGTCTCCGAGACGCTGCGCGCCTACGAGGCCGCGATGGACCAGCCCTTCGTGGACCGTCTCCTGATCGCGATGCAGGCAGGCGAGGATGCCGGCGGCGACAAGCGTGGCCGTCAGGCGGCCGGGCTTTGCATCCATGACGGCCAGCCCTACCCGTCCCTCGATCTGCGCGTCGACGATCACGCCGACCCGCTTTCGGAATTGCGCCGCCTCTACGCCGTGAGCGAAGAACGCCTGAAGTTCTTCTCCATGGGGCTTGCGACGGTCGAGAACTTCTCGGGCATGACAGATCGCAGCCCGATCGATGAGGCCATCACGGCCGATGAGGCCCGCCGCAAGGACGGCAACATCAAGTCTCAATCCCACGCGGTGCCTCCGGTCTGAAATCCAAGCCCGCGCATACCAGACACACTCACTCACCTGACGACCAGAAAGACATTGAAATGAACCTTCGCGCCAACCATCACTACCCGTCCCGCCGCTCTTCCGTTGTGGCCGAGAACATCGTCGCCACCTCGCAGCCCCTTGCGGCTCAGGCCGGTCTGTCGATGTTGGCAAAGGGCGGCAACGCGGTGGATGCCGCCCTTGCCACAGCGATCACGCTCACCGTGGTGGAGCCCTCGGGCAACGGCATCGGCTCGGACGCTTACGCGATCCTCTGGGACGGCAAAGAGCTACACGGTCTGAACGCGTCGGGCCGGTCGCCCGCAGACTGGACGCCGGAGCGGTTCGAAGGTCTTGACGAGATCCCGTTCCGGGGCTGGGAAAGCGTGACCGTGCCCGGCGCGGTCTCCGCATGGGTCGAGCTTTCGGAAAAATTCGGCAAGCTGCCTTTCGCAACCCTGTTCGAGCCCGCCATCGGTTATGCCGAGAACGGGTTTCCGGTCTCGCCGGTCATCGCCACGCTCTGGGAGCGCGCCACCGAGCTTCTCAGCGAACAGCCCGGTTTCGCCGAAACCTTCATGCCCGGGGGCCGTGCGCCCCGCGCCGGCGAGATCTTCAAGAGCCCGGGCCATGCGCGCACGCTGCGCCTGATCGCCGAGACCAAGGGCAAGGCCTTCTACGAGGGCGAGATTGCCGAAGAGATCGCAGCCTACGCTAAGGAGCATGGCGCCGCCCTCACCGTCGCGGACATGGCCGCCCACAAGGCGGACTGGAGCGGCACGATCTCCCAGTCCTTTGACGATGTCACGCTGCACGAGATCCCGCCGAACGGTCAGGGCATCGCCGCGCTGATGGCTCTGGGCATTCTCTCGCACACCAACATCCGCGACCTCGACGCCGACGACCCGCAGGCCTTCCACCTGCAGATCGAGGCGATGAAACTCGCGCTGCGCGACGCCGAGGCCTATGTGGCAGATCTCGACTACATGACAGAGGTCACCGTCGAGGATCTTCTGGACCCCGATTATCTGGCCTCGCGGGCCGGTGAGATCGATCTGGACAAAGCCACCAATTTCGGAGCCGGCGCGCCCAAGCACGGCGGCACGGTCTACCTGACCGCAGCCGATGCCTCCGGCATGATGGTGTCGTTCATCCAGTCGAACTACTCGGGCTTCGGTTCGGGCGTCGTGGTGCCGGGCACCGGTGTTGCGCTGCAAAACCGTGGCGCGGGTTTCACGCTTGATCCCAATCACCAGAACTGCGTCGGCCCGAACAAACGGCCCTTCCAGACGATCATTCCCGGCTTCCTGATGGGCAAGGACGGCCCGCTGATGAGCTTTGGCGTGATGGGTGGCCCGATGCAGGCGCAAGGGCACCTGCAAATGGTGCTGCGCACGCAGCTCTTCGGACAGGATCCGCAAATGGCCTCCGATGCGCCGCGCTGGCGGGTCACCGAGGGTCTGGGTGTTGCCTGCGAGACGACACTGCCCGACGAAACGATCGCGAAACTGCGCGAGATGGGTCACGAGATCACTCTGGAAGCGCCCGACAATGCCTTCGGCTTCGGGGGTGCGCAGCTGATCCACCGTCTGCCGGATCGCGGCTACGCCGCCGGATCGGATTCCCGCAAAGACGGGGCCGCTGTCGGGTTCTGATCCCACAGCACGTTTCGTAAAATGGCTTAGAAACAAAGTGATGTCAGGCGCAGCTCATGCGCCTGACAGCGCATATCCCGACCCCGCCCGATCAGAGCTTGTCGAGAAACGCCCGCGCGGAGCCGAGATATGCGTCCCGCTTTGGCGCGCCCATTTTCTCCCATGTCCGGTAGATATTCGCGAGCCTTGCATTGCCGCGCAGCTTTGCCGCGTTGCGGTCGAGAAAATCCCAGTAGAGCGCGTTGAACGGACAGGCATCCGGCCCCGTTTTCTCCTTCACCTTGAACCGGCAGCTTCCACAATAGTCGGACATCTTGTTGATGTAGTTGCCGCTCGCCGCATAGGGTTTCGAGCTGAGATAGCCGCCATCGGCGAACTGGCTCATCCCGATCACATTGGGGGCCTCGACCCATTCATAGGCGTCCGCATAGACGGCCAGATACCATTCATGCACCTGATGGGGGTCGAGCCCCGCGAGCAGGGCAAAGTTGCCGGTCACCATCAGGCGCTGGATGTGATGCGCGTAGGCCTCGTCGCGGGTTTGCTGAATGGCAGCCGCCATGCAGGCCATGTCGGTCTCACCGGTCCAGTAGAAATCGGGCAGCGGCCGCGTGGCCCCCAGATAGTTCTCGTCCGTATATCCGGGCATGCGCAGCCAGTAGATGCCCCGCATGTATTCCCGCCAACCGATGATCTGCCGGATGTATCCCTCGGCCGCGTTCAGGGGTGCATGGCCGTCGTGATAGGCCTGCTCCACCCGTCTGCAGATCTCAAGCGGGCCGAGCAGGCCGATATTGAGATATTGCGACAGGACCGAGTGGTAGAGAAACGCCTCGTCGCGGAGCATGGCATCCTGATAGTCGCCAAAGCTCGGCAACGCCTCCGCGATGAACCGGTCCAGCGCGGCAAGGGCCTCGGCGCGGGTCACGCCGAACCAGAACGGGCGCAAAGTTCCGAAATGATCGCCCATCTTCGCCTCGACCAGATCGAGCACCGCGTCCGTGGTCGCGTCGGGCGTCACAGTCAGGGGGCGCGGCACGAACAGGTCGCGTCCGGCCGGTTTGCGGTTCTCGACATCGTAGTTCCAGCGCCCGCCTTCCGGCGCGGATCCGTCCATCAAAAGCCCGGTCTTGCGGCGCACGTCGCGGTAGAAATGCTCCATCCGCAGGGATTTTCGCCCCTCGGCCCAGCGGCGAAACGCGCTGTGGCTGACAATGAAGCGCGTATCTTCAAGGCACGTGAAGGGGATCGGGGACGCCTTGGCCCATTCTGCGAGCGCCGCTTTGAGCCGGTACTCGCCGGGCTCGGTCATCAGGACCTGCGCGGGGCCATGGCGCGCGAGACAGCGATCAAGCTCTCCTGTCAGGGTGCCGCTGTTTGCCGGGTCATCAAACCGAGTGTAGTCGACCTGCCAGCCCGCCGCGGCAAGCTCTTGCGCGAAGTGGCGCATCGCGGAGAAGACGAACGCGATCTTCTTCTTGTGGTGGCGGACATAGGTGGCTTCGGCAGAGACCTCTGCCATGAGGATGGTGTCGGTCGCGCGATTGGCCTGCCGGAGCGCGGACAGGTCATGGCTCAACTGGTCCCCCAGAACGAGGACGACCCGCGGCCCCTGCCCGTCGCCCCCCGTTCTGCCGGTATTGGGTCTAGTCATCTTTGGCCTGTGCGCCCTTGCCGCCTTTCAGCGCGACGAACGCGCGCACCATCAGCGGACGGCAGCGCAGGAAACCGCGATAGGCCTGCTCCATCACCCATAGCAAGCCCGGCAGCGCGGCGGCCCGTGCGAGCCAGCGCCATCCCGGCAGCACTTTCCAGACCTCAACGAAGGCCTCGGCGCCGGAGACGAGCCGCCCGTCGGGCCGCGTTGCGTGGAACCGTGCCAGAGCCTCGGTACGGGAGAGATCCGGGCGGGTTTCGAACTCCGGCCTGGTCACATCGACAAAGGCGATCCGGTCGTCGCGATCCGTCTTCTGGTAGTGGCTGATCTCAGCCCGACAGAGCGGGCATGCGCCATCGTAAAAGACACAGATCTGATCCGTGTTCCGGGGCGTTTTCTCGCCAATCTCGCTCATGCCGACCCTCCGGAGCCCGCAGCCAAGTCAGCGTGCGGACCTATCAGATCAAGCTGCGCCAGCATCTGGGGGATCTTCATCTTCATCTTGAAAAAACCTTTCGTGGCATGGGGCCAGAGAATGTCGTCATAGCGCCTGCGGACCCTCACAAGGTGCATCCCCGCCTGGTTCAGAGTTGGCTCAAGGTTGCTCAGCGCATCCGCAACAGGCCCGACCGGCGCATAGGCTGTCAGCACATGACGCACGCCGGCGTCCCGCGCGGCATCCACCAGCGCCTCCTGCCACGCCGCGCTCAGCATCCTGTCCGGCACGCCGTGATGTCGGGAGATACGTGCCACACCGTCCGCGACCGCCCCTTCACAGAAGCCGCGCACCACCTCGCCCACGCCCAAGGGCGACCGGCTGTCGGGACGGCAAAGACCCAGCACAGCAGCGGGCGCGCGCGGCAGCTCCGCCCCCAGATGGCAGTCTTCCTCGGTGACAAGCAGCAGGTGGTCGCCTTGCGGCAGCGTATCTGATGGGGGGATCGGTTTCGGCGCGGGGGGCTCTGCTTCGTGAAGCGGCGTTACGGGATCGGCCAGCCCCTGTGGCGCGAACCGCTCTCCGGTGTATGTCGCGATGTTCGACGGGCGCGCAGTGTAGGCCTTGCCGCGCGTATGAAGCCCCGCGACCCAGCGCCAGCTGAGCGTGTTCGAGGCCGGATCCCCATCGGCAAGGTGGCGTAGGAAGAAATCCGCGCCCAGCTCCCATGGCAACCGCAGCGTGAAGATCCAGATCGAGGCAAACCACATCCGCGCGTGGTTGTGCAGATAACCCGTTTCGATCAGCTCGCGCGCCCAGTCATCGAAGCCCTCGATGCCTGTTTCGCCCTGCGTCGCGGCGGCAAATTGCGCCGCCTGCCGCCGATCAGAACGCAGCCCGGCCAGCGCCCGATCCCGTCCGGACTGATACGCCTGCCAAACGGCGGGTCTGTGTTCCAGCCAGCCTTTGAAATAGCCGCGCCAGACCACTTCCTGCACGAATTTCTCCGCCGCTTTCAGGTCGTGGGATTGCAGAACACGGGTCAGCACTTCGCGCTCCGTGATCAGGCGGTGCCGGATCCATGGCGACAGGCAGGAGACATTCGTTCTGCGCTGCGGGCCGAGATCATAGTTGCGCCTTGCCGCATAGGCGGGTCCTGCCTGCGCGGCAAAGGCCTCGAGCCTGCGCAGGCCCTCGGTTCGGCTTGGCGCGAAGGCCACAGGCTGCACCATCTCCTCGAAACCGGGCAGCAAAGCGGTCCCTGACGCGTTCATCGGGCCGACCTGCAGCGTTGCGAGCAATACCGCACCTCGTCCCAGTTGCGCGCCCATTTCCGGCGCCACTCGAAGGGCCGCCCGCAGGTCAGGCAGATCTTGGTCGGGAAGTCTCGTTTCTTGCGGGTTTTCATGGGGGCTCGATGCGCTCGGGATATTCTTCTTGTTCGTCGCAGGAGATACGGACAAGCACGCATGCTGGACCAAAATCCGTCGGCTTCGGGCACGGGAATATTATCTTGGGGCTTAAACTGGCGCGCAGGGCGCGGATGACGGGAATTTCGGTCCGGACGTAGCTTTGGCGTGGAAGGTCTCGACGCACTCGCATATTCTGGCCCCGCGACGGATCAGATCAGTGATCCGACCGGCAAAGGGGAGAATTCGCATGCACCGGACAGCCGCCATTTTCATCCTGATGAGCCTGTCATTGCCGGCACAGGCCAGTCACGAGTTGGACGGGCGCGATCTCGCCCAGGGTGCCGCGCTCTATGGCGAACATTGCGCGGCCTGCCACGGGGCCAATCTCGAAGGCCAGCCGAACTGGCGCTCGCCAAATGCGGACGGAACCCTGCCCGCCCCGCCCCATGACGAAACCGGGCATACGTGGCATCACGACAACCAGCTGCTTTTCGACTACACCCGTCTGGGCGGTCAGCGCGCCTTGGCCGAACGCGGGATCACGGGGTTTCAGAGCGGCATGCCCGGATTCGAGAGCATCCTCGCGCCCGAGGGCATCTGGAATATCCTGGCTTATATTCGCTCGACATGGCCGGAACAGGTGCAAGAGATCCAGTCCACCCGCAATCCGCAGCACTGACCCCGGGCCGTTTGGGCCGTCACGCGCACGCAATCGGGGCGTCGCGCAAGCAGAGGGGCTGCGTCAGGACATGGCACGAAGCCACACGCCCACCCAAGCCGCCCTCAGACGGCGTGCAGACGCGCGCCCGGGCTTAGATATCCAGCGTGTGTTCTTTTTCCCAATGGGAGAAATGCGACACGAAGGAATGCCACTCCTGATGCTTCATCTTGATATAGGCGCTTGAAAACTCGCCGCCCATCATCGACTTCAGTTCGTCATCCGCATCGTATTCCCGCAACGCGTCGAGCATGTTGAGCGGCAGGCGCGGCGCATCCGTCACCTTGTGGCCCTCCGCATACATGTCGATGTCCCAGCGCTTGCCCGGATCCGCCTTCGAGCGCATGCCCGAGAGGCCCGCCGCGATGATCACAGCCTGCAGCAGGTAGGGGTTCACCGCCCCGTCCGGCAGGCGCAGCTCGAAGCGTCCCGGACCGGGCACGCGGACCATGTGGGTGCGGTTGTTGCCGGTCCATGTCACCGTGTTGGGCGCCCATGTGGCGCCGGACATGGTCCGGGGCGCGTTGATGCGCTTGTAGGAGTTCACCGTCGGGTTGGTGATCGCGGCCAGCGCGCTGGCGTGTTTCATGATCCCGCCCAGAAAATGCGCGCCGCGTTCGGACAAACCAAGCTCACCCGTGGGCCCGCTGCCCTTTTCGGTGGCAAAGACGTTTGTCTTCGCCGCAGCGCCCGGCGCGTCCCAGACCGAGACATGCGCGTGGCAGCCATTGCCTGTCAGCCCTTCGATCGGTTTGGGCATGAAAGTTGCGCGGTAGCCGTGCTTTTCGGCGACGGATTTGACCATGAACTTGAAGAAGCTGTGCTTGTCCGCGGTCCGCAGGGCGTCGTCGAACTCCCAGTTCATCTCGAACTGGCCGTTGGCGTCCTCGTGGTCGTTCTGGTAAGGCCCCCAGCCCAGTTCCAGCATGTAGTCGCAGACCTCGCGCACCACGTCATAGCGGCGCATCACCGCCTGCTGGTCGTAACAGGGCTTCTCGGCGGTATCGAAGGGATCGGAAATCTGGTCGCCCTGCGGGGTCAGCAGGAAGAACTCGGCTTCGATGCCGGTCTTGACGTGCAGACCTTCCGCCGCCGCGTCGTCAATCAGACGGCGCAGCACGTTGCGCGGGGCCTGCGCCACGTCTTCGCCTTCCATCACGCAATTGCCGGCGACCCATGCGACCTCGGGCTTCCAGGGCAGTTGAATGACCGAGCTCGGGTCCGGCACCGCCAGCATGTCGGGATGCGCGGGCGTCATGTCGAGCCATGTAGCAAAGCCCGCAAATCCGGCGCCTTCCTCCTGCATATCGGCAATCGCCTGGGCGGGAACCAGCTTGGCCCGCTGGCCACCGAACAGGTCGGTGAAGGAAATCATGAAATACTTGACGCCGTTTTCTTTGGCAAAAGCTGCCAGATCGATGCTCATGGTCTGTTGTCCCTTTCCCTTTTGTCGTGGCGCGACAGGTCCGCGCCTTAGCTTAGAACCCCGCCTTGCCGGGATACCAGTCGGTGCCCGCCAGCGGCACCCGCGCCATGGCCGCGGCTTCCATGGTCAGCGCGCAGAGGTCCTCCGGCTCGAGATTGTGCAGGTGATTGTGCCCACAGGCCCGTGCAATCGTCTGCGCCTCGAGCGTCATCACCTTGAGATAGTTGCGCAGCTTGCGGCCTGCCTCAACCGGGTCGAGACGCGCCTGCAGTTCCGGCGACTGGGTGGTGATGCCCGCGGGGTCCAGCCCCTCGTGCCAGTCGTCGTAAGCGCCTGCTGTGGTGCCAAGCTTCTGGTATTCCTCTTCCCACTTGGGATCATTGTCGCCAATGGCGACCATGGCGGCTGTTCCGATCGAGACCGCATCGGCCCCCAGTGCCAGCGCCTTGGCGACATCGGCGCCGTTGCGAATGCCACCCGAGACGACAAGCTGGACTTCGCGGTGCAGGCCCAGATCCTGCAGCGCCTGAACCGCGGGCCGGATGCAGGCAAGCGTGGGGATGCCCACATGTTCGATAAAGACGTCCTGCGTGGCCGCCGTGCCGCCCTGCATACCGTCGATCACGATCACATCGGCGCCGGCCTTGACTGCCAGCGCGGTGTCGAAATAGGGGCGCGTCGCGCCGACCTTGATATAGATCGGCTTCTCCCAATTGGTGATCTCACGCAGCTCGAGGATCTTGATTTCCAGATCATCGGGGCCGGTCCAGTCCGGATGCCTGCAGGCCGAGCGCTGGTCGATGCCTTTGGGCAGCGTCCGCATGTCGGCCACACGGTCCGAGATCTTCTGGCCCAGAAGCATGCCGCCACCGCCGGGCTTGGCGCCCTGCCCGACCACCACTTCAATCGCATCGGCCTTGCGCAGATCGTCGGGGTTCATGCCGTAGCGGCTCGGCAGGTACTGGTAGACCAGTTTCGAGGAATGGCCGCGCTCCTCCGGCGTCATACCGCCATCGCCGGTCGTGGTGGATGTCCCCGCCATCGAGGCACCGCGCCCCAAGGCTTCCTTGGCCGGACCCGAGAGCGCTCCAAAGCTCATCCCCGCAATGGTCACAGGGATATCGAGCTCGATCGGGTTCTTGGCAAAGCGCGTGCCGAGCGTCACGCTGGTGTCGCATTTCTCGCGATACCCTTCGAGCGGGTAGCGCGAAACCGACGCCCCGAGAAACAAAAGATCGTCGAAATGCGGGACCTTGCGCTTGGCGCCGCCGCCGCGAATATCGTAGATCCCGGTGGCTGCGGCGCGACGGATCTCGGCATTGACGGGGTTGGAGAAAGTCTCCGACTGGATCGGGACGGTGCGCGGTGTCTTGGCGTTTTCCATATTCGTTTTCCTGATCCTAATAGGCCTGCGCGTTGTCCACGTCGAAATTATAGAGCTGGCGGGCCGAGCCGTAGCGCCGGAACTCTTCGGGCTTTGCATCGCAGCCCGAGCGCTCGAGCAGGTCCTTGAGAAGCTCCAGATGCTCGGGGCGCATTTCCTTCTCGACACAATCCGCGCCAAGACTTTTGACCGTGCCGCGCACGAAGATCCGGGCCTCGTAGAGCGAGTCTCCCAGAGCATCTCCGGCATCGCCACAGACCACCAGATTGCCCGCCTGCGCCATGAAGGCCGACATATGCCCGATATTGCCCTGCACCACGATATCGGCGCCCTTGAGGGAAATCCCGCAGCGGGAACTTGCGTTGCCCCGCACGACCAGAAGCCCGCCATGGGCGGTCGCGCCGGCATATTGGCTGGCATCGCCCTCGACGATGACCTGACCGGACATCATGTTCTCGGCCACGCCCGGGCCGACAGAGCCTTGCACATGCACCGTCGCCTGCTGGTTCATCCCCGCACAGTAATATCCGGTCGAGCCCTTGATCGTCACATCGATCGGCGCGTCGAGACCGCAGGCAATCGCATGGCTGCCGCGGGGATTGGTGACCTCCCAGTTCGGCTCGGTCACGGTGTCGTTCTGGGCATGCAGGGCGGAGTTCAGACCGCGCAGCCCGTCGGCTTCAAGATTGTATGTCCGCATCTCAGTGTTTCCAGAAATAGACGGTTGCGGGTTCGGGTTCCCAGACCCGGGCGTCTTCGATCCCGGGCAGGTTGACCAAGGCGCGATATTCCGAGCCGAAGGCCACATATTGATCGGTTTCGGCCATCACGGCGGGCTTGCAGGCGATCGGGTCGCGCACAACGCCAAAGCCGTCCTTGGTTCCCACGACAAACGTGAAGAAACCGTCGAGATCGTCGAGCGAGCTTTCCAGCGCTTCCCCGAGCGTCGCCCCGTTCTGCATCTTCCATGTCAGGTAGGCCGCGCCCACTTCGGTGTCGTTCATGCTTTCGATGCGCATGCCCTCGCGGACCAGCTTGCGGCGCAGGGAGTTGTGGTTCGAGAGCGATCCGTTATGCACAAGGCACTGGTCGCTGCCGGTCGAAAAGGGATGCGCGCCTTCGGTCGTCACGGCAGATTCCGTCGCCATGCGCGTGTGCCCGATCCCGTGGGTGCCGGACATCGCGGGCAGATCGAAGCGGTCCGAGACGTCGCGTGGCAGACCCACCTCCTTGAAAATCTCGATCGCGTCGCCCGCGCTCATGACCCGCAGCCCCTCGCGCAACGCGCCAAGCGCGTCCCGCGCGACTTCAAGCTTGTCGCCGGGGACGTCCAGAATGGCATGGGTGTCGTTCCGGTTGAGCGTGACCGGCGCGCCGATCGCGGCGCCGAGATCCTCGGCCAGCATCGTGAAATCCACCCCCGGATTGTCCGATTGCACCGTCAGTTTTGCCGTTCCCTCGTTATCCGCCCCGTAGATCGCGATCCCCGCACTGTCGGGTCCGCGATCGGTCATCGTGATCAGCATCTCCGAGAGCATTGCACCGAGTTTTGGCTCCAGTGACTTGTCCTTGAGAAAAAGGCCGACGATCCCACACATACACGTTGTCTCCTGAGTGAATCCTTCGCGAATCTCATATCACTGTGGGGAAACTTCTTCAACTCAGGAGAAACTCATCCCTCGGACCCGCCGGCCGCGTTCCGGTAGGATATGACGGAGAGAAACCGGATCGGCAGATCGATCAGCTCTTCGGGCCCATGCGGGGCATCGGCATCGAAGAACAACGTATCCCCCGGCTCCAGGTGATAGAGCTTGCGCCCGTGGCGGTATTTCACCTGACCTTCGAGCATGTAGATGAACTCCAACCCGTCATGCTGGAAGGTCGGAAACTCGTCGGAGGCATCGTCGAGCGTGATCAGATAGGGCTCTGACACGATCCCGCTGGAATTGGCGCCGATATGGCCCAGAAGCTGGTACTGGTGCCCGGCCCGCGTCCCTTCGCGGATCATGTCGACCCCCTGCCCGGCCTTCGTGTGCACCGCTTCCCGGTGCTCCTCGAACCCGCGGAAGAGCGCCGTCACCGGAACGCCGAGCGCATTGGCCAGCAGTTGCAGCGTCGTCAGGGAGGGCGACGTCACCCCGTTTTCGATCTTGGACAGCATCCCGATCGACAGCCCCGTCTGCTCGGCCAGCTCCTTGACGGTGATGCGTTTGGCCTTGCGGAAGCCACGGACCTCCTTGCCGATCGCCGTTTCAAGGTTGCGCTCCTTGTCGAGCGTGACGCGGTGCGGATCCTGAGACGGCACAACCTTCGAGGCGGAGGTCTTGGGCTTGGCTTGGGGCATTTTGCGCAACGTGTCCCTGTTCAATCACGACACTGCACATCGCAGCATCCTCGCCGGCAGCGTCACCGCCCACAGTAAAACGAAACGGAAGCCGGCGACAACGGGGCCGTCCTTGGGCGGTGTCCTTTAGCTCGGGCAAGAGCGCAGGTGCGCCAACGCAATGCGGCATCCGTCGGCTTTTCCAGTTCACGCTTTCTTATCGTTTCAACCCTAACGTCCGGTCGGGGTCAGGATCGAGTACGGGCACGTGGGCACAATGGATACCGAAAGATCAGGTCTGTTATCGCGTTTCGCCGAAAATGTGCCGGGGGCGGCGTTTCTCTACGGGATCAAGGCGGACGGGACGGACACGGTCCGCTTTCTCAACGAAGCCTGCGAGGAAATCTGGGGCGTCAGCCCCGACGACATCCAGCAGGACCCCAGCTGTCTTTGGGAGATGATCCACGTAGACGATCTCGCCGATATGCAGAGCTCGGTGGCACAATCGGCCGAACGCCTGACGCATTGGGATCACCGCTTCCGCATCACGGATGCCAAGGGACAACAAAAACACCTGCTCGGACGCGGCACGCCCGAGCGCTTGCCCGATGGCGGCGTCACATGGTTGACCTTCATCTTCGACGTGACCGCACAGGTCGCCAAAGAGATCCGGATCGCCACGGTCACCGATCAGCTGAACGTGGTCAGCGCGGCAATCCCCGACGCCTTTGCCTTGTTTGACCAGTATGAGCATCTGGTGATCTGCAATGACAAGTTCCGGGAGGTCTACGCCCTCGCCCCGGATGAGGATCTGTCCAGTATCAGCTACAAAAGCATCGTCGTTGCGGCTGCGGCAAAGCAGCTTTTTCCAGCGGCAGATGGTCGGGAAGAGGAATGGGTGGAAGAGACACTCTCCGAGTTCAGGCGCGCGGATGTCGTGACCGAAGTACGCTATGGCGCGACGCGCTGGCTGCGCCATGTCGACCGCCCGACATCGCAAGGCGGGCGCGTCGCGTTTCGCATCGACATCACGAAGAGCAAAGCGCATCAGGCCGAGCTGGAGCGTGCCGCATCGACCGACGCGCTGACGGGGCTTTTGAACCGACGGGGGTTGTCTGGACACCTCCTTGCCACGGCAAACCATTCTCCGCAGGAGGGCTGCGTCGCCCTGCTCAATCTC
Organism: Paracoccaceae bacterium; assembly: GCA_049116435.1. Taxonomy (GTDB): domain Bacteria; phylum Pseudomonadota; class Alphaproteobacteria; order Rhodobacterales; family Rhodobacteraceae; genus Litoreibacter. Next base: position 1,426,819 of record JAGDYX010000001.1, read on the forward strand.
GACCTCGACAAGTTCAAGACGATCAACGATGCGCTGGGACATGAAGCCGGTGATCTGGTCTTGAAGAAAGTCGCCGACCGGCTGCGCCGCTGCATCGACAAAGACGGCCATATTGCACGTGTCGGCGGCGACGAATTTGTCATCGCCATCCGGACGGACAAAACCGACGAAGAGATTACACAGATGGCCGAGGAGATCAGGTCAAAGGTCATCGAGCCGATCCTGTCGGGCGGACGGGTCTGTCAGGTCGGCGCGAGCATCGGGTTGTCGATCTGGCGCGGGGGCGATGCGGAAACCGTCGAACAGGCCCTGCTGGATGCAGATACGGCGCTGATGCAAAGCAAGGCGTTGGGGCGCAACCGGACCGTCGCCTTCTGCCCCGAGATGCGCCACGAGGCGGTGGAGATCGCACGGATTGCCGCCCAGATCAAACAGGGGCTTGCCGAGGAGCAGTTCGTTCCCTTCTTTCAACCCCAGATCGAAATGCCCGGCGGCGCCCTGTCCGGGCTTGAAACCCTCGTACGCTGGCGCAATGCCTCCGGCGCATGTCTGCCAGCGGGCGCCTTTATCGAGGTTGCGAATGAAACGGGGCTGATTGGCGCCATTGACCGGCGCATGGTGCGCGGCAGCCTGGGCTTGCTGAAAGAGTTGCGCGCCGCAGGACTGCCCGACCCGCGCGTTTCGGTGAATTTCTCAAGCGCGCAACTGCGCGATCCGTCCATTGTGGAACGGGTCCTCGATGAGCTCTTCGCCCACGGGATCGCGGCCGAGCAGGTCAATGTGGAGATCCTCGAGTCCACGCTGCTCGACGATCGCTCAGACCTGATTTCGTCAAACATTCGCGCGCTAGCACAAGCGGGGTTCCGGATCGAACTGGACGATTTCGGAACGGGACACACCGCGCTGGCCAGCCTGCAGCAATTCCCCGTGCACCAGATCAAGATCGACCGGAGCCTGATCAAGAACGTGGATTCAGAACCTGCAACCCGCGCGATCACCGAAGGGATCTTTGCGCTATGCCGCAAGCTGGGGATCGACGCCATTGCCGAAGGGGTCGAGACCGAAGCGGAACTGGCAACGCTGATGAAGATCGGCCTGCGCCACTTTCAGGGCTATCTGTTTGCCAAGCCGATGTCCTGCGAGGAGTTGATGATCTGGCTGGAGGCCCATGGCCATTTCAATGCTGCCGGATCGCAAAGGAGAGTTGGTCCGCGGCAGGACTGAAGCACTCAGAGCGGCGCTTCGGCCAGTCCCGCGCGGGCCAGCAGGATCTCCGCGCTGTCATTCCAGACATCGGTGCTGACGATCTTGCCATCGCGCACAACGAAGCAATCCATGTAGCGGTTCGTCTCGAACGGCGTGCCATCGGGCCATTCGCCGTAAAGATAGCCGGTGTTGTAGACGTAAACATCTCCGCTGGCCGCGTCGAGGCAGGCATCGGTGCGCAAAAACCGCTTCTTGACCCATTTGTAACGCTTGGCGTTGAAGGCCGCGGTCTGGTCCGGACCGGAGAATTTCCGCCCCCCCGTGAAGAGCACCCTGAAATCATCCGCCACATAGGCGGCAGCCCCTTCGGGGTCTGGAACCATCGAGCGTTCGAGATAGGACTCCACGATTTCTTTGGCTGAGGTGACGGGATCTGTCATGTCAGGGCTCCATTGGTTGATCGGTTGGCGCCCCGGCAACAAGGCATCCTTCGTGTTTCAGGGTCATACCCGGCGCGGCAGAGCGCCCGCCTTGCGCGCGCCCCGCTAGCCGTCATGACCGGCGGCCGCGGCCAGCGTGATCAGGGCACGGTCCTGCCCCTTGTCGCCCACAAGGCTCAGCCCCACGGGTCCGCCATCGACGACACCGGCCGGAATAGAGAGCTGCGGAAGACCGGCCAGTCCCGCCGGGCACAGCATCTCGAGCGCCCGTGTCCGGAAATCATTCAAGGAACTGTCGGGCGCGCTGCACAGGGGCGCGGGACCGGGACTGGTGGGCAGCACAAGCACCGTTTCAGGCGTCATGATCTCGGCAATCCGGTTCTGCACGTCGCGCCTTTGCGCCTTGGCCGCGGCATGGTCCTCGGCGCCGATCTTCGAGGCCATCTCGAAGCGCTCCCGGACACCGGGTCCGAACTCGGGCGTGTTCTGCGTGACCCAGTCGCCATGCACGTCCCAGATTTCCGCCGCCTGACAAATCCGGAACACCTCGCGCCACGCCTCCAGCCCCTCGGGCGCCAGCAGAACCGGGCGCGCGGGTCCAAGCTGCTGCTCGATCTTCGCCAGCGCCGGCGCCACGGCAGCAACGGTCTGCGCATCGGCCCGGGCCCAAAGATCCACCGGCAGCAGCAGCCGCGACACGGGTTCCGCTTCGGGGCAGCCACCGGCCTCGGCAACGCGCGCCATCATCGCGGCCGAACGCGTGAACCAGCCGATCGTATCGAACGAATGCGTGAACGGCATCGCGCGATCGAGCGGCAGTTGCCCGAACGTGGTCCGAATCCCCCACAAACCGCAGAACGACGCTGGCATGCGCACCGAGCCGCCCGTGTCACTGCCGAGGGCAAAATCCACCAGACCGGCGGCAACCGCGGCGGCAGATCCGGAGGACGATCCCCCCGGAACACGGCGCGGATCAGCGCTGTTGACCGGCGTGCCGTAATGGGCGTTCACGCCCATCAGGCTGTAGGCGAGCTCATCGGTATGGGTCTTGCCCGCAAGCGTTGCCCCCGCTTCCAGCAGTGCGGCGACAGCCGGCGCGTGCGCGGTTGCGGCGGGATGGGTGCGCGCCCATTCGGGATTTCCGCAGCCTGTGATCCGGCCTGCGATGTCAAACAGGTCCTTGGCGCCGAAAACGGTGCCGGCAAGCGGGCCGTCCGGCGCGCCAGACAGCGTGAATTCTTCTTTGAAAGCGTTAACGGTGTCGATCATCGGGTTCTCACGGCGTGTGGAGTTCAGGAAGTTTATGCGTGAACACCGGCTTGCCGCGCTTGAAGCCGAACATCGGCTGGGCCAGCTCCGCGACGGCCATGGTCGGGTCCGTGGCATCAAGCACGACCAGATCCGCAGGCGCACCAACCGCCACGCCGTAATCCGACAGGTTCAGCAGTTTGGCGGAGCGCGACGAGACCATATCGAGCAGCCCCGACATCTCGGCGCGCTGACCGACCTGTGCGATATTGGCATAGAGGTTGGCCATGCGGATCAGCGAGCAATCGCCAAAGGGTGTAAACGGGTTGAGCACATTATTGGTCGACAGCGAGCAGTTCACCCCTTCGGCGGCCATCAGGTGCACCGGCGTCACGCCGCGCGGCACGCTCATGTTCTCGGTATGGTCGCGATGCATCAGGAACAGATCCGTGGAGGGCAGCACCGTGACCGCGACCCCGGCATCGGCCAGACGGCGCGCAAGGGCACTCAGATCGGCCGCGGGCATCTGGGCAAACTTGGTCACATGGCCGACGGCCACGCGTCCGCCCCAGCCGAATTCATCGGCCTTGCGGCAGACATGCTCCACATCCAGCACGGTGGCATCGGATCCGAAATCCAGATGCATGTCGATATCGACGTCAAACTCGCGCGCCATCTCGAAAACCCGGTCGATCTGACCGTGCGGGTCGCTGTCGGTATAGGGCGCGGCGCCGACCGCACCTGCCCCGTCCTTGAGCGCCGCGACCATCAGCTCGTCGGTGCCCGGATTGTTCAGAAGACCTTCCTGCGGGAAGACGCAGATCTCCACGTCGATCGCCCATGCAAATTCCGAGATCGCGTGTTTCACGCCCTCGATCCCGCGCAGCCCGATGACCGGGTCCACTTCGACATGCGTGCGCATCTGGGTGGTCCCCTTGAGCACGCATTTGCGCAGGGTCTTGGCCGCGCGTGTCGCTACGTCCTCTTCCGTGAAGGCCGCCTTCAGACCGGCCACCTCGGCGATGGCGTCCTCAAGCCCGCCTTTCATGCTGCAGCGGTCGAGAATGCAGGATTTGTCGAGGTGGATATGGGTCTCCACGAAGCCCGGCAGAACCAGCCGTCCCTCCAGTTCGAGCGCGCGGTCGCCGGCCTCGAGCGTGCCTGTCGGGCGCATCTCCACGATCTTGCCGCCATGCACGCCGATGTCGAGCTTGGTGTCCGGATCCGCCGGCAGGCTCACGTTGTGTAATGTCAGGTCCATTGTCAGTCCTCTTCGTTATTGTGCCGCGACATCGGCCCCGAGATACGCCTGTTCGATGGCCGCGTCCTTGCTGAGAACTTCGGCCGATCCGGCATGCACCACGTGGCCATTTTCGAGAACATAGCCGCGATCCGCAACCGCAAGCGCCAGAGTTGCCATCTGGTCCACGAGCAGAATGGTGACGCCCTCGTCGCGCAGATCGGCCAGCACCTCGTAAAGCTCCGCGATGATCGAGGGGGCGAGGCCCAGCGACGGTTCATCGAGCAGCAGGATATGCGGGTTGGCGATCAGGCCGCGGGCGATCGCAAGCATTTGCTGCTCGCCGCCCGACAACACGCCCGCAGGCGCATCGATCCGGTCGCGCAGCCGCGGGAAACGGGCCAGAAGCGCATCGATCTCGGCGGTCTCATCGACGTCGGAGCGGTTATGCGCGCCCATCAGGATATTGTCGCGCACGCTCATCAGCGGGAACACCTGACGGCCTTCGGGCACCAGTGACAGACCGGCCTTGGCAATCTGGTGGGCGGGCATTTCCTCGACACGGGTCGATTCAAGCGTGATCGCCCCCGAGACCGGACGATGCAGCCCCGAAAGCGCGCGCATCATCGTTGACTTGCCGGCCCCGTTGGCGCCCAGAACCGCGACCATCTCTCCGGGTTCGACACTGACATCGACGCCGTCAAGTGCCGCCGCCGCGCCATATCCCGCGGTCAGGCCATGGGTGCTCAGAACCTCGGCGGCGACCCCATGTTCACGGGGTTTGCCGCGCGCGCGGCCCTCGTAATCGCTGTCGCCCAGATAGGCGCGGCGCACCTCCGGATCGGTCTGCACCTCGCCCGGCAGGCCGGTCTTGATCGGCACGCCGGCATCGAGCACGACGATCTGGTCGGAGATCTTCATGATCATCGACATGTCATGTTCGACCAGCACCACCGCGACGCCGGCCCCGGCGATCTTGCGGATCAGCTGACCCAGCTCTTCCTTGTCGCTGCGCATCAAGCCGGCGGCCGGCTCATCGAGGAGCAAAACGCGGGGCTGGGTTGCCAGCGCGCGGGCGACCTCGACCAAGCGCTTGTCCACATGCGGCAGGTCGCCTGCCGGACGGGCCACGGGTCCGGTATATCCCACGAAGGCCAGCAGGTCCTCGGCCAGTGCCGTCTGCTCCGCGCTTGCAGGCTTGCCCAGAAGCCAGCCAAGCTTGCGCGCCCCGAGCGCCATCACGATGTTCTCGCCCACACTCAGGTGATCGAAAAGCTGCGTTGTCTGGTAGGTGCGCGCGATGCCCGCGCGCGCCGTTTGCCAGGCCGGGCGTCCGGCGATGTCATGATCCAGCGTGATCGACCCGCCATCGGGACTGTAAAAGCCGCTGATCATATTGAGCACGGTCGTCTTGCCCGCGCCATTGGGGCCGATGACGCTGGTCACCTGCCCGGGCTCGGCCTTGAAAGACACGCCCTTGGCGGCCTGAACGCCTCCGAAGGCGATCTCGAGATCGGTGACCTCCAGACCCTTATGGGTCCCGTCGCCGCGCAGGAAGCCGAGGATATCACGGCCCGAAGCACGCGCGGGGCGCGGATCCTCGACCATGATCAGGCTCATCAACCCGCCGACGATGCCCTTGGGCGCCATCAGCAGGACACCAAGCATGATGCCGCCAAAGATCAAAAGCCGGTACTCGGCCATGCCCGAAAGGAACTCGGGCAACAGCACGACGATCAGGCTGCCCACCACGGGTCCGAACAGGCGGCCGGTGCCGCCGACGATCACCGCCAGCAGGAACAGGATGGACTGGAAGAACGGGAACGTGCCGGGGCTGATGAACATCTGCAAGGGCGTGAAGAGCGCCCCGGCCAGACCGGTCAGCACGGCCGAGAGCACGAAGGCCACGGTCTTGAGACGGAGCGGATTGAGCCCGATGGACTGCGCCGCCACCTCGCTGTCGGAAACGGCGCGCATCGCCATGCCCCACCAGCCACGCGACAATTGCAGGTAGAACAGCAGGGCCACTCCGGACAGCAGGATGGCGGTGATTGCCACTTCCGTCTCGAAGAAGATCCGTCCCATGAATTCGGGCGACCGGAACCCCATGAGACCATTATGGCCACCGGTGAGGTGGCGAAGCTCGATCGCGCCATGCTCCACGATGAAGGCAAAGGCGATTGTCATCATGGCAAGATAGGGCCCGGTGACCCGAAGCGCCGGCACAGCCAGCAACACACCGGCCAGCGCGCTCACGGCCCCTGCGGCGATGAACGCCATCCAGTAGTCGTAGCCCCCGAGCACCATGATCGCCGTGGTGTATGCACCGATCGCGAAAAACCCCACATGGCCGAAAGAGATCTGCCCCGACAGGCCGAGCAGGATGTTCAAGCCGACACCGACCATCACATTGAGCGCAAAGAGCGCGAGGATGAACACGAGATACCCGTCCGAGTTCAGCGCCAAAAGGATGGTGCCCAGAGTGAGCACTCCGATCCCGGCCAGCGACGTCACCGGGTTGGTCAGCGCGCGCGCCGCATTCAGGCGGGCAGACGGTTGATCTGAATGGCTCATCGGTCAGACTTTCTTCAGTTCGGCGCGGCCAAAGATGCCGTTGGGCACCGTGACGAGCACGAAGATGACCAGGCTGAAGGACACGATCTGCGTGTAGCTCGACCCCAGATAGGCGGTGGTGATGGCTTCGACGCAGCCATAAAGCAGCCCCGCGATCATCACGCCCCAGGCGCTTGTGATGCCGCCAAGAATGGCCGCCGCGAAAGCCTTGATGCCGAAGATGACACCCATGCCCGCAGACACGTTGAAGAGCGGCGCGATCAGAAGACCGCCAATGCCCGCAAAGACGGCTGAAATGGCGAAGGAGGCCGCGATGACGGCCTGCGTGTTGACCCCGACGAGACGGGCGGCCTCGGGGCGCTGAACGGCGGCCAGCATGGCTTTGCCCAGACGCGTATGGGCGGTGACCAGCGCCAGCGCCATCGCGATGCCGAGACCCACGATGGGAATGATGATCTGCAGCGGATAGGCCCCTGCCCCGAACAGGTCGATGGCGTTCTCGGCGAGCGGCGACGGCAGGCTCCGCGGTTCTTTGCCGAAGGTGAAAAGCACGATGTTGTCGAGCACGATGCCGCCTGCAACGGTTGCCATCAGCCACGCATCCGACCCGCGCGAGGCGAAAGGTCTGACGAGGAAGCGCTCCACCACGAGGCCCAGAACCGCGCAACAGGCCAGAACTGCGGGGATGGCGATCCAGAATGGCCAGCCCAGTGTCACCATGAACGTGTAGCCCATGACCGCGCCGAACATCATCGACGAGCCCTGGCTGAAATTCACGGTTTTCGACACGGCGTAGGTCACATGGAACCCCAACGCCAAGAGGCCGTACATTGCCCCAAGGGCCAGTCCGGTAATGAGTGTAGACGCGATCATCGCAGGTATCCCCCAGATAGTGCGGAAGGCCGGACGGCCTTCCGTGTTCTTTTCGCGGGCAGAGATCAGTCGATCGGAATGATCTCACCGTCGATAAAGCGCGTGAAGACGTAGTCTTCCGGCCCCAGCGCATCCTGATCGTCAGGCGTGAAGGGCGTGCTGTAGCTCTTGATCAAACCATCGTAGCTGTCGATGGCGTAGTAGCCTTCGCGGATGGCCGGACCGTCGAGCGAGCCTGCATTGGCAATCGCCAGCGCGGTCAGGTGCAGGGCGTCATAGGCGTTTGCGATGCCCACTGCGGGGGTCACATCCGCCGCACTCTTGATCTCCGGGAACATCGCCTTCAGCGCGTCCAGCGTGGCTGCGGCTTTCGGCGAGTCGTTGCCCGAGAAGGTGAAGGTCTGGATCATCTCGACTGTCTTGGCGCGCGGCCCGGCCAGTTCCGAGAAGCGTCCGCCAGCCGGACCCCAGTGCGACACGACCGGCACATCCCAGTTCATACGCTCAAGCGACTTCATGACCTGTGCGGAGGGCCCGACATTGGCCACCATGAAGATCGCATCCGCACCGGCCTCCTTGAGACGGGTCAGCTGCGGCACGACGTCGATGTCATTGGCTTCGACGCGCTCGATACCCGCCGTGGGCAGGCCCTTGGCTTCCAGCGCCGCGGTCAGACCCTTTTCGTTGGATTCACCCCACGGGTTGTTGATCAGCATCATGCCGGGGTTTTTCGCGCCATGCACGGTCATCGCCCGCTCGACCAGCGCGACGTCGACCATTTCATCCACGGCCGAGACCCGGAACACGTAGTTCTCTTCAGCGCCGTTCTTCGTGATCGGCGTGCCAGCGGCCCACGGCCCCATGAAGGGCACCTTGCTCTGGTTCACGTAAGGCACGATCGCCAGCGAGACCGGCGTCTGCAGGCCACCGAAAAGAACCGCAACGCCTTCACGCTGGATCAGCTCGCGCGCGGCTGTCAGGCCCTTGCCCGGGTTGCCTTCATCGTCGCGCCGCACCAGCTCGAGCGGCTTGCCCAGCACACCGCCGCTTGCATTGATCTCTTCGATCGCAAGCGCCATGCCGCGGGTGATCGCTTCGCCCGATTTGGCCGAGGGACCGGACAGAGAGGCGATCAGACCGATCTTGACGCTGTCCTGTGCCATGGCCGGCAGGGAGAACGCAGTGGCCGCGGCAAGCGCGAGGCCGCCAAGCGCCCGCCTTGTCAGCTTTCCGTTGAGGGGATTTTTCATGGCTTGTTCCTTTCAGGTTTCGGGAGGGAGAGGGAGGAGAAGTGCGGGACGCGACGCAAGAGAGGCGTCTGCGCCCAGGGGCCGTAGATGTCGCGTGGCGCGTCGTGTGGCGCCGCATCCCGGTGACGACAGCTCGCGAGAGGTGAGACGGGAGGAACGGGCGCGGGCCATCACGATTCATCCACCCATGAGACATGGGCCGCGACGATCCGCCAGCCCTCGGGCAGGCGCGCCCAGCTGTGGCTCTGACGCCCGATCCGGGTGGTGCCGGGCCGTGTGAATTCGGTATTCGCGGTCGCAAAGTCGCGCCCGAAGGTGGTTATGACGGTGTTGCGCAGGGTGCGGTCCAGACCCTTTGAGGGGCGGGATTTGCGAAATGCGAGGATCTCGTCCTGCCCGTGCAGGTTTTCCGTGGCGCCGTAGCGAATGACATGCGCGCTGCTCCAGAACAGCGCATCGAGCACCTCGACATCGTTGCCCACAAGAGCGGCCTCGTAACGTTGGAACGCAGCGGTTACTTCCTGATGCACATCAGCCAAGTTCACGTCCATTTTGGTCGTCCCCCAGTCCTTGGGTTCGGGCTCTTCCCGCCGTGCGGGCTGCGCGAACCTTGCGCAACTTGTGGGCAAACGCCTGTCGCTGGAGCAACAGAACCGGGGGTAATTTGCAAAATTCACCCCCGCCAAACCTGATTTTCGAGCGATTTGAGCAAAGTTGCCGGTTATTTGTGCGCAATGTTGATGCATTTCCGGCCCTGAACCGGGCGACCCACCGGCAAAACCCGGAGCGTCAGGGCCCGCTCGGACGGGGCTCACGGCCACATTTTTCACGGCACAACGGTCGCATTGAGCGCCGCGGCGACCCGCCCTCCTGCGGCAGTTTCGCGAACCGGCGCATTGAATTCGCAAGCGGTTTGCGCCTAGGTGAACCCGATGCATGGGAGAGGTTTCGAATGACCAAGACGATCACACCGCAGGCGGCGCGGCAGCTTATTCACTGCAACGGCGAGGTCGCGCTGCTCGACCTGCGCGACGCGGGACCGTTTTCCATGGGCCATCCGCTCTTCGCCATTCCGCTGCCGCTGGACGACCTGCCGGGACGTGTCGGACATCTTGTGCCGCGGGTCTGCGCTTCGATCCTGCTGATCGATGAGGACGGGGCGGAGGGAGGCCGCGCAGCGCGCGCCGCCGGCGCGCTCGAGACGATGGGATATTCCGATATCCGCGTGGTCGAAGGCGGCGTCTCGGGCTGGGAGGCTGCGGGATATACGCTTTACGAAGGGGTCAATGTGCCCTCGAAGACGCTGGGCGAACTGGCCGAACTGATCTGGCACCCCAAGATGCTGACCGCCACCGATCTCGCCAACTGGCAGGACGAGGGTCGCGGGTTCCATTTCTTCGACTGCCGTCCGCCGCGCGAATACGAGAAGATGCGCGTGCCCGGGGCGCTCTGCCTGCCCAACGGCGAGATCGCGCACCGGCTTCCCGCCCTGCCCGATGACCGCCCGCTGGTGCTGACCTGCGCCGGGCGCACCCGCGGCCTGATCGGCGCGATCAGCCTTGCCCAGATTTCCACGCGTGAAATCTATGCGCTGGAGAACGGCACACAGGGCTGGGCCTTGGAGGGCTATGCCCTGCAGCGCGACAACAGCTCCGCCGCCTATCCTGCGCTCGATGAGGCGGGGCGTGACGAGACCCGCGCGCGGGCCGCGGACTTCCTTGAGGAAGAAAACATCCCGACCGTCGATGCTGCCGGCTTGACGGATTTTCTGCGTGATCCGGACCGGACCACCTACCTGATTGACGTGCGTTCTGAGCAAGAGGCCGCCACAGATCCCCTGCCCGGCTTTGTCCATGCGCTGTCCGGGCAACTGGTTCAATCCACAGATCAGTGGGTGGGCGTGCGCAAGGCGCGGGTCGTGCTGGCCGATGATCTGGGGCTCAGGGCGGGTCTCGCCGCGTGGTGGCTGCGGATGCTGGGCTATGAGCCCGTCGTGACCCTTGTGGATGACGCCCTGCGCGGGTTGGAACCGCGGCAACTCCCGCAGCCCGACGCAGACGTGCTGGCGGCCCTCGCGGGTTCTGCCAAGACAGAAGCTCCCGCGCCCGGCACAGGTCAACTGGCCTCCGACATCGCGTGGTTTGCCCATGGCCGGCATGACGGAAACCTGGATGCGTCCCGGCTTTACCTGTCATGGGAAATGGGTCTGGTGGCGCAGCTTGATCCCGAGGAGCGGGCGCAGTTCCACCTATAGCCAAGGGTGTTTAAAGCGCGCGAGACCGCTTCCGGGATCCGCAAGCCGGATCGCAGGTCAAGGGATCAGCCCATTCCCTCGTCGAGACGCCGTTTCACATCGTGGGTCTGACAGACAAGCCCCACGCAATGGTGGGACACGTAGCCCGCCATGGCCTCCATCTGGCCGCGCAGCTTCACGTTCGTTTCCCTGATCCTTGCGGCGGCATCGGCGACCTTGCCCCGAAGGGCCGCGTAATCAAACCCGGTGAACGTGCGCTCGGACAGAACCATCTTGCCGCCGATCATGACGCTTGCCACCGCGCTTGAATCCTCGCAATTCACGATCTGGTTGCCCGCATTGTTGAGCGGCAGGAAGTTCACATTGCCAAGGTCAAGGAACACGAGATCGGCCTTGTAGCCCGGCGCGATCTGTCCGATCAGCCTGTCCATACCCAGAACGCGCGCGCCGCCCATCGTGCCCATCTCGAGCACCTCCCACGTGCCCAGCCAGTCCTCGGGATCGGGCTTGGTGATGCGGGAGACATGGGCTGCCGCGCGCATCGCCTCGAACATGTTCTGGTTGTCGGACGAGCCCGAGCCATCCGTCCCGATCCCGACCGCAATGCCATGCGCGCGCATATCCCGCGCCGGCGCAATTCCCGAGCCAAGGCGCAGGTTGGAACCGGGGTTATGCGCGATCGTGGCGCCGTTTGCGGCCATGCTCCGCAGGTCATCGTCGTTGAGCCAGACACAATGCGCGCCGGTGAAGCGTTCCGAGAGCAGGCCGAGCCCGTCGAGATGGGCCGTCAGGCTCTTGCCGTAGCGCTCCTGCGCCGAGACGGCCTGAACCTTGGACTCGCCCAGATGCATCTGGATCCGCAGATCAAGCTCCTCGGCCAGATCCCGGCAGGCGGTCAGGAAATCGTCGGTGCAATGCAGCGGAATGGTCGGGCCAAGCGCAGGCCGGACCGCCGCGCGGTCAAATGCCCACGCCTCCATGATCTGGCGGCACATGGCGATATGTTGGGTATGGGGGGCAGCCCCCATCGCGGCGGCACGGGTGCGATGGGGCTCCGGCAGCGCCTCCATCAGCCCCGGAATGGCCTGAAATAGCGTCATATCCGCCATCATGGGCGCAAGGGCGACCCGGACACCGAGATCCTGATAGCCCGCGCCGATGGCCTCGATCCCCTCCGGCGTCGCGGTGGGAAACTCGAAATACATGTCGTAGGCGGCCGTGCAGCCCTTGAGAACCATCTCGGCCGCGTTGAGTTGCGCCGCGACCCGCTTGTCCTCAAGCGTGAAACCCCCGTTGGTCCACGGGCTGGCGTTCAGCAAAAGCTCGAGCGACCACTTGTCCCCCAGCCCTTTCGACAGGCTGCCATGGCCATGCGTGTGGGCGTTCACGAGGCCCGGAATGATCAGCCTGTCCTCGGCGGAAATGACCGAGGCCTCTTCAGGGGCGGCCATGCCCGGCGCCCCGATCTGGAGGATCTCATCGCCCTTCAGCAGAATATCGGCAGGTGCTGCTTCGCGGGCGGCCACGTCCAGCACAAGCCCGCCGCGGATGATCTGGAACGGGCGGGACGCGGCCATCGCGTCAGGCCCCATGGCTCGCCATGTGGCGCCCAATCTCGTGCAGATCGGCAGCACTTCGGGAGGTCTCGAAGACCAGACTTCCCTCCGACATCACCATGATCCGGTCGGACAGTTCGAAAATTTCGTCCAGATCCTCGCTGATCAGCAAGACTGCCGCTCCGTTGTTGCGCGCCTCCACAATCCGGCCCCGGATATCCGCGACCGCCTTCAGATCCAAACCGAAACACGGGTTTTGCACAATCAGAACCTTGGCCTCTTCGGACAATTCCCGCGCCAGAACGGTGCGCTGCACATTGCCGCCAGAGAGCGTTTCGATCGCGGCATCAGGGCCTTGCGTCTTGATCTTGAAGCGCGCGATCAGCGCCTCGCCCGCCGCGCGAATGGCCGGACGGTTCAGCCAGAACCCGCCCACCGCGTGGGGCGGCTTGTCGAAGTTGCGCAACGAGAGATTGTCGGCCACCGACATGCCGCGCACACAGCCGTTGTTCAGCGGATCCTCCGGCAGCAGCTTGATCTGCAGCGCGTCCATCTCCTTGCGGGTCTTGTGATAGGGCATTCCGCGCACCGTAATCTCACCGGCGGTCTCCGTGCGTTGCCCGGCAAGCGCCTCGACAAATTCGGTCTGGCCGTTGCCGGATACGCCGGCAATGCCCACGATCTCTCCGCTGCGCACATCGAGACCGATCTCGCAGACAGCCGGAAGGCCCTTGTCGTTCTCGACCGTCAGATCCCTGACGCTGAGCGCAACCTCGGCCCCCTCAAAGGCAATCCGCGCGCCCTGATCTGCCACCTGATCCTTGCCGACCATCATGTGCACCATGTCGGCTTTTGTCAGTTCCCCGACCTTGCCCTGCCCGACAAGACGCCCGTGCCGCAAGACCGAGACCTCGTCGGCATAGGCCTCGACCTCGCGCAGCTTGTGCGAGATCAGGACCACCGAGACGCGGCCCTCCTCGGTCAACTGGCGCATCAGGCCGAGGATCTGGTCAGCCTCTTCCGGCGTCAGAACGCTGGTCGGCTCATCGAGGATCAGAAACCGGCTGCCGAGGTGGAGCTGCTTGAGAATTTCGAGCTTCTGTTTCTCGCCCGCCGACAGGCTGCTGACCGGACGGTCGAGATCAAGCTGAAACGGCATCGTGTCGAGAAATGCCTGCAGTTGCGTGCGGTGCGCCTTCCAGTTGATGACCGCCGAGAGGTCCTCTTCGCCAAGCACAAGGTTCTCGGCGACCGTCATACTGGGGACCAGCGTGAAATGCTGGTAGACCATGCCGAGGCCCAGATGCTGCGCCTGCTTGGGGTTGTTGATCTGAACCGCGGTCCCGCCGATTTCCAGCTCGCCCGCGTCGGCGCGGTAGGTGCCCATCAGGCATTTGACCAAGGTGCTCTTGCCCGCGCCGTTCTCGCCCAGAAGCGCGTGGAACGTGCCCGGCTCGAAATCGATCGATACGGCGTCGAGTGCGGTGAGCGCGCCGAACCGCTTGGTCAGGTTGCGCACCGACACTTTGGGCGGGGCCTTGGTCGAGATATCCATCTGAACACTCATCGGCTGATCGAGACCTCACCCGGCGCACCTGCAAGCGCGTGTTTGACAGAGCTGCTGTGGATCAGCAGACCCAACGTCAGGAAATAGGGCGCGGCGCCATAGAGATAGTAGTTCGCGGTGATCCCGATCGTTTGCAACGCGGGGCCCAGAGCCGTTGCGCCGCCAAAGAGAAGCGAGACATAGAAACAGCGAACCGGATCCCAGCGGGCGAAGATCACGAGGGCGACCGCCATGAGGCCCTGCCCGCTCGACAGGCCTTCGTTCCATGTGCCGGGATAGTAGAGCGACAGGTACGACCCCCCGACCCCCGACAGGAACCCGCCGGCGACCGTGCCCAGAATCCGGACGCGATTGACCTTGTAGCCGAGCGCGTTGGCGGCCTCCGAACTGTCCCCGACGGTTCTCAGCACAAGGCCCCAGCGCGTGTTTTTCAGCGCCCAGGCCAGAAAGAAGGCCAAGACGGCGCCGACGATGAACAGGACGTTGATCTCAAGCGCGGACTGGATCTGCGGATAGGCGCTCCAGTTTCCCAGTTCGAGATCGGGCAGCCGCGGCGCGGACGGGTTGATAAAGGATTTGCCCAGAAAGAACGCAAGGCCGGTTCCGAATATGAACAGCGAGATACCGACGGCGATGTCATTGACCCTTGGCAGGCTGCAGATCAGGCCATGCACAAGCGCAAGGCACGCGCCGGCACATCCCGCGACCAGAACACCCAGCCACGGCGATCCGGTCAGCACGGCGGTGCCATAGCCGCTCATCGCGCCCATCACCAAAATGCCCTCGAGGCCGAGATTGACCCGCCCCCCCTTCTCGGTGAGCGTCTCACCGAGGCTTACGAAAAGATACGGCGTCGAGACGCGGATGGCGCCGCCAAGAACCGCGATGAGAACGCCCCACCAGCCCAGATCACCTCCTTCGATCATGACGGCTGCACCTCCTTGGGTTGAAATATCTTGAAGCGTCCGTAGGCCGCGTTCGAGGCGAGAACGACCACGAAGAGCAGACCCTGAAGCACCTGTGTGGTTGCATCGGGCAGGTCGAAGCGGCGCTGCAACAACCCGCCGCTGGCCGAAATTCCGCCCAGCAGGATCGCCACGAAAATGATCGCGGCGGGGTTCTGACGGGCCAGGAATGCCACCAGAATGCCCGCGTAGCCGAAGCCTACGACAAGGGATTCACTGGCAAACCCGTGCACGGCCATGATCTCGAAAGCGCCCGCAAGCCCTGCCGCAGCACCGCCAAAGAAGCAGCAGATCAGCACCATGCGGTTGATCGGCAGACCCGCCATCTGGGCCGCCCGCTGGTTGCCGCCCAGCACATCGATGCCGAACCCGAACGTGGTGCGCCGCATCAGGACATAGAGGACGAGACAGGCCACAATGCCCGCGCCAAGCCCCCAGTGCACATCGACAATCGACATGACGCCGACGCGCAGCTCTTCGGGAATGCTCCAGCTCGAGGTTTTCAGAACCCGGTCGTAATCGCGGATCGGACCGGAGATCAGGTGATACATGATCGCGATCGCGATATAGTTGAGCAGCAGGGTCGAGATCGTCTCGTTCACGCCGCGATACTGGCGCAACGCACCGGCCGCCGCGATCCACAGACCTCCGGCGACGGCACCGGCCAGCCCCATCACCAGCACGCCGGCCCAAAACGGCCATCCGCCCAAGAAAACACCCGCCAGCACCGTGGCGACACCGCCCACGACAAGCGCCCCCTCGCCCCCGATCACAAGCAGGCCGGCCCGCGCGGGGATCGCCGTGCACAGCGCTGTCAGCATCAAGGGCGCGGCGTTCGTCAGCGTGCTTTCGATGGAGATCTGTTTGGCAAATGAGCCCAGATAAAGGATGTAGTAGACATCAAAGGGGTTGTGGCCAAGCGTGGCCACATACACTCCGAAAAGCCCGAGTGTGATTGCGAAAGCGGCCGCATTGATTGCCACCGCTTCCGCGCTTTTGTGGAAAGCACTTCCCATTTTTCAGACTTGTCCTGCGGGAGGCTTACCCGACCGCACCTTCTACAAAGAATTTCACACCAAGCTTGAAGGGTGTGTCGGAGTTCGAGATCACCTCGCCCTCTTTCAGGATCACGTTGCCCTGATTGTCATTCAGCGGGCCCGAATAGATCTGCAGCGTGTCGTCGATCAGGGCCTGCTTGGCGGCCATGACCTCGTCGCGGACCTCTTGCGGAACCGCGGCACCGAACGGGCTCAGGCCGACCATGTCTTCCTTGAAACCGCCGCGCTTGAGGTTCGGGTAAGGCTCGCCATTCACAAACGCTTCGACGAATTCCGCGCCGGAGGCCCAGTTCCACTCGGCCCCTGTCAGGAAGCCGTTGGGCGCAAGCGATCCGAGATTGGAATGGTAGCCACAGCTATAGACGCCGCGCTGCTCACAGGTCTCGACCGAGACCTTCGGGCTGTCGACATTGGCGATGATCACGTCACAGCCCTGATCGATCAGGCTGTTGGTGGCTTCCGCCTCGCGCACCGGATCGTTCCACTCGCCCGTGATGACCACGTTGCAGGTCAGGTCGGGGTTCACGGAGCGCGCGCCCAGCACGTAGCCGTTGCAGTTGTTGTAGATGAAATAGAGCGGCTTGGAGCCGATGAAACCGATCTTGCCGGTTTTCGACATCCGGCCGGCCGCGATGCCGCACAGGTAATGCGCTTCCTCGGTGTAGCCGCGGTAGCCGATGACGTTCTTGGGATCGCCGTCCTTCCAGATCGCACCGATATGGGTGAACAGAACATCGGGATAGGCCTCGGCCATCTTCTTGATGCTGCCCCAGTACCCGAAGGAGGTGCCGAAAATTACCTTGGCGCCGTCAAGCTCGATCATGCTCTGGATAACTTTCTCGACCTCGGCGGTCTCGGGCACGTTCTCCTGCTCGACCACTTTGATCCCGTCGATCGCCGCGATCTTCTGGGCGGCATCCCAGTGCGACTGGTTCCAGCCGAAATCCTGACGCGGGCCAACGTAGATGAAGCCGACGGTGACAGGGCCCGCAGCGGAGACCATGCTCGGCAAAACGGATGCGAGAGAACCAGCGGCAATGACGTTTCCGCCCTGACGAAGAAAGTTTCTGCGGGATATCATAGACTTATGTGACAATGTTCAGTCTCCGTTCTTAGGCCACCGGGCGCGGCGCAGCCTCGATCGGGCGCGGCGTCCGTGGCAATTTCTGCAATCCCGACCTCCATCAAGATCGCGCTCATTCCGGAAATGATGCCGTCCAAAAGTCCAACCGGCAGCTCACCCCCTCGGTGGCTTCTGGTAGGACCACGGCCAAATTGCTGTCAACGAAAGCCCCTTATTGTGGGATCGTCATACAAAGGAAAAAATGCGTGGATAAAACTAATTTGTGCAAAAACTGGAGCTTTGCCTAATTGGTAGGCGCAAATGTTCCGACTGGGATCCGGGTTTTCGAGGGCGCGTTGAAGCGCGCGGTCGCACGAAAACCGGGCCCAACTGGTCGCGGGTTCCCGGCAGGGTCACCGGAAATCCGCCTCTCAAATGCGCCGTATCGAAAGCGCGCGCCCAGGCTCAGCGTGGAACCAGAACCGGGATATCGCTGAAGGCGAGAACTTCCGAGGTCTGGCTGCCCAACAGCATCCGGCCAAGCCCCCGACGCCCGTGCGAGGCCATGACGATCAGATCGCAGTCATGTTTCTTCGCGGCATCCATGATCCCCTCGGCGGCACCGCGCTCGGGGATGTGAAGGGTCTGCATCTCCATGCCGGCCTCGGCGGCGATGTCCTTCGCCTTGGCGAGGATCGTGTCGGCCATCTCGGCGGCCGCCTCCTTATAGGCATCCACGGCGTCGATATGCCCTTCGTCGGCTTTCCGGCCAAGCTCGAGCGCGGACCATGTCTCGGTCACGGTCACTGCGTAAAGCTCGGCACCGACAGCCTTTGCGAGCGCAACACCATGCGCGACGGCCTTTTCAGCCAGCTCGGAGCCATCCGTGGCCGTGAGAATTCGTTTATACATTGTCTTCCTTCCCTATTTTTCCCTCTGTGCGCGGGCCGCGGGCCGTCTGTCGGCCTCTTGCCCCACGCGCGCGACCCTCCGCAGAGGGCCATTCGGGCTATGCAGCCAGTCTTGCATGATTTTCCCTGTTGGCAAACCAAGCATCGCGCCCTGTGCGGCCCGCTCCATATGGTCAAATACCAGCTTGGCGGCAGGCCCCCTCGCAGCGTTAGCCTC
This sequence comes from Paracoccaceae bacterium, assembly GCA_049116435.1. Taxonomy (GTDB): domain Bacteria; phylum Pseudomonadota; class Alphaproteobacteria; order Rhodobacterales; family Rhodobacteraceae; genus Litoreibacter. Next base: position 1,445,241 of record JAGDYX010000001.1, read on the forward strand.
CGACCAGCCACGCACCGAACAGCAGTCCGAAACAGGTGATCATCCCACCCAGAGGAACGACCCACGGAACGCTAAAGCCCCCCTCGGGCACGGGCGTCCCGATGATCTTGAGGCGCAGCAAGGCGAGGTTGACCATAAAGAACACCGCGAGGATGACCTCGGACGTGGTTTCGGCCAGTACATCAAGCGGCATGTAGAGCGCCATGAACAGAACCGCGGCCGTCACCAGCACCGTCGCGCGCAGCGGCGTGCGTGTCAGCGGCGAGACCGCCCCGATCCAGGCCGGCAGGCGCGCCTCCTTCGACATGCCATAAGCCACCCGTGCGGCCATGATCAGGATGATGACCACACCGTTCATCGTCGCCATGATCGCGATCAGGGTGATGCCCAGTGGCGGGATTCCCGTCAGTTCCTCGAAGAGAAGGCTGATCGGCGCATCGGTCTCGGCCATCTTTTCGACCGGAACGGTGCGCACGGCAATAAAGGACACAAGAACGTAGATAAGCGTGACCAGCACCAGCGTGATCCCGATGGCCCATGGCAGATCGCGGCGGGGGCTGCGGGCCTCTTCCACGAGGTTGACGATATCGTCGAACCCGATGAAGGCGAAAAAGGCAATCAGGCTGGCCCCGAGCACGCCCGAGATTGCCAGAGTGTCATCGAGCGGCGGCAGAAGTGTCGCCGGCAGATCCGCGAGCGCGGCGGGGTCCATCGAAACCCCCGCGACAATGATAACGAGAAGCCCGACGATCTCGATCAGCGTCATCGCCCCCGCGATGGCAACGGATTCGCGGATCCCCCAGGCTGCGATCGAGGCCATCGCCAGCACGATCCCCGCAATCAGCACTTCGCGGGGCAGCGGAACCAGTTCGGCCACATAGCCCGACGCCCCGACCGAGATCGCCGCGGCGGCAATCATCGCCTCGAACAGAACTGCGAGCCCCACGATAATCGTCAGCCAAGGGCGGCGGAAGGCGGCCTCCACGTAGACCGCCTCACCCGCGGCTTGTGGCACACGTGCGGAAAGCTCTGCAAAAGAGCCGGCCGTGAATGCCATGACCAAGGACGAAAGCAGGAAGGCAGCCGGGGCAAACGGACCCGCGCGCACGACGGTTTCGCCCACCAGGACATAGATGCCGGCCCCTATGGTGACGCCCAGCCCGTAGAGGATCAGCCCGGAAAGACCGATGGACCGTCTGAGCGTGACATGCCCGTGCTGCGGGCTGTTTTTGGCTTCAGCGTCCATACCCCTCTCTTTTTCGTCTCTTGGTCCCGCCGCGATGTGTTCGATCATCATGCCGGCACGGGAGGCATGCATTGATACGGATCAAGACCTGCCTGCCGGGGACACGGCAAGCTCGCAAACATGCGTTGGAACTGGAGAACGTGAAGATGGCGCGTGCCTTGCCGAAACCTCTGGGCGTCGCGCAGCTGCGGCAGCGCTGCGATCCGGCCGCGTTGCGCGGCACGGCGCCCGAAGACGCAAGCGCCCTGCCCGCGCCCACCCTTGTGGGTCAGGACCGCGGGTTGCGGGCCCTGCGGCTGGCCGTGGAGATGCGCGGCAGCGATTTCAATCTCTTCGTGCTGGGCCCGCCCGGAACCGGGCGGCACACCGCGGTTGATCAGGTGCTGCGCGAAGAGGCCGCCCGCCGCGACCGCCCGCCCGACTGGGCCTACGTCAATAATTTCGATGCACCGCACAAGCCCTTCGCCCTGCGCCTGTCGCCGGGCATGGCCGACAGGCTGCGTCAGGAGATGGAGCGGGTCGTTGACGATCTGGCCAGCGAAATTCCGGCACTTTTCGAATCCGAGGAATACCAGACCCAGCGCCGCGCCATCGACGAAGAGTTCGGGGAGCGGCAGGAACAGGCGATGGCCGAGTTCGCCGAGCGCGCGCGCAAGGAAGACGTGGCCGTCCTGCGCACGCCGATGGGATACATGGTCGCCGCCACGCGCGACGGCGAGGCTCTGAAGACCGAGGATTACAACAAGCTCCCGAAAGAGGAGCAGGAGAAGATCGACGAGAAGATTCCGCGCCTTCAGGAGGGGCTCACCGAAGTTCTGGGCGAAGCGCCCAAACTGGAACGCGCCCATCGGGCCCGCGTCGAGGCGCTGAACGCGGAAATGGCCGAACGCGCGGTCTCGAGCCGGATCACCGAGGCCGAAACGCATCTGGGCAATGGCGAGGAGATCGGCGCCTATCTCGCCCGCGTGCGCGAGGACATGATCGCGAACCCCGAATTGTTCCTGCAGACCACGGCCCAGACCAATGAAGGCCCCTTCCCCGAGCCCTTGGGGAAATCCCATCGCGATCCCATCTTCGGGCGCTACATGGTCAACGTGGTCGTCGGCCAGTCTTCCGAGAGCCAGACAACGGCTCCGGTCGAAACCGAGGATCTGCCGACGCTCGACAGGCTGGTGGGCCGGATCGAACATGTCTCGCATATGGGCTCGCTGGTCACCGACTTCACGCTGATCCGGCCCGGTGCCCTGCACCGTGCGAATGGTGGATTTCTCGTGCTCGACGCAAGGCGGGTGCTCGCGGAGCCTTTTGCATGGGACGCGCTCAAGCGCAGCCTGAAGAAACGCGCGATCACCATCACATCGCTGGCCGAACGCATGAGCCTGATGTCCACCATCTCGCTGGAGCCCGACCCCATCCCGCTGGATCTGCGCGTGGTGCTGATCGGAGACCGGATGCTGCATGCCCTGCTGGTCATGCTCGATCCCGATTTCCCTGACCTTTTCAAGATCGAGGCGGATTTCGAGGACAGCGTCGCGCGCGACGCGGCCTCTCTGGGCGCCCTTGCGGATCTGGTCCGGAGCTACTGCAAACAGGAGCAGCTCCTGCCGCCTGACGACACCGGTGTCGCACGGCTTCTCGACGAGGCGACGCGGATGGCCGAGGACGGCGAGAAGCTGTCGCTGAAGCTTGCTCAGATCGCCGATATCCTGCGCGAGGCGGAGCACTACGCCCGCTCCGGCGGACAGACAGAAGTCGCGGCACAAGATGTCGAGCGCGCGGTGCAAGAGCGCGACCGGCGCGGCGCAAGAATTCAGGAACGGACACAGGAAGCGATCGCCCGCGAAACCCTGATGATCGACACTGACGGCGCAAAAATCGGCCAGATCAACGGCCTGTCGGTCGTGGGGCTGGGCGGTCACCGCTTCGGGCGCCCCTCCCGCATCACGGCCCGCGTGCGGATGGGAACTGGCAAGCTCATCGATATCGAACGCGAGGTGGAACTGGGCGGCCCGCTCCATTCCAAGGGTGTGATGATCCTCGCCGGATACCTGACATCGACCTATGCGCTGGATGTGCCATTCTCGCTCCATGCGAGCCTTGTCTTCGAACAGAGCTATGGCGGGATCGACGGCGACAGCGCCTCCTGCGCTGAGCTGATCGCCCTGCTCTCGGCGCTGTCACAACAGCCGATCCGCCAAGGTCTCGCGATAACGGGGTCCGTTAACCAGCTTGGCGAGGTTCAGCCCATCGGCGGCGTCAACGAGAAGATCGAGGGCTTTTTCGACATCTGCGCAGCGCGCGGGCTGACCGGAGATCAGGGCGTTCTCATTCCGGCGTCCAACGTCGCGCATCTGATGCTGCGCGCGCGCGTGATCGAAGCCGCAGAGGCCGGGCGTTTCCGGATCATCCCCGTCAGCACGGTCGATCAGGCCATGGAACTTCTGACCGGAACGCCTGCAGGCCAGCGATCAAAAGACGGGACCTTCGAAGCCGGCAGTGTGAATGCCCTTGTGGAAGCCCAGCTGCGCAGCTTTGCCGACGCGCGGCGGGCCTTTGGCGCCCGGCGGGAAGAAACGGGCAACGGAGACCCCGCGTGACCCGGTCCTCGCAACAGGCCCGCCGACTTGTGATTGCAGCCTCAAGCTTTGCCGACGCCGAAGCCGCGCTGCCGCTGATCGTGCCTTTGCTGGACCTGATGCCGGCGCGCCTCGCGGGGCTTTTGGCGGGCGAGAGGATCGCCGACCTCGCCGTCACCGCAAAACAGCAGATCGTCTCGAGCCGCGGGGCCTTGCTCAGCATCCCCTCGCAAGAACGCGCGCATGGCCTGTCACAAGGCGACGCCCGCGCCTTTGAACGTGCGCTTGCTTCGGCCGCTGCCAGCCACGCAACCAGCTGGCGCTTCGCCACAGAGACCGGAGAGCTGACCGGCACCGTCTGCGCCTCGGTGACCAAGGAGGATGTCGTCGTGCTGGGCCACCGGCCGATCCTGCGACAACGCGGGCGCGTTCTTCTGATTGGCACGGGCACGGACGCGCGGGATGTCGCGCAGGCACTTGCGCGCGCGCAAAGCACGGTGGTGGATGAAATGCAGCCCGCCGAGGGCGAAGCGACGCAGGACATCCTTGCCAAGGTCGACCGAAGCCATGCCGCCACCGTGGTCGCGGATTTCAGCGCGGGGCCGCTGAGAACCCGGGAAGAGTTGAAACGGCTGCTGGAGGCCGCCCGATGCCCCGTGGCTATCCTCGGTGCCGCCGAGATCAGGCACCGTCAGGACGCGGCTTCTGACCAGAACACGCCTTAAGACACCTGATCCAGACGTCCCTGCGGCCCGTTTTTTTCGCCATTTCGGCGAGACGACGCCCCACCCCCGTCCCAGCATTGACGTCGCGTCGGGGGCCGCTCAAGCCTCTTGCCGACGTGCGGTTGATCGGCTCAGATTGACGTGAAATCGCGAGGGACTTGAGTATGAGCATGCTGAGCCGCGCCCGCGAGGCCGCACGTCAGACGCCCGAAAGCCGCAATCGGGCTGCCGATTTCTACCGGACCGCCGCAATCGGTTTCGTGGCGCTCGGGCATTGGTTTCTGGTGGCGCCCTATGCGCCCGAAGGCACGCTGGAGCTGCGCAACATCCTCGCCGAACTGCCATGGACGCAGTATCTGACCTTGCTGTTTCAGGTGATGCCCGTGTTCTTCTTCGTGGGCGGCTATTCGAACGCCGCCTCATGGACATCGGCGCGCCGCTCGCAGGACAAGCGGGATCTGTGGGCCACGCGCAGGCTCAGACGTTTGCTGGTCCCCGTGGTGCCGCTGGTGATCCTATGGGCCATCGCCGCGGCCATCGCGTATCAGCTGGAGGTGGACCCCGAACTGGTCGCGAACGCCTCGCGGGCCGCCCTGATCCCGGTGTGGTTTCTGGCCGTATATCTCATGGTGTCGCTGGTCGTTCCGGTATCTTATGCCTTCTGGGAACGGGCGGGCCTGTGGTCCGTGGCGCTTCTTGCCGGACTGGCCATTCTGGTCGATATCATCGGTGTGGGGCTGGGGCAGACATGGCTGCGATGGGTCAATTACGCCCCGGTCTGGCTGGCCGCGCATCAACTTGGATATTGGTGGTGGCGCGGCGATATCGGCGCGCGCGGGATCGCATTTCTGCTGGCCTTGGGCGCGGTCTGGATGGCCATATTACTGGGGCCGGCAAACTATCCGCTGAGCATGGTCTCCGTCCCCGGTGAGGCTTTCTCGAACACGCGCCCGCCGACCACCGCGATGCTGGCGCTTGGCTCTGTTCAGGTCGGGTTGATGCTGCTGCTGGCAAAACCGGTTTCGAGTTGGCTGCAACGGGAAACACCATGGGCGCTTGTGATCGTTGCGGGCCAAAGCATCATGACCCTTTACCTGTGGCACCTGAGCGTCGTGATTGCGCTGGTAGGCCTGTCGCTTGCACTGGGCGGGCTGGGCCTCGGGGTCGAGCCCGGGACCGGCACGTGGTGGGCGCTGCGCCCTGTCTGGATCGGCACGCTGATCCTCGGGCTGCTGCCCTTCATGGCGCTCTTCGGCCGGTTTGAGGCGGGCTCGCGCGTTGCGACCGATCGGTCGGCAGGCTTTGTGCAGGCGGGCATCGGCGCGGTGATCACCTGTGCGGGCCTGAGCACGCTCGCCCTGCTCGGCATTGGCTGGCACACAGCGCCCGGGTTCAACTGGATCGCCGTCTTGCTGATCCTCGCTGGCGTGACGCTGGCCACGCGCGGAGCAAAGCGCGCCTGATTTTTCACACACACGCGGGCCTGCGGTCTGGGCCGGACGTTTTTTCGGAGTTGCGCGCGGACACGGTTTGACTCGGGGCGCGAAAGCCGGAAGAAAACAGAAGGCAGGGTCCGCTGCCCCAGACCGGACTTCAGGAGACACAAGGGCGTGACACGAAATAAGAGCTTGTTGCATCTGCGCCTGAAGGAGCTGGTCGAACGGATTTACCCCGATCTCGACGCAAACAGCCTTGTCCAACAGATCGAAGACGCCTTCTGGCCCGAGGGCACAAGCTGCCGCAAACGGGCGCGTGTTGCGGGCAACTCGCTGTGGTCGGAACACGACGCGGTCTTGATCACCTATGGCGATTCCATCACGGATGGACGTCACAAGCCGCTGGACCTGCTGGAAGATTTCCTGACGCGCAAGATGAAAGGCGTCGTCAACGGCGTCCATATCCTGCCGTTCTTCCCCTTCAGCTCCGACGACGGGTTTGCGGTCACGGATTACCGCGCCGTGAACTCGCGGCTGGGCGATTGGAGCGACATCTCGAGGATCGCCTCACGGTTCCACCTGATGTCGGATCTGGTTCTCAACCACGTGTCGAGCCAGAGCACATGGTTCAACGCCTACAGGCAGGGCAATGCCCCCTATGACCGGTTCTTTTTCGAAGCCGATCCGAAAGACGACCTGTCTGAGGTCGTGCGCCCGCGCACCACTCCGCTTTTGCAGAAAGTCGAGACACGAGACGGCGCGCGCCATGTCTGGTGCACGTTCAGCCACGACCAGATCGATCTCGACTTCTCAAACCCCGAAGTCCTGCTCGAAATGCTTCGGGTCATCCGTATGCATATCGAGAAAGGCGTCCGGATCCTGCGCCTCGATGCGGTCGCGTTCATCTGGAAGGAGCCCGGTACGTCCTGCATTCACCTGCCGCAGACCCACGCCATCGTGCAATTGCTGCGCTTGTTGTGTGACTACGCGCAGGAAACGGTTGTGCTGCTGACAGAGACCAATGTGCCCCGCGCCGAGAACCTCAGCTATTTCGGCAATCGCAACGAGGCCCACGCGGTCTACAACTTCCCGCTGCCGCCCTTGATCCTGCATGCGATGCAATCGGGCACCGCGCGCTATCTGCACCGCTGGCAATCGGCGATGCCGCCCGCGCAACTGGGCTGTGCCTATCTCAACTTTACTGCCAGCCATGACGGGATCGGCATGCGTCCGGCCGAGGGCGTGCTGCCGCCCGAGGAACGCGACCGGATGATCGAAACAGCCGGCGAGGCCGGCGCGCTGGTCTCGATGCGCACGCTGCCCGACGGAACCGAAGCCCCCTATGAGCTCAACTGTTCTCTTTTCGATGTGCTGCGCCGCACCTTCAAGGGGGAGGACGGGTTGCACATCGCGCGCTTCCTGTGCGCCCAGACGATCCCGATGTCGCTGGAGGGCATTCCGGCGATCTATATTCATTCGTTCCTTGCCACATTGAACGATCACGACGCGGTGGAGCGGCGCGGCATGAACCGCGCGATCAATCGCCACCGCTGGCACTACCCCGACCTGCTGGAACGCCTCGCGGACACGCACTCTGATCAGTCCCGGATCCTCGAGGGCCTGTCCGAACGCTTGCGCCTGCGCGCCCGACAGCCGGCCTTCCACCCGAACGGCACCCAGTTCACCCTGCGCATGGACGACCGTCTGTTCGGGGTCTGGCGCCAGAGCCTCGACCGCAACCAGTCCATTTTCGCGATTCATAATGTCAGCGATGAAACGGTTCCCGCGCGCCCGTCAGAAATCAACCTGATCGAAGACGACACATGGGTGGACCTTCTCAGCGGCGAGGAGATCATCGCCTCCGCGCCCGAGATTTCCTTCGCGCCCTATCAGTGCCGCTGGATCACGAACCGGGGGTGAACCCGCTCAGGACCCCGCCCCTGATCCCCCGAATTCCTGAACATCGGCTGCCGCCGCGAGCCTGAAATCCTGCAGGAAACTCGGATCTGCGGCATTCACCCGGCTCCACGTCGCGATGAAGGGGGTTTCATTGGGATTATCGAGAAACATCTGTCCCGCACGGATGATGTTTTCGGCAAAGAGTTCCAGCGATTTCTCTTCCTTGTGGCGGTCGACCGAGAGGCCGTTCATCTTCGCGTCATTGTAGTAGCTTTCGAGCAAATCGAGCGCGACGCGATAGTAGGTCGCCTTCAGAGAGCGGAACAGGTTGGGCGTGAACACCGTGCCATCGGCGGCCAGCTTGCGGAAGATCGCCTTGCAGATATCGGTCGACATGCGGCTCAGCCCGCGCGATGCATCCTCGGGCGACAAGTCCTGATGCTTGTGGTCATAGGCGTCCGAGATCTCCACCTGACAGACCGATTGGGGCGCGAGGTTGCGCCAGGCCTCCGAGAGAACGCCCACCTCCAGCCCCCAGTCCGACGGGATGCGCAGGTCCGGAAGCGACGGCGTGCGCATCGCGAACTCTCCCGACAACGGGTAGCGGAAACTGCGCAGGTAATCGAGATAGTCGCGATCCCCGATGACCTTCTTGAGCGCAATCAGAAGCGGGCTGATCAAGAGCCGCGTGACGCGGCCGTTCATGTGCTTGCCATCGGTTCTGGGATAGAACCCCTTGGCCATCTGGTAGCGGAAATCGGGATGCGCGACCGGGTAGACAAGGCGGGCCAGCATCTCTTTGCGGTAGGTGAGAATGTCGCAATCATGGATCGCCATCACGGAGGTATCCGCACAGGCGATGAGATAGCCGATGCAACTCCAGACATTCTTGCCCTTGCCGGGTTCAAGGGGCGCAAGCCCCATGTTTTCAAGCCTTTGGCCGAGAGCCTTCATCCTCGGGCTGTCATTCCAGATCACGATATGCTGTTGCGGCAGGCGCGCGAAATAGCTCTGCGCGTGGCGGAATTGCGCTTCGTCGGCCTGATCCAGACCGACAATGATCCTGTGCAGGTAGGGAACCTCCGACAGCTCGTCGAGAATGCCCGAGAGCGCCGGCCCTTCAAGCTCCGAATAGAGGCTTGGAAGCACAAGCGTGATCTTGCGCGTCTCCGCGAAAGCATTCAGCTCGTAGGTCAGATCATCAAGACTGCGAGTCCGCAGGTTGTGCAGCGTTGCGATATTGCCGTTCTGGTGGAAATCAGCCATGGGGTATCGGCTCTCTCTTCGTTGAAATCACGTCCAAAATTTCTGTCATGGCCACCGCCCAGCCCTTCGGGCCCTCGTCGACGGTGCGCCGGATCCGCCCTGTCGCTTCCCCGGGAAGCGCGGGGACCCCGGTGCCGGAGCGGTTGGCCACGATGATCCCGATATCCGCGCGTTGGAGCATGCCCAGATCGTTCGGTGCATCGCCAAGGGCGACGCTGCACCTGGGCGCAAAACGGTCGATCAGCCTGTCCAGGCAATCGGCTTTGGTTTCGCCGAACGAAAGCGACAGGAACCGCCCCCCCGTCTGGGCGGAGAGACCGGCCTGACGGGCGGCGTCCACAAAGCCTTCATACGCATCCGCGGATCCCCTCCAGATCCCCGGTTCGCTGAACTGCCGCTGTTTGGCGCGATCCGCGGCGGCAAGGGTCAGCCCCGTCAGGGCGCTGATCTCCTGCGCCGTCATGTCGCCAAACCCCAAAAAGCCCGGCGGAAGCGTGCGCAAAATGCCCCGGATGCTCTGATAGGCCGAATAATCCTGAAGTGCCTGATCGCCCGGCTCGAGAATTCCGCCGCCATTCTCCACGATCGCGGGCCATGCGCTGAACCCAAGCTCGGCTCTCAGCGGCGCCACCTCGGCTGCGGTCTTGCTTGTTGCAAGGACGAGGCCCGCCCCCATCGCACGCAAGCGCGCAAGTGCGGGCTCTGCTGCGTCCCAGCGATAGGTCTCATGATCAAGCAGGGTTCCGTCGAGATCGGAAAAGACGAGTATATCAGGGCGTTGGCTCATAAACCCGAGCCTATAGGACAGGATCGCGGAAGGCGAGTTTCACGCTGGCACACCAAAACCACTCTGATGCGGACGTAAGAACCGCGCGCCCGAGTGGCCTCCCCAGGGGGTCCGGCGCCTCAATCGATCAAGCTACAGCGTCGACTGACGGGCCCGCTGCGCTCCAGAAAGTAGCCGCGATCGTCCTGACCCAACTCAAATGAGGTCCGGAATATCCTCTGCCCCCGCGCCGTGAGGAGCTCATACACATCCAGCGCCTCTTCCTCCGTGACAGGACGGGGCATGAAATCCGTCGCGCGGTTGTCCGAGACGATTGGGTACAACCGCAGGCGCGTCGCCCATTGGTCGCCGTGGCGCTGAAGGTTGAGGCGTGCGACGAGGCTATAGGGCGGCGCGCCGATCTTTTGGTATCTTCCGGGCGAGTTGAACACAAAGTTCCCAAGAGAGAAAATCGTTGTATCTCCGTCCTCTACCCAGCATTGCTGCATCATATGGGCCCCGTGCCCCAACACCAGATCCGCGCCGGCCTTGAGAAGCGAAGTATTCGCCGTGAACATCTTCGCTTGGGCCCATGTGTAATTTCGTGCGCCACCCCAATGCGGGAACGCGATTATGAATGCCGTCGGGTCGATTTTCCGAATGTCGCGGATCTCGTCAGCCATCTGGTTCTCAGCCGCCTGCCTGAAACGCTGAACACCCGGACGCGACCGCGCCGAATAGAAGCGGTATTTTTCGTGGTAGCTGCGGCGATACTCATAGCCCCCCAAAACATAAACATTGCCGATATGCGTCGACAACGTCAGCGGAAGCGCCGAGTCAAAGCGGTTGCTCCCGGCACCGATCACGTTCACCTCAGCCGTCTTGAAATGATCGATGGTTTCCAGAAGCGGCGCTGCCCCGAAATCCATGCTGTGATTGTTGGCCAGCGAGACTGAATCGACACCGATCGATTTCAGAGCTGAGATCGTGCGCTCGGGATCGTCCAGCCCCATGTATTTTTTCTGCCCGTCCCAAGGGTCAGCCGCCGATCCGGACAGAACACTTTCGAAATTCAGCATGAAATGGGACTTGTCCGCGATAAGAGGCTGAAGCTTTTCAAAAAAACTTTGCGGAGCATCCCTGAGGCGATCTTGGACTTCTGGAAACGTACCACGTGCGAGATAGGTATCGCCAAGGCTGGTATCGCCCCCGAAAACCAAAGTCATTTCATTATCTTGTGGAGCGATGTTCGCAGAAGTTTTCAGAACCTGAGCGGGTAGCGACTTTGATCGCTTCGCGTCAGAAAGTGTCGAAGACAATCCCAATCGTTCTACGCAAGATTCCACGATGAGCCGGGCGACATTTACGGGCTCTCCAAAATCGGGGAACTGTTGACCCAAGATCCTTGGATTGGTGTTAACCTCCATCACGATATAGTTGTCGGGCGTGGCGGGTTTCGAATGGTCTTTGGCAAACACGTCCACTCCGAGCACATGCAAACCAGGGATTGTTCGAGCTATTTTCTCGACCATTTCGACCATCGAGGAATGAGCCTTATCCGTGATACTCACGGCATCTCCTCCATTTCGAGCTGGACCGGCCATAATATCTAGCTCGACGATCTGTCCCGAACTGACTACGGAATTAACGTCAAGTCCTCGACGATCTAGAAACGCAAGCTGTTTAGGGGTCTTACCGATCAGGTATTTCGCTCGACAGGGATTGAGGCGCCTCACTCTGTTTGTTTTTTCTATAAGCTCGTCAATTGTGCTTATGCCGTCCCCCAATACAAAGGTTGGCATCCGCAAATATACGGCAACACATTTTCCATCGATTGCGAGATAACGCGCATCCTTACCTCCCTCGAAGAAACGTTCAACGATTACGCCCTTAGCGGTTGTCCGACTTGCTTTTTCCCAGGCTCGGTCGAACGTCCGCCGCGTTACGTCAACCGACACTCCTTTACCATGATGTCCGTCCAAAGGTTTCACTGCGGCTCGTTCTAATTGTACTACGAGGCGTCGCGCCGCCTCTTTTTCGGCAAGCGCAAAATGCTGTCCCTTCGCGACACTAAGTCCTGCCTCAGCCAAGAGCGCCTTTGCCCAAACCTTGTTCTTGGCCAACCTGAATGCCAGCTGCGTGTTGAATTCGGTCTCGCTTTGCATATTGAAGGTCGAAACACCGTTCCATGTGGAACGAATTACGCCCCCAAAATCTTCGACACGGAAACCTAGATTCCTGAATTCCCGAGCGATCAATGAATTGGTCGAGAAATCCTCACCCGAAAAGTCGTTTCTATTTTCGTCACTAAAATCCATGGCTTCCGAGACCTATTTGACGTTAAATCGGGACCTTTCGGGTCCGTACCGATTTGGCCAATAGAGAACGCATGTTTGGCAAGACCAAAGTTCACGTTGCGCCCGAGAACGGCGGCAAAAATCCCTGACCGTTGTAACCCAACACCGGTCTTCCCAGTCTCGACGGCAGAAATGGGACAACTAAACCTGCCCAAGGCCTAGCCGCCTAAAAGCAGGCCCTGCGTTCAGGTTCCCGTCGCCTCGCGCAGGCACTTGATCAGGGCGCTTTTGCATTCAAAGCCAATTCCGGGCGCATCCGGCAGGCCAATACGTCCGTTCTCGACCTGCGTGTCGTCGGCGAAGCCACCGAAAGGCGCAAAGACCTCCGGGTAGCTCTCATTGCCGCCAAGCTTGAGCCCCGCGGCGATGTTGAGCGACAGCTGGTGGCCGCCATGGGGCACCACGTTGCGGGTCGAGAACCCATAATCGGGCAAGAGCGCAATGGTCCGGAGATATTCCACGAGACCGTAAGACAGCGCGCAGTCGAACTGCAGCCAGTCGCGGTCGGGCCGCATACCGCCGTGACGCAGAAGGTTGCGCGCGTCTTGATGGCTGAACAGGTTCTCGCCTGTCGCCATAGGCCCGTCATAGTGGTTGGCCAGTTCGGCCTGCAGCGCGTAATCGAGCGGATCACCCGCCTCCTCGTACCAGAACAGGCCGTATTGCTGCATCCCTTCGGCATAGGCGATGGCTGTGTCGAGATCGAAGCGGCCATTGGCATCGACGGCAAGGTACTTTCCGTCCCCCACCACGTCGAGCACCGCTTCGATCCGGCGCTTGTCCTCGTCCAGAGAAGCGCCGCCGATCTTCATCTTGACGACCTCGTAGCCCATGCCGCGATAGCGCCGCATCTCTTCCTGCAACTGCGTGTCGTCCTTGCCGGGATAGTAGTAACCGCCCGCCGCATAGACGAAAACGCTGTCATCGGCTGTGCCGTCACCTTCGGTATCCGCAAGGTAGCGCCAGAGCGGCACCCCCGCGATCTTGGCCACGGCATCCCAGACGGCCATGTCGACCACACCCACCGCGACCGAGCGCTCACCATGCCCGCCCGGCTTTTCGTTCGACATCATCGTGGCCCAGATCCGGCGCGGATCGAGATTGTCACCGGCGTCGTTCAAAAGGCTCTCGGGATCGGCCTCGCGCAGCCGGGGCAAAAAGCGTTCGTTGAGAAGCCCCGAGGCCGCATAGCGGCCATTGGAGTTGAAGCCGTATCCCACGACCGGTTTTCCGTCGCGGATAACGTCTGTGACCACGGCAACCACGCTCGCGGTCATCTTCGAGAAGTCGATATAGGCGTTCCGGATCGGCGAGGAAATCGGAACAACGGCCTCCCGGATATCTATGATGCGCATCGTCTTGCTACTCCCGATTAGAATTACTTCAATATTTTACGGCAACGCTTTGCTATTGCTGTATAAACGTGTCTTTGCAACCGTGACACAAGATGTTTTTCTTGAACCTTGCCCATCGTGTTGCGCGGTAACTCATCCACGAAAGACACCGCCTTGGGCAGCTTGCAATTGGCCAAGCGCTCCATTGATGTCCTCCGCTGCAATCTCCGGCCCGCAGACAGGCGAGGTTGAACGCCAGCGCCGCGACCGATTTCTCGGCTTGCATCGCCACGCGGTCTTCCGGCTGAAGGCCGGCTGCGACAAGGACATTGGCGATCCGTCCCGACAACCTGTGAAAGGCGTTTCCGGACAAAGAACTGCCGTTGGGCTTGATCAGCACCGCGGCCTTGCGTCCCTCAAGAGGCGCAACCAGCGCGTCTGCGCGCGGGGTCATCCGCCAAATCCTTTCCAGAGCATGTAAACCGCTCCCAAGGCGATGAATGTTTCCAGCACCACCGTGTGCACGCGCAGGGATGTCCGGCGCACGATCCAGCGCCCGACCGCATGGCCAGGGAAGGTGCAAAGACCAAGCGCGACGCCCAGCAGCGCCAGCTCTGTCGTGAGAAGTGGTGACAGGCCGAAGGCCACCGTCTTGGTGATGTTGAGCATGACCCCGCTGACCGCAACCGTCGCCAGAAGCGCCTCACCGGCAATTCCCGCGCCCAGCATGAAGGGCGCAAGGATCATGCCCGCACCGAAGCTTGTGCCGGACAGAAACCCGTAGGGCACGGCAATGCCCGCGATCGCCTGACGCGGCACGGCAATGCTGCGCCCCGCAAGGATGCGCCGCAGCGGCAGCGTGACCATCAGGAAGGACCCCAGAAACAGGGCCACCGCGCGGTCCGAGAGCTCGACATAAAACAGCACGCCCGCGACGATGAAGGGAAAGCCGAAGAAAAACAGCATCCGGAACGCGCCCCAGTCAACGGCCTTGCGAAACAGCCAGGCCCGTGAGGCGTGGCTGATCATCATCGCCACAGCGACCACCGGAACGGTCGCCTTGACGCCCAGAACCGGCGCCACCGCAATCGCCATCATGAGCGCGCCGGCAAAGCCGCCAACGCTGTGCAGCGTCGCGGTGCCCACGGCCGCAGCCAGCAGGTAGAGAAGCTCGGGCGGTGTGTAATCCAAACCTTAACGGCCCTTGAAGTCGGGCTTCCTTTTCTCGAGGAACGCCTTGCGTCCCTCCACGTAATCCTCGGAGGCAAAACAGGCCGCGACCAACTCGTCGCAGCGGTCGAAATCGCGGGTGGACGGGTCGGCGGCCAGAACCTGCGTGGCGATGAATTTCATTGCCCGGATCGTCAGCGGCGCATTGCCCGCAATCGTGCCCGCCAGTTCGCTGACGCGGGCCTCGAGCGCGTCTTCCTCCACGATCTCCTGCACCAGTCCCAGACGCAGGGCCGTTTCCGCATCGATGGATTTCGCGGTGAACATGAACTGTTTTGCTGCACCCGGTCCGACCGCGTTCATCAGCCGGCGAATTGCATCGAACGGGTAGCCGAGCGCCAGTTTTGCCGCCGGCATCGCGAAGCGAGACTTGGCCGAGGCGAGGCGAATATCACAGCACGCCGCAAGATTCAGACCGCCGCCGATGCAATGGCCGTTGATCATGGCCAGCGTCGGCTTGGGATAGTTCTCGATGATCGTGTAGACCACTTTGATGCGGTCATTGTAGTGGTCGGTCGCTTCCTTGGAGCCGCGCTCCTTCTCGAATTTCGAGATATCCGCGCCCGAGACGAAGGCCTTGCCGCCGGCGCCGGACAGCACAACCACACGAACGCTTTCGTCCTTGGCGAACGTCGACAGCGCCAGTTCCACCGCGTCCCACATCTCCAGCGATACGGCATTGTGCCGCTCTGGATTGTTGAAAACGATATGGCCCGTCGCCCCGTCAACATGGGCGAGGATCTTGTCGGTCGGCAGTTCAAGCGCGGTTTCCGCGGTCATCGGTTCATTCCTTGTTCGGTCCGTCAAACGACGGATTTTTTCTGCAATTCGGCATATTCTGCGGCGTCAATGCCCAGTTCTTCCAGGATCTCGGCACTGTGCTGGCCGCGCGTCGGCGGCGCGGCGGCAAAGGAGCTGGGCGTGCGCGTCAAGTGGAACGGCTGGGCCAGCGCCATGGTCTCGCCAAACGGGTCGGTCTCAAGCGGTTTGGCCACCTCGAGATGCTTGACCTGCGGGTCCTCGAACATCTCGTCGATCTTGTAGATCGGGCCGCAGGGCACGCCCGCCTTGGTCAGAAGTTCGACCCATTCGGCGCTGGTCTTCTCCGCGACAATCTCGGAAATCGCGGCATTGAGTTCATCGCGGCGCGCCTTGCGCTGCGCGTTCGTGGCGAGACTCTCGTCTTCCGCCCAGTCGGCGCGGCCAAGCCCCCCGCAGAGCCGGCGCCAGATTTCGTCGCCGGCCACCGCGATGTTGATCGCCCCGTCCTGTGTCAGGTAGCGGTTGGTCGGAACGCTGGTCGGGTGCTCATTGCCGACTTGCGGAGCGACCTCACCCTGCATCAGCCAGCGCGCCGCCTGGAAATCGAGCATGAAGATCTGCGACTGCAAAAGCGACGTGTGCAGCCATTGCCCCTCGCCCGACTTGTCGCGCTCGACCAGCGCAGTCAGGATGCCAAGCGCGCAAAACAGGCCTGCCGTGAGGTCCGAGATCGGGATACCGACGCGCATCGGACCGCCCTGAGGATCACCCGTGATCGACATCAGCCCGCCCATGCCTTGCGCGATCTGGTCGAAGCCCGGGCGCTTGGCATAGGGCCCGTCCTGGCCAAAGCCCGAAATACTGGCCAGAATGATGCGCGGATTGAGCGCCTTCAGGCTCTCGTAATCAATGCCGAGCCGCTCTTTCACATCAGGGCGGAAATTCTCGACGACGACATCGGCCTTCTCGACGAGCTTGCGAAACAGCTCCAGCCCCTTGGGATCCTTCAGGTTCAGCGTCAGGCCGCGGCGGTTGCGCTGCAGGTTCTGCCAATCGGCCGTGTTGCGCCCTGCCCCCAGCGCTCCGTCCGCCTCGAGCGAGGCGGGCTGTTCGATCTTGATGACGTCCGCGCCCCAATCGCCAAGCTGGCGCACTGCGGTCGGGCCGGAGCGCACACGCGTGAGGTCCAGAACACGGATATGGGAAAGTGCGGACGAGGCAGGATTGTGCGGCATGTCAGTCTCCAATCAGGTGCGGAACTCCGCCAGAGCGTCGAGACGGCTGGCAGTGAAAGCGTTTTGGCAGAACGCGTTGAACTGGTCGGCAAGCGGCTCGGACCAGCCGCCGAATGCGACGTTGGAGCGGAACTTGGCTTCCAGCTCGGACGCGCTCATCGGGTCGCGGCGGCCGCCACGCAGGCAGGGCTGAAACGCGGTCAGCTCGGTGCCGTCCGTGAGGCGCACGTTCACACGGCCCACGTAATTGTCCGGATACGGATCTTCCGGGTCGACCTCGTAGCGGACTTTTCCGGCCAGCTTGAGGATCTGAGGATCGCTGATGGTCTGCGGGGTGAACTCAGACAGCCCCGCCGCACCGCGCACAAAGCCCACGGCGATGCAGTAAGGCACACTGAACTTCGCCGAGTAAGGCGTTGAGGGTGCTGTTTTTTCCGCCATCGGTTCCCACAGGCGGTGCAGGATCGCCTCGGCGGTCGGCGCGACGATTTCGGCCACGGCATCCGCATCGGGCACCTGCGTGCGCAGCGTCAGGGCTGCGTCGATGAAGGGCTGCGCCATGGTCCCGCACGCATAGGGTTTGAATGCGAGGCTCTCAAGCTCCCAGAGCTCGCCCAGCCCGTTGGTCAGGCGGCCGAAATCGCGCGGGATATCGGGGTGAGAGAAGCCCCGGAAGAAGCCGTGCTCGCCCTCGAAAACGGTGCGCGGGCCGGTGAAACCGCGCGCGGCCAGCGCCGCGGCGCGAATGCCCGATTGCGCGGCCCAACCCGGGTGCAGGCGCTTTGTCGACGTCCCCTCGGCCAGATATTCGATGATGCCCGACGCCATGCTGCCCGCGATGCCCATGGCCCAGGCCGTCTGCTGCGGGCTCAGCCGTTGGGCGACGGAAACCCCGAAGGCCGATGACAGGGCGCCGATCACGGCGGTGGGGTGAAACCCCGCGCGGTGAATGCCGGTGGGCGCCACCACAGCCATCCGGCAGGCCAGTTCGCCGCCCGCGGCCAGCCCGCGCAGCAGATCCTCGCCCGACAGCCCGTCACGTTCCGCCACCGCGAGAAGAGCGGGCACCAGAACCGCGCCGACATGGACCGGCGTGCCTTCGAACGTGTCATCGAAATCCTCGCCATGGACCGCGATGCCCGAGATCAGCGCGGCATCACCTGCCGTAAAGCTGCCCGTGTGGCCGATGGCCGTGCAACTGCCGGCGGCTTCGACGC
Source organism: Paracoccaceae bacterium (assembly GCA_049116435.1). Classification (GTDB taxonomy): domain Bacteria; phylum Pseudomonadota; class Alphaproteobacteria; order Rhodobacterales; family Rhodobacteraceae; genus Litoreibacter. The sequence goes on from JAGDYX010000001.1 coordinate 1,463,290, forward strand.
TGGAGGAGGCCGCCGCCACGTAATCCATGCCGCGGCCCGCCACCATGAGCCCGCCCGCATCAAGAAGCGCGCTGCCAAGTGTCTCGGCCACGCCCGCGGGGATCGTCTCCCGCGTCAGGCCAGCGGCCCAATTGGCGAGGGTTTCTGCTATTGTGGTCATATCGCTGCCCGGTTTCCTAGTTGAGATAGCCGCCGCCATTGACGTGGATCGTCTGCCCCGTCGTGTAGGCCGCATTCGGATGGCACAGGCTGGTGACGACATGGGCCACTTCCGCCGGAAGGCCGTTGCGGCCCAGCTCGTTGGGGTGCCCGCCATGGGGCGCTCCGCCCGCCGCCGCGCCGCGGATCGTGTCGATCATTCCGGGCACAACGATATTGGCGGTGATCTTGTGGTCGGCCAGTTCGGCAGACAATGCCCGCGTGACACCCACCATCGCCATTTTGGAGGCCGCCACATGCACCCGGTTCTTCGAGCCGCGATGCGCGGATAACCCGCCCATATTGACGATCCGGCCCCAACCGGCCTCGACCATATGCGGTGCAGCCGCCTGGGCGCATAAGACAGGCGCCTCGACATTGGTGCGCATGATCGCGCGGAACTTCTCAAGCTCGATGTCCGCCAGCGGATCATTGCCGCGGATTGCAGCGTTGTTGACCAGAATGTGGAGCTTGCCGAAAGCGTCCAGCGCGGTTTGCACCAGCGCCTGCGCCCCGGCCGGATCGGTGAGATCACCGACCCATGTTGCCGCGCCCACGCCCCTGGCGCGTGCCAGTTCCGCGGTTTCCTCGGCGCCGGCCCGGTTGGAGCCGGCATGGGTGACCACATTGGCCCCCATGTCGGCCAGCTGCATGCAGATCTCGCGGCCGATATTCAGCGCCGAACCGGTCACGATTGCGACGGCACCTTCAAGAGGTTTGCTCATGGTAGGGACTCCTATTCGCCTTCTTCGGTGGCCAGAAGCCGTTTGCGGTCGCGGCGTGCGCGGATCGCGTTGCGCGCCGGACCCGCCAGCGACAGCAGCGTGAACGCGAAGAACAGCAGCACCAGCGGGCGCTCCATCATCGACAGCACGGAGTTGTCATGCACGATCATCGCCTTGGAGAAGTTCTCCTCCACGATCGGGCCGAGAACCATCCCCATGATCAGCGGCGCAGGGCCGAAGCCGAAGCGCAGCATGAAGTAGCCGACGATGCCCGAGATCGCCATCACCCAGACGTCGAAGAAGGACGAGGCGGCGGCGTAGGACCCGATGATCGAGAAGACCAGAACCGAGGGCCACAGGATCGTGCGCGGGATCAGCGTCAGCTGGCTGAATGCCTTGGCGCCGACAATCCCGATGAACAGGAAGGCGAGGTTGGCAATCAGCATGGCCGCGAAGATCGCGTAGAGGAACTGCGGTTGGTTCTCCAGCAGGAACGGCCCGGGCTTGAGCCCGTGCATGACCATTGCGCCGAGGATCAGCGCCGTGGACACCGAGCCGGGAATACCAAGCGCCAGCGTCGGCACCATCGCCCCCCCTGCAGCCGCGTTGTTGGCGGCTTCGGGACCTGCGATACCTTCGGGGATACCGGTTCCGAACTCGTCCTTGCGGTTCGACCAGCGGCGGGCCTCGTTATAGCCCATGATGGCCGCCACGGTGGCACCTTCGGCGGGCAGGATGCCGATAAAGGTTCCCAGACCGCTCGAACGCAGGATCGTGTATTTCACCCGCTTGATGTCTTCCTTGCTCGGCAGCTTCATCACATTGGCGCGAATGCGCTCATAGACCGTGTCGCCGACACGCGATTGCTTGAGAAGCTCCGCGATGGCGAAGAGGCCGATCAGAACCGGCACGAAGGGGATGCCGTCATAGAGCTCGTTCACACCGAAGGTGAACCGCTCCACACCGGTGGTCAGGTGAATGCCGATGGTCGACAGGAACACGCCGACGAATCCTGCAATCAGGTTGCGGATCGAGGATTTACCACTGATCGATGCGAGCATCGACAGGGCAAAGAGCGCCAGCGCGAAATACTCGGCCGAGGTAAAGGTCACGGCAATCTTTGCCATCAGCGGTGCGGCGAAGAGCAGGATCAAGAGGCTGATCAGGCCGCCCGTCACACTGGAGATGGTTGCAAGCCCGAGCGCCCGTCCGGCCTCGCCCCGTTTGGCCATCGGATAGCCATCAAGCGCCGTCGCCGCCGCGGGTGGCGCCCCTGGCGCGTTGATCAGGATGGCGGTGATCGACCCGCCGAACGTGCCGGCGCAATAAAGCGCCGCCAGCATCGCGATGGCCGCGATGGGCGTCATCGAGATGGTGAAGGGAATGAGAAGCGCGATCGCCATGGGCGAGCTCAGCCCCGGCAGGGCCCCGACGGTAACGCCGATCAACACGCCGATGATAATGACGCCGATCGTAACGGGATCGGCGACCATTCCAAATCCGATAAGAATCTGATCCATGTCTATTTTCCTATCTGAGCGTCAGCCCGAAAACGCCGGGGACGAAGTAGACGCTGAGCACGATTGAGAAGAGGTAGGTGACGATCGCCGTGAACACGACGGCGTAGATCAGAACGAAGAGCCAGCGGCGCTCTCCCCAGAGGGCCGGAAGCCCTGTGGCTGCAATGAAGATCGTCAGGATGGTGCCGATATATTCGCCCACCCCCACCAGAACGAGAAGGAAGCCCATGGTCGCGAACGCGTTGGCTCCGATCGGCGCGCTGCGCGACTTCTTGATCAGCGGCCAGCGATCCACTTCCAGCTTGTGCTCGAAGGGCAGCAGCATTGCCAGCAGGCCAATGACGACCAGCAGCATGCGCGGAAACTGTTCGGGCAACACGTTGTCGCCGAGGAAGAGCCCGGGAACCGGGAAGTCCCCCGCAATCCAGTAAAAGAGGGCACAAATCGCAATCAGGACCAGTGCGAGGATGGCATCCACGCCATCGATCAATCCTGTCGGTCCGTCTGGTTCGGATGCTTCCGGGGTCGCGCCCGGTGCGTCTTTCTTGGTCATCGCAAATCCCCTAGGTTGCGCGTAACTTGAGTGTCGGCTGGCCCGAATTCGGGGCCAGCCGTAGCTTCACAGAGCGATAAGGCTCTTAGTTTGCGAGCTTCTTGAGAGCTTCGGCCGCGGTCTCGTACTCAGCCTTCAGCTGCTTGTCCCAGACTTCCCAGCCAGCCGGCGAGGACTCGGGGTCAAGACCGGCGCTCTTGAGGTAGTTGCCGAACGTGTCGTGCTTCATGGCTTTCAGCAGAGCTTCAGACAGCTTCGCGATGACCTCGGGCGGCGTTCCCGCACGCACCGCGTAACCACGGGTCGTGGAGGTCTTCACCGGAATGCCCAGCTCGAACGTGGTCGGCACGTCCGGATAGTCTGCGAGACGCTCTTCAGCCATGACGGCCAGCGGGCGAACAGAGCCGTCGGCGATCATCTGACCGGCCTCGGACACGTTCGGCAGCGTGGCGTCGATCTCGCCGGAGAGCAGGGCCTGCAGCATCTGGAGACCCGAACCGAAGGCGATCGGCTTGTACTTCATGCCGGCTTCGTCGGAGAACTGGGCCAGACCGATATGCTCGGTGCCGCCGATATTGGCCACACCCCAGTTCAGACCGCGCTCCTTACCCAGAGCCACCAGATCGTCGAGGGACTGGACATCGCTTTTCGCGCTGACCGTGATGAAGGTCGGGTCATCCATGGCGCGCGCAACGCCGACAATATCGTCGATCTTCATCGGCGACTTGCCCTGTGCGATCGTGTAGAGGTGCGTCTGGGTCAGCGCCATCACGGTGTGACCATCCGCCGGACGGGACAGCACGTATTCCTGTGCCGCAGCGCCGGATCCACCGCGCTTGGACACCACGTACATGTCTGCCTCGAGGTTACGACGCGACCGGATCATCATCATCCGCGCCGTGGTGTCGGTACCGCCACCATAGCTCGAGTGGATGACAACCTCGATCGGCTTGGCCGGGAACGCGTCCTCGGCCTGCGCCGCGAAAGGTGCCGCAGCAAAGGCCGCTCCCATCGCCAAATAGCGAACAATTTTCATGATTCTCTCCCTGTTTTTCCTTTGAAGCCAGGCTCCGCTTTTGCGATTTCACCTTGACCTAGGTCAGAAGGCTAGCCGACGATTGACGTTGTGGCAATAGCTACTACAGTCGGTTTGACGGGATCAAATGGACGGACGCCTCAGGTGGCCGGACCCCGTTGAGGACTGCCGGAAGGTCGCGGGATCGAAAGCGGAGTACGAGATGAACACGCATGCAAACATCGATACGGTCACGATCGTGAGCGACCTCAAACGTCTTGGTTTCAGCGACTACGAGGCGCGCATATATCTCGCTGTTCTGGCCAGATCCCCGGCGACGGCTTACGAGATTTCAAACAGTTCGGGGGTGCCGCGGCCAAACACCTACTCGGTGCTGAAGGCTTTGGCGGGGCGCAAGGCCGTGCTTCCTGTCAGCACGAAACCCATCAAGTACATCGCCCAGCCGCCCGAGAGCCTCTTCAAGTCGATCGCGCTGCAGACGGGTGAGCTTTGCGAGACCCTCGCCGACAGGTTGTCCATGCTCAACGAGGACCCCGGCGAGCAATATGTATGGGACATCAGCGGCGAGGCCGAGGTGCATGGGAAGATCTCCGACATGATCGCAGGCGCAACCGGGGTGATCTGGTTGAAGGCGGAAGCCGCGATCCTGCGCAAACATCAGGAAGAATTGCGGGCCGCCACGCAGCGCGGGGCGCGTCTTGTGGTCATTCTCTACGGGGACGATCCCGACGAGTTCCGGTTCAACGACAAATGCGAGATTTACGAGCACGAAGGGTCCGGTTTCCCGATGGGCTTTGCCGACAATCACGTCACCCTGACAGTCGATGACGTCGAGACCCTGACCGCAAATGTCGGACCGGCGATCGCGGCCACGCACACCAAGAACCCGGCGATCGTGAAGATGGCCATCTCGCTTCTGCGTCACGACTATTACATGGCCGAGATGTTCCGCGCACTCGGCCCGGAAATCGACGCAGTCTTCGGCCCGCACCTGCGGTCGCTGCGCCAGCACAGCTACTCGAACGAGCAATTCGCGCAGTTCGAAGAGCGGCAGGAAGAGCGCTCCGCCTCCCAGACACCCGCCGCGAACTGACACGTGACCATGCCCAACAGCCCGCAATCGCAAACACAAAGAACCGCACGCCTTGAAGACAGCCGTCTGGTCACGGGCGCGGGGCGGTTTCTGTCCGACTTCGTCCAGCCCGGCACACGTTTTGCGGGGTTCGTGCGGGCCGCGCAGGCCAGCGTGCGGATCGCCGCCCTGAGAACCGAGGCGGCCGCCCGCATGCCCGGCGTCTGCGCCCTGTTCACGGCCCAGGACCTGACCCGGGACGGCGTCGCGCCCATAGCCCATGTGGACCTGCCCCGCGAAGATGGCGGCACGACGTCCCCCTGCCCGATGCCGATCCTTTGCGACGCGGACATCCGTCATGCGGGGGAACCCATCGCTTTGGTCATCGCCGAGACGCCCGCACAGCTTGCGGATGCAATCGAGGCGGTCGAGGTTGACCTGGAGCCCATAACGCCGGTCTCGGGCACAGCCTTCCTGAGGCAGTTCGGCATACAGGACCCCGCACGGGCGGCCATGGCCGCAGCGGCACACAGGCACCGGATCGAGGTCGATATTCCCCGCGTCACCGCGTTCGCGCTGGAACCGCGCTGCGTGATCGCCCGGGGCGACGAAGACGGAGGCCTGCAGTACCGCATGAGCACGCAGAACCCGTTTGCCCTGCGCGCACAGCTGGCCGCGCATTTCGGATGGGATGTGTCCACGATCCGCGTTGTCGCCGATGATGTCGGCGGGTCGTTCGGCATGAAAGGCTACATGTCGCGCGAGGATGCGGCCCTTGCATGGGCGGCGCGCAAGCTACAGGCCGAGATCGCGTGGATCCCGACCCGCTCCGAGACAATTCTTGCCGATGCGCAGGGCCGTGGCGCGGCGGGCTCGCTTGAGCTCGGGCTCGACGAAGATCTCAGGATCGTTGCCATCGAAGGCCAGTTCGACATCGATATCGGGGCCTATCCCACCCATCTCGCCTTCGGGCTGATGAACAATGTCAACGGGCTCACCGGCATGTACGAGGTTCCGGAAATCTTCGTGGAGATCGCGGGACAGCTGTCTCCGCGTCTTCCTCTGGTGCCCTTCCGCGGCAATGGCCGACCCGAGACCACCTATGCCATCGAACGCGCGCTCGACGTGGCAGCGCGCAAGATCGGCGTTGATCCGATCGAGTTGCGCCGGCGCAACCTGATCGGCCCCGAGGCCATGCCCGCGACGATCAGGCTGGGTTTCGCGATCGATTGCGGAGATTTTCCCAAGGTCATGCAGGCGGCCCTTGATCTGAACACCGGCGCACAGGCGCGCCAGCGCGCAGCGCAGGCCCGCGGCATGCTCTACGGGGTCGGCCTTGCCAATTGCATCGAAAGCGCCGGCGGCCCCGTGCGCAAGCCCCGACCGGATTTCGCGCGCCTCGAAGTGGCGGCGGACGGGAGCGTGACGCTTTCCCCGGGCGTGATGTCCGTGGGACAGGGCCACGAGACCGCGCTGAGCGGGATGGTCGCAGACCGGCTGGAGATCGATGCGGCGCGGATCATCTACCGGCACGGCGACACGGAGGCCCTGTCCAACGGGCGCGGCAGCGGCGGCTCCGCGGGCCTGACCGTGGCTGGTTCGGCAGTCTGGACCGCGCTCGAGGAGTTGATTGCCCAAGGCAGCCGGCATGCGGCCGCGTCTTTCGGCTGCAACGCATCCGAGATCGCCTATCGCGACGGCGCCTTCCACCGGGACGGCACGAACGAGAACCTGCCCCTTGCAGCGCTGGCGGCCATGACCGGCGGCATTGACATCGAAAGCAGTTTCACGCCACCCGCGGCGACCTTTCCCAACGGGACGCATATTTGCGAGGTCGAGATCGATCCCGACACCGGCTCGACCAGCATCACCCGTTACGTCGCGGTCGAGGATGTGGGTCGGGTTCTCAACCAGGTTCTCGTCGAAGGACAGCTTCACGGCGGAATTGGACAGGGTTTGTCGCTGGGTCTGGGCGAGCAGATCGCGTTTGATGACCAGCACCAGATCCTGACCGGTAGCCTGATGGATTACCGGCTGGCACGCGCCGAAGATCTGCCGATGATCGGCACCGGCAGCGTCGAGGTGCCCACCGCGCTGAACCCGTTGGGTGTGAAGGGCGTGGGCGAGGCCGGTGCGGTCGGCGCAACCGCGGCGCTGGCCTCTGCGGTCTCGGATGCCTTGTGGCATGCCGGCGTTGAAGATTTCGACCTGCCGGCCACGCCGCTTCGCGTCTGGGAGGCGCTACAGCGCAAAGGATGAGGCCGCGCGGAGCACCTCAGACATATCTGCGGTCGGCCCGATAGGCCATGATCGGGATATTCGGCTGTCTTCCCTCGACCAGATCGGCCACGATGCGACCCGAAATCCCCCCGAGCGTCAGCCCCAGATGCTGATGACCAAAGGCGTGAATGATACGGTCCGAGGACGGGCTTCTGCCCAGAACCGGCAGCGAGTCCGGCAAGGTGGGCCGGAACCCGAGCCATGTCTCGCTGGGCTTGGGAAGCGGCCCGAACAGATCGCGGGCGCGCCGCTCCAGATATGCGATGCGGTCCGGGTTTTCCGGCGCATCCAGCGCCGCGATCTCGACGGTCCCTGCAAGACGCAGCCCTTTGGCCATCGGCACCGCGTAAAACCCGCCTTCGGCCCAGCCCACGGGACGGGTGATCCGGTGCCCCTCGCCCTCGTAGAGCACGTGATATCCCCGCTCGCAGCCCAAGGGCAGAGCCTCGACCCCCGCGCCTGAGATGTGCTTTGAAAACGCCCCCGCCGCGATTACGACACGACCGGCAGAGACCGTCTTATCCCCTGCCCTGATCACCACGCCGTCTTGGCCCGCCTGTGTTGACGCGACCTTCTCAGCCAGTGTCTGCCCGCCCAGAGCTTCAAACCGCGCGTGAAACCGGCGCACCAGTTCTTCGGGATCCATCACGTGCCGTGCCTGCGGGAAGAAAACGGCCTTCTCGATCGGCACTGTGAGGCCGGGCTCCAGCGCACGCGCCTGCTCGGCCGTCAGTTCCTCGAACCCGACCCCAAGCTCACGCCGCAAGCTCATGCCTGCCGCGGCCCCTTGCGCGCCGGAGGCCGTGGGCCAGATCGAAAGCTGGCCGCGCGCGACCATCAGGTCTTCGGCGCGCGCCTCGGCGATCAGCGGATTGATCCCCGCATCCGCATGGGACAGAAGTTCGGCAAGATGCCCCGCGATGGCGCAGGATCGGGCGGTCCGGCAATTTGCCAGAAACGACAGCATCCAGAGCGGATTGCGCACGGCATGGCGCCACGAGATCGCCAGCGGCGTGTCCTTTGCGAACATAAGGTAAGGGAGCTTTGTCAGAACCGAAGGGTCGTTGACCGGAAGACAGCCAAATGTCGCCAATGTGCAGGCATTGCCATAGGAAGCACCCGATCCGGGCGATGCGGGATCGATCAGCAGAACCCGGTGGCCGCGCATCTGCGTCCAGAGCGCGGCACTGGCCCCGACGATCCCCGCGCCGACGACGGCAATGTCATAATCGTGCTTCACGGGACCCCTCGTCACAGTGACAGCGCCCCGTCCGCCCGGGGCCATTGCATGCTCTCAACAGCATTAGTTTCCCCTCGTGGCTCCGTAAACCATTCTCGCCGATCTCGGACCGGAATGCCTCGCCATCACATGTGCTTTGCCCGCGCGGGTGCCGCAGCGCGCACAGCATCTGCCCGTTGCATAGTATCAAATACCCGCAATGCGCTTTGCGAACCAAACTGTGAAAGTCTATCTTTCGTGTAAGCCTTGCCGCAGCTTGCCCGGCAGCTTATCGCGACACAGCAGAAAAACACGCGCACAAAAGGACCTGACAAAGGCCCTGCTGGCGCCAAACCCGCACGACCAGAAGGGACGATTGAATGAGCCAGAGCACCGCCATCGACACAACCGCAGCACAGGCCTACGAGGATTACCTTGTCTCAACACTGTTTGGCACATGGGCCCGCAAGGCGGTCGCTCTGGCCGCCCCGCAGCCGGGGGAAACGGTGCTGGATCTGGCCTGCGGCACCGGGATCGGCGCCCGTCTGGCAGCGCCTTGCGTTTCCCCGGGCGGGACGATCATCAGTGCTGACAGCGATGCGGGCATGGTCGAGGTCGGACGCGTTACGGCAGCGGCGGCGGATCTGCCCGCGGATGTCACCCTGGAATGGCATGTCGCACCGATGGAAATCCCCGTGGCCGATGCGTCCAGCGTGGATCTCTGCCTGTGCCTTCAGGGGCCGAATTTCGCGCAGGATCCCGCCGCAGGCATCGCGCAGATCTTTGCCGCCCTGAAACCCGGCGGACGGCTCGTGGCGAGCTTCTGGAATGAATACTCCACCAACAAGGGCCATTACGCGATTGGGCAGGCCCTGATCGCACGCGGCATGAAAGCCGCGACGAAACCGTTCTCTCTGGGCGATCCCGCACTGGTGCGGGGCATGTTGGAGAGCACGGGCTTCGAGGTCGAGCACCTTGAGACCGGTGTCGAGCGGATCCCCTTCCCCTCTGCGCGGGCTTTTGTCGACGGTGTTGCGGCGGGCGCTCCGGCCACACGGCACGCTTTGGCGCAGCTTTCGCCCGATGATCTGGACGCCTTTGTCGACGATGTTGCACGCCAGCTTGAGCCCTACCGGACCGACGACGGCCTCGCGCTGCCGACATCGTCGCATATCGTGGTGGCACGCCGTCCGGCCTGATCTTGAGGGCAATCTGACCTTCAAGGACGGCCAAGGCTTTTCGCATCGTCATATTCTCACTAATTCCCGTCCAACTGTTGACCGGTTTAACCAATCCGATAACATGGTTCAGGCATGGCGCCTGAGAGACGCCAGCTCAACAGTGGAGAGAGAAAATGAAATCCTTAGGGAAAATCGCGCTGACGGCGATCGCCGCAGCGTCCGTATCTATTGCACTTTCAGGACCGGTCTCGGCCCAAGCGCTTGATTTGCGCCTGTCGGTCGAAAGCACGCCGGGCGCCTCGACCCAGCAGATGCTCGCAGCCTTCCGCGACGCGCTGAAGGAAGAAATGGGCGATGGTGTCAACATCGAGTATTTCGACAGCGGCACGCTGGGGGACGAGATCGTGCACATGCAGCAGGTCCGCACCGGCCAGCTTGACGTGATCCCGATCGGCTCGGACGCGGTCCAGCTCGATTCCAAATTTGCCGTCTTCGACATCCCGTTCCTGTTCTCCGACCGCGATCAGGTCGCCTCGGTTCTGGATGGAGAGATGGGCGCAGCCCTCGACAAATCCTTTCAGGAAAACGCGGGCCTGAAGATCCTCGGCTTTGGCGAGATCGGTTTCCGCAACATCACCAACAACGTCCGGCCGATCGTCACGCCGGCTGACCTGAAAGGCGTGAAACTGCGCACACCGGGCAGCAAGACGCGGATCATGTCCTTCCAGATGCTCGGTGCATCGCCGATCAAGATGAATATCGGCGAAGTTTACCTCGCCATGGAGCAAGGCGTGATCGACGGGCAGGAAAACCCGTATGGCAACATCGCGAAATGGTCGTGGGACGAGGTGCAGAAATACATCTCCAAGTCAAAGCACGTCTACACCCCGATCACCTTCGTGATGAACCTCAACCGCTACAACAGCCTCACCGATGCGCAGCGTGAGGCCGTGCACAAAGCGGCGCGCACTGCCGTTGAATCCAGCCGCCAGTATGGCGCGGACAACGATGCGAACCTCGAGCAGGTTATCCGCGAGCGGTCCCCCGATGTTCAGTTCAACGACATCGACTCCGCCTCCTTCCAGGAAGTGGCAAAAGAGATCGGCGCCGAGATCGGCAAGATCGCCGGTGAAGACTTCACCGCGCAGTTCCTGGCCGCGGCCACGAAGTAATCCGTCTCAGTGACGCAGGAAGGGCTGCCCCGCGCGGCCCTTCCGCCCCCCGATTTCCAGCAATGAACAACGCGCGCGCGCGCCCCGAGAGCGGCGTATTCATCTACATTTATGGGTTCGAGCAGAGTAAAAATGACACAAGAGGATGACAGGCCAAAGGCCGATGAAGAGACCGGCGGCATCGCCGAGAAGATCGACGCCACCGCACGCCGGATGGAGTTGCAGGATCCCGATGTCGGATTGCCCTTTGCCGACCGTCTCGTGAACAGGGCAGTAGAGATTATCGGCGTCACGGCCCTTGTCTCCATGGTTGCGGTCATCTTCGCGAACGCGACCTCGCGCTACCTGTTCAGCTACAGTTTTTCCTGGGCCGAGGAGATGGTCCAGATGACGATGCCATGGCTCGCGATGACCGGGGTATTCCTGTCGGTCCGCCGCGGCACGATGATCCGCATCGACTTCTTCTTCCAGAAGATCCCGGCCCGCCTCCAGCCCACGGTGGCCTATGCGGGCTATGCCCTGAACATCGCCGTTCTCGCCTTCATGGCTTATGTATCGCTCGATTTCGTCCGGCTCTTCGGCGGCGATGTGGCGCTTTATGTGCAACTGCCCATGGGGGTGTCGACATCCGCGCTTGTCTTTGGGACAGCCGGAGCCGCGATGGCCTATCTGGCCGAGTTCTACCGTGAGTGGCGCATGCGCCAACAGGGTCAGGGAGGTGCAGCATGAGCGCGCTTGCCGGAGCCGGAATTTCGCTCCTTCTTCTGTGTGGCCTGCTGATCCTCCGGATCCCGATGCTGGTCGCGATCGCCGCCGCGATCTTCTTCAATTACTACTTCTCGGGCGCATGGATGCTGACCATGCCGCAGACGATGATGTCGGGGATCGGCCGCTTCGTTCTGATCGCTTTGCCGCTTTTCGTACTGGCAGGCGGGCTGATGAACGCAGGCGGCATTTCCGGCCGGCTGTTCGAGTTCGCCCGCGCGCTCGTCGGCTCGCTCAGGGGCGGTCTTGCCCATGTGAATGTCGTCACCAGCATGTTCTTCGGCGGCATGATCGGCTCGTCCACGGCAGACCTTGCCGGAACCGGCTCCATCGTCATTCCCGAGATGCGCAAGAATGGCTATCCGGCGGATTTCTCCGCGGCCCTGACAGCCTCCTCGGCCGGGATCGGCCCGATGATCCCGCCCAGCTCTCCGATGATCCTCTACTCCGCCGTGACTGGCGTATCGCTCGGTGCGTTGTTTCTGGCCGGCGTGATTCCGGGGCTCCTTCTGGGCCTCACGCAAATGCTGATCGTGGCGTGGCTGGCCCGCAAACGCGGCTGGCTGCCCTATTCGGCGCTTTCGCTCGATGAGGTCGCGCGGACCGGCAAACGGGCGATCCTGTCCTTCGGGATGCCGCTGATCATCGTCGGAGGCCTCGTCATCGGCGTCTTCACCCCGTCCGAAGCCGGCGCTTTCGCCGTGGTCTACGCGCTTTTGCTAGCGCTCTTCGTGCACCGGACAATGAACCTGCGTGACCTCTACCGGGTGCTGGTCAACGCCGTTCAGATGAGCGGTGAGCTTCTGATCATCGTGGGTCTGTCCTTTGCCCTCGGGGCCGGTCTGACCAACGCGCATGTCCCCGATTTCCTCGTGAGGATCATCGACCACGTGGTGATCTACGACAGCATGTATTTCCGGATCCTCGCGCTGGTCGTTCTGGCGATCCTCGCCGGCATGATCCTTGATCCGCTGATCCCGGTTCTGCTGCCGATCATCCTGCCGACGCTGATCGCCTATGACATCGATCTGGTGCATTTCGGCGTGCTCATGGTGATCGCGGTCGTGATCGGCCAGGTGACCCCGCCGATGGCGATCGCCTTGATCATCGCCGGCAAGATTGCGAATGTGGACCAGATCCGGGTCCTCGCCGCGAACACGCCGTTCTTCCTGGGAATCGTTGGCTTCCTGCTGATTGCGATCGCCGTGCCCGGCCTCGCGACGTGGCTCCCTGAACTTATGCGAAATTAAGGAGTAGATATGCTCGACCAACCAACGACCGAGAAACTCCCGATCCGTGACAGGATCGGCGTGGACTGCGGCCGCAAGCTTTCCGTCGAAGATGCGGTGGAATGGGCCGTGGCCAACGAGGTGACCTATATCGACTGCCAGATCGACATCGCGCCCAACGCGCTCAAGAGCTTCGATGCCGCGCGCTGCGAGCCCATCAAGCAGCGCTGCGCGGAGACCGGCGTGCAGCTCGGCCTGCACACCCTGTCCGCGGTCAACGTGGCGGAATACTCCCCCTTCCTCGATGAGGCGGTGGACGAATACCTCAAGGCCTATATCGATGCCTGCGCGCTCTTGGACGCCAAGTGGATCGTCGTGCATGCGGGCTATCATTTCACCGATGACGTTCAGGAACGGATGGATGCAGGCCTTGAACGCCTGAAACGCATCACGGGCTATGCCGAGGAAAAGGGCGCGCAACTGCTGCTCGAGAACACCAACTGGGAGCCTGACCGTGCCGAGGTGCATTACCTCGTCCACAACCTCGAGGAGACGAACTGGTATTTCGACCGCCTCAAGTCACCCAATCTGGGCTGGTCCTTCACGATCAACCACGCCACGCTGGTGCCCGAAGGCATTGCGGGCTTCGTCGAGGGCGGCCCGTCCGACCGGCTTGGCGAAGTGCGGATGGCCGACAATAACGGCGAGTACGAGCTGCATATGAAGCCGGGAACCGGTATCATCGACTGGACCGACATGTTCCGCCGGATCGAGGCGACGGGCTTCAACGGCCATTACATGAACGCGTTCGGCTCGCTCGACGACATGCTCGAAGGGCGGGAGTGGCAGGTCACGCAGTACCCCTCGGACGCCACCTGACGCCGCGAGCAATTTCCAGCGAATAATCTAAGAACGGGCACACGTCTTACCGACGCCGTGCCCGTTTTCATGTCAGGGTCGCACAAAGCGGCGGCGGCACCGTTCTGGCATGTCCGGCCGCCTCCGCCCTGCCCTGCCAAACGCCCGCATCTGCCCCAAGACCAGACAGAAAAAGGGCGGGACTTCGCAGCCCCGCCCGATCGCTTTCTCGTTGAGAGAGAGGCTTAGCCGCTCATCTTACCTGTGCCGCAACCCATGGCTGCTGCCTTGTCGAGGTAGGACTGGTCCACGAAAGTGCTCGCGTCGAGCTGCTTGTCCAGCTCGCCACCTTCATAAAGCAGGTCGGCCAGCGCCTGGTAGCCGGACGTGTCCAGCAGTTCCGCCGGTGTGGTCGGGAACATGTTGATGCTCTGGGAGACGTCGTAGAACTTGCCAACGGCCTCTTCATTGGCACCGCGGACGTTGTCCATCGTGTAGGACACGAAGTCTTCCTTGCTGGAGTTGATCCAGTGGTTCGCCTCAAGGTTCGCACATGCCATTGCAACTGCGAGATCTTCGTTGGCTTCGATGAACTCACGCTCTGCGAACACAGCACGCGAGGACAGGCCCGGAACGATGTCCGCGACATAGCCCAGAAGCTGGGCGTTTGCGCCCTGTGCCTCAAGCGCCAGCCAGTTGTCGATATAAACGACGGTCGCGTTGACCTGACCGGCCATGATTGCCGCCGCACGTTCGCTACTGCCGCCAACCGGAACAACAGCCACATCCACTTCAGGCTCCAGCCCGTTCTGCTTGAGCATGTAGCGGAACAGCATGCCGTTGAAGCCACCCGGGCCGCTGGTGCCGATGGCCTTGCCCTTCAGGTCGGCAATCGTGTTGACGCCGGGGGTGGAGACGATGGCGTAGTGCATCGTCGAGATCGGCGCGCCGATCGCAACAACATCAACGTCACGGGCCTGACCGATCAGGATCTCGTCCGAACTGCGCGAGGCAACTTCGATCCGGTCCGCGATGATGGCTTCGAGACCGGAGATGGACGGCAGTTCAACGCGGGTGACGTCTGCGCCCCAGCCTTTGAGCATCTCGATCATGCGCAGCGTGCCGATGTTGAGCACCTGTGCCTGCGCGGTGCCAATCGTCATGGACTTGCCGCTCAGATCGATGCCGTCTGCGCTTGCGCCTGTTGCGGTCAGGGCCGCAAAGGCCGCGCCCGTCATCAGGGCTTTCAAACTCGTCTTGGTCTTCATTGTCTTTTCCTCCTTGTAGACAGTGTATGTTGCGGGCCGGTCCTGCAGGATCTGCAGATCCGACGCGCGAGTTTGGATAAATGTCCGGATTCTTTGGATGTCGCTCTCCCCCGGAACGTTTCTTGCTGCGACGAACTCAGGCGCTCTTCCAACTCTGGAACCGGCGTTCCAGCATATCGAGCGCGGTGACGATGATCGTTCCCATCACTGCGATGACAACGACGGCACAGAGCATCTTGGCCGGCAGAAGCTCGGAAGAGCCTTGGGTGATAACCCCGCCGAGACCGACGATCTGCAGGAACATCTCGCCGATGATCACGCCGACGATGGCCCGTTCGGCCCCGATCCGCAGACCGGCCAGAACAAACGGGATGGCTCCGGGGATCAGGACGTGGCGGGCCAGCTGGACCCGGTTGACCTTGTAGGAATGGGCCACTTCGAGCAGATCAGGCCGTGCATGGCGCACACCCTGTGCCGTGTTCACGCTGATCGCGATGGCCGACCAGAAGAAGACGAGGAAGAGGCGTGCCTCGAACCCGATGCCGAACCAGACGACGATCAGCGGCACCACGACCACGCGCGGCGTGGCGAAGACCGCGTAAAGATAGGGCTGCAGGATGTCGCCGAAGCGGTCCCACGCCCCCATCACGATGCCGAAGGGCACACCCACGAGCACTGCGAGCGCATAGCCAAGGAACAGGGCCTGCATGGTGATCTTCGCAGCCGCGGCCAGCTCACCGGAGGCCACAAGCTCACCGAACTGGGCCGCAACGACACTGGGCGGCGCAAAGAGCAGCGGGTTGATGCTGCGTCCGACCAGCTCCCAACCGCCGAAGACGACGAAGAGGCTCAGGATCGGAAGCCAAACGCTTGGTTTCTTGAGATTAGCAATCATGATCTCTCTCCCCCTCAGGTCCAGTGCAGCCGGCGCTCAATGCGGCCGATTATGGAAACGATGGCGATGCCCAGAAGCGAGAGCGGCAGGATCGCCGCGAACACGTAGTCGGTCTGGAACATCGAGCCGTAGGACTTGATCAGCCCCCCGATCCCGCCAAGACGCAGGTAGGTTTCGGCCACCGCCATCCCGACGACACCGCGACCGGCCGCCAGCCGCAAACCGGCGAGCAGAACGGGCAGTGCTGCGCGAACGCGCACGCGGTAGAGCAGCGGCAACTCGCCTTTGACGCCAAAGGATCGCGCCACGTCGACAAGCTCCTTCGGATCGTCCCGCAGGCCGGAGGCCACGCTGAACATGATCGGCACCACCGCGGCCAGAACCACCACGATGACCCGTCCCGGGAACCCGAAGCCGAACCAGACCAGCACCAGCGGCACCAGCGCGATGGTTGGCGTGGCGAAAAGGGCGCTGAAATAGGGGTTTAGCATCCAGTAGGCGGTGCGCGAGCGCGCCACCAGCGCGCCCAGAATGAAGCCGATGACCGTCGAGACGAAAAGCCCCACGATCAACAGCCAGATGCTTTCGGCCATGGCCGCGATCAGCTCTCCGCTGACCAGAAGATCCCACAGCGCCACCATGATCTGGCTGACGGCGGGCAGAACCAGCTTCTTGCCGACGATCTGCGCCGTGATCTCCCATGCGACGAGAAAAATCCCGACGCCAATCAGCTGATCCTTGCGGATCTCGCGTTTCGTTCGTTTCTTCACGACTGCTCCTCCGCACGTTGCTGGACCAGATCGTTGCGCAGCTGGTGCCACAGATGGGCGCGCACCTCGGCGAAGTTCTTGTGCCCGCGCGCGTCATACTCAAAGCGCGGATGCGGCAGGTTGACGTCGATAACCTCGCGCACCTTGCCCGGCCCGCGCGACATCAGCAGGACCCGGTCGGCCAGAAGCACGGCCTCGTCGAGGTCATGGGTGATAAAGATCACCGTCTTGCGCTCTTCCTGCCAGATGCGCAGCAGTTCTTCCTGCATCAGCTCGCGGGTCTGTGCGTCGATGGCGCCGAACGGCTCATCCATCAGCAGGATATCCGCGCCGGTCGAGAGCGCACGGGCGAGGCCCACACGCTGCTGCATACCGCCCGACAGCTGGTGCGGATACGCGTCCACGAACTTGTCCAACCCGACCTGCTTGATGTGACGCATCGCGGTGGCGCGCGCCTCCTCGTCGGGGATCTTGCGCACAACAAGCGGGAACATGACGTTGTCGATGACGGTCTTCCACGGGAACAGACCGAATGTCTGGAACACCATGGCGCGCCCGATCCCCGGCTCGGTTACGGCTTCTCCGTCGACGATCACTTCGCCCTCGTCGGCCTCGGTCAGAGACGCGATCACCCGCAACAAGGTGGTCTTGCCGCAGCCGCTGGGCCCGATGATGGTCAGGAACTCGCCCCGCCGGATCGAGAGGTTCACATCATCAAGGGCAAGAACGCTCTTGCCGCCGCGGTCTTCCGAAAGCTGGAAAGTCTTGCGGATTCCCTTCAACTCGATCGCTGGTGTTTCTAGCATTGTATCCTTCATCTTTCTTTCCTCTTTCCGGGTCATCGCCGCAGACATCGCGAGTGACCCGACATGTCATTGATTTTCTGAGATCCGGCAGGTTCGCCGCGCACAGAGCCCGAGCGGCGGCGCGTTACACACGCCATCCCCTTCGAGCCCGGCCATCGGCGCTGTCAGATGCATCACGAGTCCCCGAATAGCCGCGTGGAGACAGACTTGAGATGAGCGACCATGGCGCGGAAAGCGCCCTCCGGGTCATGTGCCCCGATCGCATCCGCGATCGCTTCGTGTTCGGAGAAACTCGAGTGTTGTTCCGGCGGACGCGTCGAGTCGCGCTCGACAGAGCCCCACGCAACTTCCCGCTGGACACGGTTGAGATTGTCGAAGAGCGCCAGAAGCAGCATGTTGTCCGAGGCTTCGACCACGGCGCGGTGGAACTGGTCATCCTGCCGCTCATATTCGCTCCAGCTCACGGCGGCCTGCGCCCGTTCCATGGCCCCATGGATCCGCGCCATTGCCTCGCCCGACGCGTTCACCGCGGCTTCGCGCGCGATCGCCGGCTCGATGCAAAGACGCGCGCGCATCATGCGCACGGGGTTCATCTGGTGCGCCAGACCGGACAATGCGTCTCCGGTGCCCCCAAGACCGTGTGAGATGAACGTGCCCTTGCCGACGTGACGCCAGATCAGACCGTCGCGTTCCAGATGATCCAGTCCCCGGCGCAGGGCGCTGCGCCCCACACCCAGAAGTTCGATCAGTTGACGCTCCGGAGGCAGACGGTCACCCGGGCCGTATTTGCGCTCGGCAATGAGCGCCTGCAGCCGTTCGGCTGCATCGTCCTTTTCCGGCTGATCAATGCGATTGAGCATTGGCACGACCTTTCCCTGTTTCGCGGATCGGGCGTGCAAAGCGCCCAATTCTCGGAATCATCATGTTGGATCAATTCTAAAATGTCACCCTTTTTCTTGATTGATCCAGATTGGTTCGACTTGTGCATGCCCGGTTTCACATCGTGAAACGGAGCTTTTGCACGCATCACAGATCATTGGTCCGGCGAAATGCCAGACCAATTTGGATGAATTCCGGGTATTGTTGGGACGCGCGCGGTCAAGCCTGCTTGCGTATATCCTGCGCGCCGAGCGCTTCTGCGAAGGCCTCGGCCGACCAGTTTCCGAGAACCGCTTCCTTCAGCAGCGCGGCCTGGCTTTGCGGCGCGAGACCGCCTGTCGGCGGATCGCTGTCGAGATTGGTCGGGAAGGAATACCCCTCCGCCGTGGCCGCGATCGCGGCGTTTAGCCGGGAGTCGTCAAACTCCCCCGAGGAGGTCAGAGACTTCAGATCTGCGAAAACCAGCTTCGACATCCGGATCCGGTTTACCGTCTCCATGGCGCGCCCGAAGGCGGAAGACACCTGCAGCAGGTTCACCAGCCGGTGAATGTCCGCGCTGACATTGGCCCCCGCCGCGTGAAACAGCGCAGGGTTGAAGAAGATCGCATCCCCTTTCTGCAAGGGCAGCTGGACGTGATGCGCCTCAAAGAAGTCCCGGAAATCCGCGCGCCGCCACGCCGCGTAACCGGGCCGGTAGAGCTGCGAGAACGGCAAGAGTTTCGTCGGGCCGCTTTCCAAGGATGTATCGCCATGCGCAACGCCGCCCTGAAGCGTCATCAATGGCGACAGGTCATGCACATGGGCCGGATATTGCGCGCTGACCTCTGCGGTCTGAAACCCCAGATGGTAGTCGCGATGAGCCTGCTGCGCCGCGCCGCCCGGATAGACGAGGTTGACCTGTGCGGTCATCTGGTAGTTCGGGCCAAGCCACGCCTCGCAGGCCGCATCAATGGCGGGGTTGGCGTGATAGCGCAAGAAGACCTCTGCGTCTGCCTCGCAGAGCTTTTGCAGGCTGTTCCAGATCCGGTCATTGGCGCCAGCGGCCGCAAAGTGATCGGCGCCCCCGCCGGACTGCGCCTTCTCGGTCGCGATGATCCGGTTGAATATCTCTGTGGCCGCGTCGATCGCCGAGGTGTCGGCATAAGCCGCCCTGAGAACGAACACGCCGGCCCCGTGCTGCAACACGCCGGCCCATTCGGCCATGAGCACACGCCGCGCGGCTGGATCGCGCAGCATGTCGCGCAAGGCGTGCATGTCATAGACAGGAACGTTGCGCGGTGTCTCGGCGGCGTGCGGCACGTCTTCGGCCGTCACATCGCGCAGGACAAGATCGGCAAACTCTTGCAGGTCGCAGCAGTCTTCGCTGTAAAAGCCCGAAGGGGGTCGAAGCATCTCGTTCATGGCGCTGGTTCTCCCGTGTTGGCACCATCTTAGGCCGTTTGTGCCTTGATCGGATCGGCAAAACACATCAAAAAACCATCAATGACCCATCGTTTTCCCATCAAGGAGCTTGCCCGCCAATCGGGGCTGAGCACGGCCACCGTGGAC
Source organism: Paracoccaceae bacterium (assembly GCA_049116435.1). GTDB lineage: Bacteria > Pseudomonadota > Alphaproteobacteria > Rhodobacterales > Rhodobacteraceae > Litoreibacter. The sequence goes on from JAGDYX010000001.1 coordinate 1,483,264, forward strand.
CGGGTGCTTAACAACCGCGCCCATGTCAGCGCCCAGACCCGAAACCGCGTTCTGGCCGCCATTTCGGAACTGGAACAGCAGGAACAGCAGCTCAGCGCCAAGGGCCGGCAGCTTTTCGTGGATGTCGTGGTCGAGGCCCCGCACCGCTTCTCGCGCGAGGTTCAGCGCGCCACCGAGGCGGTCCTGCCAAGGCTGGGCATGGCGGTCTTCCGGCCGCGCTTTGTGTTTCACGAGGTGATGTCGGAACCGGATGTGGTCGCCATTCTCGACCGTATCGGGCGCGGGCGCAGCCAGGGTGTGTGCCTGAAGGCGCGCGACCTGCCGCCGATCCGGGCGGCGGTGGAGCGGTTGCGTTCCAAGGGGATCCCGGTGGTCACGCTGGTTACCGACATGCCCGGCGCGGCCCGGTTGGCCTATACCGGTCTCGACAATGCGCGCGCGGGCGGCACGGCGGCTTACCTTCTGGCCAAAGCCCTGCCAGCCGGCGCCGGACAGATCCTCGCGACCCGCAGTCAGGACAGTTTTTTCGGAGAGGCCGAGCGGCTGGCCCGGTTCAAGGCCGTTCTGGGCGACATGCGGCCCGACATGACGGTGCTTGATCTGAGCGGTGCGGCGGGTCTTGCCGGCCCCGTCAGCCGACAGATCGACGCGGCCCTGCCCCGCATGCGCGCGTTGCGCGGCGTCTACTCGATGGGCGGGGGCAACGCTGCGATCTTGTCCGATCTGGCGCGACACGGGTGGCGCGATCTGCCCTTCGTTGCGCATGATCTTGATCACGACAACCGGCATTTGCTCCGCGACGGCAAGCTCACCTTTGTCTTGCATCATGATCTGGAACACGACATGGGCAACGCGCTGCGCGCCATTGGGGGATTTCACGGGCTGGCGCCTGTGCAGCCCGAACAGATGAACAGCTCCGTGCAGATTATCACGCCCTATTCGGCCGGGGTTTGATCCGGCCTACTCCGCATCGCGTTGGGCAATCCAGTCGTGATCGGGATCGTTCTCGAAGCGCCATTTGCGCAGCGGGCCGGCCATAACGTTGAGGTAGTACATGTCATAGCCGTAAGCCGCGGCACAGGGGTGGTGGCCCCGCGGCACGCAGACCACGTCGCCGTCACTGACCCCCATCGCCGCATCCAGCGACCGGTCATCGGTGTAGACCCGCTGGAACCCGAACCCCTGCGCGGGGTTGAGGCGGTGGTAATAGGTCTCTTCCAGATAGGTCATGCGCGGAAAGTCATCCTCGTCATGGCGGTGGCTGGGATAGGATGACCAGTTGCCTTGAGGCGTGTAGACCTCGGTGACCAGCAGGCTGGAGGCCACGTCCCGTGCCTCCATGGCGATGTTGTTGATGAAACGCTGGTTCTGCCCCTTGCCGCGCGGGGTCAGTTCGATCCCCTCCGGCCCCAGCTTTTGCGCCGGATAGGCGGCGGTGCACGGCGCCGAGCAGACGGCGAGCACACAGTCTGTGGTCGCAACCGCCTGCCAGTCGCTGTCGCCCGGCACATAAAGGCAATGGGGCGGCGTGCGCTCGAAGACGCACATCCGCTCTCCCATTTCGCCGAACTCCTGCCCTGCCGCGGAGATCCGCGCCTTGCCTTCGACCAGAACGAGGATGACCTCCCGCGTGCCGGTGCTCTCGGACGCGCTCTGGCCTGCGGAGAGATGGTAGAGCGCGAACCCCACATAGTCCCAACCGGCGACCTCCGGCGTGATGTCATGCACCTTGCCGGAGGGTCCCGTTGGCTTGTGGAGAAGCCCGCTCATACCGTTCCGCCGAGCGATCCTTCCAGTGTGGCGAGTTCCTGACCGCCCGCCATCAGGTCCTGCAGCTCGTCCGGCGTGATCTGGCCGCGCTGCGCCGTGCCCAGCGTCTTGCCGCGGTTGAGCACCGTGAAGCGGTCTCCCACGGCCATGGCATGGCGCACGTTATGGGTGATGAAGACCACCCCGATGCCATCCTTGCGGACCCGGTCGATCGTGGCCAGAACGTTGGAGGTCTGGCGCACCCCGAGGGCCGAGGTCGGCTCATCGAGGATCAGCACCTTGGCGCCGAAATACACGGCGCGCGCAATGGCCACCGTCTGACGCTCACCGCCCGACAGCGTGCCGACCGCCTGATCGGGGCCGCGCAGGTTGATGCCCATCTTGCGCATCTCTTCCATGGTGATGTCGTTGGCCGTTTCGGTGTCGAAGCGTTTGAACGGCCCCGACCCTTTCGTCGGCTCCCGCCCCATGAAGAAGTTGCGCGTGACCGACATCAGCGGGATCATCGCAAGGTCCTGATAGACCGTGGCAATGCCCGCCTCCATCGCGTCGCGGGGACTGTTGAAGTTCATCTCCGTCCCTTCGAAGTGGATGGAGCCCTTCGTGGGCTTGTGCACCCCCGACATGGTCTTGATGAAGGTGGATTTGCCCGCGCCGTTATCGCCCAGAAGGCAGTGGCATTCGCCCGGCGTGATATCGAAGGACACACCGGCAAGTGCGATGACATTGCCGAAGTGCTTTTCGATATTTTCCATATGGACGATGGGTGCGTGTTCTGTACGTGCGTTCATCTTATCGCTCCCCTGTCACGCGCTTGCGGATCATGTTGTTGAAAAGAACCGCGAGCAGCAGCATGCCGCCCAGGAACACGAGGTACCAGTCCTGATCGATGTCCGTGTAGGTCAGGCCGATCAGCACCATTCCGAAGATGATGGCCCCGAAAAACGCCCCGATGGCCGATCCGTAGCCGCCTGTCAGCAGACAGCCGCCGATGACCGCGGCGATGATCGCCTCGAATTCCTTCTGGAACCCGCGCCGCGCATCGGTCGAGCCCGAGTCCAGCACGGTGATGATCGCGACCAGTGCGGCACAGCAGGCCGTGATCATGAAGAGGATCAGCTTGACCCGACGCACCGGCACACCGGAGTTCGAGGCCGCATTGGAATCGCCACCCGAGGCAAAGATCCAGTTCCCGAATGGTGTTTTCTGCAGCACGTATGTGCCCAGCAGCGCGATGACGACGAACCAGAGGATCTCCACCGGAATGCCCGTCACCTTGGGCGTGCCGTTCTTGAACGTGTCGATCATGCCGGCGTTTGCCAGCATCGAGAAAAAGCCCGGAAACGCGTCGCCCGAGAAGATCGGCGCCAGCCAGTCGCCCTCAACCGCGTCGCGCACGCCGCGCAGCTGGGTCGAGCCATCCGTGGCCCATTTCAGACCCACCAGCGACAGGCCGCGCAGGATGAAGAGGAAGGCCAGCGTCACGATGAAGGACGGCAGGCCCGTCGCCAGAACGATCTGGCCGTTCACGGCGCCGACGCAGGCCGCAAAGACCAGCGTGGCGGGAATGGCGATGATCAGGGGCAGCCCGAAGGTGACGACGCATGCGCCGAAAAACAGGCCGGTAAAGGCGACCATGGATCCCACGGAGAGGTCGAATTCGCCTCCCACCATCAGGAGTGCGGCCCCAATCGCGAGGATACCCAGTTGCGCGGCGGGCGACATGAAGTTCATGAAACCTGCCAGCGTGAACATTGCCGGATCGGCGGTGACCAGAAAGAACAGTGTTACCAGAATGACCCCGGCGATCGCGCCTAGCTCGGGCCGTTTCATCATGCGAGAGAAAAAGGACTCCTCCTTTATTCGCTCGTCAACAGCGGCATCAGTGGGCATTTTCCCCTCCCGACAAATATATTGAAAAAGGCGGGGCCCGTGTCGGCCCCGCCTGAAGTGATTTTAGCGAATGCCCTTGGCGGACAGCTCAACCACTTGAGCAGCTTTGTCAGCTGTGATCAGGTTCGGACCCGAAGGCACGTTGCCGCCCGGGACCAGACCGAATTGTGCGTGCAGGGCAAGGAATGCCACGGGCAGGTAGCCCTGAAGGTACTGCTGCTGGTCAATCGCGAAGGCGGCTTTGCCGCTGGAAACCGCTTCGAGATACCCTGCGGAGAGGTCGAAGGAGCCCACGTTGACGGAGCCTTCACCACCCACGGCAGCCACGGCGGCAACCGCAGGCTCACCGGCAAGCGAGGCGCCCAGCGCCATCACGGTGTCGATGTCACCGTCGGAATCAAGGGCTGCTTTCACCTTCGCTTCGATCTCGGAGGGATCGTTGGTGGTCGGCAGAACGGTGACTTCACCGCCAAAGCCCTGCTCGAAGCCCGCACAGCGCGCGTCCAGCGACACGTTCCCAACCTCGTGGTTGATGCAGATCGCCTTGGAGCCGCCCATGGACTTCATCATCTCGCCGGCAGCAAGGCCCGCGTCGAACTCTTCCTGACCCACGTGCAGCAGGGCGCCAAGGCCTTTCGACACGTCGGAGCCGGAATTCATCGAGATCACCGGAATGCCCGCAGCAACCGCTTTCTCGATGGACGGGCCAAGCGCGTCGGCATCGGGGATGGAGACCACAAGCCCGTCCGGCTCCTGGTTCACAGCCGCGTCGATCAGCTGGCTCATCGCCACCATGTCGAAGGTTTCCGGCGCACGGTATTCAACGTTGGCCCCTGTATCTGCAGCGGCCTTCTCAACGCCGTTCTTGACGACCGACCAGAACGGGTCAGACGCCTGGCCATGGCTGACCACGATGATATCGGTCGCGAATGCAGGCGCGGCAAGCGCCACAGACGCAGCCACGAGTGTGGATTTCATAAGGTTTTTCATAATCTCTCCCTGGGTTGGCTATCTTTGCCATGAAAAGGACGTTTTAACGCCTCTGGGGAAAGGAAAGCACAGGTTGAGATTCTTTGCAACCGGTTGCAATGAATCTTGGATTATGCTCTTTTGATCCGGCTTTGGGTGGAATTGGACCACAGACAATGACTGTCACACTCAAGGATGTCGCGCTGCGGGCCGGGGTCTCGCGCTCCGCCGTATCGCGGACCTTTACACAAGGGGCATCCGTTTCTGACAAAACGCGCCGCAAGGTCGAAAAAGCCGCGACGGAGCTCGGCTATCGCCCGAATGCGCTGGCCTCCTCGCTGACGACCGGTCGCACGAAACTCATCGGGCTGATCTCCAACAATTTCCACAACCCGCTGTTTCTGGAAGTGTTCGATCTGTTCACGCGCCGCCTGCAGGATCAGGGCCTGCGCCCGCTGCTGGTGAACCTGACCGATGAGACGGACCCCGCCCAGTCCCTGCAGCTTTTGCGGCAATACTCGGTCGATGGGGTGATCGTGGCCTCCTCGACGCTTTCGCCTGAATTCTCGCTGGCCTTCCAGAAGGCCAAGATCCCCGTCGTCCATTCCTTCGGGAAATTCGCCAATGCGCCGCGCGTCCATGTGGTCGGGATCGACAATATCGAATGCGGCCGCATGGCCGCGCGCACGCTCATTGCGCGGGGCTACAAGCGCGTGGCCTTTCTGGGCGGCCCCGCCGAGGCGACCTCGACCATCGATCGTCGCAAGGGGTTTTTCGAGATCCTCGACGCGCAGGACGACGTGACGGCCACCGAGAGCTTTGCCACCGCCTATTCCTTTGACGCGGGCCGTGCCGAGATGCTGGACCTGCTCAGGGACACGCCCGCCGAAGCCTATTTCTGCGGCGATGACGTGCTGTCGATCGGGGCGCTCAGCGCGATCCGCGAAAACGGTCTGCGGGTGCCGGAAGATATCGGCATCATCGGGCTCAACGATATGGATATGGCCCGCTGGCAGAACATAAACCTGACCACGATCCGCCAGCCGATCCGCCAGATCATCGATGCCTCGATCGACCTTGTGACATTGATCCTGGACGATCCGGAATTGCACCCCGAGGCGCGTCTGTTTGGCTGCGAGATTGTCGAGCGGGGGACCCTGCGCCCCCTGCCCTGACCCTACGCCCGGCTGAGCCTGCCCTCAGAGGGGTTTGCCCTAGCGCAGCATCGGAGGGCGCGCGTCGACCCAGACCCCGTCCTGCGCAGCCGAGTCCACAGCCGCATAGACCGCCGCCATGGAACGCAAGCCGTCCTCCGCGGTGGGCAGCCCGTCGCGTACCTCCCCCCTGAGGGCGGCCGCAAGATCGACGTAGATATTGGCCACGGCCAGAGGAAAGCCCTCGGGATGTGCGATCGCAACACGGCTGAGACGCGCGGCCTCGTCCGACAGGCCGCTCTCGCCTTTCTCCATGATCTGCGTGCGTCCGCCCACGGGCGTGTGGAAGACCTGATTGGGCTGCTCGGAGGCCCAGCGCATGCCGCCGGTCTCGCCGAACACCTGAATGTCGAACCCGTGCTGCCGCCCGATCGCCACCGAAGAAGACCAGAGCCGCCCGACGGTGCCGCCTTCCATGCGGAAATTGACCATCGCATCATCTTCCAGCTCGCGGCTGGCAATGGTGGAGGCAAAATCGGCCGACAGGCTGCGCACCTCGTCGCCCGCGATGAAGCTGGCCATATGCAGCGCGTGGATGCCGCAATCGGCGAATTGCCCCGACACCCCGGCCATCTTCGGGTCATAACGCCACCGCACCCGCGGATTGTCCGCATCGGTCGCATCGCCGTGATGGCCGTGGCTGAAATTTGTCACGATCAGCCGGACCTTGCCGATCTGGCCCGAGGCCACCATCTGGCGCATCTCGCGCACCATCGGATAGGCGGAGTAGCAATAATTCACCGCGCAGATCTTGCCGGACGCGCGCGCCACGCGGACGATCTCCTCGCCCTCCTCGACGCTCATGGTCATCGGCTTTTCGCACAAGACGTTGAAGCCGGCTTCCAGAAAGGCCTTGGTTATCTCGAAATGGGTGGAATTGGGCGTTGCGACCGTGACCAGATCGATCCGGTCATCGCGCGTGCGCTCGCCCTCCAGCATCTCCTGCCAGTTGCCATAGGCACGGTCTTCGGCGACGCCCAGGTCCATGGCATAGGCCCGGCCCTTCGCCGCATCCACGTCAAGCGCGCCTGCCGCGAGCACGAAATTGCCGTCCGCCTGCGCGCCCAGCCGGTGCGCAGGGCCGATCTGGCTGCCTTCGCCGCCGCCGATCATGCCCCAGTTCAGTCGTTTCATCGCCGCTGCTCCCTGCTCAGCTGAAGCCGATGGACTGCAGATAAGCCCGGTTCACCTTGGCATCCCGCAGCGCATCCGTGTCCGGCAAGGTCGGATCGCAATCCTGCTCGACCGTGCACCAGCCCTCGAACCCGTTTTCCAGAAGGATCTCGCGCACCCGCGGGAAGTCAACATCCCCGTCCCCGAGATTGCAGAAGATCCCCTGCCCGCAAGCGTCGTAAAACCCGGTGCTCCTGGCGATGACGTCGGCTTTGACCGCCGGATCGATATCCTTGAAATGCATGTAGCTGATCCGGTCGATATGGCGCTCCATGAACGCCACGGGATCGAACCCGGCATAGGAGTGATGGCCGGTATCGAAACAGATCTTGAGGATCGTCTCGTCCACCTCGTCCAGAAGCCGCTCGAGCTCCGGCTCGAAATCCATGAAACCCGCCGCATGCGCGTGGATCCCGACCGTCAGGCCGTAATCTTCCGCCCCCATGCGCGCCACATGTGCAATCCGGTCGCGGAATGCGCGCCACTCGGCAAGGTCCATCTGCTCGGCCGCATCGGCCCGGCCTGCGGTGGTGGCGCGGCGCGGCGAGATGGAATCGATCAGCACCAGATGCTGCGCGCCATGGGCCTTGAGCGCCGCGCAGGTGCGCACGGCCCCGTCCAGAACATCGTCCCAGCTGTCGGGATCATGGAACGGGCGGAACACGACCCCGCCAATCAGATCCTGATCAAACTCGGCCAACGCATCCGCAAGGATCGCAGGGTCTTCGGGCATGTAGCCCACGGGGCCCAGTTCGATCCCCTTGTAGCCGGCCTCGGCATTTTCCCGCAGAACATCGCGCCACGGCGGATTGCGCGGGTCATCTGCAAACTCCACGCCCCATGAACATGGAGCATTGCCAATTCTGATCGTCATACGCGCGTGCTCCCCTGTTCCGAGCGGGTCTCAATATCCGTCCATCCACGCGCGTCACTGGACCGCCGCGCAGCTTCCACCACCTCGCTGACCTCGAGCCCGTCGCGGAACGTGGGCCAGAGCGACTGGCCGGCCTCGATCGCGGCGAGAAAATCGCGGGCCTCGATGATGATCTGGTCCTGATAGCCAGTGCCATGGCCGGGTCCAAGACAGAAGGGCTCGTAGTCGGGATGCGCAGGGCCGGTCAGGATCTGGCGGAAGCCGCGCTCGGCCTCGGGCCCCTCGGCCTTGTAGAGCCAGATCGAGTTCTGGTCTTCCTGATTGAAGCGGATCGCGCCTTTGGTTCCCGTCACCTCGTAGATATAGCCCATCTTGCGCCCCGTCGCGGTGCGGCTGAAGAACATATGCCCCATCACGCCACTTTCGAACCGGCACATGATCTGGCCCTGATCGTCATTGGTCACCGCCACGCCGCCGCGCGTCTCATGAACGGTCTCGATCTCTGCCATGACAGAGCGGATAGGACCCAGAAGCGCCAGCGCCGCGTTGATCATATGCGGCGCGAGATCCCCCATGCAGCCATTCGCCGCCCCCTGCGCGCGCCACGTCGCGGGCGCATCCGGATCGGCATAGAAATCCTCGGTATGCTCGCCGCGAAACCACGTCACCTCGCCGATGGCGCCATCGGCGATCATCTGGCGGGCGAACCGGGCGGCGGGCGTGCGGATATAATTGAAGCCGATCATGTTGACGAGGCGCGCCGCCTCGACCGTCGCGACCATCTCGCGGGCGTCGGCAATCGACGCGCCCAGCGGCTTTTCACAAAACACCGGCTTGCCGGCGGCGGCCGCGGCGCGGGTGATCTCCAGATGCGTCTCGGGTGGCGATGCGATGACAATGGCCTCGACCTTCGGGTCCCCGACCAGCTGCCGCCAATTCCCGGTGCTGCGCGCAAATCCGAACGCGTCCGCGTATCGCGCGGCAGAGGCGTCGGAGGACGCGGCCACCATCTCCAGACGCGGGCGCAGCGCCGTGTTGAAAACCGGGCCAACCGCGCTCATGGCCACAGCATGGGCCTTGCCCATGTAGCCACCGCCGATTATGCCGATCCCGATTTCAGCCACGCCCCACCCCGAAAAAACTTATTGCAACCGGTTGCAACACGCGTATCTATAAATTGCATACAAGGTCAAGCTCCAATCGGTGAGGGCCTGACAGAATGCTGCGAAGGGGCCCGGACATGACCGACAAGACCATTCGCCTGACAACCGCACAGGCGATCATCCGTTACCTCAATGCCCAGTTCATCGAGATCGACGGCGAACGCCAGCGGCTCTGCGGCGGCGGGTTCGGGATCTTCGGGCACGGCAATGTGACCTGTCTGGGCGAGGCGCTTTACGAGGTGCAGGACACCCTGCCCCTCTATCGCGGCCAGAACGAACAGAGCATGGGGTTCGCGGCAGCGGCCTATGCCAAGTATCACCTGCGGCAGCGCTTCATGTTCTGCACCGCCTCTGCCGGACCCGGCACCGCGAACCTGCTGACCTCTGCCGCGCTTGCCCATGCCAACCGCCTGCCGGTGCTGATGCTGTGCGGGGATACGTTCCTGACCCGCCTGCCCGACCCCGTGCTCCAGCAGCTCGAGCATTTCGGGAACCCGTCGCTGGGCCTGAACGACGCGTTTCGCGCCGTCTCGCGCTACTGGGACCGGATTACGCATCCCGCTCAGGTCATCCAATCCCTGCCCGCCGCGCTGGCAACGATGCTGGATCCGGCCGATTGCGGTCCTGCCTTCATGGCCTTGCCGCAGGATGTGCAGGGCTGGGCCTATGATTACCCGGTCGCGTTCTTTGACGAAAAGACCCACCGGATCCGCCGCCAGAGCCCCGACACGCATGAGATCGATGACGCGGCCGCCCTGCTCAAGAGCGCCGAACGTCCGGTCATCATCGCAGGCGGCGGTGTCCAGTATTCGCGGGCCGTGGCCGAGCTGACCGCCTTTGCCGAGGCCCACGAGATCCCCGTGATCGAAACGATTGCAGGGCGCGCCAACCTGCACGACACGCACCCGCTCAATATCGGGCCTGTCGGCGTGACCGGCTCCGACAGCGCCAACGCGGTGGCCGAGGCCGCGGATGTCATCCTCTCCGTTGGCTCACGGCTGCAGGATTTCACCACCGGCTCCTGGACCGCATTTTCCAAGGACGCGCGCTTCATATCGCTGAACGCCGCGCGCCATGACGCGGGCAAACACATGTCGCTTCCGGTTGTTGGCGATGCCAAGCTGGGCATCGAGGCGCTCGGGGCCGCGATTGGCCGCTACAAGGCCCCCGACACATGGGTCAGCTTCGCCAAGGGCGAGCGGCAGAAGTGGAATGCCTATGTCGCCGAGAACGTGCGGATCGGCAACCGCCCGAATTCCTACGCGCAAGCCATCGGCGTGGTAAATGCCCTGTGCGACAAGCGCGACCGGGTGGTTGCGGCCGCCGGCGGTCTGCCCGCCGAGGTCACCGCGAACTGGCGCACCCGCGACATTGGAACGGTGGACGTGGAGTTCGGCTTCTCCTGCATGGGCTACGAGATTTCCGGCGGCTGGGGCGCACGGATCGCGCAATCCGAGAAGGAACCGGATCGCGACACGATCGTCTTTTGCGGCGACGGCTCTTACCTCTTGATGAACTCCGATATCTACTCCTCTGTTCTTACACAGAAAAAGCTCATCATCCTTGTCCTCGACAATGGTGGCTTCGCGGTCATCAACAAGCTGCAGAACAACACCGGCAACGAGAGCTTCAACAACCTGATCTCCGACGCTCCGACGGTGCCCGAGGCCTTCGCGGTGGATTTCGCATCGCATGCCGCCTCGATGGGCGCAAATGCCGTGCATGTGGACAATCCCGACGCTCTGGCAGAAGCCTTCAAGGCCGCCAAAGCCGCCGACAAGACCTCTGTCATCGTGATGAATGTCGACGCCTATGAGGGCTGGACGACCGAAGGCCACACATGGTGGGAGGTGGGCACGCCGGAAGTGTCAGATCGTGCGTCCGTGCGCGAGAAACACGCCGAGATCGAGGCCACCCGCGCCAAGCAGCGGAGGGGCATCTGATGGCAGGCCTGTCGAGACAGGCCCTCGTGGACGGGATTGCCCGCAAGGATTTTGTCGTTCTGGGCCGCGCCGGCATGGACATGTTTGCCCACCCGCCCGGCGTGAAGAGCGAGCATGCGGAGGTGTTTCACGCCGATCTCGGCGGGTCTTCGGCCAATATCGCGGCGGGCCTGTGCAAGTTCGGAAGCAAGGCCTCGCTGGTGACCTCGGTCTCCGATGACGCGGTCGGCCGGTTCTGTATCAACAAACTGAAACACTACGGCGTCGACACGCGCTATGTGCGCGCGGTGGCCGGAGAGTTTCGCAGCTCCCTCGCGGTCTACGAGAGCCGTATCGAGGATTTCCAGAACGTCATCTATCGCAACGGGGCGGCCGATTTTCAGGTCACCTCGGAGGATATGGCCGCGGTCGACTTCGCGCCTTTCGGCGCTCTGGTGACCGCAGGCACGGTCTTTGCAGCCGAGCCCTCGCGATCGGCCACGTTCGAGGCGTTTGAGCGCGCCCGCGCCGAAGGCCTGCCGGTGATTTTCGACATCGACTATCGCCCCTATTCCTGGCCCTCGCCCGAGGTGGCCGCCGAGGTGCTCTCACGGGCCGGTGCGGCCAGCGACATGATCGTAGGCAATGACGAGGAATTCGGCTTCATGGCCGGAGACATGTCCAAGGGGCTGGCGAAAGCGCAATCGCTGGCCGAGAACGGCGTGGCGATCGTGATCTACAAGATGGGCGAGAACGGCGCCGTCACCTTTTCCGGCGGGCAGGAGATTCATACCGGCATCTACCCCGTCGACGCCGTCAAACCCAATGGTGCGGGCGACAGTTTCATGGCCGGTCTGCTCGCGGGGATCGCCGAAGGGCTGGATCTGCGCGATGCGGTCCTGCGCGGCTCTGCCTGCGCGTCCATCGTTGTCTCCAAACCAGGCTGCGCACCCGCCATGCCCAATACCGAACAGCTCGAGGCGTTTCTTGCCCGGCATCCCGGCCCGACCGAAAGGTAACCGCCATGCATATCCCCCCCTATGACAACCAGAACAAGCCGATCGTCGATGTCGGCGACGCGCTGGTGCCGCTCAACTATTTCAACATCGTCAAGCTGAAGAAGGGCGAGAGTTTCGGTTACGCGGTGCCCGGTTTTGAGACCTGCATCGTGCCGGCCACCGGACTTCTCGACGTCTCTGTTGGAGGGTTCGAGTCGAAAGCGCTTGGCGGGCGTGGCGTCGATGTCTGGGACGGCGAGCCCGAAGGGGTCTACGTGCCCACGGGCATGGAGGCGCGCTTCACCTGTCTGTCTGATGCCGCCGAGGTGTTCATTGCCGGGGCGAAATACGACACGGTGCTGGAGCCCTTCGCCGTGCGCGCCGATGAGCTGGACCTTGTGCAATACGGCTCCGACGAAACCAAGACGCATCGCAAGATCAAGCATATTCTCGGCGCCAACCAGCATGAGCGCGTCGGGCGTCTGCTGGTCTCGGAACTCTTCACCGTCGGCGCCGGCGGCTGGTCGGGCTTTCCAAGCCACAAGCACGACACCGACCGGCTGCCCGACGAGACGCGGCATGACGAGACTTATAACTTCCGCTTCAAACCCGATTACGGCTCGGGGCTTCAGATGCTCCAGCGGGTCGATAACGAGCCGGGCGATGCCTACCATATCGTCAATGGCTCGACGATCTGCATCGACAAGGGCTACCACCCGTGCTGCGTGCTGCCGGGCTACGAGATGTATTACTTCACCATTCTCGGCGGGCTCAGCCAGCGCAGCCTCAAGCAGTATTTCCAGCCCACCCATGCCGAACAGCTGCACACCATTCCGGGCATCATGGATATGGTTGCGAAGTTCAAATGAGACATGTCGGGCGGCCTTCCGCCCGGTAAGACCGCAACCGCCTTTTCCGGGACCATCCCCATGACCCTCGCGACGCTCTCCGACGTTCTCCAACCCGCCCTTCGGGACGGCTATGCCGTAGGCGGCCTTGTCACGCTGGGCTGGGAGGATATGCGCGCCTACACCCGTGCCGCCGAGGCCGAGGGGCTGCCACTGATCCTTCAGGCCGGCCCCTCCTGCCGCAAACACACGCCCCTGCCCGTTCTGGGCAAGATGTTTCGGCATCTGGCCGAAAGCGCCTCGGTGCCTGTCGTGGCCCATCTCGATCACGGCTATACGTTCGAGGAATGCCGCGAGGCGCTCGATGCGGGCTTCACCTCGCTGATGTTCGATGGCTCGCGCCTGCCGCTGTCGGAGAATATCGACCTGACCGCGCAGATCGCCGAGATGGCCCACGGCGCCGGGATCTCCTGCGAGGGCGAGATCGGCTTTGTCGGCTATTCCGATGGCGAAAGCTCGCAGGGCACCGACCCCGAGGAAGCCGCGAGATTTGCCCGCGAGACCGGGATCGACGCAATGGCGGTCTCGGTGGGCAACGTGCATTTGCAGCAAAACAAGGAAGGTGGCCTTGATGAGCCGCGCATCCGCGCCATCGAAGCACTAAGCGATGTGCCACTGGTGATCCATGGCGGCTCCGGCGTGCCGCTCGACCAGCGCACCCGCCTCGCGCGCGGCTCGAAAATCTGCAAATTCAACATCGGGACCGAGCTGCGTATGGCCTTCGGCACGGCCCTGCGCGCAGCCGTCGCGAAAGACAGCGCGCGTTTTGACCGGGTGCAGATCCTCGGCGAGGTCGAGGCCCCGATCGAGGCAGCGGCCCGGCAGGTCTTGCGGGCTCTGGGACCGGAACACGCGTCAGAAGGGAAACAGCCATGATCTCCATCGGTCTTCTGGGCTGCGGACGGATCGGTCAGGTCCATGCCCGCAGCATCGCGCGGATGCCCAACGCGCGGCTGACAGCACTTGCCGACGCCATGCCCGAGGCCGCGCAGGCCCTTGCCGAGACATCCCGCGCAGAGGTCCGGTCAAGCGACGACATCATCTCCGGCTCTGACATCGATGCGGTCGTCATCGCCACCCCGACCACGCTACATTATGAACAGATCCATGCGCTCGCAGCCGCCGGAAAGGCGATCTTCTGCGAAAAGCCGATTGATCTGTCCACCGAGCGCGCGATTGCCTGCAAGGCAGCGGTCGAGAAAGCCCGCGTGCCCTTCATGACCGCGTTCAACCGCCGCTATGATCCGCATTTCGCGCATGTGCAGGCCCAGCTGGCAGATGGCGCGATTGGTCCGGCGGAACTGGTCGTGATCACTTCGCGCGATCCTGCCCCGCCCCCGGTCAGCTATATCAGGCAATCGGGCGGGTTGTTTCGGGACATGATGATCCATGATTTCGACATGGCGCGGTTCCTGTTGGGCGAAGAGCCTGTAGAGGTTTATGCCTCCGGCGCCTGCCTCGTGGACCCCGAGATTGGCGCGGCCGGGGATATCGACACCGCGATGGTCATTCTCAAGACGGCTTCGGGCAAGCTTGCGCATATCAACAACTCGCGTCGCGCCACCTATGGCTACGACCAGCGCATCGAGGTGCATGGCGCGGACGGCATGCTGCAGGCCGCCAATCAACTTGAACATCACGTCACGCAAGCCGGTGCGTCAGGCTTTACCTCTGCGCCCAACCAGCATTTCTTTCTGGAGCGCTACGAGGCCGCCTATCTGGCCGAGATGCAGAGTTTTGTCGCGGCCCTCGAGAGCGGCGAAGCTCCGAGCCCGGGGATTGCAGACGCCGTCGCCGCGCAGCAGATCGCGGATGCTGCGGCCCGGTCACTTGAGAGCGGTGCTCCGGAAGCTCTGACCTGACGCATCGCATGCGCTAGCGACATTAGGATCGTCAGGCATTACGCTGTTTTAAATAGAAAATACCGGTTTCACATTAGGGCGCCGGCGCGGCGGACCGCTCCTGAACCCCTTTTCTCGGCCTCCCGAGATCGCGCAAAGAAAGAGCCACCAAAACCCAGTTTTGGCGGCTCTTCGTTGATCTTTGCAGTCTCTGTCGAGGTGTCCGGGCTCAGTAGCTGCGCGGCATGCCGAGCACATGCTGGCCCAGATAGCCGAGGATCATGTTCTTGGAGATCGGGGCCGTCTGGTAGAGACGCGCCTCGCGCCATTTGCGTTCGATCCCGTATTCACGTGCGAAGGCAAACCCTCCATAGACCTGCATGCAGACCTCGGCCGCCTGCCAGGACGCATCCGCTGCCAGCATCTTGGCCATGTTTGCCTCGGCAGCGGCCTTGTGGCCGGCATCGAACATTGCGGCGGCCTTCTTGACCATCAGTTCGGCCGCCTGCGCTTCCGCATAGGCCTTGGCAATCGGAAACTGGATGCCCTGATTTGCGCCGATCGGTTTGCCGAAGACCTTACGGTCATTCGCATATTCGATCGCCTTGCGGATGAAGTATTTCGCATCACCCACACATTCATAGGCAATCAGGATCCGTTCGGCATTCATGCTGTCCACAATGTAGCGGAAGCCCTTGCCCTCTTCGCCCACAAGCGTGTCGCCGGGGATCTCGAGGTTGTCGATGAACACCTCGCAGGTGTTGTGATTGATCATCGCGTCGATCTTGCGCAACTCCAGCCCGTTGCCCAGCGCCTCGCGCATATCCAGCAGGAAGGCCGAAATCCCGTCCGAGCGCTTGGTCACTTCGGAGGCCGGTGTCGTCCGGGCCAAAAGCAGCATGAGATCGGATTCAAACGCCCGGCTGGTCCAAACCTTCTGGCCGTTCACGCGGTAGTTTCCGTTCTCGAGGCGCTCGGCGCGGGTCTTGAGCTGTGTCGTGTCGCTGCCCGTGGTCGGCTCGGTCACACCGAAGGCCTGCAACCTGAGATCGCCGCTGGCGATGCCGGGGAGATATTTCTGCTTCTGTTCCGGCGAGCCGTATTTCAGCACCGTGCCCATCGTATACATCTGCGCGTGGCAGGCCGCGGCGTTGCAGCCGCGCTCATGGATGGTTTCCAGAACCACGCCAGCGGCACTGAGCGGCAGGCCGGAGCCGCCATATTCCTCGGGGATCAGGGCCCCGAGAAAGCCCGAGTCCGTCAGCGTGCGGACAAAATCGCCGGGGTATTTGTCTTCCTTGTCGAGCTTGAGCCAATACTCATTGGGGAAGTCCTCGCAAAGGCGTGCGACACCGTCGCGGATCTCGGCCCAATCTTCCGCGACCGGAATCGCGATATCGTCCATATCAATCATGTTCTCTTTCTTTCTGTATCGGTCAAATTGCGCCGGATGCACGGAGCATGGCGACGCGCTCGGCCGCAATTCCGTATTCTTCCAGCACTTCATCAGTGTGTTCTCCCGCATCCGGCGTCGCCGAGACGACTGCTGCCGGTGTCCGGGAGAGATCTATGGGCTGGCCAACCAGCCGGACCTCGCCGCGTCGGGGATGCGTGACGGAGGGGGCCATGCCGAGGCTCTGGACCTGCGGGTCGTCAAACACCTCGTCCATGCTGTAGATCGGCCCCGCCGGCACGCCGCAGGCATCGAGGATCTCGATCCATTCGGCGCTGGTTTTCTCCGCAAATACCGGACGCAGCAGCGCCCAGATCTCTTCGCGGTGCGCTGTCCGGTCATCCATCGCCGCGTAAGCGGGATCCGCGCCCCAGTCTTCCCTGCCCAGCGCCGTGCACAAGGCCCGCCATTGCCCGTCCCCGCCGACACCGAGATTGATATGCCCGTCGCGCGTGGCGACAACACCCATCGGTGTCACCGTGGGGTGATCATTGCCGGCCCGCCCGGGCACCTCGCCATCCACAAGGTATCGGGCCGCCTGAAAATCCATCAACGCGATCTGCGCCTGCAACAGCGAGGTCTGGACCCACTGGCCTTTCCCTGAGACGGCGCGCTCGGCCAGCGCCACCAGAATGCCCGTGGCCGCGTAAAGCCCCGCAGACAGATCCGCGACCGCCGTTCCCGCGCGGGTCGGCGCTTCGCCCGGAAAGCCGGTGACGCCCATCAGGCCGCCCATGCCTTGCGCGATCTGGTCGAACCCGGCCTTGTTCTCATAGGGTCCGTCCTGTCCGAAACCCGAGATCGAGGCCAGAATGATCCGCGGGTTCACCGCGCTCAGCGCCTCGTAATCCAGTCCCAGCCGGTTCTTGACCTTCGGACGGAAGTTCTCGACCACGATATCGGCATGTTTGACCATATCGAGAAACAGCGCCTTACCCTCGGGGTGTTTGAGGTTGAGCGTCATGGAGCGCTTGTTGCGGTGCAGGTTCAGCATGTCATAGCCGTCGCGGCTGCCGCTCACACCTGCGTTTGCATCAAGCCCTTCGGGCGCGTCGATCTTGACGACATTGGCCCCGAAATCCGCCAGCACACGGCAGCATTGCGGACCCGCGCGCACGCGCGACAGGTCCAGAACCCGCAATCCGGCCAGCGCGGAAGATGCCACGGGTGCGCTCATGACGGCGGACCTTCATTGAACGCGGCCAGCTCGGCGCCATGGGTGCCATCGGCCTCGATGAACCAGTCACCCATGGTGCTGGAGGTCACGAAGACCGTGTCGTCGCGCTCTGCCAGCAGATCCAGCGCCTTCTCGAAGTAATAGGCGATATGCGGCACGCCGATGATATGGGGATGCAGGGCCAGCGTGATGATGCGCGGGTTTTGTTCAAGCTCGCGTTCGTAGACCGAGACCGTGGCCTTGAGCCGCGACAGCATCTCTTCGCTGGTGGACTGCTGGATGGCGTAGATCGGCACATCGTTGAGCTCGAACGTATATGGCAGCCCGACCATGGGCCCGTGCTTCGTGCGCAGCCAGACCGGCAGATCGTCGAGCACCCAGTCGTGCAGAAACTCGACGCCCTCATCCTTGAGAATATCGACCGTCTCTTCGGTTTCCCCCAGCCCCGGCCCGAGCCATGCGCGGGCCTTCTTGCCACCGGCTTTTTCCAGACGGTCCATGCATTTGCGGATGACCGCGCGCTCGTCATCGGCCTGTTTCAGGGATTGCTGGAACCAGCCATGCCCGACCAGTTCCCAGCCGGCCTCCACCACCGCATCACTGAGCGCGGGGTATACATCGGCCACCTGCGCGTTCAGGAACGCCGAAACCGGCAGGTCGCGGTCCTGTGTCATCTTCATGATCCGCGGCATGCCGACACGCATGCCGTATTCGACCCATGAATAATTGGGCACATCCGGCGGGGCCGGCGTGGCCCCGTGCGGCGCCGGAATGATCCCGCGCGGCATCGGCCGGTCAAACGGCCAGTATTCGATGTTCATCGCGATGTGAACCATCAGGGGCTTGCCGTTGAGCGGTTCGAGTTTGCGCCGCGACGACGCCATCTCGTAGGGAACGCGAGGGTTGGGCCACATGGTCTTGATTTCCTAGCTCTGCGTCAGTTCGTATGCAGTCGCAAATCGCCGGGTTTCCAGTACATGGTCACCGGCTGGTCCTTTTGCGGGATGACGTCAAGATCATCGACCACCCGCGACACGAGGTCATGACCGGTTCCGGCACTCACCAGATGCGACGTGGTCAGGCCAAGATAGACCGCCTCGTGATAGGCCCCCGCGATCGAGTGCCCCGGCGTGGCGATGCCCGCACCGTCACCGGGCGCCATGCGCGTCAGTTCCGAGCGGATCGAGAGCGTGACCTTGTCACCGGTGCTGACCGTCTGGTCGCGCCGGTCCACGAGAAGCTCGGCACCGTTGCCGACACTAACCTTGACCTCGGACCCGCTCACGTCGCTCACCGATCCCGACAGGATGTTGTTTTCGCCCACGAAGCTCGCCGTAAAGGCGCGCTCGGGTGCGCGGTAGATATCGCGGGCCACGCCATGCTCCACCAGTTCGCCCGAGGCAATCAGCGCGATCCGGTCGGCGACGGTCATCGCCTCTTCCTGGTTATGGGTGACGTGGATGAAGGTGATGCCCACCTTCTCCTGCAGGTGCTTCAGCTCGAGGCACATATCCTTGCGCAACTGCGCGTCGAGCGCGGCAAGCGGCTCGTCCAGCAGCAGGATATCGCGCTCCAGAACCATCGCGCGCGCCAGTTGCACACGCTGCTGCTGGCCGCCCGAAAGCTCGTGAGGCTTGCGATCCGCAAACCCTGTCAGTCCGACCAGTTCAAGCGCTGCGGCACTTTTCTGCTGGTTCTCGCTCTTGGACATGCCGGCGACCTTGAGCCCGTATCCGACGTTCTGCAGCACCGTCATATGCGGAAACAGGGCGTAGGACTGGAACACCATCGAGGTGGGCCGCTTGTCGGGCGGCAGATGGCTGACATCGTGGCCGTGCAACAGGACCGAGCCTTTGGTCGGCTTGTGAAAGCCGCCGATTGTGCGCAGCAGCGTGGTTTTGCCGCCGCCACTTGGCCCGAGCAGGACGAAGTATTCTCCCGCGGCGATGGTCAGGTTCACATCCTGCAACGCAATGACGGACCCGTAATGCTTGGCGAGGCCCCGCACTTCGACAGCGGCTGGTTTCAAAGTGGTCATAGTGGTGTTTCCTAAGGCGTTCATGTCGACATAACCGGTTCAGCTTTTGCACGCGCTTCGCGCGCCAGCGCTTCCGCCCGGATCATTGTGTAGAGGATGATGCCGCCGATCAGGGAGATGGCGACGAAACTCATGAAGCTGGACATCGCGTAGGACTGCTCGGACATCCCCTCGTTGAGCATCTGGCTCACCAGAACCGTGGTGAACGTGTCAAAGCCGCCTTTCAGCAGACTGGTGCGCGTATATTCATTGAAGCACAGGATCACCGTGAACGAACAGGCACTGAACACGCCCGCCCTGATCTGCGGGAATTCGATGTCCCAGAACGCGCGCCAGCCATCGGCGCCACAGGCGCGGGCGGCCTCGGTCTGCTCGCGGCGATAGCGCCCCATGGTGATCAGGATCACGATAAAGGCGTAAGGGATCGTGTAGATGACCAGACCGATCCAAGCCGTCAGGAAGCTCAGGCGGAACCAGCTGTCGAACATGTCTGTGCCCAAGGCATCGCCCAGCGCCTTGAAGGTTCCGTTCACGCTCTTGAAGAACACCAGAAGCGCGGATCCAAGAATGTCGGGCGCCACGAAAAGCGGGGCCAGCATGAGGAACACGATCAGGAGCTTGGCGCTCGATTCCTTGTAGAGCTTTGCCGCCATCAGGGCGAAAGGCACGGTCACGATGGTCGTCATGACCGCCAGTGTGAGGGTCCAGCGCAAGGCCTGCATCAACAGCTGGTCGGAGAAGATCAACCCGTACCACTTCCACGTGAACTCGTACTGAGCGGCGCCAAAGCCGTTCAGGTTGAACGAGATATACATCACGTAGAAGACGGGGCTCATCAGGGTCACGACGACCAGAAGCAGATACGCCCACTTGGCGCGGTGTAACCAAATATTTTCGTAGTCGTTCATATCTGGCCCGTCAGTTGATTGGAGCGAGGATCTTCGTGAGGTCGAAAATCCGGTGGCCGATGTAGAGAAGAGACATGAGTGTCATCATCATGATCGCGCTGACAGCCATGGCCAGCGGGAAGTCCAGAGCGGTGATCGCCTGTGTTGCGATCAGGCCCGCGTTCACGGCCCCCGGCCCCCCCAGGATGTTGGGCAGGAGCGCGACGCCAATGCCGTTGACGAAGATGAACACACAGCCCGCGAAAATTCCGGGTGCGGCCAGCGGCAGAATGACATCACGAAAACGCGCGACAGGGCCGGCTCCGAGATCCTCGCAGACCTCGAAAATGTATTTGGGCACCGCCTCCATCGCGAGAAAGCCCGCGAAGACGATGAACGGAAGAAACGAGAGCACTTCGCCAATGATCACGCCCGTGTGGGTGTAGATCAGGGCGGTGATCGGCTCGTCGATGATGCCGAGATTTTGCAGGGTCGTGTTCACCAGACCGTTGCGCTGCAAAACGGGGCGCAGGGCGAAGATCCGGATGATCTCGGACACCATGAACGGCAGGATGAAGAGCAGGATAACCCGGTGCTGCGCGACCTGCGGCACGGATTTCCTGAGGAAAACAGCGATTGGGAACCCGAAGACAAAGCAGATGAGCACCGCGATCGACGAGTAATACATGGAGGACAGGAAGTTCGCCAAACGCGCCGAGTAGAAGAAATTCTCATAGGCCTGAAGGCTGAACCCGGGCTCCATCCAGAACATTGTCCGCTCGAACACGCTGAAGACGACCGTCAGGGCCATCGGCAGCGCAAAGAACAGCAGCATGAAGACAATGGGGACATAAAAAACCCAACGTGCCGATCGTTCCAGCAGGCTGGGCTTGTAGATACCGGCGGGAGTGATCCCGCCGGTCTTGCTTGATGTGACGTCCGTGGGCATCAGAGGTTAGGCCGCCTGAACCCGGGCCCACCAATCCTGATAGGCACGGATGTTGGTCGGGAACACGTTCTGCCACGAGTTGCCGGGCACCGCGAGGCGCTCCTGCTTGCGGGCAAGGCGCTCGGTGATCTGGGCGCGGGCCGCCTCGTCGAAATCATCCGTGTTCGCCTCGACATATTCCACGACACCCTTCATCTGGGGCGTGAAGCCGAGGCCCGCGAGCGTGCGCGCACCGAACCATGTGGACAGGTAGACGTTGGCCAGCTTGTAGAAAGCCTCGTCCATGCCGCGCTCCAGGCCGCCCTGGGTGAGCATGACGACGTTGTTCCACGACTGGTGGCCTTCCTTCATCGTGCCGTAGCGGATGTCCTTGCCGCTCTTGCGGCCGGCGATGATCTGGATCGGCTCCCAGCAGGATGCGACCAGCACTTCTTCGGAGGCGAGGAGATCCACGCCGTTCTGGAACCCGTCCCAGAAGGTCCGGAACTGACCCTGCTTCTTCTTCTCGATCAGGAACTGGCAGACACCCTTGACCTCTGCTTCCGACATATCGGAGGGGTTCTCGATGTCCTGCTTGCCGGATTGCTTGAGATAGATGGCCGTGTTGGTGAGGGTCGGGCCGAAATCGTTCTGCAAGGCGGCGCGGCCTTTGAACTGCTCGTCGAAGAGCACTTCCCACGAGTTCAGCTCTTCGCCGATGACATCATGGTTGAAGGCCAGCGCGTCCGCGTTGGAGATATAGGGAATGGCCACGACCTTGCCCTCATAGCGGATCGTGTCAGCCGCGGCGCCACCTTCGAGATAGCGGTCCTCGACATTGGCCCAGTTGGGGATGCGCGAGACGTCGAGCTCGGCAATCGCGCCCTGGCTGGCCAGCGCGTCTTCCATGCCGCCGCCATTGTCGGTCATGGCGTCATAAAGCGCGTTTCCGTCGCCGACGACCATTTTCTGGATCGACTCGTCGGCGCGCGCACTTTTCGCGATCGCCGCAATATCGATGCCCGCCTGCGCTTTCATCGTGCTCCAGTCAGATTCTCCGACGCGCGCGATACCCGGCGCCCAGAGTTTCAGAGCTTCTGATTGCGCCATCGCGGCGCGCGGGAGGCCTGCTGCCACGGCTGCCGATCCCATCAGTGCCATCAACTGACGACGGTTGAATTCCATTTGGTTCATGATGATCCACCCTGTTTTGTTCGTTGCGACCGGACTGGCCGCGATCTGTCATACGTAGCATTGCGGCGGGTTAAGTCACGACGGGCAGGAAAGCGCGTCGCCCCGTGCAGCTTCGGTCAGAGCTACCGCGAACGCCTTTTCGCCCAAGGGCGAATGCGCTCCGGCCTCCTCCCGGCCCTGCGACATCCTGACGAGGCGGACCATAGTTTCGTGCACAAAAAAGAAAAGCGAATAAACGCAAAGCGGGGCTGGAACGCGGAAAACCGTCTCTGTTTTCTCGAGACGCAAGATTTAACAGATTGATTTACTTCATCTAAAACGCACTTTCCAGACAGGAATATTTCTTGCCGCCCGGCACCCCTGCGCCAGTTTCGTATACATCGTTAGACAGCAATGCGGCGTTCCTGTATCCCGAAATCGAAATTACGATTCGGGACTCGGCATGCCACCGACGGTTCAAAAGCAGACGGATGGGGAGGACGGTTTGTCCGATCCCTCCGCGCCTGATCGATCTGCCGCCGCCGCGCCGGCCAGCCTCTCGGAGCAATTGATCACGCTGTGCGGCAGGCCGGTGACGGACGCCGATGCCGCGCAGGCGACGCGGCTTTTGCTGGACTGGTGCGGTCTGAGTTTCGCCGCCGTGAACGAGAATGGCGGCCGAGCGGTGCGTGACGCCACGAAAGCACTGGCAACGGAAGGCCCATGCGTGGCTTTCGCTGCCGGAGACATGACAGCCGAACAGGCGGCATTCGTGAACGGTGCGTTGGGCACATTGCTGGAGATGGATGACCTGCACCGCGCCTCGATCCTTCATGCCGGAGATGTCGTCCTCCCCGCCGCCCTTGCCGCGGCGCAATCCACCAAGGCAAGCGGGCGCCAATTGGCCGAAGCCATCGTGCTGGGATACGAGGTTGCACTCCGGATCGGACAGGCCGCCGCCTCGGGCGGGTATACGGCATGGTACAATTCCGCCAGCTGCGGCGTGTTCGGAGCGGCCATGGCAGCGGCCCATGCAGCCGGAGCGTCAGAGCGCGCCAAACTCGATGCGCTGGGACAGGCGGGCATGCAGGCCTCGGGCCTGTGGCAGTGCCGTCTTGAGCCCACCGACAGCAAGCCCGTTGCAACTGCACATGCCGCGCGGGCCGGTGTCAGCTCTGCCTTTCTGGCGTTGCACGGCGCGCGCGGCGCAAAGGGGATACTGGACGGCCGCCTCGGCTTCTTTCCGACCTTCTACCCCGATGCCGATCCCGGCGCGGTCATGGCGCACCCCGAGGCCAACTGGATGATCCACGAGGTCAGCTTCAAACCGTGGCCGGCCTGCCGGCACGTCCATCCCGCGGTGGGCCTCGCCCTTGATCTGGGCCACGGCGAGGATCTTGGCGAGATCGCGGGGATCGAGATCGAAACCTATGCCGCCGCGATAGAGTTTTGCGACCAGCCCGATCCGCAAACCCCGCATCAGGGCCGTTTCAGCCTTCAGCACTGCATCGCGGTCGCCTTGACGACCGGCGACCTGCGGCTGGAGGACACGCAGCCCGAAGCGTTCTGTGACCCCGGGACCGCGGCACTGCGCCGGAAGATCACCCTGAGGGAGGCCGCGGACCTGACAGCCGAATTTCCCCAAAAAATGGGCGCCCGGATGATTGTCTCACGGGTCAACGGCACCCGCCATGCGGCTGCAAGCGATCACGCGCTTGGCGATCCGGAAAGGCCGCTGAACGCCGCGGCCTTGTCGGGGAAGTTCAACGCCAACCTCGCAAGCGTCGGTGTCAGCGCAGAGGACGCCTCGGATCTGGCCGCAGCAATCGCGGGGTTGCCGCAGGCAAAAACGCTCGAAGATTTGAATGCAGCCTTGCGCGCTGTATCTCATACAACATGAACATAAAGTGAAGGGATCCAAAGAATGCCGGTCACCCAAGACCTGAAACCTGCCATCCCGTTTGGTCCGGTCGATCTGGACAGCGGATGGGAACCCGTTCCCGGTGGCGCGGAGGGCGTCGAGCAGAAGATGCTGTCGGGCGCGCTGGACGAGCCCAACCAAACCGGCGTGCGCACCCGCCTGATCCGGTTTCTCCCGGGCACTGTCGCCTCCAACGAGTTTCTGCATGACTACTGGGAGGAGGTTTACCTGATCGAGGGCCACCTCAACGCAGCCGGCGAGGATTTCCACGCCCCCGCCTATGCCTGCCGCCCGCCCGGCACGCCCCACGGGCCTTTCGCATCGCCCGAGGGCTGCGTGTTCTTCGAAATCCAATACTACGTCTAACCGAGGAAGCTAACTGACCATGGATCTCCAACTTGACCAGAAACATGTGATTGTCACCGGCGCCTCGAAGGGCATCGGGCTTGCAATCGCCAAGGAATTCGCAGCCGAGGGCGCGAAGCTCACCCTTGTCTCCCGGACCGCCGCGGCGCTGGCGGAGGCCAAAGCCGAGATCATCGCCGCGGGCGGCGCGGACCCCGATGTGTTCGAGGCGGATCTGTCACAGGACGCAGGGCGGGACGCGCTTTTTGCCGCCTGCCCCGACGCCGATGTTCTGGTGAACAATGCCGGTGCTGTTCCGGCGGGCCGGCTGTCCGATCTGAGCATGGACGACTGGCGGACCGGCTGGGACCTCAAGGTGTTTGGCTATATCCACCTGTGCAAGCTTTACGCCGACGCGATGACCAAGCGCGGCTCTGGCACGATCATCAATATCATCGGCATGGGCGGGCGCGCGGTCCGGCCGAACTATATCTGCGGCGCGGCAGGCAACGCGGCCCTGATCGGGTTTACCAACGCGTTGGGCGCGGAGACGCCCGAGCACAACGTGCGTGTCTTCGGTATCAACCCTTCCCCGACCCTGACCGATCGCATGACCATGATGTTCCGCACGCGTGCGGCGGAAGAACTGGGCGACGCTGAGCGTTGGCAGGAACTTGTCGATCCCGACGCCTTCCCCTTCGGCCGCCCCAAGGACCCCGAAGAGGTCGCGGCCCTCTCGGTCATGCTGGCCTCACCACGGGTCCAGTACCTGTCCGGCACCGTTGTCGATATCGACGGCGGCGGCCAGTGGTGCCCGTAACACGCGGGCAATACTGCCCTCAAGAAAAGGACTGAAAGATGGCTCAGGAGCAGACAGTGGCGCTGGCGAACGGCAAACTTCTTGTGGACCGGGATGGCCTTGTCACCCGGATCACGTTCAACAAGCCGGAAAAGATGAATGCCATGTCCCTCGATATGTGGGACGGGCTCAAGACCGTGCTCGACGAGATGGCCGGCGATGACAGCGTGCGGGTTGTGATCCTGACAGGTGCCGGGGACAAGGCGTTTGTCTCGGGCGCCGATATCTCGGAATTCGAGAGCCAACGCGCCTCCGAAGAAGGCATCAAGACCTATAACGCGATCTCGGAGGCCGCGGATGCCGCGCTCTATCATTTCCCCAAGCCGACGATCGCCGAAATTCAGGGCTATTGCATCGGCGGCGGCATGGGGCTGGCGGCCGGCTGCGATTTCCGTATCTGCTCGGAGGATTCGCGCATGGGGATTACCGCCGCGCGCCTCGGGCTGGGCTATAACCTTGCCGGCGTGCGCAAGCTGGTGGATCTGGCCGGCCCCAAGGTTGCAGCCCGTGTGCTCTATGCAGCTGAACTGTTTCCGGCGGAAAAGGCGCTGTCTCTGGGGCTGGTGGATGAGGTTGTCAGCAAGGAGCAGTTGCGCCAGACCGTCGACGCTCTGGCGGGCCGGATTGCCAATAACGCACCGCTGACCATCAAGACCGCGAAGGCCGCCATCCGCGCCAGCAGCGCCGCCGAAGGCAGCCCCGACAGCGCGGATGTCGCCAAGCTGGTGGCCGAGTGTTTTGCCAGCAGCGACTACATCGAAGGCCGGCGCGCTTTCGCCGAGAAACGCAGACCCGTCTTCACAGGGAAATGAACACGACGATGGCATCCGAGATCGAACAGACCCTCGACATCAACATTCTGCAAAACTGGATCGGAAAGACCGAGACGTCGACCGATTTCATCGACGCGGGCCGCGCGCGGCGCATGCAGGTGACACTGGATCGCGAACCCGATTTTACGGAGGGTCAGGAACTGCCGCCGTTCTGGCATTATCTCTATTTCAACCCGGAGGTTCCGGCCTCGCGCCTCAAAGAGGACGGCCATGAGAAACTGGGACGCTTCCTGCCGCCGGTGTCACTGCCGCGGCGCATGTGGGCGGGCGGCAAGGTCGAGATCGATCGGCCGCTTTATTGCGGCGAGACCTGCGTCAAAACGTCGACCATACGCGATGTCGCACTCAAAGACGGCCGCAGCGGGCCCTTGTGTTTTGTCACCGTAGACCATGATTTTTCCGTCGAGGGCGCGCACCGCTTCACGGAACGACAAAACATCGTCTACCGAGAGATGCCCGCCCCCGGTAGCGCACAGCCTGCCGGCAAACCCGCGCCACAGGATCCAAGCGACGGGTTCGCCGTAACCCCCGATCCGGTCCTGCTCTTTCGCTACTCGGCGCTGATCTTCTACAGCCACCGTATCCACTACGATGCCGACTATACCCGCGATGTCGAAGGCTATCCCGGGCTGGTTGTGCATGGCCCGCTGATCGCGGCACTGCTCAGCGAGTTCGGACGTAACCAACAGCACGACAAAGACTTGAAATCGCTCGAGATCCGCGCACTTAGCCCGCTCTTTGCGCCGGACCCGTTCCATGTCGAGGCCCGCAACGAGGCGCACGCGACACGGGCCTGGGCGCGCAAGGCGGACGGATCTCTGGCGATGACGGTCGATCTGACTTTCGCGCCCTGACGGGCAGGATCCGAGACGCGCCCTGCCCCGCGCTGCCCTGCGCTGCCCTGCGCTGCCCTGCCCAGCCCTGCCTCGGGGGACGGGTTCAGAGCGCGCGCTCCAGCAGCATGGCCAGCCCGATCAGAACAGGCTCGGACCAGTTCGGGCCGACAAGCTGGACAGAGGACGGCCGCGCCGCGCCCTGCACACGCACCGGCACCGCTAAGGCCGGCACGCCCCCCACATTGGCCAGAGCCGTGAAATCCGCCTGATTGGCGGGGGCCGCGCTGCCGGCATGGAACGCGCGTTGCGGCGTGGTGGGCATCAGCAACAGATCGACCTGCTGAAAGCTTCGTTCCAGCTGCGCCCGGGCGGCGCTCAACTCTGCCTGAACCGCGTCCAGTTTTGCGGCGCTCAGGCCGCGTCCATAGGCCAAGAGGCGCGCGACAGGTTCGGGCAGCACACCGCCCGCGTCCAGCTCTTGCGCGAAGACCGCGGCGCCCTCGGCCTCGGTCAGCAGAAAGGCATTCCGGCGCAGCTTTTCCGGAACCCAGTCGGGCATGTCGATGATCTCGATCTGCGCACCGGCCTCGGCAAGGACGCTCTGGACATGCGCAAGTGCCGCCAGAACCTCGGGATCGCAGGCCACGGCATCAACCTGTTTCGGCAGGCCGATCCGGACCGAGCGCGCCTCCGCGACCGGTGTTCGCATGGCCCAGCCCTCGGGCGGCAACCGGCTGCCCGGGTCCGCGTCGTCCGGACCGGCAAGCGCCGTAAGCACAGGCCACAGGTCCGCAGCCTTTGCCGCGAGCGGCCCTGCGGTATCCAGACTGGGCGCCAGAGGGACAATCCCCGTGCGCCCCACCAGCCCGAACGTTGGCTTCAACCCGAAGACACCGCAATAGGAGGCGGGAATACGGATCGATCCCAGCGTATCCGTCCCGATCGCCAGATCCACAAGTCCAGAGGCCACCGCGGCCGCCGAGCCACCGGAACTGCCCCCTGCGGAGTAGGCGTCTGCGCGCGGGTTCTTGGTGCGGCCGAAGGTGGGGTTGTCGCTGGCCCCACCAAGGGCTGCCGCATCCATGTTCAGGCCGGGCAAGAGCCGGGCGCCACATGCCCTGAGACGTCCCGTCAAAGCTGCGTCGGCTTGCGCTTTGAGGTCGGCACGGTGGGCAAGTCCCGCGCTCCAGCGCGCGCCTTTGACCGCGATATTGGCTTTCAGACCGACGGTCCGCCCCTCCAGAGCACCGCTTTCGCAGACCCTGTCGCGCTCCACTTGAACGAACTGGTCGTCCAAATGCGCGAACACGCGGAACCGGTCCTGCACGTCGCGCAGCATCTCGGCAGACGGGTACTCAGGCATCCGGCATTGTCTCTGGCGCGGCGCAGACGCTGGCAATCGCCAGACGGCGCTGCATCGCCTTGATCACAGGCGCCTCGATCAATTGACCATCGATCACGGCCAAGCCGTTGGGCGAGGCTTCAAAAGCCGCGATCACACGCTGCGCCTGCGCGATCTCCTCTGCGCTGGGGGTAAAGGCATCGTTGATCACACCAACCCCCATCGGATGAATGGCGGCCTTTCCCGTGAACCCAAGCGCGCGTGCATAGTTCGAGGTCTGTTTCATCTTCTCGAGATCGCGAAAATCCAGTGCGGGGACGTCCATCACGTCAAGCCCGGCACGCTTGCCGGCGTGCACGAACCTGCCGCGCGCATAGGCCATAGGATCTTGCGCATTTTCGGTTCCCAGTTCGGCGCTGAAATCGACCGCACCAAAAATCAGCAACTTCAATCGAGGCGTGGCCAGCGCGATATCAGAGACATTCTCCAGACCATCCAGCGTTTCGATCAAGGCCGAGAGTTCCAGACCGCTGCCGGTTTCCGTCAGCACCTTGTCGAGGAGCTGCAATTCCGCCGCCTCCGACACTTTGGGCAGCATCACCATGCCGTCGCGCGGCGCCGCCCGCAGCAGCGCGGCAAGATCCTCGATCCCGGCCTGACAGGTCAGTGCGTTGATCCGGACCGCGCGCTGAACATGGTCGGGGCCCGTTGCGCCCAGAAAGTCGATCGCCTGCTGGCGCACCTCTGCCTTTTGCCCCGGAGGCACGGCGTCCTCGAGATCAAGGCACACGATATCGGCCCCAATGTTCAAGGCTTTGTCGAAAGCGCTTGGCCGGTTTGCAGGGGTAAACAGCAGGGATCTGCGGGGTCTGTCCATAGGGGTCATGTCTTTCGCGGGTTTCAGGATCGGGATTGATCGCTCTTTGGCGCTTGAACCGAGCGGATCGCCGCGGCTTCGGCGGCCCGCACATGTGTCTGCATGGCGGTTCTGGCCCAGTCCGGCGCGTGCGCGGCGACCGCATCCGCGATTTCGCGATGATGCTTGGCGCTGCGGATCAACTCTTCTTCGCTGTAGAGCCGGTAGGTCCGGTCCACCATGCCAATGTCGAAGGCCATGGTCATGTGGGCCGTCAGCCGCGGTGAGCGGGACACTTCGACGATCTTGCGGTGAAAGGCCTCGTTGGCCTCGGAAATCCGCTGATAGTCTTCCGCGTTCTTCGGCGGCGTCAGCGCGTTGATTTCGTCGCTCAATGCCCGCAAATCGGCAATATCGCTCTCGCTCGCCAGACGGGCCGCGCGTTCGGCGGCATAGGATTCCAGAAACTGCCGGATATGAAAGGTCTGCTCCATTTCGTCGGCGGGAAATGTTGCGACGCGGGTGCTGTAACCTTCATGCCGCTCGATGAAGCCTTCAAGAGACAACCTGCGGATGGCATCGCGCACAGGCGTCCGGCTCAATCCGAGCTCCGCGGACAAGCGTTCCTCGATCAGGCGTTCGCCTTCCTTGAGCTCGCCGCTCACGATCGCGGCCCTGATCTGGCGATAGGCCATCTCGGCCGCAGGCATTTTCTTCTCAGCATTCAGCATTCGGGTCGCTCCATAACGCCATCACTCCGGAAGAGTCTGTCGCGCGTCGCACATAATTCGGGATTTTTGTATCCTAAAAGAGGCTTTCCTGAACCCCCAAATCACAAAGGAGCGTGACAAATATTCGAAAATACAACCTCTACGCTCTGAAGTCAGTCGAGCCAGAACCCCAATCGTATACGAAAATCCTGCCAGACCAGAGCCAGCGCGCCGATAAACCAACCCGAACCCCTGCGCCGAAGCGCCCGCACGGGACAACCGCCCGAGGCAGATTGCCGAACGCCTTGCGCCAAAATGCCGAATTGCCTAGGAGAACACATCCAATCGGGCCCTCTAGGCGTATAATTCCCATGCACACCACTCCTTCTCGCCTCGCACTCGCTCTTCTCGCCGTTTCGGCCTTCCTGATGCCGCAAGGCGCCGAGGCACAGGGACGTCCGGCCGGTGTCGTCACCGACACCGTGCGCATGGAGCGCGTCTCGGAAACCGTTCCGGTCTTCGGAGAGCTTGTTGCCGGTCGGGAAAGCCGCGTCGCGGCCCGGATTACCGGGGTCGCGGATTCCGTGCCCGTTCAGGTTGGCGACCGGGTGGCCGAGGGAGATATTCTGGCCGAGATTGACCGCGAGCTTCTCGAAATTCAGGTCGCGCGCGCCGAGGCAGATCTGACCGTGGCCAAGGCTTCGGCCGCCACCGCCGAGACACAGGTTGAAAACGCGCGCACCGCGTTTGAGCGCGCCTCCAGCCTGCGCGCCAATTCCATCATTGCGGAAGCCGCGTTCGAGGAACGCCAGAGCGCGCTGGCCGTTGCCGAAGGCACCCGCGCCGAGGCCGAGGCCCGCATCGCGGCGTCCCGGGTGGCGCTGCGCCGGGCCCAGTATGATCTGGACAACGCCACCGTGCGTGCACCGTTTGACGGGATTATCGTCGAGGTGGGCACCGAAGTAGGCCAGTTCGTGTCCTCGGGAACCGATGTCGCGCGGCTGATCGATATCGACGGTGTCGAGGTCGAGGCCAATGTGCCCGCGCGCTATGTCGATGCGCTAGAGGCCGACGTCGAGGTCGCCGCGCGCACCGATGCCGGCGGCGCAATGACCCTGAGACTGCGCGCAACGCTGCCCACCGAGTTCTCCGCCACCCGCACACGCCCTGTCATCTTCGAGGTTCTGTCCAAGGAAGGCGCGCCCGCGGCCGGTCAGTCAGTGACGTTGAACCTCCCGATCAGCGCGCCGCGCGATGTGCTGGCCGTGCCGAAAGACGCGTTGATCCAGTCGCGCGGTGGCTGGCAGGTTTTCCTTGCGCAGGAAGGCAAGGCCACCCCCCGCACGGTTGAGATCGGCAGTGCTCTGGGCGACCGTTACGAAGTGCTCTCAGGCCTCACCGAAGGCGACATTGTCGTGGTGCGCGGAAATGAGCGCCTGCGTCCTGGGCAAGATATCGCGCCGCGCCCGATCGCGGGCGGAGACGACGGCGCGCAGGGCCAGGGCGACAAGAAACCCGAGAACGGCCAACAGGCTGCTGCGACCACAAACGGCTGATCCTGCACCGGCAGGTGCATTCCGGAGGGACCGATCATGAACCCGATCAAGTTTGCCATCGAGCGCCCCGTCGCCGTTCTGGCGATTGTTGCCATGGCCGTTCTGTTTGGTCTGCTTGCGCTGACGCGCATCCCCGTCCAGCTTGCCCCCGATGTGCGCAAACCCGTCGTGGTGATCGAAACCCCGTGGCCGGGCGCGGCCCCTGCCGAGATCGAACGCGAGATCATCAACCCGCAGGAAGACGCGTTCCGGGGCCTTGAAGGGCTCGAACAAATGACCAGCCGTTCGCGCTCCGGCAGCGGCGAGGTCACGCTTGAATTTGCCGTGGGCTCGGACATGGGCGATGTGCTCTTGCTGGTATCGAACCGGCTGGACCGCGTCGGCGGCTATCCGGTGGAGGCCGGTGAGCCGACCCTGAACACATCGGGGTCCGATGACAGTCCCATCGCCTGGGTCACTTTGCGGGCAGCGGACGGCAACCCGCGCATCCTTCCCGAATATGGCGATTTCGTCGAGGACGTGATCAAGTCGCGCCTCGAACGGATCGACGGAGTCTCGACCGTGAACGTCTTTGGCGGTGTGGCGCGCGAATTGCAGATCGTGATCCGGCCCGAGGAACTGGCGCGCTTTGGCCTCACGATCCCGCAGGTCGTGCGCCAGCTGCGGTCGGAGAACATCTCGCTCTCCGCGGGCGATGTGGATGAGGGCAAACGCCGCTATGTCGTGCGGGCCGAGGGCAGCCTCGATACGATCGAAGCCGTCGAAAGCGTCGTGCTGCGCTCGGAAAGTCAGGGCCGCGTCGGCGCGCTTGGACGTGTTCTGGTGGGCGATATCGCGGAAGTGGGCTTTGCCTATGAAGAACCCACCGCGCGCCTGCGCTTCCGCGGTGAGCCGGCGCTGGCTTTCAATATCGTGCGCGAACAGGGTGCGAATGTCATCGCGACCATGGCGGACATCAAATCGGTTCTGTCTGAACTGGAACAGGGGCCCGTGGCTGATGCGGACCTGATCATGGAGCAGGTCTACGACGAGACCGTCTATATCGAAGGCGCCATCGACCTTGTGACCAAGAACATCTGGATCGGCGGCCTTCTGGCGGCAAGCGTCCTGCTGATCTTCCTGCGCAGCCCGCGCGCGACCCTGGTGATCTCGCTGGCCATCCCGGTGTCCATCGTGGCGACCTTCGTGGCGATGGCGGCAACCGGGCGGACGCTCAACGTCATTTCACTGGCCGGTATCGCCTTTGCGGTGGGCATGATCGTCGATGCCGCAATCGTGGTGCTCGAGAATATCTACCGGCTGCGCGAAAAAGGCTTCACGCGCAGGCAGGCGGCCTATGACGGGGCGCGCCATGTCTGGGGCGCGATCCTCGTCTCGGCCCTGACCACGGTGATGGTGTTCATCCCGATCCTGATCATGGAGCTTGAGGCCGGGCAGCTGTTCCGCGATATCGCCGTGGCCATCTCGGTGTCGGTTATCCTGTCACTGGTTGTGGCGGTGACGGTGATCCCTGCCCTCTCGGCCCGCCTGCTGTCGCAATCCGATCAGCGGCCGCGCAGGCTTTTCGGCATCGACCATATCGGAGCGGCCTTCCGCTGGTTGGTTATGGGCTACGTGCGCATGACCGTGCGCTACCGCGCCGTGGGGCTGGTCATGGTCGCAGGCATTGCCGGGGGCGCGGCAGCTCTGGCCTTGGCGTTCCTGCCCAAGCTCGAGTATCTGCCGGAAGGCAACCGCAACCTCGTCTTCGGCCTGCTGATCCCGCCTCCGGGCTATAATCTCGACACGACGGAAACGATCGCGGAACGCATCGAGGCCGTGGCAGAGCCGCTCTGGCAGGCCCGCCCCGCCGGGGCCACCGAGGACGGTCTGCCCGCGATCCAGAGCTTCTTCTTCGTGGCCCGTCCCGGCAGCAGCTTCGTGGGGGCGGCGGCTGTGGATGGCGAACGGGTCGGCGAGCTGATCCCGATCCTGTCGCGCCCGATCTTCGCCGAGCCCGGAACTTTCGGCTTCATGACACAGCCCTCTCTCTTCGGGCGCGGCATCGGGGGCGGACGCACGATCGAACTCAACGTCTCCGGCGAGGAGCTGGAAGACATCCTGAGTGTCGCCGGTCGCGCAGCGGGCATCATCTCGGGCCTCCTGCCCCGCAGCGAAGGCCACCAGTTCCGCCCGCGCCCCGGGTTGGAGCTTGGCGCTCCGGAACTGCGGCTCATTCCAAACCGTGTGCGGCTGGCCGATGCCGGCCTGACGACCGAAGCGCTGGCCGCCACGGTCGATGCCTATAATGACGGCATCCGCATCGCCGAGATCAACGTGGGCAACCGGCGTCTCGACCTCACGCTGATGGGCGATCAGGACGCCATGGGGGCACAGCGCACGCAGGATGTGGGCGCCTTCCCCGTCGTGACGCCCGCAGGCCAGATCATTCCCGTCTCCGAGCTTTCCGAGGTGCGCCTGACCGCAGGCCCCACCGAGATCCTGCACCGCGAACGGCTGCGGACCGTAACGCTGGAGGTGCGCCCCTCGGACGCGCTGCCGCTCGAGGCGGCCGTGGAACTTCTGGAGGCCGAGGTCATCGACGCGCTGAAGTCGCAAGGTCTGCCCTCTGGCGTGCAACTCTCGGTCTCGGGCACCGCGGATCAGTTGTCGCAAACATGGAACGCCATCCAGATCAATCTCGTCGTCGCGATGATCATCATCTTCCTTGTCATGGCGATCCTCTTTGAATCCTTCCTGTTGCCGCTCGTCGTGATGATCTCGGTGCCCGTCGCGGCGGCAGGCGGCGTTGGCGGGCTGGCGCTTCTCAACCAGTTCCAGACCCAGCCGCTCGATATGCTGACCCTGCTTGGCTTCGTCATCCTCGTGGGGATCGTGGTCAACAACGCGATCCTGATCGTGCACCAGTCGCTCTACCATTTGCGCGAGGACGCGATGAGCCCGGTAGATGCGATCGAGGAGGCAACGCGCAACCGGATCCGCCCGATCTTCATGTCGACGCTGACCTCTGTCTTCGGAATGCTGCCGCTGGTGGTCTTCCCGGGGGCGGGCTCCGAGCTTTACCGCGGCCTCGGCGCGGTCGTCGTGGGCGGGTTGTCGATGTCGGCCTTCCTGACGCTGCTCACCGTGCCACCGCTGTTGCGGCTTGTGTTCTCGCTGAGCGCTCCGGAGCGCCGGGCTTCCACCCCGGTGGCGGCGGAATAGATCCCATACCTTGCGAACCGCTGAACGCTTTAACCTCTTGGAAACGGATCTCTCAAGGCGCGTGCATCAAAGCGCCACTTAGAGCGCGCGCGTTGCGCACATCTTTCCGCCCATGGCGCCCACTGTGCCCCGGACAGCGAAAAGGGGCGCCAGAAAGCGCCCCTTTTGCAATGCTGTAGCGGCTTGGGCTCTCACGCCCAAACGATGCTGCGGTCAGATCAGGCCGCTTTGGCAGCCGCGCGGTTTTCCGCCAGTTTGGCGTCCACGGTTGCCACGATCTCGTCAATCGCGTCGAACTGCTTGCCACGTGCTGCAGCGATCAGCTGGACCATCTTGTCGACCCGCTCGATATCCTTCGCGCCAGCGTCGATTGCGCGGGCCGCGGAGGAAGGCTTCAACAGGCTCTTGGCGGCGTTGGTGTATTTCTCGACCGGAACCTGATCGGCGGGATCGGCACCCAGTTCGCGGGCCAGCGCATCCACCCAGGCGTAGATTTCGCGGGACAGATCGATGTCGCTGTGCACAGCTTCCTTGATCGCGCGGGCCTCGCCACGGGTGATGGCGCGGTAGTTGCCCGTCAGCAGCATGCTCCACTTGGCAAGCGGCACGAAGATCGACTCGTGCAGGCGCAGCTTGACCGGCACGTCCTTGCCATCAAGCGTCACGGCGGCGATGTCAGCCTCCAGCTGGCGCAGGATTTCGGTGTGGGCCGGATCTTCAAAAGCGGCTGCCTTGAAGTTGGTGGGCAGGCCGACATGCAGGAAGTTGAGACCTTCTTCCGGCGGGCGGACCGCCTGCGGATCGGGGCTGCAAAGCGACATGCAGCCGGGCTCGAACCCGTCCCAGACGCTGGCATCGGTGTAGCAGTCGGTCAGTTTCGAGGTGTCCAGACCTTCGATGCGCTGCAGGTAGGGCAGCGGCGGCATGTTCATGATCGACATGCAGGGCTTGCGGCTGGCGGCAATCCGGCCCAGCAGCGCGCGTACTTCCGGCGCACGGTACTGCGGCTCCTGCATGGCAAGGCAGGTCAGATCATAATCAGCCGGATCGGCCTCATCGGGAATGATCGCATTCACGTTGCCCGGGAAGTCACCGGACTTCAGCAGGCGCGGCTCATCTTCACCGCGCAGGGTCATGCGTACGATCGTGCCTTCGGCGTTGATCAGTTCGGCTTCGGCGGGCATGCAGACAAGCGTCACGTCATGGCCTGCCATCAGCAGTTTGGTAGACAGAAGGGAGCCATAAGAGGCCCCGAGGATAAGAATTTTCACGGTCATCTCCCGAATGATGTTCAATCAAAATCGCGCGGTGGCGGCACGATGTCTTCATCGCATGCCGCGGCATACCGCGCGTTGTATCCCGTCGCATACAGTAGTCTTTGGTAAGATTAAATAGCCAATTTGGAAATTTGTTGATTACAAATAGAGAAAACTTGCCCGCCGCGATCCGTCCCTGTGCTGCAGGGGAAAACGGCGGCGGCATCAAGGCGCGGACACTTTCCCTCAGCGGCATCCTGTCCCCGTGACCCTTTGCGCCTCTGTCTTTGTCGGAACGCGAAAGGTCGCAACGCTGGCAGCGCAGCGCCCCGAATCCGCGTAAATCTCGGGCATTGTCGCCACCCCTAGCTTCGGAAGGGAGACCCGCATGCTCCTCTATCCTCTCATTGAACTTCTGGAAGGCCGTTGTGTCAGCCTGTTTCGCGGACGTCTGGACGAACCGCAGATCTGGCACGTCAATCCGATCGACAAAGCCTGCGAGTTTGCGCAGGCCGGCGCGGAATGGATCCACATCACCGATTTCGACGCATTGCAGGGCGACCCGCGCAACGAGGAGATGATCCGCGAGATCATCCGGACCTCCAGCGCTTCCGTCCAGCTGGGCGGCGGCTTTCGGTCGCTGAAACGGATCGAAGACTGGATCGATGCGGGGGCCGGACGGATTGTCATCGGCACGCTGGCCCTTCAGCAACCCGACATCGTCAGAGAGGCCGCCCATGCCTTTCCGGGTCAGATCGTGGTGTCGGTCGACGTGTATCAGGGCCATGTCGTCAGCGAAGGCTGGCGCGGCAAGAGCGCGCTCGAGCCGGGCTTTGCCCTCAAGGCCTTCGGGGAGAATCCGCTGGCGGCCTATATCGTCACGGATATCGATGCCGACCTTGAAGAGAGCGAGGACAGTCTCGCGCTGATCACGCAGCTTTCGGCGGAAACCAAGACGCCGGTGATCGCACGGGGGCTGACCCGATCGCTCGATGATCTGTCGCGGATGAAATATGTCTCCAACCTGTCGGGGGCGATCGTGGGCCGTGCGCTATTCGACCGCAGCGTCGATTTGGACGCGGCTCTGGAGATCGTCAAACCGGTGCCCGAAGAGCGCGCGCAGTTTATCTGAACCTTCATCTGATCCTTCCTCCGAACCGGGTTCTGGTCGGGTCTCGTCGCATTGCAGACGTCCGCGTGGCGAACGATGGCGGGCGCGCGCTCGCGCTTTTGTAGGCCCGCCGCCCTGCCCCCTTGCCCGCCCCAAACGCGCCCTCTGGGCCAAAACTTCGTGCCGCCTCTGGGTGGAAATTCGCCCCTCAAAGGCGAAAAAAGTCCCGCCTAAAGATTCAACATTTTTTAGTTTTGCCCGCTGGAATTTTGTTCATTTCCGGAAACCCGCCTCTTTTTCGGTCGTTTCTTCGCGCATTCGCTGGCCCCTCCGGAGCGCGGTTCTAAGCAGTGCGCTGTCGAAACAAACACCAAGATTCAGAGGATACTCATGGACCGTCGTAAATTTATCGCCACAGCCGGCGTCGGCACTGCCGCCGCTGGTCTTGCAGCCCCCAGCATCGCGCGCGCACAGAGCATCAAGTGGAAGATGACCACTGCCTTTCCTCCGGGCCAGCCGTTCTATTCCACCGGCCCCGGTTCGCTGACCGACTTCACGGACCGTGTCCGCGAAATGTCCAGCGGCGCGCTGGATATCACCGTCTATCACGGCGGCGAACTTGTCCCCGCGTTCGAAGGCTTTGACGCTGTGCGTCAGGGCATCGTCGAGATGAATGGCTGGGTCAGCTATTTCGGCGCCGGCAAGGTGCCCGCAGCCCAGTTCTTCGGCGCCGTGCCGTTCGGCATGTCGACACAGGGCCAGAACGCCTGGTTCTATGTCGGTGACGGCATCGATCTCTGGAACGAAACCTACGAGCCGCTCGGCCTCGTGGCCATGCCCATCGGCGCCACCGGCGTCCAGATGACCGGCTGGTTCAACAAGGAAATCAACTCGATCGAAGACATGAAGGGCCTGCGGATGCGTATTCCGGGTCTGGCCGCCAAGGGTTATGCGCGCGTCGGCGTTGACGTGAAGCTTCTGCCCGGTGGTGAAATCTTCCCCGCGCTCGAGCGTGGCGTGATCGACGCCGCCGAATGGGTTGGCCCTGCACAGGACAAGATCCTCGGCCTGAACACCGCGGCCAAGTACTACTACACCACAGGCTGGCATGAGCCGACCACGGTGACCGAACTGTCGATCAACAAAGCCAAGTGGGACAGCCTCGGCAGCGAGCTTCAGTCGATCGTCTCGAACGCCGCGGCTGCGTGTAACGTGATCTCGCACAGCTGGGCCGAGGCAAACAACGCTGCGGCTCTGAAGGAATTCGAAGCCAACGGCACCGAGCTGCGTGTTCTGCCCGAGGACGTGATCGCCGCTCTGAAGAAAGAGATGGGTCCGGTCTACGAAGAGCTGGCCGAGAAGGATCCGCAGTTCAAGAAGGTCATGGACAACTACTTTGCCTTCAAGGAAGAGCACGACGTCTGGGCGGGCGCGTCCGAGCAGGTCTGGCACTCGCAGCTGCGCAGCGCCTGATCTTCCTGATCTGAACTCAAAGGACCGGGCGGCCCGAAAGGTGCCGCCCGATCTCACTCGAACTGTGGAACTTGGACGACATGAACCTGGCACTTGCCTTCGCGGACACGGTTGACCGTATCACGCGTTTCTCGTCACAGCTTGCCGCCGCGCTGCTTCTGGCGCTCGTGGCACTGATCTTTTTCAACGTATTCGGACGCTATGTCGTGGGCGGCAGCCCGGTCTGGGCGCAAGAGCTCGAATGGCACCTGATGGCGCCCATAGCGCTTCTGGGAATTACCGTTCTGATGCTCGAGAAGGGGCATGTGCGCGTCGACATGCTGTTTGAGCGTCTGCCCGAGCGCGGCCAGAAACTTCTCGACATGATTTCAATGCTCTTCGGGGCGACAATCGCGATCTTGTTCATCAAGTACTCGTTCGGCTTTGTCGACAGTGCGTGGTCGTTGCGCGAAGGCTCCCCCGATCCGGGCGGATTGCCGGCGCGCTACGTCGTCAAGGCCATGATCCCTGTGTGTTTCGGGCTTTTTGCACTCCAGTGCCTTGCAAATGCGGTGCGCCATGCCGCGTCCCTGCGGCAGATGAAAGACTGAGACAATGGGAGACTTACTCGCTGTATACATGATCATCGGCTTCATGCTCTTGCTCTTGATCGGGATGCCCGTGGGCATCGGAATCGCCGTTGCGGGGTTTGCGTTCGGCTGGATGGGGTTTGGAGACTTCCTGTTCAATCTTGTCCCCTCCCGCATCTATGGCGTCGTGACGAAGTATGAATTTCTGGCGATCCCGCTTTTCGTCTTCATGGGGGTGATGCTTGAGAAATCACGTGTCGCCGAGGACATGCTCGAAGTGATCGGCCGCCTCTCGGGCAGGCTGAACGGCGGCATGGCCATCGCCCTGATCGTGGTCGGTGTGCTGATGGGCGCGTCGACCGGGATCGTCGGTGCGACCGTGGTGACGCTGACCATGCTGACCATGCCGGTTCTGCTGCGGCGCAACTATGATGGCGGTCTGGCCTCGGGTGCGATCTGCGCCAGTGGAACGCTGGGACAGATCATCCCGCCCTCGCTGGTGCTCATCCTTCTGGCCGACATCATGGGCGAAAGCGTCGGCACGCTGTTTGCCGCCGCCATGATGCCGGGCCTGCTGCTCGCGGGGCTCTACATTCTCTTCATTCTCGTGATGGGACGCCTGCGTCCCGAGCTGATGCCGCCAATCCCCGAGGCCGAACGCGCCGACATCAAGGGCTGGCAACTTGCGCGCAAGGCCGTCTTTGCACTGGCCCCGCCGCTTCTGCTGGTGGCCGGTGTACTTGGAACGATCATCGGCGGTCTCGCAGCGCCGACCGAGGCCGCTGGCGTCGGAGCCGTCCTGTCCATGGCGATTGCGCTGCTCTACCGCAGATTGACGGCGGACATGATCTGGCAAACGGCACATGCCGCACTTCGGATCTCAGCGATGATCTTCTTCATCCTGATCGCGGCTCAGGTCTTCTCGGTCGCGTTCCGGGGCCTGCAGGGCGAGGATCTGGTCAAGGAT
The DNA here is from genome assembly GCA_049116435.1 of Paracoccaceae bacterium. Classification (GTDB taxonomy): domain Bacteria; phylum Pseudomonadota; class Alphaproteobacteria; order Rhodobacterales; family Rhodobacteraceae; genus Litoreibacter. The sequence goes on from JAGDYX010000001.1 coordinate 1,523,483, forward strand.
ACGCTTGCGCTTCTGCCGGGCGGTGAAACGGGGGCGCTCATCTTCCTGATGTTGCTTCTCTTTGTTCTCGGCTTTTTCCTCGAATGGATCGAGATCAGCTACATCGCGCTTCCGCTCCTGCTGCCCTTCTTCGTGGCCATCGGAACCGACATGGTCTGGCTGGCCGCCCTGATCGCGCTGAACCTGCAAACCTCGTTTCTGACGCCTCCGTTCGGATGGGCCTTGTTCTTCCTCAAAGGCGCGGCGCCACCACAGGTGACCACGTCGATGATCTACAAGGGCGTGCTGCCGTTCATTGGCATCCAGGTGTTTGCACTGGTCTTGCTCTTCAACTTCCCGGCCATCGCAACCTGGCTGCCTGAGGCAATCGGCTGGTAGAACTCTCCGAACGGCGGTGTTCTTCTGAAATGCCGCCGTTCGACCATTCCCGACACGCGCCTTGCGCTGAAGGACGATCCGGCAGGGTTTTCGAGGCGGCGGTCAGTCCTCGCCCTGGTAGCGTTTGCCAAGGGCGAGCATGTCATTCGTCCCGATCACCGCATTCAACCCGTTGAAATCGAACATTCGATCGCGCCATGCAGCGGTTGAACCGCTGGCTACGAGGTTCCGGTAATAGTCCACGGCAGTGGCCGCGAGCGCCCTGACCGCGCCGCCCGGAAAGATCACGAAATCGAACCCGAGCGCCTCCAGATCGGCGGCGTCGGTAACAGGCGTCTTCCCCCCCTCGACCATATTGGCCATCAGCGGCACTCGGCCTCCGAAATGCGCCGTGATGGCCTGCATTTGATCGCGAGACTGCGGGGCCTCGATAAAAAGCATGTCGGCGCCTGCGCCCAGATAGGCCTCGGCCCGATCGAGCGCCGCATCAAACCCCTCAACGGCAATTGCATCGGTGCGCGCGATGACCAACGTTTCCTCGCTGGCACGGGCATCGCAGGCGGCCCGGACTTTGCCCGCCATGGCATCCTTGGAAATCAACGTCTTCCCATCGAGATGCCCGCATCGCTTGGGGAATGTCTGATCTTCCAGTTGAACAGCGCTCGCGCCCATCCGCTCGAACAGGCGTATCGTCCTTTGCACATTGAGCGCGTTCCCGAAGCCATTGTCCCCGTCCACGATGATCGGAAGCGCGATGCGGTCCCGCAGAGCGGCGATGGTATCGGCAACCTCGCTCATCGACACAAGGCCGATGTCGGGACGACCAAACCGCGTGTAGGCAATCGATGCCCCGGACAGGTACACGGCCCGCGCGCCGGATTGCTCGGCAATCAGTCCGGTCAGGGCATCAAAAACACCGGGTGCTACCAGTATCTCCGGGGCAGCAAGAAGCGCTTTCAAGGTCATAACGGGCCCCTCCCCCTGATGTGCGCGCACCCGTTCATGAAACCCGTGCCGCCGCAGGGCGTCGAGACTGCGCATGCATGTTCCGCCAGAAGGCGGCGCCCCGAGATCCCGTATCCGATTGCGTGCCGAGGACCGCGCCCTTCATGACTCAAGCGCCGTTGCGCCACCGGCCGCACCGCTCTCTTCGTGATCCATGGAAATCTCGAACCGGTAGAGATCCGGCCGGTAGAGCACCTTGATATATTCGACAGGCTGTCTTTGCGCATCGCGCACAATGCGTTCGACATCGATCAGGGGGCTGCCAATCGGGATCTCCAGCAGGCCCGCCAGCGACGGGTCGGCAAGCGTTGCCGTCAGGGTTTGCCGGGCGGCCGAGATCTTGACGCCCGCCTGTTCGAGCAGCTTGTGCAGGGGTTTGTTGCCGAGATCCTTCCGTTTGAACCGCCGTCCGATCTCTTCGGGCACATAGCTCACCAGATACGAGAACGGCTGCCCCTCCAACCGGCGCACGCGCACGGCCCGCTGCACGGTCTCCCCGGTCTCGATCTCCAGCGCCTCTGCCACCTGGGACGAGGCGGGACCATAGCCAAACTCAAGCACATGCGCCGATGTGCGCCGCCCCATCATGCCGACATTCTCCCGCCAGCCGTCGATCGACGCGCTGAAAACGCGCGACAACTGGTTTTCGAGGACCCGCGTGCCGCGTCCGCGTTCGCGCGCGACAAGCCCGGCCTGCGCCAGTTCGTTCATGGCCCGCTTTGCGGTGATGCGGGACACCCCGAATTCCTTGCAAAGCGCGTTTTCGCTGGGCAGATACTCGCCCGGGGCAATCGCGCCGGAGCGGATTTTGTTTGTCAGGAGAGCCACCATCTGCTGGTAGAGCGGCATACCGGTGACGCGCTCGAGAGCGGCCTCAGTCGCGTCTGTCCGATTGCGTGCAGGTTGCTTCATGTGACCCGAAAGACTCCTGACTCAAACCATGGCAATAAAGGTATATAGTTATATCATTAGGTCAACTGAGATCAAAAGGCCAATAATGATTCGCACATCCGGCCCCGGCCACTGCGATCCGAAAGACGGGACGGCAAACGATCCCGACAGCGGGTCCCCCGTGCGCAAACCAAGGAGGGTGCCATGGCATCACTGACCGGCAAAACCGCGATCGTCACAGGCGCTGCGCGCGGCATCGGCGCCGCGATTGCGCAACGCTATGCTTCAGAAGGCGTACGCGTCGCGGCCTTTGACCTGACCCCTGCCGATCCACCCGCACAGGGCCTGTCCTTCGCCGTCGATGTGTCCGATGAGACGCAGGTAAAAGAGGCTGTTGGCGCGACACTCGAGACATTCGGGCGGCTCGATATCCTGGTCAACTGCGCTGCGGCGGAGGGCAGCCGCGGCGCGATCACCGAACTGTCGCTGGACGCATGGAACCACGCGCTGGCGGTCAATCTGACAGGGGCTTTCCTGCTTAGCCGTGAGGCAATTGCACCAATGGCACAAGGCGGTGGCGGCACGATCATCAACGTGGCGTCGCAACTCGGATCGGTCGCGGTTCCGGGAAATCCGGTCTATTGCGCCTCGAAAGGCGGGCTTCTCCAACTGACCCGCGCCATGGCGCTCGATCACGCCGGGGATGGCATACGTGTCAATGCGCTCTCCCCCGGCGCTGTGCTGACCGATCGCCTGATCGGGGCTTACGGGTCAGAGGCCGCCGTTCGGGAGGCGCTGACACATAAATATCCGCTCGGCCGGATCGGGATGCCCGACGATCTGGTCGGCGCGGCGGTGTTTCTGGCCTCAGACGAGGCCCGCTTCATGACGGGGGCGGACCTTGTTGTGGACGGCGGGTATTCGGTGCAGTGACGCCGCGCGAAATCCGGCATCCGCCCGCGGCTGGAGCCCGAACTGCGCCGCACCTCAAAGACGTCACTGTTGACTGACAAAGACATAAAGATATAACTTTATATCAATTGATGCGATCAGGACGGGAAACCCTGCGCGGTTTTTTTTCCGGTCCTGAGCTGCCAAATGGGGGACGCAAGCCGTGATGCAAGGTTTCGATTGCCCGGAGAGTTTTTCCGAGCGCCCAGCGGGTAGAGGCTGACTATGGCGGATCGAGACACCCTTCTGAAACGTCTGGATCACTGGCTTGAAATGGCGCTGTATTACGCCTCCGGAATACTCCTCATGATCATCACTGCGGCCGTCTTCTACGCGGTCACGATGCGCTACGCGTTCAATGAGCCTCCGCTCTGGGCCGACGAGGCCCCACGGGCCTTTTTCCTCTGGATGACCTATCTGGGCATCGCCGTGGCAACCAAGCGCGGCCAGAACATTCGCGTGACGCATTTCATCGACAAGTTCGCGCCCAAACCACGGATGATCCTTGAAACATTCATGCACATCCTCGTCCTGATCATGCTGGCGTCGCTGGTTTGGTACAATATCCCGATCCTGCAGCTTCAGGCAGGCGGCAGCATGCTTTCGACCGGCTGGAGCTTCGTCTGGCTCTATGCGCCGGTGTCTGTGGGCAGTCTTCTCATGCTCTTTTACCAGTCGCGCCTGATGCTCCGGACCGTCATGGACTATCGCGCGGCCACCGAGGGAGGTGACTGACATGCTTCTTGTGATAATGATCGCGCTGCTGTTCCTGTTCTCCCTCCTGGGCATGGAGATTGCATGGGCCATCGGGTTGGCGGCGTTCGGCTACCTGACGCTGGCGCAGTTCACCGACAATTTCACCCCGATGGTGCTGTTCGCGCAGCAGATGACATCGGGGGTCAACTCTTTCGTGCTGCTCGCGATCCCGCTTTTCATTTTCGCGGGAGAGCTGATGAACGTCACCGGTGTCACGCGCCGGATCGTGGCCTTCGCCTCCTCCCTGGTGGGACACCGAAACGGCGGGCTGGCCAATGTTGGCGTGACTGCGAATTTCATCATGTCGGGATGTTCGGGATCGGCTCTGGCCGATGCCGCCGCGACCGGAACGGTGCTTCTTCCGGAGATGAAGAAGCGCGGCTTCAAGCCCGCGTTTTCGAGCGCGGTGATCGCGTCTGCGGCCACCGTCGGCCCGATCGTGCCCCCCTCGATCTCTTTCGTTCTTCTGGGCGCGATCGTGAATATCTCGGTCGGCCAGCTGTTTTTAGGCGGCGTCATACCGGGCATGCTCATGTTCATCGCGATGTTCTCGATCACGTGGTGGATCTGCCGCAGCCGCAAATATCCGGTCGAAGCGCGCGCGACCCGCAGCGAAAGATCAAGGGCATTTGTCGATGGCATCCCGGCGCTGGTCGCTCCGGGGATCATCGTGGGCGCGATCATTCTGGGCGTGGCAACACCCACGGAATCTGCTGCAATTGCAGCCGTTTACGTGCTTTTCCTCGGATTGTTCGTCTACCGGAACCTGTCTCTTTTACAGGTCATCAATGCGGCCTCGCACGCAGCGGTCGCAACCTCGGTCATCATGCTGACGGTTGCCACCTCGAAGATTTTCGCGTGGCTGGCCGTGAAAGAGAACCTTGGCGTTATCCTGACCGACGCGATGCTTTCGGTCAGCGACGAGCTTTGGGTGCTTTTGTTGATGATCAACATCATGCTTCTGGTGCTCGGCATGATCATGGAAATTCTGCCGATCATGCTGATCCTCGCGCCGGTCCTGTTCCCTCTTCTGACCGATCTGGGCGTCGATGAAGTTCACTTCGGCGTCGTGATGGTCCTGAACCTGATGATTGGCATGATCACCCCGCCGATCGGCTTGAACCTCTTCATCATCTCCTCGATCGGAGGTGTCGGCGTGATCCAGATCTTCAAGGAAGCGGTGCCCTACTTCATGATCCTCGTCGTGGTTCTGCTGATCATCACCTATTTCCCGGCAATTACGCTGTTCTTGCCGGAACTGTTCTTCGACCGATAACCGGGCTTTCGTCCGGATGGCAACTGCAAGGGAGGCGAAGCCATGACCATCAACAGACGCACTTTCAACAAGGGCCTCGGGGCGGCCGGCCTCGCGGGGCTTTTTGCCGGGGTCGGATCTCCGGCGCTGGCCGCGCAGACACTGATCTACGGCAATGCGGGCAACATCGACAGCGCCTCGAACCGCTTCGCGAAGAAGTGGCTCGATCTGGTGACAGAGCGCACAGGTGGCGAACTGATGTTCGACATCAAGGCAGGCACCATCGGCGGCGGCAAGGACGTGCTGGACGGCACCGCATTGGGCACGGTCCAGATCTACAACGGCGCCTATACCGGTCTGCGCGAGTTTGACGTGTTCTACGCCCCGTATTTCGCACGCGATTCAAACCACGCGCGAGAGATCGCGAACAACCTGCTCTTCGATGAGCTCAACGCTGCCGTGCAAAAGCGCTACCCGTCGCTGCGCTATATGAGCGTGGCACGGGCGGGCCCGTGGAAACTCTTTACCAACACACGGCTGGAAACCTTCGATGACCTCAAGGGCATGAAGATCCGCGCGCCTGAAATCGAAGGCGTGATCGCGGGGCTCGAGCAGGTCGGCGCAAAGCCCACCGTCATCCCGTTCAACGAGCTTTACGGCGCGCTTCAACAGGGCGTTGTCGACGGTATGGCCACGCTCGGAAACCTGATGATCTCGCAGAAATTCTACGAGGTGGTGGACTATTGCTACCAGAACGACTGGGGCATCGGGCTGGACAAGCAGATGATGAATGTGGGCGCATGGAATGCGCTTGGCGAGGCCAACCAGAAGGTCCTTGTCGATACGTTCAACGAGCTTGAGCCGCAGGACTTCTTCCGGGCCACCGAGGAAGCCGAGATCGAGAACTTCAAGAAATGGCGCGAGTTCAATGGCGAGGACTCCACACCGCTTCTCGATGCCAGCGCCGCGCAAGCGACACTTGCGCCAGCCATCAAGGCGCTGTCCGATGACATCTTCGGCGAAGGCACCTACGACCGGATTCAGGCGATCTGATCCTATCTCCGCCGGCCGGGAAGACATCCTGGCCGGCGTTTTACCCCGCGTTCAGAACAAGCTCGGCGGCTTTCTCGGCGACCATGATCGTCGGAGCCGCCGTGTTCGTCGACGGAATGGACGGGAAGACCGACGCGTCGGCGACACGCAGCCCCCTGACCCCCCGCACCCGTAACTCGGGATCGACCACCGATCCCGGATCGGCCCCCATGCGGCAGGTTCCGCACAGGTGATGCACGGTGCTGGCTGTCTGGCGGACCCACGCCTCAAGATCGGTGCGAGTCGTGATCTCGGGGCCGGGTGAAATTTCCGCACCGCGATAGGGATCGAACGGGGCCTGCGCGAAGACATCCCTCAGCAATTCCACCGCATCCACCAGTTGCGCCACATCGCGCGGGTCGGACAGGTAATTCACCCGAATGTCGAGCGGCGCGCCGGCATCCGCGCCGGTCAGACGCAAACGGCCGCGGCTGGCCGGACGCATCACCGAGGCATTGGCCATGAACCCCGGCGTGGCGTTGACCGGTTTGGCAAAGGGGTTGAAGCGAACGGTCGCGGAGCTGAGCGCCGGCAGGAAATGGCTCTGGATATTGGGGATATCGCTTTCCGGCCCCCGCAGATAGGCGCCCGCCTCAAGCGGAAAGACCGTCATCGGCCCCGTCCCGGTCAGCCACGCGCGCAAGAACGCCACACCAGCCCGGTCGATGCGGGTTAATCCGTGCAACGTCGCGGCCTCGGGCGCCTCATGGCAGACACGGATCAGAACATGGTCGTGCAAGTTGCCACCCACATCGGCGATATCGGCAAGAACCGGAATATCGAGCGCCGAAAGATCGCCCGCCGGCCCAATGCCCGAGCGCATCAGGATCGCGGGAGAGCCCACGGCTCCACCGGACAAAATGATCTCGCCATCGGTGTGAAAGAGCTCTTTCGAGCCGGCGCGCATGACTTCGACCGCGGATGCGCGATCGCCCTGAAACACGATGCGGGAGACCTCGGCCCCGGTCACGATCGTCAGGTTCTTGCGCGCCCGTGCGTCACGCAAGAACGCGGTTGCCGCGCTTTCGCGGCGCCCGTTTCGAATGGTGAAATGATAGAAGCCGAAACCTTCCGGCTCGGGGACATTGAAATCGGGACATTCCGGGTGGCCGGCGGCAATTCCGGCATCGACAAAGGCGTTGACGAGCTTGCTCACAGGGCGCGCGCGGCGCGAGACCGTGAGCGGCCCGGACCGGGCGTGATGGGTCGGATCGCCGGGACCGGCAAAGTGCTCGGAGCGCAGGAAATAGGGCCGCACCTTGTCCCATGACCAGTCGGGCATCCCGGCCTGCGCCCATCCGTCATAATCCTGCGCCAGCCCCCGGACATACACCATGCCGTTGATCGCGGTGGAGCCGCCCAGAACACGCCCGCGCGGAAGCTCCACCTGTCGTCCGTCAAGCCCCTGTTCGGCGCCGGTCAGGTATTGCCACGTGTGCCGCGATCCGCGCAGCAAAAGCGCCGTCATCATCGGCACCTGCAAAAGCGGGTCATAGCGCCCCGCGCCACCGGCCTCGATCAGAAGGACATTGGTGCCCGCGTCTTCTGACAGGCGCGCCGCCAAGGCGCAGCCGGCAGCGCCCGCACCGACGACGATATGGCTAAAGCCGTCAGAGGGGCTCACGTCGCGCCCGAGGCTTCGTCGAAACCGCCCTGCCCCGTCATACGGGCCCACGCCTCGTAGGGTGCGCTGGCCTGCACCTTGCCCTCAAGGATCAGGTCCTTCCAGATATCGCAGGCATCCACGAAGTTCGGCACACCGCCGGGAAACATCGCAAGGCTCAAACCTTCGGCCAGAGCGCCCTCATCCGCACCGGCCTCATAGGCGCCGATGATATGTTCGGCGACCCAGTCCCAGCGCCGGTGGCATTGGTGCGCGGCCGCCAGACCAACCTCCACGACCCAGCGTTCGACCGGAAACCGCGCCATCAGCGCATCGAGACCGTTTCTGTAAGCGCGCGTGCCGTTGAAACCGTCGAGATGGGGCGCCCAGTGCTTTTCGACGAAGGCGTGGCGATCGGCCCCGTCGGCCCAGGCTGAAAATGCAAGCGCGGCGTCCACGTCAGCCTCACCGCCCCCCCCCTTGCGCAGCCTGTCGATATGATGGGTTGCAATTGCCTCTCCGGTGGAGACGAGAATGACCAGCCAGACGATTTCCTTCTGGTGGAGCGTCATCACCCGCTCCGACAGCGTCAGCGCGGAATAGGTGGCGTCATAGGCATCGAGAAGCTCCGGCGACGAGACGGCGAGAAGTCCGTGATGTGGCAGAAGGTATCCGCGCTTTCCCCTTATTTTCGAAAGTTTTTCTTCCACTTCGGCTACTGTCTTCGGGACCGAGGGGTTTGTCATCTGAATCGCTCCTGCACTGTCACGACCAGTATAGCCGCCGGACCCGCGATCTCCAAAAGATGGCCTTGGCGCGGCTCACGCTGGCGCAGGTGCGGTGCGGGCATGAAACCGCTCGGACCAGTGCGCGCCGGTAATCCACGGCATCAGGTTTTCGCGGGACGGGGCCTCTCCGCGCAGCGCCAGAAGCGCGCGCCACATCAGGCACAGGTTCGGCGAGATCACAGGAAGCGGCGCGCCGCCGGCCTTGAGCAATGTGGGCAGGGTCGGAAGGCCAGTCCCCAACATGGCCACGGCCTCGATCTGGCGGCCCGCAAGCGCCTCGAGCCCCACAGACGACGCCTGATCGGACAAGGCGTAGATCGGGTGAAAGGCAGCGTCGTCACTGGTGATCCGGTAGACTTCGGCGATCTCGAGGTGACGTTTTTCCCAATAGGCGAGCGCATGCGCGTGCAAGGGGTCCCCGTAAGGCGAAATGATCCCGACGCGTGTCGCGCCGAGCGCGGCCAGCGCGTCCGCCACCGCATTGGCCGCCGTGATCAGCGGATAGCCGCGACGCGCTTCAATCTCGGCCAGAGTTCTATTTTCCTCATCGGGATCAACAAGATACGCAGCCCCTGTGCAGGCGAAGATTACCGCGCCAAGGGGCGCATTGGCAAAGCGGTCCAGTGTCCGCTCCATCGACAGCACGTAATCCACGAGCCGGTCATCCATCGACGCCTTCTCGCTGGTCAGGCGGGCCGTCAGCAGGCTAACGCCGGGCGGGCAGAGGATCGAAAGCTCCGGCTCGGCGGTCGTGTTCGCCTGTGGCGTCAACACGCCAAGAAGACCTAACGGGGCATATTGTGTCATGGGCTCACATCTCTCCTGTGCGCTGTTTCGAACCGCGGGCGAGACGGTCCAAGCCCGCTTCGCAGGGCGATCCCGAGGCGCGGACTGACAGCGGTCTTATGTCCGGCACGCTGTTCATTCAGGATGCTCCTGATCGAGCGTATTGGGGCCGGACATGTAGACCGCAACCGTGGCGAACTTACCGCCCTCAATCTTGAAGAAGTTGCAGTTCGATTTTCGGGTCAGGCTGCCGTCCAGCTCGGTATTTTCGACCTGAAACTGCGCGGCGATCCGACCGCCCTCGGGATCGGGCACGTAGACAAACCGGTGATGCCGAACGGCGCGGTGGTTGCGCCAGAGCCGGTCGAACATCGCGGTGATGGCTTCGTGCCCTTCGAGCCGGACGCCATGGGTCTCGACGGTGAACACGCAGCTGTCGTGCAATGTGCTCAACAGGACGGGCAGGTTCTCTTCATCCACGGCGGTGAAATATTTCTCGACCAGCGCGATCTGCTCTTTTGATGTCATGACTTTCCCTCCCCTTCGGCAAGCCTGTTCAGAACCGATGCCATGTCCGGCGCGCGATCAAGATCGAAGCAGGCGGACCAGACATCCTTGGCGTGGCCGGGCGACCAGAACCGCGCGGTCAGCGAGAGGAATTTCTCGTGTATGTCACCTTCGGAATAAGGTGCGTCCCAGTCACCAAGATTGGTGTCGGTCGATGCAGAAACCTCACGGCCATCGCTCAGCGTCACGCGGATCCGGGCGGGACGGCCTTCCGGCAACTGCGCGCTCATACCGGGATCCTCGCGAACCGTGACGCGTTGGGCCAGCGCCTGAATGGCTGGATCCGCAACGCGCTCGGCGGAGAAGCTCTCGACCCCGGAAGAGCCGGTGACAAGCCGCGTTGCCACCGCGAAAGGCACGGAGAATTTCGCGGCCAAGACGTTGCGCGGGGCCTTGTCCTCCAGCTCGGCGGCCAGATCGTAGGTCTCCACCGAAACACTCGCGATATCAGTGGGTTGAAGGTCACCTGTTTCGGCCAGCAGCAGGTTGAGCGCATCCAGCGTGGCATGGTTGAACCTGCAGCACGAATGCATCTTGAAGTAATTTCGCGTCACCTCCCAGCGTTCCCCGAGGTCACGGCTGAGTTCGGCGTCCTTGAAACTGTCCGAAACCGTCTTACCAAAGACCTCGGCCACGCCATTGTGGTCGCCCGAGAAGCCGGCTTCGACAAGATCGGCCACCACCAGACCCGTCTGGTTCGACACGCCGGCAAAGACGTTTCGGACCGTCCCGCCCTCCAGCATGGTTCTGCGTGACGGGGTCGATCCCAGACTGGCTGCCATGTTCATGGCGTCCCGGTGCAGGGCAGCCGGTTTTTTCATGAGGCGCAGAACGCCCGCCGCAGCACCGATCGCGCCCCAGGTTCCGTGCGGATGCATCGACGGCCTGAGCGCGGTCGCCATCCCGACGCGCGCGGCCGCTTCATAGCCCACCGTGATCGCGGCCAGAAACTCCCGCCCCGAGCACGGGATGTTTGACGCCGCCGCGAGCAGCGCGGGGATGACATGCATACCGGGGTGCCCCTTGGCAAACCGGTGCCCTTCATCCATCTCGAGCGTTGTCCCTGCCGTGCCGTTGAGAAGCGCTGCGACATGCGGGGATGTCCGCCGGCCCGGACCGATGACAACCGCGTCCCCCTGCCCGTTGCGGATCATGCGCTCCGTAAGCGCGCGCACCTCGGCCTCTGCCGCGCCGCCCACAATCGCGCCGATTGTATCTGCCAGGATCAGTGCTGATTTTGCGCGCACATGCTCGGGCGGGTCGATCGCAGCCGTGGCCTCTGCCAGAAGCCCAAGGTGATCCATTGTTGATCGCTCCCTCATTTCCTGTTTCGCTACAGTATCGGCTACGGCCGGAGAACCGCAACAGCTGGCATCCGGGGAGGCCCATTGTGAAAAAAGTGCTCGTCATCGTTCCGTTTCCAATGACGGAGGAGAACCGTGATCTGCGGAGGTCGCAACTGACAGGGGTCGAGCTTGGCCCCGATATCAGTTTCGAGTTCAGATCGGTCCGCGCAGCCCCGCGCAATTACGTGAGCGCCTCGGACATGGTTGTGGCCGATATCGGCATGCTCGAGGCGGGTCTGGACGCCGAGGCCGAAGGATTTGACGCGGTATGTATCGACACGATGAGCGACAGCGGCGTCGCAGCGCTGCGCTCGGAGTTGTCGATCCCCGTGATCGGGCCGGGACGCGCCTCGGTGTTGATGGCCATGATGCTGGGCAAACGGTTCTCGATTATCGCGATGTGGCCGCATTGGACGCATCTTTACGAAAAGACCCTGATGGAGCTTGGTGTGGATCATGCCTGCGCCTCCATTCGCGCGCTGGATGTCACGCCGGACAATCAGGGGCTCCTGAGTGGCAAGGAGGACGAGACCTTCGCTGCGCTGGAGACCCTTTCGAGGGCCTGTATCGACGAGGACGGGGCGGATGTCATCCTGCTCGGCTCGACCACGATGCATCAGGCACATGCGTATCTGGCCAGTCGTCTGCCTGTTCCGGTGATCAATCCCGGTCCGCTCTCCTACAAGCTGGCCGAAGCCGTGCTGGGCCTTGGTCTGAGCCACAGTCAGGCCGCCTATCCGCGGTCGCCTGCCCCGCGGGCGGAGCTCATTCACCGGATGCTGGACGGGGCTTGACGGGGCTTAGGGAGACGTCCACGCGCGCAAGGCTGGCGCAGGGTCAACCCGCTGGCCCTCTGTCACGCCGCACGGGATGGGGGTTTCCTACCGGCTCAGGTCAGAGCGTCCGGTCTGGGACATCGCGATGCTCATTTCATCGCTGAGAACATCCCAAAGCTTGCGCAGGCCCGGCTCCTTGGCCGCGGCGATGGCGAATTGCAGGATGCGGCCGAAGAAGACGAAATCGGCGCCGGCGAGCAGTGCTTTCAACGCATCTTCGCCGGAGCGCAGCCCACTGTCGTAAAACAGCGGATACGCCTCTCCCACGGCCGCGCGAATGTCCTGCAGCGCGAGGAAGGGCGCCGGCGCGCTGTCGAGCTGCCGTGCGCCATGGCTTGAAACCTGAATGGCGTCCACGCCAGCGGCTTTCAGTCTGAGCGCATCCTCGACATCGAGCACGCCCTTGACGACCAGATTGCCCGGCCATGTGTCGCGCAGCCGATCCAGCATCGACCAGTCCGCCTTGGCGCGGCTTTCGGTCCGGTCGAACGCGTATCCCTCCATCTCGAAATTCGCCATCTGCGGCTTGCCCGCAAACAGGGTCTCCAGAGACCATTGCGGGTGCAGTGCGAAATCCACGAACTGGCGCGGGCCGATGCGGAAAGGCATTTTGAACCCGTGGCGCAACTCGCGTGGGCGGCGGCCCACCTCCGGCACGTCAACGGTCAGCACAAGGGTCTGGTATCCTGCGGCCTTGGCGCGCTCGACCAGTTTGAACGACCCTGCGCCGTCACCACTGAAATAAAGCTGGAACCACGCATTGCCCTCCGCCTCTTCAAGCAGCCTTTCCATGGATGTGGAGGCGACGGTCGAGACCCCCAGAGGGACACGGTGGCGCGCCGCCAGACGCGCGAGCATCAGATCCGCGCCCGGTCCCGACAGGTTGCACATGCCCATCGGCGCAATGCCAAACGGGCGCTCCGCCTGCGCGCCAAACAGGGATGTTGAAAGGCGTCTCTCGCTGACATCACACAGGATGCGCGGGCGCAGCACCTGCGCATCGAGGGCAGCCCGGTTTCGTTGCGCCCCATGTTCCGAGCCCGCAGACCCGTCGATATAGTCAAAGACCATCCACGGCAAACGCCGCCGCGCAAGCCGCCGCGCGTCCTCGGCCGAATGGATATGCGCCTCTGCCCCCATGGCGTCAGACCTCTAACTTACGCGAGATCGCGGCCAGCGTCTGCGCAGGCGCTGCGCGATGACCGCTGTCCCGGCGAAGCCCGCCTTTTCGATTGCCCGGTGCCACCTTGCGTGTTCTCGCCGCTCTGGCTTCAGTGTCGCGTGCGTTGCACGTGCACGGCGCATGGCGCATGGCGCATGACGCGGCCGGCTGTCGAGCCCAGCAGACAATCGCGCAGATCGGGTTTGTGCGATCCGGTGACAATGCAATCGACCGCGTTGCCGGTCGTGTGGTCGATGATTGTGCGCGCCGTGTGCCCTTTGAGGACCAGCGCTTCCGCGCCCTCGAGATCGGCCAGCGTTTGCGGCGTGATCCCGTGATCAAGCGCCATCGGGACCGGGACTTTATTATACATTGTTAAGCTCCTTTGTGTTCCGTCACGCCCAGGGGTCGAGCACGATCTTGGGGGCGGCCACCGTCCCGTTTCTCAGATCGGCAAAGGCTTGCGCGCCCTCTTGCAGTGACCGGGACTGAAACCAGTCCAGATCGCCCAGACGCCCCTCATACATGACCTGTGCCGTCTGGCGAAAATCTTCGGCAGTGTAGGTATAGGTTCCGATGAAGGTGATCTCCTGCAGGGTCATCCGCCGGATATCGAGCCCACCGGTATCTTCCGCCAGCCCGACATGAACGATCACCCCGCCGGGCCGGGCCAAGGCCGACGCACTTGCCCGCGTCACCGCGTAGCCGACCGCATCGACGACGAGCGCGTAAGTCCCATCAGCGGTCTCGATTGCGTTTTCCCCGCACTGCTCCACCAGGAAGCTGCGCCGCACCGGGTTCGGCTCGACGATTGACACATCCTCCAGCCCCATCGCCCTGAGCGCCAGCGCCGCGCCCAGCCCGATCGGGCCGCCGCCGATCACCAGAGCGTTGTTCGCGCCCACTCCGGCACCAAGGGCTTCCATCCCCAGCCGTGCCGCGTGCCAACTCACGGCCAGTGGCTCGGCCAGAGCCGCCTTGTCGGTCGGAAACCCGTCGGGCACCGGAACAAGATTGACATCAGGCATCGACACGAACTGCGCAAAGGCCCCTTCGCGCGGTGGCATGGAAATGATCTGCCGGTCCGGACAGAGGTTCTCGCGCCCGGCGCGACAGGCGGGACAGGCCCCGCAGGTGACCAGCGGGTTGATCGTGACCCGTTCGCCATCGCGCGGACCGCCCATGACGATTCCGGCGGCCTCATGGCCAAGGATCAGCGGGGCCATGCGGCGGTCGTCATGGCCGAGATAGGCATGCATATCGGATCCGCAGATCCCGACCGCACAGACCCGGACAAGGTGTTCCCCCGCCGCAGGTTGCGGCTCCGGCACATCGCGAAAGCCCAGCGTTTCGGGCGCGTCGTAAATCAAAGCTTTCATTTGGCTGTGAACCCCCCGTCCACCATCAAGACCTGCCCCGTGACATAGGCGGACGCCTCCGAACACAGGAACAAAAGCGGCCCGTCCATATCCTCCATCCGGCCATTGCGGCCGATACAGGTCTGCGCGGCGTTGCGCGCCGCACGCTCCGGGTCAGAGAACACCGCCTCGGTCAGTTCGGTCGGAAAAAAGCCCGGACCGATGGCATTTGCCGTGATCCCGTGTGCCGACCATGCTTCGGCCATGGCGCGGGTCAACTGCCCTACCCCTGCTTTCGAAGCGCCATAGGCAATCCCGGCGGGAAAGGCGCGCGTGGTCTGCAACGAGGCGAAATTCACGATCCTGCCCCAGCCCTTTTCCTTCATGGCCGGCACCAATGCCTGGCTGAGAAAGAACGGCGCGGTCAGGTTGATGGCCAGCGTCTGGTCCCAGCCCTCCGGTGTGACCTCATCGGCGGGCTGGCGCGTGTTCAGCCCGGCGGCGTGCACCACGATGTCGGGCGCCCCAAAGGGCGCCGAGAGCGCGCGGACCAGATCCGGCAGGTTGGCGCGGTCGGACACATCCGCTGCCACACAAGACGCGTTCGCACCGACCTCCGCGACCAGATCCTCCAGCGCGTCGCGCCGCCGCGCGACCCCCACAACCCGGGCCCCGGCCGCGGCCAGAACCTCGACGACCTGCCGCCCGAGACCGGAGCTTGCACCGGTGACACAGGCGACACGGTCCGTCAGATCGAAAAGGGCGCGCGGATCAGCCATCGGCCGTGAGGTCGAACTCTTCATCGGGGAAATACTTCGCCAAACGCACATCGGCCGCGCGCGCGTGGCCTTCCATGCCTTCCAGCCGGGCAATCCGCGCCGTGGCCTCTGCGACGGGCTTGTAGCCTTCGCGGCTTCCCCGCTGCCACGTCACGATCTTCATGTACTTGTGCACGCTCAGGCCGCCCGTGTAATTGGCCGCGCCAGAGGTGGGCAGCACATGGTTGGTGCCCGCCGCCTTGTCGCCATAGGACACGGTGCTTTCCTCACCCAGAAAGAGCGAGCCGTAGCAGCTCAGCCGATCCAGCCACCAGTCGAGATCCTCCGCCATCACCGTCAGGTGCTCGGGGGCGTAATCATCTGATGTTGCTGCCATCTCCTCACGATCGTCGCACAGGATCACCTCTGCGTAGTCGCGCCAGGCCGCGGCCGCATTCTCCCGGTTCACGTCGGGCAGTGCGTCGATATAGGAGGGGATCATCTCCATCACTTTTTCCGCAAGCGCCCGGTCGTCGGTGACCAGCCACACGGGAGAGTTGTATCCGTGCTCGGCCTGGCTCACCAGATCGGTGGTGACGATATGGGGATCAGCCGTCTTGTCCGCGAGGATCAGGCTGTCGGTCGGGCCTGCGATCATGTCGATGCCGACACGGCCGAACAGGGTCCGCTTGGCTTCCGCCACGAACTGGTTGCCCGGCCCGACAAGGATTTTCGCCTTGGGCAGGCCAAACAGGCCGAATGTCATGGCCGCCACACCCTGAACGCCCCCCATCGCCATGATGGTGTCCGCACCGCAGACATGGGCGGCATAGATGATGGCCGGCGCCACGCCCTCGCCCGGACGCGGCGGCGAGCACGCAGTGATGTGGTTGCACCCGGCCACCTTCGCGGTGGTCACGGTCATGATGGCACTTGCAATATGGCTGTAGCGCCCGCCGGGCACGTAGCAGCCCGCCGCATCCACCGGGATTGCCTTTTGTCCCGTGATCACGCCAGGCACGACCTCGAGCTCGACATCGGTCAATGTCGCTTTCTGCGTTTCGGCAAAACGTTTCACGTTGCTGTGGGCGAACTGGATGTCCCGCTTGAGCTTTTCGGGCACCTTCGCGCTGGCGGCCGCGATCTCCTCGGGGGTCAGCACGACATTGCCCTCGTACTTGTCGAACTTGGCCGCGTATTCGAGCGCGGCCGCATCGCCGCCGGCCTCGATATCGGCAAGGATTTTCTGGACGATTTCCTGCACTTCGGAGGCATCCGACTTGGCCGTCAGAGGTGCTTTTTTCAGGTATTCACGTGTCATCAGGGACAAACTCTACTTGTAGATTTCAGGAAGAAGGGTGGTCGACACAGCCGGCACATAGGCGATCAGCAGGACGATGAAGAACATGCACAGCCCAAACGGAACCGCGCGTGCTGCGATTTTGAGGATGGACTCTCCGGTAATTCCGGAGACCACGAACAGGTTCAGACCCAGCGGTGGCGTGATCAGAGTTCCGATCATCAGTCAAAATTTGTCCTCCCTATGGACGTTCAGCCGCCATCGTTTTTTTGCGGTCAGCCTCTTTTTCTAGAATTGCCACGACGAATAAGGCCGAAGCGACGAACAGAACCAGCATTTCGCTCACATCGCCCAGAAAGGCGTTTCCCATCAATGCGCCCATCGCGACATTCGTCGCAAAGATGAGAACAGCCAAAAGTGAGGCGATGAGAAACATCTGAACGAGCTCCGGCTGGAATCAGTTACGCACCAAATGTAAGGGCTTACATGAGCGCCATGCAAGCGTTTACATTTTTCACAAGGGCTTTTATAAGTTTCTGAATTCCATAGCATTTGGGTAAGCCCTTCAAACGACCCCACAAACCATGCCCGTAAAGCCCTCCGCACCGACTTTGAACGATGTTGCAAAAGCGGCAGGTGTTTCGACGGCCACGGTCTCTCGGTTCATCAATTCCCCCGACCAGCTGACCGACCGCACCCGCCAGAAGGTCAAGGTCGCGGTCAAGGAACTCGGATATTCTCCGAATTTCGGCGCCCGGGTGATGGCGGCCAAGCGGACCAACACGATCGGCGCAATCATCCCGACGATGGAGAACGCGATCTTCGCGCGCGGCTTGCAGGCGTTTCAGGAAGAATTGCGCCAGAAGGGATATACGCTGCTTGTGGCAAGCTCCTCCTACCGCACCGATATCGAGGAAGAACAGATCCGCTCTCTTGTGTCGCGTGGTGCCGACGGGCTGCTGCTGATCGGACATGAGCGCACCCCCGCGAGCCGCCGGTTTCTCGAAGCACAAGGGGTTCCGGCGCTGGTCGCATGGACCTATGACGCCGCCGCCGCCCTGCCCTCGATCGGGTTCGACAACCGCAGCTCGATGCGCGCGCTTGTCGAGGACGTGATCACGATGGGGCATCGCCGGCTTGCGGTGATCTCGGCCGCCACGGAGGCAAACGACCGCGCGCGGCTGCGTGTTCTGGGCGTTCGCGACGCGATGACGGCCGCCGGCTTGGAGGCCAAAACCCTGCCGATCTTCGAGACAAGCTATAGTGTCGATGCCGGCGCCAGCGCTTTTGAGCAGCTCATGCGGGGCACGGAGCGCCCGACCGCTGTCATCTGCGGAAACGACGTTCTGGCCGTCGGCGCAATGAAGCAAGCGCGCGCCCTTGGTCTGAGCGTGCCCCGGGACGTTTCCGTGACGGGGTTCGATGATATCGAACTGGCCACGATCGTTGAGCCTGCATTGACCACGGTACATGTGCCCCATCGCGAAATGGGAGCCAGAGCAGCCCGCATGCTGGTTGATATCGTGGAAGGCAAAAGCAGCGGCAGGGCCCTTGAGCTCGACACGACGATCCGTCTGCGCGGCTCTCTCGCCCCACCTGCAGAGCCATCAGACTGACCCGGGCCGGCCTGCCTCAAGCTGGCAGGGCCACGACGCGAGAAACGGCGCCACACAAACAGATACGCAGCGCGAAATGGGCGCCCCCCGGTCGCGACATGTCACAAGACGCTTGAGGTTGGCCCGAATGGGCCCTGCGCGCGCCTTTTACCCGACACGCTGAAAGCGCCCCCAGCCTTGCGCCGCGCCCCGCCAGTTGACAGCCTCTGGGGCGCCCATGTCATATTTGAGGGATTACTCTTCTAGGTCATTTCTTTGGAACGGGTGCATAAATGGTGCGTTTTATGTCGTTAAGGCCGTCTTTTTTATTGCGTGCGCTGATTGCGGCCACCTTCATGCTGACCGGTCCACTTGGTGCCGAGACCGCAATTGGCCCGAAGTACTTCATTGCAAATTCATTGGGTCCGGCCTGTTTGCGCGACGCGCGGGGGCGGGGAAAAAGCCAGCGCGTGGTTCAGCAAGCCATGGCCAATCTCTACCGCAACCATCAGGTCTATGTGGACGCGCTGAACCAATCCACATCCCTTTCGGTCAACAAAGATGCCTATGCAGCGAACTGGACACCCGTTCTGTTTAATGCATACGGGGCTGCTGCGTCGGGGGATGAAAAGCTTGCACGCACCATACTCGACGGCCTGTCGCGCATGGCGGCAGCGCGCCTTTATCTCAATGAGAAGGGCTTGTTGACGCTGAAACAGGCATTGAAGGTGCAATGCTACAAGAACGGGCCGAACTCGCCCTGCCCGTCCCATACGCCGCGATTTGTTACGCGGATGTATTCGAACCTGATGATTTCCGCGGCCGTGCTCCAGTCCTTCATGACGGAACAGGACAGGAAGGTCATTCTTCCATGGTTCAAGGCCGCCTATAAGAAATTCGTCGTGCCGGAGCTGAAATCGGATTCGGATGGAATTTATGATTTCGCGAATAGCGGGCTGACCCAACTGGCCTATGCAGCGCTGACAGGAGACAAGCGGCTGGCCAAGCGGGAACTCTCCAAGCGCAAGAAGGACTTCACTAAAGTTATCCAGAAATCCGGGTATTTGCGGAACAATTCTTACCGCGGCGTGCGGGCGCTGTGGTATCACACCTATGGTCTGGATCCCGCGCTCAGCTATGCGCTGGTTGCGCGGGAATGGGGGCAGGACTTCTTCCGTGACCCCAAGCTTGGCCCCCGGTTGCGGGCCGCGGTCGATAAGACGGCTCTCGGGGTCACAAACTACGCCGCCTTCCGGTCCGTCGGAAATCGCGGTGAGTCCTACAGCACCGATCCGCGCGACCGGATCGCAAGCATCCACCAATTTGCCCTGAACCTGCCGCTGATCGCGAAGCGCGAATTTGGCATCAACCTGCCACTGGATGGCCGATACAGACAGCTGAGCCGGCTTGAATCCTACTCATCAACCTCGGGGCTCATGGCGTCCTGTTACTACTCCGGAAGGTGAGACTGCGCGCGGGCAGTGCCGCGATCGCTCAGATCGACGCCAGAGCAATCACAAGCGCTACCAGAAAGAGCACCGGCACGAAGAGCGGCACCCCGCCATTGAACGTCAGGGTTCTCAGGATGCCGCGGATGCCGTTGTGTTTTGCAGGGGCGTTGCGCGGCCTGAATTCGTCGATTTCAAGATCATGCTGGGATCGCAATTGCGGCAGGCCGGAGGATTTCCAGCCCAGCTTACCACGGCTGACGTCATCACGGGGCTCGAAGCGAAATTCGCTTCGCTCGTCTTGAGCATACATGGGTCGTCTCACTCATGAACACGGATCACGCACACTGTGATCCAATACTGATTACTCTTATCAAAACGATAAGACCTGCGCACTACAAACACTTGGTTAACGATATCCCAAAAACGGTCACACCGAAATAGCCGCCGAATGAAGAAAGAAGACCCCATGCGGTCCAAAAAGAGACGGGTGTGAAGCGTGCCGGGCCGTCAACCCTGCAACGCCTGAACGTGCGGGAACACGCGTCACGACCCCAAATTCCGCCTTAAATTCGCGGCCAAAGCCCAGAAAGCCGAAAATGGCACGTCTTGATCTTTAAGGGGTCTTGTTAAGCGAATTCGCGCAGCGGGCGCGCGAAATCAGAAGGGCGCTTGAAGTGTAAACTCTGTGTTTCGCATCCGGAAACACTTGAAAAAAGGCAGTTCCAGCTTGTTTGCAGAGCTGCGATTCCACCGCGCTTTGTTGTGAAATCGAGAACAGTCCACGGCTTTCAGCCCCGTTTCACGGGGTTTTTCCAAGCTGCGCCGATTGATTGTTCGGAGTTGAGAAATTCAGTCATTTCGAAGGCAGAAAACCGCTTCTGGTTTCGGCCAGACAAATGTCACGTTTTGAAATTTCAGCGCCTTATTGGCACCCAGATTGAACGCTTTATTGAAGATGTAGCGAGTAATTAGTGTCCTTCCCATTTTGCGGGTCACTGCTCAAGACCCATCCAAACTGGGAGCCGTTAACCTGCCGGGCCAGGAAGGCTCCGGGCCCGGCAGGTCACCCAACCCCCAAAAATCTGCTGACCTCATGCCCTCCGCAACCGACTGATCGTGGCGTCGGAGATGGAACACAGACTGCAGCCATAATCGCGCAACGACGAGCTAGGCCGTCTGGCTTTGGCGCAGGCGTCACATCCCGCGTCCCTGCCGTTATTTGATGTCGGGGATTATTCCAGCGGCTCGATCACCAGCTCGATCTTCGAATACCAGTCCGCAAGCGCGCGGATTTCTGCGTCCGTCAGGTTTGCAGAGATCTCGGACATGATCTCGTGCTGCCTCTTGCCGTTTCGGAAGGCTTTGAGCTGGGTGTCGATGTAGATATTCACCTCACCGGCCAGATTGGGGGCGTCGAGCAGAACCGAGATCCCGTCGACCCCGTGACAGGAGGTGCAGGCATCGGGCGCATCGCTTTCGCTGACACCTTCGGGAAGCGTCGCAACCGCGCGATGTTCCGCATACCACGCCGAGACATCCGAGATCTGCTGCGCCGACAGGCTGGCCGTTACGACCGACATCATTTCGTGTTCACGGGCGCCGGTCTTGAACGCCATAAGCTGCGCTTCGAGATATTCTTTCGGCTCCCCCCCGATATGGGGCGCGAGCGGTATGCGCGCATATCCATCGACCCCGTGGCAGGTCTGGCACATGTTGGCGATCTTGCGCCCGGCGGCGGGATCACCGCCCACGGCCGGTTGCGCAAGGCCCCCGGCGAGCGTGAGCCCGCCGAGTGCAAGTGCAAGCGTGCGCCTCATTGCGCAGGTGCAGGATTGTAGGCGATGCGCCAGATCGCGCCGGCGAAGTCGTCGGACACCAGCATCGAGCCGTCGGGCAGGAACTCGATATCCATCGGACGGCCACGATACTCGCCCGTGTCCTCGTTCAGCCAGCCATCGGCAAAGACCTGCGCGCCGGTGGCGTTGCCGTCTTCGTCAAGCGCGGTGAACATCACCCGCGCGCCCACCGGCGTGGTGCGGTTCCATGACCCGTGCTGGGCCCAGAAGATGCCGCCGTGATAGGCCTCGGGGAAGCTGTCATCGTGATAGAACCGCATGCCGAGATCAGCCGCATGCGCGGTCAATTCAAGCTGCGGCTCTACGAACGACACGCCCTCGGGACGGGGCACGTTCTTATAGGCGGGGATTTCGACCCGGCTGTTGGTCCACGGGAAGCCGAAATGCTGGCCGGCCTCGGTCTGGCGGTTCAACTCGCCGGGCGGGATGTCGTCTCCCATTCCGTCGACCTGATTGTCGGTCCACCACAACTCTCCCGTCGCCGGGTTGAAATCCTGACCGACCGAGTTCCGCACGCCCCGTGTATACACCTCGCGGCCGGTGCCATCGGTATTGATGCGGATGATGCCGCCGATGCCGATCTCGTCATACATCTCCAGCTTTTCAACGGGTTGCACATTGTGCGGCTGGCCGAGCGAGATATAGAGCTTGCCATCCGGACCAATGTCACAAACACGCGCCGAGTGGTTGAAGCTTTCTTCATCGGCGGGGATCAACTCCCCCTGTGGGACGACCGTCCCCACGGCGATATCGGGGCTTTCAAAGAAGAACTCGGCAGCCGGGAAGACCAGCACCCGGTTGCGTTCCGCGATATAGAGAAACCCGTCGGGCGAGAAGCAGGGTCCGTTGGGAATATCGAAAGTGACCGAGGGTGCGAAGTCCTTGACCTCATCCGCGACGCGATTGCGGTCGCGGTCGACGATCGACCAGACCTTGTCCTTGCGCGTTCCGGCAAAAAGAACGGTGCCCTGAGGCGCCATGGACATCGAACGCGCGTCGGGGACGACGGCGTACAGGCTGACCTCGAACCCGTCGGGTACGTTGATATGTTGCAGGATGTTGCGCAGCGACCCCGCCCGGTCGCCCTCCTGATCAACATAGGTGAAGGTCGCACCCGTCTTTTGCATGTTGCTGAGTTTTTGCATGTTGTCTTCGGCCACGCCGGGCATGGCGAGCGCACTTCCAAGCAAGAGCCCGCAAAGAACTGATTTATATGACATATGGTCCTCCCAGATCATATCAAAGTGCCCCGCCGCTTGCGCGTTTGGGGCGCTCTTTTAAAGTTTATGTTCTTGGGCCGCATGAGACGTCAACTTCTCTGGTCCATGATTGGCGAGAGGCCTCCCCCCTTCCCCCCCGAAAAGCGTCGACAGCGCGCGCAGGCACCACATGTCAGCGCCACGGGGCGGAAGATCGCCCACGCATACCCAAGAGTGAGCCTTAGCATCCAACGGGCGCTGGCTTTTTGATATCTCTCAATGGGTCGACAGGGCCACAGATGCCCAAACCGCCTGATCGCCTTGTGAGGTGCAGGGCTGCGTTGCACCTGCCGGCCTCAGACGGGTTTTCTTTTGGCGGGGCCGCGGCAGCTATCTCAGGATTTGTCCGGTCGAGGCATCGAGATAGAGCCTGTTGGCAATGGTGGAGCCCCCGCAATAGGTGAAATAGAACGGCTCACCTCGTTGCAGCGACCGGATCCACCCGCCCACCTTGAGAAAATCCTGCCTTTTGCAGGAGCCATCCGTGATCAGCGCGCGGGCTGCAGCCACAAACGCCTCTTTATGGCGTTCGAAATTGTCTGATCCCTTGACCAGATCTTCCAGATTTTCGGTTGACTCCGTCGGGGTCGCAGGCCGTTCGGCAAAGAGGTGACGCTTGATGACCCACTCGGCCAGTTTGCCGTCTCTGATCCCGTTGCGGGGAATGCATCTTGCATCTCCGCTCTCAACATATTCGCTGAACCCGTTGAGACAGTTGGTAAAATAGTAATTCGTCACACGCGCCCAACCGTTTCTTTCCTCGTAGACTTTCACGCTTTCCCCCTCGCGAAACGATCCGACGGAGCCGCATCTGGCGGACGGGCATGTGCGCCGCGTGAGGATGTCAGCTGTCACCCAGTGGCGTCTGCCGGAGGCAGGTTTCGTCCCTGGCGTTTGTTTGGGCGGGGTGACCGCGACAGGGGCCGTCCCGGCCGTTTGGGCCGGGGTTTCGGGCGCGGTCGGCGTCACGTCACGCGCGGGGGAGGTTCCGGCCAAATCCGGCGCTTGCGTGTCAGTCCCATTGGCCACGTTTTCATCGGGCTGGACAGACTGGGCCTTGGTCGAGAACGGATCAGATCTTGCCCGCAAGTCCTCGAGATCACGCGATAAATCAGACATGATGCGCGCTTGCAGGGCTTCATAGCGCTGCTCTGCTGCGTCGATGGCTTCCTGCCTCTCCTCTTGGGCCCGATCGATCTGCTGATCGGCCTTGCGCGTGATGTCATCCCGAAGCCTTAGCGCCTCGGGACCGAAGAAGCCGTCTTCGGCGACAGGCTCATCGTTGCGGTAGATGCTGTCGATCTCTCCATCGCGGTTCACATAGCAGGTCAACTCACCGAAGCGATGCTTCTCCATGCTGAAAAGCCCGCGCTTTGTGAAATCATAGGAGGACACGGTGAACCCAAGCGCGCGGATCACTGCCTCGCACTCCTGCTTGGGCGTCGCCAAGGCCCCCCATGCGGAGGACACCATGCAAAACACGGCTATTGAAAGTGTTTTCGATCTGAACACGAAAAGCCCTTTGGCCATCTATCTGATTGCGCACGAGGCTACGCGTTTTTTCCGGTCTCACCACTGTTTTTCTGCGGCGCGCATGCATCACGCGGATGGCCCCGGTGCCGCGTGTCGTTGTCTCAGGCCCCGCTCAGCGCATCACGAACGGATTGGCCATCGGGGCGTCCGACGTGCTCATCCAGACCGTCTTGGTCCGCGTGTAATCGTGGATCGCCTCGACCCCGGCCTCGCGGCCATAGCCGGACATGTTGTACCCGCCAAATGGGGCGATGGGAGAAACGGCACGGTAGGTGTTGACCCAGCAGATGCCCGCCTTGAGGCGCGAGGATACGCGGTGCGCGCGGGCAAGGTTCTGTGTGAAGACACCCGACCCGAGGCCAAAGGGGGTGCTGTTGGCCAGCGCGATGGCCTCGTCTTCCGTGTCAAACGGCAAAAGGGAGGCAACGGGGCCAAACATCTCGACCGCGAGCGTTTCGGTTTGCGGCCCCGCGCATTCGACGAGGGTGGGCGCGAAGTAGTTTCCGGGACGATCGAGCGGGGCGCCGCCGAACCGGATCCGCGCGCCCTGTTCGCGCGCCTTGGCGAGGGTCGCCTGAATCCTGTCCACCTGTGCACGGGTGCACAGCGGCCCGATATGGGTCGCGGCCTCTAGCGGGTCACCGATGATGACCCCTGCCATCTTCTCTTCAACCTTGGCCGCAAGCGCATCCAGTACGGGGCGATGGACCAGCGCGCGGGATCCGGCCACGCAGCTTTGACCCGACGCGCCGAAATTGCCGGCGATCACACCGTTCGCGGCACTCTCGAGATCCGCATCGTCAAAGATCACGATCGGGGATTTTCCGCCCAGTTCCAGCGTTGTGACCGCGAAATTCTCGGCCGAGTTGCGCACCACGTGGCGCGCGGTCTCCGGCCCGCCGGTAAACGCGATGCGATCGACATCCGGGTGCCGGGTCAGTGGTATGGCGCAGTTCTCGGCATCGCCGGTGATGACCGAGACAACGCCCGGGGGAAAGCCCGCCGCCTCGATCAGGCGGGCAAATTCCAGCATCGGGGCCGGTGCAATCTCGGAGGCCTTAAGCACGACCGTGCAGCCCGCCGCCAGTGCCGGGCCCAGCTTGGTCGCGGTCAGAAACATCTGCGCGTTCCATGGGACAATCGCCACGACCACGCCGATAGGCTCGCGCCGGGTAAACACATGCATATCCGGTTTATCGATGGGCAGCACGGCCCCTTCGATCTTGTCGGCAAGGCCCGCATAGTAGCGGTAGTAATCCCCCACATAGGCGGTCTGGCTGGCGGTCTCGGCCAGAAGCTTGCCACTATCGGTTGTCTCGATCCGGCCCAGATCGGCGGCGTTCTCTTCCACCAGTTCGGCAAGGCGGAAAAGCAGTTTGCCCCGCGCGGTCTGGGTCATGTCGCGCCAGACCGGATCCTCCAGCGCCCGGCACGCGGCGGCAATCGCGCGATCCACATCCGCTTCGGCCGCACAGGCAAAGCTGGCCCAATCCGCGTCGGTGGCCGGGTTCTGCGAGGCCATCACCTGACCCTCCGCCCCTTCGCTCCAGGCGCCATCAATGAAAAGCTGGTAGTGCGGCGTCGTGCTCATGGGATCTCTCACTGAAATTTCGGCATTACGTCGTCGATGAAACGGGCCAGCGAGGCGCGTTTGCGCTCGAAACTCATCCCACTGTCGATCCAGAACGAGTATTCATCATATCCCAGATCTTCATAGGTCTTGAGCCGATCTGTCACGCTCTGGGCCGTGCCGATGGTCAGATCCCGGGCCATATTCTCAGGCGCCATCATCGCATTCGCGGCCATTTCCTCTTCCGTGAGTGGCTCTATCAGACCCTGACGGACCGGGCGCTTGTTCTGAAACCATGCCCCGAAGTAATTGTAAAAGCGTGATAATTCCGCGGCGGCCACGTCAACATCCGTCGCATCAGAGCCAACATAGGTGTGGTGCAGGAGCATGATCTTGGGACGCGGACCGTCATGGCTTGCGCAGGCGTCATTGAAACGGCTCATCAGCGTCTCGATCTCTTCCATCCCCTGCCAGAGCGGCGTGACCTGTATGTTGAAGCCATTATGCACCCCGAACTCATGGCTGTTGGGATCGCGCGCCGCGATCCAGATCGGCGGGCCTCCCGGTTGCACGGGTTTGGGCGCAGAGGTCGTTGCCGGAAACTGGAAGAACTCACCCTCATGGGCGCAATCCCCGTCCCAGAGCTTCGGCAGCAAGGGCGTGATCTCGCGCATGCGTTGGCCCGCTTCCCAAGCGTCGAGCCCCGGCATCAGGCGCTCGTACTCGTAGGAATACGCCCCGCGCGCGATGCCCAGTTCGATCCGCCCACCAGTCAAAAGATCCGCCGAGGCAGCCTCCCCCGCGAGTTTGATCGGATGCCAGTAAGGCGCGACCACGGTTCCGGTCCCAAGCCGCACGTTCTTTGTGTGATGGGCAATATTAACAAGCGACATCAATGGGTTGGGCGCGATGGTGAAATCCATGCCATGATGCTCGCCCGTCCACACGGCGCGCATGCCTGCCTCATCAGCCATCTTACAGAGCTCGATGAACTCTTCGTGCAGTCTTTCCTGTGGCTCATCGGCGTTCAGCCGTTCCATATGGGCAAAGAGGGAAAACTCCATGTGTCAGTTCCTTTTCGACAGAACAGTTGTTTCGCTGAGCCGGGCGTCGCCGAGGTAGAGCGAGAAGTCGCGCGTTGGCGCCTCTTGCGCATAACGGGTCATCATGTCGGCGATCGGCCCGGTGGTGTAGGTGAGATCGGGAAGGTCTTCGATTTTCACGGCCTCCAGCCTGCTGTCGCGGGGCAGCCGGTCTGCCGTCGCGAGGATGTAGGCGGAATCGGTGGTGGCATCGTCGAACATCGAATAGGCCGCGCCAAAACTCGGCTTGAGCCCGCGCGCGGTCAGGCTGCTCTCAAGCGCGCGCCTCAGACGGGTGCGGTCCGATTGTGCGATATGTGGCGGGCGGAAGCCTTTCTGCGTCTCCTCCAGCAGCACATGGCCCGAAACCTCGATGATGGCGCCGCAGATCATCCGCCGGTCCGCCGGACCCCGGGTGCCCTGCCCGGACTCGTGCCCAGGTTCAAGGTTGAAATACCGCCCCCCGGCGTAGCCGAGGCCGGCACCTTCGCTGTGGGAAAAACCCTCGACCCGACCGATCAGCAGACAATGGTCACCGGCGTCATGCACCTGCTCTGTCGCGCAGGAGAATTGCGCGATCGCGCCGTCGATCAGAGGAATGCCGCACGCGTCAAAGCCATGGGCAACCTTGGCAAACCGGTCCCCCTTGAAGCTGGCAAACGTGTCGGAGACGTCTTCCTGCCCCTCGGCCAGCACGTTCACCGCGAAATGCTGACAGGTTGCGAAAGCGTCGTAGGAGGACAGGAACCTGCCCGGGCAGACCAGCACGAGGGGCGGGTCCAGCGAGACCGACGTGAAGGAGTTCGCCGTGAACCCCAAGGGCGTGCCCGCGGCATCGCGGGTCGTCACCACCGTCACACCGGTCATGAAGCTGCCAAAAGCCCGGCGCAACGCGCGGGGGTCAAATGTGGTCATGGCTGCACCTCGTTGAGAAAGCCTGTCAGGGCGGCGTTTACCTCTTTGGGATGGGTCATGGGCATCATATGCGCGGCCCCTTCGATGATGCGCGCGCGCCCTCGCGGGGCAAGCCCGGCCATGGCCTGCGACATGGCCGGGGTCGAATTCGGCTCAAGACGCCCGGTCATGAAGAGGGCCGGACAGGCGAGCTGCGCCACGGCACGGCGGCTGGGCGACGGGCTATGGGCAAAGGCGGTATAGGCCAGCTTGTAGGCAGCGGGGTTCACGGACCCCAGCCACCCATGGCAGGCGTCACGTTCGGGGGACGGCTCGGAACCGAACCAGCGTTCCAGGGTCGCGCTTGGATCGGGATGTGTCCGGCCGTCGAGCACCGCGGCCCGGGCCTGCACCGCTGCTGCCGCCGCGGCACTGCGTTCGAAAACCGCGTTGAGCGCTGCGACGCCGCGCACCCTTTCAGGGGCCCGTGCGGCCAGATCAAGGGCGATCATCGCGCCCATCGAGTGCCCCACCACCACGGCCGGACCCTCGAGCGCGTCTAGAACAGCCATGGCGGCATCCGTGTAATCGGCCAACCGCATCTGGCTGGCAATCACCCTGCTCTCGCCGTGACCGGGCATGTCGGGCGCTGTCACCCACGCAGAGCGCGCCAGCGCATCCAGCTGCGCCCCCCATGCTTCCGCCCGCAGGCCGACCCCGTGCAACAAAAGCACGTTGGGTCCCGCGCCCGCCTGCACCGCAGGGAGCCCGCCGATATCAAACCGCTGCCGGTGCGCCCAGTTCACGGCTCAAATCCTTGAGGGTTTCAGCATTGCATGCAGAGAACAGGTGCCTGAGCGCAACGGCTGCAGCGTTCCGCCACGACGCTCCAACGGCCCAAAAGCCCTCGGTCAGGGTCTTCCCTTCACGGGTCACGACTTTCTGAAATTCCCGATCCATGTTCCCTCCTCCACGCGCGCATAAACGGTAGAAAACGGCAGGAACTTTGACAAACGAATGAAACATGTGCTTAGACATTAACAAAACTAATGGATAACTTAACCCTTGGGAAAAACACTTCCTCCGCTCACCTGGTTTCGCTCCTTCGAAGCGGCAGCCCGCACGCTGAGTTTCACCGCTGCGGCCGAGGAAATCGGCCTGACGCAATCGGCCGTCAGCCAGCAGGTCAAATCTCTCGAGTTGCGGCTGGGCGTCCCCCTGTTCGTGCGGCGCCCCCGGGGGCTGTCTCTGACCGATGACGGGCGCAAGTTGCTGCCGCAAGTGGGCGCGGCGCTGGAGACACTTGCAGCGGCCGCCGGGACGTTCGACACAGGCCCGTCCTCAAGCCTTCTGACGGTCGCAACCTCCGTGAGCGTGGCCCAATGGATCATCGCACCGCGTTTGGCGACGTTCACCTCCCGCCGCCCCGGGACGCGTGTCAGGATCCTGAGCGCGATCTGGCCCGACGACTTCAATACCTCGCGCGCGGATGTGGAAGTCCGCTTCGGATCGCACAAACAGGTCGGCAAGGATGCGCAGGTTCTGCTCCCGAACAGGTTGGTGGCGTTGAAATCTCCAAAGCTGACAGGTCGGCTGGAAGACCTGCCCCTGATCGAAACTGTCGGCACCTCGGGCGGCTGGCCGGCATGGCAGGCCGAAATTGGCCCGACGCCGCACCCCACCCATTACACCGATACTTTTGGCATGGCGCTCCAGTTGGCGGCGCATGGAAACGGCGTCGCGCTGGTCAGCGAGTTGCTGGCCGGACATGCCGTCAAGGCGGGCCTTCTGGAGCGCGCGCATCCCGGCTCAATCCCCAGTCAGGAGGGGTATTATCTGTCGGTCAACGACGCCATTCCGGCCGCCGCAGAGTTCCGGTCTTGGTTCATCGAGAGTCTGTCGGAATGAACAGTCTTCCTCCCTTCTCAGAGGCCGGAGCGGCGAGCGACAAGAGGCTGCAATCGGATCATGCGGGTTTCAAAGCCCTCACTGAGCCGCTGGTTTCGATGGCAGGTGTCGTTCCAGCCCCGAAATGCTCGAGAAAAGGAAAGCGAAAGCAACGAACTGAACGACGTGATAGACGGAATTGTGATTGAAGTATTCAGGGTGAAGACCGATCTGCATTTGCTGCAAAGCTGCACCGAAAAAAGCGATCAGAATTCCAAGCAAACCGAACGCCACCCGCCTGTCGCGCGTTGAGACAAAGGCCCGCACATATCCCACAAGCAGGATGACCATTGGAAGCGCCGCACTCGCCGAGGCGATCAGGAAGTCACGTGATATGAAGACAACGCAAACCGCATAGGCGAGGAACTGCAGCGTCGCGATCCAGAAGACAAGCCGCTGTCCGGCGGCCTCAAATTGGATCTTTCCCGCAATCAGCCATGTGCAAAAGCTCACCGCGCCGATGACCAGAAGCGTCGCAAGCCAGACCGCCTCGGCCGGCAAACTCTTCGTTTCAGAAAAGAACCCGTGATATGTGCCCCCAATTGCGGAAGCTGCCGCAAGCGCGAAAAACAACGCTGCAAAACGGGCGCTGAGCGTGGAGCCCGCGCCGCGTCGCATGCGACCGAGGAGCACCCATCCGAACACGGCGCACTGGATCGTTAAGGCATAGTCTGTCAGCGTGACGTCTGGTTCCAGCATGGATGCGTCGCCCAAGGAGCCTCTCAATGGAGGCGGTGAATTGCGATTATGAGTTGCGTTTAAAAGGCTCGCCTACGCGCGAAGAGAGGTCAACTCCCGCATCGCCTGCGAGGCGCGCCGGTCGAACGATTCAGAGCCTGACCAGAACTCTCAGATGACTGCTGAAACTTGATCTGCGGTCAGGCTCGGGCCTCTCAATAGCGCCCGTAGAGGCATCCGGAATGGATACCGATCTGCGTTCCGTAGTAGGGTTTCCGGTCCGATTTGCGGAGTGCGGCGTCCAAGGCGCGCACCTCCTTCGAGGCGCCGGAATTGGGAAAATGACTGAGGTAGAGCGGAACCCAAGCCAAATGAGTGCCTCAACCGGTTGCGCGGAAGACGCTTCGAGCTTGGCTGTCCGCCTCCCGGCTGGTCGACAATTTCCCGTCTCCCACGTCTTGAACCTGCCGGGCATGATGGGCGACGGCCAGACGATCTATGTCGATCCGACAGCGAACATGGTGCTCGTGCGCCTCGACTCGTTTCCCTGCGCGCAAAACGGCCTCATCGACCCGACCTCGCTGCCCGCGTATCAGGCCGTGGCCGAGTATCTCATGAAGAGATGACCGGATCGTCCTGATCGGGGCGGTCTCTCCGCTCCGGGCCCGGGACGGGGGACTGCGTCGCACCGATGGCGGGCTCTTTCTGGTGGGTTTTGAGTTGACCTTGATCAATGCGCGCGCACCCGATGCGCGCATGATGAGATCTCGCCGCGACCTTGCGTCTGCGCATTTCGGGCCTCCCCGGGGAATTCGGGGCCCTGTGCGCGTTCCGGTCGCTCCACCGCTCAGAACCAGCAGAATCCCGCCGTGATATTGAATAACAATTGTGGGCAAAGCTAGCTTGCCACAAGTTTAAACAAAATAACCGCGTCGCGGGACACCGCATTTGCATCGCGACACGGGGAAAGTTGCGGCCGCCCGAAAGCGCAATGGCGCACCTGCCGCAACGTGGAAAAAGAAGGAGAAAGACCATGAAAATTCTCGCAACAGCAGCGGCGTCTGCCCTGATTGCATCCCAGGCCTTTGCCGGTTCGTATGAAGTAAGATGCGAGATGACGACCGTGCCCTACCAAGACACCGTCAAGGGCGGTGAACCCGAAAAGGTCATCGGTGGCGCGATCGTTGGCGGCGTGATCGGGAAAGTCGTCACAGACAACAATGCCGGCGCTGCCGTCGGCGCGATCATCGGCGGGGCCGTCGGCCATGAAAACAGCGAGACGACCGTCACCAGATACAAGGAAGTTGAAACCTGCAAGAACGTGTTCATTCCCGAACGCATCACGGATGAGGAAAAGCTTGAGCAGGTCTTGCTGGATCTCAACGAGGGCCGGTCCGTCAGCCGGGAAATGATCATGGACGTGCAGTACACAATCGGCGTCGCCTATGACGGCAGCTGGGGACCAATGTCTCGCCGCGCCGCAGAGGATTATCTGGCGAACCTCGAGCCTGGTGCACAGGCCGATGCGCCGCTGTATTCGCTGATCGTCAACGATGTGGTCGTCGTCAGTTCAGCCGATGCAACTGCGATCGACGAGATCAAGAAGGCGCTCTTTGAAGCAGGGGTCGACTCGCAGATTTTCGTCGATCTGCAGTGAGGCATTGAGCTTGTGATCGTTGCACCGCGGGCGGCGGCAGTTGCTGAAAGCTGGCCGCCGCCGCCGTCGCGCTGCCCGGCGGGTTTCATGCGCGTGAATGCGCACCTCGTCCACAAAGTGGCCGCTCAGCCAATCGGAACGGGATCAAGCTCCTGAAATGACCGCTATGGGCCCGATCAGGCCGTTCCGGCGGGACGTCATCGAGAGGATCATAACGATGCGGGTTCTGGCATCCGTCTTTTCGGCAATCCTTGCCTTCGCCGGGTGTGGAGCGAATGCAATGGAAACACTTGCGGGAACCGCAACATATCTAGAGCGGATCGCCATGCCGCCCGGCGTGACCTTCGAGGTGCGGCTTGAAGATGTGTCCCGCATGGATGCTCCGGCGCACATCCTCAGCACGGTAACGGTGAACGCGGCGGGAAACCCGCCTTACGACTTCACGATCCCCTACAACCCCGAAATCATTCAGGAGGCGCGGCGCTACACATTGAGAGCGAGCCTGCGCCTGGGCGCGCGGCTGCTGTTCACCACTGACACCCACATCCCGGTCTTGACGAACGGTGCGGGCAGCGAGGTGGCGATCACCATGGTTCAGGCGCAAACCCCCACTGAGCCGCCCCGCAGAATGATCGGGGCGTTCGTCTATTTCGCAGACGCCGCCACGTTTACCGAATGCGCGACAGGCAACACCTACCCGGTCGCGATGGAGAGCGCCTATCTCGAAGCTGAACGCGCCTACCTGAAAGCACGATCCGAGCCAATGGCACCGGTCGCTGTGGTGCTTGAAGGGCAGATCGCGCCACGCGAAGGCATGGAAGGCGGCACGCGCGATATGCTGGTGATCGACAGGCTTGCCGGGGCCGTGCCAGGCCTGAACTGCGAACGCGCAATGGCGGACGCGGATGTTGAAAACACCTATTGGCGCATCCTGTCGATTGCCGGCAACCTGCTCAAGACCCCCGAGGCCTCGCGAGAGCCACGTATCATACTGCGCCCCGGCGAGGGGGCTTTTACCTCGAGCGTCGGATGCAACACCATCAATGGAAGCTACACCCGCGCAGGCTCCGGCCTTTCCTTGGGCGCTGGTCCCATGACGATGATGGCTTGCCCACCGCCCCTTGATGAGAGTGAGCGGGCCTGGACCCGGGGTATCGCCTCTGTGAGCGCGGTGATCGTGACCGGCCCGACGATGGAAATGCTTGCGGCTGACGGCACGACAGTCGCCTTTCTCGAAGCCGTGGCCCTGCCTTGAGCCAACCCGGCGCCCGCGAGACTTGGGCCCCCCCCACCGCGTCTGTATGTGGCGCGCCACCGACAGCAGTGATGTCCATAGAGCCTGCGGCCTCCTTTGTGTGCCTTCAGTCGCGCGGCGGCTTGCGGTTGTGTAAACCTGTGCTCAGCTGTGACGGAGGTCGAACATGTCGATGATTGCTTTCTGGCTCATTCAGGCTCCGGGCTGGTTGCTCTTTGCCTACCTCGCAATCGCACAATGCACTGCGGCTGTGAGCTATGCGCGCGGGGTCCAGATAGGAACGCAAGAGCCCGCGGGCCGGATCACCGAGGTGGGCGTCGCTTTCTTCAAAGGCTATGCGGGTGCTGATCTTGTCTTCTACACGCCCCTGCTGGGGCTGGGCCTGATCGGGCATGTCCTTGGATCGGCATGGGCGGATGTCATTCTCGGCGCAGCCCTTGGCGTGAGCGTCTATTGGCCTATCGCCTGTCTGTGGACCGTGAAAGCCGCACGGGGCGCCGTTGGCTGGGATCTGCCCAAGGAAAGGCACTACTGGATCGTGCTGCCAATGATCGCCGGCTGGGGAGCGCTTGGGCTTATCCTTCTGTTGCTCGAAACTTAAGCGACAACGCGTCCTGCCTCGTCCCGACCAAGCCCCGACCGTCCGGGATGCGCGCCCGAACGACCACGGGTCAGGTTCCGCACGGATTTCCATCACTGGGCCACCGTGCGATCTGGTATCGTGCCAGCATGACCCGTGACTCGATGAAAGCTGTTCTATGCGCGCGCTACGGCGCTCCGGACGTGCTTGCGCTTCAGACCGTCCCGCGTCCCGTTCCCTCAAGAGGCGAGGTTCGCGTGAAGGTTCATGCCGCCACAGTGAACCGAACCGACACCGCAACGCTGCGGGCACATCCCTTTTTTGCGCGCGCGATGACCGGGTTGCTCCGCCCGAAGATGCGTATCTTGGGCATGGATTTCGCGGGGCAGATCGATCGTCTCGGAGACGATGTGCGCGCATTCAACGTCGGAGACCGCGTCTTCGGGATCTCTCCCGATATGTTCGGCGCACATGCCGAGTATCTGTGCCTGCCCGCCGATGGCGCCATCGCGCCAATTCCGGGAAATCTGCCATATCATGAGGCCGTCGTCGGAGAAGGCGCATGGTATGCCAACGGCACGACCCACAGTCTCTCGAAGGGCAAGCGCTGCCTGATCTACGGCGCCTCCGGGGCCATTGGCACGGCAGCCGTGCAGCTTGCCAAGGCACGCGGCGCGCATGTGCTCGCCGTGGTCGGAACCCGTCATATCGACCTGCCCGGCTCGCTGGGCGCGGACCGTGTCGTGAATTACGAGACCGAGGATTTCACAGCGCTCGGAGAAACCTTCGATCTGGTGTTCGATGCGGTGGGCAAGACATCCTACTTTGAATGCCGGTCCCTGCTTGCGGAGCACGGGGTTTTCTCGGCCACCGACCTCGGTCCGGGGTGGTCCAACATCCTGCTCGGCCTGTTCTGCGGGGCGACGGGAAGCAGGCGCGTCCGGATCCCCTTCCCCGACGATGCGCGGGATTTCATTCAAGACCTCGCCGGCCTGATGGCTCAGGGAAAATTCCGGGGTGTTTTTGACCGGTGGTATCCGTTGGACGACATCGCAGACGCATTTCGCTACGTTGAAACCGGGCAAAAGACCGGTATCGTCGTGGTGGACGTGTGTTGAGCGCCTGCTTGGGGGATTTCGCTGGCTGATCGCCGTTTGGGGGACGGGACATGGCAAGTTTCAAAGACTTGGAACATCAGGGATGGGCGGAGAAAGCCCGGTCCTACGACGATCATTTCGCCGCTGTGACACGACAGGCCATAGACCCGATCCTTGAGGGATTGGGGGACCTGTCGCAGCGCCGCGTGATCGACATATGTTGCGGCACAGGGGATCTGGCCGAAGCCGCCGCAGACCGTGGCGCACGGGTGACCGGCGTGGATTTTGCCGAACCCATGATCGAGATCGCGCGCACCCGCATTTCATCTGCGCGCTTTGATGTTGCCGACGCCGAGAAGCTCGATTTCGAAGACGCTGGTTTTGATGCGGCGACATGTGCCTTCGGGCTTTGGCATCTCGGTGAGCCCGATCGTGCCATTGCAGAGGCCGCCCGTGTGCTGCGCCCCAGCGGGACATATTCCTACACCGCCTGGCTTCCTCCCGATGAAGGCTGGGACATGATGGGGCTCCTGATGTCGGCGATCAACAAACACGGAACGATGGATGTTGACCTTCCCCCTGCTCCGCCGCCCTTCCGGTTTGCCCAAGCGGAAGAGGCGGAACCCGCATTGCAGGCGTCCGGGTTCGGATCCGTCACGTTTCACAAGAAGGTCGCCATCTGGAGCGGCCAGACCGGTGATGATCTGATTGACCTTCTTTACAAAGGAATTGTCCGCGCCCCCATGCTCATCGATGCGCAGACGCCTGATGCAAAACGGGCAATCCTGAACGAGATCAGGACTGGCGCCGAAGCCTTTCGCGCGGGTGCAGAGATCACGATGCGCTGGCCATATCTGCTGGTCTTCGCAACCAAGGGCGAGACGACCTGAGTTTGCGTTAACGCTGCGAAGCAGACCTATGGGCATTGACGCACGCGATCCGCCGCATCCCGGATACCGGTTGTTTCGGCAAGCTGCAGCGCATGCCAGCCTCAGGTTCAGGCAAGCGCGATCTAGCTGGGCTTGCGCCCTGTAACAACGAATTGCGGCGATACCAGCATGTAGGTTTTTTCGACCAGGGCCCGCTCAAGCTGTTCGACAACCTCATTGATCTTGCCGATCTCCAGCTCTCCACTTTCGACCGCGTATTTCGCCATGTTGCGGACCATACCGAGAAGACGCCCCTTCAGGTCCGGGTTCGCAAAAACCGAAACCCGGATGTCCTCAAAACCGGCCTCCAGAAAGGTTTGGTGCAGTTTTCTTCCCATGTCTGAATTGCGACAGGCAAAGGAGGCCGCTTTCACAAAGGCACGCCAGAGATCGTGCTCGACCGGCTCTGCAACCATCATGTACCAGTCACCGTCAATGGCGTGCGCCAGCCCGCCGGGACGAAGAACACGGTGAAACTCACGCAGCGTTTCGACCGGGTCGTCGACATACATAATCGTGTTACGCGCCGTGATCCGGTCCAGCCGGCTGTCACCAAGCGGCAGCGCGGCCCCTTCGCTTTGATGTGTCGTCAGGCGGTCGCCAAGGCCAGCCTCCACCGCATTCTGACCCGCGACTGCAAGGAAGTCGGAGTTTATGTCGATGGCATGGACATGCCCGTCTCGCCCCACCCGTCTTGCCAACTCCACTGCGATTTTTCCTGGACCGCACCCGAAGTCTGCAACGGTTTGGCCCGCCGAAATCATGGCAGGCGTGTAGAGAGCATCGGCGGCATCGTCCCACTGGAAGCCGTCCTTGTAAGCCGACATCCGAACAGGATCGATTTCACGCCAATGCGCCTTGTAGAATGGTTCGCGCGCCAAATCTCAATCCTTCACCACAGCGATAGACGCACCCTATCACGATCCGGAACCGACGTCCGCAGGGTCCGCAAATCGGCCATTCTCCTGCTGTCTCGACGCCGTTCGGCCGCGAATGACCGCTCCGGGCCCAGACGGCCCGATGCTGCGCGCTGCGTGCTGCGGGCATGACCGCAGCTGCGCTAGCTGCTCGTCATCCCGGCAATCATTGCGCCCAGCGCCACAAGGTGGACCAGCATCAGCGCCTTGTCATTCCACAAGGCGCCGACGGCAAACCATCCCACGATACCGACAAGGAAAAGATAAAGGTTCCAAGGCGTCCAACCAAAACCTGTC
Organism: Paracoccaceae bacterium; assembly: GCA_049116435.1. GTDB lineage: Bacteria > Pseudomonadota > Alphaproteobacteria > Rhodobacterales > Rhodobacteraceae > Litoreibacter. Next base: position 1,560,912 of record JAGDYX010000001.1, read on the forward strand.
GCAGTGTATCCCATGATCTGAACAGCCGATGCGCCCCATTTGACCGCAAAGACAAGGCGCTCCCGCGAAGGTGCAATGGCGACGGCGTCAGACGGCACGGGTCAGCCCTCCGTCGATCCGCAGGTTTTGACCGGTCATGTATCCCCCCACTTCAGAGGCCAGCCAGGACACCAGCGAAGAAACCTCTTCAGCAGAGCCATAGCGCCCCATCGGGATCCGGGCCTTGCGGGCTTCGGTCTCGGGCAGGCTATCGATGAAGCCCGGCAGGATGTTGTTCATGCGGATATTTTCTGGCGCATACCTGTCGGCGTAGAGCTTGGCAAATGCGGCAAGCCCGGCCCGGAAGACACCCGACGTTGGAAAGAGCGGGTCGGGTTCGAACGCCGCAAAGGTCGAGATGTTGATGATCGTCCCTCCACCCTGCGCCTGCATCACGGGTGTAACCAGTCTTGCCGGACGGATCACGTTCATCAGGTAAACTTCCATACCCTGATGCCAGTCCGCGTCACTGATCTCCAGAACCGGACCTTTCGGGCCGTGACCGGCGGAGTTCACCAAGACATCGACACGGCCCCAGCGCTCCTTCGCGCCTTCGACCAGTGCCGTGAGGGCGTCACTGTCGAGATTGGAGCCTGTGACACCGAAACCGCCAAGTTCAACCCCGAGCGCCTCGCCCTTTCCGGACGAGGACAAGATACCAACCTTGAAGCCGTCCGCGGCCAGTCTGCGCGCCGCGTCTGCGCCCATGCCACTGCCGCCAGCTGTAACCAGCGCTACTTTTTCTATTGCCATATCATCCATCCTTCTGCGGTTCGATCACACATAAAATTATATTTTATGCGCTTCGATTGAGATTTGATGTTTCGTGACAGTAGAATAATTATCGTCTTATGGTTGATCTTCCCCCTCTGAACAGTTTGCGCGCATTTGATGCGGCTGGCCGTCGTCTCAGCTTCAGGGCCGCCGCCGACGAGCTGGGTGTCACACAAGGCGCCGTTGCGCAGCATGTCCGCCAACTCGAAGCCCATCTGGACGTCACGCTCTTTGAACGGGTGCCCAAAGGTCTGGCATTCACGTCACCCGGACGCAGTTATCACGCACGGATCGCAGAGGCCTTTGCCGAACTTCGCGCCGCAACGGTCGCGCTCAGGCCGGAGCAGGACAAGGTTGTGATCAGTGTCACCCCGACCTTTGCTGCCAAGTGGCTGATCCCCAACTTGCCGGACTTCGCCGAGATCCATCCGGATATCGATTTACGGATAATGGCCACCGAGAAGGTTTCGAGCTTTCACAGTGATGGCATCGACCTTGCCGTGCGCCAGGGAACGCCGCCCTTTGGGGCGTCCTTGCATGCGACACGGTTGTTCAAGCAGGAAGTGATCGCCGTCGCCGCGCCCGGGCTTGCGGGCGATGGTCCCAAGCCACGCGACCCCGAGATGCTGGCGAAACTTCCAAAGATCCATGACACCCATGACCTTTGGCCGACCTATCTGGCGGACATGGGTGTCGCTGATCAGTCGCCGCGAGGACTGCGGCTTAGCCAGACGGCGCTTGCAGTTGATGCCGCCATCGCCGGACAAGGGGTTGCCCTGGTCAGCCGTTTCCTTGTGTCCCATGACCTTGAGACCGGCCGGCTCGTCGAGGTGGGTCCGGCGTGGGACGCGCGCGGGCACGACTTTTATCTTCTTTCGGAGCGCTCTGCCAGAAACAGGGCTGCGCTTTTGGATGTGGCGGGGTGGCTTACGTCGCGCTCCGGCGAAGAGAACTGAAACGGCCTTGGCGCAAGAGCGGATATGCGCCCCGCCCGACCGAACGGCTGCAAAATTGCGAAAAACGGGCCTTCGCAGCACTACGGCTCCGGCCGGTTCAATCCGCCGAAACCTCAGAAAGAGGACCGGTTTTGCGACCGTTCCGAGACTGCTCTGCGAGGCTGAAACATATGTCAGGGGTAAGGTGGCGGTGCTGTCAGACTAATGCGAACCAGTCTCCGCCAGGTCAGTGACGCTGTCCCCTTATCCGTGCCAAATTGGCGCCACTCTGCAAGAGCGGCGGTTCGGGTTTGTTTGAAGTTATCTCGACTGGTAAGTGAACGTTCCTGGTTGAAGTGATTGTAGACGGAAGAATGGACGGCGGCGAACTTCTGTAGACTTCGCATGCGTCGGAACCGTTGCATCGCTCGCTCTCGTCGTCGGAGTGGAAGGTGTGAGTTCTCTACCCGGTTGTTGAGCCACCTGCCCGTCAGCTGCTTGTCGGTGGCACCAAGTTCTCTGAGAGCAGCCCGATAGGATGCAAAGCGGTCGGTCACGATTCCCTCTGCGCGGCCATAGCGCTTCATCAGTTTTCTGAGGAATTTCAATGCAGCGCGCTTGTTTCTTCGCTTGGTGACGACAGCCTCAAGCACCTCGCCTTCATGATCGACGGCCCGCCAGAGGTAGTGGCGCTTGCCTTTGATCTTCACGAAGACCTCGTCCACATGCCACTTCGACTTTGAATAGGAACGTAACTGCTGAACCCGCTTTCTCCGGATCTCTGAGGCGAACATCGGGCCGAACCGGTTCCACCAGTAGCGGACTGTCTCGTGGCTCACCTCGATGCCGCGCTCGTGCAGGAGGTCCTCGGCATTCCGCAGCGACAGTGGAAAGCGGACGTAGAGCATCACAGCCAGGCGGATGATCTCGGGGCTGGTTTTGAAGTAGCGGAAGGGTGAGGTTTGGTTATGCTCAGACGCTACTCACGCCCCCTGCCCGCCTCAAGCCGGTTTATTCTGACACTGCCGGACCGAGGATCGAGCGGAAATTTCGATCTAGGTCATGATTCAGATCAAAGGGAATCCACTCGCTTTGATACATTTCATGAGATGCGGCTATCCGGCAGAGGTTATTTTGTTCACTAAGGTATTCTGGCCGTGCGTCTAATCGCTTTGATCATATTGGTTCTCCTGTCCGGCTGCACATTGCGGCCGACGTTGGTTTTCGCGCCGGGTAATGTCGATGATATTGCGCAACGTTCGGTTTTCGTAAGCACGACACGCTCCGTCGAAGGCATTAGCTTTGGAGCCGAGCGGTCCCAGGCTCCAACATACCTTCGGATCGATTTTTCGCAGCCGCCAAAACGCGTTGTGGGAGAGTCGACACGGGCAACGGGGACGCCAGATCCGCAAACTGATTTCTTAGTCACGGAGCGAGAGGTTTTTTCTGGCGCGGCTGCTTTCCGGGCGGACCTCCGGCGGGCGTTCCAAGCCCGCCAAAGCAAAGCACGCGAGGCTGTAATCTATGTTCATGGTTTCAATAATACCTTCGATGAGGGCGTGCTGCGGATCGCTCAGCTCTCAAAGGACTTCAACGTCGCGGGCGTGGCGGTTCATTATTCTTGGCCGAGCGCTGCGAATCCTCTTCGCTATGCCTATGACCGCGATGGATTGTTAATCGCGCGCGATGGATTGGACGCGCTGATCACTGACGTGCGGGCAGCTGGCGCTAAAAGCATAGTGATTGTCGCGCATTCTTTGGGCTCAATGCTGGTCATGGAGACCTTACGCCAGCGCGCGATCGCGCGGCCTGGATCTGTCTACAGAGATGTCGATGGGATCATCCTGATTTCACCTGATATCGACGTGGTTCTATTCCGCGCTCAGGCTGCGCGGATTGGTCGGTTACCCGAACCCTTTGGTATTTTTGTATCCCGTCGTGACCGGGTTCTGTCACTCTCGGCGCGGCTGACCGGGCAGCGCAACCGCCTCGGCAATGTCAGAAATATCGAAGCCGTTGCGGATATGAACGTAACAGTTGTGGATGTTACCGAGTTCTCGAGAGGTGCGGGTCATTTCACGATTGGGTCATCACCGGCGCTGATCCAGCTATTTGGCCAAGCTGACAACATCGATGCGGCGTTTCGAGGTGACAGTTCCGGGCGTACTGGACTTTTTCCCGGTACTATACTGACCGTTCAGAACGCAACCGCGATCGTACTTTCCCCTTTGATTCAGTAGTTTATCAGAATTTAAAGCATAACACACACCCGCCATCTTGCCAGATTCACGCAAGGTTTCGTCTCATTGGAGTACATCTACGCTCGTGATGGGTTCTGCTTCTTCTTCGCCACCAGCCAGAGCGGCAGTTTCTGGCGTTGCGACACGCGCAGGCAAACCAATCTTGAACGCTGATTTTTCGCCCTCTGCCACCGGCGCCTTCACCAGAGAACGCCATATCGTGAAGCCGATCATGAGTATATGGGCACCTATCGTCGTTAGAAACAGCCCCTGCGGACCAAACTTAATCATGGCGATCACAGCGATCAGAGGGCCAATGGCGCTTCGAAAACCGGCTGCCATCGAAAGCGGCCGCTATTCAGGAGCTTTTCCGGCGCGGATTGATCGCCAATGAGTTTGATGATCCACCGACTGATGCCCCCTCCGGTGAGTTCAGGGGCGTCAAGGAATGGGAGTAGATTTTTTCCTTTGCTTAGGGTCGCAAACCAACAAGTCTAACGGCACTGTCCGAGAAATCCGGCGTGAGGCAGGCATCTGCTAAAATCCTCTTTTCGGATTAATTTGACAAGCTCCTTACAACCATTTGGAAAATTTGAAGATTAGATAAAGTGCGCCACCAACAACTACAGAAAAACCCACTAGGATCCAGAAAGCACCAGCGTGCTCCGTACCCGGCATGCCGGCAACATTGACCCCGAACAGCCCTGTAAGGAACCCCAGTGGCAGGAAAATTGCTGCCACGACGGAAAGGATGTAGCTGTTTCGGCTTAGTGTATTTGTGCGTTCTGCTTCGAGTTGATCTTGAAGGGTAGAAAGTCGGTCACGCGTTGCATCAAGCTCTTCCACGACACGTCGGGTCCGATTGCTGGTCTCTCGCAGAAATCCTCGTTCTTCTACGGTAAAAGGCCAGTCATAAATGTCGGCAAGAGCTGCAATTGCTTCGCGCTGAGGGTTTACGAACCGGCGCAGCTTTATGACCGTCTGCCGTATCTCACCAAGCGCCCGGGGATCCAGCGCCACGCCCTCAGAAACCTGCTCTTCTAACTCGTCTGTTCGTTCTTCCAACTCGAGAGAAACGGAGTCGATCCGGGACATCAATCCATAAGTTAAATCTCCCAGAAACTGGCCAACCGAGCTCGGCCCACTGCCCTGCTCGGCTTTTTGCCGGATCGCATCGATGGCGAATACCTTGCGAATGTGCGCAGAGACTACCGAATTTGGTGTCACCCACATCCGAAGAGAAACCATGTCCTCGGCCGCGGATTGAGGGTTCAGATTAACGGCACGCAGATTAAGGATCAGTCCGTTTCCATGTCGCTCACAGCGCGGGCGCGTCTCTTTCTGAAGCAAGGAAATCGCTGCGATTTGCGGCAGCTGATCCTTGATCCAGACCGCAGAAATGGGATCTTCAAGGTCTAAGTGTAACCAGCGATAATCCTTATCAGACTGATGCTCTGGCCAAGCATTCTCTACAGCGCGGGCTACGCCACGCTCAAAATCGAATGCTGCCAACGGCGTGATTCTTTGTACATCCATACCTAAACGCGGGTCTGAAAAGTCGATTTAGATAAGATCACAGTAATACTTGGAGACGAAGAAGATAATGGAGTTCTATCCGCCAAGGAAGCGCATCCAACACCGGGCGCTGTCAGAGCAAACCGGCTTGAGGAGCGGATGTGAACGTCTGCTTTACGGACAAAGCCGCCGTGTGCACTCAGTTACGTCCGCCACCCGACCAGCTTGAAGAGCAGCGTGATCTGACTGGTCCAAGTTGAGTGTTTGATATGACTAACATCTGATTCATCGGGATGACGGCTTGGTGTGTCGCTTAGCCTCATCCCGCGATTGGCGCTCCCGGTAGTCCAGAATGCGCATCAGGACCGGCATCCGATGACCGGAGATGGTACGTGCGACTTTATCCAAACAACGGCTTCGTCCGGATCATCGGTTAGGAGCACGATATCCAAACGTTCTTCGTCGATCAGACGGGCCTTGCTCATGGCACCGCGCAGCAGTTTTTCAAACGGCTCGTAGAAATCCTTGTTCATAACAACGACCGGGAACCTTTTGAGTTTTCCCGTCTGGATCAGCGTTGCCACTTCGAATGCTTCATCAAGCGTTCCATATCCTCCTGGCAGGATCACAAACGCGGAGGAGTATTTCACCAGCATCAGTTTTCTGATGAAGAAATGCTTAAACTCGACGAAGTCGTCGAGGTAAATGTTCGGCTTCTGCTCTAAGGGCAGGCGGATATTACAACCTATGCTGCAGCCGCCGGCCTCTTTCGCGCCGCGGTTTGCCGCCTCCATGAGACCTGGGCCACCCCCTGTCATAACCGCATATCCTGCCTCTGCCAGAGCGCGCCCCAAGCCTCGTGCCGTCTCATAGACCGGGTCACCCTCGGGAATGCGCGCCGAGCCGAACACCGTCACACATGGATCCGGCACATCGAGACGCTCGAACCCACGCAGAATCTCGAGGAACATGCCGACCGCCGCCTCGACATCGGCCGAGCGGCTTCCACGGCCACTGATGAAAGCCGTCTCCGCGTCCTCGATCAGGTCGAGCAATATTCCCCGGTCTGTTGGTTTTGCGTCGGCCATGTCAGCCCAATTCTGACTTTGTGTTCCTGAGAGTATCTTGGCTGACACAGGGCGGATATGATGCAAATCAAGGTACCGCGCCTCGAAATAACCAAGACTGAGCCAGAGTAAGGGAAAGGAGCCGGTTTTCAGCCATGCCACCAGGCCGGCGCGACGGACCGGAGTTTTTATGGCCCAGGAAACCGACGAGAACGCAATTTCCGGCAATGACCTGGTCGTGATCCTTGTCGGTTTGACGGCAAGCTGGCGCAAGCGTCGGCAAGCAAGATCTTATTTCAGGCAACGCTTCGGCTCTCGCGCCTATCTTCCATGGATTCCCTATGTGTTCGGACTTGGGGCCAGCGCCGCATGGCTCTCCTACCGATTGGCGAGGCGACTTTCGCGAGGTCGCCACGAAAGGTGTCACATCGTGGCCTATATCGGTGGCGGCGTCCTTCTAAGGATGCTGCATGCACAAGGGAAACGTTGGCCCATCGGCAGAAGCGTCTGGGATCGCGGGCCGATTCAGGAGCAGGTAGCGGGCGCTCTCACTGCTCGGATTCCAGGCATCTTTCTCACGCTCGGCGGACTTCGTGCAGTCGTCGACCTCGCCCGTTCTGATTTCTCGGATTTACCTTTTCCAAAATCTCCTCTCGGTGCGGGGCTAATCGTGGAGACCCGTTCCTCGTCAATGGCCCGATGGCTCGGGATAAAGGAAGATTTTTCGCTCGTCTCGAATAAGAGCATGCGGCGCCTGTTGCCGGAGGCCACGGACACGATAGCGTTGCCGCTCTCACATGATGAGGTCTACGAGGATGTTCGGTTTCTCGATGCGGCGGCCGACTTCCTTCGCACGGGGCGATTTGAAGCGCCAGCACAGGTGGGGGCTGATGGCTGAGGAGCATCCCAAAACCCTGTCACAACTCCTAAGCTACTGTTCTGCGAAATACGGGGATCGCCCCGCGCTGACCTCACGTGTCGGTCTCAGGACCCGCGTGATGAGCTATCGGGAACTCGCGGAGGCCGCGGAGTCGATCGCCGGTGATCTTGTCAACCGTCACGGGCTTAAAAGGGGCCAGCGGGTCATTCTGCAGGCACCGTCGAGCGTCCACAGCGTAGCGGCTCTCTTTGGTCTGTTCCGCGCCGGACTTATCGTGACGCCGATGGATATGAATGCGTCATCTTCCTTTCTGAGCGCCGTCCGGAAGACGTCGGGTGCGGTTGCCATACTGTCTCCGAAAGTTGGGACGATCCCCGGTGACGTACCGCATCTTGCTCTTGAGTCTCTTGATTTCGAAGCGAGCACTGAAAAAGACTTACCGGCACCGGCTCCGGATGATGTGGCGGAGATCGTTTACACCTCCGGCACGACCGGCCATCCAAAGGGCGTCACCCTCAGCCACCGGAATATCATCTCCGATTTGGAAGGAGTAATGGATCTGGTGCCTCCCGGCGAAGATTTGCGGCTTGTTTCCATCCTGCCCTTGTCTCACATGTTTGAGCAGATGGTCGGACTCTACCTGCCTCTCCGGGTGGGCGGTACGGTCCACTACGCTCCCTCACTGAGACCCTCGGCGATAAAGGCGGAAATCAGTCGGCGGCACGCGACAGCCATGGTCGTGGTGCCGAGGTTCCTTGAACTTCTTATGTCTGCAGCCGCCGATCGCGCCTCATCACGCGGATTGGAGAGAATCTGGAGCTTGCAACACCGGGTCTCTTCCAAGCTTCCAATGATCCTGCGCCGGGCGGTGTTCTACCCTCTGCATCGCGGCCTGGGAGGAAAGCTGAGATACTTTTTTTGTGGCGGAGCGGCCTTGCAAAGGGAAGTGATGGAGGCCTGGGAAAGAACCGGCATTCGCATTTTAGAGGGATACGGCGCCACTGAGTGCTCACCAGTCGTCACGTCGAACACCCTAGATGACCGCGTGCCGGGAAGCATCGGACGCCCGATCGAGGGGGTGGAGTTGCGTCTTTCCGATGAAGGCGAATTGCAGGTTCGCGGCGACAATGTCTTTGCAGGCTATTGGAAGGATGACGAACGCACGAAGGCAGCCTTTACCGCCGACGGATGGTACAAGACCGATGATATCGCCGAGCCCATGGAGCACGGCAGATGGCGCATCATCGGTCGGCTTTCCGATCGTATCGTTCTTCCCAACGGCATGAATGTTTTTCCGGCAGACGTAGAGGCGGAGATCAGCCGACAGATGGAGATCGCGGAATGTGTAGTGCTGGGCATCACCGACCCCGACAAGGGAACACATATTCATGCAGCAATCCATGCTAGCGAAGGTGAAGACGAGGCTGGGATCGCCAAAGCCATTGAGCGTGCGAACTCGGCACTCGCCAGCCACCAAAGGGTCACCGGGTTCACGATCTGGCACGAGGATTTTCCGAAGACCGCGTTGCAGAAAGTCAAAAGACAGGAGCTTCGGAAGGCTCTGGAGGGGCGCGTCAAAGATGGCGCGCCGACACCGAAGGACAGTGCCGGAGATCTCTTGGAGAGGCTCCTGCGGCAAGTTTCAAAAACTGCAGCGGGAAAGCTGTCCCCAGATATGAGCCTGGACCTCGATCTCGGCATCGACTCGCTAGGACGCGTCGAGTTGGCGGCTGAAATCGAAAAGGAAACGGGCCGCGACGTCCCCGAAGAGGACATCGCGAAACTCGCGACGGTGGGCGACCTTGCTGAGTTTCTCGCCCAGCCCGGGCGCCAAATGCCGGACGAAGGCCTTGCGAGTTGGCCTCGAAGCCTTCCGATGTCAATCTTGCGGCGAGCAATCCAGCCTGCCCTGTTGTTTTTGCCGCACGCAATCTGGGCGCGGCCATTCCGCGTGACGGGCCTTGATGCGCTTGCCGGTATCGATCCCCCGTTTCTCATGGTTTCTAACCACGCAAGCCATGCGGACACAATTTCGATCCTTCGGGGGATTCCCCCGCACCTGCGCGACCGGACTGCCATCGCCGCCGCGGCGGATTACTTTTTCGCGAACCGCTTCGCGGCCATGTTTGCAGCGGCGGTGCTCGGCGCCTTCCCGTTTTCACGCGAGGGACGGGTACGGGAAAGCCTTGAGAATTGTGGCCGGCTGGCTGACGAAGGCTACTCGATCCTGATCTATCCGGAGGGCACCCGCTCTCCCGATGGCCGTCTCCTTCCCTTCAAGATGGGAATAGGACTTCTCGTAAGAGGATTGGATGTGCCGGTCGTGCCGATGGCGGTAACGGGCGGCGCCAAGCTTCTCCCAAAGGGCAGTACGTGGCCACGGCGAACGCCGGTGTCCGTGCGTTTCGGCCAGGCATTGACGATCCCATCCGACATGACACCGGATCAGGCGACCGCCTTACTTCAGCGTCGCGTTGCGGACGTTCGCGACACATGCACAAATGACGAACGCGCAAAGCTCGGCAACGGGAGCAAAAGGGATGAGTGATGACCTCGGGCGACGCCCTATTCCTGCGCGGGACATGCGCCTTGTGCAGAGAATCGCAAAGGCGATGGCCACGCGCGGGCTAACGCCGAACATGATCTCGGCAATTGGGCTCCTCGCCGGAGTATCCGCCGGTGTATTCCTGGGATTGACGCAGGTCATTCCTGACGCCGCGAGAGTCCTCTGGATGTCGGCGGCCATCCTCATTCTGCTGCGGGGACTTTCGAATATGTTCGATGGCATGGTCGCGGTGGAGCACGGGCAAGGGACGTCGACGGGGATTTTCTGGAACGAGGTTCCGGACCGGGTGTCAGACGTGGCCTTGTTCGTGGGCGCGGGCTACAGCCTCGGCGGTGACGTTGTTGCGGGATGGATCGTCGGATGTCTGGCGCTTTTCATCGCCTACGTCCGGACGATGGCAGTGCTTGCGGGCGCTCCAGCCGATTTCGGTGGTCCCTTTGCAAAGCAGCAACGGATGTTCTCTGTCGCTATCCTCGCGGCCGTGCTGGCTCTCGTGCCGGAAGCGTGGCGTTTCGCCTGGGGCCCGGAGGATATCAGGGGGCCAATGGCGGCATTACTCTGGGTGCTAGTGCCCGGGTGTCTCTGGACAATCGTGCGCCGGCTGAGGACGGCGGCGCGGGCCGTCAGTCAAACCGACCACCAATAGCGCACGACGTGAAAATAGACCGGGGCGGCGAACAGCAGGGAGTCGACGCGGTCGAGGATGCCCCCGTGGCCTGGAATGAGAGCGCCCCAGTCTTTTGCGCCCCTGTCACGCTTGATCGCCGACAGAACGAAACCCCCGAAGAAGCCCATTGTCGCGACGAGGAACGATATCAGCAACGCCTCGAACCTGGAAAACGGGGTAAGCCACGCGAAAAAGACGCCGACGGCACAGGCGGAGGCCACGCCGCCCACCAATCCTTCAATTGTTTTTGAGGGCGAAACCGACGGTGCAAGCTTGTGCCGTCCAATGGACTTGCCCCAGAGGTACTGCAGTATGTCGCTGGACTGAACGACCAGAACGAGGAACGCCAGAAGCAGGATATTCCGCCCTTCCATCCCCGGGATGTCGAGCAGCAAGAGTGCTGGCACATGCGACAGACAGAATACCGCCAAAAGGAACCCGTACTGCATCTCCGCGATATAACTGAGAAACCCCTCTGTCTTTCCACTGAGAACCGCAAGGATGGGAAAGAAAAGAAGGCCATAAACGGGAATGAAGATCGCGAAGAGACCGTACCATTCAATCCAGATCAACCCGTACTGGATCAGAATGATAATCGCGGACGCAAACAGCGCAACCGGTTCCTTGATAAGCCTTCGCCCGTGAGGAATGACGAACTCATAAAGCGCAATGGCTGATAACGCTGCGTAGAGGACCAGCATGACGGTGCGCCCGGCAACCAGAGCCACCGCGAGCACGGCGACCATGACCCACCAAGCATATGTGCGACTTTGGAAGTTGGCGATCGCCTCTGTCTTTCCGTAGAGAAGACGAAGCACCTCTCCGCCAGCCGTCGCGATGATCAAGGCCCCCAAAATGTAATAAAAGAGCGTCAGAACAGATGCGTCTGCCATGATTGCCCATCCGCCTTTCTTCGCGAATCGCCTTGATCATCAGCTTGGACCCAAATTCGCGGCGCAGCCTTGATCTGTGGCAAAAACGACCGGGACGCGTCAGATCGATTTCCAGTCTGCCGTCTTGGGTAAGAAACCCGGCCCACATTAATCAGGGTTTGTTATGGAAAGACACGACCACTGACACTCATGATCGGACGACCTGCACTTGGACGGACCTCCCGAACCTCTTTCTCTGCAGGCCGCAAAGACGATGCACTTGCTTCATAGGCTCAGGCGCAGTTTTATTTTGCGAATTTGTCCGACCTAACAGGCCCAGACTTGGTGCAGGCCGCTGTCTGATATCGCCCCGCAGGACTTGGAGCATCGTGCGTCAATATGTGAAGCGGCGACGCAGACCACATGTTCAAAGCGGAGCCACCAGCGGTCCCGACTTTCAAGCCGAAAGCGCTCATACTAAGGTGCATTATGCGATGTCTGACCTCGATCCTGCTGCGTGCCACTTCGGTTGGAGTTCTGGCCGGCGCATTGATGACCGCGTTTCCATCAACTTCGGCGGCTCAAGTAGAGAACAATGAGGTGCAGGTTCCCTTTCTGACACTTCGGAACCTTGCAGAGGGTGACGGGGGCGAAAGGCACTTCGGAAACGAGCGCAGCCATCTCAGGGCTGGCTGGTGCCGGGTCCGAGATTTGGAACTCGGCTCTATCGCACCACTGGCGGATTCCGCGCCGGGCTTCATTCGGGAGCAACTTCTTCGGGTTGATGAAATTCGTGTGACAAGGACCAGCGTGGTCCTCGACGCATTACAGGATAGCGCTTCAGAAAACGCCCCCGCCATCTATGTTCATGGCTACTACATCGACTTTAACAAGGGCTGCCGGCGCGCGGCCCTGCTCCAAGAAAATGCAAGTCTCTCCAACCGCTTCATTTGGTTCAGCTGGCCGTCAGATGGGGACTTGGCCGACTACATGCGTGATGAGGCCGATCTCTATTGGAGTGTTATCGATCTCGCCGATGCCATAATCGAATTGGAAAGCCGCTTTGGCAGTGGTGTTGTCGATGTCGTCGGGCACAGCCTTGGCGCTCGAGGGGTTGCGCTCGCTCTCTATGAGGTCGCTTACCGAAGTCCCGATATCCGTCTCGATGAGATCGTGCTCCTCGCTCCTGATATGGACTTCGCAATATTTCAAAGGCTCCTGCCGCACATTTCGCAGATCGCGAGCAATATCACGATATACGTTAGAAACGCTGATCACGCGCTTGCGCTCTCAGCGCAATTGCATGGCTATCCACGTCTCGGCGAAGCGGGCGATCACCTGGCAACTCTTTCTGGCGTGGAGATGATCGACCTGAGCGACATCAGCCCAGAGGGCCCGACCGGACACCTTTACCATATCTACAGCAAGGCCGTTGGCAGCGACCTCAGCCAATTGCTCAACGACGGTCAACGTGCCGCAGAGCGCAGGAACCTCGCTCAAACCGGCCCTAACTCCTGGAAAATGCGGACGGCCGGGGTGTCCGTTTCGGATTAATCGGAAACGACCACTAACAGCTAGCCGTCAACACAAGGCCGATGCAAAAGCTTATTTGTTGCGATCCGTCGTTCAATACATTGTGCCTGACGTTTGTCGACCGCGAAGGCGCGCAAGAAATCCAGAGTGCTTTGGAAGGGGTTGATGAATGTCATCTTTAGGCTCCGAATGGTGATTCAAGAAAAAACCCGCTGGCAATACTCCAGCGGGCTGACACTGATTAAATTATCCACTCACGGACAAGCTCATGATGCCTGCGTCTGTAACGCTTTTATGAATAAACTAGGGAGTTGTTTGTTTTGGTGTGTCTTACGTCGGCTTTGCGGACAAAGCCGTCGATAGCATGACGTCCAGCAACGTCCGCTGTTGTGGAAATCAATGAGTTCAAGTTCCATGAACTAAGGATCTCGGAATTAAACCACTTGATTAATTAACTACATGGTTTATTAAATACATCCATGACCACATCTGACCAACTTGACGCGGCCTTTGCCGCATTGGCCAACCCGACCCGCAGAGCGATCCTTGCGCATCTCGCGCAGGGCGAAGCGACCGTAAACGCCTTAGCTGAACCATTCGACATGACCTTACCCGCCATTTCAAAGCACATTCGCGTGCTGGAAAATGCCGGTCTGATCACGCGGGGGCGGGATGCGCAATTTCGACCCTGCACGTTGAATGCCGGGCCATTGCAGGTCGTCGCCAATTGGACGGACCAGTACCGCCACATCTGGGACGCGCGCTTTGACGTGATGGCCGGACTTCTGCAAACCATGAAGGAAAACGACGATGAGTGATGAGCAAAATTGGGTGAAAATTCAACGCGAGTTTGACGCGCCAATTGGTGATGTCTGGAAAATGTGGACCGATCCGGAGCTGTTCAAGCAGTGGTACGGCCCGATGGGCATGTCCGTCCCGAGCGCCGAAATGGATGTTGTTGTTGGCGGTACCCGCACGGTTTGTATGGAGATGAAGTCGCCCGAACGCACGATGTCGATGTGGTTCACGGGGGTCTACAAAGAGGTCAACAGCCCATCCCGCCTCGTCTACACCGAAAGCATGTGCGACGAGCACGGAACGATTATCTCTCCCCAAAGCATGGGTATGCCAGCGGGGCATCCTGATATTACCGAAGTCATCGTCGAGTTGCGCGAAGTGAAGGACAAGACTGTGATGACGATGATCCACATTGGTGTGCCAGAGGGCACAGCCGGAGAAGGTGGATGGAACCAAGCCATCGACAAACTTGCCGGGCTTTTGGGACGGACGAAATGAGCGCGGACGTAGGACGGCCAACGGGCTGGAAGCCCATTCCACTAGTGCTCAAGGTCCTCTGTGTTGTCATGGGGCTATGGGCAATCGGATCTGCGATGAACCTAGCAAACCTCATGGAAAACGGCTTGCCGGTGCTGGGCACATTTGTGTTCGGCATTGGCGCGTTTCTTGTGGTTTTGTTTCTGGATTTCATCGGGCCGCTGGTATTCTTCTACGCGCTTTGGAACAGAAACCCTTGGGGCGTTACGTGGGCGTTTTTCTATATTGGCCTGTTCGTTCTCAACGGCCTTGTCGCGTTGTTCACGGTGAGCGGGGAGCTTGGGTTTGCGCTAATTCTGGTGCCAAACCTTGTCAGTCTGGTGTTTTTGGCGGTGATTTTCTGGAAGCGATCTTATTTTGCCACTGCGCACTGACGTTCTTTCAAAAGCAGCCGTTCGTGCAAAGCGCAGCATCCGAAAGTTTGGGCTCAAAATGGTCATCTGAGGCTCTTGATCAAGTTCCAATGGGCTGAATGACTACTTTGCGGACAAAGCTGCCATCAGAGGTTTCTGCAAAAAATTATACTGACCTAGATCGGTTTCGTCGCCTAGTGCGTTTTTCTTTCGGAATGCTCTGCTTCCCCTTGCAGTCTGGATACTTAACGCATCCAAGAAACTTGCCCCACTTCCCTTTTCTCTCAACTAACCAGCCATCGGAGCACTCTGGACAAACCGGGAACGTCGCTCCACAGCTGCACGTGAGCTGACCAGGATGAGCCTTATTAGTGACCGGAAGGTCTTTGCCGCATTCGCTGCAAGGCCGAAGCATCTCACCGCAAAGCCTTCGGTGTTCACATTGAAAGTACACATTCCCTTTCTTTGACGTCTGCGAAAGCATACGCCCGCCACATGCGCTGCAACGATGTAACGCCACGCCAGCTTCACCGAATTCAAACGCTTCATATTCGGGATTTTCAACCAGCTCTCGGGCAAAGACAGAAGGTCTTTGTCGATCGGCAAGTACGGTGACAGAACTTCTCGCTCTTGTGAGTGCAACGTAGAACAAGCGTCTTTCTTCAGCGTGATCGAATTCTTCTGGTTTGGGTAAGACGAGGTCCAAGAGCGGATCGTCAACTATCTCGGATGGAAAACCCATGCGACCCGACGAAGCTTGCAGGACGATGACATGGTCCGCCTCCAATCCTTTCGAGCGATGTACTGTCATGAACTTGATCGAGAGGCTTGGATAGCGTCTGCTCAACGCGGACAAATTATCTGGGCGCAGGAAGTTGTAGCGGCCGAGCAGAAGGACGGTCGCTTCCTCACCACGCAGCTGAAATTCAATAGCATCCAATGCCGAAGACAGCGCTTCGTCTTCTTGGTTCCAGCCATAATGCGCTATCCTTATGGGTGGAAACAACGCTGACCCAGCTGGAACAACTTGCTTGGTAATCTGAGACGGGTTCTTAAGCACGAAGGTTCGAGCGGGCAACGCGATCTTGTCAACGCTTCTAAAAGTGCGTCCCAAGTCGACAGAGCTGTGCACGCCAGTCTTACCGGCAAAAGTACCTCCGAATTCCTCACCAAAGTCTCTCATCAAGTGAATGTCGGAGCCCGTGAAGCGATAAATGGATTGCCAATCATCGCCCACCGCAAACACTCGGGCATCAGAGTGTTGCGCCTTGAGAGCCTTAAGCAGTTTTGCCCTGCCTTCCGAAATGTCCTGAAACTCATCTACAAGTAGGTGGCGATATGGACTTTTGAATCGCCCTGCTTCAACGTGCTCAGTCGCTCGAACGATCATGTCTTCGAAGTCAATTCGGTCGCCTAGGCGAGCTTGATATGCGTCCAGAACCGACTCGAAGATTTTCAAGAATGCATCGGCGCGGGCTTTGTCTTTTGATTTCTCTGCCCGATTTCGACAGTTTTCGAGCGTTGTTCCCGAGCTTTTGAAATGACGCAGGAATGTTCCGAGAACTTGGGTGAAGGCGTCGACCTGACCTTTCTCGGTCAGTTGCTCAAACACTTGCTCAGGAGGAATTGGGTTTGGCGCCACATAGGGAGCCAGTTTTCCTTCCAACGCCTCGGTTAGGCGACCTTCGACTCGCTCGTAGCTAAAAGTCTCGACCAGGATTGTCTCGTGTTCGGCGTGGACTTTTCGTTTCCACTCAATCCCCTCAAGATAGGATTTCCGATCAACATGAGGCGCAGTTGTTAGGCTCATTTGTCCGCCAAGCCCTTGAGACTTCCGAACCCCAAAGTGTTCGATGTACACGCCGCTCTCTGTTAGCCGAAAATCGGGTGTATAGGCGGTGCGTGTATTCTCAGGCAAATCGTGCTCATAGCTGGGCTCATACTCGTAGGCGATACCATTTAGGTAAAGCCAGTTGGCGATTTCCCATTCCTCGAAGCTCTTGACCAACTCACCTTGAAATGTGCGCAACTCATGGGCTTCGACGTACTGATAGTATTCGTCTTTAGTTTTGAAATCCCATTCGCTCTTGTAGGGCCAATAGAACTCCGAGAACCACTTGAGAAGCAGCGCTCTAAGGTTGGGTTCGGACGCCATCTCGTTAAAGAGAATATCTCGAAGGAGCGCGGTAAATGCATTGTCATCGCTGGCATGTGCTGCCAAAGCTGGCGCGCCATTTTCGGCCTGACGGATGATACTATTGCCCAAAGCATGAAAGGTGAGCGCATCCACCTTCGCGCCAGAGCGCTCCTCGATTCTGGTTGCCATTTCTGCCGCAGCGTCTTTACCGAAAGCCATGAGCAGGATTTCTTCGGGCGGTCGAATTTGGCGTTGGATAAGGTGTGCCGCCTTTGCGACGATCACGCTCGTCTTGCCAGAACCAGCCCCGGCTAGGACTAAGGTCGCATCTTCATCTGTTGCAACCGCAAGACGCTGCTCAGGCGTCAATGGATTGGACTCAATGGTGTCGTAGAACTCCTTCATCTCCATTTTATCAGCTTCGATAAATCTACGCGCAGCCTCGTCGCGAAATGCCTGGGGCGCTGCATGAAACTCAATTACGTCGTCGAGGATTGCTTGCTGTTCATGTGCAAGAACGTTCGGCGGTATGGTGTCCGGGAGTTTCGCTACGGCCAACGTTGCGCGCTTTAATACTGGCTCCAGGAGACAAGCCGCCGGATATTGGTTGGCATTGCGAAAAAACTCGATCGTCTCGGATAAGTCTTTCAACTCATGCTCTACGGCAGCAACTTGAAACCGGAAATGCTCCCGCCAACGTGCATTAGCCGCCTCTATGAAGCTCAGCGCGTCTGCTCGCTTTAGGCCAACTACACTAAGACTATCCTTGCCCTTGGTAGCGAAGTTGATGCTAGAGAATCCGGCTCGACTTGTGGCCTCCAGTGGTCGCGACAGCTCACCAAACGTCAAATCCCTAGTTCGGCCGCCCAACAGCTGGACACCGGCTCCAGTCAAGCGGACTGCGTTTTGACGGAAACCAAAAAGGCGAAGAATCATGCCGGCAAGCCAGCCGCGGCCAATCTGGATGTTCGTCAAGTCGTTCATTCTCAATGCAGATCGCTGAATTACCCGGCTTCAAACTACACAAAATTGGGTCAACACCAAGGCGCTCTTTGCGGAGTACCCACCCCATCTACGACTCCTGAGCAAGCTTAAAGCCAGCTGCGCTCAGTCCAGGCCCCATCGCGGACTTTCTTGGTTTCAATTAGGTACCAGCCGAGTGCCCGCAAAGGGCTCACAGCGGTCATCTGAGAGAATTCCTCAGTCTCTAAGCGGCTGAACGACTTCTCTGCGGACGAAACCGCCATTCGTCACTCGATGCTCTAAGACACTCCGTCGATCACAACTAGATTGGTCGAAGCCGTTCTATGCCGAATGCCGGCTAATCTCACGTAGTCAGGATCTTCGTGCCAAGCCTTCGCATCCTGCACCGAAGGAAATCGCATAATCACCGTTCGCGGCAAGGACCATGATCCTTCCAAGACTTCTGTTTCCGCCCGCGAGGTAGCTAAGAGCTCTCCCCCGTGGCGTTCAAAGCTTGGCATGAAACCATCCAGATACTCTTGGTAGGCTTCTGGATCATGTATCTCGAGTTGACCGATAACATATGCTGGCAAGGTGTTCCTCCTCTCGATCCTGAGTTCAAAATCAACCTATCCGTCGACCTTCTATTCGCAAACGCACTTTTGGAAGATCGGCAGGTTCGGGCTCGAAGCGGACATATAGCAGAGTTACTCATCGTTATTTCCGCGATGGCCTAGTCTGAGCCGTGGACACGTCGTCGGCTCGGTTGTGGGAGGGATGGTAGGAGATATGTCATGCTTCATCAGAACCTTCCCGCAATTCGCGCAGTCCAAACGCCTTGGAACAAGGGACGCCTTGTAGGCCAAAAGCGTCCTCTGTTGCCTCAGCATGTCTGGTCAATCCGTGTGCGACTGGAGCTGGCTGGAAGCCTTCGCGATCTGGCGCTGTTCAATTTAGCAATCGACAGCAAGCTACGCGGGTGTGATCTCGTTCGGCTCAGGGTGAACGACCTGATCATAGGCGGCTCCGTACGCGACCGCGTGACTATCACGCAAAGAAAGACAGCCCGACCTGTGCGCTTCGAAGTCACCCGGCATACCCGGAGGACAATCGAAGATTGGATGGCTACTCCCCGAATGACCACCTGCGAGCACATGTTCCCGAGCAGAGTGCGATCTTCGTCTCACCTCTCGACGCGTCAGTACGCTCGGATCGTGCGCGGCTGGGTCTCTTCTATTGGGCTCGATCCTGGCGCATACGGCACTCATTCGATGCGGCGCACAAAAGCAGCTTTAATCTACCGGAAGACAGGCAATCTCCGGGCGGTGCAGCTGCTTCTTGGTCACACCAAGATGGACAGTACCGTGCGCTATCTTGGGGTCGAGATTGAGGATGCGCTGGATATAGCGGAAAGTGTAGAGATTTGAACATTTCTGTCGCGGGCAGAACCTGCCTGCGACAGTTCCAAACCTGAGTGACCGCTATGAGCCGAGAGGGGCCATTCGCGCGGTGTCTAAGAAACTCGTTTGCCAAAAAAATAAGCTAAAGCTCGCCAGAGAAAAAAATTGCAAAACTGTTCAACACCGATCTTACAGCCAACAAAGCTGGTAGCATCGCAGCCATATGAAGCATACGAACCAAGGGTGGTCGGGGTAGCAACCATAGTATTCCGAGCATCGGAGCAAAGATAATGGTCTGTTCGATCAAACTCGTTATGCGGCGAGCTGCGTTAATGCAGCCCCAATCACTTGATACCCCGATATAAAAGTCTTCGATGTTGCAGGACACCAAACGTTCGCCAATTTTGACTGTTAAACCTGTGACACCAAAAATATCCCACAGAATGGAAAAAAGCGGCGCCCAAAAAAACGGAAAGCAGATTGCGACAATCCAAGTTTGACCGACTGACTTGAATTTGAAACCGCGACTTCCGAGCAAAAACAAAACCGGGCTGATCAACGCACAAAGAAAGAACACTAGCTCCGACAATGTATCTACTCCCACCGGTATTTGGCGTGCAGTTGCTAATTACCCTGTTTAGTGGGTTTGATCAAAATCTCGGGTAGATCAGACATGTCTTTTCCGCCCGCGGATTACTTAGCGATCCCGCTATTCTTAAGGTCTATTTCGTCCGCTTAGCTGTTATTCTGATGCTTAGAGCCGGGCCGAGCTTATCAACATAGCGAAATCGAATTTTCCACTAGTCATTATGGAACATCACTCTGAAGCCTCGACTGGGTCAGAGGTAGAAAACTTCGACTATTTCTAGGGCCGACAGACCTTCACATTTGCGGCTGAACTATCCGGCAAAAGAATAAGCAGATAGGTATAATTGGTATCACCAAAGAAGGTCATACCTTCTCCTGCGGCAAAGGAATTTATGACAAGCTGATCCTCCAAAACGTAAAGCACCACATCGTCGGGACCGCTGTTTTGTATTCGCCAGAAAGCATTCTCTGACACCAGTCTCAATTGAGAGTGAGCCTTGTCGAAATTATATGTCGAGCAGGCTTCTTCGGCGAGTGCCCCAGACCACAGCGAAATAAGTGCTAAAGAACAAATCGAAATGAACATACTTCGCATGAACTCACCCGTTTCACTTCGTTGACGTTTCGTTGTGAGAGTTTCAGGACCAACAGACGCGGGCAATGACCTAAATCAACACCTCACTTGGCTTTTAAAACCGGAGCAAGTGGATGACTGCTTTGTCCGCAAAGCAGTCATTCACCAGGCCCGCGGACGCCGCGCAGCCAATGGCCGCTACAGGCCCGGAGCGGACAATGATGGGGATCACTCAGGCCTCACCTGCGCGGCTTAAGCAGGGCAGACAGTAGCAATGAGAGCGCATGTCCCGAAGGCAAGAAACCAGATGCCACCTTCGTACGATTGCACGACGGCAAGCGGCGGTCATAAACCAAATGATGCAAAGACGTAGGCCCCGCCTAGACGTTCACCGCTGATCAGATCCTCTGTGTTTCGCCACGGTACGCTATGGATTTGATCACTGAAGAAAACCAAGCCACAAACTCCTTAATAGCAGCAGTGCGGGCATCATGGCCTGCTTCAATTGCTCCTTTGCTGTCAAAGCTACGGTTTTCGTTGATGAATTCAGTTTTGAGGTTCGTTTCCATTTTAATGCTCCATGGCTTGTGTGGTGTGAACAATTTGAGCCTAAGAGCTGCCGAGTATCGTAGCTTGAGGAACCTCTTTAGAAAAGTTTCAGAATTTCTTTATTCTAGAAATCGCCGTTCTAATCGCAGCGCTTTGGGTTCATGATCCAAACATGGAACGAGCCACACACTTGATATTCGAGTGCTTTGAGTTGGACTTTGAGCAACGACAGCTTCTCAAAGACGGAAAATCTGTCAGGATCGAACCTCAGGTGTTCGATTTGCTTTGGTACTTTGCGAACCGCGCTGGTCAACTGATCAGCAAGGACGACATTATTATGCATGTATGGGCGGGTCGCATTGTTTCCGATGCTGCCATCTCAACGCGGATCAATGGGGCGCGCGTCGCTATTGACGACAGCGGTAAAGAGCAAAGAGTAATTCGAACAATCCCACGACGCGGTTTTCGGTTTTTAGCGGAAGTTTCAAAGCCTCGACAGGCTTCCACTGATAGCATGGCGACATCTGATGCGCAGGAAGCAGCCCCGACAAACTCGGGTGAGGAGAATCCAAAGATTGCGGTCATGCCGATTAACGTTCTTAGCGATCAACCGAAAATGGGAGAGCTTGCAGAGGGCCTGCGGATTGATATCCAGAATGCGTTGATAAAGGTCTCGGGCCTTTTTCTGACTGCAGTCGGTTCAGTAAATGCAGCGCGAGAAATGGAAGAGTTACAAGCCGCTAGGGCGATCAATGCGCGATACTTGCTCACCGGGCAGCTACGAGGCTCTGAGAATAAGTTAAGGCTCTCTGTCCAACTGCTTGATGCTGCGACTAACAAGATCATACTCTCGGAGCAGTTCGATCACACTCTCGAGGACACATTTATGGTTCTCGATGAAGTTGCGGCAGAAGTGCTAGAGGCCCTGAATATAGCGCTTATCGCAGGGGAACCTGCAAGGGTTTGGCACAAGACGCTAAGGGACATCGAATCCCTCAGCATCTTCTACAGGGGCATCAGCAATTTCTTCAAAATGAATCGCGAAGCGCTAGCGATCGCAAGAGAGGACTTCGAAAAAATTGTTCGTCTTCATCCCGAGCTGGCGCTTGGTTACACATGGGTCGCACTTACACATTGGTTCGATCTTCAAAGAGGCTGGGCACAGGATATAACTGCGTCCACACTGATGGCCCGAAAATTCGCTGAAAAGGCAGTTTCATTGCCTGATACCGACGGTCAGGCACATACTGTTCTAAGCCACGTTTATCTGCTTGAAAGAGACTTCGGCAAGGCACTTGCGGCAGGCAGAGAAGCAGTGGCCAATCGCCCTAGCTGCACTAACGCGAATGCCTTTTACGCCAACGTTCTTCACTATTGCGGCCTTAATTCAGAAGCGCTGAGCCATATTCGGCTGGCGCTTCAACAGTCACCGTTTTCTCCACCATACTTCAAACTCATCCTCGTTAAGACGCTGATCGCAAGCGCCAAATTAGATGAGGCAGAGCAGATACTTCTAGGGTTGCTAAAAACAGCCCCAGAAGACGGCCAGATCTTATTGATGAGTTGCTTGCTGGCCTCGAGGCAAGGCAATCATGAACTGGCTAACCAGCGCTCTCGGGAAGTTTTGCAGGTTGAGCCCGATTTAAAGATCCGGGAATATGTTTCTGCTGAACCGTATCGCGACAACGATTTCAAAAGCAAATTGGCTGCGGAGTTAAAAAAATGCGGACTTCCAAGTTGAATGTAGATTGCTTTCCACCCTTCTTTTCCAAGTTCTACGCCTTCAACGCACTCATTGCAGCTTAAAGGGCACACGTTGCCTGAATGTTTTGCATAGAAGCCGTTCAGCCTCATACCATCTTTCCAAACTGGAAAACTTGATTTTACTGGGGTTGCTGCAAGGCAAATAAATCAAAAGATTAAGTACCGCTGTTTTTAACACGTGCATTGGTCTCAGGAAAGAAGCGAGGCAAGCGTGTCCACACGGCAATTGTTGAACTCTGCTGCTGTGTTGGGCGGTATTTCTATTTTCGTGACACTGTGGATCTGGGGACAACCTCTTATCTGTACGTGCGGATACGCTCAATTCTGGGTGGGTTCAATATGGTCAAGCGGCAACTCACAACACGTCGCTGATTGGTACACTCTCAGCCACATCGTCCATGGGCTCTTAATCGTTCCTATAGGCCGCCTGATTTCGCCCAAGATTTCTTTTAACCTACTTTTCTTTGTGGCCATAACCACCGGCATTACGTGGGAGATAGTGGAGCATACTGATTGGGTCCTTGATCAGTTTAGAGCGACCACCGTAAATCAGGGATACCTCGGTGACTCGGTGCTGAACGCTGTTGCCGACTATTCGTTTATGATGGCGGGGTTCTTTATCAGTTCGCGCATGCCAACGCTGTCAACGCTTGGGGTCATATTGACCTTTGAAGCAACGGCGGCATTTGTTGCTCGGGACAGTCTGCTTCTTACAACTATGATGTTGCTCCACCGATTTGAAGCTATCGAAGAATGGCAACAAGAGATCAACCCCAGGCAACAGGTAACGATAGGAGTGCTAGAAGCAGGAGCGTAAGCTAGCGCAACGCGCGGAGATTGCCTGACCTAATCCTCTCGCGCCGCTACTTCGTGCACACGTGCTTAGTGTTAATTGTGCCTTTGATTTGGGGTCGAAAATACCGCCTGTTTTGCGACGGTTACAAGATCGCGCTGCAAGGCTGAGACGGGTGTCAGAGATGGGTGGCGGAGCGGAAGGGATTCGAACCCTCGAGACGGTTTCCCGCCTACACACTTTCCAGGCGTGCGCCTTCGACCACTCGGCCACCGCTCCGCCGGCGGGTGTATCGCCTAGGTCGGGGGGGATGCAAGGGGTTTTCACCCGTTTTGCGCATGAAATGCCGCATCATAGTGACAGCCACCAGATCAGGCGAAATGCAGGTTCACGCGCCGGTTGTCGCGGCCTTTCTTTTCGACCTTGCCCAGACGGACAGGCCCGATCTCCGAAGAGCGCGCCACATGGCTGCCGCCGCAGGGCTGCAGATCGATCTGATCACCGCCCTCCCCGATCCCGATCAGCCTGATGCGTCCCGCGCCACGGGGCGGCTGGACTGACAGGGTTTTCACCAGCGCGGGGTTGGCATCGAGATCCGCCTCGCTGATCCAGCTTTCCGTCACCGGCAAGTCCCGCGCGATCAGGGCGTTGAGTTCCGCCTCCAGCGCGGCCTTGTCTTCGATCGGGTCGGGCATGTTGAAATCAAGCCGGCCCTTCTCTGCACTGATCGCGCCTCCGGTCACCCCCAGCGGGATCACGACCGACAGAAGGTGGAGCGCGGTGTGAATGCGCATATGCGCATAGCGTTTGTCCCAGTCGAGCTCTTGTGTTACCTCTGTACCGATCTCGGGCAGCGCCGCCCCGTCGGTAGGCACAAGGACCACATCCGCCCCGTCGCCCTTGACCGCGGTGGCGATATCGCAAGCGCCGCCGGACCAGCGCAGCGCCCCACCATCGCCGGGCTGGCCCCCGCCGGTTGGATAGAACAGCGTCCGGTCCAACACGATACCGCCGCGATCCGTGTGTCCGGTGACCACCGCGGGCGCGGTTTTCAGATACGGGTCCTCGCGAAACAAAAGCTCAGTCATCTTCCGGCTCCGGCAAACCCTGCGCCCGAGGCGCACGGGTCTCATCACGGCGTGCCGTGTCTGCCGCGGCATCCCCCGCCTGCCCGCTTTCGCTGTCAGGCTCCGCCGGCGCGCCCGTCAAGGCCTCGGGATTGCGCAGCCAGACATCGCGTTGGGCAAACGGGATCTCGATCCCTTCGCGGGCGAACCGCTCCGCGATCGCGTGGTTGATATCCGAACGCGTCGAAAGCGAGTAGTTCACATCCCGCAGGATCGCGCGGATCTCGAAATCCAGCGAATCCGCGCCGAAACCGGTGAAAAGCACCGAGGGTGGCGGCGAGAGAACGATGCCCGGCGTGGCCTCGATGATCTCGCGCAGGATCGCTTCGACCCTGCGCGTATCGGTTCCGTAGGCCACGCCCACGTTGAGAATGATACGGCCACTCAGGTTGCCCTTGGTCCAGTTGGTCACGCTGCCCGCGATCAGGTCGGCGTTCGGGATGATCACGTCGCGGCGGTCGAAGGTCTCGATCCGCGTGGCGCGCACCGAGATATCCTTGACCACCCCCATATCGGTGCCGACCTCGATCCAGTCGCCCTCGCTGATCGGGCGTTCGATCAGCAGGATGATGCCGGAGACGAAGTTGGACACGATGGTTTGCAGGCCGAACCCGATACCCACAGACAGCGCACCGGCGACGATGGCCAGACTGCTCAGATCGATCCCCGCGCTGGTGATGGCCACGAGTGCTGCGATGAAAAAGCCCACATAGCCCGTGCCCACGACCAACGCATTGCGCCCGCCGACATCGATCTTGGTCTTTGGCAGGATCTGGGTCTTCAGCGTGTTCTGAAGCATGCGCGTCAGGGTGTAGCCGATCACGAAGATCACGGCGAAGGTGATGAAATTCGCCGGTGTGATCCGGGTCTCGCCCAAGGGCACACCGGCCGAGATCAGGGTCCAGACCGCGCTCAGGTCGGACACGCTGGCCCCCCATATCAGCGCCAGACCCGGCAGCGCCAGCACGCTCAGGCCAAAGCCGATGAGAACCGGGATCAGCCCTTCGCGCGCGGCGACATCGCCGCGGAAGATCGCGAAGATGTCCCGCGACAGCCGCTGAAGGACCAGAACAAGGCCCATGAGCGCAAGCGTCTCGACCATCGCGGAGGTCAGGTAGCTGCCCGCGGTCGCGTAGCCTAGGGCCGCGAGGATCGGGCCGAGGACCGCGATGATCAGGCAGGCGCGGGACAGGAACCACAGGATGCGTCCCGCAGCCCCCGAGGTGATCCACTGCTCCTCCACCTCGTCGCCGTCATGGCGCACGCCTTCGATCAGAAGCTGGCCGAAGCGGAACAGCATGAGGCCCGCAAGCCCCGTGATGGGAAACAGCAGCACCGAGCGCGCCTCGAGCGTCAGCACATCCGACAAGAGCCGCGCGCTCCGCAGCGTCTCGATGGAGAAACTGAACGCAGCCAGCACCGCGAGCGCGCCCACGTAAAGCCGCGCCTCCCGCAGCTGCCCCGGTGTCAGGTCGAACATCGCGCCGGGCGGGTAATCCGCGGCAAACACCTGGCGCGACAGCCAGCGCGCGCCCAGAAACGCCGCCACGAGAACGGTCAGCGCATGCAACACCAGATCGCCCACAGGCCCTGTCAGACCGCTGAAATCCACCGCCCTGAGGATCGCGAAAAGCCCGAGCGCGGGGATCAGCACCGACAGGAGCGACGCCACGAAGGTTCCGACCCGCGCCAGCGCGTTGCTGTCGGCCCCGCCCGCGCGGATCCGCGCCACAAGACGCTCCACCCAGCGTGGTGAGCGGGTCAGCAGGATCAGGCCAAACGCAACCAGAACGCCGATCAGCGGCAACTGGTCCTTGGTGCGGGCGCGCTGCAGATCAGAGGCGTAGTTCTCGGCCACTTCATGGCCCAAGGCTCCGGCGATCGCGGACAGGGCCGAGATCCCCTGCGGCCAGTTCACGGGGTTCAGCGGGGACGGATCGAGACGCAGCACCTGCTGCGCGCGGCGATCGCGCAATGTGCTGTCGAGCTTCTTGATCAGACCGTCTGCCAGCGTGAACGCATCCTGCGCGCGCCGCACCGGGGCCAGCAGCGTGTTAAGCTCGGTGTTGAGACCGGCGCGCCGCTGCGTGATTTCGCCGGGCTCCGTGCCGTCGCCTTCGGGGGCGGGCCCCAAAGCCTCGATCTGGCTGCGCACCAGTTCGATCTGCGTGGCATTGTCGGATTGGCGCGCCTGAAAGCGGTCGCGCCAGACAACCAGCTGTTTGCGCAGCGCTTCCATCGCTTCGAAGGAGGCCCGGTCGGCCGCGATCACCTCGCGGGCCCGCTCTGCCGTCCGCTCCCATGCAACGTAATCGGGGGCTTGTGCCTCCTGCGTGCTGGGGGCGCCTGCGGATTGCGCCGACAAAGGCTCGGGCACCATGCACAGTGACGTGATCGCGCAAAGGCAAAATACGATCAACATGCGCAGGGTGCGTTTCATCGGCGTCAGTCTCCGGTTACGTAAACACTTGGCAACATCTGCGGCTCAAGGTCCAGCCAATCGGGCACCGGAAGATCCTTTTCCTTCAGGAATTCCGGATTCCAGAGCTTGGAGTGATACCGCGTGCCGTAGTCGCACAGGATCGTCACGATGGTGTGGCCCGGTCCGAGCGCGCGCGCCATGCGGATCGCACCCGCCACATTCACCCCGGTCGACGCGCCCATGCAGAGCCCTTCTTCCTTCAGCAGATCGAAGACGATCGGCAGCGCTTCGGTATCGGGGATCTGATAGGCCATATCGGGCGTGAACCCGTCGAGGTTCTTGGTGATCCGAACCTGCCCGATCCCCTCGGCGATCGAGCCGCCTTCCATGGCCAGCTCACCAGTCGTGTAATAGCTGTAGAGCGCAGCGCCCATCGGGTCGGCAAGACCGATCCTGACGCCCTTGGGCTGCAGCGCCTGTGCGACGCCGGCCAGCGTGCCGCCCGAGCCCACCGCGCAGATGAACCCGTCGACCTTGCCGCCGGTCTGCTCCCAGATCTCGGGGCCGGTGGTCTCCACATGCGATTGCCGGTTGGCCACGTTGTCGAACTGGTTGGCCCAGATCGCGCCGTTGGGCTCGCTCTGGTTGAGCCGTTCGGCCAGTCGCTCCGAATAGCGCACGAAATTGTTGGGGTTGCGATAGGGCGCGGCAGGCACTTCGACCAGTTCGGCACCGGCCAGCCGCAGCATATCCTTCTTTTCCTGGCTCTGGGTCTCGGGGATCACGATCACCGTCTTGAACCCCATGGAGGCGCCCACCAGCGCCAGTCCGATGCCGGTATTGCCCGCCGTGCCTTCGACAATCGTTCCGCCCGGGCGCAACGCGCCCCGCGCGACCGCGTCGCGGATGATATAGAGCGCCGCGCGGTCCTTGACCGACTGCCCCGGATTCATGAATTCCGCCTTGCCGAGGATCTCGCAGCCGGTGGCCGCGCTGGCTTTCTCCAGACGCACCAGAGGGGTGTTCCCGATCATCTCCGACAGGTTCTTCTTGACGTCCATTACAGGCCCTTTTCATTGCAGAATTGCGCCGGTGATACGCGCCCTTCGGCCTGAACTCAACCGTTCTCGCGCAGCCCCGCCCGCGGGTCCTGCCGCAGACGTCCGCGTTCACGCTCCAGCCACAGGGCCGACAGGATCAATGGCGCGTTTTCAACCTCGCCCGAGCGGATTGCAGCCATCAGCGCGTCGAAGGAAATCACCATCGAGCGGATATCCTCGGCCTCGGTCTCGAGCCCCCCGATCCCGGCCATCTCTGGCGGCAGATCGGTGATACCCAGATAGGAGAACAGATACTCCGTCTTGGCCCCCGGCGAGGGGTAGTAGTTCGAGATATGATGCAGGGCGCTCAGGGTCAGCCCCGCCTCCTCGCGCGCCTCTCGACGCGCGGCCTCCTCGGGGCGCTCGCCCGCATCGATGCGGCCGGCTATGGCCTCCAGCGACCACGGCACCGGATCGCCGCGCATATAGGGGGCGACACGGAACTGCTCGATCAAAAGCACCGTGTCGCGCACCGGATCATAGGGCAGCACCGTGACCGCATCCGCCGAGATGAACACGGCGCGCTCGATCTCGGGGCCGTCCTCTTGCGAGAACTGCCGGTAGCTCAGATCAACCTCGTCGAGCACGAAGAACTTGGAGTATTTCCTGCGCCGCGCATGCTCGGTCACGTCCGCGCGCGTGAAGCCGCGGCGCAGGCGGACCGGCGGCGCATATTCCCGCGCATTCAGCCGCGCCTGTGCCCGTGTCTCGATCACGGCTGAGCGCGCGGCTACCTCGGCGGCACTCAGGATGTTCTGGCTTTCCATGATCTCCTGCGCGGCCTCGCGCATCAGCGGACCAAAGCGCGCCTGCCAGTCCTCCAGCGACCACGGCGCGCCCTTCCTGAGAATGTCCGGCGCGGGCATGTAGACCTGCGCGGCAAGCGGCCCCTCGGCCGTCTCCACACTCACTTCTGTCAGAACATAACCGTAGGGCAGCTCGTAATAGTCGAAACGGGCCACCTCCTGCGGGCTCAGATCGCGCAGGATGATCCCCTCCGCCTGCCCGTCCGGGTCCGGCGCGATCATCGGAAAGTCCTGCCCCGCCGCCCAGAAGACCTCATAGCCCGGCAGACGCGCCGGCTGGGGTGCAACCTCGCGCCCCGTGACAACCTGAAGAAGGTCGATGTCGCGCAGCGTGCCGTAGAAGAAAAGCGTCGCGCCCGCCGTCAGCCCCACTTGCGATCGGCCCACTTGCTCAGCAGGCCGCACAAAAACCCGCCCACAATCAGCGTCAACAGGGGCCCGGGATTGATCAGCAACGCGCCCATCTCGACCGCAATCCCGAACATGCCAACAAGCGCATCGGTCGGGCCGTCATAGAGCCTGCGGGTCGATTGCTCGATCATTTCGGCGGCCGCGAAGGCAAAAATCGTGAAGAAGACGGAGACCGCCACCACGTAATAGCCCTGATTGATTGCGTGAAAATAGCCAACCCGGCGGATCACACGTCCCGTAACACGCCAGCCGCAGACAACCGGGATCAGAACGGACCACAAAACAAGCTGTTTCGCAGGCATCGCCTCAGGCAAGTGCGCCCGCACCGCCTCCGCGGTCAGAAACCCCGTTAACGCCATGATCAGTGCTGCGACGAGCTTGGCTGAGGTTGGCATGAAAGACTACTCGGGCCTGGTTATGGTTATCTGCGTTACATCACAGTTTCCACACCAGAAGGTCGACGCGCAAGAGGTCAGATAAAAATTCCACATCCGGCGGAAGCGCTCGTCGAACCCGAGGGCGGCCACGTCGTCCCATTTGTCGTTGAAGGTCTCGTGCCAACGGCGCAGGGTCTGGCTGTAGCTCTCCCCGAATTCGATCGAATTGCGCACCGTCAGACCGGCCTTCTCGACCTCGCCGCGCAGCACGGACGGACAGGGCAGCATGCCGCCCGGAAAGATGTATTTCTGAATGAAATCAACGCCTCGCTTGTAGACGTCCCAGCGCCGGTCCTGCACGGTGATGATCTGCAGCGTGGCGTTTGCGCCCGGCTTGAGCCGCTCGCGGACCGTGTCGAAATAAACCGGCCAGTATTTCTCGCCCACCGCTTCGAACATCTCGATCGAGGCGATGCCGTCATATGTGCCTTTTTCCTCACGGTAGTCCTGCATCTTGATCTCGACGCGGTCGCTCAGCCCCGCTTTCGCGATCCGCTCGACCGCAAAATCATGCTGTTCCTGAGAAATGGTGAGCCCCGTGACCTTCAATCCGCGTTCGCGGGCTGCATATTCGGCGAACCCGCCCCAACCGCAGCCGATCTCGAGCACATGATCGCCGGGCTGCACGCCCATCTGGTCAACCATGCTCTCGTATTTACTTTCCTGTGCCTTCTCAAGGCTTTCCTGACCCGTCTTAAAGTAGGCCGAGCTGTAGGTCATGCTGTCATCGAGCCACAGCGCATAGAAATCATTGCCGAGATCATAATGGTAGCTGATGTTCTTTCTGGCCTGCGCCTTGGAGTTGCGCTGCATCCAGAATCTCAGCTTTTCATAGGCCCGCACCAGCCCCATGCCGGGATAGCCGTCATAGACATCCTCATTGTCGGCATGCACGAGGTCCATGAAGGCCTGCAGGTCCGGCGTGCTCCACCACCCGTCGAGATAGGCGTCGCAAAAGCCGAGATCCCCCTCGCGCACCAGACGCGAAAACAGGTCGTTATTGTGGACGACGAACTCGGCAACCGGGCCCGGCTCCGACCCTTCGGCGCGAAATATCCGCCCGTCTTCCAGCCGCAAGTCCAGCCGGCCGTATTTCATCTTCTCGGCAGTCGCGAAGGCCTGGGCAAAGTATCTGGGAAGGTCCTTTTGCCCCTCGGTCGTCGTCAGTATCGTCACGTCTTATTCCTTACTGGTTCCGGCCACAGAAGATTTGGCCACTAAATTAGACACATAGCCTGTGTTCGCTCAAGGCAATTCGCGGCGCCCGCTGACGTTGGGTAAATCGCTTGCGCCGCAGGCTGGCGCAGATCAGCGCGCCTTATAGGCTTCCAACGCGCGCGTGCGCCCCTGATCAAGCGGCACCAGAGGCTTGGGATAGGGGGTGGCGATCGACAGGTCCCAACTTTCGGGGATGGCGGCAAAGTATGCTTCGGCCTCGGGGCCGTGATTGCGAAACAGCTCACCTAAGAACTTCGCGCGGTATTGCCTTGTTTTATCGAATTTTTCCGCCTGCGTATCGGGATTGAAAACACGGAAATAGGGGGCCGCGTCGGGGCCGCAGCCCGCCGCCCATTGCCAGCCCATCGCATTGGCGGCCGGATCCCAGTCGATCAGGCATTCTTCGAACCAGTCGCGTCCCACCTTCCAGTGGGTCATCATGTGCTTGGTCAGGTAGGAGGCCACGATCATCCGGCCGCGGTTGTGCATGGTTCCGGTGACATACATCTGGCGCATCGCGGCGTCGACCAACTGGATCCCCGTGCGCCCCTGCTTCCAGCGCAGCGCCGCCGCATCATCCTCGGACCACGGGAAGCTGTCCCATTCGGGGCGCCAGTTCTCCGTCAGCATATGCGGGGTATGCCATGCCAGATGATAGGCGAACTCGCGCCAGACCAGCTCTTTGAGGAACACTTCCGCATCCCCCTTGCCGTCGTGAAGCGCCCGCCAGCCCGCATGCCAGCAGGTCAGCGGCGAAATCTCGCCATAGGTCAGGTTCTCCGACAGGCCGGAGGTGCCGGGAGCCGACGGGATGTCGCGCTGCGTTGCGTAGTCCTGCACGCGCTCGGCAATGAACCTGTCGAGCCGGGCGCGCGCAGGCGCCTCGCCCACCACCGTATGGGGGGCCACCACCTCGGCCCCGCGCTGCATGGCGCGCCCCATCTGCCAGTTCGCGATCGCGTCGCTCCGGGGCCAGTGTGCGGGCGGCCGCAGGCTTTCCACCGGCGGCAGGCATTGCGGCAACGCGCGGTCGCGCACCGCCTTCCACATCGGCGTATAGACCTTGTAGAACCCGCCGGTCTTGGTCTCGACGCTCCACGGCTCAAACAGCAGATGGCCCGGATGGCTCTGGGCGTCGATCCCGTCCTCTTTCAGACCGGCCTTGACGGCGGTGTCACGGGCAACCGCTTCAGGGTCGTAGGCGCGCGACCAAAATACAGCCCCTGCCCCGGTTTCGGCCACCAGCGCGCGCAACACCTTCAGCGCGCAGCCACGCCGGAACACCAGCCGCGTGCCCATCGCGCGCAGCGACCGGTCGAACGCTTCGGCCGCGAGGCCCAGCCGCCATTTCGGCGCAGCACCATGACCTTCCGCCACTTCGTCCAGAATGAAGACCGGGATTACGGGGCGGCCGGTCGCGGCCGCCGCCTGCAAACCGCGGTGGTCGGCCAGCCGGAAATCGCGCCTGAACCAGAAAAGGATCGGAGTGTCGTCCATGGGCCTGCTTGTATCCGGAGTGGTTGCTACAGCACCTGATCTAGGGCGGCGATCAGCCGGTCAACCTCCTGAGGCGCGGTGTAGTGCACAAAAGACATGCGCAGCACACCTTTTCCGGTATCGATCCCCATCCCCTCAAGCGCCCGCACGGCGTAGAAATCGCCGCCACCGGCCATGATGCCATGGGCGGCCAGCTCTGCCGCGACGCCGTCACCGGGCATCTGCAGGTCGACCGCAACCGTGGGCATCCGCCGGCTGGCGTCGTCCGGCCCCAGAAGGCGCACCGAGTTGCGCCCGCCCAGATAGTCGAGCAGCGGCTGCAGGAGCTTCTGCTCATGCGCCCGCATCAGGTCATGGACCGCCTCGCCGCGGCCCGCAGCCGTGGCCTGCCCGTCAAAGTGATGGCCGTAAAGCGCGTCGATGTAATCGGCCATGCCCGCCGAGGCCGCCACCTGCGCGTGGTCCGGCCCGGCCGGTGTGAAGCGCTTGTAGAGGCTGTCTGCATTGAAGTAATGCCCCTGGTTGGGCAGCTTCATGCCCAGTTCCTCGCGGACCACCATGATCCCCTGATGCGGCCCGTAGGTCTTGTAGGCGGAGAACAGGTAGATATCGGCGCCCAGATGCCCCACATCGGGCAACCCGTGCGGCGCATAGCTGACCCCGTCGACACAGGTCACCGCGCCAGCCGCATGGGCCTTGGCGGTGATCGCCTTCACATCGTTGATCTCGCCCACCACGTTCGAGCAATGGGGAAAGCAGACCAGCCGCACGCGTTCATCCAGCAGATCATCGAGTGCGGCAGGGTCCAGATGCCCGGTCTCCGGATCGATCCGCCATTCCAGCACGTCGAACCCTTCATCGGCCAGACGCCGCCATGGCCCCGTATTGGCCTCGTGATCCTGATTGGTGACGATGATCGCATCGCCCGGCTTCATCCATGCCCGGAAGGCCTGCGCCAGAACATAGGTGTTTTGCGTGGTCGAGGGCCCGAAGCTCAGCTCATGGGGCAGCACGCCAAGGATCGCCGAGAGCCGGTTGCGCGCCTCGTCCATCTCCTCTCCGGCCAGCCGCGATGCCTCGTAGGGCGCGTAGGGCTGGACCTTGCGCTGGGTGTAGAACCGCATCAACCGGTCGATGACCGGCTGGCAGGTATAGGACCCGCCCGCGTTTTCAAAGAAACAATGCCCCTCCAGAGAGGGTTCGGAGAAGGCGGGGAACTGGGCCCGCACGAAGTCGATATCTAGGGTCATGGGTCTCGATTGAATGGCAAAGCTGCGTGAAGCACAAGGCGCAGGGCACGCTTATAGAGGAATTTTCCATCGCGTCCCTGCCCCAGATCAATTGCGCGATCGATTTGCGCGATCAGGTGGCGCGCGACGGTGCGAGGCGTTCAAGGCAAGGGCATGCGCGGAAAGGAAAAAGCCCCGGCGCAAGGCCGGGGCTTTCTCATGGTTAGGACAGAATGCCGGAGTGCATCAGATCACTCCGCCGGTGCCTCAGCCGCGGCCTCAACCGTGGACTGGATACCGTTCTTCTCGCGATGGCCGTCGCGGATGATCGCCTTGAGCAGCGAGATCCCCATCAGCACCATCACGAAACTGAACGGCAGGGCCCCGATGACCATGGCCGTCTGGATCGCGCCAAGGCCACCTGCAACGATCAGGCCACCCACGACCAGCGCGAGCGCCACACCCCAGAACAGGATGTGCGGACGCGCCTTCGGACCTTCGTCACCGGCCGCGTTGATCGTGTTGATGATCAGAACCGCCGAGTCTGCCGAGGTCACCAGATAGGTGAGCAGCAGGACCACGATCAGGATCGACATCATCCAGGCGAGGTTCTCGCTCAGGATCACCGCCAGCATCGCGAAGAGCTGGTCGGACTGGCCTGCGCCGGTGATCGCACCATTGGCGGCCCCGTTCAGCTCCAGATCGATCGCGGTGCCGCCGACGATGGCGAACCACACGAAGCACATGATGGCGGGCACGATCATTGCCCCCAGCACATACTCGCGGATGGTCCGGCCCCGCGAAATCCGCGCAAGGAACACGCCCACGAAGGGTGCGAACGCAATCCACCAGGCCCAGTAGAAGATGGACCAGGCGCCTTGCCAGCCGGACAGTCTGCTGTCGGTGGCAGCGGCATAGGCTGCGGCCACATCGGCAGGCGGCAGCGTGGCTGCGGCAGCCGGCAGTCCTTCACGGAAGGAGTCCAGCGTGCCCCACGGGCTTGTTGCGGAACCGTAGACGCTCGCAAGATCCTCGGAAGACAGCGCCTGCACCGAGGCCGGCACGTTGGCCGAGAACGTCTCCATCGTCACCGGAGCCCAGACCGTGAACAGGTTGGCCGGGATCGAGACGAGGTAGTCGAACATGCCGACAAACAGCGCCGAGAGACCGAAGAAGGTCGATCCGAAGGCAAGAAAGAACGCCAGCACGAAAAAGCTGAGGCCCATGTTGATGTTGGACAGCCACTTGATGCCCTTGCCCACGCCCGAGAGCGCCGACAGGGTCGATGCGCCCATGATCACCGCAAGCGCGAAGACAATGGCCATGGTCGAGGACGATTTCGAACCGTCTTCCGCCACCACGTAGAGCCACTCTCCAAAGCCGATCCGGTAGAGGCCGGAGACGAACTGCTCCACCCCGAACCCGAGGGTCTGGGAGACACCCAGAACGGTTGCGACAACCGCCACGACGTCAACCACATGTCCGATGGTGCCCGACAGGGACTTGCCAAAGAGCGGGATCAGCGACGAGCGGATCGTCAGCGGAAGGCCCCGCCGGTAGGCGAAATACCCCAAGGCCAGACCCACGATCGCGTAGGACGCCCACGCCGCAAGCCCCCAATGGGTGAAGGACCAGATATAGGCGTCCCGCACATTGCCCGCGGTGCTGCCCTCGGTCAGGCCCTGAATGGTCGCGGGGTTTGATCCGAAATGGTACATCGGCTCTGCTGTCGCGAAGGTCAGCATCCCGATCCCGATCCCGGCCCCGAACATCATCGAGAACCATGAGAAATTGGAAAATTCGGGCTCGTCGCCGGGCAGTCCCATTTTCAGTTTTCCTGCTGTCGGCCAGAGCGCGAGCACGAAACACAGGATGACGAAGAAGGCCATCACATAGACATACCAATAGCTGAAGGTTGCCAGGATAACGCTGTTGAGGGCGCCCAGAACGGCCCCCGCCTGATCCGGAAACGCGATGGCCCAGAGGATCAACCCCCCGACCAGCAATTTTGCCGTGATTGTCACGTCTTTCGTGAAACCACGATAGAAGCCAGATTCCGCGACGCGGATCGGCAGCTCCGTTAATGGAGGCTTAATCGCCATATTACTCTCCCTGTTGGCTACGTTTTTTATTTTTATGCCAACAGGATAAGCACAGAATCGGCAAATCACCTAACCGGGAAACGACCTGTGCGTTTAGAAAACGCCGCGCCCCGACGTAAGAAACTGATAACACAAAGAAAACGCGCCACACCATATCCGGTGCGGCGCGCACTCAAATGTCTATATGTTGTGGTCAGGCGTTCACATCCACAACGACGCGGCCCTTCACCTGACCCTTCAGGATCGCGCGGCCCAGATCCGGCAGATCCGACAGCGTGGCCGGATGCACCATGGCGTCCAGCTTCTCCATCGGCAGGTCCTTGGCGATGCGCTGCCACGCCCGTACGCGGTTGTCATAGGGCTGCATGACGCTGTCGATGCCCAGAAGGTTCACGCCGCGCAGCAGGAACGGGATCACGGTGGCCGGCAAAGCCGCACCGCCGGCCAGACCGACAGCGGCCACAGAGGCCCCGTATTTCATCTGCCCCAGCACGCGCGCCAGCATGGCGCCGCCGACCGCATCGACACAGCCCGCCCAAGTCTCGCCCTCCAGCGGACGCTTGGTCGTCTCGTTGATCTCCTCGCGCGGCACGATCTGCGTGGCCCCCAGCGATTTCAGGTAATCGGCGGTCTCCGGACGCCCGGTGACACCGGCCACCTCATAGCCCAGATTGGCAAGGATCGCGGTCGCAACCGAGCCCACACCACCGGCAGCGCCCGTCACCAGCACGGGCCCATGGCCCGGCTCAAGCCCGTGATCCTCCAGCGCCATAACCGCCAGCATCGCGGTGAAACCGGCCGTGCCCACGGCCATCGCCTGACGGCTGTCGAGCCCCTCGGGCAGCGGCACCAGCCAATCGGCTTTCACCCGCGCCTTCTGGGAATAGCCGCCCCAATGGGCCTCGCCCACGCGCCATCCGGTCAGCACGACCTTGTCGCCGGGCTTGTAGCGCGGATCTTCGGATGCCTCGACCGTCCCGGAAAAATCGATGCCCGGCACATGGGGGTAGTTGCGCACCAGACCGCCGCCCGGGCCAATGCACAGCCCGTCCTTGTAGTTGACCGTGGAATATTCCACCGCGACGGTCACTTCCGCCTCGGGCAACTGATCCAGCGTCAGGCCCTGCACCGCCGCGCTGGTCTTGCCCTCGTCATCCTTTTCCACCACCAATGCGTTAAACATCTTGGCTCTCTCCTATATCCAGAATTGCTCGTGAACGGTCGCCTCGCGCGGCCCGTCCGTTGTCTCAACCGTGATGCGATCGCCCTCATCCCAATGGGTCATGCGCACCATGCCGATCGCCACGTTGGTCTCGAAATCGGGCGACCACGCGGATGATGTCACTTTGCCGATCCGCTTGCCCTTGGCAGTCACCGGCCAGACCCGGTCACAGCCCGACAGCGCCGGCCCGTCGATCGCAATGGCCCGGATCTGCTGGACAGGGCCTTCCTTGGCAACGCGCAACAGCGCATCGCGGCCCACGCAACCAATCGCCGTCTGGGTCGAACAGAACCGGCCCAGCCCGCATTCATGCGGCGTGTTTTCCCGTGTCATATCATTGCCATAGCTCAACAGCCCGCCTTCGATCCGTTCGATCAAGTTGGGGCATCCCGCGTAAACATCGAGATCCTTGCCGGCCTCGAACAGCGCATTCCACAACGGCATGCCAATCGCGCTGTCCTCGACATAGATCTCGAACCCGCCCTGCTTGGAATAGCCCGACCGCGCCACGATCAGATCACGGCCCTGGAAATCGAAATAGCCATAACGGAAAAAGCGCAGATCGCGCACGCCACTTCCAAAGATCCGCTCCATCAGGTCATCGGCCTTCGGCCCCTGCACGGCAAGCGGCGACACATCGGGCTCATCGACCAGAACATCCAAATGAAGACCGTAGGCCAATCCTTTGACCCACAACAACAAATCACTGTCTGCGATCGAAATCCAGTAGCGTTCGTCGCTCAGCTTCAGAGCCACCGGATCGTTCAGCATTCCCCCCGTTTCGTCGACGATGGGCACGTAGTAGCACATCCCCGGCAGCATGCCGCGCAGGTCACGCGGGGTCAGCATCTGCATCAGGCGGCCCGCATCGGGACCGCGCAGCTCGACCTGCCGCTCCACCGACACATCCCAGACCTGCACCGCGGATTTGAGATGGCGGTAATCCTCTTCCACCGAGCGGAACACCGTCGGCAGCAACATGTGGTTGTAAACCGTGTAAGCTTTGACGCCCGCGGCTTCGACACCGTCCGAGAACGCGGTGCGCCGCAACCGGCGCGAGGGAGAAATCAAGGCCATCTCAGGTCTCCTGCGGCATGATGAAAAGATCGGTGTCGCCGGGGCGCTGCCCCGCCGCTGTCAGCATCGCGTGAATCTGGCCGCGATGGTGGGTCTGGTGATTGAAGAAATGCATGACGCATTCGGCCACGGGTTTGGTAACGGACTGGTTCAGCGCTCCCGAAAACCATGTCAGCGGCCCGACAAGATCGATCTGGTTGAGCCGTTCCGCCCAGCGCCGGATATGATCATCGGTGCGCAGACGCGCATCGAGGAAGGGTTGGAGATCGTCATGCATCGTCACACTTTCCGCAATTCCGCCCTGAGGCGCCCGGGTTGCGTCGAACCGCGACATCCACAGCTGGTCTCCCCAAAGCAGATGATTGCAGGTCCCGAAGATCGAGCCGAAGAACGCCCCCCGGTCCCGCGTGAGTTCATTCGCTGGAAGCGCTTTAAGACAGTGCGCCATCCCTTTGTTTTGCCAAGCATTGTAGCGCGCCATGGTGCGGCAGTACTCGACCGAGATCATTTAGGGACCCGACCACTCGATCGGGCAGATCTCGGCGGATTTCCCGCCAAAATCCCACACCCGTCCGTAATCGCGAACCTTCGACTTCTTGCCGACAGCGGCGATGATATCGGGGCCCATCCAGTATTTCGTGTTCGAGACCAGAACTGGATGATCGGGGCTCTTGCCGTCAACCATCTCGATCTCACCCTGAATCTTGCGCCCGATCATGATGGACCGCTTCCTGCCGTCGCGGACGATCTCAACCGGCGCGCGCTCGGCGCCGATGATCTCGCTGACCAGCATTGTGAACAGACCGGTGGTGCCACCGGCCGCGCCAGAAAAGATCTTTAGGATGCCATTATAGGCTTTTTGTGTCGCATTTTCATCGACATAGGCGGCGACCTTCCAGTTGCCCTCGCCCATGCGACCCGGAATGTCGACCAGAAGCCCGATGTTCAGGCCACTGAGGTCCTCGCCTTCGAAATGGCCCTCGTCGATCACCACCGCCATCCAGGCGTGGCAATGGCCCTCGGTGGGCGGATGCGCGCCCAGCGACACCACGCACGGGCAGAACACGGTGCAGGAGCAGTTCAGAAACAACTCTCCCTTGATCTCCCAATCGGTCGGCTCCTTGCGCCGCCGACGCGGGTTCATCCGGCTGTCGATCTTCTGCATCACCTGCAGACGATCAGACGGTTTGCGGTCCTTTTTCGCCATTTCGGTCTCCCTAACCCGATTATCCAATCAACCCGTAGCCGGCTGTGCCGACCCCGGCTGCAATAAGCGCAATCCCCATCGGCTTCGTGACGTAATGTCCGATCTGGGGCAGCTTCTCGATCACCATAAACAGGGTTGCCGCGCCCATCCACAACAAGCTCATCGTGCCGCCAACAAAGCCCAGCGCCATGAACCCCCAGCAACACCCGACACAAAACGCGCCCAGCCCGAGCCCCATGCGCAGCCCGCCGGCAAAACCGGTGCGCCAGTGGCCCAGGAAATACTGCATCGGAGAATGGCAGACCCCGTGGCAAACCGCCTTCACGCGGGTGAACTGGAAGAGCCCGACGGCCAGCAGCAGCAGGCCTGCAAACCACAGTGAACTGGCGATGCCCAGCGCATCGATCAGCCCCGAGAGCAACAGCGCGATCTGCGCCACCGCAATCAGCGCGGCAAACCCCACCCAGACGGTGAAATATCCCAGCACGACGCCCAGCCAGCCTGCGCGGCTGCCATTGGCGCTCGTCATCAGGTCCTCGTAGCTGCGCAAGGTCGGCACCATGGTCGGCAGCATCATCGCGGCCATCATGATCGCCCACATCGGAAACAGGGTCCCGAAGGTGGTCATCTGCATCATCGGCATCGCGCCCATGTCGCCCGACATGCCCGACGCCATACCACCGGACATGCCCGCGCCCATTCCGACCGGTCGGCCGATGAAATCCACGCCAGCCATCTGCGCCATGGAGAACATGACCCACCACGCGGCGAGGATCGCCGCAAAAAAGCCCAGCCATAACACCGACCGTGCAATTCCGGACATTGTGGGGCCTCCCGCGCGACTCACTCCTTGCAAATCAAATGTCAGACTTTTAAATGTCTGACAAATGAAAATTGATCCGAACAGTTCAAAAGATCTCTCCGCACAGATCGCGCAGGCAATCCGTGATGCCATCATCAAGGGCGATCTGATCGTCGATGAACGGCTGCCGTCCGAGGCCGAACTCAGCGATCAGTTCAACGTCTCGCGCCCCACCGTGCGCGAAGCGCTCAAACGCCTTGCCGCGCAAAGCCTGATCCGCACCCAGCGCGGCGCCACCGGGGGCGCCTTCGTCAACCGCCTCACCTATGAGGACGCCTACGGACAGCAGATCACCACGTCGACGCTGCTGTTGTCGATGAACACGGTCAGTTTCGCCACCGCCTGTGAGGCCCGCTACGCGCTGGAACGCGCCTGCGCGCCGCTGTCGGCGCAGCGCCGCAGCGCCGATCACCTCGCCACGATGCGCGCCGAGATCCACCGCCAGACACAGGAGGGTCTCAGCGACGAGGCCTTCTGCGCCTCCGATGTCGCCTTCCACCGCGCGCTGGTCGACGGGGCCCGGAACCCAGTGCTCTCCTACCAGCTTGCCGGTGCGGTCGAAGCCATGCAGCCCCTGATGAACATGATCACCTTTTCGGCCCGCTCGCGCGTGCGCATCATCACTCTGCACGGCAACATCGCCGACGCGATCGAGGAACGCGATCCCAAAGGCGCGGAGACGGCGCTGAACGCACTCGAAAACTACACGATCGAACTGGCCAAAGACGTCATGACGCGCCGCAAAGGGGCATAGGCGCCACCTGCCCTCGAAGCCCTGCGGCAGATACCGGTTGGTTTTGGGCGGCATGCCGCTAAACTTGGCGGCGTCAGGAGATGCACCTTGTCCCCAAAAATCTGCCCCGCGCCGCAGCGCCACGCCTTTCGCGCGCCCAAGCCTGCCGTCACGGCGACCCGATGAGCATGCCGCAAACCCTGCCGCTCGCGCTGCGCATTGCGCTGGTGCTGGCCGCCCTGATCGCACTTGTGCTCGCGGCCAATTACGGCGTGCAATACATCACCATGGCCCTGTCGCTCGACACCACACCCACCAGCCAGTCCATGATCCGAAAGTTCATTCTGGTCAGCACCGCGCTCTACGTCGTCCTTCTGGCCATTCCCTTCGTCC
Organism: Paracoccaceae bacterium; assembly: GCA_049116435.1. GTDB lineage: Bacteria > Pseudomonadota > Alphaproteobacteria > Rhodobacterales > Rhodobacteraceae > Litoreibacter. The sequence goes on from JAGDYX010000001.1 coordinate 1,602,299, forward strand.
CCGGCGCCGAGATCGGCATGACGCTCCTCAGCCTGTTTGGCGCCAAGGTCGCGTGGATCGTCTACTTTGCCACGATCGCAGGGCTGAGCATCGCCTATAGCGCCGGCCGGCTGATTGCCCCGAAAGCGCTGGTCGGCCTGCTCGCGCGGCTCGGCCTGCGCCGTGCAGCCGCCTTTGCGCGGCAGCAAAGGGATCTCGACGAAAAAGAGTGGCTCGAAACGCTTCTGAGCCGGACCGACAAACGCCTGATCCCGTTCCTCTTGCGCAACCGCTATCTCGCGCTGGCCCTGCTCATCAATTTGCCCGGCAGCGCCCTGATCGGCGGCGGCGGCGGCATCGCGATGGCCGCAGGCCTCAGCCGCCTCTTCGCGCCGCTCCCCTTCCTCGTCACGATCCTGATCGCGGTGCTGCCGGTCCCGCTGGGCGTGGCCCTGCTGTCCCCCTGAGCCACCCGCAAGTGCCTTTGCACATCCCCGCCCTATATGGTTTCGCATGATCGACACACTCAACATCGCCGCCGCCCTCCTGACCATCGGGTTTGGCGCATTCGGCTTTCTCGCCCCGCGCTTCACCATGGGGGCGCTCGACCTCGAAGATGGCGGCTCGCATATGGGACTGTCGGAAATCCGCGCCTCCGTCGGATGCCTTTTCGTGGTCACGGGCCTTGCCTGCCTGCTCCTCGCGGCACCGGAGGCCTACGTGATGTTGGGCATTGCCTATACCGGCGCGGCGCTCGGGCGCGCCACCTCGCTCCTGCTGGACAACCCGCCCCGGGGCAAAGCCACCTTCTACTTCGCCGTCGAGGCACTGCTTGCCGTCTGGCTTGTCGCTGCGAACTGGCCGGCTTCTTCTTGGTAAAATATCCCCGCCGGAGGCTCCGGCAATTGCAACACGCGCCCCGCATGCCTATATTGAACTTGCCCTTCGGGGCTATGGACATAAACGCGCTCGTAATAAGCGGATCGGACCCGGGGGCGGTACCCGGCGACTCCACCAAAACCTGCTCATTTGGCAGTCATGGGGTCGAAACAGGATCGACGGACGTCTAAAGGGGTTAGCTTTGTCTCGGTGAGATACCACCGTTATCGGTTCACTTAAGCTAGTTGCAAATGACAACAAAGCTCCGGTCGCACTCGCAGCTTAAGCTGTGCGTAAGATCGAAATCTCAAGCCCTATGGCCTAGCCGCCATAGGCGGGGTCCGCAGGCACCTGGCAACAGAAGCCTGCATTTTATCCCACCCACCGGACACTCCCAAGAGACTTGCCCTCAGGCTTCGGCCGGTCACGCGCGCGTGCACCCGATGCCCCGCCCCGGCACCGGCGCACAGCGCCGAAACCCCTCTTTCCATCACCTGCGAATCCATTATGCTCGGACCCACGCCAAGGCACCAAGAGGTCTCTGCATGTCCAGCACGATCAACTACGGCAACATGATGCACCGCGCCATGCGCGCGCTCATCGCCGATGTGTTGAGCGACGTGGCCGAAAACGGCCTGCCGGGGGACCACCATTTCTTCATCACCTTCGACACTCAGCATCCGGACGTGGAAATGGCCGACTGGCTCTTCGACCGCTACCCCGAGGAAATGACCATCGTGGTGCAGAACTGGTTCGAGGACCTCTACGTCTCCCCCGACAGCTTCCAGATCACGCTGAATTTCGGAGACAGCCCCGAACCGCTGGTCATCCCGTTCGACGCGATCCGGACCTTCGTGGACCCTTCCGTCGAATTCGGCCTGCGGTTCGAGAGCCATGACGAAGAGGTCGACGACACCGATATCGCCGATCACCCCGAGCTCGATCTCACCGAGATTGCCCTGAACGGCAACAAGACGGCCGCCTCCAATGCCGAGGAACCGGAACAAGAGAAGACCTCGGAAAAGACCGGCGACGCGCAGGTCGTATCACTCGACAGTTTCCGCAAATAATCCCTTTTAAGCACGGCAGAATTGTCAACGCGGCCCCGGCCCGTTACACCTCAGGAACCGCGACTTTGAGAAGGACCTGAGTGCATGACCGCGACCCGTACAGAAACCGACAGCTTCGGCCCGCTGGAGGTTCCCGCCGACAAATACTGGGGAGCCCAGACCCAACGCTCGCTGATGAACTTCCCGATCGGCTGGGAGCAGCAACCCGTCGCGATCGTGCGCGCGCTCGGCGTCATCAAACAGGCCTGCGCGCAGGCCAACAAGGCCAATGGCAAGCTCGATGCGAAACTGGCCGACGCGATTGAACAAGCCGCAAGCGAAGTGGTCGCGGGCCAGCTCGATGACAACTTCCCGCTGGTGGTCTGGCAAACCGGCTCCGGCACGCAATCGAACATGAACGCCAACGAGGTGATCGCCAACCGCGCCATCGAAATTCTGGGCGGTACGATCGGCTCGAAAGATCCGGTCCACCCCAATGATCACTGCAATATGGGCCAGTCCTCGAACGACACTTTCCCCACCGCAATGCATATCGCGACCGCCACCACCGCACATGACGTGCTGCTGCCGGGCCTCGCGCATCTGCATGCCGCACTCGAGATGAAGGTGCAGGCCTTCGAGGGCATCATCAAGATCGGCCGCACCCATACGATGGACGCCACCCCCCTGACGCTGGCACAGGAATTCTCCGGCTACACCCATCAGGTCGCCATGGGCATCGAACGGGTCAAGGCCGCCCTTGGACGGATCTACGAACTGGCGCAGGGCGGCACGGCCGTCGGCACCGGTCTGAACACCGCCCCGGGCTGGGACAAGGACGTGGCCGCCAATATGGCCGAGATCACCGGCCTGCCCTTCGTCACCGCCCCCAACAAGTTCGAGGCGCTGGCCGCCCATGACGCGATCGTGGAGATGTCGGGAGCGGTCAAGACCGTCGCCGCCAGCCTCTTCAAGATCGCCAATGACATCCGGCTGCTGGGCTCCGGCCCGCGCTGCGGTCTGGGCGAGTTGATGCTGCCCGAGAACGAGCCCGGCTCCTCGATCATGCCCGGCAAGGTCAACCCGACCCAGTGCGAGGCGATGACGCAGGTCTGCGCCCATGTCTTCGGAAATGACGCCGCGATCGGCTTTGCTGGCAGCCAGGGCCATTTCGAACTGAACGTCTACAAGCCGATGATGGCCTATAACCTGCTGCAATCCATGCAGCTTCTGGGCGACGCGGCGACCGCGTTCACCGACAATTGCGTGGCCGGGATCGAAGCCAATACCGACCGCATCGACAAGCTGATGCGCGAAAGCCTCATGCTGGTCACCGCGCTGGCCCCCGAGATCGGCTACGACAATGCCACCACGGTCGCCAAAACCGCGCACAAGAACGGCACCACGCTGCGCGAAGAGGCAATCGCGCTGGGCTTCGTGGACGCGGAAACCTTCGAACGGGTGGTCCGGCCGGAGAAAATGATCGGGCCTAAATAGGCCCCGGGAGGCTGTGACGGAGGCCGCAGATGAGCGACAAGGTCATCAACCTGCGCACCGCGCGCAAACAGGCGCAGCGCCGGAAAGCCGCCGAAGAGGCCAGCCACAACGCGCGGCGCCACGGACGATCAAAGGCTGAAAAGCAGAGCGAGGCGGAGGCGGCGCGCAAAGCCCGCGCCCACCTCGATCAGCACAGGCTCGACGAATGAGCCGGCCCGTCAAGCGTTCCCTCACCCTCAAGGGCCATCGCACCAGCGTCTCGCTGGAAGACGAGTTCTGGCAGGCCTTCTGTCAGATCGCAGCAGAGCGCGGCATGCCAATCAATGCGCTGGCCGCCGAGATCGACGAGGCCCGTGACCTCGACTGCGGTCTGGCCTCGGAAATCAGACTGTTTGTCCTGAACTGCTACCGCGAAGCACTCGCGCGTCAGACAGCATCGCCATAAAGCCGGGACGACAGCCCCTTCACCCGCTCGTCGGATGTCTCCTCCTCCTGTTCGGTCCCGATAAAGGCCCGCAGGTCGGATTTGAAAAGAGTCCTCAGATCGTCCTTGCCCTGACCGGCGCCGGATGCGCCACGATCACGGGAAGCCCGGCCATCAATTGCCGGAACTGCAATTCTGAAAACAGGTTGTTTGGAAACGCGATACTCACCAATACGTGCTAAAATACCCATGACATCCCCCCTAAGGAATAGTTCAAGCCCCACGTATGAGCGAAATTTAGCCTGTTTTTCCGTGCCTTGAAAAAGGGATTCTTGCGCTAAGCGCCGGATCCGGAAAACTGCGAATTTCTTAAGCTGTTGTTTTTATTTAGATTTTTAAGCACCCTGTGACGCAATCAACACAATATTACGTAAGGTCAACGGGTTAGCGGGCACCTCTCATGTGCTGCCGCTTGTTTCCAATCCGGAAACAAAGGCGGACGACAGCCGGAACCTTGCACGATCGCGTTGTAAAGGCTCGCGAAATTCCGCCGATCAGCGCCGGGCGATTCGCAAATGGATCCCGTCGCGCGCCCGAACCGTCAGATGCGCGACAGGAACCGGCACGCGCCCGGCCACCGGCGTGAAGCGGAATGCGCGCACCAGCATCGACAGCAAAAGCGTGCCCTCGATCATCGCAAAGCCCGCCCCCGGGCACACCCGCGGTCCGGACGAAAACGGCAGGAAGGCGCTGCGCTGGCAGGACCGCCCGTTCTCCGTATCCCAGCGCGCCGGATCGAACCCGTCGGGATCCTCCCAGAGCCGTTCATGGCGATGCAGGTGCCACGGCGACAGGACGATCTGCGCGCCCGGCACGATCTCGCGGTCGCGGAAGGCCTCGCATTGCGTGGCCTCGCGCACCATCATCGGCACCGGCGGATAAAGCCGCAGCGCCTCACGGAAAACATCGCGGCTGCAGGACAGCCGCGCGAGGCTGGCGAAATCCGGCGCCGTGCCCAGAGCCTCGGCCTCTTCCGCAACCTTGTCCTGCCACTCCGGATGGGTCGCCAGAAGATAAAGCGCCCAGGACAGCGCGCTCGCGCTTGTCTCGTGGCCCGCCAGAAAGAAGATCGCCACCTGATCGATCATCTCTTCGGTGTCAAACAGCGCGCCCGTCTCGGGGTCCGGCGTTGTCATGATCTTGGTGGCCAGATCGTCGGGCGCGCGACCCGCGGCAATCTCGGCCTGACGCTGCTCGGTCACCTCGCGGATCAGCGCGCGCAGCTCTGCCGCGGCCACCCGCGCCCGGCGCGGCAGGAACCGCGGCACCCAACCCGGCAGCGGCAGCATCGCCCGCAGATTGGCGATCGGCTGGACCCGCTGGTAGGCCTGAAACTGGCGGAACACCCGCTGCGCCGTGGCATCTTCGATGGGAAGCGAGAACAGCGTCCGGAAAATGACATCGGCGGCCAGAAACCCCGCGGCCTCTTCCATTTCGACCGTCCCGCCGGCCTCGAGCCGCGCAATCGCGGACTGGCCCGCGTCCCACATCGCGCCGAAGCTCTCGCGCAACCGGCCACCTTCGAAGGCAGGGTCGATGATGCGGCGCTGGCGCTCCCACACTGCCCCGTTCGTCACGAAGACGCTGTTGCCCAGAAGCGGGCGAAGCCCCTCGCCCACACGGTCGCTTTTCGGGAAGTCTTTCGGACGGACCTGCAGAACCTCGCGGATCAGGTCCGGTTCATTCACAAGGTAGCTGCGAAAGAACGGCGTGCGGAACTCTGCCATCCGGGCCCGGTAAAGCCGCGCGGGCTGCGCCGAAAGGATGTCGCGCCGAAACAGCCGGAGATATCGCAAAAGCCCGACCCGGCCCGGGCGTGCCTGCGGCTTGGGCGGTCGCGTCATGCCATCGACCTGTAGCCGGAGACCGCCTTTTCGATGCGCGAGCCGGAGGGCGACCTGTCGCGAAAACGCTCCGCAAGGCTCTGAGGGCCCGCGGTGATCTGGAAATAATCGTAAGCCCCCGGGCGGTCAAAGGCACAGAGATACTGGAAATGAAGCCGGAAGAACCGCCAGCGCAGGGCCTTCCAGCGCGCAGGACTCAGCGTCTGGGTGAAGGCAGCCGAAAGAACCAGAGGCCAGCGTTTCTCGGGCGGGGCGACACCGCTCACCGCGACCGGATCACACAGCGCGAAGGCGCAGCCGTCGCCCGGCGCGCTCACATCCACCCATGTGAGCGCATCCGATCCCGACAGAAACTGAAGATCACGCCGCAACCTCTTGGCATCAGGCAGAAATGTCATCATCGGGATAGCTTGCCCCAGCGACAGGAAAGCCAGTTTCGGATGCGTCTCGGGCAAGCCCTTCCGGATCAGATCGGCAAGGGCGGAGACCGCGAGATGCGCGCCCGAGGAATGCCCGACCACCAGCACCTCATCGGCGCGGCCCTCCTGCAAGGCCCGTTCGATCTGCGCCGAGAAGGCGGCGATCCGCGCCTCGAGCTGGGGCGGATTGGCCCCGCGCCAGCGCGCCGCGAAGGCGAAATCATGCATCAGGTAATAGGCAAAGATGCGGCCATCGCGGGCCTTGAACCAACGCAGCACGGCCACGCCCGCACATGCGCCCACCAGCGCGGCCAGAGCGGAGCTTACCAGACCCGACCCAAACAGTGCTGCACCGCCCCTCCAGAGCCCGTAGAAAACACCCAGCCCACAGGCCAGTTGCACCAACAGGGCCGCGACCGGAAACAGGGCGGCAATCACCGGCCCCTTGCGCAGGCGCGCCAGCCGCCAGAGCGCGCCGGTCGAGATATAGACCCAGGCCGTTCGCAGCAGCTGAAGATAGGTCTGAACGATACCGCCCGACATGCTGTCGCGCACGATATCGGACCAGACCAGCACCGAGATCTCGCTGAAAACCTTGCGCCCCCCGATCTCGGAGCGCACCGTCCAGCCATAGGCGTGATCAGTCTTTTTCGTATTTATTTCAATATGGTATGCGCTGATCTTCGCCTGCTCCGCCGCCTCGCTGCGGTAGAGCTCACGGTAACGGCGCGGCGGGATCGGATCATAGCCGGGAATATAGAAGACATGGCGGCGCTTCACCGGATCCGCGGCACTTGGATCGGCGGCCGTCACCTCCTCAGATCCGCCGCGCTGATCGCCCAAATGATCGCCGTCGTGATGCATGACACTCCCTGAATTCCGCCCCACAGTAGCGGCAGTTTTCCGCGAAGGTAAGACGGCGATCGGACGTGGACAAATCCCGCCTGCTGGCCTAGATCAGACGCATGGCACAGGATACCAAATTCGATATGGAACTGGACGCGCTCGGGCTCTTGTGCCCGCTGCCGGTCCTCAAGGCCCGCAAGCGCTTGTCAGAGATGGAAAGCGGGGCGATCCTGCGCGTTCTGGCCGATGATCCGGCCGCCATTATCGACGTGCCGCATTTCTGCGCCGAGGCCGGCCATGAACTGGTCACGCAGGGCGAAACCCCGCAAGGCCAGATCTACCTGATCCGCAAGGCGTAAGCGCTTATTCCGCCGCCTGACGCGGCTCTGGCGCGACCACCTCCAGCTGTGCCAGAAGCGCCTCACGGCGTTTGGCGGCTTTGCGTTCGTTTGCTTCCTTTACGGGCCCGAACCCCCTGATTTGCAGGGGAAGTTCTGCCAGTTCCACCGCAACGTCCGGGTCAAACACAGACAGTCCGGCCAGCCGTTTCATATCCGTCTCATATTGCCGGATCAGGGCGCGCTCCATCTTGCGCTCGGCGCTGCGCCCGAACGGATCGAGCGGCGTGCCCCGCAGCCACTTCAGCCGCGCGAGGATCCGGAAGGCGCGCACCATTCCCGCCCCGTACGCCTTCTTGCCCGGGCGCCCGTCCGGCCCGATCTTGCTCAGAAGCGGCGGCGCAAGGTGATAGGTCAGTTTCAGATCGCCCTCGAACGCCTCCCGCGCCTTGGCTTCTGTCTCAAGGTGGAGCCGCGCCACTTCGTATTCATCCTTGTAAGACAAGAGCTTGTGATAGCCTTTTGCCACGGCCTCCTGCAGGCGGGGATCTTCAAAACGCGCCACCATTTTGCGATAGCGTCGGGCCAGCCGGCGCGACTGGTAGCGCGTCAGGTGGCCCGCGCGGAACTCCACGATCTCGTCCAGCGTCTTGGGCAGATGCGCCAGCTTGTTGACCAGATGCTTGCCCGCCTCTTCGGGATGAAGCGCCGCCCAGCGGCCGATCTCGAAGGCGCGCGTGTTGCGTTCGGGCGCCGCGCCGTTCAGCACGATCGCCTCCCTGATGGCCCCGAGGCTGAGCGGGATCAGACCCTTTTGCCACGCGGCCCCGAAGATCAGCATGTTCGAGTAGATCGTGTCCCCCATAAGCACCTGCGCCAGTTCGCTGGCGTCAAGAAACTGGACCCGATCCTTCAGATGCGCCTCCAGCGACAGTTTGAGCCGCTCGGAGGGCAGCGTGAACTCGGTATCGCGGGTGAAGGCGCCGGTGATGATCTCGTGGCTGTTGACCACCGCACCGGTGCGCCCGCTGGCCATGAGCCCCAGCGTTTTGGTCCCGGCACTGACCACCAGATCACCGCCGATCACCGCATCGGCCTCTCCGGCGGCGATGCGGATGGCCTTGATATCCTCGGGGCGCTCGGCCAGACGGCAATGGATATGGACCGCGCCGCCTTTCTGGGCCAGCCCCGACATCTCCATCATACCCGCGCCCTTGCCATCGACATGGGCGGCCATGGCCAGAACCGCGCCGATGGTGACAACCCCTGTACCGCCGACCCCCGTGATCACCACGTTATGGGTGCCGGTGAGTGCGGGAAGCTCGGGTTCGGGCAGATCGGGCAGATCGATGTCGCGGGCAGACTGCTTGCGGATCTGCGCGCCCTGCACGGTGACGAAGGACGGGCAGAAGCCGTTGACGCAGGAAAAATCCTTGTTGCAGGATGACTGGTCGATCGCGCGTTTGCGCCCCAGCTCGGTTTCCACCGGAACAATGGACACGCAATTGGACTGCACCCCGCAATCGCCGCAGCCCTCGCAGATATCGGTATTGATAAAGACCCGTTTGTCGGGATCGGGGAACTGGCCGCGCTTGCGGCGGCGACGCTTCTCGGCCGCGCAGGTCTGGACATAAAGAATGGCCGAGACACCCTTGACCTTGCTCAGTTTTTCCTGAACAGCCTGAAGGTTCTCACGCGGTGTGATCTCAAGCCCTGACGGGAACGCCTTGAGGTCGACATCTTCCTTGTCGTCATAGACCACGGCGATCTCGCCCACGCCGATGCCCTGCAATTCATGGGCGATGCGATGGGCGTCCAGTTCGCCGTCATTCTTTTGTCCGCCGGTCATGGCGACCGCGTCATTGAACAGGATCTTGTAGGTGATGTTGGTGCCCGCCGCGACAGCAGCACGGATCGCCTGAATTCCCGAATGGTTGTAGGTCCCGTCCCCGATATTCTGGAACACGTGGTCGCGGGTGGAAAACGGAGCCTCGCCGATCCAGTTCGCCCCTTCGCCGCCCATATGGGTGAAGCCCACCGTCTCTCGGTCCATCCACTGAACAAGGTAGTGGCAGCCAATACCCGCATAGGCACGCGCGCCCTCGGGAAGCTTGGTCGAGCTGTTATGCGGGCAGCCCGAGCAGAAATAGGGCAGCCGCGCCACGATATCCTCGGCATTGTCGGCCTTGCGCGCCTCGGCAAGCATCGCGAGGCCTGCTTCGATCCGGTCGGTGCGGCGGCCTTCCTCGATCAGGATATTTCCGATTTTTTCCGCAATATCAGTTGGATCAAGGGCGAACTTCGTAGAGAACAGCTCCTGTTTGCGGCCATTTTCCCGCGCGTCTCCCTTGTGCCAGCCATAGACGCGCCGCCCGCCACGCTCGTCGAAAATCGCCTCCTTGACCTGCACCTCGAGCAGCTTGCGTTTCTCTTCGACGACCACGATCAGATCCAGCCCGCGCGCCCAGTCCTGAAAGCCGTCCATCTCCAGCGGCCAGACCTGGGCCACCTTGTAGGTGGTGAGCCCGAGGCGTTCGGCCTCTTGCGCGTCGATGCCCAGAAGATCGAGCGCATGCACAAGGTCGAGCCAGTTCTTGCCGGCGGCCACGAAGCCGATCTTTGCGCCCGGTTTGCCCCAGACCCGTTTGTCGATTCCGTTCGCTTTTGCAAAGGCTTCCGCGGCGAAGCGCTTGTGCTCGATCATCCGCGCTTCCTGCGCCACGGGTGTGTCGGCCAGCCGGATATTGAGCCCGCCCTCGGGCATCACGACATCGGGCGTAACAAAGGACATACGGTCGGGACGGCCATCCACGACCGCCGTCGTCTCGACCGTATCTTTCATCGTCTTGAGCCCGACCCAGACGCCGGCAAAGCGCGACAGCGCCCAGCCATAGAGCCCCAGATCGAGGATTTCCTGCACGCCGGCGGGCGAGACCACCGGCATATAGGCATCGACCATCGCCCAGTCGGACTGGTGCAGCGTGGTGGAGCTTTCGCCGGTATGATCATCGCCCATCGCCATCAGCACGCCGCCATGGGGCGAGGAGCCTGCGAAATTGGCGTGCCGCATCACGTCTCCGGAGCGGTCGACACCGGGGCCCTTGCCATACCAGAGGCCGAAGACCCCGTCATAGCGCCCTTCTCCGCGCAGTTCCGCCTGCTGGGCGCCCCACAGCGCGGTGGCGGCAAGATCCTCGTTCAGGCCCGGCTGGAAGGTGATATCGGCCGCGCTCAGTTCGGCGGCGGCCCGCGACATCTGCATGTCCACCGCCCCCAGCGGCGAGCCGCGATAGCCGGTCACCAAACCCGCCGTGTTGAGGCCAGCGGCCACATCGCGCGCCTTTTGCATCAGCATCAACCGCACCAGCGCCTGGGTGCCGTTCAGAAGAACAGGCGATTTCCCAAGGTCGAACCGGTCATTCAGGCTGATGTTGTGCTTAATCATTGCGCACCTCCCACCACGACTTGATCATATCACGTTTATTGGGTCAATGTTTCTGACCTACAAGAAAAATTTATCCTTTGTGAAACAAGCTTTGCAGTTATCTTGGTGTCTGAAATAGAAGTTACGCCAACACGACCAGCACCGAAAGATCAGGCACGACATGGATTGGGACAAGCTCAGAATATTTCACGCCGTGGCGGATGCCGGAAGCCTCACCCATGCCGGAGACACGCTGCATTTGTCGCAATCCGCCGTCTCGCGGCAGATCCGCGGGCTTGAGGAATCACTGAACGCGACGCTGTTCCACCGCCATGCGCGCGGGCTGATTCTCACCGAACAGGGTGAATTGCTGTTCGATGCGACCCGCTCGATGAGCAAACGGCTCGACGCCGCCTCCGCGCGCATCCGCGACAGTGAGGAAGAGGTCTTCGGCCAGTTGCGCGTGACCACCACGATCGGGTTCGGCTCGCTCTGGCTGGCGCCCCGCCTGCGCACGCTTTACGCCGATTACCCGGATCTCAACATCGACCTGATGCTGGAGGAGCGTGTGCTCGACTTGCCGATGCGTGAGGCCGATGTGGCCATCCGCATGAAGGAACCCAGCCAGGCCGACCTCGTGCGCAAGCGCCTGATGAGCGTCCGGATGCGGCTCTATGCGAGCCCCGAATACCTCGCGGAAAAGGGCACGCCGCAGGACATGACGGATCTGCGCGAGCACCGGCTGATCTGCCAGAACACGGATTCCACGCAAGTCAGCGCCGGCGCGATGCTGGTGCGCGAATTGATGAGCTACCAGCTGCCGCGGCTTCTGACCGTCAACAACTATTTCGGCGTGCTGCAAGGCGTCAGCTTCGGGCTGGGGATCGGCGTTCTTCCCGACTACACCACGGTCGACAATCCGAATCTCGTGCGGGTTCTGCCGGACGTGGAATCGAATGTCGTGCCTGTTTTTCTGGCCTATCCGGAGGAATTGCGGCAGTCGAAGCGCATATCTGCGTTCCGGGATTTCGTTGTCAGCGAGATCGACGCACAGCGCGAGAAGCGAAAAAACGCTTAGATTTCAAAGAATGACGCGATGATTTGGCACTGATATGCATAAAATGCATGGCAGGTATTCGCGAAAATGGCGTCTAGACGCCTTGATAAGACAGCACGACAGACCTAAATCCCTCCTCAGACAGAGGCGATGCCTCTATCTACCTCCCTGTTGGACTTCGGCCGAGCTTCGTGCTCGGCCTTTTTTTTTGCGCGATCGCTTTCTCTGAATGCGCCCTCAAAGCGCGCCTCGCAGCCCCGATGACGACCCCGATCGCGGCCCGGATCATAGCCCCGATTACAGCCCGTATCCCCGCATCGATGACGCCCCCCGCGTTGACACAGACGCAACAGTCTCGAACCTTGCCAATAAAACTCTTTAAAACCAGCGGCGAAGCCTCAACACTGGCCTCCGGCTCTGTGTGCCGTGCAGCTGATCTGCAAGGGTAATTGGTAATGAGAGAAATGGTCGGTCAGAATCGGCTGGAAGAGGCCGCGGACGCGCTTGGCGTGCTCTACTCCGCCGACAGCGTGGAATTGCGGGCCCGCGTCATCGTGATCGTCGCGCCCGCCCTGCTGCTTTCCTACATGCTTGGCCGCCCCGAAGTGCTGATCATCGCGATGGTCTATTTCGCCGGTGTGGGCGCCAATTTCCGTCTCGCCTCGCGCTGGGTGGGCGCGCTCACGCAGACGCGGCTCAACGGGATTGTCGCCTTGGAGGCCGGCATCCAGACCGTCTACATGCTCTATGCGGTCTACCTGTGGCTCCAGCCCGAACTTGTCCTCAAGCTCGGCGCCATGGCGCTGGTGATCGGAGCGGCGCTGAACGCGCTGGCGCTGCGCAGCCGTCTCAGGCCTTTCGTATGGATCGACGGCCTGTCGATCTCGGTCACGACCATCCTGTTTGGCGTCGTGTCGCGCGACCTGTTCCCCTCGGCAACGGCGGGTTATCTCGCGATCGGGATCGCGATCGCCCTTGCCGCCTATTATGTCGTCAGCCTGTTCGAGATCCACGCCACCCGCCACGCCTTCTACACTTCGCTGGAAGAAAAGGCCGAGGAAGAGCATCTCAAATCCGTCGGCCGCCTGACCGCGGGCATCGCGCATGATTTCAACAACATCCTGACCGCGGTCATGGGCAATCTCGAACTGCTGCCGGAAGTGTCCGACCCGAAAGAGAAAGACGCGCTGGCCCGCGAGGCCCGCGAAAGCGCTAAACGCGCGTCTCTGGTCACCGCGCAGCTGCTGGCCTTCTCGCGCCAGACCCCGCTGATGAGCCGGACCATCGACATGAACGCCTTTGCCGAAGGTTTCGAGGCAAAGGCCCGCGCCGCGCTGCCGGGTGCGATCCGATTCGAGGTCACGCGCCATGACGGGCTCTGGCCGGTGCATGCCGATGAGACACAACTGGCCCGCGCGCTGATGAACCTGATCGAGAATGCCCGCGACGCGATGCCCGAGGGCGGCGATCTGCGCTTTGACCTCGCAAACCGGCTGCTGACGCGCCCCGAGACCGGCAAGCTGCCCGACGGGCCCTACGTGGTGCTCACACTCAACGATACGGGGGACGGCATCGCCGAGGATATCCGCGCGCGCGTCTTCGACCCCTTCTTTACCACCAAATCCGTCGGGCGCGGCTCGGGGCTGGGCCTGTCCATGGCCAAGGGCTTCAGCGCGCAATCGGGCGGCGCCCTGTCGCTGGAGAGCGCGTCCCCGCGCGGCACCCGCGCGCGCATGATCCTGCCCGGCCACCCGAACGGCTGAGCGCCCGCCGCACGCCCCGCTTCCCGCACCTCCCGCGCGCGTCCGCGGCCCGTGTATGCCTGCGCGATCCCCGTCTTGCCGCGACAGAGCGCGCCAGAGATGCAATCTTGCCTTTCCCCCCGCGCGCGGCTGCACTAAGAGACGGTGACGCTGAACGACCTTGGGGCAGACTGACATGCAGGATCCGGAAATCACCGATGATCTGATCGCAGCGCACGGGCTCAAGCCCGACGAATATGCGCGTATTCTCGAGATTATCGGACGTGAGCCAAGCTTCACCGAACTGGGAATTTTCTCGGCCATGTGGAACGAGCACTGCTCGTACAAATCCTCCAAGAAATGGCTGCGCACCCTGCCCACCGAAGGCCCGCAGGTGATCTGCGGCCCCGGCGAGAATGCCGGCGTGGTCGATATCGGCGACGGTCAGGCCGTGGTCTTCAAGATGGAGAGCCACAACCACCCCTCCTATATCGAGCCCTATCAGGGCGCGGCCACCGGCGTGGGCGGCATCCTGCGCGATGTCTTCACCATGGGCGCGCGCCCGATCGCGGCGATGAACTCGCTGAGCTTCGGCGCGCCCGACCACCCCAAGACCCGCAGCCTTGTCTCCGGCGTCGTCGCCGGGATCGGCGGATACGGCAACTGTTTTGGCGTGCCGACCGTGGGCGGCGAGGTCCGCTTCCACCCCGCCTATAATGGCAACTGCCTTGTGAATGCCTTCGCCGCCGGCCTCGCCGACAGCGACAAGATCTTCTACTCCGCCGCCTCCGGCATCGGCATGCCCGTGGTCTATCTCGGCGCCAAAACCGGACGTGACGGGGTCGGCGGCGCGACCATGGCCTCCGCCGAGTTCGACGATACGATCGAGGAAAAGCGCCCCACGGTTCAGGTCGGCGACCCGTTCACCGAAAAGCGCCTGATGGAGGCCTGTCAGGAACTGATGCGCACCGGCGCCGTGATCTCGATCCAGGATATGGGCGCGGCAGGCCTGACCTGCTCGGCGGTGGAGATGGGCGACAAGGGCGGGCTCGGCGTGCGGCTGAACCTCGACGACGTGCCCGTGCGCGAAGAAAACATGACCGCCTACGAGATGATGCTCTCGGAATCGCAGGAACGCATGCTGATGGTCCTCAACCCCGAGCTCGAAGCCGAGGCCAAGGCCGTCTTCGACAAGTGGGATCTCGATTTCGCCATTGTCGGCGAGACCATCGCCGAGGACCGGTTCCTGATTGTCCATGGCAACGAGGTCAAGGCCGACCTGCCGCTCAAGGCGCTCTCGGGCACCGCCCCCGAATATGACCGCCCCTGGGTGGAAACCCCGCCGGCTGACGCGCTCGATGACATCCCGCAGGTCGATCCGGTCGACGCGCTCAGGGCGCTGATCTCCAGCCCCAACTACGCGCGCAAGCAATGGGTCTGGCAGCAATATGACAGCCAGGTGATGGCCGATACCGTGCTGCGCCCCGGCGCCGGCGCCGGCATCGTGCGCGTGCACGGCACCGACAAGGCGCTGGCCTTCACCTCCGACGTGACCCCGCGCTACGTGCGCGCCAACCCGTTCGAAGGTGGCAAACAGGCCGTGGCCGAAGCCTACCGCAACCTCACCGCCAGCGGCGCGAAACCGCTGGCCAGCACCGACAACCTGAACTTCGGCAACCCCGAGAAGCCCGAGATCATGGGCCAGTTCGTCGGCGCCATCAAAGGGATCGGAGAAGCCGTCGCCGCGCTCGACATGCCGATCGTCTCGGGCAATGTCTCGCTCTATAACGAAACCGACGGCGCCGCGATCCTGCCCACCCCCACGATCGGAGCCGTGGGCCTGATCGACGATATCGACCACGTCATCTCCGGCACCGTGCGCGAAGGCCATCTGGCCATTCTCGTGGGAGAGACCGAAGGCCATCTGGGCCAGTCGGCGCTGCTCGCCGAGGTTTTCAACCGCGAAGACGGCGACGCCCCGAAGGTCGATCTGGAGGCCGAGAAACGCAACGGCGATTTCATCCGCGCCAACCGCGACTGGATCGATGTCTGCACCGACCTTTCCGATGGCGGGCTGGGCCTTGCCGCGTTCGAACTGGCCGATGCCGCCGGTGTCGGCCTCGTGCTGGAGGACGGCGCCACGGCACAGGTCTTCGGCGAGGATCAGGCCCGCTACCTGATCGCATGCTCCTTCGACAAGGCCGAAGCGCTGATGATCGCCGCCGGTCAGGCGGGCGTGCCGCTGCAAACGGTCGGCAAGTTCACGGGCTCGGATATCACCATTGGCGGGTCCTCTGCCCCGCTGGCAGAGCTGTCGGAACTTTACCATGGCAGTTTCGAGGCTGCGGTGGGCTAGCTGCCCTTGCAGCCCCCGCCACAGGCCCCTACATTTTCACCGGAACCCGATCACACAACCCACAGACCGGAAGGACCACACGTTCCCATGCCCATGCAGGCCCACGAGATCGAAGAGCTGCTCCGCGCCAGTTTCCCGAACGCCCAGATCGTCGTCGAAGGCGATGACGGCGTGCATATGTCCGCCATGGTCATCGATGAAAGTTTCCGCGGCATGAACCGCGTACAGCAGCAACGGGCGGTCTATGCCGCTCTCAAAGGAAAAATGGACGGCTCGAACGGCGAATTGCACGCGCTCGGCCTCACAACGAAAGCTCCGGAGTAACCCAATGACCGATACGGCCACCCAGATCAAAGACACCGTCACAGGCAATGACGTGGTGCTGTTCATGAAAGGCACCAAATCCATGCCGCAATGCGGCTTCTCCTCGCGCGTTGCAGGGGTTCTGAACTACATGGGCGTCGATTTCGCCGATGTGAACGTTCTGGCCGACGAAGCCATGCGCCAGGGTATCAAGGATTTCTCCGACTGGCCGACGATCCCGCAGCTCTACGTCAAGGGCGAGTTCGTGGGCGGCTGCGACATCATCACCGAGATGACGCTCTCGGGCGAACTGGACACTCTCTTTGACGAAAACGGCGTCGCCTATGACAAGGACGCCGCCGAAAAGATCCGCGAAGCCAACGCCTGAAGCGGCCCTTCGCGGCTTCTTTTTGGCCCAAATATCCCCGCCGCAGGCGGACCACGAAAAAGCCCGCCGGACCGGCGGGCTTTTTCCTTTTCTCGAACCGTCAAACCCCTCAGCGGGTCGGCGTCCATTCACCGCCCAGAAGCGATTTGACCTTGTCAGCCGTGGCCTGCGCGGTGATGCCGAAATGCTCGTAAAGCGTGCCTGCCGGTGCCGAAGCGCCGAAATCATGCATGCCGATAAAGCCCGCTTTCTCGCGCTTGCCGCGCTCGCCAAAGAGCCAGCGGTCCCAGCCGAAGCGGATCGCCGCCTCGATGGCCACACGCACCGGCCCGCCCGGCAGAACCTTGCGGCGATACTTCTCGTCCTGCTCCTCGAACAGCTCCCAGCACGGCATCGAGACGACCCGCGTGCCGATCCCCTCGGCCTCCAGAAGCGCCCGGGCAGCCAGGGCAATCTCCACTTCCGAACCCGTCGCCATCAGGATGGCCTGACGCTTGCTCTCGGCTTCTGCCAGAACATAAGCGCCCATCGAGACCTGGTTTTTCAGGGTGTGCGTGGTGCGCACGGTGGGCAGGCCCTGACGGCTGAGCGCCAGAACGGACGGGGTCTCTTTCGAGCCCAGCGCAACTTCCCACGCCTCCGCGGTTTCCACCGCGTCTGCGGGGCGGAACACGTTGAGATTGGGCGTGGCGCGCAGCATGGCCAGATGCTCGACCGGCTGGTGGGTCGGGCCATCTTCGCCCAGACCGATGCTGTCATGGGTCATGACATAGGCCACCGGCTGCTTCATCAGCGCCGAAAGCCGCATCGCGCCGCGCGCGTAATCGGCAAAGCACATGAAGGTGCCGCCATAGGGTTTGACACCGCCATGCAGCGCCAGACCGTTCATCGCTGCGGCCATGCCGTGCTCGCGCACACCGTAGTACATGTAACGGCCCTTGCGATTTTCAGGATCGAACACGCCCAGATCGCCGGTCAGCGTGTTGTTCGATCCGGTCAGGTCGGCCGAGCCGCCGAAGGTCTCGCCCATGACCGGGTTGATCACTTCCAGCGCCATCTCCGAGGCCTTGCGGGTCGCCACTTTCGGCTGGGTCTCGCTGATCTGCTTTTTCAGCGCCTTGATGGTGGCCGACAGCTTGTTGGGCACATCGCCCGCGATCTCGCGCGCAAACTGCTTTTGCTTGGAATTTGAAACGCTTGCGAGCCGCGCTTCCCAATCCTTGCGGGCCTCGGTGCCGCGGGCGCCAATTGCCTCCCATGCCGCTTTCACATCCGCCGGGATCTCGAACGGGCCGTGGTTCCAGCCGTAAACGGCGCGCGTGTCCGCAATCAGCTGCGCATCGGTCAGGGCACCATGCCCTTTCGAGGTGTCCTGCGCCGAAGAGCCCAGCGCGATATGGGTCTTGCAGGCAATCATCGAGGGCTTGCCGGTCTTCTTGGCCTTCACGATCGCAGCGTCGATCGCATCGGGGTCATGGCCGTCGATCTCCTGCACGTGCCAGCCCGACGCCTTGAAGCGCGCCACCTGATCGGTCTTGTCCGACAGCTCGACCGTGCCGTCGATGGTGATGTTGTTGTTGTCCCAGAACACGACAAGCCGGCTCAGCTCATGCTTGCCGGCCAGACCGATCGCCTCCTGGCTGACGCCTTCCATCAGGCAACCGTCGCCGGCGATCACGTAGGTGTAGTGGTCCACGAGCTTCTTGCCGTAACGCGCGCGCTGCACCTCTTCGGCAATCGCGAAGCCGACCGAGTTGGCAAGCCCCTGCCCCAACGGACCGGTGGTCGTCTCGATCCCCTTGGCATGGCCGTATTCGGGGTGACCGGCGGTGATCGCGCCCAGCTGGCGGAAATTGCGCAACTGCTCGAGCGTCATGTCCGCGTAGCCGGTCAGGTGCAGCAGCGAATACAGCAGCATCGAGCCGTGACCCGCCGACAGGATGAACCGGTCGCGGTCATGCCAGTCCGGCGCGCTCGCATCGAACTTGAGATGTTTCTCGAACAGGACGGTCGCCACATCGGCCATGCCCATCGGCATGCCGGAATGGCCCGAATTGGCCGCCGCCACGGCATCAAGGGTCAAGGTGCGGATCGCGCAGGCCTTGTTCCAGTGTTCCGGATGCGCGGCGCGCAAGCTCTCAATATCCACGTAAAGGTCCCCCATCTAGGCCGTGTTGTGCGCCCGCGTGATACCAGCGTGGGCGCGAAGTTCAAGCCGAAGCCCCCTATGGTGCATCTCTTTGGCCCCGATCGGGGCGGATGTGGCCGCAAAGCTGCGGCACACCGCCTGAAACCCCGTGAAAAGGGGGGCGAAATTTACCATTCGCTTGGCTAAGCTGGGGACAAAATCTGAGCCTCTTGATTCGAAGGCGCGCCGGGGCGTGGCAGAAATATGCCCCGCGCCAGCCCGGATCGGATCACAGGACGACAACGACAGGAGAGCATTCATGCCCGATATCGTCGAGCTCGAGCGCCGGATCACCGCAGCGCTGGACCGCATTTCCCAAGGCCTCGAACAGGGCGCGGCGCGCAACGCGGAGCAAGACGCCGAGCGTCAGGCCGCGATGGAGGCCGCGATTGCCACCGCCGCCGAGCAGGCCGCGCAGGAAGCCCGGGACGCCGCCGCCGCAGAACTGGCCGCGGCAAGCGCCCAGCAGGAAGCAAGCGCCGAACAGCAATCGGCGGCCGAAACCGAACTACGCGCCGAACTGGAAGGCGCGCGTCAGACCAATGAAGAGCTGATCAGCAGCGCACAGAAACGCAAAACCCGCATCGAGCGGCTCGAACGCCGCGTGAACCGGATGTCCAGACGCCTCGAAGCGGCCACGATGGAGAACCTGAGACTTCAGGGCCTCGTGGATGCGCTGCGCGAAAACAATGACGCGCTGCGGGCCGGGGATACCGACGCGGATGACAGCATGACGGTGGATGAGGCGATGGAGGACGAGCTGGCCGATCTCAGGGCACGCCGCTCCGCCGATCTGACCGAGCTCGATGAAATCATGGCCGAACTGGCCCCGTTGGTGAAGGAGGCCTGAGATGCCGGAAGTTGATGTGACAATCGGGGGCCGCGTGTTTCAGGTGGCCTGTCAGGAAGGCGAAGAGCATTTCCTGCAATCTGCCGCCAAGCTTTTGAACAACGAGGCCGCGGTGCTCTCCGAACAGATCGGCCGGATCCCGGAGACGCGGATGCTGCTGATGGCCGGCCTGATGCTGGCCGACAAGACCGCCGGTCTCGAAGAAGAGCTTCGCGCGATGGAAGAACGCGCCAAGAGCCTGCGCTATGAGCTCGACAGCGCAAGGGCCGCGCCGCCCGAGAAGGTCGAGGTGGCCGTCATTCCCGACGCGGTGACGGATTCCCTGGCCGAGCTTGCAGCACGCGCCGAGGCGCTGGCCGCCCGGATGGAAGACAGCGCCGCATAGGCCGCGCGCCCGCCGGGTTTGCCGCGACTCGCCCCCGCCGGCCGGCCGGCCCGCGGGGCCCCGCGGCGGGAAATGCCGCCCAACAGTTAACGCTAACGTGACAGCGCGTCGCAGGTTTCCCGCTACGTTAACGCTAACAGGCTGGCTTTTCACCGGAATCTCCCTTCTCAGCCGCAGCCTGTGCAGCTATATCAGCCGCAAAAGGGCGTAATGGAATGGAGAGCGGAAAAATGACGACCACGGTTGCTATCAACGGATTTGGACGGATCGGCCGGTGCACACTGTCACATATCACCGAGGCCGCGCGCAACGACGTTCAGGTGGTCGCGATCAACGCAACCGGCCCGATCGAGACCAACGCCCACCTGCTGAAATATGACAGCGTGCATGGCCGCTTCCCCGGCGAGGTCCGCGTCGATGGCGACACGATGGATCTGGGCCGCGGCCCGATGAAGGTGTTCTCCACCTACAACCCCGAAGAGCTGGACTGGGACGGCGTCGATGTCGTTCTGGAATGCACCGGCAAGTTCAACTCGCGCGAGCAATCCAAGATCCACCTCGAGCGCGGCGCCGAACGCGTCCTGATCTCCGCGCCGGCCAAGAATGTCGACAAGACCATCGTCTACGGTGTGAACCATCGCGACATGGAACCGGCCAACCAGATCATCTCGAACGGCTCGTGCACCACGAACTGCCTCGCCCCGCTGGCCAAAGTGCTCAATGACACGATCGGCATCGAGCGCGGCATTATGACGACGATCCACAGCTACACCGGTGACCAGCCGACGCTCGACCGCCGCCACAAGGATCTCTACCGCGCCCGCGCCGCCGCCATGGCCATGATCCCGACATCCACCGGGGCCGCGAAAGCGCTTGGCGAGGTTCTGCCGGAACTGGCCGGCAAGCTCGACGGCACCGCGATGCGTGTGCCGACCCCGAATGTCTCGGCTGTCGACCTGACCTTTGAGGCCTCCAAGGACGTAACCGTCGCTGACGTCAACGAGATCATGGAAGAAGCCGCCAACGGTCATATGGGCGCCGTTCTGGCCTATGATCCGGAGCCGAAAGTCTCCATCGACTTCAACCACACCAACCACTCCTCGATCTTCGCGCCCGACCAGACCAAGGTCGTGGGCGGTCGCACCGTGCGGGTTCTGGCGTGGTATGACAACGAGTGGGGCTTCTCCTGCCGCATGGCAGATGTCGCCGCCGCGATGGGGCGCCTGTAATCAGGCCGCCCTGCCCCGCATCCGGGCGCACCCCGCCATGACCAACCGCCTGGCCCTGATCCTGGCTGTCATCATCCTCGGCACGATCGCGGCCGACCTCTTAGTGTTCGGCTGGGATTTGCATGTGTTTCTCGGAAAGAAATTCCTCGATCTGACCGAATATCTCGCCTTCTGGCGATAAGAGGAACACCGCGCCGCCCCCGCATGCAGCGCTTCACGCCCGCTTAACCGAGATTAAGCAACCGTTAATCATCTCCTGACATCGTAAACACCGGGACTGCCGGGCCTTGCGCCCGCGGCCCCGACAGGTTTCACGTCCTGAAGATGGTCCGGCGGTTATGAACAGCTCTCCCGTTACAACATCGCTGATCTTCCGGGTTCCGGTGATGATGGTGGTTCTGGCGGGCCTCGTCGTGCTGATGATCTTCGGCGTTCTGCTCGCCGCGGCGGAGTTCCAGAACCGGCAGGCGTCCAGCTCCGCCAAGCGGATGGTCGAGACCGCGGTCAGGTCCATGGCGCAACGGCTCGACGCGGCGAATTCCGACCACGCGATGCGCGAGCGGACCTTCCTTGCAGCCACCCGGCACGATCTCGACTGGCTCATGCATGACTTTTCCCCCCTCCTGAGCGCCGGACATATCGAGTTTGTAGAGCTCCACTGGCCGCAGTCGGGCCAGTCGGTCAGCTGGGGGGCGCAGACCGCCCCCGCCCCCGGCACATTGCCCGCCACCACGCGCGAAAAGATCCTCGCGATGGCACGCGGGGCCGGCGACAGGCACCCGCAAACCACAACCGCCGTCATCCGGCGCGGGTCAGGCTACGCACTGATTTCCGCGCATACCGTGCAGGCCCCCACCCGTCCCGCGTCGATCCCGCGCGCGGCCTTGCCGGTCAGCATCCTCGGCGTGGCGCTGAGCCAGACCGCGCTTTCGGAACTTGCGGCGGGCCTGCCGGTCGCACAGATGAAAATCTCGCGCGCCCCGACAGATCCGGCAACATCAACAGATCCGGCCAATGCGCTGGCCCTGGCGGGCCTGGACGGCACCCCCGTCGTCCAGATCGAATGGACACCCGATTTGCCGGGCCGCGCCTTCATCCGCTCGGCCGTCGTGCCGGTCAGCCTGCTTTTGCTGCTGTTTCTCGTGCTCTGCGTCTGCGTGGCGATCGCGTCGCGGCGCAGCGCCGCCTCGCTGGCCGTCGCGGCTAAGGAGGCCCATCAGGCCGCCCGGACCGACACGCTCACCGGATTGCCCAACCGCCTCAACTTCCGCGAAACGCTGGACCACCTGCTCGCCGACAGATCGCGCGCGCTGCACCTGCTCTATCTCGATATCAACGGGTTCAAACAGGTTAATGACACGATGGGCCACGCGCAGGGCGACGTGCTTGTGCGCAAGCTGGCCGGACGGCTGCGCGACTGCCTGCCCGAGGGCGCCTTCCTCGCGCGCATCGGCGGCGACGAGTTCACCGCGATCTTCACCGGCCCGCAGGCCGAAGCGGATATCACGCGCTTTTCCGACCGGCTCCAGATCGCGCTGGCCCGGCCCTTCGATCTGCTCACCCGCCCGTTCCACCTTGCCGTGGCGATGGGCTACAGCCATGCCGACAGCCCCACCATCACCGCCGAGGAAGTGGTCCGGCGGGCCGACGTGGCCATGTATGCCGCCAAGCAAACCGCGCCGATGCGCGCGCTCAAATACAACGCCGGGCTGGAACCCGACCGCGCCGAAGACCTGCGCATCGAATGCGCCATGCGCGAGGCCCTCAACACCGGCGGCGAGTTTTCCGTTCTCTTCCAACCGCTGCGCGACGCCCGTACCGGCAAGTTCACGCGGGCCGAGGCGCTGGTGCGCTGGCACTCCGCCCGCCTCGGCGAGATCGGCCCCAAGGTCTTCATCCCCGTGGCCGAACAATCGGGCCTGATGCGCCTGCTGGCGCTCTGGGTCATCACCGAGGTCGCCCGCAAGCTCGCCGCCCGCCCCGACCTGCGCGTCAATATCAACATCTCCCCCTTTCAGGTGATCGACGACAGTTTCGTCGAGGAAATGTCGCGGATCCTCGCGGGGTTCGACATCGCGCCCGCCCGGATCGAGATCGAACTGACCGAAGGTGTGATCGTTCCCAATGCACCCGCCATGGCCCGCGCGCTGCGCGACCTGAAAGCCCGGGGGCACACCATCGCACTGGACGATTTCGGCACCGGTTTTTCGTCGCTGGGCTATCTCAGGCAGGTCGATTTCGACACGCTGAAGATCGACCGGAGCCTCGTGACGCAAGGCACCCGCGCCCCCCGCGAGCGCGACATTCTCGAAGCGACGATCAAGATGGCCCGCGCGCTCGATCTCGAGATCGTCGCCGAAGGGGTCGAAACCGCAACACAGGCCCATGTGCTGGCCGCGATGGGGGTCGATCTTCTGCAGGGCTATTTCTGTGGCGAGGCGACCGCTTTCGAGGGCCTGCCCCCGGCCGGTGCCGCGATGGCCCCCGCCGCTCTGGTCGCGGCGCGTGCGCCCGCGCCACGGGTCCGCACAGAGGCCTGAACCCTCCACGCCAGACACAGACAGTTTCTGTTGACCTTTTGCAAAAAGTTGTGATGTTAGCGCTAACATAACCCCAAATGAGCGCCGAGGACACATTATGGCCGTCAAAGTAGCCATCAACGGATTTGGCCGGATCGGGCGCAATACCCTGCGCGCGATCATCGAAAGCGGCCGCACCGATATCGAGGTGACCCATATCAACGATCTGGGCTCCGTCGAAACCAACGCCCACCTGCTGAAATATGACAGCGTGCACGGCCGCTTCCCCGGCCCCGTGGACGTCACCGAAACCAGCATCAATGTCGGCCGCGGCCCGATCGAGGTCACCGCGCTGCGCGATCCCGCGCAACTGCCATGGTCGGGCGTGGACGTCGTGCTGGAATGCACCGGCATCTTCACCGACCGCGACAAGGCCGCGCTGCATCTGGAAAACGGTGCCGCCCGCGTGCTGGTCTCCGCACCCTCGAAAGGTGCCGACAAAACCATCGTCTACGGCGTCAATCACGACACGCTGAGCACCGGCGACCGGATCGTCTCCAACGCGTCCTGCACCACCAATTGCCTGACCCCGGTCGCGTCTGTCCTCAACAGCCATATCGGGATCGTCAAAGGCTTCATGACCACGATCCACAGCTATACCGGCGACCAGCCGGTGCTGGACCGGATGCACCGCGACCTCTATCGCGCCCGCGCCGCCGCCATGAGCATGATCCCCACCTCCACGGGCGCGGCCCGCGCCGTCGGCCTCGTGCTGCCCGAACTCGACGGCAAGCTCGACGGGGTCGCGATCCGCGTGCCGACCCCGAATGTCTCCGCCGTCGACCTCACATTCGAAGCCGCGCGCGACACCGATATCGAAGAGATCAACCAACTGCTGCAAGAAGCCGCCGAAGGCCCGCTCAAGGGCATCCTCGGCTATACCGCCGCGCCGCTGGTCTCCGTGGATTTCAATCACGATTCGCATTCCTCGGTCTTCGCCGCCGACCAGACCCGCGTTCTGGAGGGCCGCATGTGCCGCGTTCTGAGCTGGTATGACAATGAATGGGGCTTTTCCTGCCGCATGGCCGACACCGCCGTCGCCTTGGGGCAACTGGGCTGACCGCGCCAGACGCCCGGCTTTCATTTCTCTGAAAATATCCCCGCCGGAGGCATGGAACCCCCCGCCCCGACCGTGGTAACGCTGCGCGCAAAGACGCAGCTGCCGAAACCGGACGGAGACCCCCATGGCCTGGAAAACCCTCGATGACATGACCCTTGACGGAAAACGCGTGCTGGTGCGCGTCGACATCAACGTGCCGGTCGAAGACGGCAAGGTCACCGACGCCACCCGCATCGAACGCATCGTGCCCACGATCAAGGACATTCAGGCCCAAGGCGGCCGCCCGATCCTGCTGGCCCATTTCGGCCGCCCCAAAGGGCAGCGCGTGCCGGACATGTCGCTCAAAGTGACCGTCCCCGCGCTGGAGGCCGCCCTCGGCCAGACCGTGACCTTCGTCGACGGCCAGTATGGCGCGGCCGTTGCCGCCATGGGCCCCTCGGATGTCATCCTTGTGGAAAACCTGCGCTTCAACCCCGGCGAAGAGAAGAACGACACCGGCTTTGCCGAACGGCTCGCCACGCTGGGCGATGTCTATGTCAACGACGCGTTCTCGGCAGCCCACCGCGCCCACAGCTCGACCGAGGCGCTGGCCCGTCTGCTGCCGGCCTGCGCCGGACGCCTGATGCAGGCCGAACTCAGCGCGCTCGAAGCCGCACTTGCCGCCCCCGAACGCCCGCTCGTGGCCGTGGTCGGCGGGGCCAAGGTCTCCACCAAGCTGGACCTGCTCGGCAACCTCGTGGAAAAGGTCGACCACCTCGTGATCGGCGGCGGCATGGCCAACACCTTCCTCGCCGCCCAGAACATCGCCATCGGCACCTCGCTGGCCGAGCGCGACATGACCGGCACCGCCAAAGCCATTCTGGACAAGGCCGCGCAGACCGGCTGCAAGATCCACCTGCCCCGCGACATCGTCGTGGCCCGCGCCTTCAAGGCCGGCGCGCCCAGCGAGACCCTGCCCGCGGACGCCTGCCCCGAGGACGCGATGATCCTCGACGCCGGCCCCGAAACGGTCGCAGCCCTCAAGGAGGTCTTCGCCAGCTGCCGCACGCTGATCTGGAACGGCCCGCTCGGCGCCTTCGAAATCCCGCCCTTCGATGCCGCCACCAACGCCGCAGCCACGGCCGCCGCCGATCTGACCAGATCGGGCGCGCTCATCTCCGTGGCCGGCGGCGGGGACACGGTCGCAGCCCTCAACGGGGCCGGCGCGGCAGAGGACTTCACCTATATCTCCACCGCCGGCGGCGCCTTTCTGGAATGGATGGAAGGCAAGACCCTGCCCGGGGTCGCCGCTTTGAGCGAAGAATGACGCCCCGCGCGCCAATTGAAATTGCATCGCCGCGCGGGGATGCGTAGAACATCGCTGAATTCAGCAGAGGGGTCCCGACATGTCCAAATCAGAGCAGACACAGAAAATGACCGACGGTCAGGGCTTCATCGCCGCATTGGACCAGAGCGGCGGCTCCACGCCGAAAGCCCTGCGCCTCTACGGGATCACCGAAGACGCCTACAGCTCCGAGGCCGAGATGTTCGACCTGATCCACGCCATGCGCAGCCGGATCGCCTCCTCCCCCGCCTTCACCGGAGAAAAGGTCATCGGCGCGATCCTCTTCGAGATGACGATGGACCGCATGATCGGCGGCAAGCCCGCAGCCCGATACCTGTGGGAAGAGCGCGGCGTCGTGCCTTTCCTGAAGGTCGATAAGGGCCTTGCCGACGAGGCCGACAGCGTCCAGCTGATGAAGCCCATCGACGGGCTCGACGCGCTGCTCGAACGCGCCAACGCCGCCGGTATTTTCGGCACCAAGATGCGCTCCGTGATCAACGGCGCCGCACCCGGCGGCATCGCCGCCGTGGTGGCCCAGCAATTCGAGATCGGCAAGGCGATCCTCGCCCACGGCCTGATCCCGATCATCGAGCCCGAGGTGACCATCTCCATCGCCGACAAGGCCGACGCCGAGGACATTCTTCTGGCCGAGATCGCCAAGCAACTCGACGGGCTCGACGCGGGCCAGCAGATCATGCTGAAACTCACCCTGCCCGAGACCGCCAACCACTACAAACCGCTGATCGACGATCCGCGCGTGATGCGCGTGGTGGCCCTGTCGGGCGGTTATTCCCGCGAGGAGGCCAACACCCGTCTGGCCCAGAACAGCGGAATGATCGCCAGCTTCTCGCGCGCCCTGACCGAAGGCCTCTCGGCCCAGCAAAGCGACGACGACTTCGACGCAACGCTGGCCGCCACGATCGACAGCATCTACCAGGCCTCGATCGCGGGCTGAGTCTTTCGCGCCGCAATCGCCTGCTTTTCAACCAGAAAAGTCGATTTGGGGGATTCACAAAGCGAATCACCTGTGAGATGATTCGTGCAGGCCATCCGCTCAGAGATGGCAGGAGAGGCACGTTTCATGACCGTTTCGCGGACATCCCCCGGACTGGCCCCGCTGCTGATTTGCACGGTGCTGTTCAGTGTGGGCTCCTATTTCACCTTTGCCGCCGTGCAGGGGGATTTCGGGATTTTCCGCCGTGTGCAGGTCGAAGCGGAGATCGACACGATGCGCGCCGAGCTCGACCAGCTCGAGACCCGCGTCAGCGAAATGCGTAACAAGACGCGCCGCCTCTCGGACGGGTATCTCGATCTCGAACTGCTCGACAGTCAGGCCCGCGATGTGCTTGGCCTGATGCGTTCGGACGAAATTATCATCCGCTAAGCTTCTGTTTTATTTGAACCTTCAAAGTAAACACCGCCAATCTGTCGCGGCGTAAAATTCCTTGATGAAATTTGAGCGCGTCTCTGCTATAGGGTAGTTCAACGTTAAACTATTTCCGAATCCGAGAGGAAATCCTGCCGTGGCTGCGAAGAAAACGTCCCGAAAACCGAACATATCGAAAGAGGAGTTGCTCTCCTATTACAAGGACATGCTGCTGATCCGGCGGTTCGAGGAAAAGGCGGGCCAGCTTTACGGCATGGGCCTGATCGGCGGTTTCTGCCACCTCTATATCGGACAGGAAGCGGTCGTCGTCGGCCTCGAAGCGGCTGCCGAAGAAGGCGACAAGCGCATCACCTCCTATCGCGACCACGGCCATATGCTGGCCTGCGGTATGGACGCCAAGGGCGTGATGGCCGAGCTGACCGGCCGCGAGGGCGGCTACTCCAAGGGCAAGGGCGGCTCCATGCACATGTTCTCCAAGGAGAAGCATTTCTACGGAGGCCACGGCATCGTCGCCGCGCAGGTCCCGCTCGGCGCCGGTCTCGCCTTCGCTGACAAGTATAACGACAACGGCCGCGTCACCTTCACCTATTTCGGCGACGGTGCGGCCAACCAGGGTCAGGTCTACGAGGCCTATAACATGGCCGAGCTGTGGAACCTGCCCGTCGTCTTCGTGATCGAGAACAACCAGTATGCCATGGGCACTTCCGTAGCGCGCTCGACCCACTCGCCGTCGCTGTGGCAGCGCGGTGCCGCCTACGGCATCAAGGGCGAAGAGGTCGACGGCATGGACGTGCTCGCCGTCAAGGCTGCGGGCGAGAAAGCCGTCGCCGCCTGCCGCGCCGGCAAGGGCCCCTACATTCTCGAGGTCAAAACTTACCGCTACCGCGGCCACTCCATGTCCGATCCCGCGAAATACCGCACCCGCGAAGAGGTCCAGCGCATGCGCGACGAACGCGACGCGATCGAACATGTCCGCGATCTGCTGCTGACCGGCAAACATGCGACCGACGATGACCTCAAGGCCATCGACAAGGAGATCAAGGCCATCGTGAACGAGGCCGCCGAATTCTCCAAGGAAAGCCCCGAGCCCAGCTTGGACGAGCTTTACACCGACATCTACGCAGACGCTTAAGGGGATACATTAACCATGGCGACCGAGATTTTGATGCCCGCCCTCTCCCCGACGATGGAAGAAGGCACGCTTGCGAAATGGCTTGTGAAAGAAGGGGACGACGTCTCCGCCGGCGACATCATCGCCGAGATTGAAACCGACAAGGCGACGATGGAATTCGAAGCCGTGGATGAAGGCAAGGTCGGGAAGATCCTGATCCCCGAAGGCACCGAAGGCGTTAAGGTGAATACCGCCATCGCCGTTCTGGTCGAGGAAGGCGAAAGCGCCGATGACGTCGCCGCCGCACCGGCTCCGGCCGAGGCCGCAGCGCCCGTGGCCGAGGAGACCGCCGCACCCGTGGCCGCCCAGCCTGTTGCCGTGTCCGTCCCCGAGGAAGCCGACATCCCCGCGGGCACCGAGATGCGCAAGACCACCGTGCGCGAAGCCCTGCGCGACGCCATGGCCGAAGAGATGCGTCGCACCCCCGAGGTCTTCCTGATGGGCGAGGAGGTGGCCGAGTATCAGGGCGCCTACAAGATCTCTCAGGGTCTGCTGGAGGAATTCGGCGCGAAACGCGTGATCGACACCCCGATCACCGAGCACGGGTTTGCCGGCATCGGTGTGGGCGCGGCCTTTGGCGGCCTGAACCCGATTGTGGAGTTCATGACATTCAACTTTGCCATGCAAGCCATTGATCAGATTATTAACTCTGCAGCCAAAACCCTCTACATGTCGGGCGGGCAAATGGGCTGTCCGATCGTGTTCCGCGGCCCCAACGGTGCGGCGGCCCGCGTGGGCGCGCAGCACAGTCAGGACTACGCCGCGTGGTATGCCCAGATCCCGGGCCTGAAGGTCGCGATGCCGTATTCGGCCGCCGACGCCAAGGGCCTGCTGAAAAGCGCCATCCGCGATCCCAACCCGGTCATTTTCCTCGAGAACGAGATCCTTTACGGCCAGTCCTTCGACGTTCCGGTGCTCGACGACTACACCGTGCCGTTCGGCAAGGCCAAGATCTGGCGCGAAGGGTCCGATGTGACCATCGTGAGCTTCGGGATCGGCATGAAATACGCGCTTGAGGCAGCGGACAAGCTGGCCGAAGAGGGCATCAGCGCCGAGGTCATCGACCTGCGCACCCTGCGTCCGATGGACACCGGCACCGTGATCGAAAGCGTTAAGAAAACCAACCGCTGCGTGACCGTCGAGGAAGGCTTCCCGGTTTGCTCGATCGGCAACCACATCAGTGCCGTTCTGATGCAGGAGGCCTTCGACTACCTCGATGCGCCGGTGATCAACTGCACCGGCAAGGACGTGCCCATGCCCTATGCGGCGAACCTTGAGAAGCTGGCGCTGACCACGACTGCCGAAGTCATGGATGCCGTCAAATCTGTCACCTACCGTTAAGGAATTCTGCGCATGCCAAACGAAATCTTAATGCCCGCGCTGTCTCCGACGATGGAGGAAGGCACGCTCGCGAAATGGCTCGTCAAGGAAGGCGACGAGGTCTCGGCGGGCGATCTCATTGCAGAGATCGAAACCGACAAGGCCACGATGGAATTCGAAGCCGTCGACGAAGGCGTCGTCGGCAAAATCCTCGTCAGCGAGGGCTCCGAAGGCGTCAAGGTCAACACCCCGATCATGGTGCTGCTCGAAGAGGGCGAAAGCGCCGACGATATCGGGTCCGCCCCTGCCCCGGCTGCTGCCGCACCTGCTGCCGCACCAACGCCAGCCGCCGAGGCACCCGCCGCGGCACCGGCCGCCCCCGCGCCCGCAGCAGCGCCCGCACCCGCGGCGCCGGTTCAGGCCGGAACGCGCCTTTTTGCCTCGCCACTGGCGCGCCGTATCGCCGCCGACAAGGGGGTCGATCTGACAACGCTCAAGGGCTCCGGTCCCAAGGGCCGGATCGTGCGCGCCGATGTCGAAGCCGCCGCTGCGGCCCCTGCCCCGGCCGCCGCTGCCACAGCCGCCGCGCCGGCCAGCGCGCCTGCCGCCACCGGCCCCTCGACGGACGCCGTGCTCAAGACCTATGCCGATCGCGACTACGAGGAAGTGCCGCTCGACGGGATGCGCAAGACGATCGCGGCCCGCCTCACCGAGGCCAAGCAATCGGTGCCGCATTTCTACCTGCGCCGCGATATCGAACTCGATGCGCTGATGTCCTTCCGCGCCCAGCTCAATGCCGGCCTCGAAGGCCGCGGCATCAAGCTGTCGGTCAACGACTTCATCATCAAGGCCTGCGCCCTAGCCCTTCAGCAGGTGCCCGAGGCCAATGCGGTTTGGGCCGGCGACCGCACGCTGAAGCTGAAACCCTCCGACGTGGCCGTGGCCGTTGCGATCGAAGGCGGGCTGTTTACGCCGGTCCTCAGGGATGCCGAGGCCAAGTCGCTCTCCAGCCTTTCGACAGAGATGAAAGATCTCGCCGCGCGCGCCCGTGAACGCAAGCTCGCCCCGCAGGAATACCAGGGCGGCAGCTTCGCGATCTCAAATCTCGGAATGTTCGGAATTGACAATTTCGACGCCATCATCAACCCGCCGCACGCCGCCATTCTGGCCGTGGGCGCCGGCGTCAAGAAGCCTGTCGTGGGCAAGGATGGCGAACTGGCCGTGGCGACGGTCATGTCGGTAACGCTCAGTGTCGATCACCGCGTCATCGACGGCGCGCTCGGGGCGCAGCTGTTGCAGGCAATCAAGGACAATCTCGAGAATCCGATCGCCATGCTGGCCTGACCGGACCTCCGGTTCCCGTCCTGACAAACAAGAAAAGCCGCAGAATTCTCTGCGGCTTTTTCATTTCTATTCAGATGTTTAAGCGCGGCGGCCTCAGGCCTCGCCGCTCAGGATCTGGTCCATCATGATCGACGGCTGCTTGCAACCCGCTTCGCCCACGATCTTCGCCGGAACCCCGGCAACGGTCTTCATCGGCGGCACCGGCTCCAGCACGACAGAACCCGCCGCGATGCGCGAGCAATGGCCCACGGTGATATTTCCAAGCACTTTTGCGCCCGCGCCGATCAGCACCCCGTCCTCGATTTTCGGGTGCCGGTCGTCATCTTCCTTGCCGGTTCCGCCCAAAGTCACGGAATGTAGCATGGAGACATTGTCGCCCACGACCGCGGTTTCCCCGATCACGATGGAATGGGCGTGATCGATCATGATCCCCTTGCCCATCCGCGCTGCCGGATGCACGTCGATGCCGAACACCTCGCTGACGCGCATCTGGATGAAATAGGAAAGGTCCTTGCGGCCCTGTGTCCACAGCCAATGGCCGACACGGTAGGCCTGGATCGCCTGAAACCCCTTGAAAAACAGGATCGGCTGCAAAAAGCGGTGGCAGGCCGGATCGCGCTCATAGACGGCCACGATATCGGCGCGCGCCGCAGCCCCCAGCCCGGGATCGGAATCGAAGGCCTCATCGGCGATCTCGCGCAGGATCTGTTCGGACATCTCGCCCGAGCCAAGCTTGCTCGACATACGGTAGGCCAGAGCCCGCTCCAGCGAGGAATGATGCAGGATCGATCCGTGCACCAGCCCGCCCAGAAGCGGCTCCTGAACGATCGCGTCACGCGCTTCTTCGATCACCCGTTGCCAGACGGGATCGATCTCTGCCAGTTTCGCGCTGGTATGTGCCATTGGTGCAAGTCCTGTTCAAACGCTAGAGCCTTGGGCTACACCAAATAGGACGGAATTTTCAATATCAAAGACGGTTTGGGAACGAAACTTTGATCACGAAACAGCAGCAGGCGGACTTCCGCGACCATCTCGACCGGATGGAACGCGCGCTTGAGGAAGAGACAAGGCAAACCCGCTCCAGCCGCGATACCGTGACGCTTGACCAGCAGTCCACGGGGCGTCTGACACGCATGGATGCGCTCCAGCAGCAGGCCATGGCCAATGCCAGCGAGACCCGCCGCAATGCCCTGCGCACCCGCATCAAGGCCGCCCGCGACCGGATGGAAGAGGGCGAATACGGCTATTGCCTTGAATGCGGGGAGGAGATCTCGCTCGACCGGCTCAGGTTTGACCCGACCCTGCCCACCTGTTTGACCTGCGCACGCGGCTGACCTCGCGGGCACCCCGCCCGCGCATCGCCGTTTCGGCCTCCAGAGCCTCCAGAACGGCCGCCAGACTGTCGCGAAAGCCCTGCCGGGCCGGGTTCAAACTGCTGCGCGCCCAGCGCCCGCCAAGCCGCATCGAGAGCGCCCCGTTGCCCCAAAGCGCGTGCGATCGGCCCAGCCTCTTGCGGCATTTGTCCGCGGCATGGGCCTCGCGGATCCACTGCCGCGCCACGGCGCAGCGCCGCGCGGGCGTCACAGGCTCAAGACATCGCGCGGTCTGCACCAGATCGCCCAGCGTAACCGCCCGCATCAGGCCTCCGGCAGGTCAAACTGCATCAGATGTACGGCCAGCCGCACCGTGCCGCCGCTGAAATCGCCCCCCGCAGCGCTCAGCTTGAGCCGCGTCGCGCTGTAATAGACCTGCGGCTGCCCCGTCAGCCCCGTCACCCATGACCCCGCGCCCAGCCCGAGCCCGGAGCCATACCGGTCCTCCGCCCCCTCGACGCCCAGCGTCCAGCTGCCCAGCGTACCGGTGATATCCTGCAGCACGCGGCCGGTGACGCCGAAGACGCAGCTGTTGGCCGGGATCACGAAACCGGTCAGTTCTGCGGCCCCGCCGCCGCTCAGCACGAGATCGACCTCCTCGATCTGCGCGCGCATCGCTGCCCCGCCGGGAGACAGCGCCACCACGCCCTCTACCCAGCCCGAACCGTCATGCACCAGCCGCACGGCGCGGGCGGTCACCCAGATCCGCCAGCCCGCTTTCGGCTCCAGAAAATCCCAGCCGCCATTGAGATAGAAGGCCAGTTGCCCGTCCTTGCCGGCCCAGTCATTCACCCCGCCTGCGGCCACCACGTAGGCGTCGCCCTCTTGCGCCAACACGGGCGGCGTCGTCTCCTCATCGCTGATCACCGCAAGCTGCAGCGCCGCGTCGATGCGCGCCAGCGCCTCGTTCACCGTCACGTGTTTCTGGGCCTGCGCCGGGGCCACCAGCGGCAGTTTCAAATTCGCTGTCTCATTCATCAATCTCTATCCTTGCAAAGGGGCCGGGGCCGAAACTCTGGGAAACCTGCGCCACGTGGATTTCATAGGGGATTTCATAGGGCGCGCTCGCACCGTCACTGGCCTGCGCGGCCGCGTCATAGGTCCATGCGGGCTGGTCCAAGACCGCTTCACGCAGTACCGCGCCGTTCCTGACGACCCGCAGCAGGTACTGCTCCACCGCCTCGCCCAGCGCCACGTCGACCGAGGCCCAGCTGTCCCCGTCCAGCCGCGTGCGCCGGATCCAGCTGAGCGCCAGATCGCCGCCGACCCGCCGCACGCGCAGATGCGCCGGCGCATAGGGGCGCAGACCGATGCCTTTGAAGGCCTCCACATAGTAACGGTAGGACGGATCATCATAGGGCCGCTGTGACGGCCCGATCCGGTAGTGGCGGGCCAGATCACGGGCCGAGAGATCCAGCGCGATCTGCTGCGGCGCCCCGTCGAGCAGGACAAACCGGCTGCCCGCGGGCCAGGCCGAGGGCATCACCGCATCCGTTCCCGCCTGCCCGCGCAAGCGCAGCGACAGATCGTAAACCCCCGGCGCGACCAGTTCAGCGGCGGCAAACTGGAACACCTCCCAGCCGCCATTCGAGCCATCGCCGATCGCCGCCGCATTGGCGCCGTTCAGCACCGCCTCGGGCGTGACCGAACTCAGCGCACCGCGCGCGAGTTCCACCCGCAAGGCGGCCCCCCTGTCCCACACACCCGCCACAGCGCGCGTCATCACGCTTTGGGTCAGCCCCATCACGGCGGGGCGCTCCACCAGGGAATTCAGCCGGTAGTCACTGTCCTGCGGCGCGGCAAACACCGCCGCACTGCCGGGCCACGGATCGGCCGTCACCGCCAGATGCGGCGCGTGGGGCACCTCCTGACCGGTCAACAGCGGCAGGTCCATAAATTGCGCATGGATCGGCACCGGCACCGCGAAGGGCCGCACCTGTGGCACCTCCTGCGCGCTGTCGCTGGGCGTGTAGATCTGGCGCTCCATCCGGACCGCCTCGATCTCGCGCGTGCCGCGATCCTCGACCCGGTCGACGCGGTAAAGCGCCGTACCCTCGGGGCTTTCTAGACGCACCGTGTCGCCTGCCATCACCGTGCCCTGCGAGGGCGGCAGCGCGAACTGCACCTGATCGCGGGCCACCCGCGCCTCGGCCAGCCAGCGCTCGGAAATCCCGCGCGCTTCCTCGGCGATCAGCGCCAGCGGTATCTCGGAATGGGTGGCAAGATTGGAGGCATCATCGGGAAAACGCGCCTCGGCCACGCGGGCATCGAAATCACCCTCCGCCTCGATATAGCTCAGCCGCACCTGCCCCGTGACGTCCGGTTCGGGCGCGCGCACCCGACCCAGCACCGCCCCGCCATCCTCGGGCGCCACCAGATCATCGGGCCCGACGGGAAGCTCCGGCACCCTGTCGCGGTTGCGAAACACCAGCACACCGCCCCGTTCCACCGCGTCAAACCCATAGGCCAGCATCAAGGGCTGGAGCTGCGCGCGGGCGGTCTCCATACCGCCCAGCGCATATCCCCGCACAAGCCCGTGCAACCCGCTCACATCATAGGCGCCAAGCCCGCCCGCCTCACAAATCGCTCCTACGACATGGGCCAGCGGCTGCAACCCCGTGCGCCCCGTCAGCCAGTGCCCGCGCGCATGGTTGCCACCGTCGCTCCAGCGCTCCAGCGCGTTGGGAAAGACCGGCCATGGCCGCGCGTCCCATGCCCAGACAAAGGCCCGTGACATGTCCACCATCGGCCCCTCATAGACCTGCGACACAGGGTTCTCGGCCGGACCCCCGAAATGCGAGAAATACGCCCGCAGAAACTGCATCTGCACGTAATCATCGCGCCGCCCGTTGGAAAAATACGGCAACCCCGATTCCGAGGATTTCGGATCCATGAACCGGTTCGGCTGGTTCGGCCCCTTGTCGATCGCCGCACAGCCAAGCTCCGTGAACCAGATCGGCTTGCCCTCCGGCACCCAACCGGTCGCCACGGGGCTGCGCACGCCGCCGATCCGCTCGTGATGGGGCCGTGCCCACCAGTTGCGCAAATCCTTGAACCGGTAGATCCACGACTCGCCATGCGCCCCGTCGGTGATCGGCGTGCGGATCTGCAACGCGCGCTCCTCGGCATCGCGGTAATACCAGTCGTAGCCTTCGCCGCCGGCAATATTGCTTTTCAGATAGTCCAGATCGTGGATCGAAGCGGCACCGGCCTGCGCGTCGAGATGCGTGGTCCCGTCGCGCCAGTCCGCCAGCGGCATGTAATTGTCGATGCCCACGAAATCGATCGCGTCATCCGCCCAGAGCGGGTCGAGATGGAACAACACATCGCCCGAGCCGTCCTGCGGGTGGTAGCCGAAATATTCCGACCAGTCCGCCGCATAGCCGATCCTGACATCCGGTCCGAGAATGGCCCGCACCTCGGCCGCCAGCACCCGCAACCCGTCCACGAAAGGAAAGCCGCCGCTCTCGTCGCGGATCTGGGTCAGGCTGCGAAATTCCGATCCGATGCAAAAGGCCGAAACGCCACCCGCCAGCGCACACAGATGCGCGTAATGCAGAATGAAGCGCCGGTAGGACCACTCCTGCGGCCCGCTATAGCTGACGGTATTGCCGCTCACGGCGAAATCCGACGGCGCTGCTGTTCCGAGAAACGCCTCGACCTCGGCGCGCGCCTGCGCGGTCTGATCGGGGCTGCCCGGTTGGCCCGGCGCCGCCTCAGCGGTGATCCGGCCCCGCCACGGCAAGGCCGGCTGGTCCGCCGCAGCGCTCCACGGGTCGGGCAAACCATTGCCCTTAAGGATCTCCATCAGCAGGAACGGGTAGAACATCACCGCCTGCCCCTTGTCTTTCAGCGCGGCGATGGCCTGAAGCACCGAGGCGTCGCTGGGTGTTCCGCCATAAACCGGCCGGCCCGCGTCATCCCGGGCGACCTCTTCGGCCGCCGCGCGCGCAACGCCGCAGACCTGCCACGGTGCGGACCCCGCCCCGCCCGCCGGCACACTGCCCAATGTGGCCACCGGCCCGCTGCTGCTTTCGACCTTCGGTAGAACCCGGCAGTTTCCCGCGCGCAGATCATCGCCGAACCAGCTGACCACCAGCGAGGTCGCGCCGCAGTTCGGCAATTCCTGCGTCAGCGCCTCCAGCGAGAGCGGCAGATCCGGCTGCCCTTCCGCGCTGTTGATGTTGACCGCCGCCTCCGCCCCCAGACCCGTTCCCCGGTAGACCGGCGTTGTCGCCAGCGTGTATTCACCCGAGCCCGGCATCAGCGCCACGCCCTGCACACCCTCGACCAGACGCGGCGCATCCTCCAGACCTTCAGGCTCCGCATGGCGGATCAGCGACACCGTATCGCGCGGGCTCCAGCGCACCTGCCCCGACGCACCATATGCAATCACCCGCCCGCTTGCCGAGGCCTTGACCTCCCCGGCTCCACGCCGCCCGTGCCGCAAAAAGTCAAACACCATGTCTCGGCTCCCATTCCTCCGGCCCGCCGCCCGAACACGTCCGGGCGCCGTCGCGCGGTCCTGCAATTTCACGTTTCAAAAAATATCCTCGCCGAAGGCGACGCCCGCCTAAAGCGCGCGCACCCGCGGCACGTTGCGCCCCGCCGGCTCCAGCATCAGCGCGCTCAAGGCCCAGACCAGCGCATCAACCCTGTCAGGCGACCCCCGGCCAAGAAACCCGCGTGTCGTCAGCCGCGTCATCTGATCTTCCAGATCACCCAGATCACCACAATGAAACACCCGCCCCTGCTCGTAGAGGGCAGCCACCGGTTCGGCCCGCGCCACCTTGCCCCGCGACGCGCGCACCGAGCTATAGGGCATCAGCGGAGAGACCTGACGGATCAGCGTCTCCACCA
Source organism: Paracoccaceae bacterium (assembly GCA_049116435.1). Classification (GTDB taxonomy): domain Bacteria; phylum Pseudomonadota; class Alphaproteobacteria; order Rhodobacterales; family Rhodobacteraceae; genus Litoreibacter. The sequence continues at coordinate 1,639,974 of JAGDYX010000001.1, forward strand.
GATCTCCGCCCTGATTGACCTCGGCCACGATCCGGTCCGCCCCGTGGCGCTCGAACGCCGCCACGGCCGCCTCCGCCCATTGCTGCGGCGACGCCCCGCGCACCGTTGCATCCTCCAGAACATAGGCCCGCCAATCCTCGGGCGGACCACTCAGAACCGCGCCCGCCACGACAATCCCGCAAGCATCCGACCCCTTGCCGGAAGAAACCGCCGGATCGACCGCAACCAGCACCCGATCAAGCACAGGCGCTTTGTCCACCCGCGCGCCCTCCAGCAGATCTCCCGTCCACAGGGCCCCGTCCACATCGTCGAGCAACACCCCGTCCAGCTCCTGCCGGCCAAGTCTCGAATTGCCATACCGCGCCCGTACCTCGCGCAGGAAACTCTCCGCCAGATGCGCCCGGTTGGCCTCGGTCGGCGCCGAGGTCACGACGCTGGAAGAGGCCTCTAGAATCTGTTTGAGCACGGGAACATTGCGCGGCGTCGTCGTCACCACCTGCTGCGGCAGATCGCCAAGACGCAACCCGAACTGCAACATGTCCCACGCCTCCCCGGCCTTGCGCCACTTCGCCAACTCATCGACCCAGGCCGCATCGAACTGCGGCCCGCGCAGCGCTTCCGGAGAGGAGGCCGAATGCGCCTCTGCCACCGCACCGTTGGGCCAGACAAGCCGGCGTCGCGTGGTCTGCCATTCGGGCCGGCGGTCAGGCGGAGAAATCGCCAGCAGACCGCTGTCGCCGAAAATCATCACGTCGCGCACCTGATCGAAGGTCTCGCCCACAAGCGCCACGCGGCGCGCGCGCCCCGGGTCCATCGGACCCGACCCTTCCACCATCCGGCGCACCCATTCCGCGCCGGCCCGCGTCTTGCCGGCACCGCGCCCCCCAAGGATCACCCAGCTGCGCCAGTTGCCCTCCGGCGGCAATTGATGCGGCAGCGCCCAGAACTCGAAGAGATAGGGCAGCGCCGCGAGCGCCGTATCACTCAGCCCGTCCAGAAACTGCGCCCTCACCTCGGGCGCGGCGCAGGCGATCAAGTCTGCTCCCGATCTCAGATCGGGCGGCATCGAGGTCGATACTGTGCTGTCCGGCAGCCCCGCACCTTGCTCTGACATGTTCATTTAGAAGCGCCTCCTGCTGAAGGATCAGCCGGATCAGGGCGTCGATATCGCCCTTCACCATCTTGCCAAGTTTCCGTTGATCCGCGGCGGGATCAGCCTGCCTGAGCCGGTCCCATTCCGCCGTGATCTCGCTCTTGAGATCTCCTGCCATCGCCGCGAGCAATCGCAATGTCTCGGAGATGACTTTCATCTCGGCTGCCGCCAGATCGGCCACAGCCGCGCCGCCCGCGGGCGCATCAGCATCCATGATCCACTTTCCCGCTGAATTCTCTGGCCGCGGAATTACACGGCCAATGCCGCGCCGACAGGACACCGCCCAAGCAGTGCCCCCGTCCAACCAGACACCCCAATCAGACAACAGCGCATGAAAAAAGCGGCGCCGGACCCTCTGTCCGTGCCGCTTGCCCAATTCTCCCAGCTTGACAAAACCTATGCACCAGACCGTTCGCAAAGTCAAGCAAAATCGCCCGAACGACCTGCGAACGGTGTTTATTAACAATGGGTTAACGAAACCCTACCTGCGACACACCCTTCGCGTTTCCCAAAATATCCTGGGGGACCGGGGGCGAGCCCCCGCGCACGCGCGCCATCCTAGCGCGCCCCGCTGCGGATCAGCACATTGGCCTAGTTGTTGGCCTTACGCTCGGCTTCGATCCGGCGCCAGCGGGCCACGTTGGCGTTGTGCTCGGCAATGGTGACGGAAAAAGCATGCCCGCCCGTGCCATCGGCAACAAAGAAGATATAGGGCGTATCATCGGGGTTCAGCGCCGCCTCGATCGCCTTGCGGCCCGGGTTGGCAATCGGCGTCGGCGGCAGGCCTTCGATGACATAGGTGTTGTAAGGGGTCTCGCGGCGCAACTCGCTCTGGCGGATGCCCCGCCCCAGACCACTGCCCTCACCGCGCGTGATCCCGTAGATCACCGTCGGGTCCGTCTGCAACTTCATGCCCTTGCGCAGCCGGTTGGTGAAGACACTCGCCACCTGCCGGCGCTCATCGGCAACGCCGGTTTCCTTCTCCACGATCGAGGCGAGGATCAGAGCCTCCTCCGGCGAGGATAACGGCAGATCGGGCGCCCGTGCCTGCCACGCGTCGGCCAGAATATCCGTTTGCGCCGCGGCCATCTTCTCCAGAATACCGGCCCGATCGGCGCCCCGGGCCACCTCATAGGTATCGGGCGCCAGACTGCCCTCGGCCGGAAGCTCCGCAATCTCACCTTCAAGGAAATCTGCGGCCCGCAGCGCCTCGACAATCTGCCAGCTCGTCAACCCCTCGGCGACACCGACCCGGTAGACGATGGGCGTGTCGGCCGCGACCGCCTCGGCATAGGCCTCGGGCAGCGGATCCCCGGCCTTGAACTCCGCCAACACGACCTCCTCGCCGGTGCCCGGTGTGCGCTCGCGGAACCGCATCTCAGCACCGGAATTGCGGATCACGTAACTTGCCACGAAGCGGAACGTGCTTGGCCCGCCTTCGGTCAGGATATCGAGGATTTCGGCCATGGAGGCCCCGGCCGGGATCTCGTAATTGCCAAACTTCAGATCCTCGGCGCGCTCGGAATATTCCACGCCGAGCCGAAACAGGATGGCCGAGGACACCGCGCCCTGCGCTTCGAGCTTCTGGGACACGCTGCGCAGGGATGCACCACGCGGCACCTCGAAGAAGCTCGCCTCCGCCAGCGGCCCCGCGCCGTCAAACGTCGCTTTCGCCCAGCCGATAAAGCCGCCCAGAACAATCAGCAGGACGATAAAGAGTGTCAGCGCGTTTGACGCAATGGCTTTCCACATGCGGCGGTCAGACCTTCCCCATGATCAGACAGGCATTCGTCCCCCCGAACCCGAAGGAGTTCGACAGCACGACATCGATTTTGCGTTCCACCTTGGCGTTGGCGCACAGGTCGATCTTGCTGTCCACGGCCGGGTTGTCGAGGTTGATGGTGGGCGGGGCCACCTGATCGCGCAGCGCAAGGATGCAGAAGATGGCCTCGATCGCGCCGGCCGCGCCCAAAAGGTGCCCGGTGGCGGATTTGGTCGAGGACATGGTCGCATGCTCGGCCGCGTCGCCCAGAAGACGCTCGACAGCCCCCAGTTCGATCGTATCGGCCATGGTCGAGGTGCCGTGCGCATTGATGTAGTCGATCCGCGACACGTCGATGCCAGCGCGTTTGACCGCCGCACGCATGGCGCGCTCGGCGCCTTCGTGATCTTCCGGCGGCGCCGTGATGTGATGGGCATCCCCCGACAGGCCGTAACCCAGAACCTCGGCGTAGATCTTCGCACCGCGCGCCTTGGCATGCTCGTATTCTTCCAAAACGACGACGCCTGCGCCCTCGCCCATGACGAAACCGTCACGATCCTCGTCCCACGGGCGGCTCGCGGTCTCGGGCGCATCGGCGCGCTTGGTGCTGAGCGCCTTGCAGGCGTTGAAGCCGGCAATGCCAATCTCGGAAATCGGGCTCTCGGCACCGCCTGCGATCATGACATCGGCATCATCCAGCGCGATCAGACGCGCCGCATCGCCAATGGCATGCGCCCCCGTCGAACAGGCCGTGACAACCGCATGGTTGGGGCCTTTGTAGCCGTATTTGATGCTGACCTGCCCGCTGACGAGGTTGATCAGCGCGCCCGGGATGAAGAAGGGCGAGACCCGGCGCGGACCGCGCTCCTTGATCATAACGGCAGTATCGGCAATCGAGGACAAACCGCCGATGCCCGAGCCGATCATCACGCCGGTGCGCTCGAGATCCTCGCGCGCCTCGGGGGTCCAGCCGGCATCCGCCACAGCCATATCCGCCGCTGCCACCCCGTAGAGGATGAACTCGTCGACCTTGCGCTGCTCTTTCGGCGCCATCCAGTCGTCAGGGTTGAAGGTGCCGTCGGTTCCGTCCCCGCGCGGCACCTCGCAGGCATAGCCCGTGCCAAGATGGCTGGCATCGAATTTCTTGATGGTTCCGGCTCCGGATTTGCCCTCCAGAAGCCGAGACCAAGTCTCTTCCACACCACTTGCCAGCGGCGTTACCATCCCAAGGCCAGTCACTACGACGCGACGCATACCCCTACCCCTCAATTCAAGATCAATTTCAGCGTTTCACAAGGTCATACACTTGCGAAACCCTGCGGGGCAAGGCACCACGCGCAGCTTTCTGCCGACCGGTTCGCTCAGGCGAATTTTATTCCTGAATCTCGACCAGATATTCGATCAGGGCGAGGATCCGGGTCCGCACATAAGCATCGGGCTCCACGAAATCGGGATCGGCCTCCGCACGCATCCGGTATCTGGCCCCCCAGATCAGCATGTCGCGCATGCCGTGCGCCCCGACCTCGGCGGTGCCGTCGATGATCTCGTAGGCCGCGGAAACCGGGAACACGCCGTTGTTGTTTTTCTGGAGAACGGTCAGATCCGGCACTTCTGCTCCAGAGAGGAAATCGCTGACCGGGCCATCGCCCTTGCCGCTTTCCCCGTGACAGGCAACACAACTGTTGCGGTACTCAAACTCGCCAAGGCTGATGGCTTGCGCACCTGTTGCAAAACAAAGCGATAACCCCAGTACTGCTAAAGTTGTATTTCGTATCGTACACATAGAACCTTCTCCGTAAATAGGAAGTTATATCAGTGTGTTCGCGCTTTTTCTTATACCACGGACAGCCCTCTGAAAGAAGGTACGAGAGGTCGCAGAGCGCCTTTTCGCCGAACGTCTCCGATCCGTCAAAGCAGACGCCGGTCGCAGGGATCTAAAGGTCGCAGGGTTTCTAACGGAGAAGGCAAAAGAAAAACGGCGCCCCGCAAGGGACGCCGTTTCGAATTCTGGTCTCGTCAGGCTTAGGAAGCTTCGGAGATAAACTTGGTCGCATCGCCAAAAGTCTGGATCGTCTCGGCGGCATCGTCGGGGATCTCGATCCCGAACTCTTCTTCGAACGCCATGACCAGCTCAACAGTGTCCAGGCTGTCGGCGCCAAGGTCGTCGATGAAGGACGCGTTTTCCACAACTTTGTCTTCCTCAACACCCAGGTGTTCGACAACGATCTTTTTCACGCGATCTGCGATGTCGCTCATAATCAATATCCTCGTATTTGGTCGGGTCTGTCCCGCTCGTGGTAATTGGCCGTTTGACCTTTATTGTGTCGCAAGAGCGACCGCCTATTGTGTCGCAACAGCGACCGCCGCGAGAAGCTCTCACGGCGTGCTTGCGCCGCCTATATCATATCAAATCGGGAACGCAAATGCTTATCCATCGCGCACCGGCGGGTCGTTGCAGACGCGGCGCAGACACGGCGTAGACACGGTCCAGACGCGGTGCAGACGCGGCGCAAACCGACGGCGGACCCGGCTCAGATCATCGCCATGCCACCATTGACGTGCACCGTCGTGCCCGTGACATAGCCCGCGCCCGGTGCGGCCAGAAAGGCCACCGCATGGGCGATCTCGTCGGCCTCTCCCATGCGCCCGGCAGGGATTTGCGACAGGATGCCGGATTTCTGGTCATCGGTCAGCTTGTCGGTCATCGCCGTGGTGATGAAACCGGGGGCGACGCAGTTCACGGTGATGCCGCGGCTGGCGACCTCGTAGGCCAGTGATTTCGACATACCGACCATGCCCGCCTTGGAGGCCGCATAGTTGCCCTGCCCCGGGTTGCCCGTGGCGCCCACGACAGAGGAGATATTGATAATCCGGCCCCAGCGCGCCTTCATCATGCCGCGCAGCACGCCCTTGCAGAGCTTGAAGGTCGAGGTCAGGTTCACGTCGATCACGTTCTGCCATTCATCGTCGGACATCCGCATGAACAGGTTGTCGCGGGTGATGCCGGCATTGTTGACGAGGATATCGACCGATCCCATCGCCTCGGCCGCCTGCTTGGGCAGGGCATCCACCGCGTCGAAATCGCTCAGGTTGCAGGGCAGCACATGGGCCCGCTCTCCCAGCTCGGCGGCCAGCGCCTCCAGCGGCTCCACCCGCGTGCCCGACAGCGCTACAGTGGCCCCGGCCCCGTGCAGCGCCTTGGCAATCGCCCCGCCAATGCCACCGGATGCTCCGGTCACAAGTGCGTTCTTTCCAGTCAAATCGGTCATGTCTCTGCCCCTCTCAAAAGCTTGAATTCAGCCGGCCTGCACGGCCTCGACGGCCGCCGCAACATCCGCCGCTGCGCCCACCGCGCGGGTGGCAATCGCGCGGTCGACCCGCCGCACCATCCCCGACAGTGCCTTGCCCGCACCGATCTCCCAGATCTCCGTGACACCCTGCGCGCCCATATAGGCCACGCTCTCGCGCCACCGCACAGAGCCCGTCACCTGTTCGACCAGCAACTCCCGGATCACGTCCGGATCGTCTGTCGCCGCGGCACGGACGTTGCTTACGACCGGAACGGCGGGTGTTGCGATCTCGACGGCCGCAAGCGCCTCCTGCATCACCTCGGCCGCCGGCGCCATCAGCGCGCAATGGAACGGCGCGCTGACCGGCAAAAGCATCGCCCGCTTGGCGCCTTTCGCCTTGGCAATCTCGAGCGCGCGCTCGACCGCCTCGCGGTGGCCCGACACCACAACCTGACCGGGATCATTGTCGTTGGCCGCCTGACAGACCTGCCCTTCGGCGGCCTCCTGCGCCACGGCTGCCGCGGTCTCGAAATCCAGCCCCAGCAGGGCCGCCATCGCGCCCACACCCACCGGCACGGCCTTTTGCATGGCCAGCCCGCGCGTGCGCAACAGCCGTGCCGTATCGGCCACCGAAAACGCGCCAGCCGCGGCAAGCGCGGAATATTCGCCCAGGGAATGCCCGGCCACGAAGGAGGCCGCATTGACCGCCACGCCTTCGGATTTCAGCGCCGCCATGGCCGCCAGCGATGTCGCCATCAGCGCCGGTTGCGCGTTCTCGGTCAAGGTCAGCGCGTCCTGCTCGCCCTCCCAGATCAAGGCGCTCAGCTTTTCGCCCAGTGCGTCATCGACCTCCTCGAAAACCGCCCTGGCGTCGGGATAGGCCTCGGCCAGATCGCGGCCCATGCCAATGGTCTGGGCCCCTTGGCCCGGAAATACGAATGCGCGCATTGTTGCCCCTTCCTGCGATGTTTGCCCTGATCTAACGAAAGCGCGCGCGCCTCACAAGCACAGCGCGCACAGAGTTTTTACAATGTGTTTTTACAGTGTTTTCGCAATCAGGCCGGTTGCGCCGGATCAAAGCGGCGCCGCAGAGAATCGAAACCTGCCAAGCAGGCGTGCACCGCGCGCAATTACGGCTTGCGCCAATGGCTCAGGCTGCTATACCGCGCCATCCTTCGCGAAATATATCAATCGCGGTGCCCCTCGTGGTCGGGTGCGAAGGTGTCATTGCCCGGCCTTTGAAGCACGTCAGAACATAGAGGAATGTCCATGCCGTTTTATGAGCATGTCTTTATCTCGCGTCAGGACCTGTCGAACACCCAGGCCGAAGGTCTGGTCGAACATTTCGGCGCGATCCTGTCCGACAATGGTGGCAAGGTTGTCGACAGCGAGTACTGGGGCCTGAAAACAATGGCCTACAAGATCAACAAGAACCGCAAGGGTCACTACGCCTTCATGCGCTCGGATGCACCCGCACCCGCCGTGCAGGAAATGGAACGCCTGATGCGCCTGCATGACGATGTCATGCGTGTTCTCACCATCAAGGTCGACGAGCACGAGGAAGGCCCGTCGGTCCAGATGCAAAAACGCGACGAGCGCGAACGTCGCCCGCGTAACTAATTGGTCTTGAAAGGGAGCTAACCCATGGCTGCTAAACCATTTTTCCGTCGTCGCAAGTCCGACCCGTTCACGGGCGAGAATGCGCCGAAGATCGACTACAAAGACACCCGCCTGCTGCAGCGTTACGTGTCCGAGCGCGGCAAGATCGTGCCCTCGCGCATCACTGCCGTAAATGCAAAGAACCAGCGTGCTCTGGCACGTGCGATCAAACGCGCACGTTTCCTCGCACTGCTGCCCTACGCTGTGAAGTGAGGATACTGACATGCAAGTGATCCTTCTTGAACGCGTCGCAAAGCTTGGCCAGATGGGCGAAGTCGTTGACGTAAAGCCGGGCTATGCCCGTAACTTCCTGCTGCCGCAGGGCAAGGCGATGAACGCAACTGACGCCAACATGGCCCAGTTCGAAAATCAGAAAGCCCAGCTGGAAGCCCGCAACCTCGAAACCCGCAAGGAAGCCGAGGCGCTGGCCGAGAAACTCAACGGTCAGCAGTTCATCGTGATTCGTCAGGCCTCCGACGCCGGCGCGCTTTACGGCTCTGTCACCACCCGTGACGCAGCCGAAGCCGCCACCGGCGAAGGTTTCTCGATCGATCGCGGCCAGGTTGCCCTGGACCGCCCGATCAAGGAACTGGGCCTGCACGAGGTCACCGTGACCCTGCACCCGGAAGTTGACTCCACCTTCACGCTGAACGTGGCACGCTCGTCCGAGGAAGCCGAACTTCAGGCCTCCGGCAAGTCCATTCAGGAACTGGCGGCCGAAGCGGAAGCCGAAGCGGAATTCGAGATCGCCGAGCTGTTCGACGATATCGGCGCCGCCGCATCCGAGGACGACGAGCTCGCCGAAGCTGTCGCCGAGGACGCTCCGGAAGCTGACGCAGAAGAGTAAAAATCTTCAAATAATCTCAGAAAAGGCCGCGTTTCCCCGACGCGGCCTTTTTGTTTTCAAGTTTTTGCCCGAATCCACTGCTACCCCCGAAGGCAGTGTTGAAAGTGTGGCCTTATGATCAAGAAATTCTCCAGTGATCGTGTTAAATTTCCGGGGTCGATCCCCGTCCGGACGCTGACCCTGACACAGCAGGGGCAAAAGCTTATCCTGTCCGAAGAACAAGCAGAAAGCCGCTCCAGACAAGCGATCTTCGAACTGATGGCCGCCCTGTTCTGGTTTGGCGTATCAGTGATCGCCTTCCTGATCCCCAACGCCCATATCGGCGGACCCGATGCGACGCTTGTGCGTTTGCTCGTCATTCCGGCCACAGCGGGCATCGGCTGGGTCATGCTCACGAAATTCTGGCACGACTGGCACAATGTGCTGACGATCGATCATGAGAAAGCCAGCGTGCGCCACTATCAGGTCAACCGGCTTGGACAGACCAGCGGTGAGCTTGTGATCCCGTTCGACGATCTGACCATCGCGACCGTGCAGGGGCCAAAGCCCGGGCCGGATGCCCCGCCGAGCGAAAAGGCGCCTTTCGAGAAATCCTCTCTGATGATCCGTTATAATGGCAATCCGGGCAATCTTCTGGCCCTGACCGCCAATTCGATCCAGATCGCCTCGGCGCGGGATCTGATCGATCAGGAAATCCTGAGCAAGCGTCCGCTGGGCCATGACTACGCGTCCGCATCGCTGCTGCAGCGGATCTGGATCCGCTTGACCCGGCGCATGTCGCGCCTGTCTTCCTGACGGGCGGGCAAACTCCGAGATAAAATTTAACTTCGGCAACCAAGATATTATTGTTCAATAAAAAATGCGCTCCGGACTGGAGCGCATTTCTTCATTTCAGGGTCCTGAGTGCAGACGTCAGGATCAGGAAGCTTCGTCTTCCAGCGCCTCGACCGCCTTCTCAAGCGCCGCTTTCTTGACCGTCTTCTCCTTCACCTCGGCAAGCTCAAAGACATAGTCGATGACCTTGTCCTCGAAGATCGGTGCGCGCATCTGCTGCTGCATCTGCTGGTTTTGCTGCACGAACTCGAAGAACTGGCGTTCCTGACCGGGATACTGACGGGCCTGGTTCATGATCGCCTGCGTCATCTCGGCATCGGTCACCTCGATCTCGTTCTTCTGGCCCAGCTCGGCCAGCAGAAGACCAAGGCGCACGCGGCGCTCGGCGAGCTCCTTATGCTCGTCGGTGGGTTCGATCTCAGGGTGATCGTGCCCTTCGACCTCGGGGTTTTCGTCATGCCACAGCTGGTGGGCGATCTGACCGGCTTCGGCGTCGACGAGCGACGGCGGCAGTTCGAACTTGACCGCCTTGTCCAGCTCATCAAGCAGCTTGCGCTTCATGACAGCGCGGGCCGCGCCGCCGAACTCGGCTTCGAGACGCTCGGCAACCTGACCTTTGAGTGACTCCAGATCCTCAGCGCCGAACTGGGTGGCCAGCTCGTCATTGATCTCAGCGGCTTTCGGCTCTTTCACGGCCTTGATCTTGCACTCGAACACAGCGTCTTTTCCGGCAAGGTTCGCAGCCTGATACTGCTCGGGGAAGGTGACGTTCACCTCGACCTCTTCGCCGGCTTTCACGCCGACAAGCTGCTCTTCGAAACCGGGGATGAAGCTGTTGGAGCCCAGCACCAGCGGGTAATCTTCGGCAGAACCACCTTCAAAGGCTTCGCCATCCACCTTGCCGAGGAAGTCGATCACCACCTGATCGCCATCCTTGGATTTGGCGGTTTTCTTGCGGTCCTCGAAGTTCTGGGCCGTCTCGGCCAGATTGGCCAGCGCTTCGTCGACATCCTTGTCTTCGGCCTTCACGACCAGCTTCTCGAGCTTGATCTTGGACAGATCGACATCCGGCACGTCCGGCAGGTTCTCGTAGGACACGGCAACCTCGACATCGTCGCCTTCTTTCCAGTCCTCGTTGGTCATCTTAATCTCGGGCTGCTGCGCCGGACGGTCGCCGCTTTCCTCGAAATGCTTGGACATGGCGCCGTCGATGCTTTCCTGCATGGCCTCGCCCAGAACACGGGGGCCGAACTGCTTCTTGAGCAGCGCCAGCGGCACCTTGCCCTTGCGGAAGCCCTTCATTTCGACATCGGGCTGTGCCTCGGCCAGCTTTTCATTGACCTTCGCGTCCAGCTCAGCCGCTGTCACGGTGATGGCGTAGCCGCGCTTGAGGCCTTCGTTCAGGGTCTCGGTGACCTGCATGTTTTCCGTCCTTTATGTCTCGTGGTGCGGGTGAAGGGACTTGAACCCCCACGCCTTGCGGCGCCAGAACCTAAATCTGGTGCGTCTACCAATTCCGCCACACCCGCAAAAAACCTGTTCGTTGACCCGTTCGGGGGTCAGATTTCCCCGCACGCGCCGCATTCGCGCCCATTTAGCAAAGCTGCAAAGGGGATGCGAGCCGAAAATTCGTCTTGGCGGCACCTTTCGCGATGCAACACGGCGCCGTGCAATTTTCCCCATATGGTCACCGGATTGGCGGAAGAGCGGCGATTTTATGCCGCAATTGCCGTCCAGTTTGAGGCCGTCTTAACGAGGAATTTTGAGATGTCTGCCTTTTCGAAATCTGCTGCGAGGAAAGCTGCCCGGCTTGGCGCGGCTGCCAGCGTCAAGACCGGCCTCGTCGGAGGTGTTCGTGTTCTGGGCATCAACGGCTACCAGAATATCGAAACCCTGAAGGCCGGGGATGCCGTGATTACCCGCAACGGCATGCGTGAGTTGCGCGCTCTGCGTGTCCGCGAGATCAAGATGCGTCCGCTCAAATTGTCCAAGGACGTGCTGGGCCATGACCGCCCGAACAGTGATATGCTGGTGGCGCCCGATCAATATGTGCTGGTGCGCGACTGGCGGGCTCCGATCATGTTCGGTCACGAGCAGGTCATCGTCCATCTCTCGCGTCTGATCGATGGCGAGTACATCGCGCGGATGGACGAAGAAGAGACCTACACGGTCTACGATCTCGTCTTCGATACCGAACAGGTCTATTACGCAGATGGCGTCGAGATGGTCAGCAGCGCGGTCAAGACACCCCACGGCACCAAAGGCACGCAGTCAGCGGCCTGAGACGGCTGCGCGGCGCTGTCCTTCCCGGATCTATTCCCCCAAACCAAGATTTTGAAAGACCTGCGGCAGGATCTCCGGCAGGTCTTCGGCAATCAGGCCCGGGCCGAACGCCCGCGCGCATTCCACATGCAGCCAGGTTGCCATCCGGGCGGCGTCCATCGGGTCCAGCCCCCGCGCCAGAAGCCCCGCGATAAACCCTGCGAGCACATCGCCCGCACCCGCCGTGGCCAGCCACGGGGCGGCACGTTCGCCCCGTGCCTCGTGGATCGCACAACGCCCGTCGGGGGCGGCGATCACCGTATCCGGCCCCTTGAAGAGCACGACGCAGCCGGCCTGTCGGGCCGCCTTCCGGGTCGCTTCGGCCTTTGAGCCGCCCGCCGACAGCGTCTTTGCGATCTGCGGGAAAACGCGGGCAAACTCCCCTGCATGGGGGGTGAGCACACATTGGGAATGCAACGTGCCGAACAGCGCGTCCTCCCCGTCGAAAAACCGGGACGAGAGCGCATCAGCATCGAGCACGGTCGGCCGCCCTGCATCCAGCGCGGCCTTGACGCGCGCTTGCGCTTCGGGCCCTGTGCCGAGCCCCGGGCCCAGACAGAGCGCGTTGAAGCGGGTGTCGGACAGCAGTTCGCTCAGCGCGGCCCCGTCCGCGACCTCGCGCAACATGATGGCGGTCAGGTTCGCGGCGCATTCCGCCATGGCCGTGGGGGGCGCCCCGACCGTGACCAGACCCGCCCCGATCCGCAACGCGCCCCGCGCGGCCAAACGCGCCGCACCGGTTTTATGCGCCGGTCCGCTGAGCACCACGACATGGCCATGCCCGTATTTATGGTCTGAAGGGCCTTTTTGCAGCGCCGCGATCATGGCGGCAGAGCGGGTGATCCGCGTGGGTTCTGTGAACATTTCAGGCCTCCGGCGGGGATATTTTTGCCAAAAAGAAACTCACAGGCCTATATCCGCAATGACAAGCTTGCCGCAGAGCTCCGGACCTTGGCCCCTCAGATGTCCGTGCTTGGCGCTGTGGAAGCTGACTGTCAGGTTCGCATGGGCGGCGCCTGTGCCGCCGCCAGACGGCATCAGGCATTCTCCGGTATCGGCGTTCAGACCGCTCGGGATATCCACCGCGACCACGCGTGTGCCGTCCGGGCCGGCCGTTTGCAGCGCGGCGTCGTCGATATAGGCCAGCAGGTCAGACAAACCTTCGAGCGGCCGGGTCAGCCCGGTGCCAAAGAGGGCATCGACGAGGAGATCGGCGCGCCCGTGTTCGCCCGGGTTCCAGTCTTCAAGCGGCTGCACCCCGCCCCCCTCGCCGATCCAGCGCCGGTAATTGGCAAGCGCATCGGGCGGCAGCCGCTCGGGATCCGAGTGCGAGAAGACGCGCACCGTCCAGCCGCTGTTTTGCAGCAGGCGGGCCAGGACATATCCGTCGCCGCCATTATTGCCGGGACCGCAGAAAATGGTGGCGCTGTGACCGGGTCCATCGAGATCGGGCCAAAGCTCGAGCAGGGCTGCTTTGACCCCGCATCCGGCGCGCTCCATCAATTCGAGCCCGCTTGCCAGACCCGAGGTCATGGCCGCCTGTTCGAGTCGGCGCATTTCAGCGCAGGAGATGGAAGTGGCGTCGGTCATTTGCACAGTTTTTCACATTTCGCACTCTTATTCAGCGTTTTGCCTATTTTTTAATCAAAACACACTTTATAGCGCATCCTGCGCGGTGTGGGATCAGCTTGGCAATTGTGCAGCAATTTTGAAAGTGGTCTCAGGCCAGACAAGACGTAAAAGGGAGTCGCCGGGACATGAAAAAGATCGAAGCGATCATCAAGCCGTTCAAGCTCGATGAAGTCAAAGAAGCCCTGCAGGAGCTGGGCATTCAGGGCCTCAGCGTGACTGAGGTCAAGGGTTTTGGCCGTCAGAAGGGCCACACTGAACTCTACCGCGGCGCGGAATATGTCGTGGATTTCCTGCCGAAAGTGAAAATCGAGGTGGTGCTGGCCGATGACCAGTTGGAAGGCGCCATCGAATCCATCATTTCTGCGGCCAAGACCGACAAGATCGGTGACGGCAAAATCTTCGTCTCCACCGTCGAGGAAGCGATCCGCATCCGGACCGGCGAGACAGGCGACGACGCGCTCTAGGCGCATATCCATTCACCCCCGGGCCGCAAGGCCCGACCAAGCAACAACCCCGAAACTCAGAGAGGAAGAGGTCAGATGAGCAAGAACGATGTGCTTAAGACCATCAAGGACGAGGATGTCGAATATGTAGACATCCGCTTTACGGACCCGCGCGGCAAGCTGCAGCACGTGACGGTCATGGCCGATCAGGTCGACGAGGATTTCCTGGAAGAGGGCTTCATGTTCGACGGCTCCTCCATCGCTGGCTGGAAATCGATCGACCAGTCCGACATGAAGCTGATGCCCGACACCAACAGCGCCTACGTGGACCCGTTCTACGCAGAAAAGACGCTGTGTCTGCACTGCTCCATCGTTGAGCCTGACACGGGCGAGGCCTATGACCGCGACCCGCGCGGCACCGCCGAGAAGGCCGAAGCCTACCTGAAGTCCTCCGGCATCGGTGACGTTTCCTACTTTGGTCCGGAAGCTGAATTCTTCCTGTTTGACGACGTTCGTTTCTCTGTCGAGATGAACAAGGTCTCCTACGAGGTCGACGCAAACGACGCCTCGTGGAACTCTGATTCCGAGTACGAGATGGGCAACATGGGCCACCGTCCGGGCGTTAAGGGCGGCTACTTCCCCGTGAACCCGACCGACGCGGCACAGGACCTGCGCTCCGAGATGCTGTCCACCATGAAGCGGATGGGCATGAAGGTCGACAAGCATCACCACGAAGTGGCGTCCTGCCAGCACGAGCTGGGCCTGATCTTTGGCTCGCTGACGCATCAGGCTGACGAGCTGCAGAAGTATAAGTACGTGATCCACAACGTGGCCCACGCTTACGGCAAATCCGCCACTTTCATGCCGAAGCCGATTGCAGGCGACAACGGCACCGGCATGCACGTGAACATGTCGATCTGGAAAGACGGCAAGCCGCTCTTTGCAGGCGACAAGTATGCCGACCTGAGCCAGGAAGCCCTGTACTTCATCGGCGGCATCCTCAAGCACGCCAAGGCTCTGAACGCCTTCACCAACCCGTCGACCAACTCCTACAAGCGTCTGATCCCGGGTTTCGAAGCTCCCGTTCTGCGCGCCTACTCGGCCCGTAACCGGTCCGGTTGTGTCCGGATCCCGTGGGCGGAATCGCCGAAGGCAAAGCGTGTCGAGGCCCGCTTCCCCGATCCGGCTGCAAACCCCTACCTGTGCTTCGCGGCACTGCTGATGGCCGGCCTTGACGGCATCAAGAACAAGATCGACCCGGGCGCGTCTTCGGACAAAGACCTCTACGATCTGCCGCCGGAAGAACTGGATGCCATCCCGACCGTTTGTGCCTCGCTGCGCGAAGCTCTGGACGCTCTGGAAGAGGATCACGAGTTCCTGCTGGCCGGTGACGTGTTCACCAAGGACCAGCTCGACGGTTACATGGAGCTCAAGTGGGAAGAGGTTTACGCCTACGAGCACACGCCTCACCCGATGGAATACAAGCTGTACTACAGCTGCTGATCTCCAGCACACAGATTTGGGAAAGGGCGCCGGCGGCGCCCTTTTTCTTTTGGTGGCACCTTTCAGCCGGCGTCGCGTTATGCCCCCCGTGTCGCGGTCGCGGGCGGCTTAGTCGACCGGCACGGGGATGTCCGCCACGGCCATGGCCGGAAAATCTGGCATGTCCGGGAGGTCTGCCGCGTCATCGGATGCGGGCAGATCGGGAAGCGGCGCATCGGGAAGGGGTGTATCGGCAAGTGGCGCCATGTCGGGCGTCTGGGCGGCGATCTCCGCCATCTCCGGAGGAAGCTCAACCGGCGCGGGACCACCCGTCAGGCCCTGCCCCGCCTCATCTCCGAAGGCAGGCGCAGGATCGGGCGCAAACTCTGCGGGCAGGCCCGGCGCGGGCGCGGCCAGATCCGCCAGATCCGGGCCGGGCAGAACCTCCTGTGCGGGCGCGTCCTGCTCTGACAGGACGGTCGCGATCCTGAACGCACGGACCCCGTTCAACTGGCCCAGCCTGCCAGTGGCAACTTCGTTTCCGGCCACATCCACCAGCATGGCCTGTTGCAGGATGTTGCCCGGCAAAGGCAAGGTGACGCCGACCCGCAGACCCGCAAAATCAGCGATGGAGATCGGGACCGGCGGCAGGCGCGCCTCCACGCGGATCGGGGCGGACAGGACGCTTTCCCGCATCTGCTGCTGCCACGCGGCGGGATAGCCTGCCCCCGGCGTCGCATCCAGATCGCCCGCATCGGGAAACCACAATTGTGCCTGCGCCTTTTTCTGCCCGCCTCCAAGATCGAGTGTCAGGTCGAGAACGTCATAGGCCGGAGCGGAGAGCGCAAGCTCCAGCGTGGCGCGATCCGTCTCCATCACCGGGGTGGCGAACCCGCAGACGGCCTCGGCGCGCGGGTCTTCGGCCAGATCCGCGTTCAGGCTTTTGAGGAGGGCCGCCACGAAGCCGCGGCTCAACTCCCCGTCGATCCGCGTCACCGGTCGGTCGATCCGCGGGGCACGGGCCACGTAGCCCAGAAGCTGCTGCTCGATCAGCCCGTCAACCAGATCCCCATCGAGAACAAACAGTCCCATCCGGTCCCCGGACGCCGTGATCAGCATCGGCAAACAGGGCTCCGGCATCGCGGCCAGCGCGGCCTCCGGGGGCAGTCGTTTCGCGCGGCAGTCCTCGACAACAAGGTCGAGCTTTAGCAAGGACTTGGCGGTTTTGCGGAAGAGGCCGGGGCTCTCTTCTTCCAGCACGTCACAGCACGGCCCCCGCGCCAGCGTCCGCGGTTTCAGTTTCTTGCGCAGGGCCGCTGAAGGATCTGTCACAGTGCTGCTCATCAATGCCTCGATGGCAAGCTAGGCGCGAAAAGCTGAAAAACCGTTACCCGAGGCCGTCATGCGGCCTTTTGCTGGTCCACGCGCGGCAGGCTTACGCGGAAGGCCGCCCCGCCCTGCCCCGGCAGATAGGCGATCGTGCCGCCCAGACGCTGCATGATCTCGCGGCTGATCGCCAACCCCAAACCGGCGCTGCCCGCGGCAGCCTGATCGCTCAGGCGGGAGAATTTCTCGAAGATCAGCGCCTGCTGACGCTCGGGGATGCCATCGCCATTGTCGATGAAATCGATCTCGACGGTTTCGTTTTGCGCGCGCACGGTGATGGTCAGCTGTGGCGCCTCGGCCATGCAGTATTTCTGCGCATTCGAGATCAGGTTGATGAAGACCTGTGTCAGCCGGTCGGTATCGGTGTCCAGTTCGATCGCCTCGTCGGCCCGCGTCCGCCGGATCCGCAAGCGCGGCTTTTCCCCCTCGCGGTCATTGACGCCGGCCGAGGCCTCGGCCCGGTCGAGAAGGTCGCGCAATTCGGCGCGCTGGGTGTTGAGCACCACCTGCCCGTTCTCCAGAACGCTGAGATCCAGCAGATCATCGAGAAGGCGGGTCAGCCGGATGCTTTCGTCATGAATGATGTTCGAATAGCGGGTCCGGTCCTTCACGGCCAGATCCCCCTCCATCAGGAACTCCGAGAAGGAGCGGATCGAGGTCATCGGCGTGCGCAGCTCGTGGCTGACCTGCGACAGGAACGCGTCCTTTTGCAGCGACAGCTCCGTCAGCTTGGTGTTGGCCTCGCGCAGCTGGAGCGCGGTCTTTTCCAGCTCCGCGGATTTTGCTTCGAGCGCGCTGGAATATTCCAGCATCTGCGCGGATTCGTCAGCCACGGCGAGCAGGTCCTCGACCGAGACCGAGGATTGCCCGTTGATCTGCCCGACCATGGCATGGGCGGTGGCCGCCCCGACAGAGCCCGCCAGTTCCCGCTCCAGCCGGTCGACAAATTCCGGCGTGGGATCGGGCAGATACCCCAGCTTGCCCTGCCCGTGCGCCGCGTCCTGAAAGAGCTCCTGCGCCTCGCGCCCGCCCAGAAGACGCTGCGCCATCACCAGAAGGTCCTCGCTTCCCGCCTGCCCGCCAGTCCAGCCGCTGGCGCTGGCGCTGCGGTCGAAGACATTGACAAAGCTTGCCCCCTGCAGACGTTCCAGCGGCGTCGGGAAGGAAATCAGCGAGACCATGACGAAGGCCAGAGTGTTGAGCAGGATCGACCAGAAGGTTGCATGCACCAGCGGATCCATGCCGGCCAGACCGAAAAGTTCCTGCGGTCGCAGGATACCGAGCCCGAAGAGCCCCTGCTGCAGGATCGTATCGGGCAGCAGGCCAATGGCGGGGATGAAGAGCGTATAGCCCCAGATGACAAACCCCGTGACGACGCCCGCCATGGCGCCGCGCCGGCTCGCCCCGCGCCAGAACAGCGCGCCGATCAGCGCCGGCAGGATCTGGGCGACCCCGACAAAGGCCACCAAGCCGATCGAAGACAGCGCCGCCGTCCCGCCGGTGATGCGGTAATAGGTATAGCCCAGCGCAAGGATCGCCCCGATCGAAAGACGCCGCGACAGGATCACGACATTGCGCACATCGCCTGAAATGGTGGCCCGCTGGCTTTGCATCGCGAGCCAGAGCGGGATCACGATATGGTTGGAGACCATCGTGGAAAGTGCGATCGCGACCACGATCACCATGGATGTGGCCGAGGAGAAGCCGCCCAGAAAGGCCAGCACCGCAAGATTGCTCTGATCGAGCGCCAGAGGCAGCGTCAGCACGAAGAGGTCGGGGTTCGAGCCTTCAGGCAGCACCGCCAGCCCGACCACGGCGATCGGCACCACAAAGAGGCTCATGGCCAGAAGGTAGAGCGGAAACGCCCAGCTTGCGACACTCAGATGCCGCTCGTCCTCGTTCTCGACCACCATGACCTGAAACATGCGCGGCAGACAGATAATCGCCGCCGCCGACAGGAAGGTCATACCGACCCAGCGCCCCGCATCGGGTTGCCAGGTTGCCACCGGGCTGGTCTCGATCTGGCGCAGCGTGTCCGCAAGCCCGCCGCCGATCCCCCAGACCACGAAGACGCCCACCGCCAGAAGCGCGACCAGCTTGACGACGGCCTCAACGGCAATGGCGGTGACCACGCCGTGATGGCGTTCATTGGCGTCCAGATTGCGGGTCCCGAACAAGACGGTGAAAATCGCCAGACCGACAGCCACGAAAAACGCGGTCTGGTTGAGATCGGCCTCCTGCCAGCCGCTGGCTCCGGGGGCGACCGAGAGATCGGCAAAAACCGCGAACGACAAGGTGACCGACTGCAACTGCAAAGCGATATAGGGGGTGGAGCCCACCACGGCGAGCAGCGTGACCACGACAGCCAGCGACGAGGACTTGCCGTAGCGGCTGGAGATCAGGTCGGCAATCGAGGTGATCCTCTCGGCCCGCCCGATCCGCACGAGCTTGCGCAACAGCCACCACCATCCCAGAAAGACCAGCGTCGGACCGAGATAGATCGTGAGATATTCCAGCCCCGAGCGCGCCGCACTTCCGACCGCGCCGTAAAAGGTCCAGGCGGTGCAATAAACACTGAGCGACAACGTATAGGTCAGAGGCGAACGCAGCCAGCGCGTCTGGCCCCGCCGCGCGCGCCGGTCCGCGAAAGCCGCGATGCCGAAGAGCAGAACGACATAGGCGATGGAGACAAAAACGAGCGTGTTGAACGCCACCATCAGTCTTGCGCTCCATCCTGTGGCTGGGCGCGCGCAGAGACAGGCTCCTCCTCACCGGCACGCCGCAGGGCGCGCGCGGTCATGGCCGCCACCATGATCAGCGAAAACCAGACGAAGAAGAAATAGACCAGCCGGAGCGCGGTCGACGGCGCCGCCGCCTCCTCCCCGATGATCAGGGCCGGAAAGAGAAACAGGATACAGGCCAGAACCGGCAACATCTTCGCCGCATCGATCATACGCCGGCGCCGGTAGACCTTGCGCTCCAGAAAGACGGCGTCACGCGCCCGGCTCATACAGGCGTGCCCTCCGAGAGCGCGCGCACGGTTCTGAGCATTTCGTCATTGGAAAACGGCTTGGTCATGAAATGGCTGACCCCGTAGGTCTTCGCCAGATCCCGATCCTTGGTCTGGCCCCGCGCCGTCAGCATCAGGACCGGCAAATCCCGCGTCTCCTCGCACACCCGCAGATCGCGCAGAATGTCGAAACCGCTGCGACCGGGCAACATCACATCAAGGATCACCACATCCGGCGTGGTCCGCGCGACAGCCTCCAGCGCACCGGTGCCATCCGAATGAATCCGGACCGTCCAACCATCGCGCTCCAGCAAGAAACTGATCGCCTCGATGATATTGGGCTCGTCCTCAATCAGTAATACGGAATTGCCCACGCGCCGAACCCCTCCCTAAGTCTGGCCAGTATCTGGTCTTGCTGCCAGTAATGCCCAGATTTTGTGCGCTGTCAAAACTTCAACACGACAGCACGCACACCCGCCCGACCTGCATTTCGCGTCTGGAAAAATATCCTCGGGGGAAGGCGCTCCGCGCCGCGGGGGCAGACAGCCCCCGAAACCGGCCCCGACACTGGCCTCCGCATGCCCTGTTTCAGCCATCCGCGAGGATTGACGGCTCCCGCCGCGCCGGGCAGCGCGCGCGCGGGCAGACGCGGCAACTGGCCCCGACAGAAAGCCGCGCAGACCCCGCCAAACCTGCGTCCGGATTGGCCCCGCCCCTGTCGCCGACCAGCAGCATCGAGGCCGTGTGAACCGGCGGGCCGTCGAAATCCAGCTGCCCCGACGGCCCCGCCACCGCGTAGGCGGTGAAAACGGTGTTCTCGGTGGTCTCGAGAATGCGGCGAACAGGCATGCCGGGCGCCGACAGCGCGGAATAAAGCGGCCAGAGCGGACAGGCCGCGCCGAAACGCGGCATCGGAAACCCCGGCGGCTGCTTGCGCAGGATGAACGCGCCGGATGCGTCGCAACGGATCAGGCCGATTGCCGGCAGATCGGGCCCCGCCGGAAGGCTCGCCAGCCGCCGGAACACCTGCTCGAGCGGCGCGCCGAACCGGTGCGCAAGGGCGGCGGGATCATAGGCGCTCTCCCGCGCGGCGGCGGCGAAAGCCGCCAGCGGCAAGGCGGCCGCGTCCCGGGCATAGGTGACCAGCTGCGCGCGCACCATGGCGCGGGCCGGTTTGGATGGCGGCGTGGGCCCTGCGGCGAGAACCGCCTGCACCGCCGTCTCGCCCTCGGCCTCCAGCGCGGGAAAATGAAACCCGTGCGCGTCAAAAAACTCCGCCGCCGCCTCGAGCGGCGTGGCAAATCCGCTTTCCTCGCGCCCGATCCGGTCGAAATGGGCCGCCATCGCGGCGGAGGTTTCGGCCAGACGCCGGCTCTCGGCGTCGATATTGGTATGAAACCGCGTGCGCCAGTCCGGATCGATATCGGGCTCGGCCACGAGGATCGCCGAGGTCGAACGGATCGCTGAGACGGCGGCCAGCACCTCATGCATCTTTTCGGACAGAACCGGGTCATGTGTCAGCCGGTCGTTGAGGCTGTTGACGGTGCGCTCAAGACTGGCAATCCGGCGATGCTGGCCTGCGATATGGGCCACCCAGCCGGGGAACCGGCCGGCCAGTTCCTCGATCCGTTCGCTCTCGATCTGGGCCACGTCACTGGAGTGGGCCGCGTCCTGAAGGGTGGTCAGCATTTCCGCTTCCGCCCCCTGCGCGAGCACCGCCGCCTCGACCCCGAGCGCGTCGGCCAGAGACACCAGAAGCGAGCCGCCGATTCTGCGCCGGTTGTGTTCGATCAGGTTCAGATAGCTCGGAGAAATCCCGACACGGGCCGCCAATTCGGACTGTTTGAGCCCCGCAACCGTCCGCCGTTCGCGGATTCTGGTCCCGCTCAAGGCACGTTTCGGCATGGGCAGTCTCCAATGATTACAGCGGTTTTCCGCAGCGCGTTGAAAATTAATTTACACTTTCTGCAAGTGCGATGTCTATAAATTTACAAAAAAGCAAAGCCCCATCAAGCATTTGTTGATCCATTTGCACAACCGCGCCGATAGTATTCGCAGTCCGTAAAAATGGACCGGGTCTGCGTGAGGAGACGTTGGACCCAAAAGCCACTTAGGGAGGATTTTAATGTCCAAATCTAACTTCACCCGTCGTGGACTGCTCAAGACAAGCGCCGTAGCCGGCGTTGGCCTCGCAGTTCCCACGATCTTTACCGCAGGTTCCGCATCCGCCTTTACCAATGAACCAACCGGCGGTTCCGTGACCCTCGGCTTCAACGTGCCTCAGTCCGGTCCCTATGCCGACGAGGGCGCGGACGAGCTGCGCGCATATGAGCTTGCTGTCGAGCACCTGAACGGTGGCGGCGACGGCGGTATGCTGAACACCTTCTCGTCCAAGACGCTGGACGGCACGGGCATCCTCGGCAAGAAGGTCGAGTATGTGACCGGCGACACGCAGACCAAGTCTGACGCCGCCCGCGCATCGGCCAAGTCGATGATCGAAAAAGACGGCGCCATCATGATCACCGGCGGCTCGTCCTCTGGTGTGGCTGTGGCCGTGCAGGCGCTCTGCCAGGAAGCCGGCATCATCTTCATGGCTGGCCTGACGCACTCCAACGACACCACGGGTAAGGACCGGAAGGCCAACGGCTTC
Organism: Paracoccaceae bacterium; assembly: GCA_049116435.1. Classification (GTDB taxonomy): domain Bacteria; phylum Pseudomonadota; class Alphaproteobacteria; order Rhodobacterales; family Rhodobacteraceae; genus Litoreibacter. Next base: position 1,662,444 of record JAGDYX010000001.1, read on the forward strand.
CGTCACTTCTTCAACTCCTACATGTCGGGTGCCGCTCTCGCACCGGTGCTTGCCAACGCTTACGGCAAGGACCGCAAGGCCTATCACCTGACCGCCGATTACAACTGGGGCTACACGACCGAAGAGGCCGTCACCCAGGCGACCGAGGCCGTGGGTTGGGAAACCGTCAACGCCGTGAAGACGCCGCTGACGCAGACCGACTTCTCTTCCTATATCGCACCGGTTCTGCAGACCGACGCGGACGTTCTGGTTCTCAACCACTACGGCGGCAACATGGTGAACTCGCTCACCAACGCCGTTCAGTTCGGCCTGCGTGACCGTATGGTCAACGGCAAGAACTTCGAGATCGTCGTTCCGCTCTACTCGCGCCTGATGGCACGTGGTGCCGGCGCCAACGTTAAGGGCATCTTCGGCTCGACGAACTGGCACTGGTCGCTGCAGGACGAAGGCTCCAAGGCATTCGTCCGCTCGTTCGGCACGAAGTACGGCTTCCCGCCGTCGCAGGCCGCACACACCGTGTACTGCCAGACGCTGCTTTATGCAGACGCCGTGAACCGTGCCGGCAGCTTCAACCCCTGCGCGGTTGCCGAAGCGCTCGAAGATTTCGAGTTCGACGGTCTGGGCAATGGCAAGACGCTCTACCGCGGCGCTGACCACCAGTGCTTCAAGGACGTTCTCGTCGTGAAGGGTAAAGAGAACCCGACCTCTGAATTCGACCTCCTCGAGATCGTCGAAATCACACCGGTCGACCAGGTGACCTACGCACCCGACCACCCGCAGATGGGCGGCGCAGAAGCCACGCTCGGTTCCTGCAACCCCGGCGCGTAAGCGTAAGACAGACTTCAGGAAGGGCGGTGCGCCGCCCTTCCACACCCCTTTGGGTCCGAAGAGACCCGGACACTAGCCGCAACCCAAGAGGTGGGGACCATGGACGCCATCATCCTTCAAACTCTGAACGGCCTCGACAAGGGCTCGGCCTATGCGCTGATCGCGCTCGGCCTGACGCTTATTTTCGGGACGCTCGGCGTCGTTAACTTCGCACATGGTGCGCTCTTCATGATCGGTGCGTTCTGCGCCGTGACGCTGCAGCGCATTCTCAGCCTGAGCCACGAAGTTGTCGACGAGACCCGTACCGATTTTCTCGGCAATCCGCTGAAAGTCGATGTTCCCTATCTTTACGATTTTCTCGGCGCGGATGCCGGACAGGCGGTGATAAACTGGTCTGTACCACTCGCGATCCTGTTCTCGATCCCGATCATGATGTTTGTCGGCTTTGCCATGGAGCGCGGCCTGATCAAGCATTTCTACAAGCGCCCGCATGCCGACCAGATCCTTGTGACCTTCGGCCTCGCGATCGTGCTGCAGGAGATCATCAAGGCCTTCTACGGCGCAAACCCGATCCCGACCCCCGCCCCTCCGGCCTTCACAGGCTCGTTCGATTTCGGCGCGCTGATCGGGATGGAAAACATCATCTACCCCTACTGGCGCCTGATCTATTTCGGCTTCGCCATGGTCATCATCGCCGGGGTCTTCGCCTTCCTGCAGTTCACCACCTTCGGGATGGTTGTGCGGGCCGGTATGGCAGACCGCGAGACGGTCGGGCTTCTGGGCATCAACATCGACCGCCGGTTCACCATCATGTTCGCAATCGCGGCCTGTGTGGCGGGGCTCGCGGGGGTCATGTACACGCCCATAAACTCACCCAACTACCACATGGGGATGGACTTCCTTGTGCTCAGCTTCGTCGTGGTGGTTGTGGGCGGCATGGGATCTCTGCCCGGCGCCGTCTTAGCGGGGTTCCTGTTAGGTATTCTCGAAAGCTTCGCCTCGATGGCGCAGGTGATCGAAATCATCCCCGGCATCAACCAGATCATCATCTACCTCGTCGCCATCGTCATCCTGCTGACCCGTCCGCGCGGTCTGATGGGACGCAAAGGCGTGATGGAGGATTAAGTCATGACCGAGCAAACAACAAACACCGCCCCCGTTCGCGCCGCGAGCACGCCTAAGAAACAGGCAGGCACGACGCCCTATCTGGGGCTCAACAGGAAAGATTTCGGGCTTCTGGTGATCGTCGCGATCCTGACGATGCTGGCCCCCTTCCTTCTGAACCCGTTCCCCGAGGGCTCAAGCCTCGCGCAGTTCAACGCCGGTTATCCGGACCTGATGCAGCGCTTCGTGATCTTCGGGATCTTCGCGATCGGCTTCAACATTCTCTTCGGCCTGACCGGATATCTCTCCTTCGGTCATGCCGCCTTCCTCGGGGTCGGCTCCTACGCGGCGATCTGGATGATGAAGCTGCTGACGCTCAACATCATCCCGGCGATCATCATGTCGGTCGTCTTTGCGGGGCTCTTCGCCCTCGTGGTGGGCTTCATCTCGCTGCGGCGCTCGGGGATCTACTTCTCGATCCTCACCCTGGCCTTCGCGCAGATGTCTTATGCGCTGGCCTATTCGGTGCTGACGCCGATCACAGGTGGCGAGACCGGCCTTCAGATCAAGCCGACGGACCGTCCGCTGCTGTCCAACCTCGCCGAAGGTGAGATCGGGCGCGCCAACCTCTTCGGCGTGGATATGCGGGCGAGCTTCGAGTTCTCCGTGGGTGACTGGCTGTGGACCTTCAACGCGGGCTACTACATTGCCGCGCTGATCATGCTGGCCGCCTTCTATGTCTCGATCCGGATCTTCCGCTCGCCCTTCGGCATGATGCTGCGCGCGGTCAAATCGAACCAGCAACGCATGAGCTACACGGGCCTCAATGCACGCCCCTACACGCTGGCGGCCTTCGTGATCTCGGGCATGTATGCCGGTCTGGCCGGCGGCCTGATGGTTGCGATGGACACACAGGTTGGCCCCGAACGCATGTTCTGGACCGCATCGGGTGAGGTTGTGCTCATGTCCATCCTCGGCGGTGTCGGCACGCTGATCGGCCCGGTCCTCGGCGCAGGTCTGATCAAATACATGGAAAACATCATTTCCAAGATCAACGACAACATCCTGCACCAGTGGTTCGCCTTCATGCCCGACGGGCTCGAGGACTTCATCGTCTACATCATTCATCCGTTCATCGGCAAAGGCTGGCACCTGACGCTCGGCATCGTCTTCATGGCGGTGGTGATCTTCCTGCCCGGCGGCCTCGTCGAAGGCGGACAGCGGATGGCCAAGTTCCTGAAGCGCAAGAAAGGCGCCGAAGAGACCCCGTCCAGCAAGACACCTGCGGAATAAGGAGACACGATCATGGGTATTCTTGAAGTCAAAGGTGTCAACAAGCGCTTCGGCGGCCTGCAGGCACTGGGGGATGTGAACCTCTCGGTCGAGCAGAACACCGTCCACGCCATCATCGGCCCCAACGGGGCCGGCAAATCCACCCTGCTGAACTGTCTGGTGGGCAAGCTGATCCCCGACACAGGATCGGTGATGTTTGACGGGCAGTCCGTGCTGGGGCGCAAGCCGCACGAGATCAACCAGATGGGCATCAGCCGCGTGTTCCAGACGCCCGAGATCTTCGGAGATCTCTCGGTGATGGAAAACATCCTGATCCCGTGCTTTGCAAAGCGCGACGGATCGTTCCGGATGCACGCCTACGAGCATTTCGAAAACGAGATGAGCCTGATCGAGAAAGCGGAAGCGATCCTCGATGACGTCAACATGCTCGAAAAGCGGAACATGCATGCGGCCTCGCTGTCGCGCGGGGACAAGCGGCGGCTGGAAATGGCGATGTGCCTTGTGCAGGAGCCAAAGCTGCTCTTGCTCGACGAGCCCACCGCCGGCATGGCGCGCGCCGACACCAACAACACGATCGACCTGCTCAAGGAGATCAAGGAGAAGCGCGACATCACCATGGCGATCATCGAGCATGACATGCACGTGGTCTTCAGCCTCGCCGAGCGGATTACCGTGCTCGCGCAGGGCACGCCGCTGGTGGAAGAGACGCCCGAGAACATCAAGGGCCATCCGAAAGTCCGCGAAGCCTATCTTGGCGAAGCGCAAGTGTAATGGCGGAGGACACAGCGATGAACGTGAAACCTGATATCGACAAGAATGCCAACCACGCGGCAACCGCCCCGGCCTTCCTCTCCGTATGGGATCTGGAAGCCTATTACGGCGAGAGCTACATCGTGCAGGGCGTCAGCTTCAACGTGCATGAAGGCGAGATCCTCGCGCTTCTGGGGCGCAACGGGGCCGGCAAGACCTCGACGCTGCGCTCGATCGCGCGTCTCGACAGCCCGCAGGTGCAACATGGCGAGATCTGGCTGGATCACCAGCCGCTCCACAAGATGGCCTCCTACGAGGCCTCTGCGGCCGGGATCGCGCTGGTGCCCGAGGACCGGCGGATCATTCCCGGCCTGACGGTCGAGGAAAACCTGCAGCTGGCGCAGATCGCACCGCCCATCGGCTGGTCGCTCGAGCGGGTCTACGACCTGTTCCCGCGGCTTGGCGAACGGCGCAAGCAGGAAGGCGTGACGCTGTCGGGCGGCGAACAGCAGATGCTGTCGATCGCCCGCGCCTTGTGCCGCGACATCAAGGTGCTGCTGCTCGATGAACCCTATGAGGGCCTCGCCCCCGTGATCGTGCAGGAGATCGCCAAGACCCTGAACGTGATCCGCGATCAGGGCATCACGACGATCATCGTCGAGCAGAACGCCGTGGCCGCGCTCAAGCTGGCCGACCGCGCCGTGATCCTCGACACCGGATCGGTGGTGTTCGACGGCTCGGCCAAGGAAGTGCTGGATGACGAGAAACTGCGGGCGGAATATCTGGCGATCTGACCTGCTGTTGTGCAGCTGCCCCGCTTCCTCCTCGGGGCAGCTTGCGCCAGATCAAGTCGGCCCGCGCCGTTTCAGGCCATAGAGAATTGCGCCTGACCCGATGAACCCGCAGGCTGCACCCAGCAAGTAACGCGACGAATAATGACCAGGGACATCCCATGATTAACAAGACCTATCCCCCCACCCCCGATTTTGCCGCCAACGCGCATGCCGATCAGGCGACCTATGACCGGATGTATGCCGAAAGCATCGCCGACCCGGAGAAGTTCTGGGGTGAGCAAGGCAAGCGGCTCGACTGGATCAAGCCCTATACCAAGGTCAAGAACACCAGCTTCGAGTTCGGCAATGTCGATATCAAATGGTATGAGGACGGCACGCTGAACGTCTCGGCCAACTGTGTCGACCGCCATCTCGAGACCCGCGGCGACCAGACGGCGATCATCTGGGAGCCCGATGATTTCGACGCCCCGTCGCGCCACATCACCTACAAGGAACTGCACACCGAGGTCTGCAAGTTTGCCAATGTCCTCAAGGAGATGGGCATCGGCAAAGGCGACCGCGTCGTGATCTACATGCCGATGATCCCCGAGGCCGCCTTTGCCATGCTGGCCTGCACGCGGATCGGTGCCGTGCACTCCATCGTCTTTGCAGGCTTCAGCCCCGATGCGCTGGCCGCCCGCGTCAACGGCTCGCAGGCCAAGGTGGTGATCACCGCCGACGAGGCCCCGCGCGGCGGGCGCAACACGCCCCTGAAAGCCAATGCCGACAAGGCGTTCGGATCCGTCACCAGCGGCGCAAAGATGCTCGTGGTCCAACGCACCGGTGGCGATGTCGCCATGGAAGACGGCCGCGATTTCTGGCTGCACGAACTGGAGGCCAATGTCTCCGCCGATTGCCCGCCCGAGGAAATGGGTGCGGAAGACCCGCTCTTCATTCTCTACACCTCCGGCTCGACCGGCATGCCCAAGGGCGTGGTGCATACGACAGGCGGCTATCTGGTCTTTGCGTCCATGACGCATGAATACGTGTTCGATTACCACGATGGCGACATTTTCTGGTGCACCGCCGATGTGGGCTGGGTGACCGGCCACAGCTATATCGTCTACGGGCCGCTGGCCAATGGCGCGACCACGCTGATGTTCGAGGGTGTGCCCACCTATCCCGATGCCTCGCGGTTCTGGCAGGTCTGCGAAGAGCACAAGGTCAACCAGTTCTACACCGCGCCCACCGCGATCCGGGCGCTGATGGGACAGGGCGACGACTATGTGAAGAAATGCGATCTGAGCAGCCTGAAGGTGCTTGGCACCGTGGGCGAGCCGATCAACCCCGAGGCATGGAACTGGTATAACGAGGTTGTCGGAGGCGGGCGCTGCCCGATCGTCGACACGTGGTGGCAGACCGAAACCGGCGGGCACCTGATGACCCCCCTGCCCGGCGCGACGACGACCAAGCCCGGCTCCGCGACCTTCCCGTTCTTCGGGATCACGCCGGTCATCCTCGAGCCGACCACCGGCGCCGAGATCACAGACACCGAAGCCGAGGGTGTCTTGTGCATGAAAGACAGCTGGCCGGGCCAGATGCGCACGGTCTTTGGCGACCATGAGCGCTTCGAGAAGACCTATTTCAGCGACTATAAAGGCTATTACTTCACCGGCGACGGCTGCCGGCGCGATGCCGATGGCTATTACTGGATCACCGGGCGCGTGGATGACGTGATCAACGTCTCCGGCCACCGCATGGGCACCGCCGAGGTGGAAAGCGCGCTTGTGGCCCACCCCAAGGTCGCCGAAAGCGCGGTTGTGGGCTATCCCCACGACATCAAGGGACAGGGCATCTATGCCTATGTGACCCTGATGGCCGGCGAAGAGCCCACCGAGGAGCTGCGCAAGGAGCTGGAGACCTGGGTCCGCTCGGAGATCGGGCCGATCGCCAAGCCCGACCTGATCCAGTGGGCCCCGGGCCTGCCGAAAACGCGATCGGGTAAGATCATGCGCCGGATCCTGCGCAAGATTGCCGAGAACGACTACGGCACGCTGGGCGACACCTCGACGCTGGCAGAACCCGCGGTCGTCGAGGATCTGATCGAGAACCGGATGAACCGCGGCTAAGCGCGCCGGTGACGGCCCTAACGGGCCCTCCTTGTGGAAAAATTGCCAAAAGCACCCCTCTGCGGGGTGCTTTTTTCATGACCTTCTCCGGTTCAATCCGGGAATTTAACCAATTGTTATCACGCGACATTTCCGGATTGTCTCCGATATGGAGACAATCGATCTCCAAATTCGGGAGGATCGACCATATTCCTGCCGCATTCGCGTCCGAAGCTCGGTCTGTTGAACTCGTCGCTATAACGGACTGAAAATGTCACGCGAAGCAGAAAGCAAGACACGCAGGACGTCGATCCACCGGCTCCACATTGAACGCACCGGTGGGTCGTTCCGCGGTCTGGCTGATGCAAGACGAAACACAACACCGCGCGATTGCAGCGGCAGCAAGATCATCGCAGGTGCGATGATCCAACCGGCGCCTGCAGGTCGCGTCAAAACAGGAGTTTACGGGTCACGAGTGTAAAGGTTCATAGGACAGCAGAATAGGATGCAGGGCTTGTTGCCGCCGCAATACGCAGTGGGCCCGGGGCGAAAGAACTGCCCCACCTGTTGAGCAGAAAAACCACTCACGGACGAAGCCGGGCAGTCTGACTGCCCGGCTTTACTCTTTCCCCGCCGCCGCGCCTGTCGCCGCCTGACCGCACGGCGCGCGGGCAAATTCCTGTCTTTTCAGGGTGCGGCGCTTCCCCTATACAGGTTCGAAATGACGACCCGCGCAAACCCGCGGGCGAGACAGGCTGAGGAGTGACCGCATGGCGAAGAAACCCCATGACAACGATGTTGCGTTCGTGAAGGCTCTGGCTGAGCTTCTGAATGACAACGAGCTGACCGAACTGGAGGTCAAGCGCGACTATGGGGAAGACGACAGCCTGACGGTGCGCGTCTCGCGCCAGGTCAACACGGTCGTGGCCGCCCCCGCTCCTGTTGCAGCAGCCCCCGCACCGGCCCCGGCCGCAGCCCCCGCCGCCAGCCCCGCGCCTGCCGCGGCCAGCCCTGCCCCGGCTGCCGCCGCACCTGTCGAGGATCCCGCCCAGCATCCCGGCGCCCTGACATCCCCGATGGTCGGCACCGCCTACCTGCAGCCCGAACCGGGCACCGCCGCATTCGTGAGCGTCGGAGATCAGGTCAGCGAAGGCCAGACGGTCATGATCATCGAAGCGATGAAGACCATGAACCAGATCGCGGCCCCGTGGGGCGGCACCGTGAAGCGCATCCTTGTCGAGGATGGCACACCCGTCGAATTCGGCGCCCCCCTGATGATCATCGAATAGTCCCATGTTCAACAAGATCCTGATCGCCAACCGAGGTGAGATTGCCCTGCGTGTGATCCGCGCGGCGCGCGAAATGGGCATCAAGTCCGTCGCCGTCCATTCCACCGCCGACAGCGATGCGATGCATGTGCGCATGGCCGATGAGGCCGTGTGCATCGGGCCGGCCTCGGGCCTCCAGAGCTACCTGTCCATTCCCGCCATCATCTCCGCCTGCGAGATCACCGGCGCCGAGGGGATCCACCCGGGCTACGGGTTTCTCTCGGAGAACGCCGATTTCGTGCAGGTCGTGGAAGATCACGGCCTGAAATTCATCGGCCCGACCGCCGAGCATATCCGCATCATGGGCGACAAGATCACCGCCAAGGACACGATGAAGAAGCTTGGCGTTCCTTGCGTGCCCGGCTCTGACGGCGGTGTGCCGGATCTCGAGAGCGCCTACAGGATTGGCGACGAGATCGGCTATCCGGTCATCATCAAGGCCACGGCAGGCGGCGGCGGGCGCGGCATGAAGCTGGCCAATTCGCGCGACGATATGGAAAATGCCTTCCGGACCGCGCGCGCGGAAGGCAAATCGGCCTTCGGCAATGACGAGGTCTATATCGAGAAATATCTCGGCGCGCCGCGTCACATCGAGATTCAGGTCTTCGGAGACGGCAAGGGCAAGGCCGTGCATCTGGGCGAGCGCGACTGTTCGCTGCAGCGCCGTCACCAGAAGGTGTTCGAGGAAGCCCCCGGCCCGGTCATCGACGCCGAGACCCGCGCGCGGATCGGCAAGACCTGCGCCGAGGCGGTGGCCTCGATCAACTATGCCGGCGCCGGCACGATCGAATTTCTCTACGAGAACGGTGAGTTCTTCTTCATCGAGATGAACACCCGTCTGCAGGTGGAGCATCCCGTCACCGAAGCCATTTTCGACGTCGATCTGGTGCGCGAACAGATCCGTGTCGCAGCAGGCGAAGAGATGTCGTTCAAGCAGGAAGACCTGCAGGTGAACGGCCATGCGATCGAGGTCCGGATCAATGCCGAGAAGCTGCCGGACTTCCGCCCCTGCCCCGGAAAAATTACGCAATATCATGCACCTGGCGGATTGGGCGTGCGCATGGACAGCGCGCTTTATGACGGCTATTCGATCCCGCCCTACTATGACAGCCTGATCGCCAAGCTGATCGTGCACGCCCCTGACCGGCAGGGTGCGCTGGCGCGACTGCACCGCGCGTTGGGCGAGATGATCGTGGACGGGATCGACACGACGGCGCCGCTCTTTAACGCCTTGTTGCAGGAAGAGGCCGTGCAGACCGGCAATTACAACATCCACTGGCTGGAGCAGTGGCTGGAGGCCCATTCCGGCACGTCCTGAACGGGTCCGGCCAGCGGCTTTGTGGAAATTGCGGTTTTGAATTCTTCACGGGGAATGCCTATCCTTCGAAGAGCCCCAAACCACTGCGCCTTGCGCTGACCCCATGTCATCCAACCTGAGCCCGAACCTGATCCTGAAAGCCTATGCGAGCGGCATCTTTCCCATGTCGGAGAGCCGCGACGACGAAGGCCTGTTCTGGGTCAATCCCGAAAAGCGCGGGATCATCCCGCTCGACGGGTTCCACATGTCCCGCTCCCTGCGCCGGACGATCCGCAGCGAGCCGTTCCAGATCCGCGTCGATACCGATTTCGCCGGCACGATCGAGGGCTGTGCCGACCGCGCGGAAACCTGGATCAATGACGAGATCTTCTCGATCTACATGGAGTTGTTCGACGCCGGCCACGCCCATTCTCTTGAGGTCTGGGATGGCGATGAGCTGGTCGGCGGCGTCTACGGGGTGGCGCTTCAGGCCGCTTTTTTCGGAGAAAGCATGTTCTCACGCCGCCGCGATGCCTCAAAGATCGCGCTGGCCTATCTCGTCTCGCGCCTGAATGCGGGCGGGTTCGAGCTGTTTGACACGCAGTTTCTGACGGATCATCTGGCCAGCATGGGCGGCATCGAGATCAGCCGCAGGGACTATCAGGACAAGCTCAGGGACGCGCTAGAGGGCGCGGGGAACTTTCACCTGCAACCACTGACGGTGTCCGGCCAACAAATTTGCAGCGAATGACCCAGACATCATAGCGCGGGTGATCGAGCGCCATCAGCGCGGGGCTGGACGCGATCATCCACCCGTCGAAGAATTGTGCGTCGGTCACGGTGTCTTTGATCTCGACATAGGCATAGGCGTCGCCGGTAGGGTTGGCCGTGGGGTAACGGCACTCCTTGAGGGAGATATTCAGCCGCCCCAGATCGGCGCTCTGTCCCACGCTCAAAGGCAGGTCGAGGCTCTTTCCCGACATCTTGTCGAGCCCGCGCAGCAGCGCCTCGTCGGCGCGCTCGACCGGCTCGCGCGTCTCCGAGATCACTTCCGTTTCCGGCAAGGGCACCCCGGGCAGGGTATCGGCGAGGGACGGGACGGTATCGGGGTCGTAGATCGGATCGAGCGGACGCTCGATGATCTGGGTTTCAATAACCGTCGGCTCCCCGATCTGGGTCTCGATAATCTGGTTTTGTGCGGTGGCTGCCAGCGATTGGGTGACGAGAAAGAGCGCTGACAGACCCGCTGTGGCCTTCAGGGTCATTCCCCATTCCCGGCCACGAACTTCATCAGGAGGCTGACGAGGCTGACCGAACTTTGCGTGTCCTCGATCTCTTCGCCGGGATCGAGATTGATCGGCGAGCCACCGGGGATGATTTCCACGAAATTCCCGCCCAGAAGCCCTTCGGACGAGATCGAGATCGCGCTGTCATCGGGGATCAGGATATTGTCCTTGACCGAGAAGGTCGCATCGGCGCGAAAGGTTGTCTCATTGAGATCGAGGTCGGTCACGGTGCCGATCTTGACGCCTGCCATCCGGACATCGCTGCCGATGCTCACACCATTGGCCGAGCGGAAGCTGGCGGTCAGCGGGTAGCCGCCATTGGTGCCGGTATCCAGCCCGATCATGCCGGATGCGTAGATCAGGAACCCCGCGGCAACGGCCACCACGCCGGCGCCGGCGACGACTTCACGCGTGCTCTCAGACATATCTCACCCCCGTCTGTGCCCCAGCTTATTCCGGTGTCCACGCCTCGTAGTCGCTGCGCGGTGCGGGATCGCCCTTGCGGATCGAGCCCGACGGCGCATAGGCCATCGCCGTGCCCGTCAGGTTCTCCTGATGCGGTTTTTCCCACGCCTTATGCACAAGCGGCTTGTCGGATGGCGGCTCGTCCCATGTGTGATGCAGCCAGCCATGCCAGTCGGGGCTGATGCGGGAGGCCTCGGCCTCGCCGTTGAAGATCACCCAGCGGCGCTTTCCGTCCTTGGTTTCGAAAAAGGTGTTGCCGGCCTCGTCCTCGCCTACTTTCACGCCCTTGCGCCACGTGAAGAGCTGCGTGTTCAGGGTCTGGCCGTTCCACCATGTGACGGCGCGAAGCAAAGTGTTGAAAATACCCATCGGAGCCTCCGAAAAACCTGTTCTTGGTATGGCGCATGGCGAGGCCCGCGTCCAGATCGAACTCGGGCCTGTCGGCCCGATCCCGCTTAACTGGCGGAGGCCTCCGCCTCCTTGGTGTCGGAGAAGATCATCAGCGGCTTGGCTTCGCGGCTGACGGCCTCTTCATTGACCACGACCTCATCGACATTATCCAGGGCCGGCAGCTCGAACATCGTATCGAGAAGGATGTCCTCGAGGATCGAGCGCAGGCCGCGCGCGCCGGTCTTGCGCTCGATGGCGCGTTTGGCAATGGCCGCAAGCGCGTCATCGGTGAAGCTGAGCTGTGCGTCTTCCAGTTCGAACAGGCGCTGGTACTGCTTGACCAGCGCGTTCTTGGGTTTGGTCAGGATCGTGACCAGCGCATCCTCGTCGAGATCTTCCAGCGTCGCGATGACCGGCAGACGGCCAACGAATTCCGGGATCAGACCGAATTTCAGCAGATCTTCCGGCTCGAGATCGGTGAAGAGCTCACCCACGCCCTTGTCGTTCTCCTCGCGCACATCGGCGCCAAAGCCCATGGCCGAGCCCTTGCCGCGCTGCGCGATGATCTTGTCGAGACCGGCAAACGCGCCGCCGCAGATGAACAGGATATTGGTGGTGTCGACCTGCAGGAATTCCTGCTGCGGGTGTTTGCGGCCGCCCTGCGGCGGCACGGAAGCCACCGTGCCTTCCATGATCTTGAGCAGCGCCTGCTGCACGCCCTCGCCCGACACATCGCGGGTGATCGAGGGGTTGTCTGACTTGCGCGTGATCTTGTCGACTTCGTCGATATAGACGATGCCGCGCTGCGCGCGCTCGACATTGTATTCGGATGCCTGCAGCAGCTTGAGAATGATGTTCTCCACATCCTCGCCCACATAGCCCGCCTCGGTCAGTGTCGTGGCGTCGGCCATCGTAAACGGCACATCGAGAATGCGCGCCAGCGTCTGCGCCAGAAGCGTCTTACCGCAGCCGGTCGGGCCGATCAGCATGATGTTGGATTTCGCCAGCTCGATATCGCCGGCTTTCGCGGCGTGGTTGAGACGCTTGTAGTGGTTGTGGACCGCTACCGACAGCACGCGCTTGGCATGGCCCTGCCCGATCACGTAATCGTCCAGAACGCCGCAGATCTCCTGCGGGGTGGGCACGCCCTCTGAGGATTTCAGACCCGCGGATTTGGTCTCTTCGCGGATGATATCCATGCACAGCTCGACGCATTCATCGCAGATGAACACGGTCGGTCCCGCGATCAGCTTGCGTACCTCGTGCTGGCTCTTGCCGCAGAAAGAGCAGTAAAGCGTGTTCTTGCTGTCGCTTGTGTTATTGGCCATCACGCCACCTCTTCCGGGTTCGCATTCTGCCTTGCGGCATAAGACAGAAAACCTGTCCTTCATTCAGGTTAGGACAGGCCGCCCCGGGGTACAACGCCAAAATCGTCGCGATTTGGCCGGACCGCGTGAAGTGGTCCGGCCCTGCATCACTTAGGCGTTGTCGTCGTCCTTGACCCGGTTTTCGACGATCTCGTCGATATGGCCCCAGTCCTTGGCTTCTTCGGGCGACATGAAGTTGTCGCGGTCGAGCGCTTTCTCCACCGCCGCCTTGGTTTGCCCGGTGTGCTTGACGTAGATATCGTAGAGCCGGTCCTTCAGCTTCTGCGTCTCGGCCGCGTGGATCATGATATCGGAGGCCTGACCCTGATAGCCGCCCGAAGGCTGATGAACCATGATCCGCGAGTTGGGCAGCGAGAAGCGCATCCCGTGCTCGCCACCGGCCAAAAGCACCGAACCCATGGACGCCGCCTGCCCGATGCACAGCGTCGAGACCTTCGGCTTGATATATTGCATGGTGTCGTAGATCGACAGGCCGCTGGTCACCACGCCGCCGGGCGAGTTGATATACATGCTGATCTCTTTCGACGGGTTCTCCGCCTCCAGATGCAGCAACTGGGCCACGACCAGATGCGACATGCCATCGTGGATCGGACCGTTGATGAAGATGATCCGCTCCTTCAACAGGCGCGAGAAAATGTCATAGGCCCGTTCACCGCGGCTGGTCTGTTCGACCACCATGGGAACGAGGTTCATATATGTTTCGACTGGATCATGCATTGCCTGTCTGCCTCTGTTTTAGGGGTCATGCGTTGTAAAACTGAACATCACGTTAGTTGCGGAAAAAACCGGCTGCAAGGGGAGGTCGCAAGGTTTTCCCGAGGCCTTGAGATGGGGGGCGTGCGACGGCGCGTCAAGGCCCCGAACGCGATGCCTGCGCGCAAGGCGGCCCGGCCCGCGCCGGCGGGTCCCGGGGCCGACCCGTTTCCAGTCTTTCGTGTCCCGAAAATCTCTGCGATAGAGAGCGCATGAGCGAGATGCGAGAGACATTGCGCGGCGCCGCGCGGCAGCTTTTTGACGTGGCAATCGCGGCGGCCGATCCCGCAGCCGCCTTGAGCCGGCAACTGGCCGCGCGTCCGATCGAGGTCCGTCCCGGCGGCACGCTGTTCGTGATCGCGGTCGGAAAGGCCGCCTGCCCGATGATGCGCGAGGCGCTGCGCCACGCGCCGCAGGATCATCCCTGCCGCGCGCTGGCGGTGACAAATTACGAAAACGAGGCCGAAATCGAAGGCTGCACCGTGATGGTCGCGGGCCATCCCGTCCCCGACCAGAACGGGCTGAAGGCCGGAGAGGCCGTCATAGCGCTCTTGGAAGAAGCGCAGGCCGAAGACACCGTGATCGCGTTGATTTCCGGCGGCGGCTCGGCCCTGCTCCCCGCCCCTATGGACGGCGTCAGTCTTGCCGACAAGGCGCGCGTCAGTGAGCTTCTTCTGGCCGCAGGCGTCGATATCAACCAGATGAACATGGTCCGCCAGCAGCTGTCGCGCCTGAAAGGCGGCGGGATGACGGCGCTGGCAGCACCCGCGCGTGTCGAGGCCTTCATCCTGTCGGACGTGATCGGCGATGATCTGCGCGCCATTGCCAGCGGGCCCACGGCCTCGCCCATCGGAACGCGCCAGACGGCCCGCGCGCTGCTGGAGGATCTGGAGATCTTCGAGAAGATGCCCGCCTCGGTTCAGCAGGTTCTGAGCGAGCCCGTCCCTGACGCACCTTCCGCGCCTTCATCCACGAACCACCTGATCTGTTCGAACCGGCGCAGCCTCGAGGCGATGCTGGACGCCGCCGAGGGTTGGGCCGCGCGGATCGTGGCCGATGATCTGACCGGCAATGTGGCCGAGGTCGCGCCAGAGTTGGTGAAGATCGCGAAAGCTGCAAAACCGGGAGAGGCGTTGCTGTTTGGTGGCGAAACCACCGTGACCCTGACCGGGACCGGGCTTGGCGGGCGCAATCAGGATCTGGCGCTGCGGATGGCACTGGCCGCAGGCGAGCTGGGCGAAGACTGGGTGTTTCTGAGCGGCGGCACGGATGGGCGCGACGGCCCCACCGAGGCCGCGGGCGGGCTGGTCGACGGCACCAGTCTCGCGCGGATTTCAGCGGGTGGAGAGGACGCCGCGGCCTGTCTTGCCAACAATGACAGCAACCGCGCGCTCAACGCGGCGGGCGATCTGGTGATGACGGGCGGCACCGGCACCAATGTGGCCGATGTCCAGATCTTCCTGCGCGGCCCAGCGCCGGAATAGCCCTGCGCGCGGCGATTGACGCCGGCCAGGCAGAGTGTTTTCGTAGGACCCGATAGGGTGGGACCGGGGATCAAAAACAGGGTGGGACCGGGGATCGGAAAAGCTCCGCCGGGACCAAGAGAAAGAAGGATTTATCTCATGAAACTAGTACGTTACGGGGAAGCAGGCGCTGAAAAACCCGGCCTGATAGATGCGGACGGCACCTTGCGCGATCTCTCCGGCGAAATTGACGATATTTCGGGCAGCATGCTGGGTGATGCCGATCTGGACAAGCTGCGCGCACTTGATCCTGCAACCCTGCCCGCCGTGCCCGGCACGCCGCGTTTTGGCCCTTGCGTCAGCGATATCGGGAAGTTTCTGTGCATCGGTCTGAACTTCTCCGACCATGCCGAGGAGACCGGCCTGCCGATCCCTGATCACCCGATCCTGTTTCTCAAGGCCAATTCCGCCATCGTGGGTCCCGATGACACCGTGATGATGCCGCGCGGCGCGACCCAGTGCGACTGGGAGATCGAGCTTGGCGTGGTAATCGGCAAGACCGCCAAATATATCTCGGAGGAAGAAGCGCTTGATCACGTCGCGGGCTATTGCGTCGTCAATGACGTCAGCGAGCGCGATTTCCAGTTCAAACTCTCGGGCCAGTGGACCAAGGGCAAAAGCTGCGACACGTTCGGGCCGGTGGGGCCTTGGCTGGTGACGCGCGACGAAATTGAAGACCCGCAAAACTTGTCGATGACGCTCGATCTCAATGGCAAGCGCATGCAAACGGGCAATACCCGCACGATGATCTTCTCGGTGGCGCAGATCATCTCGCACCTGTCTCAGTTGATGACGCTGCATCCGGGCGACCTGATTTCCACTGGCACACCTCCGGGCGTCGGCACCGGCATGAAACCCGAGCCGGTCTACCTCAAGAAAGGCGACCGGATGGAGCTTTGGATCGAGGGGCTGGGCACCCAGACGCAAGATGTCTCCGAGGATGCGTAGGGCCCTGAACCTAAGGCGCGGCCCTTTGAACGGCACCGCGCACGGCAAACGCCTGGACCCGCGCTTGCCATGACCCGGTCCCGCGCCCTTCCCTTTTGGATTACCGCGGGTCTGATCGTCGCGACGGCGTGCATTCTGCTTTGGATGGGGCGCGTGCCGATCTGTGAGTGCGGCTACGTCAAGCTCTGGCATGGCGAGTCACTGAGCGGCGAGAACTCACAACATCTGATGGACTGGTATACGCCGTCCCATCTGCTGCACGGCATCCTGTTCTACGCAGCGCTCTGGTTCGCCGCGCGCTGGGTCTCTGTTGGATGGCGGCTGGTCGGAGCAACCGCTCTCGAATGCGCATGGGAGATTGTCGAAAACACCGAAAGGGTCATCGAACACTACCGCTACACGACTGTTTCGGCTGATTATTTCGGCGACAGCGTCATCAATTCTACGGCCGATATTCTGGTGATGATGGTAGGGTTCGGGATCGCGCTGCGAGTGCCCATTTGGGTGAGCGTCGTGACGGTGATCGGGTTTGAGGTCCTGACGGGCTTCATCATCCGCGACGGGCTGACCCTGAATATCGTGATGTTCCTCTATCCCAGCGAAACGCTTAAAGCCTGGCAGGAGGCGATGTAGATACCCCCTGAGTGGAAAATGAAAAACCGCGCGTCCTGAACTAAGGATGCGCGGTCTTTATCTATGTCTGGCTATCCAGCTCTGGCGGGCTTTAGTCGTCGCCCAGCTTGCCCTTGCGGAAATCCCGGTTCCGTTTGCGCTCGCGGGCAACTTCAGCGGGGTCACGTGTTTCCAGCTTACGCGGTGCGGCCGTTGCAGTGGCTCTCCCCCGCCGCTCTGTCTGTCTTACCAGCCGTTGTAGCCGAGATGCTTGCCGGACATCTCGACCTTCACGCGGTCGCCCTTGGGGTCCTCGACCTTGGTCACCGTCATGTCGAAGTCGATCGCGGACATGATGCCGTCGCCGAACTTCTCGTGGATGAGCGCCTTGAGCGTCGGGCCGTAAACGCCCAACGATCTCGTAGAAGCGGTAGATGGAGGGGGCCGTGGGTACCGCCTGGCGGCGGAGGACTGGTCTTGAAGGCGGGTTAAACGCAGGTTTTTCCGACAGAAGGGATGTGTCGGGGTCTTTCTGCAGTAAAAGTCCACCAAAGCTCGCTAAACTGATCTAATTGCTTTAGACGACAAGCGCCGTAGAGGTGGCAGCGGCCTCGCGCGAACTGGTTTTCCAAGGATAACAAGTTGTTAAGTTTCCTACACAAGCCAAGTCACTAGGCCGAAATAGCCGCAAAGCTCGACCAGACCAACTTTCCGCTTAGAGACGCCGCCCTCAATAATAGGTGGTTATAGATTCAAAACCTTCTTACTGGGACCCGATTTTCCCGGCCTAAGAAATAATACCTTTGGCTAACCGCATTTATGCGGCAAGTTGCGAATGCTCTTTGCGACAAAGGTACTTAAGAAATATCTGGATGACCCATTTTCAAACGTGGACAAAGGCTTGGGAATTGCTTGATCGTGAGGAACGGCGCCGAGCAGCTCTGGTGCTGCTAGTAGTGATCTTCGTCGGCGTGCTATCCGCGGGAATGATTGGTTCCGTTTTCCCGTTTCTCGCCGTTTTGGCCGATAGGGATGCGATTGCAAGATTTCCTCTTCTATCCGATCTGTATAGATTTTTTGGCTTTTCCTCTGCAGATTCCTTCGTCGTTGCGTTGGGATTGGGAGCGCTTGCGATCATTATTACCGGGACAGCAACACAGATACTGAGAGCATATGCAATTTCATTCTTTTGCGCCAAACAAGCTGAAGGCTTAGGCATCAAGCTGCTCAACAGATACCTGCGGCAACCATATGTCTTCTTCCTCGACCAACATACAGGAAACCTCCAGTCACGGGTGCTCGCGGTTAGTTATCAAGTCATCGACAACTTTTTCAGACCTGCTGCTGAGATTTGTGCGGCGGGGATTTCTGCGCTGGCAATCCTAGGTCTCATCTTCTGGTTCGCGCCAGTGATCTCAATATACTGCATCCTTATTCTAGGTGGTACTTATGGCCTTACCTATGCAGTTACGCGGTACAGGATCGCAAAAGAAGCAAGGTCGTTTTTTTCCGCAAATCAAGCTCGGTTTCGCATCACTAGCGAGGCACTCGGAGGGATCAAGGCGCTCAAAATCTTGGGCAAAGAAACGGTATATGTCGATCGGTTCAGAAAGCCCGCGCAAGAAGCAGCAAGGGCACAGTTGATAACGGGAATTACATCAGAAATCCCAAACTACGTACTTCAAGCCTTGGCTTTTGGAGGCGTTATTGTCTTAGCACTTGTAATGATAAGCTCAGGTGAAAAAACTGCTCAGGAAGATCTTGCAGAATTTCTTCCGATTCTTGGCTTGCTTGCATTTGCGGGTCAAAGGCTTTTGCCCGAGCTGCAACGGATCTATGCAGCTTTCACGCAAATGCAGCATGGCCATATTGCCGTTGCGACATTGCATCATGACTTGATCGAACTGCAGTCGCTCCACCAATGCGATGCAGGCCTTATGCCAAACCTTAATTTCTCGCGCGAATTAGCCCTCGATAATGTGCAATTCACGTATCCGAATTCAGATCATTCGGGTTTGAAGGACATATCGTTGCGAATTACTGCTGGAGAGCGAATAGGGGTTGTTGGGAAAACGGGGGCTGGGAAGTCGACATTGGCGGACATTCTTCTGGGTTTGATCCAGCCTGACAGTGGCGTCATGCGTGCCGATGACATTATCATTGAAGCCAACACATTACGTTCGTGGCAAGGCATGGTTGGTTACGTTCCGCAGGACATGTTCCTAGTGGACGCATCAATCAAGGAAAATATCGCCTTTGGCTGTTTACCCCACGAAATCGACATCGATCGAGTGGAAAAAGCCTGTGAAATTGCGCAACTTGCGAGCTTTGTAGCGAATGAGTTGCCAGACGGATTAGATACTCTGGTCGGAGAGAGAGGCGTGAAGCTATCCGGCGGGCAACGTCAGCGGATAGGAATTGCGCGCGCCATTTATCGCGACGCTTCGTTTCTCGTTTTTGACGAAGCGACCAGTGCTCTTGATCCGCTCACCGAACGGGACGTCATGTCGAGTATCGACGCCCTTCCCGGTGAGATTACAATGGTTCTCATAGCGCACCGTTTGTCTACTGTTGCAAATTGTGACCGGATCATTGTGCTCGACCATGGCGGGTTGGCTGCAATCGGTACGTGGGACGACCTCTTAAAGACGAGCTCAATATTTCGCAGTCTTGTCGAGGGCCGCCCCGACAGTGAAGGAAAGGAAGCGTAGTGTCTTATCAGGGTTTGTTAAGCACCAAGGCACCAGATTGCATTCGCCATGAGAGCATATTTGAGCTTGGGATGGCCAAGCCCCCATTTCGCGGCGATAACCGCCCTAAACAATCACTAAATGACCTTTTCGACTTAGATTCAGTACCCAAGGCCAATTCGAAACTACCCAGAGTGGTCGCTTCAACGTTTGATGGAAAGGCAAAAGAGATCCGTATTTCGTCTGAGTTTTCTAGGAGCTATTCGCCTAAGGATGCTCTCTGCAGATACACCGTGCATTCCAAAAATTCGTGGAGACCCTGAAGAATGCGAGTGCTCGTGCTAAATGATTTCTTTGGTGATTGGTCGGGCTCAGAGTTGGTTGCCATCGAAATTGCTGAGTATTTTTCTGCTACGACAAGTTCGTTCTGGTGCGCGAACCCTGTGAAGTCGGTTTTAGAGGACTGGCAACCTCTAGATGACCTGAACTTATGCGATTTCGACCTTGTCTGGGCGCAACAGCATGCCATCCTTCCACTTCTTGATCGACTGAACGACGGCGATCTCAGGCCCCATATTGTCTGGGCATCGCTTTCGCCTTATGAACCTATGGAAGTCTTGCCGAAGGCTCTTGTCGACGAATATGTCGATCTCGTTGTAGCTAATAGCTCTGAAACCGCCAGGGCGCGCGGGATTGATGTAACGTTTGGCAACGCGGCCCCTTCACGCTTTCACGTAACAAGGCCAGAGCGCCCGAGAAAGCGCGTTCTTTTCGTTAGCAACAACCAGCCTGAAGAGATGCTGAAAGCGGCGGAAATACTTCACAACAGAGGATACCAAGTACGTTTTATCGGTCGAAACAAAGAGTACAAACGTATCGAGCCATCCGATATTCTGTGGGCGGACTGTGTGGTTACAATTGGCAAGACCGCACGTTATGCTTTGGCCACAGGTACGCCGGTTTTCGTGTACGATAGGTTCGGCGGCGACGGGTATCTGAACGATGAAAACTATAGCCTGAATGAAGAGTTCAATTTTTCCGGGCGGCCAACTTGCAGAAAGCTCTCGGCAGTTGATTTGGCGCACCAAATAATCGAAACGCCTTCGGGTTGGTTGCCACCCAAACAAGAGTCTCTCGAAGCGTTTCTTGACAAAATAGCTGCACATGCCGAACGAAACGAGTTCTTGCGACATCCCGACTTGGAAGGGTCCGCGGCAGTATCTGCCGCGCTCGGCAGTTGGCTAGTTCAAACTCACGAATGGAAGAGTATTGCGGCGCAGTTTGAGCGTGGCCAAATTGGATCGTGGAAGTGGCTAGCCAAGTGCGTGCGGAAAAAAATTGTGCGTACGCCAAAGGAACTAGGTCGCGCTATAAGACTCCTTCGCGATGCTCCCGATTTGCGATAGAATAGTAAATCTCTAGGAGAAAAATTGATATGAAGCGACTGAAGTAGTACTTCGCATTGCCGATACTAAATCTCAGCAACAGACCAAAGCGTCTGCAGGTATACTCGGCGTATTTGGACATTTACAATCGGGTGGGTGTGCAGAACCCTCTGCTCTTGCGATACGCTAGGAGCCTCTATTCTGGAAGGTGAAAAGTCTACGAGCGATGAGTCCAGCACTGTGCATTTGAGCGTAGCCCTGCAAGAACTCAGCTTGGTCGACCGAAAGACGCCCACCCAGGCGCTTCATTACTACAGCGGCTTGCGCCTGCGTTCTTTTCAGAGCTTGCCGGGGCCGCTTCAAGAGCGAAAACGGCGTGGACATCGCAAGTTTCAAAAGTCTCCAAGTCGTCCACTTTTGTGCGCCAAGCGCGTTACCGCCATGTTGACGGTACAAAACACTTGGCTCATTTTGGAACAAAATGCGCCCCTGGAGGCTGCAAATTAGAGCCAGCCACCAATCGTGCATCAAGGCTTCTCGAGGAACAGGTAACGCGTCACTCAACAAGGCACGATTACCGATCATCGCGCACCCAGTGACGACGTTGTGACGTGCAAGCAACTTCCAAGGATACTTTTCCGGTAACATCTGAATTCGCTGATATCGACAAAAGCTCTCTGATATCGACACTAGGTTTTCGTCGACCACGATAAGATCGGTGTGCACAATGAGAGGCGTATCTTGACCGGAACGCTCCTCCTCTTCGCGGATGGCAATGCGCAGTCTTTCCACCTTTTGATCGAGCCAGACATCGTCCTGATCACAAGGGAGGAAATATCGAGCGGTGCAAGCGTCAAGCAAAGCACCAAAATTTCCCGATGCACCTAGGCCCTTTGGGCCACCTTCCAACATCAAGAAACGACTACCCTTTTCGCGGCCCCAGGTTCGAAGGATCGTAACAGTGTCGTCAGACGATCCATCGTCACGCGCTACAACGCGCCAATTCTGGTCGGTCTGACGGTCGAGCGATTCCAAAAGCTCTGGCAGGAACTTTGCTCCATTATAGGTGGCCAAAAGAATTTCGGTATCGAACTGGGGCATATCATCCCTTATCTGATCGGTGGAGAGTTTGGTCGCTTCATAGATGGCATCTGCGTTCAAGTCTTGAAAGGTCTTGCGCCCGTTGAGAAGTGTACTGACCGTCTGGCTCCGGCAGGATCAACACCCCTGTTTTGAAAGACTACGCCTCGTCGACATAACCACACCCCAGAAATCACATTCCTTTGCTTCCATCTTCCTAAATATTGGTGACAGCGGATAGAGGGGGCCTAAAACGCTTGAATTCGTAAGGAATCACATGAGTCCACGCTGACATTTCCTCTTCCGCGAGAGCGTCCCGCCAAGCTGCAAAATCCCATCCGATATTCTCGCGCACGATTACTTTTTCACAAACGGAAAGAGCCATTTCACGAGTTTCGGCATCCATTGGGGAATTCGACACAAGAACACGACGTTCGGCAATTTCGCCCAGGCGATCAAGGTGGACACGGACATGCGCAGGCAATCCACCAGCAGGGTCGAACTGCGCCAAAATTGCGAGTCGCTTCTCATCCCCTAGTTTTGTCGCAGCAGATGTAGCCATCTCGACACCTTGTCGACCCTATCAATACAATAGATTGCAGCTAACCCGACACATGATCAACCTATAAGTTACTAGTTAATAACCTCAAACCCTGCCCAGGAACGCCGCAGCATAAAAGCCAATGGAATCTCGCGCCGATTGGCGAAATACGCCTGTCCGGTAGATCCTGGCCAGCCGTACAAAGGCCGGGGAGACGTCTCGCGCGGCACGAAAGGTATCCAAGGTGTTTTGATTTTCTTTCGTCAGTAGGTCCCGATTGGCAGCCAGTGCATCAAGGTTTTGCCCGATCTTTACACGGTATCGGCCGTCTGCAACCGAAAGGTTGCGCAACTGTCTTTTGATGAATGTTTCGCCCGCACCGATCTCATTGCGCGCATGTTGGCGGTAGAGCAGGACAGGGGTGTCGTCATAGATGACCTGGCCGCCATAGCCGGCTACCAGTGCGTAGGCCAACCAGTCGTGCGCAAAAACGTCTCCGATGCGCCCCGCTGCATGTCTTAGAAGCAAAGCAGCTTTTTGGTTCATTACCATCGTGTTTCCGGTAGCAAAGTTTTCGATCAGGGCATTTGCAAAGGACGGCGGATGGCGGATCGGCAACGACGCTCGGCGGCGGTTGTTGCTTGGATCCCAAATCCAAGATGCCGCACCGTAAAGCGCTGGTTGATCCTTCGGTATCTTTTCAAGGGCTGCAACAGCGCGTCGGAGCTTGTTCGGAAGCCAGACGTCATCCTGATCTGAAAAGGCCACACATCCACACGCATCCGACAATTCCCTGACTAGGGAAAGAAAATTCTTTGAAAAGCCCTGACCTGGTCCATTCGACACCGTGATGCATTGCTCACTTTGGTCCGCAAGCTCCTCGATGAGCTCTGTTGTTGTGTCTGTTGAACCGTCATCGCTGCAGTGCAATTGCCACTCGTTGAAGGATTGATCCCGGATGCTTTGGATTTGCTCCTTTAGGAATGGTGCACCGTTGTAGGTGGCCATCAGAATGCGAACAGGCGTCTTGGTAAGTTCATCTGAGAGAGTAGTCACGCGCTGTTACTCCAAGCCCATAGTTTTACCAGTTCCCTCGATCATATCCCTTGTTTACTTCTGGCAGCTTTCGGCACCGGCACCAAGCAATTAGACAAAGGGTGTGATGGGTTTGCTAAGTGCCAGCCAGAGGGTTTCGAAAATCCGCGATTCAATTATCCCTCCAGCCTCGGAACAAAACGTGCCAAAGTAAATCATTCAAACCAAAGGTGAACGGAAGCAAGATACTGGTCAGCATCTCTTGAACGCTACGGCATTCGCGTCACTTAAGCCGGGCGATTAACTTGGACCAGCTCAAATAGGACCACAAACTGATTTGGAATCTAGTAATTGATTGAGATCCAGAGCCCCAATCTCTCTGACAAATTGTCAGTAGGTACACTCTCAGCCCGATACCGATGATTGTGCCAAATAAGCCAAACGCTTGATGTCCCGCCGGGTTCGAGTGATCCCTGCCAAGATCAGGCCAGAGAACACAGACACCAGTCCTATCAATCCGAAAACGGCACTTACGATAAGCGTAGGTATCCGGGTCACAAGACCGGTATGCTGATATTCTGCAAGGATCGGGAGGAACATCATCAGGGCGATACTGACTGCTATTACTCCAGAGGCCCCAAACACTACGAGAGGGCGTTCGGCAACATATAATTGCAACATTGTCCCCAAGACCCTGAACCCGTCTGGAACAGTACGAAGTTTGCTAGGCGACTCCGCAGATCGTTCTGAATAAGACGTATCCATCTCGGTATAAGGAGCGTCGATCTGCAACATGTGGATTGTCATTTCCGTTTCGATTTCAAAGCCGGATGTGCCTACCGGAAAGCTCTTGACGAAGCGGCGAGACATGACCCGATAGCCTGAAAGTACGTCGTTCAAATCGCTTCCGAAAAGGCGCGCCAAAAACACGGTCATCATTCGGTTTCCAAAGCGATGCCCCGGTCGATAGGCGTGCTTGGACTGATCAACGCGCCGCCCGATAACCATGTCGAGATTGTCACGACGCAGCCTCTCTATCATCTGAGGCGCGGCGGTCGCGTCGTAAGTTCCGTCACCATCCACGAGCACGAAAATTTCGGCCTCTACATCACTGAAGATGCGCCGCACGGCATGCCCCTTGCCGCGTTTCGGTTCGTGGTAGACTAGGGCTCCCGCTGTGCTTGCGATTTCGGCCGTGCGATCGGAAGAGTCATTGTCATAGACAAAGACATGTGCGCCGGGCAGATTTTGTAGAAACGAAGATACAACACGCTCAATATTCGCCTCTTCGTTTAAACATGGGACGACAACCGCAACATTACTGAAGCTGGTGTCGAGCGCGCGCCCCTGAGGCGAAATTTGCTGCTCTTTAAGGAGAGACACGTTCTACCCCGCGCAAAAACCAAACCTGAATGTACCTTAAGCGCGTTTTAAAGAAACAAGATGCAAAAATGACGGCGGGAAAAGAACATTTTTTGCCAAATGTGTCGAAATCCCGGCAAACGCTCAAAGACTTAGAAACACGCCAGCACAGCCACCCAATTTGGCAGGCTTGCCTGACAAAGCAAGCGGGGTAAGGTGAGGAG
This sequence comes from Paracoccaceae bacterium, assembly GCA_049116435.1. Classification (GTDB taxonomy): domain Bacteria; phylum Pseudomonadota; class Alphaproteobacteria; order Rhodobacterales; family Rhodobacteraceae; genus Litoreibacter. The sequence goes on from JAGDYX010000001.1 coordinate 1,687,607, forward strand.
GAGCAGCCTCGTCCAGTGGGGCGATTCCAGTCGGTGTATAGTTAATGTCGCAGGCCACCACCGATTTCCCCAAGCACGAGACCGCTTCGCGCGATCTTCGTCGCGTGTTGTTGGCCTTGTCTTGCTTAGCAGTTCTGTTTTTGGCCGCGCCACTGCTTGTATTTTTCGCCGGGGGCACTTCCGGGATTTCAAAGGCGTTTTTCTTAACGGTCGACATCCCGGGCCTTATCACCGTTTTCCTCACTTTTTTGGCGCTGAGTGCGCTTGCCGTTTTGCCACCGGTGGCCCGTATTTTGAGTTCGGTAACGCCTTTGGTTTTGCCGGTTTCGGCCATCGCAGTTGCTACTTTTTCGCTATCGGCAATCTCCGTCGATCTCGTCTATCAGAACTATGCCCTTTCCATGGACGAGTGGATGACCCGGCTTCAGGCTGAGATCTTTCTGTCTGGCCAGCTCTCCTCAACCGTCCCGGAGGAGTGGCGCCCGTTTGGGCGTGCGATGTTTCAGTCCTTCGCCAGCTACGACCCTGCCACCGGCACCCTTGCAAGCAATTATCGTCCAGGCATGTCGGCCCTGTATGCGGCATTCGATCTCGTCGGGCTCGGGGTTTACACCTCTGCAATGATGAACGCGCTGGCCGTCGTCCTCGTTGCGCGTGTTGCTCGTCAGGTTTTTCCAGACAGTGCCGAAGCGCCGGTCCTGGCCGCGCTGTTGCTCGCGACATCGCAACAGGCCTTGGCTGCTTCGCTGACCAGCTATGCCATGTCAGCGCATCTTTGCTTCAACCTTTTGTGGCTGACCTTGTTTCTGCACAATCGTCTAACCACACATGTTCTGGCGGCCCTTGTTGGTGTCGCCACAGCATCGCTGCATCAGGTGCATTTCCACCTGTTTTTCGCACTACCCTTCCTGCTTACGCTCCTTCGACCTTTTCGGCCCCGTCCTGTGATGCTTTACGCGGGTATATACCTGGTCGGACACTTAGCCGTATTGTCTTGGGACTGGTGGTCTTTCAACAGCGTTGTCCGAAGCGGTGCGGCTCTGCCCCCTGTTGCGAACAACGTAACCCCTGTTCTCTCTGCTCACCAGGCGCCCAGCCTTCTCGAACGAATTTCTGCGATGGCGCGAGTGCCATCAGTGTCCGATCTGGCGTCCGTTGCCGTCAACATTGTACGCATGATGTCATGGCAAAGCGCTGCACTAATACCGCTGCTCTTGATCGCGAGGCCGTATCTGCGCACCAACAAAACGCTGATGTTGCTGATTTGGAGCCTAGCCGTTAGCACATTGCCCTATCCTTTTCTGATGCCCGATCAGGGCCACGGCTGGGGCTATCGCTATTTGCATGGTTTGCTCGGACATCTGGCCCTCCTCGCAATACCCGGATGGATCGCATTGCGCGCCTTGGGTCGCCCCCGCCCGTATCTGGCCTGGGTCGTTGCATGCCTTCTTCTCTCGCCCCTCGTGCTCCTGCCGTTTCGTGGCTATCAGATCCATGCGATGGTCGAGCCTTACGCAATGGCCAGTTCGTTTGTGTCTGAGCAGAAGTCTGATGTGACCATCGTCGACAGTTATCGCATCTTTATCGGAAACGATATTCCCCGGAATTCTCCGATCCGTATTGAGACCCCAATCACAATGAGCCTGTATCATCTAACGCCAGATCAAGTGCGGGAGCTGTGCGGGAAATATGACGTGACGATCCCCGCAACCGAAACTTTCTCAGAGATGGGGTTGCCCGTGTTCCAAGATGCTCATCCGGACTTGTCGGACAGATATTCTGCAGTTCAAGAAGCGATATCGGCATGCAATCCTTAGGTCCCTCGAAAGACATGGCCAGCGAGAGCAGCCAATGATCGCACCAGACGAAGACGGCTCACCCAACAATCGCGTGGCAAAGACCTCGCTGGATGTCGGCATTGCCTGCGACTTCCTTTTTGAAGGCGGCGCTGAAATGGTAATCGACGCGTTGTGCGCGGCAAATCCCGATAGCCAAATCTACACCGCAATATACACCCCTCAAAGTCTTTCAAAATATCCGGCAATACAGCGCGCACTTGAGGATAGACGGATTCATCCAAGCCCTGCGCAATCGATCCTATCGCTGCCCTTTGTGCCAAAGCGACTGAGCGTCTATCACTTCTATTGGTTGTATTTTCTGACCTCGACGTTCCAGCGCACAAAGCGACACGACATCGTATTCTATTCATGTGCCGCACAATCGAAATTGATCCGTGCGCCACGAGACACACCGGTTGTCGTCTATTTCCATACACCCACACGCTGGCTCTATCCCAGCCTCACAACCAGTGCGGATCTCGAGGCAATCCCGCGACCTCTCAGAGGCATCATCCGTGTCCTGAACTTCGGCCTACGTCCCCTTGATAATCTTGGCATTCGTCGCCTGCGCAACAGGCGCGTCGTCTGGCTGTGCAACAGCAACTATACTCGGGAAACGGTGCGCGAGATTTATGGAGTCGAATGCCGCGTTGTGCATCCGCCTGTCGATTTGGCAAGGTTTCAGGGAACCCAGCGAAAACCCGGAAATTTCTTCCTCTACAACGGCCGCATCACCTTTCAGAAACGCGTAGATCTCGCCATCAGAGCGTGTCACGCAGCCAGAAGGCCGCTGGTCATTTCCGGACAAGCCACCAGTCCCGAACTCGGAAAATACCTCCAATCCCTCGTCGATGATGAAGTGGACCGCGACCCGAGCTTGGAAGGTCTGGTTACATTCTTAGGGCGCACTTCTGACGAAAAACTGCGGGAGCTCTTTGCACACTGCGCGGCACTAATTTTTCCCCCGAGAGAAGATTTCGGCATCGCTCCGATAGAAGCGATCGCTAGCGGAGTACCTGTGATTGCCTACAAGGCCGGCGGCGCGCTGGATTACATCCAAGCGGGTGTAAACGGCCGATTCTTTGAGACTCAAACAGTCGAAGACCTCGCTAAGGCACTGCAAAATTTTGACAATTCCGACTTTGACCCAGTAACCATCATGAAGTCCATACCCGATCTCTCGGTTGGCAGATTTCATCGTGAAATCAGAGAAACATTTCGGACTGTTTTGTCGGATTAAGTCAACTTGAGGCGTGTGACTTTCTTAAGCCAACGAATATATCGCAATTCAACATTTTGAATAATGCTAGACGAAACCAGGGCCGCCCGTCAGTAATTTCTTGACAGTCACAGCGAGATATTCGTGTAGTTAGACCCTGTGTTTCTCAAGCTTTGTTGTTCTTGGCCTAGGAGCTTTGTATGCCGTTTGTGAGTAAAGAGTTGATTTTGTGTGCCACTTTCGTGACTTTTGGAATCCCGAATGTCGCATATGCTTACTTGGATCCAGGGACAGGTAGCATGCTGCTCCAGGGAATTATTGGCGGTGTCATGGCAGTTTCCGGGGTTTTTGCGCTCTACTTTGCAAGAGTTAAGAATTTTTTCTTGCGCATTGGTTCGCGCAACCAACAAGAAGTAGAGCGCCCTGAAGAGCAGCAGAACTGAGGATCCGTGGACTGGGAACTTAAACCGGTTGGTGGTTCGTTTCGCGATCCCGCCGGACATGTTTATGATGTGGACGACCACATCTTCAGGACTGTTTCGGAAGTCGCACTAGCAGAGTTCGAGTTTGTCCGCGAATCTGGGCTTCATGAAAAGCTTTTTGCCGACAAGCGCTTGGTGGCGTCTGAACTAGTGCCGGCTGGTGACGCCGCAACGATGTTCCCCGGTGCAGCAGCCGTTATTGAGCATCCAAAAATTGATTTTATTTCATACCCTTACGAGTGGTGCTTTAGCGGCCTTAAAGATGCCGCGTTAATGCATTTGGACATTCAACTGGAAGCGCTCGGGCGCGGCATCGCACTTTCAGATGCCAGCGCCTACAATATCCAGTTCGAGGGCACGTCGCCATATTTCATCGATGTACTATCGTTCCGTCGCTATATTTCGGGGGAGTTTTGGACAGGCCATCGGCAATTCTGCGAACAGTTTCTGAACCCGCTTCTGCTTAGGGCCCTTGTGGGCATTCCTCACAACTCCTGGTATCGTGGGACGCTAGAGGGCATACCAACTAGCGAGATTGCGCGCATCCTACCGTTTCGCCACGCTTTCTCTCTCAATGTGCTCACACAGGTATTTCTCCAGGCTCGACTCGAACGCCAAGCCTTACGCAACCGGGGAAAAGTAGCAGCAGCAATCAAAAAGAAAGAACTCCCAGAACACGCCTATCGCGGGTTGCTTATTCAGCTACGCCGATGGATTGCGAAGTTGAAACCAAGAGATTCCGGTGGATCAGTCTGGGGTAACTACGCAGGTGACAACACGTACTCGACCGATGAGACCACCGAAAAAGAGAAGGCTATTGCCGAATTCGTATCAGCAACAAGAGCCAATACCGTGTGGGATTTGGGCTGCAATACCGGAAACTACTCGATTGCAGCACTTCGAGGCGGGGCGCTGAAAGTAGTTGGTTTTGATTTCGATCAGATTGCGATCGAGGGCCTCTATCAAAGAGCAAAGACCGAGGGTCATAATATTCTGCCTCTCTGGCTCGACGCCACCAATCAAAGCCCAAGCCAAGGCTGGCGGCAGGCAGAGCGTATGGGGCTAAACGAAAGGGCTTCTGCGGATGTCGTTCTCGCACTGGCGTTTGTGCATCACTTGGCAATCGGTCGGAACATTCCACTTGGAGAGATCCTAGACTGGTTTGTTAACCTCGCTCCAAGAGGCGTTATCGAGTTCGTGCAAAAGGATGATCCAACCGTCCAGGAAATGCTCGCTCTGAGAAAAGATATCTTCCCGCACTACAACGAAGACGCCTTTCGCGATGAGCTTTCCAAGCGTGCACATATTTCTAGGGAAGTGAAAATCTCAGCGAGCGATCGCATATTGTTCTTCTTCGAGGCCTAAAGAGGATGGAAGCAATGGTCAGAGTAGCCTTCGCGTTCGGGTTTATATGCATCCTTTTACCGCTTTTGCGCGCCTACGCTCTCAACATCCAAAGCTTCCAAATTGATTTTTCTTCATTTTTCTTCGTGGCACTTGCCATCTCGGCCGGCTCCGCTGGTTTGCTGTGGATTTTCATGCGGGTCGCGAAAGAGCGTTTCAGAGCCTTCGCAATTCTCGCCGCTCTCTTTTCGATATTACTCGTTTGGTTCTTTCTAAATTTTAAGCCTGGAGGCATCGGGTTTCTTGACGGTCGCGAGATACATTTCGAGGACATTAAATGGGATCTCGTCTTTGAAACCTGGATTGTTCTTGCTTTGGCCATGACGCTTTTCGCGTTTCGAAATCATGCCCTAGCCTATGCAGGGACCCTGTCAGTAGCGGCCTGTATGTGGTCGTTTGCAGCGGTCATTCCAACTTTCTGGGTGCTCGCGAACGCCGCAAATGACGATGAGGTGACCTACCCAAGATATCTGAATAACCAGGACTCGCACCTCTACAGCTTCTCCCGCACAAACAACATAATTCTGTTTGTTTTAGACACCTTTCAGACCGATGCAGCCAAGAAAGTTCTGGTCAATGACCCGGAGCTTGCGCATCGCTTCCGGGACTTCACTTTCTTTCAGAATACAGTGGCCACCTTTTCCAAGACATATATGTCTGTTCCTGCAATGCTTACTGGAAAAAGTTACGATAATGGCGTGACGGTCCAAGATTTTTTGCACTCTGCATACTTTCAATCCGAAAGCCTACCGCTCAGACTACAGTCCGAAGGATACGACACAAGAGCCTACGCATATGCAAGCAGCCCCCAAATCAAGAGCCCGCTTCTTTGGGATAATTTGTTGCGCGTTGGAACGCTCGGATATGGAAGCGCAGAGGAGTTCACAAGGATTGCTCGTGTCGCTTTGATCAGTATCGCACCGACGTTTTTTAAAGTCTTGCTTGCCAATGATATTCTTTTTCATCACGTGCTTTCTCGGATCGCTTACAGTGGCCTGGCCGGGCAAGAGACCACATGCGACTCCTCGCTTTCAGAGTTCGAAACCAAGAATGACGTAAAAGTGACCATAACTGGGGACGCCATAATGTTTGGGAAGCTGATCAATTGCTCGTCAGTAGAAATCGAACGGCCTGTCTTCCGCCTGTTTCACATGCAGGGAGCGCACGAACCGTTCTATATTTCGAAAGCTGAGACCACCCCTTTACAAGACCAAGTGGACGACGCATACGCCATACAGGTCGAAGGGTCTCTGAGTATCATGGCTGCAGTCTTGGATCGGTTAAGAAGAATTGATGTCTACAGCAACGCTACAATTCTAATCGCGAGCGACCACGGCGCCCACGAATATGGAGAGAATTACGATAGGGAAGTATTCGGATTAGAAGACGCGGAGCCCGAAAGAGACGTGTCGGACTATGTCATCTCGGCCTCTTTGGCGACTCTGATGTTTAAACCATCTAATTCTTATCAAGAGAAAATGCCTTTCTCGAACGCTCCGCTCACTTTGATAGATGTTGCGCCCACTTTAATCAGCGCAGCTGAACTTCCCACGACGCGACCAACTATCACTGATTTTTCCGAAGATTCGGACAGGATACGCCATCACTCATTTTACAAATTCAAAGGATGGCAAATCGATTATATTGAGGATCTTACGCGCTACTCAATTCAAGGTCCCGTATGGGATCCCGCGTCTTGGAGTAAGGGGCAGGAGTTGTTGCCTCCTTAGCCTTCAACACTGAGAGCGGAGAGGTTAGCGGCTAGCTTATCCGAGGCGTAAGCTTCATTACACCCGCCCTATATCTGACGATTAACTTCAAGAAGAACTTTAGAAGCACCCAGTGATCATCTCTTTCCCGATTTTTTTACGGTCTTATAGAACCATATCACCAAGGAGACAGCCCGCCTTCTGTCGCACCCAAACACCTCCCCGTCAAACAGCCTGCGTGCCGTGCGCAGGATTGCGGCGGACTGGACCTCTCCGCCCTCTCCCATCTCCGCAATGATCGTAGTTTGGCCGATCGGGAGCTCGACGGACAGGGTCTTGGTGCCCACCCCGAAAGTTACTGATGCTCGGTTCTATTGGCTTTGGCGTTTATCTTCGGGATAGATTTATCGGGCAGCGGGTCCTCCAGCGACTTAGAACACGATTTTGAGAAATAAGGGCTAGGAAATCTCTGGCCGTCAAAGAAGATCCGTATGGGAAGCACGATTTCCGGAGAGAATTGACAACAGAAAGCCGGAGAAAATCGCCTGAAATCCAATCACTATCAACGTCGCAGCGGCCAGCAAATCACGGAACCGGTTTAACTGCCCATAGTCAGACTCAATCCAACCCGCAGTTATAGTAGACGCCCAAACAAACCCCACGCTTGCAAGGAACAAGCCTCCGAAGACCCAACGCTCCAACCTCGAGTATCTGAGAGCGCTGCGCATGTAGGGCGAAGCACTACGAAACCCTTGTTGAACGCCGTAAATCAACGCGAACACACCGACAATCGCCGTTTGTACGGCGACGATCATCATCGCACTTGCCACAACAGCGAAGTGGTCACCAAACCTGAGTGGACCCAGATACGCGAGGGGCTCTTCCCCTGCCGAAAGCAGGACCGTGAACAGACAAACCGAAATGGCAAACAGGATCGACGCAGGCCACAAGAACAGGTGCTTTGGGCTGAGCAACAGCATGTAGATCAAATGGCGCAAGCCGTCGCGCCATGGATTTAGGTGCGGTGGGCGATCACGCTGATCGGGGTGCAGCGTGATCGGAACCTCACGGATCACGAGACCTTGCAGCACCGCTTTCAGGACCATTTCGGAGGCAAACTCCATACCGGTCGAGGACGGGTTGAGCTGGGTATAGGCGTCGCGTGTGAACGCGCGCAGACCGCAGTGGGCATCGCTGATCGAAGTGCGAAAGAGAAATCGCAAAATACCTGAAAGCGCAGGGTTTCCGATGTACCGGTTCTTCCAGGGCATCGCGCCCGGTTTGATCTCGCCCTTGAAACGCGACCCCATACACAGGTCCGCCCCGTTCATGAGCTCTTCGACCATTTTGGTGGCTTCAAGAAAATCATAGGAGCAATCACTATCGCCCATCACGAGATAGCGCGCATCGGTCGCCTCAAAACCACCAGTAAGCGCTGCCCCGTACCCGCGCTCGGATACATGGACAACCCGCGCGCCGGCTTTCTCTGCTAAATCCTGGCTACCGTCTGTCGAACCATTGTCCGCGACAATAACCTCGCCGTCGAGGCCAAGCCCCCGCAAAGTCTCAAGCGCCTTTATCGCGCGTCGAACACACCATTCGATCGTCTTAGCTTCGTTCAGGCACGGCAGCACAAAAGCAACGTCCAAGACATCCCCACCGATCGGGCGCTCAATCTCAGTCGAAGATTTCGTGTTGGACCGATTCATGCGTTTGCTTTTTTCAGTTATAGGGATCGCGGTTCACGTCCAGGCGTCGTTCCTGATTATTAGAGCATGACCGATGCCCGGTCCATTGCCGCAAGCGAGGCGTTGAAAACTAAATGGTTTCGAGCTTATGCAGGTGGCATTAGGTTCAAAGAGCGGCTGAAATTTCTCTCACCCAAACACCTCCCCATCAAAGAGCTTCCGGGCGGTTCTGAGAACCGCAGCAGATCGAACCGCGCCCCCCTCGCCCATTTCGGCAATGATCGTGGTCTGGCCGATCGGGTGCTCGACGGACAGGGTCTTGCTCTGACCCTCGGGGATATGCGCGAGATCCGCCGCGACGGATCCGGGGATCAGGCAGGCTGTGGCCACGCTGACCGCGCCCAGAACGCCGATGCTGGCGTGGCAGCGATGGGGAATGAAGGTGCGGGTCGAGATCGCACCGCCATGGGTCGCGGGGCTGACCATGGTCATTTTGGGAATGGTCTTTGCAGACACGTCGCCGAGCTTCATCAGCCGCCCGCAGGCAAGGCGGATGCGCTCGAGCCGGGCCTTGAGATCGGCATTGGCCTCCAGCGCGTCGCGGGGTTCGCGTCCGGTAACCCCCATATCCGCCGCAGCGAGGAGGGCGACCGGCATGCCGTTGTCGATCATCGTGACATCCACACCGTCCACCCGATCGCGGGCGTTGCCGCTGGGCAGCAGCGCGCCGCAGGTCGATCCCGCGGTGTCCTTGAATTCGAGCGGCACCGCCGCGGCGGTGCCCGGGACCCCGTCGATCGCGGCATCGCCGGAGTAGACCGGTCTTCCGCCCGGGGTCGAGATGGTTGCCACGGCGATCTGGCCCGTATTTTCCATGAAGATCGTGACGTCGGTGGCGCCGTCCGACGCCTCCACCAACCCGCGCTCGATGGCAAACGGCCCGACGCCCGCGAGGATATTGCCGCAGTTCTGCGCGTCCGAGACCATGGCCCGATCAACGGCCACCTGCAGGAACAGGTAATCCACATCCACGCCCGGGCGACTTGAACGCTTGACGACCGCCACTTTCGAGGTCAGCGGATCGGCGCCGCCCATCCCGTCGATCTGTCTGGGATCGGGCGAGCCCATGACGCGCAACAAGAACGGATCGCGATCCTCGGGCAGGTCCTCGGCCAGAAAATAGGCGCCCTTAGACGTGCCCCCGCGCATCCACATGCAGCGGATGCCGTCAGACATATTTCAGGCCCTTCTCGGCCAGCCTCTCGCGCATTTCGTACATGTCGAGCCCAAGTTCGCCCGAGGCGAGCCGCGCGCGCTTCTCGTCCTCCAGCGCCATACGCGCGCGCGCCTTTTCCAGCACGGCTTCCGCCTGAGCACGCTTGACCACGCAAACCCCGTCATCATCGGCGAGGATGACATCGCCGGGATCGACCGCAGCACCTGCGCAGACAACCGGAATATTCACCGATCCCAGTGTTTCCTTGACGGTGCCTTGCGCGCCGATCGCCTTGGTCCAGACCGGAAAGCCCATCTCGGTGAGGTCCTTCACGTCCCGAACGCCTGCATCGATGACCAGACCGGCACAGCCGCGGGCCTTGGCCGAAGTGGCGATCAGGTCTCCGAAATAGCCGGCATCCGAGGGCGAGGTCGTCGCGAGCACCAGAATGTCTCCGGGTTTGACCTGTTCGATCGCCACATGAAGCATCCAGTTGTCACAGGGCGGGGCAAGGATCGTCACCGCACTGCCCCCGACCGAGGCCCCGCTGTAGATCGGGCGCATGTAGCTGGCCAGCAGACCGGTGCGGCCCTGCGCTTCATGCACAGTTGCCACGCCGCACGCGGCCAGCGCCGCGATGACTTCGGGGGCGGCCCGCTCGATATTCTGAACCACGACATGCATCACAGTTCATCCACGCAGCGCGGGTAGACCGACTGGAAGCCTTCGGCATATTTCGCGGCACGCCCGCCCGCCTGACCGCCGGAGTTGCGGCGGAAGTGGTTGGCGCGGTTCTCGGCCACGTTGGAGTAGTAGTCCCAGAGATGGTGCTGGCCTTCCATGCACTCGATGGCGGCGCGTTTCTTGTCCCACACCTCGGTGATGTCGAGGAACGTGTCGGGTTTCCAGCCCATCTGTTCGGTCTGATGCGGCTCAAACAGATAAAGCTGCGGGGCGCCGAGCACCTTTTCCCCCGGGTTATGGCCCCAGGCCTGTGCAATCATACGGACCTCCATCGCGATCTGCGTGGCATACATGTGATCGGTATTATAGGGGTCATAGCGCGAATGGCTGAGCATGAAATCCGGCTGCACCGCCCGCACAAGGTCCACGAGCTTGAACTTCGCATCGCGGTCAAGCTCCAGCGGGTAATCCCCCAGATCGAAGAAGCGGATATCGTGCACATCGAGCGCCTTGGCGGCGTTCTCGGCCTCGCTCCGACGGATCGCCTTGACCTCGTCGAGACTCCGCCCGTCTTTCCACAACCGCGCGCTCTCGCCGCGTTCGCCGTAGGACAGGCAGGCGACGGTGACCTCGTATCCAAGCTTTTGATGCAGCGCGATGGCGCCTCCGCAGCGCCACACGAAATCCGCGGCATGGGCCGAGATCACAAGTGCTGTCTTCTGATCGCTCATCGGATGAAAATGCCCCCTTCTTTGCGCGTTTATCTGTGCGCGTCTCTGTCCTCGTCCCTGCCCCTGTCCCCGTCTCTGCGCACCAGCGTGCACCAAGCCCGTCAGGCAGGCAACGGCCTTGCCGCTAGGCGCCGTCTTCCTCGGTCCAGCGCTTCACATACGGCAGGTGAATATCGAACAGGTCCAGTGCGCGGCCGACCGACTGGTCCACCATCTCCATCAATGTCTTGGGCTTGCTGTAGAAGGCAGGCACGGGCGGCATGACGATCGCGCCGTTGCGCGTGGCCTGTTCGATCAGGGACACGTGGCCCGCATGCAGCGGCGTCTCGCGGAACATCAGCACAAGGCGCCGGCGCTCTTTCAGGCAGACGTCAGCGGCGCGCGGGATCAGCTCTGCCGCGTTGCAGGTGGCGATGTTGGAGAGCGTCTTCACCGTGCAGGGGGCCACCAGCATGCCCGCGGTGCGGTAGGAGCCCGACGACAGCGACGCGCCGATATCACGGTGATTGTAGAGAACATCCGGCAGCGCCCGCATCTCCTCGGGCGACATGTCGACCTCGTCCTGAGCGGTGCGAAACGCCGAGGGCGAGATGATCGCGTGGGTCTCGATGTCCGCAACATCGGCCAGAATCTGGAGCGTGCGGATGCCATAGATCACGCCGGAGGCACCGGTGATCGCAACGATAAGCCGCTTTTTCATGGTCTCTTCGCTCACTGGTCCGCCTCCTGCAGGGCCCGCCACACGCGTTCCGGGGTTGCCGGCATGTTGATATGCGTAACGCCGCGGGATTCCAAGGCATTGGTAACAGCCGAAATCCCGGCCGCCAGCGCGCCTACGGTTCCCGCCTCGCCCACGCCCTTCACGCCGAGGGGGTTCGTTGCGGTGGGAACCGGATGGCTGAGAACATCAATACCGGATATGTCGGCGGCCCGCGGCATGGCGTAATCCATGAAGGTCGCACTCAGCAATTGGCCGCTTTCGTCATAGGCGATGTTCTCCATCAAGGCCTGTCCAAGGCCTTGCGCGACGCCGCCCGCGATCTGCCCTTTGACCAAAAGCGGGTTGACCACGGTGCCCACGTCATCGGCCACGGTGTAGCGCAGGACGCGCACATGGCCGGTCGCCGGATCCACTTCGACCTCGCAGATATGGCACCCGTTGGGGAAGGTGGCCCAGCCCGCACTTGCGTTGACCTCGGCCTCGACCGCATCCTTGCCCGCCGCCACGACTTCGAGAAACGTCACGCTCTCGCCGCCCGGGCCGCTGAAAACCCCGTCCGCGAAGGTCAGCTGCGCGGGATCCGCGCCTCCGATCAACTCCGCCGCCTTGGGCTTCAGCTCTTCGACGGTGGCGTCCATGGCCTCGCAGAGCGCGGTGCCCGCCGCCGTCAGGCTGCGAGAGCCGAACGTCCCCGTGCCCTGTTTGACCGCATCCGTATCGCCATAGACGAAATCGATGGCCGAGGCTTCCAGCCCCAAGCGCTCGGAGACGATCTGGCGGAAGGTCGTGCCATGCCCCTGCCCTGAATCGCACGATCCCACGACGATGCGCGCATTGCCCTGCAGCGCGACGCTGACCGAGGCGAACTCGGGATGCGGTTTGCGCACCGGCCCGCCGGCGATCTCGATCGGGTTGGAAATGCCGATCCCGCGCAACAGGCCACGGGCCGCCGAGCGGGCCTTGCGCTCGGCAAAACCCGCCCAGTCCGCCGCCTCCAAGGCCTTGTCGAGAACCGTCTCGAACTCCCCGCAATCATAGATCCAGCCCAGCGGCGTCTCGTAGGGCATTTGACCGGTTGCGATCATGTTCTTGCGCCGCAATTCGACGCGATCCTGACCCGTCTGGGCGGCGGCCAGATCGATCAGGCGCTCGATGATATAGGTCGCCTCCGGACGCCCAGCGCCGCGATAAGGGGCCACCTGCTGGCAATTGGTGAACACGCCATCGACGACGACATGGATCGCGGGCGTACGGTAAACACCTGCAATCCCTGCAAGATTGGCGACGGGCGGATGGGTGGTCGCGGGGCCCATACAGGCGCCCAGACCGGCCGTGATATGCACATCGACGCCCAGAAAGCGCCCCTCGGCGTCCAGCGCCAGAGCCGCATCGGCCCATTGGTCACGGGCATGGGCATCGGATTGGAAGGATTCATTGCGGCTCGCGGTCCAGGCCACGGGCTGGCCGGTGCGCCGCGCCGCCCAAAGCGCCAGAGCGTATTCGATAAAGCCGCTGTTTTTCATCCCGAAAGAGCCGCCGGTCTCCTGCGCGACGACGCGGATGTCTTTTGGCGTCACGCCAATGATCGGCGCAAGGTCGGAAGCCACCCGGTGCGGCGTCTGGGTGCCCACATCGAGGCGGAAGCCTGTCTCGGGATCAAACGAGGCGATTGCCGCGCGCGGCTCGAGCGCCACGGCCGTCACACGGCTGATGCGCAGCCGCTGGCGCACCACGTGGACCGCCCCCTCAAACACCGCCGAGACCGCCGCGTCATCGCCCTTCTCGACGCGGAAACACAGATTATCAGGCAGGTCCGGCCAGACCCGCGGCGCGTCAGGTGCCGCGGCATCGAGCGGATCGACCACCGCGTCCCGGTCGCCATATTCGACGACAATCGCCTCTGCCGCGTCTTCCGCCATGGCCCGCGACCGGGCGATCACGACCGCGATGGGATGGCCCACATATTGCACAAGCTCGGTGGCAAGCGGTTTGACCTCGGGAATGCGCATCTCGCCGCCATCGGGGCCGGGATGTTTGAGCCGCGGGATCACCGCGCCCAAGCCGTCCGCATCCTGCGTCTGCCGTGTCAGGATGTCGACCACGCCGGGCATGGCGCGGGCGGCTTCAACATCGACCGAAAGCAACCGCGCAGCCGCAACGGGCGCGCGCAGGATGACCATCTCAAGCGCATCGTCGCCCCGACGGTCGCTCGTGAAAGAGCCTTGGCCACGCAGAAGTTTCGGGTCTTCGTTTCGAACCTGTGACCGTCCGATCTTCCACATTGCCAGTTTCCTCGCCCCTGTTCGTCTGGCCGGCCATGCCCCAAAGCAAGGGGTTGCGCCGGACCGCTTGAATAGCATATTGTCATACATTAGGACAAACAACAAAGATTTCCTGCGAGTTCCCCGGCAAAATGACAAAGCGTGAAAAGATCCGTCCAACGTCAGAGGCCTCATCCGCAGGCCGTGCCGAGCCGTGCGCGACGTTGCCCGACGGATGGGCCTATGACGGCTCCATGGACCGGATCGGCCCGCTGAGCGACACCCTGTTCAAATCCATCGGAAAACCGCTCAAACGCAAGGAAGACCGCCGTCTTGTCACCGGGCGCGGCCGGTTCAGCGACGATTTCTCGGTCGCGGGACAAAGCTATGCCGTGATGGTGCGCTCCCCCTACCCGCATGCGCGGATCCGCGCGATCGATACCGCCGCAGCCCTTGCCATACCGGGCGTTCTGGCGGTTCTCACCGGTGCGGACGCGATGGAAGACGGGCTTGGCCCGATCCCGCATAATCCGGTGCCCTCCACCCGGTTCGACGTCAAACTGACCGCCGCCGATGGCAGCGCGCCTTTCATCGGCCCGCACCTGCTGTTGCCCACCGACAAGGCGCGCCATGTGGGCGAGGCCGTCGCCGTTGTGATCGCCGAAAGTGCCGGCGTGGCGGAAGATGCCGCCGAGCGTGTCGAGATCGACTGGGAAGAACTGCCCCATGTCGCCGACAGCCTCGATGCGATCCAGCCGGACGCGACCGCCGTCTGGGACGAAGTGCAGGACAACACCTTTGTCGACAGCACCTATGGCGACGCGGCGGCCACGGACAGCGCCTTTGCCGAAGCCGCCCATGTGGTCGAGGCGAAATTCCACCTCAACCGCGTCACGGCGGTCACGATGGAGCCGCGCGCGGCGCTGGCCGATTACGACCCCGAGACCGGCCGCTCGACCCTTTATGCCGGCAGCGGCGGTGCGGTGCGCCAGAAGCGCGAACTTGCCACCGTTCTGGGCATCGATCAAGAAGATCTCAGGGTCCTGTCCTATGACGTGGGCGGGAATTTCGGTGCGCGAAACCGGGTTTATGTCGAGTTTGGCATCGTGCTCTGGGCCTCGCGGCGTCTGCGGCGCGCGGTGAAATTCACCGCCACGCGCTCGGAGGCTTTTCTCACCGACTACCAGGGGCGTGATCTGCACACGACGGTGGCGCTGGCGCTCGATGCGGACGGCAAGTTTCTGGCGATGCGGGCGGATAACGTCTCCAATGTCGGCGCGCGCTGCGTCTCGCTCTCGCCGCTTTCGAAAGGCGCGGGCCTGATCACCGGCTCCTACCATATCCCCGTGGCGCATCTGCGCGCCCGCGCGGTCTTTACCAATACGATGTGCACGCAGGCCTATCGCAGTTCCGGCCGGCCCGAGGTGACCTATGCGATCGAACGGCTGGTCCAGATCGCTGCCGAAACGCTTGGCTTCGATCCTGTCGAGCTGCGGCGGCGCAACCTGATCGGCGCGGAGCAGATGCCCTACCGCAACGCGGTCGGCTCGATCTATGACAGCGGCGAATACGAGAAGAACATGGACCGCGCCATGGAAATCTTCGGCTGGGACGACGTGGCCGCGCGCCGCTCGGACGCCGAAAGCCGCGGCAAGCTGTTCGGGGTCGGGCTGGCCAATTACGTCGAAAGCTCAATCGGCACGCCGAAAGAGCGCTCGGAGATCACGGTCTCGCCAGATGGCTCTGTCGAGGTGGTGATCGGCACCCAGCCTTCGGGACAGGGTCACGAGACCTCGTTTGCGCAGGTGGTCGCGGATATGCTCCAGATCCCGGCCGAGGATGTCACGATCACGCTGGGCGACACGGACAAGGTCAGCCTCGGCGGCGGGTCGCATTCGGGCCGCTCCATGCGCCATGCCGGCACCGTGATGGCGATGACCTCGGCGGACTTGCTCTATGAGGCGCGCCAGCGGGCGGCCGAGCAGCTGGATGTTGCCACCGATGATCTCGAATTTGCCGATGGGGCCTTCTCGGCGCGCAGCACGAACAAGACGCTCACGCTGGCCGAGCTTTCAACGGCCGAGGCGCCGCTCGAGGCCAAGCGCACCAATGAAATGCACAGTCCCGTCTTTCCCAACGGCACAGCGATCTGCGAGGTCGAGATTGACCCCGACACCTGCCAGATCGAGATTACCCGCTACGCCTCGATCGACGATGTCGGGCGCTGCATCAACCCCCTGATCGTGCACGGCCAGAGCCATGGCGGCATCGCGCAGGGTCTGGGTCAGGCGATGTGGGAAAACTGCCCCGTCGATCCCGACAGCGGCCAGCCGCTTGCCGGATCGCTGATGGATTACGGCCTGCCGCGCTCTGACACCGTGCCCTTCTATGATTGCGAGATTGCAGAGGTTCTCTCGCCCACGAACCCGCTGGGCATCAAGGCGGGCGGCGAAGGCGGCACCACACCGGCGCTGGCCACCGCGACGCTGGCCGCGCTCGACGCGCTGCGCCCGCTTGGCGTCACGGATATCGCCATGCCCATCACGCCCGAGCGCATCTGGCAGGCCATGTCCGCTGCGCGCGCCCCCAAATAACAGGAGTCACAGACCGCATGAGTGCAGAGACCCAGACCATCCGCATCATCGCCTTCCCCGGCGCCCCGAACCTGCCGATCTTTGTCGCCATGGAAGAGAGGTTTTTCGCGCGCGAGGGCGTCTCGGTCGAGATCGAGTTCACGCCGTCGAGCATCTATCAGGCGCAAAAGACCGCAGCCGGGGAGTTCGACATCGCCATGACGGCTTTCGACAATGTCGTGGCCTATGGTGAGGGACAGGGCGCGGCAGGTCCCGGGGTCGATCCCGAATACGTCGTCGTCATGGGCGCGACACAGTTGGAACTGAGCCTGATCGTGGCCCCCGAGATCAAGACATTCGACGATCTGCGCGGCCGCTCCATCGCGCTCGACGCCAAGGATACGGGCTTTGCTTTCGCGCTGACCGAGATGCTGGAACGCGCAGGCGTCAGCCTCGCCGACACCCATTACGAACCGGTCGGCGCCACCCCGCTGCGCTGGCAGTCGGTCCAGTCGGGCGCCCATGCCGGAACATTGACAATCGAACCTTTTACAACGATTGCGACGCGCGCAGGCTTCCATGTCTTGCAGAAATCAAGCGATATCTTCGATGCCTACCAAGGCGGGGTCGTGGCCGCGCGCCGGTCGTTTCTCGACGCACACCGCGACGCGGTCGCGGGGTATTTGCGCGCCTATCTGGCCGGCCTTGACTGGCTCCGGACCCCCGAAAACCGCGACAAGGCGGCCGAGTATCTGCAAAAGCACATGCCGGCGATCAAGCCTCAGGCGGTCGAGCCGGTGATGAAGAGCCTTCTGGACCCGAGATCGGGGCTGACGCCCGACGGGGAGATCCTGCCCGATGGCATGGCCCGCGTGCTTGACCTGAGAAGCCGGCACGGATCCTCGGACCAGACCCTGACCGATTGGGAACGCTATCTCGACCTGTCGCTCCACCAGAGCATTCTTGCGGAGAAACAGGCATGACCACCGTCCGGCTGACCGTGAATGGCGAGGCGCGCAGCGTCGAGGTGGAAGACCGCACGCTGCTGGTCGACCTGCTGCGCCAGCACCTCGGACTGACGGGCACGCATGTCGGCTGCGACACATCGCAATGCGGGGCCTGCACCGTCCATCTCGATGGGGTCGCGGTCAAAAGCTGCACGGTTCTGGCAGTCATGGCCGAGGGCAGTGAGGTTTGCACCATTGAAGGTCTGGCGGTTGGCGATGCCCTGCACCCAATGCAGGAAGAGTTCTGCACCAACCACGCGCTGCAATGCGGGTTCTGCACGCCGGGCATGATCATGGCCGCGGTCAACATCGTGGAGCGCCATGGCGCCGATCTCGACGAAGCCACCGTGCGCCACGAGTTGGAAGGCAACCTGTGCCGCTGCACGGGCTACCACAACATCGTCAAGGCGGTGCTTGCAGCGGCGCGCCGCATGCCCGTGGCGGCGGAGTGATCCGCGATGATGTATGACTTCACCTATCACAGACCTGCCAGCCTCGCCGAAGCGCGCGCCGCGTTCGACGCGCTGGACGACGCGGCGTACCTGTCGGGCGGACACACGCTTCTGCCCGCCATGAAGAGCCGCCTTGCGGATCCCTCGGACCTGATCAGCCTCGCCGGATTGTCTGAGCTCAAAGGGATCGCGCGCGAGGGCGACCGGCTGGTGATCGGGGCCGCGGAAACCCATGCAGATGTGGCGGCCTCCCCTTTGGTGCGTGAAACCATACCGGCGCTGGCAGGGCTTGCGGGGTCCATCGGCGATGTGCAGGTCCGCCATCGCGGCACGATGGGCGGCAGCGTGGCCAATAACGATCCGGCCGCGGACTACCCCTCCGCGGTGCTGGCGCTTGACGCCGAGATCGTCACAACAGATCGCACGATTGCCGCCGACGCGTTCTTCGAGGGCATGTACACAACGGCGCTGGAGCCGGGTGAAATCCTGACCAGCATCGCCTTCCGCATCCCCCAAAGCGCGGGCTACGCCAAAATGCGCAACCCGGCCTCCCGTTACGCGATGGCGGCCACATTCGTGGCCCGGCACGCAGACGGGGTCCGGGCGGCGATCACGGGCGCGGGAAATGACGGGGTGTTCCGCTGGAGCGCAGCCGAAGACGCGCTGAATGCCGCGTTCGAGGCCGACGCCCTAAGCGGCCTGACGCTCGATCCTGCGGATATGAACACCGACATGCATGCCAGTGCGAGTTACCGTGCACATCTGTGCCTTTTGTGCACGCAGCGCGCCGTGGCCGGACAAGGCGCTCTGACGCTTCTGTGATCGATGCGCTGATCGGGGCTCTGCCCGGGCTCTAAATCTGGGGCTACGCGCCCTACCCTAGGCGTCTTCTTCAGCCACTTCCCGCGCCGCGTCCAACAAGGTGGCGGGAAGGTGCTCGGGCACGCTCCGGCCGCCGCTGTAGAGCGCGATCGCCAGATCGAGGTTCTCCTGATAGGGCGATTTGGCGCGCGCCGATTGCGTTGGAATGAAGGCGATCCGCGACAAGGTCTCGAGTTCGATCTTCTCGGCGGAGAGTTCCGCCCCCTTGATCGCAGACCGCAAGGTCTCGGTCCGCGCGTCCGGGGCCGGCCGGGGCCCCGTCTTGAGCCTGCGCCGCACCTGCCTCAGCGGCACGACAACATCGCGCCGCCATGTCCGGATCTCGGCCTCGACACGTTCCATCGCGGGCGGATCAAGCTGCCAGCCATGCGCGGCCATCCACAGAGTATAGAGCAAGACCGGAACATCCGCGCCGAACTCGTCCTGCAGCCTCAGACAGGCCTCGGGAACGCCCTCGCGCTTGTAGACTGCCAAGGCATAAGACCACAGATCGGCCTTTGACTTTGCCATTCCGCTCTCCGTTGGCGGTGTCAGTCGGCATTGTCCGCATAAGGCAGCGCCGACACCGCAGCATGGTTCACATGGGCCCGCGCCGTCTCCCTGGCACGGTCGACATCCCGCGAGAGCAGTGCATCGCGCAGCATCTTCATTTCGTCGATAGACTGTGCCTGACGCTCCTGCCGGACGACGGACTTACTGCGCAATTGGGCCGTGCGCAAGGTCAGACGCTGCAGCAGGTCATGCGCGACGCTATTGTCGGCTTTGCGGCAGATGAAATCATAGAAGGCGCGCTTGGCATCGACGATAGTGACGAACTCTCCCAGCTTGTAAGCGTCTATAATTCCAGAGGAAAGTCGCTCCACCTCGGCCAGCGCCGCGTCATCGGCGTTTTCAAGGAACTGCTCGAAGATCAGCGCTTCGAGATCGGCGCGGATGCGGTAGATATTCTCGGCGTCCCGCCGCGAAATGCGCACGACCGTCAGCCCGCGCGCACTGACCGGGGCAACGACGCCTTCGGCCTCAAGCTCGCGCAGCGCCTCGCGCAGCGAGGTCCGGCTGACCCCCAACTGAACGCAAAGATCCTTTTCAACCAGTCGTTCGCCCGGTTTCAGGGTTCCCCGCTCGATCGCGCGGCGCATCGACTCGATGATTTTCGAGCGCAACGGCGCGGCCTGGAAATTGATCGGTGCAAGTCCGTCCGTCCCAACGTCTGACATTTTCATACGTCCTCCCTAAAGGCCGAAGGCATTCTCTAACTCCCGGTTCGTCTGGCCAGAATGAGCCGGAAGATCAATGGCGCAAGCATCACGACAAGCGTGATCCGTGCCAGATGGTGACTTGCCACATAGGCAATATCGGCATTCATCGCCAAGGCAACAAGGCTCATTTCCGCAAGCCCGCCCGGCGAATAGGCAAGCACGACCTGCAAAAAGCTCTGCCCCACAAGCCCGTACAGGAAAAAGGCAAAGACAAACGTGATCGCCAGCATGATCAGCGTCGCCCCGAAACTGAGCATCACCGAGCGCAGGACCGTCCGCGCGGCCACGCCGATGAAGCGCCCCCCGATGATGGTGCCCAGCATGACCTGGGCCACGATGATCAACTCCCGCGGGGGCGGATTGTCGGTCAGGCCCGCCAGATGCACCGCGGCACTGACCAGCATCGGCCCCATCAGCGTCGGGGCGGGCAGGCGCAGCGCCGGGCCAAGGAAATACCCCGCGATGCCCGAGAGCAGAAGGATGCCAAGCTCGACCACCGGGATCATGGCAAAGGGCGTGCCGAAGTTGGACCGGTCGCTCAGATCGACATCCTGCACGACCCGGAACCAGATCGCGATCAGCGCCACGACGACGACGATCCGGCTCGCATGCGCCAGAATGATCGCACGATCATTGCCGCCCATGTCGCGCCCGATCAGCATCATTTCGTTCAGCCCCCCGGGCATGCCCGCGAAATAGGAGGTCACCAGATCGAACCCGCCGACGCGGCGGTAATAGGGGACGACCAGAAGGCCGCACATGGCGATATAGACGGTCAGAAACGCCATCGACAGCGCCCATGCGCCGGCCTGATCGATCAGGTCCGGCGTGAAGCCGGAGCCCAGCATCACACCGATCACGACGACCACGTAGGGGCGCGCTGGCACCGGAGGCACGATCGGCGCCTTCATCATGGCCGCCAGCATCGTGACGATCATCGGACCCAGCATCCACGGCAGCGGCATCGTCGCCCAGTTGAAAAGCGCGCCGGCCAGTGCCGACAGAACGAGCGTGAGCACGATCTGAACGAGGTGCCAGCGGCTGCGTTCCGCTGGACCGTCCCCGTTTGGCTGATCTTTCGACCCGTTATCCGTTTTCAATGTCACGCACAGGTGTTTCCGGTTTCATTCCGCCCTTCTGGCGCTTCTCGGTCGCAACGCCGTTTTCTTCCCAATCCCCGGCAACCGCGCGCTCTGCGTAGTCCGACCATGTCTCGGACCAGTCGCCAAGTTCATAGCCATGCCACGGCGGCTGCGGTGTCAGGCGGGGAAGTTGAAGTTCTTCCCATATCTCTTTGGCCCGGCTCATATATTTCTCTCTCGGCAGGGCCAGTGGCGGCATGTCTGCCTTGAGCGTTGCGTCGATCATCAGGGTGGAATCCGCCCCGCTCCGCCCCGATTTCGGCCCATGCCCGCCCGACCGGTAAGGCGAGACGTGAATATCCGTCGACAGGTTCGACCGGTAGGCGATCGACCAGAAGATCGCATCGGCGTTGTTCGGCTCGATATCGTCGGAGACAGCGATCACCACCTTGCCGCACTGCGCCTGCAGGGAGGCCGCACCCTGAAGCCCGCGCCAGATCTCGGTCTGCGGGGCGGAGCGGTCAAACTGCAGGAAGATCACCTTGCGGATATTGGTCAGCGGCTCATGCATCACGACCCGCTTGATCCCCTTCACGTTCAGCACCTTCTTGAGATGCTCGAAATAGAGCGGCTCATAGGCCACTTTCTTCAGGGTCGAGCTTTCGCTCGGGGTGACCTGGCTTACGATCGAGACGAAGACCGCGCTCTTGCGCATGGTGATCGCGGTGACCTGCATGGACATGTTGAAATCTTCGAGCGCCACGTGTCCGTGGCTTTCGCCGAAGGGCCCCTCGGGTTCGAGATACTCGGTCGAGATCTCCCCCTCGATGACAATCTCGGCATCGGCCGGCACTTCGAGATCCACGGTTTTGCAGCGCACGGTGCGCACGGGCGCGCCGATGAGACCACCCGCGACCGCCATTTCATCCTCGTCGATGGCAAGCTTCTGCGGTCCGGTGAACAGGATCGCCGGCGCGCAGCCGATAACGATGGCCACCGGCATCTTCTCGCCGCGTTCCTTGTATTTGAGCCAGTGCTGGTATCCGCCGGCCCCGCCCAGACGGCTGGCCATACGCACACCCAGCCGGTCGCGGGCCTTCAGCTGGCCGCGATAGGTGCCCATGTTGCGGATCCCGGATTCGGGGTCCTTGGTGACGACAAGCGTGGCGGTCAGATAGGGCGCGGCATCAAAGCCCGGCGTCGAGATCGGTACCGGCAAGGCGGCCAGTCCACCGCCCGGGCGGCGCAGATCCTCACCGGTCATGACAACTTCCTGACAGAGCGCGTCGGTGACCGCTTCGGGCTGGATCGGGCGTTCCATCGCGCGGACCCAGACGCTGCCGATCTCCTCGACCGGAACACCCAGACCGGCGGCATAAATCTCCGGCGTGGCGGCCAGCGCCCCGACGGTGACCGGCATATCGTAGGACCGCCCCTTGGCATCGGTGACATTGTCGAAGAGGAAGGCGCGCCGGTCCTCGACCGGCAG
This sequence comes from Paracoccaceae bacterium, assembly GCA_049116435.1. Taxonomy (GTDB): domain Bacteria; phylum Pseudomonadota; class Alphaproteobacteria; order Rhodobacterales; family Rhodobacteraceae; genus Litoreibacter. The sequence continues at coordinate 1,710,304 of JAGDYX010000001.1, forward strand.
GCCGCCCTGAAACTGCCAGCGGGCCAAGGGGTGCAGCTCGCTGTCCTTGTCGATCGGCGCACTGATGCGGGTCAGAAGCCCGCGCGCCTCGAGCCGTTGAAGATGTTCCTGCAAATCTCTGGGGGCTTGTGTCTTGTCGCTGTCCAGCATGATGCCTCGCCGTTAACAAATCACCGCCCTGCCAGACAGGTGTCAGACAGGGCGGCGCGTTTCTTCCAAAAAAGGCGGCGGCAGGCCAATCAAACCTGCCGCGCCGGGTTATTTTGCGACCTTGCCCGCGCCCGATGTATCGATCGCCGCAAGCACGTCTGCGATGAGCGCCTCATCGGTTCCCATGATATCGGCCATGATGGCCTCCATGTCCTCGCCCGAGGCGGGGTTGATGATCGCAGAGCGCTGCTCGGCAGTTCCCAGGAACCCGGCATCGGCCACCATCTTCTGGAAGGCTTCGCGCAGACCGGCGACCACTTCGTCAGAGGTGTCGGGGTGGATCATCATCGACCGGCCAATGGGGGCACTGGCGCCGAGATAGCGCAGGATTTCCTTGGATCTGGGATCGTCGGTCAGCTCTTGCATCAGCGGAACGTCCGGCAGGTCGGGGTCCCGCTCGAGACCGGTCTGAACGACGATGTTCAGGGTGCCGTCGCCCAGATCGGCGGGGTCGGATTTAAAGGACGCCCAGTTCTGGGACAGCATGTCCGCCTCGCCTCTCAGGGCGGCCAGAACGGTAGCCTGCGAGCCTTTGTAGCCGCAGATCAGGCGCAGGTTGAGGCCTGCTGCGTTCTTCAGGGCCGCGGCCTGCTGTGCAGAGCGCGCGTTCTTACCGGTGCAGGCCACGATAACTTCGGTGTTGCGCATGTCCTCGGCGCTCTTGGCCTTGTCGGAGCGCACGGCAAACGCCGCGTTCGCGTTGGCGAAACGGCCGATATAGCGGAACTTGGTCGCATCCCACTTGGCCGCATCGGGGCGCAGGTGCTCGATATGACCGAGGCTGTCGGGCAGGATCGCAACGGTCATGCCGTCGCCCTGCGTTTTATTGATGAAATGGGCAGCCGCCTTGCGTCCGCCACCGCCGGGCATGTGCTGCACGATGATGTTCGGCTCGCCCGGGATGAACTGCGCCATATGCTCGGCGGCAAGCTGGGCATAAAGGTCATAAGAGCCGCCCGGCGGGTGGCCGATCAGGATCGTCAGCGTCTCACCGCTATACATGTCCTCCAGCGACGCCGCAGAGGACGTCTGCGGGAAAGTCACCGCACTGGCCATTGCGAAGGCGGCGACCAGCGTCGACCGCAAAAGGTTACGTCGTTTCATATTTTCCTCCCATTTTGTCGGTCCGCATCTCGCCGGAATTCAGCAAGCGCAGGTGTGTTTCCGCCCTTCTTTCACCATGAGCAGCACGGGTGAAAAGCGGTTGTAAGTATTATTGCCATACATTATACCGAAACGCAACGACGCGATAGCAAAGAGTGCCGACACATGTAAGGCCGGGGCTCGCAACAGGGGAGGGATGCGCATGGTCGAGGCGGCCATAGAGGCACTCCTGATCATTTCGGACCCGTCACGACTGATTTTCGTCGCTCTCGGTACGGTTCTGGGCCTGATGATCGGGGTCATCCCCGGCATCGGCGGCCTTGTGGGCCTTGCGCTTTTGCTTCCCTTCACCTTTTCCATGGACCCTTATACCGCATTGGCGTTTCTGGTGGGCGTCCAATCGGTCACGACCACCTCGGATACGATTCCGGCTGTTTTATTCGGGGTGCCCGGCACCTCGGGTTCGGCGGCGACCGTGCTCGACGGCCACCCGATGGCCAAGAAGGGTCAGGCGGGCCGCGCGTATGGCGCCGCCTTTACCGCATCGGTCTGCGGCGGCCTGTTCGGCGCGGTCGTTCTGGCGATCTCCATCCCCATTTTGCGCCCGTTCATCATGGCAATCGGCACACCGGAGCTTCTCGCCATCTGCCTTCTGGGCCTCACGCTTGTTGTCTCGCTGAGCCATGGCGCCCTGTTCAAAGGGCTCGTCGCAACCGCCATCGGGCTGCTTCTGGCCACGATCGGGGACGAACCCCAAACCGGGGAGCTGCGCTGGACCTTCGGCTCTTTCTACCTGTGGGACGGCCTGAGCCTCGTGCCCGTGGCGCTGGGTCTGTTTGCCGTGCCCGAGATGATCGATCTGGGCGCGTCGCGACGCACGATTGCCCGCGACGGCGACAAAACCTCTGCATGGGACCAGCTCGAAGGCATGCGCGATGCGTTCCGCAACTGGTGGCTCGTGCTGCGCTGCTCGAGCATCGGGACGTTTCTCGGCTCGATCCCCGGGCTTGGCTCGAACGTCATCGACTGGATTGCCTACGGCTACGCCTCACGCGCCGTTCCGGGCGCGCGCAAGACCTTCGGCAAGGGGGATGTGCGCGGCGTGATCGCCTCGGAAAGCGCGAACAATGCCAAGGAAGGCGGCGCGCTGGTGCCGACCCTTGCCTTTGGCGTGCCGGGCTCTGCCTCGATGGCGATCCTGCTGGGCGCCTTCCTGATCCACGGCATCGCCCCCGGCCCCAATATGCTGGACGAGCAGCTCGACGTGACCTTCACGCTGATCTGGACGGTTGCGATCGCGAACATCCTTGGTGCGGGGATCTGCTTTGCCATGGCCGGGCAGTTCGCCAAGATCGCGATGATCCGCGCCGGCATCCTCGTGCCGCTGGTCTTTGGCATCATGGTGATCGGCGCTTATCAGGGTGCCAAGGATTATGCCGACCTGATCGTCCTGCTCAGCTTCGGCATTCTCGGCTGGATCATGAAGCGGCTCAGCTGGCCGCGCCCGCCGCTGATCCTCGCATTCGTGCTCGGCGGTCTGGTTGAGAACTACCTCTTTATCTCGCAGTTGCGCTTCGGCTTCGGCTGGATGACGCAGCCGCTGCCTCTGGTGGTCCTGCTGCTGATCGGCTTCCTGCTGCTGCGCCCGCTCGTGATGCGGTTCCTGCCGGCGCGGCGCACGGCCGAGGCGGACGCCGCCCCCGAGGCCACCTCTGAGGCCACCCCGTCGGGCGGCGCGGTCTATGCCGGTGGCGCGGAGCGGCTTGCCGATTCCGCGATGTGGGCGGCCGTGATCGCGCTGATGATCTATGTCTATGCAAGCGCCTCGTCGTGGGAGGCCCCTGCCCGCATGCTGCCACAGGCCGTGGCAATCGGCGGTTTCATTGCAGCGCTGGGCTTCATTGTCTTCCGCGCCATGGGCAAGATCCCCCCGCTTTCAACAGATGCGAGCCACCCGATCCTGCGCATTCTGGGGCAAGCCGCATGGCTTGTCGCGCTGGTGATCGCGGTCCGGGTGATCGGGATGGTGCCGGCGATCGGGCTCTTTGCGCTGGCCTATATGCTGATCGAAGGCCGCGTGCGCTGGTGGGTCGCCATCCTAATCCTGATCCCCTTCCTTGGCGGCATCATCGCGCTGTTTCACAACATGCTGCACATTCCGTGGCCGCAATCGCTCATGGGCGACATGCTGCCCGAGCTTCGCCAAATGACCCGCAGACTATTTTGAGATGAACGACACAGGAGACTCCCGTGGACACCCCTAAAACCTCCCCCGCTGCAGACAGCGCATTGCCGAACGAAAACCTGTTTGGCAGCGACATCATCGCGGAGGCGCTGCGTGAACAGGGCTTCCCCTTCATCGCCCTGAACCCCGGCGCCAGCTATCGCGGGCTGCATGACAGCCTCGTCAACCATCTGGGCAACAAGACGCCCGAGATCATCACCTGCATGCATGAAGAGCATGCCGTGGGCATCGCGCAGGGCTATGCGAAGATCACCGACAAGGCGCTGGCCGTCGCGGTGCATTCCAATGTCGGGCTGATGCACGCCTCCATGGGCATTTTCAACGCGTGGTGTGACCGGACCCCGATGCTGGTGATCGGCGCCACCGGCCCGTTTGACGCCGCCAAACGCCGGCCGTGGATCGAATGGATCCACACCACGATCGATCAGGGCAGCATGATCCGCGGATATACCAAGTGGGACGACCAGCCTGCCTCGCCCGAGGCGGCGGTGGAGGCGATCCGCCGCGGGGTCATCCTCGCCAACACGCGCCCCTCCGGACCGGTCTATGTCAATCTCGATGTGAGCGTTCAGGAAATGGAAGTGGGCGCGCGCCCCGATCTTGGCGATCCGGGGCATTTCCAGCCGCCCGCGGATGCCGAGCCGCCCAAGGCCGCGCTGGCCGAGGCCGCCGAGATCCTGCTGAAAGCCAAGCGGCCCTTCATCTTCTGTGGCCGCGCGAGCCGCAGCGTGGAGGAATGGAACGACCGCATCCGTCTGGCCGAGATCCTCGGCGCCAGAACCACCACGCATATGAAGCTGCCCGCAGGCTTCCCGACGACCCACCCCGCCTTTATCGGCGAGACCGGCTGGCGTCTGAAGGGGCCGGTGATGGAGGCGATCCAGAATGCCGATGCGATCCTGATGCTCGACTGGCTCGACGGCGGCAACGCCATCAAGCTCGCCTTCCCTGCCGGAAGCGCGCGCCCGCCGATCATCAACGTGTCCAACGACTTCCACATCCATCGCGGCTGGAACATGGATTACGGCGGATTGCCTGCAGTCGATGTCAACATCCCGACCGTCAGCGAAACCGCCGTCTCGGCCCTGCTCGAGGAGCTGGGCGATGAAAACGGCCCGAGCCAGAGCCTGACATCCTGGGACGTGCCCGAACCCGCGGCGTCGGGCCGGATCGGCCTGATGGATCTGGCCAAGGCCTTCCACAAGGCCAGCGCCGGACGCGAGATCTGCATCACGGGCCGCCCGCTGGGCTGGCCGCAGAACGCCAACGAGATCGACCACCCGCTGGGCTTTCTCGGCCATACGGGCGGCGGCGGCCTCGGGGCCGGCACATCGATCGCCGTGGGGGCCGCTCTTGGCCTGCGCGAGATCGGCTCGGACCGCCGCGCGGTCGCCATTCTCGGCGATGGCGACTACACGATGGGCCTGACCGCGATCTGGAACGCCGCGACGGAAAACCTGCCGGTGCTCTTCCTGATTGCCAACAACCACTCCTACTACAATGACGAGGATCACCAGATCAAAGTCGCGCGCAAACGCGGCCGTCCGGAGGAAAACGCGCCCATCGGCCAGCGCATGCAGGGCCCCGAGCCCGATCTGGCCGGTCTCGCGCGCAGCCTCGGCCTCGAGGCGCCCGATCCGGTGACCGATCTCGCCGATCTGCCGGCAGCGCTGGAGACAGCGCTGGAGCGGGTCGCGGACGGTGCGTGCTACGTTCTGGATGTGCGCGTGCGTCAGGAATATATCGGCGAAGCCATGGTGGAGCTGTCGTGAGCACGAAGACGAAAACCCAAGCCGTTGCAACGGCCGCGGACGGGACCTCGATCCGTTACGTGATCTGGTCCGCCCCCGAAGCCACGAAGCGCATCGCCCTTGTCCATTCGCTGGCCATGACGGCCGAGTTCTGGGAGGGCGTGGCCAAGGCGCTTGGCGACGACTGGGCCGTGCTGTCGGTCGATTGCCGCGGTCATGGCGCCTCCGGCAAGCCCGCGGGGCCCTATACGGCGGAGCAATTCGCCGACGACCTCGCCGCGACGCTTGATCATGCGGGCTGGGACAAGGCCGTGATCGCGGGGGCCTCGATGGGGGGCTGCGTGGCGCAAGCCTTTGCCGCGCGACACCCCTCACGCACCCTTGGCCTTGGCCTGATCGACACAACCGACTGGTATGGCCCCACCTCCGTCGAGGATTGGGAGGGCCGTGGCCAGAAGGCGACGGCCGAAGGCATGGCCGCCCTGACGGGATTTCAGAAGACGCGCTGGTTCTCGGATGCTTATCGGGAAGCGAACCCGGACGTGGTCGAGGCCGCGATCGCGGTTTTCATCGAAAACGACGTGCCTGCCTATCTCGAGACCTGCCGCATGCTGGGCCGTTTCGACCTGCGCGATGCCCTGAAGGACCATGACTACCCCGTGGCCATCATGGTCGGCGAGGAAGACTACGCGACCCCGATCGCGATGGCCGAGAAACTGGCCGCCGCGATCCCGGGCGCAACCCTGACCGTCCTCGACAAGGTCCGCCACTTCACGCCGCTCGAAGTGCCGCAGATCATTGCCGAGGGCCTTGAAACTCTGAGGTGACTCCCAACTTCTCCGGGGTTGGCATCTGATGCCGCCCCGGAGGTTTTTGTTGCCCAAGCGGGCGCGCCGGACGCAGGCGCTTGACCCGGACCCGACATAGGTCATCTTCCTGTAGGGAAGAGGAAAGGTGTTCGCGATGTTCGGAAGAGTTTTGTTGATAGTGGCAGGGCTGGCCCCTGCATCCGCCACGGCGCTGGAGCTGCGCGAGACCGGCCGCTATGACCTCGATCGCCCCGCGAGCCTCGACTATGACCCGACCTTCTGCGGCCTATGGATCGCCAATGAGGGGCGTGAGGCCGTTCTGGTCACCCTGCAGGGCGATGAGCTGCGCCGGATCGGCAGTGATCTGTCCCGGATCAAGGCGATTTCCATCGAGGGGGATCACCTGCTTGTGGGCGACGGGTTCGGGCGGATGCAGCGTCTGACCAAGGACGGGCTGCCCTTGGGCGCGCCATTTCGACTGGAAGGCGGCTTTTCGGACACCGAAGGGATCGCCATCAACGCCGGAGGCGAGATCGTCACCGTCGAGGACGATCCGGAGTGGCTGTCGTGGTTTGACGCGCAAGGCCGCCTGATCGAGCGGGTCGACACCATGAGCTTCAACCCGCCGCTCAGCGAGGCACAAGGCATCGCCATCGATCCGCGCACCGGCCACATGCTGATCGTCGACGACTGGGAGGGCTCCAACAGCCTCTACGAGTTTTCGTCCGACGGGCAATTGCTGGCGCAGGCCAGCCTGCGGGAATTCGGCATTGACCCCGAAGGCATCGCCATCCGCCCCGGTTCAAACCAGTTGTTCGTGGCGTTTGATGTCGGGGCGGAGATCGTCACTTTCGACTACACGCCCACCTTGCCCGAAGGCGCAGCCCCCCTGCCCCCGGGCGCCGACTGCATGATGTTCTGAAACGTCCCGCGGGATCAGCGGTATTTCGCGGCCGTGATGAATTCCGAGAAGGATTCACACCAGATGAGCACCGTCGTGTAGGCCTCCAGATCCACACCCTCCGGCAGATCGAGGATGAACCCCTCGAAGGTCTTCACGCTCCCGATCATGAGCGCGTCACCCTGAATGGGAAGGAAATCGTCCTCGTGCTGCACGAACGCGTCGACGAGGTAGAGCTTGTAATCCGGCCCCGGCGACAACCGGCCTTCATGGACGATCTGTGTGGGCGTCAGGCTCACGGCGCCCTCGCCCCAGTGCAAGAAATCGCTGCCCGGCAGGTCACGCGTGAACTCGGCCGTGTAGGTGGCATTCTGCGCCATTTCCTGCAAAGCCGCCTGATCCGGCGACGCCGGCGCGGTCAGGATGGGCAGCAAGTAGATCCCGAGCGCAAACCCCACGGCGAGCATGACCGAATGCGTAACAGACAGAACAAGAAATCGCTTCATCGACTGAATTCTCCTAGACCCTCTGACCGGTGTGTTTCGCGCCCTCTGCGCGTCATCACGCCAGAAATATCACAACGTGTATACGCATGCGCGCGCATGATTGCGCAAGATCACCAAGACTTGATCGGGACATGTGGCGGAGGAGGTGGGATTCGAACCCACGGTAGACTTTCACCTACGTCGGTTTTCAAGACCGGTGCATTCAACCACTCTGCCACTCCTCCGACCCGATGGGGTCTACCGCCAGTACCTTGATTCTGAAAGGCGCAAAAACCAACGGCCAAAAGGGCCAAAAATTGCCGAAAGGCGCTGCAAGTCTTTGCAACAGGCCGCAAACTGCCTAAGGTTGCCGGAAAGGTGTGTTTAGCACCGATAATCGAGCATGGCACCACGCGTGCTGAACATCTGCGCGAAAGCGTATGATCAAGAGGGCAAGGCAGATGGGAGTTCCAAACGGCAGAACCTTGGTGGTGCTGGGGTGCGCGGCACTTGTGCTGAGCGCCTGCGAGGAGGGTCAGGGATTTGGCCTGCAACCGGCGGATCAGGGACCACCGGTCGAGACTGCGGCAACAGGCGACGCGGTCGAGAGCGATGTCGAAGCGCCCGAGGTCTTCGAGCTGACCGATCGGGGGCTCTGGGACGGACGGCCATCACTTGGCGGCGTCTGGGTCGCACATCCCGATGTCTCCGACCCCGAGCGCGTGATCATCCGCAACCCGTCAAACGGGACCAGCGTCATCGGCGCCCTGTTCCGGCGCGAGCGCGAGAACCTCGGCCCGGCGCTTCAGGTCAGCTCTGACGCGGCCGAAGAACTGGATATTCTGGCCGGCCAGCCCACGACATTGCAGGTCACGGCCTTGCGGACCAAGGCGGTGCCCGTGGCGCCGGAACGCGCGTTGTCCGATGAAGTGATCGAAGAAACGCCGCAGGTTGCCGAAGACACGACCGACGCGGCACCGGTTCTGGCAGAGGCGCAGCCGTCAACCAAGCCCATCGCGCGGCCCGAGACCGAGGGCGATGAGGTCGCGGCTGCGATCGCCTCGGCTGCGGCAGCGGCAATTGCGTCCTCCGAAACCGCGCCCGCGGCGCCCAGCCCTGCCGTGATGGCGGAATCCGATGCTCTGGCGCCGGCGACGGCACGCGCGTCGCGCGACCCCGCAGCGGCGAAGAAGCCGACCGCGCAGCGCACAGCCGCACGCAGTGCGCCGGCGCAGAAAGCTCAACCCGCGTCGGGCCTTGCCAAGCCTTACATCCAGATCGGGATTTTCTCGGTGAAACAGAACGCGGACAACACCGCCGCCTCGCTTCGCGGGATTGGCATCCTCCCGACCGTGAAAGCACAATCCAGCCAGGGTAAGAAATTCTGGCGTGTAATCGTCGGTCCGGCTCAGAGCAGCAGCGAGCGCTCGGTTCTGCTCAAGAAAGTCAAGGACCTCGGCTTCGGTGACGCGTATTTCGTAACCAATTAAGACCGGCAGAGACAGAAGGACCCACCGCGTTGAGACGACTAACCGCGATAATTCTTTGCTTCCTGATGATGGCCCTTCCGGCCGCAGCGTTCGAGACCAAGGCCCGCTCGGCGATTGTTGTCGATGTGGGGACCGGCCAGACGCTGATGGATAAAAACGCCGACATGGCCCTGCCGCCGGCCTCGATGTCGAAGCTCATGACCTTGAACATGGTGTTTGAGGCACTGGAGGACGGGCGCCTCTCGCTGGACCAGATCGTGCCGGTCTCCAATGAAGCCGCGAAATACGGCGGCTCGTCGATGTTCCTGACCGATCAGGACCGCGTCACCATCGAGGAACTGATCCGGGGCGTTATCGTGCTGTCGGGCAATGACGCGAGTGCGGTGCTGGCCGAGGCCGTTTCTCCCGACGGGACCGAAGCCGGTTTCTCGAAAATGATGACCGAGCGCGGCGTCCAGTTGGGTCTGACCAAATCGACCTTCATGAATTCCAACGGGTGGCCCGCGCCGGGACATCGCATGTCCACGCGCGATCTCGCGATCCTTGGCGAACGGCTGATCACCGCCTTTCCCCAGTATTACGGCTATTTCGCCGAAACCGAATTTGCCTTTGACGGGCGCGTTCCTGACAACCGCTTCAACCGCAATCCCTTGCTGAAGCTCGACATCGGCGCGGATGGGCTCAAGACCGGTCACACGCAGGAAGCGGGCTACGGGCTCGTGGGGTCCGCGGTCCAAGGCCAGCGCCGGATCGTCTTTGTGCTGACGGGGCTCGACAGCGAACGCGACCGTGCCGAGGAATCCGAGCGGATCGCCAACTGGGCGTTCCGGCAATTTGCCGAAAAACAGATTGCGGAGGAAGGCGTGATCCTGACCCGTGCACCGGTCTGGATGGGGTCGGCCGCGCAGGTTGGACTGGCGACAAGAACGGATGTTTCCACACTTGTGCCGATCCTCAACCGCGACGGGGTCAAGGCCAAGATCAGCTATCAGGGGCCGCTGGAGGCACCGATCAATGCCGGTGACACGGTTGCACAGCTCGTCGTCAGCGCGCCGGGGTTGTCGGATGTCAGCCATGATCTGGTGGCCACCGAGACGGTTACGACAGGCGGGTTCATGGTGAAACTGCGCACCGCTGCGCTGGTGCTGCTGCGTGAGCTGACGGGCCAGGCCGCAGCGTATTTCTGATGGCCTCCGCTTCCGGCCAAGGCCATTTCATCACGTTCGAAGGGATCGACGGGTCCGGCAAATCCACCCAGTCGCGCCTGCTGGCCGATACGCTTGAGCGCGCGGGCCACGAGGTTGTCCTGACGCGTGAGCCGGGCGGTGCCCCGGGGGCCGAGGAAATCCGGCGTCTCCTGGTCGAGGGCGACCCCGACCGCTGGTCGCCCGAGACCGAGATCCTGCTGTTCACCGCCGCCCGCCGCGACCATCTGGAACGCACGATCCTGCCCGCGATCGAAGCGGGGAAGGTGATCATCTCCGACCGCTTTGCCGATTCCACCCGCGTCTATCAGGGCGCGACCCGCGGGGATCTGCGCGGTCTGGTCGACGCGCTCCATGAACGGATGATCGGACGCGAGCCGGACCTGACGCTGATCATCGACATGGACCCCGACGCCGCGCTTGAACGCGGCCTTGCACGCGGTTCGGGCGAGGACCGGTTCGAGGAGTTCGGCGCCGATTTCCAGCACAAGCTGCGGGAAGGTTTCCTGAACCTCGCGCAGGATTTTCCCGACCGCACCCATGTGATCGACGGCAACCGCGAGAGCGCAGAGATCGCCGCGGATGTCGCGCGGATCGTGACGGGCTATCTGGGGTGAGGCACGGCGATGGTTGACGATACCCTGCCCCAGTCCGATCAGGTTGACGGTGCCCCGCATCCGCGGGAGACCCCTGCCCTGATCGGCCAGAGTGTGGCCGAGGCTGCCTTTCTGGAGGCCTTCACCACCGGACGGATGCACCATGCGTGGCTGATCACCGGCCCGCGCGGCGTTGGCAAGGCGACGCTGGCATGGCGCATTGCGCGGTTCCTGCTGGCCACGCCCGCAGCCGATGCCGCTGCCAATGACATGTTCGGCGCGCCACCACCGCCCGAAAGCCTCGACATCGATCCGGGCCACCCGGTCAACCCGCGCATCGCAGCACTCAGCGAACCCGGCCTGTTTTTGCTGCGCCGCCCCTATGATGCGGACAAGAAGCGCCTGAGACAGCAGATCACCGTGGACGAGGTGCGCAAGCTCAAAGGGTTCTTTGCGCTCTCCAACACCGAGGGCGGCCGGCGGGTCATCATCGTAGACGCCGCCGATGAGCTGAACGCGAACGCCGCCAATGCCCTGCTGAAAGTGCTTGAGGAGCCGCCGCGCGACGCGATCATGCTGCTGGTCAGCCACCAGCCCTCGCGCCTTCTGCCGACAATCCGCTCGCGCTGTCGCGAATTGCGCTGTGCGCCGCTCTCGGCCCCCGATATGGCAGCGGCGTTGCAGGCCGCAGGCGCCGACACGGCCGGAATGACCGAGGCCCTGGCGGAGCTGTCCGGCGGATCGGTCGGCGAAGCGCTGCGTCTGGTCAACCTTGACGGGATTGCGCTTTACGCGGCGCTCATCTCTGTTGCCAAAACCTTCCCGCAACTGGACCGCCCGCAGGCCATCGCGCTTGGCGAGCTGGCCGCAACGCGCGGTGGCGAAGCGCGCTATAACCTCCTTCTGCGCCTTTTCGATGTGCTGCTCTCACGTCTTGCACGCGCGGGTCTGGGCCTGATCGACACGCCTGCGGTCGAGGGCGAGCTGGAGGTGCTCTCCCGCCTGTCTCCGGACGCGCGGGCGGCGCAACGCTGGGCGGATCTCTCCACCGCGCAGGGCGCACGGGCCCGGCACGGCCGCGCGGTGAACCTTGACCCTTCCTTGCTTGTCCTTGATATGGTGCTGGCGATGAATGAGGCGGCAGCGTGCAACGCTGCCTGAAAGGCAAGATGAGCATAGCCGAAATCACCGATAGCCACTGTCATCTGGATTTTCCGGATTTCGAAGGCGAACTGCCCGACGTGATCGCACGGGCCCGCGCGGCGGGCGTCACACGTATGGTCACGATCTGCACCAAGCTGCGGCTGGAGCCGCAGGTGCGCGCCATTGCCGAAGCGCATGATCCGGTTTTCTACGCCGCCGGAACCCATCCGATGAGCGCGGCCGACGAGCCGATGGCGACGGTCGATCAACTCGTTGCCTTGTCACAGCACCCCAAGTTCGTGGGCATCGGCGAGAGCGGGCTGGACTACCACTACACAGCCGACAGCCGGGACGTGCAGATCGAAAGCCTGAAGATCCATATCGAGGCGGCGCGCCAGACCGGCCTGCCCCTGATCATCCATGCCCGCGCCGCCGATGAGGACATGGCGCGGATCCTGAGCGAAGAGTATCGCAGCGGCGCCTATGGCTGCGTCATGCATTGCTTTTCTTCCGGCGCCGGGCTGGCCCGCGCGGCACTTGATCTGGGCTTTTACCTCTCGATGTCGGGCATCTCGGCTTTCCCCAAATCGCAGGAGCTTCGCGACATCTTCGCCAGCGCCCCGGTCGACCGGATCCTCGTGGAAACCGACGCGCCCTACCTCGCCCCGCCGCCCCATCGCGGCAAGCGCAACGAGCCGGCCTACACCGCCCATACCGCGCGCGTTGGCGCCGAGGTCTTCGGCATGGACTATGCCGATTTCGCCGCCCAGACGCAGGCCAATTTCGAGCGTCTCTTCTCCAAGACCACACGCTGGCAGCAGGCGGCCTGATGGCGCGGCTGCGGTTCACCATACTGGGCTGCGGCTCCTCGGGCGGCGTGCCAAGGCTGGGCGGGCATTGGGGCGATTGCGACCCGAACAATCCGAAAAACCGGCGGCGGCGCTGCTCGCTTCTGGTGGAGCGGATCACCGATGAAGGCACCACCACCGTTCTGATCGACACGTCTCCCGATCTGCGGGACCAGCTTCTGGAGGCCAATGTCGGGCGGCTCGACGGGGTGGTCTATACCCATTCGCATGCCGATCACGTCCACGGGATCGACGATCTGCGGATGATCGTCTTCAACATGCGCGAGCGGGTGAATGTCTGGGCCGACGGGCCGACACAGGACGCGCTGCTGTCGCGGTTCGGCTATGTGTTCGTGCAGCCCGAAGGCTCTCCCTACCCGCCGATCCTGACGCTCAACACGCTGGACGGCCCGCTTGAGATCGACGGCCCCGGTGGTCCGGTCACGCTGCAGCCCTTCCGGGCCAATCACGGCTCCATCGACGCGCTGGGGTTCAGGGTCGGCGACCTCGCCTACCTGCCGGACGTGGCCGCCTTTTACGACGAGACCCGCGCGGCGCTACAGGATCTCGACTGTTTCATCATCGACGCCCTGCGCCGCACACCCCATCCCAGCCATTCGCATCTGGAAAACACGCTGGGCTGGATCGAGGAGCTGGCCCCGCGGCGTGCGATCATCACGAATATGCATATCGATATGGATTACGACACGCTGGTGGCCGAGACGGCCGAGAACATCATGCCGGCCCATGACGGCCTGACCGTGGAATACGAGGTCTGAGTGGCCGCGCTTGTACAAGTCGTCCTGCCTGTCTTTCTGGTAATCGGCTTCGGCTATCTGGCGGTCAAACGAAACCTCTTTTCCGACAGCCATGTCGATGCGCTGATGTATTTCGCGCAGAACTTCGCGGTCCCCTGCCTGCTGTTTCGGGCCATCTCGCAGCTTGATCTCGAGGCTCATTTCGACCTCAGGCTCTATGTCACCTTTTACGGGCCCGCGATTTTCGGGTTTTTCGCCGGCGCCATGGGCGCGCGCTTGCTGTGCGGGCGACCGTGGGAGGACAGCGTGGCGATCGGGTTTTGCTGCATGTTCACCAACGTGGTGCTGCTGGGCCTGCCGATCACGGAGCGCGCCTACGGGCCCGCCTCGCTGTCATCGACCTTTGCTCTGGCCGCGCTCAATGCGCCGATCTGCTACGCCGTCGGGATCACGGTGATGGAGATTGTCCGCAACCGCGGCAATGGCGTGATCCGCAGCGCGCGGGCCGTCTTCAACGGCATATTCAGAAACGCCCTGATCATCGGCATCACGCTGGGCTTTATCGTCAACCTGACCGGTCTGCCCCTGCCCGGCGTCCTGACCGAAGCGATCGACCTGATGGTGCGCGCGGCCATTCCTGCCGCGATCTTCGGGTTGGGCGGTGTTCTGGCGCGCTACAAGATCGAGGGAGATCGCGGACCGGTTCTGCTGATCTGCATCATCATGCTGCTAGTGCAGCCGGCCCTGACATGGGGCCTTGCCTACGAGATGAACCTCGGGCTCGACGCGTTGCGCTCGGCCGTGGTGACCGCCGCGATGGCCCCCGGTGTGAACGCCTATGTCTTTGCCAACAATTACGGCGTGGCGAAACGGGTGGTGGCCTCGGGCGTTCTGATTTCCACGGCCGGTGCGATCGTGACCACATGGGTCTGGCTGTCACTGCTGCCCTGAGCCCGCGCAGGCGGGCTCACTGGCGCATTTACTGCAGTTACTGGGGCGAGATGCCCCGCAACCGCTCGGAGCGGCGCCGCAGAAGCTCCACCGTTGTCAGCAGCAGTATCGAGATAATCACGAGGATCGTGGCAACCGACAGGATCGCAGGGCTGATCTGTTCGCGGATCCCGTTCCACATCTGGCGCGGGATGGTCTGCTGGTCATGGGCGGCCACGAAGAGCACGACGACAACCTCGTCAAAGCTGGTCACGAACGCGAAGAGCGCGCCGGAAATCACACCGGGCAGGATCAGCGGCATGATGATCTTGAAGAAGATCGTCGTGGGCGGAGCGCCAAGATTGGCCGCAGCCCGCGTCAGCGAGTGATCGAACCCCACCAGCGTGGCGGTGACGGTGATGATCACGAAGGGAATGCCCAGCGTGGCGTGGGCCATGATCACGCCGAGATAGCTGTTGGCCAGCCCGGTCATGGAGTAGAAGAAAAACAGGCCCGTCGCGGTGATGATGATCGGCACGATCATCGGCGAGATCAGAACCGCCATGATGACCCGGCGAAACGGCATTTCAGGGCGGCTGAGACCGAGGGCCGCGACAGTGCCCAGCACGGTGGCCAGCAGGGTCGAGAAAAAGCCGATGATGATCGAGTTCTTAGTGGCGTTGATCCAGGCTGCGTTGGACCATGCATCCGACCACCAGTTGCCGTCCCGGACCGCATCGGGTTCGGCCATCCCGAAGGTCAGCAGCAGGTCATACCAGCGCATCGAGTACCCCGTGGGATCGAGGCTCAGCATCTTCTCGGTGAAGGTGAAATAGGGCTCCGCATTGAATGACAGCGGGATGATGATCAGGATCGGGGCGATCAGGAACAGGAAGATCACTCCGCAGATCACGAGATAGACGTAATGCCAGACCCGTTCGAGCGTGGAGGCGTGGGTGGGAAGTGCCATGGCTCAGCCCCCTTTCCGGGTCGGGATGCGCGTGAGGTGAAATGCGTCAGACATCATGGCTCTATCCCAGTTTCAGATTGTCGATGCCGATCAACCGGTCATAGAGCCAGTAAAGCACCAGCACCCCGCCCAGAAGGATCGAGGCAAGGGCCGCGGCAAGGCTCCAGTTCAGCGACTTGGTCATGTGGAAGGCGATCAGGTTGGAGATCAGCTGGCCATCCGCACCACCCACAAGGGCGGGCGTGATGTAGTAGCCGACCGCGAGGATGAACACGAGCAGCGCCCCTGCCCCGATGCCCGGAACGGTTTGCGGGAAATAGATCCTGCGGAACGCGGTCCAGCTGGTCGCGCCGAGGCTGCGCGCCGCGCGCACATAGCTGGGGTTGATCGGCCGCATGACCGAATAGAGCGGCAGCACCATGAAGGGCAGCAGGATATGGGTCATCGCGATGATCGTGCCGGTCTGGTTATACATCATCTGGATGCGGCTATCGTCGGCAATGATGCCGCCGGAGACCAGCGCGTCATTCACAACCCCCTGCGATTGCAACAGCACCATCCAGCTGGTCGTTCGCACCAGAAGCGACGTCCAGAACGGCAACAGCACGAATATCATCAACAGGTTCGAGTATCGCAACGGTAAGGTCGCGAGCAGATGCGCCACCGGATAGGCCAGCAGGAAACATAAGAAGGTGATCAGGAGCGACAGCATGAGCGTTCGGGTGAACAGCTTCACATAGACCTGACGGTTCTCGTTCACGGCCGTGATCTGGCCCGTGTCATCGCGCGCCAGATCGACGGCGGCGAGATAGAAGTTGAACGTGTAGGCCGACGACGCTCCGCGCATCACCGACCAGAGCTTGGGATCGGCCCAGTCCTCATCCACGTCGAGGATCGCTTCCTTGAACGGGGCTTCGAGCCTCTTGGCCCTGCGGGTGGTCTTGGTGAAGAGCGACCGCGAGCCGGAGCGCTCGTAGTTGATCCGCGTGCCGACCTGCCCCGGGGCTTTCAGCTCGCGCAGCGTGACCAGATCGGCGGCAAGGGCTGCGAAAGCGGCCTCATCGGGCTCGGTTCCGGAGGGGTTTTCATCGAACCACTGCCGCAGGTTAACCATGATCGGCGTCTTGACGCCGGTGCCGAGGTTTTCGTGGGTCGTGAACCCCGGATTGTTGACCGAGCGGTGCAGAAGCTGGCCGATCGGCGCGACAAAGGTAATCAGAACAAAGAGAAAAAGCGGCATCACGAGGAAGAACGCCTTGCGTCTTGCCTTGGATTCCGCATGCGCAAGAGCGGCTTTCAGCGGTCGGCCATCCGCGGTGGTCAAGCGGCCTTCGGAAGATCCGGACTGGCTTGGGGAAGTGCGCGCAGCACCATCCATCGGGGCATCGGTCATGGAAGCATCGCCTTTTGCTCAGGGTGGCCGGGCCCCGCGGGGCCCTGACCAAAGATCGTCACCCCCGCCCTGTTGGCGGGGGCGTGATTGCCTTTACTGGGCAAGCCAGGCGTTGAAACGCTCGTTCAGCTCCGCATCCCGGTCGACCCAGAATTCGAAGTTGTTGACCAGCGCGTTGTCAAGGTTGGCCGCTGCCGTCGGCATGTGCGGCGCCATGTCGGTCTTGCCGTCGGAATACTTACCGACCAGTGCACCCGAGGACTTGCGTGCCGGGCCGTAGCTGATCCAGCTTGCCTGATCCGCCAGACGCTGCGTGTCGGTGGAGAACTTGATGAACTCCAGCGCGTTGTCCTTGTTCGGCGCGCCCTTCGGGATCACGAACAGGTCGAAGTCGAGGATCTGGCCGTCCCAGACCACTTCCAGCGGCTGACCTTCGGCCACGGCGGCGTTGAAGATCCGGCCGTTATAGGCGGTCGACATGGTGACCTCGCCATCTGCCAGAAGCTGCGGCGGCTGCGCACCGGCTTCCCACCAGACGATATCGCCCTTGATCGAGTCGAGCTTGGCGAAAGCGCGGTCGACACCCTCATCACTCTCGAGGATCTCGTAGACGTCGCCTGCCGGCACGCCATCGGCCATCAGGGCCATCTCAAGCGTTGCCTTTGCGGATTTGCGCAGGCCGCGCTTGCCCGGGAACTTCGAGGTGTCGAAGAAATCGGCAATCGAGGTCGGCGTGCCGTCCACATTGGCGGTGTTGTAGGCAAAGACGGTGGACCAGACGATGTTGGCCACCGCGCAGTCCTGCAGGGCGCCTTCAATGAAGTCGTCGGACGCCGGCGTGCCATCGGGGGCCGGCGGCAGGATCGACAGGTCGATCTCTTCCAGCAGGCCTTCGTCGCACAGACGCACCGCGTCGGAGAATTCGACATCGGCCACGTCGACAGTGACGTTGCCGGCTTCAACCTGTGCCTTGATCGGGGTCGCAGGGTTGTCGCTGTCGACCGAGTTCACCTTGACGCCGGTCTGTTCCATGAACGGCTTGTGATAGGCCTCAACCTGCGACTTGGTATAGGCGCCGCCCCAGCTCATCACGGTCACCTCGGCGGCGTTTGCCGCAAAGGACATACCGACCAGAGCCGTGGTCAGGATAAGTGTTTTCTTCATGAGTGTTCTCCCAGTTTGTTGTGTTTTTGGTTCCATCTGATCCAACCCGCGCGGGGCCGGAACAATTTTCAGTCTTCTCAGAGCGGGTCGAGCGCCCGGGCATCTTCCGAGGCCCATGAAATGCGGGTCATCTCCCCCACCGTGAGGTGTTCATGGCCTGCCGAGTTCGGCACTTTCACCACGAATTCTTCGTTCCCGTGCACGTCGAGACGGCACCGGATATGATCGCCCAGATAAATCAGCTCGAGCACCCGCGCATCGGTTGCGTTCTCACCGTCAGAGGCCACGTCGACCCGCTCGGGCCGGATCGAAACCAGCGTGTTCGTGCCTACGTCCCCGCAGTTGACCGCCAAGGCGCTTGTCGTGCCGCCACCGGGCAGCGCGACTGTCGCAAGATTGCCGTTGCGGCCTGTGACCTTGCCGGCCAGCTTGTTGTTTTCGCCAATGAATTGCGCGACGAAACTGTTGTCGGGACGCTCGTAGAGATCTTCGGGCGGAGCCAGCTGCTGGATCCGGCCATCCTCGAACACCGCAACGCGGTCGGACATGGTCAGCGCCTCGGTCTGGTCGTGGGTCACGTAAACCACCGTGATGCCCAGATCATCGGAGATCCGCTTGATCTCGAACTGCATATGCTCGCGCAGCTGCTTGTCCAGCGCGCCGAGCGGCTCATCCATCAGCACCAGTTCCGGCTCGAACACCAAGGCGCGGGCCAGTGCCACACGCTGCTGCTGGCCGCCGGAAAGCTGCGCCGGACGGCGGTTGCCGAAATCGCCCATCTGGACCATCTCGAGCGCGCGGCGCACCTTGGCTTCGCGCTCGGATTTATCGAGCCCCCGCACTTCCAGTGGAAACGCAAGGTTCTCGTTCACCGTCATATGCGGGAACAGGGCGTAGTTCTGGAACACCATGCCAATGCCACGCTGATGGGGCGGAATATTGTTGATCTCCCGCCCGTCCAGCCGGATCTCGCCATGGGTCGCTGTCTCGAACCCGGCCAGCATCATCAGGCAGGTTGTTTTTCCGGAGCCCGAGGGGCCGAGCATCGTCAGAAACTCGCCCTTGGGCATGTCGAGGTTCAGATCCTTGACGACGAGCGTTTCGCCATCATAGCTCTTCTGAACCCGGTCGAACGCCACGAAGGCGTCGCTGGTCATAGTGTCCGACAATGCGGAACTCCCCGTTTTGTTTTCACGCCGCCCTGTTGGTCGGGCTGGTCACCGGAAAACTAAAGCCGAGACTGCTTTGTATTTCAATAATATTTTTCATTGGGCCGCAGCGCGGAAAAGTGCGCCCTGTAAGCCGCAACATTTTCCAGCAAGATCAGGGGTAAAGTCCAAAATTGAGACGCCATCGAAATCGGCGCGGCATGCAAATCTCTGCTCCGCACGCCGCCTCAAGGCGCGTGGCACACCACGCCACCGCGCCAAACGAGGACGCTTTGCGACAGGATCATGCCGCCCGAAGGCGCCAAGAACGGCGTTAATCTGGCGCGTTTTGTAAGAGAAATGGGGCGGTCGCGCCTTCAAAACTATTGGGACGCGTCCTGAGCTAAGGGATTTGATCACCCGCTCAAAGCGTAAATGAGATCTCCAAACAATCGCAAAAGGCAGCTTGGTCCGCAACGCGCTCATTCGCACCTACCCGACTGAAGCCGGTTTTCTATGCCACGACCGTTGCGGTCATGCCGGGCCACTCAAACGCTCGCTGTGAGCTCCTCTTCAAGGGATGAACGTGGCGGTCCGCGCCAATGGGCCCGCTCCTATTTGGCGTCGGGAAGCGGAGACCTTGAGAGGTTTTTCCACGCTTCATATTGCGACAGGAATACTTGCCCGTTCAGGTTGGTGAGAAAGTGCGACCGGCTAAGCCTGTCCATCACCGGCCCCTTGACCTCTGACAGGTGCAAGCCCACGCCCATTTCCGTGAGGCGGCGATTGATGGCGTCAAGGCTTTCGAGGGCAGAATAGTCCACCTCGTTCACGGCGGAGAACATCAAAACGACGTTTCGGATCGCACATCCTTCGGTCACACGCTTCTGGATCAGATCTTCAAGAAACCGTGCGTTCACGAAGTAGAGACTTTCGTCCACGCGGAGCGAGACCAGCGTCGGATCGGTTTGAACCTTGTGCCGGTGAATGTTGCGGAAATGCTGGGTTCCGGGGACGAGGCCGACCTCGGCAACATGGGGGCGCGACGTCTTGTAGAGGTGCAAAACGACCGAGGTCGCCACGCCGCAGGCAACGCCGATCTCAACCCCAAGGCCAAGCGTCAAAAGGATGGTCGCGGCGACGGCCGTGAAATCGGCCCGGGAATAGGCCCAGGTCTTCGTCAGGATCGACAGATCGACGAGACTCAGCACGGCGACAATGATCGTCGCGGCCAGCGTGGCAGTGGGGAGGTAGTAGACGAGCGGTGTGAGCGCCACCGCGGCGAAGGCAAGCCCGAGCGCGGTAAAGGCCCCGGCGGCCGGCGTTTGCGCCCCTGCGTCGAAGTTCACCACGGACCGTGCGAAGCCGCCCGTGACCGGGTATCCACCGGTGAAGGCCGCTCCGAGGTTGGCTGCGCCGAGGCCGATCAGCTCCTGGTCGGGGTCGATGCGCTGGCGGTTCTTGGCGGCAAGCGTTTGCGCGACGGAGATGGATTCCACGAAGCCGATGATCGAGATCAGGATGGCCGGAACCAGCAATGCCCCCAAGAGATCCGGCGCAAAGCCAGGAAGCGTGAGCGGCGGCAGGCTTTGGGGAACTTCGCCCACGATCTTCACGCCCTGTTCTGCCAAACCAAGCCCCCCGACCGCGACTGTTGTGACCACGACAGCGCCGACCGGCCCCGCCTTGGTCAGGATATCCGCGAGCAGCGCGGAGGCGCCAAGATAGCGCAACGTCGGTTTGAGGCTCTTGCGCACCCAGAACAGGAAGGCCGTGGCCGTTACACCGATCACAAGCGTAATCCAGTTGACCTCGTCCAGGTGTTTGAAGATCGATCCCAGCAATTCCGGCAGTGTGTGCCCGTGCGCATGGATGCCAAGGATATGCTTCAGCTGGCTGGTCGCAATCAAGATGCCGGACGCTGTGATGAACCCGGCAATGACCGGGTGGCTCAGAAAATTGGCAAGAAACCCGAGCCGAAAGACACCCATCAGCACGAGGAACCCGCCGGAGAGGAATGCCAGTGTCAAGGCCGCAACACCGTAGCCGGCCGTGCCCTGTTCGGCGACCTGCCCAACCGCAGAGGCCGTCAGCAGCGACACGACGGCCACTGGCCCCACCGCCAACGCGCGGCTGGTACCGAAAATGGCGTAAAGGATGATCGGCGCAATCGAGGCGTATATTCCCGCCTCGGGGGGTAAGCCCGCAAGCAGAGCATAGGCCAAGGACTGCGGGATCAGCATGATCGTCACGATCACCGCCGCAATCATGTCATTCGAGAAAGCCTTGCGGTCATAGGTGCGTCCCCAGTCGAGCATCGGGACATAGCGGCGGAGTTGATCGATCATGGTCTCGCCCGGGAAGAAGGGCGGGCAGCGCCCCATCGCGCCGTCTGCCAGTCGCTGTGCAGCAAAAGCGAGAGCACCAAAAGCGATCTGACAACGCGCTGAACCTTAAGATTTGAAGAACGACCTTGCACCACATGCTCCCTATCGGCAGCGGGCAAGATGGACCGAGGTCCGTCGAGCGTCATTGATCTGGCGCAAGCCCGGCAGCTTCCGCAAATCAGCTATTCATACAACGTGCAATGATAGGCCGCTCCGAGCCCCCAAGCGGATTTCGGTTCGCGGAAGAAAGCAGGCCCGTTGACGCTCCGACAGCGATGCTCAAAGCCGCGTATGCGGCCCTCTCGCATCTCAGCCAGCAAGCGCCCTTGCCTGCGAGAAGGACAGCAGCCGTTTGCTCTTCTCATCCCACAGGTGCAGACGCGCGTTCGAAAAGCTCTCGCGGATCGTCATCCGGTTGCCGTCCGCAAGCTCCGGGTGATCGCTCAGCACTTCGGGCAGGCGATAGAACGGGATGCGACTGTACAGGTGATGCACGTGGTGAATGCCGATATTGGCGCTCAGCCATTGCAGCACCGGCGGCAGCACATAATGCGAACTTCCGTGCAAAGCGGCATCGTGCAGCTGCCAGTCTTCTTCGGCTTCCCAATGTGTGGTCTCGAACTGGTGCTGCACATAGAACAGCCAGACACCCGCCGTCGCGGCGAGAAGCGTCGTGGGCACAAAGATCAAAAGGATCGGCATCAGCCCCCCGAAATACACAATGACGAGCAAACCGGCGAAGATTGCCGCATTCGTGCTCATCGCGCTGACCCAGTATCTCGTCTTGTCCATGAACCCCAAAGGCAGCCGGTTTTGCAGGAAGAAAAGATAGCCCGGCCCCAGACCGAACAGCACAACGGGGTGACGATAAAGCCTGTACATCAACCGGTTTAACGGCGTCAGTGCCCGATACTCCGCGACCGTCAGGGTGTGGATATCGCCCATGCCGCGCCGCCCGAGATTTCCCGAAGAACTGTGATGCATCGCGTGAGAGCGCCGCCAGACGTCGTAGGGCGTCAGGGTCAGCACACCGATTGCGCGCCCAAGGCAGTCACTCGCGGTCCGGTTCTTGAAGAACGCGCCATGTCCACAATCATGTTGGATTGCAAACAGGCGCAGCAAGAAGGCCGCATTGACCAGCGATATCGCTAGGGTCAGCCAGTAACTGATAGACGACGACCACCACGCCAGTCCCCACAAAAGCAGGAAGGGCCCGAGGGTCACGGCAAGTTCGAACGAACTGCGCAATGTGCTGGGATCGCGGTAGGCCGAGAGCACTTTTACCCATTCGATCGCGGCCCGCGTCTCAGAGTTTTGCGGGGAAGAGTCCGATTGATCAAACATGCGCCTGCTCTTTTTTGGTTGGCCTCCTTGATAGACGAAAGCGCTCCCGCCGCAACGCCTAACGGCCATTCGTGCAAAAGTTCTTGCCCGCCATGCCGATCGCCTGATGCTCCGGGCAACATCATGCCCCCCGGGCAGCGCGGGCGCCCAACCAAGGAAAGGTTCGCAAAACCAGCTTGATTTGATGCGCCAAGACGCTCAGGACCTCGCGTGGCACGGAGATACTGCCGCCGCACTTTTTGATGCGGAGCAGAACGCCTTCCGGCGCGACCGCCGCCTCCACGCAGTCATGCGCGACGGCCACGTCAACGTCAGCTCCGCGCCCGCAGCAGACCGTAACTCAAAGCCGTGCGCGGATGAGCAGCCAGAGGCATAGCGCGCTCTCGGTGATCATCGGGATCACGTAAGCAGGCGCGATGACAGCCCCCCAGTCCGGCGCGACAAGGCGTGTCAGGCTGCCTGTCGCATAGACGAGGCCCGAAGCCGCGATGCCCCCTGCGATTATTTTCGGCACCTCCGAGCGCCAAAGCATGACAGACATGATCACACTGTTGACCGCAAAGAGTATCAAGCCGACGTCATAGCCAATTGCGTGCAACTCGGTCATGTGCACCGCGACGCGCGGCGCGTCCAGAAGCAAAGCCGGCGCGCTTCCAAGGGCCATCAGGCTGGCGCCGATAAGCACGGCCTGCCCCAAGCGGAACACCATTGCGGCGAGCGCCAGAGGTTCGGAGATGTGTCGCAGGAGAGCGAAAAAAACGAGGGCAAGCGCGATATCCGCCAGCAACATCACCGTGTCGGCCATGAGGCTCAACCGGAGTTGTCCGATATTGGCGCCCAGCGCCCGTGCGATCTGATCCGGCGTGCCCTGCAGCAAGGGGCCGCGCAAAAGCAACTCGGCGGACAGGCCGCATAGGATGATGACCAGATAAAGCGCACCGGCAAGGCGTACGAGGCCGGGATCCGCATGAGACAGTTTCATGTCAGCACTCTTTCACTGGCTCTACCGCCCTGAATGACACGCTTCATCGCGCGCTCTTTTGGAATCTTGCCGGTCATCGATACCTTTTTTCAAGCGTTTTTGCCCGTTCGTTTCCCGTTGGCTTGTGCGTGTCGAAAAGGCCTGCGCGCCTTTACCCGGTCCAACGCGGATTGCTCTGGGCGGCCTTTCTGCGAGCTCAAGCCTATGTCAGAAGTGTCCGCAGAGCAGATATCGGCCTTCCCGGCGACCGTGCCAGGCGCGACAAAATCGCTGCGTCCTTAAGGCGGGTGTATTTGGAGAATGCGCGCGGGCAAGCTAAAGATAGCTGACCGGAACTTGGCGCCATTGCTCATACCGTCCTGAGCCAGCAAGAAGCGGAGACTGAGAGATGAACCTCGAGAAACTTTCGAAGCGGGTAACGCAGGAACTAGATACAGCATTGCCCCATGATCTTCCGACTGAACAGAAAGACGCGATCGTGGAAATCGTCCAGCGCGCTCTGCTCGACGCTTCGAGTCGAACGCACCGAGAGATGAAAGAAACAGCGGTCATCTGCTGCGGTCCGGAGGCGGATCTGGCCCATAAGATCCAAAGGCAGATGGACAAGAAACGTGACATGCTGATCGCAAACTTGATTGCCATGCGCTGACCTGATCCACAGAACGGCCGCCTTGTCCGCAAAGCGGTCTACGTGTGACCGTTTCTGCCTTGCGGGGTCTTTATGCCAAGGATCGCGCCCGCGATCTGCGTTCGCAGAATCTGTGCGGTGCCGCCGGCAATGGTGAACATGCGCGCGTCGCGCACATGGCGCTCCAGCGAGAGGTTGCGCGAGTATCCCATTGAGCCATGGATCTGCAATGCGTCATTGGTGACCTTGATTGCTGTCTCCGAGGCCAGAACCTTTGCCCGGGCGGCCGCAGCCATGTCGGGAAAACCGCGACCAGCACCCACGGCCGCGCTGTGCAACAGGGCCCGCGCCGCTGAAAGGCCGATGGACATGTCCGCCATCATCCACTGCAGCCCCTGGAATTCGGCGATCGGCCGGCCGAACTGTTCGCGTCGCCGCGCGTAGCTCAGGGCCTCTTCATACGCACCTTGGGCAATCCCCAAAGCCACGGTTCCGGCCCCCACCCTTTGCGCATTATAGGCGTTCATCAGCCCGGCAAAGCCGCGCCGGATACCTTCGGGGGGAATGACGATCATGTCGGCCGGAATTTCCATATCGTTGAAATCGACACAGGTTTCCGGGATCCCCCGCACACCCATCGCGGGTTCACGCGCCGAAATCACCAAGCCGGGGGTCTCGTCGCGAAGGGCGATGAAGCCAGCAATGCCCTGCGGCTCTCCGTCTTCCATCAGCCGCGCAAAGACCAGATGAAAGCGGGAGACCCCACCACCGGTGATCCAGTGCTTCTGGCCGTTGAGAATGTACGTGTCGCCCCGCTTGACGGCGGTGGTCGTCATTTGCGTGGCGGCGGAGCCCGCATTCGGCTCGGAGATACAGATCGCGGGTTTGTCACCCGAACACACCAGCTCTGCCGCAAGCGTTTTCTGTTTGTGGGTGCCATACTTCATGACAGCGCCAATCGCGCCCATATTTGCCTCGACCGTGATACGGCCCATCGTGGCGCAGCACCGCGCCATTTCTTCGATGACGATGACCGTGTCGTGATAGCTCAGGCCCTGCCCGCCATATTCAGGCGGAATGGTCATGCCCATGAACCCGCCGTCTTTTAGCTTTTCAACACTGGCCCACGGGTAGGCCTCGGTTCGGTCCACTTCAGCCGCGCGCGGGGCAAATTCGTTTTCAGCCAGATCACGCGCGCGTGCCTGCAGATCCAACTGGGCATCGGAAAGAGGTATCATTCTAAGGGTCTTCTGATTTTGAGGGGGGATTGTCCAAGGGCACTCGATGACTGGGGCACCCGTGTCGTTCGGCGCCATGTAATTGACGGTTCATGCCCGCATCATTGCGCGACTGTCAGAGATTGTCGATTGAGAACCTTCACGCAAATCCCCCAGATCACCGGATGACCCGACACGACGCCGGCCAAGGCCCGGGGCGCGCGTTTCCCGTTATTTCTGGATTGATTGCAGATAGTAGACGAGAGACAGAATGCGCCCCCGCGCCACCATATCCGCGGTTTCTCCGCGCTGGCTGGTTGCCGATGATCTGAAGCGCTCCCCCCAAACCGGCATCGTACTGCCATGCGCCCGGACACCGTCACGGCCATCGATTGTCGTCAGGAGCGCTTCGTAAGGGAAGCGACCCTCGTTGGCCTGCGTGAGCTCCAACAGACCCGGGGTGGAAATGTTCAACAGCTCTGCAAGCGGCCCGTCCCCCATCGCGCTCTCGCCGTGGCACCCGGCGCAGGCGACGAGATACTCCCTTTCACCCGCGACCTCGCCAAAGGCGGGGCCAACCGCCAAGGCCCCGAAAACTATTGCAAAAACGGCTCCCGACAATCTGGACATCTCTCACTCCCAACGTTGTAGCTCCGATGGGACTCTAGACTGGCAGTGGACCTGCCCGGTTGACGTTGATCAATGCCGGTCCTGAGCCCGAGCCCGGATGCCCCGCGCCGCTTTGCAAAAAAGGGCGGCAGAGCCGCCCTTTCATTTCCTGTTGCAGACACCTACCAGGAGAGCGTCTTTACGTTTGGATCAAAGAGCCAGCTCTCGACGAGTGGAAAGTTTCCCATTTCCACACCGTCGATATAGTCGCCCTCGGTCAAACCGGCCGCATTGGAACAGGCTTGGCACATGATCACGACACCGCCATCTTCGATGAAAGCACTCAACATATCCTGGATCGATGTGCCTTTCTCAGCCATCAGGCCGTGAATATGGCTGGGGCGTTTCTTGTCCGCCAGATAAACAGCGCGGACATTCATCCAGATCGCAGTCTTATGCCCGTTCTTGAGCGATTTCTGGTGCGCGAACATGACCGCCTTGGCTGCAGCCCATGTATCGTCCGTTGTCAGGTTGATGAACAGTCCGGGCTTTGCCTCTTGAGCCGTGGCTGCGACCGGCGCAACCAGCATCGAGACGGCAAGCATGATTTTCAAAAATAGTAGTCGCATTCTGATTCTCCATCGTTTTCAAACGATACATTTCAAAGTTTGAATATGTTGGAGTGATATGGATCAATTCAATGCGCCTAATTCACGAAAAACACCCGGACCCTAATCGGAATGACATGCCACGACCGGCGCAATCGATCCCGGAGGTCGTCCGGATGATCATTGCGCAGACAAGCGGCCTCTCATGCAGGGCCCCAATGCGAAAGGCGGTCGTTACAGGCGCCGCTTGCCCCTGACGAGTGCCAGAGCCTTTTTGCCCGCTTCACACCAAGCTAGGACTTCGGCTTCAGCTTGACCATGTAGGTCATCACCTGCTCTTGCGCGTTCCATGAACTTTCAAAAGCGACCGGGTTTTCCTTATCAAGACCACAGGTGCAGATGAGTTCACAGCTGCATGGATTGCATTTGCAGAACGGATTGGAATGCGTTTCCGGTTTCTTCTCGGACATGGACGTGACCCTCTTTCATCATGCGTAAGTTCCTCACATCTAAACGTTATCTCACACCTGAGACTTGGTCAAAGCACGAAAGACGCAGGTCAGGGACGCCCGCCGAGCGGTCAGTTTTTTGACACGACCATCTTGACAAAATGTCATTTTCAAACATTCAAATATTTATGTTTGATAGAGAACTGGATCGAACAAGGCGTGAAATTGGCACCCGTGTAAGGCGACTGAGACGGAAAACGGGCCTGACACAAATTGAGCTTGCCGAGGCCATGGGGCACTCCGGTTCCAGCCGGATAAACCAGATCGAATTCGGAAGGGTGCGGCTTTATGCGGAAGAACTCCCGAGGTTGTGCAATGCTCTGAAATGTTCGCTGTCGGACATTGTCGGCCCAGACGCCTGTCCCGGCGAAGGGTTTGAGAATTCACATTAACGGCGCAGGGCGGTTTGGCTCGCAGGGCTGCCCTGCAGCGCGCAATCGTCTCGTCCAGATCTGCAGATAAGGGCTTCGGGATCGGGTCCATCAGATGCTGCGAAATCTCTGAGCGACCGCCAGATGCAAAGGACGAGACCGAAGGAACTTGCATTGGCTCTCAGAGCCCAATCAGAAAACACGGGCCAGCTTCTTCTGCGCTGGAAAATCCGGTGATAGCCTCGGAGACAGGATGACCAATACCACACCGACGATCCTCTCCACCGTCTCGCGCCAGTTCATCGATGACTGGCTTGAGGCGTTGGCGCGCCTGTGTCCGGAGGCACAGATGGCGTCGCTTCTGAGCCGGTCAGGTCTGGTTGCGGATCAAACGCAACCCAATGGCAGGGTGACGCTGGATCAGATCGTGGGGCTCTATCAACTCGCTGCCGTTGAAACCGGTGACGAGATGATGGGGCTGTGGAGCCGACCCATACGCCCCAGAGCGCTCCAGCATCTGCTGACCAGCGTGCGGGAGGCCACGTCCCTGCCCTCGGCGCTCTACCGGTTCTCGACATTCTGGAACCTGTTGCTTGATGACTATCAGTTCGACCTCGAGGATACCGCAGGCACCTTGACGTTGACACTGCAACCGCAAGGCGATGTCGCGGTTCAGCGATTTGGTCACATGTTGATCCTCAAGCTTGCGCACGGGCTCATGTCGTGGCTGGCGGGGCATGAGGTGCCGGTAAAATCTGTCGATTTCGCCTTTGAGCGGCCGGACTTCGATCAGGATTACGCAATCGTCTTTCCGGCCCCGCTGCAGTTCGGCCAGCCGGAGACGTCGATCTCGTTTTCACAACAGGATCTGGGCCCCGTTGAAGTCCGGAGCACGGCAGATCTCGCCCGCTTTCTGGAAAACGCACCGCGAGACTGGATATTCACCAGTTCCCGCGAACATACCCAGTCCCTGCGTGTGCGCACCTATCTGGGCCAATCCCGATGGGATGCGGCCAATCTGGACGACGCCGCGCGTGCGATGCATCTCACGCCGCGCACGCTCATCCGCAGGCTGGAAGCAGATGGCACGTCGTTTCAGGCCATCAAGGACGCGCTACGTCGCGACATCGCGATCCGCGACTTGCAGGCAGGACAAAAAAGCGTCGAAGCCATCGCGCTTGATGTCGGTTTCTCATCTTCTGCCAATTTCCACCGCGCCTTCAAGCGCTGGACAGGCAGCACGCCCAGCTCCTACCGGCGAACACATTCGCAAGATCCGTAAACTTGTCAGTTTTGGACAGTATTCTGTCATGCCAGGAGATGGAGCCCTGCGGCATGGGTCTCTATTGATCCATAAATAAAGCACTCTCTGAGCCATTTCAGGCAGTCCGGCCCACAAGGCCCGCCATCATTGGCGCGCGGAAACTGGCGGCATCAGAGAATATTCGACCCTGAAAGGATCCTCTTATGTCAGCCCAACTCGCCACGATACTCAAGGCTGCCCGTGATCACGCCGAGCAGGTGATCCTGCCCAATGTGGACAGATGGAACACCACGAAGACGTGGCCGCGCGAAGCGTCAGATCAGGCCGGTGCGGCCGGTCTGACGGGGCTTTACGCACCCGAAGAGTTCGGCGGGCAAGGCCTGCCGCTCTCCGAAGGCATTCAGGTCTATGAACAGCTCGGGCTGGGCGACGGCGCCTATGCCTTCGCCCTGTCGATGCATAACATCTGCACGTTTGCGGGCTGCGGCTATGGCACGGAGGCCTTCAAGCAGACATGGGCGCGCGACCTGACATCAGGTCGCAAACTGGCGAATTTTGCTCTGACCGAACCACAATCGGGCTCCGATCCGATGCAGATGTATACCCGCGCCACGATTAACGGCGATGGCACATGGACGATCACCGGCTCCAAGGCCTGGGTCAGCCTCGCAACCGAGGCCGATATCTATTTCACCGTGGTCAAGACCAGTGACACACCCGGCCACAAGGACATGGCGATGATCGCCATTCCCGCCGACGCGCCGGGTCTGAGCTTCGGGCCGTTGTATGACACGCCCTCCTACAACTTCCTGCCCATGTCAGAGATGTATCTCAACGACGTCGTGGTCAGCGAAGACAACATCATCCTTCCGATCGGTCAGGGCCTGCAAGGCTCGCTCATGGCGATCGATATTGCGCGCGTGTCCATCGCCTCGGGCTGTTGCGGGTTGATGCAGTCGGCGCTCGATACCGCACTCTCCTATTCAAAGAACCGCAAAATGTTCGGCGGCAAGAACCTGGACCTCGATGGTATCCAGTGGATGCTGGGCGAGGTCGCCACGGACCTTGAGGCATCACGGCTCTTGTATCGCAAGGCCGCAGAGGCGCTTGGGACGCCGGAAGGGCCCTTGATGGCCGCGCATGCGAAACGCTTCGTGCCGGACGCGGCTGTCAAGGCCGCGAATATCTGCACACAAGTTCTGGGCGGCATGGGCTTGCTACAGCCTTACGGTCTGGACCGGTTGTCCCGGCTCGCACAGATGCTTCGGATCGTCGACGGAACGACGGAAATCAGCCGCGTGGTCATCGGGCGCGCCTTGCAAAAACGTGCCGCGACCTTGCCGGACCTGCCCGTTCCCAAGGGATTTGGCGAAGGCGGCGCATAATCCGGATCCCCGGCGACACAGGACCCTCGGATGCGCACTCCGCGGCCGAGGCAGAAACGCCCTTCTTCTTTGGCCCTGCGTTGTTCTTGTTACCCCGGGACATCGTAGGGCTTCGGACATGAACGCAGTGCATCTTGTCGTCAGTTCACTTGAGAGCGCGTTCGTCTGTTTGACAGCGTGCCGTATTCGCGGATGATGCGGTTATGGCCAAAGCA
The DNA here is from genome assembly GCA_049116435.1 of Paracoccaceae bacterium. Lineage (GTDB taxonomy): Bacteria > Pseudomonadota > Alphaproteobacteria > Rhodobacterales > Rhodobacteraceae > Litoreibacter. Next base: position 1,740,973 of record JAGDYX010000001.1, read on the forward strand.
GAACGCCCCCCGAAACCACCCGTCATCGCGTATCGCCCCGATCCCGGCCGCTATGAGCGAATGGTCTATCGCCGCTGTGGCCGGTCCGGCGTCAAGTTGCCGGCAATCAGCCTTGGGTTGTGGCACAATTTCGGAGAGGACACGCCGCATCAGATCAAGCGCGCCATGTGCACGACAGCGTTTGATCTTGGCATCACCCATTTTGATCTGGCCAACAATTACGGCCCGCCGGCGGGTTCCGCGGAAGAGGCTTTTGGCAAAATCCTGAACACCGATTTCGCGGGCTACCGGGATGAGCTGATCATTTCGACCAAGGCCGGATATGACATGTGGCCCGGGCCTTACGGAGAATGGGGATCACGGAAGTATCTCGTGGCGTCCTGCGATCAGTCGCTGAGGCGTCTGGGCCTCGATTACGTGGATATCTTTTATTCCCACCGCTTTGATCCGGAAACACCGCTGGAAGAGACGATGGGGGCGCTGGACCATATCGTGCGCTCCGGACGCGCGCTTTATGCGGGGATTTCGAGCTATAACGCGCACAGGACACGCGAGGCACTGGCCATCCTCAAGGACCTTGGAACGCCCTGCCTGATCCATCAGCCGTCTTATAACCTGCTGAACCGTTGGGTCGAGCATGACGGCCTTTTGGACACGCTGGACGAATTGGGCGTCGGCTCGATCGCGTTCACACCTTTGGCGCAGGGCATTCTCACGTCGAAATACCTGTCCGGTATTCCGGAAGGCAGCCGGGCAACGCAAGGCAAGTCATTGCTGGACGGGATGATCAACGAGCGGTCGCTTGCGAGCGTTCAGGCCTTGAACGAGATGGCACAGGCGCGCGGCCAGAGCCTTGCGCAGATGGCGCTGGCATGGGTGCTGAGAGGTGGGCGGGTCACGACGGCGCTCATCGGGGCGTCGCGTCCCGAGCAGATCGTGGATTGCGTCGGCGCGGTGGAAAATCTGGACTTCACCGCAGAGGAGCTCGCCAAAATTGACGAGATCAGTTCAGAAGAAGCAATCAACCTATGGGCCCGCTCCTCGGAAACCGAGTGACCTTTGCGACACGTGCAGAGGCAATGACGGGTCGATGGACAGGAGTTCGCCGCGAAGTGAACCTTCGCACTTGCCAGCCATCAAACCACTAACTAGCTACAAGGGGATGCTTTGATTTGCCTCGGCCGCCTCGCTGTCATCATCTATGTTCCGGAAGGCCGAAAAATACATTGAGGTAGAAATGCACAAAATTCTGATGCTCTCCGCAGTTACGTCGCTCTTGACGGTCGTTAACGCGGCACAGGCCCAACAGGCCGAACCGGTTGAACAGGCCGACCAGTTCGAAAAGATATGCAGCAGCATGGTGCCGCCGGTCATGACATTTGTGAGCGAGTTCGAGAGCATTCCCGAGGCCTTTGACAATATGTATGCCATCGTTTCGGAAGCGGATCAGGCAAAGCTGGAGGATGTCAGGTCAACCGGGGAAGCCATGGTGGAAGCGATGAAAGCGTATCGCAAAGCCTGGCTCGACGCCTGTTACTGAGCAGCTCCGAGGCCGTGTCTCGCATAGGGGCGCAGGCCTCTTCCGCCTGTTCTCAGCAGAAAGATCAGTGCCTTAAGAACCGCTGCATTCGGTAGGTCGTGGCACCGGCTGTGCCAGATAACCTACAGGAATACTTTGCGCGCCACGGACCAATTCGCAAATGCATGAAACGCGTGCCAGACACGGCGAGACTGATCGCAAGAATACCAAGCGGCACAATTTGATAATGTCCTGAAGAAACGACAAAACGTGCCAAGTCGGCAGTTTTGTTGGTGCGGTCGAGAAGACTCGAACTTCCACGGGAGTTACCCCACAGCGACCTCAACGCTGCGCGTCTACCAATTCCGCCACGACCGCACATGTCTTGGCTGGTTGCGGCGTTCTATCTGCAACTCCGGGGCTTGTGAAGAGGAAAATGACCCGCGGACCGCAACAAATGAATGCGGCTGGCGCGGCAGGGACCAAACCGTGTCCGGGCCCGGTTTTGAACCGGGGCACACCGCCTGCGGATCGGGCCGGACCCTGCGCCCCTGCCCCATCGGGACCGTCGCCGTGAGAAAGCCGCCTTGCGCCACAGACCCATCCGCTCAGGTGCGGCACAGACCGCTGCAGATCTGTTCAAAAACATGTCACTCCGCCGCTCAGGTGTGATGTAGGGGCTGGAGTGTGGCCCGATCTTGCGTCACAAGCGGAAGCACATGATCGGACCCACGTCATATGACCGCGGGTCGTCGCTTGCTGGAGCCAGAGATGGTGGAGTGGATTACATCCCCGGGCCTGACCCCCTATCCCGATGCGGTGGCGCAGATGGAGGCGCGCGCGGACGCGATCTTTCGTGGCACCGCCGGCGAGGCGATTTGGCTTCTCGAACACCCGCCGCTTTACACTGCGGGCACCTCGGCGAAAGCGGAAGACCTGACCGATGCCGAGCGCTTCGACGTCTTTGAAACCAATCGCGGCGGGCAGTACACCTATCACGGCCCGGGCCAGCGCGTGGCCTATGTCATGCTCGATCTGAGCAAACGGGGGCGCGATGTCCGGCGCTTCGTTCAGGACCTCGAGGCTTGGGTGATCGCCACGTTGTCAGAGTTCAATGTGTCCGGCGAAATCCGGCAGGGACGTGTCGGGGTCTGGGTTCCGCGCCCCGAGAAGGCGCCCCTGCCCGATGGAACGCCCGCAGAGGACAAGATCGCGGCAATCGGCGTGCGCCTGCGCAAATGGGTCAGCTTTCACGGCCTGTCGATCAATGTCGAACCGGATCTGACGCATTTCGAAGGCATCGTGCCCTGCGGCATCTCCGATCAGGGGGTCACGTCGCTGGTCGACCTTGGCCTGCCGGTCACGATGGGTGATGTGGATGACGCGCTCAAGCGCACCTATCCGCGGGTTTTCGGGTAAGCACCCCCGGCCTGCGGCGCGTCACTTCTCTGTCTGAACAACGGCTCCGTCCGCCAGATAGGCCATGATCCGTGCGCGGGCCGCGTCATCGGGCGCGTAATGGTCTTTCAAATGCGTATCCAGACGCCGGATATCCTCATCGCTTTGCATCGGACCTGTCAGGGCCAGCAGCGATGTTCCCGTATGACAAAGCGCGCAGCGCACCTGAAACAGGATCTCCCCTGCCTCGCGATCCGTGGCATCCGGCGGCAGGACGATGGTGTCAGATTGCGCATGAAGCGGTGCGGCAGACAGAAAAACCAGTGCCGCACCTGCGAGGCTGATCCGCAATTTCCGGTAAGCCATGGACCTACATCCGGTTTCACCAGTTCGTCTTGTCTCCCCCCTGCCCGGCGAAGTATCCCCGGGGCAGAGCGTGCCATGCGTGGCCTTTTTTCATTTCTTGGGCTTGCCCATCTTGGACAAGGCGGCCTGCATCTCGGCAAGCTGCTTCTTGATCTCGTCGAGATCGGAGCTCTCGGCGGCGGTCTCGGCCTCCGCGGCGCCCTCCTCGGGGCCTTCCTGTCCGCTCCATCCGCCCATCATCGTCTTGAGAAACGCTTCCTGCTGGGCCTTGATCTGATCGAAACCGGGCATCGCGGACATCGGACTGGTCATTGTCTTGACCATCTTTTCCTGACCGTCGCGCAGCATCTCGAAACTGGCGGCAAGAAAGTCCGGCACCATGGTCTGGGCGTTGGTCGTGTAACTGCGCACCAGATCCGTGAGCACATTGGTCGGCAGGACATTGTCGCCACGGCTTTCATGTTCGGCAATGATCTGAAGAAGATACTGGCGGGTCAGGTCGTCTCCGGATTTGAGATCGACGATCTGGACATCCCGTCCATCGCGAATGAATCCGGAGATATCATCCAGCGTCACGTAGTCACTGGTTTCGGTATTATACAGCCTGCGGCTGGCGTAGCGTTTGATCAGAAGTGGCGATTGTGTCTCGGCCAAGGCACGGCCTCCCTTGAAAACAACTGCTTCCTTTCGGCAGTGCAGAAAACGCTAGCGCAGGTGCAGAGAAAAAGAAAGGGCGAGCACCAAGCTCGCCCGATCGTCTGACCCCCGTTGGGAGGAATGAGGGGTCAGACCATGTAAATTGCCGGAAGCAATTAGGCTGCTTTTGCAGCTTTCTTTGCAGTCGCGGTCATCTCGTTGGTCGCTTTCTTGACAGCGGCAGTTGCATCTTCCTGGATGTCTTTGCCGGCAGCCATCAGCAGCTCAACTGTTTCCATCTGAACTTTCTTGGCAACTTCAGCGAAAGCGGCCATGTGCTCGGTGGTGGATTCAGCCTGAGCGGATGCGAAATCGGTGAAGGCCTTGGTGTAGTCTGCAGGCTCAGCCTGCGCCTTGGTGACGGTGCCGACCTTCGAGATCGTCTCTTTGGCGAACTTGGAGGACAGCTCGGTCGAGGTCGCAGCGGCGTCCAGAGCAACTTTGGACATCTTCTCGCCCAGAGCAGCAGAGGTTTTCATCGCTTCGTTGAAGGCAGTCATGTCAACCGGAAATGCAGCAGCCATATCCGAGAAAACTTTGGTGTAGTCTTGTGCTTTGCCAGCCATTTTAGTCTCCATTTTCGGGCCTAAGCGCCCTCTATGCGTTGAATTCTGAAAATGAATATACTTGCTGCATTGCAGCATTTCAAGCTTTTTTGCTGCAGCGCGGCAAAAAAGCTTCTGCACTGCGCCGAACGCGAATTAATTCATTTGAAATCAGCTGTTTGGAGATCGCAAAACATAGGTTCCCGGCGCAGGACCAAGCACCGGATGGCTCTCGCTTCCCGGAATTCGGGCCTCAACCTGCTTGCCGGAGCGCTTCTTCAACCAGCTTTCCCAGCGCGGCCACCATGAACCTTCGTGAAACGCGGCTTCCTTCAGCCAGCTCTCCGGATCGTCCATCGGACCGTCATTGGTGTAATGGCCGTATTTCTTCTTCGAGGGCGGGTTGATGATGCCGGCGATATGGCCGGATTCCGAGACGATGAACGTCTTGTCCTTAGAGGCAAACTGGCTGACCCCGTTATAGCTGCCCTTCCATGCGGCGATGTGATCGGTTTCGCAGGTGATGGCGCAGACCGGCAGGGTGATGTCCTTCATCCCCAGCGTCTCTCCGAAGAGCTCAAGCTCACCTTTCGCAAACTTGTTGTCCTGACAGAGCCCGCGCAGGTACTCGACCACGAACCGCCCGGGCAGGTTCGTGCTGTCACCGTTCCAATAGAGCAGATCGAAGGCCGGAGGGGCCTCTCCCATCATGTAGCTGCGGATGGCCGGCCCGTAGACCAGATCATTGGCGCGCAGGAAGGAGAAGGTGCGGCTCATGAAGAAGGAGTGGAGATACCCCTGCTCGGCGACCTGCCGCTCGATCCCGTCGACGAAATCATCCTCGAGGAAGACGCCCATCTCGCCGGGATCCTCGAAATCGGTGAGCGCCGTGAAGAAGGTCGCGGATTTGACCGACGTGTCCTTGCGCTTTTTCAGCAGGCTTAATGTCAGCGCGAGTGTGGTGCCGGCGATACAGTAGCCGACGGCATTGACCTGTTTTTCGCCAGTGATCTTCTTGACCTCGTTGATCGCGGTCAGGAAACCCTCGTCCACATAGGTGTCCAGCCCGACATCTGCATAGGTCTCGTCGGGATTGACCCAGCTGACGATGAACAAAGTGTAACCCTGATCGACGATCCACTTGATCAGCGAGTTCGCCGGTTTCAGGTCCATGATGTAGAACTTGTTGATCCAGGGCGGGAAGATGATCAGCGGTGTCTTGCGCACCTTGTCGGTGGTCGGCGCGTATTGGATCAGCTCGAACATGCGGTTGCGATAGACGACCGAGCCCTCGGTGGTCGCAATATTCTCGCCCACACTGAACGCGTCGCGGTCGGCCAGACTGACCAGCAGATCGCCTTCGTTGGATTCAATGTCGCGCACGAGGTTCTCGAGACCGCGCACCAGCGACTCGCCATCGGTCTCGACCGCCTTGGCAAGCGCCTCGGGGTTCGTGCCAAGGAAATTGGTCGGCGACATCATGTCGACGATCTGGCGCGCAAAGAACGCAACGCGGTTCTTCTCCGCCTCGTCGAGACCTTCCAGATCGGTCATCGCGTTGGTGATCGCTTCACTGGAATAGAGATATTGTTGCTTGATGAAGTTGAAATAGGGATGCGTGTCCCACAATTCGGACTGGAAGCGGCGGTCTGCGGGGCCCGTGTCTTCCGGGGCAACAAACTTGCCCGACGCCAGCGCCTGCTGCGCGTCCACGTAATGTTTGAGCGACTTGCCCCAATAACTGACCTGTTGTTCGAAAATGCGCGCCGGGTTGCTCATCATTTCCGCGAAATAGGCCCCCGCGGCTTTCGCATAAATGTCGTGTCCCGGCGCCTGAAGGCTCGGATCCGCCTGTTTTTTCTGGCTTAACGCCGCCATCAGGCGCTTCGACAAATCGTCGATGCGGGTCATGTTTTCCTGAAGCCGTTCAAGTTTCTCCGAAGAGATCTGATCGTCCGCCGTTTCGGTATCGGTTGTCATATGAACGGTTCCATCGTATGTTTTGCTGCAACTGCGAAATAGCGGCGCTTGAGTCGGGAGGTCAAAGCGACGAATTGACGTAGCGGGAAGAATAACCGCAGAAGGAGCGCGCTGTGAAGTATATGGCAACCTACGACTTGATGGAATCGATGCGTCTGACCAACCAGTGGCTCGGCGCAACGGCCAAGGCAATGGGTTCCCACCCGATGGTGGCCATGACCCCCAACCCGATGTTTAAGATGCTTTCCGCATGGGGCGAAGTGACCGAGCGTGCCTTTGGCCGCATGGTCGTCAAACCCGGCTGGAACATCCATTCGGTCGTCGGCGAAGACGGGCGCGACCATCTGGTGAAGGTGCGGCAGGTCGTCGAAAAGCCGTTCGGCGATCTCATCCATTTCTCGGTCCTCGACCGGCCCGAAAAATCCCGCAAGATCCTGCTGGTGGCCCCGATGTCGGGTCACTATTCGACCCTACTGCGCTCGACCGTGGCCAGCCTTCTGCCGGACGCCGAAGTCTACGTCACCGACTGGCATAACGCGCGCAATATTCCGGTCAGCGAAGGCAAGTTCGATATCGAGGACTACACCCTCTACCTCGTTGATTTCATGCGTGAACTTGGCCCCGACACCCATGTGATCGCGGTCTGTCAGCCGGCCCCTCTGGCGCTTGCGGCAACCGCCTATCTGGCCGCTGAGGACCCTGACGCGCAGCCCGCGTCCCTGACCCTGATCGGCGGGCCGATCGACCCGGACGCCGCCGCAACCGATGTGACCGATTTCGGACGCCGCATCACCATGGGCCAGCTGGAGGAAACCGCGATCCAGCGTGTGGGTTTCAAGTATGAAGGTGTGGGCCGGATGGTCTATCCCGGGCTGCTTCAGCTTGCCTCTTTCGTGTCGATGAACAGCGACCGCCACTCGCGCGCCTTCTCCGAGCAGATCATGCGCACGGCCAAGGGTGAGGCCACGGATTACGACCATCACAACCGGTTCTATGACGAATATCTGGCGGTGATGGACATGACGGCAGAGTTTTACCTCTCCACTGTCGAGCGGATCTTCAAGAAGCGCGAAATCGCGGACAACAACTTCGTGGTTGCGGGGCGCGAAGTTGATATCGGCAGCATCTCGACCGTTGCGGTGAAGACCGTTGAAGGCACCCATGACGACATCTCCGCCCCTGGGCAATGTGTCGCCGCGCTCGACCTTCTGACCGGCCTTCCGGACGAGAAGAAGGCCAGCCACCTGGAGCCCGGAGCCGGACATTACGGTATTTTTGCCGGAAAAAGCTGGCGCAACAATATCCGCCCGCTGGTGCTCGATTTCATCGACGCAAACCCGCGCAGCACGGCGAAGCCGCAAAAGCCGAAGCTGGTCAAGGCAAGTTAAGCTTCTGAACTTGGACGAAAATTACACGCGCGCGCTGCGTCCGGGTTAGTCCTGCAACCACGCTTGCAGGGCCTGCGTGGTTTCTTCGGGCCGTTCCAGCGTGGGGAAATGCCCCGCACCTGCCACGACACAAAGCTCCGCGGTCTCAATCATCTCGGCCATGAAGCTGTGGCGCGGCAGCGGATAGATCCGGTCATGCGCACCGCACAGGATCAGGGTCGGCACCTCGAGCCGCCGCAGCGTGGCCTGTTGGTCCGGACGGCGCTGCAACGCGCGCGACTGGCGCAGATAAACACCTTCCCCCTGATCCAGCGCCATCTGCAGAACAAGATCCAGCACCGCCTGCCGGTGCGGGCCGGGGGCGAGATCATCGGGCGTGATGTCATCGCGGATCACCTCCGGCAACAGCCCGGCCATGACGCGCGCGATCTTCGGGTCCCGCTCCGCTGCAATCGCGGGCAACTCGCCCTGCGCGATCGTATCCAGCAGGGCCAGACGGGTCACCCGTTTCGGGGCCTGCCGGACGATCTCCAGCGCAACCATTCCACCGAACCCCGCGCCGGCCAGCGCGAAGCGGTCCGGCGCGCCGGAAAGGATCTCCGCGACGGTCTGCTCGATGGTTTCGTGCCGGCCGGTGGGTGGAAGATGTAGCGCGCGGGATTGTCCGAGTTCCACCATCTGCGGGCCGAAAAGGCGCGCATCACACATCATCGCGGGCAGAAGAACGAGGGGGTCAGCCATGTGCCAGCGCTCCGGTTTCGCAGTGCCGCACCGCCCAAGTTCTGCTTTTACCACCCGCAAGGGAGATCATCGTCGAAATCGGATCAAATGTTCGAATAGTACAATTATTGTTTCCATAGTCGAAAAAATAACGCAAATAATGCATCTTTTTGAAAAGCCTCTTTTGCGCATTAGACCTGCCCGAAGGAGGTGTTTGCGTCTGTTTTAAGCGGTGTGTTGCAGAAATCATGTCCGGTGTCCTGCCCCGTCAGTCCGCCGTCCAGCCGCCATCGACAAGAAGCGCCGTTCCGGTCACCAGCGCGGACGCATCGGAGGCCAGATAGACCACCGCCCCCATGATATCTTCGACCCGGCCCAATCGCGGCAGTTTGATCTTATCCTCGATCCAGGCACGTTTTTGCGGATCATTGAGCGTGCCTTCGGTCAGGGGGGTCCGGATGAATGTCGGGCAGATCGAATTGACGCGGATATTTTGCGGTCCCAGTTCGATCGCCATCGCCTTGTTGAAGCCCTCGACCGCATGTTTGGAGCCACAATAGACCGCCCGATCCGGCCCGCCGACAAGCCCCATCTGGCTGGAAATCTGGATGATCGACCCGCCGCCACGCCCGATCATGCCCCGCGCGGCCTGCTGGGCTAGGAAATACGCGGCCCGCACGTTGACCGCCATAACGGCATCAAAATCCGCGGGATCGGTCTCAACCGCGCGGGAATGGCGCGCGATACCCGCGGAATTGCACAGAATATCGAACGGGGCCTGCCCGTCGAAAAACCGTTCCACGGCGGAAAGGTCGGACACGTCGAGCACCGCGGCCTCCACCGCGAGGCCCGCAGCACTCATCTCAGCCGCCGCGGCGCGCAATTCTGCCCCGCCGCGGGCGGCGATGGTGACATGCGCCCCCGCTTCGGCCAGCGCCACGGCACAGCCCAGCCCGATCCCGCGCGAGCCGCCGGTTACAAGGGCGCGCTTGCCGTCGAGACGGAAGGATGGGGTGCGGGGCAGGCTCATCAGCGGTTTCCTTTTCCTGTCTCCGGAATAGCGGGATAGGCGATCCCGCGAAAGGGCGGAAAGTCGCGGTAGCGGGCCTGCCGTCGCGCCAGCGGTTCATCCGGCTCCGCTCCGGCCGCGAGCAGCTTGCCCCGTGGCGCGATATAACTGGAGATCGTGCGCGCCGGCGCCTCGTTCCAACTGAGGTTGAAGGCGGCCAGTTTGGGGAAAAACCACATATGCGAATAGGGCAGATGGTCGTGGATCCACCACGCCAGATCGCGCCAGTCCCGCCCCTGTTCGTACTGGTCGGCAAACCAGGGGATCACGAGTGATGTCCCAGCCCCCATGTGCCCCGCGGCGTCCCGCCTGTCCCAGATATGATGCCCGTAATTTGCATCGTTGCGGGCACAATTGAGGGCGTTCTCGTTGCCAAACCGGTTCAGTTCCTGCGACCGGAAGGCGGACCGTATCGCGACACGCCCAAAGGTTTCCTCCAACGGGTCCAGCAAGGATTGGCACAGCTTGCGGCCCGCCGCGATGGCAAGGTCAGGGTCCGAGGGCAGGTTCTGGATCTGGTGGAAATTGCCGATCTCCGAATACAGGAAATCACGCATGAAGAAATGGCGGGACAGGCGCACGCGCCCGAAGCTTTCGAGGCTCCACATGGATTGCGGCGGCCTCACGGCAATTCACTCAACACACTGACATTACTCAATCTCTTCATATCCCTGCCACCGGAACTCTCCGTGCGGACCAAGCGGCGCAAATGGATTGAACGCGATCTCCCACACATGGCCGTCAGGATCGGCGAAATACCCGTGATGGCCGCCCCAGAACACGTCCTGCGCGGGCTTGAGCAGACGCCCGCCTGCCTGCACGGCCCGTTCGAGAACAGCCGCCACATCCGCCTTGTCCCGCACGTTATGGGCCAGTGTGACGCCCGAAAAACCGCCGATCTCCGCAGGTTCGATGCCCAGCTCATCCGCGAGGGCCGCCTTGGGATAAAGGCCAAGGGTTTGCGCGATCAGGTCAAAGGCCACAACGCCCTCAGGGCCCGGTGTCCGCCGCCAGCCAAGCGCCTCGTAGAATGCCGCCGATGTGGCAAGATCCGTGACGCCCAGCGTTATGAGGCTGACGCGCTGCTCCATCGACTGATCTCCCGGCTTTTGACACTCGCAGCGGCCGGATTTTCCCGTCATCGCCCCATCTGAGGGGCTCAGGCGATCCGACCGAGGATATTCTTGACCGCATTCTCGATAATGTCCAACTCCTCCGGCTCCGAGAAGCGGTGATCCGCGCGTTTTTGCAAAACCAGCCGCATGTCCGGACCCTGTGCGTGCTCCAGCAACCGCAGCGCCACCGACATCTCCACGTCGGCATCATCCGTGCCTTGCAGGAAGCGCACCGGGAAGGGCAACTCCAGAGCTTCGCGCAAAACGAGGTGGTTGCGCCCGTCCTCGATGAGGCGGCGGGTGATGATATAGGGCTCGCCGTAGTCCGATGGCAGGGCCACCTGCCCCTCAGAGGCCAGTTCCGCCTTCTGGGCCTCGCTGAAGCCCGCCCACATGCTGTCTTCGGTAAAATCCGGCGCGGCGGCGATGGTGACAAGCCCCGCGATGCGTTCGGGAATACGCTTGCTCATCAGAAGCGAGATCCAGCCCCCCATGGAAGAGCCCACGAGGATCTGCGGCCCGTCGGTCAGCCCCGCGATGGCCGCCTCGGCGTCCTCGGCCCAGTCCCCGATGGCCCCTTCGGTGAACGTGCCGGAGGACTGCCCGTGGCCGGAATAGTCGAACCGCAGAAAAGCGCGGCCCTGCGCGCGCGCCCAGGCTTCGAGATGCAGGGCCTTCGTGCCCTCCATGTCGGATTTGAACCCGCCCAGAAAGACGACCCCCGGCCCTGCGCCTTCGGTCTTGTGATAGGCGATGCGCCGGTCTTGGGCTGTCGTGAGAAACTGTGTCATGGTGCTGGCTCCTGTCGCGCCGGAGCGATTGGCCCCGGCCCACGCACACATAACCGAGCCAGCCCGGGCTTTGAAGCGCCCGAGATGCAGAAAACCCGCCTCAACCGGTCAGGTGAGGGGTTTAGCCGCCGATATAGGCACCGGCCTTGGGGCGGTAGAAGATCTTCTGGTTGTGCAGGCGGCCAAGCAGATCGTTGGCGCCCCGCAGTTTCCGGTCGATCTCGGCCAGCCAGCCGTTTTCTTGGGCAGGCGTTTCCCCATTGTGCGCAACATGCAGGCGGCGCTCGGAGAGATCGCGAACCTCGTCGCGCAGCGCGGCCTCGATGGTCTCGATATCCTCGATCGAGAGTTCGAAAGTCTTGTTATAAGCAGGCATAGTCGCACCTTTCATAAGCAGCATGATTTGATTCTGTGATGAACCGATTTGAAATACGAATTAGCATACGGCGGCGGCACGTCAAACCCGGCGCTTAGGACAAAAGCGCACATCGCCCGCACGCAGCGCCGGCAAGTCCCTTGCCGCCCTTGACCTTGGCGGCCCGGCTCGTCAAATAGACGCCACACAAACCCGCAACCGGGCGTTCCGTGGGCGCCAAACTGACGAGGAGCACTGGCTGATGGCCCAGATTTCCCTTACTTTTCCCGATGGCAACACACGCGCGTTCGACGCAGGCGTGACCCCTGCCGAGATTGCCGCCGGCATTTCCAACTCGCTGGCGAAAAAAGCGATCTCCGCACAGGTGGATGGCAAGCACTGGGATCTCCAGTGGCCGATCACCGAGGATGCCAGCATCGCCATCAACACGATGAAGGACGAGGCGCCGGCGCTCGAACTGATCCGCCATGACCTCGCCCATATCATGGCCCGCGCCGTGCAGGAAATCTGGCCGGATGTGAAAGTGACCATCGGCCCGGTGATCGAGAACGGCTGGTATTACGATTTCGACCGGGAAGACCCCTTCACCCCCGAAGATCTCGGCGCGATCGAAAAGAAGATGAAGGAAATCATCAACCGGCGCGATCCCGTCACCACCGAGGTTTGGGAGCGCGACCGCGCGGTCAAGTTCTACGAAGCCAATAATGAGCCCTACAAGGTCGAGCTGATCGACGCGATCCCGGGGGATGAGCCGTTGCGGATGTACTGGCACGGCCATTGGCAGGATCTGTGCCGCGGGCCGCACCTGCAGCACACCGGTCAGGTCCCCGCCGACGCGTTCAAACTGATGAGCGTGGCAGGCGCCTATTGGCGCGGGGACAGCGACCGCGCCATGCTCCAGCGGATCTATGGCGTGGCGTTCCAGAACAAGGAAGGGCTGCGCAAATACCTGAACTTCCTCGAGGAAGCCGAAAAACGCGACCACCGCAAACTTGGCCGCGAGATGGACCTGTTTCACATGCAGGAAGAGGCCCCAGGCCAGATCTTCTGGCACCCGAACGGCTGGACCGTCTACACCGAGCTGCAGGACTACATGCGCCGCCGCCAGCGCGCGGGCGGATATGTCGAGGTGAATACCCCGCAGGTCGTCGACCGCAAGCTCTGGGAGGCCTCGGGCCACTGGGAGAAATACCAGGAGAACATGTTCATCGTCGAAGTGGACGAAGACCATGCCCGCGAAAAGGCGATCAATGCGCTGAAACCGATGAACTGCCCCTGCCATGTGCAGATTTTCAATCAGGGCCTGAAATCCTACCGCGACCTGCCCTTGCGCATGGCCGAGTTCGGGTCGTGCAACCGCTACGAGCCCTCGGGCGCGCTGCACGGGATCATGCGGGTGCGCGGCTTTACGCAGGATGATGGCCATATCTTCTGCCGCGAGGACCAGATCGAGAGCGAAACGGCCGTCTATATCGAGTTCCTGAGCCAGATCTACAAAGACCTCGGCTTCGCAGACTTCCGGGTGAAGTTCTCTGACCGTCCTGACACGCGGGCCGGATCCGACGAGGTGTGGGACAAGGCCGAAGAGGCGCTTTTGTCCGCGACCCGCAAGGCCGGGATCGAGCCGGAACTGAACCCCGGCGAAGGCGCCTTTTATGGCCCCAAGCTCGAATTCGTGCTGACCGACGCCATTGGGCGTGACTGGCAATGCGGCACCCATCAGGTGGATTTCGTCCTGCCCGAGCGGCTCGATGCGAGCTATATCGGCATGGACGGCGCCAAGCACCGCCCCGTGATGCTGCACCGCGCCACGCTGGGCTCTTTCGAGCGGTTCATCGGCATCCTGATCGAGGAACATGCCGGACGGCTGCCCTTCTGGCTGGCCCCCCGTCAGGTCGTGGTCGCCTCGATCGTGTCAGAGGCCGATGACTATGTTCTGGAGACCGTGGCCAAGCTGAAAGCCGCAGGCGTGCGCGCCGAGGCCGATATCCGCAACGAGAAGATCAACTACAAGGTCCGCGAGCATTCCGTCGCCAAGGTTCCCGTCATCCTCGCTGTCGGCAAACAGGAGGTCGAGAACGGCACGGTGACGTTGCGGCGCCTTGGCGAAAAGAAAACCTCGGTCGAGGAGCTGGACGCGCTGATCCCCGAGTTGAAGGCACAGGCCACACCGCCCGATCTGGTTTAATCCAGAAGGGCGGCCTGAACGTCCTTGCCCCATCCCAGATAGAGCCGGTCGGCCTCGATCACCGGGCGTTTCATCAGCGTCGGATGCTCGGCCAGCTGGTCGGCGGGCGCGGCGGCGCGTGCGGCCTCGTCCATCCCCCGCCAGGTGGTTGAGCGCGTGTTGACCAGCGCCGCGCCAAAGCTGTCGAGAAACGCGGCGATCTGCTCCGCCGACAAGGGGGTCGCGCGAATGTCGACGAACTCCACATCCTGACCAGCCGTCTCCAGCGCCTTGACTGCCTTTCGGCAGGTATCACAGGCCTTGATCCCGTAAATTCTCATTTTGAACCTCTTGTCGTCATCCCGTTCGATCGTCCGGGGGTTTGTCTCGTCCCCAGCAGGCTTACGTTACGTCTGAGAGGACCACAACGGGTAGCTGACCCTGCGGGCCCGCAGAGGCGATCTGGCGCCCCGAACAAGCGCGCGATATCCCGGCAGGGATGCATCCGGTTTGAACGCGGCAATGCGGGCGAAGGCGGCGGATCACTTTATTTTCACGGTAAAAATCAGCATCCCTGACGTGGCGCACGAGAATCGATCAAAACGCCGCGCGACTGTCGGGAAGGTGACACTCAAAGCCCTGCGGACAAGGCCGTTCCTCCAAACCGAGCATAAATTTGCTGCAATCGCGGTCAAAACACAGGCAAGAGACATTAAATCAGTGTTTTGTTGTTGTAATTTCATACTGACAGTCTACGTCCAGTGTCGTGACGAGAAATTTTCGGCCCCGCTACTTCTACCAAGGCAGCTGGAATATGACGAAAATGCTGCACCAAACCGTCGCATGACGCGGACGGAACTAAAAGGAGAAAACGGGGATGGCCACAGGCACCGTGAAGTGGTTCAACACCACGAAAGGTTACGGCTTTATCGCACCAGATGGTGGCGGAAAAGACGTCTTCGTACATATTTCTGCAGTCGAACGCGCCGGTCTGACCGGTCTGCGCGATGATCAGAAAGTTCAGTACGAAATGATTGAAGGTCGGGACGGACGCGCGTCCGCAGGCGACCTGGTAGCGCTCGACTAAAAGCGTCCAATCTACAAGAATTTGAAACGGCCCGTTCCTCCCAGACGGGCCGTTTCGCATTCCGGGCCATGTCTCCACAGCCCGACACCAGAAAACATCCAATCAATTTAATCTGCAAGGTTAATTTCTCAGATTTTTCTTGCCGGACCGACCTGCAGATCGAATGGCCGCGCGATGACCGCCAGCGGCCGAGAGGCCGAGGTCGCGTGACACAGGAGCGCGCAAGAGAGTGCTTCCGCCCGACTGCGCGCACCGGACATCCGTGTAAATGTCGTGGCGCAGCATGAAGCCCCCGGCCGCGGTTGTTCTGCCCTGCAGCCCCAGTCGCACCATCCTCTCGACCTTACTCGTCGTCCACTGGACGCAGGCCCTCTCGGTCACCGGCGGCGTCATGGATCAAGGTCCGCCCCTCGATCGAAACAGGTCGGGAAACCGGTCAGGATCGGGGCGCGGGACCTCCGGATCCCGGCGCTGCGGAGCCTCTCTTACGACGCATCAACGTCAGGGCAGCGACGGAATCACCACGTCGCAGCGATGCGCGGCGCAGGCGTGAAAAACCGGTTTGCCGGGGAAGGAACAGAAAATTCACGATCACAAACGCGTGATCGGGTGAAATCACGGGCATTCCGCGACCTGTGACGGCATCGCGGGCACGCGGGCCGGCCCATGCAACCGGTTCGGGACAGGCAAGCAAGAAATCCCGTTTCTGACCATCTTTGACAGGCTTTAAGACTGCAAAGCTCGGCGCGGCGCTCTCTCGCCCGAAACGGTCCGGCGCCGCGTGTCACAGCGCTTATGCGGAGGCGCTCAAGACCCCTTGGAATTCCCGCCACTCGCCCTTGGACATGCCGGAGTTTTCCTGCGTCACCTCTTCGCCCGCGAGCATCCGCCGCACGCAGTCCAGCGCTTTGCCCGACAATGTCGCGCCGCCCAGACGGTAGTCCTCGAACGCGCCATAGGCCGCAGGCACCCAGTCCTTGACCACGTTGCAGATCGCATCGGCATAGACGCGGATTTCGTATTGCGCGTGGCTGTCGGCCCGAAGCCGCAGGAAGTGGAACAGGTTGTGGAGATCGACCTTCCAGTACCACTGCGTGTAGACATTCGCGGGCAGGTTCATGCGGGCCAGTTCACGCGCCAGACCCTGCTGCCCCTCGTCCGAGATCATCTCTTCGTAGTGGTCATAGGCGCGCATGCTGTCATCCTTGAGATAGCGCAACACGCGGTCGGCCTCTTCCCCGGACAGCGACTCGCCGCGCCCCTGATTGTTGACGACCGACTGCGCGGCGAGGTCTTCGCGCGCGGGGATGTAGAATTCGCGGTCGAGGATCGAATAGCGGGCGGAGTATTCATTGACATTGGCCGTCCGGTGCCGGATCCACTGGCGCGCCACGAAGACAGGCAGTTTCACGTGCAGCTTGATCTCGCACATCTCGAACGGGGTGGAGTGCCAGTGGCGCATCAGGTAGCGGATCAGCCCCTCGTCGTTCTGCACCGACTTGGTGCCCTTGCCATACGACACACGCGCCGCCTGACAGATCGCACTGTCGTCGCCCATATAGTCGATCACCCGGATGAAGCCATGATCGAGCACCTCATGCGCCTTGTAGAGATGCGCCTCCATCCCCGGCACGGTGGCGCGCAGCGTCGGCTGGCTCTGGGCGCGCAATTCGTCGATTTCTGCCTGTTGTTCTGGGGAAATGGGCATGACGGCCTCTTCTTGTGGACGACTCGGATGAAGCTACATATTGAGGCCAAAGAGGACATCATAGCAAGATGATGTTACCGCTTATCCCCAGATAGCTGATTTCGTGACGCGATTTCCGCGCGCCGCAGCCCGGCTTGGCGCGCACCCGCCGCAGGGCGGGCGATCTTATGGGGTCGAATCCCCGGCACTTGGTGCTAGATAGGTCTCAGCGAAACTCAAAAGCGAGACAGAGATGAAAATCCAATATCTGCACACCATGGTCCGCGCCAAGGATCTCGACAAGACCATTGCCTTTTTCGAATTGCTGGGACTTGAAGAGACCCGCCGCTGGGACAGCGAGGCCGGCCGCTTCACCAATGTGTTCATGACACCTCCGGGTCAGGAAAACGCCCATGTGGAACTGACCTACAACTGGGATGGCGACGAGGGCCTGCCGTCTGACAGCCGCCATTTCGGCCATCTCGCCTACCGGGTCGAGAATATCTACGACATGTGCCAGCACCTGATGGACAATGGCGTGATCATCAACCGCCCGCCACGCGACGGTCGCATGGCCTTCATCCGCTCGCCCGACAATGTCTCGGTCGAGCTTCTGCAGGAAGGCGACGCGCTGCCCCAGCAGGAACCCTGGGCCAGCATGGGAAATACCGGCCATTGGTAAAGGCGCGGACAGGGCGATGGAGACCGCTCTGGGCAGCGCTCTGCGCAGGGCTCGCCCTGAGCGCACCGGCGCTGGCCGAGTGCCGCCTCGCCCTGCTTCTGGCCCTTGATATCTCGTCCTCCGTCAACCGCACGGAGGACCGCCTGCAGCGCGAAGGATTGGCAGCCGCGCTGGTCTCCCCCGCCGTCCTGCAGGCGCTTCTGGCCAATGCGCCCGATCACGTCGCGCTGGCCGCCTACGAATGGAGCGGACGTTACCAACAGGACCAGATCATCGGCTGGCGCGCCCTGCGCAACGAAGCGGATATCCGCGCTACCGCAGAGGCCATCCGCACCAGCCGCCGCAGCTATGCCGAATTCCCCACCGCTGCGGGCTTCGCGATGAGCCACGCCGTGGTGCAGTTCCAATCCGCCCCCGCCTGCCTGTTTCGAACCCTCGATGTGTCCGGCGATGGCGTCAACAATGACGGCTACTCGCCCGCACAGGTCCATCTCAACCACAGGCTGCAAGGCGTCACGGTCAACGGTCTGGCCATTGGCGGCGCGACCGAGAACGACGCGGACGTGATCCGGTTCTACCGGGAAGAGCTGATCTACGGCCCCGGTGCTTTCGTGGAAATCGCGCGCGATTACAGGGACTTCGAACGCGCCATGCGCCGTAAACTGATCCGCGAGGTCAGTCCGCGCGAGGTCGCGCACTTGGAGGCGGCGCAGCCATGATCCGCCCCCTCCTCGCCTGTCTCGCCCTCCTGCTGCCCACGGCGTCCGAGGCCAGCTGCCGTCTGGCGCTGGCGCTCGGTCTCGACGTTTCCGGATCCGTGGACGAACGGGAATACAGACTGCAACTCGACGGGCTGGCGGCGGCCCTGAGCTCCGACAGGGTGGCACAAAAACTGCTCGCTTCTCCGGACACGCCCGTGGCCATCGCGATCTATGAATGGTCCGGCCTTCGGGCCCAGCGCCTGATCCTCGACTGGACGCTGGTGCGCAAGGACGAAGATCTCGAGCGCATCACGGCCACGCTCACCGCCTATACGCGCCGCCCCGAAAATCAGGCCACGGCACTGGGCGCGGCGATGCGCTACGCCGCCGACCTCTTCGAGCGCGGCCCCGCATGCTGGCAGAAGACACTCGATCTCTCCGGCGACGGGAAAAACAACGAGGGCTATCCCCCCACCACGCTGCATCGCGATCCCGATTTCGCGGATATCACCGTCAACGGCCTCGTCATCGGGTCTGACAGCCAGACCGGCGATGACGAACGCCAAATGGAGATCATGGAGCTCTCGGCCTATTTCCGCCGCCGGGTGATCCACGGGCCGGGCGCCTTCATCGAGGTCGCCCTTGGGTTCGAGGATTACGAACGGGCCATGACCCGGAAACTCCTGCGCGAGGTTGAAGGGATCGTGGTGGGACAGGCACGGCTGCCATAACGCCAGCGCGCGCGCCCTCTTCTTTTTGGCAAAAATATCCTCGCCGAAGGCATCCGCCTCCGGCCAGATCAGACCTAGACCGGCAGCAGCGCGGCCCCGATCCGGCGTCCCTCGCTCAGAAGGACATTATAGGTCCGGCAGGCAGTCGGCGTGGCCATCAGCTCGACACCGACCCCGACCGCGTCCAGCGCGTCCCGCAGGTCTGACGGGATCTGGGCAATCTCCGCGCCTGTGCCGAAAAAGAGAACGTCGATCTGACCCGCCGCGGCAATCAACGGCTCGGACTGGACGTAGCCCTCCCATGACATCACAGAGCCCGGCAGGATCAGGAGCGCCCCGTCCCGCACCTCGCCGCCAATCCGGAAAAAGCCCGGGCCATAGCCATCAATCGGCGGTGCCGTGTCATAGGTGATCTCGGTCAAACGCATCGCGGCCTCTCCTCGCCCGCCCGCCCCTTCCGGGTCAGGCGTCGATATTGGCGTATTGATTGCCGGCATTCGCATCAGGCTTGGACCAGTCGCGTTTGACCCCGAGATAGAGAAGGATCGCCGAGGCCACGAAGACCGAGGAATAGGTCCCCACGATCACGCCCCAGATCATTGCGAAGACAAATCCGCGGATCACATCCCCGCCCAGAATAAAGAGCGAGATCAGCGCCAGAAGTGTCGTGACCGAGGTCATCACGGTCCGCGACAAGGTCTCGTTGATCGAGATGTTGAGAACCTCCTTGAGATCCTTCTTCTTGTATTTCCTCAGGTTTTCCCGAACCCGGTCGAAGACGACAACCGTGTCGTTCAACGAGTAACCGACAATCGTCAGAAGCGCCGCGATGATGGCGAGGTCGAACTTGATCTGGAGTTCCGAAAACACGCCCATGGTCAAAACCACGTCATGCACCAGTGCGGCCACAGCGCCCACGGCAAACTGCCACTCGAACCGCAGCCAGATGTAGATCAGCACCGCGGCAATGGCGAGAACCACGGCGATGGCGGCTGTCTTGATCAACTCGCCCGAAACCTTCGGCCCGACGGATTCCACCGACGGGAACTTGATATCGGGCACAATCGCCCGCAGCGCTTCCTCCACGGCATTCACCGTCTCGACCGCAACGCTCTCATCGCCTTCCTGCGCCTCGATCCGGATCATCGCCACGTTCTGGTCCGCCTCGAAGGTGGGATCAAAGACCTCCGTTATGGAGATGTCCCCCAGCCCGAGCGGCTCCAGCGCGACACGATAGGCCGCAACATCGACCGGTTGCGTGCTTTCGGTCCGGATGGTCGTGCCGCCCCGGAAATCGATCCCGTAGTTGAGACCCTGGATCATGAAGGAGGCAAAGCCCACCACGATCAGGACCACCGACAATCCAAGCGTCAGCTTGGCCTTGCCGAAGAAATCCCAATTGGTTTTCGATGGAACGAGTTTCAGGCGCATCTGTCAGACCTCGATCGTTTTGGGGCGTTTGCGTTCAAACCACATCACGATCATCACCCGGGTGACAAAGATCGCGGTAAAGACCGAGGTCAGGATCCCCAGCCCCAGCGTGATCGAGAAGCCGCGCACCGGCCCCGATCCCATGGCAAAAAGGATCACGGCCGTGATGAAGGTCGTGATATTGGCGTCAAGGATCGCGCTCAGCGCTTTCTCGTATCCTAGCTCGATGGCGCGCGCCGGACCTTTTGCCGATTTCAGTTCCTCGCGGATCCGCTCGAAGACCAGGACATTGGCGTCCACCGCCATACCGATGGTCAGCACGATCCCCGCGATGCCCGGAAGGGTCAGCGTCGCCCCGATCAGCGACAGCAGGCCAAAGATCAGGCCAACGTTCAGGATCAGCGCGATATTCGCAAACAGCCCGAACGTGCCGTAGCTGAGGAACATGAACACGAGCACCGCGACAAAGGCCACGATACAGGCGATCTTGCCCGCATCGATGCTGTCCTGTCCCAGTTCGGGCCCGATTGTGCGTTCCTCGAGGAAGGTCATTTCGGCCGGCAGCGCACCGGCGCGCAGAAGCACAGCAAGATCCGTCGACTGCTTGACGGTGAAGTTCCCGCTGATCTGGCCGGAACCGCCGGTGATCGCCTCGCGAATGACCGGCGCGGAAATCACCTCGTCATCCAGCACGATGGCAAAGGGCGAGCCAACGTTTTCGCCCGTGTAGATGCCGAACTTGCGCGCGCCTGACGGGTTGAACCGGAAATTGACCGACGGGAAACCGTTCTGGTCGAAGGCCGGCTGGGCATCGGTGAGGTCCTCCCCGGTCACAACCGGGGTTTGTTCGAGAATGTAATAGGTATCGGGCTCGTCAATCGACGGCAGCAGGACATTGCGCGGGCCCGGCGCCTCGTTGGCGTTGCCGGTGCGCCCCACGACAGGGTGGAAGGTCAGACGCGCCGTGGTCCCGATCAGCGTTTTCACTTCCTCGGCAGAGCCGACACCCGGCACCTGGATCAGGATGCGGCGCTCGCCCTGACGCTGGATGGTCGGCTCGCGGGTGCCGACCTCGTCAATCCGGCGACGGATGATCTCGAGGCTCTGCTGCATCGTGCGGTCGTCGGTTGCCGCGCGTTCCGCGGCCGACAGGGTCACGATCAGAATATCACCGGAGGAGGACACCTCGATATCCGTGCTGCCCGCTCCCGAGAGGCTCACAACCGGCGTCGCCAGCCCGCGCACAAGCGCCACGGCGCGATCCATGCCCGCCGGGTTCGACAGCTTGACGCGCAGCTCACCCAAGGGTGCGTTCTGGCGCCGGATCGTGCCGACCGTGGCACGCTCGCCGCGCAGGGTGTTGCGCACCTCCAGCCAATAGGCGTCGATCCGGTCGGCATAAACGTCCTCGACCCGCACCTCTGCCAGCAAATGGGCCCCGCCCCGCAGATCAAGCCCGAGATTGACGAGGCTCGACGGCAGGAAACCGGGCCATCCCGCCTGATCGGCGGTCAGTTCCGGCGTTGCCGCCGCCCCACCCTCCAGCGCCTGCACGGCATCATTGTGCCGCTCGACGGTGGTGTAGAAGGCATTGGGCATCGCCAGGATCAAGCCGACGGCAACCGTCAGCAAGATCATGACCCGCTTGAACAGGGAGATTTGCAGCATAAGGAGTTACTTTGCCGGTTCGGTCTTGTTGAGAACCTGAGCGATGGTGGCCTGAATCACGCGGATCTTGACGCCCTCGGCGATCTCCACCTCAAGCTCACCGTCTTCCTTGACCTTGACCACCTTGCCGACAACGCCGCCTTGGGTGACGACCTGATCGCCGCGGCGCAGGGCAGCAACCATGGCCTGATGTTCCTTGACCTTCTTTTGCTGCGGACGGATCAGCAGGAAATACATGATCGCGAAAATCAGGATCAGCGGAATGAATGATGTGAAAGCGCCCCCGGAGCCGGCGGCTTGTGCATAGGCAGGTGTGACGAACATCTGCGGTCCTTTATTCTGTGGGCCTTTGTGGCCAATTCAACTCGTCGCGCACCCTATCCGTGAGCACGCAGGGCCGCAAGACAACAACCGTCGAAATTCGTGGTTCAAATGCGCGCCCCTTTAAGGCATATGGGGCGGCGTAGCCAATTTTCGACCAGGGAAACCAGACGATGCACGACATCCGCCTTATCCGCGAAGCGCCAGACGCTTTTGACGCCGCCATTATGCGCCGTGGCGGGGATGCCGTGTCCTCCGGAATCCTCGCGATCGATGCCGAGCGCCGGGCCAAGATACAAGCCGCCGAGGAAGCCAAGGCCGAGCAGAACAAGGCCTCCAAGCTGGTGGGCGCGGCCAAGGCGAAAGGCGACGAGGCCGAGTTCGAGCGCCTGCGCGCCCTCGTGGCCGAGAAAAAGGATGCGGTTGCGCGTCTCAACGACGAGGCCAAGGCGCAGGACGCAAAGCTCGCCGACTTGCTGATGGGCTTGCCGAACCTGCCCTTTGACGATGTGCCCGACGGCGCCGGTGAGGCCGACAATGTCGAGATCCGCCGCTGGGGTGACCCGCGCGCCTTCAGCTTCGCGCCCAAGGAACATTACGAGTTGACCGGCGTCGTCCCCGGTATGGATTTCGAGACCGCCGCCAAGCTCTCGGGTTCGCGCTTCGTGCTGCTTTCGGGCGCTGTGGCGCGCATACACCGGGCGCTGGCCCAGTTCATGCTGGACACGCATACCACCGAGAACGGGCTCACCGAGACGTGGACGCCGGTCCTCGTGAACGAGGCCATGATGTATGGCACCGGCCAGTTGCCGAAATTCGGCGAGGACAGCTACCAGACCACCGAGGGCATGTGGCTGATCCCGACCTCGGAAGTCACGCTGACCAATATCGTCAATGGCGCGACGGTCGAGGAAAGTTACCTGCCGCGCCGGTATTGCGCGCATTCCCAGTGCTTCCGCTCCGAGGCCGGCAGCGCCGGGCGCGATACCGCGGGCATGCTGCGCCAGCACCAGTTCGAGAAGGTCGAAATGGTCTCGGTCACGCACCCGGATCACTCCCGCGATGAATTGGACCGCATGACCCGCTGCGCCGAGGGTATTCTCGAGCGTCTCGGCCTGCCCTACCGCACCGTGGTGCTGTGCACCGGTGATATGGGATTTGGCGCGCGTCGGACCCATGACATCGAGGTCTGGCTGCCCGGTCAGGACACCTATCGCGAGATCAGTTCCTGTTCGGTCTGCGGAGATTTTCAGGCCCGCCGGATGAATGCCCGTTTCAAACCGGCAGAGGGTGGCAAGCCCGAATTCGTGCACACGCTGAACGGCTCCGGCCTCGCGGTCGGGCGCTGCCTGATTGCCGTGCTGGAAAACGGCCAGCAGGAAGACGGCTCGGTCGATCTGCCCGAGGCGCTGCACCCCTATCTGGGCGGCAAGACACGTCTGAGCGCAGACGGCACGCTTGCATGAAGGCGTGGCTGGTCCTGAGTGCCGCGGTTGCGTTCGGGATCGCGCCCTTCGTCACCGAAGGTTTTGCCGGGTTCCGGCCCGACCAGTTTCCGATCCCGCAGGATGACGCCCCCGTGCAGCCTGCGGGCTACGCCTTCTCGATCTGGTCTGTGATCTACCTTTGGCTTTTGCTTCACGCGGGTCTCGGGGCCTTCCGCTATGCCGGCACGCGCGGCTGGGCGGCGACCCGGATCCCCATGATCATCAGCCTGTCGATCGGCGCGATCTGGATCAAGGTCGCCACGCTTTCGGTGATCTGGGCCACGGTCCTGATCTGGGCCATGCTGCTGAGCGCGCTCTGGGCCCTGCGCGCGGCGCGCTCTGCCAGCCCCGGATGGGCGGCAAGGCTGCCGATCGGGCTCTACGGCGGCTGGCTGACAGCCGCCTCTTTCGTGGCCCTCGGTCTGGTGGGTGCGGGCTACGGGATCGGCACCGAATTCGGGCTGGGTCAGGTCGGCTGGGCCGTTCTTTCCCTCACAGGCGCGCTGGTGCTCACGCTCTACGTGCTGCGGCAGACAAGTGTCTGGACATATGGCTTTGCCGCAAGCTGGGGGTTTGCCGGGATCATCGTCCAGAACCTCAATTCACAGCCCGCCGTTGCAGGCGCCGCGGGCGTGGCGGTTCTGCTCGTGGCCGGCAGTGTTCTGCGGCAATTGCGGCGCTGACAGCTCCGACTGCTTTACGACCTGCACGCCCTCGTCTAATCAGGGTCCTCAAAGGGACCAAACCACCCGGGGCACACCATCATGCGCATTCTGATCACCAATGACGACGGCATCAACGCGCCGGGACTGAAGATCCTGCACGACATCGCCGAGGCCGTTGCCGGCCCAAGCGGAGAGGTCTGGACCGTGGCGCCGGCTTTCGAGCAATCGGGCGTCGCCCACTGCATCAATTATGCCCATCCAACGATGATCGCGGAATTTGGCCCGCGCCGCTTTGCCGCCGAAGGCTCTCCTGCGGATTGCGTTCTGGCGGGCGTGCACGAAATCATTCCCGGCGGGCCGCCCGACCTTGTGCTCTCGGGCGTGAACCGGGGCAACAACTCCGCCGAGAATGCCGTTTATTCCGGCACCATTGGCGGGGCCATGGAGGGCGCCCTGCAAGGCGTGCGCTCGATCGCGCTGTCGCAATATTACGGGCCCGAGAACATCGTTCTCGAAAACCAGTTCGAAGCCGCGGCCCAGCATGGCGCGGCGCTGGTGCGCTCGCTTTACGACAACGGGGTCTGGGAAAGTGACAGCTACCAGACCTTCTACAACATCAATTTCCCGCCTGTTGCGGGGGCGGATGTGAAGGGGGCCAAGGTCGTGGCACAGGGCATGCGCCCGCAGAGAGCCTTTGGCGTGGAGCCGCATCAGCCGCCCAACGGGCGCAAGTATCTCTGGATCAAGGGCAGCCCGCAGAATGTCCCGACCGCGCCCGGCACCGACGCGCATGCCAATCTCGACGGGTATATCTCGGTGACCCCGATGCGCTGCGACCTGACCGCCCATGATCTGCTGGAAGATCTGGAGCAGCGGCTGGCATGACCCCCGAGCACGAGATCACCGACGCCGAACGCAAGATGCAGTTTCTCTACGCGCTGCGCTCGAAAGGTGTGCGGAGCCCCAGCGTGCTGACCGCCATGGAAAAGGTCGATCGCGGCGCGTTCATCACGGGCCATTTTGCAGACCGGGCCTATGAAGACATGCCGCTGCCCATTGCCTGCGGCCAGACCATCAGCCAGCCCTCGGTCGTGGGCCTGATGACCCAGGCGCTCGACGTGCAGCCGCGCGACAAGGTGCTCGAGGTCGGGACCGGATCGGGATATCAGGCCGCGATCCTCAGCCATCTGGCCCGCCGCGTCTACAGCGTGGATCGCCATGCCCGCCTGACGCGTCCGGTGCGCGCGCTTTTCGAGAAACTGGACATCACCAATGTGACGATCCTGACCGGCGACGGCAGCCACGGCCTGCCCGAACAGGCGCCATTTGATCGCATCATTGTGACTGCCGCAGCCGAAGACCCCCCCGGTCCGCTCTTGGCGCAATTGCGCGAGGGGGGTATCATGGTGGTACCGGTTGGCCAGTCAGACGCCGTGCAACACCTTATCAAGGTGACGCGGACCCCGGATGGCTTTGATTATGAAGAACTTTTGCCGGTGCGCTTCGTGCCTCTCATCGAAGGTGTGGCGCAGGAATAAGAACCAAAAAGGTCCGCAAAAAGGGCCGGGCAGTGAGGATGTGAGCATGCGGAACAGGCGTTTTAGCAGGATTTTGCCGTTCGTCGTGGTGGGGATCACCCTGGCGGGCTGCGACAGTTTGGACTTGGATTTGCGCAATACGGTCGGCGGGTTCGATACCTCTTCGGCCGCACGCGCCGCGACAGCCGAGCGCCCCGCCCCCGATGACCGCGGCCTGATCTCCTATCCCAATTACGACGTGGTCGTGGCCCAGCGCGGCGACACGGTCGCGGCTGTTGCAAACCGGATCGGGCTGGATGCGGCACAGCTGGCCAGCTACAACGGGCTGCGCCCCGAAGATCAGTTGAACAATGGCGAGGTGCTCGCCATACCGCCAAGCGGCGCGCGCATGGCCACCGGCACGAACGGGCAGATTGATGTCACCAGCATCGCCACCACCGCCATCGACAGCGCCGGGCAGCAGGGCATGCGCCGTGCCCAGGCCTCCACGCCCATCGAAGGGCCAGAGCCGATCCGCCATCAGGTGGCCCGTGGAGAAACCGCCTACACGATCTCGAGGCTCTACAATGTCTCCGTGCGGTCCCTTGCGGACTGGAACGGGCTGGGTCCGGATCTGGCCGTGCGGCCGGGGCAGTACCTGCTGATCCCGGTGACGCGCACCGCCGAGATCGCCGCCACAGCAGTCATCGAGAACCCCGGCACAGGCTCTGCAACACCGGTGCCGCCTTCGGCCTCCAAGCCTTTGCCCGACCAGATCACCAAGGAGCCTGTGCCACCCGCCCCCGGCCAGTCCGCCAGCACCACCGCACAGGTTGCCGACACTGGTGCGCCCCTGCTGCGTCCGGTGAGCGGAAAGGTCCTGCGGCCCTACAAGAAGAAGTCCAATGAGGGCATCGATATCGCGTCGGCAGCAGGCACCACGGTCAGAGCGGCCGAAGCCGGCGAGGTGGCCGCGATCACCCGCGACACCGATCAGGTGCCGATCCTCGTGTTGCGCCACCCGGACAATCTGCTGACGGTTTATGCCAATATCTCGGACATTGCGGTCAACAAGGGGGACCGTGTCCAGCGCGGCCAGAACCTTGCAAAGGTGGCCCCGGGCGATCCGTCCTTCCTGCATTTCGAGGTCCGGCAGGGCTTTGAGAGTGTCGACCCCGAGAAATATCTCAAATAGGCAAGTAACAGGCCCGCTCACGCGGGCTTGATTGGCCAAATGTTGATTTTTTCGCGCAAGACTTAGGTTGAAGCGTCTCTTGTGACCGCACAGTTCCGAGTGACAGGCCCGAATGACTGGCCCGAATGACTGGCCCGAATGACTGGCCCGAATAACTGGCCCGAATGGAGAATGCCATGACCAGAGTGTTGAAAACGCTGTTGGCCGCCGCCCTTTTGAGCGGCCCTGCCGTCGCGGGACCGATGCCGTTCGACGGGTCGTGGCAGGAGCAGGGCTTCCTTTGGTTCTTCAACAACAGCTACAAGCAGAATGGTGACGCGCTGAGTGTGGGATCGGACGGGACCGTCTCGATCCTCTACCGCCCCGTCCCCGACGGCTTTCGCGCCTCGCAGCGCGCCTCGTGGGACTGGAGCGTCAGCGAAACCGTGCCCCCGACCGACCTGACCCTGAAAGGGGGCGACGACCGCAACCTCGCGATGTATTTCGTCTTCACGGACCGAAAGACCGCCGAGACCGTCAACCCCAAGAACCTGCGCCGCCTGCTGCGCAATCCCAATATCCGTGTCTTGGCCTATGTCTGGGGCGGCGCGCATGAGCGCGGGCAGATCCTGCCCAGCCCCTATATGGACACGCGCGGGGTCACGGTGGTCCGGCGCCCCGCGGGGACCGGCGCACATGGGGAGCGTGTGGACCTGTCGCGGGATCTGAAGGCCGCCTTCGGAACCCGCCCCGAGGCCCTGATCGGTGTGGCTGTCTCAGCCGATAGCGACGACACGGACACACGGGTCCGCGCCGCAATCTCGGACCTGCGTCTGGACTAGGCCCGAAAGCCGCTCAGACAGACAGTCCGGTCCGTCCCGCAAGGTCGGTGAAATACTGCCACGCAACACGGCCTGAGCGGCTGCCCCGCGTCTGCTGCCATTCGATCGCCTCGGCCACCAGGGTCTCGTCGTCGATCTCGACGCCGTAGGCCTTGCAGTAGCCACGGATCATGTCGAGATACTCGTCCTGCGTGCAGGGATGGAAACCCAGCCAAAGGCCGAACCGGTCCGACAGGGACACTTTCTCTTCCACGGCCTCCGAGGGGTTGATCGAGGTCGAACGCTCGTTCTCGATCATGTCGCGCGGCATCAGGTGACGCCGGTTCGAGGTGGCGTAGAGTATCACGTTCGAGGGGCGCCCTTCAACACCGCCATCGAGCACCGCCTTGAGCGATTTGTAATGCTCGTCATCATGCGAGAAGCTCAGGTCATCGCAGAACAGCACGAAGCGGGCGTCGGAATTGCGCAGGTAGCCCAGAAGCCGCCCGATGGAGGGCAGGTCTTCGCGCTGGATCTCGATGAGCTTGAGCGGCAGCCCGTCGGCCACGATCTCTCCGTGGATCGCCTTCACGAGCGAGGATTTGCCCATCCCGCGCGCGCCCCACAGCAACGCGTTGTTGGCGGCGTTGCCCTCGGCAAACTGGCGTGTGTTGATCAACAGCGTGTCACGGGCACGGTCGACGCCGACCAGAAGCGGCAGGTCGATCCCGTTGACCTCGGGCACCGGCTGGACGCGGTCGGGCTCCACGTGCCAGACAAAGGCATCCGCCGCGTCGAAATCCGGTGCGGCCAGCGGCGGCGGTGAAATCCGTTCCATCGCATCGGCGATCCGGTCAAGCGCGGTTGCCCCGCTTTCGCTTTGCACAGTGTTCATCAAAGCTGTCTCCAATTGGTCGATTTGTCCGAGCTCTTCAGCGTCAACGCCGTCCAGAGCCCGCACCTTCCTGAGGACGTCGGAAACGCCGGAGGTCCGGCCCGCATCCAGTTCGGTGAGCGCCGATTGCATCAATTCGCGCATCACTCCAGCTTCAAGCGCCATCGCTCACCACCATTCCTGTTCCGTCAGTTTTTCGCGTCGCCCGCGTCATCGTCTTGATCGGCCTCATCGGCGAACACGTCTTCGAGGTCATCCTCGTCCTCGTCCCAAAGCCCTTCTTCGCGCAGGCGCATCTCACGGCCCTTCTCGACCCGTTTGACGAGCATGATCGACACTTCGTAGAGACCGTAGACGACCACAAAGAGGATCCCCTGCGTGATCACGTCGGGCGGTGTGACAAGCGCGGCGAGCACAAGGATGCCCACCACGGCGTATTTCCGCACGCTCTTGAGACCCTCGGAACTCACAAGCCCCGCCTTGCCCATCAGGGTCAGCAGAACCGGAAGCTGGAAGCACAGACCGAAGGCAATGATGAATTTCATCGTCAGCGAGAGGTATTCCTCCGCCGAACCCTGGAAGATCACGGAGGGCGCAAGCGGCTCTCCGGCCTCGCCCGAGACACCGATCTGCTGGAACCCGAGGAAGAAGTTAAACGCCAGCGGGGTTACGATGTAGAAGGCAAATGCCGCGCCGAGAAAGAACATCACCGGCGAGGCGACCAGAAACGGCAGAAAGGCGGATTTCTCGTTCTTGTAGAGGCCCGGCGCCACGAAGCGCCACATCTGGGCCGCGATATAGGGGAATGACAGCGCGAACCCGCCCAGAAGCGAGATCTTGATCGCGACGAAGAAACCTTCCTGCGCCTTGATGAAAATCAGCCCGCAATCCTGTCCAAGATCGTTCAGGGCGCCGCAAATGGGATGTGTCAGGAAGTTGAAGATCGGGTTCCAGACGGTGAAGCAGATCACCATGCCCACCACGAAGGCCAGCACCGACCGGATCAGCCGGGTGCGTAGCTCCGTCAGATGTTCGATCAGCGGGGCGCTGCTGCTTTCAATATCGTCGTTGACCTGATCCGCGCTCATGCGCTGTCCTTACTGCCTGCAGGCTTTTTCGCCGCTGTCTTCTTGGCGGCGGGCTTCTTGGCAGCGGGCTTCTTGGCAGCAGCGGTCTTGGCAGCCGGCTTGGCTTTCGGTGCCGCAGCGGGCGCGTCAGAGTCCGCCGCGCTCTCGGCTTTCGGCGCATCGGACGCCTTGACCGTCGAAGCCTGCACCTTCTTCTTCGCCTCAGCGCGCTCCTTCGCCAGCTTGCCGGTTTCGCTGTCCGGGTCCCACTTGTCGAAGCTCGCGGCCTTTTTCACCGCGTCCAGCCCCATATCCTTGGGGTTGGTCGCCGCCTTGAGCGTCTTGGACATCTCCTTGACGCCGGCCTCATCGGCCGCGTCTTCCATGGAGCGCTGGAATTCACGCGCCATGCGCCGCGCCTTGCCCGTGAACTGGCCAAGCGTGCGGAACATGCCCGGAAGGTCCTTCGGGCCGACCACGATCAGCGCCACAAGGCCAATAACCAGAAGTTCGGTCCAGCCGATGTCAAACATGGACGATGCCCCCTAAAGCCGGGTTCAGGCTTTGTCTTTTTCGTTCTCGGGCGTGATGTCCTTGGCTTCCTCGACGGCTGCGGCGTCGATCTCTTTCTTGCCGTCATCCACACCCTTCTTGAAGGCCGTGATCCCTTTGCCAACCTCACCCATCAGCGAGGAAATCTTGCCGCGTCCGAACAGGACGAGGACAACAACGGCGATCAGAAGAAGGCCTGGCAGACCGATGTTATTAAGCATGTCATTTCTCCTAGGGGCGCGAAGGCGCCCGTCAAATTCCTGAACGGTTATTTAGGGCTTTGATCTGCGGGGGGAAAGGCGCAAATGACGGCCAAACGGGATTTTTGCCGTCGATGGCGCGCTTTTCACTCTGGTGGCCCTTGGACGCGAACTCTCCTGACAGGTTAATGGCAGGAGTGGTAAACTACATTGCTCTTACGCGACAGAATCACTTCGATCACGGGAAAACTGATGGCAATGGAGACAGTCACAGCTCTCAAGTCGCCCCGTCCCGGGCGCGCGGACCGTCTGTTTGACCTCATCGTTTTGCTGCGCGACGGACGGTTGCATCGCGCCGAAGACCTTGCGCGGGACCTCAATGTTTCGGTCCGCACGATCTACCGCGATATGGACACGCTGGCGCTCTCCGGTGTGCCCGTCGCCGGCGAACGCGGGTTGGGCTATATGATGACGGCCCCCGTGACCCTGCCGCCGCTGAACCTGACGCTGACGGAACTCGAGGCGCTCCATCTGGGCATGGCGGTGGTCGGCGAAGCCGCCGATGAAGAGCTGCAACAGGCCGCAAAAACGCTGTCCGCCAAGATCGACGCTGTGCTGCCCGAGGACCGCTCGACCCCGCCCTCGGGCTGGGGCTTTGCGGTCTACCCGTTCGCAGACGCCGCTGCAGGGTTCCGGTTCATGCCCCAGATCCGCAAGGCGATCCGGTCGCGCCAGAAACTGGAGATCCTCTACGCCGCCCCCGAAGGCGCACGCACCGAACGCGTGATACGGCCGCTGCAAATGGAATATTGGGGGCGGGTCTGGACGACCACCTGCTGGTGTGAATTCCGCAATGATTTCAGGGTTTTTCGCATCGACAGGATCCGGGCCCTGAAGGCGCTCGCAGAGCTCTTCGTCGAGGAGCAGGGCAAATCACTGGCCGACTACAAGGAACGCCACGACAGCTGATCTCAGCCCTGCGCCGAACCCGGGTCCACGCGGCTGTAGCGCGACACCATCCGGTAGTCCTTGGCCGGCCCCGTGACGCGCCATGTCGCGCTCCATGCGGGCCAGCGGCTGAAATCATAGCTGACAAGGTAAAGATCGGGCGCACAGTCATGACGCGCTTCGGGCCGCGCCTGATCTGCGGCGATGGTGTGAAACAGGCGCCCATCCTCGAAAAACACCGTGATCCCATCGGCACCAGAAGCCCAGCTGTAGCGCCGCGTGGCCCTCATGGGGGGCTGCGCACCCAGCCGCAGCGTCCCGTCTTCCTCGTAAAGCATCGCCCCGTGGGCATCCGGCGCGAACACGGCCTGCCCCGTCAACCCGCCTGTGGCCCCCGATCGGTAATCCTCGATCTCGCGCTCAAGGGTCCATGTCCCGCCAAAAGCATCGAGCGCGGGCAATCCGCCATCCTGCTTCATTGTGACCTCCCTTCTTGTCGCCGCCCGCCTGCTAATCTATGACGCCCCCAAGCGCCACTCAAATCACGAAAGCTGCCTCATGATCCCCCGCTACTCCCGCCCCGAAATGGTCTCCATCTGGTCCCCCGAGAGCAAGTTCCGCATCTGGTACGAAATCGAGGCCTATGCCTGTGACGCGCAGGCGGATCTGGGCGTGATCCCGCGCGAGAATGCCGAGGCGGTCTGGAAGGCAAAGGATGTCGAGTTCGACGTCGCCCGCATCGACGAGATCGAAGCCGTGACCAAGCACGACGTGATCGCGTTCCTCACCCACCTGGCCGAACATGTGGGCTCCGACGAGGCGCGCTTCGTGCATCAGGGCATGACCAGCTCGGACGTACTCGACACCACCTTCAACGTGCAGCTGGTGCGCGCTGCCGACATTCTTCTCGAAGACATGGACGGTCTGCTGGCCGCTCTCAAGCGCCGCGCCTACGAGCACAAGGACACCGTCCGCATCGGCCGCTCGCACGGCATCCACGCGGAACCCACGACAATGGGCCTGACGCTGGCGCGCTTTTTCGCCGAAATGGACCGCAACAAGCGCCGCCTGCAAACCGCACGCGACGAGATCGCAACCGGTGCGATCTCCGGCGCGGTCGGCACCTTCGCCAACATCGATCCGGCAGTGGAAGCCCATGTCTGCGAGAAACTCGGCCTCGAGCCCGAGCCGATCAGCACACAGGTGATCCCGCGTGACCGTCACGCCGCGTTCTTTGCCGCACTGGGCGTTGTCGCCAGCAGCATCGAGAACATCGCCATCGAGATCCGCCACATGCAGCGCACCGAAGTGCTCGAAGCCGAGGAGTTTTTCTCCAAAGGCCAGAAAGGCTCCTCGGCAATGCCGCACAAGCGCAATCCGGTGCTGACCGAAAACCTGACCGGCCTCGCCCGGCTGGTGCGCATGGCCGTCGTCCCCGCAATGGAGAACGTGGCGCTCTGGCACGAGCGCGACATCAGCCACTCCTCGGTCGAGCGCAACATCGGCCCCGATGCGACCATCACCCTTGATTTCGCGCTGGCCCGCCTGACCTCCGTGATCGACAAGCTGGTGATCTACCCCGACAACATGATCGCCAACATGAACAAGTTCCGCGGCCTCGTGATGAGCCAGCGCGTCCTGCTCGCCCTGACCCAGGCCGGTGTCAGCCGCGAGGACAGCTACAAGCTGGTGCAGCGCAATGCCATGCGGGTCTGGGAAGAAGGCAAGGATTTCAAAACCGAACTTCTGGCCGACGAAGACGTGCGCGCCGCCCTCTCCGCCGAGGAAATCGAGGAAAAATTCGACCTCGGCTACCACACCAAGCATGTCGACACGATCTTTGCGCGGGTCTTTGGCGCGGCCTGACACCGTCACATCACAGCCGGATCATACAGCTTCTTTTTGGCCCAA
Organism: Paracoccaceae bacterium; assembly: GCA_049116435.1. Taxonomy (GTDB): domain Bacteria; phylum Pseudomonadota; class Alphaproteobacteria; order Rhodobacterales; family Rhodobacteraceae; genus Litoreibacter. The sequence continues at coordinate 1,774,648 of JAGDYX010000001.1, forward strand.
ATATCCCCGCCGGAGGCGCAGATCAGGGCCCGAAAGCCGATCTGGTTTTATGTCCGGCAATAATATGCTATAGTGCCTTCACCGAGTTTCGAGGGAGAGGCTACGATGAAGACCAGAATGATCGCGATCATTCTTGCGACGGCACTGGGCCCGACGCTGGCAACCGCCCAGTGCATCCACAGTGAACAGCAGGCAGCATCTTGCAAGCCCGGAACAAGCTGGGATGCTGAAGCTGCAACCTGCGTGGCGGATCCGACCACCTGAGGGGGTGACAGGACCGGACCACGCCCTATCTGCCGGGTGAGCCTTGATGGGAGCACCCGATGAAACGCGTTTTTCTGACTGCAGCACTTGCGGCCCTGCCCGCGGTCGCCTTGGCCGTGGGCTTTGACGACGACACCCCGCCTAAAACCACCCCGACCACGACAACCTGCAAAGACACCCAGATCTGGGACGAACAGTCGAAATCCTGCGTCGATGCCCAAGAGAGCCGCATCGATGATGACCTGCGTTACAGGAGCGTTCGGGAACTGGCCTATGCCGGCGCGTTGGATCGTGCATCCGATGTGCTCGACACCATGTCGGACCAGAAAAGCGCCCGCGTTCTGACCTATCGCGGCTTCATCGCCCGCAAGACCGGCGATATGCAAAGCGCCTTGTCCTACTACGCAGCAGCGCTCGAGATTGATGCGGACAACATCCTGACCCGCTCTTACCTTGGCCAAGGGCTTGTGACGATGGGCCGGATGGAAGACGCCCGCGCCGAGCTTGCGCGGATCCGCGCCCTTGGCGGCAAGGGAAGCTGGGCGGAGACGTCACTGGCACAAGCCCTCAGGACGGGACAGACCTACGGCTACTAAACCCCGCCCCCTGCTCCTTCGCCCGGACGCCAAGGGTTTCCGCAAATTTTCAGAAAAACCACCCTCGTTCCCCTCCAGCCGCTAATCCTTCGTTAACCCGTGGCACCCCTAGATATACGCGCGAGAGACCTCCGGAAGGGCCGGAGTATTTGGGGTGAGTTGGATGGATTTGGCAAATGTGCCGGTTCCTGCTGGGGACATGTTTCCGAATGCGGAAGGCGACTCTGCGACGCCTGCGCCAGATGGACTGACGCGGTCCCAGAAAGCCGCGATCATCCTGCGCATGATCCAGTCCGATGGCGGACGGCTGGCACTGCCCGCGCTCAGCGAACGCGCGCAAACCCGGCTGGCGCGGGATTTCCTGACCTTGGGGCATGTGGAGAATTCCGTTCTGGAACTTGTCCTGCAAGATCTCGAGACCGAACTGGCCCGCGAGGGGTTGAGCTTTCCCGACACGATTGCAGACACGCTGGAAGCGCTCGACACGCATCTGTCGCCCGATCTGCTCACCCGCATGCGCCAGCGCTTTGGCATCTCCTCGACGCAAAACCCGTGGCCCAGTCTCGATCGGGCCGATCCCAAGGAGCTCCGCGCGGCGCTTGAAAAAGAGCATCCGAAAATCACCGCGGTGGTCCTGTCACAGCTTGCGCCGGACTCGGCGGCGGAGCTTCTCAAAGACCTGCCCGACGCGGCGGGGACCGAGGCAACCTACGCGATCTCTTTGATCTCGAACACCTCCGAAGACGTCATCCGGCTGATCGGAACCGCCCTGCAAGCCGAACATGGCCCGGTCGAGGACAGCACGGACACAGTTGCGACACCCGCCCTGATCGCGGGCATCCTCAACCCGACAGGGGCGCGCCGCCGCGACGAGATCATCGCCGCGCTGGGAGCGCAGGATGCCGAACTGGCCGCGCAGGTGCGCAGCGAAATCTTCACATTCGGCGATATTGCCGAACGCCTGTCGCCCGCCGACATTCCCACGATCGTCCGGGCCATCCCGGAGGACACCCTGATTGCCGGTCTTGTGGCCGCGCAGGCCGGTATGGGCGAGGTGGTGGAGTTCATCTTCGCGAACATGTCGCAACGAATGGCCACGCAACTGCGCGACGAGATGGCCGAACGCGATACCCCGTCCGAAGAAGAGGGCGAAGCCGCGATGTCGGAACTGACGAACACGATCTCGAAGCTGCGCGATCTGGGCGAGATCAGCTACAGCTGAGCGCCGCCCACATCCCGCGCATGAAAAAAGGCGACCCGCGAAGGCCGCCTTTTCTTTTACCTAGCGGGCTTCCGGATTAGTGCTTGATTGCACCGGCCGAGCCTTCATCCCCGTCCTTCAGCGACGCCTGCGCAGCTTCCTCAGCCGCCTCGTCCCATTCGATGGGCTCCGGCTTGGCCACAAGCGCGTGCTCCAACACGTCCGAAACATGGCTGACCGGAATGATGGTCAGACCCTCTTTGACGTTGTCGGGGATCTCGGGCAGATCCTTCTCGTTTTCCTGCGGGATCAGCACCGTCTTGATGCCGCCGCGCAGTGCTGCGAGCAGTTTCTCCTTCAGGCCGCCAATCGCCAGCGCGTTCCCGCGCAGCGTCACCTCGCCGGTCATCGCGATGTCCTTCTTGACCGGAATCTGGGTCAGGACGGACACGATCGAGGTGACCATGGCCAGACCCGCAGACGGGCCGTCTTTCGGCGTTGCGCCCTCGGGCACGTGAACGTGGATGTCGATCTTGTCGAACGCCGTCGGCTTCACCCCGATCTGGGGCGAGATCGACCGGACATAGGACGACGCGGCGTCAATCGACTCCTTCATGACATCGCCCAGCTTACCGGTGGTCTTCATCCGACCCTTGCCCGGCAAACGCAGCGCCTCGATCGAGAGCAACTCGCCTCCGACAGACGTATAGGCCAGACCGGTCACGACACCGACCTGATCCTCTTTCTCGGCCAGACCGTAGCGGAATTTCTTCACGCCAAGGAACTCGTCGAGATTGTCCGGCGTCACCACGACCTTGTCGGTATCCTTGCGCACGATCTTGGTCACGGCCTTCCGGGCGCATTTCGCGATCTCGCGCTCAAGGTTCCGGACGCCTGCCTCGCGGGTATAGGTGCGCACGATCTCCAGCAGAGCTTCATCCGACAGTGCGAACTCGCCCTTCTTCAGACCGTGGTTCTTGACCTGCTTGTCGATCAGGTGCTGCTTGGCGATCTCGGACTTTTCGTCCTCGGTGTAGCCAGCCAGCGGAATGATCTCCATCCGGTCCAGAAGCGGGCCCGGCATGTTGTAGGAGTTCGCCGTGGTCAGGAACATCACGTTCGAGAGGTCATATTCCACCTCGAGATAGTGATCCACGAAGGTGGAGTTCTGTTCCGGATCGAGCACTTCGAGCATGGCCGACGCGGGGTCGCCGCGGAAGTCCTGACCCATCTTGTCGATCTCGTCGAGCAGGATCAGCGGGTTCGTGGTCTTGGCCTTCTTCAGGGCCTGAATGATCTTGCCCGGCATCGACCCGATATAGGTCCGGCGGTGACCACGGATTTCGCTTTCGTCACGCACGCCGCCCAGCGAGATGCGAATGAACTCGCGCCCCGTTGCCTTGGCCACAGATTTGCCCAGCGAGGTCTTACCCACGCCCGGCGGGCCGACAAGGCACATGATCGGGCCTTTCAGCTTCTTCGAACGCTGCTGGACCGCGAGATACTCGACGATCCGCTCTTTGACCTTCTCGAGCCCGTAATGATCGTCATCCAGCACCTTCTGGGCACGAATCAGGTCTTTTTTGACCCGACTCTTGGTGCCCCACGGAATGCCCAGCATCCAGTCGAGATAGTTGCGCACGACGGTCGCTTCCGCGGACATCGGCGACATGTTCTTGAGCTTCTTGATCTCGGCTTCGGCCTTTTCACGGGCCTCTTTGCTGAGCTTGGTCTCCTCGAGCTTTGCTTCCAGCTCGGCGACCTCGTTCTGGCCTTCCTCACCGTCGCCCAGCTCCTTCTGAATGGCCTTCATCTGCTCATTCAGATAGTACTCGCGCTGGGTGCGCTCCATCTGCGTCTTGACGCGGGATTTGATCTTCTTTTCGACCTGCAGAACGCTCATCTCGCCCTGCATGAGGCCGTAGACCTTCTCGAGACGCTCGGACACGCTGAGGGTTTCCAGAAGCTCCTGCTTTTGCTCCACCTCAACACCGAGATGGCCGCCGACGAGATCCGCCAGACGGTTGGGATCCTGCGTCTCCGCCACCGAGGACAGCGCCTCGTCGGGGATGTTTTTCTTGACCTTGGCGTAACGCTCGAACTCTTCACCGACAGAGCGTACCAGTGCGGTGATCGTCGTCTCGTCACCGTCCACCTCGACCAATTCGAGCGCTTCAGCTTCGAAAAAGTCCGGATTATCAGTGTATTGCGTAATCTGCACGCGGCTGCGGCCTTCGACGAGAACCTTCACGGTCCCATCGGGCAGCTTCAAGAGCTGCAGCACATTGGCCAGCACACCAATCTCATAGATTCCGTCGGTGGTCGGATCATCCACGGCCGGATCGATCTGGCTCGACAGCAGGATCTGCTTGTCGTCCCGCATCACCTCTTCCAGCGCCCGCACCGATTTCTCGCGCCCTACGAAGAGCGGCACGATCATATGCGGAAACACGACAATGTCGCGCAGCGGCAGCACCGGGTATGACGTGTTCAATTGCTCGGTCATTCTTTTTCCTTCTTGGCGAGAGCGTACTGGCCCCGTGATCGGCAGCCTCGGCGCTCTCCGGTTATGTGCTCTCAATCTGGGATCGCACCCCAGCCGTTTCAACCGTCAGGCATGTAACCGGGCCATCTTGCCCAAGGCCGAAAGCATCTACAAGGCGAATACCCGGGCAAGCCTGCGCCGGAGTGAAAAAAACAGCCCTCGGACCGGATGGGGGTCCCAAAGCGCTGCGAACCTGCTAAAATAGCGAAGTAGTGAGTTAATTTGTAACGGGTTGCCAGTGATACTCTTTATCAATCGCAACTATAGGCGTGTTGTTCTCTTCACGCTGGGTATTGCCATTTTCGGCAGTGCTGTGCTGTCCGATCTGGTGGTCGGCGGACCGGTGTGGTTGAACCTTGTTTTCCTTGTCCTGATGACCCTGAGCTCGATTTTCGTGGGGTTCTATTTCGCGCTCCGGATGCACCGGTATCGCAGATATCTCGAACTGGCGGGCACAGCCGCGCTTGTCGCCACGATCTATTATGGCCTGTTTCCGGTTTCAGGGACCTCGCCGATCATCTCGGCCCTGTTTTGCTTTGTCGCGGTCCTGATGGCTTTGAAAATCTATCTCAACAGCGATCACGCGCGGCGCATCGGTGCGAAACGCACCTTCACGATGCGCCATTCCAGCGACCTGCCCTACAAACCGGCCGATATCTGGCCGCATGCCATTCCCGGGGCCTCGGGAAAGTCCGGAACGACCTACGGGCTGTTCACCAAGTACAAGACCGATCCGGATGATCCCGACACGCTGCATGTGACCTTCTGGGGCAGTCGCGCCCAGTATGACTTCGTGTTTCTCGACAAGCAGGAGCCGGAATACTGCCGGTTCTATTTCCTTGGCTCGGAAGAGGACCGCTCCGTGGTCGACGGGATTACCGAGATCGGGCTGACCGAGCTTGAGCGCAAACGCTGCTATGTCACCACCCGCGAGGAACGCACCGGCCAGCCGCTTGGCATGGCGATCGAACGGTGGTTCGACAACCCGCTGCGGGCGGCCCATGTGCGGCTGCGACAATCCATGCTGGCCGAGCAGATCACGAAATCGGACAGCGTTCCCAACGCCGGCTACTTCCTCGCCTGACGCGGCGCCTGCACAGGGCTTCAGAGCGGTTCGATATCGCCCTCGGCCCGTGCGGCGTGGAACGCGGACACGAAACTGTCCAGCGCGTTCGCTTCGATTGCGCCGCGCAGGCCCGACATCAGTTCCTGATAGTAATGCAGATTGTGCCAGGTCAGCAGCATCGCGCTGATCATCTCCTGCGCCCGGTAGACATGGTGCAGATAGGCGCGGCTGTAACTGCGGCAGGCCGGACAGGTGCAGTCTTCGTCCAGAGGCCGCGGATCATCGGCGTGACGGGCATTCTTGATGTTGAGAACGCCGCGGCGTGTGAATACCTGCCCCGTGCGTCCCGACCGCGTCGGCAAGACGCAATCAAACATATCGATCCCGCGCTGCACGGCGCCGACGATATCATCGGGCTTTCCCACCCCCATCAGGTAGCGCGGCTTGTCGGGGTCGAGCATGCCGGGCGCATAGTCCAGCACCTCGAACATAAGGTCCTGTCCTTCGCCCACGGCCAGCCCGCCGACGGCATAGCCCTCAAAACCGATGTTGCGCAGCTTCTCGGCGCTCTCTTCGCGCTGGTCGCGGAACACGCTGCCCTGCTGGATGCCGAACAGCGCGTATCCGGGCCGGTCTCCGAAGGCTTCGCGGGACCTGTCCGCCCAGCGCATGGACAGCCGCATGGAGCGCAGGGACTCCGCCTCGGAGGCGGGAAACGGCGTGCATTCATCGAAGCACATGACGATGTCGCTGCCCAGAAGCCGCTGGATTTCCATCGAGCGCTCCGGCGACAGCATGTGCCGTGAGCCGTCGATATGGGATTTGAAGGTGACCCCCTCTTCGGTCATCTTGCGCAGATCGCTCAGGCTCATGACCTGAAACCCGCCCGAGTCGGTCAGGATCGGCCGGTCCCAGTTCATGAACTGGTGCAAGCCGCCCAGACGCGCGATCCGCTCGGCCGTGGGGCGCAGCATCAGGTGGTAGGTGTTGCCCAGAATGATCTCGGCCCCGGTCTCACGCACATTGCCCGGCAGCATGGCCTTGACAGTCCCGGCGGTGCCGACCGGCATGAAGGCAGGGGTCTGGATCTTTCCACGCGGCGTGGAAATCTCGCCCCGGCGGGCCGTTCCGTCGGTGTTTTTCAGCTCGAATGCAAATCGTTCACTCATGTCTGGTGGCTTATCTTCAAACCGCGCCGGGACGCAACTCCCGCGCGTCGGCCACAACAAATTCCAGAAAAAGAATGGATTCGCCCAAGACAAGCCGTTCGCGCGACATTTTTTCCAACCCTGCGGCAGGTTGGAGCATTGCCCCGACCGTTCAACGCCTCTAGGAAGAGGAACTGAAGCGGGGCGAGTCTGTCCTGCGACCTATACGAGCTAAAATGGGAGCTACGCATGGCCGACGCAGCCATTGAGGGACACGACCACGACGAACGCGGGTTTTTCACCCGCTGGTTCATGTCCACGAACCACAAAGACATCGGTATTCTCTACCTTTTCACCGCAGGCCTGATGGGTTTCATCTCTGTTGCCTTCACCGTTTACATGCGGATGGAGCTGATGGAGCCGGGCGTTCAGTACATGTGTCTGGAAGGCGCAAGCTTTGTTGCGCAATCCACGGCTGATTGTACGCCAAACGGGCATTTGTGGAACGTTCTGATCACCGGACACGGTATCCTGATGATGTTCTTCGTCGTGATTCCGGCCCTGTTCGGCGGTTTCGGCAACTACTTCATGCCGCTGCAGATCGGCGCGCCGGATATGGCGTTCCCGCGGATGAACAACCTGTCCTACTGGATGTATGTTGCAGGCTGTTCGCTGGCGGTTGCATCCCTGCTGACACCGGGCGGCAACGACCAGCTCGGCTCCGGCGTGGGCTGGGTGCTCTATGCGCCGCTGTCGACCACCGAAGCCGGTATGTCGATGGATTTCGCAATCTTCGCAGTTCACATGTCGGGTGCGTCCTCGATCCTCGGTGCGATCAACATGATCACCACCTTCCTGAACATGCGCACACCGGGCATGACGCTGCACAAAGTGCCGCTGTTCAGCTGGTCGATCTTCGTCACCGCATGGCTCATCCTGCTGGCGCTGCCGGTTCTGGCCGGCGCTATCACCATGCTGCTGACCGACCGTAACTTCGGCACGACGTTCTTCGATCCGGCCGGTGGCGGTGACCCGATCCTGTACCAGCACCTGCTGTGGTTCTTCGGACACCCGGAAGTGTACATCATCGTGGTTCCGGGCTTCGGCATCATCAGCCACGTGATCGCAACCTTCTCGCGCAAGCCGATCTTCGGTTACCTGCCCATGGTCTACGCCATGGTCGCAATTGGCGCGCTGGGCTTCGTTGTGTGGGCACACCACATGTACACCGTCGGCATGAGCCTGACGCAGCAGTCCTACTTCATGATGGCCACGATGGTGATCGCGGTGCCGACCGGCATCAAGATCTTCTCCTGGATCGCGACGATGTGGGGTGGCTCGATCGAGTTCAAGACACCGATGCTCTGGGCCTTCGGCTTCCTGTTTCTGTTCACCCTTGGCGGTGTGACCGGGATCGTTCTGTCGCAGGCTGGTATCGACCGCGCCTATCACGACACCTACTACGTTGTGGCACACTTCCACTACGTGATGAGCCTTGGTGCCGTGTTCTGTATCTTCGCGGGGATCTACTTCTACTTCCCCAAGATGACCGGTCGCATGTATCCGGAATGGGCAGGCAAGCTGCACTTCTGGACGATGTTCATCGGCGCCAACATCACCTTCTTCCCCCAGCACTTCCTGGGCCGTCAGGGGATGCCGCGTCGCTACATCGACTATCCTGAAGCCTTCGCTTACTGGAACTACATCTCCTCCTGGGGTGCGTTCCTGAGCTTTGCCTCGTTCCTGTTCTTCATCGGCGTGATCTTCTACGCGATGTTCTACGGCAAGAAGGTCTCCGACCCGAACCCGTGGAACGAGCATGCGGACACGCTCGAGTGGACCCTGCCTTCGCCGCCGCCCGAACACACGTTCGAGACGCTGCCGAAGCAGTCCGACTGGGACAAAGGCCACGCTCACTGAGCAATGCCGGTAAAGCATGTAAACCTTGAAGAAGGGGCCTCGGATTATCCCGAGGCCCTTTCCAGTTACGGAGACCGGCCGCCCGTCTTTCGCGTCGTCCTCTGGCCGCACAGGTCACTGTCGCGCGGCGGCTTTGTCTTCTTCATCGCCATGACATCCTTCCTGTTGGCCGTCCCCCTGATGGCCTTGATTGGGACCATGGCGCTCTGGGGCCTGCTGCCCTTTCTGATCCTCACCATTGCAGCGCTGTGGTTTTTCATGATGCGCAGCTACCGCGATGGCCATCTGGTCGAAGAGTTGAGCCTGTGGCCCGACCGCATGACGCTCGTGCGTGTCTCGCCGCGCGAGGGCCGCCTCGAATGGCAGGCCAATCCCTACTGGGTCGAGGTCGCGCGCCACGACAAGCCCGTTAAGGATTATCTGACGCTGAAGGGGGGCAGCCGCGAGGTCGAGCTTGGCGCTTTCCTGACGCCCGAGGAACGCATCGCGCTGAAAGAGGAGCTGGATCAGGAACTGCGTTTCCTCGCGGTTCCCAAGAAGTGAGAGCGCGCTTGTGTCAGCGTATCTGGCGCTCAGGAATACTTGAAGCTGTCAGGCCCCGCGGCCTTCTGCGCACCGGGCCGGGGTTGAGCTCAGCCCAGCCGCGCCTTGACCATCGGGCCCACGGATCCGAAATCCATCTGGCCGGTATATTTGCCCTTCAGAATGCCCATGACCTTGCCCATGTCGCGGATCGAGCTTGCGCCGGTTTCCGCGATGGCCGCGTCGACGGCCGCTGCGACCGCATCCTCGTCAAGCTGGGCGGGCAGGAAATCCTCGATCACCCGGATCTCGGCAAGTTCGCTTTCGGCAAGCTCCAGGCGACCGCCCTCTTCATAGGCGCGGGCGCTTTCCTGACGTTGCTTCACCATCTTGCCCAGAATCGCGAGAATCTCGGCATCGCCCACGGATTTGCCTTCCGCGCGCAGCGCAATGTCCTGATCCTTGATCGCCGCATTGATCAGCCGCAACGTTCCCAGCCGCGCGCTGTCCTTGGCTTTCATGGCCGTTTTCAACGCATCGGAAATCTGGCTTCGCATCTCTGTGGGCATCTTGCTCTCCGCAACCTTCTGAACCTCCGGCTTTTAAAGCCATCCGGACCGGGCGACAACACCCATATGGAACGATCGAAGAGAATGCCGGAACCGCTCCCTAGACGGTTGACCCGCGCGGGCACTGACCTTAGACATGCGCAGATTTTGCACTGCCCCTGACGGAGTCGCCCTATGCCCGCTGCCACCACCGCATGTCTCGTTCTCGCAGATGGCACCGTATTTTACGGCCAAGGTTTCGGAGCAACGGGCACGACCGTGGCAGAGCTCTGCTTCAACACCGCGATGACCGGCTATCAGGAGATCATGACCGATCCCTCCTATGCCGGACAGGTTGTGACCTTCACCTTCCCCCATATCGGAAACACGGGCGTGAATGTCGAGGACGACGAAACCGCAGAGCCGGTTGCCGAGGGTATGGTTGTCAAATGGGACCCGACCGACCCGTCGAACTGGCGCGCGCAGGAACACCTCACCCAGTGGCTGGCCAAGCGGGGCCGGATCGGCATCGGGGGCGTTGACACCCGCCGGCTGACCCGTGCGATCCGCGCCCAAGGCGCGCCCCACGTGGCGCTCGAACACAACCCCGAGGGCAAGTTCGACCTCGAAAAGCTGGTGGCCGCCGCGCGGGGCTTTGCCGGTCTTGAAGGGCTCGATCTGGCCAAGGATGTGACCTGCGCGCAGTCCTATCGCTGGGACGAGATGCGGTGGGCATGGCCCGAGGGCTACACCAAGCGCACGGAGCCGGGCCACAAGGTCGTGGCCATCGATTACGGCGCAAAGCGCAATATCCTGCGCTGTCTGGCCTCGGCAGGCTGTGACGTGACCGTTCTGCCCGCAACCGCGACGGCCGAGGATGTACTGTCTCTCTCACCTGATGGCGTGTTCCTGTCCAACGGCCCGGGCGATCCGGCGGCGACCGGCGCATATGCCGTGCCGATGATCCAGAGCGTGCTCGAGCAGGACATCCCGCTTTTCGGGATCTGTCTTGGCCACCAGATGCTGGCACTCGCGCTTGGCGCGAAGACGATCAAGATGAACCACGGCCACCACGGCGCCAACCATCCGGTCAAGGATATGGAGACCGGAAAGGTCGAGATCACCTCGATGAACCACGGCTTTACCGTGGACAGCCAGACCCTGCCCGACCATGTGCTCGAGACCCATGTCTCGCTCTTTGACGGGTCCAATTGCGGCATCCGCGTCAAGGACCGCCCTGTCTTCAGTGTGCAGTATCACCCCGAGGCCAGCCCCGGCCCGCAGGACAGCTATTACCTGTTCGAGCGCTTTGCCACGGCGATGGACGCGCGGGCCTGAGCCCCGACACAGCTGGGATTAACCAGCTCTTAACTATGATGGGGCAGACAGGCCGGAGATTTTTGGTCACCGGCCCCTGTCATGAATGCTCCTGTAACCCGTTTCATTCACTCGGAATTCGAACTCGCCGCGTTTGGCCGCGACACCGCGAAGCCGTCATTCGGGGAATTCCTTGTCGAGAGCCGCGCGATCTCTGCCGAGAAACTGGCCGAGGCGCGGCGTCTGCAATGTCACGAAACGGTCCGGCTGACGGATATCCTTCTGGAACACAAGATGATCGCGTCGCGCGATCTCATGCAATCGCTCGCAGTCTATCGCGACAGCCGTTTCGTTGATCTCGCCCGGGAGCCCGCCGACCCGCGCCTGATGGAACTGGTCGATCCGCGTGACTGTCTTGAACTGGGTTTCATCCCGTGGCGCCTGCGCGGCGGTGCATTGGTGCTGGCGATCACGGATCTGGACCGTCAGGAACAGGTGAAGCGCCGGCTGCCGCCGGGACTGGGCACGATCCGCTTTGCCCTTGCGGAACAACACGCCATTCACAACGCGATCCACAAGGCCCATGGCGCACGGCTGATCGAACTGGCCGAGAAACGCACGCCAGAGCACTATTCCTGCCGGAACTGGTCAACCGCACGCATGCGCCTGCTGACCGCAGTGCTGGGCCTGTGCGTGGTCGCGGCGCTGAGCATGTGGCCCGCGATGGTCTTCACGGCTTTCTTCGGTCTCGCCCTCATCGTGCTGTTGTTCAACACGGGCCTGAAGGCGGCCTGCCTCCTGATCGCTCTGGCGCGACGCCGCACCGATCCTGCGCAAAGCGCCCCCGATCCGGGCACGCTATCCGCCGTTCCCGATATACTTCCCAAGATTTCGATCCTCGTGCCCCTGTTTCGCGAAGAGAATATCGCAAGCGCGCTGGTGCGCCGGCTCGAAAAGATCAACTATCCCCGCGCCTTGCTGGAGGTCTGCCTCGTGGTGGAAGCCGATGATGCGGTGACGCGCAAGGCGTTGCGCGCAGAAGGCCTGCCCAACTGGATGCGCGTGATCCGGGTCCCGCTCGGCGCGCTGAAAACCAAGCCGCGGGCGATGAACTACGCGCTGGATTTCACGACCGGAACCATCATCGGCGTCTATGATGCGGAAGACGCCCCCGATCCCGATCAATTGCATCAGGTGGCCCGTCGCTTCGCGCAGGCAGGGCCCGATCTGGGCTGCCTTCAGGGCATTCTGGGCTTCTACAACACCCATACCAACTGGCTGTCGCGCTGTTTCACCTTTGAATATGCCGGCTGGTTTCGGATCATGATGCCCGGTTTGCAAAAGCTCGGGCTGGCCATGCCGCTTGGGGGGACGACGCTCTTCCTGCGGCGCGAGACATTGATCGAACTTGGCGCGTGGGACGCCCATAACGTCACCAAAGACGCCGATCTCGGCATGCGGCTGGCCCGGCGCGGGTTTCGCTGCGAAATGCTGCCAAGCGCCACGCTTGAAGAGGCCAATAGCAGGCTCTGGCCATGGATCCGTCAGCGCTCCCGCTGGCTCAAGGGGTTCGCGGTGACATGGCGGGTGCATATCCGCGCGCCGTTGCGGCTGCTGCGCGAGCTTGGCGTGCGGAAGTTTCTCGGCCTTCAGATCGTGCTCTTCGGCGCAGTGACCGCGTTCCTGCTCGCACCGGTCTTGTGGTGGAACCTGATTGCCAGCCTCACGGGGCTCGCCAACCCCGTTGCCGATCTGATCGGGACAAGCCGGGCGCAGGTGCTGAGCGGTCTCTTCGTGCTGTCGGAATGTATCTCGCTGTCGATCTACCTGCTGGCGCGCCGCGACCTCGACCAGAAGCCGCATCTGCTCTGGGTGCTCACGATGCCGTTCTATTTCTTCTTTGCCACACTGGCGGCGCTGAAAGGCTTGCTGGAACTGCTGTTCATCCCGTTTTACTGGGACAAGACCCCGCACGGGATGTTCGGCGGCAGTTGCGAGACGCCCGACTAGGCCGCGGTCATATTGGCAGCGTCGATCTTCAGGCGCGTCTCGAACGCGATCGACAGGTGATCGCGCAGCGCCTGAGAGGCCGCCGCCCCGTCCCGCGCTTCAATGGCACGCACGATATTGAGGTGTTCTTCAAGGGCAACCTCGCCCCGCCCCGCCGCCGCAAGCGACGTGGTCGCCAGCAGCGCCATCGACCGGTAGACCAGATCCAGCTGCTGGACGAGGTAGCGGTTGTGCGAGGCCAGATGGATCTGGCGGTGGAACCGCCGGTTGGCCTGTGCAAGCTCCGAAGGCTTTTCCAGAAGCGCGCGGTCTTCCTCGACCATGTCGAAGAGCACCTTGATCTCCTCGGGCGCGGCGTGCTGGGCCGCAAGCTCGGCCGCCAACCCCTCGAGCGCGGCGCGCACCGCGTAAAGCTCTGCCATCTGGTTGTGGTTCAGGGAGGCCACGATCAGGCTGCGGCCGTCGCGGGTTAGCATGGACTGGGTCTCCAGCCGCTGTAGCGCTTCGCGGATCGGCGTGCGCGACACCCCGAAACGCTCGGCAAGTTCGCTTTCCACCAGCCGGTCACCCGGCTTGTAGACGCCCACATCGATGGCGTTGAGAATGAGTTCATAGGCATCGTTGGGGGCGGTTCGGGACATCGGGGATCACGATCTTTGTTGCGATATTCCGCTACCCTATTCGCAGCCGCGCCTGTCAGGCAAGATTGACGGCCCCCCAACGGAGACTTTTCCGCGCAGGGGCCTTTCCGGCCGGGGCAAGGACCACTAGCTTAGCAGCATGATCGCAGCACGCTTCTCTCATGTCCGGCACTGGGTGTTTGACCTCGACAACACGCTTTATCCGCCCGAGGTGCGCCTGTTCGACCAGATCGAGCAGCGCATGACCGATTGGGTGATGAATGCGCTCGACGTGGACCGCGCGCACGCCAATACCCTGCGCAAGGAGTACTGGCACAAGTTCGGCACCACGCTGGCAGGGCTGATGGCCGAACACAGGATCGACGCCGATGCCTATCTTGAAGACGTCCACGACATCTCCTTTGACGCGCTGACACCGGACGGCGAACTCAGAGACCTGATCTCGGCCCTGCCCGGCCGCAAGATCGTCTATACCAACGGCAGCCGCCCCTATGCCGAGAATGTGCTGAGATCCCGCGGTTTGAGCGACGCCTTCGATGCCGTCTACGGGGTCGAACACGCAGGGTTCCGCCCGAAACCGGAACGGATTGCGTTTGAAACCGTTTTCGGGACCGATGGCATTCATCCGGGCACGGGCGCGATGTTCGAGGACGACGCCCGAAACCTTGCCGCGCCCTTCGCCATGGGCATGCGCACCGTCCATGTCGCGCCGGAGCCGCAGCCCGAGGACCATATCGAGCATCACACCGACGATCTGAGCGACTTTCTGAAGCAGGTGCTGGCATGAAGCTTTGCCGGTTCGTGCAGCGGGGCTATCTCTGAGCCATGAGCGCGCATTTTGACATTGTCATTTCGGGAGGCGGCGTCGCCGGTCTGACGACCGCCTGCCTGTTTGGAAGTTCGGGCTACTCGGTGCTTTGTGTCGACCCGACGCCGCCTGTCACGGAACGCGACGCGGACGGCGCCGATCTGCGCAGCACGGCATTGTTGCAGCCCTCTGTTCCCGTTCTCGAACGGGCAGGGCTGTGGCACCAGTTCGCCGAACACGCCACGCCGCTGCAAACCATGCGCATCATCGACGCCGGCGGTCCCGACGGGTTGCCGCGCATGACCCGCGAATTTGACGCCTCGGATGTCTCCGAACTGCCCTTTGGCTGGAACCTGCCCAACTGGCTTTTGCGCCGGGAGATGCTGGCCCGCATCGAGGCGCTGCCGAATGTCGATTTCCGGCCCGGGGTGGCGACGAAACGGATGTTTGCGCGCACCGCCGCGGCAAAGGTCTGGCTGAGCGACGGCACCCAGGCGCAGACACCGCTTGTCATCGCCGCCGACGGGCGCGGCTCGCGTCTGCGCGAGGATGCAGGGATCGATGTCACCACCCGCCGCTACGGGCAGAAGGCGCTGGCCTTTGCGGTGACCCACGACATTCCCCACGACAATATTTCAACCGAGATCCACCGCTCCGGCGGGCCGTTCACGCTTGTCCCCCTGCCCGATTATCAGGGCCGGCCCAGTTCCGCGATTGTCTGGATGGAAACCGGCAGCGAAGCGCAGCGTCTGGCCGCGCTGGACACAGAGACGTTCGAGCAGGAGATGACCGAGCGCTCCTGCGGGCTCCTGGGGGAACTCAAGCTGGCGACGCGCCGGACGCTCTGGCCGATCATCTCGCAGGTGGCGGACCGGTTCTCGGCCCAGCGCATGGCCTTGGTCGCAGAGGCCGCCCACGTGGTCCCGCCCATCGGTGCGCAAGGGTTGAACATGAGCCTTGCCGATATCGCGTTGCTTCTGGACCTGAGCGAACAGCACGGTCTTGGCAGCAGCACGTCGCTCGACCAGTTCGACCGCCAGCGCCGGATCGAGGTGCGCGCGCGGATTGCAGGCATCGACCTGCTCAACCGCACCTCCATGTCCGATCAGAGCGCCGTGAAATACCTGCGCAGCCTCGGCATTGGTCTGCTGCATGACACCGCGCCGATCCGCAAAGGCCTGATGCACCTGGGCATGGGCGCCTCGGGATAACCCGGACGCCGGTGCCCCGCGCGTCAGAGAACCTTGTCGATCACCGATTTCAATGAGGCCACTGTCCGGTCCGTATCATAGAGCTTGTCGAGCCCGAACAGCCCGAGCCGGAAGGTGCGGAAATCCTCGGGCTCATCGCATTCCAGCGGCACGCCGGCGGCAATCTGCATCCCCAGCGCGCTGAATTTCGAACCGTTCTGGATATCGGCGTCATCGGTATAGCTGACCACCACACCCGGCGCGCCAAACCCCTCGGCCGCGACCGAGCGGACCCCTTTTTCCTTGAGCATCGCCCGCACGTCATTGCCCAGTTTCCACTGCGCATCACGGATCTTGCCAAACCCGTAGTCGCGGGTCTCGATCATCGCATCCCGGAACGCCCGAATGCCGTCGGTCGGCATCGTCGTGTGATAGGCATGACCGCCCGCCTCATATGTTTCCATGATGCTGAGCCATTTTTTCAGATCGATGGCAAAGCTGTCGGACGCCGTGTCCTCGATCTTCGCCCGCGCGCGGTCCGACATCATCACCAGACCGGCACAGGGCTGGGCAGACCAACCCTTCTGCGGGGCAGAGATCAGCACATCCACACCGGTTGCCGCCATATCGACCCATGCACAGCCCGAGGCAATACAATCGAGCACCATCAGCGCTCCGACCTCATGGGCCGCCGCCGACAGCGCCGTCAGGTAGTCATCGGGCAGGATCACGCCTGCAGACGTCTCCACATGGGGGGCAAAGACGATATCGGGGCGCTCGGCGCGGATCCGCTCGACCACCTCTTCGATCGGACAGGGCGCAAAGGGCGCGCGGGTCTCGTTGCCCACTTGCCGGGCCTTCATCACGACGGCCTCGGAGGTCAGCCCTCCGGCTTCGAAAATCTGGCTCCAGCGGTAGGAGAACCAGCCATTGCGGACCACCAGCGCCTTCTTGTTGCGTGCAAACTGCCGCGCCACGGCCTCCATCGCGAAGGTGCCACCACCGGGCACAAGCGCCACGCTGTCAGCGTTATAGACGTCCTTGAGCATGGAGGAGACGTCCGTCATCACCTTCTGGAACGCCTTTGACATATGGTTGAGCGAACGGTCGGTAAATACGACCGAAAATTCCATCAACCCGTCCGGGTCAACTGTATCGAGCAGTGCAGCCATGATCATCCTCCTGGAGCCTTCCCCAGAGATTTACGGTGCCCCCGGACAGAACGCAAAGTCTATCTTGGTATACAAAGTCCGGAAAACAAGGGCTTAGCCGCTCAGGCTGTTTCCCTTAGGAAACACCGCACCGCGATCGGGAAACGTCTAGAGCGGCGCGGCCCCACCCAGAGGTCCCGGCAGGCGCTCTTCGCTCAACAGCACGTTTGCCTCCACATTGCCCACGCTGGGCAAGGTCATGATCCGGCGGCGCAACACACGTTCGAAGTCGCTGAGATCGCGCGCCACGACGCGCAACCGGTAATCATAAAGACCCAGCACATGCTGGACGGTCTGCACCTCGGGGATCGCTGTCACCGCCTGCTCGAAATCCTCAAGGCTCACCCGCCCCTTGCTGGCCAGCTTCACGCCCAGAAAGACGGTTACACCAAAGCCCAGCGCCTCCGCGTTCAGATCGACACGGCGTCCGGAGAAAACCCCGTTCTCCTGCAGACGCCGGATCCGTCGCCATGCCGCCGGCTGGCTCAGGCCCAGATCCCGGCCCAGCGCGCCCGCGCTGCGCGTCGCGTCCGCGGCGAGCGCACGGATGATCTCGCGGTCGGTCTCGTCCAGATCGTCAAGCTGTGCAGCAGTCATATCGGCAAGGTCTCCGTCGCCTTGATCGTTGCGACATGCATGAGCGCCTCGATATCGGCAATATGGGGCAGCGTCAGGATGCGATCGCGATAAAGCGCCTGATAGTCGCCCATGTCGCGCGCGATCACCGAGAGCCGCACATCAACCCGGCCAAGGAAGGTCTGGATCGCGATCACCTCCGGCACTTTGCGCGCCTCCGCGAGGAATTCGTCGAACGCGCGGGGCTGGGTCTTGTCGAGCGTGAAGCGCAGGCTGACCTCGACAGCGTAGCCGAGCCTCGACCAGTCGATCACCATCCGCTGACCGACAAGCACGCCATTTCGCGTCAGCTTGTCGAGGCGGCGCGACGCGGTGGCAGGCTGAATACCGCAGCGCTCGGCCAGTTCCGACACCGGAATTGCGGGGTCTGACTGCAGCAGGCGCAGAAGGCGTCGATCTGTATCGTCTAACATGATTTTTTCATTAAACGAATAAATAGCGAATACAAGGCAATATATTTCATGAAATTATTGCCATATTACCTCTCAAAAACCCGCCTGAATTCCCTATGCTCCGCTCAGAATTCAACCAAGGAAAGGACGCCACGATGCGCGTTTACTACGATCGCGATTGCGATGTGAACCTGATCAAGGACAAGAAAGTTGCCATTCTGGGTTATGGCTCGCAAGGCCACGCCCATGCGCTGAACCTGCGCGACAGCGGTGCCAAGAACCTCGTTGTGGCGCTGCGCGAAGGCTCTGCCTCTGCCAAGAAAGCCGAAGCCGAGGGCCTTCAGGTCATGGGCATCGCCGAAGCCGCCGCATGGTGCGACCTGATCATGTTCACCATGCCCGATGAACTGCAGGCCGAGACCTACAAGAAATACGTGCACGACAACATCCGTGAAGGCGCCGCGATCGCGTTTGCCCACGGCCTGAACGTGCATTTCGGCCTGATCGAGCCGAAGCCGGGCGTTGACGTCATCATGATGGCCCCGAAAGGCCCCGGCCACACCGTGCGCGGCGAATTCGTCAAAGGCGGCGGCGTGCCCTGCCTTGTCGCCGTTGACAGCGATGCCTCCGGCCGTGCGCTGGAGATTGGCCTGAGCTACTGCTCCGCCATCGGTGGCGGCCGCTCCGGCATCATCGAAACCAACTTCCGCGAAGAGTGCGAAACCGACCTCTTCGGCGAACAGGCCGTTCTGTGCGGCGGTCTGGTCGAACTGATCCGGATGGGCTTCGAGACGCTGGTGGAAGCCGGCTACGCTCCGGAGATGGCCTATTTCGAGTGTCTGCACGAAGTGAAGCTGATCGTCGACCTGATCTACGAAGGCGGCATCGCGAACATGAACTACTCGATCTCGAACACCGCCGAGTATGGTGAGTATGTCTCCGGCCCGCGGGTTCTGCCCTACGACGAGACCAAGGCACGCATGAAGGCGATCCTGACCGACATCCAGACCGGTAAGTTCGTCCGTGACTTCATGCAGGAAAACCAGGTCGGCCAGCCGTTCTTCAAAGGCACGCGCCGCATCAACGACGCACACCAGATCGAAGCCACCGGCGAGACCCTGCGCGGCATGATGCCGTGGATTTCCGCCGGCAAGCTGGTGGATCAGGAAAAGAACTAAAGACGACAGTCTTTGACGACGCGGCCCGCCTTTCCACAAGGCGGGCCGTTTTCGTTTGCCCCGTCTGTGCCACGCCGCATTCCCCCCGGCACAGGCCGCTTCAGAACTTGTTAACCGGATTGCGCGAGAGTCTGCCCGGCCATAGTGGCCAATCAGAGGTGGACAGATGTTGCTTTCGAACGATACCCGCCGGCGTGGAAATTTCATTCTCACCAGCATGGGGCTGCGCCGCAAAGGCTTTTTCACGCCCTATGATTTTCTCGAAGACGCGTCTTGGGATCAGGAGCCCTACGAGGAGGTCATGTCCCTGTTCGCGTCGCGCCTCGAGAGGTTTCGCGACTTTCTTGGGAAGATCGGCGCAAACAGCGTGTCCTACCAACGCATCGCGGCAGAACCCGGCCTGCCAGCCTGGGATACCCGGTTCTTCTCGCGGCTCGATGGCGCGGCGCTTTACACGGCGATGACAGAGTTCCGGCCCGAGCGGGTCGTTGAAATCGGATCGGGCCATTCGACCCACTTCATGGCCCGCGCCATAGAGGACCATGATCTGGGCACGTGGATCACCTGTATCGACCCCGCCCCGCGCACATCGCTCGCGCAATTGCCCGTCTTGCAGAAACGCCGGGTGCTGGATCTCTCTGACGTCGCCCTTTTCGCCGAACTTGATCCCGGTGATGTCGTATTCGTCGACAGCAGCCACATCCTGCAACAGGGGTTCGATGTCGATATCATCCTCAACCGGATCCTTCCGGTTCTGGCGTCCGGCGTCATTATCCATTTCCATGATATCTTCCTGCCCTACGGGTATCGCAGCCCGTGGCAAAGCCATCGCTTCAACGAACAAGGCGCGCTGATCGGCTGGCTTCTGACCGGAAAGCTCGATCCGCTTTTTGCCAGCTATTACATGTGGAAGGACCATTCTCAGGCCATTGATGCGGCTTGCCCCGATTTTCCGCTGAACACATCAGGCAATGGCGGGTCACTCTGGCTCAGGGTGACCTGACGCGCCCAAACTGCGGCCCGCGAGATTACCATCGCAACTGCCGCAGCGATGGGCTAAGGGTGCCGCCATGGCACACCCTTCCCCACAGAACCCCGGCCTGCTGAACTGGGTATTGCTGATCTTTCTCGGCTTTGTCTGGGGGGCGGCTTTCATGAGCGTGCGCGTGGCGCTGGACGGGTTCGGACCGTGGACAGTCGCCGCCGGCCGCACGCTTCTGGGCGCGATTGTGCTGTGCGCAATCGGCGCTTTGATGGGTCAGGGGCTTTCGCGCATTCCGAGCGCAAAGGCCTGGGGTTTCTGCGCTGTTCTGGGGGTCGGAGCGATCGCGCTGCCCTTCTCCTTGCTCTCGCTCGGGCAGCAATATGTCCCCTCGGCCTTTGCCGGCGTCGCGATGGGGGCCGTTCCGTTGATGATCCTGCCGCTCGTCGCGATCTTTTCCCCCGAGGAGGGCATCGGGCCCCGCCGGATCGCGGGCATGTGCATCGGCTTTGTCGGGCTGGTCATCCTGATCGGCCCCGGCGCCCTGGACAGCACCGGCGATGCCAACGAGGCCTTCGGCCGCTTTGCCTGTCTTGGCGCGGCGGCATGCTATGCGGTGGGCTCGGTGATCACCCGGCGCGCGCCGAAGATGCCGCCCATTGCCTTTGCCGGCGCAACACTGGCGGTCGCAGCGGCCACAACGGTTCCGGTCGCCCTTGTTCTCGAGGGTATTCCGCAAGACTGGCCCGCCCTGCCCTTGTCCGGCCTGATCTATGCGGCCCTTCTCCCCACGGCGCTGGCCGCCGTCATCCGGGTGCGGATCATTACCACAGCCGGATCGCTTTTCATGAGCCTTGTCAGCTATATCGTTCCGGTCTGTTCGGTGATCCTTGGCGTCACGCTCTTGGGTGAGGAACTGCCATCGCAGCTCTATCTTGCACTGGCCATCATCCTTGGCGGCATTGGCCTCAGCCAGTCGCGCGCCTTGGTTAAGATGTTCAGATAAAACGCAAACTCCGACCGCGCCTGCCTAAAATTCTGTTCCGGCTCAGCCAAGATCGGTGATTTCGGCCTTTCATGCTATACTCGCGCTGTACTTGGTATGGAGGGTTTGAAAATGCACCGGCGACAATTCACCACCGGCCTCATCGCAAGCGGGCTTGCAGCCCCGCCGATCGTCGGGCCAACCTCGTCGCTCGCAAGTCAGGAGCAGGATTACAAGGACAACGATCCGCGTCTCGCCCAATTCGGTCCGATCAAGCTCCGGGTGGCCACGGGGCTGATTACCCTGAGCTGGTTTCTGATTTTTGCCAGCGGCAACTGGTGGGGGATCAAACTGTCCGGAGAGCACCCCCAGTTCAACGAGAACAGGGTCGGTCTTGGCGGCTTACTGGGAGGCCTGACGCGGCCCACGATCGATGAGCGGATCAAGACCGCCCAGGTGATGGGCGCGCTCTTCCTGATGGGCAATTCGCTGCTCATGTTCCCGACAACGCGGCGGGCGCGGTGGAATATGGAGATCATACTGGCACACCGGGCCCTCAGTTGGGATCCGAAGCTTGCCGCCAGCATCGTCTCGCTTGGAACGCTGACCCCGCAGGCCGCACGGGCCAAGGCCTCACAGGTCGGCGTCGTCTACCTGATTGCGGCGACAACGCTCCTGCTGCTGGTCAATCCTGTGCTGAACAGGGTGTATCGTTAGGCATCGCGCACGAGACGCGAAGCGCTCATCCGGCGACGGCCAAACTGACCGCGTCCACCACACCGTCCACGGCCGCGTTCAAAAGCTGTTCGTCCTCGCTTTCGGCCATGACGCGGATCAGGGGTTCGGTTCCTGATTTGCGGATCAGCAGCCGGCCCTTTCCGTTCAACTGCGCCTCGGCGTGAGAGATCGCTTTCTGCACCGCATCCGTTTCCAGCGGCGTCTGACCAGCGGCGTAACGCACATTCTTGAGAAGCTGCGGGCACGGCTCGAACTGTCTGACAAGCGCGCTGGCCTTCTTGCCGCTGCGCACCATCTCGGAGAGGAATTGCAGCCCCGCCATCAGGCCGTCGCCGGTGGTGGCATAATCGGTCATGACGATATGTCCGGATTGCTCGCCGCCAAGGTTGTAGCCGCCCTTGCGCATCGCCTCGACGACGTAACGATCCCCCACGGGTGTGCGTTCTAGGCGCAGGCCTTGCGCTTCCAGATGCCGCTCCAGCCCGAGATTGGACATCACCGTGGCCACGAGCGCGCCGCCTTTCAGCGTATCCTGCGCGGCCCAGCGTGTTGCCAGCAGAGCCATGAGCTGATCCCCGTCGGCAACCGCGCCGGTTTCGTCGAGAACCATGATGCGGTCGGCATCCCCATCAAGGCAGAGCCCCACATCCGCGCCATGGCTGACCACCGCCTCGGCAGCTGTCGTCACGCAGGTGGACCCGCAACCCTCGTTGATGTTGAACCCGTTCGGCGACACGCCCACCGGGATCACCTCGGCCCCCAATTCCCACAGGATTTCCGGCGCGGCCTTGTAGGCGGCCCCGTTGGCGCAATCGATTACGACTTTCAGACCATCCAGACGCATGCCGGACGGGAAGGTCGACTTAACCCGTTCGATGTAGCGAAACCGCCCGTCATCCACCCGTTTCGCGCGCCCGATATTCTGGGCCTGCGCGGGTGCGATATCGCCCTCCAGAAGCGCCTCGATTTCGGCCTCGGCCTCATCGCTCAGCTTGAAGCCGTCGGGGCCGAAAAACTTGATACCATTGTCATGATGCGGGTTGTGGCTGGCGGAAATCATCACGCCGAGATCCGCGCGCATGGAGGTGGTCAGAAGCCCGACCGCGGGCGTCGGCACCGGCCCCAGCAGCAAAACGTTCATACCCGTCGAGGTCAGCCCTGCCGTCAGCGCGTTCTCGAACATGTAGCCCGACAGCCGCGTGTCCTTGCCGATCACGACCCGGTGGGCCGCGCTGTGGTCACGGCGAAAGAACCGGCCCGCGGCGGCCCCGAGGCGCAACGCCATCTCCGCCGTCATCGGATAGGTATTGGCGGTGCCGCGCACCCCGTCGGTCCCAAACATCTTTCGTGCCATCGCCTACGCCTTCACCTTGTTTTTGTTGGTCTTATTGCTGGTGATCCAGAATGGCCTGCCACAGCAAAATGGCCTGCCGGTGTTCTTTTATATCATGGGCGCGGAGGATCTGAACACCCTGCCGAAGCCCTTCGAGGCCCACCGCCACGGAACCCGGCGCGCGCTCGGAGGCCAGCGGCACATCGGCAAGCGTTCCGATGAAGCGCTTGCGGGACACGCCCAGAAGGATCGGGCAGCCGAGGGCGTGAAACAGGCTCAGCCCGTGGATCAGGGCGAGGTTATGGGCCACCGTCTTCCCGAAACCGATGCCGGGATCGAGTATGATCTGCTCGCGCTTGATGCCCGCTGCCAGCGCATGGTCGAGACGCGCCTTTAGGAAGTCGTAGACGTCGAGAAGCACGTCCTCATAGCTGGGATCGTTCTGCATCGTGGCGGGGTCGCCCTGCGCATGCATCAGACAGATCGGGGCACCGCTTTGTGCCGCCACGGCCGCCATCTCGGGGTCAAAGCTGAAGGCGGAGACATCATTGAGCAGGGTCGCACCCGCCTCGAGGGCCGCGCGCGCCACCGGCGCCTTGCGCGTATCGATCGAGACCGGCACGGTCTGCCCGGCATCGCGCAACGCGCGGATAATGGGCACCGTGCGCTCGATTTCAGCGTCCACCGGCACCGTTTCGGCCCCCGGTCGCGTGCTCTCGCCGCCCAGATCAAGGATCGACGCCCCTTCGGCGACCATTGCACCCGCGCGCTCCAGCGCGATGTCGGGCGCGTTGAACACGCCGCCATCCGAAAAACTGTCCGGCGTGAGGTTCAGAACGCCCATGAGTTGCGGGCGCGCCATCGACATCCCGGCCAGATCCGCACGGGGCGCGGTCAGACGCTCGGCCACATCCGCCGGCAACTCGGAGGCGGGCACGATCTCGCGTGGGCCACCGCGTTCGATCCGCTCGACATGGTCGAACCAGATCGCCCCGCCGGCCAATGGCAAGGCACCGCCAGAGCGGGCAGCATCGGTTTGCACGATGGGGCGATGATAAACGGTCATGGCGCTATCCGCTCAGAGCTAGAGGACATCCCGCCCTGACAGCAGGGCGTCCGCCTCGATTACCCGCCCCGGCCCCGTCAGACCAGCGCCAATCGCAAAGCGGCGTTCCGCGGCAAATTCCTGCGCGAACCAGTCGCTCAGGCCCGCCGCGTCGAGCGCACTCAGATCCGGGCCGTCCGTGGCGTCCAGCACGATCTTCGAAGGGGCCCAGACGCTGATCTGGCCGTGCTTCATCGCCCAGTCGAGCTCGGTCCGGGTGGCCACCACGACGCACCGTTTGTCCTGTCCGGCCAGAACCCATGCATTTTGTTCGATGGCCAGCAGGTCGATGCGACGCTGTGCTGCGGGATGCGCGGCTTCGGGCCGGTCATGCGCCCCGGCTGCAACGCACAGGATCAAGGGCAGGTCCAGCTCTTCAAGACGGTCCAGCACCGCGGCAAGATCGGGTGAAGCGATCAGGTCATTGCCCAGAAAGACCACGCAGGGGTGCACGTCCGGCGCCTCCGCGGCCACGGGCGCCACGGCGGTGCGGTCGCGGACGATCTCGACCCCCAAAGCCCCCGGCCCACGATCAAGCTTCTCGATGCGCACGAACACCCGCGCCGCCCGCGGGTCGGCAAGAATATCCTCGGCCACGCGCTCGGCCAGTGTTTCCAGAAGGTTCAGGCGCTCGGCATTGAGTTCGCGGTCAATCGCATCGGTGATCGTGTCATAGGACAGGATCTTGTCGACATCATCGTCGAGCCCGTCGGGCAGACGCACTTCAACCACGATGTTGAAGCAGATCCGTTGGGTGGTGCCACGCTCGGCCTGAAAGGCACCGATCTCGACCTCTCGGACATGATCGCGCAGCGAAATCCGGTCTCTGAGCTCGGGCCCCGCCGTGGCCTCCGCGCGCTCGGAAGGGTGCGAGAAGGCGAGTCTTATTTCTGAAGTCACAGCGGATCAGTCCTGCATCGTCACGTGTTGCGCAGGTCGATAACAGGTTTACGGAGGGCTGTCCGCCCCAAAATCGGGCCCAAAAAGATCGGGCCCGAGATCGAGGCTGTCCTCATGGGGCAGATCCGACGCACCGCGCCGGAAAACCCGGCGCCCTCAGGACCGTGCGTAAAACAGGTGGACACCGTGCTGCGCCGTGCGACGGAATTTGCGCGCCCAGCGCGGGTTCACGGCGGTCGTGTGATAGAAGGTCGCCCCGCCCGACAGCGTTCTGGGCGCACCGTCCAGCATCAGACGCGCGATCTTGCCGACCTGCTCATGCGCCTTCTTGTCCCGGATTACTTCTGGATAGCCGTCGCAGGTATAGGTGAACTGGCAGGCAAATTTGCGGCCGGTGCCCTGATTGACAACCTTGCAGACAGTGTCGGGAAATTTCGACGACGAGACGCGGTTCAAAATGACCTCCGCCACCGCGATCTGGCCTTTCACGCTTTCGCCACGCGCCTCGAAATAAAGCGCCTCCGCAAGGCATTGCCACTGCGCATCGCCTTGCGCCTTTGGCATTGCCGCAAGGGCTGCCCGCGTGATCAGCACGCCTTCGCCGCCCTCACCGCGCGCCACGCGGCGCTCCAGCGGGCGTGCAATGCTGCTGATCCGGCTTGCCTTGACCTGGGACATGCCGGATTTCTCCGTCGACGCCAGTCGAAGGACCGCTGTATTTATTGCTTCGACGGGGTCATTGGACGCGCTCGCCACCCCCTGACCAACCGCGCTTTGTCCCGGCACGCACAAAACGAGCGCCGCGATCATGCAACGTACAATCTTCATAACTCTCCGCCTTCGGGCAAACAGCCCCTACTCGTGAAAACACAACTAGAACCGGGGGATCATATATCCAGAGGTCCCGAAAACGTCCAGCTTTCACCACAAAATCGCCACATTCGAGCCGTCCGGCACAATATCCTGTGGCTCAAGGCCGCCAGGCACCTAATCGTCAGTCCTCAAAGGATTCGTAAGGTTCTTCGTCCAGATGGGGCTCGCGAATCGCCAACTGCGCGGCAGCAAGCCGCGCGACGGGCACCCTGTATGGCGAACAGGAGACATAGTCCATCCCCAGAGCCCGGCAAAACGCGATACTGGAAGGGTCGCCGCCATGCTCGCCGCAGACCGACAGATTGAGCTTCTCGCGCACCTGACGTCCGCGTTGCGAGGCCAGCTGCAGCAATTCACCCACGCCGTCCTGATCGAGCACGTGGAACGGGTCTTCGGCGAAGACCCCCTTGGAGACGTAATCCGACATGAAGCGGCCTGCATCGTCGCGCGAGAGACCATAGGTCATCTGGGTCATGTCGTTGGTGCCAAAGCTCAGGAAACTGGCATGCAAGGCAATGTCGCCCGCCCTGAGCGCGGCACGCGGCGTCTCGACCATGACGCCGAGCTTGAAATCGATCGTCTTGCCGGATTCCGAAGCCACGTCGGCTGCGACCGCATCGACGCGGGATTTGACCAGTTCCACCTCGCGTTTGGCGGAAACCAGAGGAATCATGATCTCCGGCACGACCGGAACACCGGTGACCGCCTGCGCATCGCGGGCCGCCTCGAAGATCGCCCGCGCCTGCATGTCATAGATCTCGGGCATGGTGATGCCGATCCGCACGCCCCGCATCCCCAGCATCGGGTTGAATTCCTTGAGGCTCTCGATCCGGGCCTGAACCGCTTTCGAGCTAAGCCCCATGGCCTCCGCCATTTCGCGGATGCCCGAGCGTCCGGTGGGCAGGAATTCGTGCAAAGGCGGGTCGAACAGACGCAGACAGACAGGCCGGCCCCGCATGATCGAGAACATCTCGACGAAATCGGCCCGCTGCATCGGCAGCAACCTGTCGAGCGCGGCCTGCATATCGTCGCGGTTGTCGGCGAAGATCGCCTCGCGCAGCACGGTGAGCCTGTCCTCGCCGAAGAACATATGCTCTGTCCGGCAGAGCCCGACGCCTTCCACGTCGAACATCAGTGCGACATTGGCCTCTTGCGCGGTGTCCGCATTGACCCGCACGCCGATGTCGCGGAACTCGTCCGCCCATGTCATAAGCTTCTGGAAAGCCCCGCCAATTCCAGCCTCGACGAGGGCGACCTTACCCACGATCGCCTGTCCGTGCGTGCCATCGAGCGTGATCACCTCGCCTTCCGAGAGGACACGTCCGTCGCGCGCCGTAATCGTCCGGGCCTTGGCATCGATCTCGAGATCGACGGCACCGGCAACACAGGGCAATCCCAGACCGCGCGCGATCACGGCCGCGTGGCTGGTGGTCCCGCCGCGCTCGGTCAGGATTCCGCAGGCGGCATGCATGCCGCGCACGTCCTCCGGGCTGGTTTCACGCCGCACGAGAATGCAGGCCTCGCCCTGAGACGCCGAGGTTTGCGCCGCGAGCGTGTCAAAAACCAGCTTGCCGCTGGCCGCGCCAGGACTGGCGGCAATACCGTTGGAAATCACGTCCCGTTTGGCATCGGCCGCAACCTGGGGGTGCAGAAGCTCCGCGATGGCCTTCGGCGGGATGCGCGACACCGCGTCTGACCGCTCGATCACCCCGTCCTCGGCCAGTGCGACAACGATCGCAACGCCGGCCTGCGCGCTGCGCGGAACGGAAACGGCATCGAGCAGGTTCAACGCACCGCCCTGCACCGTGAACTCAAGCTGCATCTCGTCGCGCAGCCCTCTGCGGCAGGTCTCGCCGCACTCCTTGAGTTCCGCAAACAGGTCGGGCAGCGACTCCTCCAGCGACGGGCCGCGCGGATCACGGGTCAGATACATCGCATCGCCCTGACTGCTGAGCGCATCCCGGCCCTGAGACTGCCGCAGATAGCGGCCTGTCAATTGCGGCTCACCCGTCTCGGAATTGACGAACTGGATCACGCCTGCACCGCTTTCGGCCTTGCCCAGACCAAAGGCCATGCGCTGCACCACGAGGCCCAGACCGGCATCTTCAGGGGCGCCCTTCGACATGCGCAGCAGGCGCGCCGTGGTGCCATCCCAGGCCCGCGCCATGGATTTCAGCACCCCGAAAAGCTGCTCTTCGACAGATTGCGGGAAGGCCTCTTCCATCTCGTCTTCATAGGCTTCAAGGGCCGCGTCGACCGTCAGGTCCGGCGCGTCAAACATCTCGTCATCGAGCCGCGCAACATCGACCGCGTAGGAGCGGATAAACTTCAGATGCAGCGCCTCGGCCGCCTTTGCCCCGATGCACGAGGCCAGATAGGCCTCGGTCGCCCGCGACATGCCGACATTGATGATCGTGCCCGGACCGCCCCAACCCGGCTCGACCGGAGAGGACCGCACGGACAGAACCGGCCAGCTGCCAAAATGATTGAGCAGGCCGCCGAGATCGACACGTTGTCCCGCCGCGATGGCGCGCACCATGGGAATGGAGATCGCAACGCTGTCGGGCACCGGCATGCCCAGCCGGACAAGGCGTTGCAGGCATTTCGCGCGCGTGCCGTGCAAACGCCGGTGAATACCGGCCGTCGGCGTGATCAGTTCGGAATTGAGACGATCAAGCATCGCGTTACCCTTATACTGCGTTGCAGCATAGACATGTTGGGGTGTCAATCAAGCCTGACGCAGTGTTTCAGCCCTCAATTCGCGTCAAATCCGCGACACCCCCGCAAATCACCCGGATGCGGTGCAGCAGGCACAGGCGGTTGCGGCGCACGATCTGGCTGTCCGCGTTGACCTGAACGGCTTCGAAGAAGTCGTCGATCGGGCGGCGCAGATCGGCCATGGCCCCCATTGCGGCAGCGAAATTCTCATCGCCAAGCGCGGGGGCGATTTTCGTCTCGGCAGCTTCCAACGCGTGGAAGAGCGCCTTTTCCTCGGCGGCTTCGGCAAATTTCAGGTCAGGGTCGAGCTCGTAGCTGACACCGTCCTTTTCCTCGGCCTGCGTGAGGATGTTGTTGGCGCGCTTGAAGCCCTGAATGAGGTTCTCGCCGTCTTCGGTCTTCAACACCTCGCCCAGCGCCTCGGCGCGTTTGACCAGCAGGCTCAGGTCGTCATTGCCCGGCATCGCGATGCAGGCATCGATCACGTCATGGCGGATGCCGCGGTCGCGCAGGTAGATCTTCAGACGGTCGTGGAAGAAATTCAGCAGATCGTCCGCGCCCGCGCCCTCGTCCGCCCGGGACAGGAGCGGTCCCAGCGGCATCGTCAGATCGTTCTCCAACACCAGCCGGATCACGCCAAGCGCGGCCCTGCGCAGGGCAAACGGGTCCTTCGAGCCGGTCGGCTTTTCGTCAATCGCCCAGAAGCCCGTCAGCATGTCGATCTTGTCGGCCAGCGCCACGGCAACAGAGACCGGCGCGGTGGGCACGGCATCGGAAGGCCCAAGCGGCGAATAATGCTCTTCGCACGCCTCCGGCACGCCATCGTCATGCCCTGCGGCCTGCGCGTAGTATTTGCCCATGACGCCCTGAAGTTCTGGGAATTCGTACACCATCTCGGACGCGAGATCGGCCTTGCAGATGCGCGCGGCCTCGGCGGCCAGATCGGGCTTGGTGCCGACCACGTTCGCGATCTCGCGGGCCAGCGCCTCGATCCGGGCGATGCGCGCGGCCTGAGACCCCAGCTTGTTGTGGAAAGTGACCTCGGAGAGCGGCTGCGCCATCCCCTCGAGACCTACATCATGAACGGTCCGCAAGTCATTCTCCCAAAAGAATTTTGCGTCCGAGAGCCGGGCAAACAGAACCTTCTGGTTGCCAGCGAGAATGGTCTTGCCGTGATCCGCGGTCTCCATGTTGGCGACGGTGACGAACCGCTCGATCCGGCCGGTTTTCGGGTCGCGCACCGAGAAGAACTTCTGATGCTCGCGCATGGAGGTCTGCAAAACCTCCGGCGGCAGGTCAAGAAACGCGGCGTCGATCTCGCCCAAAAGCACTACGGGCCATTCGACGAGGCCCGCAACCTCGGTCAGCAGACCTTTGTCCTCGACCACTTCGAGACCTTGTGCGAAGGCCGCGTTGGTTGCGTCATTCCAGATGTGATCCGACCGCTCCACAGGGTCGAGAATGACATGTGCCCGTGAGAGCTTTGCCGTGTAATCCTCGAAAGATACAACAGAAAATGGATGCGCGGCCAGGAACCGATGACCTTCGGAGACATCGGACGCCTTGATCCCGTCAACCTCGAGCGGCACCACCTGCGCCCCGGCCTCGTCGCTCAGAATGCACAGGATCCGTTGCAGCGGGCGGACCCAACGCAGCGTTCCGGCGCCCCAGCGCATGGATTTGGGCCACGGGAAGTTATGCAGCGTGGCGTCGAGAGTTTCCGCCACGATGTCTGACGCGCTCCGGCCCGGCTTTTCGATCACTGCAAACCAGACCTGCCCCTTCTTGTCGTCGCGCGCTTCCAGATCGTCGCGCGACAGCCCCGTGGAGCGCAAGAACCCCTCGAGCGCCTTCTCGGGCGCGTCGGTGCGCGGACCTTTGCGTTCCTCGCGCACGGGTTTGCTTTCCGCGGTGAGCCCGTGGACGGTCAATGTCAGGCGGCGCGGGGTCGAGAAAGCTGCCGCGCCTTCATAGGTCAGACCGGCCTCCACCAACCCGTCCGTGATCAGTTTCTTCAGGTCAGCCGCGGCCCGCCCCTGCATCCGCGCGGGGATTTCCTCGGAGAACAATTCAATCAACAGATCGGGCATGTCAGTTGCTTTCGCTCTTGCCGTTTTGGAAGTCTTCGATGGGTGGGCATTCGGGGCCGACCGCGCTGCCGTCATAGGCGCGCTCGCCACAATTGTTCAACTGGTGCCAGACAAACCCGCGCCCGTCATCGAAAATCGCGAAGACGCGGTCCACGCCATACGCGATGTTATTTTCGCCGGTAAAGGCCAGCGCACGGCCATCCGCCAGCGCATCGCCGATTTCGTCGGCATCGAAACAGCCAAACCAGCCCGGCGCGGTGAGCGGCACCGCGTCATCGCGCATCTCGTAGGTCTCGCTCAGAAGGGCGTGGCTCATCGGGGTTGTAAAACAGGCCCGGAAGCGGATCGGCGAGGAGGTCGCATCGATCGCCTCTATATCGTTTGCAATGATCGTCTCGGGCTGGCCGGACGCCACGGCGGTGAGCTGCAGCTTTTTGCCCTCCACGGTGACGGGGGCGTAGTAATAATAGACCTGCAGGTAATAGAGCCCGGCCCCGGCAATCAGGGAGCTGAACACGATCAACAGGACGACGATTTTTCCGGTCATGCGCTCCAGCCACCCGCTTCGGTTTCAAGGAACGCGTCCGCACAGGCTTTTGCAAGCGCGCGGACACGGCCGATATAGGCTTGCCGTTCGGTGACCGAGATCACGCCGCGCGCATCCAGAAGGTTGAACAGGTGAGACGCCTTGATGCACTGGTCGTAAGCGGGATGCGCCATGACGATGCGGCGTTCGGTTTTCGGGTCTTCCGCGGGCGCCTCGAGGATCCGCTTGCACTCGGCCTCGGCGTCTTTGAAATGCTGGAACAGCATGTCGGTATCGGCCAGATCGAAGTTCCAGCGGCTATATTCCTGCTCGGTCTGGCGGAACACGTCGCCGTATTTCAGCGCGATCGTCGAATTGGGGTCGTTGAACGGCATGTCCATGACGTGATCGACGCCAAGCACATACATGGCCAGACGTTCCAGACCGTAGGTCAGCTCCCCCGACACCGGCTTGCAGTCATGGCCGCCAACCTGCTGGAAATAGGTGAACTGGGATACTTCCATGCCGTCGCACCAGACTTCCCATCCCAGGCCCCAGGCCCCGAGCGTCGGGCTTTCCCAGTCGTCCTCGACAAAACGGATGTCGTGCAGGGTCATGTCGATCCCGATCGCCTCCAGCGAGCCGAGATAGAGGTCTTGCAGGTCGGGCGGGCTTGGTTTGATCAGGACCTGATACTGGTAATAGTGCTGCAGCCGGTTCGGGTTCTCCCCGTAGCGCCCGTCCGTGGGGCGCCGCGACGGCTGGACATAGGCCGCAGCCCAGGTTTTCGGTCCCAGCGCGCGGAGCGTCGTGGCCGGGTGGAAGGTCCCTGCCCCCACCTCCATGTCATAGGGTTGCATCACAGCGCAGCCCTTCGCGGCCCAGTAGGACTGGAGCCGCATCAATATGTCCTGAAAACAGCGGGGTTTATCCGCTACACTGCCGGATGTCTCAGCCATTTTTCATGCCTTCGCTTGGTCGCGTTCTCCATAGGCAACAGGCGCGCAGGGGTCAATTGCCTGACGGGCGCTTTTGATGTGCATAAATTCTGCGCTCTGCTAGAAATGTTCGCATCACTATTACCTGACGCGAACAGATCTTGGGATGTTGCCTATGTTGCGGAGTTTTGTCGGTTTCCTGTTTTCGGCGCTGGTCGTCGTTTTCGCCCTCGTGCCTGCCGCTCCGGCGGCGGCGCAGCAGGCCGCCTGGATCCAGGTGGAAGCCCACCCCAGCCTTGTCGAGGCAGAGGGGCGCGCCCGGGCCTATGGCACGGCCTTTGGCGATGTGAACGGGTTTCGGATGCGCTCGGGCTGGTATGCCGTCGCACTTGGCCCCTACGCAGCCGCAGACGCGGACGCGCGGCTTCAGGAATTGCGCAGCGCCGGGGTGATCCCGCTCGATTCCTACCTCGCCGACGGTCAGGATTACGGCACGCAGTTCTGGCCCACGGGAGCAGCTGCCAGCGCCGCGGCACCCGCGCGTTCGGCGACACCTGCCCAACCGCTGACGGCCACGCCTGCCGAGACCGCACAGCTCTCTCAGACCCGCGAAGAAACAAGAGCCGAGGCGCAGGCCGCAGAACGCGCACTCGGCGCGGAGGACCGCAAGGAGATCCAGACAGCACTGCAGTGGTTTGGTTTCTACAATTCCGGCATTGACGGTGCCTTTGGACCGGGGAGCCGCCGCGCCATGGCCGCTTGGCAGCAGGATAAGGCCTACCGGGCCACGGGCGTGCTGACCACGCGGCAACGCAATGAGCTTGTGGACAGCTACAGACAAGGCCTTGCCGCGCTGGGTCTTGAGGAGATCCGCGAAGAGACCGCCGGCATCGACATCACGATGCCCGGTGCGCTGGTTGCGTTCGAGAAATACGACTACCCCTTCGTGCATTATGGCCCCAGAAACGGCAGCGAGGTCAGGATCCTGCTGATCAGCCAGCCCGGCGATGCCTCGCGGCTTTCGGCCCTCTACAAGGTCATGCAGACGCTGCAGATCGTACCTCCGAAGGGCAGCCGCGCCCTGAAGGGCCGCGAATTCACCCTCACCGGACAGGGCGATGCGCTTCACTCCTACAGCTATGCGCGACTGGAGAACGGCATGATCAAGGGGTTCACCCTTGCCTATCCGCCTGAAAAAGCGGGTGAAATGGCAAAGGCCATCGACGTGATGCAGCGCACGCTGACAAGCCGCGACGCGGCGCTGAGCGAGACCATGTCCCCGTCCGGCGCGCAATCGCTCGACCTGCTCTCCGGGTTGGAGCTGCGCAAACCCAAGACCGTGCGCAGCGGATTTTTCGTCAGCCGCTCCGGCACGGTTCTGACCAGCGCCGAGAGCCTCGACAGCTGCACGCGGATCACCTTTGGAGACGATCAGGAAGCAGAGATTGGCGCGCGCGATGACCGCCTCGCGATCCTGCAGCCGAAAACCAGCCTCGCCCCGTTGGGATATGCGCGGTTTGCGCAAAGCGTGGGGCGGCTGCGCTCGGGCGTGACCGTCGCCGGATACTCCTATGGCGGCAAGCTGCCCGCCCCGACCATGACCTTTGGAACCCTTGCCGATATCCGCGGTCTGCGCGGCGAGGAGGATCTGCAGCGTCTGGAGATTGCCACGCTCGGCGGTGATGTGGGCGGGCCCGTGCTGGACATGTCCGGCGCGGTGACGGGGCTGGTGCTGCCGGACGCCCAGACCGGCCGCGCCTTGCCCGAAGGTGTCGCATTGTCCGTGCGCCCCGAGCCTGTGCTCGACTTCCTCAAGAGCAACGGCGTTGCGGTCAGCCTTGCAGAAGAGCGGGCCGCGGTGGAACCCGATGTCATTGCCGCACGCGCCTCGGACATGACCGTGCTGGTCAATTGCTGGTAACGCGCCTCGCGCGGGGCTAACCCGCGCTGGTCTCGGGCGTGACGTGGATCAGGGTCGGTCCCTCGGCCTCAAGCGCTGCGGCAAGCGCCGCGCGGAACGCGGACAGGGAGCGTGGCGCGGCGGACCGGGCACCGTAGGCCTCTGCCAGCTGGCAGAAATCGGGATTTCGCGCGATCACCGCATTGGGGGCGATTTGCGCGCCGACCATGCTGTCCTCGATTTCCTTGAGC
Organism: Paracoccaceae bacterium; assembly: GCA_049116435.1. Classification (GTDB taxonomy): domain Bacteria; phylum Pseudomonadota; class Alphaproteobacteria; order Rhodobacterales; family Rhodobacteraceae; genus Litoreibacter. Next base: position 1,809,180 of record JAGDYX010000001.1, read on the forward strand.
TTGCCGTTGTCCCACAAGATCACGGGCAGAGAGAGGCCAAGCTCAACGGCCGTGCCCAGTTCCTGCAGCGTATACTGGAAGCCGTAATCCCCCGCGATGGCGATCACCGGTGCCGCTCCGCGCCCGATTTTCGCGCCAATCGCTGCGGGCAGCGCATATCCAAGCGTGCCGAACCCATACGGGTGATGCCACAGGCCCGGATGCTCCATCGCAAAGACTTCCTTGGCCACATAGGCAAACTGCGTCATGTCCGAGACAAACATCGTCCGCGGCGGCACGGTGTCTTTCAAAGCATCGCAAAGCGGAACGATCCCGGGCCGCTGGGCCCCGGTTTCGGCCTTCCAGCGGGCCTTTGCCGCGCGCACTTTCGCGCCGTCCCAATCGGTGGCGCGTCCGGGTTCCAGTTCGGGCAGGAGCGCTTCGAGGAACGGGCCCGCATCTGACAGAACCGCGATATCGGCAGGCCCCTGCGTGTCGGCAAGTGACACCGGATCGATATCAACGCGCACGAATGTGCCTGTCTGGCCGAGGTTTTCGCGCCAGAGGTCCACTTCGGAAAGCTCGGTCCCGACCGCGACAACACAGTCAGAGCGGGCGATGACCGCCTCGCTTTCCGGACGGCCCAGATAGGAGCCGAAGTTCAATGGATCCTCGGGCGCAATGACGCCGCGCCCCGCATAGGTCATGAAGCTGGCCGCACCACAGGCCGCGACCACGCCGCGCGCGGCCTCGGCCGCCCCCACCGCGCCACCTCCAAAAACGAAGAGCGGGTTTCGGGCCGCGTTCAGGGCTTCGGCCACGTCCGCCACCGCCTGTGGCGTGGCCACGGGCAGCGAGACATGTGCCGGCGCTGCGCCAGCCGCCTCGGCCGCCCCTTCCAGAACGTCGATCGGAACCTGGATGTGTTTCGGGCCGGGTCGTTCGGAGGCAAATTCCAGAAGCGCCCGGTCGATCAGGTGATAGGCGCTGTCCGCGCTCAGCGCGGTCTTCGACCAGTCGCAGACCGTGGCCGCCGCCCCTTCCTGATCGCGCATCTCGTGCAGCCGCCCGTGCCCCGGCCCCAGATCAGACCGGCTGAGACAGCTCGAGATCACCAGCATCGGGACCGAATCCGAATAGGCCTGCCCCATGGGTGTCATGATATTGGTCAGGCCCGGCCCGGTGATGACATAGGCCACACCCGGCCTGCCTGTCGCCCGCGCGTAGCCGTCTGCCATGAAGCCTGCGCCCTGTTCGTGGCGCGCCAGCACATGGCGGATACCCGCCTCCTCGATGCCGCGGTAAAGCTCCTGATTGTGCACTCCGGGGATGCCGAAGATCACCTCGACCCCGCGGGCCTTGAGCATATGCGAAATTTGCGCGCCCAGTGGTTGCATCGCACTCATCCTCTCCAGAAATTCACCGTGAGCATGGCGTAGACCGCCAGAAGCTCCAGCCGCCCGACCAGCATCGCCGTGGCGAGAAGCCATTTCGCGGCGTCATTGAGCCCTGCGAAATTGCCCGACGGGCCGATCTCGGGGCCCAGTCCGGGGCCGACATTGGCCAGCGCCGTGGCCGCGCCGGACACCGAGGTGATGAAATCAAGGCCGGTCATACCCAGAAGGATCGCCAAAACGCCGACAGACACCACGAAGAGCACGAAGAATGACATGACCGAGCTCAGCACGTCCTCGCTGACCGCCCGGCCCTGATAGCGCGGCGCGAACATGCCGTGGGGCGAGTGGATGGTGCGGATCTGCGACTTCACCGAGGCAAAGAGCAGCTGGAACCGGAACACCTTGATCGAACAGGAGGTCGAGCCCGCGCATCCCCCCACCAATCCCATGAAGAAAAACAGCACCACGGCAAACGAGCCCCATGTCCCGTAATCGGTGCTGGCATATCCCGTGCCCGTCAGGATCGAGACCGCGTTGAAGAGCGACTTGCGAACCGCTTCTTCGGCACTGCCGGTGACAAACCCCAACTGCCAGACCGTCAGCACCAGAACCACCGCAATCACGATGCCGAGGAAAGTCTGGATCTGCGTGTCGGTGAACAGCGGCTGCGCCGTGCCGGCCAAAAACTGGACATAGCGCACGAAGGGCAAGGCCGCGAGGATCATGAAGACACTGGCGACATATTCCACGCCCGCCCCGAACTCTGCAAAGGACGCATCGGAATTGGCAAACCCGCCCGTGGCGATCGTCGTCATGGCATGGACAACAGCATCGAGCACGCCCATTCCGGTGGCCAGATAGGCCAGCGCACAGGCGATGGTCAGGCCCAGATAGATGACCGAGATGCTCTGCGCGATCTCACCCGCGCGCGGCAGGATTTTCCCTGACGTATCAAAGCCTTCCGAGCGGAAGATCTGCATACCGCCGATCCTGAGTTCCGGCAGGAACACCATTGCCACGACGATGATGCCGATCCCCCCGAACCACTGCAGCAGGCCACGCCAGAGCTTGAGCCCCTCGGGGAGGCTCTCCAGCCCGCTGAACACGGTTGATCCGGTCGTGGTCAGACCCGACATCGCCTCGAAGAAAGCGTCAACGAAGCGCGCTTCGGTCGCCCCGAGGTAGAACGGGATCGCGCCAAAGATCGGCAGGGCCAGCCAGACACCGGTTGTCAGAAGAAAGGTCTGCTGGATCGACAGCCTGTCGCCGGTCCCGTTGGCCGAGGCCAGCGCCATGAGCCCGCCGACCAGCGCCGTGATGATCGCGCTTTCCGCAAAGATCGGCCAGTGCCCGTTGCCCGCCCACAGATCGACGAGCATCGGCAACAGCATCGATGCCCCGAGACAGGCGACAAGAAGACCAATTACATAGCCCACAGGGCGCAGATCAAACATGGCGCTAGGGTTGGCGCGGCGTTGGGCCGGTGTCAACGCGCATGACAGCGCCGAAGGCCACGTAGTGACTTTCGGGAACCAGCCCGCGGGCGCCCGGATCCCGCTCTATTTCTGCCGGAACAGCAAGTCCTGGGCCTTCTTGTCCTTGCGCAGGTTCGAGCGCAATTCGTTGGCCACCGCGCGGCCCGCCTTGACGCCCGGACGGGCCGCGCAGAGGTCGAGCCAACGCGCCAGATGCGGCTTGTCCTCGAGGGTCTGCTGCTGGCCTTCCCAGCCCGACACCCAGGGCCACAGCGCCATATCCGCGATCGAGAAGAAGTCGCCGGCCACGAATTCGTTCTCGGCCAGCTGGTCGTTCAGGACGCGGTAGAGACGGCCGGTTTCATTGCGGTAGCGATCCTTGGCGTAAGGCAGATCGTTGGGCGGATCCATCGCCGGGGCGTATTTCAGGAAGTGGTGCGCCTGCCCGGCCATCGGGCCGACGCCGCCCATCTGCCACATCAGCCACTGGTCGACGTTCACACGCTCGCGCTCGGTTGCGCCGTAGAACTTGCCGGTCTTGCGCGCCAGATATTGCAGGATCGCGCCGGATTCAAAGATCGAGATCGGCGCGCCATCCGGTCCATCCGGATCGACGATGGCAGGCATCCGGTTGTTGGGCGCGATCTTCAGGAACTCGGGGTCGAACTGGTCGCCCGCGCCGATATTGATCAGCTTGATCTCGTAGGGCAGCCCCATTTCTTCGAGGGCGATTGAGATTTTCCAGCCGTTGGGTGTGGGCCAGTAGTAAAGCTCGATGGTCATGAGGTCTCCTGCAGTCAATGTCGGCCGATACCAGCCCTCGGATTGGAGCGGGACATAGCCCGCGGCGCGTCTTTATCCACTCTGCGCGGGGAATGCCAGCACCCGTCCCCATCGGGCGCGGGAGGATGCGCCGCCCCCGCGAACACCCCGCGATCCGCTTGACCTGCCTCGCCCTTGGGCGTATTGGAACGGCGTGGCGATTTGTACCGGATTGCGGGCCACGTTAAATATGCCGCTAAAGAGGTCGGATGCTTGAGCCTCCCCCTTTTCCCGGTGGAGGCTTTTTTATTTGCGGCATTGCCGCCCGGAGGACTGACATGGACAACTGGTCACCCCGCACGAAAAACGTTCACGCTGGCATTCGCCGTTCGCAGTATGGCGAGATGTCGGAAGCCATCTTCATGACGCAGGGCTTCGTCTACGACACGGCCGAGCAGGCAGAGGCCCGGTTCATCGAGAGCGGACCGGACGAGTTCATCTATGCCCGCTACGGCAACCCGACCGTGGCCATGTTCGAAGACCGGATTGCAGCCCTCGAGGGCACCGAGGACGCCTTTGCCACGGCCAGCGGTATGGCGGCGGTCAACGGGTCGCTCTGCGCCTTGCTCAAGGCCGGCGATCACGTGGTCTCGAGCCGCGCGCTGTTCGGCTCCTGCCTCTACATTCTCGAAGATATCCTGCCGCGCTTCGGCGTCGAGGTCACCTTCGTGGACGGCACCGATCTCGATCAGTGGCGCGCGGCGATCCGGGACGACACCGCACTCGTCTTCCTCGAGACGGTCGCCAACCCGACGCTCGAGGTGATCGACCTGAAATCCGTGGCCGCGCTTGCAAAAGCCAAGGGGGCGCGCGTCGTCGTCGACAATGTCTTTGCCACGCCGGTGTTCTCCAAGGCGGTGGAGCTTGGCGCGGACCTCGTGGTCTATTCGGCGACCAAGCATATCGATGGTCAGGGCCGCTGTCTGGGCGGCGTGATCTGCGGCACGCGCGAGATGATCCGCAAGACCATCGAACCCTACCTGAAACATACCGGCGGCTCGCTGTCGCCGTTCAACTCGTGGGTCATGCTCAAGGGGCTCGAGACGATTGATCTGCGCTGCAGGGCTCAGGCCGACAGCGCCTTGAAGATCGCGCAGGCCCTTGAGGGACACCCGGCCCTGAACACGGTCCTCTACCCCTATCTCGCCTCGCATCCGCAGCACGATATCGCGACCGCGCAGATGAGCGCCGGTGGCACCGTTGTCTCGTTTGACGTCAAGGGCGGGCAGGAGGCCGCGTTCAAGGTGCTCAACGCGCTTGAGATCGTGACGATCTCGAACAATCTGGGCGACAGCAAGAGCATCGCCACCCATCCCGCGACCACGACCCACCAGCGCCTGACGGATGACCAGCGCGCCGAACTGGGGATCGGGCGGGGTTTGGTGCGCCTGAGTGTCGGGCTTGAGGATGCGGACGATCTTCTGGCGGACCTGAAACAGGCGCTTGAAGTGATCTGAAGGCGTTGGTTTCGCGTATAAAAGAAGAATCTGTTTGGTGAACGGGCCGAAACGCCCCATATGTACGCTGCGCGAACCGAAGGAGGGACAGTCTATGAATGTCCACACGCCGGAAATTGAACGCTTCCCGAGTCGAGAAGAAGCCGAAAGAGCCCTTGAACTGCTCCGTGTCTGGGCGGGCTCTGCCAGTGATGTCGAGATTTCCGATCTCGATCCCCTGATTGCACGGCTGATCCCCGGGCAGGAGGTGTCGAACTACCCGGCCTTGGCGCGCGCCTATCCCGAGGATTTCGAGGTCGACGAGGCATATAAAGCCTCGATGCCCGACCTGCAGAACGGGCCTTCCAGCCTGATCCGCGGCGCCAAGCAGCAGATCCAGCATGTCGGGATCTCGAATTTCCGCCTGCCGATCCGGTTCCATACCCGCGACAATGGCGATCTGACACTGGAGACCTCGGTGACCGGCACCGTGAGCCTTGATGCGGAGAAAAAGGGCATCAACATGTCCCGCATCATGCGCAGCTTCTACAAAAGCGCGGATGAGACCTTCAGCTTCGAGGTGATCGAACGCACGATCGACGCCTATAAGAAAGACCTCGAGAGCTTTGACGCGCGTCTGCAGATGCGGTTTTCCTTCCCGGTGAAGGTCGAAAGCCTGCGCTCAGGGCTCGAAGGGTTCCAGTATTACGATATCGCGCTGGAACTGGTCGATATCGGCGGTGTGCGCAAGAAGATCATGCATCTGGATTATGTGTATTCCTCCACCTGCCCCTGCTCGCTGGAGCTTAGCGAACATGCCCGCCAGTTCCGCGGCCAGCTTGCCAGCCCGCATTCGCAGCGTTCGGTTGCGCGGATCTCGGTCGAGGTCGACCCGTCCAGCGCCTGCCTGTGGTTCGAGGACCTGATCGACCTGTGCCGCGCCGCCGTGCCGACGGAAACGCAGGTGATGGTCAAACGCGAGGACGAACAGGCCTTTGCCGAGTTGAATGCGGCCAATCCGATCTTTGTGGAGGATGCTGCACGCTCATTCTGCGAACAGCTTCTGAAGGACGACCGGATCAACGATTTCCGCGTCGTGGCGAGCCATCAGGAAAGCCTGCATTCGCATGATGCGGTTTCGGTTCTCACCGAGGGTGAGACATTTGCCTCCGAGAGCCTTGATCCCAAGCTTTTCAACACGCTCTTCCACGTCGGCTGATTGGGCGCCTCCCGCCACGCGGGAGGCCCCTTTCTCTGCTTAGCTTTTCTCGTCTTCGGTGCTGTAGAGCTGGAACAGTTTGCCCTGCGTCATGAAGAACCCGAAGATTGCGAGGGTCAGGCCGAAGGTCTTGAAATTGACCCAGGCATCGGTGGACATGGTCCGCCAGACGATTTCATTGGCCACGGCAAGGGCGAAGAAAAACAGCGCCATCCGCTTGGTCAGGATCATCCAGCCTTCGGGTTTCAGCGGGATCAGCTCTTCCATCATGAAGGCCAGATAGGACTGGCCGCGCGCAAGCCCGATGCCCAGCGCACCGGCAAAGATCAGGTAGATGATGGTGGGCTTCATCTTGAAGAAGCGGTCATCGTTGAACCAGATGCTCATGCCGCCGAACACCACGACCAGCACCGCTGTGACCAGCTGCATGCGCGACAGGTGCCCCGTCAGCCACCACAAGATCCCGGTCGAGACCAGCAGAATCGGGATAAACGCCGCCGTCACCGCGATAAAGCCGTCATACTCGACGCCTCCGACCGTGAAGACATCTTCCTTGAACCGCACGTAGCCGATGAAAAAAGCAACAATCGGACCGAATTCCAAAGCGAATTTCAGACCGGGATGTATCTTGCGACCTGCCATTTATCCTCCAAGTTTAACGATCACCGCGCCAAGCGCGATCAGGGCCATCAGAATCACTCTGCCCGGACCGGTTTTTTCCCTTAACACGACCCATCCGATGAGGGCTGCGAAAACCGTTGAGGTTTCGCGTAAAACCGCCGCTTCGCCGACCGAGTCGAGCCGTGTGGCCAGCATCACGCCGCCAAAGCTGATCCATGCCACCACCGCGCCGAGAACACCACGCGCCAGCAAAGGGCCGGGTGCAGGGCGGATCGCGGCGCGCCGGTAACGCCAGAGCGAGATAAACGGGAAATCCAGAGACGACAGAAAGAACAGCCACGCGATGAAGGTGAACGGGTCCGGCGTCGCGCGGATCGCGAAGGCGTCAAAGGTCGTATAAAGCGCCACGAGAACGCCTCCGGTCACCGCCCAGGCCAATCCGACCTTGAGGCTGGCCGGATCAAGTTTTTCTGCGGCGAGGTTGCGCCCGGCGAGCAGCAAGATCCCCCCCGACAGACAGGCAACGCCGAGCCATTGCAGCGCCGTGAAACGTTCCGAAAAGATAGCCACCGCCGCGATGACCGTGATGAGGGGGCCGATGCCGCGCACCACCGGATAGACCACCGTATAGGCCGCACGTTCATAGGAGAGCGCGATGGAGAGCTTGTAGAAGAAGTGGATCACCACGCTGGCCAGAAGCAGCCAGAGCGTCTCGACCGTGGGCCACGGCACGAGGAAGAGCGCGATGGGCGCCGACATCACCGCGAGGCAGAAATCGATCACGCCGCGCGACAGCCACGGGTCGTGACGGCCCTTCTGGAGGGCTCCGAAAAACGCATGTGCGATGGCGGAGACAAGTGCCAGAACGGTGGCAAGCTGCGCCCCTTGCGGTGTGCCCGCGATAGAGACCAGCCACTCGCCCATCACCGAAGGGGCCTCCGGCGGGGATATTTAGAGAGACATGAAAGCCGCGGGGCGCAGAGTTCCGGTTGCGCGGCTTGCAAGGCCCGTCGTCTGAGCCGCATCTGCGCGGTCACTGAGCGGTGCCGGTCAGGGCGACTGCGAATTCCTCGGGATCGAACGGCGCCAGATCGTCGATCTGTTCGCCCACGCCGATCGCATGGATCGGCAGGCCGAACTTGTCGGCGAGCGCGACGAGCACGCCGCCTTTTGCAGTGCCGTCGAGCTTTGTCATCACCAGCCCCGAGACATCGGAGATGTCGCGGAACACGTCGACCTGATTGAGCGCGTTCTGGCCCGTTGTCGCATCGAGCACCAGCAGGGTGTTGTGGGGCGCGGTGTCATCTTTCTTGCGGATCACGCGGATGATCTTGGCCAGTTCCTCCATCAGGTCGGCGCGGTTTTGCAGCCGTCCGGCCGTATCGATCAGCAGCAAGTCGGCGCCGTCGCGCTCGGCCTGTTCCATCGCATCGAAGGCAAGGCTGGCCGGATCCGAGCCTTCGGGTGCGGTCAGAACCGGCACGCCGGCGCGCTCACCCCAGACCTGAAGCTGTTCGACCGCCGCGGCGCGGAAGGTATCGCCTGCCGCGATCACGACGGATTTGCCGGCGGCTTTGAACTGGCTGGCCAGTTTGCCGATGGTGGTGGTCTTGCCCGATCCGTTGACGCCCACCACGAGCACGACCTGCGGGCGGTTGGGGTAGAGCGGCATGGGTTTGGCCACCGGTTCCATGATGGCGGTGATCTCGGCAGCCAGAAGCGACTTGATCTCATCAACCGAGAGCTTCTTGCCAAAGCGTCCCTCGGCGAGATTGGCGGTGACCCGCAAGGCCGTGTCGACCCCCATGTCGGAGGCAATCAGCAGCTCTTCGAGTTGCTCGAGCATGTCGTCGTCAAGTTCGCGACGCATGACCGTTTTCTTGACCTTGCCACGCCCCAGAAGCTGGCCCAGAAGGCCCGGTTTCTTCGGTTCGGGTTCGGGTTCGGGTTCGGGTTCGGGTTCGGGTTCGGGTTCGGGTTCGGGTTCGGGTTCGGGTTCGGGTTCGGGTTCGGGTTGAACAACCTCATCCGATGCGATCTCGTCAACAGGCTCAGGCTCAGGCTCAGGCTCAGGCTCAGGCTCAGGCTCAGGCTCAGGCTCAGGCTCAGGCTCAGGCTCAGGCTCAGGCTCAGGCTCAGGCTCAGAAATCACCGTTTCGGGCTCAGCGGCAAGCGGCTCTTGCGCCGTTTCGACGACCTCTTCCTCGCCACCTTCTTCGACAATGGCATCCAGTCCTTCCTCCAGCTTGGAGGACGACTTGAACAGGCGATTTTTGAGTTTGTTGAAAAACGACATAGGGCCCCGCAAACTTCCGCCCCTTTCACCTAATACGCGCGGACGCCGGATGGAAGTGGGCAGCGGGATATCTCTGTCACCGGCGCGCGGGGTGCTGTATCGTGGCGCGGACATGCGCCGCTTTGCCTCGACCTTCGTTCTGCTGATCGCAGCCCTTTTTGCGGGCTTCGTCCCCGCGGGAGCCGCCCGTTCCGAGACGGTTCTGTCAGCCGAAGAGTTCGACCGTTTCACCACCGGCACGACGCTTTATTTTGCGCGGCGCGGCACCGCTTACGGCGCGGAGCAATATCTCAGCGGGCGGCGGGTCATCTGGACATTCCTTGACGGCACCTGCCAGCGCGGCCTGTGGTATCCCGAAGGGGACGGCATTTGTTTTCAGTATGAAGGCCAGCCCGATGCGCAATGCTGGCATTTCCTTGAAACACGAACCGGAAAGTCTGCGCGCGTGATCGGGGACGATCCACGCAATGATCTGCGCGTGGTCGGCCAGAACACGGCACCGGTGGAGTGCCTCGGGCCCCAGGTTGGCGTGCGTTTCACGCGCTAGCGCCGTGCTCAATCCTCGAACAGGGAGCCCTGCCCGCCGGTCTCAGGCGGTTTCTTTCTGGAACGCCCCGGGGCCTGCGGCGCCCGGGCCGGCGCATACCGCCCGTCCTTGAACTGGATTTCCAGCGCATCCGCACGCTCCGCCGCGGTTTTCGAGGTCACCACCTGCGCTCCGGACCAGACCACCGCGTAGCCGCGATCAAGTGTGGCCTGATAGCCAAGCGTCTCTCTCAACTGGTCGAGGCGCGACAGCGTGTCCTGCCAGCGCCGGAGCTGCGCCGCACTGGCATCGGACAGGGCCTTGAGGCCGCGCTGATATGCGTCCTGTTTCTGGCTCAGATCGCGCGACAGACGGGCGGGAACAAGCCGTGCGCTGGTTCGCTCCAGCGCCGCGCGCTTGCGCTCGACCCGGGTGCCGGACGCGCGTGCCAAGAGGCCCGTGGCCTGATCGAGCCGCGCCCTGGCGGCTTCTGCCCGCTGGTGCAGGATGCCCGCCCGCAGCGGCGCCGAGGCGCGCTCGAACGCCAGCGCCTTGGCCTGGGTTGCGCTGCGCAGCGCCGCGGGCAGGCGCAGCGACAGCGCGTCGAGCCTTTGGGTGGCGGGCGCGGTCAGTTCATCTATCCGCGGAAGGGCGCGCGACAGGTCGCGCAGACGTTGTCCGCGCATCTCGATCCGGCTGGCCATGGCGCGGGTCAGGCGGCTGTCGAAACTGTCGAGCGTGGCCAGCAGGTCCAGCCGCACCGGCACGGCCATTTCCGCGGCAGCCGTGGGTGTCGGGGCGCGCCGGTCGGAGACATAATCGATCAGCGTGGTATCGGTTTCATGGCCGACCGCGGAGATCAGCGGGATATCAGAGGCCGCCGCCGCGCGCGCCACGATCTCCTCGTTGAAGCCCCAGAGGTCCTCGATCGAGCCGCCGCCCCGGGCCACGATGATCAGATCGGGACGCGGCAGGGCGCCGCCGGGTGTCAGCGCATTGAAACCCTCGATGGCCGCGGCGACCTGCGGGGCGCAGCCCTCTCCCTGCACGGCCACGGGCCAGATCAGGACCTTGCGCGGAAATCGCTCGCGCAGACGGTGCAGGATATCGCGGATCACGGCCCCCTGGGGCGATGTCACCACGCCGATGACCTCGGGCAGGTAGGGGATCGGTTTCTTGCGCTCGGGCGCGAAGAGCCCCTCGGCCTCCAGCGCTTTCTTGCGTTTCTCGAGCATCGCCATCAACGCGCCCACGCCGGCGGGCCGGATGTCCTCGATCACCATCTGGTAGCGCGACTGGCCCGGGAACGTGGTCAGCCGGCCGGTCGCGACAACTTCCATGCCCTCTTCGGGCCGGACGCTGAGCTTGGCCGCCTGCCCTTTCCAGATCACCGAGGACAGCACCGCGCGCTCGTCCTTGAGATCCAGGTAGACATGGCCGGAGCGGGCCACCATCACCCGGCCCAACTCGCCCCGGACCCGAACGCGGCCGAACTCGCCCTCGATCACGCGCTTGATGGCGCCGGAGATCTCGGAGACGCTGAATTCCGGCTCATTTCGGCCCGGGCCGGCCTCTTCGAGAAGATCCATGGTGATTGCCTGCTTGTGATGCGTTGGTGCACAGCATAAAACGCGCGGCAGATAAGGAAAAGCAGGGTTTGGCAAGATGAACATTCTGATCCTCGGCGGCGGTGGTCGCGAACACAGCCTGGCCTGGGCGGTCAAACAGAACCCGAAATGCGACCGTCTGATCGTGGCGCCGGGAAATGCCGGGATGGAAGAGATCGCCGAATGCGCAAGCCTTGATATCGAGGACGGGGTGCGGGTCGCGGAATTTGCCGTCAACCAGTCGATCGATTTTGTCATCATCGGCCCCGAAGCGCCGCTGGCCGCCGGTGTCGCCGATGCGTTGCGGGCCGCGGGCATCCTTGCGTTCGGGCCCTCTGCCGCAGCCGCCGAACTGGAAGCCTCAAAAGCCTTTACCAAAGAAATCTGCGACGCCGCGGGTGCGCCGACGGCGGGTTATGCACGCTTTTCCGAGTCTGGCCCCGCTCAGGACTACATTCGTGCGCAGGGCGCGCCGATCGTGATCAAGGCCGATGGTCTGGCCGCGGGCAAGGGTGTGGTTGTCGCCATGGATGAGGCGACCGCGCTGGCCGCGGTGGACGACATGCTGGGTGGTGCCTTCGGCGCTGCCGGTGCCGAGGTTGTGATCGAGGAATTCATGGAGGGCGAAGAGGCCTCCTTCTTCGTTCTGTGTGACGGTGAGAACGTGCTGCCGATTGGCACTGCTCAGGACCACAAGCGCGCCTATGACGGCGATGAAGGCCCCAATACCGGCGGCATGGGCGCCTATTCCCCGGCCCCCGTGCTGACGGATGCCGTGGCCAAGGCCGCATTGGAGCAGATCGTCGTGCCGAGCGTTCAGGAGATGGCGCGCCGTGGCACGCCCTATCAGGGCGTCCTTTATGCCGGGCTCATGATCAAGGACGGGCAGCCGCGGCTGGTGGAATACAATGTCCGGTTCGGCGATCCTGAATGTCAGGTGCTGATGATGCGTCTGGGCGCACAGGCGCTCGACCTGATGCTGGCCTGCGCCGAGGGGCGACTGGACGAGGCACAAGTGCACTGGGCCGAAGATCATGCCATCACGGTCGTCATGGCCGCGAAGGGCTATCCGGGCGCCTATGAGAAGGGCAGCATCATTCACGGGCTTGAGGATCTGCCCGAGGACAGCCGCAACATGGTCTTTCACGCCGGAACAACCCGCCGCGACGACCATATCGCGGCCTCGGGCGGGCGCGTTCTGAACGTCACGGCGCGTGATGACAGCCTGCGGCAGGCCCGCGACCGGGCCTATGACATGATCGAGCAGATCGACTGGCCCGAAGGGTTCAACCGCTCCGATATCGGCTGGCGCGCCCTTTGACCCGGGCGCTCTGAGCACAGCCGCGTCAGATCATTCGGAACAGGACAGCGCGCGGGCGAAACTCTCGGGCCCGGCGTTCGGGGCCTGTCGGGAGATTTCGAAGGCGTCGCCGGCCCATGTGAGGGTCAGCACCTCCAGCCAATCGGCGCGCGCAACCACAATCTCAGGGCCTCCCGCGCAGTCCCGAATGCCGCCGCTGATATAGTCCTGCCCGATCAGGTGATTGGTGACGGGACCGAAACGGGCCCACGGGCTGAGCGTGCCGTCACGATATTTGTAAACTTCCAGAGATTTTCTCAGATGCGGGCGGTCGACAAATGCGATCTCCGTCACACCGTCACCGTCGATATCGGCGGCCCCGACCGGGGCCAGCCAGCGGTAGGCCCGGCCGATATGCGGCGTCGCCGTGATCTTTCCCTGCGCCCCATAGATGGCAAGCTGCGCGCCCAGCTCCGCGTCTGCCTCAACGACGATGATTTCCGCGGTGCCGTCCCCGTCGAGGTCCTGCATCCGCGGGGCAAGATCTTCGAACACCCGCGTTTCCGGCAGCCGGAAGGTCCGGATTTCGCCGGAGGCCAGTGTGATCTCCAGCGCGCCCCATTCGATCGCATCGCCCAACACCCCATGGGCGTAGCGCGACGTGGGTTCACTGTAGCGGGCGTCCACGACTGTCTCGGCAAGACACGGGCTTGCCAGCAGGGTCAGCAGAAGCGCGCTGCGGATCAAATCTGTTTTTCGGGCATTTGAACGACGAGACCGTCCAGCGCATCGGTGACCTTGAGCTGGCAGGTCAGGCGCGAGCGGGACGGATCGGGTTCAAAGGCAAAGTCGAGCATGTCTTCTTCCATGGCCTCTTTTGCCGGAAGCTTCTCGACCCAGTCCTCGGAGACATAGACATGGCAGGTCGAACAGGCGCAGGCGCCCCCGCAATCGGCTTCGATCCCCGGAATGTTGTTGTCGCGTGCACCTTCCATGACCGTCAGGCCATTGGAAACGTCAACCACGTGTTCCGTGCCGTTGTGCTCAATATAGGTGATCTTTGCCATCTCGGTCCCCATGCATTTCAAGTCATCCAATAGCCAATTAGTGCTTCCGCCCCGGTTTTGCCAGAGCCGTTTGCAATATTGCATTTCCGAGCATTTGTTCTATTTTTGTTCTCATGCTTCCTCTCACCCCCTCCCCCAACCGCTGGCCCCGCCCTCCGGCCTGCCTTCCCCATGACCGGCTCGAGGAGCCGCCCAATGGCGCGCGGGTGAGGGTGGCCGGGCTGGTGCTGGTGCGTCAGCGCCCCGGAACGGCGCATGGCGTCGTGTTCATCACGCTGGAAGACGAGACCGGTATCAGCAACATCATCGTCTGGAAGAAGACCTTCAAACAGTTCCGCCGCGCCGTGATCGCGGGGCGGCTGCTGCGCGTCACCGGACGCCTGCAGCGCGAAAGCGGTGTCTGCCACATCGTTGCGGAGCATATCGAGGATATCTCCCACATGCTCGACGAGTTGCTGCTGCCCGACGCGTCCTGAGCCATGCGCATAGAAAGACGGGCATAGAAAAAGGCGCCCGAAGGCGCCTTCTCAAGTTCCATGCAATGAAGATTACTCTTCCAGCGACAGCGCCACGAAGCGCGGGTCGCCCTGACGGCGCACCAGAATAAGGAAGGATTTGCGGCCCGCTTCCCGGGCCTCTTCCAGACGCTCGTTCAGACCGGCCAGATCTTCGATCTTCTGCTGGCCCGCCTCGACGATCAGATCGCCGGCGCGAAGACCTTTCTCGAACGCATCGCTGTCTTCGGCCACGTCCTTGACGACCAGACCCGTGGCGGTATCGCCCAGCCCAAGCTGGCCGCGCAGATCGTCATTCAGAACCGACAAGGTCATTCCCAGAACAACGCCTTCATCCAGATCTTCGGGCTCTTGCATGGCGGCGGGCACCGGGGTCGCCTCGGCTTCCTCACGGCGGCCCAGCGTCACAACAAGGGTCTGGCTCTTGCCCTCGCGGATCACCTTCACCCGCACGGCCTTGCCAACCATGGTGTTGCCGACGATGCGGACCAGCTCGCGCGTGTCCTCCACCGGCTTGCCGTCAAAGTCCACGATCACATCGCCCGGTTCGATCCCGGCCTCTTTCGAGGGGCCCTCGGGCACATCTGTCACAAGAGCGCCCTCGGCATCGGCAAGACCCAGCGCTTCGGCGACGTCATCGGTCACGTCCTGAATACGCACGCCCAGCCAGCCGCGGCGGGTCTCCCCGAACTCTTTGAGTTGATCCACCACGCGGGTCACAACGGCAGAGGACATCGAGAAGCCGATCCCGATAGAGCCACCGGTTGGCGACAGGATCGCGGTGTTCACGCCGATCACCTCACCGTCGGTGTTGAAGAGCGGTCCGCCCGAGTTGCCCCGGTTGATCGCGGCATCGGTCTGGATGAAATCATCGTAACTTCCGCTCAGGGCACGTTCGCGCGCCGAGATAATACCGGCCGAGACCGAGAAGCCCTGACCCAGCGGGTTGCCGACGGCCATCACCCAGTCGCCCACACGGGCCGCATCGCTGTCGCCGAACGGCACGAAGGGCAGCGGCTTGTCGCTGTCCACCTTGAGCAGCGCGATATCGGTTTTGGGGTCGGTGCCGATGACCGTGGCCTCAAGCTGTTCGCCCGAGAAGAACTCGATATTGATCTCATCGGCCTTGTCGATCACGTGGTTATTCGTGACGATGTAGCCATCCTCGGAAATCACGAAACCCGATCCCAGCGCGGAAGACCGGCGCGGACGCTGTCCCTCCTGCTGGCGGTCCATGAAATCACGGAAGAAATCTTCCAGCGGCGAGCCTTCGGGAACCAGCGGGCGCGGCCCCTGGTCAACGCCGGCCACGGTGGTCGCGGTCGTGATGTTCACAACGGCGGGGCTGACGGATTCGGCGAGGTCGGCGAAGCTCTCGGGCATTTTTGCATTGGCGGTCATCGCCTGCGCCAGCAACAGCGCCATCCCGAGAACCAGTGCTGCGAGGGCGCGCGCCGGTCCGAACGGGGTAAGTGTTCGTGGTAGTGCGTGAGCGTTCACGTGGTGATCCTCCAATTGATCTTTTCCTTCCGCCCCGCTTGCGGCGCAGGGCGTGTCATGGGTCTAGAGTTGGTGTTTTGCGCGGCGGGTTCAATGGTTCTCTGCGCGATCTGCGTCAACTCTGCGTGAAAAAGCAGCGTGGGTCGCGCACATCGAAGTGATCAGCCGAAAGCAGACTTGGCCAGCCAGACCAGAGCGGTGCCGATCGCCACGGCAAGCAGCCCCAGAAAGCGCCGCTGCTCCACCGGAATATCCATCAGGACCTTCAACAGGTCTTCAAGACGCGAAGGGGCCAGTGCAATCACCAGCCCCTCAACAACAAGCACGAGGCCAATGGCCAGTGCGATATGACTTATCACCGCCCGACATCCGACTTCAGATAATCGAAGAATTCGCTGTCGGGACGGATCACCATCGTGGAGTTTTCTCCCTGAAGCGAACGCTCATAGGCGGTCAGAGACCGGTAGAACTCGAAGAATTCCGGGTCCTCGCCAAAGGCGCTTGCGAAGATGTTGTTGCGCTCCGCATCGGCCTCACCGCGAATGATATCGGCGTTCTTCGTGGCGTCGGAGACAAGCTCCACCACGGTCCGGTCGGCTTGCGCACGCACACGCTGGGCGGCTTCTTCACCCCGTGCGATCTCGTCCGCGGCTTCCCGTTCACGCTCTGCGCGCATCCGCGCAAAGGTCGCGTCGAGGTTCTGGTTGGGCAGGTTGGTCTGCTTGAGACGCACGTCGACCACTTCGATGCCCAGCGGGCGGGCCCGCGCGCGGGCTTCCTGCGTGATACGGGCCATCAGTTCGGCCCGGTCCGCAGACAGGATCGTGTTGGACGTCACACCGTCGGAACCCAGCACGGCCCGGATGGTCGGGTTGAGGATGCCTTCGAGACGCGCCTCGGCTGTGCGCAGACCGCCGACACCAACCGCCTGCCGGAACTGAACGACGTCGGTAATCCGGTAGCGGGCAAAAGCGTCAACCACCAGTCGGCGGTCATCGGAGGGCGTAACCTCGGTGACCTCGGTGTCGAGCGCAAGGATCCGGTCGTCGTAACGCACGACGTCCTGGATAAACGGAATTTTGACAGCCAGACCCGGGTCTTCCTTGACCGATTTGATCTGACCGAACTGGAGCACCAGCGCCTTCTCACGCTCATCGACGATGAACAGCGACGACAGTGCCAGCATGACCGCGCCACCCAGCACGATCAGGAATGCGAGACCTTTATTCATCAGTTCGACCCCCCGCCGGATTTGCGCAGCTCATTGAGCGGCAGGTAAGGGACAACACCAGAGGCCTGTCCGTCCACGGCATCGTCAAGGATCACCTTGTCGACATTGCCAAACACTTTTTCCATGGTTTCCAGATACAGACGCTTGCGGGTCACTTCCGGTGCCTTCTCATATTCGGCCAGAACCGCGCTGAATCTGCTGGCCTCACCTTGTGCTTCGTTCACGACCTGCGCCCGGTAGGCTTCGGCCTGTTCCATTGTCTGGGCGGCTTCACCGCGTGCGCCCGCCAGAACCCGGTTGGCATAGGCGTCAGCCTGACGCTGCAGACGGTCCCGTTCCTGTTCAGCGGCCTGAACTTCACGGAAGCTGTCGATCACTTCGCGCGGCGGGTCGGCCCGGTCGAGGTTGAGACGCACGATATTCACGCCGCTTTCATATTGATCGAGCGTCGACTGGATCAGCTGCTGCACGTTGTCGGCAATGATCTGGCGGTCCCTGTTGAGGATCGGCGCCAGTTCCGAGCGTGCGATCACTTCGCGCATGGCCGATTCACTCACCGCGCGGATGGTGGCGTTCGGTTCGGCAAGGTTGAAGAGGAACTTCGCTGGATCGTTGATGTTCCAGACCACCTGGAAGTCGATGTCGACGATGTTCTCGTCGGTGGTCAGCATCAGGCCGTCATCACCACGGCCGGTGCCACGGCCCACCCCGATATCTTCGGTTTGTTCGCGGGTCACCGGAATGACTTCCGCGGTCACGATCGGCCAAGGCGCGAAGTTCAGACCCGGACTACCGGTTGCCGAATATTCGCCAAGGAAAAGCTCAACCGACTGTTCTTCCGGCTTGACCGTGTAGAACGAGGCAAATGCCCACATTCCGAGCCCTGCGAGCGCGATCAGGCCCAGCGAGCCCTTGGAGAAACCGCCGCCGCTGCCTTGGCCTCCGCCGCCGCTGCGACCACCACCGCTGCCACGGCCGCCCATCAGGACGCGCAGCTGCTCTTGGCCCTTTTTCATCAACTCGTCGATTTCAGGTATCTGCGGGCCTTCACCACCCGGTCCGCGGCCGTCATTGCCGCCGCCGTTGTTCCCGCCTCGGTTATCCCCGCCGCCGCGATTTCCACCGCCGCCCCAGGGTCCGCCATTATTCCCGGCCATTCAGGTACTTCCTTTGATTAAGTCGCTCTTTGCTAATTGGGTGCAACGCGCCTGAATTCAAGCGCTTCTGATCGGAGTTTTCATAGTTACGAGCTCTTCTGCCATAGTGGGGTGGACAGCGCAAACCTGATCAAACTGGGCCTTGGTCGCGCCCATCTTGACCGCGACCCCCGCCAGCTGGATCATTTCGCCCGCCTGCGGCGCGACAATATGACAGCCCAGCACCACGCCGGTCTTCTGGCTCACCACCAGCTTCATCATCACGCGATCCTCGCGCCCGACGAAAGACTGCTGCATCGGTTTGAACGACGTGCAGTAGACCTCGATCGGCTCCTGCTCGCGCGCCGCTTCTTCCGAAAGGCCCACCGTGCCCATCTCGGGCTGCGTGAACACAGCCGAGGGGATCAGGTCGTGATCGACCTCGGTCGGATTGCCGTTGAACACGGTTTCAACGAACGCCATGCCTTCGCGAATGGCCACCGGCGTCAGGTTCACACGGTTGGTCACGTCGCCAATGGCGTAGATCGAGGGCTGCGCGGTCTGCGAGTAGCTGTCGACCACGATCTCGCCGCGGCGCCCGACCTCGACATCGGTGTTCTCAAGTCCCAGATTGTCCGTGTTGGGCACACGCCCGGTGGCAAACAGGACCTTGTCATAGACCGCCGTGATGCCGTTCGAGCCTTTGACCCAGATCCCGCCATCCTGCTCTTTCATGTCGAGCACATTCGCGCCCGTGTGGATCTCGATGCCCTGAGAGCGCATCTGGTCGGCGATCAGGCCGCGGGCTTCATCGTCAAAGCCCCGCAGAATTTGCGCGCCGCGGTAGAACTGCGTCACCTTCACGCCGAGGCCGTTCAGGATACAGGCGAATTCACAGGCGATATAGCCGCCGCCCACGATCAGGATCGAGCGGGGCAGCTCTTCCATGTTGAAGATGTCATCGGAGACCATGCCGATCGAGGCATCGAACCCTTCCTCGGGGCGCATCGGGCGCCCGCCCGTCGCAATCAGGATATGCTTGGCCGTAACCTCGGCACCGCTGGCGAGAAGAACGGTATGCGGGTCCTTCACCGTGGCGCGTTCATCAAAGGTCGTCACGCCGGAGCCCTTCAACAGGCCCTGATAGACAGTCTCGAGCCGGTCAAGCTCGGCATGCAGACGGGTGCGGAACTTCATCCAGTCGAAATCGCCCAGATCGATATCCCAGCCGTAATCCCCGGCCTCGCCTGCCGCCGCACGGTAGCTTGATGCGAACACCATCAGCTTCTTCGGGACGCAGCCGCGGATCACGCAGGTCCCGCCCATGCGGTTTTCTTCCGCAAGCGCGACCTTGGCCCCTTGCGCTGCCGCCACGCGGGCCGCCCGGACACCGCCAGAGCCGCCGCCAATCACGAAAAGATCGTAGTCAAACTCCATGCGAGGCCCCCAACGCGCTCAATCGTCGATTTCGACGAACAGGTTTTCTTCGCGCCCCTCGCGGGCCGCTTCATGTTCAACCGTGCCGCGGCTCAGGTCGCGCAGTTCCACGGAGCCGTCCCCCGCCCCGATCACGACGATATCGCAGATGTCGATGAACAGGCCGTTCTCCACCACGCCCGGGATCTGGTTCAGCGCCAGACTGGTCTGGCGTGCGTCACCGATGCGCTTGAGATCAAGATCGAGGATAAAATTGCCCTCGTCGGAGACGAAGGGCGCGCCATCCACCATCCGTCGCGTCACCGTGCGCCCCATCACATCGAGATTGACCAGCGTTTCCTCGATCAGCGATTTCGTGGTCTGCCACCCGAAGGGGATGACCTCCACCGGCAGGGGAAACGCCCCAAGCGTGTCGACCTGTTTGGAGAGGTCCGCGATCACGATCATCTGGTCAGATGCCGTGGCCACGATCTTCTCGATCAGATGGGCCCCGCCACCGCCCTTGATCAGGTTGAGGTCGTGATCATATTCGTCCGCGCCGTCGATGGTCAGGTTCAGCCATTTCGCCTCGTCGAGCGAGACGACGGTGATGCCCAGTTCCTCGGCCAGTTTCGCCGTGCGCTTGGAGGTTGCCACTCCGGTGATCCGCAGCCCCTCGTTGCGCACCCGTTCGCCGAGACATTTGACCATCCATTCCGCGGTCGAGCCGGTGCCCAGACCAACACGCATACCGTCTTCGATGAACGCCACGGCGCGCCGCGCTGCCGCGTGTTTCGCTGTATCGATCGGGGACAGATCAGATGTCATCGGCTCACTCCTGTGTTTCCCGCGTTCTATAGGATGTTTGGCCACACGGTGCGAGAGCCAAATCGCATCAAGTTTTCCCAAGCGCCCGCAAGACGACCTGCAGTTGTGTGCGGGGCAGCAGGACCAGCATGTGGCGGCTGGAGAATTTGAGCCGCACAGGGCCGGTCACGGTGTTCGACGTGCCGATCAGATGGCCCGGCGACATGTCGACCTCTTCGATCGGGTAGAGCAGCCCCTCGCTGACGCCCTGCACCTCCCCCATCGGGAAGAGCGAGAACCGCGTGCCGTGCGGCAGGTCGATGTCGAACTCGAGCGGGGCGAGAAAACAGATGTCGTCGCGCCCCATCAGGATGCAGCTTTGTGCGGGGTGGCGCACCAGCGCATTGCAGGCGGCCAGCTGGTGATCGAGCAGCCCGCCGGAAAATCCGTGCGCCAGGATCAGCGGCGCCTCGATGCGGGTCAGACATTTCTCGAAATCGGTGCTGTGCTGGTCGTCGATGTGATGGAAGATCCCGGGGTCGATCGCGGCACGGCTCATCTCCGAGATTGAGTCCATATCTCCGATCACCGCCGCCGGCATATGACCCGCCCGCAGCGCCGAATCGGCACCGCTATCGGCGGCCACCAGAATCGGGGCAATCTTAAGCGACTGTTTTATATGACTTAAATGTGTCGGACCCCCTCCCAAAAGTGTCAAAAATGTGCGGGTGCGGACAACAGGAGGACACATTTCGGTATTAATGCTCCTTTTGGACATAATCCCTAGAATTCCTTCTGATTATTCTGCTGGAATTGACAATTTTCGTTTGGGGAATGTTCAGACGCAATGATACTTTCCTCGATGGGTTGGGGAGAAAGAGAGCTTACCGTGGTTGGTGATAGCAAGATTCTTACAGTCTCATATGGGACTTTTTCATGCACCCTTGAAGGGTTTGACGATCCGTTCTCCACAATGCGGGCGATTGCGGAGTATTTCCGCGACCTCGCAGCCGGTGACCGGTACTTTGGTGCGGAGCCTCCGCAACCCGATGCAGACATGCTTCACAAGATTGCTGAGCAGACGATCCAGCAGCAGGTGAATGCCGAGGTGACGGAGAACAACCTGATCCTGCGCCAGGCGGAGCCGGTCGAGGCCCCCGCTCAGGTTGAGGCGCCGGCAGCGGCGCCCGCGCCGAGCTTTGAGCCCGCGCAGGACATCGCCGCGCCGGAAGTCGCGCCTGCGGCTCCTGAAGCGCCGGTGGACAGCCCGGTTGTGGAAGGTTCGGTTGCTGAAAAGCTGAAGCGCATCCGTGCTGCTGTCGCGAGCGAAGCGGCACAGGATCTGGCCTTTGACGAGGACCCGCGCGACGCGGCGTTTTTCGCCCCTGCGGAAGAGTATGAGCCGGTGCCGGCCGACGATGCACCGTCTTTTGATGCACCGTCTTTTGACACGCAGTCCTTCGATGCTTACGCGCCCTATGCAGAGCCGGAGATGACCGAGGTCGAGGAGACATCCGAGACCGAAGAAGAGATCGCGGAAGAGGTCACGGAAGACGCCGAACTGGACACCGCCCCGCAGGAAGAGCCGGAAGAGGCCGTCGCAGAGGAGATCTCTGCAGACCTTGCCGACGCCTATGAGGAAGAGTTGCTTCCCGCCGAGGAGGAAGAGATGTCCTTCGAGGCCGCTGAAAGCTTTGAGGGTGCTGAGGGTGAGGCAGAGACGGCTGAAGCCGAAGCTGCCGAAGCCGAGGCGGTCGAAGCAGAGGCTGCCGAGGACGACACACCTGCGGAAGACGAGGCGGAAGCCGTAGAAGCCTACGAGGCAGACACCGCAGACGAAGCGGAGGCCGAAGCAGCTGAGGCTGAAGAAGCCGAGGCTGAGGCTGAGGCTGAAGAAGCCGAGGCTGAGGCTGAGGCTGAGGCTGAGGCTGAGGCTGAGGAAGTAGAGGTTGCGGAAGCCGAGGAAGAAAGCACAGGGTTTGACGCCCCGCTCTACCTCGAGCCCGAAACCGCTGTTCACCCCGCACAGGAAGAAACCTCGGACTACGAGGAAGAGGACGAAACGGGGTATTCAGCGATTTACGATGAGGAAGCCGAGGCGTCCGACTTCATCGCATCCGAGTTTGCCGATGAGCAGCCCGAAATCGAAGATGAGGCGTTCGAGGACGAGGAGGTCGAAGCGGCCTCCGAGGACACCGATGCGGAAGAGACCGAAGCTCATGTCAAGCCGCGCGTTATCATCCAGCAGATTTCCCGCGACGCAATCCGCAGCGCGTCCCATACGGATGAGGACGATCTTCCCGAGGATATCGAAGCCGCACTGGCCCGCGAAATCGGGATGAGCGACGACACTGCCGAGGACGAGGCCGAAGCGCACGAGGCCGAAGACGCCGCGTTCGAAGAGGCCGAAGCCGCAGAGGACACGGTCGGCGAGGACACGGTCGAAGAGGACGCGGCTGAAGAGGATGCCTTCGAAGAGGAGGAGGTCGAAGAGGCTTTCTTCGAAGAAGACGAGGCATCAACTTACGACGCGCCGGTCTCCGACGAAGATGCGATGTTCACCTACGAGGACAGCGACGCACAGGAGGACGAAGTCCATCCGATGGAAATGGAAGGCATCCAGAGCCTGCTTGAGCAATCCGCCCAGGCCGAGGCTGAGGATGCCCGTCAGGCCCGTCTTGAACGCCGCTCCAAGCAACCGCTCGAGGACGAAGAAGCCGCCCTGTCGCGCCTGATGGATGCCACCAGCACACGCCTTGAGGAAGACGAGGAAAGCTCGGTGCGCCGTGCCTCCATCGCGCATCTCAAGGCCGCTGTCGCAGCCACCAAGGCAGATTCGTCCATCGCCGAGGCCGCTGCGGCCGAGGAGGAGCGCGAACTGGACCAGTATCGTGAGGATCTGGCACGCGTTGTGCGTCCCGGTCGGGCGCGCCCGCGCTCGGACGGCAGCCGCACGGACCGTCCCGCCATGATCACCGATCAACCGTCGCCGCTGATCCTTGTGAGCGAGCAGCGCGTTGACGGGACCGAGGACAGCGCCTCCGCTGATCCGAAGCCAGAGGCGAGCATTCTGCCGCGCCGCATCCGGACCGGAACCCTCGCAATCGAGGAAGAGTTCGAGGATGAGGCCGAGGACGCGACCCTTGCGGAAGGCGCCATGAGCCTTTCGGACTACGCTGAAAGTGTCGGCGCAACGGAACTCCCCGATATTCTGGAGGCCGCTGCGGCGCACATGACCTACATCGAAGGCCGCGAGAGCTTCACACGACCGATGCTCATGCGCCGGGTTTCGGATGTCTTTGGTGCGGAGAACTTCTCCCGCGAGAAGAACCTGCGGTCCTTCGGCTCGCTGTTGCGCGAAGGAAAGCTGGTGAAAACCAAGGACGGCACATTCGTGATCGCGAAAAGCTCGCGTTTCACACCCGAGGCCCGCATCGCCGGAGAATAATCCGGACGGGCATGCCAACCACCGGACGGGGTGAGCTCACGCTCACCCCGTTTGTTTTTCGGGCAGAGCCTCTCGAAATTTCCAAACAGGATGTGCAGCGTCTGGCCTGTCAGCCCAGATCAGCTGTCCTCGTCGGGTTTTGCATCCGGATCAGGCTGCCCCACGCCTTTGAAGACCGCCTTCAGCGGAAAGATCCACAATATCCCGAGCCCGACATAGATCAGCAATTCGACCAGCATACTCGGCCGGTCGAGCAGATTGACGAGCGATATCGCCGCGACAATGTAAACCGGCAGGCCCACCACCAGGATCAGCAGCGACAGGCGCCGCCGTGTCTTGTAACTCAATGCCATTGCGCGTTCCTCAGTCGGCAAACGGGTCCGTCACGAGGATCGTGTCATCCCGCTCCGGTGAGGTGGACAGTAGTGCGACCGGGCATTCGATCAATTCCTCGACACGGCGCACGTATTTGATCGCGCCTGCCGGCAGGTCAGCCCAGCTGCGCGCGCCCTCGGTGCTTTCCGACCAGCCCGGCATCTCCTCGTAGATCGGGGTGCACCGTGCCTGTTGATCGGCCGCCGTGGGCAGGTAATCGAGCCGTTTGCCGTCAAGTTCATAGCCGACGCAGATCTTGAGCGTCTCGAACCCGTCCAGAACGTCGAGTTTGGTCAATGCGATGCCGGATACGCCGGAGGTCGCGCAGGTCTGGCGGACCAGAACCGCGTCGAACCAGCCGCAGCGGCGCTTGCGCCCTGTCGTCGTGCCGAATTCGTGGCCGCGCTCGCCCAGACGCTGGCCGTCATCATCGTCAAGCTCGGTCGGGAACGGGCCTTCGCCCACGCGGGTCGTGTAGGCTTTGACAATGCCAAGAACGAAATCAATGGAGCCCGGGCCGATCCCCACGCCCGTCGCTGCCTGACCCGCGATGACGTTCGAAGACGTCACATAGGGGTAGGTTCCGAAATCGATATCCAGAAGCGCGCCTTGAGCTCCTTCGAACAGAATCCGGCGCCCCGCCTTGCGCTTTTCGTTCATCACCTTCCAGACCGGTCCCGCATATTGCAGAATCTCGGGCGCGATCTCGCGCAGTTTTGCAATCAGGGCGTCGCGGTCAATCTCTTCGAGGCCCAGCCCCTTGCGCAGGGCATTGTGATGGATCAGCGCGCGATCCACCCGCAGCTCCAGCGTGGCGTCATCGGCAAGATCCGCCACCCGGATCACCCGGCGGCCGACCTTGTCCTCGTAAGCCGGACCAATCCCGCGTCCCGTCGTGCCGATCTTGGCAACCGAAATCTGGGCCTCGCGGGCCCGGTCCAACTCTCCGTGGAACGGCAGGATCAGCGGCGTGTTCTCCGCGATCATAAGGGTTTCGGGCGTGATCTCGACACCTTGGGCGCGGATCGTCTTGATCTCTTCGAGCAGGTTCCAGGGGTCCAGAACCACGCCGTTGCCGATCACCGAAAGCTTGCCGCCCCGCACGACCCCGGAGGGCAGCGCATGGAGTTTGTAGACCTCGCTGTCGATCACCAGAGTATGGCCGGCATTATGCCCGCCCTGGAACCGTGCGATCACGTCTGCGCGCTCGGAGAGCCAGTCGACAATCTTGCCTTTCCCCTCGTCGCCCCACTGGGCGCCGACAACGACGACATTGGCCATGATGCTGATCCTTCCGCATGTCAGAAAACCAGCGCCCGTATAGCGAGGCCACAGGGGCGGGGAAAGCGGAAATCCCGGGTTGCATGCCAGCGGGTGCGTGGCTAGATAGCGCACTACATTGTCTTAAGGGCCGTCGAGCACATGGAAAACATCGTCCTGACCATCCACCTGATCATTGCCTTGTGCCTGATCGGTATCGTCTTGATCCAGCGCTCCGAAGGCGGCGGCCTTGGAATTGGCGGCGGTGGTGGTGGCGCCATGTCCGGTCGTCCGGCCGTTTCGGCCCTTGGAAAACTGACTTGGGCGTTCGGGATCGCATTCGTGATCACCTCGATCACGCTGACCGTGATGGCCGCACAGAACGCATCGGGCGGCTCGGTCCTCGACAGCACGGATCTCACACCGCCGGGCATCGACGTGCCGGCATCGGACGCCTTGCTGCCGCCACCGGCCTCCGGCACGCCGCTGACACCGCCGCGCGCAGACGAGTAATCCGCACAGAGCGGCGCAGCCAACTGGCGGAAATTGAACACTAATTCTGGGACTTCGCGCATCACTGCGCACATTATGTTGCGCGGGCAGTTGCGGGATGCCGGCGAATCTTCTATATCTTAAATCCCGTGGACAAGGGCGATCTGCTGCCCTGAATCACCACCAAAACAGGCGATAACACGGGGCTCACGCGCAAGAATGGCAAGATTTATTTTCATCACCGGCGGCGTGGTTTCTTCACTTGGAAAGGGGCTGGCCTCGGCGGCACTTGGCGCATTGCTGCAAGCCCGTGGATATTCCGTCCGGCTGCGCAAACTCGACCCCTATCTCAATGTCGACCCCGGCACGATGAGCCCGTTCGAACATGGCGAGGTCTTTGTCACCGATGACGGCGCCGAGACGGATCTCGATCTCGGCCATTACGAGCGCTTCACCGGCGTGGCCGCGCGCAACAGCGATTCGATCAGTTCGGGCCGCGTGTATTCCACCGTTCTGGAAAAAGAGCGCCGCGGAGACTACCTCGGCAAGACCATTCAGGTCATTCCCCACGTCACCAACGAGATCAAGGATTTTATCGCCATTGGCGAGGACGAGGTCGATTTCATGCTGTGTGAGATCGGCGGCACGGTGGGCGACATCGAAGGCCTGCCGTTTTTCGAGGCAATCCGCCAGTTCAGTCAGGACAAACCCCGCGGCCAGTGCATCTTCATGCATCTGACCCTGCTGCCCTATCTGTCGGCCAGCGGCGAGTTGAAGACCAAGCCGACACAGCACTCCGTCAAGGAATTGCGGTCGATCGGCATCGCGCCGGATGTGCTGGTCTGCCGCTCCGAGCAGCCGATCCCCGACAAGGAACGCGCCAAGATCGGCCTGTTCTGTAATGTGCGCCCCGAGAATGTCATCGCCGCCTATGATCTGAAATCGATCTACGAGGCGCCGCTTGCCTATCACAAGCAGGGGCTCGATCAGGCGGTTCTGGACGCGTTCAACATCTCGCCCGCGCCGAAGCCGGACCTGTCGGTCTGGGAAGACGTGGCCGACCGGATCTTCAACCCCGAAGGCGAGGTCAAGGTCGCCATCGTGGGGAAATACACCCAGCTTGAGGATGCCTATAAGTCGATCGCCGAGGCGCTGACCCATGGCGGCATGGCCAACCGCGTGAAGGTCAGGGTGGAATGGGTCGAGGCCGAGATTTTCGACAGCGAGGACGTGGCCCCGCGTCTGGAAGGCTTCCACGCAATTCTGGTCCCCGGCGGGTTTGGCGAGCGCGGCACAGAGGGCAAGATCAAGGCCGCCCAGTTCGCCCGCGAGCGCGGCATTCCCTATCTCGGGATCTGTCTGGGCATGCAGATGGCGGTGATCGAAGCCGCCCGCAACAAGGCCGGTCTTACCGATGCGGGCTCGGAAGAGTTCGATCATGAAGCCGGAAAAAAACGTTTCACACCGGTTGTTTACCACCTGAAAGAGTGGGTTCAGGGCAATCACAAGGTCAAACGCAAGGAAACCGATGACAAGGGCGGCACGATGCGGCTTGGCGCCTATGATGCGAGCCTGACCCCGGGCTCCCGCGTGGCCGAGATCTACGGCTCCTGCGACATCGAAGAGCGCCACCGTCACCGCTACGAGGTCGATATCAAGTATCGCGAGAAGCTCGAAGCGGAGGGGCTGGTCTTCTCCGGCATGTCACCCGATGGCCGTTTGCCGGAGATCGTGGAATGGAAGGACCATCCTTGGTTCATCGGTGTCCAGTTCCATCCCGAGCTGAAATCCAAGCCCTTCGCGCCACATCCGCTGTTTGCCGACTTCATCCGCGCCGCGAAAGACAATTCGCGCCTCGTCTAAGCCGGAGATCGCAATGCCCAAAGGATACTGGATCGCGCAATTCGACGTGACCGACCCCGCGGCCTACGAGGCGTACCGCACCGCAAACGCCATCCCGTTCGGGAAATTCGGCGCCAGGTTCGTGGTCCGTGGCGGGGCGCAGCAGGTCCGCGAAGGCGATGCCAAGTCCCGCACCGTGGTGATCGAGTTCAAAGATCTCGTAACCGCGATCGCTTGCTATGAGAGCGCGGAATATCAAGCCGCCAAGGCGATCCGCGCGCCGGCCTCTGTCGGCGATTTGATGATTGTTGAAGGGTATGACGGCTAACGGGCTTGGCAGCGCCCGCACCCGCTTCATATATGTGATCCATGTTTGGTGATTTCCTAAGACGCCTCACGGCAGTGCAACCCGAGCCGATCGACGGCACGGACGTGAAACTCGCGCTTGGCGCGCTTCTGGTGCGGATCGCGCGCTCGGACGGGGACTATTCTGCCGTCGAGGCCGAGGAGATCACGCAGATTCTGAGCCGTCATTTCGACCTCTCTGCAGCGCAAGCCGCGGCCATGCGCGCAGATGCCGAGGTTCTGGAGTCCGAGGCCCCCGACACCGTGCGGTTTACCCGCGCCATCAAGGACGCGGTCTCCCACGAGGATCGCGAAGAGGTCGTCGAGGCGCTTTGGGAACTTGTTCTGGCCGACGGGACGCGCGACCATGAAGAGGATGGCATCATGCGGCTGGTCGCGCCGCTTCTGGGCATTAATGACCGCGATTCCGCCCTTGCCCGCCAGCGGGTCGTTGCCCGCATGGGTTGACGCGGTGATCGCCTCCCTGCCGATGTATGACCGCCCTGAAACACGGGCCGCAAATGACAGGATCTGGCGCCTGATCCGCGACCATCTCCCCGCCGAGATGAACGCCCCGGCAGATCTGAGCCGCGACAGCGATCCGTGGCAGGACTGGCAAAGCCCGAAGCTTCTCTTGTCACAGACCTGCGGCTATCCCTTCCGCGCAAAGCTGCATTCGAAAACGCGGCTCGTGGCAACGCCTGTTCACAACCTGCCTGACTGTCCGCCCGGCCATTACCACAGCGTGGTGATTGCGCGAAAAAGCGATCCACGCCGGGCGTTCGAGGACTTCGCCAGCGCGCGGCTGGCCTATAACGAGCCGCTGTCGCAAAGCGGCTGGGCCGCGGTGCACGCCCATGCGGCCACGTCCGGTTTCCAGTTCACGCAGGCCCTCCGGACCGGATCCCACAGGGCGTCCGCAGAGGCCGTGGCGCGAGGTGCGGCAGAGATTGCCGCGATCGACGCGGTAAGCTGGGCGATGATGCGGCGCTGGGACAGTTTCACTACGGATCTCAAAGAGATTGCCGTAACGGCCCCGACGCCTGCCCTGCCCTATATCACATCCGCACAGGGTCCGGCCCCTGCACTGGCCGAGGCAATCTCTCACGCGATTGCAGAGCTGAGTGCACAAGACCGCGCCACGCTGCTGCTGGACGGCCTTGCTGACATCCCGGCCGAGGCCTATCTGGCCGTGCCCTGCCCGCCCACACCGCCCGACACCCCGCACTGACAGGGCGGCACGCCTTGGCGTGCGGGCTAGAAGGGCGCAAAACCCGCGCGTTCATTCTCCGGTTTCAATTCCCGGGGCGCTCGCCTAGAACGCCTGCGAAACATGACGAGGTGTCCATGAAAATCGGCATTCTGCAATGCGGGCATACGGTTCCGGAGATCCAGCGCACCCACGGGAACTTCCCCGAGATGTTCGAGCGGCTTCTGGGCAATGAGACGTTCTCCTATGAAAGCTTCGACATCGAAGGGATGGCTTTCCCCGACAGCGTCACGCAATGCGATGGCTGGCTTCTGACAGGCTCTGTCCATGCCGCCTATCAGGATCACGCCTTCATCCCCCCGCTCGAGGCGTTCATTCAGGCGGCCTACGCGGCGCATATCCCGATGGTGGGGATCTGCTTTGGCCACCAGATCATCGCGCAGGCCCTTGGCGGTCACGTGGAGAAATTCGAGGGCGGATGGATGCTCGGCCTCAAGGAGTATGACTTCGACGGCCTTGGCCCTGTTTTCCAGAATGCGTGGCATGAGGATCAGGTCCTGCGCATCCCGGACGGTGCGGTCTGCGTGGCCTCCAATGCCGATTGTGCCCATGCGGCACTGGTTTATGACACGCGGGCCTTCACGGTTCAGTTCCATCCCGAATTCGATGGCAAGCTGATCACCGATTACGTGCGGCTGCGCCGTGGCACGAAGGATTATCCGGATGATCGGATGAACGACGCCGCGCGCCGCAGTGGCGAGGCGGACAGCAACGCGATGCTCGCCCGCCGGATCGCAGCGTTCTTCCTGCAGCACCGGATTGCGCCGCGCGACCCCGCCAATACGTGACCAAAAGGGCCCAATCGCGGGTCGTGCTTCCTTTCGCGCAGGGCTGTCATGGTCCCGAGCCTCAAATCATGTTACGGGTTTTCCGAAACTGGTTTTCTGAAAAAAGGAATTTACCGATGCGCGATTTTTCCTCAGCTGCGCCGGATGTCTATCAGGCCGAACCCATCCCCGAAGCCGCTCTCGCCGCCCTAGAAGGGTTGCTTCAATCGGGCGATCTGTTTCGCTACACCGCCCCCGAGAACGCGCCCGTCGCCCTGCTGGAGAAGGAATTCGCCGCACTTCTCGGTGCCAAATACGCGCTGGCTGTCTCGTCCTGCTCGGCGGCTTTGTTCCTGTCCCTAAAGGCGCTGGACCTGCCCTCGAAGGCGCGGGTCCTGATCCCGTCCTTCACCTTCGCCGCCGTGCCCTCGGCGGTCGTTCATGCCGATTGCACGCCCGTGCTGGTCGAGGTGGATGAGACCTACCGCGTGGACATGGAGGACTTTGCCCGCAAGATCGAGACCGCCGACGCCGTTCTGATCAGTCATATGCGCGGCCATACCTCGGACATGGACGCCATCCTGTCGCTGGCCGAAACCCACGGCCTGCCCGTGATCGAGGACGCCGCGCATTCGCTTGGCACCACGTGGAACGGCCGCAATATCGGCACCTTGGGCAAGATCGGCTGTTTTTCATTCCAGTCCTACAAGATGATCAATGCCGGCGAAGGCGGCATCCTGATCACGGATGATCCTGAACTGGTGGCGCGCGCTGTCATCATGTCGGGGGCCTATGAGCACAACTGGAAGAAACACGAGATCGTGGCCGACCACGCGGCCAGATTCCAGAACAAGCTGCCGCTCTACAACATGCGCATGCAAAACCTCAGCGCCACCGTGATCCGCCCGCAATTGCCTGAACTGGCGCGGCGCGTGCGCGATGGCCGCGCCAACCACGACTATGTGGCGGCAAAACTTAACGCGAGCGGGTATTTCCACGTGCCGGCCCCGCTTGGCCCCGAATTGCGCGCGCCTGACTCGATCCAGTTCAACCTGCGCGGGTTTACCGACGCTCAGGCCGAGGGCTTCGTGTCCGAAAGCAAGAAGACCGGAATAGGCGCCTCGATCTTCGGGTTGAGCACAGATAACGCGCGGGCCTTCTGGAACTGGGAATTCCTCGGCCCCTGCCCCGACCTGCCGAAGACACGCAAGATGCTGTCACGGGCCTGTGACGTGCGCCTGCCGGTCCGGCTGAAACGTGACGAGCTGGACTACATCGTGGAGGCCCTGATCACGGCGGCACAGCGCGCCCGTCCCTAACACGCCTCAGGGGGCCGTGATCCGCATCCTGCCCTCCAGCCATGGCATCCGAGCCTGACAGACCTCCGCGATCTCGCGCTCCAGCAGGGGGCGGAGCGTTGCGGCAATCTTCTCCGGAATGTCCTGCAGGGCGTCCCTGCGGGCGACGAGGGAGATGTTGCGCGACAAAGGCGGGAGGGGCAGTTCCATCATCTCGATCTGGTCGATGAACCGTTTGGCGCGCAGGATGCCCAGCGGGGTCAGAATGCTCCACCCCTCTCCGCGCGCGACCATGGCGAGGATGGCGTGATAGCTGTCCAGTTCGAACCTGTGGGACAGCCTGAGGTTCTGGCGCGCGAGATGTGCCGCGACCTGACGACCCATCAGATGGCGCGATGTATACCGGATAAAGGGCGTCGCGCGCAGCCGCTCCAGCGCGTCTTCGCCCGGTCTGACCAGCCCACGCGGGGCCACGACCACGAACGGGTCTTCGATCAACGGATAGACTTCAAAGGCGGGGGACAACTCCCCCGGATCGGCTGCAACCGCAACATCGACGGCCCGCGTCTCAAGCAGGTCCAGAAGCTTGTGGCTGGCCCCGGTTTCCAGCAGGAAGCGCGCATTGGGCATATCTTCGGCCAGTTGGCTGAGCAGCGCGGGCGTGACGTCGGCATCGAAATCCTCGATCATCCCGAGCCGCAGACGCACCCGGCTGGACAGGTCATTGACGGCCAGCTCCGAGGTCGCCTGCGCCGCCTCGTTGAGAATGGTCTGGGCGCGCTGGAGGAAGAGAACCCCCGCCTCCGTCAGCGGCATCGGGCGTTCGGCCCGTTCGAGAAGCTTTGCGCCCAGCGCGGCCTCCAGATTGCTGAGCTGCTGGCTGACGGCCGAAGGGCTCGCCCCTAAACGGCGCGCCGTGGCCGTGATCGAGGCCTCTTCGGCAGCGGCGGCGAAAATTTCTATCTGCCACAACGTGATCTTGCCCGGTGTGTCGACCATACCCTCATCCTCAGGAGTGGAAAATCCAATTCCCTCATTGGCTTGAGGGCATCCTAGGACGAAGATCAGGGCGAAGCCAGAGACTGTTCAGCGGATTGACGGACAAGACCCGGTCACATGAAAAAGGCGCCCGCGGGCGCCTTTGCTTTTGTCTGACCCTTACTGGTCGAGGAAGGAGCGCAATTTGCGCGACCGGCTGGGATGTTTCAGCTTGCGCAGCGCCTTTGCCTCGATCTGGCGGATCCGTTCGCGGGTCACGCTGAACTGCTGACCCACCTCTTCGAGGGTGTGGTCGGTGTTCATGCCGATGCCGAACCGCATCCGCAGAACCCGCTCCTCCCGCGGTGTGAGAGAGGCCAGAACGCGTGTCGTCGTTTCCTTGAGGTTCTCCTGAATGGCGGAGTCGAGCGGCAGAACCGCGTTCTTGTCCTCAATGAAATCGCCAAGCTGGCTGTCTTCCTCGTCGCCGATCGGCGTTTCGAGCGAAATCGGCTCCTTGGCGATCTTCATCACCTTGCGGACCTTTTCCAGCGGCATCTGCAGCTTGTCTGCCAGCTCTTCCGGGGTCGGCTCGCGGCCGATCTCATGAAGCATCTGACGGCCGGTCCGCACCAGCTTGTTGATCGTCTCGATCATGTGGACCGGAATACGGATCGTGCGCGCCTGATCGGCGATCGAGCGGGTGATGGCCTGACGGATCCACCACGTCGCATAGGTCGAGAACTTGTAGCCGCGGCGGTATTCGAACTTGTCGACCGCCTTCATCAGGCCGATGTTACCTTCCTGAATGAGATCAAGGAATTGCAGCCCGCGGTTCGTGTATTTCTTGGCGATCGAGATCACGAGGCGCAGGTTGGCTTCCACCATTTCCTTCTTGGCCTGACGCGCTTCTTTTTCGCCTTTCTGGACCTGCTGGACGATGCGGCGGAATTCCGTGATGTCGACGCCCACATATTGACCGACCTGCGCCATCTCGGCGCGCAGATCCTCAACCTTCTCGCGCGACTTTTCGATCAGCGCGGTCCAGCCGCGACCGGGCTTTTCGGCGATCCGGTCGACCCAGCCGGGATCAAGTTCGTAGCCGCGGTATTCATCGATGAACTCGCGCCGGTTGATCCGCGCCTGATCCGCCAGCTTCACCATCGCCGAGTCGATCGACATGATCCGCCGGTTGATCCCGTAGAGCTGGTCGATCAGCGCCTCGATCCGGTTGTTGTGGAGGTGCAGCGAATTCACCAGTTCGACGATTTCCAGCCGCAGCTTCTGGTAGGCCTTCTCCTCCTTCTCGGAGAAGCTGTCATCGTGGTTGATGGCGGCCGAGATCCGCAGATCCTGCATCTCGGCAAGATGCGCATAATCCGCGGCAATCAGATCCAGCGTTTCAAGCACGCGCGGCTTGAGCGCGACTTCCATCGCGGCCAGCGACATGTTGGCCTGTTCGTCCTCGTCGTCGTCATCCTCACTGGCAATCGGGTTGCCGTCGGCGTCGAGCTCCTGCTTTTCTTCCTTTTCCTCGGTCTCTGCCGTGGCTTCCGGCGCGGCTGCGTCGACGACCGGCTCTTCGTCATCGTCATCATCCATCGAGTTCCCGAAAGTGGTTTCGAGATCGATGACATCGCGCAGAAGAATATCTTCACTCAGAAGTTCGTCGCGCCAGATCGTGATGGCCTGAAAGGTCAGCGGGCTTTCGCAAAGCCCCAAAATCATCGTGTTGCGACCGGCCTCGATCCGCTTGGCAATCGCAATTTCGCCTTCGCGGGACAGCAGTTCCACCGATCCCATCTCGCGCAGATACATGCGCACCGGATCATCCGTGCGATCAAGCGTCTCCGACGTGGTGGTCGCAACGACCACATCCTTGGCTTGCGAGGTTTCCACGACAGCCTTGCCGGAGGCGTCCTCCTCCTCGGCTTCCTCTTCCTCGATGATGTTGATGCCCATCTCCGAGAGCATCGACATCACGTCTTCAATCTGCTCGGATGCCACCTGTTCGGGGGGCAGAACCTGATTGAGCTGGTCATAGGTGATGTAGCCGCGCACACGGGCTTCGGCGATCATTTTCTTGACGGCCGCCTGGCTCATATCGAGACCATTTGCGGCGTCTTCGCGATCCTGTTTCTGGTCGTCTGTGTCCTTGGGGGCCATCACATGCTCCTTGAAAACGAATCACTTAAAATGAGTCTACCGAATCAATAACGCGAATCAGAGTGATTCGCACTCCTGTTTACCTTCTTTTCTTTACCCAAACCTCACCATCAATGAGGGATTGCAGGTAGTCCGACATCGCACTGCGATCTTCGCTGTCCGCGCCGCCATCTTCCATCCGGCTGCGGTCGGCGGCATTGCGCGTTTCCGCCGCCTGTCCGACCCGCCACGTCAGCCCTTCATCGGCCACCCCCGCAAGATCTTCGACGGCGTCTTCGATCTCGCGCTGGATGCCGCGGCGGGCTTCGAGCTTGGCCAGTTCTTCTGCAAGGGTCATGCGCGTGAGATCCGGATCCGCTCCGACCCGGACCGCGGGCGCTATCTGCACATGGCTGAGCGAATAGAGCTTTTCAAGGGGGCCGGTGCCAAGTTCTGCCTCCAAAATATGGCGCAGACGGTCGCGGTCGGCCTCGTCGGGATGGCGCAGCAGTGCCGAGAGGATCGCACGGTGATCGGGCCCGTGCAGCTCCAACATCTCCAGATCATCGAGAAAATCCGAGATCAGGCCCGGATGGGCGACGAGAATGGCGAGGATCACGGCCTCGCGGACGCGTTCTTCCACGTCGGTGGATTGCGCCAGAAGCGAGTTTTTCGTCGATTGCAGCGGCACGCCCTTGTCGGGGAATGCAGCCCGTCCGCCGCCTTTCCATCCCCGCCGGTCCCGCCGCCCTGCGCCGATGTTGAACAGCTCTTCGCGCAGGCGCTTGATCTCAAGACCGTAATGATTGCGCAAGGACGGATCGGAGATCTTGCCCAGCGCCTCGCGCAGGGACTTGTCGAGCGCCGCGCGGCGCTCGGGGCTGTCAAAGACCCGCCCCTCGGTTTCGCGCTGCCAGAGCAGATGCACCAGCGGCTTCGAGCCCTCCACGAGCGCGCGCATCGCCTGCGCCCCCTTGCCCCGGATCAGGTCATCGGGATCCTGCCCTTCGGGAAGGATACAAAACCGCAGCGACTGCCCCGCGCCCAGCATCGGCAGCGCCAGATCGATCAGGCGCATCGCGGCGCGCAGACCGGCCTTGTCCCCGTCGAGCGCGATCACGGGTTCGGGGGCAATGCGCCAGAGCAATTGCAGCTGGTTCTCGGTCACCGCGGTGCCCAGCGGCGCGACCGTCGCCTCGAACCCCGCCGAGACCAGTGCGATCACATCCATGTAGCCTTCGGCCACGATCAGCGGCTGGCCTTTGCCGGCGGCCTCGCGCGCGGGGGCGTGGTTGTAGAGGTTGCGCCCCTTGTCGAAAAGTTCCGTCTCCGGAGAGTTCAGGTATTTCGCGCGCGCGTCGGCCTGCATTGCGCGGCCGCCAAAGGCGATGCAGCGTCCGCGCACGTCGCGGATGGGAAACATGATACGGCCGCGGAAACGGTCATAGGGCGCGCGGCCGTCGTCCGGCTCGGCACACAGGCCCGCCGCAAGGATCAGTTCGGGCTTCACCCCCTTGCCGGTCAGGTGGGTCCAGATGCCCTGACGCTGATCCGGCGCGAAGCCCATCTCGAACCGCTCCTGCACGGCCTCGCTGAGACCGCGCCCTGCCAGATATTCCCGCGCCGCGGTTGCGGCGGCCGTCTTGAGCTGAAGCCGGTAGAATTGCACCGCCTGCTCCATAACCTCGGAGAGCTGCGATCGCCGGTCGGCCTTCTGCTGCGCCTGCGGGTCGCGTGCGGGCATCTGCATGCCGGCTTCACGGGCGAGAATCTCGACCGCTTCCATGAAGCTGACATTCTCGGTTTCCTTGACGAAACCGATCGCGTCGCCCTTGGCATGGCAGCCGAAGCAATAGTAGTAACCCTTTCGGTCATCTACATGAAAACTCGCGGTTTTTTCCTGATGGAAGGGGCATGGCGCCCACATGTCTCCCTTGCCCTGATTGGACTTGCGGGTGTCCCAAATGACCTTGCGCCCGACCACCTGAGCGATGGACGATCGGGACCGCAATTCATCTAGAAAACCCGGTGGAAGACTCATTTAGACAATATCGGCCCGCGACGCGCCGGTGTCTAGCGTATCAATCGCGGATTTCGTCCTGCGCGGCGATCGAATTCATCACCACTTCCAGCTCATGGACCAGCGTGCTTGCGAAAGCCCGGAACACCATCAGCTCGAACCCTTCCGCGCGGCAGATCACGATCGCGCTCATATGCCCGATCTGTGAGCGGATGACATCGCCCGCCTCAAGGGCTTCGCAATCCACCGGGCAGAGCCGTGCCAGCACCTGTGCACCGCGCCCGCCCTCCAGCGAAACCCGCGTCCAGGAATCGCTTTGATCCGTGACGCCCGCAGCCATGTCCGGCGCTTCGGCTCCGAACAGGAAGAACTGGTTCTGCCCGGTCCAGAGGACCTCGGCAGAGCCGCTCTTGAGGCTGCCCCCGACCTCTGGCAGCGCAACCCCGAGCGCCTCTTTCAAGGCCGCGGAGGTCGCCTCCTGCTGCCCCTCCAGCGGCATGATCGAGGTGATCGGGACCGGGTCAAGTTCGCGCAGGCTCATGGAGCCGGTCTCAAAGGGCAGCAGCCCCGCGCAGGGCGTCTTTGCACTCAGTTCAATCACGGGCCTTGCCTCCTTGTGGGTCGAGGAATACCGGATCACAGACCTCGCAGAGCGTTTCGACCTGCCTGAGGTGATCGACCAGTTTCAGAACCTCCCCGTGCCGGGCGCGGCCATTGCGCAGGAAGCCAAGCGCGAGCGTCGTCTCCAAGGTCGGGGAATAGCAGGTCGAGGTGGTGTAGCCCTGCTGGTTTTCGCGGGTCGCCTCGGCTTCGGGGTCAAAGAGGAACGCACCGGCGTGCATTTCCTTCACGGCCCCTGCAGGCTTGAGCCCGACCAGTTGGTCCCGCGCCTCACCCAGCAGGCCCGGACGCTCTGCGGCGGTCTTGCCGATACAGTCCTTCTTGGCCGAGATCATCCGGCCCATGCCGATATCGAACGCCGTCACGCGGCCATGGATTTCGGCATGTGTGATGAAGCCCTTCTCGATCCGCAGCACGTTGAGCGCCTCCATCCCGTAGGGGCCTCCGCCCAGCGCTTCGGCCTTTTCGAGGAGATGCTCGAACAGGCTTTCGCCGTAGCGCGCAGGCACGGCGATCTCGTAGGCATGCTCGCCGGAGAATGAGATCCGGAACAGCCGGCCACCCACGCCACCCACGCTGATCGGCCCGCAGCCCATGAAGGGGAAGCTGTCCGCATCGATCGGGGTATCCAGCACCGCATTCAGCAGATCGCGGGATTTCGGCCCGGCAACCGCAAACTGGGCCCATTGCTCGGTCACCGAGATGAAGCGGACGTTCATATCAGGCACGAGGCATTGATGGACAAACTCCAGATGGCGCATCACGGGCCCCGCGGCAGCCGTCGTCGTGGTCATCACGAAATGCTCGGGCCCCAGCCGCGCGGTCGTGCCATCATCCATCACATGGCCGTCCTCGCGCAGCATCACGCCATAGCGCACCTTGCCCGGCTTGAGGGTCGAGAACGTGTTTATGTAGACGAAATCGAGAAACGCGCCCGCATCCGGGCCCTGAATGTCGATCTTGCCCAGCGTCGAGACATCGGCAATGCCGACATGGGAGCGCACCATTTCGACCTCACGGTCACAGGACTGGCGCCAGTGCGTCTCCCCCTCCTGCGGGAAGTAGGAGGGCCGGTACCACAGCCCCGCCTCGATCATGGGCGCATCGCGCGATACGGTCGCCTGATGCGACGTCGTATAGCGTTGCGGCGCAAAGCCTGCGCCCTGCGCAAAAGCCCCCATCGCCGCGATGGAGACGGGCGTATAGGGCGGACGGAAGGTGGTCGTGCCGGTCTCGGCAATCGAGCGCCCGGTCACGTCCGCGAGGATTGCCAGCGCGTTGACGTTCGAGTTCTTGCCCTGATCGGGCGCCATGCCCTGCGTCGTGTAGCGCTTCATATGCTCGACCGAGCGGAAGTTCTCCCGCGCCGAAAGCTGCACATCCTTGGTCGTGACATCGTTCTGGAAATCCAGCCATGCACGGCCTTTGCCGGGCACCGCCCAGAGCGGCGTGATCGCATAGTCGCTGTCATCGGCCTGCGGGGTGCGTGGGGCGCGCGACTCGATGCCGAGCGCATCCAGAACGGTCTTGGCGCGGAAGGCGCCCGATTTCAGGCATCCCTTGGTGGAGAAGGTTCCCCCCGCCGCGCCCGCGACCTCCATCCCCGGGATCATGCCGGGCACCGGAATGAAGGCT
The DNA here is from genome assembly GCA_049116435.1 of Paracoccaceae bacterium. Lineage (GTDB taxonomy): Bacteria > Pseudomonadota > Alphaproteobacteria > Rhodobacterales > Rhodobacteraceae > Litoreibacter. The sequence goes on from JAGDYX010000001.1 coordinate 1,848,026, forward strand.
GCAATCGCCTCGTTCCATTGCGGGCGGCCGTTCATGTGGCAGGTCAGGTGCAGCGTGGGATTCCAGCCGCCGGAGACCGCAAGGCAATCCGCATCGACCGAAAATGCGCTGTTGCCATGTTGGATCTGGACGGAACGCAGACCCATACGCCCCTTTACGCCGGCAACGGTTGCGCCTTTGTAGATGCGGAAATCGCCCTCGATCCGGGCATCCTCGCGACTGTCGATATAGGCGGCCACCTCGATCCCCGCCGCTTCGAGATCGGAAATGGTGCGCAACGCACTGTCGTTATTGCCGAAAACGGCAACCTTGCGTCCCGGGGCAACGCCGAACCGGTTGACATAGGCGCGCACCGCAGAGGCCATCATGACGCCCGGGCGGTCATTGGACGGAAAGGCGATGGGGCGCTCGAGGGCACCTGCCGCGTAGACAGCGCCGCGCGCGACGATGCGCCAGAACGTCTCCACCGGTGCGCCATCGGGCACATCGGCCAGATGGTGACCGACCCGTTCGAGCGCACCGTATGTCCCGCCGTCATAGGCGCCCGTGACAGTCGTGCGCTTCATCAACCGCACATTGTCCATCGCGCCAAGCTCGGCGGCCTTCTCGGCGGCCCAGACATGGCCGGGCTTGCCACCGATTTCCTCGGTCTCGGAGTTCAGACGGCCTCCGAAGCGGAAATCTTCCTCACACAAAATGACCTTCGCGCCCGCCTTCGCCGCGGTCAGCGCCGCCATAAGCCCCGCCGGCCCCGAACCAATCACCAGAACGTCGCAGAACGCGTAGGCTTTGTCATAACGGTCCGAATTGTTCTTCATCGACAGGCTGCCAAGACCGGCCGCACGGCGGATGACCGGCTCGTAGACCTTCTCCCAGAAGCTCTTGGGCCACATGAAGGTCTTGTAGTAGAACCCCGCGCTCAGGAAGGGCGAGAAGAGATCGTTGAGCTCCAGCAGGTCCCAGTTCAGGCTGCCCATATGGTTCTGGGACGTCGCGACCAGAGTGTCGTGGATCTCCTGCTGCGTGGCGCGCACATTGGGCGTGATCTGGTTGCCCGCACGCACCTCCACGAGGCCATTGGGCTCATGGCTGCCATCGGTCATGATCCCGCGCGGGCGGTGATACTTGAACGACCGCCCCACAAGCTTCACGTCATTGGCCAGCAGGGCCGAGGCCAGCGTATCGCCCTCGAACCCGTGGTAGATATCGGTGTTGAACCGGAAACTGACCGGGCGGGAGCGGTCGATCAGCCCTTTGCCGTCAAGCCTCATGCACCTGCCCTCTTCACGTCGGAGGCCAGCGCGGTGCCGAGCACTTCATGGGTCGTGACATTGCGCTCGACCACGAGCCAGGCCGAGCATCCGGCTTCGTGATGCCACAGGTCACGCGTGACACCGGCGGGGTTCTCCCGGATGTGCAGGTATTTGTGCATGGCCTCCTGATCCCCCGCTTCGGGGCGATCAAGATAGTCCGCCGCGCCAAGGTAGTAGAACTCGCGCCGGTCGCGGTTGCCGCAGATGGGGCATTCGATACGCATGCTTCTTCCCCCTAGTGCAAATTGTGCTGAGAGCCGGTGCCCTCTTCATCCATGAGCCCCTCGCCGGTCCGGAACCGGTCGAAGGTGTGGCGGCGGGCGACCTCGTGCGGGCGGTCTTCGGCCATCAGATGCGCCATGCACCAGCCCGACGCCGGAACCGCCTTGAAGCCGCCGTAGCACCAGCCGCAATCCATGTAGAGGCCGTCGATCGCGGTCCGGTCGATGATGAAGGAGCCGTCGGGCGTCATGTCCATGATCCCACCCCAGCTCCGCAGCACCTTGGCCTTGCCCAGCGCCGGAACAAGCGTCATGCCGGCCTCCATCACATGCTCCATCATCGGCAGGTTCCCCCGCGCCGCATAGGAGGCGTAGAAATCCAGATCCCCCCCGAACACCAGCCCGCCCTTGTCGGATTGAGACAGGTAGAAATGGCCCATCCCGAAGCTGACCACGTGATCGACGGCAGGCTTCAGCCCTTCGCTGACAAAAGCCTGAAGAATATGGCTTTCGACCGGCACCTCGAGCCCGGCCATCGCCGCGACCTGAGAGGAGCGTCCGGCGGCAACGATCCCGACCTTCTTGGCCCGGATCGGGCCCTTGACGGTCTGAACGCCCGTGATCTTGCCGCCTTCGACATCGATGCCGGTCACCTCGCAATTCTGGATCAGATCGACCCCCATCCGGTCGGCGCCGCGCGCATAGCCCCACGCGACCGCATCATGCCGCGCAGAGCCGCCGCGCGGGTGAAACAGGCCGCCATAGATCGGGAACCGGACATTGTCGAAATCAAGATAGGGCAGCTCGGCGCGGACCCCTTCACGGTCCAGCAGGATCGCATCGTCGCCTTGGTTGCACATCATGTTACCCCGGCGCGCGAAGGCATCGCGCTGGCCGTCGGAGTGGAACAGGTTGATCAGCCCGCGCTGCGAATGCATCACGTTGTAGTTCAGTTCCTGCTCGAGACTTTCCCACAATTTAAGCGAATGGCTGTAGAACTCGGAATTGCCGGGCAGGAAATAGTTGGCGCGCACGATGGTGGTGTTGCGCCCGATATTGCCGGAGCCGATATAGCCCTTTTCGAGCACGGCGATATTCGTGATCCCGTGGTTCTTGGCGAGATAATAGGCCGTTGACAGCCCGTGCCCGCCGCCGCCGATGATCACCATGTCATATTCGGATTTCGGCTCGGGGTCGCGCCAGACAGGGCGCCATCCCTTGTTCCCGGTCAAACCTTCTTTCAAAACTCGGATGGCGTTGTAGCCCATGGGTCGCTCCAGCAGTTCCGCGATCCCAAAGAACCAGCATTTCAGAACAGTTTCAACAACCGCGCGCGCCATTGCGGTGCCCACAAACGACAAGACGGGCCCCGGCTGTCAGATTGCACAAAAAGAGGGCAGCCCGATCATCGGCGCCGCCCTTCGTGGAAATCTCTGTCGGGAGTTACGTGTCTTCGGGATCAGACCGGGTTCTGGTTGCTGCCCTCGTCATCGATATCCTCGTCTTCATTGGCCTCGACCGGCTCATCCGTCTTCACGATCTTCGAGGTGAAACGCGGCCGCATGACCATCACGTTCTCCCAGGTTTGCAGACCGATACCCACATTGAAGGCAGAGGCGTAATTGATCGATGTTTCGGTCACGATGACGGTTTCATCATCACCCATGACCGGAATCCAGCTGGAATCGAGATCCAGCATTTCCTGCGTCAGGTCCTCTTTTCCACCGGTCCCGTAGGACCAGCGCAGACGGTATTTGTTCGCCGCCGGATCCTGCAGATTATACTCGATCATCGACACCCGCAGGACCGTTGGCGTCTCTGCCTCGGTGAGGAAATCGATCAGGGTCGCCAGCCCGTCGATATAGGGTTCGTCAATCTCGCTTTCGCGCGAGATGATATCGCTCGCCGTGTAGGTCGCTTTCATTGCCAGCGTGTTGTCGCGGTAGGCATCGAACCAGACAAAGACCGCACAATAGAGAAAGAAGAGCACCGGAAACACGATCACCGCCTCGACGGCCCCCGATCCGCGTTCGTCCGAGATCGTGACCCGCGCCCGCGCGCTCATACGTGAAAGAAAGCATCTGATTGCCATGATCAATCGGGCTCCTGTGAGAATGCGGACATCGCCACAAGCTGCATGACCCCCGTCGCATCCACGTCGAGGATGGAGCCCAGCCCCATTGTCGGGAACAGCGGATCAACCACAAAGCAGGCGCGGACATACATGATGTCGTTGGCGACCCCGTTGTTGAAGGTAATCACAGGCTCTGCCGCGCTGCCTCGATCGATACAGGTCGCCGTCTCGACGGGCATGTCCCAAGTGGCGGGGTCGATCCGGACAAGTTCCAGCTGAAGCGTCGACGTGCAGTTCTTCAGAACCGCCGCGTTTTCACAGACCGTGTCGCGGATGTCATCATGCTGGAAGACGGTGCCCGTCCCCAGACGGATGTCGCGCACCGTCACGTCGAGCGCGTGTTCGAGCATCGTCAGGCGTGTCATCGCCATGCCGACCTCGAACGTGGAGATCAGGATGAGAACGAACGCCGGAAAGATGATCACGAATTCGATCGTGGCGTTCCCGTCCTGGCGGGAAAAGCGTCTCCGGAACGATCTGAACAGTCTGAGCATACCCATCAGGCCCTCGTTTAACGTGTCAGCTTGAGGCGCTGGATGGTTTGCGCGATCGCGTTGAATGCATCAGCGATCTCGATACCTTCGACACGGTAGAAATTGCTGGGGGAGCTGGCGCAATCCTCCATGACCTGAGCCGACGTATCGGAGACCTCGAAACCGATTGCGAAGACAACCGTCCGCTTGTTCTTCGCGGCGTTGCAGGCGGATTGCAGACGCGCATTCTTGGTCGTCGCGCCAATCCGGTTGGTCACCTTGTCGCGCCAGTCGTAATATTCCGAGGACCAATTCCGCATCCGGTACTGGTTGTAATAGGCGTTATACTTCGTGCCCATCATCTCCCAGACTTCCGGCCAGCTCAGACGCTGGGCGTTGCTGGAATTCTTCGGGCTGTTGCGCCACTCGTCGTTGTAGCTATTGCGGTCATAGATGTCGGTGACGAAATACCAGTCCTGGGTCGAGTTGCTGTAGTAGTCGTCATAGATCGACAGGTAGGCGCTTGCGGGGTCATACCAGACATTGGACTCCCCCGACGCATAGTCCTCATCGAGCGTGTACTGGGTGGTGTTCTTCCCGTCCGTCATCACGATCAGGATCTTGATCGCATCCGTGTCGGAATGCAGGTTCGGCCGCCCCTTGAAAGCGTCCGGCACCCCTGCCGACGCGGGCAGTTTGGAGATCACCGCGCGAGACGAGGGATCGAGGAAGAAATTGCCCCACTTCACGCCGATATCGATGGAGGTGTTGCCGCCTGCCTGCAACGCATCGATCTTGGCTTCCAGCGCGTCGATATCCTGCGACATCAACAGAACTTCGGAATAGGGCTCTGTCGGACACATGAACATGCGTCTGTCATTGTCGTCCGAGGACGTGTTCGGGTGGTCGATCGACGTGTAGAACGGATCGAACCGGCCCGTGCGCTGATACACCGTCGGATCGTATTTCATGAACATCTCGCCGAACTGATCGGAGGCGAAATCAATGCAGTTCGCATCCTCGCTGCCATCTGTCACCGACAGAAGGTCCATCACGTCCTTCCCGACATTCACCTGCATGTTGTAGGGAATGATGCTGACCGAAACGAGGTCCTCGTTCTCGGGCGTAACGACCGCCCGTACGAATTCCTTCGCGGCCGTCTGGAGCGCCTTCAGCTTGGTCTGCTGACCGTCATTTGCAGTCTGGGACATGGAGCCGGAGACGTCGAGCACAAGGCTGATTTCGACCTTCTGAACACGCTCTTCCGCCGAGGCGACCGTCACGGCCGTCAGCGTATCGATGCCCACCATGTTCAGGAAGAACGGCCGGATCGTCGTATTGGCGTTCGCGTCCACCTTGCGGAAGTTCAGACCCTGATCGGGGGATGCTTCCACCTCGTAGCTCTTCAGACCGGATTTCGAGAAATAGTCCTGCACGACATCCTCGGCGTCCAGAGGCTGGCTCAGGGCGGCCGCGGCCAGAATCGAGCGGTCCAGCGTATACTGAAGATGGGCGCGTTCACGCTCGTAGCGCATGAAATCCACGGCCATGCCGCCCGCAATCATCATCGTGATCAGCATCAGGATGCCGAAGATCAGGACGCCGCCCTCCTCGGCCCTGCCGAAGACGCGCATACGTTGAAAGAGCTGTGCAATACACGACGCTTTACGAGCTTTGATCTCGCAGTACCTCATTACCACCACCTCCGTTCTAACTTCAGAAAAGTAACTTGACGGACCCCACTATTTACCGCCGCTACAATCTTCGGAGATCATGGCAAAAATTGGGCGGAGACTCAAAAAAATCGTTTAATTTTAATAAGATAAGATATCAATACACTCCAAATCGCGTGCTTTGTTTCCAAGCCCTGATCAATGCGGCCACGCTTTCGCCGCAAAGACAGAGGGACACAGGCAAGCTGGCCTTGAGCGCCGCTGCCGTGAAACCTGCTCTGATGCCGCAGGATCGCGGCCGTGTTGCCTCCGCTACGGAATTTTCGTGACAGGGCGCCGCCAGCCTGCCTAGGGTCAGAACTGGGAAAGGCCGCAATACACAAAAAAGACGGCCCAAACAGAAAATGGGGAGATCCGGTGTGAGTACCGTTAAAGAACCGACCTTTCGCGAATCCGTAGACATGATGTTCAGCCGCGCCGTGCGACTGATGGAACTGCCGCCCGGCCTCGAACAGAAGATCCGGGTTTGCAACGCCACCTACACCGTGCGCTTCGGCGTCAGGCTCAGAGGCCATATCCATACCTTTACCGGCTATCGCGCCGTGCATTCCGAGCACATGGAACCCGTCAAGGGCGGCATCCGCTTTGCCCCGAACGTGCATCAGGACGAGGTCGAGGCTCTGGCCGCGCTGATGACGTTCAAATGCGCCTTGGTCGAAACGCCATTCGGCGGCTCCAAGGGCGGCTTGTGCATCGATCCGCGCGATTGGGACGAGCATGAGCTGGAACAGATCACTCGCCGCTTCGCCTATGAACTGGCCAAGCGCGACCTGATCCATCCCAGCCAGAACGTCCCCGCCCCCGACATGGGAACCGGTGAACGGGAAATGGCGTGGATTGCGGACCAATATGCCCGCATGAACACGACCGATATCAATTCGCGCGCATGTGTCACCGGCAAGCCGCTGAATGCCGGCGGGATCGCGGGCCGGGTCGAAGCGACCGGCCGCGGCGTGCAATACGCGCTCCAGGAGTTCTTCCGCTATCCCGAGGATGTCGCCAAGGCGGGGCTGGACGGCACGCTCGACGGCAAGCGCATCGTCGTCCAAGGGCTCGGCAATGTGGGCTATCACGCGGCCAAGTTCCTCAGCGAGGAGGACGGCGCGAAAATCATAGCTGTCATCGAACGCGACGGGGCTCTGGTCAACGACGAGGGCCTGAACATCGACGGGGTGCGCTCATGGATTGCGCAGCATGGCGGTGTCAAAGGCTGCCCGGACGGCCAGTTCGAGCCCGATGGCGCGAAACTGCTCGAGGCGGAGTGCGACATCCTGCTGCCCGCCGCCCTCGAAGCGGTGATCAACCTGTCCAATGCCGAACGCATCAAAGCGCCCCTGATCATCGAGGCCGCGAACGGGCCGGTTACAGCCGGTGCCGACGAGATCCTGCGCAAGAAGGGCACCGTGATCATTCCCGACCTCTATGCCAATGCAGGCGGTGTGACGGTCAGCTATTTCGAATGGGTCAAGAACCTGTCCCACATCCGGTTCGGCCGCATGCAGCGCCGGCAGGAAGAGGCGCAACACCGTTTGCTGGTCAATGAGCTGGAGCGGCTCAGCTCGGAAAGCAATCTCGGCTGGGAGCCCAGCACCGACTTCAAGGAGCGCTACTTCGAGGGCGCCGGCGAGGTGGAGCTGGTCCGCTCGGGGCTCGATGACACGATGCGCACGGCCTATCAGGCGATGCGCGAGGTCTGGCATGCCCGCGACGATGTCGAGGACCTGCGCACGGCGGGCTATCTGGTCTCGATCGACCGGGTCGCGGCGAGTTACCGTGCGAAGGGGCTCTGATCGAGCAGGCCGTCACGCTCTGCAATCATGATGATGATCTTGTCGGCCATGACCTTGCAGCCGGCCCCCGGTGTCACGCCACCGATGCCGACGCGTTTGCCCATGCGCCACCAGAGGCCAGGCACCCACGCGCGCGGGTAGCTGACCTTGGTGGAGATGAGAAAGCCGTTCGAAGGCTTGAACGCAAAGAAGCTGCGGTCGATCTTCGCGATATCCTCGACCTTGCATAGCACGGTGCCATCGGACATGCGCAGCTCATCCTCGGTCAGTTCGATCACGCGGTCGGTCGATAGCCAAAGCTTGTGCGCCCCGTAGATCAGGACAAGGCCACAGCCGACCATGATGGCGATCCAGTGCAGGCCCGATGGCGGGCGCGACGCGGCAAGGTAGATGAACATCAGGCCAAGCGATGCCAGCACACCGGCGCTGATGAAACGTCGGACGGCTGAGGGCGCGACTTCGGCAAGAATCTCGGACATGGATACAGCTCGCTTTTTTGGGTCAGCGTCGCTTATCGTGTTCCGCCGCCCATGACCAGCCAAAGCGGCAATCGCGGGTCACCCGCGGGCCGGAATGACCTCGTAGCCGGGCTCCTCCGGTTCGTCATCCTCCATCTCGGCGGGAAAGCCCGGGGCACGGATGTCGAGGCCGGTCGCCTCCTCGAGCCGCTTGATGATGTTGGGCGAGAGTTCGCGCGGGCCATAGCGTTCGATCCCGTCCTTGAAGATCTCGATCATCAGCGGGTTCATCTCGAGCGGAACACCGGCGCGGTCGGCCACGTCCTGAAACAGCCCGATATCCTTCAAAACAAGGTCCATGGTGAAGGAGATATCCCGCGATCCGTTCAGGATGACCTGGCTTTCGGTCTCATGGACGAAGGAGTTTCCACTGGAGATCCGGATCGCCTCGAACGCGGTGTTGAGATCCATTCCGGACGCTTTTGCAACGCCCAGCGCCTCTGCGCAGGTGATCAGGTTTGCCGTGGCAAGATAGTTCGTCAAGACCTTGAGAACGCTCGCGGATCCCAGCTCGCCCGTGTGCAGGATCCGACGTCCCATCATGGTCAGGAGCGGCAGGATCCGTTCGAAGGTCGCGCGATCGCAGCCCGCGAAAATGCTGATATTGCCGGTCGCGGCGCGGTGGCACCCGCCGGAGACCGGGCAATCGACCGCCGCCGCCCCCGTCGCGATGACCTTGGCCGCCAGCCGCTTGACCTCGGCCTCATCGGTGGTCGACATCTCCATCCAGATCTTGGTCGGCCCGAACCCCTCCAGAAGGCCATCCTCGCCTTCCACGACCGCCGCCGAGATGCTCGGATGCGGCAGGCAGGTGATCACGGCGTCACAATGCTCGGCCATCTGTCTGGGGCTGTCGGCCGCCTGAGCGCCCTGAGCCACGAACTGCGCCACAAGACTGTCCTCGAGGTCCCGCACCATGACATCGGCGCCATTTCGCAAAAGGCTGCCTGCCAGCTTTCCCCCGACATTGCCCAAACCGATAAATCCAACGCGCATGCCATCCTCCCTGCGTTTTCTGTGACGCTGAGGCGCAAGGCGGGCCGCGTCTGTTCTGAAACCGACACGCTGAAACCAGATCGCCCCTGTGCAGCTGCGCACAAGATCTTCTCGCCCACCCGCAATTGGCGGGCCTGCGGGAACGCGCTATCTCAAGGCCAAAGGAGATCGCCCATGTCCATTCGTCCCGTCACCCATCAATCCGCCGCGATGCCCACCATGGAAGGCGCCGGGGTCAAATTGCACCGCGCATTCGGCTTTCAGAACCCTGACCAGCTGGACCCGTTTCTGTTGTTCGACGATTTCAGGAACGAGGTTCCGCAGGATTATCTGGCGGGCTTCCCGTGGCATCCGCATCGCGGCATTGAGACGATCACCTATGTGCTGAACGGCACGGTCGAGCATGGCGACAGTCTGGGCAATGAAGGCACGCTGGGCGCGGGCGATGTGCAGTGGATGACGGCGGGCTCGGGCATTCTCCATCAGGAAATGCCCAAGGGAAACGCGAAAGGCCAGATGCATGGCTTCCAGCTCTGGGCCAACCTGCCCGGCAGCCTCAAGATGACGGCCCCGCGCTATCAGGACGTCGAGGGCAAGGACATTCCCGAGGTGATCGACGACGACGGCACACGCGTGAAGATCATCGTGGGCTCCTTCTGGGGCAAACGCGGCCCGGTGGATGGCATCGCCGCCGATCCCCAGTATCTCGACATCTATGTGCCGGCCGGTTTGCGCAAGACGTTCAAAGTCGACACCTATCGCCGCGCCTTTGCCTATGTCTTTGATGGCGCGGGAAAATTCGCGGATGCCTCTGATCCGAGCGGCGTCCTTCTGGAAAAGGAAGTGATGGGCGAGGAGGTCAATATCCGCGACCTCAGCGGGGACCGCACGCTGATCCAGTTTGGCACCGGCGACGAGGTCACGGTTCAGGCCGGACCCAAGGGCATCCGCTTCCTGCTGATCTCGGGCGCACCGATCGAAGAGCCCGTCGCATGGCACGGCCCGATCGTCATGAACACGCAAGAGGAGCTGATGCAGGCCATGCGCGACTTGCGCAACGGCACCTTCATCAAACCGGCACACTGAGCAAGGGCGCCGCCCCTAGTATCCCCGCCAGCCCAGAAAGGCCGAGAGCGCCAGAACGATCAGGGTCAGCTGGATGACGACAAGTGTCGAGGTGCGCAGACGGCGCTTGGTGCGGATCTCGCCGGGATTGAGCTTGGTCAGGAACTCAAGACAGGTCGAATAGTCCCCGGTGACCTTTTGCGCATCAAGCTTGAGCGCCAGACCGGCATCTGCCGCTATTTCCTGTGCCTTGACCAGATCCAGCGCCGCCCTGCGCACCTTGCGCGGCAGCTGAGAGCCGGCCGACCCGATCCGCGCCTTCAGGGTATTGCCCTTCGCGCCGACGCGCTCCTGAAGCAATTCGCTGATCCGTGCGGCCAGTTGATTGACGGTGATCTGGTCCATTGCAAACCCTTCAAATACCGGTCCGACTTTAGCCGAAGCAGCCCCACTTTCAACTCACTGCGGCACCTGTTAGGAGAAGCCATGCTTTCCGTGACACGACATGGCCAGCCAACCGACCAGCCCCCTTTGCTGATCGCGCATGGGCTGTTTGGTTCGGCCCGCAACTGGGGCGTGATCGCCAAACGCCTGTCCGACAGCCGCGAAGTGCTGACGGTAGACATGCGCAACCACGGCACAAGCCCTTGGTTCGACACCCATTCCTATGACGATCTGGCGGGCGATCTGGCGCGGATCCTCGACCGGCCCGCAGATGTTCTGGGCCACTCCATGGGCGGGAAAGCGGCGATGGTGATGGCGCTGGAAAACCCCGAACTGGTCAACCGGCTCATCGTCGCCGATATTGCCCCCGTGACCTATACGCATTCCCAGCAGGGCCCTCTGGACGCGATGCGCAAGGTCGACCTGAGCAAGGTCCGGCAGCGCAGTGACGCGGCGGCCCAGATGGCGGATGTGGACCCGGCCGTGCGCGCATTCCTGCTGCAATCGCTCGATGTTGCGGACGGCCGCTGGCGGCTGAACCTCGACGTGTTGTCCGACCAGATGCACCAGATCATCGGGTTTCCGGAGACGTCAGGCCTTTTCGAGAACCCCGCCCTGTTTTTGTCGGGTGCGAATTCGGATTATGTGCTGCCGGAGCATCGCGGCCTCATCAAGTCTTTGTTCCCGAATTCGAAATTCGCAAAGATCCCGGGTGCAGGACATTGGCTGCACGCCGAAAAGCCGCGCGAATTCGAGATGGCCGTCAGGGGTTATCTGGATCTAACATCCGGCGAATGATCCCGCTTTTCTGCACGTAGTGGCTGAACAGCGCTGCCCCGACATGCAGCGCGATCAGGGCGATCAGGATCTTTGTGAGCATCTCATGCACCTCGCCGGCCCCTTCTGATCCCTGCCCCCAAGCGACGCCACCCGTCACCGGAAGCAGGATCATCGCGCCGTAAAGGCTGTAATGGACCAGATGGGCGATCGTTTTCTGCAGCCCGCCCGCCGGATGATCCGGAACGCCCCGCCCCTGCCGTGCGGCCAGCCGCGCAAAGGCCAGAAGAAGAATGAGCCCACCGGTGCCAAAATGCAGGATCACGGGCACCGAGAACCGCAGCGCCCCCGCCTCGAGACCGGCCTCAAACGCGTTGTCGATGCCGTCATGAAACAGGAACTGGAGCACGATCAGTACAAAGACAGCCCAGTGCAACTGGATCTGCATGCGCGAGTAGCCGGACGGATTAGCCATAGGGGTCTCCCGAAAAACACCGCTTGTTCAGAAGCCTAGCGTTGTTTTCGCGTTGCGCCAAGCTGAGGGGCGAGCCGGTGGAATTGAGTATTATCAAGTGGCCCACATGCGCAGCATGGCAGCCTGTGGGCCTCTAGGAAAGGAAAGACCATGCGCGCCCTTCTCGTTCTTACCACTCTGCTTGCCACCTGCCCCGCCGCGGCACAGGACATTGAGCTCGGCCGTGAGTTGGCAGAGCAGCACTGCACCAATTGCCACGACATCGAAGCGGACGGCCAGATGAAGCAATACCCGCCCAGTTTCGCCGCCATCGCGGTCTTTCGCAGCCGCGAGCAGATCATGAGCCGGATCCAGTTCCCGCCCTTCCATGTCTCGATGCCGCAAATGGCGATGATGCTGAACGCGTCAAATGTCGAAGACCTGACCGCCTATATTGTCGGGCTGGAGCCCTAGGCGTCACATACCACCTCGTGCCGGGGGCCGGGGGCCGGGGAGATGTGACAGGTTTGCAGCAGTCATTTGCTGAAATGGTTGAAATTCGCCGGTTTGCAAACCGGCTCTTGGATGATCTTGCCCTGCGCCGTTCAACTGGCTAGGCAGCTTTGAACAGGAATTTTCACACGAGGACACCCATGATCCGACTTCTGCCCCTGATGGCCATTCTGGCCCTGACCGCATGCGAAACCATCGAAGGTGCAGGCCGCGACATCAGCAGCGGCGCGCGTGCCGTGAAGGAAGCCTTCTAAAGACACCCGCGCGCGATCAGGGCAACGCCGGGCCTGCACGGCCATGCGCCGTCGCGCCGAAATGCCCCGATCCTGCTGATAAGTTTGCAAACCGCCCAGAAAACCGCCTCATGGCAAATTTCATGGGCAAAATTATCGCATATTGCGGCTACTTTGACGCATGCCACGAGATATGGTTGCACTTGGTTGGAGGCCGTTATACACGGCCCCCATAGGTGCTATTAGACGCGGTAATGCATTCTGACGACGGGGTTCGATTGTGACAGCAATCGGACCCCGGTTCATTTCGGGGGTTCGCCTCCGCCCCCGGGTCGTCTCCGGCACAGCCATCGCAGGAATTTCGGGTCCACAATAGGAAAAGGCGCCAGGTGCTCAGACGCGGTCTTTGCATTGTGTCTTGCGACACCCCTGACGCCTTCCTGAACCTATCATCCCCCCAGAGGGCGACTGCTGGCCCAGCTTGCTCGGGACCTTGCGGTCCTCCGCCACCACGTCCAATCAATGATCGACCATGGCCCGCTCCAACCCTGCTGAAACCGCCCTTTCGCCACGCCCCTTTCGGACCCACGCGATGCGACCTGCTTCCCCGTTGCTTTTGCGACACGAACCTGACCCGAAAGCCTATCCCGTCCCGCTCCGACCTCGGTTGGCCTTTGCGTCCACCCCTTCGCCGAAGCTCGGAGGCGGTAAGGAAAGGTTCCGTCAGCCAACCTGAGTCGCGCAAGAAAAAACTTTCAGGGGATCGAAATTTCTTGGGGATAAATCTCTGATTTCACGGTGGAATTTCCTGTGGATAACTTGTGGCCAGATCACGGAAAACGCAATGTTTCCGGCAATTTGCGATCAGGATCTCGGACGGGAAATCCGAGTGCTGCCAGATCAGGTGTCAGGATGCCCGATCTTGGGGAGGTTCAGCGCGATACGCATGTGTCTGGCCCCACAAACAGTCCCAAGAAGATCGGGCTGACAGGCAGGATGAGCCTTGCTAAGGTCCGCTCAGGAGGACCGAGCATGAAAAAATTCAGCTATATTCTTGTTGCCCTTGTCACGGCATCGAGCCTGTCGGGATGCGCTGTGGCAGTTGGCGCAGGTGGCGCGATCGTCGCCGACGAGATCATGGAAGATCGCAACGGCGGCGACGGGTTGTTCTGAGCGCAGGCCGCGCTCAGCTGTCCATTTTCAGCGCTGAGATGAAGGCCTCCTGCGGGATGTCCACCTTCCCGAACTGGCGCATCTTCTTCTTACCGGCCTTCTGTTTCTCCAGAAGCTTCTTTTTGCGCGTCACGTCACCGCCGTAACATTTCGCGGTGACGTCCTTGCGCAGCGCGGCCAGCGTTTCGCGCGCGATGATGCGGCCCCCGATCGCGGCCTGAATCGGGATTTTGAACATGTGGCGCGGGATCAGGTCCTTGAGCTTTTCAACCATAGCCCGTCCCCGCTGTTCCGCGCGATCCCGGTGCACCATGGTGGAGAGCGCGTCGACAGGCTCTTCGTTGACGAGGATCTGCATCTTCACGAGGTAATCCTCGCGGTACCCGGTCATCTGGTAGTCGAAGCTGGCATAGCCCTTGGTCACGGATTTCAGCCGGTCGTAGAAATCAAAGACAACCTCGTTGAGCGGCAGGTCGTAGACGACCATCGCCCGCGACCCGGCATAGGTCAGGTCCAGCTGAATGCCGCGGCGGTCCTGACACAGCTTGAGCACGTCGCCCAGATACTCGTCGGGCACAAGGATCGTCGCCTTGATGCGCGGCTCTTCGAGATGGTCGACATGGGTCAGGTCGGGCATGTCCGCGGGGTTGTGCAGCTCGATCATCTCGCCGTCACGCATGTAGACATGGTAGATCACGCTGGGCGCGGTGGTGATCAGTTCGATATCATATTCGCGCTCGATCCGGTCGCGGATCACCTCGAGATGCAGCAGGCCAAGAAACCCGCAGCGGAACCCGAAGCCCAGCGCGGCGGATGTCTCCATCTCGGACGAGAAACTGGCATCGTTCAGGGCCAGCTTTTCGATGGCGTCACGCAGATCCTCGAACTGGGCACTGTCGACCGGGAAAAGGCCGCAGAACACCACCGGCTGGGAGGGCTTGAAGCCCGGCAGCGCTTCGGTCGTGCCCTTCTTTTCATGGGTGATCGTGTCCCCGACCCGCGTGTCGCGGACCTGTTTGATCGAGGCGGTCAGAAATCCGATCTCGCCCGGGCCCAGCTGTGCGATCTCCGCCATCTCGGGCTTGAACACGCCGATCCGGTCGACCTGATGGACCGACCCGTTCGAGAGCATCTTGATCCGCTCTCCCTTTTTCAGAACGCCATCGATGATGCGCACCAGCACGATCACGCCCAGATAGGCGTCATACCAGCTGTCGACGAGCATCGCCTTCAACGGCGCGTCGATCTCACCCTGCGGGGACGGCAATTCACGCACGATCGCCTCGAGCGTCTCGTGAATGCCGACACCGGTCTTTGCAGAGACCTGAATGGCGCCGGTTGCGTCGATCCCGATCACATCCTCGATCTGCTCGGCCACCCGGTCGCAATCCGAGGCCGGCAGGTCGATCTTGTTGAGCACGGGGACGATCTCGTGATCGGCATCGATGGCCTGATAGACATTGGCCAGCGTCTGCGCCTCGACCCCTTGGGTGCTGTCGACCACCAGAAGCGAGCCTTCGACCGCGCGCATGGAGCGGGAGACCTCATAGGCGAAATCGACGTGACCGGGGGTGTCGATGAGGTTCAGGACATAGTCCTGCCCGTCATCGGCGCGGTAGTCGATACGCACGGTATTGGCCTTGATGGTAATGCCGCGCTCACGCTCGATATCCATCGCGTCGAGCAGCTGCTCTTTCATATCGCGATCCTTCACCGTTCCGGTCTCCTGAATCAGGCGATCGGCCAGCGTGGATTTGCCGTGGTCGATATGGGCCACGATCGAAAAATTACGGATATGAGCAAGGTCAGTCATGACACAGGGATATGATGTGGAAACCGGAGGTGGTCAAGCCGCGTTGATGCAATCAACCGACCGGCACAGCCGGTTCGACGCGACTCGGGCATCTGGTGTATACTGGGCGGTGCATCATGAGGGAGGGAATATGAAAACCATTGTCTTTTCCGCGGTTCTGTCGCTTGCCTTGAGCGCCCTGCCCGCCGCAGCTGACGAAGTCACCGAAGCGATCAGCGGCGCCATGACAGCTTACGAGGAAGGCGACATCGCCTACGCAACGGATGAGTTGAAATTCGCGCTGCAGCTGCTCAACGAAATGAAGTCCGAGACACTCGTGGGGTTTCTTCCCGAAGCTCTGGAGGGCTGGACGCGGGAGCTCGATGAAGACATGGGCGCCGGAATGGCCATGATGGGTGGCGGCACCGGCGCCGCGGCATCCTATTCGAATGGCGCCGAGGAGTTCCGGATCACGCTGATGGCCGACAGCCCGATGGTGGCCTCGATGGGCAGCATGCTGGGCAACGCAGCCATGATGGGGGCCGGCGGCAAGATGGTCCGGGTCGGGCGGGAAAAGTTCTTTTCCCAAGACGACCAGTTGATGGCCCTGATCGGAAACCGTGTGCTGGTTCAGGCCGAGGGCGATGATCCGGATGCGATGATCGCGCATCTCGAAGCGATGGATTTCCGCAAGCTCGGCAATTTCGGGAACTAGGCGCGGGGCCCCGCGCGCTGAAAAGCGTTAGGCCTTCCACTCCGGCGCGCGCTTTTCAAAGAAGGCGCCGATCCCCTCGTCACTCTCGGGGTCTTCCCAGCGCCGCACCAGCGCATCGATGCTGCGGTCAATCGCGGCGCGGTCTATGACGGGGCCAAATGCCCGCGCCAGCGCCTTTGCCTCGGCCACAGCCCCCGGCGCGCAGGCCAGATAGGCGTTCACCTCTGTCTCGATCACCGCATCAAGCGCCTCTGGCCCCACGACATGGGCTGCAAGACCCAGCGCGCCGGCCTCCTGCGCGTCGAAAATCCGGCTCGACATGAACACGCGTCGGGCATTGGCCTCCCCCATCCGGGCGATCACGTAAGGCCCGATCGTGGCGGGGATCAGGCCAAGACGGGTCTCGGTGAACCCGAAGCGGGCGGTATCGGCCGCGACAACACAGTCACAAACCGACATCAGGCCCAGCCCGCCGCCAAACGCATTGCCATGCACCCGCCCGATCAGCGGCTTGGGAAGCTCGTTGAGCGCCTTGAGCATAAGGGCCAGTGTCGCGGCTTCCTCGCGGCGGGTCACGGCATCGGCCACCATTTGGACCCGCATCCAGTTCAGATCGCCCCCGGCACAGAATGTGTTGCCATGGGCGGCAAGCACGACCACGCGGACCTGCGGGTCGCGTCCCAGCTCTTCTGCGGCGCGGGCCAGTTCGTCAATCATCTCAGCTGACATGGCATTGCGTTTGTCGGGACGCGCCAGTGACAGGGTCGCAACGCCCCGCGTGTCGGTCTCGATCTGAATGGTCTCAAACATCGTGTCCTCGCATCCCGCGCGCCATCCCGGCCGCAGCTTCGATTATCGCCGCATCGAGCCCCGTTTCAAAGCCCAGCGCATCAAGCCGCGCCAAAACCGCCTCGGTGGCCACGTTTCCGGCCGCACCCGGCGCGTAGGGGCATCCCCCCAAACCACCCACGGCAGCATCAAAAACCCGCACGCCCGCCTCGAGCGCCACCTCGATATTGGCCAGCGCCCGTCCGGCCGTGTCATGAAAATGCCCGGCCAGTTGCCCCGCGGGCATCTCGTCTAGCACCGCGCCCAGCATCGCCGCGACCCGCTCCGGAGTTCCCTTGCCGATCGTGTCGCCCAGCGAAACCTCGTAGCAGCCAAGATCGCGCAACGCGGCGACAGCCCGCGCCACCGCGTCCGGCGCCACCACACCGTCATACGGACAATCCGTCACGCAGGAGACATACCCCCGAACCGGAATCCCGTCCGCGCGTGCGGCACGAACCACAGGGTCAAATTGCGCCAACGCCTCCGCGATCGAGGCATTCAGATTGGCTTTCGAAAACCCCTCCGACGCGCTGCCGAAAATCGCCACCTCGTCGGCACCCGCAGCCCTTGCGGCTTCATAGCCTTTCAGGTTCGGGGTCAGCGCCGCGTAAGACACCCCGGGCACCCGCCGGATCGCCGCCAGAACCGCACCGCTATCGGCCATCTGCGGAACCCATTTCGGACTGACGAAACTGGCCGCCTCGATCCGGCGAAAGCCCGCCGTCGAAAGCAGATCAATCAGCGCCACCTTTTGGGCCACCGGAATGATCCGCGCTTCGTTCTGCAACCCGTCACGCGGGCCGACCTCGACAATCTCAACCGCCTCAGACATGGCAGCCTCTCATCGCGCAGGATCTTTTTGGCTCAAATATCCCCGCCGGAGGCATCAGATCTTCTCCCCAAGCGGCGGATAGAACTTGCGCGCATAGATCCCCTGCCCCTCGGGTGGCAGAGAGGACAGGAAGGCCGGCCGCGCCGAAATGCGCGCATACCAGTCCGACAACCTCTCAAACCCGTCAAGACGCGCAAAATAGCGCCCCATATAAACCGCCTGACCCACGCTGATGTCAGCGGCAGAAAACCCACCGGCCAGAAGATAGGCACCCCGCGTCCCGATCTCCGCGAGCCGCGCCTCGATCGCCGCATAACATTTCTCCAGCCGCTTGGCTTCCAGCCGCGTGACAATCGCAGAACGCATATGATCCTCGTAAAGCGCCACATGCTGCTGTGTCAGGGCCGCGGTATGCTGACTCAAGGTCTCGGCAAAGTGCACCCAGACAAGCCAGTCCATCCGCTCCGCATGCCCCGGAACGCGCCCCAGACCGCTGGGGGAAAACCGCTCGCAAAGCACCTGCGTGATCGCGCCGGTCTCGAAGATCCGCGCCCCGTCAATCTCGAGCGCCGGCACCCGCCCCGCCGGATTAAGGGCGAGGTATTCGGGGCTGCGCAAGCTGCGGTCAAAGGGATGGATCACCAGATCAAATTCCACGCCCAACTCGTAAAGCAGCCAAAGGCTGCGCATTGAACGGGTCTGATGCGCGTGGTGCAGCCGGATCATTCCTCCGCCTCCCGCAACTCCACAATCCGGTCTCCGGCTGCAACCTGCGCCCCGGACGCAACCAGAACCGCCCCGATCACCCCGTCGCGATCCGCTCGCAGACTGTGCTCCATCTTCATCGCCTCAAGCACGGCCAGCCGATCGCCCGCAACCACCCGGTCTCCGGCCTGAACAAAAACCGCCTTCACTAGCCCGGGCATCGGGGCCAGTGTCGCATCTTGCGCCCCCCCTGCGGAGCCGCCGCGCGCCAGCGGATCGGGGATATCGAAGCGATAGGCCACATCCTCAAAAACATGGACCGCATCCGGCCCGCAAACCACATGGGCCGCGACCTTGTCCCCGTCCAGCACCCATGCATCGCCGTCGCGACCAACGCAGATCAGACGATCCGCCACCCCAACCTCGTAGCGCTCCGGACCAAGCACCGCGACACGCGCGACAAACCCGTCCCCACCAACGACCAGATGCACGTCACGGGCAGAGGGCGCCCAGAGCGAGAACCCGCTCAAAGGCCCCGCCTCGACACGGATCGCAGCCACGCTGGCCAAAGCGCGGATCCGTGCATCTGGCGGCGCCACCTCGGTCAGGGCCGCCTGATCACGCCCGATCAGGCCTGTGTCGACCTCGCCAGACGCAAAACCCTCATGACGAACCAGAGCCGACAGGAAGCCGAGATTGGTCATACATCCTGCGATCCGGGTTTGCCGCAGGGCCCGGGCCATCCGTTGGAGCGCCACGTCACGGCTCGGACCATGCACCGTCACTTTGGCGATCATCGGATCGTAATAGGGGCTTATCTCATCTCCCGCACGCACGCCTGCGTCGACCCGCACCCCGGGCGCGAAGCTGAGATGCTCCAGCACCCCGGTGGCCGGCAAGAACCCCGCCGCCGGATCTTCGGCATAGATCCGGGCCTCAAAGGCGTGACCCGAAATACCCAGTTCCTCCTGAACAAGCGGCAACCCGCCCCCCGCAGCCACCTGCAATTGCCATGCCACAAGATCCACACCGGTGATCATTTCCGTCACCGGATGCTCGACCTGCAAACGCGTGTTCATCTCCATGAAATAGAACCGGTCGGGACGGAGCCCGTCGCTGGCGTCCACGATGAACTCGACCGTGCCGGCCCCGGCATAGTTGACCGCCCGCGCCGCCCGCACCGCAGCCGCGCCCATGGCCGCGCGCATCTCGGAGGTCATCCCCGGCGCGGGGGCTTCCTCGATCACCTTCTGGTGACGGCGCTGGAGCGAACAATCCCGCTCGAACAGATGCACCGCGTCCTGCCCATCGCCAAACACCTGCACTTCGATGTGACGCGGCTTCTCGACGAATTTCTCGATCAGAACCGCATCATTGCCGAAAGCGCCCAGCGCCTCCGCGCGCGCCGCCTCCAATGCCTCCAGAAAATCCCCGGGATCATCGACGCGACGCATGCCCTTGCCGCCGCCACCCGCAACCGCCTTGATCAGAACCGGATAACCGATCGCGGCAGCCTCGACCTCAAGCCGTCCGGGCTCCTGATCAGCACCATGATAGCCCGGCACCACCGGCACCCCGGCCTCCTCCATCAGGGCCTTGGCCGCGTCTTTCAATCCCATCGCGCGGATCGCATCGGCAGAGGGTCCGATAAAGACCAGACCCGCCGCCTCCACCGCCGTCACGAATTCGGGGTTTTCCGACAGGAACCCGTAGCCGGGATGAATGGCCTGTGCGCCGGTCTTCACGGCCGCCGCGATCACCGCATCCTGACGCAGGTAGCTCTCCGACGGCAGCGCGCCGCCCAGCCCCACCGCCTCATCGGCCATCGCAACATGCCGCGCGCCCGCATCTGTATCGGAATGCACCGCCACCGTCGCCACACCCAGCCGCCGGCAGGTATCGATCACACGGCAAGCAATCTCGCCACGGTTTGCTATCAGGATCTTAGAGAACATCGCGCCTCTTCATGTCTCCCCAAATATCCCCGTCGGAGACATTCCAATCTCTTTCCATCACCCTACATCCGGAACACGCCGAACCGCGTGTCCTCTATGGGCGCATTCAGCGCGGCAGACAGGCTCAAAGCCAGAACCTCCCGCGATTTGCGCGGATCTATGATCCCGTCATCCCAAAGCCGCGCCGAGGCGTAGAGCGGATGCGACTGCGTCTCGAACATCTCCAGCGTCGGGGCCTTGAACGCCGCCTCCTCCGCGCTCGACCACTGGCCACCGGCCCGCTCGATCGCGTCGCGCCGGACCGTGGCCAGCACACCGGCCGCCTGCTCGCCCCCCATCACGGAAATCCGCGAATTCGGCCAGGACCACATGAAGCGCGGCTGGTAGGCGCGTCCGGCCATACCGTAATTCCCCGCGCCGAACGAGCCGCCCACAACCATGGTGACCTTCGGCACAGAAGTTGTCGCAACCGCCGTCACCATCTTGGCCCCGTCCCGGGCGATCCCTGCATTCTCATAGCTCCGCCCGACCATGAACCCCGTAATATTCTGCAGGAAAACCAACGGGATCTTCCGGTAGGAACACAGCTCGACAAAATGCGCGCCCTTCTGCGCGGATTCCGAGAACAGGACGCCATTGTTGGCCACGATCCCCACGGGGCAGCCCATCACATGGGCAAACCCGGTGACGAGCGTCTCCCCAAAGCGCGGCTTGAATTCGTCAAACCGCGACCCGTCCACAAGCCGCGCGATCACTTCGCGAATATCGTAGGGCGTCTTGAGATCTCCCGGCACCACGCCCAGCAACTCGGCCGGATCATAAACCGGATCTTCCACAGCCTGCCATTGCACGGTCCGGGGCCGCGCCCGGTTGGTCGAGGCGATCGCCTGACGGGCAAGCGCAAGCGCATGGGCGTCATCCTCGGCGAGATAGTCGGCAACGCCCGAAAGGCGCGTGTGCACATCACCGCCGCCCAGATCCTCCGCCGTGACGACCTCGCCCGTGGCAGCCTTCACCAAAGGAGGCCCTGCCAGAAAAATCGTGCCCTGCTCTTTCACGATGATGGTCACATCCGACATGGCCGGCACATAGGCCCCGCCTGCGGTGCACGATCCCATGACAACGGCGATCTGCGGGATCCCGCGCGCGCTCATCTGCGCCTGATTGTAAAAAATCCGGCCAAAATGATCGCGGTCCGGGAAAACCTCATCCTGATTGGGCAGGTTCGCGCCGCCACTGTCGACAAGATAGATGCAGGGCAGATTGCACTCCGCCGCGATCTCCTGCGCGCGCAGATGTTTTTTGACACTGATCGGGAAATAGGTCCCGCCCTTTACGGTGGCGTCATTGCACACCACCATCACGTCTTGGCCGTGGACCTGACCAACGCCTGCGATTAGACCCGCGCAGGGCGCTGCGCCCGCATACATGTCATGGGCCGCCGTCGCTCCGATCTCGAGAAACGGCGCGCCGGGATCAAGCAGGTTCGCCACACGGTCGCGCGGCAGCATCTTGCCGCGGGAGACATGACGCCCCCGGGCTTTCTCACCACCCCCCGATGCCGCCGCCGCAGCCGCCTCGGCACAAAGCTCCAGCGCCGCGCTATTGCGTGCAAGGTTGTCGCGGAAATCGTCCGACGCAGGCGATATGGAAGAGGTCAGTCGCATCCCGGCTCCTCAATTCTGCGGGTAGCTGCAATAGGGCGCGGCAGAGCGCCCCTCGAGACAGGCGGCAAACTCACCCGACAGACCAACCATCTCGGTGATCTCGCAGCCCAACTGGCCGGCCTCGGCGCTGATATCGGCGCGGGCGAGACCCACGGCCTCGCATTTCTGAACCACGTAGCCCGTCCATTGACCCAGAAGCGTCGCCAGTTCGCTGGCGCCCAACGGGGTGACCGCCTCGAACACCTGTGCCTGCAGATCTTCGAGCACCAGGCGCCACGCCTGACGCTCTTCGCCCAGACAGGCCAGATGCGGCTGCGATCCGACCGCATGATCAACGCAGGGCCCGAACATCAAATCGAGACACTGCGACCACTCCACCCCCTGATCAAGCTGCTCAAGACAGGACAGGACCTGCAGCTTGCCCTCGTCCAATGGCTCTGCCGCAACGGACGCGGTGCCGGGCAAAGCTATGGCCAAAGCCAGACCGAGGGCTGCGCGCGCGTGCCTCATGACATTGCCCCCATCAGTTCACGTCCGATCAGCATGCGGCGGATTTCGCTGGTGCCGGCCCCGATCTCCATAAGCTTTGCGTCGCGGAAAAGCCGCGCCACGGGGCTGTCGGCCAGAAAACCCGCGCCCCCCATCGCCTGAACCGCCTGATGGGCCTGCTTCATCGCCTCTTCCGAAGAATAAAGCACGCAGGCCGCCGCATCCTGCCGCGTGACCTCGCCACGGTCGCAGGCCTTTGCCACCTCATAGACATAAGCCCGCGCCGAGTTCATCGCCGTATACATGTCCGCGATCTTGCCCTGCATCAGCTGGAAATTCCCGACCGGCTCACCGAACTGTTTGCGTTCGGCCAGATAGGGCATGATCCCATCCATGCAGGCGGCCATGATCCCCGTCCCGATGCCCGCCAGAACAACCCGTTCGTAATCAAGGCCCGACATCAGAACCCGAACGCCGCGCCCCTCTTCACCCAGAACATTCTCGAACGGCACTTCCACATCCTCGAAGATCAGCTCCGCCGTGTTGGACCCGCGCATGCCCAGCTTGTCGAAATGCGGCGAAGTGGAAAACCCGACCATCTCACGTTCGATGATGAATGCCGTGATCCCCTTGGAGCCGGCCTCCGGATCTGTTTTGGCGTAGACCACCAGAGTGGACGCATCCGGACCGTTGGTGATCCAGTACTTGGTCCCGTTCAGCCGGTAATGGTCATTGCGCTTCTCGGCCCGCAGCTTCATGGAGACGACATCTGAACCCGCACCCGCCTCGCTCATCGCCAGCGCGCCGACATGCTCTCCGGAGATCAGCTTGGGAAGATATTTCGCCTTCTGCTCCTCGGTGCCGTTGAGCTTGATCTGGTTGACGCAGAGATTGGAATGCGCGCCGTAAGACAGCGACACCGAGGCCGAGGCGCGCGCGATCTCTTCCACGGCGACGGTATGTGCCAAATATGTCATACCTGCGCCGCCGAATTTCTCGTCAACGGTGATCCCCAGAAGACCCAGATCGCCCATCTCGCGCCAAAGCTCGGCCGGAAAGGCATTCGTTGCATCGATCTCCGCAGCCAGCGGGGCCACGCGTTCCTGCGCCCAGCGATGCACCATTTCGCGCAGGGAGTTCACATCCTCGCCAAGGTCGAAATTCATGGAAGCGTTAAACATGGGCCGATGCCTCATTAATTGAACACGTGTTCATTAATACGCGCATCTTATTGGAAGGTCTAGCTTTTCCTTGCTTTGAATCGCGATTCAAGGGAATTTACGAGTATTAATAACACTTTGGGATGTGTGCTGCCTTATGATCTATCTTGCCTTCTACAGAGGCGAGGGTCGGTTTTTTAGCGATACTGTGGTGCAATACGTTACGCGCTCGCAGTTTTCGCACTGTGAAATGTTTTCGAGTGATGAACCGCCTCTTGCCGGAGAGACTCATCAGTGCGTGACCGCCGTCGGAAAGGACGGTGGTGTACGCACTAAGCAAATAACTTTTGAACCTGCGCGTTGGGAATTCGTGGCGGTGCCTTGGGCACCGGCGGACACGATGGCGCGGGCCCTTAGCCATATCGGCAAGGGCTATGATTTCTGGGGTCTGTTGATGACCCACTTTTTCAATTTCCGACGGCACGCCGAGGACCGATGGTTCTGCTCGAAACTCTGCGCCTTCGCGATGGGGCTCTCGGAGGCGCATACCTACGCGCCCGGTGACCTCAAGCGGGTCGTGGAGGAACACAACCGGGTCTTCCAGCTCGCGCAGCTTTCTGGCGTAGAGTCAGAGGGTTACAGGGTTGTTGGCGACCGGCTCGCACCGCTACCCGGCAGCGGTGGCGCGGTCCAGGATCGCCCTGGCCTCCTCGCGGATTATGCGCGCGATCACGCGGCAATCCTCAACCGAGAAGGTCAATGGAAGCCGCATATCCAGCAGACCGCTCAGCACACGGTCCGTCCTCGGAAGGCGCTGCGTCCCAGCGTATCGCCAACTGTCGTATCGCGAGGTGAAGGCGCGCGGCTCGGCAGCTCCAAACCACTTCAATTCGACCCCCCGCGCCGCACAGCGAGCGGTGAAATCCTCGATTTCGCCAGCGCCAGCCTGCGGCAACCGAAACTGAATTGAGGATCCCACATAGACACCCCTTGGATCGCGGTCGATGACCGCGAGGCCGGGGGTGTTGCGTAACCCGTCTTCGACCGCCCGATAGCGGTCGTTCCAAGCGGTGATCTGAGTCGGCAACCGGGCGAGTTGCGGGCGGAGAATCGCTGCGCGCAGATTGTCCATCCGCCCCGAGACATTCGGTGTTTCCCATTTTACAGATTCGAATATTTCGGGGGATGGAGAGGCAATATGTCGCCCAAAGAGCATATAAGAACCGGACAAAATGATTGCGCGCGCCATGACCTCGGGATCGTCGGAAACGAGGAATCCGCCCTCTCCGGAGTTGATATGCTTGTAGGTTTGGCAGGAGTAACAGCCGACAATCCCGTGCCGCCCGGACGGCGTTCCCTGCCATGTGGCGCCCATCGTATGCGCACAATCCTCAACGACCTGAACACCCGCGGAATCGCAGATTTCCGTAAGGGCATTCATGTCACACAGGTGCCCCCGCATGTGGCTTAAAAGCAGCACTCGCGCCCCGGAACTTTCAATCTTCTCGGCCAGATCATCGAGGTCGATGGTCAGGGTCTCGGTCGTTTCCACGAAGACAGGATCGGCGTTGACGCTGGCAATCGCGCCCGGCACAGGCGCCAAGGTAAAGCCGTTGGACAGGACCTTGTCACCCGGCTTCACCCCGAGCGCCCGCAAAGCGCAGCCCATCGCATATCCGCCCGAAGCCACGGCAAGCGCATAGGACGCCCCGGTGAAGGCGGCAAACTCCTGCTCCAGAAGCGCGGTTTCGCCCGCTTCCCCCTCGGCGACATTATACCGGTGCAGCCTGCCATGCCGCATCACCTCCAGCGCAGCCGCAATCCCTTCGTCGGGGATCGGCTCCTGCTGGGTGAAACTGCCTTTGAAAACCTCGGTCATTCCTGCCTCCTAACCCGCTGCGAACTGTGGGCGGTGGACCTTTAAAGGTCAACGGGGCGCATGTCGCAAACAGGCAGGACAGGATGCGGGGCTTGCGCACAGGGTGAGGCATGAAGGACGTATCCGCAGCATCACCGCTCGCTTTTGCCAGCGAATTCCGCCTCTCTGACGCCCCTGACACGGTCGCTGCGCAGGCCAAGCTTTGCCTTCTTGACCTGCTGGGCATCGCCATCGGGGGCTCGCAGACCGAGCTTGCCCGTATCATCTGCGCCCATGCGGCCGAAGACTTCGGCGGAACCGCGCCGCTGATCTTTGCGCATGGCACAGCCAGCCCTCCCGGCCTTGCGCTGGCCGGCGGCATGATGATCGACGCGCTTGACGGCCATGACGGGTACAATCCGGCCAAGGGCCATATCGGATGTGCGCTCCTGCCCGCCATACTCGCCCTCGCGCCGCGCGATTGCAGCGGAACAGACCTGTTGGAAGCCTTGATCGTGGGCTATGAGCTGGGATCGCGGCTTGGCCCCGCGCTTCATGGCACGGTGTCGGACTACCACACATCAGGGGCATGGATGGCGGTTGCAACGGCCGTGGTCGGCGCCCGGCTTTGCGGGCTGAACCCCGAACAGATGGCCCACGCGGCGGGAATTGCAGAATATCACGGCCCGCGCAGCCAGATGATGCGAACGATCGACACGCCCACGATGCTCAAGGACGGCTCCGGCTGGGGCGCGATGGCGGGCGTCAGTGCGGTCCGGCTCGCCCGGAAAGGCTTTACCGGCGCGCCCGCGCTCACCCTCGACAGTGCGGAGGTCGCGCCATGGTGGGTCGATCTCGGGCAGCGCTGGCTCATTTTGGAGCAATATTTCAAGCCCTACCCCGTGTGCCGCTGGGCCCACGCCCCGGTGGAAGCAGCGCTGGGGCTCAAGCGCGCCAACGCGCTCGAAGCCTCCGACATCACGCGGGTCGAGATTGAAACCTTCCACGAAAGCACACGGCTTGCGGTCAACGCGCCGCAAACCACGGAAGAGGCGCAATATTCCACGTCCTTCCCGGTGGCCATCGCGCTGGTGCGCGACGGGATCAGCCCGTTCGACCTGTCCCAGGAGGCCCTTTTCGATCCCGAGATCCGACGCCTCTCGGCCCGGATGACCATGACCGAGAGCGCGCGGGCCAATGCCGCGTTTCCCCAACAGCGTCTGGCACGGGTGCGGCTGCACCTCGCCGATGGCCGCGCGTTTGAAAGTGACTGGCAGACCCCGCGCTGGGATGCGGAAACCCCGCCAAGCGCAGCAGACATCCGGGCGAAATTCGATGAAATGGCCATCCCGATCGCGGGTCTGGAAAAAGCCGGAAAAATCGCCGAGGCGGTGGAGGCGTTGCCAGCAACGCCGCTCAAGCACCTCAGGGCACTGGTGAACGCCCCGCTTTAGCCAATCAACGCCGCGACGACCTGATCGAGATCGTCGTAGTGATGAAGCAGCGCTTCCGGCTCAAGCTCGGCGACGCGCTGGCCTTCGGGGCTGAACGTGACAAGCACCGATGGCACGCCGGCGGCCCGCGCGGTCGAGTGATCCGTGATGCTGTCCCCGATCAGAAGAGAGGTCTCGACCCGCCCCCCGGCCCGCTCAACCGCTGCCACGAAGGGCGCCGGATCCGGCTTGCGCACGGGCAAGGTGTCCGCGCCGATCAAGGCATCGAACGGGTCGCGGAAATCGAGCGATCGCATCAGCTTTTCAGCCAGCGCCTCGGGTTTGTTGGTGCAGATCCCCACCTTGTAGCCCCCGTCGCGCAGCCGCGTGACCGCATCGCGCGCGCCCGCGTACAGCACCGTGTGATGGTCGATCGCCTTGTCATAGGCCTCCAGCAGGATCGGATATTGCGCGTCGATCTGGGCCTCGGCATCGGTGACCTCCAGCCGCTCGAACCCCAGCCGCAGCATCGCGCGCCCGCCGCGCAACGCGGTGCCCGCATCGCGCTGCGGGTCAAGCAGATCCCCCTTGCCCAGACCGCGAAAGCAGGCATTGGCTGCTGCGATCAGATCACCGCTCGTGTCGGCGAGAGTCCCGTCGAGGTCGAATATCACCGTGCGCATGACGCTGCTCCATGTTGCTTGCCTGTAATGCGGCGAAATGTGATGTGACGGGGACCGCCCTTGCACCGCCCGGCGATACCGATAGAACGAGAACACTTGGAAGTGAAGCGAGAGCGCATGCAAACCGCACTAATCATTCTGGCCGCCGGTCAGGGCACACGGATGAATTCCGACCTGCCGAAAGTTCTGCACCCGCTGGGGGCAGCGCCGCTTGTGCTGCACGCAATGCGCTCCGGCGCCGTGCTGGAGCCGGAGAAAACCGTGATCGTCACGGGACATGGCGCGGACAAGGTCGAACAGGCGGTCGCGGCCTATGACGCCGAGGCTGTTTGCGTGCGGCAGGCGGAGCAGAAAGGCACCGGTCACGCCGTTGCGCAGGCCCAAGATGTGCTCGCAGGCTTTGGCGGCGATGCAATCGTGCTTTACGGCGATACGCCCTTCATCAGCAGTGAAACGCTGACCCGCATGCAAGAGGCCCGGACGGGTGGCGCAGATATCGTCGTGCTCGGTTTTGAGGCGCAAGACCCCGGCCGCTACGGGCGCCTGATTGCGCAAGGCGACAGCCTCGAGCGGATCGTGGAGGCCAAGGACGCCTCTCCCGAAGACCTGGCCGTGACGCTGTGCAATTCGGGCGTCGTGATGGCCGAGGCCGCGACCCTCTTCCGGCTGACCGGCGGGCTTGGCAATGACAATGCAAGTGGCGAGTTCTACCTCACCGACATTGTCGGGCTGGGCCGTGCAGAGGGGCTCACCGCGCGGGTCGTGCGCTGTGACGAGGCGGAAACGCTTGGCATCAACACCCGCGCGGAGCTTGGAGCCGCCGAAGCCGCGTTTCAGGCGCGCGCCCGGGCCGAAGCCATGGAAAACGGCGCCACATTGCTGGATCCCGCGACCACCTATATCGCTTTTGACACCGTGATCGGGCGCGACACGGTGATCGGACCCAACGTCGTCTTCGGGCCCGGGGTCACGGTCGAATCCGAGGCAGAGATCCGCGCCTTCAGCCATCTGGAGGGCTGCCATGTGAGCCGCGGCGCCCAGATCGGACCGTTTGCGCGTCTGCGCCCCGGTGCCGAACTGGCCGAGGATGTGCGCGTCGGCAATTTCGTCGAGATCAAGAACGCCGTTCTGGACCCGGGATCAAAGGTCAATCACCTGTCCTATGTCGGTGATGCACATGTCGGAGCCGCCGCCAATGTCGGGGCCGGAACCATCACCTGCAACTATGACGGCGTGATGAAGCATCACACCGAGATCGGCGCGCGGTCCTTTATCGGCTCGAACACGCTGTTGGTTGCGCCGGTTCGGGTCGGCGCAGAGGCCATGACCGGAACCGGAACCGTTGTCACCGAAGACGTGCCGGAAGGCGCGCTTGCCATCGCGCGGGCCCGTCAGGTCAACAAACCCGGCCTCGCGCGGCGCCTGATGGAGATGCTGAAGGCCCAAAAGGCCAAGAGAGGCAAGAAATAGATGTGTGGAATCGTCGGTGTTCTGGGCAAGCACGAGGTCGCGCCCCTGCTGGTGGAAGCGCTCAAACGGCTTGAATATCGCGGCTATGACAGTGCGGGCATCGCAACGGTCAAGGACGGCGCGCTGGAACGCCGCCGCGCGGTGGGCAAGCTCGTCAACCTGTCCGATCTTCTGGTCCATGAACCGCTGGCGGGAAAGTCGGGCATCGGCCACACCCGCTGGGCGACCCATGGCGCGCCGTCGGTGGCGAACGCGCATCCCCATCGCGCGGGCCGCGTGGCCGTGGTGCACAACGGAATTATCGAGAATTTCAAGGAGTTGCGTGCGGAACTCGGAGAGCTTGGCGTCACCTTCAACACCGAGACAGACACCGAAACCGTGGTCCTTCTGGCCGAGCACTACCTGAGCGAGGGACTTGATCCGCGCGCGGCGGCGGAAAAGACGATTTCGCGTCTGGAGGGGGCCTTCGCCCTGTGTTTTCTGTTCGAGGGCGAGGAGGATCTGATGATCGCCGCCCGCAAGGGCTCGCCGCTGGCCATCGGCCATGGCGACGGCGAGATGTTTGTCGGCTCGGACGCCATCGCCATGGCACCGATGACCAGCCAGATCACCTATCTGGAGGAAGGTGACCGCGCGGTTCTGACCCGCACCAGCCTCGAGATTTTCGACAGTGAAGGCCGGCGTGCGAACCGCGCGATGCGCACCATCAAACCGGATGCCGCGCGGGTCGAGAAAGGTGGCTACAAACACTTCATGGCCAAGGAGATCGCCGAACAGCCGACCGTTCTGGCCGAGGCCATCGCCGCCTATCTGAACGCGGACAGCACCGGCATCGAACTGCCCTCCGCCGAGATCGATTTCACCCAGACCGACCGTCTGGTGATGGTCGCCTGCGGCACCGCGCATATTGCCTGTCAGGTGGCGAAATACTGGTTCGAACAACTGGCCGGACTGCCTGTGGAAACCGATATCGCGTCGGAGTTCCGCTACCGCAGCCCGCCCATTTCGGACAAGTCGCTCGCGGTTTTCGTCAGCCAGTCGGGCGAGACCGCCGACACGCTTGCCGCGCTGCGCTACGCACAAGACAAGGCCGCCAAGATCATCTCCATCGTCAACGTGCCCGAAAGTTCGATCGCTCGGGAAAGCGATATTGCCCTGCCGATCTATGCCGGTGTGGAGATCGGCGTCGCATCGACCAAGGCATTTTCCTGCCAGTTGCTCTCGCTGGCCATGCTCGCCCTTCTGGCCGCCAAACAGCGCGGCAAGATCACCGACGCGGAGCTGGCAGAACATCTCGGCGCGCTGCGCAGCATGCCCGGGCTGATGAACCAGGCGATGGGCATGGAAGACGCCATCGCCGCGATTGCCGAGAAGATCTCCACCGCGCGGGACGTTTTGTTCCTGGGCCGCGGGCCGCTTTATCCCCTGGCCCTCGAAGGAGCGCTGAAACTCAAGGAAATCAGCTACATCCATGCCGAAGGCTACGCCTCGGGCGAGTTGAAGCACGGCCCGATCGCGCTGATCGACAAGACCGTGCCCGTGATTGTGCTGGCCCCCCGCGACGCGCTTTTCGAAAAGACGATCTCCAACATGCAGGAGGTCATGGCGCGGGGCGGCAAGGTCGTGCTGGTCACGGATGCGCGCGGCGCCGAGGCGGCGGGTGACGGCGTGTGGCAGACCATCGTCATGCCGGCGGTCCCGGCGATTTTCGCACCGATCCTCTACGCCGTCCCGGCGCAACTGCTCTCCTATCACGCGGCGGTGGCCAAGGGCACGGATGTCGACCAGCCCCGCAACCTCGCAAAATCCGTAACGGTGGAATAATGGCAAAACACTTCTCCGAGATCAGCGATGCCCATCGCGAGTTTGTCGAAGCGCAGCACATCTTCTTTTCGGGAAGTGCCGCCCCCGAGGGGCGCGTCAACGTCTCTCCCAAGGGCATGGACAGCCTGCGGATCATGGGCCCGAACCGCGTGTTGTGGCTCAACCTGACCGGCAGCGGCAACGAGACCGCCGCGCATCTGACCGAAGATCCGCGCATGACGCTGATGTGGTGTTCTTTCTCCAAGCGCCCGCTCATTTTGCGGATGTACGGGACCGCGCAGGCCGTGCACCGCACCGATACGCAGTGGGAAGAGCTCTATGCGCTCTTTCCGGACTCGGTCGGCGCGCGGCAGATTTTCGATATGACCGTCGATCTCGTTCAAACCTCTTGCGGCTACGCGGTGCCCTTCATGGAATTTGCCGGAGAGCGGGACACGCTGGCCCACTGGAATGAGGACAAGGGGCAAGCGGGGATCGAGAAGTTCTGGGCCGACAAGAACACCGAGACGCTCGACGGCAAGCCCACGGACATTCTCGCGCTCAGCCTCGGTGACGCCGGGTGAGCCTGACCGAAGGCGCCACGGCAGAGGCCGCGCTGGAACAGTTGCGCGCGCATGAAGACGCCGCCAAGGCCAAAGAAATGGCCGCCTATCACAAGGCCCGGCGGGTCTATCTGGGCGTTGCCAATCCCCTGATTGATGCGCTGGTGAAGGCGTGGCGGGCCGAGCTTGATGTGGCCGGACGCGTGGCGCTGGCCCGCGACCTGTGGGCGAGCGATATCCACGAGGCCCGCATCGCCGCGGCCAAGCTGCTGACACAGGCACGGTTGCGCCCGGATGACAGCGCGGCTTGGGATCTGATCGCCTCCTGGGTGGCGGATTTCGACGGCTGGGCGATCGCCGATCACGCCTCAATTGCAGGCCAGAAACGGCTGGTCTGGGAGCCCGCGCGCATCGATCAGGTCGAAGGCTGGACCCGCTCGGAGCATATGTGGACCCGCCGTGCGGCCTTGGTCATGACCTTGCCGTGGACCAAGCAGAACAACCCCAAACCCGCCGATCTCGCCATACGCGACAGGGTTCTGGGCTGGGCGGCGCGCTACGCCGACGATCAGGACCGGTTCATACAAAAGGCGATCGCGTGGTGGCTGCGCGACCTGTCGAAACACGATGCCGACCGGGTCCGAACCTTCCTGGCGGAGCATGGCGAGCGTATGAAGCCCTTTGCCCGCAAGGAAGCCGCGCGCCTTCTTCCGGCAGACCCGCCCGGGACAGAGCAATCGATCTCAAATTCTTGATTGAAACACTCGCTTATCCGCTTGTAGCCATGCCGGAGCCGCAGTAGTCTGCGCGCATGAACGCTCCTTTGATTGATCCGTTTCAGCGCGCCATCACCTATTTGCGCCTGTCTGTCACCGACCGCTGCGATTTTCGCTGCGTCTATTGCATGTCGGAGAACATGCAGTTCCTGCCGAAAAAGGAACTGCTGTCGCTCGAAGAACTGGACCGCCTGTGTTCCGCCTTCATCCGGCTGGGGGTCGAGAAACTGCGCATCACCGGCGGTGAGCCGCTGGTGCGCCGCGGGATCATGACCTTCTTTGACGGCATGTCACGCCATCTCGAAAGCGGGGCGCTCAAAGAGCTGACACTGACCACGAACGGGTCGCAGCTGGAGAAATACGCCGACGCGCTTTACGCCGCAGGCGTGCGCCGGGTGAATATCTCGCTCGACACGCTCGACGAGGACAAGTTCGCCGAGATCACCCGCTGGGGCCGTCTGCCGCAGGTCCTGCGCGGCATCGAAGCCGCGCTGAAGGCCGGTCTTCGGGTCAAGATCAACGTCGTGGCCCTCAAGGGGTTCAACGAAAGCGAGCTGTTCGACATTGCCGCTTGGTGCGCCGAACACGACATGGACCTGACCTTCATCGAAGTGATGCCCATGGGCGATATCGGCAATGAAAACCGCCTTGGCCAGTATTGGTCGCTCAAGGATCTGCGCGCCACGCTCGCCGAAGAGTTCCAGCTGACCGATCTGGCAGAGCGCTCCGGCGGCCCGGCCCGCTATGTCCGCGTCGAGGAAACCGGCCAGAAGATCGGCTTCATCACGCCGCTGACCCATAATTTCTGCGAAAGCTGCAACCGCGTCCGGATCACCTGCACCGGCGAGATCTACACCTGTCTCGGTCAGGAAGGAAAATCGGACCTGCGGGCGCCGCTGCGCGCCTCCGAGGCGGATGCGCCGCTCGAAGAGGCCATTCGCGCCGCGATCGGCCTGAAACCCAAGGGCCATGATTTCGATTATTCCCGTCAGGAACTGGGCGGCCAGATGTCCCGGCACATGTCCCATACCGGCGGCTGATCCACCGGCCTTGTGACGTCACGGGCGGGCTTTTTGAAGAGTGAGGCCATGCCAGACCTCTACGTGACGAATTTCAATCGTAATTTCACGGGTGTGTCGGCCACGGCGGCAAATGTCGTGCGCCAGCAGATGCGCCTGCATGATCTGCGCCTTGTGGGCCACCCCCTGCCCGGTGCGCCCGACCCGATCACGCGCGCCGAGGCGCGCAGCCTCTCGCGCATACCACCCGACGGCAAACCGTTTCCGATCTGGCATGTGCGCCGCAACCCCGAGATGCGCGTCGCGCTCTGGGCCCGCGATGTCGCGCGGCTGCCGATCCGGATCGTGTTCACCTCGGCTGCGCAACGTCTCCATTCCGCCTATCCACGGCTTCTCATCTCGCGCATGGACGCGGTGATTGCCACGACAGAGGCCGCGGCAGAATTCGTCCCCCATGTGCGCGCGGTCGTGCCCCACGGGGTGGATACGGAACTCTTCCATTCGGCGGCCGACCGAACGCAGGACTGGCGGGATCAGGGGTTCGGCGGAACGCTCGGGATCGCCACGATCGGGCGGATCCGCCCTGAAAAGGGAACCGATCTCTTCGTCGACGCGATGCTGCGGCTCCTGCCCGAATTGCCGGGCGCCACGGCGCTCGTGATCGGGCGCGCCGGCAAGGAACACCGCGGCTTTCAGGCAAGTCTGGAGGCAAAGATCCGCGCCGCGGGTCTCTCAGAGCGCATTCTCTTTCCCGGCGAGATCTCGGCCGAGGCCCTGCCCGCGCTGATGCGCAGCCTGTCACTGGTGATGCAACTGCCCCGCTACGAGGGCTACGGGATGGTGCCCTTGGAGGCCATGGCCTCCGGCGTGCCCTTCATCGCAACGCAAACCGGATATTACCAGAGTTTCTCGGCCCAAGGGCGCAGCGGCATCGTCGTGGCGCTGGAGGATGCCAGTGGGGCGGCAAGGGCGGCCCAGGCGCTTCTGAGTGATCCGGACCGCTACACCGCCATGGCGACGGCCTGCCGCGACGTTGCCCAATCAAGCTTCAGCGCAAGCGCGGAAGCCACCGGGATCGAGGCCGTCTACCAGGCACTCTGGAACAACGCCTGAGACAAACCAAAGTCAAATTTCGCTTACTTGACAGAGGCTTAATGCTGCGGCGGATCCAAACGGCCCGTATGCATATCAGCCGCAAGCGCCCCAAGCGCCTCACGATTGAGGATCTGTATCCGGCGCTTGTTGATCGCGATCAGGTTCTTCTCGCGCAGGAGGCCCAGCTCTCTGTTCATGGTCTGCCGCGAACAGCCGACAATATCCGCAAGATGCGACTGGCTCAGCGTCAGGGTCGGGCTGGTCGTCGACATCCGGTGGAGATACTTACACAGCCGCTGGCCCACCGTGTAGAACTGATCGACCATCTTGAACATGTTGTCGCGGTGGATCCGGTCGCACTGAATGGCCATAAGGTTGCGGACGAAAACCGTTGAACTGAGCTGTCCGAACAGCAGCGGCGTGGCGCAAAACAAGGTCACCGTGCCCGGGAAAGCGACACAGGACGCGGCACAGACACGTTCCCCGAGGGCTTCGACCTCCCCCAGCGTTTCGCCGGGTCCGGAATGGTTGATGATGGCCTGATGGCCTTCGGAGCCGATGCAACTGACCTCGATGACGCCTTCGGCAATCAGCGTCATTCCATTTGCAGGCTCGCCCTGTGCGAGGATCAACGTAGGCTTCGAAAAACTGCGCACCGAACAGGAATCCAGAAACTCGGCGCGCGCATCCTCGGGCATGTCCTTGAGCAATTCGCAGTCGAGCAAATGGTGGAATCTCAAGCTGTTCTTCATCGCACCACCCTTCTGTCCGGATGACCTGCCGCATCTCCAGACAAAAGTCGGAAGGCCGGCTGCTCCCGACCTTCCGACATCACTTCTGAAACAAGATCTTCCTACTGGATACCCCGGCCCCGAAAAATCCGGGCCGCAAAACAAGACGCACCACTCAGGGCGCGCCAGTTCTTAGCACAGCTTGCGAAAAACCATGTCGCCTATGCGACACATTAAAGGGTCATTGTGACCGCGCAAGCGCCAAACGGAGCCCCGGACACCGCGCCCGATTTAAGCCCGAAGACGTTGCTCGACGATCTCTGCCCACCATGAGCATCCCGCCGGGATCGTTTCGTCGTTGAAGTTATACTCCGGATGGTGCACCGGCGCGGTTTCGCCATTGCCTACAAGGATATAGGCCCCCGGACGCTCCTCCAGCATATAGGCGAAATCCTCACCGCCCATGACCAGCGGCGCCTCGTCACAGCTGCCGGACACGCTTGCCGCGACAGACGCCGCGAACTCGGTTTGCTCGTCCCAGTTCGCCATCACCGGATAGCCGGGGTGAAACTCCACCCGAGCTGTCGCCCCGAAGACATTCGCGCTGGCTTCAGCGATTTCCTTCAGGCGCTTTTCGCCCAAGGCCCGCGCCTCGGTCGTCAGGGTGCGGATGGTCCCGCGCAGATGCACATGCTGCGGGATCACGTTGTAGGCTTTGCTCTCGGTCTCGAACGAGGTCACGGAGACGACGATCTGCTGCACCGGATCGGCATTGCGCGACACGATGCTTTGCAACGCCATGACCATGTTGCTCGCCGCGACGGTCGTGTCGATGGTCTCATGGGGTTTCGCCGCATGGCCCCCGCGCCCTTCGACATGGATGTCGAACGTGTCGGTGGCTGCAAAGAACGGACCCGGACGGATGTGGAAAGATCCCACGGGCATCCCCGGCCAATTGTGCATGCCGTAGACCTCGTCGATCGACCAGCGCTCCATCATTCCGTCTTCACACATCTCGCGACCACCGCCGCCGCCCTCCTCGGCGGGCTGGAAGATCACGACGACAGTGCCGTCGAAATTGCGGGTCTCCGACAGGTATTTCGCAGCCCCCAGCAGCATGGCCGTGTGCCCGTCATGCCCGCAGGCATGCATGGCCCCCGGCGTTTTCGAGGCGTAGTCGAGCCCGGTGGCCTCAAGGATCGGCAGCGCGTCCATATCGGCCCGCAGACCGACCGTCTTGCCCGAATTGTTCGACTTGCCCTTGATCACGCCGACAACGCCGGTGCGCCCGATCCCGGTTTCGACCTCATCGCAGCCGAATTCCTTCAGCTTCTCGGCAACGAGCGCACTGGTGCGGTGCGTCTCGAACAGGATCTCGGGGTTTTCATGGAGATCACGGCGCCACTCGGTGATCTCGGGCAACAATTCGGCGAAACGGTTCTTCACGGGCATGGGAGGCCTTCCTTTTTCTGGTCGTGCGGAAAATGAACGATCCAGCTTCGGGCCACAAGGGGGATCAGGCGCGGCCGCGGTTATGCGTGCGTTCGTAAAGCTGTGCGATCAGGCGGCTGGCGGTTTTTTCGAACAGGAAAGGCAGGATCGCGTGAACGAGCGCGGCAAAGGCCGCCGCGAACAGCAAGGCGCTGAAGCCCAGCGCGAACCGGAAGTGCTCCCCGTAGGTCTCTTCAACGGACCCGGGATGTGCGGTGAACAGGTTGAGAATGGCGTGCATGGTCTGTCTCCTTTGTTGAGCTTGCGACCGTTATCTCACGCTCCGGTTGAAAATTTTGCCCAATCTTTGCGGTTTCCATTTTTATATTGGGATATTTTCTCTTAATAATTCCAGATATGGAATATTTTGACACATACGATCGAAAGATCCTGAGACAACTGCAACGTGACTCGGACCGATCCGTCGAGGTTCTGAGCGAGGAGATCGGTCTGTCGCGCAATGCGACATGGCGCAGGATCAAGCGTCTCGAGGAGGCCGGCGTCCTCACCGGCAAGGTCGCCCTTGTCGATCCTGAGCGCGTCGGCCTGCACCTCGTGGTGTTCATCTCCATCAAGACCGACAGGCATGATGCCGATTGGGCCCGCAGCTTCGCCGAGGTCACGCGCAGCTTTCCGGAAATCCTTGGCGTCTACCGCACCTCCGGAACGCAAGACTACCTGATACGGGCCCGGGTTTCGGATGTTCAGGCATACGACAGGCTTTACCAGCGCCTGATCGCCCGGCTGGACCTCAAGGACGTGTCCGCGAGCTTCGTCATGGAAGAAATCAAGGAGACCACGGAGCTGCCGGTGCCATAGCGCGCCCGTCTGAACCCCGTGCTACCGGGTCAGCTGGTCAACGAGGCTGTGCATGAAGGCCTCGCCTTTGGCGAACTGATCGATCGTGATGTATTCGTTGGGTTGGTGGGCTTGCGCGATATCCCCCGGCCCGCAGATCACGGCGCTGTAGTCCTTTTCCTGAAACTGCCCGGCCTCGGTGCCATAGCTGACCACATGCGTGCCGTTATCTCCGGTCAGGTTGCGCACCAGACGCTCGGCCGCGCCTTCTTTTTCCGGGGTCAGGGCGGGAACATGGAACCGCTCCACCACCTCGATCGAGGTCTCGGGGCGCACCGCCTGCATCTGCGCCTCCACTTCGGCCACCTTCGCCATCAGCGCTTCGCGATAGGTCTCGATATCCTCTCCGGGCACGAGGCGGAAATCGATCCCGAACTCGCAATCCTTGGCAGTGATATTATGCGCGGTGCCGCCCCAGATCCGGCCGGTGTGAACCGTGGTAAAGGGCGGGTCGAACTGTGCGGCCAGCGCCGTCGGCTCCTTGGCCATGTTGATCTCGTTCTGCCCGTTGGCCCAGTCGATCAGCTTGGCGCCATGCATGATGGCATTCACGCCCGTATGCATCAGCGAGGAATGCACCTCGAACCCGCGGACATGGATCCAGTAGCCGAAACCGCCCTTGTGGGAGGAAACGGTCTTCATCATGGACGGCTCGCCGACAACGACCGCACTGGCAGGGGGCAGATGCTCGCGCATCTGCGCGATCATGCGCGGCGCGCCCACACAGCCCACCTCTTCATCGTAGCTCAAGGCAATCTGGAGCGGGCGTTTGATGCCCCTCTCGAGCGCCACGGGCACCGCAGCGAGCGCGAGCGCGTCAAACCCTTTCATATCGCAAGTGCCGCGTCCGAAGAGCTTCCCGTTCTTCTCGGTCACGGTGAACGGATCGGTGTCCCACGCCTGCCCTTCGACCGGGACCACATCGGTATGACCCGAGACAACAATGCCGCCCGCGACCTGCGGTCCGACATTTGCATATAAATTGGCCTTGGTTCCTTCGTCGTTATAAACGCGGGTGGATTTCACGCCGAACCCGTCGAGGTAGTTTTCCACCCAGTCGATCAGCTCGAGATTGCTCTGAGAGCTCACAGTGGGAAAAGACACAAGCTTTTCAATGATTTCGCGCGCGCTCAGGGCTGTGGTCATGGGGGAACCTTTCGGAAAAGACTGCTGTCACGCTGATCTTTCGCCCCCGAAAGGTCAAGAGACGCCAGACAAGAAGCGCCCGAAAAATACGCAATTGCCCGAGGGTTGCGCAAAGTCACTTTTATGAATCATTGCGAGATGAAAATTTCGTGATACCGTCTTGGCTTAGGCGGATGACCAGCGTCGAAAAAGCTGGCATTCAACAGGGAGTTCAGGGGGAAACATGCCAGACGGGGCGCAGCCGGTCCTTGACGTCAAAGATTTGAAAACCGTGTTCAAGACCCGCACCGGCGAGGTCCACGCGGTGAATTCCGTCAGCTTCGACGTGAAGCCCGGTGAGTTGCTCGGCGTCGTCGGCGAGAGCGGCTCCGGCAAATCCGTCACGATGATGTCCCTGATCGGCCTGCTGCCGTCGCCGCCGGCGGATGTGAAGGAAGGTCAGGTCATGTTTGACGGGCGCGACCTTCTGACGGCGGATCCCAAGACATTGCGCCGCGTGCGCGGCGGCGAGATCGGTTTTGTGTTTCAGGACCCGATGACGTCCTTGAACCCGGTCTTCACCGTTGGGTTCCAGATCATGGAGCCACTGCGCAAGCACATGGGTCTCGACAAGGCGCAGGCCCGCACCCGCGCGGTCGAATTGCTGGAGCTTGTCGGCATCCCCGATGCGCAGCGTCGCCTGAAGGATTTCCCGCACCAGTTCTCGGGCGGCATGCGGCAACGCGTGATGATCGCGATCGCGCTGGCCTGCGATCCGAAGGTTCTGATCGCAGATGAGCCGACCACCGCACTCGATGTGACCATTCAGGCGCAGATCCTCGAACTGGTCAAAGACCTGCGCCAGAAGCTCGGCATGGCGATCATCTGGATCACCCATGATCTGGGCGTGATCGCGGGCATCGCGGATCGGGTCATGGTGATGTATGGCGGGCAGGTGGTCGAACAGGCCCCCGTGCGCGAGCTGTTCGATCATCCGCGTCACCCCTACACGCGTGCCCTGCTGGAGACGATCCCGTCGGTGCGCGGTGAGCGCGCGCACAAGCTCAACGTCATCGAAGGACAGCCGCCCATTCTGGGCGCGGCCCCCAGCGCCTGCCCCTTCCGTCAACGCTGCCCCCACAGGGCGGACCGCTGCGACAACGAGAACCCGGCACGCCGCGTGGTCGGGCCGGAGCATGATGTCGCCTGTTTCCGCGACTTTGATGATGGGGGCCCTCTGGATGCTTGACGACGCCGACCGTCCCCTTGTGAGCGTGCGCAACCTCAAGATGCACTTCCCGATCTATGGCGGGCTGATGCGCCGCCGTGTCGGCGAGGTCAAAGCCGTGGACGGTATCTCGTTCGAGATTGTCGAGGGCGAGACCCTCGGGCTGGTCGGTGAATCCGGCTGCGGGAAATCCACCGTCGGGCGCGCGATCCTGCGTCTCTACGAGGCCACCGACGGCGAAGTGATCATCGACGGCCGGGAAATCGCCCATGCCGATCCCGAGGAATTGCGCAAGATGCGCCCGACCATGCAGATGATTTTTCAGGACCCGCAGGCGTCGTTGAACCCGCGCATGACGGTCCGCGACATCATCGCCGAGCCGCTGCGCGAGCATCTGACCCTCTCGAACGGGGAGATGACGGACAGGGTCCATGAACTGATGGATCAGGTGGGGCTCAACCGCGATTTTGCCGACCGCTACCCGCACGAGTTTTCCGGTGGCCAGAGACAGCGTATCGGCATCGCCCGCGCCTTGGCGCTCAACCCGAAATTCATTGTCTGCGATGAGCCGATCGCCGCGCTCGACGTGTCGATTCAGGCGCAGGTGGTCAATCTGCTGGAAGAATTGCAGGACAGTCTTGGCCTGACCTATCTGTTCATCTCGCATGACCTGTCGATGGTTCGTCATATCGCTGACCGGGTCGCGGTGATGTATCTGGGGCAGATCGCGGAACTGGCGCCGCGCGACGCACTCTACGAGAAGCCTCTGCACCCCTATACCGAAGCGCTGCTGTCGGCGGTGCCCGAGCCCAACCCGACGATCGCGGCCAAGACCGAGCGGATCATCCTGACCGGCGATGTACCATCGCCGTCAAACCCGCCCACCGGCTGCAATTTCTGCACGCGCTGCCCGAAAGTCATGGAGATCTGCACCCGCGAGACACCGACCTTCCACGAACAGGAACCGGGCCGCTTCGTGGCCTGCCATCTTTACAATTCAGAACAAACGCCCGCGGCCAACGCGGCATCCGAGGTCAAGAAGAGCACCCAACAAGGAGAAGATGAATGAAGATAAAACTCGCTCTGATGAGCGCCGCGGCCGCGACAGCGTTCGTGCCCGCGGCCTTCGCAGATGGACATGAAGGCGCACGCGCGCGTGACGGCAACGTGTCCATCATCTATTGGCAAGCACCCTCGATCCTGAACCCGTTCCTGTCGGGCGGCACCAAGGATATCGAAGCCGCGTCGATGATCATCGAACCGCTGGCCCGCTATAACGAGAAAGGCGAGCTTGTTCCGTGGCTCGTGACCGAAGTTCCGACCACCGACAATGGTGGCGTCGCGGCTGATCTGACCTCGATCACCTGGAACATCGCACCGGGCATCGTATGGTCCGACGGCACGCCGTTTACCTCTGCCGACGTGAAGTTCACCGCGGATTACTGCATGAACCCCGATGGCGGCTGCGCCCAGTTGACCAAGTTCGACGGCGTGAAAAGCGTCGAGACCCCCGATGACCTGACCGTTGTCGTCAGCTTCGAAGGCCCGACACCGAACCCGTATGGTCCGTTTGTGGGCGGCGAAAGCCCGATCCTGCAGATGGCGCAGTTCAAGGATTGCACCGGCGCCAAGGCGCCCGAGTGCACCGAGGCCAACTTTGGCCCGATCGGCACCGGCCCCTTCGTCGTCACCGACTTCAAGCCGAATGACGTGATCACCATGAAGGCCAACGACAACTACCGCGAAGAGGGCAAGCCCGCCTTCGCAACCGTGACCTTCAAAGGTGGCGGTGACGCCACGGCAGCCGGTCGCGCCGTCATGGAAACCGGCGAGTTCGACTATGCGTGGAACCTGCAGCTGGCCCCCGACGTGATCGCCAATATGCAAAAGGGCGGCAAAGGCACCCCGGTGGCAGGCTTCGGCCCGCTGGTGGAACGCATCATGGTCAACAACACCAACCCCGACCCCGCGCTTGGTCCTGATGAGCGCTCGGTCGTGCGTCCGCACCCCTCGCTGAGCGATCCGGCTGTGCGCAAGGCCCTGAGCCTCGCCATTGACCGCCCGCTGCTGGTCGAAGTTGGCTACGGTCAGGCCGGTAAGGTGACCTGTAACCTCGTGCCCGCCCCTGACGCCTACAATTCCGACACGTTCGACTGCTCCACGCAGGACATCGCGGGCGCCAACAAGCTGCTCGATGATGCCGGCTGGGCGAAGGGTTCGGATGGCGTGCGCGCCAAGGACGGTGTGCGTCTGAGCTACACCTACCAGACCTCCACCAACGCCGTGCGTCAGGACTTCCAGGCCCTGATCAAGCAGTGGTGGAGCGAGATCGGTGTCGAAGCCGAACTGCGCAACATCAACGCCAGCGTCTTCTTCGGTGGTGACCCGGGCTCCCCGGACACGTTCCAGAAGTTCTACGCAGACCTCGAGATGTATGCCAACACCTTCAACGGCACCGATCCGCAGGCCTATCTGGCGAACTACCTGTGCGACAAGGCACCGTCTCCGGCCACGCAGTGGCAGGGTGAAAACATCAGCCGTTTCTGTGACCCGGCCTATGACGCGCTGCATGCAGAGCTGACCAAGACCGCCGGCATCGAGGCGCGCTCCAAGATCGGCCGTCAGCTCAATGACATGCTGATCGAGGCAGGCACGCTGATTCCGCTGGTCCACCGCGGTCGCCTGTCGGCCCATGCCAACAGCCTTGGCGGCGTTGTCCTCAATGTCTGGGACAGCGAGCTTTGGAACGTTGCGGACTGGTACCGCACCGGCAACTAAAATCTCGGGACGCTCCGGCCTTCGCGCCGGGGCGTCCCCTCCCCTGTTTTTCAGAGACCTGAACCGAGGCGCCGTCCACAATGTTCACTTTCACGATCCGTCGTCTGACACTTGCAGTCCCGACGCTTCTGTTCATCTCTCTGGTGATCTTTCTTCTGCTGCAACTTGCACCGGGCGATCCGATGGCGCAGGTCCCCCTGACCGTGCCGCCCGAGGTCAAACAGAAGATGCGCGAGGCGCTCGGCCTCGGCGAACCGATCCACATCCAATACCTCAAATGGTTGCGCCAGTTCTTCTGGATCGAGCCGCTGAACCTCTTTGACTACATGTTCGGCACGGGACTTGCCGAGGGTGAGCTGCGCGTGATCAGCTGGCAGACCCGGTCCCCGGTGGTCGATATCGTGGTCCAGCGCCTGCCGCAGACGCTTTGGGTCGTGGGCATGGCCTATGTCGTCGGCATCCTGATCGCCCTGCCGATCGGGATCATCTCGGCCTACAAGCAATATTCGATGTTCGATCAGGTCGGTACGTTCGTCTCCATGGTCGGGTTCTCGATCCCGCCCTTCTTCTCGGGCGTTCTGGTGATCGTGATCTTCTCGGTCCAGCTGGGCTGGTTCCCGTCGATCTATGACACGACCCATGTGGTCAACGACTGGGAGAGTTTCAAAGTCCAGTTGCTGCAGATGTTCCTGCCCGTGATGGTGCTGGCGCTGCAGATCACCGCGCAGATCAGCCGGTTCATGCGCGCCTCGATGCTCGACAACCTCAATCAGGACTACGTGCGCACCGCGCGGGCCAAGGGCGCGCGGGAGCGGGTCGTGGTGCTGGTGCATGTGCTGCGCAACTCGATGATCCCAGTGGTGACCGTGATCGCGCTGGGGATCCCGTCGATCTTCGGCGGCGCCATCATCACCGAGCAGGTGTTCAAGGTGAACGGGATCGGCCAGCTTCTGATCACGTCGATCGAAGCCAATGACCTGCCCATGGTCCAGACCCTGACCTTCATATTCGCCATCCTGATCGTTCTCTTCAATCTGATCGCCGACATTCTCTACGGCGTCCTGGACCCGAGGATTCGCTATGACTGATAAAGCCGATATCCGCGCCGCCGCCCGCAACCAGTGGTGGGACGTCTGGGACCAGTTCAAGACCCACAAGGGCGCGCTTCTGGGCGCCAGCGTCTTCCTGCTGATCGTCGTTGCTGTCTATCTCGGCCCGTTCGTGTGGCCCTACGATCCGCAATTCATCGACTACAGATCGCGCAACCTGTCGCCGTCCTTTGCCCATCCGCTGGGCACCGACCAGCTTGGGCGTGACCAGTTGGCGCGGATGCTCGCGGGTGGACAGGTCTCGATTATCGTTGGCCTCTCGGCCATGGCGCTGTCGGTGGTCCTTGGCACCCTGATCGGCGTTCTGGCGGGCTATTTCAAACGCCTCGACGGCCCGCTGATGCGCCTGACGGA
This sequence comes from Paracoccaceae bacterium, assembly GCA_049116435.1. Taxonomy (GTDB): domain Bacteria; phylum Pseudomonadota; class Alphaproteobacteria; order Rhodobacterales; family Rhodobacteraceae; genus Litoreibacter. The sequence goes on from JAGDYX010000001.1 coordinate 1,892,383, forward strand.
CCTGTTTCTTGCCCTGCCGCTGCTGCCGCTCATCCTCGTGGCGTCGCTGCTGTTTCGCGAGAAGCTCTCGGCCACTTTCGGTCCGGAAGGCGGCATCTTCATCCTGATCGTCTCCCTGATCGGGATCACCAGCTGGATGCAGACCGCGCGTATCGTGCGCGGCGATGTGCTGGCGCTCAAGGAGCGCGAGTTCGTGCTCGCGGCCCGCTCCATCGGCACGCCGGATCGCCGGATGATCACCCGCCATGTCCTGCCCAACGTGATGAGCCCGATCATGGTCTCGGCGACGCTGGGCATCGCGACGGCCATCATCACCGAATCCGCCCTGAGTTTTCTGGGCTTCGGCTTCCCGCCGGATTTCCCGACCTGGGGGCGTTTGCTCAATGACAGCGTCGACCGGATGCAGATCTATCCCGAACGCGTCCTGTGGCCCGGTCTCGCGATCTCCCTGACCGTGCTCAGCGTGAACTATATGGGCGACGGGCTGCGCGACGCGCTTGATCCGAGAATTCGGGGCAGGTAACCCGCCCAAGCCGGCCGACGCGGGAACGCGCACTGCCCGTTTGAAAATTTGAAACCGTCCTGCAGGTTTGCTAAGACTGGATCAGGACGAACCCTTTGGGCAGGGAGGGCCCGAGGCCTGTTGTACCACTCTCACGATATGCTGCTTGTATGCGCCTCCTTCGCGGTCGTGCTGATGGCTGGTTTTACCGGGCTTTCTCTCACCCAAGGCGCCTCTGAGCTGGACATTCCGGCGCGCAAACGCGTGGTCAGCATGTCCGCGATTGCACTGGGGGGCGGCATCTGGTCAATACATTTCATCGCCATGCTCGGCCTGCAACTGCCCATCGATTTCTACTACGACGCGCTGACCACGATGATCTCCGCGCTGGTCTCGATCCTGATCACCGGGCTGGCCCTGCTGATGGTCCATTTCGGGCCCCGGACCCAAGGCCGCATTTTTGGCGCGGGTCTGACAGTCGGCATCGGCATCCCGATCATGCATTACCTCGGTATGAGCGGCATGGAACTGGCCGAACCCTCCTACACGGTGGCAGGCGTGGTGATCGCGCTGATCGCCTCGATCATTCTGAGCACCATCGCCTTCTGGATTGCCTATGGAGAGCGCGACGCGCGCCATATCCTTCTGGGCACGCTGGGCTTTGCCGTCGCGGTGTTCACGGTCCATTTCATTGCCATGGCCGGGACCAGCTTCGAGCAGGTGCCCGACGCGTCCGATCACGGGCCGTGGCTCAGCAACGAAGCTCTGGCCTTTGCCGTGACGATCAGCGCCTTCGTGATCTCGGGCGGGTTCCTTCTGTCCAGCGTCACCTTCGCCCCCGGCGTGGCGCCACAGGCGCAGCCGGCCGCCGCCGGCGTGGGCGCGATGAACGCACCTGCCCCCGCATCACCGGTCGCACCCGCCGAGACCGCACCGGGCCCGGCAGCAGCATCCACAGCCGGGCCCGCGGTCGGGCAACAAGAGCCCCCCGCCGCCCCTGCCCCTGTCCCGGCACGGGCTCAGGCACAGGCACAGGCACAGGCAAAAGCACAGGCACAGGCGGCCCCGACAGCTGCGGAGAAACCGGCCAGCGAAACCCCGCGCATCCCGTTCGAGAAAGACGGCCGGATGCATTTCATCGGGTTCGAGGATGTCGCCGCGATCCGCGCCGAGGGGCACTATACGATCCTCTATTCGCGCGACCAGAAGCTCTTCTGCCCGTGGTCGATCACAGAGACGGAAAACCGCCTGCCCGACGACTTTTTCATCAGGACCCACCGCAGCTATCTGGTCAATCGTCTGCATGTCAGCAGCTTCGAACGGCGCAAGGACAATGGTGTGTGTTACTTCGATGACATCGATGTCCTGTCCAAGGTGCCCGTCAGCCGGGCCCGCCTTGTAGATGTGCGCGCCTTCCTCGGTCTCTGAGCGCGCGCCCTGACCGCGACCTGCGCATAACGCAGCAACCTCCGGCGCCCGTGACCCGTTTTCGGGAGCCTGTGCGCCCGCACGAACTGCCCCCTGCCCCCGAAACCGGCACCGCCACCATGACCGCGCGACTCGCCCTGCCTCGCGCAGTAAGGATTCGCGCACGAAATGCGAAACCCACCCCCCTGCCATTCGCATTTCGTGCACGAAGAACGTAATTCATGCGATTTGCTGCGACATTCATGTCCATTTTCTGGGCCGCCTGAATACAGCCGCATACAACGCGCCTCGTGAAGACCCATCCGGGAAAAGGGAGGATTAACCATGATACCAGGTTCTTTCGAGTATCATCGTCCATCGGATATCAAGACTGCCGTCGACGTACTTCAGGAGCACGGCGACGAGGCGCGTGTTCTGGCAGGCGGCCACAGCATTATTCCAATGATGAAGCTGCGCATGGCAGCTGTAGAGCATCTCGTCGACCTTCAGGACGTCGCAGAGCTCAAAGGCATCTCCGTTGACGGCGACACCGTCACGATCGGTGCGATGACCACGCAACACGAACTTATCGAGAGCGCCGCGCTGGCCGAGGCTGCCCCGATCATCAGCGAAGCCGCGCTCCAGATCGCCGATCCGCAGGTGCGTTACATGGGCACCGTCGGCGGCAACGTCGCAAATGGCGACCCCGGCAACGACATGCCCGGCCTGATGCAGTGCCTTGACGCGACCTACACGCTGACCGGCCCGGACGGGACCCGCGAGGTCGACGCCCGTGACTTCTACGAAGCCGCGTATATGACCGACCGCGAAGACGAAGAGATCCTCACCAGTATTTCCTTCTCGGCGACCTCCGGCGGCTATGCTTACGAAAAGCAGAAGCGCAAGATCGGCGACTACGCGACCGCTGCGGCTGCTGTACTGCTGACCCGCGACGGTGACAAGGTCGCCAGCGCTTCGATTGCCATGACCAACCTGAGCGACACGCCGGTCTTCTCGCAAAGCGCGGCTGACGCGCTGGTGGGAACCGCCTGCGATGCCGACGCCATCAAGGCGGCTGTTGCCGCGGCACTGGACGACATCGATCCGACCGAAGACAACCGCGGCCCGGTTGAATTCAAGCGCCACGTCGCTGGCATCATCATCGAACGGGCCATCGCCCGCGCCTGGTCGCGCGCGTAAGGGAGAACGAACATATGTCTGAAAAGATGCACATCAAAATGAAGGTCAACGGAGAGGACAAGGCTGTCCTTGCCGAGCCGCGTGAACTGCTCATCTACGTGCTGCGCGAGAAGCTTGACCTGACCGGACCCCATGTCGGCTGCGAGACGTCCCACTGCGGCGCCTGCACGGTCGAGATGGACGGCAAATCCGTAAAAGCCTGCACCGTGTTCGCGGCACAGGCAGACGGCGCAGAGATCACCACGATCGAAGGTCTGGGCTCCCCCGACAGCCTGCATGTCCTGCAGGAGTCGTTCCGTGAGCATCACGGCCTCCAGTGCGGCTACTGCACCCCGGGCATGATCACACGCGCCCACCGCCTGCTTCAGGAAAACCCGAACCCGACCGAAGAGGAAGTCCGCTTCGGCATGGCCGGGAACCTGTGCCGCTGCACCGGCTACCAGAACATCGTCAAATCCATCCTGGCCGCCGCGTCAGAGATGAATGCATCCAAAGAGGCCGCAGAATGAACGACCTTACACCAACACGCGAGGAACGCACCGCCGCCCTGAAGGGCATGGGCACGTCCCGCAAGCGCGTCGAAGACGTGCGTTTCACCCAGGGTAAAGGCAATTACGTCGATGACGTAAAACTGCCGGGCATGCTTCACGGCGACTTCGTGCGCTCTCCCTATGCCCACGCCCGTATCAAATCCATCAACGTGGACGCCGCCATGGCGCTGCCCGGTGTTGTCGCCGTGCTGACCGCCAAGGAACTCGAGCCGCTGGGTCTGCACTGGATGCCGACGCTGGCCGGCGACAAGCAGATGGTTCTGGCCGACGGCAAAGTCCTGTTCCAGGGTCAGGAAGTGGCCTTCGTGATCGCCGAAGACCGCTACATCGCAGCCGACGCTGTCGAGCTGGTCGAGGTCGACTACGAAGAACTCAAAGTTGTCACCGACCCGTTCAAGGCGCTTGAGCCCGGTGCGACCGTGCTGCGCGAAGACCTCGATCCCGAGGCCGACGGCGCCCACGGCCCCCGCAAGCACCCCAACCACATCTTCCTGTGGGAAGAAGGCGACGAAGCGGCCACCAACGAGGCCATCGACAACGCCGAAGTGGTTGCCGAAGAGATGGTCTACTACCACCGCGTGCACCCCTGCCCGCTGGAGACCTGCGGCTCTGTCGCATCGATGGACAAGGTCAACGGCAAGCTGACGCTCTGGGGCACCTTCCAGGCGCCGCACGTCGTGCGCACGGTGGCTTCGCTGCTTTCGGGCATCGAAGAGCACAACATCCGCGTGATCTCTCCCGATATCGGCGGCGGTTTCGGCAACAAGGTTGGCGTCTACTCGGGCTATATCTGCTCGATCGTGGCCTCCATCGTGACCGGCAAGCCGGTCAAGTTCATCGAAGACCGCATGGACAACCTGATGGCGACCGCCTTCGCCCGTGACTACTGGATGAAGGGTAAGATCTCGGCCACCAAGGACGGCAAGATCACCGGCCTGCACTGCCATGTGACCGCCGACCACGGCGCGTTCGACGCCTGTGCCGACCCGACCAAGTTCCCGGCCGGCTTCTTCCACATCTGCACCGGCTCCTACGACATTCCGGTCGCCTATGTGGGCGTTGACGGTGTCTACACCAACAAGGCGCCCGGTGGCGTAGCCTATCGTTGCTCGTTCCGGGTGACGGAAGCTGCCTACTTCATCGAGCGTATGATCGAGGTTCTCGCGATCGAGTTGAACATGGATGCAGCCGAGCTGCGCCGGATCAACTTCATCAAGGAAGAGCAGTTCCCCTACAATTCCGCACTGGGATGGGAATATGACTCGGGCGATTACCACACCGCTTGGGACAAGGCTCTGAAGGCCGTCGACTACGAAGGTCTGCGCAAGGAGCAGGCGGAACGTGTAGAAGCCTTCAAGCGCGGCGAGACCCGCAAGCTGATGGGCATCGGTCTGACCTTCTTCACCGAAATCGTCGGTGCAGGTCCGGTCAAGAACTGCGACATCCTCGGCATGGGCATGTTCGACAGCTGCGAAATCCGGATCCACCCCACCGGTTCGGCAATCGCACGTCTGGGCACGATCAGCCAGGGTCAGGGCCACGCCACGACCTTCGCACAGATCCTCGCAACCGAGATCGGTCTGCCCGCAGACAGCATCACGATCGAGGAAGGCGACACCGATACCGCGCCTTACGGTCTGGGCACCTACGGGTCCCGTTCCACGCCGGTCGCCGGTGCTGCCACGGCCATGGCAGGCCGCAAGATCCGCGCCAAGGCGCAGATGATTGCAGCCTACCTGCTCGAAGTGCATGACGACGATGTCGAGTTCGACGTGGACCGCTTCGTGGTCAAGGGTGCGCCCGAGCGCTTCAAGACCATGAAGGAAGTGGCCTATGCCGCCTATAACCAGGCAATCCCGGGTGTCGAGCCCGGCCTGGAAGCGGTCAGCTACTACGATCCGCCCAACATGACCTATCCGTTCGGCGCCTATATCTGCGTCATGGATATCGACGTTGACACCGGCACCACCGACATCCGCCAGTTCTACGCGCTGGACGATTGCGGCACCCGGATCAACCCGATGGTCATCGACGGTCAGGTGCATGGTGGCGTCACCGAGGCTCTGGCCATCGCGATGGGTCAGGAGATCGCCTATGACGAGATCGGCAACTGCAAAACCGGTACTCTGATGGACTTCTTCTTGCCAACCGCATGGGAAACCCCCAACTACACAACAGATTTCACCGAAACCCCCAGCCCGCATCACCCGATCGGCGCAAAGGGTGTCGGCGAAAGCCCGAATGTTGGCGGGGTTCCGGCGTTCTCGAACGCGGTGCATGACGCCTTCCGGCCCTTCGGCCTGAAGCAGTCGCATATGCCCCATGACCACTGGCGTATCTGGAAGACCGCCAACTCACTGGGATTGCACGACTAAGTTGCAGTCAGTCACACGCCTTGGCGTTCTGGGAGGGGAGCGTTCGAGGGTATGACTACGGGAGCCCCGGCAGGCCGTTTGCCTGCCGGGGCTGCCTCAAAACGGAGACACAGATGACTTGGGAAACCTTGAAAGACGCTCTGGCGGGAGAAGGCTATGTGGCCTCCAATGACCTTGCCATGGCCCTGCATATCGCGATGTCACTGGGTCGCCCCCTCCTGCTCGAGGGCGCTGCCGGCGTCGGCAAGACCGAAATTGCACGCACGCTCGCCGCTGTAGAGCACACGGACCTGATCCGCCTGCAATGCTACGAGGGGCTGGACGCCTCGCAGGCGATCTATGAATGGAATTACCAGCGCCAGCTTCTGGCGATCCGCGCCGCCGCCGAAGACGGCCAGAGCGGGCGCAGCGTCGAACAGCGCCTCTTCTCCGAAGAATTCCTGCTGGAGCGCCCGCTCCTGCAGGCGATCCGGCGGGACACCCCGCCCGTGCTGCTGATCGACGAGATCGATCGCGCCGACGAGGAATTCGAAGCCTACCTGCTGGAGGTCCTGTCGGATTTCCAGATCTCCATTCCGGAGCTGGGCACCATCAAGGCCAAGTCACGCCCGATCGTGATCCTGACAGCCAACGGCACGCGCGACCTGTCCGACGCGCTGCGCCGCCGCTGCATGTATGCCTATGTCGACTACCCGAGCCGCGAGACGGAACTGGCGATCCTCGCCTCCCGCTGCCCCGGCATCGAGGCCCATCTGGGCCGCCAGATCGTCTCCTTCGTGCAATCCGTGCGCAAGGAAGAGCTGGAGAAAGTGCCCGGCGTGGCCGAGATGCTCGACTTTGCAGCCGCTCTGGCCGGTCTCGGCATCAATGATCTGACCGAGGACCCGATCGCGCTCGAAGCCTCGCTTTCGACGCTTCTGAAAACGCAGGCCGATCGCGACAACCTGCCGATCGAGGTCGCCCAGCGCATTGCAGGGAAAGCCGCATGAGCAAGGTCACGCGCTTTGCGTCTCGTGATCCGGGCATTTCTGCCCGCGTTTCGGGATTCATGGCGCATCTGCGTGAAAACGGCTTCCATCTCGGTGTCTCCGAGACGGATACCGCGCTCAACGCGCTGTCCCATGTCAGTTGCGGCGACCCGGCCCAAACCCGTCTGGCGCTGAAATCCGTCTGCGCGGGATGCGCCGATGACGTGGCGCGGTTCGACGAGCTTTTCGACAGTTTCTGGATGAATGAAGGGCGCGTCCGCCAGAAGATCATGCAGAGCGAGCCGACCTCTTCCCCGAAACACACGCGCAGCTCGCGCGAGGATCAGGACGCGCAGTCCGGCGCGGCCGGCAAGACCCACAGCCCCGAAGGCGATGACGGCGATGGCGAGAGCTACTCGGAAGGCACCGGCAAGCTGATCGCGTCCTCGGTGAAAAACCTGATGAAAAAAGACCTGCGCGAGCTGGTCTCTCCCGAAGATATCCGCGAGGCCGAACAGGTCGCGATCCGGCTGGGCCGGGCGCTGCGCGACCGCCGCTCGCGCCGCCGCAGAGCCGCGCGCAAAGGCGCACAGATCGATTTCCGCCGCACGATCCGGCGCAGCCTTGCCACAGGCGGGGAGCCTCTGAGCCTTGCCAAGCGCCACCGCCCCGACCGGCCGGTGCGCATCACCGCGCTGTGCGATGTGTCGGGCTCGATGATGAATTACGCGCGCCCGTTCCTTGCCTTTCTGGCCGGTCTGATGCGCGCCGACAGCGACGCGGATGCCTATCTCTTTCACACCCGCCTCGTGCGGATCACCGATGCGCTGCGCGACGACGACCCGCTGCGCGCGCTGAACCGGATCACGCTGCTGGCAGACGGGTTCGGCGGCGGCTCGAAAATCGGCGGCAACCTCGACCAGTTCTCGAAGAGCTATGCGCGCCGTTTTGTCGACGGCCGTTCTGTGGTAATCATTCTCTCCGACGGCTACGACAGCGAGTCCCCCGAGGTGCTCGATGCCGCGCTCGCACGGATCCGCAAACGCGGGTGCAAGATCATCTGGCTGAATCCGCTCAAAGGTTGGGACGGATATGAGCCCGTGGCCAAAGGGATGGCCGCAGCCTTGCCGCATCTCGACCTGTTCACAGCCAGCAATACCCTCGGGGACCTCGCCAAACTGGAAACGGAGCTTGCCCGCCTATGACCCTTTCTGCAAAAACCCAGGCCCGCCTGACCCGCGAAATGGATCGCCTGCAAGCCCAGGGCCGGCCGTTCGCCGTGGCCACCATCGTGCGTACCATCGATGCGACCTCGGCCAAGCCCGGCAGCAAGGCGCTGATCCTGGAAGACGGAACACTCGCGGAAGGCTGGGTCGGGGGCGGATGCGCCCGCTCAGCCGTCTCGCGGGCGGCGAAAGAGGCGCTCTCGCAGGGCGCTCCGCAATTTGTCTCCCTGCGCCCCGAAGAGCTTCTGGATGCCGAGGGCGTCGCGGCCGGAGACGAGGTCGAGGGCATCCGCTTTGCCCGCAACGGCTGCCCGTCGAAAGGCTCCATGGATATTTTTGTCGAACCTGTTTTGCCCCTGCCCCGTCTCGTGATCTGCGGCGCCGGTCCGGTCGCGCTGGCGCTGGCGGATCTCTCCGCGCGGTTCGACCTGCACCGGACGCTCTGCACCCCCGGCCAGACGCTGGACAGCGCCCCCGAGGTCGATGCCCATCTCGACAGTTTCGCCTTTGACACCGGTGCGGCCCAGCGCTTCGTCGTTGTCGCAACCCAAGGCAAGGGTGACGAAGCCGCGCTGCGCGCCGCGCTCTCCAGCGGGGCCAGCTATATCGCTTTCGTCGGCAGCCGCCGCAAATACGCGGCCCTGTCGAAAAAACTCGCAGCCGACGGCATCGATGCCGATCTGCTCGCCTCTGTCGTGGCCCCTGCCGGTCTCGACATCAAAGCCATCACACCAGACGAGATCGCACTGTCGATCTTGGCACAATTGGTCGCCCATCGCCGCGCCGGAGACCGCCCGGACGACCAGACAGTAGAGGGCAGCAAGGGCTGACCCGAAAAGACTCCATCTTGGAAAGGAAGACCACATGGAACTGCAAGACGAAATCATGATCCCCGCCCCGCGCGAGACTGTATATGCGGCGCTCAACGATCCCGAGATCCTGAAGGATTGCATTCCCGGCTGTGAAGAGCTGATCAAGCATTCCGACACGGATCTCGAGGCGAAAGTTGTCCTCAAGATCGGTCCGGTCAAAGCCAAGTTCGGCGGCAACGTCGTGCTGAGCCCCGACAGCCCGCCGGAAAGCTTCTCGCTGACCGGTGAAGGCTCGGGTGGCCCCGCAGGTTTCGCCAAGGGCGGCGCCGACGTGTTCCTTGAGGATCACGGCGACCAGACCCTGCTGAAATACACCGCGAAAGCCGAGATCGGCGGCAAGCTGGCCCAGCTGGGCAGCCGCCTGATCCAGGGCACTGCGAAAAAACTGGCCGGCAAGTTCTTCAAGACCTTCGCGGACCGCGTCACGGCAACCGAACAGGCGTAAAGACCTCCACCACAGGGTCGCCTGATCCTCAAGCCCATGCGCTCGGGACCGAGCGCGTGGGCTTTATTTTTCGACAGACTCGCGGATGCGCTTGATCAGCCACCAGACCAGCAGGATGACCACGGGCGTCAGGATAGCGGTCAGGCCCAGCTTGCTGATCCCGACGGAGGTCCCGAACGGGGCTGCCATGTTGATCGCGAGATTGACGGCATAGTAGCTGATCGCCACCACCGAGAGACCTTCCACCGTCTTTTGCAGACGCAGCTGGAGATCGGCGCGCCGGTCCATGCTTTCGAGCAGTTTCTGGTTCTGGGCCGAGCGCTCCACATCAACGCGGGTCCGGAGCAGATCGCCGGCACGGATCGCTCTCTCCGCCATGGTTTTCAACCGCTGTTCGGCTGATTTCACCGTCCGCATGGCCGGATCGAACCGGCGCATCATGAATTCAGCAAAGGTCTGGCGTCCCCGGAACCGTTCTTCCCGAAGCACCTCGATCCGCTCGTTCACAATCGCCTCGTAAGCGCCTGTCGCGGCAAACCGGAAAGAGGAGCGGGCGAGCATGTTCTCCAGCTCCGCCGAGGTCTCCAGCAGGCCTGCAAGCGTCTCCTCGGGCTTCGCCGATCCGCCGGTCATGTCCGACATCAGGCTGGTCAGGGTCTTGTCCATTGCGCTCATGCGCGGCGCCAGCGACCGCGCCCGCGCCAGCCCCAGCATGGACATGGACTTGTAGGTTTCGATCTCGCAGAGCCGTTGCACGATGCGGCCCAGCCGGCGCCCGCCCATCCCCTGCTTGATGAACACCGCGAACCGCATATGCCCCGCCATATCGATGCGGAAATCGCCCGCGATGACGGCCTCGTTGTCGAGAACCGAACTCGCGGCAAGGCTCTCGGGGACGAACCATTCCTGCAGGAGCGGCATGATCTCGTCGTCGGGTTTGGCCTCCTCGACCCGGATCAGGGCCGAGGTGATCCGCACACCGGGCGCCTGCGCCAGCCAGTCCGCGGGAAACAGGTCAAAGACCTTGGCGTCGAAAGGCCGGCTTTCCAGCGTGTCGACAAACAGCGTGTAGGTCACGAACTCCGTGTGCTGCTCCCACTTCATCTTGTGCTTGCCCAACTGGCCGAACCAGTGGGTCGCGCCGGCTTTCGGATGGGTCGCCCCGTGCCGGTCGAGCAGAAGCTGCAAATGCGCCAGATCCTCGTTGCGATCCCTCTGCGCCGCGTCCTCGGCCCGCTTGATGGCCAGGTAAACCGCCCCCGTGGGCGCCTCGAGCGACGGAAACGGGCGGGCATGCAGCTCGTTGGCCAGCGCATAGCGCAAAGGATGGTCTTCGAAGTTACTCATGGGCGTTATTTTCCTTCTCTTTCCCAGATAGGCTCGGAAAAAGTTTCTGTAAACAAAAAATGCTTGTAAAACCGTGCGTTAGCGGTGTGCACTTGTATGCCATGGCAGGGTGGCGGCCTTGGGTGCGTCATAAACCCTTGGAGAAAGCCGTAATTTTCCGCCCGCGCCTGCGCGGGAGCGTAATTCTGACGCAGCAACGAAAAACGCCCGCCGGCAGGGACCGGCGGGCGCTTGAAAGCTGTCTTTTGAGGGCCGAGATCAGTCGATCTTCGGCAGCAGCGTGTCGAGCGATGCTTTCGCGTCGCCGTAGAACATGCGCGTGTTCTCCTTGAAGAACAGCGGGTTCTCGATGCCGGAATAACCGGTGCCCTGACCCCGCTTGGAGACGAAGACCTGCTTGGCTTTCCAGCACTCCAGAACCGGCATGCCGGCGATCGGGCTGTTCGGATCGTCCTGCGCCGCAGGGTTCACGATGTCGTTCGAGCCGATCACGATGGCCACGTCCGTCTCCGGGAAGTCCTCGTTGATCTCGTCCATTTCCAGAACGATGTCGTAAGGCACCTTGGCTTCGGCCAGCAGCACGTTCATGTGACCCGGCAGACGGCCCGCAACGGGGTGGATCGCGAAGCGGACATTCTTGCCCTTGGCGCGCAGCTTGCGCACCAGCTCGGAGACGCTCTGCTGGGCCTGTGCAACGGCCATACCGTAGCCCGGGATGATGATGACGCTGTCCGCGTCATTGAGAGCCGCAGCAACGCCGTCAGCGTCGATTGCAACCTGCTCACCCTCGACCTCCATCTGCGGACCCGAAGAGCCGCCAAAGCCGCCGAGGATCACGCTCACGAAGGCCCGGTTCATCGCCTTACACATGATGTAGGACAGGATCGCACCCGAAGAGCCGACCAGCGCACCCACAACGATCAGCAGATCGTTGCCGAGGCTGAAGCCGATCGCAGCCGCCGCCCAGCCCGAGTAGCTGTTGAGCATGGAGACCACCACGGGCATGTCGGCGCCGCCGATGCCCATGATCAGGTGATAACCGATGAAGAGCGCCAGCAGTGTCAGCAGAACCAGCGTCCAGCTGCCCATGCCGCCCAGATAGGCGCCTGCAAGGACAATGGACAGAACCGCAGCCGCAGCGTTCAGCATATGACCGCCCGGCAGTTGTTTCGCCGCACTGTCCACTTTGCCGGCCAGCTTGCCATAGGCAATGACAGAACCGGTGAAGGTCACGGCACCGATCCAGATACCGAGCACAAGCTCGACCCGCAGGATCGTGTGCTCAACCGGGGTTTTCTTGGCCAAAAGACCTGCAAAACCCTCAACCGTGGCTTTGCGTGTCGCTTCGTCCATCGCCAGAACACGGCCAAGTTCGATATCGGCGTTGAAGCCGACGAAGACCGCCGCAAGACCCACCAGCGAGTGCATGATCGCCACAAGCTCGGGCATCTGGGTCATCTGCACCTTGGTGGCCAGCTGGTAGCCAACGGCCGCGCCCATCGCGATCAGAATGACCGAGGCGCCCCAAAGGCCCTGTCCCGGGCCGATCAGGGTTGCCAGAACGGCGACCGCCATACCGACGATGCCATACCACACAGCGCGTTTCGCACTTTCCTGTCCGCTCAGCCCCCCGAGAGAGAGGATGAAGAGAACTGCCGCAACCACGTAGGCTGCAATTGTAAATCCGAATTCCATAACCCGCTGCTCCTTAGGATTTCTGGAACATGGCGAGCATGCGCCGTGTTACGAGGAAGCCGCCGAAGATATTGATCGACGCCATGAAGATACCGGCCGCTGCAAGCAACGTGATCAGCAGCGAACTGGATCCGATCTGGATCAGCGCACCGAGAATGATGATCGACGAGATTGCGTTGGTCACAGCCATCAGCGGCGTGTGCAGGCTGTGCGCGACGTTCCAGATCACCTGGAAGCCGACGAAGACCGACAGAACGAAGACGATGAAGTGCTGCATGAAGCTCGCAGGCGCCACGAGGCCCACTGCCAGCAGCAAGACCGCGCTCACACCGATCAGAGCGACCTGTTGCTTGGTCTGCGCCTTGAAGGCGGCGGCCTCCTCGGCCTTGATCTCTTCGGGTGTCTTCTCCTTGGGCGGCTCTTTTTTCGGAGCTGCCGCGATCGCGGCCACCTTTGGCGGCGGCGGTGGGTAGGTGATCTCCTTGTCGAAGGTCACCGTCGCACCGCGGATCACGTCGTCTTCCATGTCATGGACCAGAACGCCGTCTTTCTCGGGCGTCAGGTCGGTCATCATGTGACGGATGTTGGTGGCGTAGAGCGACGAGGACTGCGCGGCCATGCGGCTCGGGAAGTCGGTGTAGCCGACGATGGTCACGCCATTGTCGGTCACGATCTTCTCGTCCATCACGGTCAGTTTGCAGTTGCCGCCCTTTTCGGCCGCGAGGTCGATGATGACCGAGCCCGGCTTCATGGATTTCACCATGTCCTCGGTCCACAGCTCCGGCGCTTCGCGGTTCGGGATCAGGGCCGTACAGATGACGATGTCGATCTCAGGCGCCATCTCGCGGAATTTCTCGAGCTGCTTCTCGCGGAACTCGGGCGACGACGGGGCCGCGTATCCGCCCGTGGCCGCACTGTCCTGACCGGTTTCCTCGAACTCGAGGAAGACGAACTCGGCGCCCATGGATTCAATCTGCTCGGCCACTTCGGGGCGGACGTCGAACGCATAGGTGATCGCGCCCAGCGAGGTCGCCGTTCCGATGGCGGCCAGACCGGCCACACCGGCACCCACGACCAGAACCTTGGCCGGCGGAACCTTACCCGCAGCGGTCACCTGACCGGTGAAGAAGCGGCCGAAATTGTTACCGGCTTCGATCACCGCGCGGTAGCCCGCGATATTGGCCATCGAGGACAGCGCGTCCATTTTCTGGGCGCGGCTGATGCGCGGCACCATTTCCATGGCGAGCACGTTGGTGCCCTTCTTGGCGGCTGCGGCCATCAACTCGTCATTGGCGGCAGGGTTGAAGAAGGAGATCAGCGTCTGCCCCGCGCGCATCCGCTTGGCCTCGTCCATCGAGGGCGGACGCACCTTGGCGACAACATCCGCGGCCTTCCACAGCGCGGCGGCGGTCTTGACGACCTCGACGCCTGCCTCTTTGTAGGCGGCATCGCTGAAGCCTGCCGCAAGGCCGGCCTTGGTTTCAATTACGCACTCGTAGCCGAGCTTCTGCAGCTGGATCGCGGAGTCCGGCGTCATCGCGACCCGGGCCTCTCCCTCAAAAATTTCTTTCGGCGCCCCGATCTTCATTATGGGTCCCTCGTGTTATGTGTCAGCGCTCAAAACGCGCGGATGCAGGCTCTTACCACCTGCCGAGACGGAAGCTCAAGGCAGGCAGTTCGGTTTTGACCATGCCAATTCTTTTCTGGCCCGTGTTTTAAAATGATCCGCTGGACGCGTTCGTCCAGCCAGCATATGTCAAAGAGGCGGCAAAACAGGGAAAAACCATGGAATTAAAGGGCAAACACGCCTTGGTGACGGGTGGCGGGAGCGGAATCGGCCTCGCGATTTCGCGCGCGCTGGCCGCGGCCGGAGCGCAGGTGACCATGACCGGACGCCGGATTTCACTGCTGGAACAAATCGCCGCAACGGACTCTGCCCTGCATGCGGTCGGGATGGATGTGACCGATCCTGATTCCGTACACGACGGTGTGCAGAAAGCTATTGCCGCGCGGGGGCCGGTCCAGATCTGCGTGGCCAATGCCGGGATCGCGGAAGGACGCAGCCTTGCCAAGACCGATCTGGTCTTCTGGCAGAAGATCATGCGCACCAATCTCGACGGCGCCTACCTGACCATTCAGGCCTGCCTGCCGGGCATGTTGAGCACGGATTGGGGACGGGTGATTGCCGTCTCCTCCATTGCCGGCGTGCGCGGGTTGAAAGGCGGCGCGGCCTATACCGCGTCAAAACACGGGATGGTCGGTCTGATCCGCGCCTTGAGCGAGGATTTCATGGGCAAGCCCTACACGTTCAACGCGCTCTGCCCGGGCTATGTGGACACCGATATCGTGAGCCAGAATGTCGGCTCGATCTCGGCCCGTGCGGGGATCAGCGCGGCGGAAGCAATGGACATCATGATCAATGCCAATCGTCACAAGCGCCTGATCGCTCCCGAGGAAATCGGGGCCGCGGCGCGCTGGCTGTGCGGACCGGGGTCACAAAGCGTGAACGGCCAGACCATCGAGATTGCCGGCGGTCAGGTCTGACGACGGCGGGCCGGTGCCTCCGGCGGGGATATTTGGGGAGACATGATGGATATTTTCGAGAAAACACGCGCGCTGTTTCACTTGCCCGAGGGCGTGACCTATCTGGATGGCAACTCGCTCGGACCGCTGCCGGTTGCCGCGCAAGAGCGCGTCGACGCGATGCTGCGCGACCAGTGGGGGGAAATGCTGATCACCGGCTGGAACAAGGCCGGATGGATGGAACAGCCGTCCCGCGTGGGTGACCGGATCGCGCGTCTGATCGGCGCGCCTGCGGGCTCTGTGGTGACGGGCGATACGCTGTCGATCAAGGTGTATCAGGCGCTGGCCTCGGCTCTTGAGCTGAACCCGGGGCGCAAGGTGATCCTGTCGGACAGCGGCAATTTTCCCTCCGATCTCTACATGGCAAGCGGCCTGATCAGGACATTGGACCGCGGTCTCGAACTGAAGACGCCTGCTCCTGACACGGTTGCCGCGCATCTCGACGAGAGCGTTGCGGTTCTCATGCTCACGCAGGTCGATTACCGCACCGGGCGGATGCATGACATGGCCGCCCTGACCCGCGCGGCCCATGCCGTCGGTGCGCTGGTGATCTGGGATCTGGCCCATTCCGCCGGTGCCGTGCCGGTGGATCTGGCCGGCTGTGACGCCGATTTCGCCGTGGGGTGCAGCTACAAGTTCCTCAATTCCGGCCCCGGGGGGCCTGCGTTCATCTATGTGAATCCCAAGCATGCCGCGCAGGTGCGGCCCGCGCTTTCGGGCTGGCTGGGCCACGAACAGCCTTTTGCCTTCGATCCCGATTACCGGCCCGGCGCGGGGATCGAGCGGATGCGTGTGGGCACGCCGCCGGTGATCCAGATGGCGGCACTCGAGGCGGCGCTGGACATCTGGGACATGGTCGACATCGCGGCGGTGCGCGCCCGCGCGATCGAGTTGTCGGACCTGTTCATCAGCCGCGTGGAAGCGGATTGTCCGGAGCTGACACTGGTCTCGCCGCGCGATCCCGCAATGCGGGGCAGTCAGGTGGCGTTTGCCCATCCGGAAGGCTACGCGATCATGCAAGCGTTGATCGCGCATGGCGTAATTGGTGATTTTCGGGCCCCTGACATCTTGCGGTTTGGAATAACACCCCTCTATACGGGTCCCCACGACATCATTCGTGCGGCCTCGACGCTGCACAAGGTCATGGAGGAACGCCTTTGGGACTGGGACGCGTATCGGGTTCGGGCCCGCGTCACGTGAAACTGCGCCGGTTTAGCGACCGCGATGCAAAAGCGACCTATGACATCTTTTACGCCGCCGTCCGAAAAGGCACCGTGGCGCATTATTCGCAATATGAGCGCGAGGCCTGGGCCGGATCGCAGACACAGCCGGAAAACTGGCTGCGGCGTCTGAACGCCCAGCAGACCATTCTGGCGGAGATGGAAGGGCGCATCGTCGGGTTCATGAGCATGAAGCCCGATGGGTTTCTGGATCTGGCCTTCGTGTTGCCCAATGTCATGGGCATGGGGGTCGCGGGCAGGATCTACGGCGCGCTTGAAGACTGGGCGCGGGAGAACAACCTGAGCACGCTGCGCACCCATGCCAGCCATCTGTTGCGCCCCTTTCTGATCCGGCGCGGCTGGCAGGTCGTGAAAGCCCAGACCGTTCTGTCAAACGGGCGCAGGATCGAGAATTTCCAGATGGAGAAGCTGTTGGCCTGACGCGCGCCGCGCACCCGCTCAGCTTGCCTTGAGCACTCCGCGCGCGATCTGGTCGGCTTCGATGCTTTCGAACAGGGCCTGAAAATTGCCCTCACCGAACCCGTCATCGCCCTTGCGCTGGATGAACTCGAAAAAGATCGGCCCGATCACGGTTTTCGAGAAAATCTGCAACAGGATGCGGGTTTCGCCGCCGTCCACGACCCCTTCCCCGTCGATCAGGATGCCGTGTGTGCGCATCCGCTCGAGCGGCTCTTCGTGGCCGGCAACGCGCTCTTTGCTCAGCGTGTAATAGGCCTCGGGCGGTTTGGGCATGAACCGCGTGCCGAGATCAGCAATCGCGTCGGTCGCATCGTAAATATCTTTTGCGCCGACCGCGATATGCTGGATCCCCTCCCCCTTGTAACGTTTGAGATATTCCACGATCTGCCCCGTCGAGCCGCGATCCTCGTTGATCGGGATCCGGATCCGCCCGCAGGGCGAGGTCAGCGCCCGTGAATAGAGCCCCGTATGCTTGCCCTGAATGTCGAAAAACCGGATCTCGCGGAAATTGAACAAATCCCCGTAGAAGCGGAACCAGATATCCATGTTCCCCTTGTGCACGTTGTGGGTCAGATGATCGATGTAGTAGAGCCCGACCCCTTCGGGATGGGCCGCATCGATCCAGTCGAACTCGGCATTATAGGGGTTGGTCTCGTAATACTGGTCGATGAAATAGATCAGCGAGCCGCCAATCCCCACGATGGCGGGGGCCTCGATCGTCTTGCCTGCCCCCGTGTAAGGCGTGGCCCCCTTGGACACCGCATGGGCAAAGGCCTTTTGTGCATCCACCACGCGCCACGCCATGGCCGGCGCGCAGGGCCCGTGCGCTTCAACAAAACGGCGCGCATGACTTCCGGGCTCGTCATTGAGAACATAGGTGATGTCGCCCTGCTGCCAAAGCTCGATCGCCTTCGTTTTATGGGTCGCGGTGTGAACATATCCCATACTGGCGAAGACCTTGCGCAAGCTGTCCGGCTCGGGATGCGCGAATTCAACAAACTCGAACCCGTCGGTGCCGGCGGGGTTGTTCTTGGTGATCTTGGATTTCGGGGCGTCATGCGGGAACGGGCCCATGGCGATCTCCTCTGCCTGTCTTTGCCGCGTTTATCGCCGTTTCCCGATGCGGTGTGTGCGCGAATTCACGCGCGGTCGCATATCATTTTGCGTAGAAATGGCGTATATTGGACCAAATTCACAAATTATCGGTGCCGAGATGTTAGATCACGCAGACCTTCGCCTCCTCCATGCCCTGCAGGCCGACGCCCAGATGACCACCCACCAGCTGGCCGATCTGCTGCATCTGTCGGCCTCTCAGGCCGGTCGACGGCGCCAGCGGCTCGAGGCCGAGGGGTATATCACCGGCTATCACGCGCGGCTCAACACGACCAAGATGGGGCTTGATGTTCAGGCCTTTCTGCAGATCCAGACCACGGCGCACACGCCGGACACCCACAACGCCTTTCTGCGCCTGAGCGATCTTCAGCCCGAGATCATCGCCGCGTGGAGCATGACCGGAGAGGCCGACTACATGCTGCGCGTCTTCTGTGCCGATCTCGAAGCCCTGAACCGGCTGGTGCAGGATGTGCTGCTGCCCCACCCCAGCGTTGCGCGGGTCCACAGCCAGATCGTGCTGGAGCAATTCAAGGCCGACGGCCCCTTGCCAACCTAGGGTTTGGCAGTCACCTTTCCCCTGCACAGCGAGACGGGACGGCCCGATGGAAAGCTTCCTCTTTCAAGCAACGATCTATCTTCTTGCGGCCTGCGTTGCGGTGCCGCTGGCGGTCAGGCTGGGCCTTGGATCCGTCCTCGGCTACTTGACTGCAGGCATCATTATTGGGCCGATTGGCGGGCTTGTGGGCTCAGAAACTGTAGATTTGCAACATTTTGCCGAATTCGGCGTTGTCATGATGCTGTTCCTGATCGGGTTGGAACTGGAGCCGCGATCGCTGTGGGATATGCGCCACCGGCTGCTTGGTCTGGGCGGCTTGCAGGTGGTTGTGACGACCGGTCTGATCTACGCCGCCGCCTCGGCACTGGGCCAGCCGTGGACAATCTCGCTGGCGATCGGTCTCATCTTCGCCCTGTCGTCGACCGCGATCGTTTTGCAGACCTTGAACGAGAAGAACCTGATCCAGACCGGCGGCGGGCGCTCGGCCTTCTCCGTGCTGCTGACCCAGGACATCGCGGTTATCCCGATGCTGGCCTTCATTCCGCTTCTGGCGATCCCGGGGCTCAACAACCGCGATGGCGGGCTCGATGACGGCAAGCCGCACACCGATGACGGGCATCACGCCCCCGATGCGCTGAGCGCGCTGATCGGCGATCTGCCCGGCTGGGGCGTCACACTGGTCACCATCGCCGCAATCGTGGTCATCGTGCTGGGCGGCCACTACCTGACCCGTCCGGTGTTTCGCTATATCCACTGGGCGCGGCTGCGCGAGATGTATACCGCCGTCTCGCTCCTCTTCGTGGTGGGCGTGGCGGTGCTGATGCTCATGGTGGGCGTCTCTCCCGCGCTTGGCACTTTTCTCGCCGGTGTGGTTCTGGCCAACAGCGAGTTCCGGCACGAGCTTGAAGCGGATATCGAGCCGTTCAAGGGCCTGCTGCTCGGCCTCTTTTTCATCACCGTCGGCGCCGGTATCAATTTTGGCACGCTCTTTGGGGATCCGGTCACCATCGTCGGCCTGACCATTGGCATGATGGCGATCAAGGCGGCGATCCTGTTCACGCTCGCCCTTATTTTCAAGATCAGGGGGCGCGACAGGATGCTGTTCACCCTGTCTCTGGCGCAAGCTGGTGAATTCGGCTTCGTTCTGATCAGTTTTGCCAGCCAGCAGAGCGTGCTGCCCAATGCGATGTCGGAAACGCTGCTTCTGGTCATCGCCCTGTCGATGCTGCTGACCCCGCTTCTGTTCATTGTCTATGACAAGCTGTCGAGCCGGATGGCCGAAAGCAGTGCAGGCCAGCCCGCCGACGAGATTGACGACCAGCAACCGATCATAATCGCCGGCGTCGGGCGGTTCGGTCAGGTGGTCAACCGGCTTGTGAAAACATCCGGTTTCCAGACGACCGTGCTCGACCACGACCTCAGCACCATCGAACTGATGCGCAAATTCGGCTTCAAGAGCTTCTTCGGCGATCCCACGCGCCCCGAGTTGCTGCATGCCGCGGGTCTCGAAAAGGCGAAGGTTCTGGTTGCCGCCATGGATGACAAGGATGCGGTCACGCGTCTGGTCAAATACGCGCGTCAGGAACGGCCCGACATCACCATCGTGGCGCGGGCGCGCGACCGGGTGCACACGTTCGAGCTTTATCAGGCGGGCGCCGATTTCATCACCCGCGAGATGTTCGACAGCTCTCTGCGGGCGGGACGTTATGTTCTGGAGGCGATGGGGCTGACCGAATACGAGGCCCATGAACAGGAGGTCATGTTCTTCAAGATCGACCGCGCCGCGATGCGCGATCTGGCAGAGGTCTGGGATCCGAAAGTCCCTGTGCTGCAGAACGACGCCTTCATCGAGCGCTCGAAAGAACTGAACCGCGAACTGGAAACCGCCCTTGTCAGTGCCCTGACGGACGCCCCGGTCGATGCGACCGCGCCAAAAGACGCCAGCCCGGCCCCCGAAGCGGACACCACGCCGGAGAAAGATGCAGCCTCCAAGGGAGAGGCCAGCAACCCCTAGCCGTCTGCGACACCCGCCTCCGCGAAGGTCGCCATGCCGGAATGGCAGGCAATCGCGCCTTTCAGCACGCCGATCGCAAGCGCCGCGCCCGAGCCTTCGCCAAGCCGCAGCCCAAGCGACAGAAGCGGCGTCTTGCCCAGCCCGCCGAGCATCCGGCTGTGGGCGCCTTCGGCCGACAGGTGACCGGCCACCGCGTGATCCAAGGCCCCCGGGACCGCTTTCTCGAGCGTGGAGGCCGCAGCCGTGCAGATGAACCCGTCGAGGATCACCGGAATGCGTTTCGCCCGGGCGCTGGCAATCGCGCCCGCCATGGCCGCAAGCTCCCGCCCGCCAAGGCAGCGCAGCACCTCCAGCGGATCGCCCAGCGCCGCCTCGTGGCGGGCCAACCCATCACGCACAACGCGGATCTTGTTGGCCAGACCGGCATCGTCGACACCGGTGCCGCGTCCGACCCAGTCCTGCGCATCCCCGCCAAACAGCGCCGCACCGATGGCTGCGGCCGAGGTGGTGTTGCCGATGCCCATCTCGCCGGTGATCAGCAGGTCCCCCTCCGCGTCCACCGAAGACCAGCCCTTTTGCAGCGCCGCCACGCACTCTTGCGCGCTCATGGCAGGCTCTTGTGTGAAATCGGCGGTCGGCGTGCCGAGATCCAGCGCATGCACATCCATCTTGGCGCCGAACGCGCCCGACAGCTGGTTGATCGCGGCGCCGCCATGCTGGAAATTCAGAACCATCTGCTCGGTCACTTCCGACGGAAACGCGGAAACGCCCTGCGCGGTCACGCCATGGTTTCCTGCAAAAACAATAACCTGCGGATTTTCCAGCGATGGCTGTTCCTGCCCGCGCCATCCGGCATACCAGATCGCCAGATCTTCCAGCCGCCCAAGCGCGCCGGGCGGTTTGGTCAGTTGGGCATTGCGGGCGCTGGCAGCTTCACTGGCGCGTGTTTCGGGTCCGGGAGCGTTCTGCAGCACATCCCGAAAGGAGGCCAGTGAGGAAAAAGGCGCGGTCATATTCTTCTCTTGATTGATTGTGCCGTCGCATCTGTTTACGCCTGTTAGACGGGGGCGGAAAGACCGAGGGGCGTCACGATATGTCCAAAACCGACAGGAACGGACCGGTGGTGATGCCGCGTGACATTCTGGTCGCGCTGAGCCTGCTGACGCGCCTGCCCACACCCGATCCCGACTGGAGCCACGCCCGCCCCGCCGCCTGTGCGGCATGGGCCTATCCGCTGGCCGGAATGCTGGTGGCAGGCATCGCAGGTCTGATCGGAACATTGGCACTGGCGCTCGGCACGGGTGCGGGCCTTGCCGCGGCCCTGAGCCTGACCGCGCTCATCGTGATGACCGGCGCGATGCACGAAGACGGGCTGGCCGACACGGCAGACGGGTTCTGGGGCGGCTGGGAGCCGGAGCGCCGGCTCGAGATCATGAAAGACAGCCGGATCGGAACCTATGGCGTGATCGCGCTCATACTGACGCTGTTGTCGCGCTGGCTGGTGCTGACGGCGATTTTCGCGACCGGATCGGGCCTTCTGTCTCTGATCGCAGCGGCGGCCCTGTCGCGGGCGGCGATGGTCGGGGTCATGGCCGCACTGCCCGCAGCGCGCGACGACGGGCTGTCGCGCAGCACCGGACGCCCCGACCGCGACACGGTGCTGTCCGCCTGTGCCATCGCGCTTCTGGTGGCATTGGTCGGGTTCGGCGCATCGGGCATCGCCTTGGCCATCGCGGCCGGGCTTGGCGCGGGCACCATCGGCTGGCTCGCCCTGCGCAAGATCGGCGGGCAGACAGGCGATGTGCTGGGGGCGACGCAGCAGATCAGCGAGATCTTCGTTCTCGCCACGCTGACACTGAGCCTCGCGCCTTGACACGCGCAAACCCCAAAAAGAAAAACGGCGCCCCTTGCGGGACGCCGTTCTTTTCAAACCTGTGGCTCGATCAGGCGGCGCGGCTCAGCAGAACTTCATCGATCTGCTTTTGGGCACCGGCCTCATCCTCGCCATGCACGGCCGCGATCTCGCGGGTCAGGCGCTCAAGAGCGGCTTCATAAAGCTGACGCTCCGAATAGCTCTGCTCGCGCTGGTCCCCGTGACGGTGCAGGTCGCGCACGACCTCGGCGATAGCGATCAGATCGCCGGAATTGATCTTCTGTTCGTATTCCTGCGCACGGCGCGACCACATGGCGCGCTTCACACGGGCCTTGCCCTTCAGCGTGGTGAAGGCCTGCGACACGACATCCGGAGAGCTGAGCGACCGCATGCCCACTTCGGTGGCCTTATGGGTCGGCACCCGCAGCGTCATCTTGTCTTTCTCAAAAGCGATCACGAAAAGTTCCAGCTCGATACCCGCGACTTCCTGCTCCTCGATCGACACGATCTTGCCAACGCCATGCGCCGGATAGACCACGAATTCGTCCGGGTTAAAGTCTTGTCTCTTCTTGCTCATGTAGTTTCATCCCTCCTAGAGATGCAGTTAGAACGCAGCGAAGCAGATTGCCCGGCGGCTGCACCTCCGGTCGATCTGGTCCATCATGTCATGTGAAGTACGGGTCTTTCTCAGTCTCTTCGCGCAGTGTCCGTACGACAACTTTTCCAAGCAAATATAGCATAAAGATGGGAAACATCAAAGCTGAGGCCCTGAAATGCTGCGTTTGCACAGCGTTTTAAGGGTCTGAGGATGCTGGAAAAGCTTGAAAAACAGCCCCTTGCAGGGCGGTCGAACGCGATCGTGCACGAATCGGTGACAGGCGGAGGCCCGTCGATCCGCGCAAAGCCCCGTGCTGCGGCGCGCGGTTACCCGCCCTCGCCGGGCTTCTCGGAGAAATACTTCTCCAGCTTGCCCTCTTCGCCATCACGCTCTTCCGCCTCGGGCAGAGGATCCTTCTTGGTGATGATGACCGGCCAGAGCTCGGAATACTTGCGGTTGAACTCGACCCATTTCTCGGCGTCGGGCTCGGTATCGGGACGGATCGCATCGGCGGGGCATTCCGGCTCACACACACCGCAATCGATGCATTCGTCGGGGTGGATGACCAGCATGTTCTCGCCCTCGTAGAAACAGTCCACGGGGCACACTTCGACACAGTCGGTAAATTTGCAGGCAATACAGGCGTCGTTGACAATATAGGTCATCAGCTTTGTCCCAAAAATCCGTTGTCTTTTACCTAGCCACTGGCGCGAAATCATTCAAGCGTCGTTCGGCGCGAAAGGTCCAGAGCGCGGCGTGTTTTCTTCGTGGGGCGACCCTTTCCCTCGAATGAGGGCGCAGCGCGAACAGTTTCCTGCGGCGGGCTCTTGTCGAGGTAGAGCGCCTGCGCCTCGGGCGCCGGTCCGCGCCGCGTGCCGACGGCGACGATCTCGACCACGCGGATATGACGGCCCTGGGCAAAGGTCAGCGTATCGCCGGGACCGACCGACATCGCGGGCTTGGCCACCTTGTGGCCGTTGACCCGGACATGACCCGCGCTCACCTGTTTGGTGGCCAGGGTTCTGGTCTTGAAGAAACGCGCCTGCCAGAGCCACTTGTCCAGCCGGATCGTGTCACGGGGCTCTGCCAATCAGGACTTGTCCTTCAATCCCATCAGGGCCGCCGCGAAGGGGTTGTCGGGATCGATGGCCTTTTCCTTCTTGGGCGGGCGTGCCTGGTGCACCTGACCCTTTTCGCGCCGCTGCGGCTTGCCGCCCTGCTTGGAGCGCGGCTTGCCACCCGACTTGCCCCGGGGCGCGCCGCCCTGACGCGGTTTGGCGTTGCGCAACCCGCCCCATGTGAAGGTGTAGAACACCTCCATTTCGGGCGGCTCGGCTGCGTCAGATGCGGCTGTGTCGGCTGCCGGAGCTTCGGTCGGGGTTTCCGCCGGAGCCTCTGCCGGAACATCTGCCGGAGCCTCTGCCGGCGCTTCGGCAGAGGCGGTTTCCGCCGGTGTATCAGAGCCGCTGTCCTGCGCCGGCGCGGCCTCGTCGGTGTCTTTCGTGGCCTCGGGCGCTGCAGGCGCGGCCTTGACCTTCTCCCGCTCGCCTTTCTCGGCCTTGTATCCCAGCCCCTGCATCAGGTCGGCGAATTGCTCCAGCGTCGTGCCGGTGATCGACAGCATGTCGGCCTTCGCTTCGAACCCGGTGCGGCTGTTTTCAGACCGCAATTGGTCGGCCAGACGCTCCAGCATGTCGATGCGGATCGCGCGTGCGCCCGCCAGACGGTAGCCCGCGTCGGCATAATACCCCTCGGGCGCGTCCGCGACTTCCGGAACCGTCACCAGACCCGGCGGCGGGGATTCGGGAAACTCCGACAATCCCGCGAAAAGCGATTTAAGAACCAGCCGCAGCCGCGTCGGGGCGGGTTTGAGCAGCAAGGGCATGAAGATCGTGAACTGGCCGAAGCGGACGCCGTGCTTGCGCAACTGGCCGCGCGCATCCTGATCGAGCGCCTTGACCTCGCTGGCCACCGCCTCACGCGGCATGACGCCCAGCGCTTCGACCATCTGGAAGGCAAAGCCCTTGGCCAGCCCCGACAGCTCTTCGTCCTTGCTCATGGCAATCAGCGGCTCGAAACCGGCCGCGATCTTGCGATCGATGAAATGCTGGAGACGGCGGCGTACTTTCTCCGCCACGTCCGCGCCGGCCTCTTCGTCGACAAAGGGGGTCACGCCCGGCTTGAGCGGATCCGCGCCCTTCACCAGTTTGCCCACGGCCATGTCGCCCCACATCAGGCCACCCTGTTCGGTGAAATCCATCTCCGTATCGGGGGCGTTGTAGAACTTGTCGGCCCGCAGGTTGAAATGCGGCGTCAGCGCGCCGAGCGCGGCCTGACGCAAGGTCTTGGCCTCCTCGGGGCTCGCACTTTCATCCTGTTGGAAGCGGAACCCGTCCATCCGGCCAATCATCTGGCCTTCGACCGTCACTTCACCCTTGTCATTCACGTCAGCCACAAGGCTCTCCTTCTGCTTCAACCGCCGCAGCAGAACACTGGTGCGCCGGTCGACAAATCTTTGCGTCAAAGCGCCATGGAGCGCGTCTGACAGGCGGTCTTCTACAGCGCGAGTCTCGCCGCGCCAATGATTTTCGTCATCGACCCACCCTTTCCTCTGCGCCACGTAGGTCCATGTGCGGATATACGCCAGTCTTTTCGACAGGGTGTCGATATCCCCGTCCGAACGGTCGATCCGGTTGACCTGTCCGGCCATCCACTCGCTGGGAACCCGTCCGGCGTCATGCAGGAAGCCGAAAATCCGCTCCAGCATGGAAGCGTGCTCGCCCTGCGAGATGCCGCGGAAATCCGGAATCCGGCACACGTCCCACAAAAGCTTCACATCCTGCGGCGTGCTGACCCGGGCCGTCACCTCGGCCACCGCACTCAGCGACTTCAGCGCGGCCAGATCATCGGCCTCGCGGCCCCGCGACAGCCAGTCGTCGCTGGACGGCATCTCGAGCGACCGCACCAACCGGTCGATCGAGCCGAACTCGAGCCGGTCATTGCGCCATTGCAGCTTTCGGATCGGGGTAAAGCGCGCGTTCACGATCGCCTCGACCACGTGGTCGTCGAGCGGCTGGGCCTCGCCGGTCACGCCAAAGCTGCCGGGCTGCATGTAACGCCCGGCCCGCCCCGCGATCTGGGCCAGCTCGTTGGGGGCCAGCGGCCGCATCCTGCGCCCGTCGAATTTCGACAGGGCCGAGAACGCCACATGCGACACATCAAGGTTCAGCCCCATGCCGATCGCATCGGTTGCGACGAGATAATCCACCTCGCCATTTTGATACATCTCGACCTGCGCGTTGCGCGTGCGCGGGCTCAAGGCGCCCATCACGACCGCGCAGCCGCCCTTCTGGCGGCGGATCAGCTCGGCAATGGCATAGACGTTGTCCACGGAGAACCCGACCACCGCGCTGCGCGGCTTCAGGCGGCTGATCTTGCGCGACCCGGTATAGGAGAGCTCGGAAAACCGCTCGCGCCGCATGAACTGCGCTTTCGGCTCCAGCGCCGCGATCGCGGGCTTCATGGTCTCCGCGCCCATGAAAAGCGTCTCATGGGTTCCACGCGCCCGCAGCAACCGGTCGGTGAACACATGCCCGCGTTCGGGATCGGCACAAAGCTGGATTTCGTCCACGGCCATGAAATCCGCGCCCATGCCTTCAGGCATCGCCTCGACCGTGCAGACCCAGTACTGCGTGCGCTCGGGAACGATGCGTTCCTCGCCGGTGACCAGAGCGACGACCGAGGGGCCGCGCAGCGCGACGATCCGGTCATAGACCTCGCGCGCCAGCAGCCGCAGCGGCAGACCGATCACGCCGGTGCGGTGCGCCAGCATCCGTTCAATCGCGTAATGGGTTTTGCCGGTGTTGGTCGGGCCCAGAACAGCCGTAATCCGCGCCGTCTCGCGCATGTCGCTTCTGCCTTACTATAGGTCCTGGCCGGAGATATTCTTCTCCACCCGCTCGATCGCCTCTTTTAGGCCTTCGCGGTGGGGATGTATAGCATATGCAGAGCTGTAGGCGATCAGGGCGTTGTCGTAATCCTCAAGCTCCTCGAGCATCCGCCCGAGGCCCTGAAGCGCGCCGAAATGGCGCGGGTTGAGCGCCAGCGTCCTCTGGATGTCGGCAATCGACAGCCCGTATTGATCGGCCCCGAAATAGGCGGTCGCGCGGGCGTTCCAGCCTTCGGCAAATTCGGGCGCATGATCGATCAGGATCGAGAAGAACTCGATCGCCTCGTTCATATTGCCCTTCGTCATGGCGTCACGGCCGCGCTGCAGCAACAGGTCCATCGAGGCCGAACCCGATGACGACCACTCCAGCCAGATCGCGTTCTCCACGGTTTCCCAGTTCTCGAGATCGGGCTGCGCGAGGCGCTCGAACAGCGCATCGAGGTCCGACTCTTCGGCAAAAGCTGCGCCCGACAAGCAAATTGTCGCAACGGCAGTATTGAGGATATGTTTCAGAACACCCATAACTCTAAATAGTTTAGCGATGCTCCGGCAAAAATCGAGAGCAGCAGGATCAAAATTTCTGGAGGCACAGACATGAGCGATGTCATTCAACAGGCCGTGGACGCCCTTTCGTCGAAAATTTCCGGCGGATTCGACGGCTCGGTCAAATTCTCAATTCACGACGAAGGCGCAATCATGGTGGACGCCTCCGGCGTGCGGGCCGGCGATGACGAGGCGGATTGCACGATGTCGGCAGACGCAGACACGTTCAAGGCGATCCTGTCGGGCGATCTCAACCCGACCGCGGCCTTCATGACCGGCAAGCTGACCGTGGACGGCGACATGGGCACCGCCATGAAACTGGGTGCCGCGCTGTCTTGAACATGGACGCCACGCATCCGGTCCCTTCGGAAGTGATGAT
Organism: Paracoccaceae bacterium; assembly: GCA_049116435.1. GTDB lineage: Bacteria > Pseudomonadota > Alphaproteobacteria > Rhodobacterales > Rhodobacteraceae > Litoreibacter. The sequence goes on from JAGDYX010000001.1 coordinate 1,920,279, forward strand.
GGACGTAGCGCCACTCTATGATGACGTGGCCGACGGGCCCGACGGCGGCCGGGGGTTCTGGCTTGCGACCGAGGACGGGGTGCGGATCCGGATCGGCGTTTGGGGAAGCGGCGACAGGGGGCATGGCGACAAGGGCACCGTGCTGATCTTTCCCGGGCGCACGGAATACGTGGAGAAATACGGCCGCGCGGCCCGCGATCTTCTGCATCGCGGCTACAGCGCCATCTCGATCGACTGGCGCGGACAGGGGCTGGGACAGCGCATGCTCCCGGACCGGGCGCTCGGTCACGTGGAACGGTTTGCCGATTACCAGAAGGATGTGCGCGCCGTGCTTGGCGCGGTGGAGGCGCTGGGACTGGCCAAGCCGCTCTTCCTGCTGGCCCATTCGATGGGCGGCGGCATCGGCCTGCGCAGCCTGATGGAAGGGGTCGCCTTTGATGCCGCGGTCTTTACCGGGCCGATGTGGGGCATCGCGCTCCCGGCGTGGCGGCGCACGGCGGGCTGGACGCTCTCCACGATCAGCCGGCATGCAGGCTTTGACACGCTGCTCACCCCGGGAACGACCCGGGACGCCTATGTCGAAGCGAACCCGTTCCCCGAGAACACGCTGACAACCGACCCCGACATGTATGCCTATATGCAAAACCAGATCCGCAACTATCCCGATCTGCGTCTTGGCGGGCCGACCTATGCGTGGGTCAATGAAGCCCTCAAGGAATGCCGCGCGCTGAGCATGCGTCCGACCCCGAATGTGCCCGTGTGCACCTTCCTCGGCTCTGGCGAGCGGATCGTCGATGTGAAGGCAATCCACGACCGGATGGCGCGCTGGCCCAGCGGCGAGCTGGTCCTTGTCGACGGCGCGGAGCACGAAGTCGTCATGGAAGGCGATGCCGTGCGCAACCGGATCTTCGACAAGACCGCGGATCTCTTCAGCACGTCGTGATTTCGCAAACTTGGCGCCGCGTCTTACCGCCCGCCGCCCTGGACGCGGACATGGGCGCGGGCCTGGGCGCTTACGCCTCGACCAGACGCCCGCTATCGAGCCGCACCATCCGGTCCATGCGCGCTGCCAGATCAAGATTGTGGGTCGCGATTAGGGCCGAAAGCCCCGTGTCACGCGCCAGATCCATCAAGGTCCCGAACACCTGATCCGAGGTCGCGGGATCGAGATTACCCGTAGGCTCGTCGGCCAGAAGTAACCCCGGCGCGTTTGCCAGCGCCCGGCAGAACGCCACCCGCTGCTGCTCGCCGCCCGACAACTCGCCCGGCCGGTGTCCCGCCCGTTCGGCCACGCCGACCTTTTCGAGCAATTCCATCGCCCGCGCCTTTGCCGCGCGACGGCTGGTCCCGGCGGCCAGTTGCGGCAGCATGATATTCTCGACCGCCGTGAACTCGGGCAGCAGGTGATGGAACTGGTAGACAAAGCCGATCTCGCTGCGGCGCGCCGCGGTGCGCGCCCGGTCCGACCGGCCGCTCATGTCATGGCCCGAGAGCAGCACCTGCCCGGCATCCGCGGTGTCGAGGAGGCCTGCAATATGCAACAGCGTCGACTTGCCCGCCCCCGAGGGCGCCACGAGCGCCACGACTTCGCCGGCCAGCAACTCGATATCAGCGCCATTGAGAACCGAGATCTCGTTCGGCCGGCCACGGTTGTAGGATTTTTCGATGCCCCGCAGGCTCAGGATCGGATCACTCATAGCGCAACGCCTCGACCGGGTTCATCCGCGCCGCACGACGGGCCGGGAAAATCGTGACCACGAAGCTGAGAAACAGCGACAGCGAGATCGCCGAAAGCACATCCCCCAGTTCGAGCCGCGCCGGCAGCCGCGAGATAAACCGCACGGACGGATCCCAGACCCCGCCTCCCAGCATGTAGTTCACGAACTCGAAGATCGGATCGATGTAATGGGCAAAAAGGCAACCCAGAATGACCCCGAAGATGGTCCCGATCACGCCGACAAACGCCCCGCAAATGAAGAAGACCCGCAGGATCGAGCCTTCGCTCAGCCCCATCGTGCGCAGGATCCCGATATCCCGCCCCTTGTTCTTGACCAGCATGATCAGCCCCGAGACGATGTTCATCGAGGCGATCAGCACGAGGATCGACAGGATCAGGAACATCACGTTGTCTTCCATCTCCAGCGCCCGCAGGAAGGCGCCGGAACTGTCCCGCCATGACCACAGGAACATATCCGGCCCCGCGGCCTCCAGAATGCCGGCCTGCACGGTGCGGATGTTCTCGGGGTCATCGACGATCACCTCGATCTCGTCGGCCATGCCTTCGCGGTTGAAATAGTCCTGCGCCGTCTCAAAGGGCATGTAGACCCGCGTCCGGTCGATGTCATAGCGGCCCACCTGGAACACGTAGACAACCTCGAACGCCACGACGCGCGGACTGGTGCCAAAGGCGGTTTTCACCCCGTTGGGTGATATGAGCTTGATCCGGTCGCCCGGCCCGACCGCCAGTTCGCGGGCCACGCCGCTGCCAATGGCAATCCCGTCGGAAAAGCGTTCGAGATTGCCGCGGGAGGTTTGCGGCTCGATCACGCGGCGCACCTTCCTGAGGTCCTCCGGACGGATGCCGAAGACCTCCACACCGGCGTTGCGGGCGCGCCCCGAGGCCATGACCTGCCCTTTCACAAGGGGCGAGGCGCGCAGGACATGGGGCGCCTGCGCCACCCGTTCGGTGAGCGCCTCGTAATCTTCGATCACCGTGGCGAAGGTTCCCGCCGAGGTGGCGCGGCCCGACTGGTAGACCGTGACATGGGCGTTCGCGCCAAGGATCGTATCGACGAATTCGTAGCGGAAGCCCGAACGCACGGCCAAGGTGATGATCAGGGCCGCCACGGCCAGCGTGATGCCGATCAGGCTGATCCACGTCATGGTGCTGACGCCGCCCTCGGCACGTTTCGCGCGCAGATAACGCCATGCGATCATCCACTCGAACCCGGCGAAGGGCGTGATGTTTCTGGCTTTGTCCTGCACGTGCAAACTGCTCCTGTTCTGGCCCGTTAAAGCCCGGCTCTCTTGGCCGATAAGGTGGTCGGCAGAGCCCGCGCGGTCAAGCGCGAACCCACTGCCGCGTCAGGTTTGCCGCAACCAGTCGATCACAATGGTGGCATTCTCGTTGGGCGGAAAGACCGGATAGAATAGTTTGACGATCACACCGTCCTCGATCACCAGTGTCAGACGCCGCAAGAGCACCTGCCCCTCGACCTCCATCACCGGCAGGTTCAGCGCCGTGGCCAGCGCCAGATCCGCATCCGACAAAAGCGCGAAAGGCAGATGCAGCCGCGCGGCCGCTTCGGCCTGATACGCCGTGCCTTGGGTCGACAGACCGAAGAGATGGGTCACACCCAGCTCCCGAAGCTCTGCGAAATGATCGCGGAACGCGCAGGATTGCGGCGTGCAGCCGCGCGCGCCGGGGATCATGTCCCAACCCTCCGGCAAAGCCCGGTCCGGCCGGCCCGTCATCGGATAGGCGTAGACGACGCTCCTGCCGGTCAGGGCCGACAGATCGACCGCGCCACCATCCGTGGCGGGAAGAGAGATCGAGGGCAGCGCCATCCCGCCCAGATGCGCGGCCCCGCCATCATCCTCGGGCTTGGGCAGATCGGCCCAGTCCGGATCGGCGGAGGAGCTAAACGGCTGATTTCCCATAGATCTCTCCAATCCGGGCGACGGCCTGCTCGGGCGGCAGTTCTTCGCTTTCGCCGGTCCGGCGCGAGGTCAGTTCGACCACGCCGTTCTTGAGACCCCGCGGGCCCACCGTGATCCGCCATGGCAGGCCGATCAGGTCCATCGTGGCGAACTTTCCGCCGGCCCGCTCGTCGCGATCATCGTAAAGCGGCTCGAGCCCCAGTGCGACCAGCGACTGGTAAATCGCCTCGCATGCGCCATCGGCGGCCTCGTCCCCCTGCCGGAGATTGACGATCCCGCAATGGAACGGCGTGACGCCTTCGGGCCAGATGATGCCCTTGTCGTCATGGCTGGCCTCGATGATCGCCCCCAGAAGACGGCTGACGCCAATGCCGTGCGAGCCCATATGGACCGGCACGTTCTCACCCTTGTCGTTTTGCACCGTAGCACCCATGGCCTCGGAATACTTGGTGCCGAAATAGAAGATCTGGCCGACCTCGATGCCGCGGGACGACTTGCGGTGCGCCTCCGGCACCGCGTCAAAGAGCGCCGCGTCATGGGTCTCGTCGGTGCGCGCATAGGGCGTCGTCCATTCCCTGACGATCGAGGCGCATTCGTCCCAGTTGTCGTAATCCACCGCGCGATCCCCGAATTTCAGATCGAGAATGCGGTCGTCGTAGAACACCTCGCTCTCGCCGGTCTCGGCCAGCACAAGAAACTCATGGGTGTCGTCGCCGCCGATCGGGCCACTGTCGGCACGCATCGGGATCGCCTGCAGCCCCATACGCTCATAGGTGCGCAGATAGCTGACCATGTGACGGTTATAGGCATGGATCGCCGCATCGCGGTCGATGTCGAAATTATAGCCGTCTTTCATGTAGAACTCGCGGCCCCGCATCACGCCAAAGCGTGGGCGGATCTCGTCGCGGAACTTCCACTGCACGTGGTACAGCGTCAGCGGCAGATCCTTGTAGCTGCCGACATGGGAGCGGAAGATGTCCGTGATCAGCTCCTCGTTGGTCGGCCCGTAAAGCATGTCGCGGCCATGGCGGTCGGAGATCCGCAGCATCTCCTCGCCGTAATCGTCATATCGGCCGCTCTCGCGCCACAGATCCGCCGATTGCAGCGTGGGCATGAGCATCGGGATATGCCCCGCGCGGACCTGCTCTTCATGGACGATATTCTCGATGTTCTTGAGAACCTTGAAGCCCAGCGGCAGCCACGAATAGATCCCGGCGGAGGCCTGCTTGATCATGCCGGCGCGCAGCATGTAGCGGTGGCTGACGATCTGCGCCTCGGCGGGCGTCTCTTTCAGAACGGGCATAAAATAGCGGGTCAGGCGCATGTCATAACTCTTATCAATTCGGCGGTTGCCGCACCGATAGGCGAAAGATGCAGGTCCCGCAAGCTGGGCAGGCTTTCAAGGGGCCCGAAAGCGCGATTTCAGCGCAAAGCTGTCAGCTGACTTCGGTTTTGGCGCCCAGCGATGAGGCGAGCGACGCAAAGCGCGACGCCGCGACCTCGCCAAAGAGCGCGGCCCGTTCGGGCTCCAGTTTCAGGCGCAACAGCCGCTTCTTGGGGTGCCAGACCAGCTTGACGGGAAGATCGCGGCCTTCGGTGGCAAACATCGCCCCGAACCGCATGGCCTTGCCCAGAACCTCGGCCGCGGCCAGATCGCGCTCATCCAGCATGTCGTAGAGGTTCTCAAACCGGGTCCCGACGCGGTTGTTCTTGTAGCGGTGCAGCAGCGCCACGCCCAGAAAGATCCGCCCCGGATGGTCGAGCCCGCCGAGATTGGCGCGGGTCGCGTTGTCGAAACAGACCTCGGCACGGTAGTCGGGATGCGCGCGCCAGCTCACGTCATGAAGCAGACAGGCCGCCTTGATCAGGCGGCGGCGCTCATGGCTGGGATTGGGAAAGAGCGGCTCGATGAAATCAAAGAGCACACGCCCGTAGCCCGGCAGGCGGGCATGCTGCTTTTCATCATAGCGGCAGGCCTCGATCAGCGGGTCGCGCCGCTTCAACTCGAAGGGCATCTGCTCGTAGAGCAGCCCCTCGCGGATGCCATAGCTCGACGTGGCAATCTCCTTGGGTTTGAAGCGCTGGATCAGCGACTTGAGCACTTGCGCGGCAATCGGGACAAGCCGCATCCGCGCCTCCGAGGCACCGGTGAGCGCCCGCAATTCCGAGACGTCCTGCTTGCCGATCCATTTGACCGTGCGCAGGATCGAGCGCGGCGTCATCCGGTATTCATGCAGAACCTTCAGCGGGTAGCCGCGGCGCTCCATGTCGAGCCGTGCGATCGCACGCCACGAGCCGCCGACCAGAAAGAGCGTTTCATACGCGCCGTCAATGGTCTCGCGCAGCGTGTCGATTTCGGTATCGATCGCCGCCTTGCGCTTCTTGAACCCGCCCTTGATGTCCATCAGCTTGAGCGGGCCAAGCTCCGAACTGACGCGCCGCCCGACGGTCCCGTCGCCAAGCTCGGCAAGCTCCATTGACGAGCCGCCAATATCGCACATCAGCCCCTTCGCGCCGGGCCAGCCCAGAAAGACGCCCTGCGCCGACAGGCGGGCTTCTTCCAGACCCGAGGCAACCCACAGGTTGATGCCGGTTTCGCGGGCGACGTCGGCGCGGAAATCCTCTCCGTCCGATGCATTGCGCACCGCGGCGGTGGCCACGGCGGTGATCGGCGAGACGTTCATGCCCTTGGCCAGCAGGGCAAAGCGCTTGAGCGCCTCGAGCGCGCGCACCCGTCCCGTGGGGCTCAGGTGGCCGGTATCGGACAGACCCGCCCCAAGGCTGCACATGATCTTTTCGTTGTAGAAATAGGCCGGGCTGCGGGCCGCGCCGTCGAACACCACCAGCCGGACCGAGTTCGATCCCACGTCGATCGCCCCGACGCGCCGCAATGCCTTCACCTTCGGGTCGTCGAAAAGCGGGTGCCCGAACGGTTCATGATCGCTGCCGGGCGTATCGCTCACAGCCAGATCAATTTTTGCGGCGCCAGAACCGCCAGTCGTTGCCACGTCCAAGTTCCCGATGGTTTTTCAAGTGGTTTTTCAAGCAGTTTAGCGATGCCGCCTGTCTGGTCAACAAATCCCATACCCCGGCCCCGGCGGTTGGCCCGCGCGGCCGGAATTTGGTCTAGTCGCTGCTATGGGTGAGTTTCGGCACATCGCCCGCGCCCGCACTGCCACGCCCCGAAAGCGAGGGGTTTTCCATGAAGAACCGGTGGCAGTTGAAGCGCGTCCCGTCCGTGCCCGGTGCCACACGGGCATAGTTTCCCGTCCCGTCGAGCAGCCAGCTTTGCGCGGTATCCGCGAGGTTTGCGGCCATGATCTGGCTCATCACCTGCGCATGGACCGTCTTGTTGGTGATCTCGACAAGGGTCTCGACGCGCCAGTTCAGGTTGCGCCCCATCCAGTCGGCCGAGGACATGTAGACCCGCGCCTTTTTCGACGGCAGCCCGTGGCCGTTGCCAAAACACACGATCCGCGAGTGTTCGAGGAACCGGCCCACGATCGACTTCACCCTGATATTCTCGCTCAGGCCCTTGATGCCGGGCCGCACCCCGCAAATGCCGCGCACAACAAGGCTGATCTTCACCCCGTCGCGTGACGCGGCATAGAGCGCGTCGATCACGTCAGGCTCCACGATCGAATTCATCTTGGCCCAGATTTCCGCAGGCTTTCCGGCGCGTGCGAACTCCGCTTCGCGCTCGATGCTCTCGATCAGGTGCTTTTTGAGACCCGCGGGCGAAATATGCAGGTTCTCGAGCTGCTCGGGCGGCGCATAGCCGCCGATGTAGTTGAAGACCTTGGTGGCATCGCGCCCCAGCGACGCGTCGCAGGTAAACAGGCTCAGATCCGTGTAGATCCGCGCCGTGATCGGGTGGTAGTTGCCGGTGCCGAAATGGGTATAGGTCACCAGCTTGTCGCCCTCGCGGCGCACCACGGTGCTGATCTTGGCGTGGGTCTTGTAGTTGATGAAACCGTAGACCACATGCGCACCCGCGCGTTCGAGCTTGCGCGACTGCCGGATATTCGCGGCCTCGTCGAAACGCGCCTTCAACTCGACCAGCGCGGTGACGGATTTGCCGTTCTCGGCGGCCTCGCACAGCGCCTCGACGATCGGGCTTTCGTTGGAGGTGCGGTAGAGCGTCTGCTTGATGGCAACCACGTCGGGATCGCGCGCCGCCTGTGCGAGGAAGCGGATCACCATGTCGAAGGTCTCGTAGGGGTGGTGCAGCAGCATGTCCTTTTGGCGGATCGCCGCGAACATGTCGCCGTCGTGATCCTGCACCCGCTCGGGCACCCGTGGCGTAAATTTCTGCCAGAGCTGGTCGTAATGGGCCGCGTCAACGAGCTCCTTGAGATCGACAAGGCCGATCATGCCGCTGATTTCGACCGTGTCGATTTCCTCGACTTCCAGAGACTTCATGACCAGCCGGCGCAGCTTGGGCGGCGCGCCCGCGGACAGCTTCAGGCGCACGACCTCGCCGCGGCGGCGGCGTTTCAGCGCCACCTCGAATTCGCGCACCAGATCCTCGGCCTCTTCCTCCAGTTCCAGATCGCTGTCGCGCAGCACGCGGAACGAACACTGGCCCGCGATCCGGTAGCCCGGAAACAGGTCTTCAATCTTGAGCAGCAGCAGTTCCTCGAGCGGCAGAAAGCGTTGCTGACCCCGCTCCGACGGCAGCGAGACGAACCGCGCGATCTGGGCCGGGATCGGCAGCAGCGCCTGCAGGCTGCGCCCGTCCTTGATCCGCTCTAGCTGCAGCCCCAGCGAAAACCCCTCGTTGGGGATGAAGGGAAACGGGTGCGCGGGATCGATGGCCAGCGGCGAAAGCACCGGAAAAACGTTCGAGATGAAGTGCTTGTCGAGATAGGACAGATCCGCCTCGGTCAGCGTGGCGGCGGTCAGAAGCGTGATCCCGATCCCTTCCATCTCGGCCTTGAGATCATCCCAAGTCTCGTTCTGGCGCGTCATCAATTCGCGCGCGGCCTTGTCGATCAGGACAAGCTGCTCTGCCGGGGTGCGGCCATCGATGGACGGCGTCATGTTGCCGGCATGGGCCAGCTCCCGCAGACCGGCCACGCGCACGGTGTAGAATTCATCGAGATTGGTCGCCGAGATCGACAGGAAACGGACCCGCTCCATCAGCGGCACGCGCGGGTTCAACGCCTCTTCCAGAACGCGGGTGTTGAAGGCCAGCCAGCTCAGCTCCCGGTTGAAAAACCGGTCCGGCCCGGACGGGTCCAGCGTGGCCATCTCGACAGGCTCCGGAAAGTCCGAAGCCAGAAAGTCCGTCGGGCTCAAAGCGCCCTGTTTGATGTCAGAATGTAATGTCACAGTGATTTATGCCGTTTTTTAGGCCTCTGTGTCTAGTTGGTCAGTCAGAACCGCCCGTGCAAGCCCCCGCCCCATCGGTTTTTTCTCCCGCAGGGCGCGCGCGTCCATTTCCGCGACGAATGCCTGCGCCGCCGCATAGCTGCGCGAGATCCGCGGCACGACGTAATCGAGCACCCGCGCCTTCACATGGATCTGCCGGTCAGTGAAGAGCTTGACGAGGATCGCCGTCAGAAGCGCGTCGTCCAACGCCTCCAAAGTCACCACCGGCGCGCCCTGCATCCGGCTGGCAAGGTCCTTGAGGGCAAAGGCCATCCGGCTCGGGGGCACGCGTGAGGTGACCAGCAGGCTATGGCCTTCGGCCAGCACCAGATTGTGGAGATGAAACAGCGCCGTCTCGCGCTCCGCGTCGCCGGCGATCCGGTCGAGGTCTTCCACCACCACACAGCCCGCGGCAAGCGCCGACACGCGCTCGGCGTCGAGGGCCGTGGCCGAGATTACCTGCGCCTGCGACAGCCCCGCCCAGACATAGGAGAGATGCGTCTTGCCCGCGCCCTCGGGGCCGACCAGAACCATCTTGTTGAGCGGCCAGTCCTGCCAGTTCTCGACCGCGCGCACGGCCAGCGCATTGGCGTCGGAGACGAAAAAGTCGTCGCGCCCCAAGGCCGGCTTCACCGGCAGGGAAAGGATCAGTTGTTCGGCCATCGTGGTTATTCGGTGTCTTTATGGAGCCCGCGATACAATCGCCCCTGCTTGTAACGCTCCGTGGCGAAGCGGACAATCACGCCCAACGCCGCGGTGACCGGAACGGCCACCAGCATGCCGACGAACCCAAACATCGTCCCGAATGCCGACAGCGCAAGCAGCAGCCAGACCGGATGCAGCCCGACGCTGCCGCCCACCAGCTTGGGCGTCAGGATATTGCCCTCCAGAAACTGGCCGGCCATGAAGATCGCGGCCACCGCGGCAATCCACAAGGGCGTGTCCCAGAACTGAAAGAGCGCAAGGCCAAAGGCCAGCGCCCCGCCCACGATGGCGCCGATATAGGGAATGAAAGAGATCAGGCCCGCGATGAAGCCCACGACCAGCCCGAACTGCAGGCCCACCAGCATCAGCCCCACGGCGTAAAACGTCCCCAGAATCGAGCAGACCGTCAGTTGGCCGCGCACGAAATTGGCCAGCGTGGTGTCGATATCCTTGGCGATCTGGCGGATCGTGGGGGCATAGTCACGCGGCAGCAGGCCGTCGACCTGCGCCACGAGCCGGTCCCAGTCGAGCAGCAGGTAAAAGGCCACGACCGGCACGACGATGATAAAGACCACGGCCGAGATCACGCTGAGCGCAGACGAGAACAGGCGGTTGGCCAACTCGCCGCCCTTGCTCTGGATCGTGCTGCCGATCGCGGCCAGCGACTCGCGCAGGGTCGAGTGTTCATCCGCCAGCGCCGGGAACCGCTCTGACAGGAAGGCCTGCAACTGCCGGAACAGGTCCGGCGCGGCGTTGAAAAGCTGGATCGACTGTTCGACCACCATCGGGATGATCAGAACGGCCATCAACAGGAAGATCAGAACGGCGCCGAAGCTGATGATCGAGGTGGCCAGCGCCCGCGAGGCGCCCATCCGTTCGATCCGGTCGGCCACCGGATCGAGCATATAGGCCACCGCGCCGCCCACGATAAAGGGCAGCAGCACGTCGCCCAGCACCCACAGCACCGCAATGAACACCGCCGCGGCGATGCCCCAATACTTCAGTTGATCACGTACCGGCAGGGCCATGTTCGTCCTTTCGCTGCGGCAAGGATGGACCGGTGAAGGCGCTGCGTTCAATAGCCTTTTTCGATGCCGCCCCGGGCGTGGGCGCAGGGTGGCAGATTCTGACGCGCCCCAAGGCCCGGCGGGTCAGGGCTTTCCGGCGCGGATCAGGTCGAGAATATCTTTCGCCGCCTCGGGAATATTCGTGCCCGGCCCGAAGATCGCCTTCACGCCCGATTTGTAGAGGAAGTCGTAATCCTGCTGCGGGATCACGCCGCCGCAGATCACGATGATCTCCTCGGCATCGGCGGCCTTCAGCGCCTCCACCAGCTTGGGCGCAAGGGTCTTGTGCCCGGCGGCCTGAGAGCTGATGCCGATGACGTGCACGTCATTGTCGACCGCGTCCTGCGCGGCCTCCTCGGGCGTCTGGAACAGCGGTCCGACATCGACATCGAAGCCGATATCGGCAAAGGCCGTGGCGATGACCTTGGCGCCGCGGTCATGGCCGTCCTGCCCCATCTTGACCACCAGCATGCGCGGGCGGCGGCCTTCTTCCTGCGCGAAGTCCTCCACCGCCTTCTGGATCTCGGCAAAGCCTTCGTCACCCTCGTAGGCCGCCCCGTAGACACCGGCCAGTGTCTTGACCTCGGCACGGTGACGGCCGAACGCTTTTTCCATTGCCATGCTGATCTCTCCAACGGTTGCGCGGGCGCGCGCGGCATCGACCGCCAGCGCCAGAAGGTTGCCTTCGCCCGATGCGGCCGCGCTTTCCAAAGCACCAAGGGCTGCCTCGCAGGCGGCCGTGTCGCGGCTCGCGCGGATGCGCTCCAGCCGCTTGATCTGGTTGTCGCGCACCGCGACGTTGTCCACATCGAGAATATCGATCTCCGCCTCGCTTTCGAGACGGAACTTGTTGACCCCGACGATCACCTCTTCGCCGCGGTCGACCTCGGCCTGACGGCGCGCCGCGGCCTCTTCGATCCGCAGTTTCGGCATGCCGGTGGCCACAGCCTTGGTCATGCCGCCCATCTCGTCGATCTCCTCGATGATCTTCCACGCCTCCTCGGCAAGATCCGCCGTGAGCTTTTCGACATAGTAAGACCCCGCCAGAGGATCGACGACCTTGGTGACCTTGGTTTCGTTCTGCAAGATCAGCTGCGTGTTGCGCGCGATGCGGCTGGAGAACTCTGTCGGCAACGCAATGGCTTCGTCAAAAGAGTTCGTGTGCAGCGACTGGGTGCCGCCCAGAACCGCGCTCATCGCCTCATAGGCGGTGCGCACGATGTTGTTGTAGGGGTCCTGCTCCTGCAGGCTGACACCGCTGGTCTGACAATGAGTGCGCAGCATCAGGGATTGCTCTTTCTTGGGCTCGAACTCCGACATGATCCGGTGCCACAGGAAGCGCGCGGCGCGCAGCTTGGCCGCCTCCATGAAGAAATTCATCCCGATGGCAAAGAAGAAGGAGAGCCGCCCGGCAAACGCATCCACATCCATGCCGCGCGCGATGGCGGCGCGGACATATTCGCGCCCGTCGGCCAGCGTGAAGGCCAGTTCCTGCACGAGGTTCGCGCCGGCCTCCTGCATGTGGTAGCCGGAAATCGAGATCGAGTTGAATTTCGGCATTTCGGTGGAGGTGAACTCGATGATATCCGCCACGATCCGCATCGAAGGCTCGGGCGGATAGATATAGGTGTTGCGGACCATGAATTCCTTGAGAATGTCGTTCTGGATCGTGCCCGAAAGCTGCGCGCGGTCCACGCCCTGCTCTTCGCCGGCCACGATGAAATTCGCCAGAACCGGGATCACCGCCCCGTTCATGGTCATCGAGACCGAAATCTTGTCCAGCGGGATCCCGTCAAACAGGATCTTCATGTCCTCGACACTGTCGATGGCAACGCCGGCCTTACCGACATCGCCCTCGACGCGCGGATGATCGCTGTCATAGCCGCGATGGGTGGCCAGATCGAAGGCCACGGACACGCCTTGCTGGCCGCCCTCGAGCGCCTGCCGGTAGAACGCGTTGCTGTCCTCGGCGGTGGAGAAGCCCGCATATTGGCGGATCGTCCAGGGCCGGCCGGTATACATGGTCGAGCGCGGGCCACGGGTGAACGGCGCCGTGCCGGGCATCGTGCCCATATGCGGCAGGCTTTCGGCATCGCCGGAGGTGTAGACCGGCTGGATCGCGATCCCTTCCGGGCTGTCCCATGTCAGGCCCTCGACGGGACGTCCCCGAAGTTCCTTCTCAGCACGGGCGTGCCACGCTTTCTTGTCTTCGCTCATAGCGAATTCCTCTCAGTTTTGTCTTTCGACAGACGATCGTCAGGCGTGAACACGCCATGAAATACGGGCAATCCCCGGCCTCTTTGCGCATCTCGTCCCCGCGCGGCGCGGGCGCCGAGGATTTTTGCACTTTGCCTCTTAGAAATCTGCGCGAAAGCGCTTATATCTGGTGCAAGAGGAGAGACGATGAACCCGGTAGCAGCTTTTGTTTTTGCTTTGTTTTTAACAGCTCCCGCCGTTGCAGCGGACCTGTCGAGTGCGCAGGAGGCCCCGCCGCCCGAGGTCGGGCCATATGACAGCAGCGAAGCGACGCTGGAAGAGTTTCTCTGGCTCAAGCGTCCGGTCGTGGTCTTTGCGGACACGCCCGCGGATCCGCGGTTTCGCGAACAGATGGAACTGCTGGGCGCGCGGCTCGATGCGCTGGCCGACCGCGACGTGGTGATTCTGACCGATACCGACCCCGCGGCCAAATCCGCGCTGCGGATGAAACTGCGGCCACGCGGCTTCATGCTGGTGCTGATCGGCAAGGATGGCGGCGTGAAGCTGCGCAAACCCGCCCCGTGGGACGTGCGCGAGCTTGGACGCGTTATCGACAAGATGCCAATGCGCCAGCAGGAGCTTCGGGACCGGCGCAAGACCGGATCCTGACGCGATCCCGCAGCCGCCCCTGTGACGACCGGCCCAGCCCCGACAAGCCGGGGCGCCCCTATGCGGCAGCGCGCACTCACGAGGACGGCTCGAACTCCATGATCACCTCGTCCACGGCAAGATTGTCGCCGGGACCCGCGTTGATCTTGGCCACCACACCCTTGCGCTCGGCGCGCAGGATGTTCTCCATCTTCATCGCCTCCACGGTGCACAGCGCCTGACCTTCCTGCACCTCGTCGCCCTCTTGCACATCGACCTTCACGATCAGCCCCGGCATCGGGCAAAGCAGCATGCGCGAGGTGTCCGGCGGCAGCTTTTCGGGCATGAGCGCGGCAAGCTCGGCCTGACGCGGCGTGCGGATATGCACCTTCAGATCAGCCCCGCGCGTGCGCACCTGAAATCCGGCGGTGATCTTGTCGATCTTGAGCACGAGCGCAGCCCCGTCCACGTCGAGCCGCGCCAGCTTGTCGCCCGGCGTCCAGTCCGAGGTCACCCGGTGCGTCGTGCCGTCGTGATGTTTCACCGTGGCCCCGCTCTTGTCGGCGGTGATCTTGACAGAGAAGCTCTCCCCTTGCGCGGTCACCACCCAGTCCTTGCCGACCTTGCGGCGGTGATTGTCCATCGTGCCGGAAATCCGCGCGCGGCGGATCTCGGCCACCCGGTGCATCGCCGCCACGGCTGACGCGATCCGGCCCAGCTCGTCCTGTGACAGCGTAACGCCTTCAAAACCCTCGGGATATTCCTCAGCGATGAACGCCGTCGTCATATCGCCCGCGACGAATTTCGGATGGTCCATCACCGCCGAGAGAAACGGCAGGTTGTGCCCGATCCCGTCAAGCTCGAACCCGTCCAGCGCGACGCGCATCCCTTCGATCGCTTCCAGACGGCTCGGGGCCCATGTGCAGAGCTTGGCGATCATCGGGTCGTAGAACATCGAGATCTCGCCGCCCTCGTAGACGCCCGTGTCATTGCGCACCGCATGCACTTTCGAGGCCTCCTCGGCCGGCGGGCGATACCGCGTCAGACGTCCGATCGAGGGCAGGAAGTTGCGGTAGGGATCCTCTGCATAAAGGCGGCTCTCCATCGCCCAGCCGTTCAGCTTGATGTCGTCCTGCGTCAGGCTCAGCTTTTCGCCATTGGCCACGCGGATCATCTGCTCGACCAGATCGACGCCCGTGATCAGCTCGGTGACGGGGTGCTCCACCTGAAGTCGGGTGTTCATCTCCAGAAAATAGAAATTCCGGTCGCCATCGACGATGAATTCCACCGTGCCGGCGCTCGTGTAACCCACGGCGGCGGCCAGCGCGCAGGCCTGCTCGCCCATCGCCTTGCGGGTGGCGGGATCCAGAAACGGGCTCGGTGCCTCTTCGATCACCTTCTGGTTGCGCCGCTGGATCGAACATTCGCGTTCGCCCAGATAGATCGTGTTGCCGTGGCTGTCGGCCAGCACCTGGATCTCGATGTGACGTGGCTGGGTGACGAATTTCTCGATGAAGATCCGGTCATCGCCGAATGAGCTGGCCGCCTCGTTCTTGGACGACTGGAAGCCCTCGCGGGCCTCTTCGTCGGTCCACGCGATCCGCATGCCCTTGCCACCGCCGCCGGCGCTGGCCTTGATCATCACCGGATAGCCGACCTCGCGCGAGATCTTCACCGCTTCCTCGGCATCCTCGATCAGCCCCATATAGCCGGGCACCGTGGAGACCTCTGCCTCCATCGCCAGCTTCTTCGAGGTGATCTTGTCGCCCATCGCCTCGATGGCGGGTGCCGGCGGGCCGATAAAGGCAACCCCCTCCTTGGCGAGCGCTTCGGCAAAGAGCTTGTTTTCCGACAGGAAACCATATCCCGGGTGCACGGCCTCCGCGCCGGTCTGGCGGATGGCCTCCATCACCTTATCGATCACGATATAGGACTGGTTGGCCGGCGGCGGTCCGATATGGACCGCCTCATCCGCCATCTTCACATGCAGCGCCTGCGCATCGGCATCCGAGTAGATCGCAACCGTCTTGATCCCCATCTTGCGGGCTGTCTTGATCACCCGGCAGGCGATCTCGCCGCGGTTCGCAATCAGAATTTTCTTGAACATCTCGTTTCCCCTTGTCCCCGGATCGTTCCCGGATCACGCCTGTCGCTGGCCGCGCCCCGTCGCGCAGATGAAAAAACGGCCACGCCGCGCAACCGCGGCATGACCGTCAAAACTTGTTCTCAAACCGCCGCCCCGACGGGCAGCGTATGTGTTATTTGCAGACGCCGGCGTCGTCGCAGAACACGCCTGCAATGCCGCCCAGAAGGGCGCCGGTAACCACGTTGCCACCGGTTGCGTCAGCCACTGCGCCGCCTGCCGCAGCCCCGACCATGCCGCGCTCGGCGTCGTTGTCGCAAGCCGCAACCGTGCCCATGACGGCCATAAGGCCGAGGCTGATGAAAACTCTTCGCATTGATCTTCTCCTGTAAGATGCGGGGCGCGCCAGAACGGCCCACACATCGATGCTCTGTTATCGTTATACGCCCCTTTAGGGTGGCGCATATCTGCCGGACCGGACATGTCCGGACCCGAAACCGAGACCCCCAGCCCCGAAAAAAGAGGTCCGCCACGCAAGGCGAACCTCTTCAGAGGGGAAGGGTAACGGTAGTTTACGTGCGAACGCGTTTCTGTGCTGCAGGGGTGCGCCCACACCCACACATTGCGTCCGCTCAGAGCATTGGCAAAGCCCGGAGTTTCAGGTGTTTGCTTTTGGGCCGGTTTCAGCGCATTTGCGGCGCGCATCAGCAAAATCATGCCGACCCCTCCCCGTCCGACAGGTCGAGAAGACCCGGAAAGGCGGCCTGCGCGCGCGCGACATCGATGCGCAACAGCGCGTCATAGCTCTCTGCATCGAACGGCTCTTCGGCGGCGACCACCTCCCGCCCGAACAGCCAGCTCAGACGGCCCGCGTCGAGATTGCCGCGCTCGAAAGGCTGGTCGCCGAAATAGTCCCACAGCGCGAACAGGAACCCCTCGTCGGCCCGGCGGTCCGCAGGCTTGCGATCGGCAAAGCGTTCACGCGCAATAAGGGGCGTGGCACCCTTCTTGTTCTCGCGACGGATTGTGAATTGGAAATCTGTCCCGGTCAGACGGGACGGGAAGCCCTTGTGTCGTATCATGCGCACCCCCGCGGGCTGTCGGGGAGACGCGAAGAGTGCGGGGAGGGCGCGAACGCCTTCCCCGCGAAACTTTTAGTACTTGCTGTAGGTCGGCTCGGCGGCAACCGGCTCAACAACAACGACTTCTTCTTCCTGCTGCGCACATGCCGCCACGATTGCGACAAAACCAAGTGCGACGATTGCTTTGATGCTCTTGGACATCTTACTCTCCTAATTGTTTGTGTCACGAACGCACCGAAGCTGCCTTCGCATGCGTACATGTTGTCAAATTGGGCCACAGAAACGCAACCTTTTTTCACGGTAATCATTTTACGCACAGAAGAACACCGGTCGCATTGTCCAATCTCAATTTTTGAGAAGATTGAAACTTCCGCGCAACGGGACTGCCAATTTGTCGCATCTGCTGGTGCCGCCATTACACGCCCTCCCAAATGCATTTTCCGTTAACTATCTGGAAAGCTTCGAAAAACTGAACGACATCGGGCGCGGATTCGCCCAGAGAAATCGCCTCGGCCGCCATGGAAATGATCACCAGCTCGGCCTGCGGCGCGGACTTGGCGACCAGCGGCAGCGCATGGGTTTCACAAAGATAGGAAAAATCCTGCTCAACCGCATCAAAGCCAAAGCGCAGAGAATCGCCTAGTTCCGGCGCAACATATCGCAATCGCACGGTTTTGGCCGATTCTGAACGCACGCCTTTCGGCTCGTAAATCACCTCGGGCGCGGCCAGCTCAAGCCCCGAGGGCGCGCGGGTCGGACGTGTCCAGACCGGCGACGACGCGGTCACGGTCTCGTTCGATGTATTCGCCATATCCACGCCTCCCCTTTCCTGAACGCGTCTCAAACCTGTCGCGGCGCTGCGTGCCGCCGCCTCAAAGCGGGATGTTGTCGTGCTTCTTCCACGGGTTCTTCAGCTGCTTGCCCCTGAGCGAGGCAAAGGCCCGCGCAACCCTGCGCCGCGTCGAATGGGGCAGGATCACCTCGTCGATGAACCCCTTTTCGGCGGCCACGAACGGGTTGGCGAAACGGTCCTCGTAATCCGCCGTGCGTTGGGCAATCTTGTCCGGATCGCCCAGCTCGGAGCGGTAGAGGATCTCGACCGCGCCCTTGGCCCCCATCACCGCGATCTCCGCGGTGGGCCACGCGTAGTTGAAATCGCCGCGCAGGTGTTTTGACGCCATCACGTCATAGGCTCCGCCATAGGCCTTGCGGGTGATCACCGTGACCTTGGGCACGGTCGCCTCGCCATAGGCAAAGAGCAGCTTGGCGCCATGTTTGATCACGCCGCCATATTCCTGGCTGGTGCCCGGCAGGAAGCCCGGCACGTCGACCAGCGTCAGGATCGGGATCTCGAAGGCGTCGCAAAAGCGCACGAAGCGGGCCGCCTTGCGCGAACTGTCGATATCGAGGCATCCGGCCAGCACCAGCGGCTGGTTGGCCACCACGCCCACGCTTTGCCCTTCCATCCGGATAAAGCCGGTCAGGATGTTTTTCGCGAACTCTTCCTGGATCTCGAAGAAATCGCCCTCGTCGGCGATCTTCGTGATCAGCTCCTTCATGTCATAGGGCGTGTTCGGATTGTCCGGGACCAGTGTGTCGAGGCTGTCCTCGACCCGCGCCGGATCGTCGAAGAAGGGGCGGACCGGCGGCTTCTGGCGGTTGTTGAGCGGCAGGAAGTCGACCAGACGGCGCACTTCGGCCAGCGCCTCGACGTCATTTTCGAACGCCCCGTCGGCGACCGAGGATTTCCGGGTATGGGTGGAGGCCCCGCCCAGCTCTTCTGCCGTGACCACTTCGTTGGTCACGGTTTTGACGACATCGGGGCCGGTGACGAACATGTAGGAGCTGTCTTTCACCATGAAGATGAAATCCGTCATGGCCGGCGAATAGACCGCGCCGCCCGCGCAGGGGCCCATGATCACGCTGATCTGCGGCACGACGCCTGACGCCATGATGTTGCGCTGGAACACCTCCGCATAGCCCGCCAGAGAGGTCACGCCTTCCTGAATGCGTGCGCCGCCGCTGTCATTGATGCCGATGACCGGCGCGCCGTTCTGCATCGCCATATCCATGATCTTGCAGATCTTCTGGGCGTGGGTTTCCGACAGCGACCCGCCGAAAACCGTGAAATCCTGTGAGAACACGTAAACCATGCGGCCGTTGATCGTGCCCCAGCCGGTCACGACACCGTCGCCTGCGGGGCGGTCGGCTTCCATGCCGAACTCGGTGCAGCGATGGGCGACGAACATGTCGAACTCTTCAAAGGAGCCCTCATCCAGAAGCAGCTCGATGCGCTCGCGCGCGGTCAGCTTGCCCTTGGCATGCTGGGCTGCGACCCGGCGCTCCCCGCCCCCGGCCCGCGCGACGGCCCGCCTTGCTTCCAGCTCGTTGAGAATGTCTTTCATGGCGCGGCTCCTCCCTGAATGGTTCGGGGAAAACTACACAAGGCGCGCGTTGCAACAAAGCAGAACATCGCATATTTGCAAATTTAGCAAATCATTGTGATTTCAAATTGAATATTTGCAAATATATGAAATCGAACATCCAGCCCCCGACCTGACGGGAGCCCAGCGCATAGCAGGCCTGCGCGCTGCCCACTGGACCTGACGCGTTCATGCTGTACAAGTCTGTAAATGAGCGCGCCCCCCGATATTCGCATCCTTGACCGCACGACCCCGCCGCATGTCGTGACCCTGATCCTGATGGCGGGGATCTCGGCGATGACCATGAGCATCTTCCTGCCCTCGCTGCCGCGCATGACCGAGGAGTTCTCGACCGAATACGGGGTGATGCAGCTGTCGGTCTCGCTCTACCTCGCCTGCACGGCCGCATTGCAGCTGATCGTGGGCCCGCTTTCGGACCGTTTCGGGCGCCGCCCCGTGGTGCTTGGCGCGTTGGTGCTCTTTGTCGTTGCGACGCTGGGCTGCTACCTGTCGACCACGGTCGAGGTCTTCCTCGCCTTCCGGATGCTGCAGGCCTCCGTGGCGATCTGCCTTGTGCTGAGCCGCGCCAACGTGCGGGATATGGTCCCGCAGGACGAGGCCGCATCGGTGATCGGCTATGTCACCATGGGCATGGCGCTGGTGCCGATGGCCGCCCCGATGATCGGCGGCGCGCTTGACGAGGCATTCGGCTGGCGCTCGATCTTCGTGTTCATGGCGCTCTGCGGTGTCGCGATGCTCGCGCTGTGCTGGGCCGATCAGGGGGAGACCCTCAACAGGCAGGGTCTGAGCTTTCTCGATCAGGTCCGCGGCTACCCCGAACTGTTCACCTCGCCGCGTTTCTGGGGCTACGTATTCGCCGCCGCGTTTGCATCGGGCGCCTTTTTCGCCTTCCTCGGCGGCGCGCCCTACGTGGCCACGCAGGTCTACGGGCAATCGCCGGCGCAGGCGGGGTTCTTCTTCGGTGTCCCTGCCCTTGGCTATGCTGCCGGCAATTTCGTCTCGGGCCGTTACTCGATCCGCTTCGGCATAGACCGCATGATCCTGACCGGAACGGTGATCCTCGTGGCAGGGCTCGCCACCTCGCTTGCGATCTCCTACGCGAGCTATGACAGCGCATGGCAGTTCTTCGGCTTTTGCACCTTCGTGGGGATCGGCAACGGGCTTGTCATGCCCAATGCCACCGCCGGCATGCTTTCGGTGCGCCCGCATCTCGCCGGCACCGCCAGCGGCATCGGCAGCGCCATCATGATCGGAGGCGGCGCGGGGCTTTCAACCTTCGCGGGCGCCATGCTGGAAGGCGGCAATGGCAGCTTCCCGCTGCAATGGATCATGCTGATCACCGCGATTTGCAGCCTGCTGTCGGTCAGCTTCGTCTTCTACCGCACACGGCAGCTGGCCCGGATGTGACCCCCCTGCGCGCGCAGCGCCTGAGGGAGCGCCTGAGGGAGCGCCTGAGGGCTTGCGCAAAGAACTTTGCAAAGGCTAAGAATAATCCAGCAAATCTGCAAAGGCACGCGCATCCATGTCGACACAGAAACTCTATGCCGGGGCCAAGCTGCGCGAGATGCGCACACGGCTCGGCCTGACCCAGAAGGCCTTTGCCGCCAAGCTGGGCGTCTCGCTGCCCTATCTCAATCAAATGGAGAACAATCACAGGCCGGTCTCCACCGGCGTCGTGCTCGCGCTGGCGCAGGAGTTCGGCTTTGACGTGACCGAGCTGGCGACCGGTGACGCGGAGCGGATGGTCGTGGACATGCGCGAGGCGCTGGCCGATCCGGTCTTTGCCGAGATTGACCCGCCGCTGGCGGACCTGCACCTGACCGCCTCCAACGCGCCGAATTTTGCCCGCGCGTTTCTCGAGTTGCACAAAGCCTACCGCCAGACCCATGAACGCCTTGCCTCGCTCGACGAGGCGCTGGGGCGTGATGATGCCCGCGTCGAGGCCTCGCCGTGGGAGGAGGTGCGCGACTTCTTCCACTACTGCGACAACTATATCGATGCGGTGGACCGCGCTGCCGAACGCTTTGCCAGAACCCTCGACGGGGATATCCTGCGTAACCCGCCCGCAGCCCTTGAGCTGATCTTCACCGACAACGCGCACCTGCGCCAGTTCGATGCAAAGAGCGGGCAGATCGCCCTGTCACGCCGCGCCAGCCCCGCGACCCAACGCTTCCAGCTGTTTCACCAGATCGCGCTGATCGCGTATGAGGACCTGCTGGAGGCAACGCTGGATCTGGCGCGGTTCCAGACCAGCGCGGCGCGGGACATCGCCAAGATCGGGCTTGCGAACTATTTCGCAGGCGCCGCGCTGATGCCCTATGGCGCGTTTCTGGAGGCCGCGCGGGAGACGCGCCACGATCTCGAGCAACTGGCAGACCGGTTCGGAGCCTCGATCGAACAGGTCGCCCACCGCCTGTCGACCCTGCAGCGGCCCGGCGCGAAAGGGGTGCCGTTCTTCTTCGTGCGGGTCGATCAGGCCGGCACCATCACCAAGCGGCATTCGGCGACGCGGCTGCAATTTGCCCGTTTCGGGGGCGCCTGCCCGCTGTGGAACGTGCACCGCGCCTTCGAGACGCCGGGGCGGTTCCTGCGCCAGCTGGCCGAGACACCGGACGGGGTGCGCTACATTTCGCTGGCCCGCGATGTGTCAAAGCCGGGCGGGAGCTTTTCCGCACCGACCCGCCGCTATGCCATCGGGCTGGGCTGTGAGATCACCCATGCCGACGCGCTGGTCTATGCCGATGACCTGATGCCGGCCACGGATCAGGCGTTCGAGCCGATCGGGATCTCGTGCCGGATCTGCCCGCGCCGCGACTGCCACCAACGCTCGGTCCCGCCGCTCGAAAGCCGGCTCAGCGTCGATCACAACCAGCGCGACGTGCTGCCCTATCGCGTGGACTGAGCCACGGGCCGCGGGGTGTGGCCGAGCCGGTCTGGGTTAGTTGCGGGCCGGACGCCAGCCCGCCGCGCGGGCCTCGGCCTCCGAGCAGAACCACCGTTCGCCCTTGTTGGGGGATATGACCGTGCGCTCGTAATCGCGGTTGCCGGGGCGGTGATAGATCCGGCCCGCCCCCGAGATATTGCCTTTGATGATGCAGTCCCTGTCGGGCGGAGGCCCGCCCTGCGCGCGCGATTTTCGAAACTCGGCGGGGTTCTCGAACGCCGATCCCCAGACGCCACGCTGGGCGGCGGCGGCGGCTTTTTCCGCCAGTGCATAGCGGTTTGAGTAGCGCCTGTAGGCCATGGCCAGACCGTCTTGCACCAGCTTTGCGCCCACATCCTGACCCTGCTGGTCGATGCAGCTGGCCACGACACGGCCATACTGGTCCTCGTCGCGGGTCACACAGCGCAGAAACCGCCCGTCATAGCGCGATTTCACCTCGGCCGAGACCCATGCGCCGCAGGCCCATTCGGCCCCGCCTTTGGTGGTGCAGGTCTGATCGGCTTCCGGTGCGTCGATCCCGAACACCCGCACGCGGTGTTTGCCGACATCGAACGTATCGCCGTCGATCACCCGCACGCGGCCGGAAAAATCCGCGAAGGCCGGCTGGGCCCAGACCATCAAGAAGACAAGCACGATCCTCAACATGACCCGACAATGCCCCCGCCCCGCGCGGCCTTCAACAGCGAAATCGTAATAGTCTTAGTCGAGTTTGAGATATCGCGCGGGCCGTTACCTTTGCGCCGTCTGCCAGGCGGGATGGGTCCATGGCACCGCGTTGTCACGGGGCAGCATGCCCTTGCCGAGGATGTGGTCCGAGACCTTCTCGCCCACCATGATCGACGGCGCGTTCAGGTTGCCGTTGGTGATGCGCGGGAAGATCGAACTGTCGGCCAGACGCAGCCCCGCGACCCCGATCACCCGTGCTTCCGGGTCGACAACCGCGTGGGCGTCGTCCCGCCGCCCCATGCGCGCGGTTCCGCAGGGGTGGTAGGCGCTCTCGACATGCGCGCGGATGAAATCGTCCAGCGCGTCATCGGAACGCGCCTCGGCGCCCGGCTGGATCTCGTGGCGGACAAAGGGCGCGAAGGCCTCTTGCGCAAAGATCTCGCGGGTCAGCCGGATGCAGGTGCGGAAGTCTTCCCAGTCGCTTGTCTCGGACATGTAGTTGAAGAGGATCTTCGGCGGTGCCTCGGGGTCGGCAGAGCGCAGGGTGACCGCGCCGCGCGAGGCCGAGCGCATCGGCCCGACATGGGCCTGGAACCCGTGGCCTTCGGCGGCCGCGGTGCCGTCATAGCGCACCGCCATGGGCAGGAAATGGAACTGGATGTCGGGATAGGGCACACCGGCACGCGAGCGGATGAAGGCTGCGGTCTCGAACTGGTTCGACGCCCCGAGCCCCTTGCCCGTGAAGAGCCATTTCGCGCCGATCAGGGCCTTGCTCGGCAGGTTCCAGTGTTTGAACAGGCTCACCGGCTGGCTGGCGGCCATCTGGATGTAGAGCTCGAGATGATCCTGCAGGTTCTGCCCGACCCCCGGCCGGTCCGCCACCACCTCGATCCCGTGTTCGGCCAGATGCGCCGCGGGGCCGATCCCCGAGAGCATCAGGAGCTTGGGCGAATTGATCGATGAGGCCGCGATGATCACCTCGGCCCGGGCGCGGATGATCTGGACCCCCGCGCCGCGCGCCACCTCGACGCCCACAGCGCGCCCGTTCTCGATCACGATGCGTTGCGCAAGGCCGCGCAGCATCGTGCAGTTCCCGCCTTTCAGGGCCGGTTTGAGATAGGCATTGGCCGCCGACCAGCGCTGGCCCTTGTGGATGGTGGCGTCAAACGGGCTGAACCCTTCCTGCTGATAGCCGTTATAGTCCGGCGTGAGCTCATAGCCCGCCTGTGCGCCGGCCTGTGCGAACGCCTTGGTGAGAGGATTATCGCCGGGCCCGCGCGAGACATGCAGCGGGCCGTCCTGACCGCGCCAGCCGGCATCGCCGCCGCGTCCGCCGTCATTCCAGCATTCCATGCGTTTGAAATAGGGCAGCACGTCGGCGAAGCTCCAGCCTTCGGCGCCCTGTTCGGCCCAGTGGTCATAATCGGCCGGATGCCCGCGCACATAGACCATGCCATTGATCGAAGAGGACCCCCCGATCACCTTGCCGCGCGGACAGGCCAGTCGGCGCCCGCCCAGATGCGGCTCGGGCTCGGAGGCAAAGCCCCAGTCGTAGCGGGACATGTTCATCGGATAGCTGAGCGCCGCGGGCATCTGGATGAACGGCCCCCGGTCGCTGCCGCCATGTTCGATCACCAGCACGCGGTGTCCGGCCTGCGACAGGCGGTAGGCCATTGCGCATCCGGCGGAACCGGCCCCGATGATGACGTAATCTGCCTGCATCAGCCCGTCCCCCGCCCGCCCTCAGAACGGCGCATCGACCGGCCCCATGCCGACATAGACGGATTTGACCTGACTGTAGTGTTTGATCGCCTCTTTGGAATTCTCGCGCCCGACGCCCGAGAGTTTCGAGCCGCCGAAGGGCGCTTCCACCGGGGCGAGATTGTAGGTGTTGATCCAGCACGATCCGGCCTCGAGCTGGCCGATCACCCGATGCGCCCGCGCCAGATCGCGGGTAAACACCCCCGCCGAGAGGCCGAAGGGCGTGGCGTTGGCGCGCGCGATCACGTCGTCTTCGTCGTCGAAGTCGAGCACCGAAAGGACCGGCCCGAAGATTTCCTCGCGGGCGATCGTCATGTCGTCGCGCACATCCGCAAAGACCGTGGGTTCGATGAAAAAGCCCGCGCGGTCGGCCCGCGCGCCGCCCGTCACAAGCCGCGCCCCTTCGGCGCGGCCCTTGTCGATATAGCCCAGCACGATGTTCATCTGGGCCTCGCTGACCATCGGTCCGAAATTCGTGGCCGCGTCCAGCGGATCGCCCATCACGACCGTCGAGAGGCGTTCGCTCAGCCGCGTCAGGAACGCCTCGCGAATGCCACTTTGCACGTAGACGCGGGTTCCGTTCGAACAGACCTGCCCCGAGGAGTAGAAATTGCCCAGAACCGCGCCGCCGACCGCGTCCTCGAGATCGGCGTCGTCGAAGATGATCAGGGGGGATTTGCCGCCGAGCTCCATCGTTACGTGTTTCATGCCCTCCGCGGCGGCGGCATAGACCTTGCGCCCCGTGGGCACCGAGCCGGTCAGCGAGACTTTTGCAACGCGCGGGTCCGTCACCAGTGCCGCACCGACCTCGCCATAGCCCTGCACCACGTTGAACACGCCGGCGGGCGCGCCCGCCTCGTGCAGGATCTCGGCGATTTTCAAGGCGCAAAGCGGCGTCGTCTCGGAGGGTTTGAAGACCATCGTGTTGCCGCAGGCCAGCGCCGGCGCGCCTTTCCAGCAGGCGATCTGGGTCGGGTAGTTCCATGCCCCGATGCCGACACAGACCCCGAGCGGCTCGCGCACCGTGTAGACCCAGTCGGCCCCGGCCCCGCCCAGCGGGATATGTTCGCCTGTCAGGCTACCGGCGAGCCCGCCGAAATATTCCAGCGCATCCGCCGCGGAGGTCGCGTCGGCCACGCGTGTCTCCTGCAAGGGCTTGCCGGTGTCGAGCGTTTCCAGCCGGCTCAGATCCTCGTTGCGTTCGCGGATCATATCGGCGGCGCGGCGCAGGATACGGCCACGCTCGGTCCCGCTCATCGCGGCCCAGACCGGCTGGGCGTTCCGGGCCGCGTCAAGCGCGGCCTCCACCACCGGCGGCGTGGCGGCGTGAAGCCGGGCGATCACCGCGCCGCTGGCGGGGTAGATGCACGAGATTTCGGCCCCGTCGGTGTCCTCGACATAGGCGCCGTTGATGAAATGGCTGGCGGTGGGGTGGGTTGTCTGGGTCATGATCTATGCCTTCGGCGAGGATATTTTTGGAAACATGAAAGCCTATTCGCCCCTCGGAAAGCGCTGGCTTTCCTCAAGCGTGTCGAGGTTCATGTGATTGCGCATGTAACGTTCAGAGGCCTGCTGGAGGGGCTGGAAGTCCCACGGGTAGTAGCCGCCCTGCCGGAGCGCCTCGTAGACGACCCAGCGGCGGGCTTGCGAGGCGCGGATCTCGGCATCGAAGCGCTCCAGATCCCAACGGGCTTCGGATTTGGCGCGCAGGCTTGCCCGTGTGCCCTGATGGGCGGGGGCTTCCGCGAGGTTGGTCAATTCATGCGGGTCGGCTTCGAGATCGAAGAGCTGGTCGGGGTCGAGGGCGCAGCGGTTGTATTTCCATTTGCCGTAGCGCAGCGACACAAGGGGGGCATAGGAGGCCTCTGCCGCGTATTCCATCGCAACCGGCGCGTCGCGCCCTTCGCCCTGTGCTAGCGGCACGAGGCTTTCCCCGTCTGTCCATGGCGCGACCTCCGACATATCGACGCCGGCCAGTGCGCAGAGCGTCGGGCAGATGTCGATCGTGGAGACCGGCGCCTCCACACGCCCCGGTGTCAGGCCCGGCGCGCAGATCATCAGCGGCACCCGCGAGGAGCCTTCGTAAAAGCTCATCTTGAACCACAGCCCCCGCGCGCCCAGCATGTCGCCGTGATCGGAGACGAAGAGGATGATGGCCTCCTGACGGGTTGCCTCGAGCGTCTCCATGACCGCGCCGATTTTCTCATCCAGGTAGGAGATGTTGGCGAAATAGGCCCGGCGCGCGCGTCTGACCTGGTCTTCGGTGATGTCGTAGCTACGCCAGTCATTGGCGTCGAAAATGCGCTTTGAATGAGCGTCCTGCGCGTCATAGGGGATCGGGCCGACCTCGGGCAGGAGGTGGTCGCATGTCTCGTAGAGGTCCCAGTATTTGCGCCGCGCCACGTAAGGGTCATGGGGGTGGGTGAAGCTGACCGTCACGCACCATGGCCGGGCGTCATGGCCGCGCGCAAGATCGTAGAGCTTGCGGGTGGCGTGGTAGGCGACCTCGTCGTCATATTCCATCTGGTTGGAGATCTCGGCCACCCCGGCGCCGGTGACCGAGCCCATGTTGTGATACCACCACTCGATGCGCTCTCCGGGTTTTCGGTAATCCGGGGTCCAGCCGAAATCGGCGGGGTAGATATCGGTGGTCAGCCGTTCCTCGAAACCGTGGAGCTGATCGGGGCCCACGAAATGCATCTTGCCCGACAGGCAGGTCTGGTAGCCTGCGCGGCGCAGGTGGTGGGCATAGGTGGGAATGTCGGAGCGGAACTCGGCCGCGTTGTCGTAGACGCCCGTGCGCGAGGGCAGTTGACCGGACATGAACGCGGCCCGGCCCGGCGCGCAGAGCGGCGAGGCGGTATAGCTGTTGGCAAAGCGCACGGAGCGCGCGGCGAGTTTCTTCAGGTTCGGGGCGTGCAGCCAGTCCGCGGGGCCATCGGGAAATAGCGTCCCGTTGAGCTGGTCGACCATGAAGATGAGGATGTTGGGGCGGGTCATCGCTGGTTCACCTGCAGATCGAGATAGGTCATCACGGTCTCGGGCGCTGCGGCGAGGTCCTGTGCGGGATCCAGCGCGGCGCGGATATAAAGCCCGTCGATCAGGGCTGCGGCGGCTTGCGCAATCTGGTCTGCACGCGGCCCGCAAAGCGGTCTGAGCCCCGCCAGCAGGTTCGAATGCAGGCGGCGCTGATAGACGCGCAGGAGCCGCATCGCCTCTGCGCTGGTCTGGGCCTGCACGTAGAAACTGAGCCAGGCGCTGATGACGTGGGGCTGGAAATTCTCAGGTGCAAAGCTTGCCGCAACGACCGCCGCAAGGCGCTCTCGCGGGGTTTCGGCCTCTCCGAGCCGCGCCCGCACATCGGCGCCGAACACCGTCAGGATGTGGCGCATCGCGGCCAGGAAAATCTGGTCCTTGCCGCCGAAATAGTGATGCGCCAGTGCCGAGGACATGCCTGCGCGGCGCGAGATTGCCCCCACCGTGACATCCAGCGATCCCGCCGCCCCGATCTCGGCAATCGCGGCCTCCACAAGGGCCGCCTTGCGAATGGGCTCCATTCCAACCTTTGGCACACGCACCTCCCGTTTCTTTCCGGGCAGATTATTTTTATTGACTGGTCAGTCAATAAAAAACCGCAGATGTGGCGGCAGGCGCGAAATGTTCAGGTCTTGGTGGCCGGATCAGGCGGGGTGATCTGCGCGCGTTTGAGCATCGCCTCGCGCCAAGTGATGAAGCTGACGGCGCCCAGAATGATGGCCCCGCCCAGCAGGACCCAGACATCCACCCCCTCGTCGAAAACCAGCCAGCCCAGAAGCACCGCCCAGACCAGCTGCAGGAACGTGACGGGCTGGGTGACGGCCACGGGGGCTGCGCGAAAGGCCAGCGTCATCGTGTAATGGCCCGCGGTGGCAAAAACGGCGACGAGAAAGAGCCAGCCGAGTTGCTCCACCGTGGGTGTGACCCAGACCAGAGCCGCAAGCGGCGCAAGGCCGATGGTCACCGTGATCGAGAGCCAGCCCACCACGACCGAGGGCGCCACCTCTGTCGAAAGCACCTTTGCGATCAGGTAGGAGCCGGCAAAGAGCACCGCCGTGCCCAGCATCGCCAGATGTCCCGGAGAGATCTCCCGAAACCCCGGCCGCAGGATGATCAGCGCGCCCAAAAGCGCCACGCAGACCGCCACGATGCGACGGGCCGCCAGCCGTTCCCCCAGAAAAAGCGCGGCTCCGATGGTGACATAGACCGGCGCGAGGTAGTTCATCGCCGTCACCTCGCTGATCGGGATCTGGGTCATGGCGAAAAACCACAAGGCCACGCCGCCGGTATGGACAAACCCGCGCGCCCCCACGAGTTTCATCAGCCGGGGTCCCAGCCCCTCCGCCCGCATCCGGCCCAGAACCGGCAGCAGGAAGACAAGCCCCAGAGCATAGCGCAGAAAGGCCGCCTGCGCCGCCGGCAACCCGTCGCCCACATGTTTGACAATGGCGGTAACGGCCACGAAGTTCAGCCCGGTGACCAGCATCCAGATCACGCCGGCCAGAGGTCTTGTCTGCTGCTGCGTCATGCCCGGCCCCAGATCCGCTTCGTGGTCAATTGACCTGATGTGTATCACCGGTCAGGAGACTGACCGCAATCGCCCACATCACGCAGCCGACAAAAACATCGAGCACCCGCCATGCGACAGGGCGCGCGAAGACCGGCGCCAGCAGGCGCGCGCCGTAGCCCAGCGCGAAGAAAAACACGAAAGAGGCAGTCATCGCGCCGCCCCCGAACGCCAGCCGCGCGCCGTCATATTGCGCCGCGATCGAGCCCAGAAGCACCACCGTATCGAGATAGACATGCGGATTGAGCAAGGTCAGCGCCAGACAGGTCGCAAGAACACTCTGCCAGCGCCCCGCCGGCCCCTGCCCCGCGTTCAACGCCTCAGCCGCCCCAAAGGCTGCGCGAAACGCCAGCGCACCATAAACCAAAAGGAAGGCCGCGCCGCCATAGCGCATCGCCTCTCCCAACCACGGCACCCTGTCGCTCAGAAGCCCGAAGCCACCGACGCCCACGGCAATCAGCGCCGCATCGCAAACAGCACAAGTCAGACAGACCAGAAACACATGCTCGCGCCGCAGCCCCTGCCGCAGGACAAACGCATTTTGCGCGCCAATCGCGAGGATCAACGACAATCCAAGGGCAAAGCCGGCCCCATAGGCCGCGCCCGTCATGGTTTCTTCTGGCGAGAAATATCCCCGCCGGAGGCGGAAACGCCGCTCGACCTCCGCGTGACGGCAGCCGAAATCGCGCCGAACCCGCGCGTCAAAGCTGGTCCATCACCGCATCGGAAGCTTCGAAATTCGAGGTCACCGACTGGATGTCATCGTCATCCTCGAGCGCGTCGATCAGCTTCATCAGCTTTTGCATACCCTCGAGATCAAGCTCGGTCGTCGTGGTGGGTTTCCAGATCAGCTTGGTCGACTCCGACTCGCCCAGATCCGCTTCGAGCGACGTGGAGACCGTGTTCAGATCGGTATCCGCGCAGTAGATGATATGCCCGTCCTCGCTGCTTTCGACATCCTCGGCCCCGGCCTCGATCGCGGCCATCATGACCGTGTCGGCATCTCCCACCGAAGCGGGATAGGTCACAGCGCCCTTACGCTCGAACATGAACCCGACCGATCCGGTTTCGCCCAGATTGCCGCCATTCTTGGTAAAGGTGGAGCGCACGGTCGATGCGGTGCGGTTGCGGTTGTCGGTCATCGCTTCGACGATCACGGCCACTCCGCCGGGGCCGTAGCCCTCATAGCGGATCTCGTCGTAATTCTCCGCATCACCGGCCTCGGACTTCTTGATCGCCCGTTCAATCACGTCCTTGGGCACGGATTGAGACTTGGCTTCCTTCACCGCAAGGCGCAGACGCGGGTTCTTGTCGGGGTCCGGATCGCCCATCTTGGCCGCAACCGTGATCTCCTTCGACAACTTGGAAAACAGCTTCGAGCGGGCCGCGTCCTGACGCCCTTTTCGGTGTTGAATATTTGCCCATTTTGAGTGGCCGGCCATGGGTCTCTCCATCCTGAGTGATTGGTCTTGAGCTCTCCTATACTGCAGCATTCGGACAAGGCCAAGACGGCTGCGCGTTGCAAATGCGCCCGCTTGCAGGTCAGATAGACCAACGGCAGCAAGGACACGGCCCATGACCAGCGAGCAGATCATCATCTTCACCTTGTTCGGCGCGGTGTTCGCGCTGCTGATTTGGGGCCGGTGGCGCTACGATCTCGTGGCCTTCAGCGCCCTGCTGGCAGGCGTGGTGCTGGGGGTGGTGCCGGCCTCCGAGGCGTTTTCCGGCTTCGGCCATCCCGCGACACTTGTCGTGGCGCTGGTTCTGGTCGTCTCGGCGGGATTGGTGCGTTCGGGCGCGGTCTTCCTGATCACCCGCACCCTGATCGATGCGTCCCGCAGCCTCGGGGCCCATATTGCCCTGATGGGGGCGATTGGCGGCGTGTTGTCGGCCTTCATGAACAACGTGGCCGCCCTCGCGCTGCTGATGCCCGTGGACATCCAGACCGCGCGCAAGGCGGGCCGCGCGCCGGGGCTCAGCCTGATGCCGCTGTCCTTTGCGACGATCCTGGGGGGTATGGCCACCCTGATCGGCACGCCCCCCAACATCATCATCGCCACGATCCGCGAAGACAGCCTCGGCGCCCCCTTTGCCATGTTCGATTTCGCGCCCGTGGGCGGCATTACCGCGATTGCGGGGCTGCTCTTCGTGGCGCTGGTGGGCTGGCGGCTGATCCCCAACACCCCCGACGCGGCACATGCGACAGACCCGATGAGCGAATACAGCGACTATATTGCCGAGCTCACGGTGCCGGAGGGCTCGGCATGGGTCGGCAAACGCGTGTTCGAGCTTTACGACGAGGCCGACCGCAACGACGTGGCGATCCTCTCGCTGGTGCGCAACGGCGAGCGCCGCTATGGCACCGGGCGCAATGAAACGCTGCGCGCCGGAGACGCGCTTGTTCTCGAGGCCGACCCGAACGCGCTGGACGAGTTCCGCGCAGCGCTTGGCCTCGATTTTGCCGATCCCGAGCGACAGGCCCAGCTGCGCGCGGCCGGCGACGGGCTCGACGTGATCGAGGTCGTGGTGACGGACCGTTCGCGGATCAACCGCAAGACGGCGCAATCGATCGGCCTGACATGGCGCCAGCGCACCGTGCTTCTGGGCATCTCGCGGCGCGGCCGGGCGATCAAGGACCATATCCGCAAGACTGTGCTGGAACCCGGCGACATCCTGCTGCTTCTGGTGCCCCAGCAAAGTGCCGCCGATGTCACCGAGTGGCTGGGCTGCCTGCCCCTGGCCGAACGCGGCCTGTCGGTGACGGCCGACCGGAAAGTCTGGCTGGCGATCGGGCTCTTTGCGGCGGCCGTGATCGCGGCCAGCCTTGGCCTGCTCTACCTGCCGATCGCGCTGGGGATCGTCGTGGTGGCCTTCATCCTGACCAAGATCATCCCCGTCTCCGAGATCTACACCCATATCGAATGGCCGGTGGTGGTGCTTCTGGGCTCGATGATCCCGCTGGGCATCGCGTTGGAAAATTCCGGCGGGACCGAATTGATCGCCAGCACGCTGGTTTCCGTGACCGAGGGGCTGCCCGCTTGGGCGATCCTGACGGTGCTGATGATCGTCACGATGACGCTCTCGGACGTGCTCAACAACACC
Organism: Paracoccaceae bacterium; assembly: GCA_049116435.1. GTDB lineage: Bacteria > Pseudomonadota > Alphaproteobacteria > Rhodobacterales > Rhodobacteraceae > Litoreibacter. Next base: position 1,952,613 of record JAGDYX010000001.1, read on the forward strand.
GCGACAACCATCGTGGCCGCGCCGGTCGGCATCCAGATGGCGCAATCGCTGGGGGTCAGCCCCGACCCGTTCCTGATGGCGGTGGCCGTCGCGGCCTCCTGCGCGTTTCTCACGCCCATTGGCCATAAGAACAACACGCTGATCCTTGGCCCCGGCGGCTACGAGTTCGGCGATTACTGGCGCATGGGGCTGCCGCTGGAAATCCTCGTGGTCGCGGTCTCGATCCCCTGCATCCTCGTGTTCTGGCCGCTCTGAGAGGCCAAAACCCAAGGCTAGGCGCGGCAAGCTGTTACAGCGGCCAGATGAGCGGGATCAGGGCGGAGGCCAGCAGGCCAATGCTCAGGTTGAGCGGAATGCCCACCTTCATGAAATCGGTGAACCGGTACCCGCCCGGGCCGTAAACCAGCATATTGGTCTGGTAGCCGATCGGCGTGGCAAAACTGGCCGAGGCGGCGACCATCACCGCGACCACCAGCCCGCGTGCATCGATCCCCATCGCGTCCGCCAGACCGATGGCAATCGGCGTGACCACGACCGCCACGGCGTTGTTGGAGACAAGCTCGGTCAGGACCGAGGTCAGCAGGTAAATCCCCCAGACCACGAAAAACGGCGGCAATCCGTGCATGTAGGGTGAGATGGCGTCCACGATCAGACGGACTGCGCCCGAGGCTTCCAGCGCCGCGCCCACCGCCAGCATCGAGAAAATCAGCGCCAGCAGCCTGCTGTCGACGAAATCGAACGCCTCCTCGGCATCTATGCATCGCGTCAGCAGCACGACCGCCACCGCAAGCACCGCCAGCACGAAAATCGGCGCCACGCCGAGACCTGCAAGGGTCACCAGCGCTGCCAGTGTCAGGATCGCAATCGGGGCGTAGGATCTGCGGAACCCGCGCGCCGAGGGATGGGCCACATCGACAAGGCCCATTTCGCTGGCCAGACGCGAGATATCCTCGGGCGCGCCTTCCAGAAGCAGCGTGTCGCCCACCTGCACGACCAGATCATCAAGCTGGCGCCCGATATTCTGGTTCCGGCGATGCATCGCCAGAGGGTAGACGCCATAGCGGCGCCGCAGCCGCATCGAGCCGAGCGAGCGCCCGATCATCTTGCAGCCCGGCGTGATCAGCACTTCGACGGTGGAGGTCTCGACCGCGGAGAGCTGGTCCACCCGCTTCAGGCTCTTGTCGGCCTGCAGCGAAAGAAGCTCGGTCATCTGGGTGCGCAGCACGACCCGGTCGCCGACCTGCAGGGTCACGTCCTTGAGGTTGCGCCGCAAGGACAGATCGCCCCGCACCACGTCGATCAGGCGCACACCTTCGCGTTTGAAAAGCTGCACGTCGAGCACTTCGCGCCCGATCAGGTTGCTTTCCGGCGGGATCGCGGCCTCGGTGAAGAACTTCTTGCGCGAGCGATCCGACAGCAGGCTCGACATGCTGTCGCGGTCGGGCAGCAGGAACGGCCCGATGAAGCGCAGGTAGATCATCCCCCAGATCACGAGGGCGACACCAAGCGGCGTGACTTCGAAAATCGAGAAGGCTTCGAGCCCGTTGGCGCGGGCCACACCATCGACAAGCAGGTTCGTAGAGGTGCCGATCAGCGTCAGCGTGCCTCCGAGAATGGCCGCATAACTCAATGGAATCAGAAGCTTGGAGGCATTCACCCCGAGCGTGCGGCTCAACTGAACGAATACGGGGATCATGACGACCACGACCGGCGTATTGGAGACAATCGCCGAGGACAGGACCACGAACAGGATCAGTGCGCCCAGCGCCAGCGCGGGCCGGGCCGAGGCATTGCGCTCTGCCACGCTGGTGAACCAGTCGAGCGCGCCGGTGCGCACCAAGGCCCCCATCACGATGAACATCGCCCCGATGGTCCAGGGTGCAGGGTTGGAAAAGACTTCCAGCGCCGCCTGGTAGGGCAAAACGCCGGTGATCAGGAGAACCGACGCCCCGCCGATCGCGACGACCTCGGTCGGGTAGGTTTCGCGCACGAACAGCAGGAACATGCCCGCGACGACACACAAGGCGAGCACCGCCTGTCCGGTCGGGTCCAGTGTTGTCAATCCGCTCACATCTTCGCTCCGTGCACCTCGGCGCAACTTTCAGGTTTTGTCATACAAAGCGCAAGCCCCACCGTGCGAGGGGCGTGAAATTACGACATTCTCGGATTACGCCTGCGGTTTTCGCGCGTGGCTTACATCGGGCCCGTCTGGGTGAGACGGCCGCCCTGACGCACCATCTCGATCCGCTTGGCCTTGCCGGTGCGGTCGTCGGTCTCGACATAAAGACCCGAAAGCGTCGCCTCTTGCATCGCGGGACTGAAACGGCCCTTCACCATGCCGGTCACGAAACGGCGCATCGGCTCGGCCTTTTCCATGCCGATCACCGAATTGTAGTCGCCGCACATCCCCGCATCGCTCTGAAACGCGGTGCCACCCGGCAGGATCTGGGCATCGGCGGTGGGCACATGGGTGTGGGTGCCGACCACGACGCTTGCGCGCCCGTCGCACCAGTGGCCCATGCCCATCTTTTCGCTGGTGGCCTCGCAATGGACATCGACAAGGCTGGCATTGACGAGACCGCCCAGCGGATGCGCCTTGAGCACCTGTTCGATCTGGCCGAAGGGATCGTCATAGGGGCGTTTCATGAAGACCTGCCCCAGAATCTGCGCCACGAGGATCTTGCGTCCGCCCGGCACATCGAAGACCCGAAACCCCCGGCCCGGCGCGGCTTTCGCAAAGTTCAGGGGCCGCAGGATGCGCGGCTCGCTGTCGATGAAAGCCAGCATGTCCTTCTGGTCGAAGGCGTGATCGCCAAGGGTGATGCAATCGGCACCCGCCTCAAGCAGCGTCTTGGCATGGCCGCCCGACAGCCCGACGCCTCCGGTGGCGTTCTCGGCATTGACCACAACGAAATCGAGCTTCCAGTCGGCGCGCAGTTTCGGCAGCCTCTCGACCACCGCCGCGCGTCCGGCACGGCCCATCACGTCACCCAGAAAAAGCACTCTCATGCGCAGCACCTAGGCTGTCTGCGCCGGTTTGGCAATGAAGCTGTTGCGCAAGCGTGCTCAGCCCAGACGCCAGAAGACCCCGTCTTCGGTCACGATTGCGTCCAGCGGCTGGTCGGTGGGTTCTGCCGGCAGGGCCTGCGTGCGCTGTGCCGCATAGGCGCAGCCGAAGGTCACGACCTCGCCGAGGGCGCGCAGCCCCTCCAGCGAGCGGTCGTAAAAGCCGCCGCCATATCCCAGCCGGATGCCATTGTCGTCGAAGGCCAGAAGCGGCACGATCAGCACCTCCGGCTCGATCCAGTTCCCCGCGCTTGGCACAGGCGCTCCGAAGGCGCCCGGCTCGGTCTTGCAACCCGGTGTCCACTGGCGGAATTTCAGCGGCTGGTCGGGCCCTTGGATGACCGGCACGCAGACCGGCCCGAACGCGGCCATGGCGGCCATCACCGGCAGCGGGTCGACCTCGGTCCGGATCGGCATGTAGCCGGCAATCCGCTTGCCCCGATGGGGCAGCAGCACCTCGAGCAGGCGTTCCACCACGAGGGCGGTCGTTTCGGGGGAGTGGGCCGCCTTGCGGCGCGCGAAGGCCGCGGTCCGTGCGGCAGCCTTCAATTCGGTCAGGTCGTGTCGTCCAGTCATTGCCCCATTGTGACCCGAGTCGCCCATCGTCTCAAGGGCGCTTGGCGCAATCGCCGCGCTGACGTAACCTGAGGCCATGAACCTGCTGGAGCTTGACCATATCGCGCTGGCCTGCGCGGCGCTGGACGAAGGCACCGCCTGTGTCGAAGAGACCCTTGGCGTGCCGCTGGCGCCCGGCGGCAAGCACGCCGCGATGGGCACCCATAACCGGCTTTTGTCGCTGGGCCCCGATCTTTATTTCGAAAGCATTGCAATCGATCCGGAGGCCCCGCCGCCCGGCCGGCCCAGATGGTTTGCGCTCGATCAGTTTTCCGGCCCGCCGCGCCTGACCAACTGGATCGTGAAAACGCCCGATATGGCCGCAGCGCTCGCGCAGCTGCGCGACGGTCTGGGAAGCGATGGGTTCGGAGAGGTCATGCACATCGCCCGTGGCGATTTGCGCTGGCAGATGGCGGTTCCCGCCACAGGCGTGCTGCCCTGGGACGGCTGGGCGCCCGCCCTGATCCACTGGGAGGGCGCGGCCCATCCCGCTTCCCGCCTGCCCGATCAGGGCATCCGGCTGAAATCCCTGACCCTGCGCCACCCGCAGGCCGTCGAAATGGCGGAGCTTCTGGCCCCGCTGATGCCGCGGGACACGGCCCTGTTCGAGCCTGCGCCAACCCCGGGCCTGCAGGCCGTGTTCGAGACGCCGGATGGTGAGCGGACGCTGACATGACGCAGATCAGACCGGCCGCGCCCGAGGATGCCAGCGCCATCTGTGCGATCTGGAACCCGATTATCCGCGACACGACCATCACTTTCACAACGCGCGAAAAGACCGCGGGCGAGATCGCGGAGATGATCGTCCATTGCAAAGCCGCCAACCGCCAGTTTCTCGTGGCCCAAGAAGAGGCTGGCCGGGTCACGGGCTTTGCCACCGTGGCCCCCTTTCGCGGCGGCCCCGGCTATGCCCGGACGCTGGAACTGTCGGTCCATCTGGTCCCCGAGGCCCGCGGCAAGGGCACCGGCCGCGCGCTCATCGCCGCGCTTGAGAAGGATGCGGCGGCGCAAGGCATCCATTCCCTGATTTCCGGCATCAGTGCCGAGAACCCCGATGCCATCGCCTTTCACGAAAGACTCGGGTTTCGCGAAATCGGGCGCCTGCCCGAGGTTGGCCGGAAGTTCGATCGCTGGATAGATCTGGTTTTGTTACAGAAATTCCTCTGACACCGCCTGCGGGATCGGCTAGAACACCTTCCATGTCGATCTGGACCCGCATTGCCGACGCCCTGTCGTCCCTCGCCAATGGCGACGGGCTTGGCGTGGTGTTCGACAAGCTGCGGGCAGCCCCCGAACACAGCGTGGGTTTCACGATCGCGGTCATCGCGCTTGGCGCGAAGATGGCCAAGGCCGACGGGCTTGTGACCCGCGACGAGGTCACCGCCTTTCGCGAGGTGTTCTCGATCCCGCGCGAAGAAGAGGCGAATGCCGCGCGTGTCTTCAACCTCGCCCGGCAGGACGTGGCGGGCTTTGACGATTACGCCATCCGCATCAAGGCGATGTTCGGCGAGCACAAGGAGGCGCTCTCGGACCTGATCGAAGGGCTCTTTCACATCGCGGTCGCAGACGGGACATACCATCCCGACGAGAACGATTTTCTCGCCCGCGTCGCCCATATTTTCGGGATGAGCGAGGCCGAATTCCTCTGCCTGCGGGCCCGCTTCGTGCCCGACGCGGCCCCCGATCCCTATGCCGTTCTCGGGGTGACGCCGAAAACCCCGCTGCCCGAGATCCGCGCCCGCTGGCGCCAGATGGTGCGCGACACGCATCCCGACCGCATGGCCGCGCGCGGCGTGCCCGAAGAAGCCGTGCGGATGGCCGAAAAGCGCCTCGTGGTGATCAACACCGCATGGGACGAGATTTCCGCCCAGAGCGCGCCATGAGGATCGCCACCTATAACGTCGAATGGTTCTCCAATCTCTTTGACGATCAGGGGGCGCTGATCGAGGACGAAAGCTGGTCGGGCCGCCATGACGTTACCAAGGCGATGCAGATCCATGCCCTTGGCACCGTGTTTCAGGCGCTCGACGCGGATGCGATCATGATCATCGAGGCCCCCGACACCAGCCGCGGGCGCGACGGCACCACGGCACTGGAGAGTTTCGTGGAGCGCTTTGCCCTGCGCACATCGAAAGTGCTGATCGGCTTTTCCAACCATACCCAGCAGGAGATCATGCTGCTTTACGATCCGGACGTGATCTCGGCCATTCATGACCCGATCGGGGATCCGCAGGATGCCCAGGCGCCGCGTTTCGACAGCACTTTCCGGATCGATCTCGACATCGACGCCAAGGCGGACCGCGTCACCTTCTCCAAACCGCCCCTCGAGGTGGCCGTCCAGACCAAGGACGGGCACATGCTGCGCCTGATCGGGGTGCATGCGAAGTCGAAAGCGCCCCACAGCGCCCGCGACGCCGAGGACATGATGCGCATTGCCATCGCGAACCGGCGCAAGCAACTGGCCCAGTGTATCTGGCTGCGCCACCGGATCGACCAGCATCTGGCCGCGCAGGATTCCCTGATCGTGCTGGGGGATTTCAACGACGGCCCCGGCCTTGACGCCTATGAAGAGCTGTTCGGACGCTCCAGCGTGGAGATCGTCATGGGCGCGGACCGTATCACGTCAGAGCAACTTTTCGACCCGCATGCCCATAGCGCTCTGGGCCAGAAACTCGGCACGCCTTTTTCCAGCGCGCGGTTCTACCTGAGCCCCGAGAAGCGGTTCATCAATGCGCTGCTTGATTACATCATGGTCTCGCCGGACCTCGCCGCAAGGTCGCCCGACTGGCGGATCTGGCACCCGTTCGACGATCCGGGCTGCTGGCGCGACCCCGTGCTGCGCGAGGCCCTGCTGACGGCCTCCGACCATTTTCCGGTCACGATGGATATCGCGCTGTGAGCTTATTGGCCGCGGGGTTCTTTTCAAGCGGGCCTGCGCTTCCCATATGATAGGTATGAAAGCGATCGCACCCTTGCTTGTCGCGCTCTGCCTCGCGACGCCCGCCTCCGCCCAAACCGATCCGGCCCAGACCGATCCGGCCGAGCCGGAGGGCGTTCCCGAGACGCTTGAGCAATTTGCCGAACAGATGCGCAGCCTTCTGGAGGGCCTGAGCGACGAACTGGCCCCGATGCTGGAGGGCCTCAACGAGCGGTTGCGCGGGTTGGGCAGCTACGAGGCGCCGGAAATCCTGCCAAATGGGGACATCATCATTCGCCGCAAGCCCCCCGCCGAGGCAGAGCCTGTGCCCGATCCCATGCAAGAGCCGGACGAACCGGTCGATCTGTGATGCGACAGCCGGCCCCGTGCCGGCAGGCTTGCGGTTCGAGGTCAGCCCGCGACAAAAAAATTGACCAGCCGCGCGATTTCCCCCTTGCAGGCTGAGGGCGGTGCGGCTACATCACGCTCCACCAACGGACGCGGGCGTAGCTCAGGGGTAGAGCATAACCTTGCCAAGGTTAGGGTCGTGAGTTCGAATCTCATCGCCCGCTCCAGTTGGACTTCCCGGAAAATCGGAATCTCAGCACCGCCTTGGCGGGTGGTGCTTCTGCGCGCGGTGGCGTCAGGCCGATGATGGCACGATGATATCGGCCGGCGCCTTGCCTTCGAAATAGCGGTCATAGGCCATCTGCAACCCCGTCTCGAAATTCCGTGTGTAGAGCTCGGTGTCGAAAAGCGGCATGGTGGTCCGGTTGGCGGCGAGTTTGCGGCGGATCCCGGACAAGCGCTCGGGATTGGTGGCAAGTTCGAGGATCAAGGCCTCGTAGTCCTCTTCGGTCTCGGTGATCAGTTCCGGCAACCCCACCGCGCCAAGCAGGCTGGCGGAAACCCTCGCGGCAAATTGCTGGCCGGTTTTGGTCACCAGCGGCAGCCGCCCCCAAAGCGCGTCCGTGGCCGTCGTGTGGGCGTTGTAGTTGAAGGTATCGACGAAAAGATCCGCGTGTTTGTGCCGGGCCAGATGCTCGGAATGCGGCTGCCGCTCCGCAAACACGAGGCGCGCCGGGTCGATACCGCGGGCCGCGGCTTCCTTGCGCAGGTTCTGCTCCGCCCATCTGTTGGATTTCAGAAGCCACAGCACACTGTCCTCGACCTTGCCGAGCACGCGCATCCAGATGTCGAACTCGCGCGGGCTGATCTTGTAATTGTTGTTGAAGCAACAGAAGACGAAGGCCTCCTCCGGCAGGCCGAAATCCGCGCGGGTCGTCGTCGTCTCGGCTATCTCGCGTTTGCCATCGCAGGGGAAATACGTATCCGGCAGGAAGATCGCCTTCTCGGTGTAAAACTGTCTTTGGGGATCGGGAATGACCGTCGGGTCGGCGATGATGTAGTCGATGAAATCAGCCCCCATCGTGCCGGGAAAGCCGAGATAATTGATCTGGACCGGCGCAAGGCGGTATTGAAAGAGCGCGGAACGGGTATCGGCCGTATAGCCCTTCAGATCGATCGCGATATCGAGCTCATGGGCCCGCGCCAGATCGGCAATTGCGCGATCCGACATCTCCGACACATCCGTAAACGTATGGACGGCGCGCGCGACCTGTTCGCGCATCTCGCCGGTCTTGGTGTTGCCATAGCTGTAGGCGTACACATCGAACCGCGTGCGATCATGGCTCTGAAACTGCCCACGCATCAGGTAGAGCGTCGCGTGATCATGGAAATCCGCGCTGAAATATCCGATGCGCAGGCGCCGGGCCTTTTGGCTTGGCTTTGCAGGGGGCGCGAGGGGTGGCAGCGTGTATTTCTCCGCCGCTCTTGTTCTGGCCCGCAGCATCTGCCGTTCGGGGTGATCTTCCATCGACAGCGTCGCGAAGACCGGAACCGCGCCCGCCGTTACTCCCAGAGTTTCACACCGCGCGGGCAGGTTCTGATGGTCCTGCCAGTCGCAAATATGCTGTTGCTGGTGCAGCAGACGTGTTTCGACATCCGCATAATCCGGCGCGATCGCAAGGGCGTTTTTGTAGGAGGCGATCGCCTCGTCGATCCGGCGGGCCTTTTGCAGCGCGCCCCCCAGATTGCGATGCGTCTCGGCGTTCTTGGGATCGAACTTGATCGCGCGTTGGTAGCAGGCGATCGCCTCTTTTGACCGGCCGCCATTGCGCAGCGCAGAGCCAAGGTTGTTATGCGCCCCGGCGTAGTCCGGCTTGAGCTTGATCGCGCGTTTGAAGCGTTCGATCGCCGCCTCGAGCCTGCCCTGATCCTGCAGCACGATGCCGAGGTTGTTATGGGCTTGCGCAAAATCAGGCTTCAGCGCCAGCGCGCGGGCAAAGCTCGCCACCGCCGCGCCAAGCTTGCCTTGCGCCTTGCAGGCGTTTCCAAGGTTGTTATAGGCGTCGGGAAATTCGGGGTTGAGTTCGGAGGCCTTCCGGAACCCCTCGATCGCGCGGTCAAGCTGCCCGAGTTGCGCCGAGGCCGCCCCGATGATGTTCCAGAGCACGAAGGAAGACGGGAATTGCTGCGCCAGCTTTCCCGCGCGCTCCACCACGGCGGGGAGCTTTTTCTGATTGTAGAGGAGGACGATCTGCTGGAGCGCGTCCTTCGGGGGATCAAGCACCATCGCCCGCTTGCGCGACCCCAGAAGCGCCCGGAAGGCCCGTTGCGCCTGCGGGCTGCCCGGCGCGGTTTCGAGCACCGCCTCGTAGAGCTTGCGCGCCTCTTCCGGCTCGCGCTTTGCCTCGTGGGATTTCGCTTTCTCAAGCAGCCTGTCTGCTGTCCGCTTCGCCATCTCTGCCCTGCCGCGTTCACGTTCGGCCGGACCGTATCACCGTCGCAAATCGGATGCACGTGCTGACGTGAAAGGCCCCGATCCGGAGAGCCGTGCGCGCAGACGCCCCCCCTGCCCGCGGGCTTTGGGACCCAATATGCGATTGGCCCCACCGGCCAAAACAGGTAGGAGAGCCCACGCCCGCAAGGCGCTCAGGTTCAACCCAGATCCGACGGATACCGACATGACATCCAAATTGCACGCCAGCCCCGAAACCTGCGCATGGGGCTATTTCGACGCGACTTTGCCGCCAGCGCTGGAGATCGACAGCGGTGACGTCGTGGTGATCGAGACCGTCTCCGGCGGGCCCGAGCACACGCCATCGGCGCAGGACGGCTTTCATATTCCGCCCGAACTGCTCGATATTCATGCGCGCTCCGACCGGCAGTTGCCCGGGCATATTCTGACAGGCCCCGTCGCGGTGCGCGGCGCCAGGCCCGGGCAGGTGCTCGAAGTTGAGATCCTCGACGTGAAACTGCGCCAGAACTGGGGCTGGAACCTGATCCGCCCGCTGTCCGGCACCCTGCCCGACGATTTCCAGACCGGCCGCATCGAGATCATTCCGCTCGATCTCGAGGCGATGACCGGGCAGCTGTCATGGGGTCTGGACTTGCCGCTGAAGCCGTTTTTCGGGGTGATGGGCGTGGCGCCGCCGCCCAATTGGGGCCGGATCTCGACGATCCAGCCGCGCGCCCATGGCGGCAATATCGACAACAAGGAACTGGTGGCCGGAACGACGCTCTACCTGCCGGTCTTTGCCGAGGGCGCGCTGTTTTCCTGTGGCGACGGGCATGGCGCGCAGGGCGATGGCGAGGTCTGTGTGACCGCGATCGAAACGGCGCTGGAAGGCACCTTCCGGCTGACCCTGCGAGATGATCTGGGGTTGGATTATCCGCGCGCGCAGACGCCCACCCACCTGATCACGATGGGTATGCACGAGGATCTGGACCGCTGCGCGGAAATGGCCCTGAAGGACATGATCGCGTGGATCGTCGCGCGGACGGGGCTGAGCCGCGAGGACGCGTATATGCTGTGTTCGCTGGCCGGAGACCTTCGGATCACCCAGACCGTCAACGGCAACAAGGGCGTTCACATGATGATGGAAACAGCCCTGCTCGATACGACACCCAAAGCCAAGAAGTGAGGATCCCATGACCGTGAAGACTGCAATTATCGGCCTCGGGATCATGGGGCGCAGGATGCTCGAGCACATGCTGATCCATCCGGGCTACACACCGGTCGCCCTGTGGGATCCCGACGCTAACGCCTGCCGCGCGGCGCAGGCGCTGGCCCCGGATGCGCAGATCACGGCCTCTGCCGAAGAGGCCATCGCGGCGGCCGATCTCGTCTATCTGGCCTGCCCTCCGGTGCCGCGCAAAGCCTATGCGCTAGCCGCCGCCGAGGCTGGCAAGGCCGTCTTTCTCGAAAAACCGCTGGGCGTGGATGTCGCGCAGAGCGAGGCGCTGGTGGCGGGGCTGACGGCGCAGGGCGTGCCCATGGCGGTCAACTTTACCCAAGCCGCAGGTCCGGCGCTGACCAGCGTGGCACAGGCCGCCCGGGCGGGTGATCTGGGCGAGGTTGCGGGCGTCGATATCGTCGTGACCTATGGCGCATGGCCGCGCGCGTGGCAGAAGGCTGCGGACTGGCTGCGGTTTCGCGCCGAAGGCGGCATGACGCGCGAGGTGATCTCGCATTTCCTGTTCTTCTCGGAACGCATCCTCGGGCCGCTCTCGGTGGTCTGGGCGCGCCCCTCCTACCCCGAAGACCCCGCGCTATGCGAAACCCATATGCTGGCCCGGCTGGAAGCAGCCGACGGGCGGCCCGTGACGGTCATGGCCAGCGTTGGCGGGGCCCAGCCGGACCGTCAGGAACTGACGGTGAAAGGTTCCAAGGCCAGCCGGCGCATCACGGATTTCTACGTGGATGCCGTGTCGCACGGGGAGAGTTTCACCGAGATCGCGGAACGCCCCGCCGATCCGCGGGGGGTCAGCCTGAAAGCGCAACTGGACGATCTGCTCCTGTGCATCGCAGGCAAGGACCACCGGCTTGCCACCCCGCAAGAGGCGCTTCGGGTGCAAAAGCTGGTTGAGACGATGCTGGCCGGGACACCCTGACGCCAGACCCGCGGCGGGGCGCCCGCGCCCCGCGTCGCAACTGGCCTGAGACAGCAGACCTGCTATGGTTCCGCCATGACGTTCAGACATGCGGTCATTGTCGTCGGGCTGGCTCTATTGGTGGCACCGATCCTGCTGCCAGCCCCGGGCGGGCTGCCCGATCTGGCCTGGCTGGCCTGCGGGCTGGCGCTCACCATGGCGCTGTGGTGGCTGACAGAGGCGATCCCGCTTGCGGCCACGGCCCTTCTGCCCCTGGCCGCGGCCCCGCTTCTGGGGATCGCGGATCTTGACGAGGTCGCCCCAGCCTTCAGCCATCCGATCATCCTGCTCTTTTTCGGCGGTTTCCTGATCGCAAAGGCCATCGAGAGGTCGGGGCTGCACCGGCGTCTGGCTTTCTCGCTTCTCAGTGTTTCGGGGCGGAACCCGCGCCGGATTCTCGGCTCGCTGATGATGACGACGGCGTTTTTGAGCCTGTGGATCAGCAATACCGCCTCGGCGATGGTCATCGCGCCAATTGCCGCCGCGATCGCGGCGTCCCAGACAGAGCGGCCGCGCTTTGGCACTGCGCTGATGCTGGGCGTGGCATTCGCCGCGACGATCGGCGGGATGGGTTCGCTGATCGGAACGCCGCCCAACGCGATCTTCGCCGCCCATCTGAGCGAGACCTACGGGCAAACGGTCGGATTTGCACAATGGGCTGCCATCGGCGTGCCCGCGGCGCTGATCCTTCTGGGCGTGGCGTGGCTTGTTCTGGTCTGGTTCACGCCCGGGCTGGGCAGCAAGGATCTCGACAGGTCTTTCGGGCATGACCTGCCCGCGATGAGCACCGCCGAGCGCCGCGTGGCCGTGATCGCAGGCCTGACCGCGCTGGCCTGGATCGCGCGCCCGTTTCTGGAGTGGGTCTTCCCGACACTGGCCTTGAGCGATGCGGGCATCGCGATGCTGGCCGCGCTGGCGCTGTTCTTGATGCCGGACGGCTCCGGCGGGCGGTTGCTTGATTGGGCGAGCGCCGCGACGCTGCGCTGGGATGTGCTGATCCTGTTCGGGGGCGGGCTGGCGCTGGCGGGGCTTCTGGACCAGACCGGTCTGGCCGCGTGGATCGGGGGGCAGGTGCAAACGCTGGCCTATCTGCCCGAGCTTACCCTGCTCCTGATCATCGCCGCGCTGATCGTCTATATCGGAGAGCTTGCCAGCAATACGGCGATGGCCGCGATCTTCCTGCCCATCGCGGGGGCTGTGGCGATCTCGCTCGGTATTGACCCGATCCTGTTCATGCTGCCGGTCGCGCTGGCGGCCTCTGTAGGCTTCATGCTGCCCGTCGCCACGCCGCCCAACGCGATTGTCTTCGGCACGCCCACGGTAACGCGGCGCGATATGCTGCGCGCCGGCGCACCGCTCGACATCATCGGTATTGTGGTCTGCGTGGGGGTCAGCTCCGTGCTGGGTCCGTTCCTCGTCCAATAGCGCGACGGCTGCTGCCAATAGCGCGACGGCTGCTGCCGGACGCGCACCAAGACCGGCCCTGCCTCAAGGCGGGGGCAACAGGTCTGACAGCGTTAGAGTGGGCCGTTACAGCGGAACGTCATCATAGCCGCGCGCATGGGAGGATTTGGCCTCATCCAGCGATTGCTGCGTGGCCTTCGACATCATCTCGATCATGCGGGTCGTCTCGGCGGCATATTGTTCGATGGCCTTTTGATAGAACTCCGACTGGACCCGCATGAGGTCGGTCGGGCTCTTGCAGTCCAGCAGGGCCTTCTGGGTCTCCAGATCCTGCTTGAACCGGTCCGACACGAAGCGGGCACTTTCGTTCATCAACTCAAGCCACGCCGCCCCCGCGACGGGATTAAGGGCTGCCATAGCCGCCGTCATGGCCGAGGCGCCGGCCTCCGAAGACGCTGCCTTCTTCTTTGATTTGCCCATGTTCACCCCTTCCATCTGCGCGTCAGCGCGTTGCGGTTCAATATCACCGATCCCGTGTGGCACGGCCTTGCGCACGCAAGAGCGACACGGCCTGAAACCACACGCGCAGACCATGGCACAAAAGGGCGTTCGGCGGTTTGATTTGGGTCAAGCCCCGCGCGGGCGAAGATGTGCAAGCTGTCCTTACACGCCGCCCGACAGATCCCTGCGACACCGGGCGGTTTTCAAGCGCGCCCTCGGGCCTATGCTGAGGGGCATCCAAACGGGCGGTGACGGCGAAGATGCGGGTCGCGACATTCAACCTACAAAACCTGCGCCTGCGCCTGCGGGAGGACAGACCAGTTCTCGATGGCGCGGCCGATCAGGACGGCACCGACCAGCCGCGCAGCGTGGCGCAGGCCCGCGCCGACCGGGTCGAGACGGCCCGCGTGATCGCCGCCTGCAATGCGGATGTGGTGGCCCTGCAAGAGGTCTTCGATCTCGCGGCGCTGGAGTTTTTCCATGACCAGTTCCTGACGGAGACAGGCGCACAGCCCTATCCGCACCGCTACTGCATCAAGGGCAATGACGGGCGCAGCCGCAATGTCGCCGCACTTTGCAGGCCGCGCCCCTTGGAGGTGAAAAGCCACGCGGAGCTGACCGGAGCCGATCTCGGCCTCACGGATCTGCCTGCCGATCTGCGCGATCACCCGCTGTTTCGGCGCGACTGCCTTGAACTGGCCTTCGACACGGTCACGATCTTCATCTGCCACTTCAAGGCGCCCTATCCCGATGCGGACCAGACCCATACCGTGCGCGAGGCCGAGGCCCGCGCGGTGCGCGCGATCATCGAGGCGCGGTTTGCAGATCCCGCACAGGAACGCTGGATCATCCTCGGGGATTTCAACGAACCGGCCCATGGCAGGCACGCGCCGGTATCGGCGCTGGCGCCCTTGAAATCGGGCTTTGCGGTGGATCTGCTCGACCGGCTGAAGCCCGGGGCCGACTGGACCTACGAGGCGCCGGTCGCGCATCTGCGCTCGCGGCCCGACCGGATTTTCCTGTCGCCCGCGCTGGCGCGGGACTATCCCGACACGAATCCCCGGATCCTCAGATCCGGCATGGAAGTGGTGAAATATCCCGCCGACGATCCGGCAGATCCGGCAGATCGGGGCACCGGCACGCATCCCCGTGCCAGCGACCACGCCCTTGTTTTTGCAGATTTTCCGGGGCTTTAGCGGAAAGCTCGCCCGAGCAACCGACATGGCGCACGCAGCCCGCGCCCGCGCGCCGTCACATCAGGGCGCGCTCCACGAGCGGGTTGATCACATCGGGTTTCGTCATCGCCGCCATGTGGCCGCCCCGCGCGATCTTTTCGAAGTTCCAGCTTGGGATATGCACCCGCATCAATGACACGATCTCATCGATCGTACGCACCGTATCGGCCGCCGAGATGACCGTTGTATCCCCGGGCAAAAGCTGCGCCCATGCAGACAAGGGCGTCCCTTCATTCATGACACCGTCCCATTCGTGGAAGTTTGGCTTCAAGGCTTCCGTGAACCTGGACCTGCGATCCTCGGGCATGGCCGCCCAGCTGCCCTTGCCGGTCCAGTAATTCGCGAAAACTTCCGCCGCCTGCGGCCAGGTGCCCTCCACCCCGCTGGTCTTGATCGTGTTGCGCAGGGTCAGCGCCTCCTCGAACGCGGCCGCGCGCCCGTTTTGCGCCAACAGGTAGAACGGATTTGGCTCGATCAGAACGAGGCGATGGGTTTGCGCGCTGAACAGTGCGGCGGCCTTCATGGCGACACTGCCCCCGAAGGAATGCCCGACAACCGACATCTTGCTGTCACCATCGGGCAGAAAGGGCGCGATCAGCCGCGCCTGATCTTCAAGGGTCTGGGGCGCGTCGGCGCGCCAGGCCGCCGTTTTGCCATAGCCGAAGAGATTTATCGCCACCACGTGGAAGCGGTCCGAGAGCACCTCCATCAGGCTGCGCCACTGCCGCGCGCCCGCGACGCTTGAGTGAATGAGAATGATCCTGTCCCCGGATCCCGCCTCGATGAAATCGGTCTCGCCTGCCACGCCCATGCAAACACACTCCTGTCCCGAAGATCAGCCCGTGCAATCTATCACATTTCTTGCCTTGCGTCGCTGATGGCGCGGGGGCCCGTATCCGCCCGGACCCTGCCCCTCACAGCTATTCCGGTCTCGCGCCCGCGCGCGCAAACTTGCCAAGACCGCGCGCGGATCCATATGATCCCGGGACTCCGGCCAAAAAAGACGCCAGGGATTGCGTCAAAACCCACCGGCCGGAGGATGCTCAATTCTGGAGGAACCATGCGCCTGTCATCTATTCTTGCCATCTCGCTTCTCGCAGCGACCCCTGCCCTTGCCGAAGACGTGTCCTACACCGTCGATGGTGAAGCCTTCACCGGCTACTGGGCCGCGGCCGAAAACCCCAAGGGGCTTGTCCTCATCGTTCATGACTGGGACGGGATGACCGATTACGAACGCAAGCGCGCCGATATGCTGGCAGAGATGGGCTACAATGCCTTCGCGCTCGACATGTTCGGCAACGAGACACCGACCGAAACGGTGGACCATCGCCGCGCCGCGACCGGCGCGCTCTATAAGGACCGCGCCCGCATGCGCGCGCTGGTGAGCGCAGGGATCGCGCAGGCCAACGCACGCTCCAGCACCAGCGACATGGTCGTTCAGGGCTATTGCTTCGGCGGCGCTGTCGCCCTTGAGATGGCCCGCAGCGACATGGCCGACATGGCCAAGGGCTACGCCACTTTCCATGGCGGCCTGAGCACGCCGGAAGGCCAGTCTTGGGACGGGGACGAGCCGCCTGTTCTGGTCCTGCATGGCGGTGCGGACACGTCGATCACGATGGAAGATGTGGCCGCATTTGCATCCGAACTTGAGGGCTCGGGCAACACTTACACGATCGAGGTCTACTCGAACGCGCCGCATGCCTTTACCGTCTTCGGCTCCAAGCGCTATCAGGAGCGCGCCGACGCCGCCAGCTGGGAGGCCTACGAGACCTTCTTGGCCGAACAGCTCCCCGGCTGATCGCAATTCCGCGCGCCGGCCCGAGGCTCAAGTCGAGACACGGGCCGGCGCGCAACCCACACGACCTCTTTGCAAAAGCGCGGTGACTTCCCCAATAGTGTCAGACAGCACGACACGACCGAGGGGACCACATCATGTCAAAGCGCAGCAGGGCGGAATTGCTTGCCGAAAGCTTGAAACACCGGTTTGACGCGGACGCGTTTGCCCCGATCGAGATCGACGAGCCCACCGCACAAACCCTGTCTGCCATGGCCGGACGGGGATCGTGCCGGAGTTTCACGGATGACGCCGTCTCGCCTGAGGTCATCCGCACGCTGTGCGCCATCGCCCTCGCGTCCCCCACCAAGAGCGATCTGCAACAGCGCGACATCATCATGCTGGCCGATCCCGCGTTGAAAACCCGGCTGGCAGAGCTTGTCGCCGGTCAGGACTGGATCGGCTCCGCGCCCCATATCGCGGTGTTCTGCGGCAACAACCGGCGACAGCGGCAGCTTCATGCGCGCTCCGGGATCGCCTTCGAAAACGATCATCTCGATGCGTTCTTCAATGCGGCTGTCGATGCCGGCATTGCGCTCTCGGCCTTCGTGACTGCGGCCGAGGCGCTGGGTCTGGGATGCTGCCCCATCAGCGGCGTGCGAAACCGGATCGGCGAGGTCTCCGAGCTGTTGCAGCTGCCCGATCATGTGTTTCCCGTCGCGGGGCTCGCCTTCGGGCATCGGGCGGATGCGCCGCGTGTCTCGTTCCGGCTGCCCCTTGAGGTCACGGTGCACGAGGATCACTTCTCGGAGGCCGCCCTGCTGGCCGCGCTGGAGGCCTATGATGCGCGGCGGCGGGAAAACGGCGACTATCCCAGGCAGCGCCGTGCCGCCGAGTTCGGCGAAAGCGACAACTATAGCTGGTCGGAAGACAAGGCGCGCCAATACAACACCCCCGAGCGCAGCACGTTCGGCGCCCATATCAGGGCGATCGGCTTCTCGCTGGACTGAGGGCACCGCCCCGCGCGGTCTTCGCGCCCGCGCGCCGTCCGGGATCGTTTACGAACGCCCGTGAACCTCGTATCGTGACTTAAGGCACAGGTTTTGCGCTGGAGGGTGCGAACATGCTGGGCGAATTCGGAGCTTTGCTGAGAGGCACCTCGGGCGATGCCGGCTACGGCACGCGCGGCATTCCCGCTTGGGCGCAATCGATGATCGGCGATCCCACCGCCCTCATGATCGGCGGGATCATTTTTGCCATCCTGATCTATCTGCTGGTTTTCAGACGGTGACCGGGGCGCGGGCCTCACTCCGGCGCTTCGCTGACCGGACGGAACCGCTCGACTGAGCGGACAATGACGTCGCCCGGCGCTTCGAGCCCGTGCAGCGGGATCCGCACGCCAAAGAACTTCTGCCAGCGCAGTTCGAGCTTGCGCCACAACCTGAACCGCACGGGCGGCAGAACCCCGGGCGAAGGATCGATGATCAGCCAGTCCCGCGGTCCGTAAAGCCCGCCCTTGGTGCGAATGCGCCGTATCCTGTGCACCTCGTCCCAGCGCAGCGGGCGGCGGAACGCCAGGGGGATGTCGATGCCCTCCGCGCTGATCACAAGCGCGCGGGGGCGTTTGCGCAGCACCCAGACACAGGCTGCGATGGGCAGGGCCAAGAGCACGCTCAACACCACGCCGATCAGCGGATCGCGCGACGCGGGGTCGAACCCCTCTCCGAACGCCATGGCGAAGATCAGCACCGCCAGAAGGGCCGAGAGCAGCACGATCACGGTCACAAGGAGCCGTCGGCGGTGATGGTAGATGTCGACCGTCATGGGTTTCGCATCGCGGCGCTTTTTCCAGTTTCTCGAACCGAGCTTACACCAAAGGCCGGTGCCGCGCGACGCAAGAGGGCTTTTGCTGTGAAAGTCCGGTCAATGGCTTGGCAAACGGGTCCGGGTCTGATGTGCTCTGCACGACCGGATCCAAGACAGGGAATAGACCATGAAAACCGCCCAGGACTACCTCGACGAGGCCAATTCGATGGTCCCGCGCGTGGACCCCGAGACAGGCATCGGGATACATGCCGGCGGCGAGGCCGTTTTTATCGATGTCCGCGACAGCAAGAGCCTCCAGCAGACGGGAACCATCGCCGGCGCACATCACGTGCCGCGCGGCATGGTCGAGCTTTCGGCAGATCCGGACAGCCCGTTTCACAAGCCGTTCCTGCGCAAGGACGCCCATATCTGCATCGTCTGCGGCGGCGGCCTGATGGCGGCGATGGCAGGCAAAACCCTGCTCGAGATGGGCTTTTCGAAAGTCACCAATGTCGGCGGCATGAACGCCTGGAAAGACGCGGGCGGACCTGCGGAAGAGGTCGGTCCCTAAGCCGCGCAGCCCCTTCACGAAGGTTTGAGCGCGGCAGGGGCGCCGCGTGCCGGGCATGTCTCGAAAATTCTGCGCGCGTGCTATATTTGAGGGGCAAGCCAATCAATCCGCGCCCGGCCAATCCCAAAACGGCCGCGTATCAAAACCTTCTAACGGAGCCAAAGAGATGCCGACCTCCCGTTTCACCCGACGCAATTTCCTTCTGACCAGTGGGTCTGTCGCCGGTGTCAGCATGACGGGGCTTTTGTCGCCTGCCCGTGCGCGGGATCTGGCGCCGACCGGCTCCATGCGGGGGGGATCGAACAACTATCTTCCCGGCGCGCCGGTCGTCGAAAAAATCGGGGGCGGCGGGTTCTGGATGACGGGGACCGTGCGCCGCGCGGGCGACGGCGCGCCTCTGGCGGGCCAGCGCATCCAGATCTGGGCCCATACGACCGAAGGCCACGAGCGGGACCCGCACAGCCATGGCGCGACCCTGACCGACGCCAAGGGCGTCTTCCGGCTCGAGATGCCGCAGATCGTTCCCGCCTTCGGGCAGGCCCATGGCCATCTCGCCTATGACAGCGGTGAGTTCAAAACCGTCTTCCTGCGGCCCGTCATGTCGAGCGCGCGCGACACCAGCCTCGAGGCCCATTTCGTCCTGCAGCCGGCCTGATCGCGATGGCGGCGGGAGGCGCAGGCAGAGCGCGCGCAACGCTGATCTGGGCGGCTCTGGTTCTGGCCATCGCGGTGCCGGTGATCGCGGCGGCCTATAGCCCGCTGCTCGCATGGCGCAGGCCCGTCTATATCGCCGCCGGTTTTGCCGGTGTGCTGTCCATGGCGCTCATCCTGCTGCAGCCCCTGCTGGTCGCAGGCTACCTGCCCGGTCTGCCGGCGCTGCGCGGACGGCGCGTGCATCGCTGGAGCGGCAGCCTTCTGATCGGTGCGGTGATCGTGCATGTGGGAGGTCTGTGGATCACCAGCCCGCCCGACGTGATCGACGCGCTTTCCTTCACCTCCCCGACGCCGTTTTCCGCTTGGGGCGTGATCGCGATGTGGGCGGTTTTCGGGGCAGCGCTTCTGGCCCTGCTGCGCCAGCATTTGCGCTGGTCTCTCCGCCTCTGGCGGTTTGCCCATGGATCGCTCGCGCTGGTCACCGTGCTCACAGGCGTCGTCCACGCGCTGCTCATCGAGGGCACGATGGAGACGGTCTCCAAGGCCATTCTCTGCCTGCTGGTCGTCATCGCAACGCTGAAAGTTCTTGCAGATCTGCGGGTCTGGGCGGTCTTCCAGCGCCGCCGGACATGAGCCTTTGGGCGGGCGCCAGAGCGGCTAGACCTGATCCATGATCCACTTGGCGAAACGGGTTCTGAGCGCCCGCGGCGCCAGATCGGCCGCAAACGCCAGGAGCTGATTGCGACGCCCCGGAACGACCATGTGTTTTCCGGCCATCAAGGCCCGGTATCCCGACTGCGCGACCTCGGCCGCGGTCATCGTCTTCATCGGCCATCCGCTGATCAGCCGCACACGCGACATTCCCGCCCGCTCGAAAAATTCCGTCTGCATCGGCCCCGGGCAAAGACAGGTCACATCCACATCCGCGCCGCGAAACTCTTCCGACAGCGCGAGCGAGAAGTTCAGAAGATGGGCCCGGGTGGCGAAATGGACCGACACGAAAGGTCCCGGAACCAGAGCGGCGATCGACGAGACGTTCAGGATCCTGTTGCGACGCGCGCGATCGCGCTGCTGCAGGAAGAACTTGGTCAGTTGCGTCGTGGCGATCAGGTGCAGCCGGATCATCTCGAGCTCCTTGTCCAGATCCGACACCTCGAAACGGCCATAGACATTGAAGCCCGCGTTGTTGATCAGGACGTCTGCCGTCTTGCCGAGTTGGGCCAGACGCGCGAAGACCTGTGCGGGGGCCTCGGGCCGCGACAGGTCCGCAGAAACGGTTTCGACCGCGACCCCGTATGTCTGCGCAAGCTCCGTGGCGCAGGCGTCCAGACGCGACAGGTCGCGCGCCACGAGCACCAGATCGCAGCCCTCCCGCGCCAATCGCCCCGACAGCGCACGCCCCAACCCGCGTGACGCGCCTGTCACGATGGCCAGCCCGGGGCGAGAGGTCGAGGCGGGTGCTGTCATGCGCTGCCATATCCGTATCAAGGGTTCATGCCGCTCACGATGCTAACGGATCTGTTCCGCATGGCTTTGATCGAGGACAAGCGGCCCCGCCCGAAAACCCGCCCCCCCGTTCAAATGGTTGCCGTTTGCCCCCGCCTGCGCCAATGTCGCCGCACGGGGACGGAAAGGGACAACTCGCAGGTGCTGGCGGACACAGATATGGTGATGCTTGTCGCCGCGGTGTTTTTGTTCGCCGGGGTGATCAAGGGGACCATCGGGATCGGTCTGCCAACCGTCTCGGTTGGCCTGATGAGCCAGTTCCTGCCGCCCCATACCGCGATCGCCGTGGTTGTCTTCCCGATCCTGTTTTCCAATTTCTGGCAGGTCTTTCGCGCAAAGGCCGGCTTGAAGACCCTGCGCAAATACTGGGTTCTGGTCACGCTGCTGGCGCTGTCGCTCTGGCTGACCACGTTTTTTGCCGCGCAGGTTTCGGCCGATTTCCTGCTGGGGGCCATCGGGCTGGCAATCGTGGTGTTCGCCGCATCGAGCCTGATCGGAACGCCGCCGAAACTGCCCGATCATCTGGACCGCGCCGCACAGGTCGTCACCGGTCTGGCCGCGGGCGTTCTGGGCGGGTTCACCAGCATCTGGGCGCCGCCTTTCGTCACCTACCTGATCGCGCGACGCACCGACAGCGAGGAGTTCGTCCGCGCCGCGGGCCTGTTCATCTTCATTGGAGCCATCCCGCTGACGATCGGATACTGGCAATCCGGCCTGCTGAACGGAATGACCGCCCCCTTATCGGCCGGCATGATCATCCCGACACTGATCGGGTTTACCATCGGCGAGGTCCTGCGGCGGCATCTGAGCCCGGCCTCTTTCCGGCAGGCGCTGTTGTGGATCTTCCTGCTGATGGGCCTCAATCTGCTGCGCCGGGCGTTCTTCTAGACGCCCCTCTGGACGCTCTTCTGGACGACCTTCTGAACGGTGCGGCGTCCGGCCTACCAGAAGGCCGGATCGCTCAGCGCCGCAGCGCAGGTTGACGGGCCTTTGAGCGGTGTCATCTCCTGCGTGCCCAGAGATTGCGCCAGCCAGCCATGCGGCAGGGAAAGCTCGAACGGCGGGCGCGCGATGGTCTCGCTGATCTGTTGAAAACCGACCTTGGAATAGTAATTCGGATCGCCGTAGGTGAGGACGATATCGACACCTGCCTCGCGCAGCGCAGACAGACCATGGCTCAGAAGCGTCTGCCCGATCCCCTGCCCCTGCCGCGCGGTTGCAACGGCCACGGGTGCAAGGAGGAACGCCACACGGCCGTCCTGCGGATAGGCGAGCCGCGAAAACAGGATCGCGCCGAGGATCACGCCGCCCTCTTCCGCGACGAACACGAACAGGTCCTCCTCCGGTGTGCCCTCGAGCAGATCGCGGGTCAGACCGCCGATCAGCGTGCCCTCAGAGGCGCCCTCGGACGCCGTGAATGTCGCGGTCACGAGATCGATGATCTCCTGTTCCCGTCCCTTGATGGTCGCCGACAAGTCCATTTCGCCCCCAAAGATCAAAGCCTCTTACAAGTCGCCTGAATAGCGAAATCGGGTTGTTTTTCCAAGCATTTACCGCGTCCGGCAAGCATCGTCGGACGAGAGATCGATACCACGCCCAGCGCGCCAAGACCTTGAAAGCGGAACGGTGCGACTGCGAGAAACAGGGATTACTCCCAAGAGTGAGCAACTACTTTGCGGGCGAAACGGTCACCTACGTTGCACTCTCACGCTTTGAAGTAATTGCTTGACATAAAACGGGCGTCATTCCGAATTAAGTATGTTCTTCTAACTGGAGATTTTCATTTGGCTCATCACCCCAACCACATCACACGCATACTGGTAAAGGCCGCTATGATGGGTGAAACTATCACTTACTCTGATCTTGGGCTCGCGCTCGACCGGAAGGGTTTTTCGCCTGGTCTGGGCCTCGGAGCAGATCTGGATCAATGCCAAAATTGGTTGAAGAAAAACGGGCTACCCCCGCTTACCAGTCTCGTCGTCAGTAAAGAAACAGGACGGCCGTCTTCCGATGGAACATTCTTCGGTCGAAGGTTTGGCGACATAAGTGATGAAGAACTCGCCGGACTTCAAAGCCAGTGTTATGAATACAAATGGAAGGACCAGCAGCTTAGGGCCCTTGGAATGGAGAATGCAAACCGCGGAATTTGAGGCGCGCTTTCTTTCAGAAGAATGTCACTTTCCGTGTATCCAAACTCCATGACGTGCCCAGTTATCCGCAAAGTTTCTAGCGCGATCTGCGACCTCGCTATCAGGGTTAATGACAAAGAATGTTCGACAGCTAAAGGCGTTTGCACGGATTGCGAGTGCTGGTGCATCAATCTCATTGAGCCAGTGGTCGACCTCCAAATCATGGCCACCCTTTCGGCGGGTGTTGTGATGATAGATCATCGCCGTACGCCCCTCGGCAAGCGACAGGATCTCCGATAAGGGTATCTGCTTGCCGAATTTCTTATGTCTCGCCCGTTTGGCGCAATTATCTACAATTCCATTGTCAGGATCGGCAAAAACCAGATCACAGCCGTGGAGTTCATCCAATACTCCTTGAAACCATTTTGAACGCCAATCCACTCGCTCCTTTGGCGGACGCTCAGAGTAGACTTCTTGTCTCGAAAACGTTGTCTTCTCCAGTATTCCAGATTGTTCTAGGCTACGTAGCGAGCGATCTTGAGCAACAACATCGCCTAGACGGTCAAACAACTCAGGATCAAGATGCCGCCACTTCTGAGGGTTGGATAAGTAGCTTATATGCTTACCATCGTCGTTGTGACCCTCGTCGGGGAAAAGATACCACGCAATACCCAGCCTTCGGCCTCGGGCCAGATTTCGCAGAAGCGCAAGTTTAACATAGTCGCCAATATCGCCCACATACCGGTTCTGCAAAGGTGTCTCCGTAGTTGAATTCCCTGATCTAGAGTCATGGCAAACTCTGTGTAATTAAATGATCTCGCAAGGTCGTGATTTCAGCCGGTTGGACCCTTCGCAGGATCTACTCGCGTTAAGATCTAATTGTTAGTGGGTCGCTGCGCCCAATCAAAAAAAACCAAAATATCTAGGAGTCACGGTAACATCTAATTTATCGCAATTTCAAACCTTGCTGCATCGAGAAATAATCCTGACCAGGTCTTGCAACACTTACGCCTTGGGTTCCATGCTATCATTTGAAGGTCTTCGTAAGGCTCTGGTCGCATGACCGGCTGCTCCGGGCGGCGGCGCAAAACAGGACCCGCGCCGGGCAGCGCGCACCCGCTCTGCCGACTTCGCTACAGGGCTGCCCTCTTGCCCCGATGCCGCACCTGATGCACTCTTGCAGGCGAAAGCGGCGTGTCTGTTTTCCCGCAGGGCCTGTCAGAACACGGGCCAGCGCGGCGCCATGCTTTGGGAGGAGTGTGTCATGACATCCAAGACCGCAGGGGCCACCCCACCGGACAACCCGACGCCGCAGAAGCCGGCCATGGCCAAGGTCAACAAGGTCACGCGGGATGATATCACCGCATCGCTGAAAGCCGGGTTTTCCGACTTTCTGGCGCGCCCCGTCATGAGCGGCTTTTTCGGCCTGTTCTATGCGGTTTTCGGGATCCTCTTTGTGTGGTGCCTGCTCTGGCTGGGCAAGATCTGGATGATCATTCCCGCCGCGGTCGGCTTTCCGCTGGTGGCCCCCTTCGCTGCCGCGGGGCTTTATGAAATGTCGCGCCGTTTGCAGGCGAAAGAGCCGTTCGGCTGGTCTGACATCCTCACCGTCATGGCCAATCAGCGCAAACGCGAGATGGGCTGGATGGCCTTTGTCACGCTGTTCATTTTCTGGGTGTGGTTTTACCAGTTCCGGACCGTGCTGGTGATCGTCCTGCAGGATTCATCCTTCTCGGATCTCGACGGGTTCCTGAGCACCGTCTTCTTCACAGCGGAAGGCTGGACCTTTCTGACCATCGGCACCTGCGTGGGCGCAGTCCTGTCGGCGGTCCTGTTCTCGGTGACGGTCGTTGCCATGCCCATGCTGCTCGACCGGGAAACGGACTTCGTGTCGGCCATGTTGATGTCCATTCGCGTTGTCACGGAAAACCCGGGGGTCATGCTGACATGGGCGGCGATCGTCTCGGTCACCATGGTGGTGTCGCTGGCGCCCGCGTTTCTGGGCCTGATCTTCACCCTGCCGATCCTTGGCCACACCACATGGCATCTCTACCAACGGGCGGTTCCTCCCGCCGAAGGGTGATCTGGCCTGCCCTCACGGCCGGTTCACGACGAAATTCGGCACGATCCGCGCTTTCGCGATTGCAGCCGCCGTGTCCGCGCCTGCGAAAAACCCGTAATCCGAGATCAGGGCCGAGGCGACCCCGGCGGCCCGCGCGCCCAGAATGTCGGTGTGCAGGCTGTCTCCCACCATGAGCACCCGCGACTTGTCGACGGGACCGAGCCGTTTGAAGGCAAGCTCATAGATATTGGTGAACGGCTTGCCGAAGAATTCCGGAGCAATGCCGGTCTGATCCGCCACGCGATGTGCGAAATACCCGGGCTCGGTCGAGAAGCCATATTCGCGGGGCGCGACGATGTCGGGATTGCCAACCAGCACCGGGCGCGGACGGTCCTGCAGGGCCGCGACCAGCAGGGCCTGACGGGCCTCGGTCCATGCGGCGGCGCCGATCATCAGAAAGCCGTCCACGGCGGCGTAAGGCGCGGGATCTTCCTCAAGGTAGGTCAGATCCAGATCTTCCAGATCCCGAAGCCCCGCGTCCCGGGTGGCCATCACCCCCCAGTGGAATCCGCGCTTGCCGTTCAGCCCGGCCAGCAGGGTTGCGCGGCTGGTGATCACGTCCTCGGGCGCGAACTCATAGCCCAGCCGGGTGTATTTCTCCATCAGCGCGGCATGGGGCAGCCCGGCCGCGTTCGAGACGACCAGAACGGTCTTTCCGGCAGCTTTCAGGGTCTCGATGCGGTCCCGTGTGCCGGCAATGGCGGTCTCGCCAATGTTCAGAACACCGAACGCATCAAGCAGGAAGACGTCGAACGCATCGGCAAGCGGCTCCAGCGTTTCGGCATGGCGATAGCTCTGATCGGACGGCGCAACATCCGGCAGGCGATGGCGCACCGCTTCGTAAGCCTGAAAGGCCTCCTCGGCGGAGATTGCACTCAAATGATTGCTCCCCGCACCTTGGCCGAGACCCATTCGCTGATCACGACCGCCAACAGAATGACCAGAAGGATCAGGCTGACCTGCGGCCAGGCCAACATGTTCAGAGAGGCCGACAGCTGCAGCCCGATGCCGCCTGCGCCGACCAGCCCCAGCACGGTGGATTCGCGGATGTTGATATCCCAGCGGAAGACGGCGATGCCCGCGAAGGCCGGCAGGATTTGCGGGACGATGCCGTAGGCCATGACCTGCCAGCGGCTTGCGCCGGTGGCGGTGACGGCCTCGACCTGGCTGTGGTCGATCTCTTCGATGGCCTCATAGAGCAGCTTGGCGCAGAACCCGATCGAGCGGATCGCGATGGCGATGACGCCCGCGAAGACGCCCGGCCCGATGATGGCGATCAGGAGAAGCGCCCAGATCAGCGAATTGATCGAGCGGGTCGAGACGATGATGAGAAGCGCGACGGGGCGGATAAACAGCGTCGAGGGCGTGGTGTTGCGCGCGGCCAGAAAGGCGACCGGCACGGCAAGGAAAAGCGCGATCAGCGTGCCCAGTGTCGCGATGTTGAGCGTGTCCCAGATCGGGCGGCCCAATTGCGTTATGTATTCCCACTTGGGCGGTGTCGCGCGCGTCCAGATGTCGTCGGCGATGCGGGGGGCGTCCCAAACGAAAAACCATGTGGTCGAGGCAGAGATGATCTGCCAGCAATAGACAAAGACCGCCACGCCCGCGAGCCAGCCGAACCAGCGGATCAGGCTCTCGCCGGTGGTGCGTCGGCGCCAGATCTGTGTGCCTTCGTTATCCAGAACCGGCATTACTGAACCCTCGCCCGAATGATGCCGGAGAGGTATTCCAGCGCCATGACGATCCCGATGATCAGGATCAGGATTGCGGCCGCCGTGTCGTATTCATAGCGGTCGAACGCGGTGTTGAGCGTCGCGCCGATACCGCCTGCCCCAACGAGGCCCAGGATCGCGCTTTCGCGGAAGTTGATGTCGATGCGATACATGGACAGCCCCACCAGACGCGGCATGATCTGAGGCTGCACGCCGTAGTTGATCCATTGCACCCAACGCGCGCCGGAGGCCTTGATGGCCTCGGCCTGCACCTTGTCCATCGCCTCGATATCTTCCGCCAGAAGCTTGGACAAAAAGCCGATGGTGGCAAAGGAGAGCGTCAGGAAGCCCGCCAGAGGACCGAAACCGAAGATGGCGACCAGAAGGATGGCCACGATGATCTCCTGCAGGGCCCGGCTGACCGCGACAATGCCCCGGCAGACCACGTAGACGGGCAGAGGCGCGATATTGCGCGCGGCCCCCAGACCGATGGGTATCGAGATCAGGATGCCCACGACCGAGGCCGCAACGGTCATCACGATGCTCTCCAGAAGGCCGCTCCAGATATCACTCCAGCGCGACAGGAAATCCGGGCTCGTGAAGGCCAGCACAAAGGCCCAGCCCCGGTCGAGCCCGTCATAAACCCGGCCCCAATCGACCTCGATCGTCATGAAGGCGGCGATCAGGTAGACGACGAACCCCGCGATCAGGGCCCAGCGCAGGGTTGGATTCTTGACGAAGGCCGGCTTGCGCCAGCCCTTGCCCAGCATATCGTCCAGCTCGCGGTGGCTCATTCAGCGGCCTCGATGTCTTCGTCTTCGTCCTCGACCTTCTCGATGGTCGCTTCCCAGTCTTCCTCGCCATAGATCTCGGTCAGCTTGTCGGGCGACAGACCTGTTGGCAGGCCGTCATAGACGATCTCGCCAAAACGCAGGCCAACGACGCGGGGCACAAACATCTGTGCCAGCGCCACGTCGTGGATGTTGATGATCGCGGCCAGCCCGCGTTCCTGGCAAAGCTCGGTAATCAACCGCATGATCTGGCGGCTGGTCTTGGGATCCAGCGAGGCGGTCGGTTCATCCACCAGCAACAGCTTGGGGTTCTGGATCAGCGCGCGACAGATGCCGACCCGCTGGCGTTGGCCGCCGGACAGCTCGTCCGCACGTTTGTCGGCCATGTGCAGAAGGCCCACGCGGTCGAGAAGCCGGAAGGCCTCGTCCACATCGGGTTGCGGATAGCGGCGCAGAAACGAGCGCCAGAAGCCCACATATCCCAACCGGCCGGACAGGACGTTTTCCATCACCGTCAGACGCTCCACGAGGGCGTATTCCTGAAAAATCATTCCCATCTCGCGACGTGCTTTTCGAAGCCCGCCCGAGCCGAGCCGTGTCAGGTCCAGCTCGTCGAGCAGCACAGCGCCGCTCGTCGGTTCCACCAGCCGGTTGATGCAGCGGATCATGGTCGACTTGCCCGCACCCGAGGGTCCGATCAGGGCCAGAACCTGGCCTTTGGGCACGTCCAGATCAATCGCCTTCAGCGCCTGATCCCCGGTCTTGTAAGTCTTAGTCAGCTCTTGAAGGCGCAGCATGAGAAAGCCCCTAACGCGGCAGTGTGGCAGGCCCGTGTCGGGCCTGCCAGATTATCGAAGGATCATTCGCAGGCGTAGGAAACGCCGTTGGCCGAATCGATCTTGCGGATGACTTCCCAGAATTCCTGATAGGTCATCTCGAGGAACTGGCCCTCGTTCGACTTCGAGAACTCGGCCTCGAGCGTGGTGCCCTCCCATTCAAAGCTGAAGAAGGCGTTGCGGATCTTGTCCTGCAACTCCGGCTTCAGGTTGTAGACGGTGCCGAAGCCCGTGGTCGGGAAGGTCTGCGATTTGTAGATCGTGACGACATCGTCTTCCTTGATCACGTCGCGCAGGATCATCCGCGATTTCACCGAGTTCGCGATCGAAGCGGCCATGTAGTCCTTGTTGGCCACGCCGAGGATCGAGTTGTCGTGCTTTCCGGAGAAGACCGGCTCGAAGTCGCGGTCAGGCAGCATGTCGAAGTCGCCCTTGAGGATGGCCGAAGGCGCCTTGAAGCCCGAGTTCGAGGTGGGCGAGGTGAAGGCCAACTGCTTGCCCTTGATGTCTTCCACTTTCTCGATGCCGGAGTCCGGATAGGTGATGATTTCCATCTCGTAGCCGAAATTGCCGTCTTTCGAGGCCATGATGGTGAAGGGCCGGAAGCCGGCGCAGTTCACGGCCAGCGGGTTCGAGCCGGTGTTGAAACCTGCGATATGCAGACGCCCCGAGCGCATCGCCTCGATCTGGGCTGCGTTGTTCTGCACCGGGAAGAACACCACATCCTTGCCTGTCTCGGCTTCAAGATGTGCAAGGAAATCCGACCATGCGGTCTTGTAGACGGCGGGGTCTTCGACGGGTGTGTAGGCGAAGATCAGCGTATCGGGGTCGAGTTGCTCCGAGGCATCGGTCGGAATGTCCGCGATCAGGTCGCCATCGGCGTCGCAGAAACGCTCGTCGAGATCGCCCCGCGGGCAATCCTGCGCCGAAGCGGCTGTGCCAAGCGACATGAGCGCAATGGCAGACGCCCCGATCAGAAGTTTGATATCCAGTTTCATAGTGTCCTCCCAGTCATGCGGCTTGATTTGCCGCGGTTAGTTTTTCTGTCGTTAATTTTTTTTGTGGTTAGTTTTTCCTCAGATTTGTCATTCAGCAACAAGAATCTCGACCTCGGCCCCGTCCAGCGCACTCAACAGGTCCCCCTTGGGCCGTGTATCCGTGATGACGGTGTCCAAACCTGCAAGATTACCGACCTGCGCCAGCCCCTTGCGGTCGAATTTCTGTGAATCGATCAAAAGGTGCCGTTTCGCCGCCCGCTGCACCATCACACGCTTGACCGCCGCGAAGCCGCGCACCGTCTCGGACGGGCCCTCAGGCGAAAGCGCGGAGGCGCCGATCATGCAGTGATCGACATTGAAGCGCGCCAGAAACTCAAGCGTCTCTGTGCCGATCACGGCCGATTCGGCGGCGAGGTATTCGCCCGGGCACAGCAGCACTTCCGGCGTGCCGTGGCCGATGGTCATCGCGACGGGAATGGAGTTGGTGATCACCGTGCATTGGGTTCCGCGGAAGGCCAGCGCGCGGGCCATCTGGATCGTGGTCGCGCCGGAATCGATCATGACCGTCTCGCCGTCCTGCACGAGGCCCGCCGCCAAGCTGCCGATCCGTTCACGCTCTTCGATGCGGGCGTTGGCCCGCTCGTCCAGACTGGGATAATGCCCCTGCGCCGGCGCCGTGGCGCCCCCGTGGGCGCGGTCCACCAGACCCTCATCGGCCAGCGCATCGAAATCGCGCCGCAGGGTTTCCGTCGAGACATTGAAACGTTCGGACAACTCGCTGATGCGCACATGCGGGCGCAGTTTCAGCTCCAAAAGGATCTGCCGCCGCCGCTCGGATTTCTTGAGACGTGTCCGGCCTGTCTCAAGGGTGTTTTCACTCATACGCGCGTTTGACATCAAAGCTTCCTGTTGGCCGTAAGGGCAACGCTGTGGTGTTTCCCGCGAAAACGCAATTATTTTGTTGCATAAATCACCAAACCGGCGAGATTTTTTTAGAAAGTCCCACAACAAGCCGCCAACGACAGGCCGCCGACACTACGCCGCCAGTGGGACCGCCGGAATTACCCCGATGCCTTCCACGCCCAGACAGCATCGCCAAATCACGGCGGTAAGGCGCAGCCGGGCATCGGCTTGAGGCCCGACGCGCTGTCTGTTTCGATTACCTTAAGCAGGGCACCGGGCAGCAGAGCACCGGGCAGAAGGGCACCGGGGGCGCGCGCCCCGCAGCCCCCGTCCGCTCCGGCACAGGTCTTCAGACCGCCTCGTAGCTCAGGCGTTTGACCTTGCTCATATCGGTGCCTTCGATCCGCAGCAGGCTGGTCGGACCGGTGCGCGTTGGCGCGTGCAGGTCTCCCACTTCATAGACATAGGCGTCACCCGGCCGCAGGTGATAGCTCCGCGTGGCACGCACCTGCCCCGGCGCATCCTCGCGCGCGGGCGTGACCAGTTCGAAATCCGTCATTTCGGTTTCGCCGCGCGCCTGCGCGTAGATCGCCCATGACGGGCCGTGATCATGGGGCGGAGACGATTTCGGACCCTTGTAGTGATGCGCCAGAATGCAGAACCCGAGATCGGGGTCCTGATACAGGATGTCGCGCTCGCCCGTGCCCGGCGGGATCAACGCCTCGATATTGGCAGGCTCGGCAAGCAGGTCTGACAGAATTTCAGCCACTTTGGCACGCCCCCCGGGGCCGGAGTCCGCCGCAAGAGCGTCGTGACATTTCCGGGCCAGAGCCGACAGGATTTTTTCCATTTGCAATCTCCTTGTTACCGGCATTCTTGTGGAGTGCCGCCCAAATGCAAGAGCTGTCGCGGATTATCGTGTCAGGAGAGGAAAAACCACATGTCGCGGGAAATGCAAATTCAATCGCTCGAACTGCTGAAAGCCGGGGGGCTGAGGCCGGGTCCGGACATGGAGCGGGCCCATGAGATCTGTCAGGCACACGAAGGCATCGAGGAATTTGACTGGATCCACGCCCTGATCCACAGGATCGAAGGCGACGCGCAAAACGCCGCCTATTGGTACCGGCGCGCGGGCAAGGAACGGCACCCGGGATCGGTCGCGGAAGAGTGGGACATCATCTGGAGAGAGGCTCAATAGGCCGGCGCGGCAGGCCCTCAGGCGACCTGCTGATGCACCTCGATCACGTTGCCCTCGGGGTCCTGAAAGAACACCTGATGCCATTGCTTGGCGAACGTGGTGCCGTAGTCGGAATAGGGGATCCCTTCCCGATCGAGCATGTCCAGAAACGCCGGCAGATCATCGGTGCGAAACGCGATATGACCCCGGTCGACCGGGTTGATCACCTGCCCGTTCTTGAAGGCCACATCGAGTTGGCGTTCGGCCAGATGCATCTGCATCGCGCCTTCCGTCGCAAAGCGGATCTTGCCGTTGTAGCCGCTGTCCTCGGTGGCTTCCGTGCGCGGGAAATCCTCCTGCGGGATATCATCGAGACCCAGAAGCCTCGTGTAGAAGTCGTGCATCCGGTCCACATCTTCGGAGACGAAATTGATGTGATGAAATTCAAGCTTCATGGGGGGCCTTGACCTCCTTGGTGTGTGCAGGACGCGCGATCAGCAGTATTTTTCCGGCCCGACCCACTGCCCGGCGGAATAGCGGTCGCCATGGGCCCAGCCGACCGGCAGGATCTCTTCAATCCGCGCCAGTGTTTCGGCGTCCAGATCAAGCGCGCCGCCGGCGGCCACTTGCTCCAGATGCGCCACGTGGCGGGTGCCGGGGATCGGCAGGACGTGCTCTCCACGGCTGACAAGCCATGCGATGGCGAGCGTGGCAGCGGGCACGCCGATTTCGGCGGCGAAGGCCCTGAAACGGGCATTGATGGCGAGGTTCGCGCTCAGGTTCGGCTCGATAAACCTCGGATTTACCTTGAGAAACCCCATTTCGGCCACATCGGAGGCCTGATGCGGACGGTCCGTCAGCAAGCCGCGGCCAACCGGCGAGAAGGCGACCAGAGACGCGCCGATCTCGGCGCAGGCCTGCACCATCCCCATTTCCGGCAGACGGGTGGAGAGCGAATATTCCGATTGCACGGCGGCCACGGGATGGACCGCATGGGCGCGACGCAGCGAGGAGGGCGCAATCTCGGAAAAGCCGATGGCTTTGATCTTGCCCGCCTTCACAAAGCCCGCGAGCGTCTCGGTGACCTCTTCGATCTCGATGCTCGGATCGCGGCGGTGGATGTAGTAGAGATCCACCGCCTCGACCCCCAGTCTGGTCAGGCTTGAATCCAGCGCGTCCTCGAGATGTTTCCGGTCGTTGTTGAAGCGCCGCTCGGCGTTGCGGGTGATCCCGCCCTTGGTGGCAATCGTGAACGGGCAGTCCCCGCCGCGCCGTTTCAGCCAGTCGCCGATCACGGTCTCCGACCGCCCCATGCCATAGACATTCGACGTGTCGAGATGGGTGACCCCCAGCTCCAGACAGGCATCCAGCACCCCCCGCGATCCCTCATCGGAGGCGGGGCCGTAAAAATCCGTAAAGGACATCGCGCCATATCCGACCACTCCGACGGTCGGCCCGTTTTGTCCAAGCTTGCGTGTTTTCATCCCCGGATCCCTCTTTCGCTTGCCGCCCGCGGGACGCGTTTCGCGCTACGGGCGGTCTTTGTGTTCTGGCTGCTCTGGTAGCGGAATGATCCGGCATCCTCAACCTGAGGCACGGGTCTCACCGCCAGTTGGCCGCCCACCTGCCTAGAACGGGGCCGTGATGCCAAGCTCCCGCGCCTTGCCGCGCAGCTCGTCCACCGTGTCAGCCGGCAGGTCAATTCCGCTCTGGCGCAATCGCTGGTCGGAGCGGGCCTCAAGCTCGCCGGGATAATGGATCTCGGGGACATCCGCCCGTCTCGGGGTCGCTTTGAGATCGGCGATCATCCGGTCCATATCGACGTTGAACTCCGACAGCGGGCGGCAGGCTGCGATATCAATCGCCATCACCATATGCCCGACACCGCTGACCCCCTCGGCCACATAAGGCCCGGTCACGGAGCGCCCGAAACGGCTGCCCGTCAGAACGCCCGACAGCATGTCCATCGCGACGGAAATCGCGTAGCCCTTATGCCCGCCCATCGGCAGGATGGTGCCGGCAATCCCCGCAGCCGGATCGATTGTGGCATTGCCATTTGCGTCGATTGCCCAGCTTTCGGGGATGTTTTCCCCCTTTTTTTCAGCGAGATAGAGCTTTCCTCGCGCCACGGCGGTGTTTGCGACATCCAGCATCAGCGGCGGGTGAGACCCTGCGGGCGCGGCCCAGGACCACGGGTTGTTGCCGACCCGTTTTTCGATCCCGCCCCATGGCGCCATGGCGGGGCTTGCGTTGGTGGAAATGAACCCGACGCAGCCGGCATCGGCCGCCATCTTGGTGAAATACATCGCCGTTCCGAAATGGCCGGAATTGCGGACCGCAACCGCGCCGATCCCGTGGGTCTTGGCCTGCGCGATCGCGTGATCCATCGCCGCTTTCGCCACGACCTGCCCCATGCCGCCCTGCCCGTCCATGGTCGAGATTGCCCCGAAACCGGCCTCGGGAACCGGCATCGCTTGCCCGTCGATCGCGCCGCTTTTCAGCCGGGCGCCATACCAGAAAAGCCGCATCACCCCATGCGACTGGTGTCCCCAGAGATCCGCCTGAACCAAGGTATCGGCCACCAGATCCGCGGCCTCCCCCGACAGGCCCATCGCCTGATAACATTGGCCGGCGAAGTCACGCAGCACATCGTGTTGAACCTTCGGCATGGGGACTATGTGGCCCCCTGCACTCTGGCGCGGGTCGGTCTGGTCATTTTGCGGCCTCCTCCTGATCGCGGGACGATAGTGGCCTCCTGCGCCGATCGCAACGCGGGTTCCGGCCATCGCCCCGCCGAGCCTTGATCTGAAAACGCTTGCCCTGCCCGGAGAGGCTTTGCATCCTTTGAAGGTCTCCGACCCGCAGACAGGAAAGGATCCCACCGTGCCCCCCCCGCCCCCCAAGGAGAGCACAGACGGCAAGCTCCGCAGGCTCTGGCAGTCATGGGCGCAGTGGATCCGCCGTCACGTCCGCCCGGGGCTGCGCACCTTTCTGGGGCTGCTGCTGATCGCGGGCGGGATTCTCGGGTTTCTGCCGGTTCTGGGCTTCTGGATGATCCCGCTGGGGGTCGCGGTTGTCGCGATGGATATCAGACCGCTGCTTCACATGCTCCGGCGCTGGCGCGCGGGCCGGCCAAATCCCAAGACGGGCGACCCGTCCGACTAGAGCGCGCATGCCACTCCCCGCGACTGTGCGGATGCCCCGCGGTCAGATCGCCTCGGCGAGGGCCTACGCGAGCTTGCCGGTCAATTCCCCGATCTGGGCGTTCTCGATGATAAAGGGCGGTGCGCGCAAGACGTGATCGCCCAAGCGCCCGTCGCGCGTGCCGGACATGGGATCGCAGATCAGCCCCGCCGCTGTCGTCAAAAAGGTCGCAGCCCGCGCCCCGCACGGCCTCGGGCGGGAGCGTCCGCGAATGCCGGGGGAACACGTGGGACATGATGTTTTATCATTCTAACACAGATGCTTGCATCATTCGACCTCGGCCGGAAGGCGTTCGATGAGCGCAGCGATCGAGGCCGCGTTGTCGGGCCAGGCTGCGCCGGTCTCTTGCGTCGTGCTGTTTTCAAATCCCACCCGCAGGTCCCCGCCCAAACGGGCGGCTTCGAGCAGGCAGCGATGTTCGTCGCGTCCGAACGCGCAGAGCATCCATTTGCCCACCGGCGGCAATGCGGCCAGCAGCGGCGCGAGATCCCGCGCGTCCGACTGGAAGTCAGCCGTGTAGCGCCCGAGCACGAGGATCACGCTTTCGGTCTCGCTCAGCACACCTGCGCGCTGCAGCCGCGCAAGGATCTGCGCGTCAGCGGCATCAAACACGATATGCTGGAGCTCCGTGCCCATCTCCGCGGCCTCGGCATAGAACCGGCGCGCCAGATCGGGGGCAACCGCGAGTTCGCGCAAGGCGACCGACGCCCATTTGGGTTTCAGCTCTTGCAGGAGGGCCAGCTGCTCCTCCGGCGTGAACACGCCTGCAGATTCCGTGGTCACCTGAACCGGAAACCCCGGCAGGGCGCGTTCCATCTCGCCCAGCGCTTCGCGGTAGAGACCCGCATCAAGGCTGTGCTTTTCCTGTTCGTCGCGCACATGCAGGTGTAGCGCCGCGGCGCCAGCCTGCTGGCAGGCGATGGCGGTTTCGACCGTTTCGGCAATCGTCACCGGGATCGCCGGATGATCTTTCGAGCTGCGCCGCGCCCCGTTCGGGGCGGCCATGATCAGCGGAAACGCCATTGCTCAGGTCCTTATCTGTGCCCCATCGGGGTCGAAAAGCGCGCCACGCGACCGGCGCGCCAACACGATAGCCGCAAGCGCGAGACCCGCCCAGACGTTCTTTGTTGCATTTGGCTTTCTTGAATTCCGGCCCGGCGGTTCGCCTCCCCGGATCGGCGAGCGGGTCGAGATGGCCCGCCCCGTCCTCAAGGCGCGCCGGGATATTTGGGCGAGAGCGAACACAGGCCGTAAGCAAAGAAAAGTCCGGGCAGCGGCGCTGCCCGGACCCGTTTTAGATAAGCGTCAGCCGATCTCAGGCGACGAGGTCGAACCGGTCGGCATTCATGACCTTGACCCAAGCCGCCACGAAGTCGCGCACGAACTTCTCGGCGTTGTCGTCCTGCGCGTAAACCTCGGCATAGGCCCGCAGGATGGAGTTGGAGCCGAACACCAGATCCGCGCTGGTTGCGGTCCACTTGACGTCTCCGGTCTTGCGATCGCGGATCTCGTAGGAGCCGCCATCGACCGGCTCCCAGCTGTAGGCCATGTCGGTCAGGTTGACGAAGAAGTCATTCGTCAGCTGGCCTTCGCGGTCGGTAAAGACACCGTCTTTCGAGCCACCATGGTTGACACCCAGCACACGCAGACCGCCAACCAGCACCGTCATCTCGGCCGCTGTCAGGCCCAGAAGCTGCGCCTTGTCGAGCATCAGCTCTTCCGGGGCGACCGCATAGGCTTCCTTCTGCCAGTTGCGGAACCCGCAAGCCAGCGGCTCCAGAACGCTGAAGCTCTCGGCGTCGGTCTGCTCGTCGCTCGCGTCACCACGGCCCGCGGTGAACGGAACTTCGGTGGCGTAGCCCGCGGCTTTGATCGACTGCTCAAGCCCGACATTGCCGGCCAGCACGATGACGTCTGCCACGGAGGCTCCGGTCTCGGCTGCGATCGGCTCCAGAATGCCCAGAACCTTGGCAAGACGCTCGGGCTCGTTGGCCACCCAGTCCTTCTGAGGGGCAAGGCGGATACGGGCACCATTGGCGCCGCCCCGCTTGTCGGAGCCGCGGTAGGTGCGCGCGCTGTCCCATGCGGTGGCGATCATCTCGGCCGCCGTCAAGCCGCTTGCGGCGATCTTGGTTTTGACCGCGTCGACATCGTAGGAGGTCGAACCGGCGGGGATCGGGTCCTGCCAGATCAGCTCTTCTGCCGGAACGTCAGGGCCGTAGTAGTTGGCTTTCGGTCCCATGTCGCGGTGGGTCAGTTTGAACCACGCGCGGCCGAAGGTCTCGGCGAAATAGTCGGGATCGGCGCGGAACTTCTGGCAGATCTCGTTGTAGACCGGGTCGATTTTCATCGCCATGTCGGCATCGGTCATCATCGGCATGCGACGCTGCGAGGGATCGGTCGGGTCGACCGGCATCTCGTCCTCGGGCATGTCGACCGGCTTCCACTGGTTGGCGCCGGCGGGGGATTTGGTCAGCTCCCACTCGTAGCCGAACAGGTAGTCGAAATAGCCCATGTCCCACTGCGTCGGGTTCTTGGTCCACGCGCCTTCGATACCGGAGGTGAAGGCGTTGGTAGCCTTGCCGTCGTGACCGGGGTTGGACCAGCCGAAGCCCTGCGCATGCACCGGGCAGCCTTCCGGCTCGGCGCCGATGTTCTCGTGGTCGCCGCCACCATGCGCCTTGCCGACCGTGTGGCCGCCACAGGTCAGCGCTGCGGTTTCCTCGTCATTCATCGCCATGCGGGCGAAAGTCTCACGCACGTGCAGCGCGGTGCGGGCCGGATCGGGGTTGCCGTTCACGCCCTCGGGGTTGACGTAGATCAGACCCATATGCACGGCGGCCAGCGGGTTGTAGAGGGTCGCAGTGTCGTCGAGATCGCCGTAGCGGTTCTCCGACGGGGCCAGCCACTCGTCTTCCGCACCCCAGTTCACATCCGTCTCGGGGCCCCAGATGTCCTCACGGCCGAAGCCGAAGCCGAAGGTCTTCAGACCCATCGATTCATAGGCCATGTTGCCGGCCAGAATGATCAGGTCCGCCCAGGACAGCGCGTTGCCGTACTTCTTCTTGACCGGCCACAGCAGCCGGCGCGCCTTGTCGAGGCTCGCATTGTCAGGCCAGGAGTTCAGCGGGGCAAAACGGATGTTGCCCGAGCCCGCGCCGCCGCGGCCGTCGCCCATCCGGTAGGAGCCGGCCGAGTGCCAGGCCAGGCGGATCATCAGGCCACCATAGTGGCCCCAGTCTGCCGGCCACCAGTCCTGATCGTCGGTCATCAGTGCTTTGACATCCGCTTTGACGGCCTCGTAGTCCAGCCCCTTGACCGCGTCGCGGTGGTTGTAGCCGGGGTCCATCGGGTTCGTGCGGGCATCGCGCTGGTGCAGAATGTCGAGGTTCAGCGTGCGCGGCCACCACTTGGTGACGCTGTTGCCAAGTTCGGTGTTGCCGCCGTGCATGACGGGGCAGCCGCCGGCCGGATCGATGTTGTTTCCGTCCATGGGAAGTCTCTCCTTTTGAGGGTGAATCAGCCATCTGTCGCCAGATCTAGAATCGTTCTAACAAAGGCGGGCAATTAATTCCAATTGGATATCCAAAACAGTCTGATAAGTTAAACTAATGATTGGCCTGACCCTGAAACAGCTCCGTTACTTTGAAGCGCTGGCGCGGTTCCGGCATTTCGGACGCGCCGCCGAGGCCTGCGCGATCTCCCAACCCGCCCTGTCGCTGCAGATCAAGGAGCTTGAGAGCATGTTCGGCGCGCCGCTGGTCGAGCGCAGCGCGCGTCAGGTCCGCCTGACCCCCGTCGGCGAGGAACTGCTGCAAAAGGCCCGCCAGATCCTCCTGTCGGTGGAAGAGCTCGACGATCTCGTGCGTGCCTCGCAAGGGCCGCTGGCCGGCCGGCTCCGGCTGGGCATCATTCCCACCGTCGCGCCCTATTTGCTGCCGACCATCATCTCGGGCCTGTCGCGCCGGTTTCCCGAACTGGATCTGAAGCTGCGCGAGGCGATCACCGGATCCCTGATCCGCGACCTGCTCGACGGGCGGCTCGATCTCGCGGTCGTGGCCCTGCCCGTCTCGGAGCCGGCGCTGACCGAATTCGCGCTGTTTCAGGAAGATTTCGTATTGGTCCGGTCTTCCGAGGATGGGAAAAAACCGGTACCCAGCGCCAAGACTTTGCAGACGATGCGGCTGCTCTTGCTCGAGGAAGGACACTGCTTTCGCGATCAGGCGCTGTCCTTCTGCCAATTTGGCGAGAGCGAGCCGCGCCAGCTGATGGAGGGGAGTTCGCTGTCGACCCTCGTTCAGATGGTCGGGGCCGGCATGGGCGTCACGCTCATCCCTGAAATGGCGGTTGGACTGGAAACGCGTTCGGCAGACGTGTCGGTCGCGCGCTTCCCACCGCCCCGCCCGGCGCGCACGATCGGTATGATCTGGAGAACAACGAACCCGCTTTCCGACCAACTGCTACAAATCGCGGCCATCATAAGATCTATCGGCCAGCATGATACCACGGCCACGGGCGCGTGAGGCAGGCGGAACTTGCTGATGGTCCACGGCAAGGCGGCGGATCAAGCGTCAGCCCTATCTTGGTTTCTGATCACGAAGGAGCTGCAGGCCCACCATGGTTACGCCGATCCCGGCACCAATCGCGGCCAAACCGATCACTAGAATGGCCAGGCCCCAAAAGATCCAAGACTGATCGGGTTCGCTCAAAGCGGCAATCACACCCCAGACGTAGGCTCCGACGGCCCAAAACCCGAACAGAAGCAACAGCCCGCCCAGGATACATAAAGACCACCCCAACGCTCTTCGAAAATGGTGTCCCATGTTACAATAACCTGCATCCAGATCAGAAGCTGTTCCAACACGCATCGTTGCCCAGCCAAACGGTCGCGGCACTCTGTTCGAGCCGCTTGCATGGAAATTGGAGCGACGCTGCTCCTCCGCCTCGTAGCACATTTTCTTTCGCTGACGAACTCGATCATATCTGGTGTCTGGGTTTTGACCTGCTCGTATTTCCAATGTGAGCGGCGATTTAACTTAGCTGCATCGCGACGCTCTTCGACCGTGGGAAAGACTGCTCTGCGGACAAAACCGCCGTTGGCTGCGATATGGAACGGGTTGACTGTCTGAGTTATCGCTTCGTGGACGGAGAATTCGTTTGACACACTTGCGCCGCCCCAAGCCAAGACTCGGAACTTGGCTGCGAAAATTCCCGGCGCATGCTCTTGGAATCCCCGCTCGATTGATGGCAGTCTCTGCTCTAGGTGCATCAAACAATAAATAAATGTGAGGAAGAATGAGCAGTGACGGATTCCTACATCGCTACTTTCTGAACAACGGCGAGAAGCGCCTCCATAAGTGGCTGCACTATTTTGATATATACGAAAGACACTTTGCCCGCTTTCGTAGTCGACCAATTCGAATGCTTGAGATTGGTGTGCACGGCGGGGGTTCACTGCGCATGTGGCGCGATTATTTCCACAGTGAATCGCAGATTGTCGGCATCGATATCAATCCGGATTGCGCTAAACACGCGGGCGGCAACATTGATGTCCGGATTGGAAGCCAAGACGATGCGGGTTTTCTGAGCGAGGTCGCGGATGAGTACGACGGCTTCGATATTGTGCTTGATGACGGCAGCCATGTGAACTCCCACGTCATCAAGACGTTCGGTGCGCTATATGGACGTGTCTCCGCCAATGGGACTTATCTGGTCGAAGACATGCACACGTCGTATTGGCCGAAATTTGGGGGTGGACTTCGAAGAGAGGGATCATTCATCGAGTTTGCAAAGACCACGATTGATGAACTGAACGCTCAACACATCCTAGAAGACTTTGAGGTCACTCAAATCACGAAAACGACTGACAGCATTACCTTTTATGACAGCGTTGTTGTGTTCGAGCGGCGCCCACAGGGCATTCGTCAGCACTTGGTGACAAAACCTCAGTAGGCGGATCGGGTAAACAGGTGTGTGCGACGTAACACTGGACGACTGCGAAAGGCACATTCCAGAATGCAAAGAGCCGGTCGTACGCCGGAGATATCGCTCTCGTCATTTCGTCGATATCGCGTAAGGCTGTTCCGGGCTCTTGACTGCCGTTTGCTGCAGAGCAACACTCAAAGCTGCTGAACTTTGGCTCAGTAAACAAAATCGACGTTGTATCTAACCAACACCTAGAAACATCTACTGGTTAGCCTGGTTCTCGTTTTCCAAAAACTCTTATTCACTCTCGGCGATCTTGCGAATAGGTAATACCCTACGCCCTAATCCACAAAAGGACACGATCATGTCAGCAAGAAACTCAGTAGTATTGTTTTCAGGGTTAGTGTTTCTGTCGGGTTGTGTCCCTGACCCTAGAGCCTATGAGACCGAGCCCGTCGAGCTAAATACGGGAAAGGGTGTTGTTACCTGTCAATTGTACACCAGAGACCGCGTCCTTTGGGACCGTTCAATTAATCGGCCCAGCAATATGTCCGTTGAAGAGGCTGACGGAATTTGCCTGGCAGAAGGTCGAAGGCAGCAACAGTCTCAGTGATCAAGTCTGAGTGAACCAGAGTCCGACGCGTCCTACCAGCACCCGTGTTGCCTTTGACTTCAAACCAAATAGTCAGATTTTTCTGACGTGCAAAAGCCTTCGTGAGATTGGGCTCAAAGCTCAAATTTGAAAATACAGGTCGGACGTCAATTGAGCCGCGTGGCTGGCAGTCTCGCATTCTATGAGGATTTCTAACGGTTGGATCGGCTCACTGTCTTTGTCAGATCGCGAAGTGTCGCAACAAATGATGCGGGAAACGTGGAATCCACGTAAGATCCCTTAAGTGTTGCCACACCCAACTTCGCAAGGGAGCCCCCCAAGCCACTTCTTCCCGGCTTCCATGAAGTCCTTGGACCATTTGTAGTAAACGCCTTGGGAAATCCCCTCGCGGCGACACAATTCAGCAATGCTGTCCTCGCCGCGTAAGCCATCAAGAACAATCCGGATCTTCTCCTCAGCCGAATACTGTTTGCGTGTTGCCCGCTTGATGTCTTTAACGATCTTCGCGCCGGAGCTCTTGCTTGTCTTTCTCATCATCCACTCCTCAGTGGTCACGATGAGCCAGAAACCCTCTCTTATCAAATACCGCTATTTGGGCCCATAGGCGCTGACGTCAGGCACCAAACAAAATTGAGAACATTGATCTTGCCTTGTCACTATTGAGCTGTGGCTTTCATTATGCTGCGAATACCTATGCGGCTTTTTGGGAGAACAGCGTCAAGAGTGATGGATCAATAATCCTTGATCTCCGAAACGCTCATGCTGAAAGACAGCTGTCCGACATGATCCACAGGTTCCACAAGCCTTCACGGCGAGACGCAAAAACAGCCTTCGCTCTCCTTTCTGCCCACAATCTGGAGCTAAATCAGTACTTCAAGAAAGAATACACCCAAACGCAGATCCGCGACATGCGGCTACGGATGGGGTGGTCTGGCTGGCGCGGCGACGCAAAGTTGCGCTGCCCGTGGTGTACACTTCTAAGTAGAACACAACGGTAATGAGTTTTCTGATAGAAAAACAAATCTGAAGTAGTTTATGGTCTTTCAAAAAAAGAATGGGGTTTGGGAAGCATGAAGCGCAGCTTGGAAGATGGCTTTTTTCCAGCCGATGGGCTGCACTATCTCTCCTTCCTCGAAGCGCTACACGAAAACCTTCAACCTGACTGGTATCTCGAAATCGGAACGCAGACCGGCGCGAGCCTAAAACTCAGCCGAGCCAAATCTGTTTCCGTCGATCCAGTATACAAGCTTAGGCACGAAATAATTGGAAACAAACCGGAATTCTTTGCCTTTCAAGAAACCAGCGATGCGTTCTTTGAGGCGGATCGCTTAAGTAAATTAGGCGCCAAGATCGATATGGCGTTTCTTGATGGCATGCATTTATTCGAGTACCTGCTGCGCGATTTCATTGGCACGGAAAGGTCATGCGCAAAAGACGGAATCATCGTTTTGCATGATTGTCTGCCTTGGAATAGCTCAATGGCACGCAGAGCGCGCGGTCAAGCCGAAACTTCATCGTGGACAGGCGATGTATGGAAAATGGTACCGGTTCTGCAGAAATACCGACCAGATCTTGATCTGGACGTCGTGGACGCCGCACCAACCGGCTTGGTGATCGTTAGCAACCTTAATCCAGACAGCTCGATACTATCGGAGAGCTACAACGCAATTCTAACGGATTTTCTGGATATTGAGTTCGAAGATTACGGTACAGCCAAATATTTTTCGAGCCTGGATATTGAAAGCGCTAAGAATAGTAAGTGGCTATCAGCCTTCCCGCGCGAACTCAGCGATGACTGGCAAAGTAAACCCGAAATCTCCATCAAACTTGCTGCACCCAACCGCGCAAAGATGCTGACCTGGGGGGACTACCACTTTGCGCGCGGATTGGCCCGAGAGTTCAGCCGCCTCGGTCACAAGACAACAATTGCCGCGCAGGAGAATTGGTATTTAGACAACGCCCCCAGAGGGATCGATCTCGTGATACGTGGACGCGCCCAATTCACCCGCCAAGCGGAACGAAAATGTCTTTTCTGGTGTATTTCCAAAGGCATGCGGGATATGAACTATCAAAATGCAGACCACGTTTTCTGGGCGTCCA
The DNA here is from genome assembly GCA_049116435.1 of Paracoccaceae bacterium. Classification (GTDB taxonomy): domain Bacteria; phylum Pseudomonadota; class Alphaproteobacteria; order Rhodobacterales; family Rhodobacteraceae; genus Litoreibacter. The sequence goes on from JAGDYX010000001.1 coordinate 1,996,167, forward strand.
AAACAGAATTCGAGAAAGCAAGTAAGGAACGTGGAGCAAACATCTCTACGCTGCTCCCGCAAGCCTTTGATGCCAACCTCATGAAGCTTGGAAAGGAGAAAGAACGTGCGGGTATTGTATTTGTCGGACGCAATCGGACGGTCAACGAAAGGAAGGCGGTCTTATTCGCAAAAGAAACCGTTGAGGACTTAAGAATTTGGGGGCCGGGGTGGCGCGGAAGCGAGTATGACGAGTTCGTTGTGAGCGACTGGGTCGACAATTCAGAGCTGCCGCTAATCTATCAATCAGCCGAGATTGTGCTAAACGACCACACCGAAGTAATGAAAAATCGGGGCCTTTTGTCGAACCGTGTGTTCGATACATTGGCATGCGGAGCGATCCCGGTATCTGAGGATGTCGGGTGGTTACCCGAAGAAATCGCAGAATTCGTCTATGTGTTTGACGACAAAGACAGTTTTAAGAAAGCTATCGCCGCGGCCCGCTCGGAAACCGAAGCTAAACGCGCGAAGCGGCGAGCTTTGGCTAATAGCCTTGTATGCACTCACTCGTTCGAAGCACGCGCCAAGACGATCTTGTCTTTTGCAGTCGAGGCGTAATCGTCGTGCTCGAAGATGCCTCATCCTATTCTGATGCCACTCCGCAAGTATCTGGAGAGCACCCACCAAAGAAGTTCGGAGCCGCTTCCAGAGTTTTTTGGAACCAAGAAGCCATACCGCGGTCAGGCCCGCGATTTCAACGGATTAGACGGAAAGCACTCTCCCCACTTGTTTTTTCGCTCTCTGCGCAATTTACGCCTTTCTATTAACCATCAGGATCTCGCTTGATCCGGGACGAGTGACTCGCCGTTCTCGCTGTGGTCCTCTTCCAGAAAGATATGACGCCTCATCAATTGATACCACCACTCACCAGCCCTGATACCATGCTCTGCCTCAAGCCATGTTTTGGTTAGCATAGGGAGGTCCCGCGCTGCCTCGTCTGCGATTGGAAATGATATCGGAAGGTTTCGCCCCGATCCGTAATTCGACTTCAGATAGTACTTTCCCGGTCTGAGTTGAAGATTAGCCAATGTGTCCTCACTCAAGGGCCGATCACTATGCCAAACCACCGGAATCGGGCTTACATAGCTCAACACATCAGCCAGAATACGGGATTTTACATTGAGTTTGTCCGCCGGTGAAGGCATTGGAATTGGACCAAAGTATTTTGAGAAAACCAGTTTTTCGAAAAAACTTCTGGGTGCCAAACAGTCTGGAAATCTACCGCGACCACCGAAAAAGATAATTGATGCTTGCGTAAACTTTTGGAGCACTTCCTGGGGACTCATGACGTCTATCCCGCGCAAAGTACCCGCAGGAGCAGGCCGGCCGCTTCCCCGCATCCCTCGCTCACAGATGGCTTCAAACATCCGTCCTGTTTCTCGGCGAAAATGCCACCTGTTCATTGTTGCACCGCCGCACTCTCTCTGCAGTTTCGCACAAAATTACTGCCTGGTCGTTCAATCGGTCAAAGACCCAAGGTACTTTGCAAACCGGAGACTGGTAGCTCTCGTCCGACGATCAGAGAACTGCTCATAATATTTTGGCTCTGTCATGCCATCCAGACTCGCAGGCAGTTCGAAATCAAAAGGAACCGACGATAGTTGAGGACAACTACGCTCGATAATATCAAAAACAGGTACGGATTGCCTGCGTTCTCGCTCACTAAACAACAACGACAACCCAATCAATCGCCTGCTGTTGAAAGGCGAAAGATAGAAATTTCGCCAAAGTGCCGGAAACACGGAACCGATAGTTGAGTTGTAGTAAACCTCAAGAAACATAAAATCTGCAGCTTTCTGGCGCGCATTTTCCGGTAATGTTGCCTGCCAGTCCTCAAAATCGGGCCTAAAACGGTCGGCAACCTCCTCGCAAAACATTTTCCTGGGCACAATTAGTAATCGCTCTATCTGCCAATCAACTTCGTGCCAGCGATCTTGCGGTTCGAAAACATATACGGCGCGTAGAATATCTGTCTGATGCCCTCGCAAAATCACGGCACCATCTTGAACTCCTGTGATGACACCATTGGTGTATTCTTTGGGAAGACTCGCTCTGACTCCCAAGGTTTGCTGATAAATCCGCTGCGATCTTCTAACTTCCCACTTGGGAAGCGCGCGCGATCGTCGATCATGAGATTCGTGCGGAACATCAAGAGTACGGCATAATTCCTTTGCGATAGCGTCGTCTCGGCGCGTGGCGTAATTGTTGATATGCGTATAAATCTGACCGATGTCTCTTAGGTGCGGCTTGCTCATCGCCAATAGAAGGCGGCTATCCTGCCCGCCGCTTACTGGCAAAGCCGTCTTGTAGGCACCCGTTATCTCGCCAACATTGAAACGAGTCCGCGCCGAAATTTCATCATAGATTGAAAGCGGCACACGCGTTGATCCCGTGAAATCTTCCGTCTTGGGCCAAAAGCGATGCTCATCAAAGTTCGCCAAGTCTAGATAGTGGTTTGGTTTGAGACGTTTTACATGGGCGTCGGCCGTGTGAAACAACGAGAGCTTCCCACCATGTTTTTCAATCAGTTCAAAGTCAAATTTCGGGTTTGGTTCAACTTTTCTTTTTACGGCAAGCAAAACTGAGGAGGCCACATACCTATCTTCACGGTTGTAAACAGCACCGATCATTCCAACAGGATCAGTATAGAGGCGCGCACCCTCTGCACATTCTAAAACAAAGGCATAGCGCCCCGCTACGTCCACAATATAAGTTTCAAATTTGTTCCAGAAGTCCGGATCCGAACTATCCAGCGGCAAAAAAGGAGCTCCTCCGCAGATTAATCCCGTCGGGCCAACGGCAATCCCCAAAAGAAAACCAATCTGACAGCCCTTTTCGTCCCTTAGGCGGCAAAAAGGAAGTGCATTCCCATGATGAACATTCCAGCGTGCACCAGCATGGTGTCGAAACGAGAGTATTTCCTCAACCTTTTCCGAAAGAATGTATTGGTACCTAAAGCCCCTGGCAAATGAGCTTTTGCGGCCAGTCCAACTCTTCTCTGCTTCAAACAAGATACTTTCTCACTGGAGTATTTCCTTTTTCTCGATACGGAGCTTGTCCCAGAATCGTACCCTGACGTTCCCCACTGTGCGATAGAAAAATCGGTTAACCACCTCAAGACATCTTCGGTTTATGTTTTATAACAAATGCTTATAGAAAAAGCACAAGGCTTTGAGATTAGAATCTTTAAGCCAACTCTCCGATCAACCCATCCATCTCTGGATCCATCCTAAGAGATGCCGCCTTCCTCTTGTGCCAGTCTACCGCCCAAGCATGCAGCTCTTTCAGCACCGGGTCGGCTTTCAGTTCTTTTGCCAACCCGTGGGACAGCGCGTTATAGCGGTCGATACTCGTGTCTTCCTCGTCATTGAGATTGAACCTGTTCCAGTAATCTGCCCCTAAAACATGGTGTGAGTGGTTCGCGCGTCCCCGGGCGCGCTTGACCAGGAAACTGTCCATCGACCGCAGGGCGTAGTGATTGACCTGAGCGTGGTCAAACACCGGCGGATTGTCGGTTCGCTCTCGGTTGACCACGTAATCCTTGCCACCGGGCAAAACGCGTTTGGTGTGGGCTATCTGATCTTCCAGGGACACCGGAGCATGTAGGCCCATGCGCTGAAATTTATGCTGGTTCGTGTAGAGAGATTTAACGAACTTACCGGTTTGCGGGCGTTTCTCTGCGTCCCATGGCAATTCGGCCATTCTGAACTGAGAGGTTACCGGTGCGTCGGCGAATTCCTTGATACCGGCAGGACCAAATACGCGCCACGGCACCGAGATCACATCGGCGTCTTCGCCGGATCCCTCGACCAAAGCACGCGCCGATCCATCGCCCATATGGATGTTCAGATATTCATCCACGTCGCAGACGAACACCCATTTAGCGTCCATCACAATATCATAGCGCCGGCTGGCCTGCCTCAAAGCACTGCGGTGAATACCGGCGCGCCGCACGATGGTGTTGTGTTGCGTACAAAACCCCAACTCCTGAAGCCGCAACAAGATCTCGACGGTCGGGTCCGTACAATCATTGGTGCAAACTAAGATATGGTCGAAGCCAAGCGTCTTGTAATGCGCGATCCAGTCAATGATATACGGGCCCTCATTCTTCATCGTCGAAACGACGGTGTAGGTCTCTTTGCTCATCTGCCTGTGTTCCGCTCTGCCATGGGCTGAAATGAGGATACTTCAACCGAAGTCATAGTATCCCGAGGCCGCGCGCGCGCAAGCTCGTTCCGGTCGTCATACAGAAATGCAAACATCACAAATCCGAGAAATCTGAACGGGGTCACTGCGTCTCGAATGAATCGATACACAAACCGCACTTGTGCCCCTAGGATGTTCCACGAACCACCCGGCATCAGACCGGGACCCGGAATTGAGGGGCAGAGAATGGCGCGTGTTCGCGAGGTTGGGACTCTCTGGATCGGCGGCCCGCTGAGCTGGATGGAACAGCTTTGCCTGAAATCCTTTGTCGACAAAGGTCAGAAGATCACTCTGTTCAGTTACGAGGACATTCCGAACGTGCCAGAGGGCGTAGTCCGGAGGAACGGGCGCGAGATTATCGACACTGACGATTTCATCAAATACGAGCAGAAAAACAGTTTCGCCCTGTTCGCGGATCTGTTCCGGTTGCACATGATCCACAAATGCCCCGGCATGATCTGGATCGACACCGATGTCTATTGCCATCGCCCGTTGGACTACGACAGTGACTACGTGTTCGGCTACGAGTTACCGGGCGAGCACCGTGTGAACAACGCCGTACTAGGCCTGCCCTCGGACAGCAAGATACTGGCGGAAATGCTCTCATTCACGGCTGATCGCTATTCCGTAGCCCCATTTCTGCCGAGGCAACGGCAGCGCAAAATGCGGGCTGCGGCAGCGAGCGGGAAGCCAGTGCATGTTTCGCAGCAGCCTTGGGGTGTCTGGGGACCGATGATGCTCACGCATTACGTCCACGCGCTCGAATTGAAAGAACATGTGCAGCCGCTTGACGCGTTCTACCCAGTCACTTTTCGCGAGCGATTTTTGTTCATGCGCGATCGCAGGCGAGCGACCGATCTGATCACTGAAAAAACAACGGCGCTGCATATCTGGGCCTCGAACAAGCGCCAGTTGGGCAATATCCACGCTGGTCTGCCGCCCAAGGGTTCTTATCTGGCAAAGCTGGTCACTGATCACGGGATCAACCCTGCGCTCGCGCCGATCAAAGGGCGTGGCAACGCAACGTTCGATGGCGCGCTGATCGACGAGCTTGATCTGACCGACGTGCGGTCCGTCGCCGATCTGACTGGTGGCGCGCGCAGTTTCGTTCTTGCGCTGCACCACCAATACGATTGTGACATCGTGCTGACCGATATGAATCGCCGCGGGAAGTTTGGCAGAGAAACGCAGCCTTGGATTGCGGAATACACGGAGTTCCTGACCAAAAATGAAGTCGAACCCGGCCGCATTAGGATCATCCGAAAACAGGGAGATTTGCGCCCCGTCGATGTTCTCTGCAATCTCGAAGGCTTTGGCGATCGCTACAAAGTCCGCTTTCTTGAACCCCTTTTTGAACGCTGTCTGCATGCAGATTCCCGGGTTTTCATGGACGTTCGAAAGGGATCCGGAGCTTTTCCTTTCCTCAAGAATTGGGGCACGAACACGCCGCTCTCGACGCGGACAGAGGACGAAAAGGAAATCACTCGGATCCGTATGGAACCAAAACCGCCCGAACCAGTGGAAAGCGGCGAGAAATGGAACCTGATCGCGGCCGAACTCGCTGGGCGCGATGGGTGGTATCGCCCCGGTGCCAAAGGCCATTCCTTCCTGTTTCAACCGCGCAGTCGCGACACTCTCGTAGTGACCTTTGATAATCTGGACATTGCGATGGACAAACGGGAAGACAGGCGTCCTTGGGGCTACGCATTCATCGAAAAGCAGGGCTGGTCGATGCTGGGCGTGCTTGCTGGTGGCTGGACATGGTATCGCGAGCCATGGGTCTACGAGCAGTTCGACGAGCTCAGAACCACTGGGTTCTTTGAACAGTTTAAACGCGTGGTGTTCTATGGCGCTTCGATGGGCGGATACGCCGCCTGCGCCTTCTCACCTGCAGCCCCCAGATGCGATGTCGTGGCAATCTCCCCGCAGTCCACGCTGGACAAGTCTGTGGTTCCTTGGGAGACGCGCTACAAGACCGCGTGGGATCGGGATTACTCCGGCCCATATGGCGACGCGGCCAAGGTCAGTCGCGCCGCGCGGCGCGTATCGATCCTCTATGACCCCTACGAGCCGCTCGACGCCGGACACGCCGCACGTTTCAAAAATAAAAACGTCCAGCACCTGCGCGCACCCATGCTCGGCCACCGCTTGGGAAGCTCGCTCAGTCAGATGGGGATCCTGTCACCGATCATTCTGGGCGCACTCTCCGGCACACTTTCGGATCACGAATACTATACGCTCCTGCGCGAACGAAAATCATCACCCCGCTATCAGCGTGAATTGTTCAAGCGAGCCGTTGCCAAGGGGCACAAAGACCTCGCCCGATCCCTGGGCAAACATATTCTGGAGCGAAACCCGAACCGGGCTGTGCGGCTTGGACTCAAAGAGCTCGAGTAGGTTTGCACAAGCGCTAACTTGCTCCGGAGGGCACTATGGTGCTGCCGGTCTCATGTTGCCTTCAAAACTCATCGATCATTTTCCGTCCATCGCGCAAAAGCTCCCGGACATGTTTCCGGAACTCCAGCGTTTCACGAGTGTACATCCCGTGCTTGAAGGCGTTCCGGTTTCCCACTGGCGCCCCAGAGCCGACAGCACCCCCATGCATCCGGCATCGTTGTTTCCCCTTGACCGCCGGTGCCTGGCAGCACGTGCCCTTCCGGGTTTTCGCGCCACAGCGCGGGCTAGCTCTCATCGGAGTTGTGTTTCTTTTGTGCATCCTGTTCCAGTTGGAGTTGCTTCTCCGCCATATGGAGAAAACTCCAGATTTTAATTGCGAGTTCTTTACTCTCCTGAGCAGTCATCTCCTCAACCCGGTCCTTGTCCCCATACCTAGCCTTATTTTTCAGAAGGGCAGCATGCTGTTTTTCAAACGACGCCATGAGACGTTCCGCGTGCCTAAGGCTCATATCGCGTAATTGCGGCGAAGCGTCCTGATCACCTGCATCATGAAAGCATTTCATGAGCGCGCGATGCGTAGCTACGAGATGCGATGCCAGCATGCGTTCCACCGGATCATTAGGCGCAAAGGAGAATAGCATTTCCAGCGCATCCTGTTCCACCGCCGCCCTCGTCTCATCATCCGCGTCACAGGGCAAAGCAATAGCATCGACAAATTCCTGCATCCGCAGCTTGATCACGGCAGGTGTCGTGGAGTTTAGGAGAGCCTTCAAGCCGCCTAAACCGTCCGAAATGTCCTCGAGCGATTTTCTCGTATCCGGTTTATTTGCTTTCTGCTGGCCTTTGGCAAGGACGTATTTGGCGGCTTGTAAAAGGAGAGGAAACGTAACTTCAAAATTTTTCGGATCATCCAAATTGGGGTGGTTTGGATCTGCCTCCTGCTCATCAGGCCTTGTGCCCTCGTCAAGCTTAGGAACAACTTCCGCCTTTTCGACAGAAACCCCGTCGCCTCCAATCTGATTTGAGCCCATATCTTGCGTATCAGCCGGTGTATGAGCATCGGCATTTTCGTCAAACAGATCATCAGAATCAGGCATCCTCATGATTAATCCTTTCTTCCGCCGCTTCTGCTCTTACATCCTCTCCATTGGCGCAATTCGGAATACTATATGTTGATGATTTGTGCCCAACAACCCCAATATGGATGGATGCAACACCGATCAACCACCATTTATTCTTTTCGAGGGGGAGCATTTTCCTTCTGTGTATGGGGTTGTTCTCAACTTCTTAGCTCAATACGCCACCTCCCCAGTCTGGAGGCCCCGATAACGTGCACAAACAACTTGGTGGTACGCTCTCAGAATACGTACGTGTTCTCGTTATAGGATTGGCGCGATTGCTCCGCCGCACAGTATCCAGGCGCTGCGTGCTGAAGTGCGCAAAGGCCTGATGCTCCAGATTGCGCTACGCTGTGGAAAGACCATTAGGTTCGAGCTGGACCACAAACCAGTGTTGTGCGCGAAAGGTCATATCGGTCTCAGCGCTCATGTCCCACATGTCCATCTTCGCTGACCCTGCCTAGCCTTACGGTTTGAAATCGGGCAACTGCCGAAACGCCTCTCTCAGAGCATTGCCCCACGCATCCGAGATCGTCTCGAAATAGACGTCACCGGGTTCGATCCGTCTATGTTCAGAAGGCATCAGGCTGTCGCTGGGATAGGTCGCATAATCAATTGGCAAGCCGACCGACAGGTTGGCCTTGATCGTGGAATCGAAACTCAGAAGCAGCAGCTTGATCGCATCCTCGAACGACATTTCCGGCTCGTAGGCGCGCACGAGGATCGGTTTGCCGTATTTCGTCTCGCCGATCTGGAAGAACGGGTTGTCTTCCGAAGCCTCGATGAAATTGCCCTCAGGGTAGATCAGGAAAAGGCGCGGCGCGCTGCCTTCGATCTGGCCGCCGACAATCATCGTCGCGCCAAAGCTCGCATCCGCGGTCTCGCCGGTATCGGCATTCGATGCGATCACATCTTTAAGGGTCTGGCCTACGATCCGCGCCACCTGAAACATCGACGGCGCCTCGAGGATCGACGGATTGCGGTCGCCCACCGCCTTGGTGCGCTCGTCAAGAATGCTGACCACAGATTGCGTCGTCGCGAGATTGCCCGCAGTCATCAGCGTGATCATGCGCTCACCGGGAACGCTCCAGGAATGCATCTTGCGGGCCGTCGAGATGTTGTCCACGCCGGCATTGGTACGCGTGTCGGACATAAAGACCAGGCCCTTGTTGAGCAGCATTCCAACACAATAGGTCATGTCTCGCGGACCCCTTCAGCCTCTGTTGTCACACCCTGCTGCCCCCAGCGCCAGACCGGACGTGCAAAGCATCCGCCGACATAACGTCATTGCTGCTGTACCTGCAAGGAGACCTTGAGATGTTCCCCGCCGCTGCCAAAACGCAAACCGGACACAGGAGCAGCTCCCCGATAGTCGAGACCCGTGGCAACGCGCACGTAACGCGCATCGGGAGAGATCGCATTGGAGATGTCGAACCCGACCCAGCCCAGTCCCTCCACATGCGCCTCGGCCCACGCGTGGCTGGCATCCTGCTCCACGCGGTCATTCATCATCAGGTAGCCGCTGACGTAACGCGCCGGAAAGCCCAGCAGACGCGCGGCAGTCAGAAAGACGTGGGTATGGTCCTGACAGACCCCGTGGCCCGCAACCAAAACGTCCTCGCTGGCCAGCTCCGAGCTCGTCTGATCGGTCGAATAGGGCGCGGCCTCTAGAATATGGGTCGACAGCGTGTGCAGCGTCTCCAGTTCCGTCTCGCAGCTCGGCAACGCGCGGACCAGCGCGCGCACCAGCGGGCCCGGCTTGGTCAGCTCGGTCGCCCTGTCAAACAGCCAGAGCGGCACGAACCCGTGATGACGCCCCACTACACCGGCGTGATCCGCCACCTCGATCTCGCCCTCGCAATGGATCGTGAAATCGCTCTGTCCCGGCTCGAAACTGACCAGATCGACCGTGTTGGCGTGTTCGTCCTCGTAGGAAACCTCAAGCTGGCCTGAACTCACCGACAAATCCCAGCTAAGCACCTCCTGGCCCGGGCGCGATTTGGGGCGCAGCCGGAGCTGCTGTAGCCCGTAGGATACCGGCGTCTCGTAATGGTAGGAGGTCGTATGAGAGATCTTCAAACGCATGGTCTTATTCTATGAACCTGTAATCCTGCTCAATCTGATAGCCCAAGGCGCGGCTGTCATTGAGAAATTCCGCGATGAACTCGTGCAGGCCGAAATCGAAGATCGCCTCGACACTGTAATTGTTGAAGCGCCCCGAGATTTTCTCGGCCATCGCGTAGGAGGGCACGTGCTGGCCATACTGGGTCTCAAGATAGCCCAGATTGTCGAGGATCTTGCCATAGCAGAACGCCAGCGAGCGCGGCGAGCGGCGGTCGAGCATCAGGAACTCCGCGATGGATCTCGGATCCGTCTCGCCCTCCGTCACCGTCTGGTAGGCGCGCACCGACGACGTGGCGCGCAGGATGGTCTCCCACTGCACGTTGTCCGCAAGGCTGCCGACCTGCGAGACCGAGGGCAGCAGGATGTAGTATTTCACATCCAGGATCCGCGCCATGTTGTCGGCGCGTTCGAAAAACGTCCCGATGCGGGCGAAATCATAAATGTCATTACGCAGCATCGTGCCGTGCAACGCGCCGCGCACGAACGCGGTGCGCTGGCGGATCGTCTGCAACACCACCGGCAGTTCGCGATCCCGGATCGGCCGGGCCAGCTTGTCCTTGAGCACCATGTAGCACTCGTTGACCGCCTCCCAGACCTCGCGGGTCAGCGCCGTGCGCACCAGACGCGCGTTGTTGCGGGCATTCTCCACCGCCGCAATCACCGATCCGGGATTGCTCTTGTCGCGCAGCAGGAAATCGATGACTGCGGCCCCCTCGATCTTCTCATGGCGCTGCAGGTAGGCCGCGCGCAGCCCGGTGGAATCGATGATCGAAGCCCATTCGCTTTCGGCGGCACTCGATCGGGTCAGAGAAATCCGCAACCCCGCATCGATCATCCGCGCCGTGTTCTCGCTGCGTTCGAGATAGCGGAACATCCAGAACAGGCCACCTGCGGTTTTTCCAAGCATGCCGTTATTCCTCCAGCACCCAAGTGTCCTTGGTCCCGCCACCCTGGCTGGAATTGACCACCAGAGAGCCCTTTTTCAGCGCAACCCGCGTCAGCCCACCCGGCGTGATCTCGATCCGGTCCGGCGAAACCAGCACGAAGGGGCGCAGGTCGACATGGCGCGGCGCAAGACCCGCCTTTGTCAGGATCGGCACCGTCGAGAGCGACAGCGTCGGCTGCGCGATGTAGTTGCCGGGCTTTGCCTCCAGCTTCTTGCGGAACCGCGCGATCTCTTTCTTGCTGGCGGCAGGCCCCACCAGCATCCCGTAGCCGCCCGAGCCATGCACCTCTTTGACAACCAGATCCTCCAGATTGTCGAGAACGTAGGCCAGCGCGTCCTTCTCGGAACACCGCCAGGTGGGCACGTTCTTGAGGATCGCCTTCTCGCCGGTATAAAACTCTACGATATCAGGCATGTAGGAATATATCGCCTTGTCATCGGCGATCCCGGTGCCCGGCGCATTGGCAATCGTGATGCCGCCTGCACGGTATATGTCCATGATCCCCGGAACACCCAGAACCGAATCCGGGTTGAAATTCAGCGGGTCGAGATAGTCGTCATCGACACGGCGGTAGAGCACGTCGATGGGCTTGTAGCCCTGCGTCGTGCGCATTGCCACGCGCCCGTCGACAACCCTGAGATCATGCCCCTCGACCAGCTCGGCATTCATTTGGTCGGCCAGAAACGCATGCTCGTAATAAGCCGAATTGTGAATGCCCGGCGTCAGCACCGCCAGCCGCGGGCGGCCCTCGCACTGGCTGGGCGCACAGGCGCTGAGCGAGCGGCGCAGGGAATTGGGATACTGGCTGACCCGCTGCACCTTCACCTTCGAGAACAGCTCGGGGAACATGTGCAGCATCGTCTCGCGGTTCTCGAGCATGTAGGACACGCCCGACGGCGTACGGGCATTGTCCTCGAGCACGTAGAACTCGTCATCGCCGGTGCGCACAAGGTCTGTCCCGACGATATGGGTGTAGACATTGCCCGGCGGAGTGACGCCGATCATCTGCGGCAGGAACGCGTCGTTGCGCGCGATCATCTCGACGGGAATGCGGCCCGCCTTGATGATCTCCTGCCGGTGGTAAATGTCATAGAGAAACGCGTTGATCGCGCGCACGCGCTGCTCGATCCCCTTGGCCAGACGCGACCATTCCCGCGCCGAGATGATGCGCGGCACCAGATCGAAGGGGATCAGCCGCTCGGCGGCCTCGGCGCGGCCATAGACGTTGAAGGTGATCCCGGTCAGGCGGAACAAGGCCTCGGCTTCTTGGGATTTGCGCGCGAGCCGACGGGTGTCTTCTTCCGAAAACCACGCGAAATAATCCTGGTAGGGCCCGCGCGGGTCCGCGCCCTTGCCAAACATCTCGTCGAAATACTGCTTTTCGTCGCTCATGGTCCTGACTGTACGATCACACAAAGTTAATGCAATTCTCACGGGCCATTCGCGGCGTAACACCGGCCAAATGCCTAATTTTTAGGCACAACGTGGCGCACGACGCCCTCTGGCGCGCCCGAACGCCGCGCGCCCTCGCCCCTATAACACCACCGCCCGGCCATCTCCCCGACCGTTGTCAGGGCAGAATAGCGACAAGTCCCCACAGAGTGGCCCAGCCCCTCTTGGCGGCGGCAGCATCGCTGCCTATAACGCGCCGAGACCAAGAAAGAGGTGTCCCATGCGGACCGCACGCATAACCCGCAACACGGCAGAGACCGAGATTACCGTCGAGATCAATCTCGACGGCACCGGCAGCTATGACAACGAGACCGGCGTCGGCTTCTTCGACCATATGCTCGACCAGCTGGCGCGCCACGCGCTGATCGACATGACCGTGCGCGCCAAGGGCGATCTGCATATCGATGACCACCACACGGTCGAGGACACCGGCATCGCGCTGGGTCAGGCCCTGACCGAGGCGCTTGGCGACAAGCGCGGGATCCGCCGCTACGGCGAATGCCACCTGCCGATGGATGATGCGCAGGTGCGCGCGGCGCTCGACCTGTCGGGCCGCCCGTTTCTGGTGTGCAACCTCGAATTGCCGACCGCCAAGATCGGCAGTTTCGACACGGAACTGGTGCGCGAGTTCTTTCAGGCGCTGGCCACCCATGGCGGCATCACCCTGCATATCGACACGCTGCACGGCTTCAACAGCCACCACATCGCAGAGGCCGCCTTCAAGGCGGTGGCGCGCGCGCTGCGCGCGGCGGTCGAAACCGACCCGCGCAAGGCGGATGCAATCCCCTCGACCAAGGGCACGCTCTAAGTGCTGACGGTTCTGGTAGATTACGAAAGCGGCAACCTGCATTCGGCCGAAAAGGCGTTCCAGCGCATGGCCGCCGAGGTGGGCGGAGGCGAGGTTCTGGTGACCTCGTCGCCCGAGGACGTGGCGCGCGCCGACCGGATCGTGCTGCCGGGCGACGGCGCCTTTCCGGCCTGCCGCAACGCGCTGATGCAGGACCGCGCCGGCCTTTACGAGGCCATCAGCGACGCCGTGACCGTGAAGGGCCGCCCCTTCATGGGCATTTGCGTCGGCATGCAGATGCTGGCCAGCTGGGGCCGCGAATACGAGGACACGCCCGGGTTTGGCTGGATCGACGGCGAGATCGTGCGTATCACGCCCTCGGACCCGCGCATGAAAGTCCCGCATATGGGCTGGAACGATCTGCAGATCACCGGCGCGCATCCGGTTCTGGAGGGCGTGGCGACCGGCGATCACGCCTATTTCGTGCATTCCTACCACTTCCGGGTCACCGACCCGGCGCACCGGCTGGCGCATGTGGATTACGGTGGCGAAATCACCGCGATCGTGGGCCGCGACAACGTGATCGGCACCCAGTTCCATCCCGAAAAGAGCCAGCGCACCGGCCTCAGGATCATCGCGAATTTCCTGCGTTGGGCGCCCTAACGCACCCGCGTCCAGACCTGCCGCTTGCAGATCGGCCCCCAGCAGCCCGACACGTTCAGCACATCGCCCGACAGGGCCATTTTCGACTTGAACACCTTGTCGGTGGAGGGCTGCCAGATGCGGCCGGAATTGTAGCTCCCCGCGCCGCGCGGCTGCATGTCCCACAGAAGCGGCTTACCGATATTGGGAGAGGCATACTCTCCGCCCGCGCGGAAGGTGCGCCGGATCGTGCCGCAAATCGCACTGCCGCAGGGCTCCATCGCCACATGGGCAAAAGCCCCGTCATCTTCCTGCGTCTTCCACGTGCCAAGCACCGGATCAGACACAGCCGGACCTCCCAGCCCGAGCACAAGGCCCGCCGCCAATACAACTCTCTTCATATCTCGCGCCTCCCAGCTTTGCGCGCATCCTGCCCCGTCGCGCGCGGGCTGTGCAAGCCTGACGTGAGGGCCAAAGGGCTTTGCATCTCCGCGCGCGCTGTGGTTTAGACCCGCCAGACACTGCGACCCAGACCAGACAGGACAATCCGGCATGATCCTCTACCCCGCCATCGACCTCAAGGACGGCAATTGCGTGCGCCTCTACAAAGGCGAAATGGATCAGGCGACCGTCTTCAACGACAACCCCGCCGCACAGGCGCGCGCCTTTCAGGACGCGGGCTGCGAATGGCTGCACCTCGTGGATCTCAACGGCGCTTTCGCCGGCGCGCCGGTGAACGCGGAAGCGGTCGAGGCAATCCTGTCGGAGACCTCCGTGCCCGCCCAGCTGGGCGGCGGCATCCGCGACATGGCAACGATCGAAACATGGCTCTCCAAGGGCCTCGCCCGGGTGATCCTTGGCACCGTCGCGGTGGAAGACCCCGCGCTCGTGCGCGCCGCCGCAAAAGCCTTCCCGGGACAGGTCGCGGTGGGCATCGACGCGCGCGACGGCCGCGTGGCCACCAAGGGCTGGGCCGAGGAAACCGATGTCATGGTCACCGATCTGGCGCGCCAGTTCGAAGACGCGGGCATCGCCGCGATCATCTACACCGACATCAACCGCGACGGCGCGATGCAGGGGCCGAACGTGGCCGCCACCGCGGCACTGGCCAATGCCGTGTCGATCCCCGTGATCGCCTCGGGCGGGGTCTCCTCGCTTGAGGACCTGCGCGCACTGAAAGCATCCGGAGCGCCCCTGAATGGCGCAATCTCCGGACGTGCCCTATATGATGGAGCAATCGATCTCAAAGAGGCGCTCGACGTTCTGAAGAGCTGAGTTTCGCGTCTCTCCAAATATCCCCGCCGGAGGCAATAATCCTTGCTTAAGACTCGCATCATCCCCTGTCTCGATGTCAAGGACGGCCGCGTCGTCAAGGGCGTGAACTTCGTCGACCTGATCGACGCGGGCGACCCGGTGGAAGCCGCCAAGGCCTATGACGCCGCCGGCGCCGACGAGCTGTGCTTTCTCGACATCAACGCGACCCATGAAAACCGCGGCACCATGTTCGACGTGGTCACCCGCACCGCCGAGGCCTGCTACATCCCGCTGACCGTGGGCGGCGGCGTGCGCACCCATGAGGACGTGCGCAAACTGCTTCTGGCGGGCGCCGACAAGGTCAGCTTCAACTCCGCCGCCGTGGCCAACCCGGAGGTCGTGGCCGAAGCGGCCGACCGCTTCGGCAGCCAGTGCATCGTGGTGGCCATCGACGCCAAGACCGTGGCACCGGGAAAATGGGAGATTTTTACCCATGGCGGACGCCGCCCCACCGGCATCGACGCGGTCGACTTCGCCAGAACCGTGGTGGCCAAGGGCGCGGGCGAGATCCTGCTGACCTCGATGGATCGCGACGGCACCCGCGCAGGCTTCAACCTGCCGCTGACCCGCGCCATCTCTGAGGCCGTCAGCGTGCCCGTGATCGCCTCGGGCGGTGTCGGAACGCTCGATCATCTCGTCGAGGGCGTCACCGAAGGCGGAGCCGATGCCGTTCTGGCCGCCTCCATCTTCCATTTCGGAGATTTCACCATTGCCGAAGCCAAGGCCCATATGGCCAAAGCCGGCCTGAACATGAGGATCGAGCCATGAGCCCGCTGGACCGTCTCGCCCAGACCATCGCCGCCCGCAAGACGGCTGATCCCGAAACCTCCTGGACCGCGAAACTGCTGGCCCGCGGACCGGAGAAATGCGCCGAGAAATTTGGCGAGGAAGCGGTGGAAGCGATCATCGCCGCGGTCAAGGGTGACCGGGAAAACCTCACGGCCGAAGCCGCGGATGTGCTCTACCATTTGCTGGTGATGCTGGAGGCTGCGGATGTGTCTCTGGACGACGTGCTGGCCGAGCTTGCACGGCGCGAAGGTGTCTCCGGCATCGAGGAAAAAGCGGCCCGCAGCTAGCGTTGGCCGGTTTCGCCTTCGGCGAGGATATTTTTTACCAAAAAGAAACGGGGTGTGCGATTCAGCGCATCCAGAGATTTGCGCGTTTGATCTGGTTGCGGATCATCTGCTCGCGGCGTGGCAGGTTTGCTTGGTCGAACATGGCGCGCACTTTCCGGCCCTTGCCCTGATAGATCATCCGGCGCATCGGCTCATAGAGTTTGAGCAGCTTCTTGATCTTGTTGGGGGCGGCCACGGTTTCGAGTGTCTCCACCACCGCGTCGGCTTCGCGGGCGTAGAGCAACGGCAGCACGCGGTAGTGGCAGGTGACCTCGTGATCCATCATCTGCGAGACCTCGGGCACCCGTCCACCCCCCAGCGCGTGGAGCGTCAGGGGCAGGGCGATCTGGTCGAGCCAGGGTTTGAGTTCCTGACAGACCAGTGCTGCGGGCGGGGTGTCGCGGATTTCTTTTGCGTGGTGCAGGAAGGTCTCCCCGAACACGCGCGGGCAGCGGTAATAGAAGAACCCTGCGTTGAAATAGAGATAGCGCTGCCAGTATTCATCTGGCTGGGACAGATCCAGCGTCGGCTCGAAGGACAGGCCGAACTTGTCATAGAGCGATTTCCAGATCTCGGTATAGCCGGGGCCGTAGAGCTCGATCTTGGGCCAGGTGCCTTCGCGTTTCATCGAGGCCGTGGGCCGGTTGAAGTCAAACGGCACCGTCGAGAGGTCACCGGTGACCAGAGTGTCGGTGTCGAGAAAGAGGAAGGGCTCCCCCTCGGGCAGGGCCGCGAGGCCTTCGATCTTGTTGCCATGCGGGTAGCCACAGCCGAAAACCTGCGAGCGGAACGGCACGATCTCGGCGCCCAGCGTCTCCAGCATGGCGCGAATGTCGGGGTTGGCGATGCGCGGGTCGTCATCCCAGCGGTGATTATGCGCGGGCTCGGCGACGATGACGCGGCCTTTGAAATCGGGATTGGTGTGGCGCAGCGAGGCCACCAGCAGGAGCGCCTCGAACTGGAGCCGTCCGCGCTGGCCCACCAGCATGAGGTTGAAAGGTTCTGGCGGCGCGGATTTGCGCGGCTTGGTTTTGGGTTTTGCTGCCGTGGCGCCCATGGCTCCCCTGCCCCCGTTGCGCCTCAGCGCCCGGCCTTGGCGGCCACCCGCTGGGCAAATTTCGCGGCCGTGACCACGACCCGCTCATGCCGGCCTTCGCCGATCACCTCGGTTTCATCGCGCGCCACGACACGGAAGTGGAGCGACCGGCCCTCGACCCGTTCAAGTTCCGCTGTGGCGGTGACCCGCATCCCGATCGGTGTGGGCGCGATATGCGAGACCTCGAGCAGCGTGCCCAGCGACTGCATCCCCTCGGGCAGAAGATGCTCGACCGCCTCCAGTGCGGCTTCCTCGATCACATTGATCATGATCGGCGTGGCCAGAACCGCGATCCGGCCGGATCCGACCCGTGGCGCGGTGTCATTGGTGCCGACCACAAGCTCGGCTGTGCCGGTCAGGCCCGGTTTCAAACTGTCCATGTCCCATCCTTGCATATCGGGTTCGCGCACACGCTATTGCACCGCGGGGCAAAGTGCCATGCACAAGGTGGCACCCGGACCCGAAAAGAGGGCCCGGCCCGGGGTTTTGCCCGACCATGCGCCCGCGCCCTGGGCGTGAGCTGGAGCTTTGGCTGGCCTGCCATGCAGAGGCCCGGCACAACGGCCGGATCGGGCTTGTGATGGAGGGGCAGGCCACAGCGCTCGGGACGCGCCCAGCCGGATCTAGCTTGATGTCGCCGCGCGGGCCGGTTTGGGCGGGCTGGCGCGGCGGAACAACACCAGCGCCACGAGGCAGACAACCAGCATCGCGGCCCCCAGAAGGATCGCCACGCCGGTGTTGCCGGTCCGGTCGGCCATGTCGCCGGCCAGCGTGGGCGCCGCCATCATCACGCCGTAGTAAATCGCATAGAACACCCCCATCCCGAAGGCGCGGTCTTCGGGCGCAAGCACCTCCGAGGGCAGGGTCATAACCGGCCCCGCGGCCAGCGAGAAGAACGCCCCGACGGTCAGGAAGATCGCCCAGATTGCCCAGTCGGGCGCAACAAAGACCAGCGGCAGAAGCACCAGAAAGCTCAGGAAACTGACCGAGATCACCGTGTCGCGCCGCCCCGTGCGGTCGACCAGAATGCCACCCAGCGGCAGGAAGACCGAGAACACCACCATGAAGGCGCTGATCAGGGAACTGGCGGCGGTCACGTCCCATCCCCGCAGGCTCAGGATCGCGGGGCCAAAGCTGAAGATCATCGCCAGCGCGCTGTTGTAAAGCGCCCAGATCATCCCCGCATAGATCAGCGCGCACCCCGGGAACCGCCCGATCCTGAAGCCCGTTTGCGCGGGCGCAGCCCCGTCCGGCGCGCGGTAGAACAGCGCAAAGAACAGAAGACCCACCGCAATCAGACCGAGGGTCACCGCGCGGGCCAGTTCAAGCCCGCCGATCTCGCCAAGGACCGGCAGCACCAGAAGCGCCAGCGCGATCCCCACCGGCCATGAATTCACGAAGATCGCCATGGCGGTCGCGATCTCGCGGCCCATGAACCAGTCCACCAGCATCTTGGTCATCACGATATTGATGATGACGCCGCCCACGCCGGCCAGAAGCCGTCCGGCCACAAGCGTCTCCCAACTGCCGCCGAGACCCGCCAGAGCCCCGCCGGCAAGCATCAGCACCATGCTCAGCACCACGATGCGCTTGTCCCCGATCCATGCCGCCATCGCGCCGCCCGGGATCGCGATCAGCACGCCCGGGGCCAGATAGAAACCGATCAGAAGGCCGATCTCGGCAAGGTTGGTGCCATAGGTCTGGGACAAAAGCGGCGACAGGGCGGCCACCGACTGAAACTGGAACGCCATGGTCAGCCGGGCGAAAAACAGAACGCTAAGGATCCACCAACGGTTTACGATAACACAACGCCTCCGCGCTCAGCAGGCCGCAGTTCGACCGCAAACGCAACTTTAATCTGTCTGTGTGGAAGGGCGAGAAAGAGAGGATGTGCAGGGCGGCAAACCCGCCCCGCACAGGAACCTGTCAGCGCTTGGCGGCGTAATAGGCCACGCGGCGCTCCAGATAGGCAAGGAATTCCGAGATCGTGAAGGCCAGCGCGAAGAGCACGATCAGAACAGCCCAGAAATGGCCCATCAGGAAGTTGGCGGAATAGAGCTCGAAGAGCGCGCCGAAGCCCACGATCGAGATCAGCAACTGGCCGATGATCACGCCTTTCACGGCGCGAATGATGCCGATCCGCACGCCCCCAAGGATCTCGGGCAAGGCGGCCCAGAAATAGATCTTGAAGAACGCGTCCACCGGCGAGGCGCCGAAGCTGTGGGCCATCTCCACCAGCGAGCGGTTGATCTGGCGCACGCCCGCCCGCGAGTTCAGGATGATGATCCAGATCGCAAACAGCGCGGTCGTGATGATGATGGACTTCATCCCGAAGCCGAACAGCACCATCAGCACCGGCACCAGCGCCGTCAGCGGCGCGCTGAGAAACACGTTGACCCACGGCAGGAGCAATTCATCGAGCAGCCGGCTCTTGCCCATCAGAATGCCGACGGGAATGCCGATCAGGATGGCTGAGGCAACGCCCACCAGAAAGGCATAGGCGGTCTCGTAAAGCGCCTTTTGAAACGCGTCCGTCCCGATGATCGAGAACAGCGTCGCGGTGACTTCGCTCAGGGGCGGGACAAAGAATGTCAGCCCGCTCTGGCCGACGATCTCCCACAAGAGACCCCAGACAAGCAGCGAGGACATGCCCGGAAGTCGATATCCAAATAACGTCATCCGGACCTCCTATTCCACGTAGCTGCGCAGCGAAGCCCAGATCTCGTCAACGATATCGAGATATTCGGGATCGCGCCGGATATTATCGACACCCTTGTTGCGGAAGCTCGAGGGGCGAATGATCTCCGACACGCGGCTCGGACGTGGCAGCAGGATGGCGATCTGGTCGGAGACATAGACCGCTTCCTCGATCGAGTGGGTCACGAAGAGGAAGGTCTTGTTCTCGTTCTGAACCAGCGCCAGCAGGTCTTCCTGGAACTTGCGGCGGGTCTGCTCGTCCACGGCCGAGAACGGCTCGTCCATCAACAGAACATCCGCATCCACCGACAGCGCCCGGGCCAGACCCACACGCTGGCGCATACCGCCCGAAAGCTCGTGCGGATAGGCGTTTTCAAACCCGGCCAGACCCACATCCTTGATGTATTTCTCGGCAATCGCCTCGCGCTCGGAGGCGGCCACGCCGCGCATCTCCAGCCCGAAGGCCACGTTGCGGATCACGCTGGCCCAAGGCAGCAGCGCAAAGTCCTGAAACACGAAGGCCCGGTCCGGACCCGGTCCGGTCACTTCCTTGCCACCGACTTCCACCGTGCCGGAGGTCGGCTCCAGCAGGCCGGCGATGATCTTGAGCAGGGTCGTCTTGCCGCAGCCCGACGGGCCCAGCAGCGAGGTCAGCTGACCGCGCGGAAATTCCAGCGACATGTCCCGCAGGGCTTCGACCTCGCCATAGTTTTTCGTGATGTTTTTGACGGAGACGGCGCTTTCGAATTCCGCAGAAGCGGCCGCTGCGCTTGCTTCCTTAATCTGAGACATAGCCACGTTGGTTTCCTTTGAAGAGTACTGTTTCGATCTTTTCGAGAAGGTTCAGGAACAGAACCGCCAGAAGGATGATCGAGAAGATGGCCGCATACATGCTGGGATAATCAGCGATGGAGCGGCTGTAGGTGATGATATCGCCAACGCCCGTGGGCGTGATCTTGAGCTCGGAGAGAATGGCGCCGATGAAGCCCGCCGAGATGCCCAGACGCAGCCCCGCGAAGATCACGGGCGAGGCGGCCGGAATGATGATCCGCACGAGGATCGAGAGGTCCGAGGCCAGGAATGACCGGCCCATCTCCTTGTAGCTCTCGGGCGTGTTGCGCACGGCGCCGCTGGTGTTCAGCACGATCACGGGCATCGCCATGATGCAGACCACCAGAACCTTGGAGGTCAGCCCGATGCCGTAGGCCAGCACCAGAAGCGGGATCAGCGCGGCCAGCGGAGCGGCCTGCATGACGATGAAAATGGGGGAAAAGAGCCAGTCGAAAAACTTGCTAAGCCCGACCCAGAGGCCAATCGCAATACCCAGAAAAGCCGAGATCACGACTCCGATGGCAAGCGGCTTGAGCGTCTCCGCATAGGCGGTGAACATGGTGCCGTCCATCGTCATGCGCAGCAGCGCACCCATCGATTCTAAGAAGGTCGGAAAAGCAAAGCTGACCGGAATGCGACCTGCGATCTCCCATGCTCCGAAAAGGATCACGGCAGAGAGCAGTTTGAGCATGAGGGCGCGGTTCTGCATGAGTGTTTTGTCCGATGATAATAGTCAGGGGGTGGGGCCGCCGCGCGATCAAACCCGCGCGGCGACACCCGGTTTCATATCAGTTGGTCGCTGCATCCAGCGGCTTGAGGTACCAGAAATCTTCGATGTTGAGGGTGCTGGGATCGCCGTCAAGCTGACCGGCTGCGGTGTACCAGTCCATGTCGGCCTGAGCCGCTTTGCGGCCGCCACCGTTGGGATCGTAAAGACCGCCCTCGACCGCATCGCTGTAGAAGCCGTCAAGCTCGTCAAGGATCTCCTTGGGGAGCTGGCCGATCGGGCCGTCGGGGTTGGTTTCGCGGCGGATGACCGTGGGATCTTCGCTCATGTCCTTCCAGACACTGGCCAGCGCGCTGACGAAAATGCCGACCTGCTCCTCGTTCTCCTGAATCCAGTTCAGGTTGCCAAAGAGCGCCTCGTCGCTGGCCTCAACGTCGAACATCTCGAGCACGTTGAAGTTGCTGGCCGCGTCACTGCGCATCAGCTTGTTCTTGTTCGACAGGTCGATGATCGTGGCATCGGCCCGGCCGCCCAGAAGGGCTGCGACGCGGTTCGAGGAGCCCGGCACATAGGAGCGCTCACCGAATTTCATGCCGACGCGGTCTTCGATCACGTTGGCGATGGAGTCGGTGCCGCCACCGCGCGAGTGCAGCAGGATCGGCTCACCGTCGAGGTCTTTGAGCTCGCTGTATTTCGTGGTGGTCACGGGGAAGAATTTCAGCTTCGAGAGCTGGAAAATGATCCGCAGCGGCGCTTTCGAGCGCTGCATGGCCGCGTAAGGCGTGCCGAAGCCGATATCCATCTGGCCGCTCAGAACCGCCTGAATGGCCAGTTCCTCGTCGGAGAATGCCGTCCACTCATAGTCGAGACCGTTGGCCTTGGCGCGGTCGAGCGCCACGAAGAAGGCCGCCAGCTCGTCCGAGGGGGTCTCCGCCAGCGCGATGCGGATCTTTTCGGCCTGCGCTGAGGCAGACATCAGTCCGATCGCAAGGGGGATGGCCATCGCCGTCGCCGTGATTTTTCCAAGTAATGTTTTCATTGTTCCTCTCCCAGAACTTCAAGTTAATTTGGCGTTTTTCCGGTTGGGGCTTTGGCTTCATGGCCTTTTGAGCCCGATCGAATGCTCGAGTGTGTCTCACCAGTTTTGAAAATCTTGGTGCGCACAGCTGCGCCGGACGGAACGTGCCAGAGGCAGAGCATTCCCGTAAGCGATGGCAACGTCCCGAAAGCAGGGGTCGTCATACGTCTTTGTTCCTCCCGGTTGCGGATGCCCGATGCTCTCGGCACCGGAAAAACCCGCGTCGTGCATGGTGAATTCAAATGTAACTCTAAATCCCCGCGCCCAAGCTACGCTCGACAAAACCAATTTACCAGAAAAAATATCGATAAAAAACCAAATACCATATGGCCAAGTTTTCGCGTAATGCAGCCTGCGCGGATCCCCTGCCCCGCAGCGCAAAAACCGCAGAAATCCGACCGGATCTATTGAAATAGTCGAAAAAATCGATAAAACTTGCGCATGCACCAAGAACCGATCCAGCCTGTTTCCGATACCTCTGCAACGCAGCGCACCTATCTGGCCCTGCGCCGCATGATCGTGGTCGGCGAAATCCGGCCGGGGGAGAAACTCAAGATCGAAGGGTTGCGGGCCAAGCTGCATACCGGCGCCTCGCCGATCCGCGAAGCGCTGAGCCTTCTGACCTCGGACAATCTTGTCGAACGGATCGACCAGCGCGGCTTTCGCGCCGCCCCCACCAGTCAGGCGAATTTCGAGGAAATCCTCGCCTTGCGCTGCGAGCTCGAGGACATGGCCTTGCGGCTGAGCATCGCGAGCCGCTCGGAGGCGTGGGAAGAGGACGTGGTGCTGAGCCATCACCGCATGGTGCGCGCCAAGACCCGGGGCGACGAGGCTTTCGAGGAGCGCCACAAGGCGTTTCACCTCACCTTGCTGGAGAACTGCAACTCACCGATCCTGCTGAAGTTCTGCTCGCAGCTTTACGATCTGAACATCCGCTACCGCTACCTCGCGGGCAGCGCGCTGAATTACAGGCAGCGCGATGTGTCGAAAGAGCATGAGGACATCATGAACGCGGCGATCTCGGGCGACGCGGACGCCGCCAGCCGGCACCTGCTCGACCATTACCGCCAGACCGGCGCGTTTCTTGTGGGACTTCTCGATGAGGCGGATCTCGCCTGAGGGCGCAGCCGCCGCACGCGAATTCAGCCGGCTTCTAGTCCCGCGCCCTCTTACGCCGCGCCCTTCTATTTCCGGACAAGCGTCAGGTCGAAATCGACCCGCAGATACGGCTCATCGACCGTGCCCGAAAGCGCGAACCCCTCGGGAAAACTGCCCGCAGGCATCTGCTTGTAGGACATGACCAGATCCTCGCGCACGCCAAAGACCGTATCCCCGTCGAGATAGGGATCGTCATCGGGGAAGACCTCCGTGACCAGATCGCGGAACCCCTCGGCCTTGACGATGAAATGCAGATGCGAGGGCCGCCACGGATGCCGCCCCGTGGCATTCAGGATATCGCCCACCGGCCCGTCGGAGGGCACTGTATACTCCACCGGTTTGACGCTGGTGAAGGCGTAGCGCCCGTCCGGACCGGTGGTTTGCAGGCCGTGGAAGGAATAGGTGTCCTGATCGGGGTCCTGGCTGGAATAGAGCCCGTTGGGCGCGGTCTGCCAGACATCGACCGTGGCGCCCTCGATCGGATTACCGTCACTGTCTTTCACGATCCCTTCGGCGATCAGAACCTCGCCTCCGAACCGGCCCTTGAGATCGCCCCCGATCTCCAGCGGCGGCGCGCCCGAGATATGAAACGGCCCCAGCACGCTCGACGAGGTGCCTTCGGGATGCGTGTGGAGCATGTCGACCAGTGACGACAGGCCCAGCACATCCGAGAGCAGCACGAATTCATGGCGCTCCGCGTCCGAAATCTCGCCGGCGCGTTCGAGAAACTCGATCCCGACCTGCCATTCCTCGTGGGTGAGGTTCACCTCCTTGGCGAAGGCGTGCAGATGTTTGACGAGGCTCTCCATGACCTCGTGCAACCGTGGCGGCACCTCATCGCCCATATATTCCATGAACACGTCGGTGATATTGTCTTTGGTCACATTACGCATGGCGTGGTCCTCATTTCAGCAAGGCAAGGCTCAGGATGGGAAATTCGATCAGCAAGATCAGCACCGCCAGCATGACGCCGGCGAAGGGCAAGGCGCCCAGAAACACGTCCTTGAGCTTGATCCGGTCATCATTCAGCGTGGCCTTGATGACGAAACACGAGATCCCGAGGGGCGGCGTCAGCAACCCGATCTCGGCGCCGACCACCGTGATGATGCCGAACCACACAAGGCTCATGCCCATGGGCTCGATCAGCGGCAAAAAGAGCGGCACCACGATCAGGATGATCGAAGCGGTGTCGAGCAGCGTTCCCAGAAACAGCATCAACAGCACGTAAAGCACCATGATGGTCCAGAAATTGGCCTGATTTCCGGCCAGAATGTCGGCAAGCTCGTTGGGCAGGCCGGCCAGCCCGAGCATCCGGCTGTAAATCGAGGCCGCCGTGACGAGAAACAGGATCGTTGCGGTGATATGGCCGGTCTCCAGAAGCGCCTCCCAGAAGCCCCTGAGCGTCATCTTGCGGCGCACGAGCGCAATCAACAGCCCCGCCAGAGCGCCGGCCGCTCCCGCCTCCACCGGCGTCAGCCAGCCGGTATAGATCCCGCCCAGAACAATGGTGATCAGCCCGATCGTCGGCAAGGTCTTGGAGGCGATCACGCCCCACGGCAAAAGCTCGTATTCATCCGCCGGACGCCCGCCCACGAAGGACGGCGTGAAGCGCCCCATGCACCAGATCGCGGCAACATAGGCCACCGCCAGCATCAGCCCGGGAATGACCCCGGCCAGAAACATCTCGCCCACCGACTGCTCGGCCACGAAGGAGTAGATGATCAGCATCGCACTGGGCGGAATGATCATGCCCAGAACCGACGAGCCCGCCACCACGCCTACCGCAAAGCGCGGGTTGTAGCCGTAATGCAGCATCTGCGGCACCGACACTTTGGAAAAGACCGAGGCCGAGGCGATGGAGGATCCGGTCACGGCGGCAAAGGCCGCATTGGCCCCGACCGTGGCCATGCCGATGCCGCCTTTGACACGCCGGAAACCCGTGCTCATAACATCGTAAATGTCCGAGCCCAGCCCCGCTTTCGACACCACCAGCCCCATGAAGGTAAACAGCGGCACCGTGGCGAAAGTGTATTCCATCACGCTGTCGCCCACCGCGATTTTCAGCAGGTTCATCGCCAGATCGAAATTGTCCCGCATCAGCCAGATGGAGACGAAAGACACCGTGATCAGCGCGACGGGGATATAGACCCCGACATAGATCAGCACGATGATCGCAATGACCGAGATCGATCCGATTTCAATAGGACTCATGACGGCCTGTCCGCTCCGGTTTTACTGAGAACTTTCAGCGCAAAGACCGCCGCACACAGCGCGGCGCTGCACAGGATGGTCAGCTTCACCGGCCACCACGGCGCGGTGAAGACGCCGGGGATGCCGAAGAAATCCTGCGTCTCCCACATCTCGAGGAATTCGGGGAACACCGCGATGGCGATCAGCGTCATGATGACCGCCGACAGCGTGTTGATCGCCCGCCGCATGGCGGCGGCAAAGCGGGGATATCTGTCCCCGATCAGGAAGAGCAGACCGTCCGAACGTGTCAAACGGTCCACCCGGATCACATCGGGCAGTTGCAGAAAGACGATCAGCACCATCGAGAATTGCACCAGCTCATAGGCGCCGCGGAACGGTTGGTTGAAAATCCCCCGCGCCACGATGTCATAATTCACGATCGCGACCAGCCCGAGCACGACCAGCGTGCCGCAGACATTGGCCGCCGTCGCGACAAAGCTGGTCGCACGTGTCAGCCGCGCGACCCAAGAGTGAAATGCATCTCGCACTGTCTGCTCCTGCCCGTGTTCCGGTCCGGTCCGGTCAGTTCGTCAGACCAGCAGACCAGTCCCGCACGCCGGTATAGCCTGCGGCCTCCAGCTTCGAGAGATAGGTCCGCAGCATCTCGGAACCGGCCTCGCCCTTGCTGTCGAGATCGGCCGCCCATTCGGACGCGATATCGGGGATGGCAGCCGCCCAGGCTTCGCGGTCGGCCTGCGAGGCTTCAACGATCGTGCCGCCGGCCTCGACATAGGCGTCGCGGCTGGCCTGCGCGCGGTCCATGGCAATGCCTGCCACGTGGTCACGATAGGCCACGGCGACGTCTTGCAGAACGCCCTTCACTTCGTCGGGCAGACCTTCCCAGTAGTCCTTGTTGACGGTGATCGTCTTGGTGTTCACCGCGCCAAGCGACACGTCCAGCATGTAAGGCGCAACCTCGACGATCTTGAACGTCTTGGCGGCTTCGGGCCAGATCATGACATGCTCGACCAGACCGGTCTGCACCATGTTGTAGAAATCGGTCAGACCGCCGCGCACACCCGCAGTGTCCTTGATGCCTTCGAGATATCTCAGGTTCATACCCGCGGCCGCGACCTTGCTCCCGGACAGATCCGCAGGCGAGGTGATCTGCTCCTTGGAGAAGAGCTGGTAGGTGTCGAGAACCACGCCGGTCGCCAGATAGACCTGGTTTTGCTTACCGAACTCGTTCTGCATCGCCGGGAATTCCTTGGCGATCTCGTCAACCGCCTTGGCCACGGCGCGCGCATCGGGCGCCACGAACGGGGTCACCGCCGACAGCGCCTGGCTGGGCAGCTTCGAGGAATGGAAGATCGTGGTGACGATGCCGATATCGCCCAGCCCCAGCTTGATGCCTTCCAGCACGCCCTTGGGCTTCACGATGGAGCCGCCATAGCTCTCCTGCCAGTCCATCTCGTAATTTCCGGTCTCGGCCAGACGCTTGTCGACCTCGGGGATGAAGAAGTTGGTGAACTCCTTGACCCACAAGGCGCGCGCCGGATAGCCGTCGATGACGACCGCCTTGACCGTCTCCGCCGCAAAGGACGGAAGCGCCGTCATGGCCGCCAGAGCGGTTCCCAGCGCCAGTTTTCTTGTCCAGTTTTTCATAGTAACCTCCCAAGTGGTTTTCGTTGTGATTTGTAAATGCTCAGGCTTTCTCCCAAGTCACGTTCAGCTCTGTTCCTGCGTTCTCGAACAGCTTGGAGAGCGGGCAGAATTTCTCCACCTCGCTTCCGACAGTTTGCAGCTCTTGCGCGCTGGCCGCGCCATCGGCGCGCACCACCAGCGTGATGGACGGGAACGGGACCTCGATCTCTTCGATGAGCGTGACACCACGCCGGTCCAGATCACAGCTGGCCGAAATATCGAGATGCCCGATATCGACCCCGAGTTCCCGGGCGCATTTGTGCCCGATCACATTGGTGCAGCCGATCAGGGCTGCGAGCGCCGTATCGGTGGGCGTCGGGCCCAGATTGGTTCCGCCGCGCTCCAGCGGCTCGTCGATTG
Organism: Paracoccaceae bacterium; assembly: GCA_049116435.1. Taxonomy (GTDB): domain Bacteria; phylum Pseudomonadota; class Alphaproteobacteria; order Rhodobacterales; family Rhodobacteraceae; genus Litoreibacter. The sequence continues at coordinate 2,024,148 of JAGDYX010000001.1, forward strand.
CGAAATCGACATCGCGGATCCTCACGTCAGAGCGCGAATGGCTGGGGCAATGGGCCTCCGCCTTCAGGGTCACCGTGGTTTTCACTCGCACCGCCATGCCCGTTCACACCACCTCGCAAATATCGTCAAAACCGAACCGGGGCAGCTTTTGAAACAGCGCCGTCTCGTCAGCATAGCCGATATTGCACAGAAAATTCGACTTCCATCCGTTCCCGGCGAAGAATTCCTGATCCACCACCGCGTTGGAAAAACCCGACATCGCGCCCACATCGAGCCCGATCGCGCGCGCCGCGATCATAAAGTAAGCCCCCTGCAGGGTGGAATTGCGAAACGCCGTCTCCTCTGCATAGGCCTCCTTGCCCGCGAAAAGCGGCTTGCGGTCGTCATGGGGAAAGAGGAAATCGAGCCGCTCCCAATAGGCCGGATCCCACGCGATGATCGCGGTCACCGGTGCGCCCATCATCTTGTTCACATTGGCCGGTTTAAGCGATTTCGCCAGCCGCGCCTTGCCCTCGGCGCTGCGCACGAATACGAACCGCGCGGGGCAGGTGTTCATGCTGGTCGGCCCGTTGATGGTGATCTCGAACAACGTATGCAGCATCTCGTCGGAGACCGGTTTGTCGGTCCACGCGTAATGCGACCGCGCATCGCGCAGGATCATGTCGATCGAGGCATCGTCGAGCCGTGCCTTGCGCGCCCGCAGGGCACGCACAGCTTCCTGTGCCTTGAGCCGGAGCGGCTCGGTCATTCCGCGACCTCACGCGCCGCCATATCCGCCTCGTCGACAATGGGGTTGGCGCAGATGCCGATGCCCTCGATCTCGATCTCGATCACCTCGCCGGGCTTGAGCCACCGCGGGTTGGGCTTCTTGGCATGGCCCACGCCCGGCGGCGTGCCCAGCGCGATCATGTCGCCCGATTCCAGCGTCGTGTATTCCGAGATCGTGGCAATGGTCTGGGCAGCCGACCAGATCATGTTCGACGTGTTCGAGCTTTGCAGGATCTCCGCGCCGACACGGCTTTCGATCTTCAGCCCCTTGGCGCCTTCGGGAATCTCGTCGGGCGTCACCACGTAAGGCCCGACCCCGCCGGTCTGGTCGAAATTCTTGCCCGGCGTCCACTGGTGGGTCTTGCGCTGGTAGTCGCGCACCGAGCCGTCATTGAAAACCGTGTAGCCGAAGACATGCTTGAGCGCGTCTTCCTCGGAAATATGGCGCCCGCCCTCACCGATGATCAGCATCAGCTCGGCCTCGTAATCGAGCTTTTCCGAACAGCTCGGGCGCACCATCGGCGCGCCGGCGGCCATCATCGAATTGGTGCTGCGCATGAACAGCGCGGGGTAGTCGGGGATGTCGTAGCCGCCTTCCTTGATGTGCTCGACATAGTTCAGACCCAGACAGATGATCGTCGGAGGCCGCGCGATCGGCAGCGCCGGCGTGATATCGGCCACCGGAACCGCGGCCCCCAGATCTGTCGCCGCGGAAATCGATTTCATCAGCGCCGGATCGGCGGCAAGGGCTGCAAGATCAGGCCCGACCTCCGGAAATTTCGACGATAAATCATAGGCATCGTCGCCTTTTACCAGAAATACGGCGGTTGTGTCCGCGACCTGTCCGACGATGAAACGCATGCTGATCTCCGTGTTGATTTCTTTCGTATTTGACGATTATACTGCCTCAAGTCAAATAAAATCGATTTTCTCGCAGCTGCAGCAAAACCACGAAACGGGGGACACCATGCCGGCATGGGACAGTTACAAGGCGGAAGCAAAGGCGCGCGGGTCGCTCGCCTTCGAACTTTACGTGGTGCATTCCACACCCGCGAAAGCACCGGAGGATGTGAAAGCCTCCCTGCCCGACCACCTCGCCTACCAGGCCAGGCTCGAGGCCGAGGGCACGCTGGTCTTCGCGGGCCCGATGTCCGATGAGACGGGCACCCAGATGCAGGGGATGGGGCTGATCATCTACCGCGCGGCATCGTTCGAGGCCGCCCGCGAGATCGCGCAGAACGATCCCATGCACCAGTCCGGCGCGCGCAGCTTCGTCCTGCGCAAATGGATGATCAACGAAGGCAGCCTCAACCTCACGGTCGGGCTCTCCGGCCAGTCGGTCGTCTTGAGCTGAACGAAAGGACCACACCGCCTTGGCACAAAACAGCTTTCTGGGGGACATGCTGACCACGCTTTTCGAGCGCCGCTGGTCCGCCTCCAGTGTCACCGATGCCCGTTCGATCGAAGAGATGTGTCTCGGGCTGCTCGATGCCGAGGGCGAGGTCTCCGGCACCCGTCTCGCCACGGCCATTCTCGACCGCTACGCGGGGCTGGAGCCGGATGCGAAACTGGCCTTCTTCCAGTTTCTCAATGCCGATCTGGAGATCGATCCCGCCAAGCTCCACACGCTCTGCGCGCAGTATCTCGAAACCGGCGCCTATGAAGATTACGACGCCATCCTGACCTCGGCCGAGCCGCGCCGGCAGGAGCTGTTGCGCCGTCTCAACCAGTCTCCCGGCGCGACGGCGGCACTGGTCTCGATGCGGGTCGACCTGCTGCGTCTTCTCGGCGATCATCCCGAACTGCGCCGCTCCGATCTCGATTTCGTGCACCTGCTGCGCAGCTGGTTCAACCGTGGTTTTCTGGTCCTGCGCGAGATCAGCTGGAACACGCCCGCCAGCATTCTCGAGAAAATCGTCGCCTACGAGGCCGTGCACGCCATCAATGACTGGGACGACCTGCGCCGCAGGCTCTACCCGCCCGACCGGCGCTGCTATGCCTATTTCCACCCGACCATGCCCGACGAGCCGCTGATCTTCGTCGAGGTCGCCCTGACCAAGAACATCCCGAACTCCATTCAGGCGGTTCTGGCCGAGGACCGCCCGCAGCGCGACACCTCCGAGACCCGTGTCGCGGTGTTCTATTCGATCTCGAACTGTCAGGCCGGGCTGCAGGGCATCTCGTTTGGCAATCTCCTGATCAAGCAGGTCGCCGATGAGCTGAGCCAGGCCCTGCCGCAGATCGAGACCTTCGTCACCCTCTCGCCGATCCCCGGCCTGATGCGCTGGCTCTCGGGCCTGAACGACACGCCCATCGCCCAGCGTCTCACGGACGGCACCGGCAGCGATGCGGAGCTGCGCGAAATGGCCGCCCACTACCTGCTGACCGAGCGCAACGCGTCGGGCGCGGCGCGTGATCCGGTCGCCCGCTTCCATCTGGGCAACGGCGCGCAGATCCACGCGGTCCATGCGCAGGCCGACCTGACCGAAAAGGGGCAAGCCCAATCGGGCGGCGCGATGGTCAACTACCTCTATGACCTCACCCAGATCGAGAAAAACCACGAAACCTATGTGCAGGGCGACGCGGTCCCCGCCTCCAAAGCGGTCACCGCCCTTGCCCATGCGGCCAAGGCGCATCTCGCGGAAACGCCGCCGGACTGAGCCCCGCGCAGGCCCCGCACAAGCCCCCCGCACGGCCCCCGCACGGGCCCCGCATAACGCGCGCGGCGCGGATCGTGCTTGCCTCACACCAAGAAATGCCGAAACTGGGCAGAGCGCACGGGTCTCAGGTCCCGACCGCGCATTCGAAACCAGCCAAAGCAAGGTCAGGGAAGGATCGGACTTGGCGGAAACGCTGATCACCTCGGAGGTGGATTTCGACGCCGCGGGAAAACAGTCGGGCTTTCTGCGCGTGCCCCATTCCGTCCATCGCTCGGCCTATGGCTGGCTCCCCGTGCCGGTCACCTGCATCGCCAATGGCAGTGGCCCGACGCTGCTTCTTCTGGGCGGCACCCATGGCGACGAATACGAGGGACAGGTCGCCCTTTCGAACCTTGCGCGCGATCTTGCACCCGGGCAGATCCGCGGCCGGATCATCGTGTTGCCGACACTCAACGCGCCCGCCGCGCAGGCGGGCCTGCGGACCTCTCCGGTCGATGACGGCAACCTCAACCGCCTCTTTCCTGGCGACGCCAGCGGCAGCCCCAGCGAGATGATCGCCCATTACGTCGAAGAGGTGCTGATGCCGCTGGCCGACTACGCGGTCGATCTGCATTCGGGCGGCTCTTCGCTCTTCTACCCGCCGACGCTCTTGCGCGGGCAAGGCCACAGCGCAGAGGAGGCCGCCGCCCTGCGCCGCATGCAGGATGCGTTCGACCTGCCTTACGCATGGGTCTTTACCAGCGGCGGCGGGCGCACGAGCCGCGCGCGCACGGCGATGGGCGCGGCCAACCGCAAGGGTGTGGTCAACGTCATGGCCGAGCTGGGCGGCAGCGGCGTGCTGACCCCCGACATTCTCAGGCGGACCGAACGCGGGCTCTCGCGTCTGCTCCATGCGCTGGACATGCTGCCCGACTACACCCCTGACGCGGCGCAAGGCTGCCGTGAACTGGTGGCGCGCGGCTCTGTCTATGCCTATGAGGCGGGGCTGTTCGAGCCCCGCAAAGCCATCGGGGAGAGCGTGCGCGTGGGCGAGACCGTGGGCCTGATCCATCATCCGGACACACCGCTCAAGGCCCCCGGCGCGATCACATCGCCCCATGCGGGCATCGTGCTCTGCCAGCGGGCCATGGCGCAGGTGGTGCGCGGCGACGTGGTCTTCCAGATTGCCGCCGACCTGGACCCGGCGTGAGACCTGCCATGAAGACCCGCCCCGCGCATCCGGTCAGCCTTGCCGATATCGACCGCGCCGCCGCCACCCTTGAAGGCGTGGTGAGCCGGACGCCCCTGCTCGAGAACGCCGACGTGAACGCCATGCTCGGCGGACGGCTTCTGCTCAAGGCCGAGAACCTGCAGCGCACCGGCGCCTTCAAGATCCGCGGCGCCTATCACCGGATACTGCACCTGTCGCCGGATGAGCGCGCGGCGGGCGTTGTGACCTATTCCTCGGGCAATCACGCGCTTGGCGTGGCGCGCGCGGCGCAAATCCTCGGCTCCTCGGCCCTGATCGTGATGCCCGACGATGTGCCGGCGGCGAAAATGGCCGCCACGCGGGCGCTTGGCGCCGAGATCGTGACCTTCGCGCGCGACCATGAGGACAGCGGCGACGTGGTGGCACGGATCCGGGCCGAAACGGGGCGCATCGAGGTGCCGCCCAGCGCCCACGGGCAGGTGCTGGCCGGCGCCGGCACGGCTGCGCTGGAACTGCTCGAACAGGCGCAAGGGCCGCTCGACGGCGTGCTGGTGCCCTGCGGCGGCGGCGGGCTGACCGCGGCCACGGCGGTGGTGATGGCGCAGGCCTCGCCCCGCACAGAGGTCTTCGCCGCCGAGCCCGAGCTTTTCGACGACACGAAACGCTCGCTGGCGGCGGGCCACCCCGTCCCCAACCCCAAGGGGCGGCGCACGATCTGCGACGCGATCATGACGCCGATCCCCAACGGTGTGACCTTCCCGATCAATCTCGACCTGCTGGCCGGTGGCGTGACCGCCTCCGACAGCGAGGTGCGCGCCGCGATGCGCTTTGCGTTTGAGCATTTCAAGATCGTAACCGAACCCGGCGCCGTGGTGGGTCTGGCCGCGATCCTCAGCGGGCGCACCGCCCTGAAAGGCCGGACACTGGCCACCATTATCACCGGCGGGAATATCGACCCCGCCCGTTTCGCTGCACTTCTGGAGGACACCACGTGACACTCGAAAAACGTCTGATGGCCGAATGGCTCGGCACCTTCTCGCTTCTGGCCACGGTGGTGGGCTCGGGCATCATGGCCGAGCGGCTCGCAGGCGGCAACGTGGCGGTCGCGCTTCTGGGCAATACGATCCCGACCGGCGCGATCCTCGTGGTGCTGATCACTGTCTTCGGCCCGATCTCGGGGGCGCATTTCAATCCTGCCGTCACGCTGAGCTTCGCGATCCGGCGCGAGATCGCCGCCCGTGAGGCAAGCCTCTACGTGGTGGCCCAGATCATCGGCGGCATCTTCGGTGTGCTGGCCGCCCATGTCATGTTCGAACATGCGCTGATCGACCCCTCGACCACCACGCGCAGCGGTCTCGGCCAGTGGGCGGGCGAATTCGTGGCGACCTTCGGGCTGGTGGGCACGATCCTGGCCTGCCTGAAGGCCCGCCCGCAGGCGGTGCCAATGGCCGTGGGCCTCTATATCACCGCCGCCTACTGGTTCACCTCCTCGACCTCCTTTGCCAACCCCGCCGTGACCATCGCGCGCGGGTTTTCGGACACGTTCGCGGGCATCGCCCCCGCCGACGTGGCGGCATTCATCCTCGTCCAGCTGATCGCGGCGACCTTGGCCACATGGTTCTTCGGCTGGCTTCTGGCGGACGACCCCGAGGGCTGAGCCCCTTGGGAGACTGCGAATCTCAGGCCACCCGGACTACGCGTAGGCCGACGCCGCGCAGGGCCTCGCAGGCGAAATCTTTTTCGCCATATCAGCAGGTTAAAAGAAACCGCGCTCCAGCTTCTTACGATCCGGCAAGCGCGCCTCTATCGTAGCGGCCAAACGGGTGCGGGTATCAAGGGAGGCCTCATGTCGCAGATCTGGTTAGCGTCTTATCCAAGAAGTGGAAACACGTTCCTCAGGACGATTCTGAACAGCTGTTTCGGGTTCAAGTCAGGCAGCATCTATCCCAACGACATGGCCGGCAACAAAGCACTGGAGGCCTATGTCGGCCATCTGGAACACTCGGACCGGAGCATTCGCTTCCCGCCCGGACAACCGCCTTTGATCAAGACGCACGAGCTCGATAAAAACAAGAATATCAAGACCATCTACACGGTCAGGAATGGTCTGGATTCGGTCAAGAGCATCTACGCCTTCTACAACCAGCAGATCAGCCTTGAACGGATTTCGCGCGGCGAGTTCCGGTTCGGAACATGGGCCAATCACGTGCAGTCCTGGGCGCCCTGGGACAGGGGAAACACGCTCTTCTTGCGGTATGAGGACCTGACCGACGAAGAGAAACGGGATGACTTGCTGGAGCAGATGGCCAAGTTCCTCGGCGCGGAGATCAAGACGCGCACGATCCCGCCCCGCGACAAGATCGCTTCCTCCGATGGAAGATTTGTCAGGTCGCTGGAAGCAAAGCGCACGGAGCTGACCGAAGAACAAAAGCAGATATTCTATGAACATAATGGAAAGATGATGGAGTTTCTGGGGTACTAGACCCTCGGCCTGCCCCGAACCGGACCCCGCGAGAGAGTGCGCGCAAAACCGCCCCGCAACCCGAACGGGACGAGACCCCTGCGATTCCGGCAGGGCGCTGATCCCATATGGGTCCAACCACATCGCACTGACATGATCCAGAAGAGAGGAAAGTGGTGGGCGGCCCAGTCTCAAACGATCCCGCCTCAGGCCCGTCTCCCTGTCTAACAGGACAAAAACAGGGAAGCGTGTATCCTGCAAAACTCACGATTGCGCTGAGGACATCGTCGCTAGGCCCAATGGGCGCACTTTCACACGAGTGGTCATCAGTTCTGGACGCGGCGAAGGGCGGCTTCGAGCCCGAACCAGACGCTGGAGCAAGACACGCTCAGGGAATGGTTCGGCATACAGGCAGTAGGTGGTGCCGAAGCGCTGCCTTTACGAAAACCCAGCCAACCGAAGATCGGCCAATAGTCGGTCAAGTTGTTCGCCGCGAACCATTGGATAGGTCTTGCTCCAAGCGTCCAGGTTGAAGTCGGGCTCGATGCCGAGGACTTCCATTTCTTCCCATTCGGCGTCGTTCGCTCGATCAAGATGGAGAAGAGTGGCAGCCAGGTAGAGGCGGGCTTCGACGTTTTCGGGGTTTCGCTCGAGCGTCTCGTTCAGATTGATATGGGCCTGCTCAAAATCACCCAAGAAGTAGTAAGCGCGCGCAAGTAGCAGGAAGTAGAGGTAGCCTGCATTTGGACTCAGGCGCAGCGCATCCCGGAGTAGAGGAACCGTGCCTTCAGGCTTTCCACGATACGTCTCAATCCCGCCAAGCAGCGCATAGGCATCGGCAAAGCCCGGGGCAATGTCGATGGCGAGTTTCAGGTGCCTCTCCGCTTCGTCGTACTGCCGCTGTTGCGTCGATACATACCCGATAACCCAGTGTTGTTCGGGCAAATCAGGTGAGATCCCAATGGCCGTCCGCGCGAATTTCATTGCGTTGTCCAGTGCGGCATCGCCGTCGTTGACCCAACCGTTTCGGTACTCGGCCGCATAGCTTAGTGCGAGCCCGCCATAGGCACGGGCAAAGCTCTCATCCGCAGCGATTGCTTGTCGATACAGCCCCTGAGCCGCCGAATTCGTTGCGGCAGTTCGAACCAGTAGCTGACTTTGGGCCTTTAGAAAGAGGTCATAGGCGGCCACGTTTTCGGTGTAGCCACGCGCGCGGCGGGATTTTTCTTCCGCAGTGATCGAGCCCGCGATTTCGGTGATCACAATGTCCCGGATTTCGTCCTCAATCGACAGAACGTCGTGGAAGTTACGGTCGAATTTGAGAGCCTTGAGAACTTCGCCATCGTCTCCGTCCAGCAACCGCGCCACTACGCGCAGCCTGCCATCAAAACGGACGACGCTTCCCTGAAGGACGTAGTCGGCGGGCGTTGCCGGGACTGCGCCTGCCAGCATTTGCCGAACGGACAACCCGGATTGGCGCGTCAGGTCATCTAGAATCGAGTCGCTGATGCCAAGGGCGAGGTAATTCTGCTCCGGATCACCGCTGACATTTGCAAACGGGGTCACGGCGATCACCGTCGAGGTGTCTACTGGAGATGGCTGCTCCGTCACGCGGTCTTTCGAGATGGACCCATAATACGAAACAATTCCCAGCAGTCCCAAAAGGAGAACAAGGACCGGCAGGCGGCGATAGGATGAACTCCGAGGTTTCGACCCGGAGGTGGGAGGAGGTTCCGTGGTTGCCGTGGCTTCAGTCGCGCTGATGGGAGAGATCAAGCGGTAACCGCGCTTCGGTATGGTCTCGATATGGATGGGGTTGCGCGCGTCATCGCCCAGTGCCCGACGAATCTTGATGATCGCCGCTGTGAGTGAATCGTCGCCCACATGGATCCCCGGCCACACTGCATCAAGCAACTCTTCGCGGCTGATGACCTGCCCATGGTGCGCGACCAGATGGAGCAGCACCGCCATGGATTTCGGTTCGAGATGAGATACCCCGCCTCCACTCCGAATCTCTCCGGTGTCGGTCTGAACGAGGTTATTTCCAAGATGAAGCTCAGACACTTGACCGGCCAAAGAGGTTCAAATCCTTAATTCCGAACTGGTTCCGCACTCGATCAATTTTCTCCGTTTTTCAGCACTATAGCCGAACCTTAGCAATTTCTTCGGCTTTTCTTCGGGACGCCGGCAGACGTGTCGCGAATGGTGAAAGGGCTCCAGACAAAAGCATGTCCCAAAACTAGGTCGAGGATCGGAAGAATGGCATTTGATGCACAGAAATACAAAGAAACGACGCGCCAGCAATGGCAGGACGCGGCGGAGGCTTGGAACGCATGGGGCGGGTTTTTGGCAAAGTGGCTTGGCCCTGCAACCGAGGAGATGCTCGATCTGGCCAAGATCGGGTCAAGAAGCCGCGTGCTGGACGTCGCAGCTGGCGCGGGGCAGCAAACATTAGTCGCGGCGCGGCGCGTGGGTGCCTCCGGCCACGTTCTGGCAACTGATATTTCCCCCGGCATTCTAGATTACGCGTTGGAGAACGCGCGTATTGAAGGTTTAGAAAATGTCGGAACTCTGGAGGCAGATAGTGAGAACCTGGACGTGCCTGCGGAGAGCTTTGACGCAGCGATCAGCCGGGTCGGACTGATTTACTTCCCTGATCAACAAAGAGCGCTGTCCAGTATCATGAGCGCATTGAGGCCGGGCGGGCGCTTCGCGGCGATCGTCTACTCAACGCCAGAGAACAATGGGTTCTTCTCAAAGCCGGTGTCGATCATCCGAGAGCGCGCCCAGCTGCCACCACCCGCCGCCGGCCAACCCGGACCATTCAGCCTTGGTGCGCCCGGGGCGCTGGCCAGCGCCTTCGAAGACGCCGGGTTCCGGGAAATCGAAGAGAAAGTGCTCAGTGCGCCCGTCGTACTGCCAACGGCGGCAGACTGCCTGCGTTTCGAACGGGAGTCCTTTGGAGCTCTGCACCAGATGCTGAGCGGGCTCGATGACGAAGCACAGGAAAGCGTGTGGGGCGAAATCGGCGACGCCTTGGCAATGTTCGAAACGGCGGACGGTTTCGAAGGACCATGTGAACTGGTCGTGGCCGTTGGCACGAAGTGAGCGAGTGCTTTCGTTCCTGCAATTCAAAACAAAGGGAAAGTAGATGAAACTTTGCGTTATTCAGCAACCGCCAGTTTACCTTGATCTCGAAAAATCCATGGAAAGGGCCCGTGACCTCATCAGCTCCGCGGCCAAAGAAGGCGCTGAAATGGTTGTCTTCCCCGAGGCTTGGTTTCCCGGGTATCCGACCTTCGTTTGGCGATTGGCGCCGGGTGCGGGAATGGGCAAGACAGACGCGTTGTACGCTCTTCTTCAGGCCAATGCCATTGACCGGATAAACGGCGGTCTCGATCCGCTCAGGGAGGCTGCCGCCGAGCACGGTGTTGTGCTGGTCCTTGGATACAACGAACTCGATAGCGGGGTTAGCGGCTCCACTTTGTTCAACTCATGCGCCGTGATTGATGCTGACGGTTCAATTGCGAACAATCATCGCAAACTGATGCCGACGAACCCCGAACGCATGGTCTGGGGATTTGGAGATGCCTCGGGGCTGCGGGTGGTGGAAACGGCGGTCGGGCGTGTCGGCACACTGATCTGCTGGGAAAACTACATGCCGCTCGCCCGTTTCGCGCTCTATGCCCAAGACATTGACATACTCTGTGCCCCGACCTGGGACAGTGGCGAAACCTGGCTTGCCACGATGCAGCACATTGCACGAGAGGGCGGCTGTTGGGTGGTGGGATGCGCCACCTCTCTTGAAACCGCGGACATTCCAGAAGGTGTTCCGTTCGTCGAGGAGCTGTTTCCGAAAGCGGACGAATGGATCAATCCGGGCGATGCCGTGGTTTACAAACCTTTCGGTGGTCGCGAGGCAGGGCCAATGCATCAGGAAAAGGGCCTTCTGTTTGCTGACATTGACCCTTCGGCGGCCCGGGCCTCCCGCCGGAAATTCGACGCGAGCGGCCACTATGCGCGGCCTGATGTTTTCAATCTCACGGTCAACCGCGGTCCACTTCAACCAGCCACATTTGTCGAATGATTGACCCTCAAGAAAGGAACGAAACCATGTCTGATCCAGTACATAGAGGTCAGTGCTTTTGCGGCGCCGTAGAGATCGAGGTGACCGGTGAACCAGCGGGGATGGGATTTTGCCATTGTGAGAGTTGTCGTCATTGGTCGACCGGGCCGGTTAATGCATTTACACTCTGGGACCCGGAAAGGGTTAAGGTCGTGAAGGGTGAAGAGCACCTGTGTCAGTACAACAAGACCGAAAACAGCGATCGGAAGTGGTGCGCGAAATGCGGCGGGCACGTGATGACCGGTCACCCGGGACTGAAGCTGATCGACGTCTTTTCGGCGATCATTCCGAGCGTGGAGTTCAGACCCGGCATTCACGTGAACTACGCGGAAACTGTGCTGCCCATGAAGGACGGGTTGCCTAAGATGAAGGATTTCCCGGCTGACTTCGGCGGCTCTGGAGAAGTCATGCCAGAATAGCAGCCGAGAGCCCCTTAGCTCGAACCGGACTGGTAATTTCATCCAGTCCAGATCAAGTCTGGCCAGAATTAAGCGAGTGACTGCTCCGTCCGCAAAGCATATGTCCATCCGGCACTGGCCCAACCAGCCTTTCTAAATGACTGCTTGGGCCAAGCTGCCGAATGTCCGGCCATCAGAGTCCTGTGTTCATCAGGTCTTTAATCTGCGTTTCGGACGTTCCGGCAACGATCCGGCCAAGCTCGTCCTCGCCGCGCAGAACGATCAATGTCGAGCGCCGGGGGATACCGCGGGACGTTGTGACTTCGTGACCCTTGTAGGTGTCCCAATCCACTTTGACGAAGACCATCGCGGCGTCATAGGTCGGGTCTTCCGCGCGCAGCGCGTTGATGATCCGTCCCTGACGCTTGCAGGTGCTGCACCAGCTTGCCGAGTAGTCGACGAACACGGTCTTGCCGTCCTTGAGCGCGCTCTCGATGACGCCGGGCGTGTAGTCGACGAAGTCCTCCGCAAAAGCGGTCACGGGGGCAAATGATGCCGCGAGGGCGAGGGCGATAAACGAACGTCGTTTCATAGGGGGATCCTTTTCTTAGAGGGCGACAGAGAGGTCCTGAAGCCAGATCGGCATGATGTCCACAAGCCACCCTTCGATGACATGATGGAGCTGGAAAAACAGCATGGCACCAACCGCAAGGAAGGTTGCGCCAATGATGGGTTTGGAGCGCGCCGCCAGACCCCGCAGCGCTTGGGCGCGTTTCTGGATCGCTTCCCGGGCGCCAAGACCCAGCCCGATGATGAGGGTCGAGACACCCAAGGCAAAGGCACACATGATGAGCGTCACGAAGATCAGGCTCTCGCCCTGCGACGCGAGCGCGATCGCGCCGCCAAGCGTCGGTCCGATGCAGGGCGACCACACCGTTCCCAGCAGGATACCGCCCAGAAACTGGCCGCGGATCGAGCCCGATTCCAGATCGTTCATACGTGCATCGGCCCCCGCCGCGACACCGGCCGTCGCCACTTCGAAGCGCCGTGCAAACATGGGCACAAGCAGGATCAGGCCAAAGGTCATCATCAGGACCGCACCGATCTGCGCCAGACGATCCTGCGTGAGGCCAATTCCGGCTCCGAACGCCGTGACGAAAACGCCAAACACAACGAAGGAAACGCTCATCCCCGCTGCGAGCGCCACGGGGCCGGCCTTGTTTGCGTTCAACGCGCCCACGAGGACAATGGGCAGCACCGGCAGAACGCAAGGATTGATGAGCGTCAGAAGGCCGGCAAGATATGCAAAGATGAATTCCAAAGGAAAGCTGTCCCGGGGTTTCGAGTTTCGTCGTTTTTTGGAGCGTCACCGGCGCTTTGTAAATGTCCGTGGCACACACAGACACTTCACTTTGCCGTGTCCGCAAAGCGATCGTTCATGTTGGCGAGCCTAATGTCGGGAAATTCCGCGAAGAGGCCATTCGTTACGAACCCGAAAATGCCGTCGAGCGAGGATACGACCAAATTCGCCGAAAGTTTGAACAGCCAGCTTACACCATGTCGCCCGTGCCATTCCTTGTTCTGGCGACGTGTTCTTATGCTGGCTTGTCGGTGAGCATGGCGGTCCCTTCGGTTAATGCGTAATCGTTGGGCTTCAGCCATTGGCTGATGGTTCTCACGATGCGCGTATCACCACTCAGGAACATTTCACCCTTTTCGATCTCGCGATCAAAACTGCTCCGCCCAGCATAAACAGCGCCAAGCGCGTGAACACTTGTTTCGACATAAAGGTCAGTATCTTGTCCGAGTTCGGTAATACACAGTTCGACATCGGCGCCCGGCGTTGAAAGCAGCCAATATGTGTCATGCGGCAGTTTCTCGTCGCTAAAGTGAAATCTCATAAGAATCCGGCGGCGTGGCAATTGATCCGCGTTTATTCGCCTCCTGATTTTCCACATCAATGTGGACAGATCGATCCTGTCCAAAGCGAGTTCAGCCTCTATATGGCGCTGCGCCCAATGTGCCATCGCATCCAGAACCGGCTCCAACGCAATTGCCATTTCGGTGCGCAGGTAATCCACATTGCCCGTCGCGCTATCCTCGACCCGTTCTACCAGGCCGTTACGCTCCAATTCCTTCAGGCGTCGGGACAGCAATCCAGGGGAAATCCAACCAACACCCCGTCGGATTTCATTGAACCGTGAAGCCCCGTTCCACATCTCAGTCAGTATCTGCACGGTCCACCGGGGTTCCAATAACTCGGTGGCCTTCGAGATTGGGCAAACCAGTCCGTAGGGTTTTGAGCTCATCGGCGTTTACACCTCCTGATCCCAAAATAGGCGACCTCCAGACTGTGGCGCTAGTTCACAAGGTGTATCGGGTTCAGTTCCTTTTGCGCACTACCCGGTCTGAGAGCTCTCCATTTATCCCGAAAGGACCGGCAGAGGGACAGGAGACGACCAATGACTTTCGTAATGACAAGCACAGCAACCGAGAGAAAACAGGCGACCGTTGCCAATTGTCAGTTTTGTGCATGGATCAAGAAGATGGCGGTTGAATACGCGTGTCGCCGGAGTTCTCTACGCGAACTTGGCGGTTTGGATGAGCCAAAAGCCACCAAGTTGCCGCAAGATAGCGAATGTCCGACCATAGCGCGATAGGATCAGTTTCTCTCTGACGCGCACGTCATTGCAAACTGCTCGAGCAGCGACATGAATGTCCTGAAGCCGTCTTCGTCAGTCTCTGTGTTCTCGCGGATCAGACCGCTCCATCCGACAGTTCTGTTGTCGTGATAATGGGCCTCAACGAATGAGTGGAAACTCTCAAAAAAGAAGTCAGCGAACGCATCCTCGTCGAGATGCACGCGCCTGTGCGCTCGCCACCCGTCCAAATGCTGCCTCACGTGATCAACACTGCAAGACCCGAAATACATGCCGGGACGCTTCTCGGCTTTCCGAAGGTAATTCAGAAGCGCGCTTTCATTCAGGGACTCTGGCATTTCGTTTTCCTGGGTGACTGGCGAAGGTCATTCTACCTGCTTGCAAAGGTTTCATCCAGCAAGCAGACCACGCGATGCAAGCCTTCAGGATTCTGCCGGTCTGTCTGAAACCGGTCGTCCAAATCCCATGGGCAGGTGTTCGCTTTGTCCGCAAAGCCGCCATTCACCGGCTGTTTCAGTGCCGCTCTGCAGCGGATGACGGCGCAGGGCCCAATGCGGAGGCCGAAACAGTTTGGCTAACTCAATTCTCGCGCCATCGATTTCAGGTGGCGCATGTCGGTGCCGCAGCATCCCCCAAATACTTTTATCGATGGATTGTCCCGCGCAATTTCGGCGATCTCCAATCCGAGCTGGCGCGGATCGCCTGCGTCCAATTCGTCTGCCTCATCAAGTTCGGCATGTGAGCAACTCGACGCGTTCGCCACAAGTCCCTTCAATCGGGGATGGTTTTCGAGCGCTCCGGAGAAGTGGGTTGGATGCGCACAGTTGACCATGAAAAACAATGCAGCCGCGTTGGTTGCGCCGTCGATCCAATCAATCGCGTCGACAAGCTTCGTGCCATCTGCCAAGCACCCGTCGGTCTCGACCACCAGTGACATGACAATTGGCAGATCGGCATTCCGGGCGGCCAGGATACAGCCTGCGGCCTCGCTCGGACGGTTGAATGTATAGGCGGTGACCAGATCGACACTTGTATCTTTCAGACTGTCCATCTGAGCACTGTGGTATTGACGTGCGTCTTCGACAGACAAGGGGGGTATGTCAGCATAGGGGTCATAGCGCGGGCCAATGCAGGCCGAGACCAACACATCATCGCGACCAGCGGCTTGGCGCACCTCTTCCATCAGAGCGACAGCGTCTTTGTTCACATCAACAAGCTGCCCGGCCTCGTAGCCCAACGGCGCCGCTCGATCGGCATTCGCCATCCATGTCGGCGCATCAAGAATACACCCCACCTCCATCTCGCCGGCAAGGTCTACTAGTGCTTGCATCTGCTTGGCCAGGATTGCCCGGGTTTCAGGCTGTTCAAGCAGCGGAAATGACGCAAATCCCGGCAGCTCAATGCCGTGGTTGAAAATGAGGTCCGTGCCGGTGCCGGCATAAACAAGGTAGTTCTTTTGACTCTCGTCGGGGAGTTGCCGTGCCATACCCATACGCACCTCTGGCTTTCGATGTTCACAGGTGATTATAGCGAGGCGTGGCCCTTCCGTGAACCTTAGCCGCGCAGGGAGATCCAGCACCGGCTAAGTCTGCAAAGAAACCATTCACCGGCTGTCTCGGCATCGCTCTGCGTTGCATGACGGCGCCGAGCCCAATGTGCAAGATGCTGGGGGAGCGTGAATGTCTGCTATGCTGATTTGAACAGGGATAGAGTTTCATGGAAGCAAACAGTGCACAGGCTGATTATTGGGCTTCTCCAGCAGGTTTGAAGTGGATTGAACACGAACATGCGCTGGATACCGCGATGGCCGGTATGTTGCACATGATGCTCGATACGGCTGATATTGTCTCAACGGACCGCATCATCGACATTGGGTGTGGAACTGGAGCAAGCACTCTCGAGGCCGCCCGACGCAGCAAGGATGGCAAAGTTCTCGGGGTGGATATCTCTGATCCTCTTCTCGCACGCGCTGCCAGCAGAGCGAAAGCCGTGGGCGCGCAAAACGCGTCGTTCCTGTTGGCTGATGCCCAAACGCACGATTTTTCAAGCCAGCCCTTCGATCTCTTGGTGTCGCGATTGGGTATGAGTTTCTTTTCCGACACTGTTGCGGCCATGAAGAACCTGTCCAATGCACTGAACGATCATGGTAAGATGGTGTTTGTTTGTTGGGCTTCGGTGGCAAAGAATCCTTGGTTTGATATCCCCAAGAAAGCGGCAGAGGAAAGACTCGGAGCTCAACCGAAAGGGAACCCCGATGCACCCGGCCCAACCGCATTTCAAGACTGTGATCGAGTGGCCGATCTGATGACGCAGGCAGGCGTTTCGAATATCGAAGCACGTCCGGTAGACATTATGCTCACACCTCCCGGAGGGATCGCAGGTGCTGCGCGCGCTGCCAGCAAGGTCGGTCCTGCGGCTCGCATCATGAAAGTGTATTCAGGGACAGAAGCTGATGAGGCTGTGATTGAAAGCGACGTTATGCTGGCCTTCGAGAAGTTTTCGGCGGGCGATACAATACAGGTTCCGGCTGTGGTGAACCTATTCTCTTGCTCGCGATGAAATGGTCATGGATCCCAACCGCTTCCGTTGTGACCTGCACCGGAAAACCGGGCAAAAGACCAGACAGGTCCGCAAGCGCTGCGCGGTAAACCCCGGCATCCAGAAGGGGCCGGCCGTCGTCATCCCGAATATGCAGATGCAAACCGTCGGCCCCGGCCGTAGCGCAAGCCACGGTGGCGTTCACAGTTTCAGGCAAAGTCACCGAAAATGCAGGGTGATCCGCCTGTTGCAGCCGTGCGCCCGTGGGGCCACCATGAGGCTGGGCCGCGTTTTCAGATCACCGCGTCTATACTGTCAGACAGCTTGTCCACCAGTTCGTCAATCTGTGTGTCGGTGATGATGAATGGCGGCGCGATCAGTACGTGATCGCCCGATCGCCCATCGATGGTCCCGCTCATCGGGTAGCAGATCAGGCCGTTCTCCATTGCCGCGGCTTTCAGCCGGGCTGCAATCCTTCTGTCTGTCGCGAAAGGAGACTTCGTCTCCCGGTCTTCCACGAATTCCAGCGCTCGAAACAGCCCGCGCCCGCGAATATCCCCGACATTGGGATGTTGTCCAAACCGGGATTCGAGGGCCTCTTGCAGGCGTTCTCCCATCTCGGCGGCCCGCTTGGTCAGCCCCCCCGTGGTCAGTTTCGCAACCACGGCGTTCGCGGCGGCGCAAGCGACGGGGTGACCGATATAGGTGTGACCATGTTGGAAAAATCCGGAGCCCGTCTCGATCGCTGCGTATATTTCAGCAGAGCACAGCATCGCGCCAATCGGTTGATATCCAGCCCCCAGACCCTTTGCGATGGTCATGATATCGGGCCGCACGCCATCTTGCTCACAGGCGAAGAAATGGCCGGTCCGGCCCATCCCGCACATCACCTCGTCCAGGATCAACAAGATACCGTAGCGGTCACAAATCTCGCGAATGCGCCGGAAATAGCCGTCCACCGCCGGAACCGCGCCTGCGGTCGCACCGACAACCGGTTCGGCAATGAAGCCGATCACGGTTTCCGGGCCCAGCCGCAGAAGTTCTTCCTCAAGCTCATTGGCCGCGCGCTGACCATAATCGAATGCGCTCTCGTGACCCTCGCGGAACCGATACTCATAACAGGGAGCGATGTGGCTTGCCGAGACCATGACCGCATCAAACGGTTCCCGGCGCCACATATTTCCGCCGGTTCCAAGCGCCCCCAGCGTGTTGCCGTGGTAACTCTGACGGCGCGCGATGAACTTCGTGCGCTCCTGCTGACCGGTTTCGATCATATATTGCCGTGCAAGTTTGAGCGCTGCTTCGACCGCTTCAGAGCCGCCCGAAACCACGTACACCCGGTCGATTCCCTCAGGCGCCTGCGCGACCAATCGGTCGGCCAATTCCTCTGCGGCATCGGTTGTCATGAAGCCGGTATGGGCGAATTCCAGGCGATCGAGCTGAGTCTTGATCGCTGCGACGACGTCAGGGTCACCATGCCCAAGACACGACACCGCGGCCCCGCCTGACCCGTCCAGATACGACTTACCATCTGAATCATATAGATAAATGCCATCTCCGCGCATGGCGGTAGGCAGAGTGGCACGCGTATGGCGTGGGAAAACATGTGACATGAGTCGCCCCGGAAGTTCACCCCCACTTGAAACAGAAAACACAAAGATTGACAACACGTGAAACAAAGTAAACACTGCGCGGATATTTTCCGGGAGATGCTGCTTGCCCCCTTCACTTGAGGAAAGATTGGCCGATCACTACGGCGACCTGTCCGGCGCACTTCGTCAGGCAGCCGAATATCTGGCGGCGAACCCTGTTGACATCGCCACCCGGCCCTTGCGCAAGGTGTCGCGAGAAAGCGGCGTCTCACCTGCGGCGTTCACACGCTTGTCACGCGCCCTGGAATATTCGAGCTTCGAAGAATTGCGCGAAGAGATGCGCTCCAAGATCGGTCAACGTATCCAAGGGTTCGCCGCACGCGCCGAGCGGCTTCAACATGACCACGGCGCAGATGGCACCGCGTTCTTTTCAGCCCACCTGCATGCCTGCCAAGCCAACCTGCAAAACTTTGCCGACACCGTTGATCCGGTGCAGCTGAACGCAGTTGCCGACCGTATCAGCGCCGCGCGCAAAGTCCTCCTTTTGGGCGCGCTCGGATCGACGGGCGTCGTGGAATACCTCTCCTACATGGCCAATTTCTGCGCAGACAACTGGCAGATGGCGGGCCGAATGGGCGCATCTGTTGGCGCAGACCTGACTGGGCTGGACCAACAGGACGCCCTGATCATCGTGACCAAGCCACCTTTCTCGGAACGCGCAATTCGCGCGGCTGAGCTGGCACAGAAACGGGGTGCCTATGTCGTGCTCATCACCGACAGCCTGGCTTGCCCTGCGCTTAAGCATGCCTCGGCCCATTTCATCGTGCCGACCGATAGCCCGCATTTCTACTCTTCTTACGTGGTCACGATGTTTCTCGTTGAGGCGCTGATCGGGATGATCGTCAGCCGATCCGGAGAGATCTCGCGCGCACGAATTGCAGAAGTAGAAGGAGCGAACAGAATCCTGGCTGAAGTCTGGGAAACCTGAACACCACCAACAACATCACAACAAACAAGGGAGTCCACGATGTTACAAAAACTGAAACTCATAGCCGCCGGGATCGCAACCGCGACCGTGATGGCGCCCGCGGCAATTGCCGAAGACTTCATCACCATCGGAACCGGTGGCGTCACGGGGGTTTACTATCCGACAGGTGGCGCAATCTGCCGCCTCGTCAACAAGGGGCGCCGGGATCACGGCATCCGCTGCTCGGTCGAGTCGACCGGCGGCTCGGTCTACAACATCAACACGATCCGCGAGGGTGAGCTCGAATTCGGTGTGGCGCAGTCCGACTGGCAGTACCATGCCTATAACGGTTCCTCCCGTTTCGAAGAGGCCGGGCCGTTCGAAGATCTTCGCGCCGTTTTCTCGGTCCACCCGGAGCCCTTTACCGTGGTCGCCCGTGCCGATGCAGGCATCAAGACGTTCGAAGACCTCAAGGGCAAGCGCGTCAACATCGGCAACCCTGGCTCTGGCCAGCGCGGTACGATGGAAGTTCTGATCAAGGCCTTGGGGTGGACGACCGACGATTTCGCACTGGCGACGGAATTGAAGGCCGCTGAACAATCCGCCGCACTTTGCGACAACCAGATCGATGCGATGGTTTACACAGTCGGGCACCCGTCGGGGTCGATCCAGGAAGCTACGACAGCGTGCGACTCGGTTCTGGTCGAGGTGACGGGCGCTGCGGTCGATAAACTCGTGGCCGACAACCCGTTCTACCGCACGGCCACCATTCCGGGCGGTATGTATCGCGGCAACGAGAGTGACGTGATGACCTTCGGCGTCGGCGCGACTTTCGTGACTTCGACCGCTGTGTCCGAAGAGGCCGTCTACACGGTGGCCAAGTCGGTCTTTGGAAACCTGGACGACTTCAAGGGTCTGCACCCGGCTTTCGCCAATCTGAAAGCTGAAGAAATGATCAAGGACGGCCTGTCTGCACCCGTCCATGACGGTGCAGCGAAGTTTTACCGTGAAATGGGTTGGATGAACTGACCCGCACATGAAAAATGCCTCGGGGGCTCGGTCCCCGGGGCAGTTCTCAAGGCCGCATTTCAAGACTTTCACAAGAAAACTGCGGCGGGACCAAGGGGTGGAACACAGCAATGGCCAGCGCAGATAACCGCAAACTGAGTGAAGAAGAGCTTCAGGAACTCGTTGCCGCCAGCGACAGCGGGGCGCGTAGCCCGCAAGGTTCGGTCGGTATGTTCGTCGCGGCCGTCGCGCTGATCTGGTCCATCTTCCAGGTTCTCCTCGCTTCGCCTGCCGCTCCCTATATCCTGCCGGGCGATCTGATCAACAATTCACGCCAGATCCACCTCGCCTTCGCGATCTTCCTGGCGGCCATGGCCTACCCGCTTTTCAAGTCGAGCCCGCGCCATTTCATCCCCTGGTATGACTGGATCTTGGGCATCACGGGCGCGCTGCTGGCCCTGTATGGATACTTTTTCTACGACAAGATCGTGAGCAACGGCGGGTTGGCGGATACGGCGGATGCCTATTTTGCATTGGCCGGTCTGGCGCTGTTATTTTTGGCGGCCTATCGCACATTGGGACCCGTGATGGTCGTGCTGGCAGTCATTTTCCTGATGTATGTCTTCTTCGGCTCGTCCGAGTGGGTTCCCGACCAGATCCGTTGGGCAGGTGCTTCGTTGCGCAAAGCCATGAGCCATATGTGGATCACGTCCGAAGGTGTGTTTGGCATTGCCCTTGGCGTGTCGACCAAGTTCGTGTTCCTGTTCGTGTTGTTCGGCGCGCTCCTGGATAAGGCAGGCGCAGGCAATTACTTCATCAAGATGGCATTTGGTGCTCTTGGCCATCTGCGCGGGGGCCCCGCAAAGGCCGCGGTCGTCGGCTCCGCGGCAACCGGTCTGATTTCCGGCTCCTCCATTGCCAACGTCGTGACGACCGGCACCTTTACGATCCCGCTTATGAAACGGGTGGGCTTTTCCGCGGAGAAGGCCGGTTCGGTCGAGGTTGCCTCATCCGTCAACGGTCAGATCATGCCACCCGTCATGGGGGCCGCCGCGTTCCTGATGGTGGAATATGTCGGAATTTCATATGTCGAGGTCATCACGCACGCATTTCTGCCCGCCGTGATTTCCTACATCGCGCTGGTCTATATCGTGCACCTTGAAGCGGTGAAAAACAACATGCCGACACTGGGCAACCGGGTCGTATCGATGGGCCGCACCATCGGCGGAATGTTTGCATTCTTTGCCGGGTTCGCGCTGCTTTGCTATGCCACGCAATACCCTGTCGCCCTGATCGTGTCGCTGTTCCCGGGCGGGTCCGGCTGGATACTGTCCGCCCTGCTTGGCCTCATCTATATCGCGCTGGTCTGGCTGGCTTCTCAAACCGAAGATTTGCAGCCCGACGACCCCAATGCGGAGGTCGTGGAACTGCCCGAGATCGACAAGATCTACAAGTCCGGCCTCTACTATTTGCTTCCGATCATCGTGCTGGTTTACTTCCTGATGATCGAACGCAAGTCCCCCGGCCTGTCGGCCTTCTGGGCGACAATGCTGCTGTTCTTCATCCTCCTGACCCAAAAGTCACTCAAGGCCATGTTCCGAGGCGAGGCCAACGCGATCGGGCAACTGCGCGACGGCGTTCAGGATTGGGTAGAGGGCATGATCGACGGCGCTCGTAACATGATCGGGATCGGCTTGGCGACAGCCACCGCAGGGATCATCGTCGGCACGGTCTCGCTGACGGGAATCGGACAGGTCATGGCCGATTTCGTGGAGTTTCTTTCCGGGGGCAACCTGATCCTGATGCTCATCTTCGTGGCAATCCTGTCGCTGATCCTCGGCATGGGGCTTCCGACGACTGCGAACTATATCGTTGTCTCCTCCCTCATGGTCGCCGTGGTCGTCGAGCTTGGGGCGCAATCCGGTCTGGTTGTGCCGTTGATCGCCGTGCATTTGTTCGTCTTCTATTTCGGCATCATGGCGGACGTAACGCCGCCAGTGGGGCTTGCAAGTTTCGCTGCGGCCGCCGTCTCGGGCGGAGACGCAATCCGCACCGGCTTTACGGCGTTCTTCTACAGCCTGCGCACCGTGGCCCTGCCATTTGTCTTTATCTTCAACACCGACCTGTTGCTCATCGACGTGACATGGCTGCAGGGCATCATCGTTTTCATTGTCGCCACGATTGGCATCCTGATTTTCACTGCCGCGACCATGGGCTGGTTCCTGACCAAGAACCGCATCTGGGAAACCGCCGCGATGCTGCTGATCGCCTTCGCTCTCTTCCGACCGGGGTTCTTCATGGACATGATCCAGCCGCCCTATGAGGAAATTGCGCCCGCCGAATTCGCGCAGGCCCTGGCCGATGCCGAACCTGGCAGCACGCTGCGCACGGTGATCTCGGGGCCTGACTTCGACACGCTGGAAATGAAAGACCTGACTGTGCCACTGACAGTCCCCGACGCAGAAGGGAGCGATGCACGTCTTGGCGCTTTGGGCCTGATCCTGATCCCCGAAGGCGACGTTCTGCGTTTGGATGAACCGATGTTCGGCACCGATCTGTCCGACGCATTGTCGTCATTCGATTTCTACGGCGATGATCCCGTCTCTATCAGCTCAGTGCAGGCGACCGCCGATCAATTGCCCAAGGAATTGATGTTTATCCCGGCCCTGCTCTTGCTCGGACTGATCGCCTTGATGCAATCGCGCCGCGCCGAACCGACCCAAGAAGGAGCCACAGCATGATCAAGAATGTTCTTTGCGCCGTCGACGTCAACAACCCGGACGAAGACCGCACCGTGCTCGAGATGGCAGCGCGCCTTGCGAAACTGGACGATGCTCAACTTGATGTCATCGCCGTGGTTCCGGATTTTGGCGCATCTGTGGTGGGGCGGTATTTCCAGGACCATCACGTGGTGACCGCCCGGGATACAGCTGGCGATGTTCTGGGAGAATTTGTGGCCGACGTGCTGGGAGAAGACGTGAATGCCAAGACCCGGCATATCGTCGCTGTTGGTTCGGTCTACGAAGAAGTCCTGAACGCGGCCAAACTTGGCGACGCCGATCTTATCGTCATAGGCGCGCATCGCCCGGACCTTAAGGACTACCTCATCGGGCCCAATGCCTCGCGCGTCGTCCGGCACGCATCCTGTTCGGTCTATGTCGTAAGATAACACACCACGCCCGATGTCGCGGGCTGGCCAGTCCCCGCATTCCCTATGATTTGGGCAATACGCGAGCTCCGGACCCCGCTCTGATCTTGATGTTTGAATCTGCCTGCCAATGCCCGCTCTGAGCCTAGAGCGGACAGCTAGAAGCGCATCCGGCACCCGCAGTTACGAGCCCGAGGCGGCCTCTGAAGCTTTTCTACTGCCAAGTCCACTTTGGACTAAAGCTAACACCTTAGATACAGGTAGGGTGCGGCCGTTTTTGGCGTTGGGGTCGAAAACCATATGGCGATGAAATGAGAGAACATGGAAGCAATCGGCGCACTGCTCATACTCCTACTTACCGCTCGATTTCTCGGAGCGCTCGTGGAACGGATCTCGTTGCCATCTGCGGTTGGCGAAATGCTGGCCGGCATTGTGTTGATTTCGGCCGCGCAGTTCGCCGGCCCTCACCAGACGTTTTTGGAAGGCTTGCCTGAGAACGAAACCTTGAGCCACGTTGCGGACCTTGGCATTTTCTTCCTCCTGCTCATGGCGGGGGTAGAAATGCAGCTTTCTGACACCGTTCATGATGCACGCAAGTCCTTTGTGGTGGCGTTCGGGGGTGTCGCATTGCCACTTGCCGCAGGCATCGTTTTGG
Source organism: Paracoccaceae bacterium (assembly GCA_049116435.1). GTDB lineage: Bacteria > Pseudomonadota > Alphaproteobacteria > Rhodobacterales > Rhodobacteraceae > Litoreibacter. The sequence goes on from JAGDYX010000001.1 coordinate 2,048,318, forward strand.
GTTTTGCGTTTCTCGAAGACGGACCGCAGCGGACGGCACAGGCGTTGCTCGTCGGGGTCGCGCTGTCGATCACTGCAATCGCCGCGTCCGCCAAAATACTTCAGGAATTTGGGCTGCTCAGGTTACAGGCAGGTCGGGTGCTGATCACAGCGGCCTTGTTCGATGATATTTTCGGCTTGTTTCTATTGGCCTTGCTCACTTCGGTCATCGCGTCAGGCGAACTGCCCCATGCATTTGCGTTTGCTTTAATACTAGCCAAGGTCATTACATTCTTCGTTGTAACAGGCCTGCTCGGCGTCCACGTCTATCCACAAATCAGCAAGGAAATTCACCGACGACAAGCCGCGGAAATCGAGTTTGGTGCGCTTGTGATCGTCGCGCTCGGATACGGATTTCTTGCGGAACTGCTCGGGCTGCATTGGGCGGTGGGGGCGTTTATGGCCGGACTGTTCATGGAGCGATCGCGAATTGGCAAACAACCACACAAGAGTATGCGTCTTATGCTCAATGGGCTCACGGCAGGCGTGTTGGGACCACTCTTTTTTGCCTGGATCGGGTTGCAGGCAAACCTGATAGCAATCATCGAGATCCCCGAGTTTCTCGTCGTACTGATTGTGGTTGCCTTCGTTACAAAGGTCCTGGGCGGTGGCATTGCAGCCGCCGCCATTGGTTTTGGCAGGCGAGAATCGACGATTATCGGTGTGGGTCTCGCCCCACGCGGAGAGATAATGATCGTCGTAATCTCGGTCGCGCTTGCGGCTGGATTGATAGACGGTGAGACGACGGATCTGGTAGCCCAACACTTATTTTCCGCTCTTATTTTGATGGCCCTTGCCAACACGGTGCTCGCGCCATTGGTTCTGCGTTTCTTGCTTCGGTCGCGTCGTTAGCCCATCTAAACTTCAGGTGCCGCTTACGAAGGGCCGCAAAGCGGCCATCAGCACTGGGCGGACTGAAGGGCCACTTCGTCCGCAAAGCGGTCGTTCACCGGCTTTCTGAGTGCCGCTCTGTAGCGAATGACGGCTCCGAGCCCGTGGTCTCCAACTTGTTGCAGTGCGGCCAAGGTCTGCTTCTCTATTACCTCCTGAGGTAGGTGACAAAACCTCAACCCAAAAAACTTGCTCCATTGGCAATCCTGCCTCAGTATTCCATCATGCTATCTGGCCATGAACCCAGTTTAAGCCAGAGGCCAAATGGGAGAGCAGTATGGCACGTTTTCTTTCATTTCTTTTGGCCGTTGTCGTGCTTTGTCTTACGCAAAGTTCCCCTGTTGCTGCCAATCCGTTGAACAAGTGGCAAGTTTCGTGCGGCGCCGATCCGGGCTCAATCGTACGAAAAGGAAAAACTTGGATTTTCCGTACCAGTACGAACCATTGCCCGGGCGGCGTTTGGAAGCAACGCGCAGAAATTTACACTGATCGGGTAAAGCCAACGCATAAGGGAGCATACCTATTCAGCGCGACGGTAGCGATGGACGCTGGTACGAACGAAAAGTTTGACATCTTCCAGATTCACGACGGGCGGCGAGGTTGTGCGCCGCCCCTCAAAGTTGAGGTGCTACCATCCGGGCAGATTGAGTTGACGAGCGACCTAAAAACGGGTCCAGGCGAGAGCTGTGTGCGCGGGGCGCTAGGGCGCAGTTCAACTCGCGGCGTGATCCGTCGCGATGGCACGTCACAACTGCTTGAGGTCATTATCGACTTCGATGGGCAAGGAGGGTTTGGCGCGTTTGTCAGGGTCGATGGCAAGCTTCAAGTGACGGGCTCCTATAGTCCACCATCTGGAGCACAGTACTTTCAGTCAAAATTCTTCTTTTTCAAGCATGGCGTTTATTCGCAGCGAATTTTTCCATATGTGCTGAATTCGAAGGAAATGACGGTTAAAAAAGTTCGCCTTAAGTAGCGTTGACCGATCGGTTCACTATCTATCCGGGTTAGTACGAACGTGGCGCACCAAACCTGACCTTGGCGCAACCGCAGCGAAAGCACAGTTTGTCCGCAAAGCGGCCATTTACCAGCTCTATGAGTGCCGCTCTATAGCGAATGACGGCTACGAGCCCGAAGGCGACCATCTTGCATTGAACCGCGAGTGGCACCTGCGAGCGCCTTCTTGGCTTCAATGAGGGCGTTCAGTGGATAGACTTCACCAACTGATGCGGATCGGAGACATGGCCCAGACCATTGTCGCCTCCTGCTCGGTCCTATTTCGAAACCTGTGAGCGATCATTGACGGGTAGGAAAAGCTGTCCCCTTGTCCCAGGACAATGACTTCGTCGCCAAGGCGCAATTCGACTTCACCGGTTAGGACAATCGCATGCTGTTCGCCTTCGAATGAATAACCTTCCAAAGGCTCTGGCGGCGATCCTGCGCCCGGACGGAACCGTGACAGGATCAAGTAGCATTGGCCAGACAATGTGCTGGACAGCAACTCGTCTTCAAAGCCGAGTTCCTCGGGCGTCCTTGTGTACATGCCTGAAAGCGCGCGACGGTTTTCCGCGCGCACCACATGCTTGCGCTCCAGCGGTCCCATGCCCGATTGCGTGGGGAAGAACCAGTTAGGATCGACCGAAAGCGCTTTACTGATTTCCTGTAAGAGCTCCGCAGACACCTTTGCAGAGCCAAGTTCGATCCGGCTTAAGTAGGCTGTCGAACACGACACAACTTTCGAGAGGTCTTTCAAGGTCAGGCCTCGTGCCTTTCGAACCTCGCGGATCTCACTGCCAAGCCGCTGGGAGTCTATTTCAGAAGTAGTCTTACTCATGCCTTCGACATAAAAGATTTCAGTTGATTTTTCGAGCAAAATTCAACTTAGTTGAATATGTATAAGAAATTCAACTGCCCAGACCCATTGGGAGAACGTCATGCGCTTTGATTTGATTGCCAATTTCAGCCCTGGTGAGACGATTCCCTGGACCCGAACGCTGGAGATGATCCTCGAACAGTGCTCGCTGGCCGAACAGGCGGGCTTTACAACCGCTTGGTTTACCGAACATCACTTTGCCCATAACGGCTATATGAACGCGCCGCCCAACCCAATCCAGATGGGCACACATGTGGCCGTGCATTGCAAAAAACTCCGCGTTGGAACGGCTCCAATCGTCCTGCCGGATTGGCATCCGTTGCGCGTGGCGGAAGATGCCGCGATGCTCGACAACATGACGTTAGGCCGGTTCGATTTTGGCGTAGCCAAAGGCATCAATGAACGTTCCACCATCCAGTTCAACAAAGATGCGGACCGGCGCGACAATTCAAAGGTAATGCGACTCTATCAGGAAAGCCTCGAGATCATCCTGAAGGCCTGGACCAACGAGGCCTTTACCCACAACGGCGAGTTCTACCAGTTCCCGGTCCCCGGCTGGAAAGAAACCAACCGCTTTTTTGATCCTCTGGATGCGCGCTACCACGCGGAAGATGGCGAGTACAAAGCCATGTATGTGCACCCGCGCCCCTTTTCCAATCCGCACCCGCCGGTCTGGCTGATGTCGAACGCGCCGCCCACTTTCAAGCTGGCGGGCGAAAAGGGATGGGGCGTTATCTCTATGTCCGCGGGGCCCAAAGCTACTCTGGCCTGCTGGGAACCTTACCGCGACGCCCTGTCCAAACGCGAAGGCCGCGACGTGAAGCTGGGCGAAGGCGTCGGGGTCTGCACGGCATTCTACGTTGGCGAGAGTATGGAGGAAGCGGTCAACACCATCCGTCCAGCTATAAACGCCTATTATGAATTCCTAGGCGGGTCGCGCCCCAAGGGGGAATGGACCAAATACGGCTATCTCGATGTCGGCGAAGAAATGACCTCCGAAGACGAAGCAATGGACTGGTTCGATTTCCTGAACAAGCGCGGGATTATCGTCGTTGGGGATGCGGCCTACGTGGCCGAGAGATTTGCCGAGAAGCAAGAGACGATCGGCCTCGACCATCTCATGCTGATGCAGCAATACACCGGCGTGCCCTACGAGAAGATCCTGGCCAGTTGGAACCGCCTCTTTGAACATGTGGTGCCAAAGTTCGGCACGCACTCCATGGCAGAGAAACGGGTGATGGAACATGCTTGAGATCTGGGGGCGCCCGTATTCCTCCAACGTAATCCCGGTAATCTGGACAGCGAATGAGCTGGGGCTGGACTACACGCTGCAATTGGCGGGCGGCAGTTTCGGCAAGCTCGACACCGAGATCTACGCGCAGATCAATCCCAACCGCATGATCCCGGCGATCCGCGACAGCGACTTCGCTCTCTGGGAAAGCCTCGCCATCGTACGCTATCTTTGCGACCGGTACGGAGCAGGCACGCTGAGCCCGTCGGACATCCAAACCCGCGCGATTGCGGATCAATGGATGGAATGGTCAGCCAGCCGCGCGTTCATGCCGGTGATCTACCTGTTCTTTGCGACGGTGCGCACCGAGCCGGACAAGCGCGACCCGGAAAAGATTTCCAAGCTGCGCGACGAGGCGCATGAGGCGTTGATGATCCTCGACAGGCATCTGGCCGATCGTCCATTTGTCTGTGGCAACGCCTTCACAATGGGCGACATCCCGCTTGGCTGCGTGGTCTATCGTTACTTCAATGTCGAGGTGAACCGCCCGCCGCTTCCCAACGTGGAGGAGTGGTATCAGCGACTGGCACAGCGCCCGGCTTACAGGGACCACGTGATGCGCCATTTCGGCACAAACCCGGATGAATGGAACGACCTCGAAAGGGCATGTGCCAGCGAAGGGGTGTTGTGATGGACCAGCGCGACTATCGCCGCGCGCTGGGATCCTTTCCCACAGGTGTCACCATCGTGACGGCCTTCGACGCAGATCTTGAGCCCTGGGGCCTGACGGCGAATTCCTTTACCTCCGTTTCGCTGGAACCGCGAGTGATCTCGGTCTGTATCGCCAAGGCGGGCCGGGTGTTCCCAACCCTGTCCGGGTCCGATCATTTTGCTGTCAACATCCTGTCCGTGGATCAAAGGGATCTTGCGCTGCATTTTGCAAGTAATGTCGAAAACCGTTTCACCGGCACGGATTGGACGGCAGGATCCACGGCCCCGCTTTTACCCGAAGCCTCCGCGCACCTGGACTGCACGGTCCATGACCGGGTCGATGCCGGCGACCACGAAATCCTTCTTGGCCGCGTTGTGGACTACGCCCACACACCCGCACCACCCCTTGTCTATTGTCGTGGCAATTTCTTTGCTGCGCCGCAACCGGAGGCTTTGCGATGAGCGATCATCTGACCTACCACACCCGCTTCAGCCCCGCAGAATTTGACGCGCAATACAACCTGCGTGCGGGACGACCAGACTACGAAGTCACGGTCATTCCTGGCTGGAGTGCCGACAGCGAAACTGCCCGCGACACCAGCGACTGTGTACTGGATGTTCGCTATGGCGACGGCGAAAAGCAAAAGCTCGACGTGTTTCGCTGTGGAGATCCATCCGCGCCGACGCTTGTCTATTTCCACGGCGGTTACTGGCAGCGCGGCGACAAGTCGATTTACAGCTTCATCGCACCGCCCTTCGTTTCGGCGGGGTTCAACGTCGTGGTGGTTGGCTATGACCTGTGCCCTTCCGTCACGATCACCCGCATTTCCGAAGAGGCGCGCGAGGCGATGGCACATGTCTGGCGCAATGCCCATGAGCTGGGCGTCAACCGCGAACGGATCACCGTCATGGGCCATTCCGCAGGTGGGCACATTACCCAAATGATGATGGCTACAGATTGGCCCGCCTGCGGTGACGACCTGCCTGGCGATTTGATCAAAGCAGGCATTCCGGTGTCACCGCTCAGCTACCTCGAACCTGTCCGACTGACCGAGGCCCTGAACGCGGGCATCCGGATGAACGCCGAGGAAGCCGACGCGGAAAGCCCAATGACCAATCACGCACCGGTGACCAACGCGCCACAACTCGTCGTCGTCGGCGGTGCAGAGACAGACGAATTCCACCGGCAGGCACGCATGTATGTTGAGGAATACGCAAACGCCGACCGCGCGATTGACCTCTATATTGTGCCGGATGTGGATCACTTCGACGAATTGAACGAGCTCGTTAATCCCGCGAGCCCCTTCTTCAGACATACCTGCGCAATGCTTCAGGGAAAAGGACCAAACCCATGACTGCTCTGACCCGAGACCTTGTCGACTCTGTCGGTGATGCCTTCAACGCCAATGACATCGACGCGGTGATGGAACACTTTTCTGAAGATGCAACATTTGATCACGCCGTCGGACCCGAGGAACATGGCATGCGTTTTGAAGGCGCAGAGACCATCCGCGGGGTATTCGCCGGGCTTTTTGAAAAAGTCGACTCTGTGCATTGGGAAACGCTGGATTGCGCGATTTCAGGCAACAAGGCCTACTGCGAGTATCGCCGGACCGCCACGCACAAGGATGGCACAAAAGAAGAATTTCTGAGTGTCGATATTCTAACCTACCGCGACGGGCTGATCTTACACAAGGACACCTATTACAAGCAGCGTACCGGATGAACCGGCGGCCTCCACATCTTGGAATCCTTCTTGCTTTCGCGGCTTTGGCTCATGGAAAACAGGTCTAACCCGCCGGATAATCGAGTAGATCTTCGTGTACACAACAGGGTAGCACCACTTGGACGTGCTGAAGACACACAGGTTGATCGAAGCGCGCACACTTGCGAAAGCCGACCTTTGCTTGGTCACAGCAAGGTCGACAGCACGGTGCGATACATCGGTGTCGAGCTTGAAGATGCGCTGAGTGTCGCCGAGTAGATTAACATATGAGGATTTCTCGGGCGGCAAGCGTCGCCCGCCTTTCATGACTGTCAATTGTCACGTGATCATCGACCTTCAACTGGACTCCCGTGTCAAGACGAGCGTCGCTGACGGCAATGACCGAAATGAGTCTTCCGACCGGATCACGGTTTGCCGGACAGCATAAGGAGGCAGCCGGACAACATCAGAGGCGAACTCCGGCCAAATTATCAAGAAACGATTGGAAAGTGGTGGGCGACCCTGGAATCGAACCAGGCGTGCGTCTCCGCGAGGGAGTTACAGTCCCCTGCCACACCTTGCGGCCTGTCGCCCACTGGTCAGGAACGATGCCCTGACGCGATGGCTGGGATATAATCCCGCCCCTAGCCCGTCAACCGGAAAATGCGCCTTGGGGCTTGTGCTGACGGGGCTTGAGGGTCCAAGGAGACGCATCAGGATTTTTCGGAGCCCCCATGGCACAGAAGAAACCCAAATGGGTGATCGAAAAGGAACGCAACCGCCGCGCCGCGGCGGCAGAGACGGTCTGGCTTTTCGGGCTGCACGCGGTGCGCGACGCGCTCGCCAACCCGATGCGCGAGCGGCTGCGGCTGGTGGTCACCCGCAACGCCGCCGACCGGCTGGCCGAGGAGATCGCCGCCAGCGGCATGACGCCGGAGCTTTCCGACCCGCGCAAGTTTGCCGCCCCGATCGATCCGCAATCGGTCCACCAGGGCGCCGCTCTCGAGGTCAAGCCGCTCGACTGGGGCAATCTGAGCGATATCTGCGCCCCGCGCGGCACGCCTGCGCGCGTGCTGCTGCTCGACCGCGTGACCGATCCCCATAACGTGGGCGCGATCCTGCGCTCGGCAGAGGTGTTCGGCGCGCGTGCCGTGATCGCCCCGCACCGCCACTCCGCGCCCGAAACCGGCGCGCTGGCGAAGACCGCGTCAGGCGCGCTGGAACGCCAGCCCTACCTGCGGGTCAAGAACCTCGCCGCCTCGATGGAGGCCCTGCGCGAGATGGGCTACACGCTGCTCGGGCTCGACGGCACCGCCGAGCAGACGCTCGAAGAGGCCACAGGCGGTCTCGACGGCCCGATCGCGCTGGTTCTGGGCGCCGAAGGACCGGGACTGCGCGAGAAAACCAAGACCACCTGCGACGCGTTGGTGCGGATCGACTATGCTGGCGAATTTGGCTCGCTCAACGTCTCGAATGCCGCCGCCGTGGGCCTATATGTGGTCAAACCGCGCAACAGCTGAGACCGCCCATGGCCCATCCCGTCAAGATCGCCACCTGCTGCTATTGCGGCGCGCGCACGATGCTCAAGCCGACCGCCCGGGACGGGCATGAACTGGCCTGCGCCTCCTGCGCGGCGCCTCTGCACGAGATGAAGTGGCTCAAGATGCCGGACCGCGAGCCCCCCAAGCGCACCGCCGAGCGGCCCAGCTCCTATGCCCCGCGCCCGCGCAAGCCTAAACGCAAGACGCATAAAATCCGCCGCCTGAAGGACTGGCTGGAAGATGCCTGGGACGAGATCGAGGATATTTTCGACTGAGCCCGGCGGATCGCCGCCGTTTGTGATCACATATTTGTCACCGCATCTGGTATCGCGCCGGTCAGTACTTACCTAGAGGCTGCGGATGCGGCTTCGGAACTGCCACATCCGTATTCACTGTCCCTCGTTCCGTGACTGGCGTCTGCGGGCTTGGCCTGCAGGCGCTTTTTTTGACCCTGCGCGGCAAGATGCGCGGTTCAGTCCCCCCGCGCCTTGGGGTAGCGTCCCGGCATGAATATCGACGACAAAGACCTGCGCAAAATTCTCGAAACCACCAAGGTGATTGCCTGTGTGGGGGTTTCGATGAACCCCGTGCGGCCCAGCTATTACGTGGCGCGCTATCTCAGCCTGAAAGGCTACCGCGTCATTGGCGTCAATCCCGGCCATGCGGGCAAGATGCTCTTTGGCGAAGAAGTGCGCGCGCAACTGGCCGATATCCCGGCAGAGACCAAGGTCGACATGGTCGATATCTTCCGCCGTTCCGAGGCCGTGCCGGCCATCGTCGAGGAAGCCATGGCCAGCCTGCCCGCGCTCAAGACGATCTGGATGCAGATCGGTGTCGAACATGCTCAGGCCGCCGCCACCGCAGAGCAGGCCGGTCTCAGGGTCGTGCAGAACCGCTGCCCCAAGATCGAATACCAGCGCCTGTTCGGAGAATTGCGCATGGGCGGCTTCAAGACCGGACTCATTTCGTCGAGGCTCTGAGCCGCGCGGCCTCACGCAGCCTGCACGCAAACGAAAACAGCCGCGTCCGGAGACGCGGCCGTTTAAATTCGGGTCGACGTGAAAGCGATCAGGCTTCGGCCTGGGCTTTCGCGATGTCTTTCTTGACCTTCAGCGCTTTCGCAGACAGCTCGGCATCCTTGGCTTTCGCCATGAAACCGTCCAGACCACCGCGGTGGTCAACCGTTCTGAGTGCCGCCGCGGAAATGCGGAACTTGAAGGACCGGCCCAGAGCCTCGGACGTGAGGGTCACGTCGTTGAGGTTGGGCAGAAAGCGACGCTTGGTCTTGTTGTTGGCGTGGCTGACATTGTTACCTGTCATGGGGCCCTTGCCAGTAAGTTCACAGACGCGCGACATGGCGTTTCCTTCCGGGTATCTAAACGAGTGAAGGCACCGCATTCGCAGTGCCCTGAATTCTGTCGTGCTGCTTTAGGCCCAGATTCCTCAGGCGTCAACCCGCGAATGGCCCCCGAACGCCCCGAAACCCCGCGCAAACCCCACGCCTGCGCGCGCGGAGCCGCAAAACCGCGCCGCACTCAGCCTTTCAGGGCATCAAGCACGTCTTGCGCGGCCATCTCGGGCGACAACGTGCCCCTCGCCACCTCGAGGGCCGTGCGCTCCATGCGGGTGCGCGCCACCTCGTCCTCGTGCAGCCGCGCCAGAAGGCCTGCGCGCACCTCTTCCTCGAACCAGTGCACCGCCTGCGCCGCGCGGCGCTTATCCCAATGGCCCTCGGCCTTGCGCCAGTCGCTGAGGGCGCGCATCTCGGCCCATGCGGCCGCCAGACCCTCGTTTTCAAGCGCCGAGACCGCCAGCGCCTTGGGAAACCCCTCGGGATCCTGCGCGCGCTTGCGCAGCAGCCGCAACGCGCCCGCGTAATCGGCCTGCGTGCGCACCGCGGCCGATTTCAACTCCCCGTCGGCCTTGTTGACCAGAATCAGATCGGCAATCTCCATGATGCCGCGCTTGACGCCCTGCAACTCGTCGCCGCCCGCAGGCGCCAGCAGCAAAACGAACAGATCCGACATCTCCGCCACCATGGTCTCGGACTGGCCCACGCCCACGGTCTCGATCAGGATCACGTCGAACCCTGCCGCCTCGCACAGCGCCACCGCCTCGCGGGTGCGCCGCGACACGCCGCCCAGATGGCTCCGCGAGGGCGAGGGCCGGATAAAGGCGTTGGGGTCGCGCGACAGCTGCTCCATGCGGGTCTTGTCGCCCAGAATCGAGCCGCCCGAGCGGGTCGAGCTGGGATCGACCGCCAGAACCGCAACCCGCAGGCCCTGCCCCGTCAGCATCAGGCCGAAATTCTCGATGAAGGTGGATTTGCCCACCCCGGGCGTGCCCGACAGCCCGATGCGCAGCGCCGAGCGGCCTTCCTTGCGCAGCTTGTCGACAAGCGCCCGCGCCTTCTGCCTGTGGTCGGGCCGCTGGCTCTCGATCAGGGTGATGGCGCGCGCCAGCGCCCGCCGGTCGCGGTTGAGAAGTCGCTGGGCCAGATCGTCAATTTCGCTCACCGGGTCTGGGTCTTTCCTGTTGCCTATCCTTCGGCCCCATATGACGCGCAGGGCCTGCAATTTGCAACGCGGCTCTTGGCCAAAGCGCCCGCCCCTCAAAACTGGCACCTCAAACATGGCCCCTCAAACCCTGCCCTCACACCCGGCCCGCCAAACAAGAGGCTGACGCCGCGCGCGCCAGCGGCTAGAGGGGAGAGGATGGAGACGAACCTGCCAATCGAAGATGTGCTGGACGATGTGATCGGCGCCCTGCGGGACACCGGCACCTGCGTCCTGCAGGCCCCGCCCGGCGCGGGCAAGACCACGCGTGTGCCGCTGGCCCTTCTGGAGGCCGGTCTGCACGGCGCCGGTTCGAACGGGGGCCGGATCGTCATGCTCGAGCCGCGCCGGCTGGCCGCGCGCGCCGCCGCCGAACGGATGGCCGCGACCTTGGGCGAGGCGGCTGGCGAAACCGTGGGCTACCGGATCCGCGGCGAGGCGAAAGTCTCCAAAGCCACCCGGATCGAGGTCGTCACCGAGGGCATCCTGACGCGGATGCTGCAATCGGAGGCCGACCTGCCGGGCATCGGCACCGTGATCTTCGACGAGTTTCATGAACGCTCGCTCAATGCCGATCTCGGACTGGCGCTGACATGGGAATCGCGCGCCGCCCTGCGCGAAGACCTCAACGTGCTGGTGATGTCAGCCACGCTCGACGCAGGCCCCGTGGCCGCCTTGCTGGACGATGCGCCGGTCGTCACCTCTGACGGGCGCGCCTTTCCGGTGGAGACCCGCTGGCGCGACACCCCGCGCCAGCGCGCGGCCCGGCTCGAGACGGATGTGGCCGACACGGTGCTGCGCGCGCTTGAGGAAACAAAAGCTGAGGAAACGCAAGGTCAGGAAACAGAAGGCGGGGTGCTTGTCTTCCTGCCGGGCGAGGCCGAAATCCGGCGCTGCGCCGCCGCACTGGAAAGCCGCCTGCCCAAAGGCGCGGTCCTGCGCCCGCTTTACGGAGCACTGCCCTTCAAGGCCCAGCAGGCCGCGATCCGCCCCGAACAGGGCGCGCGCAAGATCGTTCTGGCCACCGCGATCGCGGAAACCTCGCTGACCATTCAGGACATCAGCGTGGTCGTCGATGCGGGTCTGGCGCGGCGCGCGCGATTCGATCCGGGCTCCGGCATGAGCCGGCTGGTCACCGAAAAGGTCAGCCGCGCCGAGGCCGCCCAGCGCCGCGGCCGCGCGGGGCGGGTGCGCGCGGGCCTGTGCTACCGGCTCTGGTCCCGCGCCGAGGAAGGCGCCCTGCCCGCCTTTCCACCGGCCGAAATCGAGGCCGCCGACCTGACCGGGTTCGCACTGGAACTGGCCGCATGGGGGGCGGAACCGGACGATCTGGCGCTGCTGACCCAACCGCCCGAGGGCGCCTACGCCGAGGCCCGCGCGCTGCTGGGCCTGCTTGGCGCGCTGGATGCGCAGGGGCGCATCACCGCCCACGGGCGCGCGCTTGCCGCGATGCCCTTGCACCCGCGGCTGGCGCATATGCTGGCGGGCTGCGACAGGGACGCGGCGCTTCTGGCGGCCCTTCTGGCCGACCGCGATCCGCTGCCGCGCGGGGCGGGCAGCGATCTGGCCGCACGGATCAAGGCCCTCAAAGGCCGCGGGGCGGGCGGGGCGCACGGCGCCCATAGACCCGCGCTGGAGCGCATCCGCGCCGAGGCCAAGCGCCTTGCCCGTCACTGCAAGGGCCCCGCCCGCAGCCTTGGCGAGATGGCGGCACTGGCCTATCCCGACCGGATCGGTCTGCGCCGGCCCGGCGGCGATGCACGCTATATTCTGTCGGGCGGCAAAGGCGCTGTGATCGACGCGGATGACAGCCTCGCGGGGCAGCGCCTGATCGTGGCCGCCGATCTCGACGGGGATGCCCGCGAGGCCCGCGTGCGCCGCGCCGCGCCCCTGAGCGAAGCGGAGCTGCGCGGCCTCTACCCCGACCGGATCCTGTGGGAAAACAGCTGCCACTGGTCGCGCCGCAACCGCCGTGTCGAGGCCCGCCGCCGCGAATGTCTCGGCGCGCTCGTGCTCGCGGACCAGATCTGGAAGGACGCGCCCGCCGAGGCCCTCGGCGCGGCCCTCATCGAGGGGATCCGCGATCTCGGGCTCGGCTGCCTCGACTGGTCGAAACAGGCCAGCTTCCTGCGCGCCCGCGTGCGCTATCTCGCGGATCAGGGCGCGGCGATGCCCGACTGGTCGGATGCGGGCCTGCTGGCCACGCTGGAGACATGGCTGGGGCCTTATCTGGCGGGCAAACGCAGCGCCGAGGACCTGCGCGGCGTCAACCTTGCCGAGGCCCTGCGCGCAAGCCTCGACTGGGACACCCAGCAGGCGCTCGACCGCATGGCGCCCGCCAGTTTCACCACGCCGCTGGGGCGCGCGCTTGCACTGGATTACGCGGCCGACGTGCCGGAGCTGTCGGTGCGCCTGCAGGAGATGTTCGGCGTCACCACCCATCCGGTGGTGGGCCCCAACCGCGTGCCGCTTCGGATCGCGCTGCTCTCGCCGGCCCAGCGCCCCGTTCAGGTCACCACCGACCTGCCGGGTTTCTGGGCTTCCAGCTACGCCGATGTGCGCAAGGACATGCGCGGCCGCTACCCCCGCCATCACTGGCCCGAGGACCCGACCGTGGCCGAACCGACCCTGCGCGCCAAGCGCCGCGGGAGTTAAGCGGCCACCACGCCCGCCCCGAGCCCCACGCCCCGCGCACCGTGAGGCCGCGACGCCGTGGGGCCCCAATGCACCGGCCAAAAAAACTGCACAGCCTTGCAGGATCGCACTGGACAGAATCCGCGGCGCGGCTAGTGTCAGCGAAATTGCAGACCGGAGAACCCAAGATGTCGAAATTCGGAACCAGCCAGCCCGTCAGACGGTTCGAGGACACGCGTTTCCTGACAGGTCAGGGCCGCTATCTCGACGACATCGCCCCCGAGGGCGCGCTTTACGCCTACGTGCTGCGCTCTCCCGTGGCCCATGCCGAGATCACCACGCTGGAGACCGCCGACGCGGCCGCAGCCGACGGCGTGCATCTGGTGCTGACCGCAGGCGATCTCGACGCGGCGGGCGTCCGGAATGCCATGGACGCCTCGATCATCGAGAATACCGACGGCTCCATGGGCGCCGCCCCCGTGCGCCCGATCCTTGCGGTGGGCCGCGTGCGCTTCGTGGGAGAGCCGGTGGCCATGATCATCGCCGACACGATGGCGCAGGCGAAAGACGCGGCCGAGCTGATCGACTTTCGCTACGACGTGTTCGATGCGCATATCCCGCCGGTGACCGGCGGGCCGCAGATCCACCCGGAGGCGCCCGACAACATCGCCTATGACTGGACGATCGGTGACGATGCCGCGACCCAAGCGGCTTTTGCCTCCGCCGCGCATACCACCAAGCTCGACATTGCCGACAACCGCATCATCGCCAACTCGATGGAGCCGCGCGGCTGCTTTGCCGAAATCACCGACGGCCGCCTGCACGTGGCCTTCTCCGGACAGGGCGTCTGGGGCTTCAAGGGCAGCGTCTCGCAGACGCTGGGCATCCCCGCCTCCGAAGTGCGGGTCACCAACCCCGATGTGGGCGGCGGCTTCGGCATGAAGGGCTTCGACTACCCCGAATATTTCGTGATCGCCCATGCCGCGCGGGTGCTGGGCCGCGCGGTGCGCTGGCAGGCCGAACGCACCGAATCCATGCTCACCGACAACTCCGGGCGCGATCTGGTCTCGACCGCCGAACTGGCCTTCGACGAAAATTACAAGATCACCGCCTACCGCGTCTACGCGCTGTCCAACATGGGCGCCTACAACTCGGGCTACGGCCAGTTCATCCAGTCCGACCTCGCCGCCAAGGTGCTGATGGGCCCCTATGACGTGCAGACCGCCCATTTCCGCAATGTCGGCGTCTACACCAACACCACGCAGGTCGATGCCTATCGCGGCGCCGGCCGCCCCGAGGCGATCTACGTGCTCGAGCGCGCCATCGATCACGCCGCCCGCGTGCTGGAGATCGATTCCCTCGAACTGCGCCGCCGCAACTTCATCCCCGCCGACAAGTTCCCCTATACCAGCGTCACCGGCGAACTTTACGATGTGGGCGATTTCCACAAGGTGCTCAAACGCGCCGAAACCGAGGCCGATCTGGCCGGGTTCGAGGCCCGCAAGGCCGCCTCGAAAGCCGCCGGAAAGCTGCGCGGTCTGGGGATCTGCTATTACATCGAGTCGATCCTCGGCGACCCCGAAGAAACCGCCAAGGTGGAGTTCTGCGACACCGGCCGCGTCAGGCTCTATGTCGGCACCCAGTCCAACGGTCAGGGCCACGAGACGGTCTATGTCCAGCTTTTGCACGAGTTCACCGGCATCCCCCATGATGTGATCGACATCGTACAGGGCGACAGCGACCAGATCCGCAAGGGCGGCGGCACCGGCGGCTCGCGCTCTGTCACCACGCAGGGCACCGCCACCAAGGCCACGTCGGAAAAGATGATCGACCGCTTCAAGCCCTTCGTCGCGGACCAGCTTGGCGTGGCGGAGGTGGCGTTCGAGGATGGCGCCTACCGCGCCGAAGGCTCGAACACCGTGATGACCCTGATCGAGGCCGCCGAGGCCGCGCGCGAGGCCGGCGAAAGCGATCTGCTGGTCACCTCCGAGACGACGACGCTGCCCGGCCGCTCCTACCCCAATGGCTGCCATATCGCGGAGTTGGAGATCGATCCGCAGACCGGTGTCACGGACGTGGTGAAATATACCGTGGTCGACGATTTCGGCATCCTGATGAACCCGATGCTGGCCGAAGGTCAGGTCCATGGCGGCGTGGCGCAGGGCATCGGGCAGGCGATCACCGAACACGTGGTCTATGACGAAAGCGGCCAGCTTCTCAGCGCGAGCTTCATGGATTACGCCATGCCGCGGGCCGACGGGCTGCCGATGATCGCGTTCTATTCCGAACCTGTGCCCTCCACCGCGAACCCCTTGGGCATGAAAGGCTGCGGCGAGGCAGGCACCGTGGGCGCGCTAGCCGCAGTGGCAAACGCGGGCCTCGATGCGGTCTGGGAGAGCGGATTACGACATGTTGATATGCCTTTTACCCCGCTTCGTGTATGGTCGTGGCTGAACGACGCGCGCATTGCCGCCGAGTAGGAGGCCCGCTCAGGCCCCGACCCGAGACCGCTCCAAGCGATTGAATCCGATCGTCTAAAGCCGCGGTCACCTCATCGGTCAGACCCTCAAGCTGCGCCAATCCGCCCCGTCGCGACGACCCGAGCAACACGTGCAGGAGGCGCAAACGCACCGTGCGGTGGCCTAAATCCATAGAAAGGCTGGGAGCCTATGCCCGGCCAATGTCGGATCACCTGAAAAAACTGGTGGGCTTCGGGCCGGAGCCGCGCAACCTGCACCCTGCCCGCGCCCGCGGACCTGTCACCCATGTCGTCATTCTCGACGGCACCATGTCCAGCCTCGAAGAGGGCTTCGAGACCAATGCCGGCGCCACGTTCCGTCTGCTCAGCGAGATGGCGCCCTCCTCGGCGATCTCCCTGAAATACGAGGCCGGCATCCAGTGGCAGGGCTGGCGGCGCGCGATCGATGTGCTGGCCGGTGTCGGCATCAACCGCCAGATCCGCCGCGCGTATGGCTATATCGCCTCGCGCTACCACCCCGGCGACCGGATTTTCCTCTTCGGCTATTCGCGCGGCGCCTACGCGGTGCGCTCGCTGGCGGGCGTCATCGACCAGATCGGGCTGCTGCGCGCCGATTGCGCCACCGAGCGCAACGTGCGTCAGGCCTACCGCCACTACCGCGGCGATCCCGACGCCTCCGCCGCGCGCGCCTTCCGCAAGGCCATGTGCCACGACACAGCCCCTGTCGAGATGGTGGGCGTCTGGGACACGGTGCGCGCGCTGGGGTTCCGCGCCCCGCTGATCTGGCGCTTTTCCCCGGTCGAGCATGTCTTTCACACCCACGAGCTGGGCGAGACCACGCGGCACGGCTATCACGCGCTGGCGCTCGACGAGACACGCCGCGTGTTCGAACCGGTCCTCTGGGCGCCCCGCAAGGGCTATACCGGCAAGGTCGAACAGGTCTGGTTTCGCGGCACCCATGGCGATGTGGGCGGGCACCTGACAGGGTATGAACCCGCCCGGCCGCTGGCCAATCTCTCGCTGGTGTGGATCCTCGGCAAGGCGGAGGCCTGCGGCTTGCCGCTGCCGCAGGACTGGCGCGCGCGCTACCCCTGCGACGCCGATGCGCCGTCGGTGGGCACGTGGCGCGGGCTCGGCAAGCTGTTCGTGCTGCGCCACAAGCGCGTGGTCGGCGCGGGCCTGTCCGAGCGCATCCACCCCAGCGCAATGGCGCGCCTGCCGCGCAAGGACCGGATCCGGAGCGCGCTGCAATGGACGCCGCTCTCCGGCACCCGGCGCACCTGACCCAACCCCGCGCCCTTTTCCTTTCGGCTAGCTGCCGGGGCGCTCGGCCAGCAGATCGACCAGCGCCGTCAACTCCTTCTCAGACAGGCCCGCGCCGACCGCGCGTTTGGTGATGTCGCGCATCAGCCGGGGAAATTCGTCCGGCGTGCCGGTGGCTTCGAACGTGGCCATGACATCCTCAAGCGCCGCGAGATAGACCGACACCGGCGCGCCCGGCGCATCGTAGGCCCGGCCCGGAACGGTGTTTGCAAAGGTTTCGGCATATTTCTCCGCAACGCCCAGCGTGACCGGGATCTGCGCGACCAGCGCCTCCATCGGCAGACCGGCCTTGCGGCACACCGCACCGCCGTAGATCAGGCCGAACATGAAACCCTGACGCGCCGTGAAGAGCGAGGCAAACAGCGCCGGGATCGCGGCAGCCGTGGTCGCGACATGGGCGGAGGCGCCGCCCAGCGTACGGATCGCATCGCCATGGGCCTCCCAGACCTGCGGCGGTGAGGCGCACAGGATCGAGGTCTCCGGCGTCCCGATCCCCGCGGGATAGGCGTTGATCATGCCGATCAACCAGCCCGCACCGGCGCTGGTCAGCATCTCCACAAGCGCTTCGGCCTCCTCGGCCCCGCCGGTCGACAGATCAAGGATCGCCTTGCCCGAGAGCTGGCCCGCACACGGCTGGAGCAGCGCGGCCGTGGTTTCGTGGTTCTTCAGACAGGCCACGGTGGCGGGGCTGGCCGCCACGGCTTCGGACAGTGATGCCGCCAGATGCGCGCCCCTGGCCACCAGCGGCTGCGCCTTGTCGGCAGAACGGTTCCACACCGTCACCGACCGCCCGCTGTCCAGCAGCGCGCCCGCCAGCGCAGCGCCCATATTGCCAAGTCCAAGCACCGAAATATCCGACATGTCGCCTCCCCCTTTTGCGCCAGTCTAAGGCCGGGGCCGCGAATTGCCTAATCGGCGCTGCGCGCGCGCCCCATGAGGGTTCTTGAAATTCCCCCGAGGGGGCGCTACCGCATTGCTATGAAGCCGTTTCTGATCCTCCAGCTGCGCCCCGAGGCCGACGCGTCCGACGATGAATACGCGTCGATCCTCGACAAATGTGCCCTCACCGCCGCGCAAACCCACCGGATCCGCGTCGATCAGCAGGACATTCCCGCCGATCTCGACGTGACCGACTATGCCGGTGTCATCGTCGGTGGCGGCCCGGGCTGTGTCAGCGACGCGCCCGCGGAGAAAAGCCCGCTGGAGGCGCGGATCGAAGGCCAGATCATGGCGCTGATGCCGCAAATCACCGCGCAGGACCATCCGTTCATGGGCTGCTGCTACGGGCTGGGCATTCTGGCCCATCATCTGGGCGGAGAGGTCAGCAAGGCGCGCTACGCAGAGCCCGTCGGCCCGACCATCTGCAGCCAGATGCCCGCAGGCGCGGCCGATCCGCTGCTGGCCGGGCTCGACATGTCGTTCGAGGTCTTCGTGGGGCATAAGGAAGCCGTCCAGAGCGTGCCGGAGGGCACCACCCACCTGCTCAGCTCGCAAACATGTCCGGTGCAGATGATCCGCTTTGGCCAGAATGTCTACGCCACCCAGTTCCACCCCGAGGCCGATGCGCATGATTTCGAGCGCCGCATCCACGTCTACCGCAACCACGGCTATTTCCCGCCGGAAGATGCCGACCGCCTGATCGAGACCTGCCACGCCGCCGATGTGACGGTGCCCGGCGAAATCCTGCGGCGCTTCGCGGCGCGCTACGGCGGATAGCGGAGGAACCGCGGTGCCCGAACTCGACGTTCTGAGCGTTTTCTTCGCCGCCGCGGTGGCGCTCAGCCTCGCGCCGGGGCCCGACAATATCTTCGTACTCACCCAGTCGGCGCTCCATGGCCGGCTCGCGGGGTTCGTGGTGACGCTGGGGCTCTGCACGGGGTTGCTGGTGCACACCACCGCCGTGGCTTTCGGCGTGGCGGCGCTCTTTGCGGCGTCGGCCTTGGCGTTCACGGCCGTCAAACTGCTGGGGGCCGGATATCTTCTCTATCTGGCGTGGCAGGCGTTCAAGGCGGGCACCGCGCCGCTGTCGGCCGAGACGGGCTCCGCGCCCAGCCTGTGGCAATTCTACCGCCGCGGCATCGTCATGAACATCACCAACCCGAAAGTGGCGATCTTCTTTCTCGCCTTCCTGCCGCAATTCGCCGATCCCGCCATCGGCCCGCTCGCGCCGCAGCTTCTGGGTCTGGGCGGCGTGTTCATCCTCGCCGCGATCTGCGTTTTCGGATCGCTCGCATGGGGCGCGGGGTTTCTGGGCGACTGGCTGCGAAACACCCCCACGGCCCAGCGCGTGCTCAACCGCATCGCGGCACTGGTCTTTGCAGGCCTCGCGCTCCGGCTTCTGGCCGCGGAACGCTGACGCGCTTCGGGCAGGGCCGCGCGACCCCGCGCGCGCTTTGTGCTAAACTCCGCGCGACCAGACAGGGAGGAAAGACATGGCGGATACGTCCAACTTGCCCCAGATGAACGGCCACGACATGGCGTGCGGCGGCGGCTTCGAGACCTGGATGCAATATGTCGACGGGTTCACGCTGCGCCATTTCTGCGCGTTCGAGCTGATCGATGACGCGCGTGGCCTCGCCTGCATGACCGATTTTCACCGCAAGATCGTCGAGGGCGCGGTGGCAAACGGTTTTGGCCTGATCAACGAGGGCCTGCATTACCGCGCCAGCCGCGACTGGGGCGATCTGATCGGGTTTTCCCGCGCGGGGCTGGAGGAAATCAACATCCGCGGGATCGAGTTCTACAAGGATTTCGCCCGCGAATATGACAGCCCCGAGACGCCGATGCGCGTGGGCGGTGTCATCGGGCCGCGCGGCGACGCCTATGATATGGGCCGCGTCCCCGATGCGGCAGAGGCCGAGGACTACCACTCCGAACAGATCCTGACCTTCCGCAAAGCCGGCGCGGACCTGATCACGGCGGCGACCTTCTCCAGCGTCGAGGAAGCCATCGGCATCACCCGTGCCGCCGAGGCCGCCGGTATGCCGATCGTGATCTCCTTTTTCGTCAAGCAGGGCGGGCGTCTGAGCGGCGGCGAGAGCTTGGAGGACGCCATTCGTCAGGTCGATGCCGCCACCGGCAGCACACCGGCCTATTACATGATCAACTGCACCCACCCGACCGAGTTCGAACCGGCCCTGACCGCGGGCGACTGGACCGGGCGGCTGGGCGGCTTCATGCCCAACGCGGTCGCCATGGACACGCTGTCGCTGTGCAAGCTGGGCCATCTGGAGGATGGCGATCCGGAAGAACTTGGCGGGCAGATGGCCGATCTCGCGCAGCGCTTTCCCCATGTCCATGTCTGGGGCGGGTGTTGCGGCACCGACGGGCGCCATATCCATGAGATTGCCCGACAGGTCGGCGCGGCACGCCGCAATATGGCGGCGCAATAGCGCGCGCCTCCCCCACCGCATCCCCCGCCGCAGCACAACCGCAGCCTGCCGCGCCCCTGCCCCCCCTGCCACACCCCTGTGGTTCTTGAGGTAGATCAATCCGGCCGGGCGCGGCGCGCCCTATCCTGCCGGTCATGCGTTTGATCACTTTTCTCTTTATCGGATTTCTGAACCTCTTTTCGGCGAGCGCCTTTGCGGACGGCCAGAACGTGCGCGCGGGCGCATGGGACCTGACCCTGCCCGTGGAGATGCCGCGGCTCGGCTCGGTCGGTCTCAACTACCGCAAGGAGATGGGCAACCCGCTGCACACGCTGATCTTCACGGTCGCGCGCACCAGTGCCTTCGACTGGGGCGCGGCCTACAAATCCCTGCCCGATTCCGAGAAGAACAAGGCCATGGCCTTGATCCTTGCCAGTGTCGCGGAGTCCACGAAGCAGGATTTCGAGGAGGGCTACGGCCGCACCTTCCTGCTCTCCATCAACCGGATCTCGAAAGACCTGCTGCCGCGCAGCAGTTTTTGCGACGGCTATGCATGGCATGCGGTGGACAAGGGCGTTCCGGGCCATCTGGGAAAACTCTTCACCATGATCGGCTATTCGGTGTTCTGCGTCGATTACGTCGCGGCGGCGGACAAGTTCGATTTCGTCTCTGTCGGGTTCAGCGAACGCTTCTGCGCCGAGCTGGGCCACCGGCCGCTGGTCGGCTTCAGGGGCATGGCCGAAGAGCTCTTTCACAGCATGGAATACCAGAAAGGCCCGCCCCATAACGTGCCCCTTGATGCCTTGGCGCAGGCCGGCGCGGACAGCACCGCGCACATGACCCTTCCGGATCCGGGCGCGCTGGACCTCGCCCTGCTCGACGCCCCCATGGCCTGCCCGGGCTAGGACGGCCCGCACCACAAACCAAGCCACGACCCAAGCCACGACCCAAGCCCCAAGAACTTGTCAGGATTCGACGCATCGCGCGTCGCGATCTGGCGCGACGGGCCGCAGGGCGCGGCGGTTTCATGGGCCTGCACCGCCACCGCAGACCGGAGCAGATCGGAGACCGCCATGCTGGACACGCGCCCCCTTGAGAACGGCACCCTCACCGCCTCCGACCGGCACGCCTACTGGGAGGACGGCTTTCTCTTCCCGCTGCCCGGGCTTGAGCGGGCCACGGCGCTGGCCTGCCGCGCCCAGCTTGAAGAGATCGAGACCGACTGGCGCGATGCGGACCTGCCGCAACCGCTCAACACCTACAAACGCGTCAACGCTCATGTGGTGATGCCGCTGGCCAGCCGGATCGCGCTGGATCCGGGGGTGCTGGACGTCATCGAAGGGCTGCTCGGCCCCGACATTCTGGTCTTCTCGACCGAGTTCTTCATCAAGGAGCCGCGCACCACCCAGATCGTCTCGATGCATCAGGACCTGACCTATTGGGGGCTCGGCGCGGTGGACGGGCTTGTGACGGCGTGGATCGCGCTCAGCCCCGCGACGCCCGCCTCGGGCTGCATGGATTTCGTGCGCGGCTCGCACAAGAACCCGATCCTGCCCCATGAGGACACGTTCGACGACAACAACCTTCTGAGCCGCGGGCAGGAAATCCGCGTCGATGTGGCCGATGAGGACAAGGTCGCGATCGAAATCCACCCCGGCCAGATGAGCCTGCATCACGGCCTGACCATCCACGGCTCCGGCCCCAATGTCTCGGACGACCGGCGGATCGCGGCGGTGGTGCGCTACATGCGCCCCGATATCGCCCAGCAAGTCGGCACGAAAGACTACGCGATGCTGGCGCGCGGCCACGACCGGTTCGGCAATTTTACCCTGATCGATCCGCCCACGGCCAATTTCACCCCCGACGCGCTGGCCCTCTACGAGGAAATCCGGCAGGCTCAGGCCAAGGTCATGATGGCGGGCGCAAAATCAAGCAAAGGGCTCTATGCATGAGTACGGACGAGATGAAACAGGTCAGCTTCACCCAGATGAAGGACGGCACGGCGGAGGATTACGACTTCCTCACCCGCCACGAGATCGAATACACCAAGGGCACTGCCGACCGGCTGCTCAAGGCGCTGGTCAGCCTCGACGAAAGCCTGTCGGGCTATCAGGTCACGCGGCTCGAACACTCGACCCAGTCCGCCACACGGGCATGGCGCGACGGGGCCGATACCGACTGGGTCGTCGCCGCGCTGCTGCACGATATCGGCGACATCTTCGCGCCCTACAACCACGATGAATACGCCGCCACCATCCTCAAGCCCTTCGTGCGCGAGCAATGCACATGGGTGGTGGAGAAACACGGCGATTTCCAGATGCTCTATTACGGCCACCACGTGGGCGGCAACCAGCACAAGCGCGACGCCTATAAGGGCCATCCCTATTTCGACGATTGCGCCGCCTTCTGCGAGCGCTGGGACCAGTCGAGTTTCGATCCCGACTATGACAGCCTGCCGCTCGGGTTTTTCACCGCGATGGTGCACGAGGTGTTCGACCGCACACCTTACGACCCCGAAGTCACCCGGCCCGGTGTCAGGGTGGCTCTGGAGGATGCAGACACCGCCCGCGCGCGCGCCTGACGCCGCTGCTTTCCCGCCTTCGGCACGCGAAAGCGCGAAACCGGCGGTCTGAGCGCCCCGCTCCGGACCCGCGCTGGACCCGCTCCGGACCCTGCGCTGGACCCTGCCCCGCGGCAGTCCCCGCACCCGTCCCGTCACCCTTCCTCGTGCGCGTGTGGCATTTGGGCTGTTTTCCTTCGCCGCCGCATTGTTTAAACGGGGCCAAGCACGCAGCAAGGACCAGCATCATGGCGATGGAAAAGACATTCAACGCGGCCGAGGCCGAGGACAAGCTCTACAGCGCATGGGAAAGCTCCGGCTGCTTTACCGCGGGCGCGAACGCCTCGCGCGCCGAGACCTTCTGCATCATGATCCCGCCGCCCAACGTGACGGGCTCGCTGCATATGGGGCACGCCTTCAACAACACCTTGCAGGATATCCTCGTGCGCTGGCACCGGATGCGCGGTTTCGACACGCTCTGGCAGCCCGGTCAGGACCATGCGGGCATCGCCACCCAGATGGTCGTCGAGCGCCAGCTGGCCGCCACCGGCCAGCCCAGCCGCGCCGAGATGGGCCGCGCCGCCTTTCTCGAGAAGGTCTGGGAGTGGAAAGAGGAATCAGGCGGCACCATCATCAACCAGCTCAAGCGGCTCGGCGCCTCCTGCGACTGGTCGCGCAACGCGTTTACCATGGACGAACATTTCCAGCAGGCCGTGCTCAAGGTCTTTGTCGATCTCTACGACAAGGGGCTGATCTACCGCGGCAAGCGGCTGGTGAACTGGGACCCGCATTTCGAGACCGCGATCTCCGATCTGGAAGTCGAGAATATCGAGGTCGCGGGCCATATGTGGCACTTCAAATACCCGCTCGCCGGCGGCCAGACCTACACCTATGTCGAGAAGGACGAGGACGGCAATGTCACGCTGGAGGAAGAGCGCGACTACATCTCCATCGCCACGACACGTCCCGAGACCATGCTGGGCGACGGCGCGGTGGCGGTGCACCCCTCGGACGCACGCTACGCGCCCATCGTGGGCAAGCTCTGCGAGATCCCCGTCGGCCCGAAAGAGCAGCGCCGCCAGATCCCGATCATCACCGACGACTATCCCGACCCGAATTTCGGATCCGGTGCGGTGAAAATCACCGGCGCCCATGATTTCAACGACTACGGCGTGGCGAAACGCAACAACATCCCGCTCTACGCGCTGATGGACACAAAGGGCCACATGCGCGCCGACGGGCTGTCCTATGTCGAGGCCGCCGCACAGGCGCAGGCCATCGCCGAGGGCGCACCCGCCCCCGAGGACGCAACCGCCATCAACCTCGTGCCCGAGGAGTACCGCGGTCTGGACCGGTTCGAGGCCCGCAAGAAAGTCGTGGCCGATATCACCGCGGAAGGCCTTGCCGTGATGGTCGAGCAGACCACCACCGATGACGAGGGCAATCTCGTCACCGAGCGCATTCCCTATGTCGAGAACAAGCCGATCATGCAGCCCTTCGGCGACCGCTCCAAGGTCGTGATCGAGCCGATGCTGACCGACCAGTGGTTCGTGGAAACCTCCAAGATCGTGCAACCCGCCATCGATGCGGTGACCTCCGGCGAGACCGCGATCCTGCCCGAGCAGCACAAGAAGGTCTATTTCAACTGGCTGGAGAACATCGAGCCGTGGTGCATCTCGCGCCAGCTGTGGTGGGGCCACCAGATCCCGGTCTGGTACGGGCTCGACCTGTGGTCGACCGATGCGGGCGGGGCCAGCGGCGATCTCGACGAGGTCGATCTGGGGCAGTTGCTGCTCGAAGGCGGCATCGTGCATCCCGGCGAGCACCATCACTGCGCCGCCGATCTCGAGGGCGTCAGCGAAGCCTTCCACAAGGACATCGCCTCGCTGCCGCAGCCGCTCAACGCGGCCACGGTCGTGGAGGTCGCCGACAAGCAGGAAGCGATGGAACGCCTCGCCGCCAGCCTTGCCGAATACGCCATCTCCGAGGATCCGACCCACCTGGTCTACCCGGTCTGGCGCGACCCCGACGTGCTCGACACGTGGTTTTCCTCCGGCCTCTGGCCGATCGGCACGCTGGGCTGGCCCGAGGACACGGCGGAGTTGCAGAAATACTTCCCGACCAATGTGCTGATCACCGGCTTTGACATCATCTTCTTCTGGGTCGCCCGGATGATGATGATGCAATACGCCGTGGTCGACCAGAAACCCTTCGACACCGTCTATGTCCACGCGCTGGTGCGCGACGAGAAGGGCAAGAAGATGTCGAAATCGCTGGGCAACGTGCTCGACCCGCTGGAGCTGATCGACGAATACGGCGCCGACGCGGTGCGCTTCACGCTGACCGCGATGGCCGCCATGGGGCGCGACCTGAAGCTGTCGACCCAGCGCATTCAGGGCTACCGGAATTTCGGCACCAAGCTGTGGAATGCCGTCCGCTTCGCCGAGATGAACGAGGTCTACGGCGCCTCGGGCGGCTCGGGCGCGGCGCCCACCACGCTCGATGAGATCCGCGATGCGGAGTTTTCCGTCAACCGCTGGATCATCGGCGAGACCGCCAAGGTCCGCGAAGAGGTCGACACGGCGCTGGAGAACTTCCGCTTCAACGATGCCGCCAACGCGCTTTACGCCTTTGTCTGGGGCAAGGTCTGCGATTGGTATGTGGAACTGTCGAAACCGCTGCTGCTGGACGGGACCGACGCCCAGAAGGCCGAGACCCGCGCCGTGATGGGCTGGGTGCTCGACCAGTGCATGATCCTGCTGCACCCGATCAAACCCTTCATCACCGAAGAGCTCTGGGCCGAGACCTTCGCCCGCGACAAGATGCTGGTCCATGCCGACTGGCCGGACTACACCGCCGCCGATCTGGTCGACCCGAAGGCCGATCAGGAAATGAACTGGGTGATCGGGCTGATCGAGGCGGTGCGCTCGGCCCGCGGCGAGATGCATGTGCCCGCGGGCCTCAAGGTGCCGCTGGTCCAGCTTGATCTGGACGAGGCCGGCCAGACCGCATGGGCGCGCAACGAGGCGCTGATCCTCAAGCTGGGCCGGATCGACAGCCTGACCCGGATGGCGGAGGCGCCGAAAGGCTCTGTCACCATCGCGGTCGAGGGCGGCAGCTTCGCGCTGCCTCTGGCCGATATCATCGATGTGGGCGAGGAAAAGGCGCGGCTCGAGAAGACGCTGGGCAAACTGGCCAAGGAGTTGGGCGGGCTGCGCGGGCGTCTCAACAACCCCAAATTCGTCGAAAGCGCGCCCGAAGAGGTCGTGGCCGAGGCGAAGGCCAATCTCGCCGCGCGCGAAGACGAGGACGCCAAGCTCAAAGCGGCCCTTGCACGGCTGGCCGAACTGGGCTGACCCGCAGGACCGCGCGCGCCGCAGCCCTCATCGCAGGCCCAATACCGGCCCAATCGCAGGGCCATGGGCAAGCGGCGCGGCTTGTGGCAATCTGGACGGCGATGACCGGCGGCCCGCCGCGGCCGCCCCTATGCCGAGTTGACAGATGAGCGCCTACCGATTCACCGATCTCGCCCGATCCCTGCCCGCCAGCGTCCCCTTTGTGGGCCCCGAAACGCAGGAGCGCCAGCGCGGCGCGCCGTTTCGCGCGCGGCTCGGGGCCAATGAAAGCATCTTCGGCCCCTCGCCCAAGGCGATCGCCGCCATGCAGAAAGCCGCCTCGGAGGTCTGGATGTATGGCGATCCCGAAAACCACGACCTGCGCCACGCGCTGGCTGCCCATCACGGGGTGGGTGCCGAAAATATCGTTGTGGGTGAAGGGATTGACGGCCTGCTGGGCTATCTCGTCCGGCTCTTCATCGGGCCCGGCGACGGGGTGGTCACCTCGGACGGGGCCTACCCGACCTTCAACTACCACGTGGCGGGCTTTGGCGGGCAGCTTCACAAGGTGCCCTATCGCGACGATCACGAGGATCCCGACGCGTTGGTGGCACGGGCGCGCGAGACCGGCGCGAAGCTGGTCTATCTGGCCAATCCCGACAACCCGATGGGCACATGGCACAGCGCCGCCCGGATCAGCCGGATGATGGAGGCGCTGCCCGAAGACTGCGTGCTGGTGCTCGACGAGGCCTATATCGACCTCGCCCCCGCCGATGCCGCCCCCGCGATGACGCCGGAGCGGCCCAACGTGATCCGGATGCGCACCTTCTCGAAAGGTTACGGCATGGCCGGTGCGCGGGTCGGCTATGCCATCGGTCCGGCCGGGCTGATCTCTGCCTTCAACAAGATCCGCAACCATTTCGGCATGTGCCGGATCAGTCAGGCCGGCGCTCTGGCCGCGCTGGAGGATCAGCCCTATCTCGAGGAAACCCGCCGCAAGGTCGACGCCTCCCGCGCGGCCATCGCGGAGATCGGCGCGCGGTTCGGGCTGACCACCCTGCCCTCGGCCACCAATTTCGTGACGCTCGATTGCGGGCGGGACAGCGCCTATGCCAAGGCGATCCTGACCCATCTGGTCAGCGCGGGCGTGTTCATCCGCATGCCCTTCGTGCCGCCGCAGGACCGCGCGATCCGGATCAGCTGCGGCCTGCCCGGCGATCTCGAGATCCTCGCCGAAGCCCTGCCAAAGGCGATCGCGGCGGCCACAGCCCGCGCGTGACGGACCCGTGAAAACCACGGCGCGGGCCTGCGCTCCCGAAATCGTAAGTTTTCTTTTGCACACACTGCGCTAATCTTCTGGGCGTCAGTGAAAGGAGTCCCGTCCATGTCACAGCGCCCGATCCGCGAGGTTGAGGATTACACCCGGCCATTTCTCGTCTCGGCCTGTGTGCTCTTGTTCATGGGGCTGCTGACACTCTGGGCCACGCTGGGCTATGTCGCAGCACTGATCAGCGGGCTGGTGCTGAACATGCTGATCGGACGCCTTCCGGACCGGAACTGAGACGCTTTTAATTACCTGATTTCAAAGCGTTACGCAGATTTATGCGCGGCGCAGACCGCAGCCGCCCCGGCCAGCGCGCCGCCGCCATGGGGAATGCCCAGCGCGGTCAGACCCGCCTCGATGCTGCCCAGCGTGCCCATCATCATATGGGTGTTGAGATGGCCCATATGCCCGATGCGGAAAAACCCGTGCCACGCCGGATCGTCCGGATCGGTCATGCCCAGCCCGATCCCCAGCGTCAGGCCGGCATTCGCGCTCAGCCATTCGCGCAGCTCGGTGCCGTGCGGCGCGCCGATGCGCACCGAGGTCACCGCGTGGCTGCGCGCGGCCGGATCGGCGATGTTGAGCTCCACCGGACCGTCCGCGCCCCACGCCTCCAGCGCGGTCCAGACCGCCTTGGCGAGGGTCTCGTGACGGGCCCAGACGGCCTCGATCCCCTCTTCATGCACGATCATGTCGAGCGCGGTGCGCAGCCCGTAGATGTGATGGGTCGGCGCGGTGCCGCAGAAATACTGGTAATACATGTCGGGCTCGCTGCGCGACCGCCAGTCCCAGTAGGACGAGACGAACTCCACCCCCGCGCGCACCGCATCCGCCTTCTCGTTGTAGAAGACGAAGGCCATGCCCGGCGGGGTCATGAGACCTTTCTGGGAGCCCGCGACCATCACGTCGACGCCCCAATCATCCATCTCCAGCCGGTCGCAGGCCAGACAGGCGATGCAGTCAGCCATCAGAAGGGCCGGGTGCCCGGCCGCATCCAGCGCGCCGCGGATCGCCACCAGATCGGTCTTGGCGCTGCTGGAGGTATCCACCTGCACCACCAGAACCGCCTTGATCCTGTGCGCCTTGTCGGCGGCCAGCGCGTCGCGCACCTGCTGGGGATCGGCCGCATCGCGCTTGCCGAAATCGAGGATCTCCACCTCGGCGCCCAGCGCCTGCGCCATCTCGGCCCAGCCATGGCCGAACCGCCCGCTGGCCAGCGCCAGAACCTTGTCGCCACGGTTGACCACATTGGCCAGAGAGGCCTCCCACGCGGCGTGGCCATTGCCGATATACATCGCAACCTTGCCTTGGGTGCGCGCGACCGCCTTGAGATCGGGCACCAGCGAATGGGTCAGGTCGATCAGCTCGCCCGTGTAGATGTTGGGCGCAGGGCGATGCATGGCCTGCAGGACCCGTTCGGGCATCACCGAGGGGCCGGGAATGGCAAGGGTATGACGGCCATGGGCAAGAGACATGAAAGGCACCTTCCTGTTGCGATCTCTCTTGGGTTAAGGCCGCGTGATTGCGCGGTCAATCACCTGCGGGATCAAGATTTGTGATAGGCTTTCGCAAGATCGCTTGGGTCGGCCCCGCCAAGATAGCGCAAGAGCAACCACAGGTTGCGCGCACCGCGTCTGAGCCAGCCGCCGGCAAGGTAGCGCTCGGCCCCGGTTTCCACGCGCGCAGGCAGCAGCCTCAACCGGCCGCGCAGCGCCCGCGCGAGGGCCACATCCTCCATCAGCGGCTGGTCGGGGAAGCCGCCGGTCTCGGCGTAAACCGCAGCCGGAATCAACAGGCCCTGATCGCCGTAAGGCAGGCCGAAGGCGCGGCTGCGCAGGTTGGCCCAGCCCGCCACCAGCCGCGGTGCAAGGCCTCTGGCGCGGAATTTCAGCCGAAACGCGGCGGCGTCGCCGGGATGCTGCTGGGCATGGACGGCCAGCGCGCCGACCCAGTCGGGCGGCAGATGCGTGTCGGCATGCACAAACAACAGCCAGTCGGCCCGCGCCAGCGCCGCCCCGCGGCGCAATTGCCCGCCGCGTCCGGCCGCGCCGCGCACGATCACAGCGCCGGCATCATCGGCGATCTCGAGCGTCGCGTCGGCACTGCCGCCGTCGCTGACAATCACCTCGCGGATCACGCCCGCCGCCACGCCGGGCAGCAGGCAATCGAGCGTCTCCGGCAGCGCATCGGCCGCATTCAGCGTCGGAATGATGATGGAAAGACGAAATGACATCAGAGAGTGACGTTAAGGTCTGTTCAGCAGGTTCTGAACCCTTATATGTCCTTTGCTAAATCCACGGGAGAGGGCAAATGAGCGGCGAAACAGCACGCGGGCGCACAGTCTTGGCAATCACCGGCACCGACCGGGTGCATTTCCTGCAAGGGCTGGTCAGCAACGAGGTGCCGGAGCCCGGCGCCGGGCTGGTCTATGCCGCCATTCTGACCCCGCAAGGCAAGTATCTGGCCGATTTCTTTCTGCTGGCGGAAGAGGCGCGCATCCTGCTTGATGTCGACACCGCTCTGGCCGCGGGGCTTGCCAAGCGTCTGACCATGTACAAGCTGCGCGCCGATGTTGCGATCGCGGCCACCGATCTGGCGGTCAGCCGCGGGATCGGCACGCCCCCCGAAGGCGCCTTCCCCGACCCGCGCCACGAGGCGTTGGGCTGGCGGAGTTACGATACCGCCGCACAGGCGGAGGACGAGGTCGACTGGGACGCGATCCGCGTGGCCCATTGCATCCCCGAGACCGGGATCGAGTTACAGCCCAACGAGACCTTCATCCTCGAGGCCAATTTCGAAGCGCTGCACGGGGTCGATTTCCGCAAGGGCTGTTATGTCGGTCAGGAAGTGACCGCGCGGATGAAACACAAGACCGAGTTGCGCAAGGGCTTTGCGACCGTGGCGGTCTCGGGCGCGGCCGAACCCGGCACGCCCATCACCCGTGACGGCAAGCCGGTGGGCACGCTTTTCACCCGCTCGGGCGACGCGGCGATTGCCTATCTGCGTTTTGATCGTGCGGGTGCGGGAATGGTGGCCGGTGAGGCCGCGGTGACACTGCCGGAGACGTAAGGCCCCAAATCAAGGCCGCGCCAGTTGAGGCCCCGGATCAGGGCCCGTCTCAGCCGGCCTCGCGCACCGTCTTGGCGAACTGGTCGAAAATTTCCGGGTTGGCCGCGATCAGGTGACCGGTCTCAAGCAGGTTCTGGCCGTCGCGGATCGGCTCCACGAAGCCGCCGGCCTCGCGCACCAGAAGCACGCCGCCCGCGATGTCCCAGATGTTGAGCCCGCGCTCCCAATAGCCGTCATAGCGGCCCGCCGCCACATAGGCGAGGTCGAGCGCCGCCGATCCCCAGCGCCGCACACCGGCGCATTGCGGCATCAGGTTGGCCAGATCCTTCAGCGTGGCCGGCAGGTATTTTCCGCCAGCAAACGGCACGCCCGTGGCAAAGACCGACTCGATCATGCGATTGCGCGCCGAGACCCGGAGCCGCTTGTCATTCATCCACGCCCCCTGCCCCTTTTCGGCAAAGAACATCTCGTCCTTGGCGGCGTCATAGACCACGCTGGCCACGATCTCGCCCTTGTGCTCCAGCGCGATCGAGACCGCCCAGTGCGGCATGCCGTGCAGGAAGTTGGTGGTCCCGTCGAGCGGATCGACGATCCAGCGCCGCGTCGGGTCCTCGCCGTCGATCTCGGCGCCTTCCTCGGCCATCCAGCCATAGTTGGCGCGCGCGCCCAGCAGTTCCTCCCTGAGGATCTCCTCGGCGGCGAGATCGGCCTTGCTGACGAAATCGCCCGGACCCTTCATGGAGACCTGAAGGTTCTCCACCTCGCGGAAATCCTTGACCAGGGAACGGCCGGCACTGCGGGCGGCCTTGATCATGATATTGAGATTTGCGCTGCCTTGCATATCGGGCTCCGTTGATCGCTCAGGCTGCGCGTATAGCGGGGGATGCGGCCAAGGGGAAGGGCCAACACGCATCCCGCCCGATCGCGATGGCAGGGAGGACCGCCAGCACGACATCCAGCACGATTGCCAGACGGGGGCGCGGGCACTAGCGTGGCGGCCATGACCGGTGACCGGCCCGTCTTGGGCATCCTCTTCATGCTGGGCTTCTGCCTGCTGGCGCCCTTGGGCGACGCGCTGGCAAAAGTTCTGGGCGAGACGATCCCGCTGGGCCAGCTTCTGCTGACCCGGTTCGGCGTGCAGGCCGCGCTGCTGGTGCCGCTGGCGCTCTGGACCGCGCGCAGCCTCGTGGTCTCCGGCCGGGTGCTGCGCCTGACGCTGCTGCGCACGGCGCTTCATATCGTGGGGATCGGGGCGATGTTCACCTCGCTGCGCTTCCTGCCGCTGGCCGACGCGATCGCCATCGCCTTCGTCATGCCCTTCATCATGCTGCTGCTGGGCCGCTACGTGCTGGGCGAGGAGATCGGCGCACGGCGCCTCGGGGCGTGTTGCGTGGGCTTTATCGGCACGCTTCTGGTGATCCAGCCGAGCTTTGCCGCGGTGGGCCTGCCCGCGCTGCTGCCGCTTCTGGTGGCGGTGGTGTTCGCGCTGTTCATGCTGGTGACGCGCCAGATCGCCAAGGAGATCGACCCGGTCAGCCTGCAGGCCGTCAGCGGCGTCTTTGCCACGATCGCTCTAGGGGCGGTGGTGATGCTGCCCGTGGGCCCCGCCCTGCCGATGCGCGATCTGGTTCTGCCCGCGGGCATGGAGTGGGGGCTGCTGCTGGCCATCGGCGTGATCGGAACCGGCGCGCATCTGCTGATGACATGGTCGCTGCGCTACGCGCCGTCGGCCACGCTGGCGCCGATGCAATATCTCGAGATTCCGGTCGCCACGGTCATCGGCTACCTGATCTTCCGCGACTGGCCCAATGACCTCGCGATGCTGGGGATTGCGATCACCGTCGGCGCGGGGCTCTATATCGTCTACCGCGAGCGGCAGAATGCCCGCCTGATCCCGCCGGAAACCTGAGGCCCACGGGATGGGACGGGGCAGACCAAGGCGCCGCCGCGGCGCGGCTCAGGCCTGCTCCACCGCCTTGCGCTGGAGCTTCAGCGGCTCGGTGCGCGCCAGCCGGATCACGTTTGACATATAGGGCTTGTGCGTATCCTCCGAGCGCGTCGCCGCGTAAAGCCGCTTGGTCTTGCCCTCCTTGGTCAGCGGCCGCGTCACGTAATCGGAATTGTAGCGCACTTCGCGCACCACCCAGTCGGGCAGCACCGCCACGCCGCGGTTCGAGGCCACCAGCAGCAGGATCACGGCGGTCAGTTCCACCTGCCGGACCGCGCGCGGCTCGACCCCGGCGGGGATCAGCAACTCGGTGAACACATCCAGCCGTGTGCGGTCCACCGGATAAGTGATCAAAAGCTGGTCCCTGAAATCCTCGGCCTCGACATACTCCTTTTGCGCCAGCGGGTTCTGGGACGAGGCCACGAAAACCGGCTCATAGTCGAACAGCGGCGTGAAATCGACGCCGGGCAGGTCTTCGGGGTCCGACGAGACCACCAGATCGACCTCTTCGCGCAACAGCGCGGGAAGACCGTCGAAGCTGAGACCGGGGCGGATATCGACATCGATATCGGGCCAGGCCTGGCGGAAGCCCTCGAGCACGGGAAAGAGCCACTCGAAACAGGCGTGGCATTCGATCGCGATATGCAGCCGCCCCGTCTTGCCCGAGCGCAACCCGCGGAAATCCTCCTGCAGCGCCTCGACCTCGGGCAGGATCTTCTCGGCCAGCCGCAACAGCTTCATCCCCGCCGGCGAAAGCTTCATCGGCTTCGAGCGCCGGATGAACAATTCGACCCCCGCCTGCTCCTCCAGCCCCTTGATCTGGTGGCTCAGGGCGGACTGGGTGATGTGCAGCTGATCGGCCGCCTTGGCCAGACCGCCGGCTTCGTGGATCGCCTTGACCGTGCGCAGATGGCGAAACTCCAAATGCATATGTGCCTCATGATAATCTTGAGAGTTATGAATTTGTCTCACATCGCGCAGTGTGGGACAAGGCGTCATCTGTTCAGACCCCGGAGTGCCGCATGTCCCGCCCGAATATCTCTTTCGAATTCTTCCCGCCCAAAAGCCTCGAGGCGAGTTTCCGGCTGTGGGACGCGGTGCAGACGCTGGCGCCGCTGGACCCTGCCTTCGTCTCGGTGACCTATGGCGCGGGCGGCACCACGCGGCAACTGACCCATGAGGCGGTGGAGGCACTGCACAAGACCCAAGGGCTGCGCGTCGCGGCCCACCTGACCTGCGTGGATGCCACGCGCGCCGAAACGCTGGCCATCGCCGATGCCTATGCCAAGGCCGGTGTCAGCGATATCGTGGCGCTGCGCGGCGACCCGCCAAAGGGCGCCGATCACTTCACCCCGCATCCCGGCGGCTTTGCCTCCTCGGTCGACCTGATCGCGGCGCTCAAAGCCCAGAACGATTTCACGATCCGCGTGGGCGCCTATCCCGACACCCACCCCGAAGCCCGCGACATGGACGCCGACATCGCCTTTCTCAAGCGCAAGTTCGACGCCGGCGCGGATGCCGCGATCACCCAGTTCTTCTTCGAGGCCGAGACCTTTTTCCGGTTCCGCGACGCCTGCGCGAAAGCCGGCATCGACAAGCCGATCATCCCGGGCATCTTCCCGATCGAGAACTGGACCAAGGCGCGCAATTTCGCGGCCCGCTGCGGGGCCAAGATCCCCGCATGGCTGGAGGACAGTTTCGCCACTGCGATCCGCGACGACCGCCACGACCTGCTCTCGATCGCGCTGGCGACCGAGCTGTGCGACGACCTGCTGCAGAGCGGTGTCGAAGACCTGCATTTCTACACGCTCAACAAGCCCGACATGACCCGCGATATCTGCGCGGCACTGGGCGTGAGCCCGCGGGTCGAACTGGCCGAGGTGGCCTGACCCTGACGCTGCGTCACACCGCCGTGGCATATTGCAAGGCGGCGCGCGCGGCTCTAACCCGTCCCGGAGCCCCCGTATTTGCGACGGGGCGTGAGACTGCAACGAAGCCGCAGTGAACGTGGGAGACGGACATGGCTGAGCAATACTTCGCGCAAACCGGCGACGACCTGCCGGGCAAGGATCAGGTCCTGTCCATGTCGGGTCTGGAGTTCATGGAGGCGATCCTGAACGGCGCCCTGCCCGCCCCGCCCATCGCGAAACTTCTCAATTACCGCCTGGAAGAGGTCTCGCAAGGCCATATCCTGTTTCGCGGCACGCCCGGCTTCGACCATTTCAATCCGGTCGGCACCGTGCATGGCGGCTGGTATGGCACCGTGCTCGACAGCGCCATGGCCTGTGCGGTGATGACGACCGTGCCGAAAGGCTCGGTCTACACCACGCTGGAATACAAGGTGAATATCGTGCGCGCGATCCCCGAGGGAATGCGCGTCGACATTCAGGGCGAGGTCAGCCATGCGGGCCGCTCCACCGGGGTCGCCAATGGCTGGATCCGCGGCACCGAGGATGGCCGCGTCTACGCCACGGGCTCGACCACCTGCCTGATCATGAAGATCGACGACTGAGACCGGCCCCGCCGGTTCCGCCCGTTATTTTCCGAGACACCAGCGCATGATCGCCTTCTGGGCGTGCAGCCGGTTCTCCGCCTCGTCGAAAATCACCGAATGGGGCCCGTCCATCACCTCCGAGGTGGCTTCCTCGTCGCGATGGGCCGGCAGGCAATGCATGAACAGCGCATCGTCATTGGCATGCGCCATCAGCTCGGCATTGACCTGATAGGGGCGCAGCTGGTTGTGGCGGCGCTCGCGCGTCGATTGCGCGTCATGCATCGACACCCAAGTGTCGGTCACCACCAGATCGGCGCCCTGCACCGCGCGCACCGGATCACGCTCGATCTCGACCCGCACACCCTCGGCACGGGCCAGATCGACGAATTCCTGCTCCGGATCGAGCGTCTCGGGGCCCGTGAAGGTCACATCGAAGCCGAACTGGCCGGCCGCATGCAGGAACGAGGCGCAGACATTGTTGCCGTCGCCGCTCCAGACCACCTTCTTGCCGGTGATCGGGCCGCGATGCTCCTCGAAGGTGAGAATATCGGCCATGATCTGGCACGGGTGCGTGCGGTTGGTCAGCCCGTTGATGACCGGCACCGAGGCGTTCTCGGCCAGCTCCAGCAGGGTCTCCTCCTCGAAGGTCCGGATCATGATCAGGTCGACATAACGGCTCAGCACGCGGGCGGTGTCGGCGATGGTCTCGCCATGGCCCAGCTGCATGTCGCTGCCCGACAGCACCATGGTCTGCCCGCCCATCTGGCGCACGCCCACGTCAAAGGACACGCGCGTGCGGGTCGAGGGCTTCTCGAAGATCAGCGCCACCATGTGACCGGCCAGCGCCGCATCGGCATCAAGCGCGCCCTTGGGCTGGCCGTTGCGGGCCTCCTTGATGGCGCGCGCGCTGTCGATCATGCCGCGCAGCTCGGATTTGGCGGTTTTGTGGATGTCCAGAAAATGGGTCATGCGGCGGCCTCAAGTGCTTTGGCGGCTTTCTCAAGCCGGGCGATCCCTTCCGAGATCTCTTCATCGGAAATGTTGAGCGCGGGCAGCAGGCGGATCACGTTGTCGCCGCCGGGCACGGTGAGCACCTGCGCATTATAGCCCGCCGCCACCACGTCCGTGTTGGTCATCTTGCATTTGACCCCGAGCATCAGCCCGGTGCCGCGCACGCTCTCGAAGACGTCGGGATGGCTGGCCACCAGCCCCTCGAGCGCCTGACGCAGCTGGCCCGCCTTACGGCTGACCTCGGCCAGAAACGCCGGATCGGCCACGTGGTCGACCACCGCCGAGCCCACCGCACAGGCCAGCGGGTTGCCGCCATAGGTCGAGCCATGGGTGCCCGCCACCATGCCCGAGGCCGCCTCTTCGGTGGCCAGGCACGCGCCCAGCGGGAAGCCGTTTCCGATCCCCTTGGCCACGGCCATGATATCGGGGGAAATCCCCGCCCATTCATGGGCAAAAAGCTTGCCGGTCCGGCCCATGCCGCACTGGATCTCGTCACAGATCATCAGCGCCCCGGTCTCGTCGCACAGATCGCGCAAGCCCTTCAGACACACATCCGGCAGCGGCAGGATCCCGCCCTCGCCCTGCACCGGCTCGACGATCACCGCGGCAATGGTGTCATCCATCGCCGCGCGCAGCGCGTCGTGATCGCCAAAGGGCAAATGGATGAAGCCGGGCAAAAGCGGCCCGAACCCCTTGGTCAGCTTCTCCGCGCCGGCCGCCGAAATCGTGGCCAGCGTGCGGCCGTGAAACGAGCCCTCGAAGGTGATTATGTTGACCCGCTCGGGCTGACCTTTGTCATACCAGTACTTGCGCGCCATCTTGATCGCGCATTCCATCGACTCGGCGCCGGAATTGGTGAAAAACATCGTGTCGGCAAAGCTTGCCGCGCGCAGCTTCTCGGCCAGCTCTTCCTGCTGGGGAATGTGATAAAGGTTCGACGTGTGCCAAAGCTCGGCCGCCTGATCCTGCAACACCTTGACCAGCGCGGGATGCGCATGGCCCAGCGCGGTTACCGCGATACCGCCACCGAAATCGAGAAATCGCGCCCCGGAACGGTCGACAAGCCAGCTGCCCTCCCCCTTGATGAAGGTCATTTTCGCCCGGGCATAGGTCGGCAAAACAGCAGGGATCATAAGCGTTATCCTTTACGCGACAGAAATCCAGATATTCAGGATCGGTGTGAACAAGTCAATTGGAAGGAGCGCGCGCCGGCACCGGCGCAGCAGGGATCAGACGTCAGACGCAGGCGCGTCGGCGTCGCAGCTTGAAAATATGAAGCGCGTTGATCATGACGCGCCTTTAAACCGCGCGCAGCAGACTTGTCAAATGCCCATCGGTTTCTTTTTGGCAAAAATATCCCGGCCGGACATCTCCCCCCGAGACCCCGCCTGCCGAAAAAGGCACCCGCGCGAAACCCTACCCTGCGCACGGTGGCGCAGGAATTTCTCAACCCGGTGGGCCTAGAACCCGCCGCGACGTCACACACAGCAAATGGTCAGGGTCCCGTCCGGTCTGGCAGCCGGAACATGCGGGATCACCTTGAACCTCATCGGTGAGACCGGGCGCGCAACCGCGCTCGTAAAAAGGTGCAGGGCGTCAAACCCCTGTCCGGCAGTCCATTCTGGCGGCGCCGCCTTTTGCAGTCCTTTTCCGAAGACCGAGCAACCGTGCCCTGCAGCGCGCCTCCACCAGATCGGGGCGGGCCGCGGGGCCGCAAGGCTGCCTGCCGCCCCCTGCGTCTGTCTGCACACGCCACCCCCACACCCAGAACCGATCCCCAGAACCCGGGCCCCACCCCCGCGATCCAACCTTGTATCCGGCGCACAGGAGGCTTAGAATTAATCCACAACATAAAGCCGCCCCCGCTTTGGGCGGTTTATTATTTGAGAAGGGCTGGACCATGTCTTGGACCGATGATCGCGTCGAAATTCTGAAGAAAATG
The DNA here is from genome assembly GCA_049116435.1 of Paracoccaceae bacterium. Taxonomy (GTDB): domain Bacteria; phylum Pseudomonadota; class Alphaproteobacteria; order Rhodobacterales; family Rhodobacteraceae; genus Litoreibacter. Next base: position 2,086,350 of record JAGDYX010000001.1, read on the forward strand.
TGGGGCGAGGGCAAATCGGCCTCCCAGATCGCCAAGGAGCTTGGCGGTGTGACCCGCAACGCGGTGATCGGCAAGGTGCATCGTCTGGGCCTGTCGAACCGCTCCGGCGGCGCGGCGCCCGCGAAAGCCGCCGCAACGGCCGAAAAGCCCGCCGCGAAGCGCAAACCGGCCGAAAAGCCCGCCGCCGCAGCCGAGCCGGCCCGCAAACCCGCCGCTGCCGCACCCGCCCCCAAGCCGGTGCCGCGCCCCAAGCTCGTGGTCACCGCAGGCCAGCCTCTGCCGCCGCAGCCTTCGGCCAACGAGATCAGCCCCGAAGCGCTGGCCTCGGTGCGCGAGGTTGAAAAGAAGGCCAAGAAACTCACCGTGATGCAGCTGACAGAGCGCACCTGCAAATGGCCCGTGGGCGATCCCGCGACGGAAGATTTCTGGTTCTGCGGCCTGCCCTCGCAAGCGGGCAAACCCTATTGCGAAGCGCATGTGGGCGTGGCGTTCCAGCCGATGTCCTCGCGCCGCGACCGCCGCCGCTAATAATCTTTAATTCTGCGACGACCATGCCGGCCCCGCAGGGCCGGTCTTCGGGGTTTTCCGCCCGGTTCTTCCGTGCGGATTTTCCGGCCAGTTTGCCAACCGGTTTTGCCGGTGATCAGTTGCCGCCAAACAGTTTCTTGAGCTGGTCCTTGGCCTTGTCCTCAAGACTGTCCTTGAGCTGATCCTCGATGCTTTTCGGCTCCTCGACCGCTGCGGCCGCGGCCCCGTCCTCAGTTGGAGCGGCAGCATCACCCGCGGCCTCCGCCTCCGCAGAGGGCACCAGCCCCTCGCCCAGCAGCTTCTCGGCGATCTTGGCCTTGGCGGCCTCCTTCAGCTTCTCTTTCTCTTCTTCCAGCTCAAGCTCGAGCAGCCCCCCAAGGTCGGGACGGAAGCTGATATTGCTCCACGGCCCCTCGATCAGCACCGGCACCCGCACCCCGCCCGAGGTCTCGCTGGCCAGCGCCGTCGGGTCGAGCCGGTAGTTGATGTTCTGCGGACCGATGCCCAGCGTGCCCGCGCCCTTCGCGGTCACCAGCTCGGCCTGAAAGTCGAGATCATTGTTGCTCAGGATCCCCTGATCGATGCTGAAGGTCGCCGAGATCGCGTTGAAGACGGTCTTCGAGCCCGCGCCCTGATAGGCCAGATCGAGATTTCGAAGCATGCCGCCAATATCGAGACCCAAAAGCTCGCCGCTGCCCACGTTGAACGTGCCCGACCCCGACAGGTCGTTCATCAGCTGATCCATCGAGCTGCCCGAGGCGAGGAATTTCAGCCGCATCCGGGCGCGTCCGACCAGCCGGTCGAACCCCGCGAAATCCGACAACAGACGCTGGGTCGAGACGTCCGAGGCCATCATGTCGCCGCCCACCGACAGGCCCGAGCGGTTGTTGACCACGAACTGGCCCGTCACCCCGCCATCGAACACCGAAACCTGCCCCAGATCGAGCACCAGCCGCGAATTGTCGAGCGTGCCGTTCATGCTGGTCGCGCCCAGCTTGATGGAGCCCAGATCAAGCCCGCCAAGGCGCAGCGAGAACGTCCCGTCCACCGCGTTCAGACCGCTGACATCGAGAAACGCGTCCGACCAGCCGCCCGCCTGCACATTGGCCGCGCCATCGCCTTGCGACGTGTCGGTGCTCATGGCCGAGAAATCGATCTGGTCGCCGGTGATCCGCGCGGTCACCACCGGCTTGTCGGCCAGTGTCACGTCGAGATCGCCCTGCAGCCGGTTCTGGTCGAGATCGATGGTCACATCGCGCAGCGCAAACTGCGTCGTCGAGCTCATCGTCAGCGCACCGGCCAGTTGCGTGCGCTGGCCCATGCCGGCCGGAATGCGCGGCGGGGTCGCCCCCATCAGCACGAAAATCGCCTTCTGGTCGGCGATATCGGCCTTCAGATCGCCCTGCGCCTGAACCGGCTCCAGCCCGGCCTTGCCGTTGAAATCGATCGAAGAGCCGCCCGCGGTGAAGCCCAGATCGACGCCGCGCACCTCCCCGTCGAGCAATTGCTGCACCCCGTCGAGCGCCGCGGAAACCGCGAAGGGCTGCCCCTCGAGCCGCGCGCTCAGATCGAGCTGCGCCTGCGCGCGCATGTCGGCCGCGCTCAGCGTGGCGTCCAGCTCGGTCAGCGTGTAGCTGGCGCCGCTGCTCACATCGACGAAGGAGACCGTGCCGTTGGTGATCGATGCTTTCGGCAGGGAGACCGCCTCGATATTGGTCTGCCCGCCGCTGTCATCACCGCCCATCTCGGTCAGGAATTCCCAGTTGCCGACGCCGTCGGCACCGGTCTCGAGCCGGATCACGGGGTTGTTGACCTCGAAGGCCTCGACCACGACCTCGCCGCCTAAAAGTGCGCCCAGCGTGACCTGCACCTCAAGCGCGTCGGCCTCCAGAAGCGGGCCGGCCTCGGACCACGACGCGTTGGAAATCGCAACCCCCTGCAACTCCACCCCGATGCGGGGAAAGAACTTGGTGCGCACCCCTTCGCTGAGCGTCAGCTGGCGGCCGGTGTTCTTCTCGAACTGGGTCTCCAGAATACGCGCAATCCGGTCCGAGGGGATCAGGAACAACGCCCCCACGGCGAGGATAACAAGTGTGACGAGGGTGAGGATAATTCGCACAAGCCAACGCATCGGAAACTCCCAAACTCTTGATACATAATTGGTAGCCCTGCCGACGCGACTTCTCAACCTGACCTTTCGTTCTAGGGCAAATTAAATTATGAGCCGCCCATGAGCACCAATCCTCCCGATCTGCGCCCCGATCTCGCGCCCGCCCCGCGCCTTGACACAACCGCCCGCGAGGGCCAGCCGCGCATCGGCATGGTCTCGCTGGGCTGTCCCAAGGCGCTGGTCGACAGCGAACGGATCCTGACCCGCCTGCGCGCCGAGGGCTACGCGATCTCGCCCGATTACGCGGGCGCGGATGCGGTGATCGTGAACACCTGCGGGTTTCTCGACAGCGCCAAGGCCGAAAGCCTCGAGGCGATCGGCGAGGCGTTGCAGGAAAACGGCCGCGTGATCGTGACGGGATGTCTTGGCGCCGAAGAGGATTACATCCGCGGCACGCATCCTTCGGTGCTCGCCGTCACCGGCCCGCATCAATACGAGCAGGTGCTGGACGCCGTGCATGGTGCGGTGCCGCCCGCCCCCGACCCGTTCGTCGATCTTCTGCCCGCCACCGGCGTCAGCCTGACGCCGCGCCATTACAGCTATCTCAAGATTTCCGAGGGCTGTAACCACAAGTGCAAGTTCTGCATCATCCCCGACATGCGCGGCCGTCTGGTCTCGCGCCCGGTCAACGCGGTGCTGCGCGAGGCCGAGAAGCTGGTCGAGGCCGGCGTGAAAGAGCTGCTGGTCATCTCGCAGGACACCTCGGCCTACGGGCTCGACCGGAAATACGACGCCCATCCGTGGAAGGACCGCGAGGTGCGCAGCCATATCACCGACCTGACGCGCGAACTGGGCCGTCTGGGGGCGTGGGTGCGGCTCCATTACGTCTATCCCTACCCGCATGTGCGCGAGCTGATCCCGCTGATGGCCGATCCCGACAGCGGCGTGCTGCCCTATCTCGACATCCCGTTCCAGCACGCCCATCCCGATGTGCTGCGGCGCATGGCGCGGCCTGCCGCGGGGGCCAGAACGCTCGACGAGATTGCCGCGTGGCGCGAGATCTGCCCCGACATCACGCTGCGCTCGACCTTTATCGTGGGCTACCCGGGCGAGACCGAGGCCGAGTTCCAGACGCTGCTGGACTGGATGGAGGAGGCCCAGCTCGACCGCGTCGGCTGCTTCCAGTACGAAAATGTCGAGGGCGCGCGCTCGAACGCGCTGCCCGATCACGTGCCCGCCGAGATCAAGCAGGAGCGCTGGGAGCGTTTCATGGCCAAGGCGCAGGACATCTCCGAAGCCAAGCTCGCCGCCAAGGTGGGCCGCACGCTCGAGGTGATCGTGGACGAGGTCGACGAGACCGCCGCCACCTGCCGGACATGGGCCGATGCGCCCGAGATCGACGGCAATCTCTTCATCGACGAAGGCTTCGACGGGCTTGCGCCGGGCGACATTTTGCAGGTCGAGGTCGACGAGGCGGGTGAATACGACCTTTGGGGCCGGCGTCTCTAGGCCGCGTCTGACCATGATGTGATCGGGGCCCTGCCCGCGCAATCTGGACAAGCGCGCGCTGCCGCGCTAGCTCGGTTTCACGCCATTGACCGTCACCCCGTGGGAGAAGCCATGTTCCGCAAATTCGCCTGTCTGCTGTCTTTTCTGGCCGTGCTTGTTGTCAGCGGCTGCACGACGACCACCGAGGGCGAACCGCAGGTCACGCGGCAGGACCAGATCGGCCAGCTGGCCGAGGGCATCCTCGCGCTGGGGCCCGACGTGGATCCCGAAGAGGCCGCGCGCGCCGCGCGCATCGCCTATGAATATACCAGCCAGCTGGCGGTCGAATACCAGATCACGGATTCCGCGATCATCCACAACATGAAGGTCAATCAGGGCCTGCGCCCGCGCGGTCTGTGCTGGCACTGGGCGGAGGATATGGAAAACCGTCTCAAGCAGGAAAACTTCCAGACGCTGGAGATGCACCGCGCCATCGCCAACGCGCGCAATCCGTTCCGGCTCGAACACAGCACCGCGATTGTCAGCCGGCGGGGCGACAGCATGCATGATGGCGTCGTGCTCGACCCGTGGCGCTATGGCGGCGTGCTGCACTGGGCGCCCACGCTGGAGGACACCCGCTACACGTGGCGGCCACGCCTCGAAGTGCTGGAAGAAAAGCGCCAGCGCCGGATGAAACGCGGCCTGCGTCTTCTCGAAAGCTGAGCCGCGCCACCCCGCACCCCTCCCCCCGCACCATCCCGGGCAACTCCCCGCACCACCCCCGCACCATCCCGGGCCGCCGGGAATGAGTCCACGACAGGACGGTTTTTTCACGCTAGCGTGACAGGGCGCGGCAGGGCTCCCTGCTGTTCAGGGTAGTTAGTGGAGGAAGACATGACAGTTTATCTGATTGCAGACGTTAAGGTCACGGACGATGCGTGGATCCCGGATTATGCCGGCAAGGTGCATGATATCGTTGCCAAACATGGCGGCAAATATCTCTCGCGCAGCGGCAATATCGACACGATCGAGGGCGAGGGTCTCGACACCACGCTGATCGCATTGATCGAATTTCCGTCACGCGCGGCGCTTGATGCCTTCGCGGCGGATCCCGAATACGCCCCGTTCGGTGCGGCGCGGCAGGCCGGAAGCGTCAGCCGGTTCCACGTCATCGATGACACCGATCTGGCCGGCGCGATCCCGTATCTGAAGGCCGCGGGCTAAGCCACGGGCCCCGCGTCTGGCCCCGCGTCTGGCACAGCGTCTGGCGCTGCATCTGGCGCGGCAACTGGCGCGGCACCATCACGCCACCCCGAAGGCCCGGCGCGCGGGATTTCCCCCCGGGCCTTTGCCATGGCACAACAGGACATTCAGGAGGCGGTCTCATGGCCAAGGCCATTCACAGCATGATCCGCGTGCGCGACGAAGCGCGCTCGGTGGCATTTTACAAAACCGCATTCGGCCTCGAGATCGCCGACCGGTTCGACTTTGACGGCTTCACGCTGATCTACCTGTCCAATGCCGAGACCGGCTTCGAGCTGGAGCTGACCGTGAACAAGGGGCAGGACGCGCCCTATGATCTGGGTAATGGCTATGGGCATATTGCCTTCAGCGTCGCGGATATCGAGGCCGAGCATAAACGCCTGAGCGAGCTGGGGCTGGAGCCGCGCGATATCAAGTCGCTCGACCACGCGGGCACGCCGCTGGCGACGTTCTTTTTCCTGCAGGACCCCGACGGCTACATGATCGAGGTGCTGCTGCGCGCGGGACGCTATCTCTAGGCGAACACCCCGCGGCTTGCGTTGCATCTGGCACACGGCACCGGACCGGCCCCAGCCGGGTCGGCAAGATTTCTGTATCAAACGCCCCGAAAATGCGTAGAATCACCCCAAAGGTCGAAAAAATACGACCAATCGAGGCAGGTCAGACGCGCACTCCAGACATGTAGTTCCGGCTGACTCAGAGGAAGAGTTCAGGCCGGAGGCCGTAGAGTGCCGACATATTTTATTGTCGATAGCAAGACGAATCCGCTCGGACCAAACGAGATCCGGGCCGGTGATACGATCGAGGTTGAAGATGGTGACATCTTCATCTTTGAAAGCGATGCGGACAAGAACACGAAGTTTGAATCCGCCGACGGCACGCCGACCGATTTCCAGATCTGGATCGACGACAGCAATTCCAACGATTTCGATATCGAGATCCAGGAGGATCTCAACGTCACCTTCGATATCGGCGACGATGTCGATATCTCGGATGTCGCGATCAAGGCGAGCGATGCGGACTCGGTCACGCTCACCGCGGGCGATAATTTCTCGCTGGGCAGCTACGAGGGGTCAAAAGACGGCGCCGACACCCTGACCATCGGCGACGGGTTCACGACCGACAAGGCGATCAAGACCGAGGGCGGCGACGACACGATCATCCTCGGCAATGACGCCTCCATCGATGACATCGAAACCGGGGCGGGCGACGATACGATCATCGTCGGCGACGGGCTCGATGCGCGGAAATTCAAAACCGAAGATGGCGACGACACGATTGTCATCGGCGACGACGCCACGATGGACGACATCGAGACCAAGGATGGCGACGACAGTGTCACCATCGGCGACGGGTTCTCCGGCGACAAGATCAAGACGGGTGACGGTGCGGATGACGTCACCATCGGCGACGGGGCCACGATCGACGATCTGGAGACCGGCAAGGGCCCCGATGAGGTCGTCATCGGCGACGACTTCACCGCCGACAAGCTCAAGACCTTCAAGGGCGACGACAGCGTCACGATCGGCGCGAATGCCGTGATCGACGAGCTCGATGGCGGCAAGGACATCGACAGGCTCCGCAGCGAGACCGATTTCCCCGACGCCACCGGGTTCGAGGATACGGTCTGCTTCGTGCAGGGCACGCGGATCCTGACTGATCAGGGCGAAATCCCGGTGCAGCGGCTCAAGGTGGGCGACCGCGTGGTGACGATGCATCACGGGCATCAGAAAATCCGCTGGATCGGCTTCAGCACGGTTGCGGGCCACGGGCGGCTTGCGCCGATCCGCTTTTCGCGCGGTGTCATGGGCAACCGGCGTCCGCTCTTCGTCTCGCCCCAGCACCGGATGTATGTGTCGGGCTGGCAGACGGAAACGCTGTTCGGGTTGTCCGAGGCGCTGGTGGCGGCAAAACACCTTGTCGATGGCAACGCGGTCTCGATCGAAGCGCGCGACAAGGTCGCCTATTTCCACATTCTCTTCGACCAGCACGAAATCGTCTTTGCCGAAGGCGCGCCCAGCGAGAGCTTCCATCCCGGCGCCGTGGGTCTGGGCGCCATTGACGAGGCCGCGCGGGAAGAGATCTACGCGCTGTTTCCGGAGCTTCGCGCCGATCCATGGGCCTTTGGTCCGGCGGCGATACCAAGCCTGAAATCCCGCGAAGGCAGGCTGCTGCGCGCCGCCTGAGCCCCGCCTGAGCCGCACCTGATCCGCGCCTGCGCACCGCCTGATCCGGCTCCCGCCTTCGGCTCAGAACTCCTCGACCATTACGACGCCGCCCAGCGACTTGATCGCGCCCTTGATCTTGGGATTGACCGCGAAGCTCGGGCCGAGATCGACATCGACCTCCCCGGGCAGATCGGGATGCATCAGGCACAGCGACACCGGCCCGCGCGCCCGGATCGAAGGGTCGGCCGCCGCCCGCTCCAGAACCGAGGCGACCTGCCCGATCACAGCGTCATTGTCGATGAAGACCTTGAGCCCCATCGAGCCCGTATCGACCACCGCCCCGTCGATGGGCTGTGCCGCGCGGCAGAGCAGTTTGAGCTGTTCGGCCTCGTAGGTCGCCTCCACCGTCAACACGACATTGGCCCCCGTCACCAGCGTGTCGCCCGCCTTTTCCAGCGTGTCGGAGAACACGGTGACCTCGTAAAGCCCCGTCGGGTCCGAGGCCTGCACGAAGGCAAAGCGGTTGCCGCGGGCCGATTTGCGGTCCTGACGCCCCGCCACGGAACCCGCGATCTTGGCGATCATCGGGCCGGACTGCACCTTCTCCTCGATCTCGGTCAGGGTCATCACGCCCTTGCGCTTGAGCGCCAGCAGGTAGTCGTCGAGCGGGTGACCCGACAGGTAGAAGCCGATCGCCTTGTGTTCTTCGGAGAGCCGTTCGTTGGGCAGCCAGTCGTCGACGGGGCTCAGCCGCGGCTCGGGCAGGTCGTCGCCAGCCTCGCCAAAGAGCGACACCTGATTGGAATTGCGCTGCTCGTGGATCGCGGCGGAGTAATTCACCAACGCATCGAGACTGTCGAAGACGCGGCGGCGGTTGGGGTCAAGCTGGTCGAACGCGCCCGAGCGGGCCAGCATCTCCAGCGGCCGCTTGCCGACGCGCTTGAGATCGACCCTGCGGGCGAAATCAAACAGCGTCGCGAAGGGTTTGCCGCCATTTTGCGCCCGCGCATCGGTGATCAGCTTCATCGCCTCGACGCCGACATTCTTCAGCCCGCCCAGCGCGTAGACCACCTTGCCGTCACTGACGCTGAAGGTCGCCTCGGAGCGGTTCACGCAAGGCGGGACGATCTCGATATCGAGCGTCTTGACGATCTCTTCCTTGTAGACGCCCAGCTTGTCGGTCAGGTGCAGATCGCAATTCATCACGCCGGCCATGAACTCGACGGGGTGATTGGCCTTGAGCCAAGCGGTCTGGTAGCTGACCACCGCATAGGCCGCGGCGTGGGACTTGTTGAAGCCGTAATTGGCGAATTTCTCCAGCAGGTCGAAGACCTCGCGGGCCTTCTTGGCGTCGACCCCGTTGGCCTTGGCGCCGGCCTCGAATTTCGGGCGCTCGGCGTCCATCGCCTCCTTGATCTTCTTGCCCATGGCGCGGCGCAACAGGTCGGCGCCGCCCAGCGTATAGCCCGCCATGACCTGCGCGATCTCCATCACCTGTTCCTGATAGACGATGATGCCCTGCGTTTCCTTCAGGATGTCGTCGATCAGCGGATGGATCGATTCAAGCTCTGCCTGACCGTTCTTCACCTCGCAATATTTCGGGATGTTTTCCATCGGGCCGGGACGGTAGAGCGCCACCAGCGCCACGATATCCTCGATGCAGGTCGGCTTCATGCGCCGCAGCGCGTCCATCATGCCCGAGCTTTCCACCTGGAACACCGCGACCGTCTTGGCCGACGCGTAGAGGTCGTAGGTCTTCTTGTCATCGAGCGGGATCGCCCCGATATCGATCTCCACGCCGCGCTGCTTCAACAGGTCCAGCGCGTTCTGGATCACGGTGAGCGTTTTCAGACCGAGGAAGTCGAACTTCACCAGCCCCGCCTGCTCCACCCATTTCATGTTGAACTGGGTCGCGGGCATATCCGAGCGCGGGTCCTGATAGAGCGGCACCAGCGCATCGAGCGGGCGGTCGCCGATCACGACGCCCGCCGCATGGGTCGAGGCGTTGCGCAACAGGCCCTCGACCTGCTGGCCATAGTCCAGAAGCCGCCCGACGACCTCCTCGGACTTGGCCTCCTCACGCAGCTTCGGCTCGTCGGCCAGCGCCTTTTCGATCGAGACCGGCTTGACCCCTTCCACGGGGATCATCTTGGAGAGCCGGTCGACCTGCCCGTAAGGCATCTGCAGGACGCGGCCCACATCGCGCACCGCCGCCTTGGACAGCAGCGCACCGAAGGTGATGATCTGGCCCACCTTGTCGCGCCCGTATTTCTCCTGCACGTAGCGGATCACCTCCTCGCGGCGGTCCATGCAGAAGTCGATATCGAAGTCGGGCATCGAGACCCGCTCGGGGTTGAGGAAGCGCTCGAACAGCAGCGAATAGCGCAGCGGGTCGAGATCGGTGATCGTCAGGGCATAGGCCACCAGACTGCCCGCGCCCGAGCCGCGCCCCGGCCCCACCGGAATGTCGTGATCCTTGGCCCATTTGATGAAGTCGGCCACGATCAGGAAGTAGCCCGGAAAGCCCATCCCCTCGATGATGCCAAGCTCGAAATCGAGCCGTTCCTCATACTCCTCCACAGGCGCGGCATGGGGGATCACCGCCAGCCGGGCTTTCAGCCCCTCGCGGGCCTGACGGCGCAGCTCCTCGACCTCGTCATCGGCGAATTTCGGCAGGATCGGATCGCGTTTGAACGCCTTGAAGGCGCAGCGTCTGGCAATCTCGACGGTGTTTTCCAGCGCCTCGGGCAGGTCCGCGAAAAGCGTCGCCATCTCCTCGGGCGATTTGAAGTAATGCTGCGGGGTGAGGCGGCGGCGCGGCTCCTGCTGGTCGACATAGGCGCCCTCGGCGATGCAGATCAGCGCGTCATGGGCCTCGTACATCTTGGCATCGGGGAAATAGACGTCATTGGTGGCCACCAGCGGCAGATCCATGGCGTAGGCCATCTCGATATGGCCGCGCTCGGAGAGCTGTTCGGCCTCGGGTTGGCCGGCCTCGGTGGGGTGGCGCTGCAGCTCGACATAAAGCCGGTCCGCAAAGACCTGCGCGAGGCGGCGCAAAAGCGCCTCGGCCTTGGGGGTCTGGCCGGCCCGCAGCAAGCGCCCGACAGGCCCGTCGGGGCCGCCCGTCAGGCAGATCAGACCGTCGGAATACTGCTCAAGCTCGTCCAGCGTGACCTGTGGCAGGGCTCCGGCCTTGTCGAGATAGGCGCAGGAATTGAGTTTCATCAGGTTGCCGTAGCCGGTCTCGTTCTGGGCCAGAAGGACCAGCGGCGCGGGGTCGCGCGGCTTCTCGCCCGGCGCGGCTTGCGCATAGGCCAGATCGACCTGACAACCGATGATCGGCTGGATGCCCGCGCCCGCGGCATATTCGGAAAACTCCAATGCGGCGAACATGTTATTGGTGTCGGTGACGGCCACGGCGGGCATGTTCATGTCGCGGCACATGCCGGGGAGTTTCTTGACCCGGATCGCGCCTTCGAGCAGCGAATACTCGGTGTGCACGCGCAGGTGAATGAATCGGGGATGACTGCTCATGCGCCCAGCCTAGCCGCAGCGGCGAGGCGGTAAAAGATCAACAAAACACTTGCCAAATGATTTTTTCAAAGCTTTCCTGATGGGGATTTCCCGCGTGTCCTCTACGCCGCATCGAGAGCACGCATCACGGGTCATGTCTGCAGGTAAGGCGGCGGGTCTTTTTAGAGATGGGAGTAACGTTTCTTCTGAACGGAGAGACTGTGTGTGCCGATCCGCTCGGCCCCACCGAAACGCTATTGGACTGGCTGCGCGCACGGCGCGGCCTGACCGGCACCAAGGAAGGCTGCAACGAGGGCGATTGCGGCGCGTGCAGCGTGATCGTGACCGGCCCGGACGGGGTGGCGCGCGCGATGAACGCCTGCATCCTGTTCCTGCCGCAGCTTCACGGCAAGGCGGTGCGCACGGTCGAAGGGATCGCGGGCCCCGACGGGGCGCTGCATCCGGTGCAGGAGGCGATGGTCGCGGAGCACGGCTCGCAATGCGGGTTCTGCACGCCCGGCTTCATCACCACGATGGCCGCAGCCCATGCCAACGGCGCCACCGATCACGACGACCAGCTGGCCGGCAACCTGTGCCGCTGCACCGGCTATGCGCCGATCATCCGCGCCGCTCAGGCCGCACAAGACGCCCCCGTTCCCGACTGGATGACAGAGGATCTGGGCGCGCTGTCCGGCGCGCTGCCCGCCTCCTTCCTGCTGCCCGAAAGCAGTGACGAGCTGGCCGGCTGGTATGTCGACCATCCCGAGGCGACGCTGGTGGCAGGCGCCACGGATGTAGGTCTATGGGTGACCAAGCAGCTGCGCGATCTGGGCGAAGTGGCGTTTCTGGGCCGCTGCACCGACCTGCAGCAGATCGACATCGACGCCGAGCAGGTCCGGATCGGGGCCGGTGTCACGCTCAACGCGCTGCGCGCCGCGCTGGCGCCGCTCCACCCGGGATTTGGCGAGCTGATCCGCCGCTATGGCGCGGTGCAGGTGCGCAATGCCGCCACGATCGGCGGCAATATCGCCAACGGCTCGCCCATCGGAGACGGCCCGCCCGCGCTGATCGCGCTGGGTGCGACGCTGCATCTGCGCCGCGGCGCAGACCGCAGGGACCTGCCGCTGGAGGCGTTCTTTCTCGACTACGGCAAGCAGGATCTTGCGGCGGGCGAATTCGTGGAGGCCGTCAGCTTCCCGCGCCAGGCCGACCGGCTGCGCTGCTACAAACTGTCGAAACGCTTCGATCAGGATATCTCGGCGGTGTGCGGCTGTTTTTCCATCACCGTGCAGGACGGGGTGGTCGCGGAGGCGCGCATTGCCTTTGGCGGCATGGCCGGCATTCCCAAACGGGCCAGCGCGGTGGAGGCGGCGCTGACCGGGCAAAGCTGGTCCGAGGCGGCGGTGATCGGGGCGCTGCACGCCTTTGCCGAAGACTTCACCCCGATGAGCGACATGCGCGCCTCGGCCGCCTACCGGCTGGAGACCGCGCGCAACATGCTGCGGCGCTATTTCCTTGAGGATACCGGCGCGGCCACGCATGTGCTGGAGGTCACGCCATGAGCCTGCACCAGAGCACGCCGCACGATGCCGGAAGGCTCCATGTCACGGGTCAGGCGCGCTATGTCGATGACATTCCGGCGCCCGAAGGCACGCTGCATCTGGCCTTTGGCACCAGCACGGTCGCCCGCGGCACGATCACCGCGATGGATCTGTCGCAGGTGCGCGCCGCCGAAGGTGTTGTCGCGGTTCTGACGCCTGCGGACATGCCCTTTGCCAATGACGTCTCGCCCTCGGCCCATGACGAGCCCTGCCTTGCCATGGGCGAGGTGCATTATCGCGGCCAGCCGGTCTTTCTGGTGGTGGCCAGCTCACACCTGCTGGCGCGCAAGGCCGCGCGGCTGGGAGAGGTCGAATACGACGAAAAGCCGCCGCTTCTGACGATCGACGCGGCGCTGGCTGCAAACAGCCGTTTCGAGGACGGCCCGCGCATCTACAGCAAGGGCGATGCGGCGGCCGCCATCGCGGCTGCACCCTACCGGGTTTCGGGCCGGCTCGAACTGGGCGCGCAGGAGCATTTCTACCTCGAAGGACAGGCCGCGCTTGCCCTGCCGCAGGAAGGCGGCGACATGGTGGTGCAGGCGTCGTCCCAGCACCCGACCGAGATCCAGCACAAGGTTGCCGAGGCGCTGGGCGTGGCGATGCATGCCGTGCGGGTCGAAGTGCGCCGGATGGGCGGCGGGTTCGGCGGAAAAGAGAGCCAGGGCAATGCGTTATGCGTGGCCTGCGCAGTGGCGGCCCGGCTGACCGGGCGGCCCTGCAAGATGCGCTATGACCGCGACGATGATTTCCGGATCACCGGCAAGCGGCATGATTTCCGGATCGACTACGAGGCCGGGTTCGACGCCGAGGGCCGCGTTCTGGGCGTCCGTTTCGAGCAATATGCCCGCTGCGGCTGGGCGCAGGATCTCAGCCTGCCGGTGGCCGACCGCGCGATGCTGCATGCCGACAATGCCTATCACCTCGAGCATTCGCATATCGTCTCGCACCGGTTGAAGACCAACACCCAGTCGGCCACCGCGTTTCGCGGCTTTGGCGGGCCGCAGGGCATGGTGGGCATCGAGCGGGTGATGGATCACATCGCCTACACGCTCGGGCAGGATCCGCTGGCGGTCCGGCGGGTCAATTACTACGCCGCCCCCGGCCACGCGCTCCAGACCACGCCCTACGGGATGGAGGTCGAGGATTTCATCCTCAACGAGATGACCGATGCGCTGGTGGCCAGTTCGGATTATCACGCGCGGCGCGAGGCGATCGCGCGCTGGAATGCCGCCAATCCGGTGCTCAAGCGCGGCATCGCCTTCAGCCCGGTCAAGTTCGGGATTTCCTTTACGCTGACCCACCTCAATCAGGCCGGCGCGCTGGTGCATGTCTACCAGGACGGCTCGATCCACCTCAACCACGGCGGTACCGAGATGGGACAGGGGCTCTTCACCAAGGTGGCGCAGGTCGCGGCAGCGGCGTTCGGACAGCCGCTCGAGGCGGTCAAGATCACCGCGACCGATACCGGGAAAGTGCCCAACACCTCGGCCACGGCGGCCTCGTCGGGCAGCGACCTGAACGGCATGGCGGTGCTGGCGGCCTGTGACACGATCAAGGCGCGCATCGCGGTGTTCCTCGCAGAATATTACCGCAAAAAGCCGGAGGACGTGCGGTTTATCGGCGGCTTTGTCGAGATCGGCGCGAAAACCCTGCGCTTTGCCGAGGCGATCAATCTGGCCTACACGCACCGCGTCAGCCTCAGCGCGACGGGGTTTTACGCCACGCCGAAAGTGGCGTGGGACCGGATCAAGGGACAGGGGCGGCCGTTCTTCTATTTCGCCTACGGGGCGGCGGTCAGCGAGGTGGTGATCGACACGCTGACCGGCGAGAACCGGCTGCTGCGCGCCGATATCGTGCATGATGCGGGCGCGTCGCTGAACCCGGCGCTCGATATCGGCCAGATCGAGGGCGGCTACGTGCAGGGCGCGGGCTGGCTGACCACCGAAGAGCTGGTGTGGGACGCGCACGGCGCGCTCAGAACCCATGCGCCGTCGACCTACAAGATCCCCGCCGCCTCTGACCGGCCCGATGTGTTCAACGTGGCGCTCTGGCACGCGGCCAACCGCGAGGAGACGATCTACCGCTCGAAAGCGGTGGGCGAGCCGCCCTTCATGCTGGGCATCTCGGCATGGCTGGCGCTGTCGGATGCGATTGCGGCCTGCGGGGCGGGCTATCCGGCGCTTGATGCGCCTGCGACGGCCGAACGGGTTCTGCAGGCGGTGGGCGAGGTGTCGACATGAGCTTCGATCTTGCCCTCCTGCGCCGCTGCGTCGCGCGTCACGGCACCGTGGCACGGGTCGTGGTTGCCGATATCGCGGGGTCCGTGCCGCGCGAGAGAGGCGCCAGCATGGTGGTCTGGGCGGGTGGCCAGACGGGCACGATCGGCGGCGGCGCTTTGGAATGGGACGCGGCGCAGACCGCCCGCCAGCGGCTGGAGCTTGGGCCCGCGCCCGGGCCGGCGCAGATGCGCAAAGTGCCGCTGGGGCCGGCTCTGGGCCAGTGCTGCGGCGGGGCGGTCAGCCTTGTGACAGAGATCTTCGACAGCGCCCGCCTTGATGTGATCGGCGCGGCGGGCCCGGCCTTCGCCCGCCCCGTTTCTGGGCCCGTTTCTGGGGCCGTCTCGAGTGAAGACCCGCAACCGCTGTCGATTTCGCGCGCCTTGAGCGCGGCGCGCAACAGCGGCGCGCCGGTGGAGACGGTGTTCGATAAGGGCTGGCTGATCGAGCCGCTTGCCCCCGAGACCACGCCGCTGTGGATCTTCGGCGCGGGCCATGTCGGGCGCGCGCTTGTGGATGTGCTGGCCCCCCTGCCCGATTGGGCGATCACATGGGTCGATACCGCACCCGAGCGGTTCCCCGACGACGTGCCGGGCGGGGTGGACGCCCTGCCCGCGGCGCGCCCGGCCGATGCCGTGCGCCACGCACCGCCCGAGGCGCACCATCTGGTGCTGACCTACTCCCACGCGCTCGATCTGGAACTGTGTCACGCGCTGCTCGGCCACGGGTTCGCCTCCGCCGGGCTGATCGGGTCGGCCACCAAATGGGCGCGGTTCCGCAAGCGGCTGTCCGAGCTTGGCCACAGCCCGGAGCAGATCGGCCGCATCACCTGCCCGATCGGCGCGCCGCGCCTCGGCAAACACCCGCAGGCCATCGCGATTGGCGTGGCGCACAGCCTGACCGGCGCGCTGCGCCAAAGCTCTCAACACAAGGATATCGCATTGTGACGGATACGGACCTTCTGACCATTTCGGGCCTGACCAAGGCCTATCCGGGCGTTGTCGCCAATGACGACGTGTCCTTTTCGATCAAGCCCGGCGAGGTGCACGCGCTGCTGGGCGAAAACGGCGCCGGCAAGTCGACACTGGTCAAGATGATCTACGGGCTGGTCAAGCCCGACAGCGGCACGATGCAGCTTCACGGCAAGCCCTTCGCCCCGGCCGAGCCGAGGGCCGCGCGGGGCGCGGGCGTGGCGATGGTGTTCCAGCATTTCTCGCTGTTCGAGGCGCTGGACGTGGCCGAGAACATCGCGCTGGGGATGGAGAACCCGCCGCCGATGCGGATGCTGGCCAAGGAAATCCTCGAAGTGTCGGAAACCTACGGGCTGCCGCTCGACCCGTACCGGCTGGTGGGCGATCTCTCGGCGGGCGAACGCCAGCGGGTCGAGATCATCCGGTGCCTGTTGCAGAACCCGCGGCTCTTCATCATGGACGAGCCGACCAGCGTGCTGACCCCGCAGGAGGTCGAGATCCTGTTCGGCACGCTGGAGCAGCTCAAGGCCGAAGGCACCTCGATCCTTTATATCAGCCACAAGCTCGAGGAGATCCGCAAGCTTTGCGATTCCGCCACGATCCTGCGGCTGGGCAAGAAGGTGGCGACCTGCAACCCGCGCGAAGAGACGGCGCGCGCCATGGCCGAGATGATGGTGGGCGCGACGCTCCACCAGCCCGAACGCACGCCCCATGCGACCACGGATGTGGCGCTGGAACTCGACGGGCTTTCGATCCCCTCGGCCAATCCGTTCGGCACCTCGCTGAAGGATGTGACCCTGACGGTCCATCACGGCGAGATCGTGGGCATTGGCGGGGTTGCGGGAAACGGACAGGACGAACTGACCGCCGCGCTGTCGGGCGAGATTGCGACTGCGCCCCGCGATATCGTCTTCGCGGGTCTTCCGATTGGTGATCTGGGACCGAACGCGCGGCGCAGGCTGGGCGTGCTGGCCGCGCCCGAGGAGCGGCTGGGCCATGCCGCCGCCCCCGATATGAGCCTGACCGAGAACGCGCTACTGACCGGTGCGATCCGCGAGAAGCTGAGCGCGCGCGGCTTTCTCAACTGGGGCGCGACGGAAGCCTTCGCCAACACGATCATCGCGGATTTCGACGTGCGCACGCCGGGGCCGGACAATGCGGCGCGCTCGCTCTCGGGCGGCAATCTGCAGAAATTCGTGATCGGCCGCGAGATCCTGCAAAGGCCCGAGGTGCTGGTGGTCAACCAGCCCACATGGGGGGTCGATGCCGCGGCCGCCGCCGATATCCGGCAGGCGCTTCTGGATCTGGCCGGGGCTGGCGCCGCGATCATCGTGATCTCGCAGGATCTCGACGAGTTGATGGAGATCGCCGACCGCTTCGCCGCGCTGAATGAAGGCCGCCTGACAAAGGCGGTGCCGGCGCAGGGGCTGACGGTTGACGAGATCGGCCTGATGATGGGCGGCGCGCATGACATGCATGAGGCGCATATCCACGAGGACACGCAGGCGGAGGCCGGATTATGAGATTTTTCACACAGAATAACAAAGGGTTAATTGCGCGATGATCCGACTGGAAAGACGCCCCTCGCCGTCCCGGCTCTGGACCGCGCTGACGCCCGTGGTCGCCGTGATCGCCACGATGATCGCAGGCGGCGTGATGTTTGCCGTGCTGGGAAAAGATCCTTTCGAGGCCATCCGCACGATCTTCTGGGACCCGATTTTCAACGAACAGTTCGCGGCGTTTTCGCGCCCGCAGCTGCTGGTCAAGGCCGCGCCCCTGATCCTGATCGCGATCGGGCTGAGCCTCGGTTTTCGCGCGGGCGTGTGGAATATCGGGGCCGAGGGGCAATACATCATCGGCGCGATCTGCGGCGCGGGTGTGGGGCTGGCCTTCTACCCGACCGAGAGCATTCTGATCTTCCCGCTGATGGTGATCGCGGGCGGGCTGGGCGGCCTTTTATGGGCAATGATCCCCGGCGTGTTGCGGGTGGCGTTCCGCACCAACGAAATCCTCGTATCGCTGCTTCTGGTTTACGTGGCGGAGTTCCTGCTGGCCTCGATGTCGCTGGGGCTGTTGCGCAACCCCGAGGGCGCGGGCTTTCCCGGCAGCCGCAATCTCAAGGCCTACCCGTCGGCCCACAATGCCGAGCTGATCGAAGGCACCGGCATGCATTGGGGCGTGGTGGCCGCGTTCGTGTCGGTGATCTTTGTCTATGTGCTCTTGTCGCGGCACATGCTGGGCTTCCAGATCAAGCTGGCCGGTCAGGCGCCGCGCGCGGCCCGCTTCGGCGGCGTGAACCCGAGCCGCCTGATCCTCTTCTGCCTTGGCGTCTCGGGCATGCTTGCGGGGGCTGCGGGTCTGTTCGAGGTTTCCGGCCCCGCCGGCCAGATCAGCATCGATTTCAATGTCGGCTACGGCTTTACCGCCATCATCGTCGCCTTCCTCGGGCGGCTGAACCCGATCGGCATCCTGCTGGCGGGTCTGCTGATGGCGCTGACCTATATCGGGGGCGAGCTGGCACAGTTCATGCTGGGCGTGCCGGCCGCCGCAATTCAGGCCTTTCAGGGGATGCTCTTGTTCTTCCTGCTGGCGGTCGATGTGTTGAGTAATTTCCGTCTGCGGTTCGGCAGACAGGAGGTGGCGTGATGGATCTTTCTGCAATCAGCCCGAGCTTGCTTCTGGCCTCCCTGATGGTGGCCGCGACACCGATCCTGCTGGCCGCCGTGGGCGAGCTGGTGGTCGAGAAGGCGGGCGTGCTCAATCTCGGCGTCGAGGGGATGATGATCACCGGCGCGATCTGCGGCTTTGCCATCGCGGTGGAGACCGGATCGCCCGCGGTGGGCTTTCTGGCTGCGGCCGTGGGTGGCGCGATGCTATCGCTGATTTTCGCGGTTTTGACCCAGTATCTTCTGTCCAACCAGGTGGCGACGGGGCTGGCGCTGACGCTGTTCGGGCTGGGGTTCTCGTCGCTGATCGGGCAGGGCTATATCGGGATCAAGCCGCCGGCGACCGAGAAGCTCGATATCCCGCTTCTGTCGGATATCCCCGGTCTGGGCCCGATCCTGTTCAGCCACGACCTGATGGTCTACGTGGCGCTGGCGCTGGTGGCCTCGGTCTGGGCGGTGCTGAAATTCACCCGCGCGGGTCTGATCCTGCGCGCGGTGGGCGAGAATCACGACGCCGCCCATGCGCTGGGCTACAAGGTGGTGCGGGTGCGCCTGCTGGCGATCATGTTCGGCGGTGCCTGTGCGGGGCTCGGCGGCGCCTATCTGAGCCTGATCCGCGTGCCGCAATGGACCGAGGGCATGACCGCGGGCGCGGGCTGGATCGCGCTGGCGATCGTGGTCTTCGGCTCGTGGCGGGCAGGCCGGGTTTTGCTGGGTGCCTATCTTTTCGGCGGCGTGACGGTTTTGCAGCTCAACCTGCAGGCCGCGGGGCTGGCAATTCCGGTCGAATACTTGTCCATGTCACCATATCTGATAACGATCGTCGTGCTGGTCATAATGTCCGCCGACAAGAGCCGGGCAGCCCTGTCTGCGCCGGCCTGTCTCGGGCGGGTGTTCCACGCCTCCAACTGAGGCATTACTGAAGTTCAAAATCTGGGGAGATACCTGAATGAAAAGAAGATCGATACTGACGGGCGCCATTGCCGCGCTCGGTCTGGCCACCGGTGCGGCCTTTGCCGACGGCCACGAGAAAACGAAGGTTGGCTTCGTCTATGTCGGCCCGGTGGGCGACGGCGGCTGGACCTACGAGCATGATCAGGGCCGTCTGGCCGTGGAAGCCGAATTCCACGACAAGGTCGAGACGATCTATCAGGAAAGCGTGCCCGAAGGCGCGGATGCCGAGCGCGTGATCACCCAGATGGCGCTGTCGGGTGCCGATATCATCTTCACCACCTCGTTCGGCTACATGGACCCGACCAATGCGGTCGCCGCCAAGTTCCCGAACGTGAAGTTCGAGCACGCCACCGGCTACAAGCGCAACACGCCGAACGTGTCGACCTATTCCGCCCGCTTCTATGAAGGCCGCGCGGTGCAGGGCCATATCGCCGGCAAGATGACCAAGTCCAACAAGATCGGCTACATCGCCTCCTTCCCGATCCCCGAAGTGATCCGGGGCATCAACGCGGCCTATATCCACGCCAAGAAGGTGAACCCCGATGTCGAGTTCTCCATCGTCTGGGCCTACACGTGGTTTGACCCCGCCAAGGAAGCCGACGCCGCCACCGCGCTGATCGAGCAGGGCGCCGACGTGATCCTGCAGCACACCGATTCGACCGCGCCGCTGGCCGCCGCCGAGAAAGCGGGTGGCGTGATCGGGTTCGGACAGGCCTCCGACATGGCCGAATACGCGCCGAGCCCGCGGGTGTCCTCGATCATCGACAACTGGGCGCCCTACTACATCGCCCGCGTCAAGGCGGTGATGGATGGCACATGGGAAAGCGTCGACACGTGGGACGGCATCGCGCCGGGCATGGTGAAGATCGGTGAGATCACCGACGCCGTTCCCGCCGATGTGAAGGCCGAGGCACTGGCGCTGCGCGACGAGATGGCTGCAGGCACCTACCACCCGTTCACCGGACCGCTGAAAAAGCAGGATGGCAGCGACTGGCTGGCCGAGGGCGAAGTGGCCGATGACGGCACGCTGGCGGGCATGAACTTCTATGTCGAAGGTCTGACCGCAGAGATCCCGAACTAAGCGCGATCCCGCAAAGCTTTGATGGAAAGGCCCGCCCCTCTGGCGGGCCTTTTCTTTTGGGCGCTTTTCTTGTTTTGCCGCCCCTGTTTTGGCCCGCCTGTTTCGGGCGCCTGTTCTGGCCCTGCACGGGCGGGGCCCGGGCGCTGCGGAAATCCGGCAATGTGGCGTCTGCGGGATCAGGGCTTTTCGCGCAGGGCGCGCTGTGGCACCAAAACCGCATGAAGAATCAACTCACATCGCCCAATGGTGCGCCCGCCTCCGCCCTGTGTTTCGGAACCATGCAATTCGGGGGGAGCGCCGACGAGGACGCGTCCCGCGCGATGTATGACGCCTGCCGCGCGACGGGGATCAATTTCTTCGACACCGCGCATGTCTACAATTACGGGAAATCCGAGGAGTTTCTGGGCCGCTTTGCCGCCTCCGAGCGTGACGACCTGATCATCGCCACCAAGGCCGGTTATGTCGGCGGTGGCAGCCGCGAGAACATCCTGACCACCTTTGCCGAAAGCCAGCAGCGGCTGGGTCTCGACATGATCGACATGCTCTATATGCACCGCTGGGATTACCGCACGCCGCTCGAAGAGACCTTCGAGACGCTGGCCGAGCTGAAACAGGCCGGCAAGATCCGTTATATCGGCGTGTCGAACTACGCCGCGTGGCAGGTGGTCAAGGCGATCGGCGTGGCCGAGAAGATGGGCGTCGGGGTCGATATCCTGCAGCCGATGTACAATCTGGTGAAGCGTCAGGCCGAGGTGGAGATCCTGCCGATGTGCCGCTACGAGGGCGTGCATGTGGCCCCCTATTCGCCCTTGGGCGGCGGCCTGCTGACCGGCAAATATGCCGGCGGTATCGAAGCCGGACGGCTGGCCGAGGACAAGCGCTACAAGGCCCGCTACAATGTCGAGTGGATGCATGAGGCCGCAGCCGCCCTGCCCGCCATCGCGGACGCGCACGGCACCCATGCGGCAACGCTGGCGGTGGCCTGGGTGGCCAAGAACCCCTCGATCACGGCCCCGATCATCTCGGCGCGTACCACCGCGCAGCTGCAGCCCTCGCTCGACGCGCTCGGCTTCGAGATGTCGGATGCGCTTTACGCGGAGCTGACCGCGCTGACCCCGACACCGGCCCCGGCGACGGACCGTCTCGAGGAAGCTTGATCGACTTTCTGGTCATCGGCGGCGGCATCGCGGGGGTCTCCGCGGGCGCCCGCCTGTCCCATCATGGAAGCGTCGTGGTGCTCGAAGCCGAGGACGCCCTTGGCTACCACGCCTCGGGCCGTTCGGCGGCGATGTTCGAGGAAACCTACGGGCTGCCCACCACCGTGGCGCTGAACCGTGCCTCGAAAGACTACCACGCAAGCGAGAATGGCGGTGTGCTCAGACCGCGCGGCATGATGCTGCTGGGCCGTGCGGCCTCTGCGGAGGCGTTTTCGCGCGATCTGGTGGATATGGCGATGGAGGAGATCGGTTTCGATCAGGCGCAGGCAATGGTGCCGATCCTCAAGCGCGGCGCCGTCTCGCGGGTGGGCTACCATGCCGAGGCGTGGGATATCGACACCGACCTGCTGATCCAGAATTTCGCCCGCGAGATCCGTGCCAATGGCGGCCGGATCGACACCCGCGCCAAGGTCACGCAGATCGTGCGGACAGCCCGAGACTGGCAGGTCAGCGCGGGCGGGCAGGTCCATGCGGCCCGCGTTCTGGTCAACGCCGCCGGAGCATGGGCGGATCAGGTCGGCCGGATGGCGGGGGTCGCGCCGCTGGGCCTGCAGCCCTGCCGCCGGTCCATGGCGCGGATCCCGGCACCCGGCGGGCATGATGTGAGCGGCTGGCCGATGCTCTTCGGGCCGGGCGAGACATGGTATGCCAAGCCCGATGCTGGCAGCCTGCTGGTCTCTCCCGCCGAGGAAGACCCCGTCGCGCCGCAGGACGCCTATGCCGATGACATGGTGCTGGCAGAAGGGCTGGCGCGCTATGAGGCAAATGTCACCGAACCCGTCACCCGGTTGCAGACAAGCTGGGCCGGTCTGCGCACCTTTGCCCCTGACCGCCAGCTGGTGATCGGGAAGGACGGCGGGGAGGATGCGTTTTTCTGGTGTGCCGGTCAGGGCGGATACGGCTTCCAGACCGCGCCGGCCGCGTCGCGCCTTCTGGCGGAGGCTGTGACGGGCACGCCGTCGGGCCTGCCGCGCGCGCTCGGGGACGCCCTGCGGCCAGAGCGTTTTTCCTGATCCAGACCTTGCGGCGCGCAGGACGCGTCAGGCCGATTTCTGGATGTAGTCCTTGCGTTGCACCGTGGGGTAGGCCACCGGCGGGAAGGCCTTGGCGGATTTCTGGCGCAGGGCGGGAAACTTGCGGACCAATTCGCTGCGGGTGGTTTCATCGACCCGCGGCAGGAGCGCGCCCGAAGGCAGGAACGAGGCCACGGGCAGTCCGCTGGCCACCACGATCTCGTGCTGGTCGAAAATCAGGTTGTAGAAGGGTTCGTTGCGCGCATCGCGATCAAAGAAGCTGCCATCATTGAGACCGGCCAGCGCGCGCGCCTCCACCAGACCGCCGGTTTCGGCGGCTTGCGATGCCAGCTGGTAGCCCGGAATCAGAACCCGGTGATCGGGCGCGAGGGTCAGCGGCTTTTGCGGCATCATCGGGCCGATGGCGCGCGGATTGAGCGTGACCGGCGCATTGCCCGGACGCCCGAGGATCTCGGTCGGGTCGATCTCGCGTTTCCAGATCAGCTGCACCGGCTGCAAACCATTGTCGCGGGTCACCACCAGATCGCCGGGCCGGATCGAATCCGCCCTGCGTGGCCCGCAAGGTGTGCGCAAAAGCGCGCTGCCACAGATGCCTGTCAGCGGCGCTGCCGCCACTTTTTCGATCTTATCGATCTTCCGAATATAGCCCATGTCCTCAGTCCCCTCCGAATCGTTGGAGACCAAGACAACACCAGACTCTGTCACAAGTTGGGAAAGATCGTGCCGAATCTGGAAACAATAAGGCTCAATTGTTTCCTATCCGTCGACACGAATAACCGCGTTGGTCGGATCATAGGGGCTGTCCTCGACCACCTCGGCGTCCCAGAGATCACGGAACATCCGCAGTTTGAACTTCGTGCCGACCTCGGCCAGATCGGGGCGGACATAGCCCATGCCGATCGATTTGCCGAAGGCCACCGAATACCCGCCCGACGTCAGTCGCCCGACCTTCTCGTCACCGTGATAGAGCGCCTCGCGGCCCCATGGATCGGCATCCGCCGGCCCGTCGATCAGGAGCGTGACGCATTTCGAGCGGATGCCCAGCGCCTCCATCGCGGATTTGCCGTGGAACTCCTTCGACAGGTCCACGAAGCGGTCCAGACCGGCTTCGAGCGGGCTGGCGTCGCGGCCAAGCTCGGTGCCGAAGGCGCGGTAGGATTTCTCCTGCCGCAGCCAGTTCTGCGCACGCGCGCCCACCAGCTTCATGCCGTGTTTCCCGCCCGCCTCCATGAGTTGATCGAAGAGGTAGTTCTGCATCTCCATCGGGTGGTGCAATTCCCATCCCAACTCACCGGTATAGGCCACGCGGATGGCCTTCACGGGGCACATCTTGAGCTCGATCTCGCGGGCGGACAGCCACGGGAAGCGCTTGTTTGACAGGGCGGTTTGCGGGTCGGCGTCGCGGATCAGCTCTCCCAGCACATCGCGCGATGCGGGTCCGGCAATGGCAAAGACGCCCCACTGGCTGGTCACGTCATAACACGACATCCAGCCGAACTCGGGGATCTTATCCTCGACCGCCTTCATCAGGTAATCGCTGTCATAGGCCTGCCATGCGCCGGCGGAGACGAGGTAGTATTCGTCCTCGGCCAGACGCACGATCGTATATTCGGTGCGGGTGGTTCCGGCCCCTGTCAGCGCGTAGGTCAGGTTGATCCGGCCCACTTTCGGCAGCCTGTTGCAGGTGAACCAGTCGAGAAAGGCCGTGGCCCCCGGCCCGCGCAGCACATGCTTTGTGAACGCGGTCGCGTCGATCAGGCCCGCGGTGTTGCGAACCGCCTCGGCCTCCTGGCGGGCATAGTCCCACCAGCCGCCGCGGCGGAAGCTGCGCGCGTCATGGTCGAAGCTGTCCGGCGCATCGAGCGGGCCGAAATAGTTCGGCCGCTCCCAGCCATTGACCTGCCCGAACTGCGCGCCGCGCGCCTTCTGCCGGTCATAGGCGGGGGCTGTTTTCAGCGGACGGCAGGCGCCGCGCTCCTCGTCGGGGTGGTGGAGGATGTAGACGTGCTCGTAGCATTCCTCGTTCTTGCGCGCGGCATATTCGGTGGTCATCCAGCTGCCGTAGCGCTTGGGGTCGAGGCTGGCCATGTCGATCTCGGCCTCGCCCTCGACCATCATCTGGGCGAGGTAATGCCCGGTGCCGCCCGCCGCTGTGATCCCGAAGCTGAAGCCCTCGGCCAGCCACATGTTGCGCAGCCCCGGCGCGGGGCCGACCAGCGGGTTGCCGTCGGGCGTGTAGCAGATCGGGCCGTTATAGTCGTCTTTCAGACCGGCGGTCTCGGTTGTCGGGATCCGGTGGATCATCGACATGTATTCCTCTTCGATCCGCTCCAGATCGAGCGGGAAGAGATCGGCGCGGAAGCTTTCGGGCACGGCATATTCGAACCGCGCCGGTGCGTTGCGCTCATAGGGGCCGAGGATCCAGCCGCCGCGCTCTTCGCGCACATACCATTTGGCGTCGGCATCGCGCAGGACGGGGTGCTCGGGGTTGGATTTGCGCCACTCGACCAGCGCGGGGTCGGGTTCGGTCACGATATACTGGTGCTCGACCGGGATTGCCGGGATCTTGATGCCCAGAAGCTGCGCGGTGCGCTGCGCATGGTTGCCGGTCGCGGTGACCACGTGTTCGGCGGTGATGACGGTCTGCTCGTCCGAAGCCACCAGATTGCCGCCCTTCTCGACCATCTTGGTGACGCTCACCTGCCATTCGCTGCCGGTCCAGACATAGCCGTCCACCTGCCATTTGCGCTCGATGGTCACGCCCAGTTGCCGCGCGCCCTTGGCCATGGCCTGCGTGACGTCGGCGGGATTGATGTAGCCGTCGGTCGGGTGGTAGATCGCGCCTTTCAGATCGTCGGTGCGCACCAGCGGGTAGCGCTCCTTGATCTGGGCGGGGGTGAGCCATTCATAGGGGATGCCCACGGTCTCGGCGGTGGAGGCGTAGAGCATGTATTCGTCCATCCGCGCATCGGTCTGGGCCATGCGCAGGTTGCCCACGACATAGAAGCCGGGGTTGAGACCGGTCTCTTCCTCCAGCCCTTTGTAAAATTTCACCGAGTAGTCGTGGATATGGGAGGTCGCGTAGCTCATGTTGAACAGCGGCAGCAGGCCGGCGGCGTGCCATGTCGAGCCGGAGGTGAGCTCGTCGCGCTCCAGCAACATCGTGTCCCAGCCCGCCTTGCCCAGATGATAGGCAATTGACGTGCCCACGGCACCGCCCCCGACGACCAAAGCTTTGACATGCGTTTTCATGATGCGACCCTCTTGCACAGACCGTTGCGCCCGCGCGTTTTGCGGGCCTTGTCACACTGTGTCGCAAACGCGCAAAAAAGAGAAAGAACCAGCCGACCACCTATCACGCGAATCCGACATTTCCCCGCACCGCGGCGGGTCGATGCCGGCCTTCTGCGCGCCGCGCGCCGCAACCGGCCTTTTAAACCCCGCCGGAATGGCTAGGATGGGGCAAGCGGCGCAGCGGCGCGGGAATTCCGCGCAACGCCCCGCACCCGCACGACAATTGCGCCCCGCAAATCGGGGTCAGAACGCCAGAAGGTTGCGCCAAGATGAGTTCCCAATCCGAAAATATCCGCCGGATCACCGTCCCCCAGATCGCCGCCCGCAAGGGGGGCGAGCCGATCGTATCGCTCACCTCCTATCACGCCCACACGGCAGCGATCGTCGACAAATATGCCGATTTCATTCTGGTGGGCGACAGTCTGGGCATGGTGATGCACGGGATGGAGAACACGACCGGGGTGCCGCTTGACCTGATGATCATGCATGGCAAGGCGGTGATGCGCGGCACCAAGCGCGCGCTTGTCGTCGTGGACATGCCGTTCGGCACTTACGAGGAAAGCCCCAATATCGCGTTTCGCAACGCCGCGCGGATCATGAAGGAAACCGGCTGCGGCGCGGTCAAGCTCGAAGGCGGGGAGCGCATGGCCGAGACCGTGCATTTCCTGACCCAGCGCGGCATTCCGGTCATGGCCCATACCGGGCTGACCCCGCAATCAAGCCACGTGATGGGCGGCTTCAAGACGCAGGGCCGCGACGAGGACAGCTGGCCCGCCCATGAGGCCGATGCCCGCGCGGTGGCGGAGGCCGGCGCGTTTTCGATCGTGCTGGAGGGCATGGTCGAGCCGCTTGCGGCGCGGATCACCAAGCAGGTCGAGATCCCCACGATCGGCATCGGTGCCTCGGCGGAATGCGATGGCCAGATCCTCGTGCTCGAGGACATGCTGGGCATGAACCCGTGGACGCCGAAATTCGTGAAGGTTTACGGCACGCTGGGGCCGATGATCGAAAAGGCGGTCAGCGATTACGCCGAAGAGGTCAAATCGCGCAGTTTCCCCGGCGAGGATCACGTCTACCGGTAGCACGGTTCGCGGTGACACCGCACGGGCAAGCCCGCACGGTGCCCCGGATACTCCGAAGGAGCGGGTCAGCCTTCGATGGCGTCGCGGTCCCGCGGAAGTTGCCCGGATACGTCCGTCAGACCTTGCGCGCCCAGTCTGCGCGGCGGGGCCAGATCGAGCCATTCATGCAGTTCGGCCAGCGCCTGCGGCGACAGCTTGCGCCCGCCCGATGCCGAGACCAGCGCATCGGTCTGCTCCTGTCGTGCGTCGCGGGTCACCATCTCGAGCACGGTGATGTCGTAGTCGATCCCGTTGCGCTCGATCTCGTAGGCGCGATCGGCCGCCTGTGCCGCGGCCAGTTCGGTGTGGAGTTTCTCAAGACCCGCGCGGTTGGTCGGGTCGGTGTCGCGCATCTCGCCGATGGCCTTGATGATCCGGTCGGTCCGGCCGCGGTCATGGGCGTTGCTCAGGCGCACGCTGTCGCCCTTCGCCTCGCCCAGAAGGCTCAAGGCCCTGGCCTGTGTGACAATCGCTTCGCGATAGGCCGCGATGCGCCCCAGAAGGCTGTCGGGCGCGGCCGTCTGCAGACGGCTCGGGGTCATGGTGGACGGGTCCAGCCCGTCCATCTCGGCGGCCAGTGCGCCTTGGGCAGGCTCGGGACTGTGCTGAACGCTGGTCGGTCCGGTTTCGGGCCGGCCGGCCAGCACCGCGATCCGTTCGAGCGTCTTGCGCAAATCGTCCAGAAAGCTCGGCGATGTGGCGGGATTGACCGTCTCGGACACCGTGATGACCGGAAGGCCTGCGCCGTCCGAATTGGCCCGCGCGAGGGTCGTATCGCTCAATGCCGGTGATGCGCCGATCAGCACAGCGCCGCAGAACAGGGCGCGCAGCGCGCGTTTCGAAGTAACGGAACAAGAACGTAAGTCTTTGAAAATAATAAACATATCAAGTCCCCCAACTTAATTTTGCGAACCTTGGCGGTTCTTCAACGCGCCGAAGGTTCCATTCAAGCATGGCTCTCGCCTGCCTAAAATGCGGTAAAATTGTGGCACAGTGTATCTGGGCGGAAACCCGCTCAGAGCATTCCGGGCACCACCTGATCGGGCGGACGGTGGCCGTCATCGAAGGTCTTGATGTTGAGCAGGACCTTCTCGCCCATCTCGATCCGCCCCTCCACGGTGGCCGATCCCATATGCGGCAGCAGCACCACGTTCCTGAGTTCACGCAGGCGCGGATTGACGTCGGCGCCATGTTCGAACACGTCGAGCCCGGCCCCGGCAAGTTCGCCCGCGCGCAGCATCCGGGTCAGGGCATTCTCGTCGATCACCTCGCCGCGCGAGGTGTTCACGATCACCGCCGAGGGTTTCATCAGCCGCAGCCGCCGCGCGTTCATCAGGTGGTAGGTCGAGGGCGTATGGGGGCAGTTGACCGAGACGACATCCATCCGCGCGACCATCTGGTCGAGGCTTTCCCAATAGGTCGCCTCGAGCTCTTCCTCGATGCCCGCATGCACCGGCGTGCGGTTGTGGTAGTGGATCTGCATGCCGAAGGCACGCGCACGGCGTGCGACCGCCTGCCCGATCCGCCCCATGCCCAGAATGCCCAGCCTGCGCCCGGTGATGCGCCCGCCCAAAAGTGCGGTGGGCGACCAGCCCTGCCAATCGCCCGATTGCATCACCGCCAGCCCCTCGGGGATGCGGCGCGTGACGGCAAGGATCAGTGCCAGCGTCATGTCGGCGGTGTCATCGGTGAGCACGTCGGAGGTGTTGGAGACAAGAATGCCGCGCTGGCGGGCGGTCTGCACATCGATATGATCGACCCCCGCGCCGTAGTTGGCGATCAGTTTGAGCCGGTCTCCGGCCTGCCCCAGAAGCCCCGCGTCGATCTGGTCGCCGATCGTGGGCACCAGCACGTCGGCACTGCGCACCGCCTCGCTCAACTCGTCGCGGGTCATCGGGGTATCATCGGCGCGCAGCCGCGTGTCGAACAATTCGCTCATGCGGGTTTCGACCGCTTCCGGCAACCGTCGCGTCACGACAACACTCAGTTTCTGACTTGGCATAAGACCCCATCCCGATATGGAATTTCCCCGGCCATAGTGGCAACATCCCCGCCAAAGGAGCAAGCGAGAAACGCGCTCTGAAAAAAACAAATCGCAGGCGGTGCAGGTCGCGTATGAAACGGGTATTTGGGATGGTTGCCGCGATCGCGGTGCTGGGTGCGGGCGTTGCCGCGGCCTCGGAGCGCGGACCGGTCACGAACCTGCCGCTGCCCCGGTTCGTGTCGATGAAGGCCGCCGAGGGCAATGCGCGGCGCGGCCCGAGCCTGAGCCACCGGATCGACTGGGTGTTCCAGCACCGCTACATGCCGCTGAAAATCGTCGCGGAATACGGCAACTGGCGTCGCGTGGTGGATCGCGACGGCGCTGGCGGCTGGATGCATTACTCGCTTTTGAGCGGCGTGCGCACGGTGCGCATCGAGCAGCATATGGCGCCGATGCACAAGCTGGCCGACGAGAACGCGCCGGTGAGCGCGCGCAGCGAGGAAGGCGTGATCGCGCGGCTTGGCGCCTGTGATCCGGTCTGGTGCCGGATCAGCGCCGATGGCGAGAGGGGCTGGATCAAGCGCGAGCACCTGTGGGGCGTGCTGCCCGGCGAGCTGCGCGACTGAGCGCGCCCGCTCAGGCGACCTGATCGAGACCGCGCCCTTTCAACAAAGCCTCGACCCCCGGCAGGCGGCCGCGGAACTCGGTATAGAGCTGATCGGCCTCGCGCAGACCGCCCGTGGACAGGATATGGCTTTCCAGCCGCGCCGCGACCTCGGGATCGAACGGGCCGTCGGCCTCTTCGAAGGCCGCAAAGGCGTCGGCATCCATCACTTCGGACCACATGTAGCTGTAATAGGCGCTGGAATAGCCGTCCCCGGCAAAGACATGGGCGAAATGGGGCGTGGCGTGGCGCATCCGGATCGCGTGCGGCATGCCGATCTTCTCGAGGATCGCGGCCTGTTGCGCCATCGGGTCGGCTGGGGCGGCACCGTCGTGGAACTCCAGATCGACCAGCGCGGAGGCCACGTATTCCACCGTGGCAAAGCCTTGATCATAGGTCGCCGCCGCCAGCAGTTTCTCGAGCAGCGCCTGAGGCATCGGTGCGCCTGTTTCGGCGTGGCGGGCGTGTTTTTTCAGAACTTCCGGCACTTCGAGCCAGTGTTCGTAAAGCTGGCTGGGCAGTTCCACGAAATCGCGCGCCACCGAGGTGCCGGAGATCATCTCGTAGGTCACATCGCTGAGCATCTGGTGCAGCGCGTGGCCGAATTCGTGAAACAGGGTGCGCGCGTCGTCATAGGACAACAGCGCCGGTGCGCCCGCGGAGGGTTTGGCGAAGTTGCAGACATTGATCACATGGGGGCGGATATCGCCCTTGAGTTTCTGCTGCGCGCGCAGCGCCGAGCACCACGCCCCCGAGCGCTTGCCGGAGCGCGCGAAATAATCGCCGATAAAGACCGCGATATGGCGGCCGTCGCGGGTGACCTCCCACGCGCGGGCGTCGGGGTGGTGCAGATCGGCCTCGAGCGGCGCAAATTCCAGCCCGAAGAGCCGGCCGGCACAGTCAAACGCCGCCTCGATCATCGCATCGAGCTGCAGGTAGGGTTTCAGCGCGGCCTCATCGAGATCATGTTCGGCGGCGCGGCGTTTCTCGGAATAATAGCGCCAGTCCCAAGCCTCGAGATCGCCGTTCACCCCGTCGCCATGCATCATCCGGGTCAGCACGGCGGCATCGGCTTCGGCCTGCTTGCGGGCGGGCTCCCAGACCTGCATCAAGAGATCACGCACGGCTTGCGGCGTCTTGGCCATCTCGGTTTCGAGCTTGTAGGCGGCGAAGTTCTCATAGCCCAGAAGGCTGGCCCGTTCGGCCCGCAGGGCGAGGATCTCGGCGGCGATCTCACGGTTGTCGGTCTTGCCGCCATTGGCGCCGCGCGCCACCCATGCCTCATAGGCGGTTTCGCGCAGGTCGCGGCGCGGCGAAAACTGCAAGAACGGCACGATGAGCGAGCGCGACAGGGTCAGCACGTGGCCGTCGATGCCCTTTTCCTGCGCCGCGGCGCGGGCGGTGGCGATCACGAAATCGGGCAGGCCTTCGAGGTCGGCGGCGTCCAGTTCCATGAACCAGTCGCGCTCATCGGCCAGAAGGTTCTGGGTAAACTCCGTGCCCAGCACGGCGAGCCGTTCCTTGACCGCCTTGAGACGGTCGTATTCCGCGCCTTCCAGCTGCGCGCCCGCACGCACGAAGCCGCGCCGGTTGAGCTCGAGCACCCGCATCTGCTCGGCGTCGAGCCCCAGCGTGTCGCGGGCCTGCCACAGCGCCTCGACGCGTGCGAAGAGCGCGCGGTTCATCATCACCTCGGAGCCCCAGGCCGCCAGTTTCGGAGAGAAGGCGCGCTGCAACTCCTCGCGGGCGGGATTACTGTCGACGCCGGCCAGCGTGTAGAAGGGCGCGAGCACCTTGTTGAGCCCCTCGCCCATCCGCTCCAGCGCGTCGATCGTGTTGGCAAAGCTTGGCGGCTCGGGGTTTTCGGTGATCGCGGCAAGCTCCGCCCGCGCCGCGCTCAGGGCCTGCTCCAGCCCCGGTGCGAAATCATCGTCGCTGATCTCGGCAAAGGGGGGCAGTTCGAACGGGGTTGTCCAGTCGGACAGAAGCGGGTTGGTCATCGCGGGGCCTCCTGATTGGCGTTGCGCTCAACCTAGGGTGCGGCCCGGCGGGATACCAGTGCGGTTTACTTCACCGTGATGGTAATCTGCCCGGAGACCACAGGGGTCGCATGCGGCACGTGGAACGCATCCCCCAGAACCATCTGCAACGTGTGCGTGCCCGGCGCGAGATCCAGCGTGGTTTCGGTCTGTCCGCCGCCGAAATGCTTGTGATTGTCGTCCGACGGGATCGGGTCATCCGCGTCGCGGGCCGGATCAAAGGGCTCGCGGTCTATGAAGACGTGGTGATGGCCGGTTTTCTCCCGCTCGGTGCCGGCGGGGGCCACGCCCATTCCCGACAGCCCAAACTTGACCGTCACGGGGCCGGAGATGACCGCCCCGTCGGCGGGTTCGATAAAGTAGACGGCAGCGCCCTCGGGGGCCGGGGTCTCTCCTGCAAAGGCGGGGGTTACTGCGTGGGCCGCAGCCAGCGTTGCTGCGAGTATCAGTCGTTTCATGATCGTCCTCCCAGTTCGTGAACTCCCGGGAGTTTATCACAGATCGCGATTGGAGTCCGCGCGGTCTGCGCGGCGCGCCTTGCGGTGCGGGCTTACTTGGTGCCTTCGAGCGCCGCGATCCGGGCCTTGAGCGCCTCGTTTTCCTCACGGGCTTTCTGGGCCATGGCGCGCACTGCCTCGAATTCGTCACGGGTCACGAAATCGCGGTCTGCCAGCCAGCGGTCCAGCATGTTCTTCATCGCGTTCTCGGCCTCGGCACGCGCGCCCTGGGCCACGCCCATGGCATTTGTCATCATTTGGGACATGTCGTCGAAGAATTTATTGCGCGTTTGCATGCGGTCCTCACTCGGTTTGAAGTTCACATATGGACCCGCGGGACGGAATTCTCAAGGTTGACTTCGCCGCAGGGGCGTTCCACTCAATCTCCATGTTTGCTGCGACCCTTCCCTTCCCCGAAATCTCGCCCGAGATCTTCTCGAGAGAGATCGGCGGGTTCACCTTCGCCCTGCGCTGGTATGCGCTGGCCTATATCGCGGGTCTGGTGATTGCGTGGCGGATGGTCGTGGCCATGGCGAGACGTCCGCAGCTGTGGCCGGGGAACGTGAGCCCGATGGAGCGCGACCATCCCGACGATCTGCTGACATGGATCATCGTGGGCGTCGTTCTGGGCGGGCGGCTGGGGTTCGTGCTGTTCTACCAGCCCGGCTATTACCTCGCCAACCCCGGCGATATTCTGAAGGTCTGGCAGGGCGGCATGTCCTTTCACGGCGGGTTTCTGGGTGTGATCGTGGCGGTGGCGCTGTTTTGCCAGCGCAACGGCCTGTCGATGGTGCGCGTGGGCGATGCGATCGCCGTGGCCACGCCGCCGGGCCTGTTTCTGGGCCGGGTTGCCAATTTCATCAACGCAGAGCTTTGGGGCCGTCCGAGCGACCTGCCATGGGCGGTCGAGTTTCCCGGTCTGGCCGCGCAATACTGCCCCGCCGTGGAGGGCGTCTGCGCGCGCCATCCCTCGCAGCTTTACGAGGCCGCGCTTGAGGGGCTCTTGCTGGGCGCGGTGCTGGTCTGGCTGGCGTGGCGCAAGGGCGGGCTGAAGCGGCCCGGTGCGATGATCGGGGTATTTCTGGCCGGCTATGGCGGGGCGCGGTTCATCGTGGAGTTCTTCCGCCAGCCCGATGCGCAATTTGTCTCGGAGGGCAATCCGCTGGGCCTGATCGCGGGCACGGGGATGACCATGGGGCAGCTTTTGTCGCTGCCGATGATCGTGGTGGGCGTGATCGTTGTGCTGGCGGCGCGCCGCCGCGCATGAGCCGCCTGAAAGACATCATCGCCACCCAGATCGCGCAGGACGGGCCGATGAGCCTGGCCAGCTATATGGCGCTGTGTCTGCTCCATCCCGAGCACGGCTATTATGCCACCCGTGACCCGTTCGGGCGGGCCGGCGATTTCACCACCGCGCCCGAGATCAGCCAGATGTTCGGAGAGCTTCTGGGCCTTGCGATGGTGCAAAGCTGGCTCGATCAGGGTGCGCCGGACGGCCCGCT
The DNA here is from genome assembly GCA_049116435.1 of Paracoccaceae bacterium. Lineage (GTDB taxonomy): Bacteria > Pseudomonadota > Alphaproteobacteria > Rhodobacterales > Rhodobacteraceae > Litoreibacter. The sequence continues at coordinate 2,120,324 of JAGDYX010000001.1, forward strand.
GCTTTGCGAGCTTGGCCCCGGGCGCGGCTCGTTGATGCGCGATATGCTGCGGGCCAGCTCCAAGGTGCCGGGATTTGCGCCGCAGGTGCATCTGGTGGAGGCCAGCCCGACCCTGCGCGGGATACAGCGCGAGACGCTGGAGGGCCATGATGTGGTCTGGCACGACACGCTCGACACCCTTCCCGAGGCGCCGCTCTTTCTGGTCGCCAACGAGTTTTTCGACGCGCTGCCGATCCGGCAGTTCCTGCGCGCAGGGCAAGGCTGGTCGGAGCGGCGCGTGACGCTGCAGGAGGGCGCGCTTGGCTTCGGGCTGACCGAGCCCGCCCCGGTGGCAGCCCTTGCGCACCGGCTGGCGGACACCAAGCCCGGCGATATCGTCGAAATCTGTCCCGCCGCCGCGCCCGTCATGGCCGGGATCTCTGAGCGGATCGGGCGTCATGGCGGCGCTGCGATCGTGGTCGATTACGGCGGCTGGCGGTCCCTTGGGGATACGTTTCAGGCCATGCAGGGCCACGCTTTCGTCGATCCGTTCGCCGATCCCGGCGCGGCGGATCTGACCGCCCATGTGGATTTCGAGGCGCTGGCCCAGGCGGTTGCCCGTCCCTGTGTGGCCACGGCAATGACACCGCAGGGCGTGTTGCTTGAGAGGCTCGGCATCACCGAGCGGGCCCAGCGCCTTGCCCGTGGGCTGAGCGGAAATGCCCTTGAATCGCATATTGCCGCACATCGCCGCTTGACCCACCCCGAAGAAATGGGAAGCTTGTTCAAGACAATCGCAATTCATCGTGAACCGTCGCCCCCACCGCCCGGATTTGATTGATGACGCTAGAGATTATCACAGCCGATGCTCTGCTCCCGTTCCGCCACGGGTTCTTCACGCGCAAGGGCGGCGCCTCTTCGGGCGTGTTCGCCGGGCTGAACTGCGGCTACGGGTCGTCCGACCAGCGCGAGATCGTGCGGCTGAACCGCGACCGTGTGGCCTCTGCGATGGAGGTCGCGCCGGAGAATCTGGTCTCGGTCCATCAGGTCCATTCGGCCGTCGCCACCGCCGTCGAAGGCCCGCTCAGCGCGCCGGTGAAGGCCGATGCCATGGTCACCGCGACACCGGGGGTGGCCTTGGGCATTCTGACCGCGGATTGCCAGCCGATCCTGTTTGGCGACGAGACGGCGCAGGTGATCGGTGCGGCCCATGCCGGCTGGACCGGCGGGCTGGCCGGAGTGATCGAGGCGACGGTGGATGCGATGATCGATCTGGGCGCACAGCGCGGCGACATCCGCGCGGTCATCGGCCCCTCGATCAGTCAGGCCGCCTACGAGGTCGGCCCCGAATACATGGACCGGTTCATGGCAGAGGATCCCGAGAACGCGCGGTTCTTTGCGGGGGGAACCGGTGACCGGGTGCAGTTCGACCTGCCGGGCTACGGCCTGTCCCGGCTGCGCGCGGCCGGGGTTTCGGCCGAATGGACGCGCCACTGCACCTATTCGGACCCCGAGCGGTTCTATTCCTACCGCCGCTCGGTGCATGAGAAGGAGGCCGATTACGGCCGCCTGATCTCGGTCATCCGGATCTAGTCCTCGAGCTCCACCGAGAAGCTCTCATACTCGTCGATGAAGGGCTGCAATTCCTTTTCGAACCGCTTCCACGCGGCGACGGAGGAGGAATACATCGGCTGGCGCACCTGTGCCGAGGACAGGGTCTTCACCATGCGCTTGCTTTCGTAGAAGGACAGGCAGCTGTCTTCCCATTCAAGCCCCACCGCATCGATCAGGGCGCGCGACTGCACCTCCGGATCGGCGGTCAGCTCTTCATAGCGGATCTCGTAGAACTGGTCGGGGCAGTGCCGCTTCCAGTAGGCAAGCTGTGCCTCGAAGATCTTCATGAAGCGGGCGATATTGCGCAGATTGTTGGAGTAGCGATGCGAGCCATGGCGGAACATGTTCTTGTAAATCGACAGGGCATTGTCGCGCGGATCACGCCGGACCACGACGATCCGAGCCTTGGGCATCATCCGCTTCACAAGACCGATACTGGCATAGGTGCTGATCGATTTATCGGTGACGAGGTCCGCGCCGGGCAAGCGGGAGGCGACCGCGTCGAGATAGGATTGGACCGCGTGTTGCAGCGCGGTTGTCATGTTCTGGCTGTTCAAAGCCTCGGTGCCGTCGATCTCCGTTCCGAGATCTCTCAGACAAGGCTCCAACATGCCCAACTCGCCACCGCCGGTAACCGTCGAGTGCGCCGAGATGATCTGCTCCACCAATGTCGTGCCCGAACGCGGCATGCCGGTCACGAAAATCGGGGCGGCGTCCTTGTGGCCTGTCGCCTTGGGGGCGTCCGCCTCGATCCGCTCATAGCGCGTGCGGATCTGGGCCGCAGCCTGCAGATCGGCCTCGAGGTCATAGGGAAACTCGTGCTCCTGCGCCTTGTTGCCGACATCGAGATAGCGGAAGACCTTGTCGTATTGCTTGGTGTCCTCCATCGCCTTGGCGAGCGCAAAGCCGAGATAGCTTTTCGCGTTTGGCGCGAGAGGGTTATGGCCAAACAGCTGCTGCATCTGACCGATCATCGGATCGCCCGGCTTTACCTTCGAGATACTGACATAGGCATGGTACAAGGACGCGTGCCCGGGCCGGGCTGCGATCGCGGTCCGTGATGCCTCCAAGGCCTCGTCAAACCGTCCCAGATCACGCAGCAAGCTTGCCCGCCGACCCAATATTTGTGCCGATTTCGGGAACTGCTTCAGGCCGAACGTCTGCGCCTCAAGCGCCGCGTCATGCTGCTCGGCACGCACCAGGGCGTCATTCAACTCGATATGGGCGCGTTCATATTTCAATCCGCCCTTGATGGCCTGACGGAACAGATCGATCGCCTCATCCGATTCGCGACGGGTCGCAAGCCCGCCCCGGAAATACGTGACCGCCGGGTGATGGGCTCCGAGTGCACGGGCACTGTTCTCCACCATGTTCGCAATCGCGTCGATGTTATCGTGACGCATCACGATTTCCATGTAGCCAAGCCAGATCGCCGGCTCCTTCGGGCGCAGTTTCAGCGCCGCCTCGTAGGAGGCCAGCGCTTCATTGGCTTGAAACTTGGTCGCCGCGATCTCTGCGAGGTGGAAATGCACTTCGGCAAGCTCGGGTCGCGCCGCGCGGATCTTGCGAAGCAGCTTTCCGGCGCGGTCAAGTTCCCCCTTGCCGCGCGCCTGAAGCGCCGACTGAAACAGCTTCTTGACCTGGGTGTTATCGAGCTTTGCCATCGCGCCTGTCTCCTGTGTCGAAGCCCAGTTAACACGGTCTCGTCACAGGGACCAGATACGGGGTCAGATACGGGGCCAGATCGTCACGCGGAGCGTTTGAGCAGGCGCGTCCCGGTCAGATCACTCGATCCGGGAGGCGCGGTCCTCGACAATCTCGAACGGCACGCCCGCCTCGTCCTTGGCGCAGCGGATCACCAGCGAGGTTTTCACACTGGCGACATTCTCCGCCGAGGTCAGTTCCTCGGTCAGGAAGGTCTGGAACGTGCTGAGATCGGGGGCCACGCATTTGAGGATGAAATCGACCTCGCCGTTGAGCATATGGCACTCGCGCACCAGCGGCAGGCGGCGGCAGCGTTCCTCGAAGGCGGCGAGATCGGCCTCGGCCTGACTTTGCAGCCCGACCATGGCGAAGACCTGCACCTCGAAGCCCAGCGCCCGCGCCGCGACGTCGGCGTGATACCCTTGAATGTAGCCGTTTTCCTCGAGCGTGCGCACACGGCGCAGACAGGGCGGCGCCGAGATTCCGACCCGCTTGGCCAGTTCGACATTGGTCATGCGCCCGTCGGCCTGCAGTTCCGACAGAATCTTGCGGTCGATCTCGTCCAGTTTTGAAATGCCCATTGCTGCCCTCCCGGAGATAACTTACCCACGGGCGTCACCGTGCGCAATAATATTTCACAATTGCGCAACATTTAATCGTTTCAGGGGGAAAATCGCGGAAGGTCCAAAAACCGGGGCCCAGCCTCTTTTCGATGCAGCGCACCGGCTTTATATGACGATCTAATCAATTTCCGGGGGATGCACCATGGCCGACACACGACACACGAAAGTTCTGATTATCGGCTCCGGTCCGGCCGGCTACACGGCAGGCGTTTACGCCTCGCGCGCGATGCTTGAACCGATCCTGGTGCAGGGCATCGAGCCCGGCGGCCAGCTGACCACCACGACCGAGGTGGAGAACTGGCCCGGCGACACGGAGGTGCAGGGCCCCGACCTGATGGTGCGCATGGAGGCCCATGCCAAGGCGATGGGCTGCGAGATCATCGGCGACATCATCAGCGACCTCGATCTGTCCGAGCGCCCGTTCACCGCCAAGGGCGACAGCGGCACGACCTATACCTGCGACGCGGTGATCCTTGCCACGGGCGCGCGCGCCAAGTGGCTCGGCCTGCCTTCGGAAGAGAAGTTCAAGGGCTTCGGCGTCTCGGCCTGCGCGACCTGTGACGGGTTCTTCTACCGCGGTCAGGAGATCGTGGTGATCGGCGGCGGCAACACCGCCGTGGAGGAAGCGCTGTTCCTGACGAATTTCGCCTCCAAGGTAACCCTGATCCACCGCCGCGACGAGTTGCGCGCGGAGAAGATCCTGATCGACCGGCTGATGAAGAACGAGAAGATCGAGCCGCTGTGGTTTCACACCCTTGAAGAGGTGGTGGGCGAGGACAATCCCGCCGGCGTCACCGCCGTGCGCGCAAAACATGTGAAAACCGGCGAGATCACGGAAATCCCCTGCAAGGGCGTGTTCGTGGCGATCGGCCATGCGCCGGCCAACGAGCTGGTCAAGGACGTGCTGGAAACCCATATGGGCGGCTATGTCGTCACCAAGCCCGATTCCACCGAGACCTCGATCCCCGGTGTCTTCGCGGCGGGCGACCTGACCGATCACAAGTACCGTCAGGCGGTCACAAGCGCAGGGATGGGCTGCATGGCCGCGCTCGAGGCCGAACGGTTCCTTGCCGAGCACGGCCCCGAAGACGCCGCCGAAACGGTGCAAAAGGAAAAGGCCGAGGCCTGAGCCGCGATCTCTTCTTGAAATGTTCAGGGAACGGGCGTTTAAGCCCTGTATCGGCGTTTTGGGAGGAGCGCCGCGAACGCATTTGAGCAAGAGAGCATGATGAACAGCCCCAACCTTGTCCCCGTCCCCGAACTCTACGTCTCCTACGAGTCCGCCCAGAAGCTGAAGGCCGAGGCGGCAGAGCTGCCCTCGCTGGATCTCACGCCGCGCCAGATCTGCGATCTGGAACTGCTGATGAATGGCGGCTTCAACCCGTTGAAGGGCTTCTTGTCGGAAGAGGATTACGACAGCGTCGTGGAACGCATGCGGCTGGCCGACGGGACGCTCTGGCCGATGCCGATCACGCTGGATGTGAGCGACGCCTTCGCCGGAGAGGTTGCCCCGGGACAGGACATCGCCCTGCGCGATCAGGAAGGCGTGATCCTCGCCATCATGTCGATCACCGACAAATGGACCCCGAACAAGGCCCGCGAGGCCGAGAAGGTCTTCGGCGATGACGACATCGCCCATCCGGCGGTCAACTACCTGCACAATCAGGCGGGCACGGTCTATCTGGGCGGACCGATCACCGGCATCCAGCAGCCCGTGCATTACGATTTCCGCGCACGCCGCGACACGCCCAACGAGCTGCGCGCCTATTTCCGCAAGATGGGCTGGCGCCGCGTCGTGGCTTTCCAGACCCGCAACCCGCTGCACCGCGCCCATCAGGAACTGACCTTCCGCGCGGCCAAGGAAGCGCAGGCCAACCTGCTGATCCATCCGGTCGTGGGGCTGACAAAGCCCGGTGACATCGACCATTTCACCCGCGTGCGCTGCTACGAGGCGGTGCTGGACCAGTATCCGTCCACCACCACATCGATGTCGCTGCTCAACCTTGCCATGCGCATGGCCGGCCCGCGCGAGGCGGTCTGGCACGGCCTGATCCGCAAGAACCACGGCTGCACCCATTTCATCGTCGGCCGCGATCACGCGGGCCCCGGCAAGAACTCGAAAGGCGAGGATTTCTACGGGCCCTATGATGCACAGGAGCTGTTCCGCGCGCATCAGGACGAGATGGGCATCGAGATGGTCGACTTCAAACACATGGTCTATGTGCAGGACCGCGCCCAGTATGAGCCCGCCGACGAGGTTGGCGAGGGGGCGACGGTGCTCAATATTTCCGGCACCGAGCTGCGCCGCCGCCTGTCCGAGGGGCTGGAGATCCCCGAGTGGTTCAGCTTTCCCGAAGTGGTGGCCGAGCTGCGCAAATCCCGCCCGCCGCGCGCCCAGCAGGGCTTCACTGTCTTTTTCACCGGCTTCTCCGGTTCCGGCAAATCGACCATCGCCAACGCGCTGATGGTCAAGCTGATGGAGATGGGCGGACGCCCCGTGACGCTGCTCGATGGCGATATCGTGCGGAAAAATCTCAGCTCGGAGCTGGGCTTTTCCAAGGAGCACCGCGACCTCAACATCCGCCGGATCGGCTTTGTGGCCTCCGAGATCACCAAGAATGGCGGGATTGCCATCTGCGCGCCGATCGCGCCTTACGCCACGACGCGCCGCGCCGTGCGCGAGGATATCGAAGGCTTCGGGGCCTTTTTGGAAGTGCATGTCGCCACCTCGATCGAGGAATGCGAACGGCGCGACCGCAAGGGTCTCTACAAGCTGGCCCGCGCCGGCAAAATCAAGGAATTCACAGGAATTTCAGACCCTTACGATGTTCCAGAAAATCCGGAACTGCGGGTCGAGACCGAGAATGTGGATGTGGATCACTGCGCCCATCAGGTCATTCTCAAGCTCGAGAGCATGGGGCTGATCGCCGCCTGAGCCTAGGCCGCGCGGGGCACCGCACGGTGCGTTCAGGGTTGGGAAACGGACGCGTGGCTATCTCTTCGGCCCATGTCTCGTGCCCGTCTTCTCCTGCAGGCTCTGGCCGCCCGGCTGCCGGTTTTCCGGTGGCCCGCGATCCGTTTACCTGTGCCCCGTCTGCCTGTGCCCCGTCTGCCGTCGCGGCTGCGCCGGGTGCCCTCGGGGCTGGTCTTTCTGATTGCATGGGGCAGTCTGACGCTGAGCGCGGCGATCTGGGTGGGGGCCAATTTCGCCCAGAACGGGCAGGAAGCGGCCGCACTGCGCAACACCAATACCGATCTGACGGTGATCGAAGACACGCTGCGGCTGGCGACCCGCACGCGGCTGGCGCAGCTCGAATGGCTGCTGGACCCCTCGGCGGAGAACAGCACCCAGCTGCGGCAGGCGCAGAGCGCACTGGTGGCGGGCATTCATGCGCTCAACCGGCCTGCTGGTATCCCCTCGGTGGCGCTGAACCTGCTGGAGCTGCGCCGTCTCAACGACGCGATCATGGCCGAGACCGGCCAGCTGTCGCCCGAAGAATTGCGCCGCTCGTTTCTGCATGGCGCGCTGAACCGCAAGTCGCGGCTGCTGTATGACACGCTGACCCGCGAGAGGATCCGGCTGGAGACCCTGCGGCTGGCGCAGCAGGCCAAGGCGCAGGACATCCGCAAGGACGCCCTGCCCGCGCTGATCCTGATCGCCGCTCTGTTCGTGGCGCTGTTCGTGCGGCTGGTGCTGAAATACCGCCGCGATCAGGCGCTGACCCTGCGCGCCAAGTATCTCGAACAGGTGGCGCAGGAACGCGACCGCGCCGACATTCTCGCCCGCGAGCTGAACCATCGTGTGAAGAACATTTTCGCGGTGATTTCGGCCATCGTGTCGATGACCGCGCGCACCGAAAGCGAGCCGCTGACCGCGGCGCGCAAGACCGCGCTCCGGATCGAGGCGCTGGCGCGCGCGCATGAAATCTCGACCAATTCGCACGGGCTGCCGGAGACCTCGGTGCCGGCCACGGTGATCACCCTGCTCGATCAGGTGGTCGCGCCCTACAAGCCCGAAAACGCACGGTTCGAAGTGCGTGGAGACGCGGCGATCCTGCCCTCCTCCATGGTCACGCCATTGGGGCTGATCACAAGCGAGCTGGCGACGAATGCGTTGAAATACGGGGCGTGGTCCACCGGCGACGGGTTGGTCGAGATCGATCTGAGCGCGCGCGCGGACGGGCAGTTGCAGCAATTGGTCTGGGCCGAGAGCGGCGGGCCGCCGATCGCGCCCGACATGGCATGGATCGCGGGGTTCGGGACGACCCTGATCGATCTTTCCTTGCGTCAGCTCAACGGCCGCATCACGCGGATCTGGGCCGAAACCGGGCTACGCCTGACACTACAGTTCGCCGAGACAACGGCCACCACAATTGGGTAAGGGGAATGACAAGGCTAAAGGGAAAACATATCCTGATTGTCGAAGACGAAGCCCTGCTGGGGGTCGATCTTCTGCATGCAATTGCGGGCGCGGGCGCGGGTGTGACCGGCCCCTGCCGCACGCTGGGCGAGGCGATGCGCGCCGCGCGCAGCACGGTGCTCAGTGCGGCGGTTCTCGATGTCGAGCTGCAAGGCGAGATGGTCTACCCGCTGGCCGATCTTCTGGGCCGGCGCGGCGTGCCGTTCGTGTTTCACACCGGCAGTGCGGATATGGGCGCCTTGCGCGCACGCTACACATGCGCGCCGATTTGCAAGAAACCGAGCCCCGGTCACCTGATCGTGGAGGTTCTGCTGCGCGAGATCAGTGCACCGTGACCGGCGCAAAGTCGTTCTGGCGGGCCAGCACGAAGGCCATTTCGCGGTCCTTGACCAGCGCCAGCCGCTCTCCGTCGGAGGCGTGGACGGCAAAGACCTGACCGGTGACGCCGGCTTCCTCGCGGACCTCGTCGGGCAGCTCGGAGACATCGACCGGCCGGACATACACGATGCGCTCTTCGATGCCTGTTTTCAGATCAAACGGTGTTTTCATGACGTGCCTCCTTTCAGTCTGGTCTTGTCCTGCGCGTTCTTGATCTCGATCGTCTGCACGACGGTTTCGGGCAAGGCGCGCCGCAAATCCACGTGCAAGAGACCGTTTTCCATGTTCGCACCGGCCACGTCGACACCATCGGCCAGCACAAAGGCCTTCTGGAACTGGCGGCCGGCAATGCCGCGATGCAGGTAGATCTTCTGGCCGTCCTCCTCGGGCTGTTTGCCGCGGATCACCAGTTGGCGGTCCTCCAGAGTGATCGAAAGGTCGTCTTCGGAAAACCCGGCAACGGCCAGCGTGATGCGGAACTCATGCTCGTCGGATTGTTCGATATTGAACGGCGGATAGCCGTCATTTCCCGATTTCGCGGTCCGTTCGACCAGACGTTCCAGCTGGTCAAACCCCAACAGGAACGGATGAGCCCCAAAGGCGAGTTTTGTCATGCCATAGTCCTTTATGATCAGCGACTTTGCAGATGTGAGGCCCCGTTTCGGCGACCTGTGAGAAACTTGGGGGTTAATTCGCCCTCCTGCAACCCTTGCGGGCGGATTTCGGGTTGATTTCCTTTGTAACACGGCCGAAATGGCGTATTCTCGAAGCCTGCGACAACCGCCACAAACCGCCACGGGTCCGCTTTTTGCGATGAATTCCACCGTCAACATGTCTCCCAGGGACGTCTTGCGCGTCAAACTGGAGGTGCTCAAGCGCGAGCACCGCGATCTCGACGCGGCGATCGAGGCGCTGCAGGAAGCCCCGGCGGTGGACCAGTTCACGCTGCGGCGGCTGAAAAAGCAGAAACTGGCGCTCAAGGACAGGATCGCCCTGCTCGACGACCAGTTGACCCCGGATATCATTGCATAATCACGCCCGCTCGCTATAAGGGCGCTTCCTTTGGGACGAGGGTCAGATGACAGATATTAAAGCAGGGATCATCATGGGCAGCCAGTCGGACTGGCCGACCATGAAGGAAGCCGCCGATATTCTCGACGCGCTCGGGGTTGCTTACGAGGCGAAGATCGTCTCGGCGCACCGCACGCCCGACCGGTTGTGGGCCTATGGCACAAGCGCCGTGGAGCGGGGTCTGCAGGTGATCATCGCAGGGGCCGGCGGGGCCGCGCATCTGCCGGGCATGATGGCCTCCAAGACCCGCGTTCCGGTGATCGGCGTGCCGGTCCAGACCAAGGCGCTTTCGGGGGTCGACAGCCTGTATTCCATCGTTCAGATGCCGCGCGGCTACCCGGTGGCCACCATGGCGATCGGCGCGGCGGGCGCGGCCAATGCGGGCCTGATGGCCGCCGGCATCCTCGCGCTGCACGATGACGCGCTGGCCGCCCGTCTCGACGACTGGCGCGCCGCACTTTCGGCCTCGATCCCGCAGGAGCCGAGCCCCCGGGAGCCAAGCAATGACTGATGCCCTGCCCACCGGGGCCACAATCGGAATTCTGGGCGGCGGCCAGCTGGGCCGGATGCTGGCGGTGGCGGCCTCCCGTCTGGGGCTGAAGGCCCATATCTTCGAGCCCGGCGCCGAACCGCCCGCGGGCCAGACAGCGCATCGTGTCACGACCGCGCCCTACAGTGACGAGGCGGCCCTGCGCGCCTTCGCCGAGAGCGTCGATGTCATCACCTACGAGTTTGAAAACGTGCCGACCTCGGCGCTCGACCTGCTGGAGGGCGCGTGCGAGATCCGTCCCGGACGGCTGGCACTGGCGACCTCGCAGGACCGGCTGAGCGAGAAGACATTCCTGCAGGGGCTCGGGCTGAAAACCGCGCCTTTTGCCGATGTGACAAGTCTGGACGGGCTGACGGCGGCGCTGGAGGAGATCGGCGCGCCGGCCATTTTGAAAACCCGCACGCTGGGCTATGACGGCAAGGGGCAGGCCCGCCTCAAATCCGCAGATGACGCGGCCGCGGCCTTCGACGCGATGGCCGGGGCGCCCGCGCTTCTGGAAGGGTTTGTCGAGTTCAGCCACGAGGTGTCCGTGATCGGGGCGCGCAGCGCCGACGGTCAGGTGGCCTGTTTCGATCCCGGCGAGAATGTCCATCGCGACGGCATCCTGCACACGACCACGGTGCCCGCCCGGCTGAGTGCCGCGCAGCGCACCGACGCGATCCTGCTGACCGGCCAGATCCTCAATGCGCTCGATTACGTGGGCGTGCTGGGGGTCGAGCTGTTTGTCACGCCGCAGGGGCTTCTGGTCAACGAGATCGCCCCGCGGGTGCACAATTCCGGCCACTGGACCCAGAACGGCTGCGTCATCGACCAGTTCGAGCAGCATATCCGCGCGGTGGCGGGCTGGCCTCTGGGCGACGGGTCGCGCCATGCCGATGTCGTGATGGAAAACCTGATCGGCGCGGACATGGACCGCGTGCCGGAGCTGTCTGCCGATCCGGGCGTGGCGCTGCATCTTTACGGCAAGGCCGAGGTCAAGCCGGGGCGCAAGATGGGCCATTTCAACCGTCTGACGCCGCGGGGCTGAGCGCCGTTTTTCCAGCATCCGTCAAGGGCGCGTCTCGGTTGAGTTGCGGGCTTCAGTCGGTGCGGGGAAGCGGGCGGGCGATATCCTCGACCACGTCTTCCACGACCTCTTCCACCGCCTCTTCGACCACCTCGGCGATCTCGCCCACAACATCGGCAAGGGTCAGCCCGTGCTCAAAGGCGCCACTTTCGAGGAAATTCAGCGTCTGGGCGACCACCAGCGGTGAATTCATCATGAAGGTGTGGGTCACCGACAGGACCAGAAAATCGTCCATGCCCGCGACCCGCGTGCTTTCCACCGAGACCTTGCCGTCATCCTCGCCGGGGATGATGGAGGAATAGAACGGGTTGAGGCTTTGCGTGCCGGCAATCACGCCAAGCTCGAAATCCACCGGCCCGAGCCGGTTGGGCAGCGAATCCGGACCGGCGTGAAGCTCGTCCCCCGCAGGGCCGTTGACCCAGCCGAACGCGCCCCAGAGGCTGAGCCGGTCGACCAGTTCCGAGCCCTTGTTGGGCGGGGCCAGCATCACCACGCGGCCGAGACCGGGCAGATCGTTTTCCCCCAGCCAGAGCCGCACCATGATGCCGCCCATCGAATGGGTGACGAAATGCACCGTCTCGTCGCGGCCGCATTGGGCGAGCGCTTCGGGAATGGTGTCATCGGCCAGTGTTCTGATCGTGTTGGAGGTGGATTTGTAGTTCGGGTTCACCGTGCGGTAGCCGGAGGCCTCGAGCGTCTCCTCCATCACGCTGAGCGAAAAGGAGGTGCGCAGCAGCCCGTGCAGCAGGACCACGCAATCGGCCCGCGCCGATGCGGTGGTCAGAAACAGGGCAAGGAGGACGGCCAGAAAGCGCATGGTCCAATATATAAGCACTGCGCGGCGCGGAATCACCACCCGCTTGCATCGACCTTACGTCACACGTATGGCGGGGCCATGGCAGTTACACCCCGCATCGCGACGCGCGCCGTCATCATCGAGGACAACCGGCTCCTGCTGGTCAACGCCTGGGGCGGCGGGGTGTCGGATCTGTGGTGCGCGCCGGGCGGCGGGGTGAATGTCGGCACATCGCTGCCCGAGAACCTGATCCGCGAGGTCCATGAGGAGACCGGCCTCAAGATCGACGTGGGCCGGCCCTGCCTTGTCAACGAATTCCACGACCCCAACTCCACCTTCCACCAGATCGACGTCTATTTCCGCTGCCGGATCGTCGCCGGATCGCTGGACCATGACTGGCGCGACCCCGAGGGCATCGTCACCGAGCGGCGCTTTTTCAACCGCGCGGAACTGGATGCGATCCGGCTCAAGCCCGACAGTCTGCCCGATGTGGCTTTCGCCTCGGAAGCTGCGCTCAGCTATGATCCGCTGGAGCCACTGATCCGCTGAATTCCACCAGATGCTGTTGACATCTCCGCGTGTCCAGCCACATGTATCGCCGCCAGAGGTTTTCCGAGCGGAAAGGGAATTCATGCCAGTTGTCGTCGTCGAGTCGCCTGCCAAGGCCAAGACTATCAACAAATATCTCGGCTCCGATTATACCGTTCTGGCGTCCTACGGTCATGTCCGCGACCTGCCGCCCAAGGACGGCTCGGTCGATCCCGATCAAGAATTCGACATGAAATGGGAGATCGCCACGGACAGCCGCAAACACGTCAAGGCCATCGCCGATGCGCTGAAGGACGACAATGCGCTGATCCTCGCAACCGACCCCGACCGCGAGGGCGAGGCGATCAGCTGGCATCTCGAAGAGGCGCTGAGAAAACGCAAGGCGATCAAGAAAGACACGCCGGTCAGCCGCGTGGTGTTCAACGCGATCACGAAATCCGCCGTCACCGAGGCGATGAAGAACCCGCGCCAGATCGACGAGCCGCTGGTGCATGCCTATCTGGCGCGCCGCGCGCTCGACTACCTCGTGGGCTTCAAGCTTTCGCCGGTGCTCTGGCGCCGCCTGCCCGGGGCGAAATCCGCGGGCCGCGTGCAATCGGTCTGCCTGCGTCTGATCGTCGATCGCGAGATGGAGATCGAGAAGTTCAACCCGCAGGAATACTGGTCGGTCAAGGCGATGCTCGCCACGCCGCGCGGCAAGCAATACGAGGCGCGCCTGACCGTGCTGGGCGGCCAGAAGCTCGACAAGTTCGACATCGAGAACGCCACCGCCGCGGAACTCGCCGTGCAGGCGATCAATTCGCGCGATCTCTCTGTCACCGGCGTTGAGGCCAAGCCCGCCAACCGCAACCCCTCGGCGCCCTTCATGACCTCGACCCTGCAGCAGGAAGCGAGCCGCAAATTCGGCATGGGCGCGCGCCAGACGATGAGCGCGGCCCAGCGTCTCTACGAGGCCGGCTACATCACCTATATGCGGACCGACGGCATCGACATGGCGCCCGAGGCGGTGATGTCCGCTCGCGATGCGATCAAGGAAAAATACGGCGAGAACTACCTGCCGAACTCGCCGCGGATGTACAAGAACAAGGCCAAGAACGCGCAGGAGGCCCATGAATGCATCCGGCCCACCGATATGCGCCGGAGCGCGGCCCAGATCAAAACCACCGATGCCGATCAGCGCAAGCTCTATGACCTGATCTACAAGCGCACCATTGCCAGCCAGATGGCCGCCGCCCGTCTCGAGCGGACCACGATCGACATTGGCTCTGCCGACGGGCAGGTCGGCCTGCGCGCCACCGGTCAGGTGGTGCTGTTCGACGGCTTCCTGAAAATCTACGAGGAAGGCCGCGACGACGCCCAGAACGGCGACGAGGACGACAAGCGCCTGCCGCAGATCACCGCCGGCGAGACCGCCGAGAAGCAGTCGGTCACGCCCGAGCAGCACTTCACCCAGCCGCCGCCACGCTACACCGAAGCCAGCCTCGTCAAGCGGATGGAAGAGCTGGGCATCGGCCGGCCCTCCACCTATGCCTCGATCGTCACCACGATCCAGGACCGCGAATATGTCCGCAAGGAAAAGAACCGCCTGATCCCGGAAGACAAAGGCCGTCTGGTCACCATCTTCCTGTTCAATTTCTTCCGCAAATACGTGGGCTACGAGTTTACCGCCAATCTCGAGGACGAACTGGACGACGTCTCCGCCGGCACGCGCAACTACAAGAACGTGCTCGACCGGTTCTGGCGCGATTTCTCGGTGGCGATTGCCGAGGCGATGGACCTGTCGATCACCGAGGTGCTGGAAAAGATCAACGAGGCGCTGGCCCCGCATCTCTTCCCGCCCACCGAGGACGGCTCGGACCCGCGGCTCTGCCCCAATTGCGGCGCGGGGCGGCTGTCGATGCGCACCGCGCGCTCGGGCGGCGCCTTTATCGGCTGCTCCAACTATCCCGAATGCAAATACACCCGCCCCTTCGGCCCGCCGGGCACGGAAGAGGGCGAGATCGGCCCCGACGGCAAGATCCTCGGCTATGACGGCGAGGATGCGATCAAGCTGATGAAAGGCCGGTTCGGCCCCTATGTGCAGCGCGGCGAGCCGACCGACGAGGTGCCGAAACCGCCGCGCATGTCGATCCCCAAGGGCTGGGATCTGGGCGACGTGGATTTCGACAAGGCGATGATGCTTCTGTCCCTGCCCCGCGAGATCGGACCGCATCCCGAGGATGGCGAGATGATCGAAGCCTCGATCGGGCGCTACGGCCCCTACGTCAAACACGGCCGCATCTATGCCAATATCGGCAGCGTCGACGAGGTGTTCGAGATCGGCATGAACCGCGCCGTCGAGGAACTGGCCAAGAAAGCCAGCCGCAATGGCGGCCGCGGCGCGGCGGCCAAGCCCCTGAAAGAACTGGGCGAACACCCTGAAAGCGGCGGTCCGGTCAACGTCATGGACGGCCGCTACGGGCCTTACGTGAAATGGGAAAAGGTCAACGCGACCCTGCCCAAGGGCACCGAGCCCGCCGATGTCACGATGGACATGGCGGTCGAACTGATCGCCGCCAAAGCCGCCAAGAAGGGCACCCGCCGCAAGACCACCGCGAAGAAAAAGACCACCACGCGCAAGAAAGCCGCACCGAAAAAAGCGTGATGAAAGGCGTTCTGCTCCTCCTTGCCGTGCTCGTGGTCCTGATGGGGCTTCTGATCTGGGCCAAGTCGCGCCCCGGCGCGGCAGAGCTGTCACCTGCCCCGCACGGAACAATCACGCAGATCCGGACATAGGCGCCTCGCTGAACACGTCCGCGTGCGCGCTTCATGTCTCTTAAAATATCCCCGCCGGAGGCGGCCGCCGCGAGAAACAGCGCGCCCCCGCTTGAACTCGGGCGCGACATGGCCGACATGTCCCTAGACGAAGAAGGGACCGCCATGCCAGATCCGAACCCCGCCGCCCTCGATTTCCTGCTGACCCGCCGCTCGCGCCCGGGCAAGACACTCAGCCTGCCGGTGCCCGATGACGCGACCCTCGACACGCTGCTGACAGCCGCCGCGCGCACGCCGGACCACGGCAAGCTCGAACCCTGGCGCTTCATCGTGCTCGAACGCGCCGCGCTGGAGCGGCTCGCAAGCCTCGCCCGCACCCGCGGCACGGCCCGCGGGCTGGCGCCCGAAAAGACCGAGAAGGCCGGGCAGATGTATGATCAGGCGCATCTGAGCGTGGCCGTGATCGCCTCGCCCAAACCGTCCGAGAAAATCCCCGAGATCGAACAGATCCTCAGCGCGGGCGCCGTCTGCCTTGCACTTCTGAACGCCGCGCTGGCCGCGGGATGGGGCGCCAACTGGCTGACCGGCTGGACCGCGACCGACCGGCCGTTTCTGACCGACGGGCTCGGGCTGGAGGATCACGAGTTCGTCGCGGGCTTCATCCAGCTGGGCAGCGAGACTTCCGTGCCGCCGGAACGGCCCCGCCCCGACCTCGCCGCCATCACCACGCGGATGCGTGCGTGAGCCCCGCCATCCTCAGCGACGCGCTCAAGGCGGTCAGCCAGATCGGCGACCCGCGCTTCACCCGCGTCCTGCTCTTGGGGATCGCGCTGACCGTGGGGCTTCTCTTCGGCTTCACGGTGCTGTTTTCGTGGAGCGTCGGCCTGATCCTGCCCGACAGTTTCACCCTGCCGTGGATCGGGGAGATCACGTGGATCGATTCCGTTCTCAGCCTGACCGTCATTCCGGTCATGCTGGTGGCCTCGGTCTTCCTGATGGTGCCGGTGGCCTCGGCCTTCACGGGGCTGTTTCTCGATGACGTGGTCGATGCGGTCGAGGCGCGTCACTATCCCGACCAGCCCGCCGTCGCCCGTCTCGGGCTTGCCGAGGCCCTGAGCGACAGCCTGCGGTTTCTGGGCCTTCTGATTGGCGTCAACCTCGTGGCGCTGGTGCTGATCGTGATCTTTGCGCCCTTCGCACCGCTGATCTTCTGGGGGGTCAACGGGCTGATGCTGGGGCGCGAATATGCCCAGCTTGTCGCCCAGCGCCGGCTTGGCGAAAAGGGCGCACGCGCCTTTCGCAAGCGCCATCACTGGCAGATCTGGGTCGCGGGCACGCTGATGGCAATCCCGCTGACGGTTCCGGTGCTCAACCTGCTGGTGCCGATCCTCGGCGTGGCCGCCTTCACGCACCTGTTCCACAGGCTCAACCGGCCGGCCTGAGCCCGTGCCATGCGCGGCGGGGCGTCTTAGCCCGCGTCGGGGCCGAACACGTCGTAGAGGTTGAAATTATCGGCGCTGATCAGGCCGTAGATGATCCCCAGACAGACCGGCACCCAGAGCAGGAACGCGATGATCGAGGTGATCTTGAACTTCCGCTTCATCTGCGGATCGGACGGGGCCGAGGCGGGCGTGCCCGGCACGACCTCACCCGCATCGCCCTGGGATTTCATCCGGTAGGGCAAGACGCAGAACAGCACCAGAAACCACAGCACGGCATATACGACAAAGGCGGATGTAAGGGCCATCAGGCTTGCTCCAGCTCAACGAGGGTTCCGGTGAAATCCTTGGGATGCAGGAAGAGAACCGGCTTGCCATGGGCGCCGATCTTGGGCTCCCCCGAGCCCAGAACCCGCGCGCCGCTTTCTTTCAGACGGTCGCGGGCCGCAAGGATATCGTCGACCTCGTAGCAGATGTGGTGAATGCCGCCCGAGGGGTTCTTTTCCAGAAAGCCGTTGATCGGGCTGTCCTCGCCCAGCGGGTGCAGCAGTTCGATCTTGGTGTTGGGCAGTTCGATGAACACGACCGTCACCCCGTGATCGGGCTCGGGCTGGGGCGCGCCGACCTTGGCGCCAAGGGTTTCGCGGTATTGCGCGCTGGCCGCCTCGAGATCCGGGACGGCGATGGCCACGTGGTTCAGTCGACCGATCATCTGTTTGCTCCTTGAGCCTTGGGTGGGGCTTTGGTTTGGGCGTCGTTTGGACCGGTTATGGGCCCCAGCACGCCCCGCTGCAAGTGCACGATAGCCGCAGGCACGCAGCTGTGAACAGGCCCGCCGGCACAGGCGGCCCCCTGCGGCGCGCGGGCGGGAAAAACCCCGCCGCCTTCACGTTCTGTTAGGCAACTTGACGCAAAACTGAAGGCCAAGACCGACTCGTTTTCTGTTGATGGAGGATCACGGATGCCAGAGGAACTTGGATATCTCGCCATGAATTTCAAAGCCACCGCGGTGCGCCCGCTTCTGGGCCTGACCGTGCTGGTGGTCGAAGACAGCCGCTTCGCGTCGGAGGCGCTCCGGCTGTTATGTATCCGCTCGGGCGCCCGGATCCGGCGGGCCGACAGCCTCGGGGCGGCGCATCGCCACCTGAAGGTCTACCGCCCCGCCGTGGTGATCGTCGATCTGGGCCTGCCGGACGGATCCGGCATCGACCTGATCGAGGAATTTGCCCAGCAGGAGCCGGGTCACAGGCCGGTGCTTCTGGCCTGCAGCGGCGCAGATGGCGAAGGGCTTGAAGAGGCCGCGCTGGCAGCAGGCGCCGACGGGTTTCTGGCCAAACCGATCGCATCGGTCAGCGTGTTCCAGCAGGCCATTCTGGCGCATCTGCCCCCCGATATGCAGCCCTCCGGCCCGCGGGTGATGAGCGAGGATGCGGTGGAGCCCGACACGCTCGCGCTCAACGAGGACCTGTCCCATATCGACGCGCTGTTGCAGGCGGGCACCGACACCCTGCCTTACGTGGCGCCCTTCCTGCAGGGGCTGGCGCGCCTGTCAGGCGACGAGGCGCTGAAGAGCGCCTCCGCGCGGCTGACCCGCGCCTTCACGCAAGAGCGCGACGTCCCCGCCTCGATCGAAAAGGTGCGCGATGTGATCCGCGCCCGCCTGCGCACGGCGGAGCTTGTCTGAAACCATCACGGGGCAGAGCTTCTAATCCAGTGCCGGATCACCGCTGACGCGGATCGGCGCCGTCAGGGTGGCGAGGCTTACGATCTGGCGGCCCTGAGCATCGAAATTTTCCGGCGCGAGCCAGCTTTCATACGCGTCCCGCAAGCGCGGCCACTCCGCATCGATACAGGCAAACCACGCGGTATCGCGGTTGCGGCCCTTCACGATCGTGGCCTGCCGGAAGAGGCCTTCGCAACTGAACCCGAACCGCTGTGCCGCGCGGCGCGAGCCGAGGTTTCTTGCGTCACATTTCCATTCGAACCGGCGGTAGCCGCTCTCAAACGCCCATTTCATCATCAGGTAGATGGCTTCGGTTGCCGCCGCGCTGCGCTGCAGGACCGGCGCGAAGTTGATATGCCCCACTTCGATCGAACCGGCCTCGGGCTTGATGCGCAGGAAACTGGCCACGCCGCAGGCGCGATCCGTCTTCAGAACACGGATCGCAAAGAACTTCGGATCGTGCTCCAGAGCGGCTTGATCGGCCCAGCCGCGATAGGCCTCGGCGGTCGTGAACGGGCCGTAGGGAAGGTAGTCCCAGATCGCGTCATCGGCGCGGTTTGCCGCGTGCAATTGCGCACCATGACGGGCCGGATCGAGTGATTCGAGGCGGCAAAACCGACCTTGGAGCGACACATCGCCGGGCCGCGGTGGCGGCACCCAGTTTCTCAGATCGCGATCAAAAGGCGTGTCACCCATGCTTTGTTGCCCGTCGATTTACAATGCCGCGACGCGGCCCCCTCACCTGACCCCGAAATACGTAAAATCCAACGGAAAACTCCCAGTTTGACAGAAAAAAGGCGTTTTCTCAGTGCATTCTACGCGCGTTAAATGTTTACTATGTACGTGTAAAAGTAGGAATGAGTGAATGAGTATTTTGTATTTCGCGCGGTTCTTGCGCGCAGAAGATGGTGCGTCCACTGTGGACTTCACCGTGCTGACCGCAGCCGTCATGGCCGTTGCCCTTGGCGCGAGCGTTCTGGTTGTCGGCGGCACCGAGGATCTGACCCAAGAAATCGACACAAGCCTCACCGATCAGCAGATCGCTGCGCACTGGTGAGCCCGCTGTCCGGAGCGGCACGGCTGCGTGCGCGCGCCCCGGACCTGAGGTCTTTGAGATCGCTTACTCCTGCGGGATGACCCGCAGGCCGAGCTCCATCAGCTGATCGCTGGTGGGATCGCTGGGCGCGGACATCATCAGGTCTTCGGCCCGCTGGTTCATCGGGAACAGGATCACTTCGCGGATATTGGCCTCGTCGGCCAGAAGCATTACGATCCGGTCGATCCCTGCCGCGCAGCCACCATGGGGCGGTGCGCCATACTGGAACGCATTCACCATGCCGCCGAAGCGCTTGCGCACCTCATCTTCGCCATAGCCGGCCAGCCCGAAGGCCTTGAACATGATCTCCGGCTTGTGGTTCCGGATCGCGCCCGAGATCAGCTCGTAGCCGTTGCAGGCCAGATCATACTGGTACCCCAGCACCTCGAGCGGATCGCCCTCCAGCGCCTCCAGCCCCCCTTGCGGCATCGAAAACGGGTTGTGGGAGAAGTCGATCTTGCCGGTTTCCTCGTCGGCCTCGTACATCGGGAAATCCACGATCCACGCAAAGGCAAAGCGGTTCTGCTCGGTCAGGCCAAGCTCGTTGCCGATCTCGACCCGCGCACGTCCGGCCACCCCTTCGAAGGAGGCCGGCTTGCCACCGAGGAAGAAGGCCGCATCGCCCTTGCCCAGACCCAGCTGCTGACGGATCGCCTCGGTCCGCTCCGGTCCGATGTTCTTGGCCAGCGGACCGGCGGCTTCCATGCCGTCATCGCTGTCACGCCAGAAGATATAGCCCATGCCGGGCAGACCTTCCTTCTGGGCAAACGCGTTCATCCGGTCGCAGAATTTCCGGCTGCCGCCCCCCTTGGCGGGAATGGCGCGGATCTGCGTGCCCTCCTGCTCGAGGATCTTGGCGAAGATCGCAAAGCCGGAGCCGCGGAAATGGTCGCTCACATCCTGCATCTTGATCGGGTTGCGCAGGTCGGGCTTGTCGGTGCCATACCACAGCATCGCGTCGCGGAAGCTGATATGGGGCCAGACCTTGTCGACCGTGTGCCCGCCACCGAACTCTTCGAAAATGCCTTCGACCACCGGCTGGATCGTATCGAACACGTCCTGCTGCTCGACAAAGGACATCTCCAGATCGAGCTGGTAGAAATCGGTGGGAGAGCGGTCCGCGCGCGGATCCTCATCGCGAAAACACGGCGCGATCTGGAAATACTTGTCGAAGCCCGACACCATCAGCAGCTGCTTGAACTGCTGGGGCGCCTGCGGCAGCGCGTAGAACTTGCCCGGATGCAGGCGCGAGGGCACGAGAAAATCGCGCGCGCCCTCGGGGCTCGAGGCGGTGATGATCGGGGTCTGGTACTCGCGGAACTCGAGATCCCACATCCGCTTGCGGATCGAGGCCACGACATCGGAGCGCAGCTTCATGTTCTCCTGCAGTTTCTCGCGGCGCAGGTCGAGGAAACGGTAGCGCAGGCGGGTTTCTTCGGGATATTCCTGATCGCCGAAGACCATCAGGGGCAGCTCGTCTGCGGCACCGAGGATCTCGATATCGCGCACGAAAACCTCGACCTCACCGGTCGGGATCTTCGGGTTCACGAGGCTCTCGTCGCGGGCCTTCACGGTGCCGTCGATGCGGATGCACCATTCCGAACGCACCTTCTCGACCTCGGCGAAAACCGGGCTGTCAGGGTCGGCCAGCACCTGCGTCACACCGTAATGGTCCCGCAGGTCGATAAACAGGATGCCGCCATGGTCGCGCACGCGGTGCACCCAACCGGACAGGCGCACGGTCTCGCCCACATGGGTCTTGTTCAGTTCAGAGCAGGTGTGGCTGCGAAAAGCATGCATGGATCGGTCCCTCGGGAAACAAGTTTGGCCCGATACACATGCGCGCGCGCCGGAAGTCAAGAGAACCTGCCGACACAGCCCGACCCCAAGCCCCGCAGAGGCCGCGGCAAATGGCAGCTTTCACACCATGGGCGGGCGTGACACAACGGACTCGGTTGTGGATTTTTTCGCCGGCAGGGATTGCCTTTGAGCGGAAATCCGCTTCTTATCAGAGTGTAACCCGTGGCAAACAAATGCTTTTATTTTTATAGGTAAGAAAAACTGGCCCTTGTCACGCAAACCGCGTCCGATAAGCTGGCCGCAAGAGGGGCAGAGCACGCTTATTAATGCGTGCAAGGGAACGACAGTCCATGTGGGACAAACTGTTTTTGACGATGGTCAGCAAGCTCGTGAAAAAGGGCACGCTGGTCCTCACGATGCCGGATGGCGACGAATGGCGCTTCGGCAATGGGGCAACACCCAAGGCGGTGGTCACGCTGAAAGCGCGCGACCTGCCGTTCAAGCTGATCCGCAATCCTGAGCTGGCCTTGGGCGAGGCCTATATGGACGGCACGCTGGAGATCGAGCACGACAATGTACGCGGGCTTCTGGCGCTTCTGATCGCCAATCACGAAGAGGGCAACCTGCCGCGCTGGCAGAAGGCGATCAAGGCGCTGCGGATTGCAAAACGGCGCTGGGACCAGTGGATCCCGCGCAAGACCGCCAAACGCAATGCCGCGCATCACTACGATATCTCGACCGAGTTCTATTACCTGTTTCTCGACGAGGACCGTCAGTATACCTGCGCCTATTTCCGCGAGAATGACGAAAGCCTCGAACAGGCCCAGATCAACAAGAAGCGCCATATCGCCGGCAAGCTTCTGATCGAGCCCGGGATGCGGGTGCTCGACATCGGCTCGGGCTGGGGTGGTCTGGCGATCACGCTGGCCAAAGAGTACGGCGCCCACGTGGTGGGTGTGACCCTGTCCGAAGAACAGCTGAAAGCCGCGAAGATCCGCGCCGAAGAGGCCGGCGTGGCCGACAAGGTGGAATTCCGCCTGACCGATTACCGCAACGTCGATGAAACCTTCGACCGGATCGTGTCGGTGGGCATGCTCGAACATGTGGGCCAGCCGCAATACGCCACCTATTTCAACCAGATCGACAAGAACCTCGCCGATGACGGCGTCGCCCTGATCCACTTCATCGGGCGGGTCTCGCCGCCGGGCAATCTCAGCCCGTGGTTCCAGAAATACATCTTCCCCGGCGGCTACACGCCCGCCATGTCGGAAGTGCTGCGCGAGGTGGAGAAGACCGGCCTGCAGCAAACCGATATAGAGGTCTGGCGCACCCATTACGACCGCACGCTGAACGAATGGCTGCAACGCTTCGAGGCCAAGCTCGATCAGGTCCGCGAGATGGGCTATGACGAACGCTTCATCCGGATGTGGCGCTACTACCTGATCGCCTCGGAGCTTTCGATGTCCGACATGCCGCATGTGCTGTTCCAGATGCAGCTGGCCAAGCATCAGGAGGCCGTGCCGGTCTGCCGCGACTATCTCTACCATCCCGACGGCGAGAATGTCGTGCCCATTCAGGCCGCCGAATAGATCCGCGCCGCCCGCGCCTGCGCTTTCATGTCTGCCTAAATATCCCCGCCGGAGGCATCCCCGGCGCGTGCAGCGCCACGCGCGGGCAAAAAGATACACCAATCCCCCTTGCACGCTTGCCCTCCTCCCCTTAGACACGCGCTAATTTGGACGAAGAACGGGGCACTGCCATGCCGAAGAGAACCGACATTCAGTCGATCATGATCATTGGCGCGGGGCCCATTGTTATCGGACAAGCCTGCGAGTTCGACTATTCCGGCGCCCAGGCCTGCAAGGCCCTGCGCGAAGAGGGCTACCGGGTCATTCTGGTCAACTCGAACCCGGCCACGATCATGACCGATCCCGACATGGCCGATGCCACCTATATCGAGCCGATCACCCCCGAAATCGTCGCCAAGATCATCGAGAAGGAACGCCCCGACGCGCTCTTGCCCACGATGGGCGGCCAGACCGGGCTGAACACCTCGCTGGCGCTCGAGGAAATGGGCGTTCTGGACAAGTTCGGCGTCGAGATGATCGGCGCCAAGCGCGACGCCATCGAAATGGCCGAGGACCGCAAGCTGTTTCGCGAGGCGATGGACCGGCTCGGGCTGGAAAACCCCAAGGCCACGATTGCCAACAACATGCAGGAATGCATGGACGCGATCGATTACGTGGGCCTGCCCGCGATCATCCGGCCCGCCTTCACACTGGGCGGCACCGGCGGCGGCGTGGCCTACAACCGCGACGATTACGAACATTTCTGCAAATCCGGCCTCGACGCCTCTCCGGTCAACCAGATCCTGATCGACGAGAGCCTGCTGGGCTGGAAGGAATACGAGATGGAGGTCGTCCGCGACAAGGCGGACAACGCGATCATCGTGTGCTCGATCGAGAACGTCGACCCGATGGGCGTGCATACCGGAGACAGCATCACCGTGGCCCCTGCCCTGACGCTGACCGACAAGGAATACCAGATCATGCGCAACGGCTCGATTGCCGTGCTGCGCGAGATCGGCGTGGAGACGGGCGGCTCGAACGTGCAATGGGCGGTCAACCCGGCGGACGGGCGCATGGTCGTGATCGAGATGAACCCGCGGGTGTCGCGGTCCTCGGCGCTGGCCTCCAAGGCCACCGGTTTCCCGATCGCAAAGATCGCCGCGAAACTGGCCGTGGGCTACACGCTCGACGAGCTGGACAATGACATCACCAAGGTGACGCCGGCCTCCTTCGAGCCGACGATCGATTACGTGGTCACCAAGATCCCGCGCTTCGCCTTCGAGAAATTCCCCGGCTCCGAGCCCTACCTGACAACGGCGATGAAATCCGTCGGCGAGGCAATGGCGATCGGGCGCACGATCCACGAATCCCTGCAAAAGGCGCTGGCCTCGATGGAAACCGGCCTGACCGGGTTCGACGAGATCGAGATCGAAGGCGCACCGGCACAGGCGGCCATCACCGCGGCGCTGGCCAAGCAGACGCCCGACCGGCTGCGCGTGGTCGCACAAGCGATGCGCCACGGGCTCAGCGATGACGACATCCACGCGATCACCATGTTCGACCCGTGGTTCCTTGCCCGGATCCGCGAGATCGTCGAGATGGAGCAGAAGGTCCGCGAGAACGGCCTGCCGCTGCGCGAGGACGACTTGCGCGAACTCAAAGTCATGGGCTTCACCGATGCGCGGCTGGCGCATCTGACCGGCCGCAGCGAGGAGAATGTCCGGCAGGCCCGGCTCAACCTCGGTGTGAAGGCGGTCTTCAAGCGGATCGACACCTGCGCGGCCGAGTTCGAGGCGCAGACCCCCTACATGTATTCGACCTATGAACAGCCGATGATGGGCGAGGTTGAATGCGAGGCGCGGCCCTCGAACGCCAAGAAGGTCGTCATCCTCGGCGGCGGTCCGAACCGGATCGGTCAGGGGATCGAGTTCGATTACTGCTGTTGCCACGCCTGTTTCGCGCTGACCGATGCGGGCTATGAGACGATCATGGTCAACTGCAACCCCGAGACCGTTTCCACCGATTACGACACCTCGGACCGGCTGTATTTCGAACCCCTGAGCTTCGAGCACGTGATGGAAATCCTGCGCGCCGAGATGGAAAGCGGCACGCTGCATGGCGTGATCGTGCAGTTTGGCGGCCAGACACCGCTGAAGCTTGCCAATGCGCTGGAAGAAGCCGGCATCCCGATCCTCGGCACCACGCCCGACGCGATCGATCTGGCCGAGGACCGCGAGCGCTTCCAGGCGCTGGTCAACCAGCTTGAGCTCAAGCAGCCGAAGAACGGTATTGCCTCTACGGACGCACAAGCGCTTGAAATCGCATCTGAAATCGGGTTCCCGCTGGTGATCCGCCCGTCCTATGTGCTGGGCGGCCGCGCGATGGAGATCGTGCGCGATCAAGCCCAGCTGGAGCGCTATATCTCCGAGGCCGTCGTGGTCTCCGGCGACAGCCCGGTGCTGCTCGATAGCTACCTTTCCGGCGCGGTCGAGATCGATGTGGACGCGCTGTGTGACGGCAAGACCGTGCATGTGGCGGGCATCATGCAGCATATCGAAGAGGCCGGCGTTCATTCGGGCGACAGCGCCTGTTCGCTGCCACCCTATTCGCTGTCCGACGAGATCATCGCGCAGCTGCGGGCCCAGACCGAGGCGCTGGCCCTTGCGCTCAACGTGGTCGGCCTGATGAATGTGCAGTTCGCCGTCAAGGATGACGAGATCTACCTGATCGAGGTCAATCCCCGTGCGTCGCGCACCGTGCCTTTCGTGGCCAAGGCCGTGGGCTCGCCCATCGCCTCCATCGCCGCGCAGGTCATGGCCGGCGCAAAGCTCGACGGCTTCGATCTGGTCGATCCGCTGATCGACACCTACGCGGTCAAGGAGGCGGTTCTGCCCTTCGCGCGGTTCCCGGGCGTGGATACGATCCTCGGGCCGGAGATGCGCTCCACCGGTGAGGTGATGGGCTCTGACAAGAACTTCCACCGCGCCTTCCTCAAGGCGCAGATCGGGGCGGGCAGCGACCTGCCGCAGAACGGGCGCGGCAAGGCGTTCTTCTCGATCCGCGACGTGGACAAGACCGCCCAGATGCTGGAGGCCGCACAGGTCGTGGCGGCCCTTGGTCACCCGCTGATCGCCACCCGCGGCACCGCCAAGTGGCTGCGCGAGGAAGGGCTCGAGGTCGAGGTCGTCAACAAGGTGTACGAAGGCCGTCCGGACGTGGTCGACCAGCTCAAGGACGGGCTGATCAGCCTTGTCTTCAACACCACCGAGGGCGTTCAGGCCGTGGAAGACAGCCGCGAGATCCGCGCGGTCGCGCTTTACGACAAGATCCCCTATTTCACCACCGCCGCGGCCAGTCATGCCGCCGCGCTGGCGATGAAGGCGCGCGAGGATGGCGAGATCGGGGTGACGAGCCTGCAATCGGCCTAGGCCCGCGCCCGCGGGGCTGTACCAGGCAGAAATGCGTTTCGACGGGGCCTGCGGGCCCCGTTTTGCATTGGCCCGGGTCGGGCGGCCGGCCGGCTTGCGCGCCCCGGTATGTCGCGCTAGGCACGGGGTATGGCAAAGCTCTACTTCCACTATTCAACGATGAATGCGGGCAAATCGACACTGCTTTTGCAGGCCGCGCATAACTATGCCGAGATGGGCATGGACACCTATCTTTTGACGGCCGATTTCGACAATCGCGCCGGTCGAGGCAAGATCGGATCACGCATCGGGATTGCCCGTGAGGCCGACATCTATGGCAAGCAGGACGATCTGTTTGCGATGGTTTCCAGGCGGTTACAGCAAGGTCCGGTGGCCTGTGTCATGGTCGACGAGGCCCAGTGGCTGTCGCGTGAGCAGGTCTGGCAGCTGGCGCGCGCGGTCGATGATCTGGGCGTTCCGGTGATGTGCTACGGGCTGCGTGTGGATTTCCGGGGGGAGCTTTTTCCCGGGTCTGCCACGCTTCTGGCGCTGGCCGACGAGATGCGCGAGGTGCGCACGATCTGCCATTGCGGAAAGAAGGCCACGATGGTGATCCGCAAGGGGCCGGACGGGCAGGCCCTGACCGACGGCGATCAGGTCGTGGTCGGCGGAAACGAGACCTATGTCTCGCTGTGCCGCCGCCACTGGCGCGAGGCTGTGGGCGACCGGCCCGTTCCGGCGTCGGAGACCGCCTCCGGCGGGGATATTTAAGGAAACATGAAAGCCCTCAGACGGGGCTGATCAGCGGCTTTCCGTCGAAATAGGCGTTGATATTGTCCACCGCGATCATGCCCATGGCCTCACGGACCTCCAGCGCCGCGGTGCCCAGATGCGGCAGCAGGGCGACGTTCTCCATGGCGAGGAGCGCCTCGGGCACTTTCGGTTCGAACTCGAACACGTCAAGCCCCGCCCCGGCGATCGAGCCGGAGTGCAGGGCTGCGATGAGCGCGGTCTCGTCGACCACGTCGCCGCGCGAGATGTTGACGAAGATCGCGTGCGGCTGCATCGCGTCAAAGATTTCCTGCCCGATCAGGTGATGGGTTTGCGTGCCGCCGGGCGTGGCCGCGACCACGATATCGGCCCGGGCTGCAACCTCGGTGGCCGAGGCGAGTTGTTCGGCGCCTTCGACCGGCTTGGGCGAGCGGTTGGCGTAGACGATGCGGCAGCCGAACCCGTCGCGGCAGCGTTTCGCGATGGCCTGCCCGATCCGGCCCATGCCGATGATGCCGACCGTGCGGCCCGAGACATGCAGTCCGAGCATCTGGGTCGGCTGCCAGCCGGTCCAGTTGCCGGCCCGCACCAGACGTTCGCCCTCGCCCGCGCGGCGCGCGGTCATCAGGATCAGCGTCATGGCGATGTCGGCCGTGGCGTCGGTCACCGCCCCGGGTGTGTTGGTCACGGGGATGCCTTTTTCGCGCGCCGCGGCCACGTCGATATGGTTGTAGCCCATGCCGAAATTGGCAATCAGGCCGCATTTGGGATCGGTTGCGGCCGAGATTGCGGCCGCGGTAAAGTGATCCCCCAAGGTGGGCAGGAGCGCGTCATAGTGCGAGAGCGCCTCGGTGACTTCGGCTTCGCTCATGCCGTCTTCGGTCTCGCGCAGCGTGACATCGTAGCGGTCGCGCACAGCGGCAAGCACCTTTTCCGGCATGGCCTTCGAGATCAGGATTTTCTTCTTCATCAATACATCCTTCCGCCAATGGGAACATCGAGATCAGGGGTCAGCAAAACCACCTCGCCATCGGCATCCGGAACCCCCAGGACGAGGATTTCGGACATGAATTTGCCGATCTGGCGGGGCGGGAAATTCACCACCGCCATGACCCGTTTGCCGACCAGTGTCTCGGGTGTGTAATGGGCGGTGAGTTGGGCGGAGCTTTTCTTCTCGCCCAGCGCGGGGCCGAAATCGACCCAGAGCTTGATCGCGGGTTTGCGCGCTTCGGGGTAGGGCTCGGCGCGGGTGACCTCGCCAACGCGGATATCGACCTTGAGAAAATCGTCAAAACTCAGCTCGTTCATGGGGTCAGCCTCCAAGCGCGCGGCCACGTTCGGTCGCCGCTTTCACGGCGCGCGCGAGCAGCGGCGGGAAGCCTGTCTCGGGGTCCATCAGAACCTCGAGCGCCGCGGCGGTGGTGCCCCCCGGGCTGGTGACGTTGACGCGCAGCTGTGCGGGGTCTTCTTCGGCCTGTTCGGCCAGTTGGCCCGCGCCTGCGACGGTGGCCTTGGCCAGTTTCATCGCCATCTCCTCGGGCAGGCCCTGCGCCGCGCCGGCCGCGGCCAGCGTTTCGATCAGGTGGAACACGTAAGCCGGGCCCGAGCCCGAGACGCCCGTCACCGCATCGATCTGCGATTCGTCGTCGAGCCGGACCGTCTGGCCCACGGCCGAGAGCAGCGCCTCGGCCAGCGCGAGATCATTCTGGGACGCCGCCGTGTTGCCGATGATGGCGGTGATCCCCTTGCCAACAGCCGCCGGCGTGTTGGGCATGGAGCGGATGATCGGCGTCTGTGCCCCGAGCATCTCTTCGAAAAAGGAAATCGGGGTGCCGGCGGCGATGGACAGAAACACCGTGCTGCCCGACCCGAGCGCCTTCAGGCGCGGCAGGGCCTCGGCCATCATCTGGGGTTTAACGGCGAGAAGGACGATGGCAGGGGCGGTGTCGGGATCGGTATTGAGGCGCACGCCCTGCGCCCTGACCCAGTCGGAGGGTTGCGGATCGAGCACCGTGACAGCCTTGGGGTCGACGCCCCGCTCGAGCCAGCCTGCCAGCAGCGCCGAGCCCATTTTCCCGCAGCCTAGCAACACGAGGCCGCGTGCGTTCACATCTGACAGATCCATCGTTTACCCCCCTTGTTACGGGGCAAACACTAGGCGCGGCCGTAGGCCTCTGCAATGGCAACCTGCATCGATTCCTCGGGGGTCCTGTCACCCCAGCATGCAAGCTGGAACGCGGGGTAGAAGCGCTCGGACGCGCCGACTGCCGCGTTGAGCATCCGGTCGATCTGGTCGGCCCCTGCACCGGCCCCGCCCGAGAGCAGCAGACCGTAGCGGTAGACCATCAGTTTCTGCTCTTCCCAGAAGCTGAAAGCGCCTGTCCAGCAAGTGTCATTGGCCCGGTTCAACACCTCGTAGAGCTGCGGCATACGGTCGGCCGGAGGCTCCATTTCGAAGGTCGAGACCATTCTGAGCGTCTCATCGTAATTGGACCAGGCGAGGGTGATCGAATAGGTCCGCCACTGGCCTTCGATGGCCATCGCAATCTGGTCTTCGGCGATGCGGTCAAAGTCCCATTCATGGTGTTCTGCAAGGGTCTCCACCAGATCGATAGGGTGCAGATCCTCGGTCTCGAGATAGTGTTCTAGGTTAGACATGCCCGGCCCCTTTTTGCTGTCGCACACACGGGTCGGCAGACCACCATGTGCTGGGTCCATATCAAAGGGTCGTCTTATTGGCAGCAACCCTTACCAGATATGGTGTGCCGGGAGAATTGGTCTGTAAACCCCTAATTTGGGGTTATGCACAAAAGATTGTGGTTGCGTGTCCTGGGCCGTCTACTGGGCCGCAGCGCCGCAAACGGCGCAGCCGGGGTTGCGCTCGACCTTGATGACGCGGTTTTCGGCGTAGAGCGCATCATAGATCAAAAGCCGTCCGGCAAGGGTCTCGCCCGCCCCCGTAATCCACTTGATCGCCTCGGAGGCCATCATCGCGCCGACCACGCCGGGAAGCGCGCCGACGACGCCCGCCTCTGCACAGCTCGGGGCCAGACCGGCACCGGGAATGGTGGGGAACACACAGGCATAACAGGGCGCGCCAGCGGCCGGATGGTAGAGGCTGATCTGCCCCTCCCACTGGGTGATCGCGGCCGAGATCAGCGGCAGGCCAAGCGCCACGCAGGTCCGGTTGACCAGATGGCGGGTTTCGAAATTGTCGGTGCCGTCGAGGATCAGGTCATACTCGGAGAAGAGCTCTTCCGCGATCTCCGCGGTCAGGCGGCGGTTGTAGGGTTTGACCGTCACGAAAGGGTTCTGCGCCTTGAGCGCCTCGACGGCGGAATGGGCCTTGGGCATGCCGATCCGCGCGTCGGTGTGGATCACCTGACGCTGCAGGTTCGAGTTCTCGACCACGTCGTCGTCGATGACGCCGATGGTCCCGACGCCCGCGGCGGCGAGATATTGCAGCAGCGGCGCCCCCAGCCCCCCTGCCCCGATCACGAGAACGCGGGCCTCTTTGAGCTTTTTCTGACCCGGTCCGCCGATCTCGCGCAGCACGATGTGGCGGGCGTAGCGGTCGAGCTCGGTTGCGGAGAACGCGCCGCGTTTGGGCGCAGGGTCTTCGGTCGGCGCGGCGCGGTTGCGCAGGCGCTGAAGCGCCCAGCGATAGGCCAGCACCAGCGCGGCGACGCCTGCGAGCACCAGCCAGTTCTTCAGCGAGCCGCCGGTGGCCTCTTTCAGCGGGTTTCCGTCCGGCAGGGTCGCCTGAAAGAACAGAACCGCAGTGAACAGCACCACAAGGACCGAGATCACGGCGCGGCGCGGCAGTCCGAGCCAGCGCCCGCCCAGAAAGATGAGGGCTGCAAGGAAGAGAACCAGAAACATCAGCCGCGCCCCGTGGAGCCGAACCCGCCCGCGCCGCGCGCGGTCTCGCTCAGGGTTTCGGCAAGCTCAAGCCGCGCCTGCACGACAGGGGCCACGACCATCTGCGCGATCCGGTCGCCATGGGCGATCTCGAAGGCGGCGTCGCCGGTGTTCTGGAGGATCACGCCCAGAGGCCCGCGATAATCGCTGTCGATCGTGCCCGGCGCATTGGGCAGCGTGATGCCGTGCTTCAGGGCCAGCCCCGAGCGGGGCCGGATCTGCACCTCGTAGCCCTGCGGGATTTCCATCGAGAGGCCCGTGGGCACCAGCGCGCGCGCGCCGGGGGCGAGCGTTATCGTACTGCGGTCGGGCAGATTGGCCCGCAGATCGGCGCCGGCGGCGCCGGCGGTCGCATAGGCGGGCAAGCCAAGGCTCTGGTCGGCCCCGTCTTCCCAACGGAACAACACGGTGACTTCACGCATCGGTATTTCGGTCCTGAACGGCGTGGCAGCGAAAGGTCATGGGATCAGTCGAGCGCCTCCGCAATTCGCGCGGCGAGCCGCTCGGCCACCTTGTCCTTGGGCAGGCGCGGCCAGCTTTCGGCACCGTCGGCCGAAACCAGCGTGACCGCGTTCTCGCCACCGCCCATGATGCCGGTCTCGGGGCGTACGTCATTGGCCACGATCCAGTCGCAGCCCTTGCGCTTGCGCTTGGCGGTGGCATTGGCCACGACATCATCGGTTTCCGCCGCGAAACCCACGACCAGCGCGGGGCGGTCTTTGCCGAGACCTGCCACACCGGCGAGGATGTCGGCGTTCTCGGCAAACTCCAGCGTGGGCAGGCTTTTGCCGTCCTTCTTGATCTTGCGCTCGGACGCCTGTGCCACGCGCCAGTCCGCCACGGCCGCGGCAAAGACGGCCGCATCGGCCGGCAGGGCGGACTTGACCGCCGCCTCCATCTGCGCCGCCGTCTCGACCGGCACAACGCGCACGCCTTGGGGCGGGGGCACCGTTGCGGGGCCGGTCACGAAGGTGACATCGGCCCCCAGCGCGGCAAGGGCGCGGGCCAGCGCCGTGCCCTGTGTGCCCGAAGAGCGGTTGGCGATGTAGCGCACCGGATCGATCGGCTCATGGGTCGGGCCGGAGGTGACGATGACATGTTTGCCCTGCAAGGGGCCCGTGGCCAGCGCCTGTTCGACGGCCGCCACGATGGCAAGAGGTTCCGACATCCGGCCGGGGCCGTATTCGCCGCAGGCCATGTCGCCCTCATCGGGGCCGACGCACAGGATGCCGTCGCCCAGCAGCGTTTCGAGATTGCGGCGCGTTGCGGGGTGTTCCCACATCCGCACATTCATTGCCGGTGCGATCAGAACGCGCTTGTCGGTGGCCATCAGCAGCGTCGAGGCCAGATCATTGGCGTGCCCGCCCACCATTTTCGCCATCAGGTCGGCGGTTGCGGGGGCCACGACGACCAGATCGGCGGCGCGGCTGAGCTCGATATGGCCCATCTCGGCCTCGTCGGTCAGGTCGAACAGATCGCGGTAGACCTTCTCGGCGGCAAGGGCGGACGCGCTGAGCGGGGTGACGAACTGCTCGCCCGCGCGGGTCAGAACAGGCGTCACGCTGGCGCCGCGTTCGCGCAGACGCCGGATCAGGTCGAGCGATTTGAACGCCGCGATCCCGCCGCCGATGATCAGTAATATGCGCTTTCCGTCCAGCATGTTGGCCTCGTTTTACGCCGTCCAAGTGGTTTTAGGCGCAAAGCGGGGGCGGAGCAATCAGTTGGTTTTGCGGAAGGCCTCGCAGGGATCGCCGTTATCGGGCGAAGGCACGGTGCTGAGCCAGAGGTCGAACTCCGCCTCGGGCGGGCCGCCTGCGATCTGCCCGATCGACAGAATGCGCGCCTCCGGCAGGACGCGGCGCAGGAAGCGCGGCATGCCCCAGTCCTTGCGGGCATGGCCGTTGCCGGTGATCACGACGACGGGACCGCCAGTGTCCGCGAGCGCCTCGACCGTGGTGCGCGCGAAGGCGGCATCGCGCAGGCGTTGCGCTTCGACCATTCCGGGCAGGATCGCCTCGGGCAGCGCGTTGCAATGGGCCACGGCCTGTGCCTCGGTGCGGATGGATTGTTCTTCTGCATCAAGGGGTTGGTCGAGGCCGTAAGCCGCCGCATCGGGGCCGAACTGGGCCGCGGCCCCTGTCCCGACCGCGCCGCGCACGAGATCTCTGGGCAGGGCTGCACCATAGATCTGCGCGCTGCCGGAGCGCTCGAAAATCGGGAAATAGAGCGCGAAATCGGGCCATCTGGAGGCGGACCAGCCCAGCGCCGCTTCCAAAGCCTGCGGATCGGCGCGGTCCGCATCTGCGCCGGCGGCGGCCTGCGCCGGCGAGAGCATCTCGAACACCACGGCAGATGGCGCGATGGCCGCGACCGCCCGCGCCTGATTTTCGTGATGCACCGGATTGTCGTGCAATTCGCCAAGCAGATAGATATCCGCGGCCGGAAGACGCTCCAGATCGGCAGGTTCGATTTGTTTCGCGGCCAGGGGCGCGGCCAGTGCCACGCCAAGAGAGGCCAGAAGTCCCAATCGCATCATGCGAGGAATTGATGCACCTCGCGGGACTGGTTTTCCAGCGATTTCCGCATCTTGGCAAAAGCGGCCGCTTCCAGCTGGCGGACCCGCTCTTTCGACAGGCCCAGCTCGTTGCCGAGGCTCTCCAAAGTGCGGGGCGCATCCCGGAGTTTGCGCTCCCGCACGATGAACTGCTCGCGGTCGTTGAGGTTCGACATCGCGGTCACGAGCCACTCGCGCAGCGTGTCGATATCCTTGTCATGCTCGACGGTCTCGGCAGCCTGCGGACCTTCATCCTCGAGCGCATCGATCCATTCGCGGCCTTCCTCGTCGGTGGACTGGGTGGCGTTCAGCGAATAGTCGGAGCCGGCCAGACGGCCTTCCATCATTTCCACGTCATGCAGCGGCACGCCGACCTCGGTGGAGATCAGTTGGCGCAGCTGGTGCTTGTCGAGATCCTCGCCGCGTGCGGCCGCCTCGCGCTCCAGACGGGCCTGCACCCGGCGCATGTTGAAAAACAGCGATTTCTGGGAAGAGGTCGAGCCGGTGCGCACCATCGACCAGTTGCGCATCACGTAATCCTGGATCGACGCCTTGATCCACCAGACCGCGTAGGTCGAGAAGCGCACGCCGCGGTCGGGGTCGAACTTGTCGGCGGCTTTCATCAGGCCAAGGCCCGCTTCCTGAATGAGATCGTTCATCGGCGCGCCGTAGCGCTTGAACTTGGCGGCCATGGAGATGGCCAGACGCATATAGGCGGTGATCAGGCGGTGGAGGGCGGCTTCGTCGCGTTCGTCGCGCCATGCATAGGCAAGTCGGAGTTCGGTCTCGGCGTCGAGAAGTTCCGCGCGCATCGCCGTGCGGGACAGTGAGAATTCGGATCTCGCGTCAAAAGCCATGTTAACCCCCAGGTCAGAATATTTCGCAGGCTTGCCTTGCCTTTTGTGAGTGTTACGTTCCCAGTTCGTTTTTGGATCAAAGGAAAATGCCTGATGCCCTCAATTCCGCCCCTTACGCTTGTCATCGGCGGCGCGTCTTCGGGCAAATCGGCCTTTGCCGAGCGGTTCGTGGTCGCGGCGGGAACGGCGCGTTGCTATATCGCCACCGCGCAGGCCTTTGACGACGAGATGCGCGAAAAAATCGCTTTGCATCAAAAGGATAGGGAAGCACACGGGTGGCGCACCGAGGAAGCGCCGTTGGATCCCGGCGCCACGATCGCGGCGCTGGAGGCAGGTCAGAGCGCGCTGTTGGATTGCGCAACCATGTGGCTGAACAATCTTTTTATGGAAAATTCGGATCTCGAGGCGGCGTTCGCGGGTCTCGAGGCGGCGCTGGACCGGGCCGCCTGCCCTGTGGTGATCGTCACCAACGAGGTCGGTCTGGGGATCGTGCCGGAAAACGCGCTGGCGCGGCGGTTCCGGCAGGCGCAGGGCCGGTTGAACGCGCGGCTGGCCGCCCGCGCCGATCTGGTCGTGCAGGTGACCGCAGGCCTGCCCCTCGTGCTGAAAGGCCGCCTGCCCGAGGGTCTCGGCTGATGCGCTGGATCTGGGTGCGCCACGGGCCAACCCATGCCAAGGCCATGGTCGGCTGGACCGACCTGCCCGCTGATCTGAGCGACACGGCCCAGATCGCCCGTCTTCAGGCGCATTTGCCCGATGCCCCGATCCTGTCGTCGGATTTGGTGCGCACACGCGCCACGGCGGATGCGATCCAGCAGGGGCGGGCGCGGCTGCCCGATGCCCGCGCGCTGCGGGAAATCCATTTCGGCGACTGGGAAAACCGAGGCTTTGCCGAGGTCGAAGCAGAGGCCCCAGAACAGATCCGCGCCTATTGGGAACAGCCCGGCGACGTCGCGCCCCCCGCTGGCGAAAGCTGGAACGCGGTGGCCGCACGGGTGAACGGCTTTGTCGATGCGATGACCGCCGAGGCCCGGTTCGAAACGGTGATTGCCGTGGCCCATATGGGCGTGATCCTGACACAGGTGCAGCGCGCCCTCGGGCTGAGCGCCTATGACACGCTGGCCCAGAAGATCGGCAATTTCTCGGTCACCGAGATCCGGTGGGACGGCACCGCGTGGCAGGCCGATGTGATCAATCACCTTCCCTGATGAAACATGTCACGCGTTATCATTTCTGAAATGGCGGCGCGCGCGCTACGCTTGACCCATGACCTATGAGCTTTTGATCGGTGATCGTTCCTATTCCAGCTGGTCCCTGAGGGGCTGGCTTTTGTTTGCCAAGTTCGACCTGCCCGTCGAGGTGGTCGAAACGCGGCTTTACGAGCCGGGCTTTGCCGAGGCGCTGAAGGCCTTCGCCCCCGCCCGAACCGTGCCGGTGATGCGCTTGCCCGAAGGTGGGGTCGTGATGGACACGCTGGCCATTGCCGAGACGCTGGCCGAGCGCCATTCCGAGTCCGGTTTCTGGCCAAAGGATGCCAATGCGCGCGGCTTTGCCCGCGCCATCACCGCCGAGATGCATTCGGGGTTTCAGGCGCTGCGCGGGGACTGCCCGATGAACTTGCGGCGCAGCTATGCAGGTTTTCCGGCGCGCCCCGAGGTGCGGGCGGATCTGGAACGGATCGCGCTGCTCTGGGCGCAGGCCAAGTCGCTCAGCGACGGGTCCGGCCCGTGGCTTTTCGGCGCCTACAGTGTGGCCGATGTCTTCTTCGCGCCCGTGGCCACGCGGATTGCGACCTACCAATTGCCTGTCGATGCGGCGGCGCAGGCCTATGTGGCGACCGCGTTGCGGGATCCGGCCCTGCTTGCGTGGCGCGATCTTGGCCTGAAACAGGCCCCGCAGGCGGCCTATGACATGCCTTACGAGACGATCGGCTGGACGGGGCTGGCCTGAGCGGCGTTAACCACATTGAAACCATGATCCGGTGATGCTTGGCCCTTGGCGGGGCGGAGGATCTCGATGGTATCACGCGCATTTACAGTCGCGTTCGAAGGGCTCGAGGCGCGTCTTGTGGAAGTGCAATGCGCGGTCTCGCCGGGGTTGCCTTCCTTTTCCATCGTGGGGCTGGCCGACAAGGCGGTGAACGAGGCGCGCGACCGTGTTCGCGCCGCGCTTGATGCCATGTCGATCGCGATGCCCTCAAGCCGGGTTACGGTGAACCTGTCGCCGGCCGACCTGCCGAAGGAGGGCTCGCATTTCGATCTGCCGATCGCTCTTTGCCTGATGGCCGCGCTCGACATTCTGCCCCGCGAGGAGGTGGAAGGGGTGATGGCGCCGGGGGAATTGTCACTCGACGGCTCATTGGTTCCGGTGCGCGGCGCCCTGCCCGCAGCCCTTGCCGCGGCCCGGCACGACTGCACGCTGATCTGCCCCACGCCCTGTGGCGCGGAGGCCGCCTGGGTTGAAGCCGCCCGTGTGCTCGGGGCCTCCTCGCTGCATGAGGTGGTGCGCCATTTCAACGGGGCGGCGCCGATCGCCCCGGCCCGCCCGGGCGCGGTCGCCCATGGCCCCGCGGGACGGGATCTGCGCGATGTGAAAGGGCAGGAGCGCGCCAAACGGGCGTTGGAGATCGCGGCAGCGGGCCGCCATCACATCCTGATGACCGGCCCGCCCGGCTCTGGCAAATCCATGCTGGCGGCGCGGCTGCCGGGGATTTTGCCGGACTTGTCACCCCGCGAGGCGCTGGAGACCTCGATGATCCACTCACTGGCGGGGCTGCTCGAAGACGGGGGCATTTCCCGGCAGAGACCGTTTCGCGCCCCGCATCACACCGCCTCGATGGCAGCACTTGTGGGCGGCGGGCGCGGCGCGGCCCCCGGAGAGATCTCGCTGGCGCATAATGGCGTGCTTTTCATGGACGAGTTCCCCGAGTTTGCCCGCACCGTGCTGGAAACGCTGCGCCAGCCGATCGAGACCGGAGAGGTCGTGGTGGCCCGCGCCAATGCGCATGTGAAATACCCGTGCAAATTCATGCTGGTTGCGGCGGCAAACCCCTGTAAATGCGGCTATCTCAGCGATCCGTCGCGCGCCTGTTCGCGGGCTCCGGCCTGTGGCGAGGAGTATCTGGGACGCATCTCGGGCCCGCTTCTGGACCGGTTCGATCTTCGGATCGAGGTGCCGCCGGTGTGCTTTACGGATCTTGATCTGCCGCCCTCGGGTGACAGTTCCGCCGAGATCGCGGCCCGGGTTGCCGACGCGCGGGCCTGTCAGGCCGAACGGTTCGCGGACGCGCCCGGGATCCGGGCCAATGCGGATGCGGAAGGCAGCCTGCTTGAAGAGATTGCGCGCCCGGGCAACGAAGGCCGCGCGCTTTTGTTAAAGGCGGCGCAGCATTACCAGCTCTCGGCGCGCAGCTATCACCGCATCCTGCGTGTCGCGCGCACGATTGCCGATCTTTCAGGCGCGCGGGATGTCGCGGCCGATCATATCGCGGAGGCGATCAGCTACCGCGTTATGCGCTAGACGCACTTTGCCTCGATCGCGTCCCAGATTTTCGCCGCCACGTTGATATCATCGAAGCGTTCGAGTTCCTGAATGCCGGTGGGCGAGGTGACGTTGATCTCCGTCAGCCAGCCGCCGATCACGTCGATGCCCACGAAAATCTGCCCATGAT
The DNA here is from genome assembly GCA_049116435.1 of Paracoccaceae bacterium. Lineage (GTDB taxonomy): Bacteria > Pseudomonadota > Alphaproteobacteria > Rhodobacterales > Rhodobacteraceae > Litoreibacter. Next base: position 2,158,634 of record JAGDYX010000001.1, read on the forward strand.
CTTTCAGATCCTTGCCGATCCGCGCACAGATCTCGAGATCGCGGTCGGTGAGCCCCACCTTCTCGGGCCGCCCGCCCACATGCATGTTCGAGCGCGTCTCGCCACTGGCCGGAACGCGGTTGATCGCGCCCACCGGCTCCCCATCGACAAGGATGATACGCTTGTCGCCCTTGGCCACGTCGGGCAGGAATTTCTGCACGATCAGCGGTTCGCGGGAAAACCCGGTGAAGAGCTCGTGCAGCGAGTTGATATTGCGGTCGTTGGGGTCGAGCCGGAAGACGCCGGCGCCGCCATTGCCGTAAAGCGGCTTGAGAATGATGTCGCCATGCTTGGCCTTGAACGCCTTGAGCGCCCCGATATCGCGGGCGATGGCGGTGGGCGGCGTCAGGTCGGGATAATCGAGAACTTTGAGTTTTTCGGGCCAGTTGCGCACCCATGTCGGATCGTTGACCACCAGCGTGTCGGGGTGCACCCGGTCGAGCAAATGGGTGGTGGTGATGTAGCCCATATCAAAGGGCGGGTCCTGCCGCAGCCAGACCACATCCCAGTCTAACAGATCGATCTCGGCCTCGGCCCCAAGCGTGAAATGATCGCCCTTCTGGCGGCGTACGGTCAGGGGCCAACCGGTGGCTTTGACATGGCCTTCGTCATATTTCAGCTTGTCGGGCGTGTAGTAAAACAGCTCGTGGCCGCGCGCCTGAGCCTCTTCTGCGATCCGGAAACTGCTGTCCGCGTCAATGTCGATCGCATCGATCGGATCCATCTGGATGGCGACTTTCAGGGCCATGATTGTTCCTCGTTCTGGTTCGAGGCCCTACATGGACTGTCGCGCGTCCGCTTTCAATGGCGCTTTGCGGCCTTTCGCTCAGGCAGCGAAGGCGTTCTCCAACACCTCGATCTGGCCGGTCCGGTCCACAAGCGCCACATCAAACCGCGACGGCGTGTGCTGCCCAGCCGGCTGGGTGCCCAGATAGGCGGAGGCCGAGGCATAGATCCGATTCATCTGGCGGCGCGAGAGACTTTCGGCCGCGCGGCTGTGGGTGCTGCTTTTCTTGACCTCGATGAAGATCACGTTGTGATCGCGACGGGCAATCAGATCAATTTCGCCCGCGGCCGAGCGGTATCTGCGCTCCGTGATCTCGTAGCCTGCGCGCTCATACTGATGGGCCACGGATTGCTCCGCGGCCAGCCCTGCATGGTAATTCGTGCGCTGTCTCATCTCTTCTTCTCCAGGCTCAAGGCCAACTGATACACCTGCCGGCGCGGCAAACCGGTCTGCGCGACGACCTGTGCCACCGCATCTTTCACCGAGCCACCGTCAAGCGCGTCCGACAAGAGCCCCAGAACCGCATCATCATCCCATGCCTCTGTCTCACCACGATCGACAAGCACGACAATTTCGCCCTTCAGAGTGCGCCCTGCGAGATCGCGCTGAAGCTCGCCGAGGGATCCGCGTATCACTTCCTCGAACTTCTTGGTCAGCTCCCGCGCCACCGCAGCCTGCCTCGATGTCCCGTAGACTGACACAAGGTCATCTAACATTTTGTAAACGCGCTTCGGAGATTCGTAGAACACCAGCGTGCCGGGCACATCGCTCAGCGCCTGCAGGAATTTCCGCCGCTGGCCGCCCGCCGTCGGGGCAAACCCCGCAAAAAAGAAACTGTCGGTCGGCAGACCCGAGACCGTCAGGGCCGCGAGAACGGCCGAGGGACCCGGCGCGGCTGTCACATCATAACCCGCCTCGGAGACGGCGCGGGCCAGCTGGAAACCGGGATCGGCGATCAGCGGCGTTCCGGCCTCCGAGGCGTAGACCACCGATTTGCCCGCTTCCAGCGCGCTCAGGATCCGTGGCCGCTGCGCTTTTCCGTTGTGGTCGTGATAGGCCAGCAGCGTCCGGCCTTCCAGCGCGATGCCATGGATATCCATCAGCTTGCGCAGGCTGCGCGTGTCTTCGGCGGCCAGAATATCGGCCGAGGCCAGAATATCGAGCGCGCGCAGCGTGATATCACGCGCGGTCCCGATTGGCGTGGCGATGAAATAGAGCCCGGGCGCCAGCGTTACGCGGTTTGCAGCCGTCATGGAAACTTCATGCTCCGATCACATTTACTTGGCCTGTGAGACCTCGTATCGTTCACCTCGATGGCAGCACCGGACCCGGGCGCAAGGAGATTTCACGATGATCAACATTTTTGCGCGAACCCGCAAGGGGCCCGACACGGGTCTCGCGACAGCGTTCACGACAGCTTTGCGGCGGGCGGGCCTTTTGGCCGCCTGCACCGTTCTCGCGGCCTGTAATGTGGATCTGGGCGGCGGTGGCGCGACCGTGGACCAGTCGCGCGCGGTCCAGATCGCACTTCTGGTGCCTTACGGATCGGAGACCCCCGGCGACGCGACGCTGGCTGCCAGTCTCGAGAATGCCGCGCGTCTGGCCGCAACCGATCTGGGGGGTGGCGTGGAGATCTCGGTCTACCCGACCGCGGGCGCCCCTGAGACAGCCGCATTGGCGGCAGCCCAAGCCGTCGACGATGGTGCTGACGTCATTCTGGGCCCGCTGCGCTCGGATGCGGCCGCCGCCGCGGCCGTGCAGACGCGCGGCTCGGGCGTCAACGTGCTGGCGTTTTCCAACAACAGCCAGATCGCGGGCGGCAACCTGTTTGTTCTGGGCAACACGTTTGACACGATCTCCGACCGGGTGGTGTCGTTCGCCGTGGCGCAGGGCCGCTCACGCGTGGCCGTGGTCTACCCCGAAACCACGGTCGGCCGGATCGCCTATAACGCCATTGCGCGTGCCGCGGCCCGCTCCGGCGCCAGTCTCGTGGGCGAGAGCAGTTTCGAGTTCTCCCAGCAAGGCATCATCGAGGCCATTCCTGCCATGGCCCAGACCGTCAAGTCTTCGGGCGCGAACGCGCTGATGCTGACCTCCGACAGCACGGGGGCGTTGCCCATTCTGGCACAGCTTCTGCCCGAGAACGGCGTCGATCCGGAACTGATCCAGTATCTGGGGCTGTCACGCTGGGATGTGCCGGCAGAGACCATGTCCTATCCCGGGCTTCAGGGCGGCTGGTTTGCCCTGCCTGACCCCGATCTGGTGGCGCAGTTCAACGGCCGCTATCAGGCCACGTTCGGCGAACCTCCGGTGGCGCTGGCGGGTCTGGCCTATGACGGCGTTGCTGCGGTCGGCGCATTGGCCGCCGAGGGTCTCGCCCCCACGGCGGGCAACCTGATGCAAGGCTCTGGTTTTGCTGGCGTGAACGGGGTATTCCGGTTCAACGCCGACGGCACCAACGAGAGAGCTCTGGCCGTCGTCCAGATCGCTAACAGTCAGGTTGAGATTATTGACCCCGCTCCAAAATTCTTCAGCACCGGCGGCTCCTGAGGCCCAACTCGACCGGCCCGTGCATACCGATCCCGGCGACCTGATTTGCGCCGCGCAGGAGATCTTCGATTACGACGCGGTGCTCGCGGAGCTTGATGCCGCCGCGCGCGCCGCCGCGGATGCCAAGGAAAAACGCGCGCAGACCGTCAAGATCCTTGCAGCCGCGCGCGATGCGGGGCGCGCCCGTGTGGCCGCGGCCTTCACGGCCAATCCGCGGGCCGCCCGCCCCCTGACCCGCGCCTACAGCTACCTTACCGACGGGCTGGTGCGGGCCACGCTGCACATGGCGCGCAACTATATCCACCCCCTGCCCAACCCGACCGAGGCCGAACGCCTCGCCGTGCTGGCCGTGGGCGGCTACGGGCGCGGAGAGATGGCGCCGTTTTCCGATGTCGATCTGCTGTTTCTGACGCCCTACAAGATCACGCCATGGGCCGAGAGCCTGATCGAAAGCAGCCTGTACATCCTGTGGGACCTGAAGCTGAAGGTCGGGCATTCAAGCCGCACGGTGAAAGACTGCCTGCGGCTGGCCAAGGAAGATTACACGATCCGCACGGCCCTGCTGGAGAACCGTCTGGTCGATGGCCACGCGCCGCTGGCCGAGGAGCTTGACGAGCGGCTCTGGCGCGAGCTCTTCCGCAACACCGCCGCCGATTATATCGAGGCGAAACTGTCCGAACGCTCCGAGCGTCTGCGCAAGCATGGCGGCCAGCGCTACATGGTCGAGCCCAATGTCAAAGAGGGCAAGGGCGGGCTGCGCGACCTGCAATCGCTGTTCTGGATCGCGAAATATGCGCGCCGGGTGAAAACCGCCGCGGCGCTGGTCGATCTGAAGGTGTTCACACAGGACGAACTGGACGCGTTCCGCGACGCCGAGGAGTTCCTGTGGGCCGTGCGCTCGCATCTCCACCTGATCTCGGACCGCGCGGTGGAGCAGCTGAGCTTCGACGTGCAGGTCGAGGTGGCCGCGCGCATGGGCTACAAGGATGGCGGCGGGCGGCGCGCCGTCGAGCATTTCATGCAGGCCTATTTCCGCCATGCCACCAAGGTGGGCGAGCTGACGCGCATCCTGCTGACCGATCTGGAGGCACAGCACGTCAAGAAGGAGCCCTCGATCATCGGGTTCCTGCGCACCGCACGCCGCAAGCGCCTCAAGGACGGCTACAGCCTGAGCCAGAACCGGCTCGACATCGCAGATCCGGAAAGCTTTCTGGGCGATCCGGTCAATATGCTGCGGCTGTTCGAGGAAGCGCTGCGCACCGGTTACCTGATCCACCCCAATGCGATGCGGCGGGTCGCGGCGAATCTCGACCTGATCAACGACGCGGTCCGGCAGGACAAGGCCGCGGCGAAGATCTTCTTCGACACATTGCTGCGCCACGGCAATCCCGAACGCGCGCTGCGGCGGATGAACGAACTGGGGGTGCTGTCGGCCTATCTCCCGGAATTCCAGCCCATCGTCGCGATGATGCAGTTCAACATGTATCACTCCTACACGGTGGACGAGCACACGATCCAGTGCATCTCGGTGCTGGCGCAGATCGAGCGCGAGGAATTGCAGGAAGAACTGCCCGTGGCCTCGGGGATCCTGAAGGAGGGCGTGAACCGCAAGGTGCTGTATCTGGCCCTGCTTTTGCATGATATCGGCAAGGGCCGCGACGAGGACCATGCGATCCTCGGGGCGCAGATTTCGCGCAAGATCGCCCCGCGGCTCGGCCTGACGGCCGAAGAATGCGAGACCGTCGAATGGCTGGTGCGCTACCACCTGCTGATGTCGGATATGGCGCAGAAACGCGACATTGCCGATCCGCGGACGGTGCGGGACTTCGCCAAGGCGGTGAAGACGGTGAAGCGGCTGGACCTGCTGACCGTTCTGACCGTGTGCGATATCCGCGGCGTCGGGCCGAACACGTGGAACAACTGGAAGGCGGCCCTGATCCGTGCGCTCTACCGCCAGACGCGGCGCGGGCTGGAAGACGGCATGGAGGCGCTCAACCGCGAGGAGCGCGGCGTCGAGGCCAAGCGCAAGCTGCGCGCGGCTCTGCCCGACTGGACCGCGAAGGATCTCAAGCACGAGACATCGCGCCACTACCCGCCTTACTGGCAGGGGCTGCATGTCACCGCCCATGCCGATTTCGCGCGGATGCTGCGTGATCTGACCACCGACGAGATCCGGATCGAGTTGACGCCGGACGAGGACCGCGACGCCACGCGGGTCTGTTTCGCCATGGCCGATCACCCGGGCATCTTCTCGCGCATGGCTGGCGCGCTGGCGCTGGTGGGCGCCAATGTCGTCGATGCGCGGACCTACACCTCGAAAGACGGTTTCGCGACCGCCGCCTTCTGGGTGCAGGATATCGAGGGCGCGCCCTATGAGGCCGGCCGCCTGCCGCGTCTCAAGACCATGATCGAGAAGACCCTGAAAGGCGAGGTTGTCGCCCGCGAGGCACTCAAGAGCCGCGACAAGATCAAGAAACGCGAAAGCGAGTTCGTGGTGCCGACCTCNNGAGATCTACACCATCATCGAGGTGGACACCCGCGACCGTCCGGGCCTGTTGCACGACCTGACCCGCACGCTGGCCGACAACAATATCTACGTGGCCAGCGCCGTGATCGCGACCTATGGCGAGCAGGTTGTCGACACGTTCTACGTCAAGGACATGTTCGGGCTGAAAATGCATGCCCGTTCGAAGCAGAAAACGCTCGAGAAGAAATTGCGCACCGCGATCACGCAGGGTGCGGAAAGGGCCCTCACATGAGCCAGCCGATCCGGCTGATGCGCGGTTTTGCGACCGTGGGAAGCTGGACGCTGTTGAGCCGGATCCTCGGCTTCGTGCGCGATGTGCTGATCGCGGGGTTTCTGGGCTCGGGGCCGGTGGCAGAGGCGTTTCTGATCGCGTTTTCGCTGCCAAACATGTTCCGCCGCTTCTTTGCCGAAGGGGCGTTCAACATGGCCTTCGTGCCGATGTTCTCCAAGAAGCTGGAGGCCGATGAGGGCGCCCGGGATTTTGCCGAGGACGCGTTCGCGGGGCTGGGCACGATCCTGATCGTGTTCACGGTGCTCGCGATCTTCTTCATGCCCTATCTCGTTCTGGCCATGGCCAGCGGCTTTGCCGCCGATGAGCGGTTCGATCTGGCGGTTCTGTTCGGGCGGATTGCCTTTCCCTACATCCTGTTCATCTCGCTGGCGGCCCTTTTGTCGGGGGTTCTGAACGCAAGCGGGCGCTTCATCGCGGCCGCGGCGGCACCGGTGCTGCTCAACGTGCTGTTCATCCTCGCGCTGAGCGGCGCGTGGTGGCTGGGGCTCGATCTCGGGCGCACGCTGGCCTGGACCGTGCCGGTGGCAGGCTTTGCGCAGCTCTGGCTGGTGTGGAGCGCGGCGGCGCGCGCGGGTTACCGGCTGGTGCCCAAACGGCCGCGGATGACGCCCGAGTTGAAACGGCTGGCGATCATCGCGGCGCCCGCGGCGCTGGCGGGCGGCGTGGTGCAGATCAATCTTCTGGTCGGCCGTCAGGTGGCCAGCTATTTCGACGGGGCGGTGGCGTGGCTGAACTATGCGGACCGGCTCTACCAGTTGCCGCTGGGCGTTGTGGCGATTGCCATCGGGGTCGTGTTGTTGCCCGATCTGAGCCGCAAGCTGCAGGCCGGTGACGCCGCCGGCGGTCAGGAGGCGTTCAATCGCGCGGGCGAGCTGGCGCTGGCGCTGACCGTGCCCTGCGCGGTGGCATTGATGGTGATCCCGACGCCGCTGATCTCGGTTCTGTTCGAGCGCGGCCAGTTCGGGCCTGATGACAGCGCGGCCACGGCAGTGGCGGTGGCGGTCTACGGGCTCGGCCTGCCGGCTTTTGTTTTGCAGAAGGTGTTCCAGCCGCTGTTTTTCGCCCGCGAGGACACCAGGCGTCCGTTCTATTTCGCGGTGGTGGCCATGGTGGTGAACGCCGTGATCGCCATCGGGCTGGCTCCGGTCGTAGGCTATATCGCAGCGGCGTTCGGCACGACGCTGGCGGGCTGGGCGATGGCGGGGCTTTTGTGGGTCTATGCCCACCGCTTCGGGGCCGCGGCCGAGTTCGATGAACGCTTCCGCAGCCGCGTGCCGCGGATCATTCTGGCCTCGGTGCTGATGGGGGCCGTGCTCTACCTGCTCTATCTCGTTCTGGGGCCGCTCTTCGGGATGGCGGGCTGGCGCTATCTTGCGCTCGCAGTTCTGCTGGGGGCGGGCGGGCTGTCTTACGCGCTGAGCGCGCAGGCTCTGGGCGCGTTCCGACTGCGCGACATACGTGCGGCCCTGCGGCGCTAGGTTTGCCGCCTCCGGCGGGGATATTTGACGAGACCTGAAAGGGGCGTGATCAGCGCTGGCGCAGCTTTGCCTTCACGCGCTGCCATCCCCCGGGGCTGACCACGAAGGAGAGCAGGAAGCCGGTGCAAAATCCGGCGAGATCCGCGATCCAGTCATGGCCTGCGCCAAAGAGCAGGCCAAAGAGCAGCTGCAGCCCCATCAGAACGCCGATCAGGCTGAAGGCGCGGGCCGAGTTCGCCCCGACCGCGGCAAGGCGCACCCAAAGCAGAAAGGTAAATGCGCCGATCAGCCCGTAGGCGCCGGGAAACCCGCCCATCAGCGGCACGCGCGTGTCGATCAGCGTGCCATAGGCCAGCGCGCCAACGATGCAGGACAGCACGAAAACGGCCAGAAAGGCCGCGGCATTGAACACCTCGCCCACCGCTTTGCCGATGGCCAGCGTGATGACGATGACAAAGGCTGTGTGGGTGAACGAGCCGTGGATCAGCGGGTATGTGACGAGGCGCAGCAACTGATCGGGCGGGTAGCGGCCGGTATCGCGCATCCAGTCCCAGACCGGATCGAGGAAGGCGTAATCCTCGATCGCCGCCAGCCGCCAGCCGACCGCCCCCGGGCCGCCCACCAGACCGGCCGCGCCGGCTTGCAGGACCAGCTCACCCGCCGCCAGCACCGCGGCCAGCGCCACCACGATGGGCGGTAGGGCGTTGAACGGGGAGGCGTCTGCGTTTTCGTCATACATGGGGCTGCTCTGGTTGACCTCTCTTTGTCCCATGGGTAAGCGACGGGGACGGATAAATCCAGACGGAGCGCAAAGATGGCCGAGGCCACACAAAATACCGCTGATCGTGCCGCGGCCTTCACCCCGCGGGTGTTTTCCGGCATCCAGCCCTCGGGCGGGCTGACGCTGGGCAACTATCTTGGCGCGATCAAGCGTTTCGTGGAAATGCAGGACGGGGATTACGAGACGATCTACTGCATGGTCGATCTGCACGCGATCACGGTCTGGCAGGATCCGGCGGCGCTGGCGCGCAATACCCGCGAGCTGTGCGCGGGGTTCATCGCCAGCGGCATCGATCCCGAGCAGTCGATCCTGTTCAACCAGTCACAGGTGCCCGAGCATGCGCAACTGGCGTGGATTTTCAACACGGTGGCGCGGATGGGCTGGCTGAACCGGATGACCCAGTTCAAGGACAAGGCCGGCAAGAACCGCGAGAACGCCTCGGTGGGGCTTTTCGCCTATCCCGCGCTGATGGCCGCGGACATTCTGATCTATCATGCGACCCATGTGCCGGTGGGTGAGGATCAGAAACAGCATCTGGAACTGACCCGCGACATCGCGGCCAAGTTCAACCATGATTACGGCGTGGAGTTCTTCCCCATCACCGAGCCGGTGATCGAAGGGGCGGCGACGCGGGTGATGAGCCTGCGGGACGGCTCCAAGAAGATGTCGAAATCCGATCCCTCCGACATGAGCCGGATCAACATGACCGATGACGCCGATGCGATTGCCCAGAAGATCCGCAAGGCGCGCACCGATCCCGACGCGTTGCCATCCGAGATCGCCGGTCTTGAAGACCGGCCGGAGGCGCGCAACCTCGTCAATATTTATGCCGCGCTGTCCGATCAGGAGGCCGAAGCGGCGCTGCGCGAGGTCGGTGGCAAGCAGTTTTCCGAGTTCAAGCCGCTTCTGGCGGAGCTGGCCGTGGCCAAGCTTGCGCCGATCTCCGGCGAGATGGCGCGCCTGATGGAAGACACGTCCGAGATCGACCGGATCCTTGCGCGCGGGGCGGAACGTGCGCGCGCCATCGCGGCGCCGATCCTGAAAGACACCTACGAGATCGTGGGGCTGGTGGGCGCCGGAAACTAGGCGGCCTGCCCCCTGCACACCCCGGCAACCGCGACGCGGCGCCCCCGCGGGGCCTGCCGGGGGCGCTCTGATATGGACGGCTGCTTTTTCCCGCCCTATCGTGCGGCGCGACTCGGGAGGAAACCATGGCTTCAGGCACCAATATCCGGACTTATTTCAAGGGCAGCTGGCATCAGGGCGATCTGCCGGTCATGAATGCTGCCGATCATGGCGCGTGGCTGGGCACGAACGTGTTTGACGGCGCGCGGTATTTCGAAGGCGTGGCGCCCGATCTCGACCGCCATTGCGCGCGGGTCAACCGCTCGGCCGAGGCGCTGATGATCACCCCCACGGTCAGCACCGAAGAGATGGTGCGCCTGATCCATGAGGGTCTTGCGGCCTATTCCAAGGAGGCCGCCGTCTATATCCGCCCGATGTACTGGGCGCTGGACGGCAACGAGCTTGTGGTGGCGCCGAAAGAGGGCGCGACCGGCTTTGCGATCTGTCTCGAAGAGATCCCGATGGCGCCGCAGGGCACCTCCACCACGCTGACGCGGACCAGTTTCCGCCGTCCGGTGCTGGAGGATAACGTGGTCAACGCCAAGGCGGGCTGCCTTTACCCCAACAATGCGCGGATGCTGCAGGAGGTGCGGGCCAAGGGCTATGGCAATGCGCTGGTGGCCGATGCGATGGGGAATGTGGCGGAATCGGCGACCGCGAACGTGTTCATGGTGCGCAACGGAGAGGTCTTCACCCCGATCCCCAACGGCACCTTTCTGGCCGGGATCACCCGGGCGCGGCATATCGAGAACCTGCGCGCCGACGGGATCACCGTCCATGAAACCGTGCTGACCTTCGACGATTTTCACGGCGCGGACGAGGTTTTCCTGAGCGGGAACATGTCCAAGGTCACGGCGGTGCGGGAATTCGACGGAACCCATTATACCTCCGGCCCGATCACGGAGCGCACGCGGCAGCTTTACTGGGACTGGGCGCACGGCACGGCCTAGAGCATCCGCGACGGATCCCCGATCAATCCCCGAACAATCGCCAGCGCAAAGGCGCGTGGGTGAAACGTGGTTGTTGCTTGCGTGGCAGGCTTGGGCCATGATTGCGCGTCGGGAGGATCCGGAATGCGAAAGTTCTTAGTTGTGCTCGATGACAGCCGCGAATGCCTGAACGCGATGCGGTTTGCCGCGATGCGCGCAGCCAGAACGGGCGGTGGCGTGGAGGTTCTGGCGGTCATCCCGCCCGAGGAATTCAACCACTGGATCGGCGTGGGCGACATCATGCGCGAAGAGGCGCGCGAGCGCATTCTGGCGCATTTCGAGGTTTTTGCGAAATGGATGCGCGACAAGCAGGGCGTGGACCCCGAGCTTGTGATCCGCGAAGGCGAGCCGGTGCCGGAAATCCTTGCACAGGTGCGCGATGACCCCGATGTGGGCGTACTTGTGCTGGGCGCGGGCACCAGCAAACAGGGCCCCGGCCCGCTGGTGACGGAACTGTCGCGCAATTCCGGCAACCTGCCGATGCCGATCACGATCGTGCCGGGCGAGTTGACCAAGGAACAGCTCGAAGCCGTCTGCTGATTTTTCGGCAAAACTGCAAAAACACCATTTTAGAACCATTCCAAACCGTTGACTTGCGGGCAGGGACTGCTCATATCTCTGGGGACAGCAAAGGGATCACCCATGTTTATCCAAACCGAATCCACGCCGAACCCGGCGACCCTCAAATTCCTTCCCGGTCAAACCGTTCTGGAGGCCGGAACCGCAGATTTTCCGAGCTCTGACACGGCAGACAAGTCTCCGCTGGCGACGCGTATTTTTGCAGTCAACGGCGTGACCGGTGTCTTTTTGGGCAATGACTTCGTGACCGTCACGAAAGACGACAGCATCGAGTGGGATCACATCAAGCCCTCGATCCTTGGCGCCGTGATGGAGCATTTCCAGTCGGGCCAGCCGGTCATGACCGGCGAGGTCGCGGCCTCCGGCCATGCCGAGCACAGCGGCGAGAACGCCGAGATCGTGGGCCAGATCAAGGAACTGCTGGACACCCGCGTGCGTCCGGCCGTGGCGCAGGATGGTGGCGACATCACTTTCCACGGGTTCGAGCGCGGCGTGGTCTACCTGCACATGCAGGGCGCTTGCGCGGGCTGCCCGTCCTCGACCCTGACCCTGAAAATGGGGATTGAGAACCTGCTGCGCCATTACATCCCCGAAGTGATCGAGGTGCGCCCGGTTGCGGCCTGACCCGACCATTCTGGCGTTTGATACATCGGCCGCGCATTGCGCGGCCGCTTTGTTAAAGGGTGGCGACATTCGCGGCGAGACGCTCGAACATCTCGCACGCGGACAAGCCGAACGCCTGATGCCGATGCTCGAAGAGCTTCTGGCCGACCAGAACACCGGTTGGGACGATCTCGACGCAATCGCGGTGGGCATCGGCCCCGGCAATTTCACCGGCATCCGGATTTCCGTCTCTGCCGCGCGCGGGCTGTCGCTTGCGCTGGGTATCCCGGCTTTGGGCGTGTCCTTGTTCGAGGTGATGCGCCTGTGCGGCGCTGAGACGCGCGAGACCGGAGGCGCTCTGGTGAGCCTCGAGGCCCCGCGCGGGACGGTTTACCTGCAGGAGTTTCGCGATGGCGCGCCTTGCGCGGCACCTTGCCAGATCGACCCCGAGGCCCCGCCGGAGGATCTCGGACCCGACGCGGGCCTTCAGGTCATCGGCGCCCGCGCCGAGGACATCGCGCAGCGCCTCCGCGTGACCGCCAGCCCCGCCGCGCTGGGTGACATTGCCCCGCATATCGCGCGCATCGCCGCGGCCCGTCTTGCGCAAAGCACCAAGACGCCGCCCCGCCCTGCCCCGCTATATGTCCGGCCCGCCGATGCCGCCCCGCCCCGCGACCCTGCGCCCGTGATCCTGTCATGACACCCGCCGAACTGGCCCGGCTCCACAGCCGCGCCTTCTCCTTTCCAAGACCGTGGTCCGAACAGGAATTCGCAGACCTGCTGACCCAGACCGGCGTCTTCGTTCTGACCCGGGACCACGGCTTTTTGCTGGGGCGCGTGATCGCCGACGAGGCCGAGTTGCTGACACTGGCCGTGGACCCCGGGCATCGCCGTCACGGCACCGGACAGGCTCTGTTGGGCGAATTTCTCGAGACCTGCGCGGCCCGCGGCGCGGTGACCGCCTTTCTGGAAGTGGCCGCGGACAATCTGCCGGCCATCGCGCTTTACCACGCGGCGGGTTTTCAGGAGGCAGGCAGCCGCAAGGCCTATTACATCGGGCCGGTGGGCCGCAAGCTCGATGCGAAGATCCTGCGCCGCGCCCTGCCCGCCACGGCGGCGAAAGCGCCGTAACGTAAGCCTCTGAAATCGCTTCCCGGAGTGCTGTGAAATGCGCCGAATCGGTTGACCGATACCGCTCCCTCGGCCCTTAATAAAGCAGGACTCCAGACCCGTCTGGGGGAACACCAAGCCGGAGCGGAACGCGCCGGGGACACAAAAAATTCTGGGAGAAACCAATGACCCTTATGCAGAAATTTCTGGGGGCTGCCGCGACACTTGCACTGAGTGCAGGCGCCGCTCTGGCAGAGCCCGCGCTGATCTTCGATCTTGGCGGCAAGTTTGACAAATCCTTCAACGAAGCCGCCCATAACGGCGGCCAGCGGTGGGCCGAGGAAACCGGCGGCACCTACCGCGAGATCGAGCTTCAGTCCGAAGCCCAGCGCGAACAGGCGCTGCGCCGCTTTGCCGAAGCGGGTGCGAACCCCGTGATCACCATGGGATTTGCCATGGCCGATCCGCTCAGCACGGTTGCCGCCGATTACCCGGACACCAAGTTCGTCGTCATCGACGTGACCTGGATCGAGGGCGACAACATCCGTCAGGTGGGCTTTGCCGAGCATGAGGGCTCCTATCTGGTCGGCATGATGGCCGCGATGGCCTCGAAATCCGGCACGGTCGGGTTTGTCGGCGGGATGGACGTGCCGCTGATCCGCCATTTCGGCTGCGGCTATGCGCAGGGTGTGAAGGCGGTGAACCCCGATGCCACGATCGTGGCCAACATGACCGGCACCACCCCTGCGGCGTGGAATGATCCGGTCAAGGGCGGTGAACTGGCCCGCGCCCAGATCAGTCAGGGCGCCGACGTGATCTATGCCGCCGCGGGCGGCACGGGCATCGGTGTTCTGCAAGCCGCAGCGGATGAGGGCGTTCTGTCGATCGGCGTCGACAAGAACCAGAACCACCTGCACCCCGGTTTGGTCCTGACCTCCATGCTCAAGCGCGTGGACGTGGCCGTCTATGAAGCCATGAAAGCCGGAACGGATGTCGAAACCGGCGTTTTCCAACTCGACCTTGCCGATGAGGGCGTGGGCTACGCGATGGATGAGAACAACGCCTCGCTGGTCTCTGACGAAATGAAGGCCGCCGTTGAAGAGGCCCGCCAGAAGATTATTGACGGTGAGCTTGAAGTGGTTGCCTATTATACCAATGACAGCTGCCCGGTCTTTGACTTCTAAGTCATTGCGAAAAAAGTAAAAACGGGCCACGCCTGCGGATAGGCGTGGCCCGCGCTCACGGGGGCTCCAACGGGAATAGGGCATGGCCGACGCAGCACCAGCCATCGAACTCAAAGGCATCTCGAAAGCCTTCGGGCCGGTGCAGGCCAACAAGGATATCTCGATCCGGGTCATGCCCGGCACGATCCACGGCATCATCGGCGAGAATGGCGCGGGCAAGTCCACGCTGATGTCGATCCTCTACGGGTTCTACAAGGCCGATGCGGGCGAGATCTTCATCTCCGGACAAAAGACAACGATCCCCGACAGTCAGGCCGCGATTGCCGCGGGCATCGGTATGGTGTTCCAGCATTTCAAGCTGGTGGAGAATTTCACCGTTCTGGAAAACGTGATCCTTGGCGCGGAAGACGGAGCGCTGCTGGGGCCTTCGCTGTCCAAGGCCCGCCGCGAGCTGACCGAGCTGGCCCGTGAATACGAGCTCAATGTCGATCCGGATGCGCTGATCGAGGAGATTGGTGTGGGCATGCAGCAGCGCGTCGAGATCCTGAAGGCGCTCTACCGCAAGGCCGATATCCTGATCCTTGATGAGCCGACGGGCGTTCTGACCCCGGCGGAGGCCGATCACCTCTTCCGCATCCTCGAAGGGCTGAAGGCGCAGGGCAAGACGATCATCCTGATCACCCACAAGCTGCGCGAGATCATGGATGTGACCGATACGGTCTCGGTGATGCGCCGGGGAGAGATGACCGCGACGGTCAAGACCTCGGAGACCTCCCCCGCCGAACTGGCCGAGCTGATGGTGGGCCGCAAAGTGCTGCTGCGCGTGGACAAGAAGCCCGCAACCCCCGGCGATGTCGTGCTCGACATCAAGGATCTGCACGTGACCGACGACAAGGGCGTGGCACGGCTGAAGGGCGTGTCGCTGAACGTGCGGGCGGGCGAGATCCTCGGGATTGCCGGGGTGGCCGGAAACGGCCAGTCGGAGCTTCTGGAGGTTCTGGGCGGGCTGCAGACGGCCACGGGCAGCGTGCGGATGAACGGCGAGAGCCTCGATCTGACCGGCCGGCATTCCGACGGGCGGTCCCGGCGCGAACACGGCATCGCCCATGTGCCCGAGGACCGGCAGCGCGCCGGCCTGATCATGGATTTCAAGGCGTGGGAGAACGTGGCCTTCGGCTATCACCACGACCCGGCCTACCAGAACGGGTTGCTGATGGACAATGACGCCCTGCGCCGCGACACCGAGGGCAAGATCGAGCGGTTCGACATCCGCCCCGCCAATTGCTGGCTCGACGCCAAGAGCTTTTCGGGCGGCAACCAGCAGAAGATCGTGCTGGCCCGCGAGATCGAGCGCAACCCCGACCTGCTGCTGGTGGGCCAGCCGACCCGCGGCGTCGATATCGGCGCGATCGAGTTCATCCACCAGCGCCTCGTGCAGCTGCGCGACGAAGGCAAGGCGATCCTTCTGGTCTCGGTAGAGCTGGACGAGATCCTGTCCCTGTCGGACCGGATCGCGGTGATTTTCGACGGCCGGATCATGGGCGAACGCCTGCCCGATCAGACCGACGAGAAGGAACTGGGCCTGCTGATGGCCGGCATGCAGGGAAAGGCGGCCTGAGATGGAGACGATGCCGAAATGGGCCGACCTGATCCTGATCCCGCTGATCAACCTGCTTCTGGCCTTCATCATCTCGGGACTGGTGATCCTTGCCATTGGCGAGGATCCGATCGCGGCGCTCAACCTGATGGTGCAGGGCGCGTTGGGATCGACCTACGGCTGGGGCTTCACGCTCTATTACGCCACCAATTTCATCTTCACCGGCCTCGCGGTGGCCGTGGCCTTTCACGCATCGCTGTTCAATATCGGCGGCGAGGGACAGGCAGCCCTTGGCGGGCTTGGCGTGGCGCTCGTCTGCCTGATGGTGCCGTGGCCGCACTGGTCCATCGCACTGGCTGCGGCGATCGCGGGATCGGCACTGTTCGGCGCGCTCTGGGCCACGATACCGGCCTATCTGCAGGCCAAGCGCGGCAGCCATATCGTGATCACCACGATCATGTTCAATTTCATCGCCGCCTCGCTGCTCAATTACGTGCTGGTCAATATCCTGCGCCCGAAGGGCTCGATGGATCCGGCCTCGGGGCGCTTCCCCGAAGCCACGCATCTGCCGACGCTCAGCGAGATCCTGAACGTCGTGGGCATTCCGTTTGCCGCGCGCACTCCGGTCAATATATCGCTCTTCATCGCGCTGATCGCCTGCGTTCTGGTCTACCTGCTGATCTGGCGCACCCGTCTGGGCTACCAGATCCGCGCCTTCGGCAAGTCCGAGCAAGCCGCGGTCTATGCCGGTATCAGCCCGGTCCGGATCATCATGATCACGATGATGATCTCCGGCGCGCTGGCCGGTCTCATGGCGATCAACAACGTGATGGGCGAGGCCGAGCGGCTGGTGCTGAACTCGGTCGAGGGCGCGGGGTTCATCGGCATTGCCGTGGCGCTGATGGGGCGCTCGCACCCGTTCGGGGTGCTGATCGCGGCGCTTCTGTTCGGGTTTCTCTATCAGGGCGGGGCCGAGCTGGCGCTGTGGACCTCGATCCCGCGCGAGCTGATCGTGGTCATTCAGGCGCTGGTGATCCTGTTTACCGGCGCGCTCGACGGCATGGTCCGCGCGCCGGTGGAACGCATCTTCCTCTCACTGCGGCGACAGGGGTAGATCATGGATTTTCTCACGGTCCTGCAAATTCTCGACTCAACGCTGCGGCTGGCCACGCCGCTGCTTTTTGCCTGCCTTGCCGGGCTCTTCTCTGAACGCGCCGGCATTTTCGATATCGGGCTTGAGGGCAAGATGCTGGCCGCCGCCTTCTTTTCGGCAGCCACGGCGGCGGCGACCGGGTCGGTCTGGCTGGGGCTTCTGGCGGGGATTACCGCCTCGCTGGCGCTGTCGGGTCTGCACGGGATGGCCTCGATCACCTTCCGCGGCAACCAGCTGATCTCGGGCGTGGCGATCAACTTTCTTGCCGCAGGCATCACCGTGCTGGTGGGCCAGAGCTGGTTCCGCCTTGGCGGGCGCACGCCCTCGCTGATGGGCGAAGGCCGGTTCGAGCCGGTTACCCTGCCCTTTGCGGAGACGCTCTCGGGCGTGCCCATCTTCGGGCCGATCTATTCCGAGCTGATCTCGGGCCACACGATTCTGGTCTATGTGGGGCTGCTCTGCGTGCCGCTGACCTGGTATGTGCTGTTTCGCACCCGCTTTGGCCTGCGCCTGCGCGCGGTGGGCGAAAACCCGGCCGCGGTGGACACGGCGGGGGTTTCGGTGGTGGCGCTGCGCTACGCCGCGGTGATGATCTGCGGCGTGCTGTGCGGGCTGGCGGGCGCATATCTGGCCACCGGTCTGGCGGCGGGCTTCGTCAAGGACATGTCCGCAGGGCGCGGCTTCATCGCGCTGGCCGCGCTGATCTTTGCGAAATGGCGGCCGTGGTACGCGCTTTACGCGACACTTCTCTTCGGCTTTCTCGAAGCAATCTCGAACCGCTACCAGAATATCGAGCTTCTGGGCCTGACGCTTCCGGTGCAATTCATGCAGGCGCTTCCCTATATCCTGACCGTGGTGATCCTCGCGGGCTTCGTGGGCAAGGCCATCCCGCCAAGGGCCGGTGGACAGCCCTATGTAAAAGAGCAATAATTCTGCATCTGGACTTACTTAATCCTTTTGATCCGTCCAGAACTTCAGCGATAATGAGGCTTCATGCAGATCTACTTGCCCATAGCCGAAGTTTCCGTGAACGCCTTTCTCCTGTTGGGTCTCGGAGGCTTGGTCGGCATCCTGTCGGGCATGTTCGGGGTCGGCGGTGGCTTCCTGATGACACCGCTTCTGTTTTTCATCGGCATTCCGCCCGCCGTGGCCGTGGCCACCGAGGCCAACCAGATCGTCGCCTCCTCCTTTTCGGGCGTGCTGGCGCATCTCAAACGAAAGACCGTGGACCTCAGGATGGGGGCGGTCCTGCTCATAGGAGGGCTCGCGGGGGCCGCGCTGGGTGTTCAGGTCTTCACGATGCTGCGCGAGATGGGGCAGGTCGATCTGCTGGTCAAGCTTTGCTACGTGGTCTTTCTGGGCGTGATCGGCGGGCTGATGTTCTTCGAATCCCTGCGCGCCATCCGGCGGGCCAAGGGACCAGTGAAGCCGGTGGTGCGCAAGCATCGCGGCTGGATCCATGCGCTGCCCTTCAAGATGAAGTTCCGCACCTCGGGCCTTTATATCTCGGTGATCCCGCCGATTATCGTGGGCGTGGCCGTGGGCCTTCTCGCCGCGATCATGGGCGTGGGCGGCGGCTTCATCATGGTGCCCGCGATGATCTACCTGCTCGGCATGCCGACAAAGGTCGTGGTGGGCACGTCGCTCTTCCAGATCATTTTCGTCACCGGTTTTGCCACGCTGCTGCACGCGACGACGAACTACACGGTGGATATGGCGCTGGCGGTTCTGCTGCTGGTCGGCGGAGTTGTCGGGGCCCAGATCGGGACCCGCATCGGCGTGAAGCTCAAGGCCGAGCAACTGCGCATCCTGCTGTCGATCATGGTGCTTGCGGTCTGCGGCAAGCTTGCCTTTGATCTGCTGCTGCAACCCAGCGAGCTTTACTCGGTCGGCACGGGGACGGGCCATTGATCCGGGTGCTCTTCAGCGTGCTGGCCCTCGCGCTTGCGGGCCCCGCAACGGCCGAGGAGGTCGTGGCCGATCTCTCGCGCGACGAGGTGGCCATTACGGCCAATTTCGACGGCTCCGACATCCTGATCTACGGCGCCGTGAAACGTGAGGCCGCGCCCGACACGGATGCGCCACTCGAGGTGATCATCACCGTCTCGGGCCCGAGCGAGCCGGTCACCGTGCGCAAGAAGGACAAGCGCTACGGGATCTGGGTCAATACCGAGGCCGTCGAGGTCGATTCCGCGCCGAGCTTTTACGCCATCACCGCCACGGGCCGGCTCAACGAGATCCTCGACGCGACCGAGGATCTGCGTCACAAGATCTCGATCCCGCGCGCGATCCGCTCGGTCGGTGCGCCTTCGGACGTGGAGAACGCGCCGCGCTTTACCGATGCGCTGATCCGGATCCGCGAAGCCGAAGATCTCTACCAGCGCCGCGACGACAGCGTGCAGCTTTTCGAAGAAACGCTGTTTTCCACCACGGTGGACCTGCCCGCCAACCTCGTGGAAGGGCCTTACGAGACGCTGATCTATCTGGTGCGGGACGGTAAGGTCGTGGACCGCCATTCGACCTCGATCAATGTCAACAAGGTCGGTCTGGAGCGCTGGATCTACGATCTCGCCCATGACAAGCCGCTGATCTACGGCATCCTGTCGCTGGTGATCGCCATCAGCGCGGGCTGGCTCGCCTCTGCGGTGTTCCGCTACATCAGGTTCTGATCTGCGGGTTCAGGGTCAGACGCAGGATCAGATGCAGGATCAGATTCGGCGGCCAGTTCCAGCGGCGCCGGTTTTGCCTTCAGATCCCCGGTGCCGAGCGCCTCTGTCGGGCGGGCCAGACGGTTGCGCGTCACCCAGATCAGACGGGTTTGCGCTCGCGTGATCGCCACATAGGCCAGCCGTTTCCACAAGGGCGTTCCCGCCTCCTCCCGGCCTGAGCGCGCGGCGGCGTAGAGATCGGGGGCAAAGACCTGCACGGTGTCCCATTGCGAGCCTTGCGCCTTGTGGATCGTGACCGCCGCCCCGTGCAGGAACGCCGCCCCCATGCGGGCGGCAAAGGGAATGAACGGCTCCTCCTCGTCGGGGGCTTCGATCTTGATGATCGAGGCGGCAGAGACCTGCGGGTCTTCGGCCCCGATCACGTGCAGACGGGAAAACCCGGGCTTCTTGCCCGGCCCCAGATAGACCACCTGCGCGCCCTTGATCAGGCCGCGCGCTTCGAGATCGATACGCTTCTTGCGGTGCTTGAGCGGCAGTTCGATCCCGTCGCAGATCAGCGGCTCTCCGGGCAGCAGATCGTCAACCGTCGCGCCGTGTGCCGCGCGCCACGCCTGTATCAGCCGGATCCGCGTGGCGTTGCGCCAGACCAGCACGGGGGAGCGGGCCATGAGGTTGGCCTCCACGCGTCCCGAATAGACGATGCGGTCGTCACGGCGGGCCGCGTCCTCCACCATCCGCTCGAACCCTTCAAAGCTGAGCGCGGGGTCGGACAGGGCATGGGCGAGGTCGAGAATGGGGTTGTCCTGCGTCTGGCGATGGACGCGCGACAGCTCCAGCTTGCGGCCGTCCTTGAGCTTGTCGAACACCATCGCGCCGGACTGGCCGACAGGGGCAAGCTGGGCCGGATCGCCAAACAGGATCAGGGTCGGGAAAATCTCGCGCAGATCCTCGTATTGCTTCTCGTCGAGCATCGAGGATTCATCGATGAACCCGATGTCGAGCGGGTCCTCCCGGCGCTTCCAGCCCTGGATGAAGTCGGACCCTTTCAGGCCGGCGGCGGCCAGCGCGCCGGGAATGGATTTATGCGTCTCGAAGAAGAGCCGCGCCCGCTCCAGCGCCTGATCGGTCAGGCCCTCGATCTCGGGGCGGCTGCCCTGCCCGGCCAGCCATTCGGCAATCTTTTCGTATTCGGGGTCGTAGACCGGCGTGTAGAGGATCCGGTGGATCGTGGTGGCAGGCACGCCGCGCGTGCGCAGGACCGAGGCCGCCTTGTTGGTCGGCGCGAGCACCGCGACGGTGCGCCTGTCCTTGCGCGGCTTGCCGTCGTAATCGCCTGAAATGACGTCGACACCGGCCGTCTCCAGCGCCGTGACCATCTGCGCCAGAAGCAATGTCTTGCCAGAGCCCGCCTTGCCGACGATGGCCATGACCTGACTGCGCTCTTCTTTCAGGGGAAGTGTTTCGCCTTCGATCAGATCGACGCCCGCCCGCGCCATGATCTCGGCGATGGCGTCGTAGGCTTCGGCCTGATCGTCAGAAAGTGTAAGGGCCTGCCCGGACATGGGGCAGACCCTACGCGGTTTGAAAAACTCAGGCCAGTGCGAAAGCGCGGGATCCGGCGCCCTCGGTGATGCCGAAAGACGCGTTGAACCAGAGGCGTGATTGCGCCTGTGTGACGCCTGCGCGCCCCTGCACCCGCGGGCGCGCGCTTTCGATGAATTCCCAAAGCCCGATGCCGATCTCGGCGTCGCCTTCGCCCTTGCGCCCGATCACGTCGGGATTGACCCCGAGCAGGCGGTAGATCCGCTCCATCCGCGGATCGAACACCCCCACGAAATGCGACAGGGAAAAGTTCTGCATGACCTCTCCGGCCCCCAGAACGAGTGCAGCGGTCACGCGCCGATCCGCGTCTGGCGCGAGACAAAACCGCGTGCATTCCCAGATCAGCGGGCTTTCTATGCGCACGCCGTCCGTGAGATGCAGAAAGTGGTCATTGACCATCGTCTGCCCCGTGGTGGGCAGGAACCGCATCGAGCCGCCATGGCGCCCGCTGTCCGTCTCCCAGATCACGTAGAGCGGGTTGAGCGCGTCATAATCATCCTGCTCCCAGCCCTGTGCATCAACCGTGACCTCCCAGCCCAGACGGCTGTGAAACTGTTCCGCGCGGTCGCGAAACATGCTGTCCTGCAAGCGTGGGAATTTCTCGAGATCATTGCCATAGATATACCGCAGCATAAGCGGGCCCTCCTCCATCTGTGATGGCAAAAGGCTAGGTGGCGACGGTTTTCAAAAAGTTGGATGCGC
This sequence comes from Paracoccaceae bacterium, assembly GCA_049116435.1. Lineage (GTDB taxonomy): Bacteria > Pseudomonadota > Alphaproteobacteria > Rhodobacterales > Rhodobacteraceae > Litoreibacter. The sequence goes on from JAGDYX010000001.1 coordinate 2,180,401, forward strand.
GCACGGCGTCTTCAGATGCTGTTAAGCACCGGAGAAAGGAGCAGGATTTCAGAGGATTAGACGACGATCAGCCCGATCGCGAGGGCGCGGGCGACGGCATGGGTCGTGTTCATCGCGCCGAGCTTGTGACGTGCGGCCTCGATATAGACCCGCAAGGTGTGCTCGGAGATGTTCATCTCGTCGGCGGCCTGCGCGCGGCTGCGTCCCTTGGCCAGAAGTGTCATCGCGCTCAGCTCGCGCGGGGACAAGGTCGGGTGATGGACCGAGAAGACCCCCTCCTCCATCGCGATCGCCCGCTGGTTGAAGCCATGCGCCACGAGGATGAGGTCGCGCTGGTTGTCCTCGACGAACTGCTCCCAGACCTCATCGGGGCAGGTATGGTTGACGGTGAACAGGGCAAACTGGCCGTTGGGCCCGCGCATGGGAATGGTGAAGCCCTGCGTCCCGACCCCGTATTCGACCGCTTCTTTCATGAAGGCTCGCGCCGGCTTTCCGGACCAGTCCAGATGTTTCCAGTTCACCGGATTGAAGCGCTGGAAACAGCCATGGATCACCGGATCGATATGGAGGTAGTCTTTCTCGAGATAGCGGTCGACCCACTCGGTGCTGTAGGTGCCGCAGCCGAACCGCTCACCGACGCTGTTTACCCAGTGATAGACCGTGTGTTCGATTTCGTAATGGTCACGAAGCCGCTCCGTGATCCGCTGCAGTTCTTCCAACGCCTTTGCCTGCGTCAGATGGTCTTGCATGTCCTCGAGCTTGCTCACGGTCACCTACCACTTGATGCCTCCGGCACTCCGCAAGTTCGAGTTCTGAATTCGCCGCACTTATCGTTTCATCCAGACGGTCGGCGAGCTGTCCCATTTCATTGCGCGCCGAGAACTTCTTGAGATCCATTAAAACATCAATAATCCAATCATTCGTCATGACGAGCTTGCTCCAGCAATAGTTAATCAAACGTTAATAACCAGATTAGCATGGGGCGCGGGGCGGCGAAATTCGCTGGTTTGCCCTCCCCAGAAATAGCGAGGCGCGCGCGGCTATCGTGTTGATCTGCCTGACCTCGGGGCCCGAAGCGCCGAATCCGCACCCAAAAAGGCCCGCGATCCCAGGGGGTCGCGGGCCGGTCATTCCTGCTCGGTCCAAACGTGTTCAGGCCTGACGGCTGGCCTCAAGTGTGTCCTCGAAGGTGGAGAGTCCTGTGCGTGGCGCACTGACCAGAACCGCCATATTGCCGGGCTTATGCTCGTTTCTGAGCATCTTCGTATGGGCCGCAGGAATTTCGTTCCATGGGAAGACCTCTGACATACAGGGGTCGAGGCGCCGCTCCACCATCAGCTGGTTTGCGGCACTTGCCTGCTTGAGATGGGCGAAATGGGAGCCTTGGATGCGCTTTTGGTGCATCCAGACATAGCGGGCGTCCATCGTCAGGTTATAGCCGGTGGTGCCGGCGCAGATCACGACCATGCCGCCCTTCTTGCACACGAAGGTGGAGACGGGGAAGGTCGCCTCGCCGGGGTGCTCGAAGACCATGTCGACATTGTTGCCCTTGCCGGTGATGTCCCAGATCGCCTTGCCGAATTTGCGCACTTCGCCGAACCATTCCTTGTATTCGTCGGTGTTGACCTTGGGCAGCTGGCCCCAGCAGTTGAAATCCTTGCGGTTGATCACGCCCTTGGCGCCGAGCCCCATGACGAAGTCGCGCTTGTCCTCTTCGGAGATGACGCCGATCGCATTGGCACCCGCCGTGTTGGCCAGCTGGATGGCAAACGATCCCAACCCGCCCGAGGCCCCCCAGACCAGAACGTTCTGGCCGGGCTTGAGCTCATGGGGGTGGTGGCCAAAGAGCATCCTGTAGGCCGTGGCCAGTGTCAGGGTGTAACAGGCACTTTCCTCCCAGCTCAGATGGCGGGGGCGCGGCATCAGCTGCTGCGACTGGACCCGGGTGAACTGCGCGAAGGATCCGTCCGGCGTCTCGTAGCCCCAGATCCGCTGCGTGGGCGAGAACATCGGGTCGCCGCCATTGCACTCCTCGTCGTCGCCATCGTCCTGGTTGCAGTGGATGACGACCTCATCGCCCACTTTCCAGCGCGTGACCTTCTCTCCGACGGCCCAGACGATGCCCGAGGCGTCGGAGCCCGCCACATGGTAGGGCGCCTTGTGCACGTCGAACGGGCTGATCGGAACACCAAGCCCCGCCCAGACGCCGTTGTAATTGACGCCCGCAGCCATCACGAGAACCAGCACTTCGTGGCTGTCAATCTCGGGCACCTCCACGACCTCTGTCTGGAAGCTGTCTTCCGGCTCCCCGTGGCGCTCACGACGGATGGCCCATGCATACATCTGCTTGGGCACATGCCCCATCGGAGGCAGTTCACCGATCTCGTAGAGGTCTTTCTGCGGTGCGTCGTAATCCATGATGTTGTCCTGCGTGTCGAGGGCCATAGCGCGCTCCTTGCCGATGTTGTCCATGCCGCGTCGCAGAATCAATTTCTGCACAGCGTACACAATCGTTATGGACGGCTACGAAATATTACAACATTTATTTTACGGATTTTGTAATTTTATGTCTTGGAGAACATGCGCCAGTGAGGCCGCGTAAAAGCCGATCAGTTCCGGATAGCGGTCCGTCACGGCGATCACGTCGCCGTCCACCGAAATAACCCCCCGTGCCTCTAGCATCCGCAGAGCTTCCGACACGGCATTTTCAGGTCCCGCCTTCGGCAGGCAGACAGACACCTCAGGCGAGATCCGGCCCAGCAGATGTTCGAACTCCTGCTGCAGCACCTGCCGGTCGATCCGGTATCCGGTCTGCTCAAACACGTGACAAACCAGCGGCACCGGCAGGACCGGAACCGCGTGGCCCACCTCTTGCATCAAACGGGCCGCGAGGTTGTCGGGCCGGCAGGTGCCGTCGTGATCAAGGCAGGATCGCAGCGAGACCGGATCGCCGAACGAGACACCCGCAAACCCCAGACGGTGGAACCGCCCCGTGAGGCGTTGCCACAGATGCCGCCCGATATAGCGAAAGACCGTGGACATGCGGAACCGGAACCGCGCGCCCACCTTGGTGTGGTCCGCCATCAGGACCCGGTCTTCGAGCACGCGGTCGTAATTGAGACCCACCGGCACGAAGACAACATCGGCTGGCCCCTTGGGGTCGAACCCGTCGAGAATATAGCTGATCAGGCCCAGTTTCGGCGCCCCCAGCGCGCCGTTGCGCGACAGGCCGCCTTCGGGGAAAATCGCCTGTGTTACACCGTTTTTTGTGGAAAGCTGGACATATCGGGCCAGCACCTTGCGGTAGAGTGCGTTGCGTGAGTTGCGCCGGATGAAGTAGCCGCCCATCATCTTGATCAGGGGGCGCAACGGCCAGACCCGCGCCCATTCGCCCACGGCATAAGACAGCGCGGAATCGGGCGCCACGAGATAGGTGACCAGCACGTAATCCATGTTCGAGCGATGGTTGATCACGAACACCACGGTGGCGTCCGGATCGATGCCGTTTATCACCTCGGGATCGCGGTTGAGCATGCGCACCCGGTAGAGCGATTTGGCCAGCCAGCGCGCCAGCCGGATCCCGAATGCGAAATAGAGCGTGGCGCTGAAGGCGGGGACGATCTCGCGGGCATAGCGCTCGGCAGTCTCAAAGGCGACGTTGTCGGGCACGCCCTCTTTATCCGCATGTTCGTTGACCGCGCGGATCACCTCCGGATCGTAGAGGATCTGCTGGATCATGTCGTGCCGGCGCGCCAGCTTGAAGGGCTGGATCGGCCGCGTAAGACGCTTGTTGAGACGGGCCACGACCCGCTCTGCCCGGCGCCGGAAAAACCAGCGGACCGAGGGGAACATGACCCGCTCTGCCGCCGAAATGACGGCGAACAGCCCGATCAGAACCAAGACCCAGACGGGCAATTCCACCGTTTCCAACATGGAAAATACCGTGGCAGGGATTTCGATCCCGGTAAATCCCGACATGCCGCAACGCAGCGAATTGACAGGGGCATAAAATTCCATTTATCAATCATGTTGTGAAATAAAATTACTCAAACCGATTCACGAGGCGAAATATGCCGCAGATGCAAAGAACCGAGGAAAAAGACCGCCCCTGGCTGTTTCGGACTTATGCCGGCCATTCCACTGCGAAGGCCTCGAACGCGCTTTATCGCGGCAACCTCGCCAAGGGGCAGACAGGCCTGTCGGTCGCGTTCGATCTGCCCACCCAGACCGGCTATGACAGCGATCACGAACTGGCGCGAGGCGAGGTCGGCAAGGTCGGCGTGCCGGTCTCTCATCTTGGCGACATGCGGATGCTGTTCGACGAGATCCCGCTGGACCGCATGAACACCTCCATGACGATCAACGCGACGGCGCCGTGGCTCTTGGCGCTTTATATCGCGGTCGCCGAGGAACAGGGCGCGGATATCGCGGCCCTTCAGGGCACCGTTCAGAACGATATCATCAAGGAATACCTGTCGCGCGGCACCTATATCTGCCCGCCCAAGCCCTCGCTTCGGATGATCACCGACGTGGCGGCCTACACGCGCGAGCATTTGCCGAAATGGAACCCGATGAACGTGTGCTCCTATCATCTGCAGGAGGCCGGGGCCACGCCGGAGCAGGAACTGGCCTTCGCGCTGGCCACCGCCACCGCCGTGCTGGACGATCTGAAAGGCAAGGTCGCCCCCGAGCATTTCCCGGCCATGGTCGGGCGGATCTCGTTTTTCGTGAATGCCGGCATCCGGTTTGTCACCGAGATGTGCAAGATGCGGGCCTTCGTCGATCTCTGGGACGAGATCTGCCGCGAGCGCTACGGCGTGGAGGATCCGAAATTCCGCAGGTTCCGTTACGGGGTGCAGGTCAATTCGCTGGGCCTGACCGAACAACAGCCCGAGAACAACGTCTACCGCATCCTGATCGAGATGCTGGCCGTGACCCTGTCGAAACGCGCCCGCGCGCGCGCCGTGCAACTGCCCGCGTGGAACGAGGCTCTGGGGCTGCCCCGCCCGTGGGACCAGCAGTGGTCCTTGCGGATGCAGCAGATCATGGCGTTCGAAACCGATCTTCTGGAATATGAGGACCTGTTCGACGGCAACCCCGCGGTGGAGCGCAAGGTCGCGGAACTCAAGGACGGCGCACGGGCCGAACTGGCCCAGATCGATGCCATGGGCGGCGCGAACGAGGCCATCGAATACATGAAATCGCGGCTGGTCGATGCCAATGCCGAGCGGATCGGCGGGATCGAGGCCGGCGAGACCACGGTCGTCGGTGTCAACAAATACACGCAAGCCGAGGAAAGCCCGCTGACGGCGGGCGATGACGCGATCATGGTCTCAGACAAGCACGCGGAGGCCGATCAGCTCGCGCGTTTGAGCGCGTGGAAAGCGGACCGGGATGCGCAGGCGGTCGCGCGTGCGCTTGAAGACCTCCGGCAAGCGGCCCGCACGGGGGCCAATATCATGCCGCCCTCGATTGCCGCGGCCAAGGCCGGTGCGACAACCGGCGAGTGGGGCGACACGATCCGTGCCGCCTTCGGCCAGTATCGCGGACCGACCGGCGTCTCCCGCAGCCCGTCAAACCGGACCGAGGGGCTGGAGGATCTGCGCGCGCGTGTGGATGCCGTCTCTGACAAGCTGGGGCGGCGGCTGAAATTCCTCGTCGGTAAACCGGGGCTCGACGGGCATTCGAACGGCGCCGAGCAGATCGCGGCGCGGGCGCGCGATTGCGGCATGGACATCTCCTACGAGGGCATCCGCCTGACCCCCGATGACATTGTCGCGGCCGCGCTGGAGGAGGAGGCCCACGTGGTCGGGCTTTCGATCCTGTCGGGCTCCCATATCGAGCTGATGGGCGACCTGATGGCCAAGATGCGGGCCGCGGGTCTGGGCCACATCCCCGTGGTCACCGGCGGCATCATTCCCGATGACGATGCGGAGGCCTTGCGCGCGATGGGCGTGGCAAAGGTCTATACCCCGAAGGATTTCGAGTTGAACCGGATCATGGGCGACCTGATCGAACTGGTCGACCCGCAGGAGGTTGCCGCCCAGTAGGCGGTCCCGATCAGGGCAGGTAGACCTCGCGCACGTAGACCGGCACATCGAGAATGGCGACCAGCTCCTGCGCGCCATCGAACATTTTTACCAGTTCCGGAACGGTGCTTGAGAACGCGACCTCTCCGCTCATGGGTTTGCCCACCGCCGTACTCATGACCAGATCGACAAGCTGGTTGTAGCGGTAGATCCGCGAGAATTCCGGATCGGTGTTCGAGAAGGGCCGCGCCTCGTCAGAGCTCCAGCCCCGTTTTCCGGAGGTGAAATCCAGCGACAGGGTGATCTCCCCGCCGCCATCGGGCGCGATGGTCCAGTCCTCCTTGCGCATTCTGCCCGCATTGGCAGGCCCGCTGGCCGATGCGCTGTGCGCAATGTCGGACGCCACGGCGTTCTTGTAGGGATCGGGGGCGGGATCGGTCGTGTAGATCCGCAAGACATAGAGACGGACCCCGTCGCCGCCCTCCTCCTTGCCAAGGCCCGCCACGGCCACGGCCCGCATATTGGCCGGATCGGCAGGCTTGCCCTCGGGGTCAAGCTGCAGCGCGCGGTCGATGAAGACCAGCAGCGTATTGGCGCCTTTCAGCGGACCACCGGGAAACGGGATCGACGTCCAGCCGGGCGGCATCATGGATTGCGGACCCTCCGCATTGGTCTTGAAGCCGACCAGCACCCGGCTGTCGACATTGGAGCCCACGAAACTTTCCGCCCGCAGGCCGGAATTAAGCCCCGCAGACGCAAAAAGCAGCGCGACTGCAAACACGAAAATCTGCGCAAAACCACGTCCCATAAAATTCCCTTTCATTCTGTCAAACCCGGTCCGGCCCCCGCGGGGCACGGCCATAAGCTCTGCGCTCAACTCTAACATCGCGCCCCCTGCCCGAAATGACTTGGGTCAAGCGGGGCCCTGCGCGCCCTCGGAACACACTGGCGGGTTTTCCGATCCCGCACCTCTGCTATAAGCGGAAGAGAACAGGGCCGCGCAGGAGGAGCCTCATGACCATTCACATCGGGGCCGAGCCCGGCGACATCGCCGAAACCGTTCTCATGCCCGGCGATCCCTACCGCGCCAAATGGGCGGCCGAGACATTTCTCGAGGCGCCGCGCCTTGTCAACGAAGTGCGCGGGATGCTGGGCTATACCGGCACATGGAAGGGGCATCCGGTGACGATCCACGGATCGGGCATGGGCATGCCGTCGCTGTCGATCTACGCCAATGAGCTGATCCGCGACTACGGCGCCAAGACCCTGATCCGGATCGGCTCCACCGGTGCGATGCAGCCCTATGTTGCGCTGCGCGATGTGATCATCGCGATGACCGCCTCGACCCTGAACTCGCCCTCAAGCGGGATCTTCCGCGAGTTGAACTTCGCGCCTTGTGCGGATTACAGCCTGCTCAGTGCGGCTGTAGAGGCCGCGAAATCGCGCGCCATCAAGACCCATGTGGGCGGCATCTACTCGTCCGACGTGTTCTATGACGAACGCCCCGACCTGAACGAACAAATGACGCGCCACGGCGTGTTGGGGGTGGAGATGGAAGCCGCGGAACTCTACACGCTGGCCGCGCGGCACGGCTGCCGCGCGCTTGCGGTGCTCACCGTCTCGGATCATCTGGAAACCGGCGCGGCCCTGCCGTCGGCCGATCGCGAAACGAGCTTTGCCGCGATGGTCGAGATCGCGCTCGAGGCCGCGTTCGCCTGATCAGGGGCGCTCAGGTGCCGTGCGACCTGTCATAGCCGTTGGGTGCGGGTTCCGACCACGCCTCGAGCACCTCCGGGTCGGGGGAGAACACCTCGACCAGAAGCGGGAAGCACGCGGCCTCATCGCTGGAATGCTCGGACGAGCAATCCCCGCCGGGGCAGGCGCTCAACGCGCCCATCAGGTCGATCTCGGCGAAAAACTCGATATGGTCGCCGGGGCGCACCGGGCTGGCCTTCATGAAATACTGGCCGGTGTCGCGGGTGAACCCTGTGCACATGAAGACATTGAGCACGTCGTGGATGTGCAACTCGGCCTCGGCGATCGGGGTGCCGGTCTCTTCGGCAAAGGCGCGGGTCAGGTTCGAGTGGCAGCAATGGTGATACTGCCCGCCGCTGAGCAGGTGGCTGGTATAGGGATCGCAGCGCGTGCCGATCACGTCATGGACCGAACCGCCATAGGCGTCGATGCCATACCAGTTCAGCGTATCCGCGACGATGGTCGCCATCGGACGCAAGGTCGGGAAGTTCGACCACATCCGGTCGCCCACTGTCAGGTGGGTGCCATGCAGCGCGCGGGTCTTGCCCGAGTAGAACCGCTCTGACAAGTCATTGGCATTCCACAGATTCAGATCCCCGACCTGCGGCCCCTCGACGGAAGTGATGCGGAAGAAATGCCCCGCCGGAACGCCGAAGGCCATTGCCTCGCGCGGAGGCACCGTCACCTCGTCCACCTTCCGCCCGCCCTTCCGCGCGGCCCCGTAGAGCGCCAGATCAGGCTGCGGCAGGGTTTCGGTCGGATAGCAGATGACGGGTTTGACGGCGCGGCGGCTTTCGGCGTCTTCGGGTATCATGATCAGGCCTCGTGTTCGGAACGCTCTGGCGGGTAGAGCCTTCTGCATACGACGCAAGGCTCCGGTCAGGAAAGAAAAAAGCCGCGCTCCTGCAGGACCGCGGCTTTGAAACTATAACGATGGCGGGCGCCTCAGAGCGCGCGCTCCACCATCATCTTCTTGATCTCGCCAATCGCCTTGGCCGGGTTGAGGCCTTTGGGGCAGGTCTTGGCGCAGTTCATGATCGTGTGGCAGCGGTAGAGCTTGAACGGGTCTTCGAGCTCGTCCAGACGCTCGCCTGTCGCCTCGTCGCGGCTGTCGATAATCCAGCGATAGGCATGCAGCAGCGCCGCCGGGCCCAGATAGCGGTCCCCGTTCCACCAATAGGACGGGCAGGAGGTGGAGCAGGACGCGCACATCACGCATTCATAGAGCCCGTCGAGCTTCTTGCGATCCTCGATGGACTGGCGCCACTCCTTCTGGGGGCGGTTGGTCTTGGTCTCCAGCCACGGCATGATCGAGGCATGCTGGGCATAGAAATGCGTCAGGTCGGGGATCAGGTCCTTGATCACCGGCATATGCGGCAGCGGGTAGATCTTCACGTCGCCCTTGATCTCGTCCATGCCGTAGATACAGGCCAGCGTGTTGATCCCGTCGATATTCATCGCGCAGGAGCCGCAAATGCCCTCGCGGCAGGACCGGCGGAAGGTCAGGGTGGGATCGATCTCGTTCTTGATCTTGATCAGCGCGTCCAGAACCATCGGCCCGCATTTGTCCATATCGACAAAATAGGTGTCGACCTGCGGGTTCTTCCCGTCATCGGGGTTCCAGCGGTAGATCTGGAACTTGCGGACATTCGTCGCCCCGTCCGGCTTCGGCCATGTCTTGCCGGTCATGATCTTGGAGTTCTTGGGGAGGGTCAGTTGTACCATCGTGTCCTCTTACGTCACGAACGGCGCGAGGCCGTCATCGAGCAGACAAGTCAGTGTTTCGGGTCGGGTGGCGATCTCCAGCACCAGTTCGCCGTCGGCGGGCGTCAGCCCCGCCACCGAGGCCCGTGCAAGCGTTACGATCTCGGACGCGCGGGCATTGTCGATCACGCAATCGGTGGAAGGCTCCAAAGGCACGCCCGGGAAGTTGCGCGCGATCACCGGATTGACCGCATCCTTGGCCTGCGCGCGCGCCAGTTGGTCGGCAACGCCGCCCTCCGCACAGGCCGAAAGGCCAAGCGGCACGGCAATCAGGCTGGCAGTCAGGCGCATCAATAGACCCGCGCCTTGGGCGCGATCTTCTTGAGATCGATGCCGCCGTCATTGTGGCTGGTGAGCGGGTTCAGATGCACGCCGCGATAGTCCAGCTTGGCCTCGCGGCCCTTGAACCATGTCAGCGAATGCTTGCGCCAGTTCTCGTCATCGCGGTCGGGATGATCCTCATGGGCATGGGCGCCGCGGCTTTCCTTACGCGCCTCTGCCGCCACGATGGTGGCCACGGCGTTTGGCATCAGGTTGGCAAGCTCCAGCGTCTCCATAAGATCGGAGTTCCAGACCAGCGAGCGGTCCGAGACCTCCAGGTCGTCCATCTTGCTGGCGACGCTTTCCATCTTCACGACACCCTCGGCGAGCGTCTTGTCGGTGCGGAACACCGCCGCGTCCTGCTGCATCGTGCGCTGCATCTCGAGGCGCAGCTCGGCGGTCGGCGTATGCCCCTTGGCGTGGCGCAAACCGTCGAACCGGTCGAGTGCCGCGTCAATAGCGCGGGTGTCGATGGTCGGGTTCGGCGCGTTCGGATCGACGATCTGACCCGCGCGGATCGCGGCGGCGCGGCCGAAGACCACAAGGTCGATCAGCGAGTTCGACCCCAGACGGTTGGCCCCGTGCACGGAGGCGCAGCCCGCCTCGCCCACGGCCATCAGGCCCGGCGCGACACGGTCAGGATCGGATTTCGTGGGCGAGAGCACCTCGCCCCAGTAATTGGTCGGGATCCCGCCCATGTTGTAATGCACGGTGGGCAGAACGGGGATCGGCTCTTTCGTCAGATCGACGCCGGCAAAGATGCGCGCACTTTCCGAGATGCCCGGAAGCCGTTCGGCCAGCGTCTCGGGCGGAAGGTGATTGAGATGCAGGTGGATGTGGTCGCCCTCTGGCCCCACACCGCGCCCCTCGCGGATCTCGAGCGTCATGCAGCGGGACACCACATCGCGCGAGGCAAGGTCCTTGTAGGTGGGCGCGTAGCGTTCCATGAACCGCTCGCCCTCCGAATTGGTGAGGTAGCCGCCCTCGCCGCGGGCGCCTTCGGTGATCAGGCAGCCTGCACCATAAATGCCGGTCGGGTGGAACTGCACGAACTCCATGTCCTGAAGCGGAAGGCCCGCGCGCGCCACCATGCCGCCCCCGTCTCCGGTGCAGGTATGGGCCGAGGTTGCCGAGAAATAGGCCCGGCCGTAGCCGCCCGTCGCCAGCACGACCATCTTTGCCGAGAACAAGTGCAGGGTCCCGTCGTCGAGCTTCCAGCACAGCAACCCCGTGCAGGCCCCGTCATCGGACATGATCAGGTCGATGGCGAAATACTCGATATAGAACTCGGCATTGTTCTTGAGCGACTGGCCGTAAAGCGTGTGCAGGATCGCGTGTCCGGTCCGGTCCGCGGCCGCGCAGGTGCGCTGCACCGGGGGGCCTTCACCGAACTCGGTGGTGTGTCCGCCAAAGGGCCGCTGATAGATCTTGCCCTCTTCGGTGCGGGAGAACGGCACGCCGTAATGTTCCAGCTCATAGACCGCCTTGGGCGCTTCGCGGGCCAGATACTCCATGGCATCGGTATCGCCCAGCCAGTCCGAGCCCTTGACGGTGTCATACATGTGCCACTGCCAGTTGTCGGGCCCCATGTTGCTAAGGCTGGCCGCGATGCCGCCCTGTGCCGCGACGGTGTGGGAGCGGGTCGGGAAGACCTTCGTCACACAGGCGGTGCGCAAGCCCTGCTCGGCCATGCCCAGCGTGGCGCGCAAACCGGCCCCGCCGGCCCCGACGACGACAACGTCGTATTCATGTGTTTCGTAATCGTAAGCAGCCATGCGTCTGTTGCTCCGGCAGTGATGTTAAAGCGCGATGCGGGCGATGGCGAAAAGCCCCGTGCCCGCCGCGGCGTAAGAAAGACAAATCGTGGCGATGATGAGCACTTCACGCATCATGCCTTGCACGTAATCCTCGATCAGCACCTGAACCCCGTTCTTGAAGTGCAGGAAGCCCACGACGATCGTCAGTGCCGCGACAATCGCGGGGAAGGGCCGCGCGAAATAGGCCACGACCTGATCATGCGGCTCCCCCAGCATCGGGCCGAAGGTGAAGATGAACAGCGGCGCGAGGATGGCCAGGGCCACCGAGCTTACGATCATATGCCAGTGATGCTCGGTTCCCGATTTCGCGGAGCCCATGCCCGCCGCGCGCTTTCTGTCTGTAAGATATGCCATCGCGTCGCTCCTCAAATCAAAAGCGCGGTTGCGCCGGTCAGAACGAAGGATCCGATGATGATCCCGTAGGCGAGCAGTTTCGCTTCGTCCAGTTCGAACCCGCGGCCCGAGTCCCAGTAGAGATGCCGCAACCCCGCGAGGAAATGATACCAGACCGCCCAGAGCGATCCGAACATGACCAGATCCCCGAACCACGATGTGATCACGCCATCGGCAACGGCGAAATACTCCGGCCCGTAAGCTGCCGCGAGAAACCACCAGACCACGAGGATCGCTGCGAGGATCAGGGCATTGCCCGTGATTCTCGTCAAAATGGAGCTCACCGAGGTGAACTGAGGCCGGTAGATGGAAATATGAGGGGAAAGCGGTCTGTTTCCCCGATTTACGTCAGCCATGGGACATCCTCGCGAAATGATCGAAGCCTATCCGAGACCATATCTCATTGCGCGCACGAGTCACGCAGCTTCTAAGAGGATTTTTTCACAGGTCCCGCGCATTTTGACGCAACACGCGTATTTGTGATCACACCGTATTCTGGCGTGATCACAAAACAAAAGCTCCGGCCAGCGAGGTGCGAACTCCCGTTGATTCCGGCCTCAGAGCGGCATCAACGCCCAGTAGTCGAAATCCAGAAGCACCTCCGGCAGATACCTCCTGTCGTCGCCTTTCAGCGAGAACGGATCCGCCCCAGCCTTTTGCGCAACGAGACGCAGACGGATCGCGCCGACACCGGGTGCGGACGTCTCGGCGATATCAAGCACCTCGGACCACGCGGTGACCGTATCCCCCGCGTAGCACGGGTTTGCATGTGCCCCGCCATTGAGACCGACGATCATCTGCGCATTGGCCAGCCCGTTGAAACTCAGCGCACGAGCCAGAGAGATCACGTGCCCGCCATAGATCAGGCGGCGCCCGTCGGGGCGCTGTGTCTCATCGAAATGCACCTTGGCGGTGTTCTGCCACAAGCGCGTGGCCAGCATGTGCTCGGCCTCTTCGATGGTCACCCCGTCGACATGGTCGATCTTCTCGCCGATCTCGTAATCCGACAGGCGGTGCGGCTCTCCGGCCTGCGCGAAATCGTAATTCGTAAAATCGAGGCCTTCGGGCACGACAAGGTCGCTGGCCGCGACTGCGGATGACAGGTCCGGAATGACGGTTTCCGGCGCGGGCGCGTCGATGTCGCCTTTGCGCACCATGACCCAGCGCACATAGTCGAGGATCTTGTCGCCGAACTGGTTCTCGCCCGTCGTCCGCACCCAGACCACACCCGACTTGCCGTTCGAGTTCTGCTTCACGCCGATCACCTCGGAGCGCGCAAAGAGCGTATCGGCGAGGTAGACCGGCTTGAAGAACCGTCCTTCCGCGTATCCCAGATTGGCCACCGCGTTGACCGAGATGTCGGGCACGGTCTTGCCGAACACCGTGTGGAACCCGATCAGATCCTCCATCGGCGCTTCGTGCAGACCGCATTCCCGCGCAAACTCGTCGGAGGCATAAAAGGCGTGGCGGGTCGGATAGAGCGCGTGATAGAGTGCGCGTTCGCCCCCCGACAGGGTGCGCGGCACGGCGTGCCGGATCACCTGACCAACGCTGTAATCCTCGAAGAAACGGCCCGCGCTGGTCTTGTTTCCTGCCATTACTGGTCCCCGAGCTTGAGATCGGGGCTGTAGCTGCCCTCGACCTCTTTGATGACGGCCTGACCGCAGCGCATCACACCGCGCGCGGCGTCAAAGGCGTAGGTCGGCTCTCCATAGAGGGTCCAGCCCTTGTGAAGCGCGTCGCTGACCTTGTGACAGAAGGCCGAGGTGTCGTCCTCGCTGAGAAAGCGGTAGAGCTTCATGTCATCCTCCGAAGGGCGAGACGCCGAGGTAGTTGTGCACGGCCGCCGTGAGCGAGAAGAGGACCAGCGTCACCACCACGAGCACGATCTCCTTCTTGGCGGGGGCCTGCGCGGGCGGCGTCCAGGCGCCTTCGGCCTTGTTGATCACGATCATCTCCGTCACGGCCCATGCAAGCATGCCGCCAAACAGCAGGATCGACGCCAGATCGCCATTGGCCAGAAGATGCGCGAAGGCCCAGATCTTGACCGCCCCGAGCTGGGGATGGCGGATTTTCGTGCCAAGCCAGACTTTTTCCGGCTTGGCCGCGCTCGCGCCGAATACGTAGAAGGCGATGAGCATCAACAGGTTGTTGATATGGACCATGAAGCTTGGCGGGTACCAGACATCGATGAACTCGGCGCCGCGATAGCCCTTGGCCATAAGCACGATGGACAGGATCAGCAGGACCGCGAAAACCCCCTTCGAGGCGTCGCCCATCTTGTCGGTCAGGGCCTGACGGGCGTCAGGGGCGAGACGTTTGAAAAGATGTGCACCCCACCACAACAGCAGGCCGATTAGTAACAAGGTCATCGATCATCTCTCCAGTTCTGCAATCGCATCGGCCTTGGCCAACACGGCCCGGGCGGTTTCAACATGCAGGTTTTCCACGATTTTGCCATCCAGAACCGCAACGCCCTGCCCTTCGGCCTGCGCCTGTTCAAAAGCCGCGATCTGGCGCCGGGACAGATCAACCTCCGCGTCAGACGGTGCGAAGGCCGCGTTGGTGATCGCCACCTGCGCCGGATGGATCAGGGATTTGCCGTCAAACCCCATATCGCGCCCCTGTGCGGTTTCGACCTGCAAGCCCGCGTCGTCCTTGAAAGCGTTGAAGACGGAATCGATGCAGATCAGGCCATGCGCCCGTGCCGCCAGCAGGCAAAGCTGCAGCGAGGTCAGCAGCGGCTCGCGATCGGCGCGGAACCGGCAGTTGAGGTCCTTGGCCAGATCATTCGTGCCCATGACGAAGCCTTCCATGCGCGGACCGGTGGCGATCTCGGCGGCGTTCAGGATGCCCAGCGGGGTCTCCATCATCGCCCACAGCCGCGTCTGGCTTGCGCCCGGCTCCGCATCGAGGCGGGCGGCAATCTCGGCCACCGCCGCGCGGCTTTCCACCTTGGGCAGCAAGATGGCGTCAGGTCCGACCTTCGCGAAGGTCTCGAGATCCTTGCGCCCCCACTCCGTATCCTGCCCGTTGATCCGCACAAGCCGGTAGCGCGGCCCGAAATCCGTTCCCGACAGCGTCTCGGCGAGCAACTGGCGCGCCGTGTCCTTCTCGTCGGGCGCGACCGCGTCCTCGAGGTCGAAAATGATTGCGTCTACCGGAAGCGTCGTTGCTTTTTCAAGCGCGCGGCTCTTGGAGCCGGGGATATACAAAACCGACCGGAAAGGTCGTGTGATCGGTGCCATCGATTCTGATCTCCATGGAAGTCCTGCAAAGGTTCGAACACAAGCGAAGGGCTCCCGCAATAACTGTTTGAGGGCCTTCCGTCGCAGTGCGAACGGCTGGTTAACCTTATCTTCGTATGCTGAGCGCGACCATGAGAGGGTCATGATCCCGCGACGGCCGATTGCCGGCCAGAGGGGAAGCCGGGCGAAACACGATTGCGGGCAACAAAGGAACTTGGACATGCAAACTCAGATTTTCGGACTTTCACTCGGGTTCGCAGCGCTCCTTTTCGCGACCGACATGGCGCAGGCACAATCCGTGGGCCGCTGCGCCCAGCGCGACGTGATCCTCGACACACTCGCCACGAATTACGGCGAAAGCCGCCGGTCCATGGGGCTGGCCGGAGACAACTCCATCATCGAGATGTTTGCCTCCAGCGACAGCGGGACATGGACCATCACCATGACACGGCCCGACGGGATCACCTGTCTTGTGGCGGCGGGCTCTGGCTATGAAACGGTCGAGGAAGAGCTGCCCGCCAAGCTGGGCCTGCCGACCTGATCTCTTCCCGGGCGTGGGTCCGGGTCTTCAAATCCGGCCCGTGCCTGCGCCAACCGATCAATTTCAGCCCCCGAGGGGCATGCGCGCGCAAACGCCTTGCCCCGCAGTCGGAACCGTAACCAGCGACAATCAGAGAATCGGCAGCGCGCCGCAGATGCTGCGGCGTGCCGCGTTTCGTTTTGGCGTTCCGGGCCGCGCGTTTGCCGAAATTGCGAGGGTGAAAAACCGGGGGTTGCGCGTCGCGGCCTCGCGCCTTCGAGAAAACAAAGCATCCTCAATGGGTAATCCGCGCGCAGCTTCGCGGCCGACCCGGACCAGAATGGCCTTCGGTCGTCCAGCAGACTTGCGTGAATCTGCCCGAGGGTCTACGCAATTGCGCAACATCAACTGACTGGAGACCATTTCGAAATGGCCAGACCCAAGATCGCCCTTATCGGCGCCGGACAAATCGGCGGCACGCTCGCCCATCTCGTGGCACTCAAGGAACTCGGTGACGTCGTCCTGTTCGACATCGCGGACGGAACCCCGCAGGGCAAGGCCCTCGATCTCGCCGAATCCGGCCCGGTCGAAGGGTTCGACGCCGCGCTGAAAGGCACGACAAGCTATGCCGATATCGCAGGTGCGGATGTCTGCATTGTCACCGCCGGTGTGCCGCGCAAGCCGGGCATGAGCCGCGACGATCTGCTGGGGATCAACCTCAAGGTCATGAAGGCCGTGGGCGAAGGCATCCGCGACCACGCCCCCAACGCGTTCGTGATCTGCATCACCAACCCGCTGGACGCCATGGTCTGGGCGCTGCGTGAATTCTCCGGCCTGCCGCATGAAAAAGTCTGCGGCATGGCGGGCATTCTCGACAGTGCGCGTTTCCGTCACTTCCTGAGCGTCGAATTCGACGTCTCGATGAAGGATGTGACCGCTTTTGTTCTGGGCGGCCATGGCGACACGATGGTGCCGCTGACCCGCTATTCCACCGTCGCCGGCATCCCGCTGCCGGATCTGGTGGAGATGGGTTGGACCACGCAGGAAAAACTCGACGCGATCGTCCAGCGGACCCGCGACGGCGGCGCCGAGATCGTCAAGCTGCTGGGCAATGGCTCTGCCTTCTATGCCCCGGCTTCCTCGGCGATCGAAATGGCCGAAGCCTACCTGAAGGACCAGAAGCGCCTCCTGCCCTGCGCGGCCTATGTCGACGGTGCGTTCGGCCTGAAGGGCTTTTACGTCGGCGTGCCAACGATCATCGGCGCGGGCGGTATCGAGAAGATCGTCGACATCAAGCTGTCCAAGGACGAGCAGGCCATGTTTGACAACTCGGTCAACGCCGTCAAAGGCCTCGTGGAAGCCTGCAAGGGCATCGAAAGCTCGCTGGCCTAGATTCCGGGGCCTAAATTCCGGGGCCTGACTTCGGGGCCTGATTTCGGGCTCCGGGCCCCGGAGCCTCCGGAGCTGATTCCGGACCTGCACGGGGCGTTCTGATCGGGCGCCCCTTTGCGTAAACGGAGCGGAAAACGCTCCGCCAAATTTCATATTTCCAAAGTAAACTAGCCGGTTTCCGCTTTTGTGATCACAGTATTTTGAGCCGTGATCACAAACGGGATTAATTGCACATTCCTGTTACGAATTTGCTTCATGCGTCGGATCGAACGTGCGAAGACGGGGGCGTCAAATCAACAGGAGAGTCTAGTGAATATCCATGAATATCAAGCGAAGGCTCTTCTTCGCAGCTATGGCGCCCCGGTTTCTGATGGCCGTGCTGTTCTCAAGGCAGAGGACGCGAAAACCGCAGCGGGCGAGCTCGACGGACCGGTATGGGTGGTGAAAGCCCAGATCCATGCAGGTGGTCGCGGCAAAGGTCACTTTCTGGAAGCCGATGCCGGAGACAAGGGCGGCGTCCGCCTGACCAAATCCGTCGAGGAAGCTGCCGAAGAAGCCAAACGCATGTTGGGGCGCACGCTGGTCACGCACCAGACCGGCCCTGCCGGCAAGCAGGTGGGCCGGATCTACATCGAGGACGGCGCAGGCATCGAAAGCGAGCTTTATCTCGCTCTGCTTGTTGACCGTCAGTCCAGCCGCGTGTCCTTCGTCTGCTCGACCGAAGGCGGAATGGACATCGAGGAAGTCGCCGCCGAGACGCCGGACAAGATCCTGAGCTTCTCTGTCGATCCCGCCACCGGCTACCAGCCGTTCCATGGCCGCCGGATCGCCTTCATGCTCGGCCTTGAAGGCAAGCAGGTGAAGCAATGCGTCGGCCTGATGGGCACGCTCTACAAGCTGTTCATGGAAAAAGATTGCGAGATGCTGGAGATCAACCCGCTGATCGTGACCTCCGACGGCGATCTGAAATGCCTCGACGCGAAGATGGGCTTCGACAGCAACGCCGTGTACCGGCATGCCGACATCGCCGCCCTGCGCGACGAAACCGAGGAAGACCCCAAGGAGCTTGCGGCCTCCAAATACGATCTCAACTACATCGCGCTCGATGGTGAGATCGGCTGCATGGTCAACGGCGCGGGGCTTGCCATGGCGACGATGGACATCATCAAGCTTTATGGCGCGGAGCCTGCCAACTTCCTTGATGTGGGCGGCAGCGCCACCAAGGAGAAGGTGACCGAGGCGTTCAAGATCATCACCTCCGATGACAAGGTGAAGGGCATTCTGGTCAACATCTTCGGCGGCATCATGCGCTGCGACGTGATCGCGGAAGGCGTGGTTGCGGCCGTCAAGGAAGTCGGCCTGAAGGTTCCGCTTGTGGTTCGCCTCGAAGGCACCAATGTGGAAGATGGCAAACGCATCATCAACGAAAGCGGCCTCGACGTGATCGCAGCCGATGATCTGAAAGACGGCGCAGAGAAAATCGTGAAGGCAGTGAAGGGTTGATCCAATGGCAGTACTCATCGACGAAAACACAAAAGTAATCTGTCAGGGGTTCACGGGCTCGCAGGGCACGTTCCACTCCGAGCAGGCAATTGCCTACGGCACCCAGATGGTGGGCGGTGTGACCCCCGGCAAAGGCGGTCAGACGCATCTCGATCTGCCGGTGTTCAATTCCTGCCACGAGGCGGTGGAGCGGACCGGCGCGAACGCATCGGTGATCTATGTGCCGCCGCCCTTCGCGGCGGACTCGATCCTCGAGGCGCTGGATGCCGAGATCCCTCTGATCTGCTGCATCACCGAGGGTATCCCGGTGCTGGACATGCTGAAGGTCAAGCGCGCGCTGGAAGGGTCGTCTTCGATCCTGATCGGCCCGAACTGCCCCGGCATCATCACGCCGGACGCCTGCAAGATCGGCATCATGCCCGGTCACATCCACAAGCGTGGCTCTGTCGGTGTCGTGTCGCGTTCCGGCACGCTGACCTATGAGGCGGTCAAGCAGACCTCCGACAGCGGTCTGGGCCAGTCCACGGCCGTGGGCATCGGCGGCGATCCGATCAAGGGCACCGAGCATATCGATGTTCTCGAGCGCTTCCTCGCAGATGACGAGACCCAGTCGATCATCATGATCGGCGAGATCGGCGGCTCCGCGGAAGAGGATGCCGCGCAGTTCCTCGCCGACGAAAAGAAGAAGGGCCGCTGGAAGCCCACCGCGGGCTTCATCGCCGGACGCACGGCGCCTCCGGGCCGCCGCATGGGCCATGCCGGTGCGATCGTGGCCGGTGGCAAGGGCGGCGCGGAAGACAAGATCGAAGCCATGCGCTCGGCCGGTATCGTGGTCGCCGAAAGCCCCGCCGGACTGGGCGAGGCCGTTCTGGAAGCCATTGGCTGACGACAAGACAAGCGGTGAGGCGGACCAGGGCGGTCCGCCTCGCAGCGCCAAGAGATAAAAGACATTAAAGACAAAACCGCAGCCCCGGCTGCACCCCGAAAACACCTGTGTTCACACCCGATCGGATGGTACGGCGATAGGAAAGAACAATGACTGAGCAATCCCCCAACGACATTTTTCATGCCTCGAGCTTCATGCAAGGCCACAATGCCGAGTATCTCGAGCAGCTCTATGCGCGCTACGCCAACGACCCCAACGCGGTCGATGAAGGCTGGCGGGCCTTTTTCAGGGAACTCGGAGATACCGAGGTCGACGTCAAACACGAGGCCTCGGGGCCAAGCTGGGCGCGCACCGACTGGCCGCCCCAGCCGGGGGACGAGCTGACCGCGGCACTGGACGGCCAGTGGGCGACAGAGCCCGAAGCGGTGGCCGAGAAGATCACCGCCAAGGCCGACGAGATCGGCGTCAGGGTTTCCGATCAGGCCGTCAAGCAGGCGGTGATGGATTCCATCCGCGCGCTGATGCTGATCCGCGCATACCGGATCCGGGGGCATCTGGTGGCCGATCTCGATCCGCTGGGCATGCGCGACGAGACCCCGCATCCCGAGCTGGATCCGAAAAGCTACGGCTTCACCGAGGCCGATATGGACCGGCCCGTCTTCATCGATAACGTTCTGGGGCTTGAGACCGCCTCCATGCGCGAGATCCTCGCGATCGTGAAACGCACCTATTGCGGAACATTCGCGCTGCAATACATGCACATTTCCGACCCCGAACAGGCAAGCTGGCTGAAGGAACGGATCGAGGGCTTCGGCAAGGAAATCCAGTTCACCCGCGAAGGGCGCCGCGCGATCCTCAACAAGCTGGTTGAGGCCGAGGGGTTCGAGAAATTCCTCCACGTCAAATACATGGGCACCAAGCGCTTCGGCCTTGATGGCGGCGAGAGCCTTGTTCCCGCGATGGAGCAGATCATCAAGCGCGGCGGCAATCTGGGCGTCAAGGATATCGTGATCGGCATGCCCCATCGCGGCCGCCTGAGCGTTCTGGCCAACGTGATGGCCAAACCCTACAAGGCGATTTTCAACGAATTCCAGGGCGGCAGTTTCAAGCCCGAGGAAGTCGACGGATCGGGCGATGTGAAATACCATCTCGGCGCATCCTCCGACCGGGAATTCGACGGCAATCTCGTCCACCTGTCGCTGACGGCAAACCCGTCGCATCTGGAAGCGGTGAACCCGGTTGTTCTGGGCAAGGCCCGCGCCAAGCAGGACCAGAACAACGACGACGACCGCACCTCGGTTCTGCCCATTCTTCTGCACGGTGATGCGGCCTTTGCCGGTCAGGGTGTCGTGGCCGAAGGCTTCGGCCTGTCCGGTCTGCGCGGCCACAAGACGGGCGGCACGATGCATATCGTGGTCAACAACCAGATCGGGTTCACCACCGCGCCGCATTTCTCGCGCAGTTCGCCCTACCCGACCGATATCGCGCTGATGGTCGAAGCGCCCATCTTCCACGTCAATGCAGACGATCCGGAAGCCGTGGTGCACGCCGCGAAAGTCGCCACGGAGTTCCGTCAGAAGTTCCGCAAGGACGTGGTGATCGACATGATCTGCTACCGCCGGTTTGGCCATAACGAGGGCGACGAGCCCATGTTCACCAACCCGATCATGTACAAGAAGATCAAGACCCACAAAACGACCCTGACGCTCTATACCGAGCGGCTGGTGAAGGACGGTCTGATCCCCGAGGGCGAGATCGAGGATATGAAGGCCGCCTTCCAGTCGTATCTGAACGAGGAGTTCGAGGCCGGAAAGAACTACAAGCCCAACAAGGCCGACTGGCTGGACGGGCGCTGGTCGCATCTCGACCGGATGAAGGAGCAGAAATACCAGCGCGGTAAGACCGCGATCTCGGCCAAGACGCTCAAGGAGATCGGCAACAGCCTGACGCATGTCCCCGACGGGTTCGCGCTCCACAAGACCGTGGGCCGGCTTCTCGACGCCAAGAAGAAGATGTTCGAGACCGGGACAGGGTTCGACTGGGCCACGGCCGAGGCACTGGCCTTCGGATCGCTCATGTCGGAGGGCTTTCCGGTCCGCCTCGCCGGTCAGGATTCCGCGCGTGGCACGTTCAGCCAGCGCCATTCCGCGCTGGTCAATCAGGACACCGAGGAGCGCTACTACCCGCTCAACCATGTGCGCGAGGGACAAGCCCAGTACGAGGTGATCGACTCGATGCTGTCGGAATATGCCGTGCTCGGGTTCGAATACGGCTATTCGCTGGCCGAGCCGAATGCGCTGGTCCTGTGGGAAGCACAGTTCGGTGATTTCGCCAACGGCGCGCAGATCATGTTCGACCAGTTCATCAGTTCGGGCGAAAGCAAGTGGCTGCGGATGTCGGGCCTCGTGATGCTGTTGCCGCACGGGTTTGAAGGTCAGGGGCCGGAGCACTCCTCGGCGCGGCTGGAACGTTTCCTGCAGATGTGCGGCGGCGACAACTGGATCGTGGCCAACTGCACGACACCGGCCAACTATTTCCACATCCTGCGGCGCCAGCTGCACCGCTCGTTCCGCAAGCCGCTGGTGCTGATGACGCCGAAATCCCTGCTGCGCCACAAGCTGGCGGTCAGCAGGGCCGACGACATGACGACCGGCTCCAGCTTCCACCGGGTGCTTTGGGACGATGCCCAGTACGGCAACTCCGACACCAAGCTGGTCCCGGACAACAAGATCAAGCGCGTGGTGATGTGTTCGGGCAAGGTCTATTACGACCTGCTCGAAGAACGCGATGCCCGCGGGATCGACGACATCTACCTGCTGCGGTTCGAGCAGTATTACCCGTTCCCGGCGCTCTCTGCCGTCAAGGAGCTCGAGCGCTTCCCCGATGCCGAGATGGTGTGGTGTCAGGAAGAGCCCAAGAACCAGGGTGCGTGGACCTTCATCGAGCCGAATGTCGAATGGGTCCTTGGCCGGATCGGCGCAAAGCACACACGGCCGGTCTATGCCGGCCGGCCGGCCTCGGCCTCGCCTGCCACGGGTCTGGCCAGCATGCACAAAGCACAGCAAGAAGCGCTCGTGAACGAAGCGCTTACATTGGAAGGGAAATAGTCCATGTCAGAAGTTCGGGTCCCGACCCTTGGTGAAAGCGTTACCGAAGCCACCGTTGCAACGTGGTTCAAACAGCCCGGCGACAGCGTCGCGGTGGATGACATGCTCTGCGAGCTGGAGACCGACAAAGTAACGGTCGAAGTCCCCTCTCCGGTGGCCGGAACGTTGTCGGAAATCGTTGCCGCCGAGGGCGAAACCGTCGCCGTCGACGCGCTGCTGGCCAAGATCAGCGAAGGTGCAGGGGCTGCGCCGGAGGCCGAGAAACCGGCGCCGGAAAAAGCCGCGCCCGCGCCGGAGCCTGCCGCCGCCCTGCAGCCCGCGCCGGACGCGCCTGCCGCTCCGAGCCAGCCGGACAATGGCCCGATGGCCCCCGCCGGTCAGGCCCCCGTGGACGTGATGGTCCCCGCGCTTGGAGAAAGCGTGACCGAGGCCACCGTCTCCACATGGTTCAAACAGCCCGGAGAGGCGGTGAATGCCGACGAGATGCTGTGTGAGCTGGAAACCGACAAGGTCTCGGTCGAAGTGCCCGCGCCGATCTCCGGCGTTTTGCAGGAAATTCTCGCAGCGGAAGGCGACACCGTTGCCGCAGGCGGCCGTCTGGCCGTGATGACTGCCGCCGGAGGTGCCGAGGCAAGTGCCGCGCCAGCAGCCCCCACCCCCGCCGCTGCCGCGGCAGAGGCCGCAGCTGCCCCCGCGCCTGCACGCTCCGATGTCGAGAACGCCCCCTCGGCCAACAAGATGATGGCCGAGCACAGCCTGTCCGCAGATCAGGTGCAGGGCAGCGGCCGCGACGGGCGCATCATGAAAGAAGATGTCCAGAAGGCCCTGTCAGCCGCAACGGCGGAACCCGCCCCGATGGCGCAGGCTCCGAGGGCCCCTGTCCCGGCCGATGATGCTGCGCGGGAAGAACGGGTCAAGATGACCCGCCTGCGCCAGACCATTGCGCGTCGCCTGAAAGACAGTCAGAACACCGCCGCGATGCTGACCACCTACAATGAGGTCGACATGACCGAGGTGATGGCAATTCGAAATGAATACAAGGACTTGTTCCTCAAGAAGCACGGCGTGAAGCTGGGCTTCATGTCGTTCTTCGCCAAGGCCTGCTGCCACGCGCTCAAAGAGGTTCCCGAGGTCAATGCCGAGATCGACGGCACCGATATCGTCTACAAGAACTACGTCCATATGGGCATCGCCGCGGGCACGCCGACAGGGCTCGTCGTGCCGGTGATCCGCGACGCGGACAGCCTGTCCTTCGCGGAGATCGAGAAGGCGATTGCCTCGAAAGGCGCGCGGGCCCGCGACGGCAAACTGTCCATGTCGGAGATGCAGGGAGGATCCTTCACGATCTCGAACGGCGGTGTCTACGGCTCCCTGATGAGCTCACCGATCCTCAACCCGCCGCAATCGGGCATCCTTGGCATGCACAAGATCCAGGACCGTCCGATGGTCATCGACGGGGAGATCAAGATCCGCCCGATGATGTATCTGGCGCTGAGCTACGATCACCGCATCGTTGACGGCAAAGGCGCGGTGACCTTCCTCGTTCGGGTCAAGGAGGCCCTGGAGGATCCGCGACGTCTTCTGATGGATCTCTGAGACCACACGATGTTCCTGAGACTGAAAAATAGGACGTCCGGAGAATTCATCCTGTTCAACATGGATCATGTGATCCGTGTTGAAGCGGGCGATACCGGGAAAAAGGGAAAGCAATGGTGCCGGCTGATGCATCTGCCGGGCCAGACCAACGAAGACGGCGCCGTATCCCTGTCCTATACTGATATCGAAAAGCCATTCGAGGAGATGGCCATGCTACTGTCGGGAAAATGGATCAAGGATCCGTTGTGATGGGGGCACGCCACCGCGCCGCCAACGCAGCTTGGGCTGCCGGCGTGAGCCCCGCACAACGCCTCCTTTCATCCGTTTTCGTCCTGCCCACTTGCCCAAGGAGTCCCCATGTCCAGTTATGACGTCATCATCATCGGCTCCGGCCCCGGTGGCTATGTCTGCGCCATCCGCTGTGCGCAGCTCGGCCTGAAAACAGCCTGTGTCGAGGGGCGCGAGACGCTCGGCGGCACCTGCCTGAATATCGGCTGCATCCCTTCCAAGGCGCTCCTGCATGCCTCCCACCAGCTCCACGAGGCCGAGCATAATTTCGCGAAAATGGGCCTGAAGGGCAAAAGCCCCTCGGTCGACTGGAAACAGATGCTCTCCTACAAGGACGAGGTGATCGGCCAGAACACGCAGGGCATCGAATTCCTGTTCAAGAAGAACAAGGTCGACTGGATCAAGGGCTGGGCCAGCATCCCCGAACCCGGCAAGGTCAAGGTGGGGGACACACTCCACGACGCCAAGAACATCGTGATCGCCTCGGGCTCAGACGTGGCGACCCTGCCCGGTGTCGAGATCGACGAGAAAACGGTCGTCAGTTCGACCGGCGCCCTCGCGCTTCCCAAGATCCCGAAGAAACTGGTGGTGATCGGAGCCGGCGTGATCGGGCTGGAGCTGGGCTCGGTCTATGCCCGCCTTGGCGCTTCGGTAAAGGTGATCGAATTCCTCGACACGATCACCCCCGGCATGGACGCGGAAGTGCAGCGTCAGTTCCAGAAAATTCTTACCAAACAAGGGCTTGAATTCCAGCTCGGCGCCGCTGTTCAGGGCGTCGATGTCAAGGGAGGCAAGGCAACGGTCCGCTACAAGCTGCGCAAGGATGACAGCGATCACGTCGAAGAGGCCGACACGGTCCTCGTCGCAACCGGCCGCAAACCCTTCACCGAGGGGCTTGGCCTTGACGCATTGGGCGTCGCGATGTCGCCGCGGGGCCAGATCGAAACCGACGCTCATTGGGCCACCAGTGTCGCGGGCATCTACGCGATCGGAGACGCCATCGACGGCCCGATGCTCGCCCACAAGGCCGAGGATGAGGGCATGGCTGTTGCCGAAACCCTCGCCGGCCAGAAAGGCCATGTGAATTACGACGTGATCCCCGGCGTGATCTACACCCACCCCGAGGTGGCCAATGTCGGCCGGACCGAAGAGCAGCTTAAATCCGACGGCCGCGCATACAAGGCCGGAAAGTTCAGCTTCATGGGCAATGGCCGCGCCAAGGCGAATTTCGCCGCAGATGGCTTTGTGAAGATCCTCGCGGATGCCGAAACCGACCGGATCCTCGGCGCCCATATCATCGGACCGATGGCCGGCGACCTGATCCACGAGATCTGCGTCGCGATGGAATTCGGGGCCGCGGCCGAGGACCTGGCCCGCACCTGCCATGCGCACCCGACCTATTCGGAAGCCGTGCGCGAGGCCGCACTGGCCTGCGGCGACGGCCCGATCCACTCCTGAGCTTCATGTCTCAAGAAATATCCCGGGGGTCCGGGGGCGGGCCCCCGGCCCGGTGATCCCAGGATCAGTTGGTCAGCAAACGCAGCCCGTTCGTGACATCCGCCCGGACCGCAAGCCGCAGCCCCGGCTCATCACCCGCCATCAGGGCGGCCACGATCAGCTTGTGATGCGACGGCGCTTCGGTGCGCCGCAAACGTCCGTAGAGGCTGCGCATGGTCGGGCCAAGCTGGAGCCAGACCGTTTCCGCCATCGCCAGCATCGCAGGGGCCTGTGCCCTGAGGTAAAGCGTGCGGTGGAACTCGAGATTGGCCCGGATATAGCCGACCGCATCCTGGTTCGAGATGACCTCGGCAATCGTCGTGTTGATCGACGTGAGACGCTCGATCAGCGCCATATGCGCGCGCGGCAGCGCGCGGGCGGCAAGCTCAGGTTCCAGCAGGGCGCGCAGGGCAGCCAGCTCCTCGATCCGGTCATTGGACAGATCCGGCGTCGAAATCCGCCCCGAGGAGGAGAGCGAGAGCGCCCCCTCGGCCACCAGACGCCGCACCGCTTCACGCGCCGGCGTCATGGACACGTTGAAATCCTTGCCAATGCCGCGCAGCGTCATCGACGAGCCCGGCAGGATCTGGCCATACATGATCTGGCCACGCAGGCTGCGATAGACAAGATCATTCGCGGCCCCGGTTGGCGCGGCCCCTTCGGAATTCGACGATTTTCCCTGGATCAGCATGGCTGCAATGTGATCACAAAAGCCCAACCGGTCAACCGTTCAGAACTTGTAGCGGTGCAGCGACAGACCGTTCTGGCGCAGCCACGCCCGGGGGGCCTTATAGGTGGGCAACAGACCTTCCAGCCCGTCCCAGTAGCGCTTTGAGTGGTTCATTTCCGCCAGATGCGCCACCTCGTGGGCCGCGACGTAATCCAGAACGTCCGGCGGCGCGAGAATGAGACGCCAGGAATACATCAGGTTCCCGTCCGAGCTGCACGACCCCCAGCGTGACCGCGTATCGCGCAGGGTGATCCGGCCGAAGTTCCGGCCCAGCTTGGCGGCATACCGGGTAGAGGCCTCGGCCAGCCGGTCCCGGGCCAGCGTCTTGAGAAAGGCTCCGGCCCGCACCCCCGCCTTGTCGGTTCCGACGGGTACCAGCAACTGCTCATCGGTCAGCCGGACCGTGCGCCCGGACGCCTCGACGATCCGCCGCATCTGCCCTTCGACCGGCAGATCCAGCCCGGGCCGGACGACGACAGGATCGGGACGCTGGGCGAGATGGTCGCGTAACCACGCTTCTTGCGCGTCCAGAAAGCGCTCGGCCTCTGACATCCGTGCCCGTGCCGGCAGCGTCAGAGAGACCCTTCCATCCACGTTCGAAATACGCAAGGACAGGCGGCGCGCCCGGGCGGAGCGCCTCAATTCGACATCTATCGCGGGATGCCCAAGCCGGATGATCTCTGCCATCTTTTCATGCGCCTCAAGTCTCGGTCTGCCCCCCAAAGTAGCGCCCGATCCCCGCCGATGAAACCACCAAAGCGCACGGCAATGCGGGAAAGGCTTTGACACGCCCCCGATGGTGTGGCAACTGGCTCCAACTTCGCTCAAATGAGATAAAGAGGACGACCATGCCCAAGGAAGAATGGGGCGTAAAACGCGTTTGCCCGAGCTGCTCGACCCGTTTCTACGACCTGCAGAACGATCCGATGACCTGCCCGTCTTGCGCCCACGAGTTTTCGCTCGAGAGCCTGATCGGCAACAAGTCCC
Organism: Paracoccaceae bacterium; assembly: GCA_049116435.1. Taxonomy (GTDB): domain Bacteria; phylum Pseudomonadota; class Alphaproteobacteria; order Rhodobacterales; family Rhodobacteraceae; genus Litoreibacter. The sequence continues at coordinate 2,208,234 of JAGDYX010000001.1, forward strand.
GCACGATGCAGGCCGACAAACCCGACGCGCAGAACAAGGCCAATGCGATTGACGACGAAGATGCGGTCGTTCTCGAGGATGACGAGGATGAGGCAGATGTCGATCTGGGCGACGACGTTCTCGAAGAGGATGAGGACGAGGATACCGTCAGCCTGGACGAACTTGCCGATGTCGCATCGGAAGATTCCGAGGAATAAGCGCGGCGCGGGGTGGATTTTTCGCTTGATCTGATCCCCGCACCCGCCTACAGAGACGCTCGCAGCGAAACTGCATTGGGGCCTTAGCTCAGTTGGGAGAGCGCTTGCATGGCATGCAAGAGGTCAGGGGTTCGACTCCCCTAGGCTCCACCAAATATCAAAATTAAGATACTGATTTATATGTATTTTATCTCAAATTAAGCAACATATTCCCCCACTTCTTCCCCCTCGACGATTATGAACTAGAGGACTTGACCGGAAAAACCTCCGTGAGAGTGTCGCCGAAAATAACAAGCCAACCGTGCGCTCCCAGAATCACCGGAAATGGTTTGGCAGCTGACGACGGAAAGCCGCTGTAGCTCAGCTGGTAGAGCACGTCATTCGTAGTGATGGGGTCGGGGGTTCGAGTCCCTTCAGCGGCACCACTTTCCTATACAGACAAATTCGATGACATCCTGAAACGCTCTGTATATAAGGGCTTTATGATACTCTATTGTCCAATCCGGTCCAGCGAAAGCCGGGGGCATGTACCCCTAATGGGGGTATTTTTTGGGGGTATCTCAAAGTACCCCCAAGGGCGATACCCCCAGAGATGCCCTTAAGCGACACACAGATTCGAAACGCAAAACCACAATCGAAGGCCTATAAGCTCTCCGACTTCGACGGGCTGTTTCTGCTGATTAATCCGAACGGATCGAAGCTCTGGCGCATGAAGTATCGTGTGCAAGGCAAAGAAAAGCTGCTTTCGATTGGGAAATACCCAGATGTGAGCTTGGCGGATGCGCGCCGCATTAAGGAGGAAGCACGTTCAGCTCTTGCCGAGGGACGCGATCCCGGCGCTGAGAAGCAGGAACGCAAGCGCGCCGAGCGCAACCGTCTGGGTGCGACATTCGCCTCGCAGGCGGAAGCCTTCATCGAGAAGGTTAGTAAGGAGGGCCGCGCGAAATCCACGATACACAAGACGGAGTGGCTGATCGGGATGGCGATTGACGCCTTCGGTTCGAAACCGATCAGCGACGTCACGGCACCGATGATCCTCGATTGCCTACGAAGGGTCGAGGCAAAGGGCAATTATGAAACCGCGCGACGCCTGCGCGCCAAGATCGGCGCGGTGTTCCGCTATTCCGTCGCCGATGGGGTCGCGGATACAGACCCGACCTATGCTCTGCGAGACGCTCTTGTGACGCCGACAGTTACGCCCCGCGCCGCGATCACTGATCCAAAGGCGCTGGGTGGGCTGTTGCGCGCCATCGATGTGTTCCACGGGCAAACCACCACACGGATCGCTCTGCAACTCCTTGCCTTGCTGGCCCAGCGCCCGGGGGAGCTTCGACACGCCACTTGGGAAGAGTTCGATACACCGGGTTCGGTCTGGTCGATCCCAGCGGATCGCATGAAAATGCGTCGTCCACACCGCGTTCCGCTGCCCAGACAGGCTCTTGCCCTTCTTGAGGAGTTGCGACCGCTTACCGGGTACGGTCACTATCTGTTCCCAAGTCTAAGATCAGTTCAGAGGCCCATGAGTGAAAATACCCTGAACGCGGCATTAAGAAGGATGGGTTACACGGGTGAGGAAATGACCTCCCATGGGTTCCGCGCTACCTTCTCGACGTTGGCCAATGAAAGCGGGCTATGGAACCCCGACGCTATCGAGCGGCAACTGGCACATGTGGAAGCAAATGCAGTTCGTCGAGCCTATGCCCGGGGCGAGCATTGGGATGAACGTGTGCGCATGGCTGAGTGGTGGGCTGGATACTTGGATGAATGTAAGGCTCTGGAAATTTGTTGATTGATTTGATTTCGTCCTAGAATGACCGAAGATGAACGCATTGAGATTATCGAGGGCGCCCTCTCAAAAGAGTATAGCGGTATCTGGCATTGGGAGCCGACACCAATTGATCGTCCCTATGGACCCGACGATCGAGACAAGATCGCCAAATTTGCCGAACGTGTTCAGGGAATGCGAAAAGCCTGCATTGAGGCACTTCTGGAGTTGCCGGAAAAAGAACTGACGAGGATTCGCGATTTCAAGCGCGAACCTATGGAAATCTCGACGTGGCCTTGGAGCGATCTATTACCGGAGAGGAGTCATCCAATAAGACTGGCAAACCGACAACCCGGTAAGCTTGCTTATGGCTTTGGTCACCCGCATTTTCGGGCGGACTTCGACTACTGGGCAAAGATGCCCAAAATCAAAGGTAAGAGATTAGAACACTGAATCCCATAAATGCGACAACGGGTATGGTAACAAGTAAGATAACCAGCCCCAGTCCAGCATGCCGTTTGTCTTCGAACGAGCGCATCGACACCAAATATCCCAGCAAGTGAACAAAAAGGTAGAGCGTCTCTAATGCGCCAACAGTCGCCGTGATATTCACCATGCGGAAATATAGATCACCATAGACCCGTATGAGCACGATCCAGAGAACCATCAAAGACGCTATGCAACCACAACAAATCATTATGGTAATCTGGCCCGGAGAGTATTGTTTTTCGGAGGATTGTGCCACAAAGCGCTCGTCAAATGGTTGGGGCATTGCTTCTAGAAACTGGCCTTCTCCTATCATGACCGAGCAGCAGCACATTGATTGGTGTCAGTTCTAAATCGTTTACCAAGTTGAACGTCCGTTTCGGGCTCCTAGCGGTCCTCTGAGAGAATTTCCTAGGCTCTGAGAGGCTGAGCGACTGCTTTGCGGAAAAACGGCCTCTTGAAAGCAGTAACCAACTTGAAGTTGTTGGAAGCGTTCCTCGTTTTTTTTGAGGCAGGAACGCAAATCCTTTCTATTCCGTGTTCATGTTGAACGCGTCACGATAGATGCGCCAACTACCATTCTCTTGCCGGCGGAAGATCGTCAGGAACTTTCCGTCGACTTTTTCACCCACCTTGAAATTCCCGCTAGAGAACGCCCAGTCGCCGATGACTACAACTTCATCCGCAAAAATTGACATGGATTGGGGCTGCGACTGCTCGAATATCTCGGGGATAACTTGCGAGAATTTTTCGAACGCTGCTGCGGGAGCGCCCGGAGCCATTCTCTTGCCTTCACTATCCCACAGGCCAAGCCAAGTTTCTGCATCACCCGCGACACGAGCCGCACTGTAAGTCGACCAGATTTCGAGAATGGCATTTTCGTCGGCCGTTGTATCTGCAGCCGCCGCTCCCGAGAAGGCACATCCAACTGCCAGAGTGCAGACGCCGACAGCGGTTCTGAAACCATGTAGCATTAGGTTTCTCCAATTGTAGGTTTCAATCAGATCTTCTTTATCCGCTGCTGTGCAGAGTATCCTTGATGTGCATCAGGCGACCGTCCGATTTGGGCTCATAGCGGTCATCTGAGAGAATTGCTCAGGCTCTGAAAGGCTGAACTTCCGCTTTGCGGACCTTGCTGCCGTTCGCTGCAATCGCAAAGATTCCCATGAAGGCAGGAACGGCACCGAGAATATGGGCGGAGAGCAGTAATTCGCAGAGTCTGCGAATGATCCAGCATAACGAGAAAATTGCCGACGCTCTCTGCATCAATGACCGTATGCACTTGCGATAGGGAGAGGGCCTCTGGTCGCGCCACGTCCTACCTAGCGATCAAGAGGCATGCCGCGTGGGATCGACTGGGTTGCTCACAAAAGGGCTCGCCGAGCGCAACGATGTCCGGAGCTGTCATGGCGGGCTTACGCGGGCGGGCGGCACGGCCTACCCAGAAAAGAGGCTTGTTTGCGTCTGCTCCATTCTCCAATATCACGGACCGGAAGCAATCAATCGAGACCACACCCATGCAACTACCTGTCAATTCTTTCAAGGCCGCGCTGCGGGATCAGAACCACCAGTTGGGTCTATGGCTCACGATTGGTGGCAATACCGTGGCCGAGATGCTGGGTGGGGCCGGGTTCGACTGGGTTCTGGTGGATTGCGAGCATTCGGCGATCGAGACAGTGGAAGTGCTGCCCGCGCTGCAGGCGCTCGCTGCGCACCCGGAGGTGTCCGCGATTGTCCGACCCGCCGGGAACGACCCGGTTCTGATCAAGCGCGTGCTGGACATGGGCGCCCAAACCTTGCTGATCCCTTATGTGGAAACGAAAGAGCAGGCCGAGGCCGCCGTTTCCGCAATGCGCTACGGCCCGAGCGGAATACGCGGCATGGCCGGTATGACACGGGCCACGCGCTACGGAAAGGTGGAGAACTATTTCACCACGGTCGAGCAGGAGTTGTGCCTCGTTCTGCAGGTGGAGACAGTCGCGGGCCTCGCCGCGCTGGAGGAGATCGCTGGAACGGACGGAGTGGACGCTGTGTTCTTCGGGCCTGCGGATCTGAGCGCGTCCATGGGCCATCCCGGCGAGATGTCGCACCCGGAGGTCGTCGCGGCGATTGAGGATGGTCTGGCCCGGCTGCAAAGGATCGGCGTTCCGGCCGGCGTGATGGCCCTGCACCTGGAAGAGGCGAAGCGGTATGCCGAGAAGGGCTCCTGCTTCACCGCCGTTGGTGTAGACCTCGTCATGTTGGTCGATGCCTTGAAGGACCTGCGCGCCGCCTTCTGATCAAACGCGTGGCATACACTTGGTGAGCCAATGGCGCTTCTGCGCCGCGGTACCGAACGGCGCATTGGGCGAGCCGTATCCTTCGTAGCCCGCGGCGGCGATCGCTTCCAGCTTTTCGACAAGCGTGCCGGAGATCGATACTGTGGCGATTGAGGTCTTCGTGAGCCTCTCCCTGTCAGTCGGGTTGGGGAGCAGCGCGAAGCCTGTCGAAGGAGGCGCCCATTCGCGCAGCATCCGGATTTACACCGGTAATCAGCTTGAAGGCATCAACGGCCTGATAAAGTGCCATCGCACCGCCCTGCATGACGCGTAGCCCCCGGGCGCCTGCAGCCTTGGTCAGCGCGGTGTCCATGGGGAAATAGACGATATCGGCAACCCAGGCCTGCGCGTCCAGCGTCGCGGGGTCGAACGCCATTCCGGGATAAGCGTCCATGCCCAGGGGAGTGGCGTTGACCGCGCCGTCCACCCGTGCGGGATCGAACGGTCCGGTATTTATCATGGCTTTGGGGCGGGCCTTCGCGATCTGCGCGGCCAGAGCCTTTGCCCGATCCGGCGCGCTATCCACCAGCTTAACCCGCGCCCCTGCATCTATGAGCGCCAACGCGGTGGCGGAGCCTGCTCCGCCCGCGCCGTATTGCACAACACGGGCGCCCTGTGTCGGTAGAGCGTGGGCCCGCAGGGCCGCCCCGAAGCCGGAGTAGTCAGTCGTGTACCCGATCCGTCGCCCGTCGCGGAAGACAACCGTATTCACCGTTCCCAGCGCCTGTGCCGCACCAGACAGTTCGTCTAGATGGGCGACCACCGCCATCTTGTGTGGGTGGGTGATGTTCAGGCCCGCGTAGCCCAGCGCCTGCGCATGATCGAGGATCTCGGCAAGGGAGCGCGTGCTCCACGGGGTCGTAGCGGTATCGAAGCTATCGTAGCTGTAGGACAGCCCCTGCGCGCGGCCCTCGGCCTCGTGCATACCGGGAGTCAGCGACGCGCCAATCCCGTTGCCGACCAGTGCTGCCTTCATCACTGATACCCGAAGAGGCGGGGTAGGAAGAGAACTGCGTTGGGCACAAGGATCAGGAACAGGAGTGCGGCGATGAGCACAGCAAGAAAGCCCCAGATCTCCGCGATGATCTCCTTCAAGGGAATGCCCGTGACCGCGTTGATGACAAATAAAAGGATCCCGTAGGGCGGCGTGATCAACCCGATCATGGAATTGACCACGATCAGCACGCCGAAATGGACCAGATCAATCCCTAATGCCTCACAGGTCGGGATGAACAGCGGCACGATTACAAGGATGATCGTGGTGGCATCGAGAACACAGCCAAGGATCAGAACCAGCAGGTTCACCGCCAGCAGGAAGATCAGCGGATGCACGTCCAGTCCGGTCAACATCGCGGAGATGGAGGCGGGGATGTTCTCGGAGATAACGATGAAATTCAGGATCAGCGCGCCGCCGATCACAATGCCCACGGCCGCCGAGGACCGGGCGCTGCCCACGAAAATCTCGTAGAGTTTACCGAGGGAAAGCGCACGGTAGAAGAACGCAGCCAGAAGCAGTGCGTAGAGAGCAGCGACGGCGGCGGCCTCCGTTGGCGTGGTTACCCCGCCATAGATTCCGTACAGCAGGATAACCGGCATAAGCAGCGCCGGGAAGGCGCGCCCAGTCACGCGGGGTAGTTCGCTCAGCGGGACGGGCTCCTCGTGGGCGAAGCCCCGGCGGGTAGAGATAATGTAGTTCATCAACATCAGCACGAAGCCCATCACCAGCCCCGGGACGATGCCCGCCAGAAACAACGCCCCGATCGAGCTGTTGGAGACTAGCGCGTACAACACCATCGGAATCGAGGGCGGGATGATCGGGCCAATGGTGGCGGTGGCGGCCGTAATCGCGGCGGCGTAGCCTCGGGAATAGCGCCCGCCCTTCGTCATCATGGAAATGATTATCTTGCCGATGCCGGCCGCATCCGCCACGGCCGAGCCGCTCATCCCCGAGAAAATCAGCGAGGCCATGACATTCACATGTCCCAGCCCACCCCGGAAGCGCCCCACGACGGCAACGCAGAATTGCAGCAGCCTGTCGCTGATCGTGCCCGCGTTCATGATATTGGCGGCCACGATGAACAGCGGCACCGCCAGCAGGATGAAGCTGCCGTAAAGGCCCTGCAAGATCTTCTCACCCGTCAGTGCAAGGTCCTTACCGGACGCCCCAAGGTATACCAGCGAGGCCAGCATGATCGAAAAACCGATCGGCGTGCCGATGGCCGCCAACCCGAACAGTGTGGCCAGCAGAAGGATCAGTTCGAAACTCATGCCCGGTCCTCGTCGACCAGCTTGTGCTCTTCATCCGGTGGGCCATTGCGCAGAATAGAGACGAAGCGCCAGCCGTAGCGCAGGGTGATCGCAGCCATGAAGATCAGGTAGACGTAGAAGATCGTCCGCATCCGGATCTTGTCCCCGGTGAACGGGTTCTCGACCGTCATGGTTCGGCGGATACGCATGAAATTGACGTAGTCCCACGTGGGATAGGACGCCCAGATCGTGCCTGCCACGATGGCCCCAGCCGCGATCAATCCCATCACGATCCGTACCCGGCGCGGAGCGGCAAGGTAAAGGATGTCGAAGGTGACGTGATCCCGTTCCCGCACGAGGAACGCATTGCCCCAGAACACGATCCAGACCCAAAGAATCAGGCACAGTTCCAGCGTCCAGCCAAAGGGCTGATTCAACACGTAGCGCGAAAAGATTTGCAGCAGGAAAGTGATGAACATCGCCGCCAACATCGTGGCGGCGAAAAACTCGGTGCCGCGGGTGAACCATGTCACGAGGTGTCTCATGCCCGGTCCTCCCGCGGCCTTAACCTGAGGTCAGTTACCCAGTTCGTTAATGCGCTCCAGCGCGCCATCGGGCCAGCTCGCCGCCAGTTCGGAGCCCGCATATTGCGCCTGCACATGGGTGCGGAAGGCTTCCAGATCTGGAGTATAAACCTCCACGCCTTGGCTCCGTATATAGTCAGCCAGGCTGTTTTCCATATCCAACTGCTTGAGGCGGCCCCATGCGGCGGCGGCATCGGCGGCTTTCTGAACGGTCAGCTGCTGGTCAGGCGTCAGTCCGTCCCAGACCTCCTTCGAGAAGGCGATATAGTTCAGGTCCACGAGATGCGACGTTAGCGCGATCTGGTTGGTCACTTCGTAGAACTTGCGATCCACAACGGTCGGCAGCGGGTTGTCCTGACCGTCGATCGCCCCGGTGGAGAGTGCGGTGTAGACCTCTGTGAAGGCCAGCGGTGTAGGCGATGCGCCCAACGCCGCGCCCAGGAACTGCCAGCTGTCAGTGCCCGGCATCCGCAGGTTGACGCCTTCCAGGTCGGCTGGCGTCATTACCTCCAGCTCTTCGCGGGTCTGACGCAGGTTCACGTGGCGGCGGCCCAAGTACATCACGGACAGAAGCTTCACGCCCAGCTCATCCTCGGCCAGTTGCTTGAACTGGTCCATCACCGGATCGTTGAACACGCGCACCTGGTGGGCAGCGTCCTGATGGACATAGCCGGTCGCGAAGATTGAGAACTCCGGGAAGAACTGCGCCATCTCCTGCGCTGAAGCGATGGACATCGTCAGGTTGCCCCGGCTGATCGCCTCCAGTTCGGTTCCTTGCGCAAAGAGTGTGGCATTGTAGCCGGGTTGGTAATCGGCGAAGCCCGCCACCATTGGTGCGAATACCTCGGCCAGAGCGACGGAGCGCGCATCAGTTTCCGACCCGGCGGTGGCCATCGTGAAGGTCAGGCGATCTTGTGCGAAGGCCGTGCTGGATGCTGCCGCGAGACCCGCAGCCAGAGCCGTGCCCATCGCGGCACGGCGGGTGAGTTTCATAATCATTTTATTCCTCCCTTGAGTGATCTTGCGAAATCCTCCGCAGGGAGCCTCCCCAATGTGGATTATGAATGCAAGATTTTTCAAAAGATATCAGACATTTTACGGTAGGGCAGCAATTTCGGAAGCGCCTTCGCCTAACATTACGGTCTCGCCTGTTCGGGCAGAGTTTTGAATTGCTTCAATGACTTCCAGCGTGCGCACCCCTTCCAGGCCGGAGACCAGCGGGCGCGCCTGCCCTCGGATCACGGCCGCAAAATGGGCGATCTGGCTGGTCAGCGGGTCGGAATTCTCCCGAATCTCGCAGGAAGCGGTCATCGGCGTCCACCAGTCGCGCTGGCCGTCCAGATGCGTCCAAACCTTCAGATCGGGCAAGGACAGGGCCCCGTGGGTGCCGCCCAACTGGTAGCAGGAGACGGGTGTGCGCGGATAGATCGGATATTCTCCCGAGGTCATCTCCCAGCTCCACGGCGACACGATACTGTCAGAAACCGAAATGGTACCGACCGCCCCATTCTCGAAGTCGAGCAGTGCACTGGCGAGGTCTTCGTTCTCTCCGCCGCGCCGGGCCGGGCGTGCGATGGCCCGTACCGACCGGACGTCTCCACATAAGTAGCGGAGTAGGTCGACATCATGGACAAGGTTGACGGAAATCGGCCCCGCCCCCGACTGCCGACGCCACGGGGCGGCCTCGAAATAGGCGTCGGGCTTGTAGAACCAGCAAGTGGCCTGCACTCCGCGCACCTCACCTATCCGGCCTTCCTCGACGATCTTTCGCGCCTGCTGGATGATCGGATTATGACGCCGGTGATGGCCGACAAGAATCGGCACCTCACGTCGCTCGGCCTCCGCGACGAGGTCACGCGCCTCTGCGGCGCTGGTGGCGATAGGTTTCTCGATCAGGACGGGACAGCCCGCCACAATGCAAGCCCGCGCTTGCTCCACATGCAACGCGTTCGGCGTGGCCAGGATGATCCCGTCCAGCGCGTCCCGCTCCAATGCCTCCTCCAGCGTGGTGCGATGCGACAAGCCAATGGCTGCCACTTTCGCACCCGCCGTGCCCAAAGGCTCCACGACCACCGCAAGCTCCACCCCGGGCGTCGCTGCAAGCGCAGCCGCATGGCGCTCCCCGACGAGGCCATAGCCCGCCAGTCCCAGTCGCAGGGTTGTCATTGCCGCCGGCTCCTCCCGGTTCAAGTCGATCCAAGGCTATCGAGACGGTGAGCAGCCCGCAAGAATATATGATATTTCTGGATTTGCCGGAGAATTGCGCCGATAGTGAGCGGAAAACTCCATCATCAATCGCCGGAACAAGACCCACCCATCATGAGTGAAGAAATCGCCACCGTCGGCTCCAACGTCTATCATCGCATCAAGCGCGATATCATCTTTGGCGCTCTAGAACCTGGGGCAAAACTGAAGTTGAACGGGCTGAAGGATAGATATTCTACCAGCCTGTCAACCCTCCGCGAGACGCTGAACCGTCTGTCCAGCGAAGGCTTCGTGGACGCCCAGGCGCAGCGTGGCTTCTTTGTGCGCAACGTCTCCGCAGAAGATCTGAAAGAGATCGCGGAACTGCGCATCCTATTGGAATGCCATGCGCTCGAAAAATCGTTGGCCAATGGCGACACGGAATGGGAAGGAAATCTCGTCGCCGCCCATCATAAGCTGGCGCGCATGGAAGAGCGCATGCTCTCGGGCGACCTGTCGTCCAAGGAGACATGGAAGCGCTATGATTGGGAGTTCCACCTTGCCACGATCCAAGCCTGCCGGTCTCAGAACCTGCTCGACCTGCATGCGATCATCTATGACAAGTATCTGCGTTACCAGAACCTCGTGCTGACCCATCGCGGTGAGGTTGCAAGCAAAGAGCATGCTGCACTTCTGCAGGCAGCCATGGACCGCGATGCCGAGCGCGCGACGTCGCTGTTGCGCATGCATGTTCGAGGAGGACTGGAGCATACCAGCGAAGCGATGGGGTGGGCAAAATAACCGATTGTGTGTCGCTACCACCTATAGGTTGTTAGCGGGAATCGTGGATCCTTGTTCGTGAAGCAAGTGGTTGGTTCGGCGAAGTCGCACTGAAGCGACAGCTGATTCAGACGAACGGTAGCTTGCCACCTAAAGATATTGCAGGGTGGGAAAGGAGTTGGCGCGAGGTGACGAATGAATGGAAAATTTGGCATTTCGGCAATCTTTATATTAAGCGCCGGGGTGGCCGCGGGTGAAACCGTGACCGGTGGCGAATTCTTTAAAGATCTCAGTGGGTATCCTTGCTTTGCGACATTGCAGACGGATGCAGACAAGAGCGTCACGTTGCAACTGTCCGATTACAAAGACGTCTGGTCCCTCAAGTTCGTCATCTCCGATCGAGCTTCCGTCTACCGCCGGTTCTTCGCTAGTCGGGAACTGCGTGATGAAGATGCATTCGAAGACGCGTTTGGCGAGGTGCGTATCGGTGAGCGTTCGTTTGATATCAACGAGGCGATGCTCTTCGAGATCCGGCGCCAAGACGTGGACGAAAAAACCGCAGGGATATTCAGCATAGAAGAACAACACAATGTGGCGCGCGCGTTGGAAGCGATGGCGGCCGACGGGATCGAGATTCAAGGACTGGTTTCCTTGGACGGCACCGCTGAGGCCTTGAGCGAATTCCGCTCCTGCTCCTATGCCACTATGCAGCTTCAAGAGGGCGAAAGGGTTGAAACGGATTTCCGAGCTGAATTCCGTATGATATTCGAAGGTGCGTTCGAGAACTGGGTAACCAGCATGGCGCGGGCAAACCATTGTCGTGCGGCGCGCTTTGATGATGAAGCGGTGTCAGAAGTGGTCGATGCGGCCACTGATGCCTTTTATCCGGGCATTCTAAACTTCGGCAAGCGTAGCGAATACCGTGAGGACCTTGAAGGAATGCTTCCGATTGCAAAGCTTTCAGGCATGACGGATGCTAGAACAAAAGGGTGCCTGATGGCGGGCACCTTGGCAGACGTTTCACGGATGCCTGTTGATCAGGCAATTGAAGCGGCCGCGAAGTTGGATTGACGCCCCCCCCGCTGTCTCATTTTCTCAACGAAATGAAGGCCGTCATTGGCCCAACAGCAGCGAATGTCTGCTTCTTCCGCAAATCTGCGTTCAGTCACGCCACCAGCTTTGATGGGTTCCGCGAGTCAGACCTCCGGCTGGAGCTACGCACGTGCACAATGTGTACCCACGCATCCCGAAGGCCTGGCGCGGCTGAGCCAGCGCCCTCAGCGGCTCTCACAGCGTATTATCTTTAACCGGGCACCGGTTGTCGTAATCGCGGGGAGAAAGAAGAAGCCAGCCGTGAATGTAAGAATTGCGACCAAGTCCCCGCGATGGTTTTGCGGTTACTCGATGCGTGTCAGAAAGGAAAACAGCCGATCGTTTTGACCGGCTGCTCTGTAATACAGGGATTTGATCGCGGCCTACGGCACTGAGCCGGTGAGGTGCTTACCACAGGTCGGGCACTTACCGTAGTAGTAACCACAGCCAGTCGGGGTGTAGTCTCGTATATCTCTCATTATAGACCTCAGTTCTTCGATGTTGGCACGCGTCCGTTGGGCCGCATGTACTTGATGAAGGCTCACAGCGAACTTCAGCATTTGTATGCGCACATACAGCAGTTCTGGCGCATGTGCTTTGCCCTCCCACAGATCGGGCAATATTGTTCAGGCAAATAAGTAGGGTACTCTACTGGTCTACCCGGCAGATAGTCGGATTTCATTTTGGATACCTCCAGTCTTGCGATTGGAAGGTGGGGGCAAAGGCCCCCACCACTGTTAGGCGTCGTAGTCAGTTTTCCAACCCCAGAAGCCTTCCTTTTCGTGAACGCCGGTTTCGGGGTTTATGCGTTTTGCTGGCATGGTCTTACCTCATGTTTTTGGGTTTCGGTTGTGCCGTACTTGGCACCTGAAGCATCACATAACGTTTGGCTGAATCCAGCGCTCAAAGATTACTAGAAATTCTCGGGAGCACTCGAGTTTCATTCTTTTCGTTTTTGTTTGATCCGCAGTGCCAAACGCATTTGTTGCACATTCTTATGTTGTCCCACGCACCTTTCTAGTTGAACCTCATGAGGAAACGGAGGTGTTGTTCAATGGCCAACCGGCTTTGTGATGAAATTCGGGGACGTCGGCTCTCACGCGGCCTCAGCCGTGGTGACCTAGCGCATAAGGTGGGAGTTGAAGAACAAACAGTAGGACGTTGGGAACGAGGAGGAATGCCAGACGCCAAGGTCTTCCCGGCAATCCGACAAGTCTTGGACATACCTCTCGCAATCATGGATGACGTTGTGATCAAAGAATTACAAAGGCAAGATCACATCCTTCGAGTAGAGGGGCACGAATATCTAGAGAGAGTTGGAACCTCCTATTTAGAGATGGTGAGGGAGATATTCGACTTGGACAAAGGTACAATCGGATACCATCAAACCTATGATTGTGATCCAGTGAATTGGGTGCCTTTTTTCGAGAAGTTTCCGCACTGCTGGAGAAATATGTCAGATGGCTCACGCATTGTGGGGAATTGGCAGTTCATTCCGATTAAGAAGAAGGCCTTTGACCTTGCAAAGAGCGGCAAGCTTGCCGAGGTCGATATAACTGATGATCATACTCAGGATCTGGATTGGCCGGGAAATTACTATGCGTATCTAGCGGCCTTAGTCTGCGAGCCGCGTTTTAGAATTGGGCGAAGATTTAAAGATTTCTTTGACTCGATGTTTGAATGCCTACTGGAAATGGCGAAAGCTGAGGTTTTCATCAAGGAAATAGTATGCGCCGCGTGGACCCCTGAGTCCGTTAGGGTATGCGAGAAACTAAAACTAAAGGAAGTCGGCCAACTCGATAAAGTTGAAAGGGAAGTTCCAGTTTATCACGGTAATATGATAGAAATATTACAGCACGAACGGTTCGAAGGACACGACCTGCTGGTTCAACTGTACAAAGGTGAGGACTAGATGTTTCGAGAGGAACGAGCATCAAGCATGTCATCTAGATTTCCTATCAGATCGCTTCCGCACCGGCAGCCAAGTCGTGGCTGACTTTGCCCCGATGACCGCTGAGTCCGCTGAGCGGCGATCGTGACCAAGGGCCAATTCTGTTCCAGACCGTCGGTGTAGGTGTCAGTGTCACCCCCTAAAGAGGGGGGTGACTGACACTAACCGAATCCTAGGTTTCTGACACTAATCTGACACCGAGGTGACACTGACACCGACTGGGTAATACTTCTTCCCTTTGCGCTCACCGATCCCGCGCAGCTGTTGAGAAGATTTGCCTTCCTCTGCAAGATATCTGCTCAGCCAAGGGAAAAGTTCCGAAGGCAAGTGGAGGTTGGAAAAATTCTCTCGTTCCCAATCTTCGAGCTTACCTGTTTCCTTGAGGTCCAGGAGCCTAAACAGCATGGCGGCCCCTATTCGAACTTGCTGAAAAGCTTGCCTGTCTTTTCTAGCCTTTTCGAGCATCGCACCCGGATTCTTCATTAGACAATCAGCAAGGCTCAAGGCTTGCCACGCCTCGTCGCTGTATTTCGAGAATATTCCGCCTTCAAGAAAGCACTGTTGGATAAACGTCTCGACTGACTGAATCGCTTTTTCATACTCCAATAGTCTGATCCCAAATACCAGTTAGCGAGCTAGGAACCGATCCCAAGCCTCCATCATCTCTCGCCGTTTCCCAATCACATCTGATCTTGCATATGCGCGCTCGACCAGATCGCCTCCCGCGTGTGCCAACGCAGCTTCCGCCACCTCTCGAGGGAAATCGGTTTGCTCCTGCGCCCATGTTCGAAACGAAGTCCGAAATCCGTGGACGTCGGCATTAAAGCCTAATTCTTTTACCAGTTTGCTCAGTGTCATGTCGGAAAGCTGACGGCCTGATTTGCTCGGAAAGATAAGCTTGGAGCCGTCACGCAGCATTGCTGCCTCTCTTAGTATCTCGATCGCTCGAGGCGATAATGGGATCCGATGCGGTCTCTTCATCTTCATGCGCTCAGCGGGGATAATCCAAGTCGCGTCGGTCGCCGCATTTATATCCTCGGCCCCGTGAAGGTCGATTTCATTCCACCCTGCGCCGCGGATTTCACCAGATCGCGTTGCCGTTAGAATGAGAAATTCAAGCGCGAGCTTCGTAGCCAACCAAGCTCCCGATGCCTTTATGGCGCCAATACACTCAGTCACTTGCTGATAAGGCAACGCCTTGCGATGGACTTTCGTCCGAGTGTTCTTGGGCAGTGCTTGGGCTATGTCCCGTGCTGGATCGAAGGACCGCCAACCTTGAGCGACGGCCCACTTCATGACAGTCCCAATCCGCTGACGGACGCGCCGAGCGGTTTCTGGCTTCTCTGTCCAGATCGGTGTGAGAATGCTTAGTACATCGGCACTTGAGATGTCGTTGACCTTCATGCTTCCGATCAGCGGCATCGCGTAAGCTTCGAGAGAATTGATGAAGTCACGGGCGTGCTTTTCGTTCCGCCAAGTCGGCTTGTGCAGTGCGTGGACAGTCTCCACAGCCTCCTTAAAGGTAGGCACCGCTTTTGCTTTGCGCTTTGCCTGGAGAGGATCACCGCCTTGGCGAGCAAGCTTTTTATTCTCAGTTGCTGCCTCTCGCACTTCCGCAAGCGAGACTAATGGGTAGCTTCCTAAGCCTAACTCTCGGCGTTTACCGCGAATCATTATGCGCTGCACCCAGTATCGAGAGCCGCTTGGATCGACGCGTAAGTAAAGACCGAGCCCACCACCATCGTGATATTTTCCCGCTTGGTTCGCATTGCGTACGAAAGCTGCGGTCAGTGCTTTCTTAGTTCGAGTCATACTAGGATTTATCCCCCAAATTTTCCCCCATTTGTTAGCGAACACTATCGATACTTGACGATACTTAGGGAATATTCAAGCATTGAAATCATCATGATATTATGCATTTACCGAAGCTTAACGAGCCTTCACACAACTCAACATGGGGGACCTAGGCTCCACCAAGACCCCCCAATATTATCTGAACTTCCCATTGGGCGCGCTGCTTGCGGTCGAACTGCATGTTGCGCATGGGATCGCGTTTGGTCGCGCGTGGCGGCCTGCGGGCCGTGTTCCCCGTCGAACAGCGCGGCCCGTCAGTGGCACACCTGTTCTGCAAAACCGTTCCAAAGCCAGCGTAGCCCTGTCCGGCATGCGCACACACGCCCTTTGCAGCGGCCGTGATGACCGGATCTGCCGTCATGACCGGAAACCCTGATTTTCTTGCGTGGTCAGGCGACTTTTTTGACCGATATCAATCCGATTCCATCAAAGCGGGATAGCTCTTGAAAAGTACCTATTCGGACGCCGCTCGGGCCTCCATTCAAAGACATGTCAAAACGGCCCGGAGCTTCCGGAGCCGGTGAAGTCTTTCGCAAGAATTTTCCATATAAAATATTGTTTTTATTGTATTTAGTTGAGATTTTATTAAGAAAAAGGGCCATCTTGTGATAAGATAACCGCGTAGAAAGTTGCAGGTTATCATGACACATAAACTCGTACTCACGCTTACCGCGGCCTCGCTTGCAGCATGCACAGCAGCCGGGCCGGATTACACCTCCCCACAAATGGATCTGCCGACCAAGTTTGCCAACAGCGCGTCGCAATCGACGCTCGAGGCGGCGAGCGAAGGGTGGTGGGGCCGGTTGGGCGACCCGTTGCTCAACGATCTTGTGCAAACCGGTCTGTCACAGAATTTGAGCATCAAAAGCGCGCTTGAACGGATCATCGATGCGCGGGCCTCCTCTCAGCGATCAGGCCTGCCCTCGCAGTTCGATGGAGATATCAGCCTCGAGAGCGTCCGCACCAAGGAAGATGACGGCACGATTTCCGAGACCTCGGGGTCGACCGCCGACGCGGCGTTCGTGTTCGAATTGTTCGGAGGCGCAGCCCGGTCACGCGAACAGTCGCTGGCCAATCTCGATGCCGCGAAATTCGATGTCGGAACGGTCCGTCTCGCCTATCTCGCCGACATGGTGAACAGCTATATTCTCGCGCGCTATTTCCAGGCGGCCGCCAGTATCACGCGCCAGACCATCGAAAGCCGGAAGCAAACGCTCGATATCGTGCAACGGCGCCGGTCTGCCGATGAGGCCACACGCCTCGAACTGGCGCAGGCCAAGTCATTGCTGGCGACGGCTCAGGCTTCGCTGCCGATCCTGCTGGCCAATTTCGATGTGAACGTCTTCCACATAGCCACGCTTCTCGACAAGCCGGCCGCCGAGGTCCGCGCCCGGATGCTGCGGGGACGCGCCCAGCCCCGGCCAAGAGGGGGAACGGCTGCAGGGGTTCCGGCTGATTTGCTGAGAAACCGGCCCGATGTGCGGTTCGCGGAACGCCAGCTCGCAGCTGCAACCGCGGGGATCGGCATCGCCAAGTCGCGGCTCTACCCGTCTTTGCGTTTGTTCGGGTCCATCACGACCGGGACGGATGAAACCTGGACGTTCGGGCCTTCGCTGACCTTGCCGATTCTCAACCAGCCGGTTCTGCAGTCCAATGTCAAAACCGCGTCATCCAAGGCGCGGCAGGCAGAGCTTGCATGGCGCAACTCGGTTCTGACCGCGGTGGAGGAAACCCAGGCCGCGATCTCGCTGACCCGCTCATGGCGGCGTCAGGTCGGATCGCTCTGGAATGCGGTTTCCGCGGCACAGGAAGTCCACGAGCTTTCGCGCGAAAGCTACAAGGCAGGCGCGGTCACGCTGACGGATGTTCTTGATGCCGAACGCAGTGTGGCGGCCAACCGTCTCGCCTATTCGGCGGGTGTTCGGGATTGGAGTTCAAGCTGGGTTCAGTTGCAGGTGGCAACCGGCAAAGGCTGGCTGGCTGGCATGAAGATCGTCAAGAAAAGCGAGAAGCCAGTCGAGGTCGCCGCAAAGAACTGAAGCGACCACACGGAACGCACGAAAAACCAAGAACGGGGGTGCAGCCATGCCGCACCCCCGTTCTTTTTCCGTCCGGAAACGAAGATCAAAGTCGCACTCCCAAAACTAAACCTTTTTGACTAGATCAATGTGAAGATGGCCCTGTCCGGAGCGCAGAACTTACCCAAAACGTGAGTAATTCGTTAAATTTGATTTATATCATCCGGACTATCTGATCCCGCCTCATAGGTTTACGCACGAGGCTGTCCGGCTTTCTCATCCACTCCTGGATCCAATTGAGAACCACGGGTCGCGCCGTCGTTGTTTTTCGCCCGAACGGTATGGGTAATGAGTGGGGGATTTGGTATGAATACACGTTCGACGATGGCCGGCAGAAGCCCGGCAATTCCGACAAACACGCAGGCGACAGTGCCGTCGGTCGCGTTCATTGGAAGCTTCTTCAATTTCTCCGACCATGCGCTGCGTCTCATTGAGATCGAGTTCGATAAAATCTCCCTGTTTCGCGTCGAGAGCATTGCCGAGCTCGAACGGCTCGATAAGGAACAAAGAGAGGCGCTGCGTCTGGTCATCGTGGCCGATAATTTCGCAGAAGACCTGCTGAGCAATCTCGAACGCTACAAGAGCGCGGCCGGTCCGGCAGATCTGGTTCTGGCCTACATGGATGCGAAGATCGCGGGACGTGTCATGGCCCAGTCTCTGGCTCACGGGAACCGCAATGCCATCCGGTTTCTGCCCATGAAGGCCTCGATCGAGGTCTGGCTGTCCGTCTTCCGCCTGCTTTTGTTCAAGGAGCCGTTCATTCCCGAAGAACTGGTTGTGGATATCGTTGGAACACCCCAAGCCAACGGGGGTCTGCAGTCTCACATGGGGCACGCAACGCAGGTCCCGCCTCCGAAACAGAAACTCACACCGCGGGAAATGCAGGTGCTCGGGCTGGTTGCCGATGGGCGCAGGAACAAGGGCATCGCCCGGGAACTGGGGCTGTCGGAGCATACCGTGAAACTGCACATACATCACGTATTCTCGAAACTGGGGGTCAAGAACCGCACGGGCGCTTCGAAATGGTTCCTGTCGCAGCCGTCTCTGGCCGCGCAGCACACCCCGTCAGTCGAATGAACGTCCCGCGGATCGAACAGAATTTCGAGGCCTTTCTGCTCCTGCTTGGCCGGCTGAACTACACGTGGACCAACACCGAGAGCCTTCTGGTCCATCTGATTGCCGGCTTGTCGGATATCGACAAGGAGACGGCGGTTGTCATTTTTCTCACGCTGAATACGACGCGCGCCCGTGTTGATCTTGTCGAGCGTCTGGCCAAGCTGGAGCGGACCGACCCGAAGACGCGGGAAGACATCCTCGAGAAGACGCGGCGCATCCAGAAACTGTCAGGGCTCAGGAACCGGCTGAACCATTGCATCTATTCCTTCGACCCCCAGAGTGGTGAGGCGCGTTCGATCCTGATGCGGATCGCCGACCGGAAGGACAACATCAAGATCGGCCAGACAACGGATCTCGACGCGACCGCGCTGAAGGAGATCGAAGCGTCTCTGGAAGAGATGGCCGTCCTGAACACGGATATCTGGGCCCTGATCACCAAGCTGTCCTATCCGGTTTGAACCGGCGCAACGGGGCGCGACCCGTCGGGCTGTCCGGCCCCTCCAAGAGATTGGTTTAAACCCAAAGCCAATCGCGCTAAGAGCGCGGTCACTTGATCATCACTTTGAGAGACCGCCATGCTCGAGACCGCCTTTGGACTGACACACGCCATGACCGCCCCGCACCGCATTGCCACGAAGGCCGGTGCAGATGTGATGGAGGCCGGCGGCACGGCGATCGAGGCCATGGTTGCGGCGGCTGCCACGATTGCAGTGGTCTATCCGCATATGAACGGCATCGGCGGCGACGGTTTCTGGCTGATCAAGAAACCCGGCAAAGCGCCGATCGGCATCTTTGCCTGCGGTCAAGCCGCGGCACTGGCCACACCGCAGTGGTATGCCAAGCGCGGCCATACCGAGACCATCCCGACCCGTGGCGGTCAGGCCGCCCTGACGGTGCCCGGCACGATCGGCGGCTGGAAACTCGCGCTGGAGCAGGTTGATCCCGCGCGGCGCCTGCCTCTGGCGGAGTTGCTGGCCTCCTCGATCGGGTTGGCGCGCGACGGGATCGCGGTCAGCCGGAACCAGTCCGCCTGCACCGCCGACAAGATTGACGGGCTCAAGGACGTGCCCGGCTTTGCCGGTCATTTCCTGATCGACAACGCGGTGCCCGCCGCTGGCGTGAAGCTGCGGCAGGCGGCACTGGGCGGAACCTTGCAGGCCTTGGCCGATGCGGGGCTCGACAGCTACTATTCGGGCGATATCGCTGCGACCCACGGTGCATTTCTCGAAGCGCAGGGCAGCCCGCTGCGCGCCGGCGATTTCAACGCCTACAGCGCCGAGCAAGTCACACCGCTTCAGGTCACGACCTCAAAAGGCACGCTTTACAACATGATCCCGCCCACACAGGGCATGGCGTCACTTGCCATTCTGGGGGTCTTCGACCGGCTCGGGGTCAAGGATGCCGAGGGCTTCGACCATCTCCACGGCCTCATTGAGGCCACCAAGCAGGCCTTCATCATCCGCAACCGCGAACTGGGCGATGCGCGGAGCATGGCGATCGATCCGCAAGCCGCGCTGAGCGATGCGAAGCTCGATCAACTTGCGGCCAATATCGACCGCGCGCGTGCCCTGCCCTGGCCCCATATTGCCAAGGATGGCGATACCATCTGGATGGGCGCCACCGACAAGGACGGCACGACCGTCAGCTTCATCCAGAGCGTGTTCTGGGAGTTCGGCTCCGGCCTGACCTGCCCGGACACCGGTGTCTTCTTCCAAAACCGCGGCGCGGGCTTTTCGCTCTCGGAAGGGCCGAACCAGCTGGCCCCGGGCAAGCGCCCGTTCCACACGCTCAACCCCGCTCTGGCGGAGCTGAACGACGGGCGCGTGCTGGCCTATGGCACCATGGGCGGCGAGGGCCAACCGCAGACGCAGGCCGCGGTCTTCAGCCGTTATGCCCATTTCGATGCACCGCTGCAGGAGGCGATCACCCGTCCACGCTGGCTTTTGGGCAAGACATGGGGCGACGACACCACGAGCCTCAAGATCGAGGCCCGGGTCGATCCCGCCCTTGTCGAGAAGCTCAAGGCAGCCGGTCACGAGGTCGAGATGCTGCCCGACTTCTCCGATCTGACGGGGCATGCCGGTGCGGTTGTGCGCCATCCCGACGGGCGCGTGGAAGCCGCCAATGATCCGCGCTCCGACGGGCTGGGTTACGCGGTCTGAGCCCGGGCCAGCAATGTCGATCTCGCTGCTCCGAACGCTGATTGCGATCTCCGAGAAAGGCAGCTTCACCGCCGCCGCCGGGGAGGTCCACGTCTCGCAGGCCGCCGTCGGCCAGCAGATGAAGCGTCTCGAGGAGATGCTGGGCATCGCCCTGTTCGACCGCAGCCAGAAGACGCCGCGGCTGAGTGCTGCGGGCAAGGATTTCGTGCCGAAAGCCGTAGAGGTTGTCGCCGCCTATGACGCGTTGATCCATGGCGCGGCCGAAGAGCCGAGCCTTGCGGGAGATTTCAGTCTGGGCGCGGTTCCCTCGACCCTGCGCGGGCTTGTCCCGCGCTCCGTCAAACGTCTGGTCGAGATCTTTCCCGACCTTCAGATCCGGGTCGTGCCGGGCCTGTCTGACGATCTTCTCGAACAGGTCGAGCGCGGTGCCCTCGATGCGGCGATCACCAGCAAGCCGGACAACATCCCGCGCGCGCTGAAATGGCAGCTCTTTGCGCGCGAAGACCTTGTGCTGATCACGGCGCAGGATGTCCGCGAAACCGACCCGGTCAAACTGCTGCGCACATACCCCTATATCCGCCATACCCGCCGTGCCGCGGCCGGATCCCTCGCGGATCAGTGGCTGAGCAAGAACAGGATCAATCCGCGCGCGTCGATGGAGATGGAATCGATCGAAACCGTCTCGAGCATGGTGGCCAACGGGCTGGGCATCTCGGTGGTGCCGAATATCTGCGTTCCGGACGCGGTTTTCGCGGGGTTGCGGAAGATCCCGCTACACACGCGCCCGATGTCGCGCAGCCTTGGAATTCTGCACCGATCCGACAGCACGAAAACCGCGATCATCACCCGTCTTCTGGATGAAATCAGCGCCATGATCGCGCAATCAACCACTAAAGATCAGATTTAGAATATCTAAAATATTGATGAGTTGAATTCCGCATTTTTTTAGAGGATGGTGCCGGAAATTATGGCCAGATAGGGAACCGTCATATGTCAGTGGATGACAAGATCGTCGCGGATTTCGTGAAACACGGGATCAATTTCGTGACAACCGTGCCTTGCAAACAGCTGGGTGGCGTAATCGAGAAAGTAGAGGCCCATCCGGACATCTACCACATCCCGTCCAACAAGGAAGACGAAGGCATGGGGCTCTGCGCCGGCGCCTTTATGGGCGGCAAGCGCCCGGCCATCATCATGCAGAACACGGCGATCGGTGTGACGATCAACACGCTGGTGACCCTGATCCAGTATTACCGGATGCCGCTGCCGATGCTGATCTCCTATCGCGGCGAACTGGGGGAGCCGGTGGCCTGCCAGGTTGAAATGGCGGTCCACACCAAGGCTCTTTTGAACCAGCTCAACATCCCGACCTATCACTTCCACGATGAGTCGGATGTCGAAGAGCTCGACAAGATCCTCGAATACACCTTCATGTGCAACAAACCGGTGGCCATCCTGACCGATGCCTCGTTCTGGAAAGGATACTAATCATGATCCGCTCCGAAGTTCTGAAAACCCTGATCCCGGTGATCTCCGACACGCTGACCATCTGCAATATCGGCCTGCCCTCGCAGGAGATGCACATGCTCGACGACCAGCCGACCAATTTCTATATGCTCGGCACGATGGGGCTTGCCTCTTCGATCGGTCTGGGTGTCGCGCTGGCCCAGAAGGAAAAGGTCTTTGTCATCGATGGGGACGGTTCTGTCCTGACCAACATGGGCACCCTGCCCACCATCGCCAATAACGTGGCCGACAATTTCGTTCTGATGATCGTCGACAACGGCTCCTACGGCTCCACCGGAGACCAGCCGACCTATGCCGGCATGAAGACCTCCCTGACCGAGGTTGCGCGCGCCTGTGGCTGCGAGAACGTGATCGAATGCAGCGCCGAAGAGACCGCCGACGTGGTCAAGGAAGCGCTGGCCGGCGACAAGATGACGATCATCGTGTCCAAGTGCGAAAGCGGCAACGTAAAGGTTCCGGTCATCACGAAGGATCCCGTTGTGATCCGCGACCGTTTCATGAAAGTGATCGAAGACCGCAATGCCTGATGGCCAAGGTCGTCATTTCTGAGTTCATGGACGAAGCCGCCGTGGAGGACCTCCGCGGCGGCTTTGACGTGGTCTATGACCCAACTCTGATCGACGACCCTGAACGGCTGGCCCGCGAGCTGGCTGATGCCGATGCGATCCTGCTGCGCAACCGCACGCAGCTGCGCGGCGCGCTACTTGACGGGGCGAAGGCCCTGAAAGCCGTGGGACGCCTTGGCGGTGGCCTCGACAATATCGATCTGGAGGCCTGCAAGGCGCGGGGCATTTCGGTGCTTCCCGCCAGCGGGGCCAATGATATCTGCGTGGCGGAATACGTCATCGCCAGCGCGCTCGCGCTGTATCGCGGCGCCATTTTCGGGCGCGACCGCATGATCGCGGGTGAATGGCCCCGACAGGAGATGTCGGGCCACGAGCTGTCCGGCAAGACGCTCGGGCTTGTGGGGTTCGGTTCGATCTCGCGGGCAACCGCCCGACGCGCGCGCGTCTTGGGCATGCAGGTCGCTGCGTTCGACCCTTTCGTGCCTGCGGGCCATCCGGCGTGGCGCGAAACCCGGCGCCATGAAGACCTCCGCCAGTTGATGGCCGAGGCCGATATCATCAGCATCCATGTGCCGCTGACAGACGGCACCTATCACCTGATCGATGCCCCGATGCTGGCACGGGCGAAACCGGACGCGATCGTGATCAACGCCGCGCGTGGCGGGATCGTTGACGAAGACGCGCTGGTGGCGGCCTTGCGCGCGGGCCGGCTGCACGGCGCGGCGCTCGACGTGTTCGAGACCGAGCCTCTGACGGCCGAAGCGGGCGCGAAGTTCGCAGGTATCGAGAACCTGATCCTGACCCCGCATATTGCCGGCCTGACGGGCGAGGCCAATATCCGTGTCAGCACGCTGACCGTGGAGAATATCCGCAAAGCGCTCTGCGGCTGAGCGATCCACCGCAGGCCCGAATCGAACGCGGCGCCCGAAGGCGCCGCGGTTCTCTATTTCGTTATGATCTCCGGTCCCATGACCGCGTTCGGCAAGACCGTGGATATCCACGGTATGTAGGTGATCATGATCAGGAACACGACGAGGATCATCAGGAAGGGCAGCGCAGCGCGCACCACCGACATCATCGGCATGCCCGTGACACCGGAGGTCACGAAGAGGTTCAGACCCACCGGCGGGGTGATCATCCCGATCTCCATGTTCACGACCATAATGATGCCCAGATGGATCGGGTCGATGCCCAGCTCGATGGCAATCGGGAAGACCAGAGGCGCCACGATCACCAGAAGGCCGGACGGCTCCATGAACTGGCCCCCGATCAGCAGGATCACGTTGACGACCACGAGGAACATGACCGGACCAAAGCCCGCGGCCAGCATCGCCTCGGTGATCTTCTGGGGGATCTGCTCGTCCGTGAGGACGTGTTTGAGGATCAGCGCGTTGGCGATCACGAAGAGCAGCGTCACCGTGAGCTTGCCGGCGTCAAAGAGCGTGGCCTTCGTATCGGGGTGGAAGAACGCGGAGACCAGCGCGTAGGGCTTGCGCATCAAGGGCAGGTTGCGCCCGCCTTCCTCGGTTGCGGCCAGCGGCCCCATATCGCGGTAGACAAAGCAGGCGATGACGAAGGCGTAGACCGCCGCCACGGCAGCAGCTTCCGTCGGCGTGAAGACACCGCCATAGATGCCGCCCAGAATGATGACGATCAGGAACAGGCCCCAACCGGCCTCGCGGGCGGTCTCGAAAATGCGCGACCAGCCGGCCCATTCGCCTTTCGGCAGGTTCTTGATCCGCGCCATGACGTAGATGCCCAGCATCAGCATGAAGCCGGCCAGAAGGCCCGGAAGCACACCGGCCAGGAACATCCGTCCCACAGAGACTTCCACCGCGGCCGCATAGACAACCATCACGATGGAGGGCGGGATCAGAATGCCGAGCGTACCGGCGTTACAAATCACACCGGCGGCGAATTCCTTGGTGTAGCCGACCTGACGCATACCCGCGATCACGATGGTACCAATGGCCACCACGGTTGCAGGCGACGAGCCCGAAAGCGCGGCAAACATCATACAGGCGAAAACCGAGGCAATCGCCATCCCGCCGCGCAGGTGCCCGACGCAGGCGATCGAGAAGTTGATGATCCTGCGCGCCACGCCGCCCGTGGACATGAAGGAGGACGCCAGAATGAAGAACGGGATCGCCAGAAGCGTGTAATGCCCCGCGAAGGCTTCGAACAAGGTGCCTGCAATCGAGGCCAGAGAGCTGTCCGAATACCACAGCAGGAAGAGGGTTGAACTGAGGCCGAGCGACATTGCGATCGGAACCCCGATCAGCATGAGGCCAATGACCATGCCGAAGAGAAGTACGATTTCCATCTATCAGAGGTCCTTCAGCTGGGCGTGGGCATCGTCAACCTGATCTTCCGCCTCGTGGCTGACGATCAGCATGTCGATCTTACCGGTCCAGAGCCGCCATGCCGCCTGCAGGCTGCGATACAGCAGCAATGCCATCGACAGGGGCAGAACCAGATAAGGCAGGAGCCGCGGGATTTTCTCGTAAGGATCGCCATCGTTGAAGACGTCCTCCATCCAGCGCAGGAAGCCCGGCACGGGAATATCGTTGACCTCGTACCAGCCCTTGCCGCGGAATTTCTCCTCGAACCCGAGCGGGAACCAGCGCCCTTCCGTGGCCGGCAGGTTCGCAAAGTTCGCCCAGTAATCCCAAGCGCCCTTCAAAAGCAGAACCGCGAAGAACACGCAGGCTGTTGCCGCGAGCAGGCCGAAAACCCTGCGCACCCCGGGGTTGACGACATTGATCAGTGCGTCCACGCCCAGATGCGCGCCTTTCTTGACCGCGTAGGACGCGCCAAGAAGCACAAGCCATGCGAACATGAACACGGTCAGTTCCAAAGCCCAGAGAATGTTGGAATTGAAAGCGTAACGTGCAACGACATTGGCGAATGTCAGTACCGTCATCAGACCCAGAAGGCCGGCGATGATCGTCTCTTCTATGGCATCGAAGAATGATCCCGAATCAGACATGATGCCTCCCCTGCAAAATATCTTTTGAGAGTTTGGGCGTGACAGGTCTCCCCGTCACGCCCGGTATCTTCCAACGGTCTTAGTTGACCATTGCGTTGAATTTCTGGGCGGCTTCGATGTTGCTGGCGCCAACGTCGCCTTCAAACTTCGCCCAGACCGGCTTCATCGCGTCAACCCAAGCCTGACGCTGTTCTGCGTCGAGCTGGCGGATCGTGCCACCGGCCTCGAGGATGAACGCTTTTGCGGCCTCGTTCACCTTGGTGGACTCGGAGTTCCGTGCCTCGGTGACTTCCTTGAGGATGGTCGTGAACTGCTCGCGCACATCGGCGTCGAGGCTGTCCAGCCAGTCAACGCTGGCCACGACGAGATAGTCGATGATGCCGTGGTTGGTTTCGGTCACACCGTCCTGAACTTCGAAGAACTTACGTCCGTAGATGTTGGACCAGGTGTTCTCCTGACCATCCACAACGCCCTGCTGCAGCGCGCCGTAAACTTCGGAGAAGGCCATCTTCTGGGGAGAACCGCCGATCGCTTCCATCTGGGCAACCAGAACTTCGGAGGGCTGCACGCGGAACTTCAGACCTTCGGCGTCCGATGGCAGGATAAGCGGCTTGCTGGCCGACATCTGCTTCATGCCGTTGTGCCAGAACGCCAGACCCTGCAGGCCGCGCTTCTGCATCGAATCGAGCATCGCCTGACCGGTTTCGGAGTTCTGGAATGCGTCCACGGCGTTGATGTCCTTGAACATGAACGGCAGGTCGAAGATGCGGAACTTCTTGGTGAAGGTTTCGAACTTGGACAGCGACGGCGCCGCCAGCTGCACGTCGCCCTGCAACATGGCCTCGATCACCTTGTCATCATTGTAGAGCGTCGAGTTCGGGAAAACCTCCATGCAGGCCTTGCCGTTCATCTCGTTGTTGACGCGCTCCTGCAGCAGCGAGGCTGCAATGCCCTTGGGGTGTTTGTCAGTGTTGGTCACGTGGCTGAACTTGATGACCATTTCGCCGCTGTCACAGGCTGCAGATGCAACACCCGGGACAAGAGCGACAGCTGCAACGCATGCAGCTTTCAAAAGAGTTTTCATGTTTTCCTCCCATTGGAATTTTTTCGTGGCGCGGCGCGCGCGCCTCGAACGGTATTTTTTTCGGACTTTCGCGACAATGACAAACGAAAAAGCCCGGTTTTGTCAAAAAAATCACCGTGGGCGGAGGAAATCGCGGGCCAAAGGATCAGCCTTGGGGGGCTTTCAACACGGCACCCGGGTTCATGATGCCCTTCGGGTCCAGTGCGGCCTTGATGGCGGCCATGGCCGCAAGCTTCGTGGAATCGCCATAGCGCATCAGGTCATCGACCTTGGCACGGCCAATGCCATGCTCCGCCGAGATCGAGCCTTCAAGCTCGTGCACGAGGTCATGCACGATCTCCTGCACGCGCGGGCGCAGCTCCATGCACGCCGCGCGGTCCTGCCCTGTTGGCGGGAAAATATTGTAGTGCAGGTTGCCGTCCCCGACATGGCCGAAGCAGTTCACACGGATATCGCCCAGCACGGCCAGCGCCTGTCTGGCGCGGGTGATGAACTCCGGGATGCGCGCAACCGGCACAGAGATGTCATGGGACGCAATCGAGCCGATACGGCGGTTGGACTCGGGGATGCTTTCGCGGATCGTCCAGAATGCGTCGCGCTGCGCCAGCGACTGCGCAATCACGCCGTCACTGACAAGATCACGTTCGAGAGCTTCTTCAAACAGGCGTTCAAGGGCTTGCGAAGGATCGACGCCCGCAACGCAGCCCAGATCGATCAGCACCATCCATTCCGGCGTCTGCGCGAAGGGAAGCCGCACCTCCGGTCCGACGCTGGCCAGAAAATCGAGCCCCATCCGGTTGATCAGCTCAAAGGCGGAGACCTGCGCGCCCAGCTGGTCCCCGGCCAAGGCCAGCAGATCGAGGGCGGCCTGCGGGTCGCGCGCGACCATCAAAGCCGCCCCCTCGCCCGCGGGTTTCGCAAAGAGCTTCAGGCTGGCTGCTGTGATGATCCCCAGCGTTCCCTCCGCCCCGATCAGCAGGTGGCGCAGGTCATAGCCGGTATTGTCCTTCCTAAGGCGGGTCAGCCCGTTCAGGATCGACCCGTCCGGCAGGACGGCCTCGACCCCGAGACACAGATCCCGCGCATTTCCGTAACGCAGCACGTTCACGCCGCCTGCATTGGTGGCGAGGTTGCCGCCGATGCGCGCAGAGCCTTCGGAGGCCAGCGACAGCGGGAAAATGCGGTCCACGCGCTCGGCCGCCTCCTGCACGGATTGCAGGATTGCACCGGCTTCGGCGACGAGGATGTTTTCAAGCGCGCTGACCTGCCGGATCGCCGTCATCCGCTCCAGCGAGACGATCACCGGCGCAGGCCCGTCCGGCGCGATTTGTCCGCCGACAAGCCCCGTTCCGCCGCCATAGGGCACGATCCCGATGCCGGCGTCGTGGCAGGCGCGCACGACCGTCGCGACCTCCTGCGTGCTGCCGGGGGCCACCAACAGGCCGTCGGTCCCGTGATAGAGCCCGCGCGGCTCTTCAAGGTAGGACGGGCCCAGTTCCCGAAAGGCAGCGGCCGGCAGGATCTCGGCCAGCCGCGCGCGGAACTCATCTGTGACAGGGTTCAACATGATCAGGGTTATTGCGCGATCTGGCCGCGAGGGGAATGCCTATTGCTGTTCATCGCGCAAATAGGAGGGGCGCAGAACCTTGATCGTCGGGCGTTTGGGCAGGGTCCGGAGCGACACCTCGATCGAGCTGCCCCCGACATATTCCACATCGAACTCGGACGACATGCCGGCGAGGAAGGCCTCCAGCGTGTAGTCGCCGAACCAGTGCATGGGCAGGACGATCGAAGATTTCAGGCGGGTGAGAATACGCATCATGGTGGGCAGGTCGACGGTCATGCCGCCATCGATCGCCGCCATCACGACATCAAGCCGGCCCAGTGCTGCATATTGGGCCGTGTCGGGTTCGTGGTGCAGGTGGCCCAGATGCCCGATGCACAGGCCCGCCACCTCGAAGACGAAGATCGAATTGCCGTCCTCCTCCACGCCCGCGCTGAAGCGGCTGCGGATATCGGTGGGCACGTTGCGCACCAGCATCTCCCCCAGATCGAGATGGTGATCCGCCGGAGCGCCGATCGTGCCCCAGCCTTTGAGAACATGCGGGATCCGCGGATCCGGCGCGGCGGTCCAGTGGCTTTCATGGGCGTGATTCATCGTCACGACATCCGGCGCGAAATCGGCCGTTCCCAGAAATCCGGTATAGTCGGTCGCCGCACTCAGGCCGCCTTCGGTCTGGATCAGGAACATCGCGTGGGCGATGTAGTTGATCCGCACGGTGTAATCTTCGAGCGGGGCCTGCCAACTGGCCTTGTGGAGATACTCGATACCCGGTGTCTCCTGTGCCAGCGCGATACAGTGGCTCGGTCGGCGGTCCTGCGCGAAGGCAAGCCCCGGCAGGCAGATCAGAAACAGGAACAATCGGCGCATGTCGTCCTCCTTTGATGACCAATCTAGCCACAGAGCAGGATCTGACAAATGACATTTTCAGCCGGCGTCGGTCTTGCCCCGCCGGTCGCTGCGCAGGTTGGCAAAGAGCACGTGATTGCGCCATCTGCCGTTGATCTGCAAATAGCTTTGCGCAACGCCCTCATATTTGAACCCGGACTTCTCCAGCACGCCGCGCGAGGCTTCGTTCTCGGGCAGGCAGGCCGCCTCGATCCGGCTGAGATCAAGCGTCGTGAACGCGTAATGGACGAGCCCCATGATGGCCTCGCGCATGTAGCCCTGCCGCGCATGGGACTGCCCGATCCAGTATCCCAGCGTCCCGGACTGCGCCGGCCCCCGCCGGATATTGTCGAGCGTAATCGCCCCCAGAAGCGCGCCGTCCTCGCGCCGCTCCAGAAAGACCGGCACGGCCGTTCCGGAATTGAAGGAACGCTGGGCCCAGTAGACGCGGTTGGTGAAACTCTTGCGGGTCAGGTGATCGGAGGCCCAGCTGGGCTCCCACGGGACGAGAAACTCGATGCTGGCCGTGCGCAGCGCAGCCCAGGCGCGGTAGTCGGCATGTTGCGGCAGACGCAGCGTCATCCGCTCTGTCTCGATCCGAACTTTCCGCTTCCGGGTCAGCATCAGGCGGCCAGTCTCCGCTCCATCTCGGCAAGGTCACGCGCCGCCGTGACCGGCCCGTAGAGCGCCAGCGCACACTTCCCGCTGGTCACCAGAGATTGCGCGAACCCCCGCACGTGATTGACGTCGACCGCATCGATCTTTTCGACCGTCTCGGCCAGCGTCGGCACACGCCCCCAGATGCCCACAAGGCGCGCGAGCCGTTCCGCGCGGCTCGACGGGCTTTCCAGCCCCATCAAGAGGCCCGCCTTCATCTGCGTGCGCGCCCGGGCGATCTCGGAGGCGGACATATCCTCGGCAGAGCGTTTCAACTCATCCACGCTGATATCGGCAAGATCGGCAATATCCTCGCCCGAGGTGCCTGAATAGATGGTCAGCATGCCGGTATCGGCATAGCTGCCGATCTGGGCGAAGATCGAGTAGCACAAGCCGCGCTTCTCGCGAATCTCCTGAAACAGGCGCGAGGACATTCCGCCGCCAAAGGCGGTCGCAAAGACCTGCGCGGCGTAGAAATCGTCATGGCGATAGCCCGGAGCTTCCAGCGCCATGGTGAAATGCGCCTGCTCGAGCGCCTTTTCCTCGCGCCGCTCACCATTGGTGAATTGCGCGACCTCGGCCTGCCGTTGCGGCAGGGGTTTCATGTCGCCGAAGAGGTCCTCGGCCATGCGCACGATCGCGTCGTGATCCACGGCCCCCGCCGCCGAGAGGATAAGCTGCCCGGGTCCGTAATGCTCAGAGACAAAGCCCGCCAGATCGCTGCGGCCGAAATCCGAGACGCGCTCGCTCGGGCCAAGAATGGTCCGCCCGATCGGCTGGTCGGGATAGGCGGCTTCCTGCAACCAGTCGAAGACGACATCGTCCGGCGTATCGAGCGACTGCCCGATCTCCTGCAGGATGACGCCGCGCTCCACCTCGATCTCGCGCGGATCGAAAACCGGGTTGCGCAGGATGTCGGCAATCAGGTCGAGCGCCAGCGGCACGTCGGCACGCAGAACCCGCGCGTAATAGGCCGTGACCTCGCGCGACGTATAGGCGTTGATATAGCCGCCGACATCTTCGATCTCTTCGGCGATCTCAAGCGCGGTGCGCCGCTTGGTTCCCTTGAACGCCATATGTTCGAGGAAATGGGCGATGCCGTTCTGCTCGATCCGCTCATGGCGGCCGCCGGCGCTGACCCAGATCCCGATCGAGGCGCTCTCGAGTCCCGGCATATGCTCGGTGACGATCCGAAACCCGTTCGGCAGGGTGTGGAGACGTTCCCTCACGTCGCGATCCTCTCACGGATGACCGCCTGAATGGCAGCCACATCACCGGGCAGTTCGGTCAGCCGCTCGGGCCGTTCAAAGAGATCGGACATGCGCTCTGGCAACGCCGGATGCTGACCGGTCGCGGCCTCGACAGCGGCGGGAAACTTGGCCGGGTGGGCCGTGGCCAGCGTAATCATCGGGGTAGCGCCAAGATGCTCGGTCGCGACTTTCACGCCGACGGCCGAATGCGGGCACAAAAGCTCCCCCATATGGGCGGTGGCCTGCGTGATCATCGCAGAGGTCTCTTCCTCGCTTACCCGTCCCGAGGCATAGGTCTCGCGCAGCGCCTGGATCGCGCCTTGTGAAATCGTGAAGCTGCCGGTCTTTTTCAGCTCATCCATCTGGCTGGCAACCGCAGCCCCGTCCCCGTCATAGGCCATGAACAAGGCGCGCTCGAAATTCGAGCTGACCTGAATGTCCATGGACGGGCTGATCGAGGGGATAACCCCCTCGGTCGTGTAGGCGCCGGAAACCAGCGCCCGGTGCAGGATATCGTTCTGGTTCGTCGCGATGATCAGCTGTTCGATCGGAAGGCCCATGCGCTTGGCGATATAGCCTGCGAAAATATCCCCGAAATTGCCCGTCGGCACGGTGAAGCTGACCGCACGGTCAGGCGCGCCCAGAGAGACGGCGGAGGTGAAGTAGTAGACCACCTGCGCCAGAACGCGGGCCCAGTTGATCGAGTTCACACCGGCGAGCCGGACGCTGTCGCGGAACTCGAAATCGTTGAACATGTCCTTCACGGCAGCCTGACAGGTGTCGAAATCGCCTTCAACGGCGAGCGCGTGCACGTTGCTCTCGACCGGCGTGGTCATCTGGCGGCGCTGCACATCCGAGACCCGCCCGTTGGGAAACAGGATGAACACATCGACCGCATCGAGCCCACGAAACGCCTCGATGGCCGCCGAGCCCGTGTCGCCGCTTGTGGCGCCCACGATCGTGACACGTTGGCCGTTGCGTGCCAGCGCCTTTTGAAACAGCTGGCCGATCAGCTGCATCGCAAAGTCCTTGAACGCCAGCGTCGGGCCATGAAACAGCTCGAGCAGATGGTGGTTCGGGCCAAGCTGGACCAGCGGTGCGCGGGCATCATGCCCGAAATTCCTGTAGGCTGCCGCGATAATATCGGCGAACTCTTCGTCCGTGAACGTGTCACCGATAAACGGGCGCATCACGCGGAAGGCGACTTCCTCGTAGCTCAACCCGCGCAGCGCACGGATATCGGCAGGCGTCATGGCCGGCACGGTTTCGGGCAGGTACAAGCCGCCATCGCGGGCCAGCCCGGTCAGCATCGCTTCTTCGAAACTCAGAACCGGGGCGGATCCCCGGGTCGAAACGTAACGCATGATCTAATGTCCCTTCAGACGGTCCGCTGCCTGATACGCCAAACCAGATAGACTGTCATCCCAAACCAAAGCGCGGCGAGCGAAAACCACGTAATCGCGTATTGCAGATGATCGTTGGGAATGCCTGCGCCGTCCACGGGCACCGGCGTCACCATCGGGTTTGTTTCCGACGTCTGGCGCAGGACGATCAGAACCGGCTCCGTATTCAACGCGTCGGCAAGGCGCGGCACGTCCCGCGCAAACCAGATATCACGCTCCAGATCGGGCTCAGGCGTGTAGCCGTCAACCTCGTCCGGCCAGTGCAGATTGCCGATGACGCTGGCCTCGGTTTCAGGCCGCTCGGCATCCTTGCTCTCAAGCCCGATAAAGCCACGGTCCAGCAGGATCCGCCGCCCTTCGGTCTCGAAGACCGAGATGATCCGGTAGCCGGCGCCCTGTTGCTTGATCGAGACGAGAACATGCAGCTCTTCGGGCAGGATCCGGCCATCCGCCGTGACCGAGAGATAGGTGTCCGTTTCGGGATCGGGTGCGACTGGCAGCGCCACCGGGGCCTGCGTCATCCGCGCCTCGATACTGGCGAGGATCCCCTCTTTCCACGCGAGCCGCTGCATCTGCCAGTTGCCCAGCGACAACAGGATGGCGCATCCCACAAAGCCAATCACGATCGGAAAGATCAGTCTGCGCATCATCGACTTCCCCCTGAAAGCCAAATGCGCGAGGCAGAGCCCCGCGCAAGAGATGAATGTCCGAAAGAAACGAGGGGGCCGCTTGCGACGCCCCTCGCGAAAGCCGCGCGGTTAGCCGCCCCAGACGTAGACAGCGGCGAACAGGAACAGCCAGACAACGTCAACGAAGTGCCAGTACCATGCTGCTGCCTCGAACCCGACATGGCGTTCCGGCGTGAAGTGGCCGGCATAGACGCGGATCAGGCAGACCGTCAGGAAGATCGTGCCGACGATCACGTGGAAGCCGTGGAAGCCGGTCGCCATGAAGAAGTTGGCGCCGTAGATGTTGCCGGAGAAGCCGAAGCCCGCGTGGCTGTATTCATAAGCCTGGAAGAAGGTGAAGATCACACCGAGCACGATGGCAAGGATCAGGCCGTGCTTGAGGTCTTTGCGGTTGTTCTCATGAACCAGCGCGTGGTGTGCCCAAGTCGCAGCGGCCCCGGAGCACAGCAGGATCAGCGTGTTGATCAGCGGCAGGTGCCACGGGTCGAAGGTCTCGATCCCGGCGGGCGGCCAGGCGCCATCGACCATGGGCGAGTCGGGGCCCATCGGGTACATCGCATGTTTGAAGAAGGACCAGAACCAAGCCACGAAGAACATGACTTCGGACATGATGAAGAAGATGAAGCCGTAGCGCAGGCCGAGGCGGACAACCGGTGTGTGGTCGCCAGCCTGGCTTTCGTCAACAACTTCGGACCACCAGCTGAACATCACGTAGAGAACCAGTGCGAAGCCGATCAGGCCAAGCCACGGTCCGCCGTCGTGCATGAAAAGAACCAAGCCGGAGAGCATGACAAATGCGCCAACCGCCCCGAGAAGCGGGTTAATCGATGGTGGCAGAATGTGATAGTCGTGGTTTTTCGCGTGTGCCATTTAGTGCGTCCCTCGTATGGGCTTCAGTTGATATCTGTGTCGGACGGGACGTCCAACGACGCCTGAGCTTCTTCAGACAGTTCGGTTTCGTAAAAAGTGTAGCTGAGCGTGATTTTCTCGATGTGCTTGCCGTCCTTGTCCGTCACGATCTCTGGATCGACGTAGAAGGTTACGGGCATCATCACGCGCTCACCGGGTTGCAAGACCTGCTCGGTAAAGCAGAAACAGTCGATCTTGGTGAAAAATCCACCTGCAGTGAATGGAAAGACGTTGTAGGTCGCGGATCCCGCGATCGGACGGTCGGTCGGGTTGTAAGCCTCGTAGAAGGCCAGTCCGGTCTCTCCGATCCGAATCTCCATCTCGCGCTGCTGGGGTTTGAACTCCCACGCCATGTTGGCTTCGAGCGAGGCGTCAAAGCGCACGTTGATGGTCTGATCGAGCACCACATCCGATGCCGTTTCGGATTGCGAGGTCGTGCCGCCATATCCGGTGACACGGCAGAACAGGTCGTAGAGCGGCACCGAGGCAAAGGCCAAGGCCCCCATCGTCGTCGCGAACGTCACGAGGATCGCAGCCGTCCGGCGTTTGGGCTCAAGACGCGAAAACATCAATTGCCCTCCGGTACAGTGATCGAGGGCCGTGCAGAGTGGTCATAGGCTTCCATCATGCTGCCATTCGAGATTTTGACGATGGTCACGCCGAAGACAATCGCGACGAAGCCGACCAGAACGAGGCCAAGACCCACATTGCGGCTAAACCGGCGCTTGTGCAGTTCATGTTGGACGTTCAATGCCATCCTACCAGGCTCCCATACCGGATTTTACCCAGATTGCCTGCAGGAGCAATGCGCCGAAATGCAGGAACAGGTAGCTCAGCGAGACGCGGAAGAACTTCTTTTCCGCCTTGTAGCTGTCGGCCTCGGCGATCTCTTCGTCGCGCTTCCACAGGCGCCATGCGCCCAGCAGGAACTGCGCGTTGAGCACCAGAGCGGCCACGAGGTAGATCCAGCCGCCGATTGCGGTGAACGCGGCGCCGACCGCGAGGAAAGACAGCAGGACGGTGTAGATCAGGATCTGCTTGCGGGTCTCGCGGCGGCCATGGGTGACCGTCAGCATCGGGACACCGGCTTTCGAGTAATCCTCGTTCATGAAGAGCGCCAGCGCCCAGAAATGCGGCGGGGTCCACATGAAGATCAGCGCGAACATCAGCACGCTTTCGACCGAAACGCCGCCCGTGGCCACGGCCCAGCCGATCATCGGAGGGAACGCGCCGGCAGCGCCACCGATCACGATGTTCTGAGGCGTCCAGCGCTTCAGCCACATCGTGTAGATGACGGCATAAAAGAAGATCGTGAAGGCCAGCAGGGCCGCAGCCGCCCAGTTGGCGACAAGGCCCAGCATGGTCACGGAGATGAAGGACAGCCACAGGCCAAGGCTCAGCGCCTCGCCGGGCTGCACCAGACCTGCGGGCACCGGACGCTTGCGGGTCCGCTTCATGATGATGTCGATGTCGTGGTCGTACCACATGTTCAGCGCGCCCGACGCACCGCCGCCCAGCGCGATAAACAGGATCGCAACCGCCGCAATGAACGGGTGGACAGGGTTAGGCGCAACAAACAGGCCCACCGCCGCGGTGAACACAACCAGGGACATCACGCGCGGCTTGAGCAGCGCGACGTAATCGCCGAACTGGGCCTCGCCGGTTTGAGCCGTTCCGATATTCTGAGTTGCGTCTGTCATATCTTCACCGAAGTGGCAGAAAAGCCCGCCCCGCGCTCAGCACGGGGCGGGACGGTATGGTTTATTCGGCAGAGGCGATCTCGACCGTACGCGGAGTGCCCGCATATTCCTCGATCGCGCCGTCAAGCCATGCTTCGTAGACTTCCTCGCTCACGACCTTGACGGTGATCGGCATGTAGGCATGGGCCTGACCGCAAAGCTCGGAGCACTGGCCGAAGTAGACGCCTTCTTTTTCAGGCGTGAACCACAGTTCGGCAAGGCGGCCGGGAACGCCATCCTGCTTCACACCGAAGGCCGGGATGGTCCAGGAATGGATCACGTCGGCGGCGGTGACCTGAATGACGATGGTCTTGCCCACCGGCA
Source organism: Paracoccaceae bacterium (assembly GCA_049116435.1). Taxonomy (GTDB): domain Bacteria; phylum Pseudomonadota; class Alphaproteobacteria; order Rhodobacterales; family Rhodobacteraceae; genus Litoreibacter. The sequence continues at coordinate 2,244,634 of JAGDYX010000001.1, forward strand.
CCACGACAGCGGTATCCGTGGCGAGCAGGAATTCCTCGGCGGAATAACCGGCCTCGACCAGTTCGGCCTCGACCTCGGGGGTCAGGCGGTTGTCGCCGGCACCGATCATGAAGCTGTCGAAGGCAAAGTCATGATCGACATACTCGTAACCCCAGTACCACTGGTATCCGGTGGCCTTGATGACAACGTCGCCTTCGGGGATCCGCTGCTGCTTGAACAGGACCGGAACCGAGAACGCACCGATCACGACAAGGATCAGGACCGGAATCAGCGTCCACGCCACTTCGAGCGGCGAGTTATGGGTGAAGGTTGCAGGTGTTGGGTTGCTCTTGCGGTTGTAGCGCACGATGCAAATTGCCAGCAGAGCAAGCACGAACAGCGTGATCACCGTGATGATGACCAGAATGAAATTGTCGAGCCATACAATGTCACGGGCCAGCTCGGTCGCGGATGGCTGGAAGCCAATCCCGTCCGGAACCGGTTTGCCGATGATCTCGAGATCGTTCAAGGCAGATTGAGCGTAAGCGGCAGGTGCGGCCAGCGCAGTACCGATACCAGCGAAGGCAGTCGAAAATCGCATGTAATGTTTCCCGTCTTTTCAGGGGTGTGCCGTGTAAAACATGGAATCCCCCGTTGCGTCTGCGACGTCTCAAACCATATTAGTCTGGCTGGAGCAAGCACCTGCGAGGGTCGCGCGTTACCATGCCGCAGTTTTTTCGTAACCCCACAGGGGTCACAACAGAGGATCCGCAATGCCCAACACCCCGTCTGACACATTTCGCCCGTTTCAGACCCATCTGGATCAGGACCGGGCACTCAGGATCCTGCAGGACGCGACGGTCGGCGCGGATGACGGGGAGTTGTTCATCGAGCGACGCCGCGGCGAGGTCTTTTCCTTTGATGACGGCCGCCTGAAGACCGCAAGCTACGACGCCTCCGAAGGGTTCGGCCTGCGCGCGGTCAAAGGTGAGACCGCAGGCTACGCCCACGCGACGGAAATCTCCGAAAATGCCTTGATGCGGGCCGCCCAGACCGCACGGCTTGCCGTGGGCGCGGGCGGTGGCACTCTGGCCGAAGGGCCGCAGGCCACGAACCGCAAACTTTATTCCGATGCGGACCCGATGGCCGGGTTCAGCTTCCCCGCCAAGGTCGAGACGTTGCGTGAGATCGATGCCTTTGCCCGCGCGCTGGACAGCCGCGTGGTGCAGGTCTCGGCCACGCTTGCCGCCTCGCATCAGGAGGTGGCGATTCTGCGACCCGACGGCACGCTGGTGACCGATGACCGCCCCATGACGCGTCTCAATGTCTCTGTCATCGTGGAACAGGACGGGCGGCGCGAAAGCGGCGGCACCGGCGGTGGCGGGCGCACCATGCTCGACGGGTTGATGGACCGCGCGCACTGGGAAGGCCTGACCCGCGAGGCGCTGCGGATCGCACTTGTGAACCTTGAAGCGGAGCCCGCGCCTGCGGGCGTCATGGACGTGGTGCTTGGCCCCGGCTGGCCCGGCATCCTGCTTCACGAAGCGATCGGCCACGGGCTGGAAGGTGATTTCAACCGCAAGAAGACCTCCGCCTTTGCAGGGCTGATGGGCCAGCGCATCGCCTCGAAAGGTGTGACCGTTCTGGATGACGGAACGATGCCGGACCGGCGCGGCTCGATCAGCGTGGACGATGAAGGCACGCCCGGCGGCAAGAATACCCTGATCGAGGACGGTGTTCTGGTGGGCTACATGCAGGACCGTCAGAATGCCCGCCTGATGGGCGTCAAACCGACCGGCAACGGGCGGCGCGAAAGCTATGCCCATGCGCCCATGCCACGCATGACCAATACCTACATGCTGGGCGGGGACGCGGAACCCGATGCGATCCTCGCAGATCTGAAAGACGGGATCTATGCGGTCGGGTTCGGCGGTGGACAGGTGGATATCACGAACGGGAAATTCGTGTTCAGCTGCACCGAGGCCTATCGGGTCAAGGACGGCAAGGTGGGCGCTCCGGTCAAGGGCGCAACCCTGATCGGCGATGGGGCCACCGCGCTCAAACATATCCGCGCCGTCGGCAACGATATGGCGCTGGATCCCGGGATCGGAAACTGCGGCAAAGCCGGGCAATGGGTGCCGGTCGGGGTCGGCCAGCCGACGCTGATGATCGGCGGTCTGACCGTGGGCGGCTCGGCGACCTAAGGCCGCCCGGAATGTCTCGCGTTACAGGCCACGTTCCGGGTCGAACGGGCCGCCACGGGGAAAATCGCGGGCCGTCCGGATTAAAGTTAATCGTCTTCATCCTCTCTTAACGTCTAAGGTTCATTGATGGCCTCAATGATCAGATGGAGCTGTGATGGCCGACGACCTGCTGTCTACCCCACCCCCCCTCGCACCCCCAAAGGCTCAGGCCGAAATGGTGTCCTGGCTCCGTCTGATCAGATCCCATCGCGTCGGAATATCGACCTTCTTCCGCCTGATGCGCGACCATGGCACGGCAACAAGGGCCCTGGCGGCCTTGCCCGCGATCGCAAATGCCGCGGGCGTTTCGCACTATACACCCTGTTCGGAACAACAGGCCGCCCATGAGCTTGCCCTCGGTCAGCGCGCGGGTGCCAAGCTCATTTACTACGGCGCACAGGATTATCCCGCCGCACTTTATGATATCGCGGATCCGCCCCCGCTGATCTGGACCCTCGGCAACCCACAGCTTCTGACACGCCCCGCAATCGCGCTGGTGGGGGCCCGCAATGCCTCCAGCCTCGGCAGACGTATGGCGCATCGGCTGGCCGGCGGATTGGCCGAAGCGGGATTCGCGGTGGTTTCAGGGCTCGCGCGCGGCGTGGATGCCGCCGCGCACGCTGCCGCGCTGGATCATGGAACAATCGCGGTGCAGGCCGGCGGCGTGGATGTGATCTATCCGGCGGAAAATACCCAGCTTCATCAGGATATCGCCCAGCACGGCCTGCGGATTTCGGAGCAGCCAATGGGACTGCAACCGATCGCGCGCAACTTTCCAAAGCGCAACCGGATCATTTCGGGGCTGGCGCAGGCCGTTGTTGTGGTGGAAGCCGCCGCGAAATCGGGCAGCCTGATCACGGCGCGCAATGCACTTGATCAGGGGCGTGAGGTCCTCGTGGTGCCCGGCCATCCGTTTGACGGGCGCTCGGGGGGCTGCAACATGCTGATCCGCGACGGGGCGACGCTGGTCCGCTCGGTCGACGATATCCTCGAGGCTTTGCGACCCGCCGAGCCGGTGCGCGATCCGCCGGAGCGTCCCAGCGCATCTGCGGGGCCTGCGTCACAGCAACAAGGCGATCTCAGCCATGAGCAGATACTGAACCTTCTGGGGCCAACACCGATCGCCGAGGACCAGTTGATTCGCGATCTCCAGCGTCCGGCCCATCTGGTGGCGCCGCAGATCCTCGCGCTGGAGATGGAGGGCCGGATCACGCGCCAGCCTGGCGGGCTTTTGTCGCGCGCCACGGCGACCGCCTGAAACGTTATTTACGCAGGGACAGGGCGATCCCGCCCAGCACCAGAACCGTCGCGATAGCAAAGCGGAGCGTGAGCGCCTCGCCCAGAAACAGAATGCCTCCACCCAGCGCGATTATCGGAACTGTCAGTTGTGCGGTCCCCGCGATTGTGGCCGGCAGGCGGGGGAGGACCGAATACCAAAGGGCATAGCCCAAGCCGGAGGTTACGGCGCCCGAGAGGATTGCCAGCCAGATCCCCGTGCCTTGCAAAGGGACAGCGTCCGGCCAGAGCAGCGCGGCAGCAAGCCCCAGAGGCGTCGCGTAAATGAAGTTGGATGCGGTGGCGGCCACCGGATCGACCGCACCCCGCCCATGCAGCGAGTAGATGCCCCAGCCCAGCGCCGCCGCAAGCATCAGGCCTGATCCGAGCAGTTCGGGCGCTCCCGCCTCGCCGGGCCAGAGCAGGTAGACCAGTCCTCCGAACGCGACCAGTGCTCCGATCCAGCGCGCCGGCGGCATCTGCTCACGCGCAAGCGCCGCGCCGGCAAACATTGTGACCTGCACCCCGCCGAAGAGAATCAGGGCCCCCACCCCGGCCTCGAGCGAGATGTAGGCGAAGGAAAACCCCAACACGTAGAGCAGCAATGACACCGCCCCGACAGGCTGGAATTTCGGCCATCGCGGGCCTGTTCCGATCTGCACGAGACCCCAGAGCATGACGGCCCCGGCAACCAGCCGGATCGCCGCGAAGTCGCCCGGTCCGATTGCGCCTTCGGCCAGCGCAAGACGGTTGAGTACCGAGTTCGCCGCAAACGCGATCATGGTCAGGGCGGTCAACAGGAACAGGCGCATTCAGAGACCCTCGAAGGCTCGGGGCGAGACCGGTTCAGGCGCAGGCACCTCGTCGCCTTGGGCCGCCCGCAAGGTGTCGTCGATCGGGGAAGGCGTCGTCCGTTCGGCCGCGCGCAGTACGGCATCGACCTCACCGGCCTCGTGAGGCTTCATTTCGCGGCTGGGGTCCGGACCTGTCGCCATGTTGTTCCCTGACAAAGAAAAAGGGCCCGGAGACCCGGGCCCTTTTCCGATACCATAAAGGCGCGTGACTTACATCATGCCGCCCATGCCGCCCATGTCGGGCATGCCGCCACCGGCCGGTGCGCCATCCTTGGACGGCTGATCGGCAACCATGGCTTCGGTGGTGATCAGCAGGCCGGCGATGGATGCCGCGTCCTGAAGAGCCGTCCGAACAACCTTGGCCGGGTCGATCACACCGAACTTGAACATGTCGCCATATTCTTCGGCCTGAGCGTTGAAGCCGAAGGTAGCGTCGTCGCTTTCGCGGATCTTGCCAGCAACGACAGACCCGTCGACGCCGGAGTTCTCTGCGATCTGGCGCAGCGGAGCTTCCAGAGCCTTGCGCACGATGTTGATGCCGACGTTCTGGTCGTTGTTGGAACCTTCCAGCGTCGCCAGTCCGTTCGCAGCCTGAACCAGAGCAACACCACCACCGACAACGATGCCTTCCTGAACGGCCGCACGGGTCGCGTTCAGCGCGTCATCGACACGGTCCTTGCGCTCTTTCACTTCGACTTCGGTCATGCCACCGACGCGGATAACGGCAACACCGCCAGCCAGCTTGGCCACACGTTCCTGCAGTTTCTCACGGTCGTAGTCGGACGTGGTTTCTTCGATCTGCTGACGGATCTGGGACACACGTGCTTCGATCTCGGGCTTCTCGCCATGGCCGTCGACGATGGTCGTCTCGTCTTTGGTGATGTCGACCTTCTTGGCACCGCCGAGCATGTCGATGGTGACGTTTTCCAGCTTCATGCCGAGGTCTTCGGAGATGACCTGACCGCCGGTCAGGATCGCGATGTCCTGCAGCATGGCCTTGCGGCGATCGCCGAAGCCCGGAGCCTTGACGGCAGCGATCTTCAGACCACCGCGCAGCTTGTTGACAACCAGAGTTGCCAGCGCTTCGCCTTCAACATCTTCAGCAATGATCAGGAGCGGCTTGCCGGACTGGATCACAGTCTCGAGCAGCGGAACCATCGGCTGCAGCGAAGACAGCTTCTTCTCGTGCAGCAGGATCAGGCAGTCTTCGAGCTCGGAGACCATCTTGTCGGGGTTCGTCACGAAGTAAGGCGACAGGTAGCCACGGTCGAACTGCATGCCTTCGACGACATCGGTCTCGGTCTCGAGGCCCTTGTTCTCTTCGACGGTGATCACACCTTCGTTGCCAACTTTCTGCATGGCGCCAGCGATCTGCTGACCGATTTCGGCTTCGCCGTTTGCAGAGATCGTGCCGACCTGAGCAACTTCGTCGCTGTCGCTGACGGGACGTGCTGCATTCTTGATCGACTCGACGACGGACGTGGTTGCGAGGTCGATGCCACGCTTGAGGTCCATCGGGTTCATGCCGGCAGCAACCGACTTCATGCCTTCGCGCACGATGGCCTGGGCCAGAACGGTCGCGGTGGTGGTGCCGTCACCGGCTTCGTCATTGGTGCGCGAGGCCACTTCTTTGACCATTTGCGCGCCCATGTTCTCGAACTTGTCCTCAAGCTCGATTTCCTTGGCAACGGACACACCGTCCTTGGTGATGCGCGGTGCGCCGAAGGATTTGTCCAGAACGACGTTCCGGCCTTTGGGGCCCAGAGTTACTTTCACAGCGTCGGCAAGAATGTTGACGCCTTTCAGCATCTTGTTGCGGGCGTCTGCGTCGAATTTGACGTCTTTAGCAGCCATATTGAATGCTCCTATCTCAGAATTTCAGGGAAGGCGGATTAGGACAGGATGCCCAGAATATCGCTCTCTTTCATGATCAGCAGCTCTTCACCGTCAACGGTGACTTCGGTGCCGGACCACTTGCCGAACAGGACTTTGTCGCCCTCTTTGACAGCCATCTCGATCAGTTCGCCGCTGTCTTTGCGGGCGCCTTCGCCTGCTGCAACGATCTCACCCTCGGCGGGCTTTTCTTTTGCGCTGTCGGGGATGATCAGTCCGCCAGCAGTTTTCTCATCGCTTTCCATACGGCGAACCAGCACGCGGTCGTGAAGCGGTTTCAATGCCATCTTTGTAGCTCCCTAGCTCAAAGTTACTCCAATCGGTCCAAAAAGGGACCCGTTAGCACTCACCCTGTGCGAGTGCCAACGCGCCGTAGCTAAGGAGTGCGCCCACGCGAGTCAACCGCCAAGCTCTGAAAAATGCCGGAAAGTTTCCTGTGGCAATCCGGCCCGTCGTGGCGGCGTGACATCGGCGGGCAGCACTCCTATAAGTCCCCCAAAATTCACCTTACGGATGCTGCACATGACGACGCTGATTCTTGGTCACAAATCCCCCGACACCGATTCAACCGGCTCCCCGCTGATCTGGGAGTGGTTTCTCAATCATCAGGGCGGCGACGCCAAGGCTGTGCTGCTGGGTGAACCGAACACCGAAGCCGCCTTCGTGCTGGACCGCTGGGGGTTCGACACCCCGGAGATCATTTCCGAGGTGCCCGCCGGACAGGCCTGCATCATCGTTGACACCAACAACCCTGCCGAACTGCCCGCGGGCATCAACGACGCCGATATCCAGGGCATCATCGACCACCACAAACTGGTCGGCGGTCTCCAGACCAACGGCCCGATCGACATCACGATCCGCCCCCTCGCCTGCACGGCGACAATCATGCATGATCTGATGGGCGAGCACGCGAGCCACATTCCCGATCCGATCAAGTGCCTGATGCTCTCCTGCATCCTGTCTGACACGCTCGAGTTCCGCTCGCCCACCACGACAGAAGCCGACCGCGCGCTTGCCGAGGCCCTCGCCGGGCAACTCGGCATATCGATCCCCGATTACGCGGCCGAGATGTTCGCGGCGAAATCCGACGTCTCCGCCTTCACGGATGCCGAGCTTTTGCGGATGGATTCCAAGGAATACGCCGTGGGCGACACCAAGTTCCGCGTCTCTGTGCTGGAGACGACGGCTCCGGTGATCGTGCTCGACCGCAAGGACAGCCTGATGGCCGCGATGTCCGACGTGGCGGCCGAAGACGGTGTGGATCAGGTGCTTCTCTTCGTCGTGGATATCCTGAACGAGGAGGCCACGCTGCTGCTGCCCAACGATCTGACCCGCGCTGTTGCCGCCAAATCCTTCGGGGCCGAGGCCACCGGCGACACGGTCGTTCTGCCCGGCATCATGAGCCGCAAGAAGCAGATCATCCCGAACCTCAAGGTCTGAGCCCGGCCACGCGACACAACCGGCACCCGCAGCAACGACAGCACCTATGAGGCGACCATGAGCCAGATCATCGAACAGCTTTCCGAGGTTTCCAGCCGGTACGACGCGCTGTTCGTAGATCTGTGGGGCTGCATACATGACGGGCTGACACCGTTTGCGAGCGCCGTGGAGGCCATGCAGGCGTATCGCACCACGGGCGGCACGGTGATCTTCGTGACCAATTCACCGCGTCACCGCACCGGCGTCGAAAAACAGCTCGGCAAGATCGGGGTCGCCTCCGAAAGCTGGGATGATATCGCCACCTCCGGCGACAGCGCGCGCGCCGCTATGTTCCGGGGCGTGGTGGGCGAGAAGATTTACTTCATCGGCCAGCCGCATGACCTTGGCTTTTTCGAGCCGATGCAGCTGATCGAGACCCCGGTCGATATCCAGCGTGTCGATCTCGCAGAGGCCGAGGGCATCGTGTGTTGTGGTCCTTTCGATCCGTTCGCCGATCCCGACGCGAACCGCCCCGACTTCCTCTATGCCAAACAGAAGGGGCTCAAACTGCTCTGCGCCAACCCCGATATCGTGGTCGATCGCGGCGAGAACAGGGAATGGTGCGCGGGCGCTCTGGCGCGGCTTTACACCGAAATGGGCGGGGAGAGCCTGTATTTCGGCAAACCACATCCGCCGATCTATGACCTCGCCCGACGCAGGCTGGCGGCACTTGGCAAAACGGTGCCCGACAGCAAGATCCTGTGCATCGGTGACGGCGTGCTGACCGATATCCGCGGCGCGATGGGCGAAGACCTTGATTCCCTGTTCATTTCCGGGGGACTCGCGGCCCGCGAAACCAACACCGAATACCAGCCGGACCCCGATTTGCTGAACGCTTATCTCGAGAAAGAAATGGTCAATCCGACCTATTCGATAGGTAAGCTGCGCTGACATTCAATCTGCTTGATTTTTCTGCAGGCGCAAAGTAATTAAGTTACAAATAAATCGCATTTCGCGTTTTATAATTACTTAAGGTCAGCAAATGTTCGACACTCAACGCGGCGATAACTTCCCACGGGGCACGATCTGCATCGAAGATATGGAGATCGGCATGAAGCGGCATCTGCGCAAGCAGATCAGCGATCATGACATCGAACTTTTTGCAGAGGTCTCCACCGACCGGAACCCTGTGCATCTAGACGATGACTATGCCCGCGACACGATTTTCGAAGGCCGCATCGCGCATGGGATGCTGACGGCAGGGCTGATCTCGGCTGTGATCGGAGAACAGCTTCCGGGTCATGGCACGGTTTATCTGGGCCAGAACCTGAAATTCCTTGCCCCGGTCCGCCCCGGCGATGTGGTCATGGCGGAAGTCGAAGTGATGGAGATCGATCACGCCCGCCGCCGTGTCACGCTGAACACGCGCTGCGAGGTCGACGGCAAGAACGTTCTCAAGGGCGAAGCCCTTGTTCTCGCCCCCAGCCGCAAATTCGACTGAGGCTTGCGAAGCGCCACGCTGACAGATAACTCAGCGTCATGCAGATCATCCGCGACTATCAGTTTGTCAGACCGCAGGATCGCGGCGCCACGGCCGCCATCGGGAATTTCGACGGCGTTCATATCGGCCATCAGGCCGTGATCGGGCTGGCGCGGACCGCCGCGCCCGATGCCCCGCTTGGCGTGGTCACATTCGAGCCGCACCCGCGAGAATTTTTCAGCCCGAACGCGGATCCATTCCGCCTGATGAACGCGGAGGCCAAGGCGAACCGGCTCGAAAAGCTCGGTGTCGAGAAGCTCTATGAGCTGAATTTCAACGCAAGCCTGTCCGGCCTGACCGCCGAACAATTTGCCCAGCAGGTGATTGCGGACGGGCTTGGCCTGACCCATGTGGTCGTGGGCGCCGATTTCTGCTTTGGCAAGGGGCGGCTCGGCACGGCATCGGCCCTTGAAGAGTTCGGACAGAGATTCGGGTTCGGTGTCACGATCGCGCAGCTGGTTTCGGGCAATGACGGGCAGGTCTCCTCGACCAATATCCGCAAGGCGCTAAGCGACGGGCGTCCGCGCGATGCGGCCGGAATGCTGGGGCATTGGCACCGGATCGAGGGCGAGGTCATTCGCGGCGACCAGCGCGGACGGGAACTGGGATATCCCACAGCCAACATGTCGATCACCGGTCTGCACCCGCCAAAATACGGGGTCTACGCCGTTTATGTCGACGTGCTGAGCGGACCGCACAAAGGCAGCTATCAGGGCGCGGCCTCGATCGGCGTGCGCCCGATGTTCGGCGAGAATATCGCGAACTGCGAAACCTTCCTCTTTGATTTTCAGGGCGATCTCTACGGCGAACATATCTCGGTCGCGCTTGTCGAGTTTCTCAGGGGGGAGGAGAAATTCGACAGCCTCGAGGCCCTGATCCGGCAAATGGATGCGGATTGCGCTCAGGCACGGAACATTCTGGAAGACCCATGAAGGATCCGATTGCGCGCGACGGGATGCGCCCGAAATTCTGGGAGCGCGTGGCGCTTCAGGACATGAGCTCCGAGGAATGGGAGGCCCTGTGCGACGGCTGCGGCAAGTGCTGCCTGAACAAGCTCGAGGACGAAGACACACAGGACGTGGCCTTCACGCGCGTGGCGTGCCGCCTGCTGGATGACGAGACCTGCCGCTGCGCGCAATATGACATCCGCAAACAATTCGTGCCCGATTGCGTGGTCCTGACCCCGCAGAATATCGGCGATATTGCCTACTGGATGCCGAGCACCTGCGCCTACCGCCTGCTTTTCGAGGGCAAGCCGCTGCGGGACTGGCACCCCCTGATCTCCGGCACCAGTGAAACGGTGCACGCGGCGGGCGTCTCGGTCAGGGGCAAGACCGTTCCGGAGTTCGAGATTCCGGAAGAGGAATGGGAAGATTACATAATCGAGGAGCCAGGTGCATGAACTTTGCCTCTGACAATGCCGGACCGATGCATCCCAAAGTGCTTGAGGCCGTCATCGCGGCCAATGAGGGCCATCACATGCCCTATGGCAACGATGCCCTCACGCAAGCGGTCAACGGCCAGCTGCGCGATCTGTTCGAGGCGCCGGAGGCCGCGGTCTACCTTGTTGCGACCGGCACCGCCGCAAACGCGCTGGCACTTGCCTGTTACACCAAGCCTTGGGACGCGGTGTTCTGCCACCGCACGGCCCATGTGGAAGAAGACGAATGCGGCGCGCCCGAGTTCTACTCCAACGGCGCCAAGCTGACCTTGGTGGAGGGGGCGAACGGGAAGATGTCGCCCGACGCATTGCGCGCAGCCATCGCGGGCAAGCGGGGGGATGTTCACGGCGCGCAGCGCGGACCGGTCTCGATCACTCAGGTGACGGAAACGGGGACGCTCTACGGGCTGGACGAGTTGGCCGAGCTGACCGGCATCGCGAAAGAGCACGGGCTGGCCACGCATCTTGACGGCGCGCGGTTTGCGAATGCCTGCGCCGCGCTGGGATGTTCTGCCGCTGAAATGACATGGAAGGCGGGCATTGACGTGGTGAGCTTCGGCGGCACCAAGAACGGCTGCATGGGCGTCGAAGCCGTGGTGTTTTTCGATCCAGAGAAGGCGTGGGAGTTCGAACTGCGTCGCAAGCGCGGCGCGCATCTTTTCTCGAAGTTCCGTTTCCTGTCGGCGCAGATGAATGCCTATCTGACGGACGGTCTGTGGCTCGAGATGGCCGCGCAGGCCAATGCGGCTGCTGCGCGTCTGGCGGACGGTTTGCGCGGGATCGCGCATGCCCGGTTTGTGTATGAGCCGGCCGCGAACATGATTTTCGTGGATCTGCCCCGGGCCGCGCATCTCAAGGCCCGCGCGGCGGGGGCGCTCTACTACGTGGACGCAGACGACCTTGCCGCAGCGGGGCCTGACGACGCGCCCCTCACCTGCCGGCTGGTGTGTGACTGGTCGAAATCCGATGCGGAGATCGACCAGTTCCTTGAGCTTGTCAGCTAGCGCAATCGGCGCGCGAACTTGGCCGGCGGACGCGCAGCCTCAGAGCTTTCCGGCCAGATGCAGGTCCAGATCGACGACACGGTCCTGCCCCCAGAAACACTCCTCGCCGACCTTGTAGAAGGGCGCGCCGAAGACACCGACATTCACCGCCTCTTCGAGATTCGCGGCATATTCTTCCGCGCCTTCCAGCAGGCCGCTATCGGCCAGTGCCGGATCAAAGCCGTTTTTCTCGAGGATGTCGCGGATCACATCGTCCTGAGCAATATCGCGCTCTTCGGCCCAGCAGGCGCTGGTGAAGCCGTGGACGAGCGCGCCCAGATCCCCCTGCCCCGTCTTCTGTGCCGCGATAAGCGCATAGGAACTGGGCGCTGCATTTGTCGGGAAGAAGGCCGGCTTGATGTTGAGCGGCAGACCCGCCTTCGCGGCCCCGCGGCGCAGTTCCTGCAGCCGGTAGGCCTGCCGTGCGGGGTGGCGGTCTTTCGGCGGCACGCCACCCGTCCGCCCGAAGAGCGCGATGATATCCACCGGCTTGTAAGTGATGGTGGCGCCGTGCTTGGCGGCGACCTCCTCCATCCGGGTTCCGGCGAGATAGGTAAACGGTGAAATCGTGGCAAAATAGTAGTCGATATGGGCCATTCGGCTGAGTCCTCGGATAATGGGTTTGCAGGAACCTAGCTGGGTGGTAAGCGATGTTCAACGCCAGCGCGGGGGCCTGGTGTGTGACTGCTGCCAATATCCGGGGACTTCCAAATGCTATCCAATTCCGAGCCGAAACTGATCGCAGGCAATGCGAACCAGGAACTCGCGGCCTCCATCGCCCGACGCATGTCGATGCATCGCGGACTGACGGTCAAACCCGTCGATGCCCGTGTCGAGCGCTTCAATGACGCGGAGATCTTCGTCGAGGTGTTCGAGAATGTCCGCGGCGAAGATATGTTCATCATCCAGTCCACCTCGAACCCGGCCAACGACAACCTGATGGAACTGCTCATCATGACCGACGCGCTGCGCCGGTCCTCGGCGGCGCGGATCACGGCCGTGATTCCCTATTTCGGCTATGCCCGGCAGGACCGCCGCACCAAGGCGCGCACGCCGATCTCGGCCAAGCTGGTGGCCAACCTGATCGCCGAAGCCGGCGTCGAGCGCGTGCTGACCATGGATCTTCACGCCGCCCAGATTCAGGGCTTCTTCGATCTGCCGGTGGACAACCTCTATGCCTCCCCGATCTTCGCCCTCGACATCCAGCACCATTTCAAGAAGCAGATGAAAGACCTGATGGTCGTCTCGCCCGACGTGGGCGGCGTGGCCCGCGCGCGTGAACTGGCGCAGCGCATCAACGCTCCGCTGTCCATCGTGGACAAACGCCGCGAAAAGCCCGGCGAAGTGGCCGAGATGACGGTGATTGGCGACGTGAAGGGCAAGGTCTGCATCATCGTCGACGACATCTGCGACACCGCCGGAACGCTTTGCAAGGCCGCCGAGGTCCTCATTGAGGCCGGCGCGACCGAAGTTCATTCCTACATCACCCATGGTGTTCTCAGCGGCCCGGCCGTTGAACGTGTCACGAAATCGGTGATGAAATCGCTCGTGATCACCGACTCGATCGAGCCCTCGGAGACCGTGAAGGCGGCCAAGAACATCCGCATCGTTCCGACCGCGCCGATGTTCGCGCAGGCCATCCTGAACATCTGGGGCGGCACCAGTGTCTCGTCGCTGTTCGACATGAATACGCTGGGTCCGATCTACGAGGGTCTCTACCCGAACTCCTAGGCGAACTCCCAGGTCCGGGGCCTTTCAGTAGAGATCCCAGTCGTCTTCGTCGCGGATCTCCCCGATGGCGGTCCAGCTTGCCCGCACCCGCGCGATCCGCGTATCGCCCCAGGTGCGGAACACGATCGTAAAGCCGGTCTCGGTGATCTCTTCGGGCTGGATATCGACCCGCTGGTTGGTCTGGTGATCGCTGTCCCACATCGTCATCGACACTTGGACGACCGGCGGGTCGACATAGGCTTCGCTGAAGGTGACGGGAAACCGGAACTCCCGCGCACCGCTGCCGGTCCACATCGGCCCGCCATCGATGTGATCGGAGAACAGCACGGAAGAGCCCTGATCCACCCCAACCCTATGTGACCGAAACCGACGCATTCTCTACTCCACCGTGACGCCGCCAATTTATAAGCGCGGTGTGAAATAGCAAATCCGCAAACCAAAAAAGCCCCGTCGAAACGGGGCTTTTCTTTAACATTTCAGGCCGGAAAGCCCGGGTCTCAGAACCCGTCGCCGATGGCAGCCAGATCAGCGGCGTATTTGCTCGCCGCATCAATCGCGTCGGCCGCAGCGCCATCACGCGCGGCGTTGGCCTCCGAGATCAGCTGGTCCAGCATCTCGCGGGTTACGTCAGCGCGCGGGCAGGCATGCTCGGCAAGAACCGAAGCCCCTTCCGCGGAAACCTCCGCGAAGCCACCGGACACGAAGAACTCTTCCGTGCCGCTGGCCGACACCACGCTCAGGAAACCCGGGCGGAGCGTCGTGATAACCGGTGCGTGATCCGGCATCGCGGTGAAGTCACCTTCTGCGCCGGGGATCTGGACCTCGCTTGCCTGCAGCGAAGCAACGCTCCGCTCGGGGCTCACGAGATCGAATTGCATCATATCAGCCATGTCGGCTCCTTAAGCTGCGTCTGCGGCCATCTTCTCGGCTTTGGCAACCACTTCGTCGATGCCGCCGACCATGTAGAAGGCGCCTTCGGGCAGGTGGTCATATTCGCCAGCCACAACCGCCTTGAAGGAGGCGATGGTCTCGGAGAGCGGAACCTGCTTACCGTCAGAACCGGTGAACACTTTCGCAACGTCGAAGGGCTGCGACAGGAAGCGCTGGATCTTACGGGCACGGGCCACGGTCAGCTTGTCCTCTTCGGACAGTTCGTCCATGCCGAGAATGGCGATGATGTCCTGCAGCGACTTGTAGCGCTGGAGAATACCCTGAACGTCACGGGCCACACCGTAGTGCTCTTCACCCACAACGGACGGGTCCATCAGACGCGACGTGGAGTCAAGCGGGTCCACAGCCGGGTAGATGCCAAGCTCGGAAATTGCACGCGACAGAACGGTCGTTGCGTCGAGGTGGGCAAAGGAGGTTGCCGGAGCGGGGTCGGTCAGGTCGTCCGCAGGCACGTACACGGCCTGCACCGAGGTGATCGAGCCGGATTTCGTGGATGTAATCCGTTCCTGCATCGCACCCATGTCGGTGGCCAGCGTCGGCTGGTAGCCCACAGCGGAGGGGATACGACCCAGAAGTGCGGACACCTCGGAACCGGCCTGCGTGAAGCGGAAGATGTTGTCCACGAAGAACAGAACGTCGGTACCGGACTGGTCGCGGAACTGCTCTGCGAGGGTCAGACCGGACAGGGCCACACGCATACGGGCTCCCGGAGGCTCGTTCATCTGGCCGTAGACCAGCGCCACTTTCGAGTCCTCGAGTTTCTCGGGAACGATAACGCCGGATTCGATCATCTCGTGATAGAGATCGTTGCCCTCGCGGGTCCGCTCACCAACACCGGCGAACACGGAGAAGCCCGAGTGCACCTTCGCGATGTTGTTGATCAGTTCCATGATGAGAACGGTCTTGCCAACGCCGGCACCGCCGAAGAGGCCAATCTTACCACCCTTCGCGTAAGGCGCGAGCAGGTCGATCACCTTGATGCCGGTTTCCAGAACGGTCGATTCCGTGGACTGTTCCTTGAATTCCGGAGCTTCCTGGTGAATGGAGCGCGTCTCGGTTGCATCAACCGGGCCACCTTCGTCCACGGGCTCGCCCACGACGTTCAGAATACGGCCAAGAGTTGCGTTTCCAACCGGCACCATGATCGCGCCGTTCGTGTTGACCACGTCCTGACCGCGAACCAGACCTTCGGTCGCGTCCATTGCGATCGTCCGCACGGTGTTTTCACCAAGGTGCTGTGCAACTTCGAGCACCAGCGTCTTGCCGTTGTTATCTGTATTCAGTGCGTTCAAGATCTCTGGCAGGTCGCCATCGAACTGCACGTCAACGACGGCCCCGATAACCTGGGTGATCTTGCCGACTGCTGCTTTCGCATTTGCCATGTCGTTTCTCCGGGTTCTAGAGCGCTTCCGCGCCCGAAATAATTTCAATAAGCTCGTTGGTGATCACGGCCTGACGCGAGCGGTTGAACTCGATTGTCAGTCGGTCGATCATATCGCCGGCGTTGCGGGTTGCGTTGTCCATGGCGGACATCCGCGCGCCCTGCTCAGACGCACCATTCTCGAGAAGGGCGCTGAAGATCTGCGTTGCGACACCGCGGGGAAGCAGATCCGCAAGGATTTCCTCTTCACCGGGCTCGTAATCGTAGACAGTGGCTTCCGCGTCGGCTGCCTCGAACGTGGCAGGGATAACCTGCTGCTCGGTCGGCACCTGGCTGATCACGTTCTCGAAGCGTGCGAAGAAGATCGTCGCCACGTCGAACTCGCCAGCTTCAAACCGGGTGATGATCTCACCACCGATCTTCGCGGCATCCTCGTAGCCGGGGCGCTTGACCTCGGTCAGATCCACGTGATCGATGAAGCAATCCCCGAAATCGCGCTTCAGGGCTTCGCGGCCCTTCTTGCCGACCGTCAGGATCTTGACCGTTTTACCGGCCTTGATCAGGTCCTGGGCCGCGTTGCGCGCCAGCTTCGAGATGTTGGTGTTGAAGCCGCCGCAAAGGCCGCGTTCAGCGGTCATGACGACGAGCAGATGTGTCTGGTCCGACCCCGTGCCCGACAGAAGCTTCGGCGCGCTGTCCGAGTCTCCGACCGACTGGGCCAGCCCGGCCATCACGGCGTTGAACCGCTCGGCATAGGGGCGACCGGCCTCCGCCGACTCCTGCGCGCGGCGCAGTTTCGCGGCGGCGACCATCTGCATCGCCTTGGTGATCTTGCGGGTCGATTTGACCGACTCGATCCTGTTTTTAAGGTCCTTAAGACTTGGCATGGCCTCGTCTCTCCTTAAGCGAAGTCAGAAGCGAATGCGTCCAGTGCGGCTTTGATCTTGTCCTCGGCCTCACCTTTGATCTTCGGATCTTCGTTGGTGATGAAGTCCAGCAGGTCCTGATGGTTGCTGCGCAGATGTGCCAGCAGACCTTTCTCGAAGCGGCCAACGTCAGAGACGCTGATCTTGTCGAGATAGCCTTGCGTACCTGCGTAGATCACGCAGACGATCTCGGCGTTGGTCAGCGGTGCGTATTGCGGCTGCTTCATCAGCTCGGTCAGACGCGCGCCGCGGTTCAGCAGCTGCTGGGTTGCGGCATCGAGGTCAGAGCCGAACTGTGCGAAGGCGGCCATCTCGCGATACTGCGCAAGCTCCAGCTTCACCGGACCAGCGACAGATTTCATCGCGTTGGTCTGAGCCGAAGATCCCACACGGGACACCGACAGACCGGTGTTCACGGCCGGGCGGATACCCTGATAGAAGAGTTCGGTTTCCAGGAAGATCTGACCGTCGGTGATCGAGATCACGTTGGTCGGAATAAACGCTGACACGTCACCGCCCTGGGTTTCGATGATCGGCAGTGCCGTCAGCGAGCCCGAGCCGTTGTCTTCGTTCAGCTTGGAAGACCGCTCCAGCAGGCGCGAGTGAAGGTAGAAAACGTCACCCGGGTAAGCTTCACGTCCCGGCGGACGGCGCAGCAGCAGCGACATCTGACGGTAGGACACGGCCTGCTTGGACAGGTCATCATACACGATCAGAGCGTGGCGGCCGTTGTCGCGGAAGTGTTCCGCCATTGCAGTCGCTGCGTAGGGGGCAAGGAACTGCATCGGAGCCGGGTCGGACGCGGTTGCGGCCACGACGACCGAGTATTCGATCGCGCCGGTTTCCTCGAGCTTCTTCACCAGCTGCGCAACGGTGGAGCGCTTCTGGCCAACAGCCACGTAGATGCAGTAAAGCTTCTTGCTTTCGTCATCGCCGGCAGCTTCGTTGTAGGATTTCTGGTTCAGGATCGCGTCCAGAGCAACGGCGGTCTTGCCGGTCTGACGGTCACCAATGATCAGCTCGCGCTGGCCACGGCCGATCGGGATCATGGCGTCAACGGATTTCAGACCGGTCGCCATCGGCTCGTGTACCGATTTACGCGGGATGATGCCCGGAGCCTTGCTGTCCGCGATGCGGCGATCTTTGGTGTTGATCGGGCCCTTGCCGTCCAGCGGGTTGCCCAGCGCGTCCACGACGCGGCCGAGAAGCTCGTCACCGGCGGGAACGTCCACGATGGCGTTGGTCCGCTTAACGGTGTCGCCTTCTTTAATGTCACGGTCGGTACCGAAGATAACGACACCGACGTTGTCGCTCTCGAGGTTCAGCGCCATGCCCTGGATGCCGCCCGGGAAATCGACCATTTCACCGGCTTGAATGTTGTCGAGACCATAAACACGCGCAATACCGTCACCAACGGACAGCACACGGCCAACTTCAGCAACATCGGCCTCTTGGCCAAAGTTCTTGATCTGGTCTTTCAGGATCGCAGAGATTTCTGCAGCTTGGATCGCCATTATCCGACCTCTTTCATGGAATTCTGGAGGGATGCGAGTTTCGAGCGGATCGACGTGTCGATCATTTTCGAACCCACCTTTACAACGAGACCGCCGATGAGGCTCTCATCGACGGCCATATTAATCTTCACATCTTTGCCGAAGGACGCCTTGAGCGTCTCTGCAAGTTTGTCCTGTTGCGACTTGCTCAGCGCCACCGCAGCGGTCACGTCAGCAGTCACTTCGCCTTTTTCTTCTGCGATCAGGGCGCGCAGGGATGCGGCCAGTTGCGGCAGCACGAAAAGGCGGCGCTTGGAGGCCATCAGGCCCAGCAGGTTGGAGAAGCTCTCCGAAACGCCAATCTTGGCGCTGATCTTGGCGATTGCGTCGCCCTGATCGGCACGGCTGTAAATCGGCGATGCGATCAGGTCGCGGAAGTCGGCGCTTTCTGCAAGCGTTGCTTCCAGCGCTGCCACGTCCGCATCCAGCTCTTTGAGAGCATTCGCGTCCTTCGCGAGCTCAAACATGGCTGTCGCGTAGCGTGCTGCAATACCGGTTGAGATAGAGATCGGTTCGGCCACATTAACCCCTTCGACGTCTTGCGCGCTTTACCGGCCTTTGGCCCCAGCACTGCCCCATTCGCGGAAAGCGCTCGATCAGCGCGTCCCAAAATCAGCGTCGATGTAGCAAAGCACCGGTCACACCGCAACCTGCAAAAGCGAGTTTCGGCAAGTTCTCGGATGCCAATAAAATCAGGGAAAACAACCAAAGTGGCGACACTGCGACGCTTTGAAGCTACCCCGAAACGCGGCACTCCGGGCAATTCTCAAACATCTTTGGAGAGACTCACCCTGCCGGCGGCCGGAACACCCCGCCCCTCAAGCGCCCGCAGCGGGGTTCGCACGTCCACCTTCAGGCCCTTGCGTTTGGGCGCGTAGACCTGCTTGCTGGCCTCGACCATCAGCACGCCTCCCGCATAGTAGCTTGTCACCTTGCGCCCGATCCGTTCCATCACCGGGGCCGATCTCAGCCAGAACCGCTTTTCACTGGGTGGCGCGAAGAGCGCGGCCCGATGCCGCTCCGGCGTGAATGAGTGCCGTTTGAGCTGTGCTTCGAGCTGACCCAGCGTATAGGGGCGCCCGAACCCGAACGGCGTGGCATCGCGCCGTGACCAAAGCCCCGCGCGGTTGGGCACCACGAAAAGCGCCCGCCCGCCCGGCCCGAGCACCCGCCAGCATTCATCGAGCAGAACCGACGGGTTCTCGCTGGTCTCGAGCCCGTGCATCATGATGATCCGGTCCGCCTGTCCCGGCTTGAGCGGCCATTGCGTCTCTTCGCACAGGACCGAGACATTGTCCTGACCGGCCGGCCAGTGCATGACGCCCTGAGGGCCGGGCATCAGGGCCATGACCCGCCGCGCGTCCTTCAAAAACGGCCGCAACAGCGGCACCGCGAAGCCGAACCCCACGATGGTCTGTCCCTTGGGGTCCGACCAGAAACTCGCCACCTGATCACGGATCGCGCTCTGCGCCACGCGCCCAAGCCGCGTGCGGTAGTAGAATTTCTTCAGATCCTGAACATCAAGATGCATGACACGCCCGCAAAAGAAGCCTTGATCCGCACCCTAGACAGGAATTCCGCCGCGATCCAACGTCCATCCGCCGGGACTGGGGAAAAAGTGAACAGGCCGGGAAAAATACGCAATTTCCGCGTATTTTAAGCAGGAAACGGCTTGGATCCAAAAACCGCAAAAAATATGAGCTTTTTGACCTACAGGCCCGGAATTTCTTCCGCCATCACAGCGATTGTGACCAGAAAAGACTTGAAGGATCAGAATTTAAACCGAACTGTAATGGGTAAGAGGCAATGGTAGCTACCGGGCCCTCAGCCCGACGGCTGCCCCCATCAAAAGGAGCACTTGGGTGCCATCATTCTCGGACACTCTCGAAAAAGCTATTCACTCTGCGCTGGCGCAGGCAAATGTCCATCGCCACGAACTGGCGACACTCGAACACCTTCTCCTTGCGCTGACCGATGAACCGGACGCGGCCAAGGTCATGCAGGCGTGCGGGGTCGATCTCGACCTGCTGCGCAAGGCCCTGACAGAATTCATCGAAGACGAACTGGCAACGCTGATTACCGATGTCGACGGTTCGGAAGCCGTGCCGACCGCGGCCTTCCAGCGCGTCATCCAGCGCGCGGCCATTCATGTCCAGTCCTCCGGGCGGACGGAAGTCACCGGCGCGAATGTGCTGGTCGCGATTTTTGCCGAACGCGAGTCGAATGCCGCCTTCTTCCTGCAAGAGCAGGACATGACCCGCTATGACGCGGTCAATTTCATCGCCCATGGCGTCGCGAAGGACCCGAATTTCGGAGAGGCCCGCCCGATCACGGGCTCCAGCGAGTTCGAAGAGGAAAATACCACGGAGCAGGCCGAGAGCGGGGAGGCCAACGAATCCGCGCTGTCCAAGTATTGCGTCGATCTCAACGAGAAATCCCGCAAGGGCGATGTCGACCCGCTGATCGGGCGCGATCATGAGGTCGAGCGGTGCATTCAGGTGCTCTGCCGCCGCCGCAAGAACAACCCGCTTCTGGTCGGTGACCCCGGGGTCGGGAAAACCGCAATTGCCGAAGGTCTCGCCCACAAGATCGTCGAGGGGGAGACCCCGGACGTTTTGGCAGGGGCCACGATCTATTCGCTGGACATGGGCGCGCTGCTTGCCGGCACGCGCTATCGCGGCGATTTCGAAGAGCGTCTGAAAGCCGTGATGAGCGAGCTGGAGGAGCATCCCGACGCGGTGCTCTTCATCGACGAAATCCACACGGTCATCGGCGCCGGCGCCACCTCCGGCGGGGCGATGGACGCATCCAACCTGCTCAAGCCCGCGCTGCAGGGGGGCAAACTGCGCTGCATGGGCTCCACCACCTACAAGGAATTCCGCCAGCATTTCGAGAAGGACCGCGCGCTGAGCCGCCGGTTCCAGAAAATCGATGTGACCGAGCCGTCGGTCGATGATGCGGTCAAGATCCTGAAGGGCCTCAAGCCCTATTTCGAGGATCACCACGAGATCAAATACACGACCGATGCCATCAAGTCCGCGGTCGAGCTTTCGGCCCGCTACATTCACGACCGCAAGCTTCCCGACAAGGCGATCGACGTGATCGACGAAGCGGGGGCGGCACAGCATCTGGTTGCCGAATCCCGGCGCCGCAAAACCATCGGCGCCAAGGAGATCGAGGCCGTCGTCGCCAAGATCGCGCGGATCCCGCCGAAAAATGTCAGCAAGAACGATGCCGAGCTTCTGAAAGATCTCGAGAAGTCCCTGAAACGGGTCGTCTTTGGTCAGGATGCTGCAATCGAGGCGCTGGCGTCTTCGATCAAGCTGGCCCGCGCCGGCCTTCGCGAGCCGGAGAAGCCCATTGGCAACTACCTGTTCGCTGGCCCGACCGGCGTCGGCAAGACCGAGGTCGCCAAACAGCTCGCGGACACTCTGGGTGTCGAGTTGCTGCGTTTCGACATGTCCGAATACATGGAGAAACACGCGGTTTCGCGCCTGATCGGGGCGCCTCCGGGATATGTCGGCTTCGATCAGGGCGGTATGCTCACCGACGGGATCGATCAGAACCCGCATTGCGTGCTGCTCCTCGACGAGATGGAGAAGGCGCATCCCGACGTCTACAACATCCTGTTGCAGGTCATGGATCACGGCAAGCTGACCGACCATAACGGCCGGACAACGGATTTCCGAAACGTGATCCTGATCATGACCTCGAATGCAGGCGCCGCCGAACTGGCCAAATCCGCCATCGGCTTTGGCCGCGACCGGCGCGAGGGCGAGGACACCGCCGCGATCGAGCGGACATTCTCACCGGAATTCCGCAACCGTCTGGACGCGGTGATCAGCTTCGCCCCGCTGGGCAAGGAGATCATTGCCCGCGTCGTCGAGAAATTCGTGCTGCAGCTTGAGGCCCAGTTGATGGATCGCAACGTAACGATCGAACTGACGCCGAAGGCGACCGAATGGCTGGGTGAAAAGGGCTATGACGACAAGATGGGCGCCCGCCCGCTGGCCCGCGTCATTCAGGAGGAGATCAAGAAGCCGCTGGCGGAAGAGCTTCTCTTTGGCAAGCTTGCCAAGGGCGGCATCGTCAAGGTCGGGGTCAAGAAGGACAAGATCGACCTGCAGATCCTCGAGCCCGAGAAGGCCCAGATCTCTTCGAAGAAAAAGCCGCCGCTCCTGACTGCCGAATAGGCATACGGGTCCAACGAACCAAAGACGCCCGCACCTTCAAGTGCGGGCGTTCTTGTTTTCGGCCTGCCGAGGCGCGCGACAGGCGCGCCGCGCTGCGATGTCTCCGGGCTATTTCTCCGTAAGCTTCAACTCGATCCGGCGGTTCTGCGCGAGGGCTTCCGGTGTATCGGCGTCATTCACGGGCTGATATTCCCCGAACCCGTTTGCCGCGAGCCGGTTCGGCGGGATCCCAAGCGCGCCGCTCATATAACGCACGACAGACAAGGCGCGCGCCTGGCTCAACTCCCAGTTGTCCGCGTATTGGCCAAAGCCCGACAGGGGCGTGTTATCGGTATGGCCATCGACCCGGATCACCCAATCGAGCGTCTCTGGAATATCCGCGGCAACCGCCTTCAGGATCGCTGCAACCTTGGCAATCTCGCCCTGCCCTTCGAAGGAAAGATCCGCGCGCGCCGGCTCAAACAGCACCTCGGAGGAAAACACGAACCGGTCCCCTTCGATACGCACCCCTTCCTGATCCCCCAGAAGCTGGCGCAACTGGCCAAAGAATTCCGAACGGTAACCTTTGAGCTCCTGCGCTTCGGCTTCCAGCCGCTTGCGCTCGGCTTCTTCCAGCGCAAGACGAATCCCACGCTCCTCGGCCAGCTTCTGTTGCTCCTCGAACAGTCGCGCCTGTTCGATGGCCACGCGCCGTTGCTCCGCCGCCACCTGCGCCAGGGCCGCGTTCAACCGGGAGCCCAGCGACTGGATCTGGACATTGGCCTCCTCATCGCGGGCCTCGGACGCGTCGAGCAGGCCCTGCAGAGAGCCCAACTGTTTGCGCAGCGCCGCAACCTGCTGGTTCAGAGCCTCGATCTTGCGCTGGCTCTCCGCGCTGGCCGCCTTTTCCTGCGTGAGTTGCTGCTGGGCCGTCGCAAGAAGGATCTCGCGCTGCTCGGCCGCCGACAACGCCATTTCCCTCTCGGCCTCGGCGGCTTGCTGGGCCGCAAGTGCGGCGAGGATCTGATCGCGCAATTGCTTGCTGTCAATCTCTGCCGCCTGCGTGGCGGCCTCCAGCTGGGCGCGCGACTCTTCGGCGCTTGCCTCGCTGGCCTCAAGCAGGGCCTGCGCTTGTTCACGCTCCGCGCGCGCGGCAGCCAGATCGGCCTGCAGGGTCTCTTCGCTCCGGGCTGCGGCGGTCTTGGCCTCCTGGGCTGCGGCAAGCACGGCCAGCAACCTGTCGTTGAGTGTCTCCTGCGCCGAGTTTGCAGCCGCAAGGAGCGTCAGCGTGTCCTCCGCCTCTTTCCTCTGGGCCTCCAGAGCAAGGCTCATGGCGGTCAGCTCCGCATCCGCATTCTGCAGGCGCTCGCGCAAGGCTTCGGCGGCGGCAGCATCGGCAAGCCGCACGGCCTCCGCTTCGCTCAACGCCTGCGAAGTCGTGGCGTTCTTGACCTCGAGATCGGCGATCAGCGCTTCCAGCGCTTCACGGCGGGCCGCGGCAAGCCGAGCTTCTTCCGCGCCCGAGTCGATTTCGGAGCGGGCCTGCGCCAAGGCAAGCTGAAGAGCCTCTTTCTGGGAAATCTCGCGCGCAAGGCCCGCCTCGATATCCTCAACCCGTGCGGTCAGCGCCGTATTTTCTTCGTTGGCCTGATCGCGCTCGCCCGTCAGAACCGCGATTTGCCCGCGCAGACCTTCACGCTCGGACAGGAGGCCCGCCACCTGTTCCTCGAAACTCGCGATCTGACCGGCCTGTGTTTGTGTTTGCGATGTCAGCGACGCGATCAACGCGGCCTGCCGCTCTGCCTGATCCAGCTGTTCCTGCAGCGCCCCGCCGAGCCGCCCGACCTCCTGCTCGAGGTTAAAGCCGCGCTGCTGTTCCAGCCCCAGCGCATCGGCCAGAGTCCGGACCTGATCGCTGAGCTGGTCCAGCTCGGAATCCTGATTGTTGATCGTCTCGCTCAGCATGAACTGCACGATCATGAAGATCGACAGGACAAACACGAGCACCAGCAGAAGCGCCGTCATCGCATCGACGAAACCCGGCCAGATATTGGCCTCGAATCTCTGTCCGCTGCGTCGGCTCAGCGCCATCGCTTAGTCCTCTGTCTTTGGGCGGCGTATCGCGGGTTGCACCGGTTCCCGGTTCTGCGCCTGCACGGCCTTCGCCAGTTGCGTCAGATCGCCATGCAGCTGTGACATGCTTTCCTGACGGCCAAGCGAAATCTCCTCGAGGATCTTGAGAAGCTGCACATCGATACTGCGAAGCCGCATCCGGCTTTCGGGATCCATGCCGTCTTCGTCCTGTTTGATCTGCGCCAGATGCTGCAGCAGCTGTTCCTGTCCCAGCGCCACGCGGTTGAGCGCCTCGGTCGGATCGATGGACGTGTCGAGCCGTTGGGTCAGGTTCAGCATGGCGCCTGTCAGCGCCTCGAGCTTCTCTTCGGTCGCGATCCGGCCGGTTTCAGCCTGAACGAACAGCCCCTGAAGACTGTCGATCTGCTCGACCATATGGTCGAGCACGGTCGCGATGACCCCCTGATCGAAGCCACTGCCCTCGCCGTCGGGAGAGCTGAAGCTGACCCGGGTGATCGAGCTCAGCCATTCTTCCATCTCGCGGTAGAACCGGTTCTGGCCGTGGCCCGCGAAGAGTTCCAGAAGACCGACAACCAAGGAACCGGCAAGCCCCAGAAGCGAGGAGGCAAACGCCGTTCCCATCCCCGCCAGCTGCCCTTCGAGCCCCGTCATCAGCTGTCCGAAAACCTCCACGCCGCTCTCGCCGTCGGTCGGATTGAGCGACCTGATCGTGTCGACAACACCGGGGATCGTCGTCGCCAGCCCGTAGAAGGTTCCTAAAAGGCCAAGGAAAATCAGAAGGTTAATGATATATCGGGTGATATCACGGGCCTCGTCCATGCGTGTCGCAACGGAATCGAGAATGGTGCGCGAGGACGTCGTGCTGATCTGCATGCGGGCCCCGCCGCTGCGCAACAAGGGCGCAAGCGAAGCCAGAAGACGCGGCGCCCGATTGCTGTCATGGCTCTCGCGCCCCTGAACGAAGGACACGATCCATGACACCGAGGAGGTCAGCTGGATCACCTGCCAGAAACAGGCCAGAACCCCGAAGACAAAGACCCCGACGATAACGCCGTTCAGATAGGGGTTGGCGAGGAATACGGTCGAAACACTGGGGTAGATCAGATATCCGCCGAACCCCACGAGCCCCAGAATAATCAACATCAGGCCAACCTGACGCACAGGTTGAGAGAACTGCGGAACCCTCTCCCGATCCGGGAAATCCATGAAGAAGCCTTTGCTTTGCCCGTCTTTATTTTTGCGTGAGTCTACGGCCTTACGTTATTTTGTCCAACCTCTAACTGCGGCCCGTAGTTTCGAGGTGGCGCACCCGTTCCACCAGCCAGACAAGCTCGTGATCGCGGATCCCGAGCGTGTCGAGCTGTGTCACCGTATTGAAGAGATATTCGGGGTTCGGCCCCCGCCCGCCCACGGCGCGCGTAATCACCTCGGCCTGCCGCTCCAGTGGCAGCCCTCCGCAATATTGCACATGATCGGGATCCACGATGTAGGTGACCGCCTCCACCTCGCGCCCGTCTTCCAGTTTCAATTCACAGATCTGCTCAAGATAGGCCGAGGAGACCAGTTCGCGCTCCCGCAGGTAGCCCAGCGTGGTGTCGACATGCGCGTCCGGCACCCGCAGGGCCACGCCGTCGCAATAGGCGCCGTGATCGGCATCCAGCGCCAGAACAAGACCGGGATTCTCCTCGGTGCCGCGATGGTGGATCGACCACATGCAGAACGAACGCCGATACCCGTGCAGCCGGGCAATCTGCTGTTCCGCCACCTCGAATCCCGGATTCCACATCAGGGAGCCGTATCCGAAAACCCATATCTCACGGTCTTGCATCAGTCTGGTCCTTCCGAGCCCCACCCTGTAAACAGGACAAATCGATCAGGGGAAAGAGAGAATTATGCTCAAGCTTCTCGCACTTGTCATGACGGGCGCTGCCTTATGGAGCGGATATTGGTTCGTCGGCGCGAGGACCAACGAACAGGCGATGAACACCTGGTTCGAGGAGCGCCGCGACGAAGGCTGGCAGGTCGAGTATAGCGATCTCGACCTGCGCGGGTTCCCGAACCGCTTCGACACAACGATCTCGGATCTCACCCTGACCGATCCGGACACCGGCCTGTCGTGGTCGACCCCTTTCCTGCAAGTGCTCTCCCTGAGCTACGATCCCAACCACCTGATTGTCGTGTGGCCCAATGACCAGACCATCGCCACGCCGTATCAGAAGATCGACCTGACGGCCTCCAAGATGCGCGCGAGCGTCGTGCTCAAGCCCGACAACACGCTGGAGCTTGATCGGGCCAATCTGATGATGGAGGGGGTGACCCTCAATTCCACCGAAGGCTGGGCCGCGACGTTCGACACGCTCACCGCGGGGATCCGCGAAACTGTGGATATGCCTCTGAGCTATGACATGGCCGTCGAGGCGAACAAACTGGTCCCGGGCGAGGCGTTGCGCAACCTTCTCGATCAGGGCGGAACGTTGCCCGATCACCTTGATGCGATGCGGCTGGACACGGCCATTTCCTTTGCCCGCCCCCTCGATCTGCGCACCATCGAAGAGGCCCGTCCCGACATCACCCGAATCAAGGTAAAGGATGCCCGCGGCAGTTGGGGAGAGCTGGCCGTGCGGGCCAGCGGAGAAGTTGATGTCGACAGCACCGGAAACCCCACGGGCGAGCTTCTGGTGAAGGCACAAAACTGGCGCGAAATGCTGAAGATGGCCGTGGAGGCCGGCGCTGTTCCGGCAGAGATGGAAAGCACCAGCGAGATGGCGCTAGGTCTGCTCGCGGGACTGTCGGGTCGCTCCGACAGCATCGACGCCCCGTTGAGCTTTCGCAATGGCAGCACCTATCTCGGCATTATTCCGATCGGAGACGCGCCGCGCCTGAACCTGCCTTAGCGGCAATAGGGCCCACGGCCATGACGGGCCGTATCAAGGTGAAAATGATCCTTGTGATAACGATCTGAATTCGGCCCGAGCACCGTGCCGAACGGACCGCATGCGGTTTTGTGGATCTTCTTGAGCACCCTGCCCTGCACCGGATCGCGCCAGCCGGTGAGCACGTTCAGCGAACGGCCGTTCTTGAGGTTTATCGCGGCGACATCGACCGCGCGGCCCTTGCCATGCTCGGAGATCTTGGCCCCGGCCCGGTTGTTGCGCGTCCGGCACGAATAATGCGCGACGACCTTCAGCGACGCCACGCCGCCGCCAAGCCGACCCACCGACGGTTTGACCCCGTTGCGGACCCAAGTGTTGAGCGCACGGGCCGTATCGCAATCCATCGTCGCGGGCTGGCTCAAAAGAACCCCGTCCACCGACGTGACTTCCACCGGATTTCGCACGCCACATCCGCGCAGCTTGCCCCGGATCGAGGAAAGCTCGCGCCCCCGGATGGAGTTGTCCCGGCATATCCGCCTGCCTTTCAGCTTCGCCGCGCGTCCCGAGACACTCGGCAGCGGCCGCGCCGCGGACGCCGTCGCAACCCGCTGCACGGAGCGCAGCCTTGGCCGTTCGATCGGGCGTGGCGAGGTCATGGCCGCCAGAACCGGCTCGAACCGGATTTTGCTGCGCAATACCGGGCTTTCGGCTGCCGCAATGCGATAGGTCGCAGCGCCGCGCGGCTGCGGACGCACGGACCGCGGCGGCGCGTATGGCGACAACGTTCTGGTGATGATCACGGCACGCTCGGGCTTCAGCCCCGTGCGTGTGTCCGGACGCGGCGATATATCGACCGCGGCCACGGATATCTGCGCGGCGAAACCGAGTGCAAGCGAAAGCGCAACCGTTTTCGCCAGCGCCCGCACCTAGCCTTGCCCTCCACGGCCAAAATTGGGTGCGTCGGTATCCTGACCCGCCTCGATGATCCCCCGCCGGATCGCCCGTGTGCGGGTGAAGTAGTCATGCAAATGCTGGCCATCGCCGGTCCGGATCGCCCGCTGAAGCGCAAACAGCTCCTCCGTGAAGCGTCCGAGGATCTCGAGCGTGGCATCCTTGTTGGTCAGGAACACGTCACGCCACATGGTCGGATCGGAGGCCGCAATCCGCGTAAAATCCCGAAATCCCGCCGCCGAATATTTCACGACCTCGCTGTCGGTGACCCGGCGCAAATCGTCAGCCACGCCGACCATCGTGTAGGCGATCAGGTGCGGCGCATGCGAGGTGACCGCAAGCACCAGATCATGGTGATCGGGGTCCATCTCCTCGACATTGGCGCCCATTCCGGTCCAAAGCGCCGTCAGCTTGGCGATCGCGCCCGCATCTGTGCCCTCCTCCGGCGTCATCAGACACCAGCGGTTGTCGAACAATTCCGCAAAGCCCGAAGTGGGTCCCGATTGCTCGGTTCCCGCCAGCGGATGGGCCGGAACGAAATGCACACCTTCGGGAAGGTTCGGGGACACCGCCGCGATCACGGCCCGTTTGGTCGACCCGACATCGCTGACCGTGGCCCCTGCTTTCAAGGCTGGCGCGATATCGCGCGCCACCGCTTCCATAGCGCCCACCGGAACGCACAAAACGACAAGATCAGCGCCCTGCACAGCATCCGCGGCGCTTTCTTCGATCCGGTCGCACAGGCCCATCTCTCTGGCCGTCTCGCGGGTCTCGCGGGAGCGCGCATAGCCCACGATCTCACCGGCCAGCCCGCCACGCCGAATCGCATGCGCCATGGAAGAGGCAATCAGCCCCAGCCCGATCAGGGCCACCCGCTCGTAAATCACGCTCATCGCCCCTGCCCCTTGAACGCCGCCACTTCGGCCGCAACACGTTTGCAGGCGGTGGCATCACCGATCGTGATCCGCAGGCAGTTCGGCAAACCGTATCCACCAACCCGCCGCACGATCAGCCCGCGGTTCTTGAGGTGGGCATCACAGGCCTCCGCCTCCGCCGCATCGGCAAAACGCGCCAGAATGAAATTGCAGAAAGAGGGATCGGACGGCACGCCGAGCTTGTCCAGCGCCTCGCAGAGCCAGGCCCGCATGCGCGTGTTTTCCGCGCGGCACCGGTCGGTATAGGCAGTATCACGCATTGCAGCCTCCGCCGCCTGCAGGGCCGGCGAGGACAGGTTGAACGGCCCCCGGATCCTGTTCAGCGTGTCGATGATCGCTTGCGGGCCATAACCCCAGCCAACACGCAATCCGCCCAGCCCGTAAATCTTCGAAAAGGTCCGCGTCATGAAGACGTTCTCACGCGCATCGATGACCGACTGGCCCGCGTCATAATCGTCCACATATTCGGCATAGGCCCCGTCGAGCACCAGAAGCGCCTGCTCCGGCAACCCATCGGCCAGCCGCGCCAGTTCTTCCTCCGAAATCATCGTACCCGTCGGGTTGTTCGGATTGGCAATGAAGACAATCCGGGTGCGCTCGGTGCAGGCCTCCAGAAGCGCATCGACATCGGTCGTGCGATTGTCCTCTGGCGCCACGACAGGCGTCGCACCCGCGGCCAGCGCCGAAATCCGGTACATTGCAAAACCGTGCTCGGTGTAGAGAACCTCGTCCCCGGGCCCGGCATAGGCGTAACACAGAAACGAAATGATCTCGTCGGACCCAACCCCGCAGATAATCCGCTCCGGGTCGAGCCCCTGCACCTCGCCAATCGCAGAGCGCAGCCCCGCGTGATCGGTGGAGGGATAGACATGCAGGTTCCCCGCCGCCTGCCGGAACGCATCCAGCGCCCGCGGGCTGGGGCCGAACGGGTTTTCGTTCGAAGACAGCTTTACCGGATCAGCGATCCCCGGCACATGCGCTTCGCCGCCCTGATAAAGGGCTATGTCCAGAATGCCCGGTTGCGGGGTGATGGTCATGTCGGAATTCCTGCTCTGGTTCACACCCGTTCTAACCATCGTGCGAATTGATGAAAAGACGCAAGCGGCTTTCATGTTTCGAGAAATATCCCCGCCGGAGGCGGCACCGCCCTAAAAGAAGCTCTGCGGATCGATATCGATGCTCATCCGGACCCCGTGGGGCAGCTTTACCCCCGCCGTCCACCGCCCGAGAGCCGCCTGCAGCGGCGCCCCCTTGGCCGCCTTGACCAGAAGCCGCACCCGGTGGCGCCCGCGCACCCGCGCGATCGGGGCCGGCGCCGGCCCGAACACCTGCGCGCCGATTTCGCGAAGGGCCGCGTCGTGGCGGACCAGATGGTTGCCCAGATCAAAGACCGGCCCCACGTCCGGCCCCGACAGCACGATCCCGGCCATGCGCCCGTAAGGCGGCGCGCCCGCCGCCTCGCGCTCCGCAGCCTCGGCGCTCCAGAACCCCTCCTCATCACCCGACAGGATCGCGCGGATCACGGGGTGTTCGGGCTGAAAGGTCTGCAACAGCGCCACGCCCTTTTTCGCAGCCCGCCCGGCGCGGCCCGCAACCTGCCGCATCAGTTGGAATGTCCGCTCGGCGGCCCTCAGATCAGAGCCC
Source organism: Paracoccaceae bacterium (assembly GCA_049116435.1). Taxonomy (GTDB): domain Bacteria; phylum Pseudomonadota; class Alphaproteobacteria; order Rhodobacterales; family Rhodobacteraceae; genus Litoreibacter. Next base: position 2,275,532 of record JAGDYX010000001.1, read on the forward strand.
TGCAGACCCAGATCGGCATCGATCACGCCGACCAGCGTCAGCAGCGGGAAATTATGCCCCTTGGCCACCAGTTGCGTGCCGATAATGATATCGGCGCCACCGGCTGCAATCTCCTCGATATGCGCTTTCAAGGCCCGCGCCGAGCCGTAAAGATCAGAGGACAGAACCGCGATCCGGGCGTCGGGAAACAGCTCTGCGGCCTCCTCCGCCATGCGCTCGACGCCGGGGCCCACGGGCGCCAGCCGGTCTTCCGCCTGACAGGACGGGCAGACCGAGGGCATCGGCTTGGTCTCGCCGCATTGGTGGCACATCAGGCGCTTGAGGAACCGATGCTCGACCATGCGCGCGTCGCAGTGGTCGCAGCCAATCTGTGCGCCACAGGCCCGACACAGCGTGACCGGCGCATAGCCGCGCCGGTTGAGAAAGATCAGCGACTGCTCGCCCGCTGTGATCCGCGCCTCGATCGCCTTGCGCAGGGTTGCCGAGATCCAGCGCGAGGCCGGCAGATCCTCGTCGCGCATATCGATGGCGCGCATCTCGGGCATCTGCGCCGCACCGAACCGCGATGACAGCGTGACACGCCGGTATTTGCCCGCCTGCGCATTGGCCCAGCTTTCCAGCGATGGCGTGGCCGAGGCGAGGATGACCCGCGCAGCACAGAGCGAGCCGCGCAAAACCGCCATGTCCCGCGCGTTATAAAGCACGCCATCTTCCTGCTTGTAGGAACTGTCATGTTCCTCATCCACGACGATCAGTCCCAGATCGCGATAGGGCAGAAACAGCGCCGAGCGCGCGCCCACGACCAGCTGCGCTCCACCCTCGCCAACCATGCGCCAGACGCGGCGCCGCTCGGTCATCGTCACGCCGGAGTGCCACTCGGCAGGCCGCGCGCCGAACCGCGCTTCGACCCGTGTCAGGAACTCCGCGGTCAGCGCGATCTCGGGCAGAAGAACCAGCGCCTGCCGGCCCCGGCGCAGGCAATCGGCCACGGCTTCGAGATAGACTTCGGTCTTCCCCGACCCCGTGACACCCTGCAAAAGCGTGGTGTCATAGCCGCGGCCTTCCCCGATCTGCGCGACGGCCCGCGCCTGATCTTCCGTCAGGGGCTTTCCGGGCCGCTCAGGGTCCAGCATCGGATAGGGCGTGTCGCGGGGCGTCGCCTCCTCGAGCACCGCCCCCAGCTTGACCAGCCCTTTGACAACGGATGTGCCGACACCGGCCTGCTCTGCCAATTCCCTGAGTGTGAAGGAAAGCCCGCCAAACTCTTCCAGCACCGCCAACACCCGCTCGCGCGCCGGTGTCATCCGGTCCGGCTTGCCGGGCCCGGGCCGGTAGACTTTCTGCATCGACGGCGGATCACTCAGCCCCGGGGCGCGGGTGGCCAGACGCAGCATCGCTGGCATCGGCGTCAGGGTGTAGGCGGCCGCGCGGGTCAGGAACTCATGCATCTCGGTGCGCATCGGCGCGACGTCGAGCACCCGGATCACCGAGCGGATCTTGGAGGGATCCCACCCACCGGCGCCTTCGGACCAGATCACCCCGATCACCTTGCGTGGGCCCAGCGGCACCTCGACGAACGCGCCCAGATGACAGCCGCCCTCCGGCGCCTTGTAGTCGAGCACCCGATCGAGCGGCTGCGTGGTCAGCACGCCCACCAGTTCCCCTTCTTTAAAGACACTCTTGCCCATCATTTGGCTTTCGGCACGGGGGCGATTGCGCTAAAGCATCCGCCAAACTGGCCAAAGGGGACCGACATGAAATTCTTCGTAGATACAGCCGAAATCGACGCCATCGCCGAGCTCAACGAGCTGGGCATGGTGGACGGTGTCACCACCAACCCTTCCCTGATCATGAAATCGGGACGCGACATTCTCGAGGTCACCAAGGAGATCTGCGATCTGGTCGACGGGCCGGTCTCGGCAGAGGTCGTGTCGCTCGAGGCGGACGACATGATCGCCGAGGGCCGCAAGCTGGCCAAGATCGCCGACAATATCGCCGTCAAAGTGCCGCTGACATGGGCCGGTCTGAAGGCCTGCAAGACGCTGTCGGACGAGGGCAACATGGTCAACGTCACGCTGTGCTTTTCCGCCAACCAGGCCCTGATTGCCGCGAAGGCCGGCGCAACCTTCATCTCGCCCTTCATCGGGCGTCTGGACGACATCAATCTGGATGGCATGGAACTGATCGCGGATATCCGGGACATCTATGACAATTACGGCTTCGAGACGCAGATCCTAGCCGCGTCGATCCGGTCCGTAAACCACATGTCCGACGCCGCGAAGATCGGCGCGGACGTGGCCACGGCACCTCCCGCCGTGATCAAGAAACTGGCCGATCACCCGCTGACGGATGCAGGCCTTGCCGCCTTCATGAAGGACTGGGAAAAGACCGGTCAGAAAATCCTCTGACCCAAGGCATGCAAAGCGTCGGCACGGCGTGATGCACCCCCAATTGCGCAATTGCTGCGGGCCGGATCAGGCCCGCATGCCCCGAAGTTCCGGGCAAGGCGTCCGGCGAAGGCGGACTCCCGCCAGAATTTCAATTCGACAGGTGAAATCCTGATCCGCTTCCGGTATAGTCGCGCAAAAAGCAGGAGACAGGCATGAGCGAGCAGTCAAACATGCTGGGAACGATGCGTGAGAAGATCTTGTCCGATCCGGATGTTGTTCTGGAGGATCACGATCTCATGCGCGCGCTGATCACGGCGAACGAGCGGTCCCATGGCGGCAATATCGTCGATCTGCGCGGCATCGCGATGGAACGTCTGGAAAACCGCCTCGACAGGCTGGAAGACACCCACCGCTCGGTGATCGCCGCGGCTTACGACAATCTTGCCGGCACCAACCTGATCCACAACGCCGTTCTCAGGATGCTGGAGCCCACGGATTTTGCGGCCTTCCTGCAATCGCTGTCGGGCGAATTGCGCGACGCGCTGCGGGTCAGCTATGTCCGGCTCTTGCTGGAGAGCAAGGATCACGCAGCGCCGTCGCTGGGATTTGAGGATGTGCTCAGCGTCGTCGAACCCGGGACGGTCGACCACTACATCACCGCGGGGCGCAATATCTCCGTGCGCCCGATCACACTGCGCCAGCTCACATCCGCCTCCGAGGATGTCTACGGCGCCGAGGCCGGGCACATCAAATCCGAAGCCCTCATGAAGCTTGATCTGGGCGACGGCCGCCTGCCGGGGCTCTTGATCATGGGCTCAGAGGATCCCGACCAGTTCAAAGCCAGTCAGGGGACCGACCTGCTGGCCTTTTTCAGTGGCGCCTTCGAGCGCGTGATGCGCCGCTGGCTGGCGTGAGCCTGATCGCGCCCGCCCTGCGTGACCTGCTGCAGCGCTGGCTGAGCCATCTCGGATCGATCGGGGGGGCCTCCGACAACACGATCGAGGCCTATCGTCACGACGTCACCGGCTTCCTGAGTTTTCTGGCCGTCCATCACGGGGACGCCTCCGGCTTGGGGCCTCTGCGCAAGATCACACCCTCCGACATGCGCGCCTGGATGGCGCAGGAACGCCGGCGCGGCGTGTCGGCCAGATCGCTGGCGCGCCAACTGTCGTCCGTGAAAAGCTTCTACCGCTGGTTTGCCGAACGTGACGGGTTCGAGGCCACCGCCGTGCTGGCCACCCGCGCACCGAAATTCCAGAACAAGCTGCCGCGCCCGCTGGCAAAAGAGGCCGCGAAAGCGATGATCGACACGGTCGGGGAACAATCGCGCGCGGATTGGATCGCGGCGAGGGATGCGGCGGTTGTGACACTGATGTATGGCTGTGGCCTGCGGATCTCCGAGGCGCTGTCGCTGACTGCGGCGCAGACCCCGCTTCCCGAAACGCTCAGGATCGTCGGCAAGGGCGGCAAGGAACGGCTTGTTCCGGTCATCCCCGCCGCAGCGAGGGCCGTGGCCGAATATATGCGCCTGCTGCCCTATTCGGTGGACCCGCAGGATCGGATTTTCCGCGGCGCGCGCGGCGGGCCGCTCAGCCCGCGCATGATCAGCAAGGCGATGGAAGACGCGCGGCTGCAACTGGGCCTGCCGGCCACCGCGACCCCGCATGCGATGCGCCATTCCTTTGCCACCCATCTGCTGGAGGCCGGCGGGGATCTGCGCGCCATTCAGGAGCTTCTGGGCCACGCATCCCTCTCGACCACACAAGCCTATACCGCGGTCGATACCGCACGGCTGATGGAGGTCTACAACCGCGCCCATCCGCGCGGCGAGGGCTGATCCCTCACGGATTTGTGTAAAACTGTGGGGCGGTCATTTCCCGCGCCTGTGCAATCAAGACGGCACACGACCCGCACCAATGCCGAATCCGAAAGGGCCCCGCTATGAAATTCCGCACTCTTCTGGCCGCCACCGCACTGACCTTGAGCGCCAGCATCACGACCTCTGCCCTCGCCGCAGATTGTCCCGTCGATGTCGAGGATCCCTTCGATCTTGAGGCCGCGCAGATCACCGATATCTACGCCTGCATCAAGGACAAGATGGTCGAAGGCTACACCAAGGGCGATGACGCTGTTGCCGCCGCCTATCGCGGCTGGACCGTAACCTCGACCCGCCCCGCCGTGGCCGGCCCGCATGGCAACAGGCTCCTGCAGACCTTCGCCAATGATATCGCCGCGGAGCAGTATCTGAAATTCGAAGAGGACGGCGTTGTGATGCCTGCCGGATCAGTGCTGGCCAAGGAAAGCATCAAGATCAACACGAAGAAGAAAGAGGCCCGCGTGGGCCCGCTCTTCATCATGACCAAACTTGAAGCAGGCGGCGCGCCAGACGCCGATGACTGGCTCTACTCTGCCGTGCAACCGAACGGCAAACCGATGAAGATCAAGCAGAGCTTCTGTCACGACTGCCACGCCGGCTGGGCCGAGCAGGACGCGCTTGCCTACCCGCTGGAAGAGGTGCGCGTGTCCAACTGACACCACCTGCAAACGCAAGACCGGGCCCGGTGCAATCGCGCCGGGCTTTTTCTTTGCCTTTGCCCGCGACATGGGCCATGACGGTTTCATGACGCAACGCATGCAAGCCCTGTTCGTGCACCTGTTCACTGCCACCGGTGCAGTTTTTGCGATGCTCGCCATGCTGGCCGCCGTCGAAGAGAAATGGGCCCTGATGTTTCTGTGGCTGGTGGTCGCATTCGTGGTCGACGGGATCGATGGCCCGCTGGCCCGCCGGTTCAACGTCAAGGAATACGCACCGGCCTTTGACGGGGTCCTCTTGGACCTGATCATCGACTATCTGACCTATGTTTTCATCCCTGCCTTCGCCCTGTTCAAATCCGGGCTTTTCGAGGGCTGGACCGGGTGGTTCGTGATCATCGTCATCACCTTCGCCTCGGCGATGTATTTCGCAGACACACGCATGAAAACAAAGGATAATTCCTTTTCCGGCTTCCCCGGGTGCTGGAACATGGTCGCGTTGGTGGTGTTCGCGCTGGAGCCCAATTTCTGGATCATCCTCGTGCTCGTTTCAGCGCTCGCCATCGCCATGTTCGTGCCCTTGAAGTTCATTCATCCTGTGCGCACGGCACGCTGGCGCGCGGTCTCGTTCCCGATGGCCCTTGGGTGGACATTTTTCGCCGGATGGGCGGCGTGGGTGGATTTTCACCCGCAAAGCTGGGCGCATTGGGGGCTGGTGGTCACCTCTCTCTACCTGCTCTTTGCAGGCATCGCGCAGCAGCTTATTCCCGAAAAACAATGACGCGACCCGCCACGCGCCACGCATGAAAAAACGCCCGATCATGATCTGACCGGGCGTTCTTTTTTCGCGACTGCGGGACGTAAGGCGCTTAGCCCAGCGCCTCGTTGCAGCGGCCACAGACATCGTCATGGGCGTGGTTGCCGACGTCGGGCAGGATCTTCCAGCAGCGCTGGCATTTCTCCCCGTCCGCCTTGGCAAAGACAACAGCGACATCGGCCGTATCGTCCAGCCGGAAGGCATCGTCAGGTGCGGCTTCGGTGCTGATGTGGATCGCAGAGGTGATGCACATATCGCCAAACGCGACGGTCTTGAGCAACTCGGCCGTATCCGCATCGACAAACACGGTCGGCGCGGCTTCCAGCGACGCCCCGATCACCTTCTCCTGACGCTGGAGTTCCAGCGCACCGGTCACGACGCGGCGCACGCGGCGCAGCTTTGACCACTTGGCGGCCAGAGCCGCGTCGCGCCATGCGTCCGGCGTCTGCGGGATATCGGTCAGGTGGATCGAGCTTTCCTCGCCGGGGAACCGCTCCAGCCAGACCTCTTCCATCGTGAAGACCAGCACCGGCGCAAGCCACGTGGTCAGGCGGTGGAACAGCAGGTCCAGCACGGTGCGGGCCGCGCGGCGGCGCTGCGTGTCGCCATCGCAGTAAAGCGCGTCCTTGCGAATGTCGAAATAGAAGGCCGAAAGCTCTACCGTGGCAAATGTGAAGATCGCCTGGAACACGCCCTGGAAATCGTATTTGGCGTAGCCGTCGCGCACGGTCTCGTCGAGTTCTGACAACCGGTGCAGAACCCACCGCTCCAGCTCGGGCATATCGGCCGGCTCAACCCGATCCTCCGGCGTAAAGGCGGACAGCGAGCCAAGCATGAAGCGCATCGTGTTGCGCAGCCGCCGGTAGCTGTCGGCCGTGCCTTTCAGGATCTCCGGCCCGATCCGCTGGTCATTGCTGTAATCGGTCTGCGCCACCCAGAGCCGCAGGATATCGGCGCCGTACTGCTTCACGACCTGATCGGGCGCGATGATGTTGCCCAGCGACTTGGACATCTTCACACCCTTCTCATCGAGCGTGAACCCGTGGGTCAGCACACCGCGATAGGGCGCGCGTCCCTGCGTTCCACAGCTTTGCAGCATCGAGGAGTGGAACCAGCCGCGGTGCTGGTCGGTGCCTTCGAGATAGAGATCGGCCAGCCCGTCCTCGGAGCCGTCCGCGCGGTCGCGCAGCACAAAGGCATGGGTCGATCCGGAGTCGAACCAGACATCGAGAATGTCAAAGACCTGCTCGTAGTCATCCGCCGCATGGTCATTGCCAAGGAAGCGCTCTTTCGCCCCCTCCTTGTACCACGCATCCGCACCCTCGGCCTCAAAGGCCTCGAGGATCCGCGCATTGACCGCATCGTCGCGCAACAGGAACTCGGGATCAGTCGGCAAGGCGCCCTTCTTCACGAAACAGGTCAGCGGCACACCCCAGGCGCGCTGGCGCGACAAGACCCAGTCGGGCCGTGCCTCGATCATCGAAAAGAGCCGGTTGCGACCGGTTTTCGGCGTCCATGTCACCAGCTCGTCGATACTGCGCAGAGCCCGCTCACGGATCGTCGTGCCATAGGTGTCCTGACCGTCTCCGACGGTCTTGTCGATCGCGGCGAACCATTGTGGCGTATTGCGGTAGATCACCGGCGCCTTCGAGCGCCAGCTATGCGGATAGCTGTGCTTGATCTTGCCGCGCGCCAGAAGCCCGCCCACTTCGATCAGCTTGGCGATGATGGCGGAGTTCGCGTTGCCTTCCTTGCCATTGGGCTTGAGGATCGCCTTGCCACCGAAAAACGGCAGATCGTCGCGGAAACGTCCGTCTTCCATCACGTTATAGGTGATCACCTGCTCGAGCATGCCCAGATCGCGGTAAAGCTCGAATTCCTCCATACCGTGAGACGGCGCGCAGTGAACAAAGCCGGTGCCTTCCTCATCGGTGACGAAATCAGCCGCGCGGAAATCGCGAATATCGTCCCATTCACCTTCCCCGCCCTCGGCACCTGCCAGCGGATGGGTCAGCCGGATCTTCGCCAGATCCTCCTGCGTGACATCGCCGAGCCGCCGGTACATGGTCTCGTCCAACCGCGCGCGCCCCAGCACATCGGCGGCCAGATTGTCGGACAGGATGTAGCGGTCCCCGATCCGCGCCCAGCATTCCTCGGGCCGGCCGGTGACCTCGTAAAGCCCGTAGGAGATATCTTCGCCATACACCACCGCCTTGTTCGAAGGCATCGTCCAAGGCGTCGTCGTCCAGATCACCACGTAAGCATCGTCAAGCGCCGTGCCGCTGTCGACGACGCGGAACTTCACCCAGACGGTAAAGCTCTCCTTGTCGTGGTATTCAACCTCGGCTTCGGCCAGCGCGGTCTGCTCCACAGGCGACCACATGACAGGTTTGGACCCCTGATAAAGCGTCCCGTTCATCAGGAATTTCTGGAATTCTTCGGCAATCACGCGCTCGGCGTGAAAATCCATGGTCAGATATGGATCTGCCCAGTTGCCGGTCACACCGAGGCGCTTGAACTCGTCGCGCTGGATATCAACCCAGCCCTCGGCGAATTTCCGGCATTCCTGACGAAAGTCGACAATGTCCACGTCGTCCTTGTTGCGGCCCTTGGCACGGTATTGCTCCTCGATCTTCCATTCGATCGGCAAGCCGTGACAGTCCCAACCCGGGATATACCGCGCATCGCGACCCATCATCTGCTGCGAGCGCACCACCATATCCTTCAGGATCTTGTTGAGCGCGTGCCCGATATGCAGATGCCCGTTGGCATAGGGAGGGCCATCATGCAGCGTGAAGCTGGGCCGGCCTTCCTTCTCGCGCAACCGGCTGTAAACGCCGATGCGCTGCCACTTCTCCAGCCATTCAGGCTCGCGTTTCGGCAGTCCCGCCCGCATCGGGAAATCGGTCTGCGGCAGGTTCAGTGTGGATTTGTAGTCCGGCTTGGTCTGGGGGGTATCGGCGCACATGTCAGGCGTCCTTGCTCAGTATTTCGGGAGTGGTCTCAGGGGAGCGGTGCGACAGCGCAAACACCTTTGCCCGGCGGCTCATGAAATCAGAGCGCCGGGTTTGTAATTCGAATGATAATCGTCAAACCTCGCATCATCGCCCCGCTTATAGAGACCTCTCACGCAAGGGTCCAGTGTCCACAAAAAGAAGCTGCCGGCTTCTGCTTGGGTGAAATATCCCGGGGTCCGGGGCAGCGCCCCGGGCGACGCAGGCCACCCTGCGCAACATGAAAAAGCGCGCTCCGGAAAGCGCGCTTGATCACTTGGCGTTGCGTGCGGGATCAGGCCTCCAGAGCCTTTCCTTCGATCCGCGCGCCCTTGGCAATCTCGATCTGGCGCGGCTTCAGCGCTTCGGGCACCTCGCGCACAAGATCGACATGCAGCATGCCATCGACATGGGCCGCACCGGTCACGCGCACATGATCGGCAAGGTGGAACCGCTTCTCGAAGGCCCGTGTGGCAATCCCTCGGTGCAGATAGGTCCGGGCTTCGTCAGCCTCGGCCTTGGAAGCGGCGATCACCAGGGCGTTTTCGCGCTGCTCGACGCTCAGGTCCGCCTCGCTGAACCCGGCAACGGCCACGGAAATACGGTAGCTGTCCTCGCCGGTCTTCTCGATATTGTAGGGCGGGTAACTGGAATGGTTGACCTCGCTGGCCAGAACACGGTCCATCAGGTCCGCAACCCGGTCAAAGCCGACGGTTGCACGGTAAAGCGGGGAAAAATCATAGGGTCGCATGCTGTCATCCTTTCGAAAAAGCAATGTTGCGGTGGCGCAGCCTTCCATCCTCGGACAGGCCGCCTTTTTGAAACGATCCGGACCCTGAAGCGGCATCCGGACACACTTTATCTGGGAAACCCGCGACAGCGTTTCAAGAGCCGCGGAACAGGGCCCTGATCAGCGCCCGGATCAGGGCCCGGATCAGGGTTTAAGAAACAAGGCCCCGGTCTCGGCCCGCGCCGATCCGATCGACATTTTGCGCGGCGTGACAGCGGACCGGCGGAACACACCGTCGCTTTGGGCAAGCTTTTCCAGCAACAGGTCAAGCCGGTCCTTGAGGCCAGCGGCCACTGCCACCTTGCCAGAGTTCCACTCGGCCTTGGCCGAGACCACCGACATGACCCGGGGCTGACCGTCCTCCAGCACGAAAACCGGCGCGCCGGAGGCCCCGAAATCCACGTCGCAGGAGGTGACATAGACACCGCTGCGCCCCCCGATCACGTGACAGGTTTTCTGGATGCTGGGCGCCTCGGCCCGATCCAGAGCATAAGAGACCACCTGCACCTGCTGGCCGAGCCGTGCGTTCAGTGTCGTGGCAAACGGCCTGATGGCGGAATTGCGGATCGGACGGTCCAATTCGATCAGCGCCAGATCGGCGGCCACCCGTTCCGTCTTGTCGGCCGAGCCGTAAACATAATCGGGGTGCAAAATGGCGCGTTTGACCTTGCGGTAGGCCGAGGCCCGGCCACTGCGCAGCCCGGCGAGAAACTCGATATCCCGATCCCGCACGCGTTCCCCGCTGTGCTTGTCGAAAAAGCAATGCGCGGCGGTCAGCACAATCTCGGGCGCAATCAGGGTGCCGGTGCAAAACCCGCGCTGGCCCAGATTGACGCGCCCCACGCCCTGCCATTGCTTGGTTTCATCAAGCGTCGTGAGCGCCTGCAGCCGCGAGGCCCCGTCCGCCCAAAGCGGGGACAGGCCTGCCACGCAGGTGCTCAATATGGTGATCAGGGCCAATAGGCGCCGCATAGTCCCTCCGGGATCCGGTTGCGGACCCCGAACTAGCGGAGAGTTGCGGCGAAATTAGGGCCTCAGCGCAAAATCGGCACGTCCGGCACACGCGGCGCGGCGTCCAGCGCAGGCGGTTTCGGCCCGCCCGTCGCCCAGTCCAGAAGCTCGACCGTATGCACGATCGGCACTTCTGTCCCCGAGCCGATCTGCATCATGCACCCGATATTGCCGGCCGCGATGATATCGGGCGATTTGGCCTCCAGCGTGCGCACCTTGCGGTCCTTGAGCTGTTTGGAGATCTCCGGCTGCATCAGATTGTAGGTTCCTGCCGAACCGCAGCACAGATGCGGGTCCGCGGGCTCCAGCACCGTGAACCCCGCCTTTTTCAGAAGCGTCTTCGGATGCGTCTTGATCTGCTGGCCATGCTGCAACGAACAGGCGGCGTGATAGGCGACCTTGAGATCCTTGTCGCCGCTCTCCGGCAGATCGAGCTTCATCAGCACTTCCGAGACATCCATCGCAATCGCGCTGACCGCAGCAGCCTTTTCGGCAAGGGCTTCGTTGCGGAACATGTGGCCGTAATCCTTCACGGTCGTCCCGCAGCCCGAAGTGTTGATGACAATCGCATCGAGCCCGCCGGCCGCCATCTCGCGGCTCCACGCTTCGATGTTTTTTGCCGCCGTGGCATGGCTTTCGTCAGACTTGCCCATGTGGTGGGTCAGCGCCCCGCAGCACCCCTGCCCTTCGGCGACAACCACTTCGCAGCCCAGCCGCGTCAGAAGCCGGATCGTCGCGTCATTGATGTCGGTGTTGAGCGCCTTCTGCGCACAGCCGGTCATCAGGGCGACACGCATCTTCTTCTCGACCGCGGGCGCAAAGCTTTGCGGGTCGTCATTGCGGCTGACCGGCGGGATGCGCTTGGGCGCCATCTCCAGCATCGCCCGCAGGCGCGCATCCGGCATCAGGCCCGCAAAAGGCCGTCCGATCTTGGCAGCCAGCAGGGCAAGGCGGAAGCGCATCGGATAGGGCAGGATCCGCGCTAGGATCCAGCGCAGGGCCCGGTCCGAGAAGGGCCGGTCGTAATTCTCTTCGATATATTCGCGCGCGTGATCAACCAGATGCATGTAGTGGACCCCGGACGGGCAGGTCGACATGCAGGCCAGACAGGACAGGCAGCGGTCGATATGCTTGACTGTCTTGGCGTCGGGCGTGCGCTCGTTCTCGAGCATGTCCTTGATCAGGTAGATCCGCCCGCGCGGGCTGTCGAGCTCGTCGCCAAGAACCTGATAGGTCGGACAGGTCGCGGTGCAAAATCCGCAATGCACACAAGTCCGCAGGATCTCGTTGGCGCGCTCCGTGCCCGGGTTCTTCAGCTGTTCGGGAGTAAAGGTCGTTTGCATCGTAATCTATCCCATCAAGCCCGGGTTGAGAATGCCGCGCGGGTCGAACTTCTCGCGCAGCCCGGCGGACACGGCGGCCAGCGGCGCCGGCTCGGGCTGGAACGCCCCGATCGCGGCGCGCGTCTCATTGGCGGCCCGCACAAGCGTTGCGTGGCCGGAAATGCCCGCGAGCGCAGGGCGCAGATCGCGGCCCTCGGCACACAGGGCCCAGACCAGCCCGCCGCCCCAATCCATGCGCAGCCGAACATCCGGCAAGGCGGCTGCCACCGCCGGCCCGTCGGAGGGCTTGACCGAAATGCGCCAGAGATCGCCGGACTGACCGGCAAAATCACGGACATCGCGAATTCCGGCCCAAAGGTCCTCGGCGGTGTCACTGACGCTCTCGGCCGGGCCGAATTCGGACAGAAGCGCCTGCAGTTTCTCAGCGCGGTAGGTGACGGAGGCCTCGAACCCTTCCAGCCTGAGCACCGTGCGCCGCGCTTCGGGATCATGGGCCGCGCCCGAGACCTCGTAGGGCGAGCCCAGCGCCTTGGACATCACCGCCACCGCGCGGTCAACTTCGAGCCCGCTGAGCACCAGTGCTGCGCTCTTGGCCACGCCGGGCAGCAGTTTGAAACTCACTTCGCTGAGCACGCCAAGCGTGCCGTAGCTGCCCGCCATCAGTTTGACCAGATCATAGCCGGTCACGTTCTTCATCACCCGGCCGCCGTTTTTCAGCACCGTGCCCTGCCCGTCGACGAAACGCACACCAATCAGGCTGTCCCGGCAGGCCCCAGCCTGAATGCGGCGCGGCCCCGACACGTTCGCGGCCACAACGCCCCCGATGGTCGGCACCCCGTCGCTGCCCATCACCGCGCGGTGGTCCATCGGCTCGAACGGCAAGCGCTGGTTCTCGGACGCAAGTGCCGCCTCAACCTCGGCCAGCGGCGTGCCCGCCTTGACCACGAGGGTCAGCGCACCCGGCTCATACAGCTCGATCCCGGTCAGGGACGAGGTGCTCAGCACTTCGCCGGTCACCGGATTTCCGATAGGCCGCGTGCCGCCGCCGATGATGCGCAGCGGCCCCTTGGCCCCCGCAATCGCTTCCGACAGCTCCGCTTCGGTGCGTGGTGTGATCATGACACTCTCTTCATTTCTCGAAAAATATCCCCGCCGGAGGCGGAACGAAGCAATCCTGCCCTCAGGCCGCCCGGCGCGCCGCACTGGCCGCAAGCGGGAACACCTTGGCGGGGTTCAGAAGCCATGCGGGATCGAACACGTCCTTCACCTTCATCTGGATTTCCAGATCCTCCGGCGTGAACTGGTCAACCATCAGGTCGCGCTTCTCGATGCCGACGCCATGCTCGCCGGTCAGACAGCCGCCCGCCTCGACACAAAGCCGCAGGATATCGGCCCCCATCGCCTCGCACAGTTCCAGATCCCCCGGCTTGTTGGCGTCAAACACGATCAGCGGATGCATGTTGCCGTCGCCGGCGTGAAACACGTTGCCCACCTGAAGCCCGTATTCCTTGCTCAACTCCCCGATCCGCTTCAGCACGAAGGGCAGTTCCGAGACAGGGATCGTGCCGTCAAGGCACATGTAATCGCCGATCTGCCCGATCGCGCCAAAGGCCGATTTCCGGCCCAGCCAGATCTTGGCGCTTTCCTCGGGGCTCTTGCTTTCGCGCAGCTCCAGCGGATCGTGCTTGCGGGCAATCTGCAGGATCACGCCCAGCTGCTCGTCGATCTCCGCCTCCGAGCCCTCGACCTCCACGATCAGGAGCGCCTCGCAATCGGGATACCCCGCATTGGCGAACTGGTCGGAGGTCTCGATACACAGCCGGTCCATGAACTCGATGGCCACCGGCAAAACACCGGCCTTGATGATATCGGCCACACAGGCACCGGCCACCTCGCTGTCATTGAACGCCATCAGAACGGGCCGCGCCCCTTCGGGCTTGGGCAGGATCCGCAGCGTGGCTTCCGTCACGATGCCCATTTGCCCTTCAGAGCCGCAGATCAGGCCCAAAAGATCATAGCCCGGCGCATCGAGATGGCCGCCGCCGATCTCCATCACCGTGCCGTCCATGGTCACCATGGTGACGCCCATCAGGTTGTTCGTGGTCACGCCGTATTTCAGACAATGCGCCCCGCCCGAATTCATCGCGATGTTTCCCGCAATGGCGCAGGCCAGTTGCGAGGACGGATCAGGCGCATAAAAGAACCCGTCCTCCTCAACCGCGCCGGTGACGCTGAGATTGGTGCGGCCGGTCTGCACCCGGATGAACCGGTTGTCGTAGTCGGTCTCCAGAACCTCCGTCAGACGCGCAACGCCCAGAATGACGCTGTCAGCCGTCGGCAGAGAGCCGCCCGCCAGCGATGTCCCCGCCCCGCGCGGCACCACAGGCACGTTCTCTTCGGAACAGATCTTGAGCACCGCCGCGACCTCTTCGGTCGAGCCCGGCAACACCACGCAAAGCGGCGGACACTTGTAAGCCGTCAGGGCGTCACATTCGTAGGCGCGGGTCTCGGCTTCCTCGTAGATCACCGCATCTTTCGGCAAGACCGACAGCAGGCGCTCGACAAGGCGCGGTTTCTTGGCGATGACAGAGACGTCCGGGGCCGGCATTTCCATGAGACTGAGTCCTTTCGCTTGCAATTGGTAAAATAATATAACCAATTTACCAAATGCGCAAGCGCGCAGATTCCGCTATGCCCGCCACACCAAGCTACACCAAATCGTGATCCCGGAGCGCCGCGTCCCCATGATACCAAAGACTATGCGAAACCTTCTGCTCCCCCTGCTCGTTCTCCTCTGCGGCCCTGCCTATGCAGACCAAGCCCGGATCGAAGCGGCCACCGCCCGCCAGTCGGGGGACACATGGAGCTTTACCGTCACCATCCGCCACCCCGATACCGGCTGGGACCACTACGCCGATGGCTGGGCCGTGCTCGCCCCCGACGGAACCGAATTGGGCTACCGCAAACTGCTTCACCCACATGAGAACGAACAGCCCTTCACCCGCGCTCTGAGCGGCGTCACCATTCCCGACGGCGTCACAACCGTTGTCATCCGCGCCCATGACAGCGTCCATGGCTGGTCGGACCGCACCGTATCCGTGTCCCTGAAATAGCCCCGCTTCATGTCTCCGGAAAATATCCCCGCCGGAGGCATCCAACGCCAGCCCCTCAGCGCTGACCTTCCCGCATCCAGGCGGCAACGCTCAAAAGCGCAGCCATCAGGAAAAACAACCACGGGGACACCAGCGGCGTCACCACCACATTGACGGTCAGATAGGCATTGCGCGGGGTCAGCCCGATCCAGCCCCGACCCGCAGCGTTGCGCCCTTCCGAGACCATGCGAAGACCGGGAACCCCGTTCTCCAGCGCCAGCACACCGCCGCGCGTAGCCTCGACCATGGGCGCCAGCTTGGCCCCTGTGGCAATGGTCTCCACGAATTCACGGGGCGCGGACGGCCCGAGCGCGATCACCGTCTCACGCGTGCCTTCAGCGATCCGGTAAAGCCCCGGCGCAGCCCCCTCATAGGTCGCAACGAACCGGCCCGGAGACACCTCGTCCAGCGTAATGCTCTCCTGCGTTCCGTCGGGCGCGGTGATATCGACCGGCCCGATCTCGGTCTCGAGCGTGCGACGTGTCAGGGTCATGGTCTGGCCGACCGCAGTGGCGGTCAAAGCCTCCTCCTCCAGATCGGGCTCCTTCATCATCCAGTGGGCCAGCCGCCGCAACAGTTCCAACTGCGGCCCACCGCCTTCGAAGCCCCGATGCCACAGCCAGGCGTGGTCGGACGCCAGCAGGGCAACACGCCCCTCGCCGACCCGATCGAGAATGAGAAGCGGCTTCTCGTCGATCCCGGTCATCACCGTCTGGCCCGTATCGGCCTGCAAATCGATCTGCCGCATCCAGCGGCCCCAGCCCGGCGTGCCGTCCTCGCCAGAGGGCAGCGGGCTGAAGGCCTCCAGCCCTTCGGTCACCGGATGCCGCGCGCCAAGTTCGGAGATGCGCGGCTTGAACCCCTGCTCCATGACCCGCGCAGTCGGCGTCGCCGGAAGCACCTTGCCCAAGGGCGAGCGCGAGATGCTGTCGGCACTGGCAAAATCCGGCCCTGCCGCGACCAGAACCGCGCCGCCCTGCTGGGCATAGGCACCGATACTGTCGAAATAAAGCGCTGGCAGAATCCCCCGGCGCTTGTAGCGGTCAAAGATGATCAGATCGAACTCGTCGATCTTTTCGAGAAACAACTCGCGGGTGGGAAAGGCGATCAGCGACAGCTCGGCCACGGGCACGCCGTCCTGCTTTTCAGGCGGGCGCAGGATCGTGAAATGGACCAGATCCACCGCCGAATCCGACTTGAGCAGATTGCGCCATGTCCGCTCTCCGGCATGGGGCTCACCGGAGACCAGCAGCACCCGCAACCTGTCGCGCACCCCGTTGATCTGGACCACCGCGGCATTGTTGCGATCCGTCAGTTCCGTCTGTGCGGCGGCAAGCTGGAACTGCAGCACATTCATCCCGCCATGCGGCAGCGTCAGGGGCAGGTCCAGATCCTCGCCCACCGGCACACGGAACACACTGGGATCTTCCCCGTCGATCGAGATGCTCAACTCCGCCTCCGGCGCGATATCGGCAGGCACATCGCCTTGATCCTCGACCCGCACGGTCAGGGTGATCTCTTCTCCAAGAATGGCAAAGGCCGGCGCGTTGCGCACGATCAGGCGACGGTCCCAGTCCCCCTCACGCCCGGTCAGAAGCACATGCAGGGGCGCATTGAGATCCGGCGCGCGCGGCAGGTCATGGAGCTGCCCGTCGGTGATCAGCACCGTGCCCGCGATCCGCGCGCGCGGTTCTTCGGCCAATGTCTCGCTCAGGGCCGTCATCAGCTCGGTGCCCGCGTCGCCGATCCCGTCGGGAACCACGACCTTGCGCAAATCCATGCCCCGCGCTTCGATCTCCCGCTCAAGCTCCAGCGCGGCCTCGGCCGCCTGTGCGCTGCGGTCCGACAGGTTCTGGCTGGCGCTTTCATCGACCACCATCACAACGATGTCGCTCAGCGGTTCGCGTTCCTCGTCCTGAAGCGACGGGTTGGCCAGCGCGATCAGCAGGACGAGCGCCGCCCCTGCCCGCAGCCACCAGCCGGACAGGCCCCGCCAGATCGACAGGCCGAGCATCAAAACGATCAAAACCACCGCGACAGACAGCACGGCTACGGGCAGAAGCGGATCGAAGAGCACTCCGGTCATCTCAATTCCCCAACCGGTCGAGCAGGGCCGGCACATGGACCTGATCGGATTTGTAATTGCCGGTCAGCACATGCATCACGAGGTTCACACCGAATCGGATCGCCAGTTCCCGTTGCCGTTCGCCCCCGAAACCGCGCCCGACGGGATAAAGCGGCTTGCCGGACGCATCCCGCGCCCAGGCCGCGGCCCAGTCATTGCCGCCGATCAGGACCGGTGTGACCCCGTCATTGAGGTTGCGGAACGGCAGCCCGTCGACCTGTTCGGCATCAGGCGGAGCGGCCTCGACCCAGATATCCTGACCCGCGTAGCGTCCGGGAAAATCCTGCAGAAGGTAGAACGCGCGCGTGAGCACATGATCGTTGGGAACAGGCTCCAGCGCGGGAATGTCCAGCGGGCGGGCCAGTTGCTGTAGCTTGCGTCCGGCCGGCGTGGACGAGCCGAACCCGCCGATATTGGCGTCACGCGTGTCGAAAACGATCATGCCGCCCGTGCGCAGATACCGGTTCAGCCGCAGATAGGCCTGTGCCGAGGGGATCGGCTGCGCGGTCGAGACCGGCCAGTAGAGCAGCGGGTAGAAGCTCAACTCATCGGTTTCGAGATCAACGGAAATGGGATTGGCCGGCTCGACCGAGGTGCGCCGTGTCAGGCTTGCCGAGAGGCCGCTCAGGCCTTCCTGGGACAGGCGGTCGAGCTGCGGATCGCCCGTTTTCACATAGGCCAGAACAACCTCGCTGGTGGCGTCGATCGCGCGCAGATCGCCCTCCTGCGCGCGGGCCTCTGTCACCGGCAGCAGAAGTGCGGCGGCCAGCAGACTGGCAACCGCGCCACGCGGGCCACGCAGGCGCCCGCCAACCCAGAGCGAAGCCACGATATCGGCCATCAGAAGTGCCAGCGCGAGCAGAAGCAACACGCCCTGAAGCGGCGTTTCTTCTGCCGTGACCATACCTTCGACGGTGACACTGGCAGGCCAGTCCATCGGTTCGAGAACGGCATCCGGACCCAGCACATTGAGCGCAAGCCTGCGGTCGCCCCCGGCATAGAGCCCCGGCGGCAGATCGGCCCCGAGGCTGCGGCCTGCAATCTCTTCGCCTTTGACCCCCGGCGCCGCGTCGGAGCGCCGGATCTGCCCGAACCCGTCCATGCGGTCTTCCAGAACCCATGTCGTTCCCGCCAGATCTTCAGCCGAGATCACAGCCGGCCTTGTCGAGATCGCCAGCCGCTCCAGCATCTGCACGAAGAGGCCCGAGAGCGGCAGGCTCGACCATTCGGCATTGGCGGTGACGTGAAACAGGATGACCTGCCCTTCGCCAAGATCGGCGCGGGTCACCAGCGAGGTGCCATCGGCCAGTGAGGCAATCGTGCGTTCGGCCAGTTGTGGATCGGGTTGCGCGATTACCTGCGAGGTGACCTCGACATCGGCGGGCACCGGCAGGCCGAAAAACGGGCTTTCGCGGGTGAACGGGCGGAGCGTCTTGGGCTCGCCCCAACTCATGGCGCCGCCGATGCTGCGCCCGCCGGCGCGCAGGCGCACGGGCATCAGTGGATCGTCGGGCGCAAACTCGACCCCCGCCGTGCGCGGGCCGGCAAAGCGCACCAGCATGCCGCCCTCCTCGACCCAAGCGGTCAGTTGTGCGGTCTCGAGCTCGCTCAGGGTCGCCACATCGGCAAGGATCACAACGTCCGGGCTGGCCAGCAGCATGTCTTCCAGCGCGGTATCGATGATATCGGCCGAGGGCACCAGCGCGCGGCGCAGGTAATGCAGCGGCGAGAGCAGCTCCTGCTCCTCCTGCTCGGTGCGCGCCGACAAAAGCCCCACCTCGCGCCGTTTAAGCGCGTCGTCGGTCAGCGTCACGGCACCGGCACTGCGCTGGCCCGCAATCTCGAACCGGCGCAGCCGGTTGCGCAGCTCGGTGGGCAGGCTGAGGCGTGTTTCCGCAACCCGCGCGCCCGCCGCAAACTCCAGATCGGCCTGGGCCAGTTCCTGCTCGAGGCCATTCGGGTCGGGTCCAATGGCCGACACGGCGATTTGCCGTTCGGCGGTCCCTGCGGCCCGCACGGCAGTCAGCACGATCGCGCCATCCTCGAACCTTGCGGGCAGAAGGCCAAAGGTCGCGCGGTCGCTTTCGACCACCTTCACGCCACCCCGCGCGGCCAAGGCGTCGGCGACCAGCGATTTCGCCTCGGAGCGCAGCCCGTCTGAAATCCATACGGTCTCGAACGCGGCACTGCCGATCTCAGCCAGCCAGTCGGTCACGCTCTGAGGATCTGCGCTCCATGCCTGCGGGCGCAGGCCGGGCAGATTGCGCAAGGCGGCATCGGCTGTCTGGAAGGTCAATTCCCCGGCCGGAAGGTCGGTCAGCGGCACGACGGCCACGGCGCGGCCATCCCGTCCAGCCTCGCGCAGCAGCGTCTCGACCCGGGCCACGCGCGACGGCCAGTCGCGGGCGCTGGCCCAGCTCGCATCCATCACCACCAGAAGCGGCCCCGTGCCGCGTTCGCGGTTGTCAGGGTTCAGCACCGGACCTGCGAACCCGATGATGAAAGCGGCAATGGCCAGCATGCGCAGCAGCAACAGCCACCACGGCGTCTTGTCCGTCTGGGTCTCGTCATCCTTGAGCCCCAAAAGCAGCGCCACACCGGGGAAGCGGCGCCGGATCGGGGCCGGCGGCACCGCGCGCAGCAGCCACCACAAAACGGGCAGCAGGATCAGCGTGGTCAGCAGAAGCGGCGTGGCAAAACCGAGGGATCCGAGCGTAAACATCTAGACACTGCGCTCCAGAGACTGGAACAGCCAGAGCAGCGCGCTGATCGCGCCGGCCGAGGTGTGATGACAGGTATAGCGCCAGCCGGTGCGCTGCGTCAGGTCCTGCAATTGCGCTTTGCGCGCCGCCAGCCGTTCCAGATAGGCGTCGCGCAGGGCATTGGCCTTCAGGGTTTCGAACTCGACAGCGCCGGTCATGCTCTCGAAAACCGTGCGCCCGTCAAAGGGAAAGGTTTCCTCGTGCGGATCGAGGATCTGCACCAGAACTCCCTCGACGCCACGATCGGCGGAACTTGTCAGGGCCTCCTCCACCGCCGAGATATCGCCAAGGAAATCCGACAGGAACACGGCGCGTGAGCCGGCCGGCAGCACGCGCGCATTGGGCGTGCCGTAATCGGCGCTGTCTCCGGCTGACATCAGGTCGATTGCAAGCCGGTTGAGCTGCGCGGCACCACGCCGGGGCGGCATGTCGTGATTGGCCAGCCCGAACCGCTCGCCGGCCCGGTTGAGCAGCACGCAAAGCGCCAGTGCCAGAACCCGGGCACGATGCCCCTTGGTCGGGCGGTCAGGCCCGCCGGTAAAAGTCATAGAGCGCGCGTCATCGACCCACAGCATCACCGATTGCGCGGCCTGCCATTCCTTTTGCCGCACGAAATGCGCGTCTGAGCGGGCCGAGCGGCGCCAGTCGATATCACGCAGCCCGTCGCCACGCTCCGCGGGTCGGTATTGCCAGAATTCGTCACCGATGCCCGCCCGCCTGCGCCCATGCTCGCCCAGCATGACCGTTGCAGCCAGATGCTCCGCCTCGGCCAGAAGGGCCGGAAACGCGGCGGCATGGGCCTCTGCGCGGTGCCTGAGCTGGGCTGGCGTGGTTGCGGGATCCTGACTCAAGCTGCAGCTTTCCTCGTTTTGAAATGCTCGACCACATCCGCGATCACGTCATGCAGAACACGGCCCTCGGCGCGCGCCGCAAAGGAGAGCGCCATGCGGTGGGTCAGAACCGGTTCGGCCATCGCGGACACATCATCGAGCGCCGGCGCCAAACGGCCTTCCAGCAGCGCCTTGGCCCGCACCGTCAGCATCAGGGCCTGCGCGGCCCGCGGCCCCGGACCCCAGGACACCGTTTCGCGCACCAGATCGGTCGCGTCCTCTTCGCCCGGACGGCAGGCGCGCACCAGATCGAGAATGGCCTCGACCACCGCATCGCCCACGGGCATGCGACGCACCAGTTGCTGCGCGGCGATCAGTTCCTGCGGGGTGAAGACGGTCTCGGCGGCAGCCTCCGACGCGCCGGTCGTGGCCAGCAGGATCTCGCGCTCGGTCTCGCGGTCGGGATAATTGACGTTGATCTGGATCAGGAACCGGTCAAGCTGCGCTTCCGGCAACGGGTAGGTGCCTTCCTGTTCGATCGGGTTCTGGGTGGCCAGCACGTGAAACGGCGCGGGCAGCGGGTGATCCGTCCCAGCAATCGAGACCGAACGTTCCTGCATCGCCTGCAACAGCGCCGACTGTGTCCGCGGCGAGGCGCGGTTGATCTCGTCGGCCATCAGAAGCTGCGCGAAAATCGGCCCTTCGATATAGCGGAACGAACGGGTGCCGTCATCGGCGGTCTCGAGCACTTCGGAGCCGAGGATATCCGCAGGCATCAGGTCGGGTGTGAACTGCACGCGGTTGGCGCTGAGCCCCATCACCGTCGAGAGCGTGTCGACCAGAAGCGTCTTGCCCAGCCCCGGCAGGCCCATCAGAAGCGCATGTCCGCCTGACAGCAAAGCCGCCAGAGACAGGTCGACGACCTCCTGCTGGCCGACGATTTTCCGCGCAATGCTCGCCCGGGCCTGCGCAAGCTGCTCGCCCAGCGCTTCGATGTCCTGTACGAGATCCTGGCTCTCACCCATAGCAACTCTCCCTGAAGGCCTGTATCAATACCTCTATAAAGGCAGATATGGCGGAACAGTGGAATGGCAAAAAAACCCGGCGCACGAAAGCTTGAGCTTCCTTCCGCAGAGAGCCTTGCGGCCAGCGCCCAAGAAGCGTCGAAACGCGGAATTCCGCCGGTCGAGACCTGGAATCCCCCCTTTTGCGGCGATCTGGACATGCGGATCGCGCGGGACGGCACGTGGTTCTACCTCGGCACGCCGATCGGACGCCCGGGGCTTGTGAAGCTGTTTTCCTCGATCATCCGCAAGGACGGGGAGGATTATTTCCTCGTCACACCGGTCGAGAAGGTGGGAATCACCGTCGATGACGCGCCCTTCGTGGCCATTGATTTCGAAACATCCGGCAGTGGACGCGAACAGGTCCTGAGGTTCGAAACCCATGTGGGCGATCGTTTCAGCGCGGGACCCGAACACCCGATCCGCGTGGTCCGCGACCCCGAGACCGGCGAGCCCTCCCCTTATGTTCTTGTCCGGCGCAACCTCGAGGCGCTGATCGACCGCAAAAGCTTTTACAGGCTTGTTGATATCGGCAGCCATCACGAGCACGAGGGCGCAAGCTGGTTCGGCCTCTGGTCGTCGGGCGAATTCTTTCCCATCATCCCTTCGGCCGACCTGCCCGCCTGACCATCTGAGCGTGGCACGCGCCCCCTGAGAAAGAGGATTTCCCCATGAGCAAACCTGTCACCGTCATTGTTGGTGTGGGCGACGGCCTGTCCGCGTCCTGTGCACGGGCCTTTGCGGCAGAAGGCCACGCGCTGGTGCTCGCGGCGCGCGATATTGGCAAACTGGAAACCCTCGCCCGGGAAACGGACGCGCGTCTGATCCAATGCGACGGGGCGGATCCGGCCTCCGTCGCGGCTTTGTTTGACGCCATCGAAGGCGAGATCCGGGTCGCGATCTACAACCCCTCCCGCCGCGTGCGCGGCCCCGTGGCGGAGCTTGATCCCGAGGACGTGCGCGAAGCGGTCGAAATCACGGCTTTCGGTGCGTTTCTGGTAGGCCAGCAGGCGGTGCGGCGGATGCAGGATCAGCCCGCGGCAAACGGTGTCAAAGGCACGATCCTGTTCACCGGCGCCTCTGCCGGCGTAAAGGGCTTTCCGCAATCGGCCACCTTCGCCATGGGCAAGTTTGCCCAGCGCGGGTTGGCGCAGGCGATGGCGCGCGAGCTGCATCCCAAGGGCATCCATGTGGCTTGGGTGAATATCGACGGCGCGATTCGCAATCCGGGCCGCACGGAGCCGGCGGATGCCCCCGACAGCATGCTCGATCCCGATGCGATCGCCCGCACCTATGTGCAGATCGCGCAGCAGGACAGATCGGCGTGGAGCGACGAAATCGCCTTACGCCCTTGGGTCGAACGGTTCTGAGCCACGCCCGGCGCGACCTTGAAACGGTTTGCCAGCGCACATGGCCCGTTCGCGCACGGAGTGTCACAGACCGTCCAAGCCTGCTACGAAGGGCGCCGATACGGAAAGGACCACACCATGTTCACCCGCGCGATGCTCGCCCATGTCATATTCTCCGCGCTCGCCTCTGGCATCATGTCCGCGCTTGTGTGCGGATTGGTGACATACAAGGCGGCGGGCCTGTCGAGCGCCTTCATGCATGTGTGGTTCGGAGGTTGGGTCTTCGCATGGCCCGTGGCCTTCGCCGTTCTGGTGGTGATCGGACCGGTTCTGCGCAAGACGGTCTACAAGGCGTGCAACTGCCCGCTCAGTGGGCCTCAGCCCAATTCGCCCCCTGACCCGCGTCAACAACAAGCGGAACATCAAGCCTGACGGCGGGATCCGACGCGTTTTCCATGACATCGCGGACGCGCTCGACAGTTGCCTCTGCACTGTCTTCCGGCACTTCGAAAATCAGTTCGTCATGGACCTGCAACAGCATGCGGGCCGGCAAATCCGCAATCGCGGCGGGCATGCGGATCATCGCGCGCCGGATCACGTCAGCGGCCGTGCCCTGGATCGGGGCATTGATGGCGGCGCGTTTCGCAAAGCCCGCACCGGGCCCCTTGGCATTGATCTCGGGGGTGTGGATCTTGCGGCCGAACAGGGTTTGAACGTAGCCGTTTTCCTTTGCGAAGGCGGTCGTGTCGTTCATGTAGGCCCGGATGCCCGGAAAGCGCTCGAAATAGCGGTCGATGAAGGCCTGCGCCTCGGCCCGCGGGATCCGCAGGTTGCGCGCCAGCCCGAAGCCGGAAATGCCGTAGATCACCCCGAAATTGATCGCCTTGGCCTGCCGCCGGATCTCCGGCGTCATCTCGTCAAGCGGCACGTCGAACATCTCCGAGGCGGTCATCGCATGAATGTCCTGACCGTCCCTGAAGGCCTGCTTCAGCGCGTCGATACCCGCGATATGGGCCAAGATGCGCAGCTCGATCTGTGAATAGTCGAGGCTGATCAGGACATTGCCCTCTTCGGCCACGAAGGCTTCGCGGATGCGGCGTCCTTCCTCGGTGCGCACGGGGATGTTTTGCAGGTTCGGGTCGGTCGAGGCGAGCCGGCCGGTATTGGCACCGGCGATCGAATAGGAGGTGTGCACGCGCCCCGTATCGGGGTTGATATGGGTCTGCAGCGCATCGGTATAGGTCGATTTCAGCTTTGAAAGCTGCCGCCAGTCGAGCACCCGCGCGGGAAGGTCGTGTTCGGTCGCCAGATCCTCCAGCACATCGACCCCCGTCGAATAGGCGCCGGTCTTGCCCTTCTTGCCGCCCTCGAGCCCCATCTTGTCGAACAGGATTTCGCCCAGTTGCTTGGGCGAGCCGACATTGAAGCTCTGGCCGGCCAGCTCGTGGATCTCCGCCTCGAGCCCCGCCATCTTCTGGGCAAACGCGTTGGACATGCGCGAAAGCGTATCGCGGTCGACCTTGATGCCGTTCATCTCCATCCGGGCCAGCACCGGAACCATCGGGCGCTCCAGCGTCTCGTACACGGTGGTGACCTGCTTGCGGTGAAGTTGCGGCTTGAACATCTGCCACAGGCGCAGCGTGATATCGGCGTCCTCCGCGGCATAGGGAATGGCGTCGTCGATCTTGACCCGATCGAAGGTGATTGCCGATTTGCCGGTGCCCAGCAGCGATTTGATCGGGATCGGCGTGTGGCCGAGATAGCGCTCCGAAAGGCCGTCCATCGAGTGGTTGTGCAGACCGGCATGCTGGGCGTAGCTCAAGAGCATCGTGTCGTCGATCGGCGCCACGTCCACGCCGTAGCGGGCGAAGATCTTGGCATCGTATTTCATATTCTGCCCGATCTTGAGGATGCCCGGATCCTCGAGCACCGGCTTGAGCAGTGCCAGCGCTTCCTCCAGATCCATCTGACCGGGGGCAAGATCGTCGGTGCCGAAAAGCCCTTCCTCGCCTTCCTTGTGGGTCAGCGGAATGTAGCAGGCATGCCCCGCCTCGACGCAAAGCGAGATGCCCACAAGCTCGGCCAGCATCTCGTTGAGGCTGGTGGTTTCGGTATCCACCGCAACCCAGCCACGCTCGGTGATCTGCGCGATCCAGCTTTCCAGCGCCGCGCGGTCGCGCACCGCCTCATAGCGGGCCTCGCTGATCGGCGGCATCTCGGGCGCATCCGCCTCGGGGCGCGGCGCATCCTCGATGACCGGAGCCTCCACGCCCAACCTGTCGGCGATGCGTTTGGACAGGGTTCGGAACTCCATCTCGGCGAGAAAACCCATCAGGGCATCCGCATCGGGGTCCCGCACTTCCAGATCGTCGATCGTGAAGTCCAGAGGGGTGTTTTCGTCAAGCTGCACGAGGCGTTTGGAAATCCGGATCTGGTCCGCGAAATCGATCAGGGTCTGGCGGCGCTTGGGCTGCTTGATTTCCTCCGCGCGCTCCAGAAGGGTTTCCAGATCGCCGTATTCATTGATCAGCAGTGCCGCGGTTTTCACACCGATCCCCGGCGCGCCCGGCACGTTGTCGACGCTGTCGCCCGCCAGCGCCTGCACATCGACCACGCGTTCCGGCCCGACCCCGAACTTCGCCTCGACACCCTCGATATCGATGCGGTTGTTCTTCATCGCGTCGAACATCTCGACACCGCCGCCCACCAGCTGCATCAGGTCCTTGTCGGACGAGATGATCGTGCAGCGCCCGCCTGCTGCGCGCGCCTGAACAGCCAAGGTCGCGATGATGTCGTCGGCCTCGAACCCTTCGAGTTCCTTGCAGGCGATGTTGAAAGCTTCCGTGGCCTGCCGTGTCAGAGGGATCTGCGGGCGCAGGTCCTCGGGCATCGCCTCGCGGTTGGCCTTGTACTGGTCGTAGATCTCGTTGCGGAACGTGTGGCTGCCCTTGTCGAAAATCACCGCCACATGGGTTGGCGCGTCGGGGCCGTGATTGCCGTCGATATAGCGCTGCAACATGTTGCAGAACCCCGACACCGCGCCGATCGGCAGCCCGTCGGATTTGCGCGTCAGCGGCGGCAGTGCATGATAGGCGCGAAAGATGAACGCAGACCCGTCGATCAGGTGCAGGTGACACCCTTTGCCAAATGTCATGCCGTGCCCCCCAAAGGCTTCAGTCTTTGATCTTGTCCGCGAAATCCCGGTGAATGAACTTTGCGTCGCAATACGGGCATTCGATCCAGCCGTGCTCCCCGGGGATCTGCAGCCAGACCCGCGGATGGCCGAGGGCGCCTTCGCCCCCGTCACAGGCGATGCGGAATTTGTCCACAATATGCGTCTCTGGCGCGTCGGTCGTCATCTGTTTTCACCCTTGTCGAAAGCCCTGTGATCCGGCGTGGCCGGACGTCGAGCAAGATACCTGAACCCGCCCCGGCGACAAGGGCCAATGCAGCTCCAATGTCCCGCTCAGGGTCGCCTCGGCGTCGGGGAACCCCCGCCATGACGTCCCGGAGGCGTTTAGTCGGCCGCCTTTTGCAGCATCCGGCCAAGCCAGCGGCCCGCGAGGATGTGCACATGCAGATGCGGCACCTCCTGCACGCCGTTCTCGCCTGCGTTGGAGATCAGACGGTAGCCGTCCCCGCCCTCTCCGGGCTGAATGCCCAGTTCGGCGCAGATCTTGCCGATCGTTCGGGTGTAATCGGCAATCTCGGCGTCTGAGGCCTCGAGGGCGAAATGGTCGTAGCAGACGTAAGGCCCTTTCGGAATCACGAGGATATGGTTCGGGGCCTGAGGCATGATGTCGTTGAAGGCCAGCGTGTGCTCGGTCTCGATCACGGTGCTGTTGGGGATCTCACCGCGCAGGATCTTGGCGAAGATGTTCTGGTCGTCATAGGCATACGCCATGGTCATGTCCTTCTAGTCTACAAACAGGTAATCGATGGAGAGGATATCGCGCGCCAGCGGCGCTTCAATGCCCAGAAAGCCCGCCAGTGCCGCGGCGTTCTCGTCGTCTGTCGCGTCTTCGCTGATCCGGAAATGGTTCGGAAACTCGGCGGCGCGGATCTGGTCTGCCTCGTAGACAAAATTATGCCGGACGGTCGGCAGAAGGCGGTCGATGGTCTCCTGCGGGGTCATCTCACCGGCCAATCCGACGCGTTTGGCATGCCCCATGAGGTAGTCATCCTTGTAGTGGCATTCGATCTCGAGCAGCCGCGCATTGCTGCCGTCGGAAAACAGGTCCTGCAACAGCTCGATATTGCTGGGGTCGAGGCAAATCACCAGACGGTTGGTCTGGTAGTGATCATAGATCAGCCGCAACAGCGCACGGCGATGACGCGTCCGTTTGCCCAGCGTGCTCTCGATCCCGCCCAGATCCGGCAGGCGGGTGTTTTCTTCGTCAAACAGGTATTCGACGCCGCGCAGGCCGGTTTCACCGACGACACGCGCCAGAAGCCGCTTGGCGACGTGCCATTTCTTGCAGGCCAGAACCAGAAGTTCGCGCTCCCGGCCAATGGTCGACTGGCGCTCCCAGAAACGTGGCGCAAACCGCCGTCCGATCCGGCCCCGACCGGTCAGGAACTTGAACAGGGTGATGCCCTCATTCGAGGTTCTGAAATCCGTGCGGTCCGAGGCGTAGAGATCCCCCAGCCTGCGCTTGAGGTCCATCGCATCGGGAGAGATCTTGCGGGCAAACAGGAACTCCTGACTGAGCAGCAGGTCATAGTGATCGTTGTAGAACGTCACCGGCATCCCGTAATCCGAGAACATCAGGAAGGTCAGCGAGCGGTTCGAAATCTCGTCGCCGGGCACAAGATGGCGCACGAGGGTCTGGAAGAAGGTCTCGTCGGGGATCCATGTGGTGCGGAAGAAACGCATCACATCGGGGCGGTCGCGGCAGAAATCGAGGATCCACTCCACGGTGCGGCGCCGCAGGCACCACCATTGCGAGCCGATCATGATCTGCAGATCAGCGGGGATCTGGCGCTGGAACCCGAACCGTTTCTGCAACTCGTAGGAGGTGTAAAACAGCCTTTTATGAGTGCGTTCATTGAAGAAGTGCCGGTAGATCAGCCGGTCTTCCTTCATGCCGGTCTTGATCCAGTTCGACCCGAAGAAGTCATAGCTTTCGATGTAGTCCAGTTCGGCCTCATCGAGAAAATCATGGGCGTAGCGCGCGGATTTGATCGCCATGCAATCACCCGAGAGCATGTAGAAATGCGTGGCGCGGGGAAATGCATCGACGGCGGCCTTTACGGCCTGCAGCGACGCGTCGACCAGCGACCACTCTCCCCAGCCGCATTTGATCCGCTTCTTCGCGAAGGTGACATTGGGGTTGCCGTCCAGCGCGGCCCTGATCTTGCGGTAGGCTTTGGGATCGGCGCTGGCGTCGAAATGGATCGCCATGTAGTCGCCGACCGCGGTCAGCCGTTCCGCCTGCTTGATCACCGCATCGGGGTCTTTGTGGCATAGCAATATGAAGGCTATTTGAGCCATGAATCCTCAGCCCCAGACACGCAGCAGTTCAGGTTTGACCAGATAATCAAACAGACCGTTGAATAAACAGAGTATGTTTGCTTTTGTATCAACCGATGTGGCCAAAACGTAAACAATGAAACCGGCCAGGACGAGGTGAAAATGGGTTTTCCGGGCACGTGGATGACCGAAAGTGAGAGCATGGTCTATCGGGTGGTTCCGAAATGCGCCTGCTCGTCGATCGGCCAGATCATGTATTACTCGGACCATGGCCGCTTCTTTGACGGCGACATCCACGATGCGACATCGGGCCTGCACAAATGGGCTCTGGACGCGAGCCAGCCGAAAATTACCGAAACGGTGACCTCGCACAGCTCCTACGCGTTCACCTGTGTCCGCAATCCCTATGGCCGGATCCTCAGTTCGTTTTTCGACAAGATCTGCGGCATCCAGCGCAATGGCAAACGTTACAGGGGCAATCTGGTGCCCCTGCTCATTCAGAAATACGGCATCGAGGTGGGCGATCCCGAAACTGGGTTCGAGTTCGACCAGATCAAGTCCTTCCGTCGGTTTCTGTTGTTTGCCCGCGACACGATCCGCTGGCGCCGCCCGATGGACCCGGACATTCACTGGTCGGCCATGTCGGGACATATCTCCACCTTCATCCTGAACGGCGGCATCTACGACAAGATCTTCTTCACCGAGCATTTCAACGACGGGATGCAATCGGTGGTCGATGCGGTCGAAACTCCGCACCCGATCGATGTCAGCACGATCCCGCGGTTCAACGAATCCGAGGGCCACGGACCCAAGCGCGCGCATCCGATCGAGGATTATTTCGACGACCTGTCGATGCATCTGGTCTACGAGATGTACAAACGCGACTTCCGCTTGTTCAAATATGATTTCGAGAACCCCGCCAACAAGATGCCCATTGGCGAGATCGACCTCGACGAGGTGCACGCGAAACTGGGTGATTGAGCCCGGATCCACGGCACCGAACCGGCCTCAAAATGAGGCAGATTGTTAAAAATTGAACCCATTTTGCCGCCCTTTTGACGGGTATGAGTTAAAAATCTGCCTTATTTCCCCCTGATTGTTTCCAATGGATACTCAGAAACAGAAGGACTCGTTATGGAAGTATTGTTTAATCCAGGGACGTTGCTCATTGTGTCTTCAATGGCATGTGGCGCCGCGCTCTTTTATCTTGTTTTGGCCCGTTCGCTGAAACGGCGCCAGGATCCGGCACAGGATCCGAACCAGTAAATGTCAAACAAGGCGGGGCCCGCGTAATCGCAGGCCCCGCTTTTGACATCTGCACTGCATCAAAAGAACCGACGTGCCCCGTAGACCCGCGACAAAGCTCGATAATTAGTTCGACGTCCCACGCGGGGCACTCGAAATTCCACGCTGGCCGCCCCGGATTGCAGGGGCCTGACCACGCCTCAGGTGCCGCGCTTGCGCCGCTCGCGCCACAAGATCAGCAACCCCGCCCCCACAATCAGCAACACGCCCGGGAACAGGGTGGAAAACGGCGCCTCGCCAAACACCACCCAGCCAAGCACGAAGGCAGAGATCATCCCGAAATAGTTGAACGGTGCCAGCACACTGGGCGAGGCCTTGCGCACCGCGATGAGCAAAAGCAGAACACCGGTGCCGCCGCACAGACCCATCGCCGTGATCATGATCAGATCCCCGTTCAGGGCAATCGGACTGAAGGCCCCCGTGAGCAGCGCATAGCCGACCATGCAGACGGCAGCCGCCACCGAGGAATAGAGGTAAATCACGGCGCTGGAGACTTCGGCATCGATCCGGCGCGCCGTGACGATCGTCAGAGCGTAGAAAAACGCCGCGATCAGCGGGAAGGCGGCATAAAGCTGGAAGGCTTGCGTGCCCGGTCTGAGGATCAACATCGCGCCGGCAAAGCCAAGCAAGACCGCGCCCCAGCGCCACGGGCCGACGCGCTCTCCGAGGATCGGGATGGACAGCGCCACGGTAAAGAGCGACAGGGTGTAGACCAGCGCCGCGGCGGTGGCGAACTCCATGTGACCGAGCGCGAGGTAGTAGCAAAGCTGCGCCACCGCGACCATCACGCCGCGCGACAGACCAAGCGGCCACTGGCGCAGTTTCAGGCGCGCGACCCCGCCTTTCAATTCGCCCGCCCACCACAGGTAGATCAGGCTGGGGACCATCCCGATCGTGTTGCGATAGGCCGTCAGTTCAACCGTCGAATACCGCTCAAGCAGGAGCCGCACGAAGACATTCATGCTATCCAGACAGACAATCCCGCACAGCAGGATCACGACCGCCGCAACCAGACTTCCGCGGGGCGCTGCCGCCTCTGCCTGCGCGGCCTGCGTCACAACAGGCTATGCTGTGCGAACAGATCCCTGAGATCGGATTCAGGACGCGCGCCGATATGGGAGATCACCTCGGAGGCGCCAAGACAGCCCATCCGGCCGCAAGCTTCCAGATCGAAGCCGTTGGTCAGCCCCCAGAGGAACGCCCCCGCAAACAGGTCACCGGCCCCGGTTGCATCCACGACGCGCACGGGAACGGCAGGCGCGTGCCAGCGCTGCCCGTCTGACAGGACATGGGCACCGTGCTCGCTATCCGTGCAGGCAAGGATCGCGCAGTCCCGCGCGCCCTGTGCCAGCGCGGTTTCGAAATCCTCGGTCTCGTACATCGACAGGATCTCGGCGCGGTTGCAGAACAACAGGTCGACATGGTCACGGATCATCGTGCGAAACGCGTCACGGTGTCGGTCCACGCAAAACGGGTCCGACAGCGTCAGGGACACACGGCCTCCCGCCCCCTTGCACGCCGCGATCGCCTTGGCGAAGGCTTCGTGGCTGTCCGGCCCGTCGAACCGGTAGCCCTCGAGGTAAATCCATTCGGCATCGGCCATCTGACCTTCGTCGATATCCGACGGGCTCAGAAATTCGGTCACACCCAGATAGGTGTTCATCGACCGCTCGCCATCGGGTGTGACCAGCACGATGCACCGGCCGGTTTCGGCGGCGTGACCGCCGTCGGCCAGCGGCGTGTCGTAATCGGCCCCCTGCGCGCGCAGGTCATGGGCAAAGATCGCGCCCAGCTGATCATCCTTGACCTTGCCCACATAGGCGGTGCGCCCGCCCAGATGCGCCACGGCTGCAATCGTATTGGCGGCCGAGCCGCCGCTGATCTCGCGGGCGGGGCCGATCCGGTCATACAGCTCGACACCACGGTCGCGGTCGGTCAGCTGCATGATGCCCTTCTGAACGCCGTTCTCCGTCAGGAACGCGTCCGGGCACTCCCACAGCACGTCAACCATCGCGTTGCCGATGCCGACCACCTGATATGTCTTGGTCATATTGTTTTTTCCTCAAAGGGGCAGAGATCGCGGATCACGCAGTTGGAACACATGGGCTTGCGCGCCTTGCACACGTAGCGCCCGTGCAGGATCAGCCAATGATGGGCGTGGTGCTGGAACTCGACCGGGATATTGTCCTCGATGGCCCGCTCGACATGATCCACCGTCTTTCCCGGGCAGATGCCGGTGCGGTTGCCGACGCGGAAGATATGGGTGTCCACGGCCTGCGCGGGATAGCTCCACCACATGTTGAGCACCACATTCGCAGTCTTGCGGCCCACACCCGGCAAGGATTGCAGCGCGGCGCGCGAAGAGGGCACCTTGCCGCCATACTCTTCCACGAGGATGCGGCTGAGCTTGATGACATTCTTGGCCTTGTTGCGAAACAGCCCGATCGTCTTGATATGCTCGATCAGGCCCTCCTCACCGAGCGCCAGCATCTTGTCGGGCGTATCGGCGATCTTGAAGAGCTCCTGTGTGGCGCGGTTCACGCCCACATCGGTCGCCTGTGCGGACAGGGCCACGGCCACTACCAGCGTGTAGGCGTTGACGTGGTTCAACTCGCCCTTGGGCTCGGGATCGGTTGCCTCAAACCGGGTGAAGATCTCGTGGATGGTGTGATAATCGAGTTGCTTGGCCATCTGCGCGGTATGCCTTGTCCGGGCGGCGCGGGCAAGACGTCAGCGCGACCGGCCCAAAGGTTCGGTTTGCGCATAATTCGGGTCGCAGGCGCACAGGCCCGTCCGTATATTGGGGGCCAGCAAGAGGACACCATCCATGACAACCCCGTCAGACCAATCCTACCATTACGGCATCGTGAAACGCGCGATCGAACTGATCGACGCCGCCGAGGGCACCGAGCTGCCGCTGGAAACGCTGGCCGCGAAAATGAACATGAGCCCCGCGCATTTTCAGCGCCTGTTCAGCAAGTGGACCGGCGTTTCGCCAAAGCGCTACCAGCAGTATCTGACGCTCAACCATGCCAAGAACCTGCTCGACGCGAAATTCACCACGCTGGAGACCGCGGAAAGCGTCGGGCTGTCGGGAAGCGGGCGCCTGCATGATCTGTTCTTGCGCTGGGAAGCGATGAGCCCGGGCGAATTCGCCCGCAAGGGTGAGGGGCTGACCATCCGCTACGGGTGGTTTGACAGCCCCTTCGGCGAGGTTCTCGCGATGGGCACGGAGCGCGGCCTGTGCGGCATGGCCTTCAGTGCCGAGACCGGACGCGGGCCAGCGCTGGCCGATATGGAGGCGCGCTGGCCCAAGGCGCGCTTCGTCGAGGACCCAGAGGCGCTCCGAACCACCGTCGCGACGGCGTTTCAGGGCAGCGGTGAATTGCCGTTGCACCTGATCGGGGCCCCGTTCCAGATCAAGGTCTGGGAAGCGCTTCTGGCGATCCCCTCGGGCCATGTCTCCACCTATTCGGAACTGGCCAGGGTCGTCGGCAACCCAAAGGCGGTGCGCGCCGTGGGCACGGCGGTCGGGCGCAACCCGATCAGCTGGCTGATCCCCTGCCACCGCGCCTTGCGCAAATCGGGCGGGCTTGGCGGATACCACTGGGGCCTGCCGGTCAAACGCGCGATGCTCGCCTATGAAGCGGCGCGCGACGAGGCGGTCTGAGGCGGCAAAAAGCCGCCGAACCCCATTCCGACCCTTAACACTCCCCCTTTGGATTCCTATGTTTAGCGCATAAGCCGGAGCAACCCGGCGCTTAAGACAAACCAAGGGCAGAGCAGATGAAAATCCAGATCATTATCGGGGCCGCCGCGGCCTTGTCCCTGAGCGGTTGCGTTCAGAACCAGTATGCGGACAGCAATTCAAACGCCCAGACCGGGGCCTTGATCGGCGGTATTGCCGGCGGTCTGCTGGGCGCGTCCTCTTCGGACAACAAGCTGATCAAGGGCGTTGTGGGCGGCGCGATCGGGGCTGCCGTGGGCGGCGCGATCGGCCAGCAGCTGGACCGTCAGGCCGAAGACCTGCGGCGCGATATCGACAATGAAGACGTGGGCATCGTGAACACCGGATCCGAGCTGCGCGTGACAATGCCACAGGACCTTCTCTTTGACGTCGACAGCACCGCGTTGCGTCCGGACCTTCGCAGCGACCTGACGGCTCTGGCAGGCAATCTCAACGATTATCCCGACACGACCGTTATGGTGATCGGACATACCGATTCCACGGGCAGCGACGATTACAATTATGACCTGTCGGACCGCCGTGCCGCCGTTGTGGCCTATGAATTGCGCACCAACGGGGTCACACCGGGCCGCATCGAGGCCTTCGGGCGCGGCGAAAGCCAGCCTGTCGCCTCCAACGAGAGCGAGTATGGCCGCTCCCAGAACCGTCGCGTCGAGATCATTATCCGGCCCAACGCCGTCTGATCCGTCCTTGCCGTGTGCCGGCAGAGTGATCCCCCTCCCCGGCGCGTCCTTTCGTGACGCCCCGGGGCGAATTTTCGGAGCGTCCGCGCTTTTTGATTGCCGCAACCGGCGATTTGGTAATAGATTTTGACCAATCTGCGCGAGAATCCACATGCCCTTTCAGAAAATCCATGCAGAAAAGCTGTCCAGTTCGGTCGTGAACCAGATCGAATTGCTGATCCTGCGCGGGGTTCTGCGCCCCGGCGACCGGCTGCCCTCGGAGCGGGAGCTGGCCGACCGTCTGGGGGTGTCACGGCCGTCTTTGCGCGAGGCTGTCTCCGAGTTGCAGGACCGTGGTCTGCTGAAGGCACGGGCCGGGGCGGGCATCTTCGTGGCCGAGATGATCGGTGCCGCGTTCTCGGACTCTTTGCTTGATCTCTTTGCCCGCCACGACGAGGCGGTGTTCGACTACATCGACTTCCGGCGCGATATGGAAGGGCTTGCCGCCGAGCGCGCCGCGGTGCGGGGCTCGGACACCGATCTCAAGGTGGTCGACACGATCTTCCAGAAAATGGTCGCCGCCCATTCCAAGCGCGATCCTTCCGAGGAGGCCCAGCTGGATGCGGAGTTCCATCTGGCCATTATCGAGGCCAGCCACAACGTGGTGATGCTCCACATGATGCGGGCGATGTTCCAGATGCTGCGCGAGGGCGTTTTCTACAACCGCAAGGTGATGTTCCAGCAACGCCTGACACGCGACGACCTGCTCAACCAGCACCGCGCCATCAACGACGCCTTGCAGGCCCGGGATCCGGTGGCGGCACGCGCCATGGTTGCGGCTCATCTCGACTATGTGGAACAGAGCCTGTCCGACCAGCAGCGCGCCGACCATAACGAGCTGATCGCGCGCCAGAGGCTGGAAAGCGAAAACCGGCGCTGACCGGCCACGCCGGCGCCGTTTCCTCTACTAGTCTTTCTTCGGCGGTGCGCCCCCCGCAAAGGCATTGCCGCCCTGATAGTTGCAGGGGTCTTCCTGCATCTGCAAATGCAGCCCTTCGCCGGTATAGGGATGGGCCCGCGCCAGATCCTCATCGAAATCGATCCCGAGACCCGGCCCGTCCGGAGGCCGGATAAACCCGTTCTCCACGATGATGCCGCCGCGGATCAGATCCGCATGGAACGGCGTTTCGATCGTCTCGGCCATCAGAAGGTTCGGGATCGAGGCCGCGAGATGGATATTGGCCGCCCATTCCAGCGGTCCGGCGTAGAGATGCGGCGCCATCTCGGCATTGAAGACCTCGGCAATCGCGGCGAGTTTCTTCATTTCCCAAATGCCGCCCGCGCGCCCCAGAGCCGGCTGCAGGATTTTCGCCCCACCGGTTCTCAGCAGGGCCGCGAACTCAGCCTTTGTTGTCAGCCGCTCGCCGGTGGCCACGGGGATCCGCACAGCCTCTGCCACCGCCGCGAACTCCAGCAGGTTGTCGGGTGGGATCGGCTCTTCGAACCACAGCGGGCTGTAGGGCTCCAACGCCTGCCCGAGACGGATCGCGCCGGCGGTGTTGAACTGGCCATGGGTGCCAAAGAGCAGATCGGCCCGGTCCCCGATGGCCGCGCGGATCGCCTTGCAGAAGGCCACCGAAAGCGAGATGTCGGTCATGGCAGGCATGTGCCCGCCGCGGATCGTGTAGGGGCCCGCGGGGTCGAATTTGACCGCCGTGTAGCCGCGCTCCACCGCATCGAGCGCCGCCTCCGCGGCAAGCTCCGGCGAGACCCAGAAGGCGTCCATGTCATGATGCGGCAGCGGGTAGAGATAGGTGTAGGCGCGGATCCTTTCATTCATCCGCCCGCCCAGAAGCGCCCAGACGGGGCGGTCCCGCGCCTTGCCCAGAATGTCCCAGCAGGCGATCTCCAGCCCCGAGAACGCGCCCATGATCGTCGGGTCTGGGCGCTGGGTGAACCCCGAGGAATAGGCGCGGCGGAACATCAGCTCGATATTCTCGGGGGTTTCCCCCTTCATATGCCGCGCGAAAACATCCTCTATCACCGCCCGCATGACGGTCGGCGCCACCGCTGAGGCATAGACCTCGCCGTAGCCTGTCAGACCCGTATCGGTGGTCAGCTTGGTAAAGATCCAGTAGCGCCCGCCCCAACCCGGCGCCGGGGGCGCTGTGATGATGACATCAAGCTCGGTCAGTTTCATACCGGCACTCCCTTCAAGGGCACGTGGCCCTGCGTGACGAGACAAGCACCATTCACCGGCCCGGTCCAGAAAATCCGCAGGCCGTGGGGTCTAGAACACGATCACGTTGCGGCGCGCTGCGCCGGAACGGGTGTCCTCAATGGCCTCGTTGATCTGATCGAGGCTCCAGCGTCCGGTGATCAGTTCGTCCAGCTTGAGCCGCCCCTGCTGGTAGAGATCGATCATCCAAGGAATATCGCGCTTGAGCACCACATCGCCCATCTTGCTGCCTTTGACCCCTTGGCCCAGCGCACCGAAGATGACCGGCTCATAGGAGGCCTTGTCGCCGGAATGGGGCATGCCCACGGCGTAGACATCCCCATGCGGGGCCAAAAACCGCACGGCGCTCTCATAGGCGGGGATCGCGCCCACGGTCACGAAAACCGCGTCGGCCATGCGCCGCCCGGTCAGGCGCGCGACCTCCTTCCACGGTTTCTCGGCGGTTGCGAGGATGCCGTCGGTCGCGCCGAATTCCTTTGCCGCGTCGAGCTTCTCCTCGACCATATCGATCGCAATGATCCGCGCGGCCCCTGCGATGGCGGCCCCCTGAATGGCGTTGAGCCCGACCCCGCCGGCCCCGATCACCACCACGTTCTGGCCCGGGCGCACACCGGCGGTGTTGACCACGGCCCCGACCCCGGTGATCACGCCGCACGACAAAAGACAGGCCACATCCATGGCCATATCCTCGGGGATGCTGGCGATCTGGCTTTGATGCACCACCGCCTTTTCCGCAAACGCCCCGCAATTGAGGCCATGCTCAACCGCGCTTCCATCGGCCTGCGCCAGCAAGCCGTCCATCCTGTCGACCGGCGTGGAGCATTGCACCTGATGGCCGGTCGCGCAGTGCGGACAGTCCCCGCAGGCCCGGATCAGCGTCACGAGGACCGGATCGCCCAGCTGGTAGCCGGTCACGCCCGCGCCCAGCGCCGTGATCCGGCCCGCGGCCTCGTGGCCATAGACCGCAGGCAGTGATCCGCCCCATCCCCCGTCCATGTAGGAGATATCCGAATGGCAGATCGCACAGGCTTCGAGCGTCACCTCCACCTCGCCGCCGCGCGGCGCGTTCAGAGTGATATCCTCGATGCTCAGGGGAGCACCGAAAGCGTGGCAAACAGCGGCCTTGATTGTTGTCATGCGCGATCCTTTCATGTGTTGCGCGAGCTTTGCCCCGGCTCTTGAGTCACGCAAGAGCTTTCGTTAGGTGATTGACTTGGTCAATCAAAAAACGTGCTATTCTGACGGCCTCGGAGGAGTGCGATGCCCATACGAACGCAGATTGTGATCATTGGTGGCGGCCCGTCGGGGCTTTTGCTGTCCCAGCTGCTGCACCGGGCCGGGATCGACACAGTGGTCCTCGAGCGCCGCAGCCGCGCCTATGTGTTGTCGCGCATCCGGGCCGGCGTGCTGGAATGGGGCAGCGTGGAGATGCTGCGCAAGGCCGGTGTCGGCGCGCGCATGGATGCCGAAGGCTTCCCCCATAGCGGCACCTATCTCGCCGCGCAGAACCGCGGTTTCCGGATCGACTACGAGGCCCTGACCGGAAAGAAGGTCATGCTTTACGGCCAGACGGAAGTGACCGCCGATCTCTATGCCGCGCGGGACGCGATGGACGGCGTGATCATCGACGAGGCCGAAGAGGTCCAGCCACATCAGCTCGACTCCGATGCGCCCTACGTCACCTACCGCAAAGACGGGCGCGACCACCGGATCGACTGCGATTTCGTGGCCGGCTGCGACGGGTTTCACGGCGTCAGCCGCAGGTCCATCCCCGCGTCTGTTCTCAAGGAGTTCGAACGGGTCTACCCGTTCGGCTGGCTCGGCATCCTGTCCGAAACACCGCCCGTCAGCGACGAGCTGATCTATGCCAACCACGCGCGCGGCTTCGCGCTTTGCTCGATGCGCAACGCCAATCTGAGCCGCTACTACGTGCAGGCGCCGGTGGACGACCCGCTCGAGAAATGGAGCGATCAGGCCTTTTGGGACGAACTGCGCCGCCGTATTCCCGCCGATGCGGCAGAAAGACTGGTCACGGGCCCCTCGGTCGAAAAGTCGATTGCGCCGCTGCGCTCCTTCGTGGCGGAGCCGATGCGCTGGGGGCGGCTGTTTCTCGTGGGCGATGCGGCGCATATCGTGCCGCCGACGGGGGCCAAGGGGCTCAATCTCGCGTTTTCAGACGTGCACTACCTCTCCGAGGCTCTCGTCCAGCACTATAACGAGGCCGACCGCCACGGGATCGAGACCTATTCCGAGCGCGCGCTCGCCCGCGTCTGGAAGTCGGAGCGTTTCAGCTGGTGGATGACCACCCAGCTGCATCGTTTCCCCGACCAGAGCGATTTCGAACAGCGCATGCAGGAGGCCGAACTGGACTATCTGGAAAATTCAGTTGCGGCCCAGACCGTGCTGGCCGAGAATTATGTCGGGCTACCCTACTAAAGGAAGAACAGCATGGCATTGGTGGATTTTGGCGACGTCCAGATCAACGTTCAGGAAGACGGTGATCCGGACGGGGCCCCGGTGGTGTTCTCAAACTCGCTTGGCACGACCCTGCATATGTGGGACCCGATCATGCCGCTTCTGCCCGAAGGCATCCGCATCATCCGCTATGACAAGCGCGGGCACGGCCTGTCCTCGCTGCCGCAGGGCCCCTACAAGATGGGCCAGCTGATCCATGACGCCGAACGCGTGATCGACCATTGCGGCATCAGGGACAGCCTGTTTGTCGGCCTGTCGATCGGCGGGCTGATCGCGCAGGGGCTGGCCTCCAAGCGGCTCGACCTGATCCGCGCAATGGTTCTGTCCAACACCGGCGCGAAGATCGGCACGCGCGAGATGTGGGCCGACCGGATCGAGACGATCGGGGCCAATGGCATGGAATGGGCGGCCGATGCGATCATGGAGCGCTGGTTCTCCAGAAAGTTCCGCGCCTCGCCCGAACTGGCGCCATGGCGCAAAATGCTCGTCGACACGCCGCTCGAGGGCTACCTCGCCTGCTCGGCCGCGATCGCGGGGACCGATCTTTACACCCAGACCGCCAGCCTGACGCTGCCCACGCTGGCCATCGCCGGCACCGAGGACGGATCGACCCCTCCCGATCTGGTGCGCGAGACAGGCGCGCTGATCAAGGGCTCCTCCTTCTATCTGGTGCGCGGCGCGGGACACCTGCCCTGTGTCGAGAAACCGCAGGAATACGCAGACGTACTGACCGGGTTCTTCAAGAGCACGGGCCATATCTGAGCACAACACGACCTGACCCGAGGCGAACCGATGGCGATCACCCCGTTTGACAGCGCACTCTACCGCGATCTGATGCATGACCCCGAGATCGGGAAACTGTTCACCGACAGCGCCGAGGTCCGTGCCATGATGCTGGTCGAAGGCGCGCTGGCCAGAGCGCAGGGCAAGCTCGGGGTGATCCCCGAGCTGTCGGCGAATTTCATCCACCGCGCCGCGATGGAAGTGCAGATCGACCCAGCCGGGCTGGCCGAGGAGACAGGCCGCAACGCAGTGCCGGTGCCGGCCCTTCTGGCGGCGTTCCGCAAGGCCATGGAAGCGCCGGAACACGCGCAATACCTGCATTTCGGGGCGACCTCGCAAGACATCATGGACACGGGGCTCGTGCTGCGCCTGCGGCAGGTTCTGGCCCTTCTGGAGACACGGCTGACGGGTCTTCTGGACAGGCTGGCCGATCTGGCGGAGGCCCATGCGGAGACCCCCATGGCCGCGCGCACCTACGGTCAGGCCGCCACGCCAACGAGCTTCGGAGCCGTGGTTGCCGACTGGGGCACACCGCTCCTGCGGCACGTGGGCCAGCTTGACGCCCTGCGCGATGACGTCCTGCAAGTCTCGCTTTCGGGGGCCGCCGGAACGCTTGCGGCGATGGGACCCGAGGGCCCGGCAGTGCGCAAGGCGCTTGCGCAGGAACTGGGCCTGCACGACCCCGAGACAAGCTGGCACAGCACGCGCGACCAGATCGCGCGCTTGGCCGGCTGGCTGTCTCAACTCACTGTATCTTTGGGAAAAATCGGCGAAGACCTGCTGCTCATGAGCCAGTCTGTGCAGGGCGAGATTACCTTGTCACAGGGGGGAAGTTCCTCGACGATGCCGCAAAAGCAAAATCCGGTGCAGCCCTCTGCGCTTGTGGCCTTGGCGCGCATGAGCGTCGGTCTGAATTCTGTCTTGCAGGGGGCAGGCCTGCACCGCCAGCAGCGCGACGGGGCCGCGTGGATGACCGAATGGCTCAGCCTGCCACAGCTTTGCATGGCCGCGGGACAGGCCAGCCGGATTGCCGTGGATATGTGCCGTGGCATGACGCCGGACACGGCTGCGATGCGCAGCAATATCGATGACGGGCGTGGTCTGATCTACGCCGAGGCCCTGTCCTTCGCGCTTGCCAGCGCCATGCCGCGCATGGAGGCGCAAGAGGCTGTCAAAGCACTGTGCAGGGACGTTCTGGAAGACGGCGGGTCTCTGGCGGAAAAAGCGCGCGCGACATGGCCCGACAGCGGCCTCGAGGCGCTCTTCACCCCCGAGGCACAATTGGGGGACGCCCCGGCGCAGGCGCGGCGCTTTGCGGCTGCGGCACGCGCCTCTTGATCGGACCCGCCCCGCACGGCATGGTTCGGGCCTGATAGTTCAAGAGTTTCAATGAAGCGCAACCTTTCCGTCACCTTCATCATGATCACCGTGATCCTTGATGCGATGGGCATTGGCCTGATCCTGCCAGTGATGCCGGAGCTGATCATGGAGGTGCGTGGAAGCGATATCTCGGAGGCCGCGATCTGGGGCGGCATCCTCTCGGCGGTCTTTGCGGTGATGCAGTTTCTCTTCAGCCCGACCATCGGCAGCCTGAGCGACCGGTTCGGCCGGCGCCCGATCCTTCTGACCTCTCTGGGGGTCATGGCGCTGGACTACCTTGTGATGGCCCTCGCCGGAACGATCTGGCTTCTGCTGATCGGCCGGATCGTCGGCGGGATCACCGCCGCCACCCAAGCCACGGCGACAGCTTTCATGGCCGATATTTCCGAGCGCGGGAAGAAAGCCCAGAATTTCGGGCTGATCTCGGCGGGGTTCGGGGTCGGGTTCATTCTGGGCCCGGTGATTGGCGGGCTCTTGGCCGAGTTCGGCCCCCGCGCGCCCTTTTTCGCCGCCGCCGCGCTGGCGGCCGCCAATATGGTGTTCGGCTATTTCGTGCTTCCCGAAACCGTCACCCAGAAAAACCGCCGCCCGTTCGAATGGAAACGCGCCAATCCGGCAGGCGGGCTGAAATATATCGGCAGCATTCCCGGCGTCGGCTGGCTTCTGGTGGTGTTTTTCTTCTACCAGGTCTCCAACATGGTCTACCCGGCAGTCTGGGCCTATTACACGCAGGCCGCCTTCGGCTGGGAGCCGGGCATGATCGGGATATCGCTGGCCGTCTACGGCATCGCCATGGCGATCACGCAGGGCGGTTTGATCCGGGTCATCATCCCGCGGCTGGGAGAGATCCGGACCGTCTATCTCGGTCTGCTCTACAACGCCCTGACCCTGATCATCATTGCCAATATCACCAGCGGCTGGGCGCTCTTGGTGATGACGCCGCTGGCCTCGCTTGGCGCGGTGGTGGCGCCGGCGCTCCAAGGGGTGATGTCAGGGCGCGCCGCCGACGACCAGCAAGGGGAGTTGCAGGGCGTGCTGGCCTCGATCAACGCGATCGGAATGATCGCAACCCCGATCCTGATGACACAGGTTTTCGCGTGGTTCACGGCGCCCGACACGCCGGTCTACATGCCCGGCGCGCCCTATCTTCTGGCCGCTGTCATGATGCTGATCAGTTGGGCCGTCTTTGCCGCCAGCCTGCGCCGCCCGGAACCCGGTAGGGCAGACGCGCCCTAGACCGGCCTGACCGGCCGTTCAGTCACCGTAGCGCTCCAGCGCGCGGCGATAGACCTCCGCATCCACATTGCCACCGGAAGCCACGGCGATAACCGCATCGCCTGCGACCTGATCGCCGTGATAAAGGGCAGCCGCCAGCGCGACCGCACCGCCGGGCTCGAGCACCAGCTTGAGCCGGGAGAACGCCACCGCCATGGCCCTCAGACAGTCTTCTTCGGGCACCACGACGCCCGGCCCGCAGAGCCGCTGCATGATCGGAAAGGTCAGATCGCCCGGCTGGGGTGTTACGATCGCGTCGCACAGACCCCCCGCCAGCTTTTCATTGCGCCGGATGTGCCCCGCCGCGAGCGAGCGGGTGACATCGTCAAAGCCCTCGGGTTCCACCGGCCGGACCCGGAACCCCGGCGCGCGGGCCTCAAGGGCCAGCGCAATGCCAGAGGTCAGACCACCGCCGCCGCAACATACCAGCACATCGCCCGTGCTCACGCCCGCTTCGGCCGCCTGTTCGGCGATCTCGATGCCGGTGCTGCCCTGCCCCGCGATCACGAGCGGTTCGTCATAGGGTTTGATCAGGGTCAGCCCGCGGGCCTGAGACAGCTCCTGCCCGATCGCATCACGGTCCTGCGTCGCGCGGTCGTAAAGCACGACCTCGGCCCCGAGCGCGCCGGTATTGTCGATCTTCATCTGCGGCGCATCTGCGGGCATGATGATGACCGCCGGGATCCCGTGCGCCCGCGCGGCCAGCGCCACACCCTGCGCGTGATTGCCGCTGGAAAACGCAATCACGCCGGCTTGGCGCGTTTCCTCGTCCAAGGCCGAAATGGCCGACCACGCGCCACGGAACTTGAAGGATCCGGTGTGCTGCAGCGGCTCTGCCTTGACCAGCACACGCCGCCCCGCAATGTCGTCAATGAAGGGCGAACTGAGCAGCGGCGTCCTGCGCGCATGACCCGCGAGCCGTGCCTGCGCGGCCTCGATCATCTCCCAGTTCATTGGCAAACCTCCACGAATTTCCGGATCACCGCCACGGCCTCCGGCTCGTCCAGAAACGGGATATGCGCCCGGTCCGGCACTTCGGCAAAAAGCATGTCGGGGCGGCGCTGGCACATCTCGGCGGCGGTTTGCGGGCTCAGAAGATCGGAATTGGCCCCGCGCACAAGCGCCAGCGGCAGCCCGGCAAAAGCATCAAAGAGCGGCCAGAGATCGGGGGGCGGTTGCCCCTCAGCGGCCAGCACCGCCTCG
Organism: Paracoccaceae bacterium; assembly: GCA_049116435.1. Taxonomy (GTDB): domain Bacteria; phylum Pseudomonadota; class Alphaproteobacteria; order Rhodobacterales; family Rhodobacteraceae; genus Litoreibacter. The sequence continues at coordinate 2,319,233 of JAGDYX010000001.1, forward strand.
CGCAGTTTCGGATCATAGGTCAAGGCAAGCCCGTCATCCGTCTCCCGGTAGAGCTTTTCCACCTCGGACCACCAGCGCTCTTGGGAAACGTTGGCGAAACCCTGCATCAGCGCCGGCCGCGCGGCAGCGGCCTCCGCAAGGCTCGCGAAAGGCGGTTTGCGCCCCACATAGCCCTTGATGACCTCAAGCCCGGCCTGAGAAATCTCCGGGCCGATATCGTTCAGACACGCCCCGATCAGCCGGTCCTTGGCCGTGGCCGCCAGCATCATCGCGATCAGCCCGCCCCGCGAGGTGCCCAGAACCGCCGTGCGTTCAAGCCCGAGATGATCCAGAAGCTCGATCACATCCAGCGCCTCGCGCGGGATCGTGTAGCTGGCGGGATCGCTCCAGTCCGAGCGCCCCCGCCCCCTGTAATCCAGACGGATCACACGACAGGGCGGCAGATGCGGCATCAGATAGTCGAAATCGCTGGCATTGCGGGTCAGGCCCGACAGGCACAACAGCGGCAGCCCAGCGCCCGCGTCGTCGAAATGCAGGTCAATCCCGTCGGAACTGGTGAACCGCGCCATCAGAGCCGCCCCGCCAGATCGGGGATCGTTGTCAGATCGCCCAGCACATGATCGGGTGTCCACGGCAAGCGGTCGACCGGTTCTCCGGCCCGGTTCACCCATGCCGTGACAAAACCGTAACCCGCCGCCGCCGCCGCATCCCACCCGTTGGAGGACACGAAGAGAACCTCGCCCTTGGCACAACCGAACCGCGCCCCCACAAGGTCATAGACCGAGGCATGGGGCTTGAAAACACCGACACTTTCCACGCTCAACACGTCGTCGAGCACGTCCCCTACCTGTGCCGACTGCACCGCACCGTCGAGCATGTCGGGCGAGCCATTGGACAGGATCGCCGTGTTCATCCCCGCCCCCTTCAGCGCCGCCAACATCGCCGGCACCTCCGGATAGGCCGAGAGTTCCCAGTAAAGCTGCAAAAGCCGCTCACGCAGATCCGGATCCGAAAGCCCGTTGGCCTCCAAAGCCCAGTCGAGACCATTCTGCGTCACCTCCCAGAAATCGGTATGCGCACCGGTCACCGCCCTGAGCCACGTGTATTGCAGCTGCTTGAGACGCCAGTCATTGGCCAGCTTTACCCAGACCTCGGCAAAGGCGTCCCGTCCGGGCTCCGCGGCCGCTTCACGGGCGGCGGCTGCCACGTCGAACAAGGTGCCATAGGCGTCGAAAATGCAGGTGGTGATCGGCATGGCAAACTCCTTTTGTGGCGAAAGACTTACACAAGGCGTGCGCAAGGGGAACGCCAAATCGTGCGATCATGCCCGCGCCCACTGCGCTCCTGCAGACTATGACGGGAAACCATTTGGCCAGCGCCTTAAGACATCACCGAGGCCCGAATATCAGCGGACGGATCATCCGCAGCACCTGCGACGCCCCAAAAGCGGGCCGTCGCGCAGTTCATGTCTCGAAAAATATCCCCGCCGGAGGCGGAAAACCCTAAAGGTTCTCGCTCTGCGGCATGCCCAGCACATGGTAGCCGCCATCGACACGGATGATCTCGCCCGTGGTGCAGGCTCCCAGATCGGAGGCCAGATAGACCGCCGTGCCGCCAACGGCCTCCAGCGTCGCGTTGGCGCGCAGCGGAGCATTGGCCTCGGTCTGGCGGAAGGTCTTGCGGGCACCGCCAATCGCCGCACCGGCCAGCGTTTTCATCGGGCCCGGGCTGATCGCGTTTACGCGAATGCCATCGGGTCCCAGATCATTGGCAAGATACCGCACGGAGCTTTCCAGCGCCGCCTTGGCAACCCCCATCACGTTGTAGAAGGGCGTGACGCGGTTCGATCCCTGATAGGTCAGGGTTAGAATGGTGCCACCGCTCCCGCTGGCCGCCATCAGAGGGGCCGCGCGCCGCGCAACATCGATCAGCGAATAACAGGAAATCCCCAGCGAGGTCTGGAAGTTCTCCCGCGAGGTATCGACAAATCGGCCCGTCAGCTCGTTCTTGTCGGAATAGGCAATGGCATGCACAAGGAAATCAAGCCGTCCCCAGCGCTCCTTGAGGGCCGCGAAACACGCATCCAAGGAGGCGTCATCGGTCACATCCACATCGACCAGAAAATCCGAGCCAACGCTTTCGGCCAAGGGGGCCACGCGTTTTCCGAAACCGTCCCCCTGATAGGAAAAGGCCAGCTCAGCGCCCTGTTCGGCCATGGCTTTCGCGATGCCCCAGGCGATCGAGCGCTCATTGGCGACCCCCATGATCAGCCCGCGCTTGCCCGTCATCAAATCCGCCATGAGATCTACCCGTTAAATTTGCTCAGCAACATGGACCCGTTGGTGCCCCCGAACCCGAAAGAGTTGGTCATGACCGTATCGAGACCGGCATTTTCCACCAGAGAGGTCGCAATCTCGGCCGGCGCCAGCGCCGGGTCGAGCGTTTCGACATTGATCGACGGGGCAATGAAATCGCCCTGCATCATCAAAAGGCAGTAGATCGCTTCCTGCGCGCCGGTCGCCCCCTGGCTGTGTCCGGTCATGGACTTGGTCGAGCTGATCGGCGGGGTGCTGCCCGTGCCGAAGACGCGGCGCACAGCCTCAACCTCACCGACATCGCCCACCGGCGTCGAGGTGCCATGGGCATTGATATAGCTGACCTTGCGGCCTTCGGGAATTGTGCCCAGTGCGAGACGCATGGCGCGCTCCCCGCCCTCGCCCGACGGGGCCACCATGTCATGGCCGTCCGACGTGGCCGCAAAACCCGTCACCTCGGCATAAATCTTGGCGCCGCGCGCCTTGGCATGCTCGAGATCCTCCAAAACGACGATCCCGCCGCCGCCTGCAATCACGAACCCGTCGCGGTCCGCATCGAACGCCCGCGAGGCCTTCTCAGGCGTGTCATTATATTTCGAGCTCATCGCGCCCATCGCGTCGAACAGACAGGACAGCGTCCAGTCCAGCTCCTCGCCACCACCGGCAAACATCACATCCTGCTTGCCCATCATGATCTGCTCAGCGGCAGCCCCGATGCAGTGCAGGGAGGTCGAACAGGCCGAGGTGATGGAATAATTGATCCCTTTGATCTGGAACGCCGTGGACAGGTTCGCCGAGATGGTCGAACTCATGCATTTGGGCACCGCGAACGGTCCGATCCGCTTGGGCGACCCCTTTTCCAGAACAGTCTGGTGGGCCGCCAGCATCGACGACGTAGAAGGTCCGCCGGACCCCGCGATCAGCCCCGTGCGCTCATTGACGACATCGGAGGCCTCGAGCCCGGAATCCGCGATTGCCTGCTCCATGGCGATATGGGCATACGCCGCCCCGGGCCCCATGAACCGCAAGCGGCGCTTGTCGACATGCTCGGTGACATCGATCTTCAGCGTGCCCGCAATCTGGCTGCGAAACCCGTGCTCGGCCATGGCTTCGGAAAACTCTACGCCGGACTGGCCGGCCCTGAGCGCCGCGCTCACCGCGTCGGCAGAGTTTCCAATGGGGGAAACGATCCCCAGTCCTGTGACGACGACACGACGCATTCTGTCTTCCTTCTTTCGCAAGGCTCAGCTTTCGGAGAGCGCGACCTTCATATCCTTGACCTGATAGATCACTTCACCATCCGCCTCAACACGACCGTCCGCGACACCCATGGTCAGGCGGCGGGTCTGAATCGCCTTGGTGAAATCCACGTGATAGGTCAGCATCTTGCGGTCCGGACGCACCATGCCCGTCAGCTTCACTTCACCCACACCCAGTGCGTAGCCGCGCCCCTGCCAGCCGCGCCAGCCAAGGTTGAACCCGGTCAGCTGCCACAGCCCGTCGAGACCAAGACACCCCGGCATGATCGGGTTGCCGGGAAAGTGGCAGTCGAAAAACCACAGATCCGGCTTGATATCGAACTCGGCAATGACATGGCCCTTGCCATGTGCGCCGCCATCACCGCTGATCTCGGTGATCCGGTCCATCATCAGCATCGGCGGCATCGGAAGTTGCGCATTTCCCGGGCCAAAGAGTTCGCCCCGCGCACATTCCAGCAACGCGTCCCTGTCAAAGCTTGTCGGATAATCCGCCATGCAGTCCTGCCCCCATATCTCGTAGCATTTGCTTTCGGAGGGTCTAGCATTGGCGTGAGCCTGTGCGCAAGGCTTGCCCAACTGCCGCATGCAACGGTTTTCATTTGAAACAGTGGGCTAACGCACCTTATATATGGTTTGCAGAGCATGGAATTTACGCGATGAAACCAGAAGAAACACAACGCAGCCTCGATTGGCTGGCCGGCGCGGGTCTGCGCCCGACGCGCCAGCGCGTGGCGCTGGCCGAACTTCTGGTGGGCGACGGGCAACATCGCCACATCACCGCCGAAAGCCTGCATGAAGCGGTCAAGCGATGCGGCGAGCCGGTCTCGCTGGCCACCGTCTACAACACCCTGCGCGCTTTTTCCGATGCGGGCCTGATCCGCGAAATCATGGTTGACGGAACCAAGTCCTATTTCGACACGCGGGTGGATGACCATCCGCATTTCTTCTGGGAAAACGACGGCACGCTCTCCGACGCCCCGAAGGAACAGCTTGAGATCGCCGCCCTGCCCGAAGCCCCGCATGGCACCGAGATTTCAAAAGTCGACGTGGTCATTCGCCTGCGCAAGGCCTGAAGCAGCTTTCATTTTCCTTTTGTGCGTCCTGTCAGGACGCATGCCTCCGGCGGGGATATTTCCCGAGACATGAAGGCTGCGCATGCGCGTTTCTTTTTGGTGTAAATATCCTCGCCGAAGGCGATACTACCCACAAAAAATGAGGAAGTACGCGCGCGGCGGGTTCCCCTGTCGGGCGATCGAATAAGAAGGTTCGCCGCCTCGTCGTATGCGGCCAGTAACTTCCTCCACTCCGGCGGTCACCCACCGTTGAATTTCTATCTTCCCCTAATGGTGTTTCCCGAGGTCATACCCTTCTATCAATCCCAGCATCGGTCCGACGCCATTGCTTGCGTCGAAAACACCCCTGAACATCATCTCGCCTGCCACGTAGATGAGCACCACCAGCCCCAGCCATGAGATCCACGGGTAGTGGGTGAGCAGTTTCATGATCATCGTAGCAGCGCAGGCCATCAGAACGATCGCGAGCCCCAGCCCGAAGACCAGCATCGTGGTGTCGCCATCGGCGATCGCAGCCACGGCCAGCACGTTGTCGAGCGACATGGACACGTCGGCAATGGTGATCGAGATGAGCGCCGAAAGCATCGTGCGGCGCGGTGGACCGGTATAACCCTCATCGGCGTGCCCCGCCGCCTCCAGCGCCAGTTCGGCCTGTTCGTCAACGCCCGCACGTATTTCCGCGTAGAGCCGCCAGCACACCCAGACAAGCAGAAGCGACCCGATGAACAGCAAGCCCGGCACGACCAGAAGCTTGGTGGCGATGACGGCAAACACGATCCGGAGGACGGCTGCGATGATCATCCCGTAAAGGATGGCTCTGGCCCGCAAGGCGGGCGACAGTCCGGATGCGGCCATGCCGATGATCAAGGCATTGTCACCCGACAGGATCAGGTCCGCGATGATGATTTTGCCGAAATCCAGCGCCGTATCGATCATCGCGCATCCTCCAGAACAAGGTCTGACGCCTTTTCACCGATCATGATGCAAGGCGCATTGGTATTGCCGGAGACGATCACCGGCATGATTGAGGCATCGGCCACGCGCAGGCCCTCGACGCCGCGCACCCTGAGCCGCTCATCGACCACGGCGTTCTCGTCCTGCCCCATCTTGCAGGTGCCCGTGGGATGGTAAATCGTGGTGGCCGTGTCCCGCGCCCAGTTCAGGATCGCGTCATAATCGTCGTCGGGCATCTGCGCACCGGGGGCGTGCTCCTCGATCACGATCTCGCTCAACGGGGACTGGCGCGCGATACGCCGGGCAATCCGGATCCCGTCCACCAGCGTGTCGCAATCGGTTTTCGTGGCGAGGTAATTCGGATAGATCTTGGGATAGTCGCGCATATGCGGCGAGGAGAGTTCCAGTTGACCGGCGCTTTCGGGGCGAAGCTGCAGGACGGAGGCAGTGAAGGCATCAAACGAATGCGCTTCGGTGCCCAGCGTATCGGTGCTGAAAGGCTGAACATGGAACTGGATGTCGGGCACCTCGAGGTCCTCGCGGGTCTTCAGGAACCCCGTGCCGAGGCTTGCGGCCATCGCCATCGGACCCGACCGCGTGGCGGCATAGCGCAGCGCGATCATCGCCTGTTTGAAGATATTGTTGATCTCGGTGTTGATCGTCGAAACGCTGCATTTGTAGACCGGACGGGCCTGCAGGTGATCTTGCAGGTTCTGGCCCACGCCCGCGCTGTCATGCAGCACATCAATGCCGTGCTCGCGCAGATGTTCGCCCGGCCCAATGCCCGAAACCATCAAGAGCTGCGGCGAGGCCAGCGCGCCGGCACTGAGGATGATCTCGTGCCGGGCCGTCATGTTGATCTGCCTGCCGTTCTGCGTGGCAACCAGACCGGTCGCGCGTTTGCCCTCGAAGGTGAGCTTGTCCACCGCGGTCTTGGTGAAGATCGTGAGATTGGCGCGCGTCTTCGCCGGATTCAGGTAGGCCACCGCCGAGGAACAGCGCCGCCCGTTGCGGGTGGTCAGCTGGAACAGCCCGACCCCTTCCTGATCAAGCCCGTTGTAATCGGGGTTTTCCGGATAACCCGCATTGACCGCCGCCTCGACCCACCGGTCCACAACCTTGCGGGTCACCGTCGTGTCAGAGACCGAAAGCGGGCCGTCGCCGCCGCGAATATCGCTGCCGCCGCGCTCGAAACTCTCCGCGCGTTTGAAAAGCGGCAGCACATCGTCCCAAGCCCAGCCGGTGTTGCCCAGCTGACGCCAGCCATCATAATCCTGCGGCTGGCCTCGCACGTAGAGAAGACCGTTGATCGAACTCGACCCGCCCAGAACCTTGCCCCGCGGCCACTTGATCGCGCGACCGTTCAGACCGGGATCCGGCTCTGTCATGTAGCCCCAATCGGTCTTGGGATTGCCCATCGTCTTGAAATAGCCAACGGGGATATGGATCCATGGATAGGTATCCTTGCCCCCGGCCTCGACCACCGCTACGGAGTAGCTCCCGTTTGCCGAAAGTCGGTTCGCCAGTACGCACCCTGCTGAACCTGCGCCGATGACGATGAAGTCGAAATCCACTCACTTACCTCTAAAAGCCAATGATTTTCAAAAAATGAGACTTTTAGTCTCGTTATTTGATCGAAACATGATATCATTAACCTGGCAAGAAGAATCTAACCATACAGAAAATGACCGACATCCAACGCATTCCGACAAATCTGAGGACGCTTCTCATTCTGGAGGCCTTGGGCACGTCGACCGATCCCATGACCTCTGCCGAGATCGGGCGGGCGGTCGGGCTGGGAAAACAGACCATGCACCGGCTCTGCAACACGCTTCTGGAGGAAGGTTTTCTGGTCAATGACGAGTCCGGACGCGGCTTCCGCCCCGGGCGGCGGTGCCGGACTATGGCCGCGGGCATCCTGCATGCCTCCTCGGCGCATGTGCTGCGCCACCAGATCCTGCAGAAGCTTGCACACGGGATCGGCGAGACGATCAACTACGTCGTGCCGGAAGATCGCGGCATGGCCTATCACGACCGTGTCGAGACCAACTGGCCCTTTCGCATTCAGCTTCCGGTGGGCTCCCACGTGCCGTTTCACTGCACCGCCAGTGGCAAGACCTATCTGGCCAGCCTGCCACGCGCCGAGCGCAAGCGCATCGTGCAGGTGATGCAGCTCGGCGCGAACACCCCCGGCACCATCACCCAACCCGAAAAGCTGCTCTCGGAACTACAGAAGATCGCCAAGCAGGGGTTTGCGCTCGACAATGAAGAGTTTCTGGAAGGCATGGTGGCGATCGCTGTGCCGGTGTGCGACACCAAGGGCAATTACTGCGCCTCTCTGGCCTTCCACGGGCCGGTCCAGCGCATCACGCTGGAAGACGCGCTGTCGAAAAAGGACCTGATGGTGGAGGCCTCAAGGGAGTTGAGCAAGGCCTTGTTCATGACCTGAGACCCTGCGAAAGCCGGACTTGGCCTGAAACCTGCTAGAGCGTCATGTGCCGCGCCCGCGCACCGCGTTCGATGGCGGCGGCATGGAGCATGTCGATATTCAGCTCGTAGCGGATTTCTTCGAGCATGCGGAGTTCCGGCTGGCCGGCATGGGCATCTGCAGCGGCCACGTCGCAGGCCAGAGCATAGGCGGTTTCGTTCAGATTCTCGGGCAGGCTGCCGCGGATCAGACCGAACAGCGCATCGAGCCCGTCCTCTTCTTCGAACAAGGCGACCATCAGCTGGGCGATCTTGGTGATCCGGTCGACATCATATTCGGCAAAGATCGGCAGATGGTGGATCACCTGTTGAATTGTCAGCAACTCCGCGGTCCGGACGTTGGCATCCGACATCGATACCGCGATCATGATCGCGACGAGGCTGTCTTGCGGAGAGAGGACGTCATCTATGGGCATGGGAGCGGTTCCGATCGACAGGCTGTTGCCGAGCAGAATATTGACGCGCAGCCGCTTGCACAATAGGTAGCACCCTCCGGTCGGCATATGTGATGCCGGCCCCTGTTTCTTGGGAAAATTCTATGTCCGATCTGCGCGCTGAAGCGATGAACTCGAAAGCCTGGCCCTTTGAAGAGGCGCGCCGGGTTCTCAAACGCTATCAGAACGGTGCGCCGGAGAAGGGCTACGTGCTGTTTCAGACCGGCTATGGCCCCTCGGGGCTGCCCCATATCGGGACGTTCGGCGAAGTGGCCCGCACCACCATGGTGCGCCGCGCCTTCGAGATCCTGAGCGACATTCCCACCAAGCTGATCTGCTTTTCCGACGATATGGACGGGTTCCGCAAAGTGCCGGGCAACGTGCCGATGCAAGACGAGCTCAAGCAAGATCTGAACCTGCCCCTGACCAAGGTGCGCGACCCGTTCGGCACGCATGAGGGGTTTGCCCAGCACAACAACGCCAAACTGTGCGACTTTCTCGACAGTTTCGGGTTTGAGTACGAGTTCGCCTCCGCCACGGATTACTACACCTCCGGCCGGTTCGACGAAGCGCTGCTGACCGCGCTGGAGCGGTTCGACAAGATACAGGAGATCATGCTGCCCACCCTCGGGCCGGAGCGGCGCGCCACCTATTCGTGCTTCCTGCCCGTCAGCCCGAAGACCGGCCATGTGCTGCAGGTGCCGACGCTGGAGCGCAATGTCGCCAAGGGCACGATCGTTTACGAGGAACCCGATGGCGAGCGCGTCGAGGTTCCGGTCACCGGCGGGCACGTCAAAATGCAGTGGAAGCCCGACTGGGCGCTGCGTTGGGCGGCACTCGGGGTCGATTACGAGATGTCCGGAAAGGACCTGATCGACAGCGTGACGCAAAGCTCGAAGATCTGCCGCGTTCTGGGGGCCCGTCCGCCGGAAAGCCTGTCCTATGAGCTTTTCAACGACGAGCTGGGCCAGAAGATTTCGAAATCCAAGGGCAACGGTCTGTCGATGGAAGAATGGCTGACCTATGCCGCGCCGGAGAGCCTTGAGTATTTCATGTTCCTCAAGCCCAAGAGCGCCAAGCGTCTGTATTTCGACGTGATCCCGAAAGCCGTAGACGAATACCACCAGCAGCTGCGCGCCTATCCCGGGCAGGAGCTGAAACAGCAACTGGCAAATCCGGTCTACCATATCCATGGCGCGGACGTGCCGCCCTCGAACATGGTCGTGCCCTTCGCGATGCTGCTGAACCTTGCCTCGGTTTCCTCGGCCCATGACAAGGAAACGCTTTGGGGCTTCATCCGGCGTTACGCGCCGGAGGCGTCGCCCGAGAGCCACCCCGACCTCGATGCGGCAGCGGGTTACGCGGTGAAGTATTTCGAGGATTTCGTTGCACCCTCCAAGACCTACCGCTTGCCCACCGATCTGGAGCGCGAGGCGCTTACCGATCTGCGCGAGCGGCTGGACGCGTGGGATGGCGGGCTCGACGCCGAAGAATTGCAGGGCCTCGTCTTCGCCTGCGGACGCGAGCGCTTCGACCCGATGCGCGACTGGTTCAAGGCCATCTACGAGGTGCTTCTGGGCGCATCACAAGGCCCGCGCTTCGGCGGCTTCATCGCGCTTTACGGCGTGCAGGAGACCGTTGCGCTGATCGACCGGGCCCTGGCCGGCGAACTGGCCGCAGACGCCGCCTGAGATTGACCCTTGCGCAGGGCGGTCTACCCTTCGAGGAAGCTCTCGAAAGGTCTGCCCATGCCCCGTCTACTTGTCGCGCTCGCGTTTCTATGTGTCCTCGCCCTGCCCGGTGCCGCGGAAGAGCCGCGCAACCCGGGGATCGAGACCACGATCCAGAGCCAGATCAATGCGTTTCTGGACGACGATTTCGAGACCGCCTTCACATTTGCCTCGCCGACGATCAAAGGGATGTTCGGCTCGCCGCAGCGCTTTGGCCAGATGGTGCGCAATGGCTACCCGATGGTCTGGCGCCCTTCGGAAGTGCAATTCCTCGAACTGCGCAAAGAGGGGCCGCTGCTGCTGCAAAAGGTGCTGCTGCGCGATGCCAACGGGACTCCGCATGTGCTGGAGTACAACATGATCGAGACCGAGAACGGCTGGCAGATCGACGGCGTGCAGATCCTCGCGAAACCGCCCGTCGGCGCCTGACGCCGCAGGTTAACCAACTGTAAAGAGACACTTCTTAGGGATTTCTTAACCCTCTCTGTGTAGTGATCCTGCCCGGTCAGGACGGCGTGTCCGGCAAATTTCCAACATGAGTGACTTCAAGACGGGGCTTTCCCCGGGCGCATATTGCGCGCCTGTGGCAGTCCGGCACGCCTGTGCGAATTTTAGAAGGGTTATCTGATGAACAAGGCGATTACCGACGGGCTGGCTCTGATGCCGCCCCCCTTTGAGAACGGGTTGGATGTCTGGTCACGCGGGGATGGCACGGCTGGCACCCCCACCTATGACGGGCTTGCCACGGCCGCCATTCTGCCCACGGATGCTGATTTCGGCAGTTGCCTTGAACTTCTGAAAACCGAGACCCCGCAGCGGCTCCGGTCGATGGGCCAGACCCCGATCCTGCCGGGGTGCTACCTGCGGATCACCGCACGGGTCAAAGCGGTCTCGGGCAGCTTGCCGACGGTGCAGATCTCGGCCTTTGCCGCCGGCGCGGGGGATGTGGCGCTGAGCGGGGTGACGACAGTGGGTCCGGCCACGACGCTGAGCGCATATGGCGAGGTGGTCGAGGTGAGCGCGATTGTCGGCACCGGAGCGCGACCGGGCGTCGACATGCCTTGGGGGGACGCGGCGCTTTACGGGCATTTCGGGATCGATCTGACCGGACCGGATGGCGGCGTGATCCGCGTCGATGATCTGGAGATCGAAGATGTGACGTCGGTCTTCCTGCGCACCCTGATGGACTGGGTCGATGTGAAAGACTTTGGCGCGGTCGGAGACGGGGTGACGGACAACACGGCCGCGTTCGAAGCGGCGGATGCCGCAGCCAACGGGCGCACCGTTCTGGTCTCGGACGGGGTGTTCGCTCTGTCCGACAACGTGACCTTCGAGAACGATGTGCGGTTTCAGGGCACGCTGACCATGCCCGCCGACAAGCATCTCGGCCTGCGGCAGAATTTCGATTTCGACAGTTACTCGGACGCGTTTGGCGACGAGACGCTGGGCTTCAAGAAAGCCTTTCAGGCGCTGTTGAAATATTCCGACCATGAGGGGCTGGACCTGTGCGGACGCTCGATCGCGCTGACCGAGCCGATCGATATGCAGGCCGCGGTTCCCGACGTGACGACTTTCGCCAACCGCAGGGTGATCCGAAACGGCCAGTTCGACGCGGTCGACGGGCCGGCATGGGTCGCGGGTTCAGCGACCTCGCAGGCCACATACGCGATTTCCAACCCTTTGCAGCTGACCGCCGTGAGCAACGTGGCCAATATCGAGGTGGGCAGTCTGATCACCGGCGCTGGCGTGGGCCGCGAAGTCTATGTCACCGAGCGCAATGTGGGCGCCCAGACGCTGACCATCAGCCAGCCGCTTTATGATGCGGCGGGCACCCAGACCTACACGTTCACGCGCTACCGCTACATGCTCGATTTCAGCGGATTCGAGAGCCTGTCGCGGCTCAATATTTCCGACGTGGAGTTCAAATGCGACGGGTTTGCGAGCGCCGTGATGCTCTCCAAGCAGGGGCTGATCTGGCACTTCCGCGATTGCTTTTTCAACAAACCCAAGGATCGTGGCATCACGTCGATCGGGCGCGCCTGTCAGGGTATGCTGATCGATTGCTGCCAGTTCCTGTCCAACGAGCAGCAATTGCTGGCGCAGGACCGCACCAGCATCGGTTTCAATATCAACGCCAATGACGTCAAGTTGCGCGACAACCGCGCCGTGCGGTTCGGGCATTGGGCGGTGATGAAAGGCTCCGGCCACCTGATCCAGGGAAATCACTGGTTTCAGGGCGACGAGGCCAGCAACGCGACACGGCAGGCCGGTCTGATCCTGACCCAGACGAACTCGAAGATCGTCATCACCGGAAACTACATCGACAACTGTTTCATCGAGTGGAACAACGAGCATGACGCCGAGCCTGAGTTTTCCGGCGAGCTGGGATTTGGCTCCCTGTCCATCACCGGCAATATCTTCACCGCAACGCGGGTCGGGGCATGGTTCCGGTTCATCGTCGTCAAACCCTACGGGCCTGATCACTTCATCAACGGGCTGAACGTGTCCGGCAATACGTTCAAGGTCGTGGATGGCAGCATCGACCGCGTCGACAAGCTCGACGACAGCATCGCGACGCTGGATCTGGGCCGGAGCCGCAACATCAACTGGACCGGCAACACCAGCCATGCGGTCAACCAGTGGACGGCGAGCCCCGCAATGCTTCAGATCAATCAGGCCACGCCGGCGACCAGCTGGACCTGTGACTTCTCGGGCTGGATGCCGTTCGGAGGGCGCGCGCGCAATGTCACGGGCATCGTGGCGGTCGGCGCGCTGCGCGACGTGTCGAACGCAACGGATCATGCGACCCCCTATTCAACCCCCGAACAAGGGTCGGACGGTGCGGAGGTTGCGCTGGTCTGGCCACGGGCGCTGAAAGGCAAAGTCAATGTAACAGCGCGGATGGACAACCCGTTCTGAGGCCCGTCCGGCGCCTTATGTTCGAGGGATATGCGTATGGCCGCGGCCAGCGCGGGGATAATCAGACGATATGACCTCGATCAAGGCGCGGGGCCGCCGGCTCTGCAAGACTTCGGACAAAAGGAGGTCTATCATGTATAAAAATATCCTTGTGCCCGTTGAACTTGGCCATGACGACGCAACCCATCAGGCGATCGAGGTCGCGCGGGAATTGCGTGCAAAGGAAGGCGCGATCACGTTCCTGAACGTGATCGAGGACCTTCCGGGATACGCCTCGCAATATGTTTCAAGCGATATCCGGAAATCCGCGCTTGAGGAGACGCAGGACTATCTCGGCTCTTTGGAGAAAGAAGTGCCGTCTTCGCGCAGCCTCGTGATCCACGGCCACTCGGCCCGCTCGATCCTCGATTTCGCGGATGAGCACGGGATCGACTGTATCGTGATCGCATCCCACAAGCCGGGCGTTCCCGACTATTTCCTTGGCGGGACCGCGGCGCGGGTCGTGCGGCACGCGAAATGTGCGGTTCATGTGGTGAGGTGAGGCCAGCCCGACGCAGCGGCGCACCGTGGCCGGATGACGCAGAATTCAGCCGTTTTCAATTGACCAATGTCAATCGGCGCAGGTGTGAAAGTTGTAGCCTCGAGATGTCTTTTTAACTGTTTTTGGGAGTTCAGAATGATCAAACGGTTCCTAGCATTTTCGGCAGCGGCACTGTTGTCCGCAGGCGCGGCCATCGCGGACGATGCCGGTAAAGGGTATTTCATGCAGTATTGTTCGACATGCCACGGCACTGACGGTGCCGGTGAAGGCCCGTTGCTGGAGATGATGAATGTCCCGGCACCAGATCTGAGCATGTTGTCGAAGAACAATGACGGCGTATTTCCGATGCTGCAGGTGATCCACGTGATCGACGGGCGCACCGGATTGCGGGCACATGGCGGCCCGATGCCGGTCTATGGTGCGATCTTCGCGGAAGAAGCCGATCGTCCTGGTCCCTATGGCGCGACGTTGCACACGCGCGGCAAGATCCTGTCTATCGCCTATTACATCGAGAGCCTCCAGAAGTAGGAGTTCTCGGCGCTGTTTCGGGCGCGGTTGTTAATGAGTATATGCGTAACAAGTCTATACCCCGGTCCTTCCTTGGGCCGGGGTTTATGCGTTGCAGGGTCTGCCCGGCAGCCCCCGGGACATCGGGTATCAACGGTTATGTGCTAGACTACGTTTGAATAAAGGAGACCTACCATGCCCGTCATCTCAGCCGACGCCGACCTGCAAACCGTCATCACGACCTTCGAGACGACGCCCGGCACCTGTCAGGATCTGCTCGACGAGCTGCGCGATGCCTATGCGGAGTTTATCTCCAGACAACCCGGTTTCATCGCCGCCGGCCTGCACGTGAACGATGCCCAGACGCGGATCGCGAACTATTCCCAATGGGAGCGGCGCGAGGATTTTCAGGCGATGCTGCGCAGCATGGAGATGCGCGAGAGGAACCGGCGGATCAGCCTTCTGTGTTCCCGCTTCGAGCCCGTGATGTACGACGTGGTGGCCGGCTTTATCGCCTGAGCGCTCAACGGCCCGACAGGAGCCGGACCAGCGCGATGGCCACCGACAGGACCACCGAGACCAGAATGGCCGAAGTGATGGGGATGTAGAGCCGGAAGTTTTCCCGCTCGATCACGATATCTCCGGGCAGCCGGCCGAGGCCCAGCCGGCCCAGCGGCCCCCAGAGCAGGCCGATGACGATAAGCGCAACACCGATCAGGATCAGGATACGGGACATAGGGCCAGTCTAGGGCGTTCGCGCGCACAGGGCGAGACCGGTGACAAAGGCGATGACCTTGGAGACTGGCATCTCGCAGGGTTTGAGACGCGGCCCCGAGGGCAGCCGGTAAAGGTTGAGCGAGATGTAGTCCGGCCCGCCAAGCTCTTCGGCCACCAGTTTCTCGGACCTGCCGCCCGAAAAGGCGGACTTGGTGAGGACATAGGGGCGGTTTTGGTAGGTGACACGGTGGGTGCCGCGGGGAATGGCCTCGAACGCGGCCATGAAAGCGTCAGTCAACGAAATCCACGTGGATGTGGTTGCCGTCGGGGTCGTTGATATTGATCTGGGTGATGCCGAAACCGGGCACCGGGGCGACACGGTAGGGCACGTCCCGGGCTTCGAGATGCTGGGTGAACGCGTCCATATCCTCGGCCCGCAACGCGAAATGCTCGAGCGAGAGATTATCGCCGGCCTCTGGGTTCGTATCGACATCGACCAGATGCACGATTGCCTGATCGCCGAGATAGAGCCACGCGCCGGGGCCGTCGAAGGCAGGGCGTTTTCCCTGTCGCAGCCCGAGGATGTCACCATACCACCGGATCATCTCCTCAATCCTAGAGGTGCGCAGATTGACGTGATCGAATGCTGTAACGTTCATGCGACAAGCCTAACAAGAGACGCGCGCCAAGACCACTGTCTCGTGACGTCTCAGGCCGACGGCGCGGTGGTGCAGGCGCGAAACGCCTCCACGGCCGGGGTCGCCCCCTCAAGCGAGAGCGGCAGCGCGGTCTCGCCGATCAGGGCGGTGGCGGTGGTGTTGAACTGCAACCCGTTGAGAACATTTGTGAAACCGCTGTCGGTGACGGTCAGCGTCGTCTGCCCGTCGCTCAGCACATGCCGGTCGGTGGTGATGGTCAGCGGGCGCGGCCCGTCAAAGCGGATGGCAAAGACCGGCCCGTCGGGCCACGGCGTTCCGGACCGGCTGAGCGAGATGGCATATTCCGGGATCCGGGGGTCATAGGTCACGCGCACGGAGGCGTCAGACGTGTCATGGGCCAGCGTGCAGATGGGACCGGGGATAGCCTCCCAGGCGTAGGCCGGAGCAGCCAGCAGCAGCGCGAGGGCGCAGACGTGAAGACGGGTGAGGCAGGAGCGTGCAAATGTCATGCGCAGAAGGTAGTGGGCAGGCGGGGCGTGTCCACTTTGGATCTGCGTGTCGTGGGGCGCGACGGGCGCGGGTCAAGTTCACACGGGCGACGGAGGTGATTGCTCTCGAAACAGCGCCGCCAGATGGCGCATCACCGCTTGCGGCGTTTCACGTTCCCACCCCGCTGTCCGGGACGCCCCGCTGTCGAACGGCCGCTGGTTTTCTGGGCATCCTCGACGGCGGCCTCGACCGCGGATTGCCGCGCGAGCGGGTCGTCGCTGACCATCAGATCCACCGTTTCGAGCCGCTTGATCTCGTCGCGCAGACGCGCGGCTTCTTCGAATTCGAGATTCTCAGCCGCCTTGCGCATGTCGGTCCGCAGCCCGTCCAGATGCGCCTCAAGATTGGCGCCGTGCAGCGGTTTGTCGACCTTGGCCGTGACGCGGTTCATGTCCACGTCGCCCTGATAAAGCCCCGCCAGCACGTCCTCGACATTCTTCTTAACCGTCTCCGGCGTGATGCCATGCGCCGCATTATAGGCGATCTGCTTTTCGCGGCGGCGGTCGGTCTCGGCAATCGCGCGCTCCATCGAGCCGGTGATCCGGTCGGCATACATGATGACCTTGCCATCGGCGTTCCGGGCGGCGCGGCCGACGGTCTGGATCAGCGAGGTTTCGGAACGCAGGAAGCCCTCCTTGTCGGCATCCAGAATGGCCACCAGCCCGCATTCGGGAATGTCGAGCCCCTCGCGCAGCAGGTTGATGCCCACCAGCACGTCGAAGGCCCCCAGCCGCAGGTCGCGCAGGATCTCGATCCGCTCGATCGTGTCGATGTCGGAATGCATGTAGCGGACTTTGATGCCCTGCTCGTGGAGATATTCGGTCAGATCCTCGGCCATGCGCTTGGTCAGGGTGGTCACCAGCGTGCGGTAGCCGGCCTCGGTCACGCGGCGGATCTCGTCCATGACGTCATCGACCTGCGTCTCGACGGGGCGGATCTCGATCACCGGATCCAGCAGACCTGTGGGGCGGATCACCTGCTCGGTGAAGACGCCGCCGGTCTGCTCGATCTCCCATGAGGCGGGCGTGGCGGAGACGAAGACCGATTGCGGGCGCATGGCGTCCCATTCCTCGAATTTGAGCGGGCGGTTGTCCATGCAGGACGGCAGCCGGAACCCGTGCTCGGCCAGTGTGAACTTGCGCCGGTAGTCGCCGCGATACATGCCGCCGATCTGGGGCACCGAGACGTGGCTTTCATCGGCAAAGACAATCGCGTTGTCGGGGATGAACTCGAACAGCGTGGGCGGCGGCTCTCCCGGAGCGCGGCCGGTCAGGTAGCGCGAATAGTTCTCGATCCCGTTGCACACGCCGGTGGCCTCCAGCATCTCGAGATCGAAATTGGTGCGTTGCTCGAGCCGCTGCGCCTCCAGCAGCTTGCCCTCGCCCACCAGCTGTTCGAGACGGGTTGCGAGCTCTTTCTTGATGCCCTTGATGGCCTGCTGCATCGTCGGGCGCGGTGTCACGTAATGCGAGTTGGCGTAGATGCGCACCCGCTCGAACGTGTCGGTTTTCTTGCCCGTGAGTGGATCGAACTCGACAATGCTCTCCAGCTCCTCCCCGAAAAAGCTCAGACGCCAGGCGCGGTCCTCGAGGTGGGCGGGCCAGATTTCGAGACTGTCGCCGCGCACGCGGAAGGCGCCGCGCTGGAACGCCTGATCGTTGCGGCGGTATTGCTGGGCGACGAGATCGGCGATGACCTTGCGCTGGTCGTAGTTCTGGCCCAGATGCAGGTCCTGCGTCATGGCGCCGTAGGTCTCGACCGAGCCGATGCCGTAGATGCACGAGACCGAGGCCACGATGATCACGTCGTCACGCTCCAGAAGCGCACGGGTGGCGGAGTGGCGCATCCGGTCGATCTGCTCGTTGATCTGCGATTCCTTCTCGATATAGGTGTCCGAGCGCGGCACATAGGCCTCGGGCTGGTAGTAGTCGTAATAGGAGACGAAATATTCCACCGCGTTGTCGGGGAAGAAGCCCTTGAATTCACCGTAAAGCTGGGCGGCAAGCGTCTTGTTGGGGGCAAGGATGATGGCGGGGCGCTGGGTCTCCTCGATCACCTTGGCCATGGTGAAGGTCTTGCCCGTGCCGGTGGCGCCCAGAAGCACCTGATCGCGCTCGCCCGTCTGCACGCCTTCCGACAATTCGGCAATGGCCGTGGGCTGGTCGCCGGCGGGGGCGAACTCGGTCTCGAGCCGGAACGCGATGCCGCCTTCCAGCTTGTCGCGGGTCCGCACATCGGGGGCCGGATTTTCCAGCACGGGCATCTGTTCGGGCGAGTTGTTGTGCATTGGGCGTGTCCTCGGGTCTCCTAATAGATGCGCTCGCTTGGGCCCGCTTCAAGACATGCGGTGATGGCTCTTGCCAACAGGTGTCAGTTTGCGGATATATCTTGCGTCAGGATCAGGAGGTTTGGCATGCGCGCACGCATCTATCAACCATCAAAAACAGCGATGTCCTCGGGGACGGCGAAAACCAGCAAATGGGTTCTGGAGTTTGCACCTGCCAGCGCACGCGACGTCGACCCGCTGATGGGATGGACCTCGTCGGACGACACCCAGTCACAGGTCCGCTTGAGCTTCGACACCAAGCAAGCCGCGCTGGACTATGCGCAGGAGCAGGGGATCGACGCCATCGTGCTGGAGCCCACCAAGCGCAAACCCAATATCCGCAACGGCGGCTATGGCGACAATTTCGCCACCAACCGTCGCGGCGCGTGGACCCACTGACCCCGTCTGGACACGCTTCCTGCCGGAACGCGTGCGGCTGGCGCACGATCTTTGGGCCTGCGCGCAGAACACCGTTGAAACCCGGGCCGCACAGGCGAGATAATGCGCCATACTGCTGCCATCTTGGCAGGCGATAACGCGCAAATTTGCCGAGGAGATCCGGTCTCATGTCCATGACTGACACGCCCGAGACAAAACGCAGCGCCATCGCGGGCCTTTTGGGGTTTGCTTTGGGGGCCGTCGCGCTGATCATCGTTCTGGTCCAGCATTACGGCGGGCCATTCACCCCGCAGCCGGAGATCGGCGTCACCATCGGGGAGATCGCGGCCGATATCAAACAAAGCGCGATTGCCAAGGTCACGGGCACTCCGCTTCCGCCACCAGAGCCGGCCCCCGACCATGTCGATTACGACCGCATCCTGAAAGTGATCGGGGCCGTGGGCGGGGCCTGCGCGGTGATTGCAGGGCTCGTTGGCCTGATCCGGCGGGAAGACAGATTGCCCGCGACCTATGCGGTGGGCCTCGGGATCGGAACGATCGCCTTTCAGTACCTGACATGGGTCATCTTGCTGATCTGCGGTGTGGTGCTGCTGGTCAGCATCCTCAACAATTTCGCCGGCATCTTCGACAGCTGGGGCTGAGCCACTTACTCCAGACACCACGATAACGCATCCAAGGCACGGATGAGAGACGGCTTGCCATGGTCAGGCTTTGCTGGCCGCCCGCGTGTCAGTTAATGTGGACATCGGCGAAATTCGGACCCGCCTAAGCTCCTGTGTGGTGAGGGAGGTCCAGAAAGCTGACAAGACAAAAGCCATGATCGCGCTGATCAAAGGCAACTGCGTCTCCCTGACCGCTCGTGAGCGGGCAACAACGATGAGCTTGATTGCTTTGCGGGGAGCAACACGGCCAGCCGGATGATCTCAGGGCTGTTTGAATTTACGGAAAACGTACGCCTTTTTCAGGCCAGAACGCTAGTCACGTCCCCTACCCACCTCAACCCGTTTACCCTGATAGGCCCGATCGCATTTCGCACAACCTCTAGAATTAACATTGCAAAGACGGCCAAACTATGTAGCGTACTATGTAAATAGTAAAAAACGAGATTAAAAGTCTCATTTTTTGATTTTTTGGAGGGGAATTTGGAATTCGGTTTCGTTGTTGTCGGTTCCGACTTTGCCGGGTGCGCCCAGGCGTGAGGGGGAACAAGATCACCGAACTTCCTGGACGGAAGGAATACCAAGCAGTCTGAACACCTCCGCCAAGTGAACGCCTTCAGCGCTCGGTGGATAATAAAAAACTAAGAGGGCAATGAACAAAGGGAGGAAAACTATGTTCAATCTCAAGACATTGGCGACTGGGGCCGTGGCCCTATCGCTGGTCGCATCGGGTGCCATGGCCGAAAAGGTCCTGCGCATCCAGTCGGTGCTGCCGAACACGGCGGACGAAGTTTTCATGCTGAACGAGTTCGGCAAGGACGTGGCGGAGCTGACAGGCGGTTCGCTGACCATCGAAGTTCTGCCTGCAGGCGCGGTTGTTGGCCCGCGCGACATTATGGACGCGGTTGATGCCGGACTCGTGGAAGGTGGCTTTGCCTGGACCCACTACTGGGGCGGCAAGCACCCGGCGGCCAACCTTTTTGGCGCGCCGGTGGCCGGAGCCGGTGTTGGGCTCGACAACATCGCGTTCCTCAGCTGGTTCCAGTACGGGGGCGGAAAGGAGCTCTATGACCGCCTGTGGGACGAGATGGGCGTTAACGTCAAAGGCTTCATGCTGCAGCCTGTTGGTCCCGAAGCGCTTGGCTGGTTCCCAGAGCCGATCACATCGATGGACGACTTCCGTCAGATGCGCTTCCGTGCTCCTCCGGGCATGGTAGGTGCCGCCTATGCCGACATCGGTGTTCCGGCGGTGGCCATGGGTGGTGGAGACATTCTGCCCGCGCTGGAAAAGGGCACAATCGACGCAGCCGAATGGTGCTGCCCGAAGCCAGACTCGGTCTTCGGCTTCCAGAAGGTGCTGAAGCATTACTACCTGCAGGGTCTGCACCAGGTCACGGTGAACGCGGACATGTACGTGAACGGCGACTTCTATAATGGCCTTTCAGATACCGAAAAGAAGGCACTGGAAGTTGCGGCAAACGCGTCGCTGTCGAAGTCGCTATCCTACCGTATCTTTGAAAACGGTAAGGCGCTGAAGGACCTGACGGACAATCACGGCGTTATCCTCGAAGACACGCCGGCCGACTACTTCACCGAATACTCGGCAGCCGCAACGAAAGCGCTCGAAGCCGCAGCTGCGGAGAACGAGTTCTTCGCAGAAGTTTGGGCGTCGCAGCGTGCATTTGCAGAAGTTGCTGTCCCGTTCTGGGCCGGTGCACAGACTTCTAACGCAAGTCTGGGCCGCGCCTTCTCGGACACTCTGAAGTAAATACAACAGAACGGGCCCTTCCGAGGGCCCGTTCGCTCTTATTCTCCAAACGCCCCCCTCGGGTGTTTGGAAAATAAGAGCGTGGATATCAAAGCCACGACAACGGGAGGGACACCGCATGGCCGACGAACCGAATCCAGAAGACCTGGAAGTCGCAGACGAACTGATTGCAGAACGTCGCGCTGAGGCACCGGGCGAGACACCCGAAGATATGACCTCCTGGCAGCGTCCGATCACAGCGGCCATCGATGTCATCAACTACCGCGCGGGACAGATCATCGCGTTGATGATGGTCCCTCTTATTGCCATCGTGGTTTGGGAGGTTTTCTCGCGCAACAGTTTTATCATCTTACAAAACTCGGGGTTCGAGGACTTTGCGCGAAGTCTAGGATTGGGACCGACATTGCAGGCCTATGACCTGAGCCGCATGATCGCAGGCGTTTTGTGGATGGCTGGCGCCGGTTACGGCTTGATGCGCGGGGTGCATATCAGGGCAGATTTCCTTTATCGGAACTGGAGCAGCAAAACCCAGGCCACAGTGGACGCAGTGGCATATCTTTTGTTCTTCATTCCATCGATGATCTTTTTCACGGTCGTGTCAGCGCAATTCTGGTATCTGGCCTATGAAACCGGTGAAAAGCTGGCTCTGGACAGCGCGTGGCAACCCATCTTGTGGCCTGCGCGTATCGCGATGCCAATTGGTGGCTTCCTGCTTCTTTTGCAGGGTCTTCCGGAGATTTTCCGGGCCTTCCACAAGATGGGCAAAGAAAGGGAACGCTGGTTCGTTCGAGCGCTGCCGATCTATCTGATCGGGCTTGTTTGGCTGACCTTGGCAGTGTTCACACCTGACATAGTCCCGGGAGGCGCATGGTTTACCGAGATTATGTCGGCGCGGCCAGAGCTCAGCAAACCGATCATCGGTTTGATCATGCTGGGAGCAATGTTGTTCGTTATCTTTATCGGCTTCCCGATTTCGTTCACTCTGGTCTTCCTCGCATTTGTTTTCGGAATTTGGGGCGCAAACTTCAAGCTGACGACGCTCTTGATGACCCTGAACACCAATTCCACCATGCTGAACGATCAACTCATGGCGGTGCCACTCTTTGTCTTGATGGGCATTGTGATGGAATCGGCGGGGTTGATGGAGCGCCTGTTTGCCTCGATCCAGATGATCATGTCCCGCGTCCGCGGTGCCTTGTTCATCGCGGTTCTGATTGTGTCGACAATCTTTGCGGCAGCGACCGGGATCGTTGGCGCATCGGTTACATTGCTTGGCATCATGGCTGGCGCGACGATGAGCCGATCGGGCTACAACGTCCAGCTTGCCGCAGGCACGATCACTGCGGGCGGCACGCTGGGTATCCTGATTCCGCCCTCAATCATGCTTATCGTCATGGGACCGGTGTTGGAGGTTTCCACGCTTGATCTGTTCCGCGGTGCGTTCATCCCCGGCGCGCTCTTGGCGTCGCTCTATTTGATCTACACCCTTGGGCGTTGCTGGTTGAACCCCAGTTTGGGCCCTATTCTCGGGGAGGAGGATCAACCCGATACGTCGAAATATTACGGCGCGGAAGTGGCCTTGATTTGTCTGGGCATCCTGACCGTGTGCCGCGTCTTCGGCTTGGGAATTTCGGGCAGCCTGGGCGTGGTTCCATTTGGTGGTCTGATTGTCTTTGCGATCACCTCGGCCATCGCCTACGCGGCTTACCGTAAAGTCCAGGTCTTGCGGATCGCGGTGCCACTCGCGGTGCTTTTTCATGTCTACATGATCTTTGCAAACAGCGGCGACGGCTTGTCCACATGGTCCCTCGTGTTTGCAGCCTTCATCGGCCTGCTAGCTTTTCTGGCGCGGCCGATTTACCGGGCAGGCTCGGAGAATGATTTCTACTTCTCAGACCTTTGGGACGAGTTCTTTGCTGGCCTGATGCCTCCGACGATCCTGATCTCTTTCGCACTCGGTTCGATCCTTCTGGGCTTTGCGACACCAGCAGAAGCGGCGGCAATGGGCGCTTTTGGTGCAATCCTCTTGTCCATCGGCTATCGCAAATTCACTTTCCCCAGCTTCTTTGACAGTTTGATCAAGGCGTTGGAAATCACCGTGCTGATCATGTTCTTGGTCGCCGCGTCCAACTTTTTCGGTGCGCAGTTCTCGGCTCTTGGCACGCCCCGGATGATGACAGAGATCCTATTGGGTCTCGACATGGCTCCTTTCTTGATCCTGCTTCTGGTGATGGCATTGATCTTCCTCTTGGGCTGGCCGCTGGAATGGGTGCCAATTGTTCTTATCGTGGTGCCGATCTTGCTTCCTACCGTGGCCGCCCTCGATATCTACGGAATGGACCGCTATGACCTTATGGTCTGGTTCGGGATCCTCGTGGCTGTGAACCTACAGACTGCGTGGCTCAGTCCGCCCGTAGCGCTCTCGGCCTACTTCCTGAAGGGCGTGGTGCCAAACTGGGATCTCAAGGACATCTACCTTGGCATGATGCAGTTTATGTTGGTGCAGCTCTTCGGCCTGATACTACTGCTGATGTTCCCGCAGCTCGTTCTCTGGCTGCCCAAGGTCATGGGAGGATAGAGTATGGGAACAACACTGCCGTCACAGCTGTCTTTAGGGGCGCGCTTGACCTCAGCCCACGGAACCTGAAGGAGACATAGGATGTACAACAATATTCTGGTTGCCATGGCGCTTGACCATAATGTGTCTGAAAAGACAATTGCGATTGCACGGCAGGTGCTGAGCGATGGGGGCACCATCACCGCGCTCCATGTGGTCGAGGAGCCCCAGGGGACCGCAAACCTCAAACTTCGTGAGGATCTGCTGGTGCAGGGCACCGCCAGAGCGCAGGAGCTGTTCCAGGAGAAGCTGACCAGTCACCCGGATATCCAACCGCGCATGGTGCAGGGCCACGCGGCGCGTACCGTCGTGGAAGAGGCGGAGAAGCTCGGCGCGGATCTGATCGTTATGGGCTCGCATATGCCCGGGCTCCGGGATTTCTTCCTAGGATCCACCGCATCGCGCGTCACAAGCCATGCCGGCTGTTCGGTGCACGTCTATCGGGCGGGCTAACGTGGAACGAAAGAGCACCGCGACACGCGGTGCTCGGATCCTTTTCCTTGTCTACACATATGGAGAATGTGGTGCGGGCGAGAAGCCGGTCCCAAGCACTCCGAGCCCTGACGAACGTCAAGGATTTGATGTCGAATAGGTTTGCGACAGCTCAATGAGATGCTTTGCCTCTGACATCGTGCCTTGATGAGACATCGATGATCTTGCCCGATCCTAGAAACAGGAAGGCCGGAGTATTTTGGCGGCCCGCTGTGAGCCGCCACAACACCTGAGGTAATGATATCTAGGGTAATGCGGCAGCCAGGCGACCGCCGCATCTGGAAATCCCTCAGTCCGCCATCAAGTCTTGGATGAAGGAAAGAACGATCGGCTCGGTAACCGGCCATGTGAGTGTCAGGAACACGCCCGGCAAGAATATGGTCACGAATATGAAGTCGAAGAAGCCCATCCGTTTCTTTTCTTTGATCCCGATGAAGTAGTCGGCAAGGATCATCCCGGCAGCCACTCCGATCATGATCTTGAAGACGAACCAGTCGCCTTCCTGCGACATCTTCTGAAGGAATCCCAATTGTTCTTCGGATAATTCAAACATCGTTCCCATTTACTCCCTTGACTTGTCGTTCCACTTTCCCGGCGTCGTGGGCATGTTGAAACCGCCGCGCGGGCGGTCCGGACTGCCTTCTTGTCTTGGGAAGCGTGGCGCATACGCCTGACCGGTTCTGTAGCCGGTTTTCACGCCATATCCCGTCACAGCTTCCCGTTTTGTTTCAACAGCATGGCCCGAGAACTTTCCGTCAGTCAAACTCCAATGCAGGCACCGCGCCCCAAAAATTAACCACTTCGGTGGGCAAACGGGCGTCGCCCGGGTCTCGGCGTGCATCTTGGAGGCCGGAGCACAGGGTGCTGTCAGGTCCGTCTCAGAGGCTTGGATCCGGTGCTCCCACCCCATGCGCGTGGAGCTATAATGTATTGATTTCAGATACTTAAAAGAAACTCCCGACCTGTCACGCCTGACCTCTGGAGAGGCTCAGGGCGCCCGCGGGAGGGTCAAACATACGAAGCCTCGTTCGAAGCGGTCGACACCGAGACCACAGACGACCGTGTCGGGGACGCAAATGGACGAAATCCGGGGTCCGCGGTTGCCGGTATGGGCATTTCGCAGCCCAGCCGCACCGATCTCACCGCCATAGGGCCTCCACGATGCGCGCGACAAACCCCGAACGCGAAAGGCCCGCAAATCAGGGTTGGATACGTATCTGATGGTAAAAGATAAACTGGCGATCCCTGAAGGACTCGAACCCTCAACCTGCTGATTAGAAGTCAGCTGCTCTATCCAGTTGAGCTAAGGGACCGCTGCGGTCTGGATACACCAGTTCGTTCGAGCTTTGCCAGCCTGAAAACCGCGCTCAGGGGAGCTCTTTCCCGCGCCGGCCTGCGGCCTCAGCTATCGTAGGTTTCGGCCCATGCCGCGATCAGGTCGCGCTGCAGCGTTCGGGCGCGACGGCTCCAGGCGCGTCCGCCCGAAGGCCGTTCGCGGTCTTCGGGCCGCAGCGCGTCGCGCCGGGGGATATCGGCGGCATAGATCGCGAAGGCCAGATCACGTCCCGACCGGGTCTGCACATAGCCTGCCAGGCCACTGACGAAATTCAGCGTGCCGGTCTTGGCTTCCACGCGCAGCGCCCCGTCCTCGTTCTTGCCGGACACCGGATAGGTCTTGAGCAACCCGCGCAACGTGCCGTGCGGGCCCGCGCCGACCAGACATTTCACGGTTTCCTGCACGCTGAGACGCGAGCCGCCACCAAGCCCGGAATGGTCCACGAACCGCGCCTTGCTGAGACCGAAGCGCTGGCGCAGCCACTCCGACATCTCCTCGCCCGACTCCGCCAGATCGGAGACCGCCGCCCCGCGGCTGCGCGTGGCACTCAGCCCGATGATCTCCGCCGTCAGATTGGTGGAGAATTTCAGCATCTTGCGGCATATATCGGTCAGGTCATCGCTGACATGCTCGATAAGCAGTTTGCCATTGCGCGGCGGGCCGGGCACCATCTCGGGCGCGTCCAGAACAATGCCGTGAGAGCGGCTCAGATCGCGGAAAACCTCGCCTGTATAGACCCCGGGCGCGCGGACCGGCAGCCAGCGCCCGCCCTCGCGCCCCAGCGAACGCCGCGCGACGCTCCAGCGGTCGATGCCCGCGTCGTTTTCATAGTCAAAGACCGGACCCGAGCGGTCGACCACGCTGATCTGGGAGACATCCACCGTCGGTCGGCGCGCGCCCGAGCGGGCATCGAGCGTCACGGCATAGTCGTCGCCGCTGCGTTTCCACTCCAGGTAGATCCGGTTGTAGTTGAGGTTCAGCCCCGCCACTGCCGGATTGTAGCCGACATGCTCGGGCTGGATGTCATCGATACGCTCGACCCGCGGCAGGGCGGCGTCATAGACCAGAAAACGGCCCTTCACCTCGCGCAGCCCAAGCTCTTTCAGGCGGGCGGCCATATCAAAGAGGTCATCGGTATCAAGCGACGGATCGCCGCCGCCCACCAGCACAAGATCGCCCTGCAAGACGCCGTTCACCAGCGTCCCGTCCGCCACCAGACGCGTGCGAAACCGGTGCCCCGGCCCCAGCGTTTCAAGCCCGTAGAGCGCCGTGATCGCTTTCAGAACGCTGGCAGGCGGGTGGGAGACCAGCGGCTTGTAGGTTTCCAGCATCTCTCCGGTCCGCGCATCGGCCACGGCGTAGCTGATCCGCCCCGAGAGATTGGCCTTCTTGATCCGTGCGGCATGCGCGCCCGAGGTGCTTTTCTGGGCAACCCGGACAGGGCGGGGCTGCGGGCGGAGAGACCCATCCGGCGCGCCCGCAAGGGCACGATCGGCCACGCCATACATCAGAAATCCCAGAAGCGTGCGGCGGGTCAGTTTGCCGGTGGTGCGATCGGTCATGGTGCCCCGACTATGCGAGAGCGGGCAGGCACGTTCAAGACACAGTTTCATGAGCGGCCTCAGCCCTGTGCCCAGTGCCCCTGCGCGCGGATTTCGGTGGAGGAGACGTCACTCAAAGGCACATTGATGAAGCACCAGCACGGAGCCTCGCATCGGCCCAGCAGATGGCTGGCATTGCCCGGCAGGCGGGAAGCGGCGAAGCGTTGCGCCGCCACGGAGCGCCGTGCGCTGATCCGGTCGCCGGGCCGTGCGATGACACCGACCGGGATGTTGGCCATGATCGCCTGCCAGTCCTGCCAGTGGTGAAAGCTGGCAAGGTTATCCGCGCCCATCAGCCAGACAAAGTTCAGATGCGGGTAGAGCGCGCGCAGCCGGGCAAGGGTTTCGGCGGTGTAACGGGTGCCGATCCGCGCTTCGAGGCCGGTCACGGTGACGTTCGGGTGATCCACCAGCGCGCGGGCCGCCGCAAGACGGGTTTCCAGCGCCGCGGGCCCCCGTGTCTTGAGCGGGTTTCCCGGGCTCACCAGCCACCAGACCCGGTCGAGACCAAAGCGTTTCAGCGCTTCACGGGTGATATGCACATGGCCGGCATGGGGCGGATCGAAGGACCCTCCCAGAAGGCCGACCGTCTGGCCGGCACCTGCCCATGGCAAATCGCAGCGCATATGACCCTCTCCGTGCCCGGTCACGTGCACCTGCAAAGGTGCATCCGCCGGCTCGGGCGTTCATTACGTCTTAAGGGTCTGGAGTCAAACAGATCCGGCGCGTCGGCCCTGCCCCGTGCCGGAGCCCTGCGCTGCCAGAGCCCTGAGACTTGCGGGCAACGGCTGAGCGGCGCGCTGACACAAGGGGGCTGCGCCCTGCCCGCAGGCCCTGTAAGTTTCTTCAGGCGTGATGACCGATCCGGACGACCCTATGAGCTACGATCTCTTTTTCATTCCCGCCGATATGCCGCTCGATCTTGGCATGCTGAAGACGTTTCTCTCTGAACGGCGCTTTTACCACACCGGCAAGAACCATGCCGTCTATGACAACCCCGCAACGGATGTGAAATTCGTGTGGGAGTTCGGCGAAGAGCTGCCCGGCGCACAGGCGCAAAGCGCACCTGCCCGGGGCGCAAAAGCCGTGCTCTCTGTCGATTACATGAACCCGACCTTCTTTGCCCGCGAGGCCGCCATTGAAGTCGATGCGCTGATGCGCAGCTTCGATCTCAAGGTCTACGATCCGCAGGAAGACCGGATGTCCGAGAGCCCCTTCGATGCCGACGCGTACGAGGACAGCTACGCAAGGCACGCAGGCGCGATGGCCATGAGCCTGATCGAGAACGCCAAGCCCTCCGACATTCCGCCGGTCTGCCCGAGAGAGACGCTCGAAATGGTGTGGGACTGGAACTACTGGCACGACGATCTCAAGCTCGGGCTGGAGGAAGACCTGTTCGTCCCCACGATCCAGTTCGCCCGATATGACGGCACCTTGCACACCGCGGTCGTGTGGGGGGACGGTGTTCCGGCGCTCTTGCCCAAGGTGGACATGGTCTTGATCGCGCATCTGCGTATCGCGCCCGAAACCGGCCTTTTGCGACGGCAAAAGCCGTTCTACGAACTGGTGCCCTACGACGCGTTTGCACATGATTTCCGCGGGTTCTTTTCACCCGATCCGGAGCTGGGCGGCGGGCTGGTTTGCCCCAATGAGCGGCGTGTCGAGGTGCTCGACTACCTGTTGCAGCGCAAACCGGGCATCGTGATGAATTTCGACGCGCCGGCGCGCAAACGCATCATCACCACGCACAGTCCGGGACAGGTTCTCGACCGCGAGCTTCTGGGCGCGATGGCCCCTGCGGCCTGATGATCGCCGCGATTGCCCTTCGGGCAGCGGCGGGTTACATGCACTCCAGCGCAAATCTCGGAGGATTCCATGGCAGCCTATCAATACGTCTACCACATGGACGGTGTGTCCAAGACCTATCCCGGTGGCAAGAAATGCTTTGAGAACATACGTCTGAGCTTCCTGCCCGGCGTCAAGATCGGCGTGGTGGGCGTCAACGGCTCGGGTAAGTCCACTTTGATGCGGATCATGTCCGGTCAGGACAAGGATTTTACAGGCGAGGCCTGGGCTGCCGAGGGCGCCCATGTCGGCTACCTGCCGCAGGAACCGCAGCTTGACGAAAGCCTCGATGTGCGCGGCAACGTGATGCTCGGCGTGAAGGAAAAGAAGGATATCCTCGACCGCTACAACGAGCTGGCGATGAACTATTCCGACGAGACCGCGGACGAGATGGCCAAGTTGCAGGACGAGATCGACAGCCAGAACCTGTGGGATCTCGACGCGCAGATCGACATCGCGATGGAGGCGTTGCGCTGCCCGCCGGATGACGCGGATGTCACCACGCTCTCGGGCGGTGAAAAGCGCCGCGTCGCGCTGTGCAAGCTGCTCCTGGAAGAACCGGACATGCTGCTTCTCGACGAGCCGACCAACCACCTTGATGCCGAAACCATCGCGTGGCTGCAAAAGCACCTGATCGACTACAAGGGCACCTGCCTGATCGTCACGCATGACCGGTATTTCCTCGACGACATCACCGGCTGGATTCTGGAACTCGACCGCGGCCGCGGCATTCCCTACGAGGGCAACTACTCCGCGTGGCTGGAGCAAAAGGCCAAACGTCTCGAGCACGAGGCCAAGGAGGACAAATCCCGCCAGAAAACGCTGGAGCGGGAGCTTGAATGGATCCGTGCCGGCGCAAAGGCGCGGCAAGCCAAGTCCAAGGCCCGGATCAACGCCTATGAAGAACTGGCAAACCAGTCCGAACGCGACAAGGTCGGGCGCGCCCAGATCATCATTCCGAACGGGCCGCGTCTGGGCTCCAAGGTGATCGAGGCCAATGGTCTGAAGAAAGGCTATGGCGACCGGCTCTTGATCGAGGACCTGTCCTTCTCCCTGCCGCCCGGCGGCATTGTCGGCGTGATCGGACCCAATGGCGCGGGTAAATCCACGCTGTTCCGCATGCTCACCGGTCAGGAACAGCCCGATGCGGGCAGCGTCGAATACGGCGACACGGTGCAGCTGTCCTATGTCGACCAGTCGCGGGATGCGCTGGATCCGAATGCCACGGTCTGGGAGGAGATTTCCGACGGCGGCGAGATCATCCAGCTGGGCGACGCGCAGATGAACTCGCGCGCCTATTGCTCCGCCTTCAACTTCAAGGGCGGCGACCAGCAGAAGAAGGTCGGCTCCCTGTCGGGCGGGGAACGCAACCGCGTCCACATGGCCAAGCTGCTGAAATCCGGCGGCAACGTGCTGCTGCTGGACGAACCGACCAACGATCTGGACGTCGAGACCTTGCGCGCGCTGGAAGATGCGCTGGAAGATTTCGCGGGCTGCGCTGTGATCATCTCGCACGACCGCTTCTTCCTTGACCGGCTGTGCACGCATATCCTCGCCTTTGAAGGCGAGGCCCATGTCGAATGGTTCGAAGGCAATTTCGAAGCCTATGAGGAAGACAAGATCCGCCGCCTTGGCCCCGACAGCGTCGAGCCGAAGCGGGTGAAGTACAAGAAGTTCACGCGATAAGGCGCAACGTCGGGGCGTGCGGCCGGGACATGGCACGCGCGGCCCGGCTTGACCCATATCAAGGCGGCACGCGCGGGGCACTCCTACGGTCGAAACAGACTAGGAAGAGGAGACACCCGCTCATGACGCACACGCCCCACGAATTGGCAGAGGAATTTCCCGACAAGGTGGACAAGATCCACACCCTGAAGGAAACAGATGCCCATTTTCGCAAGCTTTTCGACGAGTATCACGAGATCAACCGCGCCATTCACCGGGCCGAGACGTTCACAGAGCCGACCGACCAGTTTCACGAAGAGGACATGCGCAAGCAAAGGCTGCGTCTGAAAGACGAGATCGCCGGATTGCTGCGCTGAGCTTTCGGTCTGGCGGGGATCTCCCATGCCCGCCGGACCGAAATGCCCTGATTATCAGAATAATTTTTATTTATAATCAATTATTTAGGCAGATTCAACGGCTTGCCCACCTTCCACATCCCGCCTCCAGCAGACCACTCCGCCGCCTCAATCTCGGCAGATTTTTGGTGTTTGGTTAGCTGAGAGTTAAGGGATGCCTGTCTGATCCAGCGCAGAAATCTCTTGGTCTTCACGATTGCGAAACTGGCATCGTCTAGACCGGCTATGGGTGCCAACTCGCGGTGAAAAGGAAGTTCGTGTTGGTCGTAGTGAGTGTCATCAGCAGTCTCATCAGCCTCGTCGTTCTGGCGCTTGCCATTTCCATCTGGGCCGTGGGCTGGCTGTCCGCCCTCGTCATCTATGTGGCTCTCGGCATCCTCCTGATCCTCGCTGCCGTTCTCACACGATTCATAACCGATGTTCTGAGAAGCGCCTCGGACCACGCCGACGCGCCTGCCCCACATTCCGTGCGCCCCCCGTCAGGCGCGCACGCATCGGGTCAAAAACCACATCTTTCCGAGAGAGTTCTCTAACCAGAAAAGTCGTCCACAGCTTGTGTGCACGACTTTCCTGCTCGATTTGCCTGGCACCCAGCCCCAGGCTGCTTGGCGGAACCCAGATTGGTAATCTGTAGCGAGTGCGGGTTCCTGCGGCGCGACTTAAGCGGCCGCGAATACGGTGTCTGCAACCACCGCACGACGGGTCACGAAGACCGGTGCGATCTGGCGCTGCTCTGCGGTTTCCTGCCCGAAAACTGCGATGTTGTTGTCTGCGTTCTGAACTTTGCGGGCCCGTGCGGCCTTGAGTGCTTCGATACGGCCTTGGCGAGCTTTTTCAACGATGGATACGGACATTTTCACATTCCCCTTTGTGTCTGATCTGAAACCCTAAAACTCACCAAAACTTGCTGTTGACGGGATTCAGAATAGGGGAGTGCCTTATTTCAACAAGTAAGGGTCTCCTTACCTCTAATTTTTGACACATTATGCCCTAAATCGAAACAATAAGAGGGCTCTTTCGGGGGCTTTGCGCCGGTTCCCCGCCCAACCGTGTCAACATTGTGGCGAGAGGAGGGGCGTTTTGGAAACACCCCTCTTTTTGGCCTTCACAGAATCGCCGTTTTTTAGACGTGAATCGCGAACATCAAAACGGGCAGAATCATCGCAAACCAGATGCAGAACCATTTCGCTGCGGAAGAGATTCGTCCAAAGCGCCCTTCGCCGAGCGATGCGGAGCCATACGCCATCGCGCCTCCGATCACCGAATAGCTGGCGGCTTCGCGCTTTCTGTTCTTGGCCTCGATCGACGCAAGCGCCTGTCTTGTTTTTTCGGCCATTGCGCCCGTTCCGGGCATTTCAGTTGCTTCTTTTTGGGTGGACACAGTGCTCTCCTCTTGCGGTCATGCGCGTGAGATGACGCAGCAGAGCACGAAGGAAAGGGCCTGCGACATCGCGTCAGGCAAGGAGGCGGGAATGTGGGCTCAGTCGGCGAGTGCAGAAAGCACTTCGGCGGTCAAAGCATGAAATTCCTTCGCCGCCGGACCGGATTTGCGGATTTCGACAACGCTTTGCCCGCGGCCCAGCGTTTCCGCGTAGAGCACGCGGTTGGAAATCGTCGTGGCGGCCGTCTCGCAGGCCAGTTCAGCGATCTCGCCCGCAACCTGTTCAGCCAGCTTGGTTCCGGCGAGCGCGCGGTTCAATACAGCCATAACCGGACGCTCTTCGCGTTGCGCCAGTTCGATCAGGCCTTCCGTGGCCCAGATATCGACCTGTGACGCCGAGACCGGCAGAACGACCAGATCGGAGACCCGAAGCGCGGGGCGCAGGTCGGCGTCGATCTTGGGCGGCGTGTCGACCACGACCAGATCGTATTCTTTCTTCAGCTTGTCGCATTCAAATGCGATGCCCCAGGCGCTGGCGGTGGAGAAGGCCAGTTCGACCGCATCGGGGCGCGCCGCGTCCAGCCGTGCCATATACCAGCGGCCCAGACTGCCTTGCGCGTCGGAATCGATGAGCGCAACCGATTTGCCGGCCTGGGCGGCGGCCACGGCAAGGTTCGCCGCAAGGGTGGTCTTGCCCGAACCGCCCTTCTGCTGGGCCACAGTAATGACTTTCCCGCTCATGCCGACTCGATCACCTGCGTTGCTATCGCTTCTTGCTAGCATGGAATTTGCTGCAATGCAGAAATAATTTTGCACTGCAGCAAAAATTTGCGTGGCAGCTGAGCCGCGCGGGCCCCGGGCCAGTGGGTTTTTCACGACGCAGGGCCTTGCATCCGGGCACGGCTGTTTGCACATATCAGGCCATGACCGATCCTTTCTTCTTCGGATACGGGTCGCTGGTGAACACGCGGACCCATGATTACGGCACCCCGACACCCGCCCGGCTGACCGGCTGGCGGCGGGTCTGGCGCCACACCCATTTGCGCGATCTGGCCTTTCTCTCGGCCCGGCCGGACCCTGGAAGCCAGATTGACGGGCTGATCGCCCATGTGCCCGGTGCGGACTGGGAGGCGCTCGATCTGCGCGAGCGGGCCTATAACCGGACGCCGCTCGATCACGCGCAGGTCGAACACGCGTTGGACCGCCGCGTGGACGTCCAGATTTACCAGACCAATCACGCAAATGACGCCCCGCCCTCCGTGCGGCACCCGATCCTGCTGAGCTATATCGACGTCGTCGTGCAGGGCTATCTGTCGGTCTTCGGAGAGGCTGGCGTCACCTCGTTTTTCGAGACAACCGACGGCTGGGCGGCGCCCATTCTCGATGACCGGACAACGCCGCGCTACACCCGTCACCAGAAGCTGACCCCCTTCGAGCGGGATTTGGTGGATCACCACCTCAGCGGGTTACCGGCGAAAATTGAAAAGCTGTAGCAGGCGACCCTGACGGGCGAAGGGCTGCGGTGGTGCCTTGGTGACGCCCTGACCGGCGATCACGCGGCGGGCCAGCCACCATGCCAGAGCCGCGAAGACCACGCCTCCGGCGGCCTGTCCGATCAGAACGCCCGGGGCCCCGAACAGGAACCCGCCGAGCATGACGAAGGGGATTGTCCCCAGCGTGTGGCGGCCCCAGTTGATCCATGTGGAATAGAACGGGTGGCCGAGATTGTTGAACGCGGCATTGGCCACGAAGAGCACCCCGTTGAAGAAAAAGGCAAGCGCGAGGGGCCCGCAGAACAGGTAGATCAACTGGCGTCCGATGCCTTCGGCCTGAAACAGCTCGGCAATGGGCGCGCGCAACATAAAGAGCAGCACGGCGACCGCCCCGACATAGAGCGCGATGAAGATCAGCGCATCGCGAAAGCTGCGGGCCACGCGGTCGTGCAGACCGGCACCCGAGTTCTGCCCGATGATCGGCCCGACCGCGCCGGACAGCGCAAAGATGACCGCGAAGGAAAGTGGCGTCAGGCGCGACACGACAGCCATACCCGCCACGGCAAGCTCGCCGAATTCCGCCATGGCGCGGGTGACGTAGGCCTGTCCGATCGGCGTGGCAAGCTGGGTCAGGATCGCGGGCACCGCAATGGCCAGCACCGGGAACAGGTCCTTCAGGGCGTGCGCGGCACTGGGGCGGTCAAACCCGCCATGGTGTTTGAGGATCGGCCGCAGGGCCACCGCCGCGATGGTCACGCGCGCCGCGACACTGGCCAGAGCCGCCCCGACAAGCTCCAGATTGAAGCCGAAAATGAGGATCGGATCGAGCACCGCATTCACCACGCCGCCAAGTATCGTGGCCATCATCGCGCGGCGCGCGTCGCCATGGGCGCGCAGGATCGCGCCGCCCATCATCCCGATCATCAGAAGCGGCAGGCTGGGAATGATGATCGACAGGTAGAGCACCGCCAGTTCCTGTGTCTCGCCGGTCGCGCCCAGAAGGCGGGTCAGCGGATCAAGAAACTGCCAGACGATGGCGGCGAAGATCGCGCCGAAGATCACGCCATAGAGCAGCGCATTGGTGGTGAGGCGGCGGGCTTTGGTCTCGTCGCCCTCTCCCAAGGCGCGGGCCACCAGCGCACCGCCGGCAATCGCCATGCCGATGCCGAAGGACGTGGTGAAAAACAGGATCGCCCCCGCATAGCCAACGGCAGCGGCCAGCGCCGCGTTGCCCAGCATCGAGATGAAGATCATATCGACGAAATCCACGAAGAAGATCGCCATCAGCCCGACGGAGGCCGTCAGCGACATCACCGAGATATGGCGAAACAGGTTCCCTTCGAGGAATTTGGCGGGTTGTGCGGCCATCCTTTACAGGGATCACACAGACAGGGTTGCGTCCACAGCTTTCTTCCACGCGGCGTATTTCGCGTCGCGCTGCGTCTGGGTCATGCGCGGGGTAAAACGGCGCTCGCGCGCCCAGCGCCCCGCGAACTCGGCCTGATCGGGATAGAGGCCGGCCCGCATGCCCGCCAGCCATGCCGCCCCCAGCGCGGTCGTCTCCAGAAGTTCGGGGCGGTCGACCGGCGCATCGATGATGTCGCTCAAGAACTGCATGGTCCAATCGCTGGCCGTCATTCCGCCATCGACGCGCAGCACATTGCCCCCGCCCTCCGCGCTGCCGGCGGACCAATCGGCGGTCATCGCCTCGAGCAGGTCGCGGGTCTGGTAGCCGACACTTTCCAGAGCCGCGCGGGCGAATTCCGCAGGGCCTGAGTTCCGCGTGAGCCCGTAGACCGCGCCGCGGCATTCGGCATTCCAGTAAGGCGCGCCCAGCCCGGTGAAAGCCGGCACCATGATCACGGACTGCTCCGGATCGGCCGTCTCGGCCAGCCCTTGGGTTTCCTCGGCCGCGCCGATCAGGCCCAACCCGTCGCGCAACCACTGAACGACCGCGCCCGCGATGAAGATCGAGCCTTCCAGCGCATAGACCGGCTTGCCGTCCAGCTGGTAGGCAATCGTGGTCAGCAGGCGGTTGTGCGAGCGCACCGGCATGTCCCCGGTATTCAGCAGCGCAAAACAGCCCGTCCCGTAGGTGGATTTCATCATGCCCGGCTCGAAACAGGCCTGCCCGAGCGTAGCGGCCTGCTGGTCACCGGCGACACCAAGGATAGGGATCTCCGCGCCAAGCAGATCCGCCCCGGCCACGCCGAACTCCGCCGCGCAGTCTTTCACCTCGGGCAGCATGCCCATCGGGATATCGAGCAGATCGCAGATCTCACGGGACCATTGCCCCGCGCGGATATCATACAGAAGCGTGCGCGCGGCATTGGTGGCGTCGGTTGCGTGCACGGCGCCGCCCGTCAGCCGCCAGATCAGGAAACTGTCCAC
Organism: Paracoccaceae bacterium; assembly: GCA_049116435.1. Lineage (GTDB taxonomy): Bacteria > Pseudomonadota > Alphaproteobacteria > Rhodobacterales > Rhodobacteraceae > Litoreibacter. The sequence continues at coordinate 2,355,766 of JAGDYX010000001.1, forward strand.
TGTCCCGAACAGCAGATCGCCCGCCTCGGCGCGCGCCCGCGCGCCTTCCACATTCTCGAGAATCCAGTGCAGTTTCGTGCCAGAGAAATAGGGATCGAGCAAAAGGCCGGTCCGCTCCGTCACCCTATCCTCATGGCCCGCCGCCTTGAGATCACGGCACAGCCCGGCTGTGCGGCGATCCTGCCAGACGATGGCGTTGCACACCGGCGCTCCGGTCTGGCGGTCCCAGACCAGCGTGGTCTCACGCTGGTTGGTGATCCCGATCGCCGCGATGTCCGAGGCCTCCATACCCGCCTTGGCCATTGCATCGCGGCACGTGGCCAGCACCGTGGTCCAGAGATCTTCGGGCGCGTGCTCGACCCAGCCCGAACGCGGGAAATGCTGGGTGAATTCCTGCTGGGCCGAGGTGACGGGCTTCATGTTGCCGTCGAAGATAATCGCGCGGCTCGACGTGGTGCCCTGATCGATGGCGAGGATATGGGGCATGGGCGTCTCCCTTCTGGTGCGACCGGACGCGGGCGCTGTGACCTGCACGTGTTCACAATCATGTTCGACAAGAAGAGTGGAACGCCGCCGGGCTTACGGCAAGTCCCGTTTTCACGCAGGCGGTGCCGCTTGGCTCAGCCCGCGGCTTGGCTTAGCATTCCGGCAGGTTGACCGCCAGACCGCCGAGGCTGGTTTCCTTGTATTTTCCGTCCATGTCGCGACCGGTCTGGCGCATCGCCTCGATACAATTGTCGAGCGGCATGAAATGGTGGCCATCTCCGCGCAGGGCCAGCGAGGCGGCCGAAACCGCCTTGATCGCGCCGAGGCCGTTGCGCTCGATACAGGGCACCTGCACCAGACCGCCGACCGGATCACAGGTCATGCCGAGGTGATGCTCCAGCGCGATCTCAGCGGCATTCTCGACCTGCGCATTGCTGCCCCCCAAGGCCGCACACAGGCCCGCAGCCGCCATGGCCGAGGCGGATCCCACCTCGCCCTGACAGCCGACCTCCGCGCCCGAGATCGAGGCATTGTGCTTGATCAACCCGCCGATCGCCGCCGCCGTGAGCAGGAAGCTGCGCTGGCCCTCTTCTGTCGCGCCCACGCAGTGATCGCGGTAATAGCGCAGCACGGCAGGCAGGACACCGGCCGCCCCGTTGGTGGGAGAGGTGACCACCCGCCCGCCCGCGGCGTTCTCCTCGTTGACCGCCATCGCGTAGACGCTGATCCAATCGTTGATCGTGTGAGGCTGCGACAGGTTCTGGCCCTGCTCTGCCTTCAGTTGCGCGTGAATGTGTTTCGCGCGGCGTTTCACATGCAGCCCGCCGGGCAGTTCCCCTTCCAGATCGAGCCCCCTGTCGATACAGCCGAACATCGCGTCCCGGATCGAAACGAGCCTGCGGTCCATCTCGCCGCGCGGCATGTGGCTGAGCTCGTTCGTTTCCTTCATCTGGGCGATGCTCTTGCCCGAGGCGCGGCCCATGGCGAGCATCTCATCCGCCGAGCCGAAGGGAAACCGGTAGCCTTGCGCGGCCTTCTGATCGTGCAGCGCTGCGGCGTCCCCACGGGACATCTCGTCCAGTTCAGCCGCGGTAACAACGAAACCGCCACCGATGGAGTAATAGGTCTCCTCCAGATAGAGGTTTCCCGCCGTGTCGAAGGCCCGAAGGATGATCCCGTTCGCATGCCCCGGCAGGTCATTTTCGAAATCGAACTGCAGATCGCGCGCGGGATCGAATTTCAGGGGGCCGAGCCCGTCGGGCGTGACGGTTTTCGAATGTTCCAGCTCCCCGATCAGGGTCTCGACCGTGTCGGGGTCGAGCGTATCGGGCAGATAGCCCATGAACCCAAGGCAGATGGCGCGGTCGCTGGCATGGCCCTTGCCCGTGAAGGCCAGCGAGCCGTGCAGCGACGCGCCGAGCCCTGCAAGCGTGCCCGCGCCGGGTTCTTTCTCGCGGCCCATGCGCAGGTCATCGAGAAACCGGCCGGCAGCCGTCATCGGCCCCATCGTGTGGGAGGAGGACGGGCCGACGCCGATCTTGAAGATATCGAAGACGCTCAGAAACATGGGCGGATGAAACACCAGCGCGCGGCTGTGCTGCCGTCAGCAAGAGACCCGCTTTGGCGGATTTGCGACCTTCCGGACGTCTCCTGTGACGGCGATGCCTGTAATGCCGGTTCCTGAGATCAGGAGCGGCCCTTCCACGGAACGAGATACTTCTCGGCCTGACGGAACAGGATGTCGATCCCGTAGCCGATGATACCGATCAGGATGATCCCCATGATGACGATATCGGTCAGCTGGAAGCGCGAGGCGACCATGATCATCATGCCCGCACCGACCTCGGCCGCGACCAGTTCCGCGGCCACAACCGTGCCCCAACAGACCCCCATCGCAACGCGGGCCCCCGTAAAGATCTCCGGCAGGGAGTTCGGGATGATGACGTGATGCAGGATCTGCCGTTTGGACGCGCCCAGCGAATAGGCTGCGTGCACCTTGGTGATGTTCACACCCGACACGCCCGCTCGGGCCGCGATCGTCATGATCCAGAGGGCCGCGAGAAACAGCAGAATGATCTTGCCGCTTTCCCCGATCCCCGCCCAGATGATCACCAGCGGGATCAGCGCGAGCGGTGGCACCGGTCGCATGAACTCGACGATCGGGTCGAACCAGCCGCGGAACCAGCCCGACAGGCCCATGGCATAGCCCAGCGGGATACCCACCAGCGCACCGAAGAAGAAGCCCAGCACCACGCGGTAGAGCGAATATCCCAGATGCTCCCAGAGATTGGAGTTCTGGTAGCCCTCGGAAGCCACGTTGAGGAACCTCTTGAAGACCGCTTCGGGCGCGGGCAGCCAGATCGGCTCCATCTGGAGCCCCTTGGCGGGGATCAGGTTCAGCGTGCCCTTCGGGGTCATCCCGACCTCGCCATCGGCGATCTTGACCCGCGCACCCGGTGTGATCGGCTGGCCGTTGACGGCGACGATCTCGACCCCGTCCTTGCGGCCCAGCTCATCGTTGCGGTCGACACGGATCAACTCGGAGCGCCACGCGCCCGCGGTCATCACGTCATTCTTGGCAAAGCCTTCATCCGGCCCCGTGGCCACCGGCTCCTCGACCTCTTCGCCCACCACATGAACGCGCGCAAACACCGTCGCGTCGTCGGTGTTCCCGTTCGCATCGCGCGCGGTGTAGGTAAAGCTCGTGTCGCCCATAAACGGGCCCGGCGCATGCAGGAACGAGGGCAGAAGGGAGGACCCCGTAAAGGCCCCCCAGAGGAAAAACAGCGTCAGAACCGACACGACCGAGGCCGCGCGGTTGGGGGTCACGGCGCTTTCGTCCCCGAAAGTCACCGTTTTGAGCGCATTAAAGCCCGAGGCCTGCAACGCCTTGGAGGTCCCGAAGCGCACCACGAGGAAGGCCAGAACGAAAATGGCCACGTAAACGAAAAGGATCAGCAGACCGGTCATGCGGTTTCCTCCGTGCGGCCCATGATCTCTTCTTCCATATCCCAGATCATGCTCAGGATCTCCTCACGGGTCGGCCCGTAAAGCTCGTGTTTCTTGACCTCTCGGAGGTCTGCTCCGACGCCCATCTCCGCAAAAGGCAGGCGGTATTCCTTGTGAATCCGTCCCGGGCGCGGCGCCATGACCAGAAGCCGCTCGCCCAGAAGGAGCGCTTCCTCGACCGAGTGGGTGATCAGGATGATCGTCTTGCCGGTTTCCTTCCAGAGCTTGAGCACAAGCCCCTGCATCTTCTCGCGGGTCAGCGCATCCAGCGCGCCCAGCGGTTCATCCATCAAGATAACGTCCGGATCATTGGCCAGACAGCGGGCCAGGGCCACACGCTGCTGCATCCCGCCGGACAATTCGTAGATCGCCTTTTCCTTGAAGTCCTGAAGACCGACGACGTCCAGCAGATGATCCACGTTTTCTGCGTATTCCGACTCGCGCTGGCCTTTCATGCGCGGGCCGAAGGCCACGTTGTCGCGCACGCTCATCCATTCGAACAGGGCGCCCTGCTGGAACACCATGCCGCGTTCCGGCCCCGGTCCATGCACCGGCGTCCCGCCGAGCACCACCTGCCCCTCCGTGGGCGCCAGAAAGCCCGCCACGATATTGAGAAGGGTCGTCTTGCCACAACCCGACGGGCCAAGGACAGACATCAGGTCACCTTCCTTCAGGTCGAGGGTGACATTCTTGAGCGCCTGAACGGAGGTTCCGTTCGGCAGGTCAAATCTCATGGAGATGTTCTCGATCGACAATCCGGACACGGGTGTATTCCTGATCCAATATCAAAAAAGCCTGGCGGCCCGGAAAGCCCGGACCGCCAGATCAGATCTTTGCTTAGTTGACGCCCTGAAGCGGTCCGATTTCCACGGCGCTGTCATAGCTGTCACGGGCTTTTTCGATATCGCCCGCAGCCACGAACACGTCAGCCACACCTTTCATGAAGGTCTGGGAGCCACCGCCGAGCCATTTGGCGCTCAGCTGATCAGACACCGACGGGAACCCGAAAGTATCCATCGTCGCGCGGGTCGCGTCGACATCCATACCGGCATCCTTGGCGATCACCGGCAGCATCTCTTCAACACCCTCGCCGGAGTTCCAGCGCTCGTTCATGTCCGCGGTCACCTGCAGGAACTTGGTGACGATCTCGCTGTTCTCGGCCACGAAGTCAGACGGGGCAGTGGTCACGTCAAAGACGAGGATGCCCAGCTCTTCCTTCTCGGCGCCGGTCAGAAGCACGTTGCCATTCTCCTTCATGCGGCGCAGCGCACCGCCCCAGCCACAGGCCATGTCAACGGCGCCCTGCGCCAGTGCGGCCGCACCTTCAGGCGGCGCCATGTTCACGACGTCAAGCGACGCCAGATCAACACCGAAATGGTCCATCTGCTTGAGGAAGCCGTAATGGGCCGCGGTGCCGAGCGGCACGGCGACTTTCTTGCCGGCCAGCTCATCTGCGCTGTCCTTGTCGATCTCGAGCTTGGAGGCCACCACGCAGTTGTCGTTCTCGGAGTAGCTCACCGCCACATCCACGATCTGGAGGTCCTGACCGGCAGAGGTCGCAACCACGAAAGGCGGCACGCCCTGGCTGACCGACATCTGCACGTCGCCCGATGCCATCGCGGCAGACATTGCGGTCCCGGTGTCGAAGGCAACCCAGTTCACGGTGGCGCCCAGCGCCTCGTCATAGAGGCCGTTCACTTTGGCGTACTGGAACGGCATCGGCCATTCGAGGAAGTAGCCCACCGTGATGGAGTGGCCGTCCGCATTGGCGGCCTGTGCACCGGCGAGCATCGCAGCCCCGGCCACAGCGCCCATGAGTTTGGTCGTAAGTTTCATTGTAATCTCCCAATTGAGTGTTCTTTGTTTTTCGCAAGCCATTCGGCCTGTCATTTTTTCAGTGTTTCCGGCAGGCAGGGGAAGGCCGCGCCCGTCCGTCTCGATCAAGTCCTTTCGGCAGTCCCCCGTCGCATCCCTGCAGTCGCGTCGCGCCCCGCACCACACCATGGCACGCCGGTCACAGACGTCTGCGCGATCGAGTGGAGAAAAAATAATCGCACCTGTCAATGCCTAGCTGCATGGCGACAATTCAGGCCAGCGGGGTCGCGAGCGGCTTTAAGAAAGCTCTGGATTTCTTGTTTTTTTCAGAAAGTTTGGAATTCGCAGGCGTGTTCAGGCCGCATGCGCGGGCCTTCTGGACCTAAGCTATTCGCAGATTTGGCCCTATTTTCACCCTCGCTATATGGTGCTGCTCGTGCCACGCTGTCGCGGCGCCGGCCGAGAATCGGCCCGTTGCGTACGCGCACCCCAGACCTACAGACCACAACCGGACGGAGGCACTCATGGACGGCACACTGCAAAGCAATGATATCAGCGGCATCGTAGAGGCCGACCGCGCACATGTCTGGCATCACATGATCCAGCACAAACCTTTCGAGACGATCGATCCGCGCATCATCGTCGAAGGCAAGGGCATGCGTGTGTGGGACCAGAAGGGCAAAGAGCATATCGACGCCGTCTCGGGCGGGGTCTGGACCGTCAATGTCGGCTATGGCCGGGAAAGCATTGCCGATGCGGTGCGGGACCAGCTGGTCAAGATGAACTATTTCGCAGGCTCCGCGGGATCGATCCCGGGTGCGATGTTCTCGGAGCGGCTGATCTCCAAGATGCCGGGGATGAGCCGCGTCTATTTCGCCAATTCCGGCTCCGAGGCGAATGAGAAGGCGTTCAAGATGGTCCGCCAGATCAGCCACAACAAATATGGCGGCAAGAAAAACAAGATCCTCTACCGCGAGCGTGATTACCACGGCACCACCATCACCACGCTCTCGGCGGGCGGCCAGCCCGAGCGCAACGCGCAATACGGCCCGTTCACGCCCGGCTTCGTCTCCGTGCCGCATTGTCTGGAGTATCGCGCCCAGTGGGATCTGAGCGGCGCGGCCTACGGAAAGCGCGCAGCCGACGCGATCGAGGAAGTCATTCTGCGCGAAGGGCCCGATACGGTCGGCGCGATCTGTCTTGAGCCGGTCACAGCCGGCGGCGGCGTCATCACCCCGCCCGAGGGCTACTGGGAGCGCGTGCAGGAGATCTGCAAGAAATACGAGATCCTGCTGCATATCGACGAGGTCGTGTGCGGTCTGGGCCGGACCGGGACGTGGTTTGGCTACCAGAATTACGGCATCAAGCCCGACATGGTGACGATGGCCAAGGGCGTGGCATCCGGCTATGCCGCGATTTCGTGCTGCGTGACGACCGAAGAGGTTTTCCAGATGTTCAAGGAAAACGCCGAGGATCCGATGAGCTATTTCCGCGACATCTCGACCTTCGGCGGCTGCACGGCCGGACCGGCTGCGGCGTTGGAGAACATGCGCATCATCGAGGACGAGGAGCTTCTGGACAACACGCTTGCCATGGGCGCGCGGTTGATCGAGAACCTCAACGCCTTGGCCGAAAAGCATGAGGTGATCGGCGATGTCCGCGGCAAGGGCCTGTTCTGCGGCGCCGAGCTTGTCGCCGACCGCGCCACGAAGGAGCCGCTCTCCGAGAAGCTCGTTCAGGCCGTGGTGGCCGACTGCATGCAGCAGGGCACGATCATCGGCGCCACGAACCGCTCGCTGCCGGGCTTCAACAACACCCTGTGTTTCTCGCCGGCCCTGATCGCGACGCCTGACGATATCGACGAGATCACCGAAAGCGTCGATCTGGCCCTCGGCCGCGTGATGGCCTGAGCCTCAGCGCGCTCACCGACCACACCATGACAGCGCCGCGCCCTTCTCAGGCGCGGCGCTTTGCCTTATATCCAGAGAAGACCCCGATATAAGGCCAAAACATGTCGATCGCCGTCGAGACCTTCTTCCTTGATCCGACCTTCGAGGGAACGCTGCAGCAGCAGATCCAGCAGATGGTTGCCAGCGGCATCCTCTCGGGCCGGTTTCGCGCGGGAGAAAAGCTGCCCTCCTCGCGCAAGCTCGCCAAACATCTGGGGGTCAGCCGGATCACGGTGACCCTCGCCTATAACGAGTTGATGGCCGACGATTACCTGTCCTCGGCCGGACGCTCCGGCTACTACGTCTCCGAGAACGCGCCCGAGCCGCCGCAGCTGGCCTCGCGCAGCTCACGCGACACCGTGGACTGGTCGCGGGCGATCGGGACACGTTTTTCGGGCGGGCTTCAGGTCGAAAAACCGGTCGACTGGCGGCGCTACAAATATCCGTTTCTGTATGGTCAGGTCGACCCGACCCTGTTTGACCGCCAGAACTGGCGGCTCTGCGCGGTGCGGGCGCTGGGACAGCTTGATTTTGACAGCCTGACCGCCGACAGGGGCGATCGTGACGATCCCCAGTTGCTGGAATTCATCGCGCGCCACACCCTGCCACGGCGCGGTATCCTCGCCAATCCCGACGAGATCCTGATCACCATGGGAGCGCAGAACGCCCTCTGGCTGACGGCACAGGTTCTGCTGACGCAGCGCAGAACCGCGACCCACGAGGACCCCTGCTACCCGGGTCTGCGCCATGTGCTGCGCCAGTCCCGTTGCCACCGCGTGGCCGTGCCCGTCGATGGGGACGGGCTGGACCCCGACCTGATCCCGGCCGGGACCGACGTGGTGTTCACCACCCCCAGCCACCAGTGCCCGACAACGGCCACGATGCCGCTTGATCGCCGCAAAGCGCTTCTCAAACGCGCCGAAGAGGATGATTTCCTGATCGTCGAGGACGATTACGAGTTCGAGATGAGCTTCCTGAACCCGCCCTCGCCGGCCCTGAAATCGCTCGATGAGGAAGGCCGCGTGATCTATGTCGGCTCCTTCTCGAAATCGCTCTTTCCGGGCCTGAGGCTGGGCTATCTGGTGGGGCCGGCGCCGTTTATCCGCGAGGCCCGCGCCCTGCGCTCGTCGGTGTTGCGCCACCCGCCCGGGCACATGCAGCGCACGGCGGCGTATTTCCTGTCACTGGGGCATTACGATGCGCTGGTGCGCAGGCTCCGGAATGCGTTTCATGACCGCCGCCGCATCATGGACAAGGCGCTTGCCGATCACGGGCTCGAGGTCGCCGGCTCCGGCACGTTTGGCGGCTCCTCCTACTGGATGCGCGCGCCCGAGGGTGTCGATACGGAAGTGCTGGCCCAGACCCTGCGCGACAGAAGCGTACTGATCGAACCGGGGCCCGCGTTTTGCGAACGCGACGACCGGAAAAAGCGGCATTACCGGCTGGCCTATTCCTCGATCACCACGCCGCAGATCACGCCGGGCGTGGCGCTGATCGCCCAGACCATCGACGAGATGCGCCCGTGACGGCACGGTGCCGCTGGGCAACTGGCCATAGCAAGAGAGTCTTTTGGACCTATAGATTCACGGTCTGCATGACTATTTAGGAAGGGACGGCGGCGACCTCCGGGACTCGCTGCATTTTTTCGTTTTAGGGAGAGCGAACCCATGAAGATGACCACCGAAGAAGCTTTTGTAAAAACCCTGCAGATGCATGGCATCCGGCATGCATTCGGGATTATCGGATCGGCAATGATGCCGATCTCCGACCTGTTTCCGGCCGCGGGCATCAAGTTCTGGGACTGCGCCCATGAAATGACCGCCGGCATGATGTCGGACGGCTACACCCGTGCCACCGGCGAAATGTCGATGATGATCGCGCAGAACGGCCCGGGCATCACCAATTTCGTCACCTCGGTAAAGACCGCCTACTGGAACCACACGCCGCTTCTGCTGGTGACGCCGCAGGCGGCCAACAAGACCATCGGTCAGGGCGGTTTCCAGGAAATGGAGCAGATGAACCTGTTTGCCGATTGCGTCGCCTATCAGGAAGAGGTGCGCGACCCGTCCCGCATCGCCGAGGTTCTGAACCGCGTGATCATGAAAGCCTACCGCGCCTCGGCGCCGGCCCAGATCAACGTGCCGCGCGATTTCTGGACACAGGTGGTGGATATCGATCTGCCTGTCGTCGTCGATTTCGAGCGCCCCTCCGGCGGTGAAGAGGCCGTCCAGAAAGCCGCTGACCTGCTGTCCTCCGCCAAGTTCCCGGTGATCCTGAACGGAGCGGGCGTCGTTCTGGCCGACGGCATCAACGCCTCGATGAAACTGGCCGAGACGCTCGATGCGCCGGTCTGCGTGGGCTACCAACACAATGACGCCTTCCCCGGCTCGCATCCGTTGTTTGCGGGACCGCTGGGCTATAACGGCTCGAAGGCCGGCATGGAGCTGATCGCAAAGGCCGATGTGGTCCTCGCGCTCGGCACCCGTCTGAACCCGTTCTCGACCCTGCCGGGCTACGGGATCGACTACTGGCCGGCCGAGGCCAAGATCATTCAGGTCGACCTGAACCCCGACCGCATCGGCCTGACCAAGAAGGTCTCCATCGGCATCGTTGGTGACGCCAAGAAGGTTGCCGAAGGTATTCTGGGCAAGCTGGCCGACGGTGCCGGCGATGCCGGCCGCGCTGACCGCAAGGCCATGATCGCACAGACGAAATCGGCATGGGCGCAGGAACTGACATCGCTCGATCACGAGGAAGACGATCCGGGCACCACATGGAACGAGCGCGCCCGCACCCGTCAGCCCGATCACATGTCGCCGCGTCAGGCATGGCGCGCGATCCAGTCCGCGCTGCCGAAAAACGCGATTATTTCTTCCGACATCGGCAACAACTGCGCGATCGGAAACGCCTACCCGTCGTTCGAGGACGGCCGGAAATATCTGGCTCCGGGCCTCTTCGGTCCTTGCGGATACGGCTTCCCCGCCATCATGGGCGCAAAGATCGGCTGCCCGGATGTGCCGGTTGTTGGCTTTGCCGGAGACGGCGCTTTCGGCATTTCGATGAACGAAATGGTGTCGGTCGGCCGCGATGACTGGCCCGCCATGACCATGATCATTTTCCGCAACTACCAGTGGGGCGCGGAAAAGCGGAACACCACCCTGTGGTTCGACGACAACTTCGTCGGCACCGAACTGGCCACCAGCGTTTCCTATGCGAAAATCGCGGATGCCTGCGGCCTGAAAGGGGTTCAGGTCAACACGATGGAAGGCCTGACGGACGCGCTCGACACGGCCGTGAAGGATCAGATGAAGAACAACGTGACGACCTTCATCGAAGTGATCCTGAACCAGGAACTGGGTGAGCCCTTCCGTCGCGACGCGATGAAGAAGCCGGTTGCGCAGGCCGGCATCTCCGCTGCGGACATGGCTGCCGAGTAAGCGCCATCTGAGCCAAACGCCCGCCCGGTCTGCCCGGGCGGGTTTTGCATGACCGAGAGAACAGGAAAGGACCAGATCGCGTATGACCGACCGCTCTCCCTTCCTGTCTCCCGTTGAAGCGGTCTGCCCTGACGATCTGATCGCGCTGGCCCGTGCCTCGGGCGCGCCGCGCACCGCCATTGCCCGCGCGGGCGCGCCCCTGCCGATGCAGGCCGCGATGGAGGCCACCAAGGCGGGGCTGATGATCCCGGTCTTCACCGGCGAGCGGGATCTGATCGAGGCGGAAGCCGAGGCGCTTGACTGGGACATCTCCGACTACGACCTGATCGAGGCCATTGGTGAGGCCGATGCCGGTCGCGCGGCCGCACTGGCCTGCGGCGAGGGCCGCGCCGACGTGCTGATGAAAGGCCAGCTGCACACGGACATGTTCATGAAGGCGGCGCTCTCGCGTGACGTGGGTCTGCGCACCGGCAAACGCCTTGTTCACATCTTCCACCTTTCGCATCCCGCGGGCGGCAAGCCGATGCTGATCTCTGACGCGGCGGTGAATGTCAGCCCCCCGATCGAGACCCGTCAGGATGCGACCCGCGAGGTGGTCAAGCTGCTCCATGCACTTGGCAACCCGCATCCGAAAGTCGCGTTCCTGTCCGCAACCGAGACCGCGATTTCCTCGGTGCCTTCCTCGCTCGAGGCAGAAGACCTCGCCAAATGGGCCCGCGAAACGATCCCGGACGCCAGTTTTTCCGGACCGCTGGCGATGGATCTGATCCTGTCGCCCGACAGCGTTGCGACAAAGGCCATGGGCCATGATCCCGTGGCCGGTCAGGCCGATGCCATCATCGTGCCCGATATCGTCTCGGGCAATGCGCTGTTCAAATCTTTCGTCTACCTCTCCGGCGGTTGCGCCGGAGGCATCGTGCTCGGGGCGAAGGTCCCGATCCTGTTGACGTCGCGCGCGGATCCCGCTGCGGCGCGGCTTGCTTCGGTTGCTCTGGCGGCCATAGTGAGTGCATCCGAAGGAAACGCCGAATGAACCAGCCCAAACTCGATCTCTCCCCGAAGGTCAGCGACGAGATCCGCAAGACCACCTGTTACATGTGCGCCTGCCGCTGCGGGATCAACGTGCATATGAAGGACGGGAAGGTCGCCTATATCGAGGGCAACCGCGATCATCCGGTGAACAAGGGCGTGCTCTGTGCCAAGGGCTCGGCGGGGATCATGCAGGTGAACGCGCCCTCGCGGCTGCGCGCGCCGCTCAGACGGGTTGGCCCGCGCGGGTCCGGCGAATTCGAGGAGATCAGTTGGGAAGAGGCACTGAGCCAGGCCACCGAGTGGCTGGCCCCGGTCCGCGAGACAGCCCCGCAAAAGCTGGCCTTTTTCACCGGACGGGACCAGTCGCAGAGCTTCACCTCGTTCTGGGCACAGGCCTTCGGGACGCCGAATTACGCCGCCCATGGCGGGTTTTGTTCGGTCAACATGGCCGCCGCCGGCATCTACACGATGGGCGGGGCGTTCTGGGAGTTCGGCCAGCCCGACTGGGACCGCACCAAGATGTTCATGATCTTCGGCGTTGCCGAGGACCATGACAGCAACCCGATCAAGATGGGTCTGGGCAAGCTGAAGGCGCGCGGCGCCAAGGTGATCGGCGTCAACCCGGTGCGTTCGGGCTACAATGCGATTGCCGATGAATGGGTCGGCATCACACCGGGGACCGATGGTCTGTTCATCCTCGCGCTGGTGCATGAGTTGATGAAGGCCGGCAAGATCGACCTCGACTACCTCGCTAACCTGACCAATGCGCCCGTTCTGGTGAACGGGGATCCCGACTCCGAGGAGTACGGCCTGCTGCTGCGCGACGAGAACAACAAGCTGATGGTCATCGACCGCGAGACGGGCCAGCCGGCGGCGTTCGATGCACATGGCGTAAAGCCCGACCTGCGCGGCTCGCTGCGTGACAAGGGCATTTCGCACCGCTCCGTCTTCCACCACATGATCGAGAAATATCTGGATCCGCAATACGCCCCCGAGGCCGTGGCCGGGCGCACCGGCATCACCGCCGAGCGGACCAGGCGCATCGCGGCTGAGCTCGCCGATGTCGCCTTCAACCAAGCCATCGAGATCGATCAGCCATGGACCGATTTCCGCGGTCACAAGCATGAGAAAATGGTCGGGCGTCCGGTCTCGTTCCACTCGATGCGCGGGGTCTCGGCCCATTCCAACGGGTTCCAGACCTGCCGCGCGCTGCACATGTTGCAGATCCTTCTCGGCTCGGTCGAAGTGCCCGGCGGTTTCCGCTTCAAGCCGCCCTACCCCAAGCCGCCGGAGGCGCATCCCAAGCCCCATTGCGGCGTGAAACCCGGCGAGCCGCTGGACGGGCCGCATCTTGGCTTTGTCCACGGCCCCGATGATCTGGCGCTCGACGCCAATGGGAACCCGGCGCGGATCGACAAGGCGTTCACCTGGGAGAACCCGATGTCGGCGCACGGGTTGATGCATATGGTGATCAGCAACGCCCATGCGGGCGACCCCTACAAGATCGACACGCTGTTCATGTATATGGCCAACATGTCGTGGAACTCGTCGATGAACACCCGCGGTGTGATCGACATGCTCACCGATCAGGACAGTGACGGGAATTACGTGATCCCGAGGATCATCTACTCGGACGCCTATTCGTCGGAAATGGTCGCCTATGCCGACCTGATCCTGCCCGACACCACCTATCTGGAACGCCACGACTGCATCTCGCTGCTCGACCGCCCGATCTGCGAGGCCGAGGCCGCGGCTGACGCGATCCGCTGGCCCGTGATCGAGCCGGACCGCGATGTGCGCGGCTTCCAGTCCGTCCTGTGCGATCTCGGCGCGCGGCTGGGCCTGCCCGGCTTTGTCAACGAGGATGGCAGCCAGAAATACGCCGACTATGCCGATTACATCACCAACCACCAGCGCCGCCCGGGCGTGGGACCGCTCTCGGGCTTCCGTGGCGAGACGGGCGACGCAGCCGGGCGCGGCGACGTCAACCCCGACCAGCTGCAGGCCTATATCGACAATGGCGGTTTCTGGGTCAGCCATATCCCCGAAGAAGCGCAGTTCTACAAACCGTGGAACGCGGCCTATCAGGATTGGGCGGTGAAGCTTGGTCTCTATGATGCGCCGCAGCCCTATATCTTCAACCTCTACGTGGAGCCGATGCGCAAGTTCCAGCTGGCCGCCGAAGGGCACGGCTCGCGCCAGCCGCCCGACCACCTGCGCGAACGGATCAAGGCCACGATGGAGCCGTTGCCGATCTGGTACCCGCCTTTCGAGGACGCGCATGTCGATCCGGAGGAATTCCCGATCCATGCCCTGACGCAGCGCCCGATGGCGATGTATCACTCCTGGGGATCGCAAAACGCGTGGCTGCGCCAGATCCACGGCCACAATCCGCTTTACCTGCCGACAAAGCTCTGGGAGCAGAACGGGTTTGCGGAAGGGGACTGGGCCGAGGTGACCTCGGCCCATGGCACCATCACTGTGCCGGTCGCCCATCAGGCCGCGCTGAACGAGAACACGATCTGGACGTGGAACGCCATCGGCAAGCGCAAAGGGGCCTGGGCGCTGGAACATGACGCGCCCGAGGCCACCAAGGGCTTCCTGCTGAACCACCTGATCCACGAGCTTCTGCCCCCCAAGGGCGACGGGCTGCGCTGGGCCAATTCCGACCCGATCACCGGTCAGGCCGCATGGTTCGATTTGCGGGTGAAACTGCGCAAGGTTTCCGCCCCTGCCGAATCCGCGCCGGGCTTCGCGCCGATCAGGTCGCCGGTGGGATCAGGCCCGAAGGATCTGACATGGGAGACCGGCAAATGACCACGCTTCCCGAACGCACCGAGCGCAAGCTCGGCCTTGTCATCGATCTCGACACCTGCGTCGGCTGCCATGCCTGCGTGGTCTCCTGCAAAGGCTGGAACACCGAGAATTACGGCGCGCCGCTGTCGGACCAGAACGCTTATGGCGCCGATCCGTCCGGCACGTTTCTCAACCGTGTGCATTCCTACGAGGTGCAGCCCGCTCAGGGCGCGGCGCAGACGGTGCATTTCCCCAAGAGCTGCCTGCATTGCGAGGATGCGCCCTGCGTGACGGTCTGCCCGACCGGCGCCAGCTACAAGCGCGTCGAGGACGGGATCGTGCTGGTCAACGAGACCGACTGCATCGGCTGCGGGCTGTGCGCATGGGCCTGCCCCTACGGCGCGCGCGAGCTCGACAAGGCCGAGGGCGTGATGAAGAAATGCACGCTGTGCGTGGACCGGATTTATAACGAGAACCTTCCCGAAGAGGACCGTCAGCCGGCCTGCGTGCGCACCTGCCCGGCCGGCGCCCGCCACTTTGGCGATCTGGCCGACGAGACCAGTGCCGTCAGCCAGTTGGTCGCTGAGCGCGGCGGGTTCGACCTGATGCCCGAACAGGGCACAAAACCCGTCAACAAATACCTGCCGCCGCGCCCGAAAGACGAAGAGATCGATATTCTCGCGCCGCTGCTTGCCCCTGTCGCCGAGGAGCCATCGGGCTTTCTGGGCTGGCTTGACCGCACTTTGGAGAAGCTCTGATGCATCCCGCGCCGTCGATCATATTTTTCACCGTCTTCTCCGGTCTGGGCTTTGGATTGCTGACCTTTCTGGGTCTCGGCAAGCCCGACGTGTCCGGCTTCACGGCTTTTGTCTTTTTCGCCATCGCCTTCGCACTCGCCATTGCGGGGCTCGCGGCCTCGGCCTTCCATCTGGGAAATCCGCAACGCGCGCTGAAGGCCTTCACCCAGTGGCGCAGCAGCTGGCTGTCGCGCGAGGCCTGCATGAGCGTCGCGGCGCTTGCCGTGATGGGGCTTTATGCCATCGGGGTCGTGTTTTTCGACACCCGCATGACGGCGCTTGGCGTGATCGGGGCCGCTTTGTCCCTGCTGACCGTCTTCACCACGTCGATGATCTACGCGCAACTCAAGACCGTGCCGCGCTGGAACCAGTGGAGCACGCCCGCGCTCTTTCTTCTCTATTCCCTGACCGGCGGCGCGTTTCTGGCCGGCCAGACCAGCATCCTGAGCTGGCTCTTTCCGGTGCTGACCGTTTTGCAGATCGTGGCGTGGGTTCAGGGCGACAAGCTGTTCGGACAGTCCGGCACGACGCTGGAGACAGCCACCGGTCTGGGCCATATCGGCAAGGTCCGCCTGTTCGAAGCGCCCCATAGCAGCGGGAACTACCTGACCAAGGAAATGGTCCATGTGGTCGGTCGCAAACATGCGACAAGGCTGCGGGTGATTGGCCTCTTGGGCCTGACCGTGTTGCCTTGGGCGGGGTTGACGTTGCTGCCGTTCAACCACCTGCTCGCGCTGATCACGGTGGTGCTGCATATCCTTGGCGCGCTCACCATCCGCTGGCTGTTTTTCGCGCAGGCCGAGCACACGGTCGGGCTGTACTACGGCAAACGCTGAGCCATCGGCATACGCCCCCGCGCGCGGCGCGCGCCGTCTAGTCGTTATCGGTCAGGCCAGCCCCCGCGCCGGACGCGCGAGACGCTTCGCTTTCGGGCACAAAGGTCTTGGCCGCCAGTTCCACCAGTTGCGCCCAGATTGCGTCATCAACCTCCAACGGCGCCTGCGCACGGGCGGGTGCTGTCTTGAGGTCTTCTGACGTCGCGGTCAGGCGCAATGCCTGCGCGCCGATCTTTTCGACCGTCATGCCTTTACCGGTGAGGGCGCAATTGCAGGCGATCAGGGCCTGCAGGATGTCTGTGGCGTCGATGTCCCGCAACTCCACGGCCTGACCCGTCCCGGCCCGGGCCAAATCCAGCGCCGAGGGCCCGTCCACCACCGCGCGGCAGCGCTCGAAAACGACGCCGCCCGCCCCGCGCTGCGGGAGATTGGGCGCGCCGGAGACCGCCAAAGCCTCGGGCAGCTGTTCGATGGCCCGGCCCATCCACGGCACCGCGTCCGAGAGGTCCTGCGCCAATCCCAAAGGAAGCCCAGCGCCGCGCCCGGCCTTCAGCACCAGTGTCTGCACCTCGTTGAGGGATCGTTTCATGACGCGAACACCGGCAGCCACCAGTCATCTGCCGCATCCAGTTCATCGAAGAGCGGCGCGCCCTGACACAGCGTGATCCGCGTCCAGCGATCCGATTTCGGGTCGAATTTCGCAGCGCCGAAAAAGGCAAGCTTGCAGCGCAGCATGTCGATCGGCTTGCACCCCGCGCCGATCAGGTTGTCGCGGATTTCGGCATAGGGATGGGTCGCGCTCAACTGCACGCGCCGCACCGCCGCGCGATGCTGGGGAAAGGCGCACAGGAAGGTGGCCAGCGCGCCGCTTTGTCCGTCCAGATCGCGATGGAGATCCTGAACCTGACGCGCGATATCGAGCGGGCTTTCCAGCTCAGCGCCGGGCTCCTCGTAGCGCCGGCCCAGACGCGGCTCCTGTTTTGCGGCGCTGACATACCAGAACTGGTCCGTCTCGCTCTGGTCCGCGAAGTCATATTGCAGCGCGAAATCATATTGCTGCGCGATCAGGCCTCTCAGCGTGGCCAGATCCATGGACGGATCGAGCGCGCCCGCATCGGTGCCGACCATGCAGCAGGCCAACCCGTCGACAAGATCGCCGAAGGGCTCCAGCACCAAGGACACCACAAGCTCCTGACAATCGAGAGAGAACACCTTGCTAACCCGCACAAGCTGGTCGATCGGGCTGTCCTGATCGAGAAGGCCGTCCAACTCCGGACAGAGACCCGCCCATTCGTCGCGCAGCTTCTCGATCCGGTCCTGATGTTCGGGATCGGGCACGTTCCACTGCGCCAGATGCTGGCCCGCGCGCTCGGCCAGTTCCTTGATCCGGGCGATCTGTGCGGCATCAAGCCGGCCGATCGCGCGCACGCGCGCAAGGGCGGTCTCACGCACCAGCATCCAGTTATTGAGAAGATCGGGGTGAGACACGAGAAACGGGGCCATCCCGAGACCGGTGGAATTGCCGATCCCCAGATGCCGTTTGAGGTCGGGATCAAGCGGCGCGTCGCCAATATGTTCGACCAGATCATGTGTGAACCCGCGGATCAGCCAGACCGTCAGCATCTCTGCCATGAAAGGCCCGTCAAGGCCGGGGCGTTCGGCGATCACACCCCGATCGGCAATGCCGAATTTGCCGTTGCCATACACCGCGGTCGTGCGCATCAGGTAGCCGATATCGCCGATCAGAGTGCGGTCAGGCTGGCCTCCCGATCTCAAGGCTTCGACCACATGCGCAAAAAGGCGCACGGATTTGTTGGCGCGGCTCAGGACAAGTTCGCGGTCGGAGAACCGGCCCGCCTCCTGCAAGGGCGCGTTGGCTTTGAGCCGCGCAATTTCGGCCGCATCCGGAATGCCGTCATAAAGCACATACGTGCTGTCCCAGGCCTGCGCGATCACCCGGTCGGTGCGCTGGTCCGGCGGCAGGTCGTTGGAAAAAGCGACCAGCGAATAGGTAAACCCGCCCAGATCGACCGCGTAAACCGCATGACCAAAGCCCTGCGCGTCGATCTCCCAGACGGGCCGCGTGACCTGTGCACCGTCTGCCGCCAGTTTGCGCATCAGGGTGCGCAGGAAACTCAGGCGTGTCGGGAACATCGCGCCCATGCGCGACAAGCGCATCACCTCGGCAGGGCTGCGCAAGGGCACCTGTGGGGGGAACGCCGCATTCATGTCTGCGCTCCGAACGAGGCGTCATAAAATCTCAACCAGTTTTCGCCAAGAATGCCGTCGGCTTCCTCTTGCGAAAACCCCGCGGCCCTGAGCCCACCCTCGAGGTTCGGGAAATCACGGTTGTCGCGAAACCAGCTGGGTTGCGGAGGAAACCCGGGAGCGGTCGCCGAGCCTTCCCCGAAATCCATCTCCTTCGACCAACGCCCGTTGCGCATCCACGTCACGATACTGTCGGGTTGATCCTGACAAAGATCCGAGCCGATCCCGAGATTTTCGGCCCCATAGCGCGATGCCGCCTCGGCGATCATCTCGCAAAAGCTCTCCAGCGTGCAGTCCGGACCGCCCTTGAGATGATGCGGGTAGAGCGAAAATCCAAGCATACCGCCCGCATCCGTCAGGGCTCTGATCACCTCGTCGGACTTGTTTCGCAGCGCCGAATGCCACCAGGACGGGTTGGCATGGGTGATCGCGATCGGGCGGGCCGACGCATCGATGGCCTCCAGCGTGGAGCGATCTGCCGAATGGCTCATATCGACCACCATCCCGACACGGTTCATCTCGGCCACAGCCTGTCGTCCGAAGCGGGTAAGCCCGGTATCCTCCGCCTCGTAACAGCCCGTCGCCAGAAGCGACTGGTTGTTATAGGTCAGCTGCATGAAGCGCACGCCCAACTGATGGCAGATCTCGATCAGACCGATGTCATCTTCGATCGGGCTGGGGTTCTGAAAGCCGAAAAACACAGCCGTCCGGCCCTCGGCCTGCGCACGCCGCACATCGGCCCCCGTCAGCCCGCGGACGATCAGATCGGGATACTGCTCGAACCAGCGGTTCCACGCCTCGAGGTTGAGCACCATCTCCCGAAAGCTCTCGTGATAGGCGATGGTGACATGCACGGCATCGACACCACCTTCGCGTATCTCGCGGAAGATCCTCTCCGACCAGTTTGCATATTGCAGATTGTCGATCCTAGGGGCGGCCATGCCTTACCCTTGCCCCATCAAACACCGAAAGCAAGGGAAAGGAACGCGTCACCGCGCCCCGATCATCATGTCTCTAAAAATATCCCCGCCGGAGGCGGACCAGACCCAAGCGCTCAGAAATCCACAGCCGTGTATTTGGTGTCCATGTAATCCTCGAGCCCCTGGCTGCCGCCCTCTTTGCCAAGGCCGCTTTCCTTGATCCCCCCGAACGGAGCCTCCACGGTCGTGATCAAACCCGAATTGATCCCGATCATGCCATATTGAAGCCCCTCGTTCAGCCGCATGATCCGGCCGATATCGCGGGTATAGGCATAGGCACAAAGGCCGAAATCGGTGTCATTGGCCATAGCGATGGCCTCTTGCTCGGCCTCGAACCGGAAGATCGGGGCCAGCGGCCCGAAAATCTCTTCCTTGGCGAACCGCATGTTCTGGGTCGCGTTGGTGACGATCGTCGGCTCGAAGAAACTCTGCCCCTTGGGGTGACGGCTGCCGCCCAGAACGATCTCGGCCCCTTTGTCGGTTGCATCCGACAAAAGCTCCTCCACCTTCTCGACCCCGTCCATATCGATCATCGGGCCCTGCTCGACACCGGCCTCGCGACCGTCGCCAACCTTCATCTTGGCCGTCTCAACTTTCAGCTTCTCAACGAAGGCATCATAGACACCCGCCTGCACGTAGATGCGGTTCGCGCAAACACAGGTCTGACCGGCATTGCGGAATTTCGAGACGATCGCGCCCTGCACGGCGGCATCGAGATCGGCATCATCGAAGACGAGGAACGGCGCGTTGCCGCCCAACTCCATCGACACTTTCTTAACGGTGTCCGCGGACTGGCGGATCAGCTCCTTACCGACCTCGGTGGAGCCGGTGAAGGTCACTTTGCGCACCGCCGAGCTTTCCATGATCGCGCCACCGATCTGGCGGGCCGATCCGGTGACGATGTTCACGACGCCCTTGGGAAAGCCTACCTCTTCGCACAACGCGCCCCATGCAAGGCCCGAGTAAGGGGTCGCGGTCGCGGGCTTGGCCACCACGGTGCAGCCCACGGCGAGCGCCGGGCCCACTTTGCGCGCCAGCATCGAGGAGGGGAAATTCCACGGCGTGATCATGCCCACGACACCGACCGGATGCTTGGTCACAAGGATACGGCGATCGCCGCCGGGTGCCGGAACGATCTCCCCCTTGGCGCGGCGGGCTTCCTCGGCAAACCAGCGAATATAACCCGCGCCGATCGTGATCTCGCCCTTGGCTTCGGCAAGGGGTTTGCCCTGCTCCACCGTCAGAAGCTCCGCGAGGCTGTCGCGGTTGTCCAAAAGCGCGTCATGCAGTTTCCACAACAGATCGAGGCGCTCCAGAAGCGGCATCGCGGCAAACTCCGGGAAAGCCGCTTCCGCGGCGGCGATGGCGCGTTTCGTCTCTGCCGCACCACAGCCCGGAACCGTCCCGATCACTTCGCCGGTGGCGGGGTTTGTGACCTCGATGGTCTTGCCACTGTCAGCGCCGGTCCAGACGCCTCCGATCAGGTTGGCCTCTTTCAGGTAGGTGGTGAAACTCATGAGGGGATTCCTTTGCAAAGCACGACTTGAGTGTGTTGGGTATAGGTCTCACCGGATCGGAGCAAGACATTTGGAGAGCCGGCGTGATTGATCGCGTCAGGCGGGATCTGCGCCTCTGGCGCAACGCCGGAGTTGGGCCCGTAGCTGCGGCGGTCAGCCTTGCCATGTGCCCGCCTGTAGCGGCTGCAGTTTCATGAACGCTTCGACCGCGGCCCGGTCAGGCGTCGCCTTGCGCCCGCCGTGGTCTTTGCATTTCAGGGCCGCCGCCGCACTTGCAAACCGCGCGGCGTCTCGTTCGCTTGCGCCTTCTGCGAGGCGCAGGGCAAAGGCGCCGTGCCAGACATCACCCGCCGCAAGCGTGTCGCGCACGGCGACCTCGTGTCCCGGCAGATGGCAAAGCTCTTTGCCCTCGACCCAAACAACGCCCCGGGCCCCGAGCGTCACTGCCACCCAGCCCCCGAACCGGCGCGCCGCGTCACGCAGGGCCGGCCCCACATCCTTGCCGCGACCAAGATCCATTAGGCCCTGCTCGGAAAAAACGAGGTGGCTGGCGGCTTCTGCCAAGTCCTTCTGGACCGGGGCTTCGCCGTCGAGCACCGCCGGGATCCCGAGCCGGCGCGCAAAGGCAAAGGCCAAGAGCGCGGCCTCGGGCCACCGCGTATCCGCCAGAACGGCGGCAGCATCGACACCCTCAAGCACCTCCACACGCGGCACTTTGGCAAGCCCGCTGCCGCGAAAGCTCATGATCTGGCGTTCCCCGTCTCCGTCGATATAGATCGAGGAGACCGGGGACCGGCCGCCCTCCGTCGTTTCGAGAATCGAGAGATCCACGCCCTCGCGGGTCAGATCGGCGGTGATCAGATCGGCAATCTCGTCACGGCCAAGGCGCGCGAGCAACGACGACTGGCCGCCCAGCCTGCGGATCGCGACAGCGGCGTTCGCGGCGCATCCGCCACCGACGACGTCCATGGTCTCGGCCCGGTATTTCTCTGCCTTCTGCGGCAGACGGTCCATCTGGTAGACGAAATCCAGAACCGTACTGCCCACCACCAAGACCCTGACCATCAATCGACCTTCATTCCGCTGGGCACCTGCTTGGGCCGCCTGAGCCGACCATGGCGGCTTTCTCCCTTGGCCGGATCTCTCACTTGGCCCGAGGAGATACCCGCCACTGGCCTCTCTGGGCGCGTTATCTCAGTTTAGCTTTCGAGAGATGTTCCGAGTCAAGAAGTGAATACGTGCCGCCCGTCACGTGCAGGCAGGGTCACGTCCACGCGGGAACGGCAAGCAGATCAAGAAGGACTGCCGCGCTTGCCGCGATCACCAGAACCCAACCCAGCGCGAGGCGCAGGCGCAGCAGCAAGATCGCACAAAGGGCGGACAAGGCCAGCACCCTGGGATCCAGCGAGGCCGGATCCGGCACCCAGATCGTGAACGGCCCCAGAAGCGTGCGGGTGACATCGGCAAAAAAGACATGCAGCGCAAACCAGATCGACAGGTTGAGAATGACCCCGACAACAGCGGCCGTGATCGCGGAGAACGCACCCTTCAATCTGGGCTGTGCGCCGATCCACTCGATATAAGGAGCGCCCGCGAAAATCCATAAAAAGCAAGGGATAAACGTGGCCCAAAGGGCAACAAGCCCACCACCGATGCCAAGCCAGACCCCGCCTTCCCTGAACGCCGCGAGATAGCCCACGAACTGCGTCACGAGAATGAGCGGGCCCGGCGTGGTTTCAGCCAGCCCGAGACCATCGAGCATCTCGCCGGCGGTCAGCCAGCCATGTTCTGTCACGACGTCCTGCGCCATGTAGGCCAGCACCGCGTAGGCGCCTCCGAAGGTAACCACAGCGAGCTTGGAGAAGAACGCGCCCAACTCTGCGAGCAGCGTCGCCCCGAACACGGGGGCGAGCAGCGCGATCGGCACCAGCCAGATCGCCGCGCCCAATCCGATCGTGGCCATGGTCCGTGGCAGGGACGTTTCGATCACCACCGGTGCGTCGGCCCGGCCCTCGGGGGCATGGGAGAAGAACATGCCAAACAGTGCCGCGCCCAGAATGATCAGGGGAAATGGCAGCGACAGGAAGAAGATCGCCACGAAGGCGAAAAGGGCGATCCACCAGTGTTCCGCGCGTTCCAGAGCCTTCTTTGACAGCCGCAGCAGCGCATCGAGCACGATGATCAGCACGGCGGCCTTGATACCGAGGAACAGGGTTTCGATCAGAGGGACTTCGCCAAGCGTCGTGTAGATCGCAGCCAGCGCGAAGATGACGGCGGCACCGGGAAGCACGAAGAGCAGACCGGCCATCAGGCCGCCGGTAATGCCGTGCAGCCGCCAGCCGGCATAGGTCGCCAGCTGCATCGCTTCGGGCCCGGGCAGCAACATGCAAAAGCTCAGGGCATTGAGAAACTGCTTTTCGCTCAGCCACCCTTTCTGTTCGACGAGGACACGATGCATCAGCGAGATCTGCGCCGCCGGTCCCCCGAAGGATTGCAGTCCGATCTGCGTGAACGCCGCGAAAGCGTCCTGTCGGGATGGGTGCGTCATGGGGTCCTCGCGGGTTGCCGGGATGACGGTGTGCCTCGGGCTCAGCGATGGCGGCGGCTCCGAGTGATGTCAATCCGGGCGCGCGGCCGAAACAGCAAACCCCGCGTCAGGTTTGACCTGCCGGAGATACGGTGTAGTTAGCCGTCACGATGAGGAGGACACCATGCCCAAGACATTTGAGACCCATCTCGAAGCCGCGCGCGCCGAACTGGATCGCGCCCGCGCCTGTCTGAGCGCAGAAATCCGGGACTACCCCGCACCGATCGCCGGCTGCGACGCCCAGTTCAACCACCTTCTCGCACAACGCCAGCGCGTTCTGGATGCGCTTGGATCGCTTGATGCGCCCGTGTTCGTTCCGACACCGCGCAGCCCCACCGAAGATTGCGGAGTAGAAAGCCGATGAAAGTTCACATTCTCGATGATTGGTTCGACACGCTGAGAACGTTGCCCTGTTTTGACAAGCTGGACGGGCATGACGTGACGGTCTGGAATGATCATGAGCCGGACCCGGTCGCCCTCGCCGAGCGGGTCAAGGATGCCGAAGCGCTGGTTTTGTTCCGCGAACGCACCAAGATTACCGCGGAGCTTGTGGACCGGCTGCCCAATCTCAAGCTGATCAGCCAGCGCAGCGTCTACCCGCATATCGATGTCGAGGCCTGCACGCGCAACAACGTTCTGCTGTGTTCCAAAACCGGCGGTGCGGGCACCTCCTATGCCGCGGCGGAACTGACGCTCGCGCTGATGCTGGCCTCCTACCGGCAGATCCCGGCGCAGTTTGACTCCGTCAAGGCGGGCAACTGGCAATCCGGCGTGGGGCGCACCCTGCGCAGACGGACCCTTGGTCTTTACGGCTACGGCAAGATCGCCAAGGCGGTTGCAAGCTATGCCACGGCTCTGGGGATGAAGATCCAGTGGTGGGGCTCCGAGGCGGGTCGCGCCCGCGCCGAGGCCGATGGCCAGATGGTTGCCGAGAGCCGCGAGAGCTTTTTCGCGACCTCCGATGTGGTCAGTGTTCACGTGCGCCTGACGCCCGAGACCCGCGGCACGATCACCGCAGACGATCTGGCGACCATGGGTTCGCGGGCGCTTTTCATAAACACCTCGCGTTCGGGGCTGGTGGAAAAGGGCGCGCTGGAGGCCGGTATCGCGAAAGGCAACCCGGGCTACGCCGCGGTCGACGTGTTCGACGAGGAACCGCTCACCGACACAAGCCATCCCCTGCTCACCCATCCCAACGTGATCGCCACGCCCCATATCGGCTTCGTGACCGAAGACGAGTTCAATATGCAGTTCTCTGACATCTTCGATCAGATCAACGCCTATGTCGATGGCACGCCGATCCACATGGTCAATCCGGATGTCTGGACAGGGTGAGCCCGGACGCCCGGCACGCATGAGGAACGATATGAACGAGGCGGCCAGCCCCAGAATTGCGATTATCGGATCGGGCATGGCCGGTCTGACCTGCGCGCGCGCACTCGCGGATGCGGGCCTTGCTCCGGTGATCTTTGACAAGGGCCGTGCACCGGGCGGGCGCCTGTCGCGGCGCCGCTCTCGCGAAGGGTTGGAGTTCGACCACGGCGCGCAGAGTGTCACCGCCGAGACGGCGGCGTTCGGCGCGTTTCTGGATCAGGCAATCGCGGAAGGTCACGCGGCACTCTGGGCGCCGGACGGCGATACCGACCCCGCGCAGCGGCGCGTTGTGGGTGTTCCGGGGATGGCCTCGCTTCTCGACCCGTTGCGCCACGGGCTGGAGATCCGGCAGGATATCCGGGTCACCTCGCTTGTCGAGAACACCGATGACGTGGTGCTTCATACCGCTGAGACGGCCCGCGCATTTGATATGGTCGTTGTTACGGCTCCGGTTGTGCAGGTCCGGGATATCTGCGCGCACGATCAGGCGTTTCTGGACCGGTTGACCCATGTGGAAATGGAGCCCTGCTGGACCTTCATGGGGGCCTTCAAGGCGGGCATGGGAACACGCAAGGCGGGGCGGACCGCCCCGTTCACCTGCCTGCAGGACGCTGATGACGTGATGTCATGGATCGCGCTGAATTCCACGAAGCCGGGCCGGGACCGCGAACGCGAATGCTGGGTGGTGCAGGCCAGCGCGGCGTGGTCGGTCGAGAACCTCGAACGGGAGGCCGACGATATTGCAGAGCAGCTTGGGCGCAGGCTTTGCGACAGGATCGGTTGCGACCCGGCAGAATTCCAGTATGCCCGCGCCCACCGCTGGCGCTATGCCAAGGTAAAAACGCCTCTGGGCGAGAGCTTTGTCCGCTCAAACGGCCGCCGCATCCTTGCAGGGGGGGATTGGTGTCTGGGGCCACTGGCAGAGCACGCCTATCTGAGCGGGCAGGCCATTGCGCAGGCCGTTCTCGAAGCCCTCGAATAAGCCCCGACACCAAGAGCCAGACACCAAGGGCACGGGCTTAAAAACGGGGCATGAAAAAAGGGGCGGAAAACCGCCCCTTCTTGAAACTATTCTCCGCAGGTCTCGTCAGATGACCGTGACGGTGAACTCGCCCAGACCCTCGACCGAGCCCTTCATGACGTCACCCTTCTGGATCGCGCCAACGCCGGCAGGCGTGCCCGACATGATGATGTCACCGGCGGCGATATCGTAATACTGGGACAGGTAGTTGATCATTTCCGGCACCTTCCAGATCATCTGATTCAGGTCACCGTCCTGGCGAGTCTCGCCGTTCACTTCCAGCGTCAGGCGACCAGAATCAAGATGGCCGGTCTCAGAGGCGGGGTGGATTGGGCCGACCGGCGCGGAGCGCTCGAAGGCTTTGCCGATTTCCCAAGGACGGCCCATCTTCTTCATCTCGCCCTGCAGGTCGCGGCGGGTCATGTCGAGACCAAGACCGTAGCCGTATACGTGGTCGAGCGCGTCCTCGATGGCGATGTCCCGGCCACCGCTTTTCAGAGCGACAACCATTTCCATCTCGTAATGGACGTCTTCGGTTTTCGGCGGGTAGGGAAACTCACCGGAAACATCAATGTTTTCAGGGTTTTTCTGGAAGAAGAAGGGCGGCTCCTTGTCAGGGTCATGGCCCATTTCAATTGCGTGGTCGGCATAGTTCCGACCGATGCAATAGACGCGGCGCACCGGAAATTCGCCTCCCCCGACGACGGGAATTGTGGGGCGTTTCGGTTCCGCGATTACTAAGTCTTCCATGAGTGTTTCCTCGATCTGCTGGTCTACTACTAGGGCTGGCATCCGGCCCCGCCCGCACCGGCACGGACATGCCGCACTCGAAGCTTGGGGCCCTCGCCAAAGGGGTGTGTCATCTCCACTCAACCGGAGTTTCCGACCCCCGCCAAGTTGCTCTGGACTCCTAATAACCAATTCTGTATTGGTCAAGCCAATGTTCGGGGAAGGGAGGTTCTCCGGAAATTTGGGAGGGCGGTTTTCGGACCGCTACGAGTCGAAAATGCCGAATGGGGCAAACGCAGCACTGATTCAACTCCGGGCGTGGCTCGCCCAGGAGAACGTTAAATCAGAAAGCAGATTACCGCCAGAGCGCGAGTTATGTGCGACCCTCGGGGTGTCCCGCGGGGAGCTGCGCAAGGCGCTTGATATTCTCGAGAGCGAAGGCCGCGTCTGGCGTCAGGTCGGCAAGGGAACCTTCGTGGGCATCCGCCCGGTTGACGAGATTGCAACGCTGGCCAGTGTTGCCTCCTCCAGCAGCCCGGCAGAAGTGATGCGCGCGCGGCTTTCCATTGAATCGGTTCTGGCCGCCGAAGCCGCGCTGAACGCAACGCAGGCGCATCTCGACCAGATCAAGCTCTGTGCGACCGCAGCGCGGCAATCAACGTCTTGGCGCGAGTACGAGACCAGCGACAACCGCTTTCACAGGGCCGTCGCGGAAGCCTCGGACAATCAGGTCCTGCTCGCCCTTTTCGATCTTCTCAACACAATCCGCCGGACGGTGGTCTGGTCGCGCGGGCGTGCCCGCACCGAAGCCCCCGCCGCCGATCACCACAGTTTCGCCGAGCACGACCGTGTCTATAACGCCATCGCCAACCGCGATCCCGAAGGCGCCCGTCGGGCCATGTTTGACCATCTGAATTCCGTGCAGTCGGAACTCATGCAAATGCACGAGGCCGCTCAATGACCGCTGGCCCGTCTATCCATACCGAGACCATCCAATGCTAGATCTTACATTCGCAACTTGGGACCACGACCGCGTGATGCCTTTGCACAAGGGGCAGGTCAAAGTGCCTGACGTGCGGCTCGACAGCACGATTCTGCCCACGTCGAAGCTCTTTCCGCTTGCCGTCAGCGACGCGCCTTACGATGTCACGGAGATGTCGATCTCAAGCTACGTCATGCAGTTGTCGCGCGGTGGGTCGGACTATATCGCCCTGCCCGCTTTCATCAGCCGCGCCTTCCGCCACAGCGGCTTTTTCGCCCGGGCGGGTTCCGGCATCAATTCGCCTGCGGATCTGGAAGGCCGCCGGATCGGCGTTCCCGAATACCAGATGACCGCCGCCCTGTGGATGCGGGGCATCCTTGCCGATGAATACGGGGTGGATTGCACCAAAGTGCACTGGCGCACCGGCGCCCTTGAGAAGGGCGTCCGCCGCGAGCGTCTGGATCTCAATCTGCCCGAGGGCATGGTGGTGGAGCCGATCAACGAGGGGCAATCGCTGGTCGAGCTTCTGCTTGATGGCGAGATTGACGGGCTTCTGGCACCGAAAGCGCCTACGAGCTTCCTGAATGGCGACGACAGGCTCGTGCGCCTGCTGCGCGATTTCGAAACGGCAGAGCAGGAATATCACGAGAAAACCGGGTTCTTCCCGATCATGCATGTGGTCGGCCTGCGCAAAACACTGGCCGAAGAACATCCGTGGCTTCCGGCGGCACTTTACGAAGGGCTGGTTGAATCGCGGGATCTGGCGATGTCGCGCCTGCACGACATCTGGATGGGCAACGCCAATCGTCTGTCCCTGCCCTGGCTGGGCGCTTCGATGGAGCGCACGATCAAAACGCTGGGCGATGACTACTGGAGCTACGGGGTCTCGAAGAACGCGGCAGAGCTCGACGCGGTCTGCCGCTATTCACTGGAACAGCACCTCGCGGAACGGCGCGTGAGCGTCGACGAGATGTTCCATCCTGCGGTGATGGAGACCTGAGATGATC
The DNA here is from genome assembly GCA_049116435.1 of Paracoccaceae bacterium. Lineage (GTDB taxonomy): Bacteria > Pseudomonadota > Alphaproteobacteria > Rhodobacterales > Rhodobacteraceae > Litoreibacter. The sequence continues at coordinate 2,384,388 of JAGDYX010000001.1, forward strand.
GAAGCGCTCCACGCAGGATTGGGATGGCCCGTGGCGCTCACCTTGCTGAGCCTGAGCTTTGCAAGCTCGTTCATCACGGTTGCCTTCGGCATCGGCGGCGGGGCAATCATGCTGGCCGTTATGGCCACCCTTATGCCTGCTGCGGCGATCATTCCCGTGCACGGCCTCGTCCAGTTGGGATCCAACGCGGGTCGACTTGCGATCATGCTGCGCTATGTCCAGCCCCATGTTATCGGACCATTCGCGATCGGATCCCTCGTGGGAGTCATGCTGGGCGGATCGATCATCGTGCAGCTTGAACCGGCCTGGATCCAGATCGGCCTCGGCAGTTTTATCTTGTGGACTGTTGTCTCTACGCCCCCCGCCTTCCTGCGGAAATCCGCCGTGATGACGGGCGGTTTCTCAAGCTTTCTGACCATGTTTTTCGGCGGCACAGGACCATTCGTCGCCACCTTCGTCCGCGCGCTCGATCTGGAGCGGCACAAGCATGTGGCGACCCATGCCATGCTGATGACACTGCAGCATACTCTCAAGACAATAACATTCGGATTCCTGGGCTTTGCGTTCTCCTCCTGGCTGGGGTTGATTGCGCTTCTCATTGCCTTCGGATTCCTCGGAACGATCCTGGGCCGGATGGTCCTGACCCGGATCAATGAACAGCGTTTCAAGCTTGCCTTGAGCGCCGTGCTCACTGTTCTGGCACTCAGACTGATCTATGCCGGGGCCAGTGATCTATGGATGGGAGGCGGCAGTACGGGCAGCCTGAACTGAACACCTCACAACCCGGGCGGCAGACTGCGCAATCGGCCGGGGCCAACACCAACGCGCGATACTTAACCTTACCAAGGGAGACCTACATGACCCGCAATCTCAAACTGAACAGACGGACATTCCTGTCGACAAGTGTGGCCGCCACCGGCATGGCACTTGCCGCACCGCATGTTGCGCGCGCAGCCGGCTATCCGGAGAGCAACATCAACGTCTTCATCCCGACCCGCGAGGGCGGTGGTGCCGACCGTAACTTCCGCGCCTTCTCCAGCATCTGGAAAACCAAGCTGGGCACAGATTTCGAGCCGGGCTTCTACCCGGGCGCATCGGGCCGCGTGGGTTACGAGATCTACATGGGCAAGGCAAAGCCTGACGCCTATAACCTGATCTTCGGCAACATGGGCCCTGAGGTTCTGAACTGGGCCGTTCAGGCCCCGAGCTTCAACGTGGACGACTACCTGTATTTCGGTCGTGTCGACACCGATCCGGGCGCATTGTTCGTCGGTGCGGAGAGCAAGCTGCAGACGCTGGACGACATCATCTCGGAAGGCAAGAAGCGCAAGCTCAACGTCGGCACCAGCCGCATGGCGCACCCTGCGTCGATCGGGCTTCTGGCCCTGGGCGAAGTGACCGGCGCCCAGTTCAACCTGATCCCGCTGTCGGGTGGTAAGAACACCGTGGCCGGCGCTGTGACCGGTGAGGTGGACTTCTCCGTTCTGACGTCCGGCTCGCTGATCGCTGCCGGTGATTCCGTCAAGACCCTGCTGGTCTTCGGTGAGAACCGCGTCGGCGAGCGTCTCGACAACGCACCGAGCATGAACGACGCCTTCGGCACCGATCTGCCGGAAATGCTGTCGGCCCGTGCGTTCGGCATCCACAAGAAAGCCGTCGACGATCATCCCGATCGCTTCGAGATCCTGCAGCGCACCTTCAAGGAGACCTTCGAGGATCCGGGCCTGCTGGACGCTTATGTCGCGTCCAAGGGCACGCCTGAGTATCTCAACTACGGTGGTGTCGAAGAATGCGCAGCCTTCAAAGAGGCGATGCTGGAGCTTGGCGCCAAGTACAAGCCGCTCCTGACCGGCGCATAAGCTAAACCACTCACGAAACTTGCGCGGGGGCGGGTCTGACCTGCCCCCGCGCGCCAAATAACCGAAATTTCTCACGCTCTCAGAAAGGTGCGTCATGGCCAAAGACGATCGACCGTCGGTCCGGCAAGTTGGGGGGGAACTGGTGATACCGGTTCTCGGCGTCCTCTTCACGATCTATTTCTTCAGCACGATCTGGAATTCACCCTGGACCGCACAGGTCAGCACCTTCCTTGTGGGCTCCATCCTGCTTCTAACCTGTGGGCTTTTCTTCCTGCGCTGCTTCAACCTCGTGAGAAAAGGTGAGGCGAACCTGGGCTTCGGCACATTGTTCACCCGCGAAGACATCTCGAGCGGCCGCTACGGCCTGCTGGCCACCACGGTCGGTTACTGCGCGCTGATTGACACTTTCGGCTTCACGCTGACGACTTTCGGGTTTCTTTTCCTGAGCATGGTCATTCTCAGCAAAGCGCGCCGCATCGGGTTTATCGCCCTGATTTCCGGCACCATGGCGCTGGGCGGCTGGGCCGTGTTCATCTGGGCCTTCGACACGCGCTTCCCGCGCGGCATTTTTGAAAACTTCATGGCAACGGTGATAGGCTAATGGACGCGTCTGCTATTCTTCTCGAGGTATTTCTCAGTACCATCTCCTACTGGTACGTGATTATCCCGACGATCTTCCTCGGCCTCATCGTTGGCGGTGTGCCGGGCTTCTCTGCGGCCAATACGATCATCATCCTGATGCCGCTCACTCTGGCCATGGACCTTGAAATGGGTCTGGTCTTCATGGTCACGCTGTATTGCGCGGCCCGCATGGGCGCGGGTATCCCCGCCATCCTGGTGAATATCCCGGGAACGGCAGGGGCCGCGGCCACGCCTCTTGACGGCTATCCGATGTCGAAGCAGGGCAAGGGCCAGCAGGCGCTGGCAATTTCCTTTGTCTCTTCGTCGCTCGGCGGCCTGCTGACGACCATTGTCGCCCTGATGACCATGCCGATCCTTGCACGGGTTGGCTTCTACATGCATTCCGTCGAGATGATCGTGGTGATGCTCTTTGGTATCTCGCTGATCGCCTCCATCGCGGCACAGGACATGCTAAAGGGTCTGATCGCAGGCTTCCTCGGGCTGATGATCGGCTCGATCGGAACCGACGTGGTCTATGCCACGCCGCGCGGCACCTTCGGGTTCCTAGAGCTTTATGACGGCGTCCCGCTGATCCCGGCACTTGTCGGTCTCTTCGCGGTCTCGGAAGCCTTCATCATCATCGAGAAAAAGGTGATCGTGAACAAAGCCGAAGATGGCAGCACCCCAAAGGCAAACTGGCATGACACGTTCGAAGGCGTGCGCATTACGCTGGCGCGCTGGTGGCACATCATGTGGACCAGCCTGATCGGCCTCGTCATCGGTGTGATCCCGGGCGCAGGCGCCTCGATCGCAAGCTTCGTGGCCTACCAGCAGTCGCGCTCTTTCTCCAAGACGCCTGAAAAATACGGCACCGGTCATCCCGAGGGTCTGATCGCTCCGGAAGCTGCAAATAACGGCGTGACCTCCGGCACCCTGGTGCCGCTGCTTGTGCTGGGTATCCCCGGCGGTGCGACCGCCGCGATCATGCTGGTCGTGATGCAGTTCCACGGCGTCAGCTTTGGCCCGTCTCTCTTCGAGAGCCAGCCCGAGATTGGCTATGGAATGTTCATGGCCATGGCCGTTGCCTACCTGCTGATGGTGCTGACGATCCTGCCGCTCAGCCGCTACATGAGCCACGTGACCACGATCCCGACGATCTATCTCGCGCCAATGATCATCTCCTTCACGCTGGTGGGTGGTTTCGTGCCGCGCGAGTACATGTTCGACATGTATCTGGCGCTGGGCTTCGGTGTTCTGGGCTATATCGCGCGGCGCACCGGATACCACGTGGCCGCGATCCTGATCGGGGTCATCCTCGGGCCGCTTCTGGAAACCTACTTCCTGCGCGCGCTCAAGAAATCCGACGGCGACATCATGGTTCTGTTCTCGTCGCCCCTCGGCAATATCCTCTGGGTGGCGCTGGCCGCCTCGCTGGTCCTGCCGATCTTTTTGGACATGCGTCGTAAAAAACAAGGAGTACCTGCAGAATGAAACGCGAAGTAGAGTTTGAAATGGCGCGCAACATAAAGCGCGTCGGCCATCTGGATATTCCGGGTGGAGGCCAGGTCGCGTTGCAGGGCAACTATGCCTATGTCGGGCATATGAAACCGCCTATGGGCACGTCGATCATCGACGTGTCAGACCCCTCCAACCCGACGGTGGTCTCCCATGTGGCACCGCCCGACGAGTGGTCCCATACCCACAAGGTGCGCGTCTGCGGTGACATCATGATTACCAATGTCGAGCAGGACCGTCGTCACTTCCTGCGCAAGGCCGAGAAGATCGCGGATGCCCGCGCCAAGCTCGGGGCAGACGCCAGCGATGCCGCGATTGCCGAAGAGATCGGTGTCAAGGAATCCGACATGCCCGATCTCGAGGCGTTCCTCGAGCGCGGCTATGACGGGGGCGGCTTCCGCGTCTGGGACATCTCCGACAAAACCGCGCCGAAGCTGCTGTCCTATGTCCGCACGCACGGCTTCGGGGTGCACCGGTTCCATATGGATGCAAACTACGCCTACATCTCCACCGAGATGGAAGGCTATGTCGGCAACATCCTTGTGACCTATGATCTCTCCGACCCGTCCAACCCGACCGAGGTCTCGCGCTGGCACATGCCGGGTCAGCATCTGGCCGGTGGGGAGACCCCGACATGGACGGGATACGGCAACCGCCTGCATCACGCGATGCGCTGCGGCGACGAGCTGTGGGCGGCGGTCTGGCATGCGGGCATTCGCGTGCTCGATGCCTCGGATATGACGCAGCCCACGGTCAAGGGCAGCTACCGCTTCCCCGAAGCCATTCCGGAGCCGACGCATACCGTGATGCCGCTTGAAAACACGATCAACGGGCGCCGCTACGCGATCGCGATTGACGAGGAGCATGACCACAAGCCCGGTCAGCTGCACGGCTTCATGTGGGTGCTTGACGTCACCGACATGGATGCGATCGAACCGGTCTCCGCATGGGACCTGACCGAGCGCGCCTGCCCTTGGGCCGGTATGGACGGCGTGCGCTTCGGCGCGCATCAGTACCGCGAGAAGCTCGACAGCACCCTGATTTACGCGACCTGGTTTGCCGGGGGTCTTCGCGTGATCGACGTGGCCGATCCCCTACATCCGGTGGAGAGCGCCTTCTACATTCCGCCTGCCGGCGATGACGGCCAGCCCCCCCAATCCAATGACGTCGATCTCGACGAGAACGGGTTGATCTACGTACTCGACCGGAACAAAGGTCTCGAAATTCTGGAGATGGAACTGTGAGCGATACCGAACTTCTACCGCCGAGCATCGACCCGAAAACCAAGGCGATCGGCATCCGCCGGGTCACCGGGCGCAACGAAGCCTCGACCCGCTCGGTTATGATGGTGCGCGACCACGTGGTCATCACCGACGAGAAGGGCACGAATACCGGGCCCACCCCGCTCGAGATGGCTCTGTCGTCGCTGGTCGGCTGCGAGGGTGTGATCATCAACCGGTGTGCGGAAGCGATGAACTTCAAGTACAGCGGTGTCGACATGGAAGCCGATGGTGAGGTCGACCAGCGCGGCTCGCGCGGTGTGCAGGGTGTGCGCCCCTATTTCAACTGGGTCAAGATGCGCATCCGCGTCCATACCGAGGAATCCGAGGAACGGTTCGAGCGCCTGATCCGCAACGTGGAATACCGCTGCCCGGTCATGAACCTCTTCCGCTCGGCCGAGGTGGAGCTTGATGTGAGGTGGGAACGGGTCGCCCCATGAGCCTGTCGCTTTCCATAAATGGCAAGCAACATGACATAACCTGCGATCCGGCCACGCCTCTGGCATTTGTGCTGCGCAACGCATTGAAGCTCAAGGGCACCAAGATCGGCTGCGGTCTTGAGCAATGCGGTGCCTGCGCGGTTCTGGTTGACGGGGCGGTGACGCTGAGCTGCGCCGCTCCGGTCGAACAATTCGCCGGAAAGGAGATCGTCACGGTCGAGGGCCTTGACGACACCGAAATCGGAAGCCGGGTGCAGGACGCCTTTGTGGCCGAGACCGCGGCGCAATGCGGCTACTGCACCTCCGGCCTCGTGGTTGCGGCAACCGCGTTGATCAGCGACGGCCGCGGCACGGATCGCGCGGAGACGGTCGCGGCTCTGGACCAGCATCTCTGCCGGTGCGGCTCACATCCCCGCGTCCTGCGCGCGATCGAACGGGCGGCCAAAGCGTCATGAATATCGACGACTATCCCAATGTCAGCGACTGGATCGGACTGCGAGAGGGCCGGATCTGCGTCCACACGGGCAAGGTCGATATCGGACAGCGCATCTCAACCGCCCTGACCCGGATCGCGGCCCGCGAACTTGGCGTGCCGTTGGACCAGATCGGCGTGTCCGAGGTGCGCACCGATCAGGCCCCCGATGAAGGCATTACCTCCGGCAGCAATTCGGTCGAGCATTCGGGCCGCGCCGTGGGATTGGCCGCGGCCACGCTGCGGGCCGAACTGGCCCGCAAGGCTGCGGTGCAGCTTGGGGTAGATGCCGGGGAAATCGGGTTCGAGGACGGCAACGTCACCCATCGCGGCACGAATGAGAAAATCGCGATCGTCGATCTGATGGACGATATCCACCCCGATCTGACGATCGACAGAGCAGCAGCCCTGTCCGTCGCACCGGAAAGCGGGACGGCGGCATCTTACATGCGCGGTATGGCGGATATGGTGAAAGGCGCTTTCACCTTCGTCCACGACATCGACCTTCCGGGCATGCTGCACGCCCGCGTCATCCGGCCGCCTCATGCCCTGTCGCATCTGGAAGCGCTGGATCAGAACTATGCCGACAAGCTGGCGGAAACCGGCATTCATGTTCTGCGCGACGGCAGCTTTCTTGCCGTTGCCGGTCCCTCCGAGTGGCCCGTCATCCAAGCGGCCGAGCGTCTGCAAACACGATGCCAGTGGAGCAAGGCCGACCTCCCGACCGATGATGTGTTCGCAAAGCTGGTTCCCGGGAACGCCACACGGTTCAACGTGTTGGACGGCACGCCGCAAAAAGAAGGGCCCCTGCCCGCCCCGCTGGAGCAGGCCGATTACAGCGCGCGCTATCAGCGCCCCTACCAGTTGCATGGCGCGCTGGCACCCTCGGCGGCCTGCGCAGAATGGCGAAATGGCACCCTGCAGGTGATGTCCCACAGTCAGGGGATTTACCCCCTGCGCGAGAGCATGGCCGACAGTCTTGATCTGGCGATCGAGAACATTGTCATCACGCATGTGCCGGGATCAGGCTGTTACGGGCATAACGGCGCGGATGATGCCGCTTTCGAAGCGGCTCTGATTGCCCGCGCGCTTCCCGATACGCCGATTCTCCTGAAATGGAGCCGCACGGACGAGCACATGTGGGAGCCCTTCGCCCCCGCCATGGCGGTCGATCTGGCGGCAAATCTGGACGCGGCCGGCGAGATCACGTCCTACGCGGCGGACGCGTTCAGCGACACGCATCGCGGCCGCCCCCGGCCCGGGCCCGACAGGGCAGGTCCGGCGCGTCTGCTGTCCAACCGGTTCCGCGCGGATCCCATGGATCCCTATGTCGGCACGCCGAACATGAACAAGCAGGGCGGCATGCATCGAAATCTCGATCCGATCTATGCCTTTCCGGATCGCCGTCTGACCAAGAACCTCGTCACAGGCCTGCCGCACAGGACATCGGCCCTGCGTTGCCTCGGCGCAGCCGCGAATGTCTTCGCGCTGGAAAGCTTCATGGACGAGCTGCGTCTCAAGGCCGGTCGCGACCCGTTCGACTACAGGCTCAGCCAGCTTGAGGACCCGAGGTCGCGGGACGTGTTGAGCGCGTTGCAGACGCGGGTCGCAGCCTTACCCGAACCTGCTCCGGGTGAGGGCCGCGGCATCGCCTATGCGCAATACAAGAACGCCATGACCCGCGTCGGCATTTGCGTCGATCTGGAGGTGACCGATGAGGCACAGATTGTGCTGAAACGGGCCGTGATGGTGGCCGATGCAGGCCGGATCGTCGACCGCGCGGGCCTTGTGGCCCAGTTGGAGGGCGGCTTCATCCAAGGCGCAAGCTGGGCGCTCTATGAAGAGGTCACGTGGGATTGGGAGGGCATCCAGAGCCGCGACTGGGACAGTTATCCGGTGATACGGTTTGCGAATGTGCCGCCGATCGAAATCCACCTGATCGAGCCCGAAGACGCGCCGTCGGCCGGTGCGGGCGAGGCCTCCCCGAGCCCGACGATCGCGGCCATCGCGAACGCGATCTTTGAGGCGAGCGCCATCCGCGTGCGCCAGATGCCGTTCAGACCCGACAATATCATGCAGGCCGCGATGGCCGAATGAAGGCAATCTCCCGCGACGCGGGCGCGCCGTGACCGAGACCGAACCGCAAGGAACCACGAAGATGCCGAAGCGCTCAGATTATCTGGTTTTCGACGGGCATAACGATGTCCTCAGCTGCCTTCAGGAGGAGGGTGGCGTGGCTGCGGCCGAGACCTTCCTGACCGGACGCGAGGGTCACATTGACCTGCCCCGCGCGAAGGCTGGCGGGTTCGCCGGCGGGTTCTTCGCGATCTATGTGCCCTCGCCCTTCGACCTCGACGAAAGCATCGAGCTGATGAGCCAGCCGGAATACGACCTTCCGCTGTCCGATCCGATCCCGGTGACCGATGCGCTCCCCCATGTCATAGAGCAGGCCGCGATCCTGATGCGTCTGGAAGAACTTGGCGCCCTGAAGGTCTGCCGCAGCGTGGCCGATATCCGGGGCTGCCTGCGCGCGGGCACGATTGCCGCGATCTTGCATATCGAAGGGGCCGAGGGCATCGACCGCGATCTCCACAATCTCGACGTGCTGTATCAGGCCGGTCTGCGCTCGATCGGACCGGTATGGTCGCGCAACACCATCTTCGGCCATGGCGTGCCGTTCCGCTATCCCAGCGACGGCAATGTCGGCCCGGGGCTGACGCAAGACGGGATCCGGCTGGTCGAGCGTTGCGACGCTCTGGGCATCATGATCGACCTGTCCCATCTCAACGAGGCGGGGTTCTGGGATGTGGCCCGCGTGAGTTCGAAGCCTTTGGTGGCGACCCATTCGAACGTGCATTCCATTTGCCCGCATTCCCGCAACCTCACCGACGCCCAGCTTGCCGCGATACGTGACAGCGGCGGGATGGTCGGACTGAACTTCGCCGTGGCCTTTCTGCGTGCGGACGGACGCATGATCGACGACGTGCCCCTGAGCCAGATGCTGGCGCATCTGGACCACCTGATTGATCGTCTGGGCGAGGACCATGTTGGCTTGGGGTCGGATTTCGACGGTGCGGAGGTTCCGCAGGAGTTGCGCTGTGTCGCGGGGCTTCCGAAACTGACCGACGCCATGACGCAGCACGGCTATAGCGAGGCCCTGATCGAAAAGCTGTGCTCGGAGAACTGGCTTCGCGTCCTCGAAAAGACGTGGAACGCCTGAGATCGAGACCGGGGCCCGATCAGCTCCGCAGATCCGCCATCCAGTCAAACCGCAGCTGTTGCGGATCGGCCGGTTTGTATTCGGCCCCGATCGGCTCCTCATAGCCGAGCGCGGCGAGCACCTTGAGCACGTGGGCGTAGCAAAGCTCTCCGCCGTCGGGTTCTGCGCGGTCTGGCACCGAGGCAATCTGGATATGGCCGATCAGCGGCAGCATATTCTCGAGGCGGCGGGAGATATCGCCTTCCATGATCTGCAAGTGGTAGCAATCAAACATCATCCGGAGGTTGGGCGCGCCCACCTCTTCGATGACCGCCTTCGCCTGATCTGACCCGTCGAGGAAATAGCCCGGCGCGTCATACCGGTTCAGGGGTTCGATCAGGATGGTGATCGCGTGCGCTGCAGCTTCAGTGCAGGCATAGCGCAGGTTTTCGACAAACGTCTCATGCGCCGCTTGCCCCTTGGCAAAGCCCGCCATGACATGAATGCGGGGCGTCTCGATGGCGCGCGCATAGGCGATCGCCTGATCGATCGCCTGCCGCGCCTCTTGCTCGCGCCCCGGCAAGGCTGCAAGCCCGTTCTCCCCGGGCGCCCCGCGGATCGTGTTGAGGCCCAGCATGACGAGGCCGGTTTCTTCAAGGGCCGTTTTCACCTCGTCGCTCGGGAACGCGTAGGGCCAGTGACACTCGACCGCGTCAAAACCCGCCGCATGGGCCGCCCGGATCGCATCGGGCAGCGGCAGATCGTTGAAAAGAAATCCGAGATTGGCCGAGAACCGCGTCATCTAATCCCAATCCACATCGAACCGGTCGACCAGACCGTTGATCTGCGCCTGATCGAGAAGCCGCGGGTTCAACCCACGGGTGAGAAGCGCAAGCTTTGCCGTCTCCTCGAGCTCTTCCATCGCATAGACGGCCGCTTCGAGATCCTTGCCCGCCACAACCGGTCCGTGATGGGCCAGAACGACCGCGCTGCGCCTGCCCGCAAGGCCGCGGATCGCATCCCCCATCGCCGGGTCGCCGGGCATGAAATATGGCAGCAGCTTTACCTTCCCCAGTTTCATGATGCCGTAGGCCGTCAGGGCAGGCAGCATGTTATCGGGATCGGTGTCGGGCAGCACCGAGAGTGCAACGGAATGACAGGAATGCAGATGCACGACCGCGCCCGTCTGGGCCGCACGTGTCTCGTAAAACGCACCGTGGAGCGGAATTTCCTTGGTCGGGGCATCTCCGGAAACGAGATTGAACCCCTCGTCGATCAGCGACAGGCGCGCCGGATCGAGCCGCCCGAAGCAACTCCCCGTCGGGGTCACGAGAAGCCGCCCGTCCGACAACCGGGCCGAGATATTGCCCGAAGAGCCCCCGGTCAGGCCCCGGTCATAAAGGGACCGTGCCATCCCGCAGATCTGTTCGCGCAGTCTGGTTTCTTCCGACATCAGGTCTCCATAACCGACAGGGCTTCGGCAAAGAAATTCTCCGCACCGAAATTGCCCGATTTCAACGCCAGCGCAATATCCTTGCCACCGGACCGGCAGAAGGTCCACGGCACACCGGGGGCGATTTCCGGGCCGATGGTCAATCGCGTCACCCCGAGCGCCTGGGTGACGGCGCCCGATGTCTCTCCTCCGGCGATGACGAAGCGGCCGGCGCCTTGATCTCGGGCGGCCGTGGCCAGCCGGGCCAAGGCGTCTTCGACCACGGCGCCCGCGCGCCCGACCCCGAGTTCCGCCTGCGCGGCGGCGACATCGGCGGGATCGGCTGACGCGTAGATCAATGGCGCCTTGGTCAGATCGCGGTCAGACAACCAGTCGAGCGCCGCTCCGACGCCCTCTTCGGCCAGTCTGAGCGGGTCCAGCCGGAAGCTTTCGCCCTGTTTGCGATAGGCGGCGACCTGTGCGCGGGTCATGGCCGAGCAGCTCCCCGCGAGGATGATCGCACCTGTGGGAACTTCGGGCAGGTCAACCTCGCCATCCGCCCCTCCGAGCAGACCCGCATCCCGATAGATCGCGGGCAGCGGGGCAGCCAGAGCGCTGCCGCCGGTGATCAGGGGCATGGCGTGACAGGCCTGTGCAATGACTTCGAGATCGGCATCTGCAACAGCGTCAACGACGACATGCGCCACGCCTTGTGCGGCAAGATCAGCCAGTTGCGCGGACAATGCGTCAGGCCCGCGCGCAACGCACAACCGGTCGGCGAGCCCGACGGGCTTCGTGGTCTGGGGCTGCAGAAGGCGCATCAGGTTGCTGTCCCGCATCGGCGTCAGCGGATGGTCCTTCATCGGCGATTCCCAGAGCGGTTGCTGGCCAACAAACAGGTTGCCCATGAACACCGAGCGTCCGTTCTCGGGAAAAGCCGGGCAGTAGATCGTCTGTCCGGTGCCCAGATCCTCCATCAGCGCCTCGGCCACCGGACCGATATTGCCCGTGGACGTGCTGTCGAAGGTCGAACAGTATTTCCAGAAGACCCGTGTTGCGCCCGCAGCCTTCAGCCACTCCAGCGCCGCGCGGCAGTCCCGGACGGCCTCTTCAACCGGCGCGGTCCTGCATTTCAGGGCGATCACCTCGATGGCCGAACTGTCCTGCGGCGCCGTCTCCGGCACCCCGATGCGCAGGCTGACCTTCACGCCCGAGCGCGCGAGCATGCCTGCGAGGTCCGACGCCCCGGTGAAATCGTCGGCGATGCAGCCCAGAACGGTCGTCATTCCGCCTCACCCGGCAGTTTCAGCCCCGCTTGCCGGGCATAGACCTTGGCAACGGCCGCATCATCCTCGTGTCCCAGCCCCTGACGCGCGGCTTCGTTAAAGCGTTCAAGGGCGGCCTTGGTGATCGGCGCTTCGAAATCAGACGCCCCTGCAATATCCAGAACGATGCCCAGATCCTTCGGCCAGATATTGACCGCCGAACGCGGCGTGTAATCGGCATCGACAATATGGGGCGCGCGGTTCTCGAACATCCACGAACTGCCGGCGCATTGACGGATCACGTTCAGGGTCTGCTCGGGGCTGACACCTTGGGTCATGCCGAACGTCACGGCCTCGGCCATGGTCGCGATATGCACACCGGCCAGAAGCTGGTTGACCGCCTTCATGGCCGACCCGGGCCCGGCCTCAGAGCCCAGTTCGAACACCGTCTCGGCCATGCCATCAAGCGCGGGACGCGCAGTGGCAAATGCCTCCGGCGTGCCCGCGGCCATCACGGACAATTGCCCCAGCGCCGATTTCGCCGCCCCGCCGGAAATGGGCGCGTCGAGGTAGTGCAGCCCCTTCGCGCGCGCTGCGGCCTCCATCTCGCGCGCGAAAGACGGCGGCACCGTTGCGCATGAAATGATGCAGGACCCGGGCACAACGCTCTGTGCAATCCCGCCTTCGCCCAGCATTACAGCGCGTGTCTGGTCGGCGTTGAGAACGACAACAACCACGATATCGGCGGTTGGCAGAAAATCTGCCGGCGCATCAGCCACGCCACCTTCGGCCTGAAACGCATCGACCGCCGCCTGATTGATGTCAAACCCCGCCACGGTATGGCCCGCGCGCAAGAGAGATTGCGCGATGCCGTAGCCCATCGACCCCAAGCCATAAACTGCAATTCGTTTTGTCATGATCCCTGCTTCATTTTCGAGTAACCCGCGTTTCACTCTCTACCCAAACCGAACCGGAATGTGCAGGGGGGATCGTTCCAAACCTTCCACCCCGCCAGAGCGCGGGCGCGGGGGAGGCCAAAGCGCCCGGCTCAGGTTTCACTGGCCTGCATCTTGCGCTCCAGCCAGCGGACGCCGGACGAGACAAGCAGGATCAGCACCAGATATTCCAGCACGAGGATCGTATAGATTTCGAGCGGGCGGTATTCCGTGACGACAAGCTCGTTTGCCTTGCGTGTCAGCTCCTGCATGCCGATGACCGAGACCAGCGACGACATCTTCAGCATGTAGACAAGCTGGTTGCCCAGCGCCGGCAGGATCCGCCGGATCGCCTGCGGCAAGATCACGTAGCGCATCGTGTCACGATAACTCAGGGAGATCGACTGCGCCGCCTCGTACTGACCGCGTCCAATCGACTGGATCCCGGCGCGGAAAATCTCGGCCTGAAAGGCGCTGTCCGACAGGGCTAATGCCAGAACACCTGCCCAGAAAACGTTCAGGGTGACACCGCTGAGCGTTGGCAGGCCGTAATAGACCCACAGGATCAAGACGAGGATCGGAACCGACCGGACGAGCTCGACATAGACGCGGTTGAAGGTTTTCAGCGGGCGGCGCTCCGACAGGCCGGGCAAGGCGACAAGCAGCCCCACGACAACCGAGATCAGGATTGCGGTCAGGGACATCAGGATCGTGTTGTAGGCCCCGCTGGCCATGAACTTGAGGTTGCTCAGGCCCGACGGCGTCGAAGGATCGACCACATACCAGCCCCAATTCGCCGAACAGCCAGACAAGACGAGTGCCAGGGGCACGCAGAAGAGGAGCTTTCTCAAAGTGGCGTGTCTCACGGTCGCGGCCCCTAGTGGTTCAGGATTTGATTGAGGAAGGTTTTGCACCTCTGGCTCTCGGGTGCGGTGAAAAACGTCTCGGGAGGTGCGGCTTCAACGATTTCACCCTGATCCATGAACACCATGTGGTCGGCGACCCGGCGCGCGAAGCCCATCTCGTGGGTCACGACGATCATCGTCATGCCAGAGCCCGCCAGTTCCGTCATCACATCAAGCACCTCGCTGATCATCTCGGGATCGAGCGCCGAGGTTGGTTCGTCAAACAGCAGGATCCTCGGCTCCATGCACAAGGAGCGGGCGATCGCCACGCGTTGCTGCTGACCGCCGGACAGATGCCTCGGAAATTTCTGCGCCTGATCGGGGATCCTGACCCGTTCGAGATACTTCATGGCACGGGCATTCGCGTCCTTGACCGAGAGCCCGTAGACCCGCCGCGGGCCAAGCGTGAGGTTCTCCAGAACGCTGAGATGGGGAAACAGGTTGAATTGCTGGAACACCATGCCGACCGTGGAGCGGATTTTCTCCAGCGTTTGCGGCGCATCCGAAAGCGTCACGCCATCGACAATGATTTGACCTTTCTCGTGCTTTTCCAAGCGGTTGATGCAGCGGATCAGGGTCGACTTGCCGGATCCGGAGGGTCCGCATATCACGGTCCGCTCGCCGGCACCGATATCAAGCGACACGTTCTTCAAGGCCTGAAACTCTCCAAAATACTTGGATACGTTCCTGATGCTGATTAGGGGCGTGCCGTTCGTATCGCTCATAGACTTCTCCGTTGCCGGTGTCAGCAGAGCAGTCCGGCCAGAAATGATCAATTCCTAATTGAACTTGCAATTCACGCTGGGTCCGGTGAACCTTCCAAAACGTGTTCAACAAGGGAATTTATCATGAAGATACTTAAGATTGCCGTCGCCGCCCTGATCGTCGCTGCCGGAAACCTACCGGCTCAGGCACAATCCGCCCTGAACGAGATCCTGTCGACGGGAGTTTTGAAGGTTGGGACGACGGGGGACTGGAACCCGATGACGATGCGTGATCCGGCCACCAATTCCTACAAAGGCTACGATATCGACGTGATGACCCAGCTTGCCGCGGATCTGGGCGTAGAGGTCGAATTCGTCGCAACCGACTGGAAGACACTGGTCAGCGGTGTC
Organism: Paracoccaceae bacterium; assembly: GCA_049116435.1. Lineage (GTDB taxonomy): Bacteria > Pseudomonadota > Alphaproteobacteria > Rhodobacterales > Rhodobacteraceae > Litoreibacter. The sequence continues at coordinate 2,399,426 of JAGDYX010000001.1, forward strand.
ACGTCCGGACAGTACCACATCACCGGTTCGGCCTCCGTCTCGCCGTCGCGTGCAAAAGCCGCCGGATACTCCGACAGCTATTTCTCGCTTTTCACGGTTCCGCTGACGCTGCGCGCGAACGAGGGGCGTTTCAACGACTGGGACGACCTCGACAAACCGGATGTCTCGGTCGCCGCGACGCTTGGAACCACGCAGGAAGCACAGGTCAAAGCCTTCTTCCCGAACGCGCAGCACCGCGTGGTCGAAGCGCCGGCAAGGGACTTTCAGGAAGTCCTCGCCGGCCGTGCCGACGCCAACATCACATCCAATGTCGAGGCCAACAAGCTGGTGGCGAAGTACAACCAGTTGATGATTGTCCCTGTCTCCGAAGGGCGCGCGCCGACACCGGTTGCGATGCTCATGCCGCAGGCCGATCAGGTCTGGATCAATTACGTCAACACGTGGATCAGCCTGAAGGCGGAACAAGGCTTCTTCGATCAGCTCGGTGTGAAATGGCAATTGCAGGCCGAATGAGGTGACGGGGCCTCGCCCCCCGAAGCCAATGTTCGAAGGCTTCGAGACCTTCACCAAGTCCCTCGACGGGATCGACATACATGGTGTGATCGGCGGCCACGGGCCGCCGCTCCTGCTTTTGCACGGGTATCCGCAAACCCATGTCATGTGGCACAAGGTGGCGCCGCGGCTGGCGCAACACTTTACCGTCGTGGCCGCGGACCTGCGGGGATACGGGACGTCCTCCAAACCCGTCTCCGCGCCCGATCACAGCACCTACTCAAAACGTGCGATGGCCGGTGACATGGTGCGCTTGATGGAGAGCTTCGGACACGCCGAGTTTGCCATTCTGGCACATGATCGCGGGGCGCGGGTGGCCCATCGGCTCGCCCTCGACTGGGAGGACCGTGTCCGCGGCCTCGTGCTGCTCGATATCGCGCCGACGCGGGAGATGTACGAGAACACCGGCGACGGCTTTGCCCGCGCCTACTGGCACTGGTTCTTCCTGATCCAGAAGGCGCCCTTTCCCGAAGACATGATCGGGGCCGATCCCCGCACCTTCTGGCTGAAGAAATGCGGGGCGGGATCTGCCGGTCTTTCTCCTTTTACCGAAGACGCGCTCGAGGCGTATCTGACCGCCTTCTCGGACCCTGCCTGCATTGCCGCAAGCTGTGAGGATTACCGGGCCGCGGCAACGATTGACATTCAGCATGACAACCAAGATGAAGGGCGCAAGCTGGCCTGTCCGGTCCGTGTTTACTGGGGGCAATCGGGTGCTATCCAAGCGCATTTCGATTGCCTGTCGCTCTGGCGGGAACGCGCGACGGACGTTGACGGCAAAGCACTGCCCGGTGGGCACTACCTCGCGGAGGAACTCCCCGAACAGGTGGTCGACCTAACATTAGAATTCCTCGGAGGGAGCAAATCTTCATGACCAAGACACCAACCTACCGCATCGCGACAATTCCCGGCGACGGCATCGGCAAAGAGGTCATTCCCGCCGGACAGCAGGTCGTCGAGACCGTGGCCAAGCGCCACGGCTTTCAGGTGACATGGGACGCGTTCGACTGGTCCTGCGAACGTTTCGCCAAGACCGGGCGCATGATGGCGGAAGACGGGATCGCGCAGGTCAAGAACCACGATGCGATCTATCTCGGTGCAGTCGGGTTTCCCGGCGTGCCGGATCACATCTCGCTCTGGGGTCTTTTGATCCCGCTGCGCCGTGAACTGGACCAGTATGCCAATGTGCGCCCCGTTCGCCTGCTCAAGGGCGTCACCTCTCCGCTTGCCGGCCGCACGGCAGAGGATATCGACTTCATCGTGGTGCGCGAGAATGTCGAAGGCGAATATTCCGAGGTTGGCGGTCGCATGTATCGCGACACCGAGCGCGAGGCGGCCGTTCAGGAAGCCATGTTCACGCGGTTCGGCACCGACCGGATCATGGATTACGCTTTCAAGCTGGCCCAGACACGCAAGCGCAAGCACGTCACCTCCGCCACGAAGTCGAACGGGATTTTCCACACCATGCCGTTCTGGGACGAGCGTTTCGCCGAAGCCGCCAAGCGCTTCCCGGACGTGTCCACGGACCAGTACCATATCGACATTCTGACCGCGCATTTCGTCCTGAACCCCGACTGGTTCGATGTCGTTGTCGGCTCGAACCTCTTCGGGGACATCCTGTCGGATCTCGGCCCCGCGGTGGCCGGCTCCATCGGGATCGCACCTTCTGCCAATATCAACCCCGAGCGGGTCTACCCCTCCATGTTCGAGCCGGTCCACGGCTCTGCCCCGGATATCGCGGGCAAGGGCGTCGCGAACCCGATTGCCGCGGTCTGGACAGCGGCCATGATGCTCGAGCACCTCGGGCAGGAAGACGCCGCGCAGGAGATCGAACAGGCGATCGAGGTATCGCTCGAAAACGAGGCGACCCGGACACGCGATCTGGGCGGCACAGCAGATATGAACGGGGCGCTGAAAGCCGTTCTCGAAGCGCTCGCGTAACGCTTACACACCTGCATAACGGAGCCGGATCGTGACGGTCCGGCTCCGCTGAAACACCCCAAAACAACCAGATACACCCGCAAATCCGGAAACACTTTGTTTCTGGGGCGCAACTGTTTTCCGTCTCCGTGTTCACGTAATCTTAAGCCTTAGAGATCCGCCAGAGATGGCGTTTGTTGGGGGTAGTTTTGTTTACGAGTCTCGCGTCCAAGTCATCTTGGGACGTTGCCCCGGTTGGGGTCGCGTCTGAATGTTCAAGCTGACGGCACCAGAGTTTCCGGTCACGTGCTGCACCTGCGCGCCCCGAAGACGGGCGGGCGGGCTATAGTCATGTTTCCGAAGGATTTCAGCCTCAAGCCAAAGCCCGTCCAGAAAGATCCGGTCTTCTGGAAGCCGGAGGGGTATCGCAACATGCGCGTGCGGATCGCCCTTGGGGTCACGGTGGTTCTGGCGCTTGTGTGGATCTCCGGTTTCGTTTCCAGCATCTGGCACACCGAGGCGCTGGAGCGCGCACTCAGGGAAGATCCGCGATCCGGAGACGTGGTCGTGGCCCCCTTGGCCCCCGCGCAGAACACCAGCCCCACGCACGCGACCATCACCGCAGACGACCAAGCCTCCGGGGACGATCACGCGCATCACACGCATGCACCGCGGCCAGCACGCGCGTCACACTGTAGCCCTGAGGCGCGCACGGCTCTCACGGGCGGTGCTGAACGGCAGGGGCCGCGCGCGCAACGGCTGACTGTGGCTCTGCCTCGGGACCACCATGAACAGCTTCTGAGCTTGCGGGACAGTTGCGGGCTGGCAGACACGTTGATGCCGCCTTGGTATGAAATCACGGGCGAGAATCTCGAGGTTGAGCGCCTCGTCGAAGCGCAAGATCTGCAGGAGATCCATGAGGTCCTTGCCGACCTCAGCGACCGGTCGCCCGAGATCATGCCCCGCCTTCGGCTTACGGCAGGTGCCGATGCGTACGGGTTCGTTCGGCGGCTTTCGGATCTGGGTTTCCGCGGCCGGCTGATTGGTCAGATCATGCGCTCGGGCGTGCTCGACGGCAGCTCTGGTCTCTGCCTTCAGCTCAACGGGCTGCCGGACCAGACCTTGTTCGCGGTCGAGGCGTTTGTGACCGAGTTGCGCCGCCAACTGGTGGCGGCACAGAAAGAGACATGTCTCACGGCCGCCTTCGAGAGTGAGTTCTGGCGCAGCGAAATCCTGCGCGCACAGGCGGACCGGTTCGTTGTCACCCTGTTCAAGGAACCGTGGCTTGGCTCAGACCCCGGCCCGCTGGCCGCTCAGGACTGGTTTGACGGTGCCGCAGAAACGCTGGCCTCCACGATCGGTCCGGAAAAGCTGGTTGTGGCCATCGGCACCAGCGCGGTTGACTGGACCTCCGGCACGCCCCTTCCCGAAACAATCAACTATTCCGAAGCCATGTCCCGCATCGATGCCGCCGGTGCGGATGTGAGTTTCTCAAACTGGGCCCTGAACAGCTACAGCGCCTTCGTGAATGAAAGGGGAGACCGGCGGCAGATCTGGATGCTCGATGCGGCGACCACCCATAACAGCCTGCTGACTCTCAAAGATCTGGGGGTCGGGAACGTTGCGGTCTGGTCGCTGGGCGCGGAAGATCCCGGCCTCTGGCCGGTCGTGCTCAAGCAGATGCGCGGAGGCACCGGTATCGCGGAAGATCTGGCCGCGGTCGTGCTGATGGATCATGTCAGCTACCGCGGGGAAGGATCGTTCTACCGGCTTGTCGCGGAGGCCCGGACAGGCGAGCGGCGTCTGACGCAATCGGCCGATGGCAAGATCACGGGGCAGGCGTTCGCGACCCTGCCGCGGCCCTACGCGATGGAAAGATATGGCGGCGGATCCGCTATTCAGGTCGCACTGACCTTCGACGATGGGCCGGATCGCGAGGCCACGTCTCAGGTGTTGGACATCCTGAAAGAGGAAAACGCCCCCGCCACGTTCTTTGCCGTCGGCAAACCGGCGATGCGGTCGCAGGATCTGCTGCGCCGCATGGTGGATGAGGGCCATGCAATCGGCTCTCACACCTATTTCCACCCCCATATCGAGACCGTCAGCCGCAACCGCATGGTCTTCGAGGTCAACGCCACGCAAAGCCTCATCAAAGGGGCGACGGGGCACAACACATTGCTGTTTCGGGCCCCCTACATTCGCGGCCCCGGCCCCGTGTCGGGCCATGAAGCCGCAGGTTTCGCCTTCCTTGAAGAGACCAATTACATCGTTGCCGGCAGCGATATCGTGCCGCCGGACTGGACCGGCATCCCTGCAGACGAAATCGTCTCCATCGTTGTGCGGGAATTGAACGGAGGCGCTGGCAATGTGGTCCTGCTGCATGACGGCCGCGCCGAGGGCATGCACACGATCGAGGCTTTGCCGGTCCTGATCCGGACCCTGCGCGCGCAGGGCTACGAGATCGTGCCGCTCGCGACCCTGCTCGGGACCACCGATGACTACGTCATGCCAAAGGCCGATGTTGCCTCTTCGGTGTTCAATTTTGCCTCTTTCAGCTTCCTTGCGAGCGTGGAAAGCACCTTTATTGTCGTGTTCTGGTTTATCCTTGGCGCGGGCCTTCTGCGGTCGATCTTCTTTTTGATCTGCGCCTGTCTCAGGAAACCCTTGAGGCGCCACTCCCGCTACAAACCACCCTCCGCGACCGTGGTCATTCCGGCCTATAATGAAGAAGAGGTTATCCTCGGAAGCATCGCCACGGCACTGGCCGCGGATTACCCCGGCCTCAAGGTCATCGTCGTCGATGACGGCTCCACGGACGGCACATACCAACTGGTCCGCGACACCTATGGCGACCACCCGCGTGTGACGTTGCTCAGGCAACCCAATCAGGGCAAGTGGAAGGCCCTGAACACTGCCTATGACATCATAGACACCGAGGTTGCCGTGTGCGTCGATGCCGATACGCAGATCGAGCCGGACGCGATTACACATCTCGTCCAGCCGTTTCAGGATTCGCGCGTGGGTGCGGTGGCGGGCTGTGTTCTCGTTGGCAACAAGAAGAACATGATCACCCGGATGCAGGCGCTTGAGTATTTCACGTCTCAGGCCATCGCGCGCCGGGCGCTGGAATATATCAACGGGATCATCGTGGTGCCCGGCGCGTTTGGGGCGTGGCGGGTCGATGCCGTGCGCGAGGTCGGGCTCTATTCAAACGAAACCCTGACCGAGGATACGGACCTGACGATCTGGGTTCTGCGCGGGGGCTACCGCGTTGCCTATATGGAGGACGCGTTTGCCTATACCGAGGCGCCCTCCAGTTTCGCCGCCTTTCTCAAGCAAAGGCTGCGCTGGTCTCTGGGAATGCTGCAGGCCTTGTGGAAACACCGCGAGGCGTTTGGCGAGGAAAAGTCCCTCCGGCTCATCTCCCTGACCGACCTTGCCGTGTTCGGCTACATCATCCCCTTGCTGGCCCCGATCGTGGACTTGCTGCTCATCAAGGTCCTGTTTGATCTGATCGTTGCGATGTCGATGGATGATTTCGTCGCGCAGTCTTCGTCACACACGTATCTTCTGGTTGGATATCTCGCCTTCCCGCTCATCGACGTTTTCCTCGGTCTGGCCGCGTTCCAGTTCAGCCGTCGGGAGAATATCAGGCTTTTGCTGCTGATCCCGTTCCAGCGCGTGTTCTACAGGCAGATGCTCTACATCTCGGTCTTCCGGGCCATGGCCTCTGCGATCACCGGCCGTCTTGCCAGCTGGAACAAGCTCAAGCGCAGCGGCATAACCCACAGCGTTCAGGATCAATGAATATGAAGCGCCGCACCTTCCTGACCACCGCGATTGCGGGCACAACGGCCCTGCCTTTTCTGGGGTTCGAAGCCCACGCCGCGCGGGCAAAACAGCGAACAGTGATCGTTCTTTCGGATATCGTGCCGCAAACACCGCTGCGCAATCTTGAAACGGTTGTGACCGCCTTCAAGGCCCGCGGTATCCCGTTTTGCTGCGTGATCCGGCCGGAGGACAGTTCGGGCGTGCCCTTCGATCGGGAGAGCGCCCTTGCGCAGTTCCTGCGGGCGCAGCGCCTGACGGCCCCCAACCTGATCGAGTTTGCGCCCTACATCGCCGGTCTCACCGAGATGCCGCCCTATCTTCAAGCCCGGGCAACCAGCGACGCGCGCGCAAGGCTGATTGCGGGCCTTGGTCTTGAGGATGTTCCGGAACGCAACGGACAGCACTTCTACACGGTCGCGACGAACCTGACAGAAAACGCGCGGACCTCCGGCTTCATACGCTCAAGCGGCGTGCGCAACATCCTCAGCCTGCCGGAGACGACGACCAAGGTCGGCGTGCAGATGTCCTACAACCGCGTGCTCAACCTGCAAGGTGGCGCGCCCGTCTCGTTTGAAGAAGCGATCAGGGTCCTGCCCCAGATCACCGATGACCAGTTCCAGAACCTGTTCATCCTGTCAGCCGCCGACATCGCGGCCCTGCCGGAGGCCGATCTCGATGCTGCGGTGAAAAGCTTCTGCGACGCGGCCCTCGAACATGAGCAACGCGGCGATATCACGCTCATTTCGCCTGCGAGCACTCAGATCAGGGCGGATATCGGGTTCAAGCGCCACATCGCGATCCACGTTTTCGAGGGCCCAAAGGCAAGCCCGGCAGAGCGCGGTGCTGTCGCGGAATTTAGGCGCCAACTTGAAGACAGGAAGATGCCGTTCAGCACGGGGCTGAATGTGCTGCCGCGGCACGGCGGGCCCATGACGGCGGGATACTGGGTGGCCCTCGATCCCGAAAGGGCTGAAGCGGACGCAGATAATCGCCCAACCGCGCATCAGTATTTCTGGATTGAAGAAACCGACGGGAACGCGCGCCCGGACCTGATTTCGGCCGCGCCACGTGGCCCCGGCATGGGGGTGACCTTTGAAACCCAGTCCGGTTCCCAGCGCGGCATCGACCCGCACGGCTGCCTGCATCTTCCGCTGGCGATCAATATCGAGACCGCGATTTCGGGGAATGATCTTCTCCGCGCGGCAGGCACCATGAACGATGCTGTGATCACCATCTCACCGGCTGCAATCCGGGACCGGGCCGGGCGAAAGGCCGTTATGCGGGCGTTGAACACGCTTTGGCAGGACCAGGTGACCGAGTTGATGTCGCTCGATACCTACGTCGAGCGAATTCTTCCCAACGACCCCGTTTTACCAACCTATCTGCGCACCGAGGCTGCGGAGGCAAAGAGCGCGCCGGTTCCGCATGACCGCATCGCAGAAGACCGCGCGGCACTGCTGGAAGACGCCAGGACCGCCTGGTCATATATCGATCTGCTGACCGATCCGCGCACAGGGCTCTGCCCCACGACGGTCCTCTTCAAGAGCAAAAACCAGATCAGGCACAACGCGGCGACCATGTGGGATGTGGGCAGTTTGCTGAATGCGCTGATTGCAGCGGTTGATCTCGGTCTGATCGAGCCGAAAGACTTCCGCGACCGGTACGCAAAGATCCTGTCCAGTATCGCGGGCACGCAGGTGAAGGGGTTTCTGCTGCCGGGGGCGGAAATCGACACGCGACGGGGGCGGTGGGAGCCCGGCTTCAACTCTTTCGACACGACCCGGCTGCTGTCGGCGCTCTACAGGTTGGCGCGCCACCCGCATGGGGACGGCTCTGTGGAGGCGCTCGTCGGTACGTGGGATCTCGACCAGATCCTGATTGACCGCCGCATCCATTCGATCAAACGCGGGCGTTTTGTCTCCGACTACTGGACGGTCTACAGCCATTACGCAGCCCTCGGGATGCGGGCTTGGGGGTTTGCGGTCGACTCTCCCTATGATGTCATGACGGATGCCAAGTCACGCGACGAGCGCATGGCGCTCTTGTACCGTGTCGCCGAGATTGCCCCGATTGGCGCGGAACCCATGCTTCTGGAACTGCTGGAATTCGACGCCTCTCCGCCTGCCGAGTACCTCTCGCAAGTCCTGTTTTCCGCCCAGCTCGAGGCCTATGAGAAAACCGGGGAGTTCTATTGCCCGAACGAAGGTCCTTTGGATCGCGATCCGTGGTTCTCCTATCAGGGGTTCCGGGTCGATGTGTATGGCGACCCGTGGACCATCGCGACGCTGTCCAATGAGCCGCGCCACAGGACCAGGAAATTCTGGGAGGACAACAAAGTTGTCAGTTCGAAAGCCGCCTACCTGTGGGCTGCCACGCATCCGCATCCCTATTCGACCAAGCTGGTGGAGCATGTGCGGGAGGTCGCGAGAACACCCTATGGGTTTGCCTCAAGCATCTACACGCAGACCCAAGAGCCGACGAAAAACTACACGGATCTGAACACGAACGGGATCATCCTGCAGGCGGTGGCCAAAATGCTTCAGCGCACTGGGGTCTAGTCCCCTTCTCAGGCACCCGCGTGACACGCCGAAGGAAGAGGGCTGGCGGCACCAAGCGGGGCAAGCCACCCTCTCATTTCAGCGTCTCTGCCTGTCAACTTGCGCTTGGCAGACCCTTGCAGTTTGATCGCGCTACTTCACCGGCAATCACCGGATAATTCGGCGACGGGTGCATGACGACATCCTGAATAGCGGTGATGTTGCGCGCGCATTGATCGGAAAACTCCGCTGTCGACCAGCGGCCGCCAATATAGATGTCCAGCCAGGGATGGCCTTTCCAGCCCCGGTGGCAGCCGGAGATCTGCGGGCGGTTCCCGTCCCCGCACACATCCTCGACAATCGCGTATTTGCGGATAGCGGGAAAATAGAACCGGGTGCCGGCGGGATAATCCATGGTCTGGCGCCCGTAGTCGATACGATGCCCGACCGCCAGTGTGATCGGGTCCTCGTAGGTGCCGGTACCGGCCGCCTTGCGGTGGATCACCGGCTTAGCAATGGCCGCCGATCCACGCGGCGTGTTGTCCCACCAGCTATAGCCGGTTAGGAAGGCCTTGAACCGCCGTTCCGTCTCTGCGTCCGGCAGTTGCGTGACTGGATTTGCATTGCGTGTCGATAGTTGAACGACATTGGGTTGTGCGTTCATCATGACGTCTTCGCCGGGCTTCATACATGCCGATAATCCGGAAACACAAAGCGCCAATACGATCGAAATTCTAAGACTTTTTCCCACAATCATAGTCCCTTTTTCTGCTGCTCGAATACAGCCGGACACTCGTGCCGAGACGTTGTTTCTCGGTGAATATCGAAGAGGAATACGGAGGAATTGGGCCGCAAATGCGCCAAGTTAGTGGCGAATTATCTCAAGTTTTAGGGAGTTTTGGGAGCAATCCAGCGCGAACGGGACCGATCCGCCATGGGATCGGCCCTTAACACTTCGCGGTCATGGGGGGACGTGCGCTTTGCTTCAGGCCAGCTTCGCGATCGCGGCGATCAGCGCATCGGCATCGGCCTGCCCCACATCCATGTGGGTCACGATCCTGATCCGTTTTCTCCCGACAACCGTGCACGTGACGTTGTCTTCGCGCATCCGGCGGGCGCATTCGCGCGCCTCCGGAACGGCGTCCGAGAGGTCCGCAATGACGATATTGGTCTCGACCGGCATCACGTTCGCAATGGCCGGCAACGCCTTGAGCCTGTCGCCGATCTCTCGCGCCAGCGCGTGGTCGTCGGCCAGACGTTCCACGTGATGATCCAGCGCGTGGCTGCACATGGCTGCCAGTACCCCGGTCTGACGCATGGCGCCGCCCCAGCGCCGTTTGAAAAGCCACGCCTTGTCGATAAAGTCCTGACTGCCGGCGAGGACTGCTCCGACCGGACAGCCCAGACCCTTGGTAAAGGCGATCCACGCGCTGTCATATCCGGCCGCATATTCATGTGCGGGCACCCCTGTGGCAACAGAGGCATTGAGCAGCCGCGCGCCGTCGAGATGCGTCGCAAGCCCCGCCGCGCGCGCCACATCCGCAACCGCGCGAAGCCGATCGGCAGGCCAGATCGCACCACCGGCCAGATTGGAGGTTTGTTCGGTGCACAAAAGCCTGCTGCGCGGCGCGTGGGCCGAAGCTGGCCGGATCGCCGCGGATACCTCTTCGGGCGTCATCATCCCGCGTTCCCCGTCGATCGGGTAGAGCATCACGCCCGACAGCGCGGCCGGACCGCCGCTTTCCGCGAATATGATATGGGACTCCCGGGTGCAGATGACCTCGTCGCCAGGTTGGCAATGCACGGCGATCGCGACCTCGTTGCACATCGTGCCGGAGGGCAGGAACATCGCGGCCTCCATCCCGAGCATATCGGCCACGCGCGCGATCAGGTCGTTCGTGGCGGGGTCGTCGTGATGGCGCTCGTCTCCAACGTCCGCGTCGAGCATAGCCTCGCGCATCGCCCGCGTGGGTCGGGTCTGGGTGTCGGAGTAGAAATCATGCATCGTCAGGGCCCCGGCTCGTTTCGGCTCTTCCGAGGACATAGGCTGGGCCGCGAAAAAACAATGCCTGCCCTGCAGGTCATTGCGCCGGGTGCATGACCCTCCGCGAGGTTCTGCGGGTCAGGTAAATCCGCCGCGACAGGGCGAGACTGAAAATCGCGCTCAGGATCAGGACGATTGTCGGCGCGGGGGCGCTATCGATGAAAAAGCTCGCATAGACGCCGAGTTGCATCGCCAGCAGACACACGCCGACGGCCACCACGAGCATCCAGCCGAAACTCCGCACAAAGAGGAACGCGATCGCGCCCGGCGCGATCAGCAGACCGATCGCAAGGATCAGTCCGACAGAGGTCAGGGTCGCCACGATGGTCAGGGAGAGGATCGCCAGAAGCCCGTAATGCAGCAGACCCGTTGGCAGACCCGAGGCCTGCGCCTGGATCGGGTCGAAGGCGTGAAGCAGGAAATCTCTCCATTTCAGGATCAAGACGGCGGAGACACCAAGCGCAATGGCTCCCGCGTTGAGGATGTCGGCCCCCGAAACACCCAGCATGTTGCCAAACAGGATGTGGTCGAGGTGCTGGTCGGTTGTGATCGACGTGTAAAGGATAATCCCAACCGCAAACATGCCCGAAAAGACCACGCCCATGATCGTATCCTGCTTCACCCGGCTGTTTTGCGCGAGGTAACCGGTCAACAGGGCGCATCCCATGCCCGCCGCAAACGCTCCGATGATGAGCGGGATATTCAGGATCCAGGCCAGCACGACGCCGGGCAGGATTGCATGGCTGACCGCGTCTCCCATCAGGGCCCAGCCCTTGAGCACGAGAAAACATGACAGCAGCGCCGTTGGAACCGCCACGATTGCCGCAATGATGAAGGCGTGCTGCATGAAGGGGAACTGGAACGGCAAGAGCAGGGTCTCGAGGCTCATGGACGGGCCTCCCTGCTGGTTGCCGCGGAGCCCGCTGGGCCCCGAGACAAGGCCTCGGCGGCCTTTCGGCGCGCTGCCAGAAGTCCGTGTTTCGGGGCAAGAAGGAAGGCTATGAGAAAGATCAGGGTTTGGAGCACAACGATGACGCCGCCCGTCGCCCCATCCAGAAAATAGCTGATATAGGTTCCCAAAAATCCGGTCGACGCGCCAATCAGAACCGAGGCCGCGATCACGCGCGGGAAGCGGTCAAAGAGCAGATATGCCGTCGCGCCCGGCGTCACGACCATGGCGATGACCAGAAACGCACCGACGGTCTGCATGGCGGCAACGACCGAGGCCGAGAGCAACATGAAGAAGACCACCTTGAGCACGCCCGGACGCAGACCGATGGCTCGTGCATGGTTTTCGTCGAAGAACGTGACCATGAGGTCTTTCCATTTCGCCAGCAGAACCGCGAGGGAAATAAACCCGATGATGGCCAGTTGAAGCGTATCTTCGGGCGTGATGGCGAGGATATTGCCCATGATGATCGTCTGGATACTGACCGACATCGGTTTGATGGAGACCATGAACAGGCCCAGACCGAAAAACGACGTGAAGATCAGGCCGATGATCACATCGACCTTCAGCCCGGACCGCTCTGTCAGAAAGAGCATCGCCCCGGCCGCCAGACCGCCGGCGATGAATGCGCCCAGCGCAAAGGGCAGTCCCAGAACATAGGCTCCGGCAACTCCGGGCACGACCGAATGCGCCAAGGCATCGCCGATCAGGGACCAGCCTTTGAGCATCAGGTAGGCGGACAGAAAGGCACAAACCCCGCCGACCAAGGCCGAGACCCACATGGCGTTGGTCATGTAGCCATAGCCAAAGGGTTCGAGCAGCAGATCCATCATGACCTGTCGTCCTCGGTATCGGTGGTGTAGGTCCGGTCTCCGTAGTGGACGAAGGGACGCTCATCATCGGTGATGATCTGCACCTTGCGCGGGTCATCATCGTCATGAAGCGCTGCACCGCCCAAGGTGATGTGGCGCAACACGCCTCCGAAAGCCCGTTCGAGGTTCTTTCCGGTAAAAGTCGTTTCGGTCGGGCCATAATCCAGAACTGTGCCCTTGATCAGAACCGTCCGGTCACAGAATTCAGGGACAGATCCGAGGTTGTGGGTCGAGACCAGCATGACCCGCCCTTCGTCCTTCAGGTCCCGCAGCAAGGCCACGATCTGTTCCTCGGTTTTGACATCAACGCCGGTAAACGGCTCGTCCAGAAGGATGACCTGACCTTCCTGGGCCAAGGCGCGGGCCAGAAAGACGCGCTTGCGCTGCCCGCCGGAAAGCTCTCCGATCTGGCGCGTTCTAAGATCGCTCATGTTTACACGATCCAGCGCCTCATCGACCGCCTTGTGATCTGCAGCAGACGGACGGCGCAGGAACCCCATGTGACCGTAGCGGCCCATCATCACGACATCTTCGACCAGAACCGGGAAGGACCAGTCGACCTCTTCGGCCTGCGGGACATAGGCCACAAGATTTTCGCGCAGCGCCTGCTGGACCGTCCGGCCAAGAAGGCGGATCTCGCCCTTTGCGCTTGGCACAAACCCCATCAGCGCCTTGAAGAGCGTCGACTTGCCAGCGCCGTTCACGCCGACCAGTGCGGTGACTGTGCCTTGCGGGATCTCGAATGTTGCATCGAACAGAGCGGTATGGCCGTTGCGGTAGGTCACCGTGACGTCGCGCGCCATGATGCCCGCATGTTTCGCGTCGGGCCGGGTCTGGTTATCAATGTCGAGCATATCGAGCTCCTTTGGGTCCGTCGGGGCCAGCCCGACGGATCCGTCAGTTTATGTTTTGCGTCAATCCGGTGACGACGGTCTGCGATGTGACCTTCAGAAGATCGAGATATGTCGGCACCGGTCCATCTTCGGTGCTGAGGGAATCGACGTAGAGAACGCCGCCATAGGCCGCACCTGTTTCACGGGCGACCTGTTGCGCGGGCGACGTGTTGACCGTGCTTTCACAGAAAACCACCGGGATATTGTTCTCCGACACCCCGTCGATCACGGCGCGCACCTGTTGCGGCGTGCCCACCTGATCGGCGTTCATCGGCCAGAGATAAAGCTCCTTCATACCGAAATCTCGCGCCAGATAGCTGAAAGCGCCCTCGCAGGTCACAAGCCAGCGCCGGTCGGCCGGCACTTGCTCGACCGCTGCGCGCAGCGGTTCGATCGTGGCGCGCAGGTCTTCCTTGTAAGCCTCGGCATTGGCGTCATAGACGGCCGCATTGTCCGGATCATGGGTTGCGAGCGCGTCGCGGATGTTATCGATATAGATCAAGGCGTTATCGAGCCCCATCCACGCATGCGGGTTGGCCTTGCCCTGATATGCACCGGTTGCGATGGAGATCGGGTCGATGCCGTCGGTCAGGATCGCGGAGGGCATGTCTCCGAGGTTGACGACGAACTGCTCGAACCACAGTTCGAGGTTCAGGCCGTTCCAGAGCACCAGATCAGCATTGCTGGCACGCACGATATCACGCGGCGTCGGCTGGTATCCGTGGATCTCGGCCCCCGGCTTGGTGATCGAGACGACATCCGCCGCGTCACCGGCCACATTCTGCGCCATATCCGCGAGAACCGTGAAGGTTGTCACAACTTTGAGCTTATCTTCAGCCGCCTGCGCAGCAGACACCGCAAATGCGGCAGATGCGGTGACCGCAAGCAGAAAATTCGATCGCCTGGACATGCCTCTCCTCCCTCAAGCGTTTCTCGTCTGCAATATGTGTTAATGCGAAGCAATTGCAAGTAGAACCTCGCAGAACCCCGTGAAACCGTCACATGGTCGTAAAGAACCGCGCGCAAGCCGGCGATGCGCGGCGTCAATTTTATTGACGCAAGCAGAATTCCACGCTTATCCATTTTGAATGGACAACAGTGTCCAGTAATATTCCGGGCGGACTCGGGTCACCCGGAACAAGCTTCAGGGGAGACGGTCATGAAGTCGCATTACAGGGTTGTCGTCGTGGGAGGAGGCGTTGTCGGAGCCTCGGTCCTCTACCACCTTGCCAAGTTTGGCTGGTCGGATGTCTGTCTGATCGAGCGTTCTGTGCTCACAGCGGGCTCCTCCTGGCACGCGGCGGGCGGGATTCATGCGCTGAATGCGGACCCCAACATTGCCGCGCTGCAGGCCTACACGATCGACCTACTGAGCAAGATCGAGGAAGAAAGCGGCCAGAATATCGGGCTGCATATGACCGGTGGCCTGACCATGGCCGGCACGCCAGATCGCTGGGAATGGCTGCAATCGGCCTATCGCACCTTCCAGTCCATCGGCATCGAGGATTGCCGCCTTGTGACCCCTGAGGAAGCACGCGAGTTGAACCCGATCATGTCGATCGACGGGCTCTTGGGCGGCATGTGGGCGGACCGCGAGGGCTATATCGACACGACCGGCACTGTGCATGCCTATGCCGGGGCCGCGCGCAAGATGGGCGCGACCGTTGTCGAGCACAATCGGGTTCTGGAGTTGCACCAGACCCTCGAAGGCTGGGAGATTGTCACCGAGAAGGGCACCGTTTCCTGCGAGCATGTCGTGAATGCCGGCGGGCTTTGGGCCAAGCAATTGGGCCGGATGGCCGGGATCGAACTGCCGGTCTCGCCGCTCAAGCACCATTACCTCGTCTCCGACACGATCCCTGCGCTCGAGGAGATCGATTTCGAGGTTCCCATGACAGTCGATCTGGAGGGCTTCACCTATCTCCGTCAGGACCAGAAGGGCGTGCTGCTGGGCATCTACGAGGTCAATCACGAGCACTGGGCCATGGATGGCGCGCCGTGGAACTACGGGATGGAGTTGTTTCAGGAGGATGTGGACCGGATCGAACACGAACTGACCCTCGGGTTCGAGCGTTATCCCTGCCTTCAGGAGGTCGGCGTCAAGACCTGGGTGAACGGGGCGTTTACCTTCTCACCCGACGGCAACCCGCTGGTCGGCCCTGTGCCCGGCAAACGCGGTTACTGGTCGGCCTGTGCGGTGATGGCGGGTTTCCTGCAGGGCGGCGGTGTCGGCAAGTCCTTGGCGGAATGGATGATCCATGGCGAACCCGAGGCCGATGTCTATGGCATGGACGTGGCGCGTTACGGGATTTTCGCTGAGAACAAGCAATACATAAAAGAGACGACCGGACAGTTCTATTCACGCCGTTTCGTCATGACCTATCCCAACGAGCAGCTGCCGGCGGGACGTCCGCTCAAGATGGCGCCCGCCCATGCGGATATGAGCGCGGCCGGCTGCAAATGGGGTGCGAGCTGGGATCTGGAAGTCCCGCTCTACTTTGCCTCCGAGGGCTTCGAGGAAACCCCGTCGCTCAAACGCTCCAACGCGTTCGAGATCGTGGCCGAGGAATGCAAGGCCGTGCGCGAGGGCGTGGGCTTGCTCGATATCTCCGGGTTCTCGCGTTTCGAGGTCAGCGGGCCGAACGCCGAAGCGTGGCTGGACAAGATCATGGCCAGCAAGCTGCCCGCCCCCGGTCGGGCCCGCCTTGCCCCGATGCTCAGCCCTCAGGGCAAGCTCAAGGGCGATCTGACGGTGTTCAACTGGGGCGATGGCACATGGTGGGTCATGGGATCCTATTACCTGCGCCGCTGGCACAGGCGTTGGTTCGACGATCACATGGAAGACGGGGTGATCCTGCGCGACCTCGGCGAAGACACGGTCGGGTTCTCGCTGTCGGGGCCAAAATCGCGCGCCGTGATCGAGAAGCTGACGGACGGCCCGGTCGGAGAGCTGCCCTTCATGGGATGCGGAGATTTCGACATTGGCCTGCTGCGCTGCAAGGTGGGCCGGCTCTCGGTCGCCGGGGAACTGGGCTACGAGATCAACTGCCGGATGGGAGATCACATCGCATTGCGCCGCGCCCTGCTCGAGGCCGGGGCGGATCAGGGGATCCGGGAGTATGGCTTCAACGCGATGCTGTCGCTCCGGCTCGAGAAGAGCTTTGGCATCTGGTCGGCCGAGTTCACACAAGGCTACACGCCGGGCATGACCGGCATGGACCGCTGGATCGACTGGGACAAAGGCAGCTTCATTGGCAAGGAAGCCGCACTTGCCGAGCGCGAAGGCAACGGTCCGTCGCAGGTTCAGGTCACGCTGGAGATCGACAGCACCGACGCCGATGCCAGCGGGTTCGAGCCGATCTGGTCGGACGGCCAGCGCATCGGCTTCGTCACCTCGGGCGGCTACGGGCACACGGTCGGGAAATCCCTCGCCATGGCGCTCGTGAACCGGGAGCTTGCGGCGGAAGGCACCGAACTGAGCGTGCATGTCGTGGGTCAGGAACGCAACGCACGGGTGATCGCGCCCTCGCCCTACGACCCGGCAGGTAAAGCGATGAGGCCATGACAGGCCCGGCCAGACCCAAGCGGGGGCGGCGCGCCAGATCCAGTGCGCCGCCAGTGCGCCGCAAGGTCGACTACCGCAACCTCCGCAACCCCTTCCCCGTGATGCAGGTCTTCTCGGAGGACCGGATCGAAGCCATTCACGAGGCCGCGCTGGGACTTCTCGAAGATCAGGGCATCAAGGTGCTGCTGCCAGAGGCGCGCGACCTGTTTCGTGCGGGTGGCGCGTCTGTCGATGCAAGCTCCGGCATGGTCCGGATCGGACGCGAGATGGTCGTAGCCGCGCTGGAGACCGCGCCAAGCGTGATCCCTGTGGCCGGCGGCGTGCCGGAACGCGACATTACGCTGGCGCTTGGCAACCTTGTCTTCCAACCGGGCGCGGGCGCTCCGCATGCCACGGATCTCGAGCGCGGGCGCCGTCCCGGAACGGATCGTGATTTCCGGGAGCTGGTGCAGCTGACCCAGCATTTCGACGTGCTGCACATGGTGCCACCGCTGATAGAGCCACAGGATGTGCCCATGCATCTGCGCCACTACGCCACCATGCGCGCGCAGCTCACGCTCTCCGACAAGGTGCCATTCATCTTCTCGCGGGGAACGCCGCAGGTCCGCGAAAGTTTCGAGATGCTGCAGGATTTCCGAGGTCTCTCGGATGACGCGTTCAAGGCGCAGCCGCATTGCTACACGATCATCAATACGAACTCGCCTCGCCAGATCGATATCCCCATGGGGCAAGGCTTGATCGATTTCGCCAAGGCGCGGCAGGTCTCGATCATCACACCGTTCACGCTGATGGGGGCCATGGCGCCGATCACGGTGGCCGGTGCCATCACGCTAAGCCATGCCGAGGCGCTGGCCGCGATCACGCTGACGCAGCTCGCAAGCCCCGGTGCGCCGGTCTGCTACGGCACGTTCACCTCCAATGTCGATATGAAATCCGGCGCACCCGCGTTCGGGACACCTGAGCATTTCAAGGCCTCGCTCGCGGCCGGACAACTTGCCCGCAAACTCGGCTTGCCGTGGCGTTCGGCCACGGGCAGTGCCGCGAATATCAATGACGCGCAATCGGCCAATGAAACCCAGTTCGGGCTCTGGGGATGCCTGCTGGCGGGCTCGACCGTCGTGATCCACGCCGCAGGGTGGCTGGAGGGCGGGCTCACGGTGTCCTACGAGAAGCTGATCACGGATATGGAAGTGCTGCAGATGGTTGCCGAGATGTGCGCCAACACCCAGGCCGAAGACGCGGATATTGCCCTCGACGCGCTGGCAGAGATCGCCCCGGGCGGGCATTTCTTCGGATCCGCGCATACGATGTCGCGCTACAAGACCCAGTTCTATGAGCCGCTCGCTGCGGATTGGTCGAATTTCGGAACATGGACGGAACGCGGGGCGCAGGATGCCAACACCCGCGCAACAGGCATCTGGAAAGACATCCTGAGAGACGCACCGGGTCCCGCGGTGGACCCTGACCGGCGCGAGGGTCTCAACGCCTATATCGCGCGACGCACACAGGATGGCGGCGCGCCGCCGGAAAGCTGATCCATGGCAGGCAAGAAATCCGCACCCGTTCTACACCGCGATGACCCCGACAAGGAGCCGTTGGTCGGAAACGTCAAAGTCACACGGCAGGACTGGCTGAACGTGGCAATGGACGTGCTGATCAGTGACGGGGTCGAGATGGTCAAGGTGCTCATACTCGCCGACCGCCTCGGGGTCTCGCGCTCCAGCTTCTACTGGTATTTCAAATCCCGGCAGGATCTTCTCGATGCCCTGCTGGAGGACTGGCAGAGAACCAACACCGAAGCGCTTGTCGCGCAAGCCGAGACCAAGGCAGAGACGATCACCGGAGCGGTCTGCAATGTGTTCCGCTGCGTGGTGAATCCGGATCTGTTCAACAACAAGCTGGATTTTGCAGTGCGCGACTGGGCACGCAGGTCCGGCCGCGTCCGGCGCGTTCTCGATCAGTCTGACGCCCGCAGGCTGTCCGCGCTTGCCCGCATGTTCGAGCGCTTCGGCTATGATCCGCTAGAGGCTTTGACCCGTGCGCGGATCCTCTACTTCATGCAGGTCGGCTACAATGACGCCGAGCTTCACGAGCCGCTGGAAGAACGCATGCGCCTTCTTCCCAACTACCTGCTGGGCTTTACCGGTAAAGCCCCGCGGCAGGTGGAGATCGACGATTTTCTTGCCTATGTCGCGGGGCTCCCGGACGTGGCTGGCGGGTCCTGAAACGCCGCGCCGCCTGCCGATGACCTGTACGCTCCGCCGGCTCAACTCTCGCTTGCTTTTTGTCCGGGCACACTAGGTGTGCCCATGAGGCCGGATGCACGGCACAGATCCCCCAGACCGGAACCCCGATCAGATGGCATATCCGAAATATCAGGCCAAAGGCTTGCCGGTTCCAAGCGGACGGATCTCTCGTCTGGCCCGCTTCGGGGGGCTGACGGCAAGTGTCGCGGGGAGCATGGCCTTTAATGGCGGGCGGCAGTTGGCCTCCGGCCAGCGCCCGAACATGAACGACCTCCTGCTGACCCCAGCAAATGCAGCGCGCTTCACCCAGCAACTCGCGCAGATGCGCGGCGCCGCGATGAAGATCGGGCAGCTCATGTCGATGGAGGCCAGCGACTTCCTCCCGCCGGAGATGGCGGATGTCCTTGCCCATTTGCGCGCCGACGCCCATTACATGCCGCCACGCCAGCTCAAGAAGGTTCTGATCGCGAACTGGGGCAGCGATTTCCTGAGACGTTTCGAGAAGTTCGACGTCCACCCGATTGCCGCCGCCTCGATCGGTCAGGTGCACCGGGCCACGACCAGAGACGGGCGCAGCCTTGCGATCAAGGTGCAATACCCCGGTGTGCGCAAGAGCATCGACAGCGATGTGAGCAATGTCGCCACGCTCCTGCGCCTCTCGGGCCTTCTGCCCGAGGGCCTCGATATCGCGCCCTATCTGGAGGAGGCGAAGCGCCAGCTTCATGAAGAGGCGGATTACGAGCGCGAAGGGCAATGCCTTGCGGACTTCGCAAAGCATCTGAAGGACGCGCCGGAATTCATCGTGCCCAAGCTGCACGCGGACCTGACCACACGCGACCTGCTGGCGATGTCCTTTGTCGACGGGGTCGCCATCGAAACCCTGTGCGACGCCCCGCAGGAGGAGCGTGACCGGGTCATGACCCTGCTCATCGGGCTGGTTTTGCGCGAGCTGTTCGAATTCCGTCTGATGCAAACCGATCCGAATTTCGCGAACTACCGGTATGATCCCGAAAGCGGCCGGATCATCCTGCTGGATTTCGGGGCGACGCGGCGTTTTGATCGCGACCTTGTCCGGAACTACCGCGAAATCCTGAGGGCAGGTCTCTCGGGCGATCAGGACGCAGCCCATGCGGCGGCCATGGCCCTTGGATTTCTGGAGGACGATACCCTGCCACGGCATCGCGAGGCACTGCTCGATATGTTCGAACTGGCCATGGCGCCGCTCAGAACGCCCGGGATCTTCGATTTTGGCACGAACGCGCTTGTCACCCGCTTGCGCGACGCGGGCATGAAGCTGGGCACGGATCCCGACTTTGCCACGATCCCGCCGATCGACACGCTCTACCTGCAGCGCAAGATTGGCGGCGTCTACCTGCTGGCCAGCCGCCTGCGGGCGCGGGTGGATGTGGCCGGCCTGTTTGCAAAATACATCTGAGCCCGCCTACCCCCGCACCGGGTCCACCTGACAAAAGGGCTTGGGGAAATCCCGCAAATGTGCAGTTCTGGTCCGGCCCGTCCTGACGGGGTCGAACAAGGTTGAGGGAGCGGATCGTGAACGGCGCTGAATCACTGGTGAAAACATTTCTCGCAAATGACGTGACCGTGTGTTTTGCAAACCCCGGGACGTCCGAGATGCATTTCGTCGCGGCGCTGGACAGCCACCCGGAGATGCGCTGTGTCCTGTGTCTCTTCGAAGGGGGCACCTCCGGCGCTGCGGACGGCTATTTCCGGATGAGCGGCAAGGTCGCCGCGACCATGTTGCATCTGGCCCCCGGTTTTGGAAACGCGTTTGCCAATCTGCACAACGCCCGAAAAGCCGGCAGCGGCATTGTCAATGTCATGGGCGATCACGCGACCTATCACCTGAAATACGAAAGCCCTCTGCGCGGGAACACCTCAGGTGTCAGTCACGCGGTCTCTCACTGGACGCGGACCAGCGAAGATGCGGGCGCAGTCGCGGGCGACGGCGCCGCAGCAATTCGGGTGGCCCGCAGCCGGGGTGGGCAGATTGCAACCCTGATCCTGCCCGCGGATACGGCGTGGATGGAGGGGACCGAGCCCCAGATCGCCGCTCCCCCGCCTGCCCTGCATCCCTCTGACCCCGAGAAGATCGAAGCCGCGGCCCGTGCGCTCCGCAGGCCCGGCGCGGCCCTGATGATCGGAGGGGCTGCCGGTCACGGGTCATTGCAGGAGCTGGCAGGCTCCATTGCCCGCGCAACCGGCGCCCGGCTCATGGCCCCTTTGCAGATCCCGAGGCTGCGACGCGGAGCAGGTGCACCGCGCATGGAGAGCCTTGGCTATCCGATCGAGGTAAACCTGACGAAACTGGCCGAGGTGACAGAGCTTGTCCTGTGCGGCGCAAACGCGCCCGTCAGCTTTTTCGCATATCCCGGAAAACCGGGCACACCGATCCCGCCGGACTGCCGCGTCCACGAATTATGCGCGCCCGATATGGATATTGAAGGCACCCTGCATGCGTTGGCCGACGCCGTCGGCGCGGACGCAGAAACCGGAACGGAGCGGATCACGCTGGATCTTCCGGACCTCCCGAGCGGGCCGCTGAGCCTCGAGACGGTGGCAGACGCGCTCGCTGTCATGCTTCCAAAAGACGCGATCGTTGTGAACGAATCCGTCACCTCCACCGCGCCGCTCCTTCAGGCCACCGCCCGTGCGCGGGGTCATGATCTGCTGGTCACCACCGGAGGCGCGATCGGCCAGTGCCTGCCGGCGGCCGCGGGCGCGGCCATTGCCTGCCCGGATCGGCCGGTCTTTGCGCTCAGCGGAGACGGGTCCGCCATGTATACGCTCCAGTCGCTCTGGACGATGGCGCGCGAAAGGCTGGACGTGACCGTTCTGGTCTTTGCAAATCGCGGCTACCAGATCCTGCGCGGCGAGCTGGCCAATCTGGGCATCGCGCAGGTCGGGCGCAACGCAACCCGCATGTTCGATGTCGAAGATCCGAAACTGGATTGGTGTGCGCTGGCAAAGGGCCACGGGGTCGCCTCCGCGCGCGCCGATACGTCCGAGCAATTCATCGAAGCGCTGAAAGACGCCGCACAGACCCCCGGCCCCTACCTGATCGAGGTGGTCCTGCCCTGACCCCGCAACAGGCGGCTCAGGTGTCCGTCTTGACCTTGGCGGCCGCCATGGCGTCCATGCCACTGGCGCCAAGCTCGACAGATGCAAAAGGCCCACCGTGCAGCGTCTGGCCGATATCGGTCGGGTCAGGGGCATCCGCCTGGGAAAGAATGTCCGGCGCGAACTGCTCGGCATTGTCCTTCGGGCGGTAGCCCAGATAACTTGCGCCGCTGTTGTCCACCGGAGCGCGATCATTGTCCGAAACGCCGTAGATGGTGCTGAAGCCGGTGGTCGGCGTATCGAGCGCCCGGGTCACAAGCTGGATCAGGTCGTCATAGCTCAACCAACTGCCAAGGGCGCGGGTGCTGGTCACCGGCGCGCAGGAGAGGATCCTCAGGCACACGGCCTCCAGCCCGCGCTTCTCCCAATACATCCGTCCGAGGTCTTCACCAAAACACTTGGCAAGACCGTAAAACGTGTCGGGGCGGTGCGGGGCGTCGACACCGATAAATTCCTGCTTGGGATACATCCCGACCGCGTGGATCGAGCTTGCGTAGACCACCCGTCTGGCGCCGTGCCGGTAGGCCGCCTCCCACACATTGTAGGCACCGACGATATTCGGCCCGAGGATCTCCTCGAACGAAGCTTCATCGGCAATCGCGCCGAAATGGACAACCATCTCCGCCCCGTCGAGAGCCGCGTGAACCTCGTCGTATTTGGCGAGATCCGCGCGGATATAGCTCTCACCTGCATGGAGTTCACCGAGGGAGTCCGCGATATCGGTGGAGACAAGCTGATCTGCCAGTTTGGACAAAGGCTCGCGCAGATAAGAGCCAAGGCGCCCGGCGGCCCCGGTCAGAACGAGTTTCTTCATATCATCTCTCCCAATACCGGTTTTCCGATCTCATATGACGGCCCTCTCATCGAAAGGTTCATTGCGCACGATCCGGTCAAAATGGAACGGCGTCAGATCGAGGCTGCGATAGGCCCCGTAGGTCAGAAACTCGGCCGTGCCGCGGCCCATTGCCGGGGATTGCTGCAGCCCGTGCCCCGAGAACCCGTTGAGAAATATGAGGTTTTCGACCGTCACATGCGGGCCCATGATCGCATTATGATCAAACGTGTTATAGGCGTAGTGTCCCGCCCATTCGGTCACCACCCTGATGGCCTCGAACTGCGGAATCCGACCTGCGATCACCGGCCAGATGTGGTTTTCCCACAGACCATGGTCCATGGCGAAATCGTCATAGGCCACCGCGGGGTCATCATCGGAATGCCCGCCGGCCAGATAGGTCTGGGGCCCGTCCTGCCGCATATGCACGCCGGAGGGGTCGATCGTGAGCGGCAACTCGCGATCCAGCGGCTGCTCGGCGGTAAATATCCAGGTGAAGCGTTTGCGCGGCTCGACGGGGATATCGATCCCCGCCATGGCCGCAACCTTCGAGGCGCGCGGGCCCGCCGCGTTCACAATCGCGCCGCAGGCAATCACGTCACCGGATTTCAGCGTCACGCTGTCGACCCGCGTTCGCGCCGCGTTGAGGTTCATCGCAACGACCTCGCCCGAGACATATTCGATCCCGCGTTCCCGCGCGGAGCGGCGCCACCAGTCGAAAACCGCGCCGCCGTCCCAATAGCCTTCGTTTACAAGATTGATGCTGCCCAGAACGATGTCGTCGACCGCGTAGAACGGGTATTCCCGCTTGATCTCGGCCGCGCTCAGAAGCCGCGTACCGGCCCCTGCGGCGCGCTGGACCTTCTGGTTCTCCCGCAACACATTGGCAAAGCTCTCGTTATCCGCGAGATACATGTAGCCGTAGCTTTGCACCGAAAGCTCCGGCACCCGCGCATCGCCCCCCAGATAGTCGCGGAAGTTATTGACGAAATCCGCGGCGAACTGAGAAATACGGACGTTCAGTTCACGGCTGAACTGCTGGCGCATGCATGAATTCGTATGGGCTGTCGAAGAGTTCTCGTAGCTCGGGTCTTTCTCGACAACCAGAACGGAGCCGTTGAAATCGGGATTGTCGGACAGGAACCACGCCGTCGAGGAGCCCATCATGGCGCCACCGATGATCACGACATCGTAGCTCGACTTCGCCGGCGTGCTGGGAAACCCCGCAACAGTCATCAGAAAATCTCTCCCAAACTTGCGCGACGCAGGACATCCTCAACCTCGGCTGGCGCCATCGCGTAAATCTCCCGCGCGACCTCTGCCGAGATATACCCCAAAGCGAGGTCCCGCCGGACATCTGACAGATCGCGATCTTCGGGGCGCCCGTATCCGCCGCCGCCGGGGAAGGCCATCACGACCTTGCGGCCATGCGGCACGAATTGTTTGCCCTTGCCTTTCATCTTTGCGCCATCGTCGCGCGCAATCTTGGTCGCGGCCCCGTCGCCACCTCCGCGCCGGCCTCTGGCAGGATGATCGACCCTGTCGAACATGGCCTGAATATCAAACTCGTGGCCCTCGCGCGCGCCAACTTCCATGAATTGCCCAAGCCCGCCGCGACAGGCACCTGCCCCGCCACTGTCAGGCCGCAACTCCTTGCGCCAGATGACTAACGGCCCGACCTGCTCGGTCGCTTCAACCGGCATCGTCATGACACCCGACGGAAAAGCGGTTGCGTTCATGCCGTCGAGGCCGGGTCGGGCCCCTGAGCCGCCGGAATTGAACGTGAGCACCTCGGCCCGGACCGCGTCGGACGGGGCGGCAGCATCCCTGCGCGGGCGCAGGGAGACCTGGAAATTGCACAAACATCCCGCGCCTTCGGCCGGAACCCGGTCCGGCAGGATCTTGTCGAGCGCGTTATAGATCGTGTCCGGCAGCATATGCCCGATGACGTGCCGAAGGGCGACGGGCGCGGGATGCAGCGCATTCAGGATCGAGCCTTCCGGTGCCGAGACCTCGAACGGTGCCAGGGAGGCCGCGTTGTTCGGGATCTCGGGCGCAATCGCACATTTGAGCGCGTAGCAGGCATAGGCCTTCGTATAGACAAGGGGGACATTGATCCCTTTCCTGTCGACCGAAGACGTCCCCTCGAAATCGCACAGGACCCGGTCGCCTCTGAGCGTGACCTTGACGTTCAGATCAATCGGCCGGTCATAGCCGTCGATCCGCATGCCACCGCTTGCCTCGGCCTCCGGCAAGGCTGCAATACGGGCAAGCGTGGCCTGCCGCGAATTGTCCAGAATGAAATCCGAGATACCGCCCAGATCCTCCAGATCGAACTCGTGCATCATGTCGATCAGCCGACGGTGGCCGATCTCGTTGCAGGTCGCGAGCGCATAGATGTCGCCAACCACCTGATCCGGCTCTCGCACATTGCCCCGAACGATCCTGACGAGGGTCCCGTCAACCTCACCGCGCTCTGCGAATTTCATGATCGGAATGTAGAGGCCTTCCTCGTAGACCGAATTTGCATCGACCCCGAACCCGCGCCCGCCGATATCGACGACATGTGCCGTGCAGGCGAAAAAGCCGACAAAGCGGCCCTTGTGAAACGAAGGCGTGACCACGGTGATGTCGTGCAAATGGCCTGTGCCTTCCCACGGATCATTGGTGATGTAGACATCGCCTTCAAAGATATTCTCCCGCCCGATCCGGCGGATGAAATGGCCCACCGCCTCGGCCATTGCATTGACATGCCCGGGCGTGCCGGTCACGGCCTGCGCCAACATCGCGCCGTCTTCGTTGTAGACCCCTGCCGACAGATCCCCCGCCTCGCGCACGGATGTCGAAAAAGCCGTGCGGACAAGGGCCTGCGCCTGTTCCTCCACAACGGAAATCAGGCGGTTCCACATGACCTGATAGGCGACATTGGACATCTCAGACATGCGCCCCCTCCGGGTGCCCGTGTTGCGCTTCGGCCGACGCCAAGGCTTGCGCCTTCCGGATATCGACACATCCGTCTTCCAGCACGGCCGCGTATCGGCTCGAGGGCAAAACGATGGTCGTTTCGGCCTCCGTTATGAGCGCCGGACCATCGGCGCGCAGACCCGGTGACAGATCCTCGCGCCGGTAAAGGGCCGCGTCCAGCACCTTGCCTGCGGTTGTGTCGAACACGGGCCTGTGGGCTCCGCTTGCCGCAGGTTCAGAGCCTTCTCGCGGCGCGACACGTGCAACTTCTCCGGACGGTGTGAACGCGTTCACCGACCAGACCGTCACCTCGATTTCCATGCTCTCGACCGATCGTCCGAAGAGTTTGGTATAGGCCGCCTCGAAGAGGCTCTTGAAGGTGCCCGCGTCAGGGTCTTGCGCCTGTCGCGGTGTCAGGTTGACCGGAATCTCCCAGCCCTGTCCGGAATACCGCATATATGCTTTGAACCCGGCAGAGATGTGCGCCTTGGCATCGCAGGATCTGACAAAGCGGGTGGCCTCTGCCTCCATTTCCGCAAAGAGCGCTGTCACGCGGGATGCATCAAATTCCGAGAGTTTCATGAAAACACTGCGGTTAGCCTCGAAACTGTAGGGCGCGCGCAGGAACCCGATGGCCGAGCCCACCCCTGCCCCCGGCGGGACAAGGCAGCGGTCGACACCGAGCTTTTCACACAACCGGGCCGCGTGAAGCGGCGCCGCACCGCCGAAGGCGATCATGGTGTAGTCCGCCAGATCCTCGCCATTTTCGACCGCGTGGACCCGCGCCGCATTGGCCATGTTCTCGTCCACCACCTCGGCCAGCCCCCAAGCGGCTTCCAGCGGTTCCATGTGAAGCTTGTGACCGAGTTCCTTGTCCAGAGCGTGTCTGGCATTCTCGGGATAGAGCCGGATGGCGCCGCCCGCGAAGTCCTCGGGATCGAGCTTGCCCAGAACAAGATCGGCATCTGTCACCGCCGGGGCTTGACCCCCGCGCCCGTAACAGGCCGGCCCGGGTTCCGATCCTGCGCTTTCGGGGCCAACGCGGATCTGGTTCATGAGGTCGACATGCGCGAGGCTGCCGCCGCCCGCCCCGATCTCGACCATATCGATCACCGGGATCGAAATCGGCATGCCCGAGCCCTTCTTGAAGCGATAGCTCCGCGCGACCTCGAACACGCGGCTGGTCTTGGGCTGCCGGTTCTTGATGAGGCAGATCTTGGCCGTGGTGCCGCCCATGTCAAAGGACAGCACCTTGTCGAGACTGTGGCGCGCGGCAATATCGGCGGCAAAAACCGCCCCGCCGGCAGGCCCGGATTCCACCAGCCTGACCGGAAATTCGGCCGCGCTCTCCAGAGAGATGATGCCGCCGCCCGAATGCATCAGGAAAACGCGACCTGCCACGCCCTCGCTCCGCAGACGTCCTTCAAGACGCCCCAGATAGCTTTTCATCATCGGCTTGATATAGGCGTTCGCGACCGTGGTGTTGAAGCGCTCATATTCCCGCATCTGCGGGGAAACCTCGGATGACAGGGAAATCATGACATCCGGCAGGCGGGCGGCGAAAACCTCACGGACGAGCCTCTCGTGACTGTCATTGGCGTAAGAGTGCAACAGGCCGATCGCGACACTCTCGTATCCGGCCTCCCCCAGTTCATCCGCAAGCGCCTCGAGAGATGCCCGCTCAAGAGGGATCAGCACCGCGCCATCGGCGGCCATCCGTTCCTCGACCACGTAACGGCGGTTGCGCGGCAACAGCGGATCGGGAAGAACGAGATTCAGATCGTATTGCTCAAACCGGCTTTCCGTGCGCATCTCGATGACGTCACGAAACCCCTTCGTAGTGACAAGCGCCGTTTTCGCACCGCGCCGCTCGATCAGGGCATTGGTGGCGAGGGTTGTTCCATGGATCACCTGATCAATATCGGCCGGCGCAATCCCGGCAGCGTCGCAGGTCTTGTGAAGCGCTTCGACGATGGCCTCTTCCGGAGCCGTGTGGGTCGTCAGGACCTTCGCCGAATAGCGCTCGGCCCCGACCTCCAGAACAGCGTCCGTGAAGGTTCCGCCAATATCCACGCCAAGACGTATCGGTGCTTCTGCCATGAAAGCCGGCCTCTTGATCCCACATCCTCTTATAGCCGAACGGGCGGGGCGCATCTAATTCATATATGCGACCGATCCGGTCACGTTGCGTCATCTGCGGGGCAATGCCCCCGAGCAAAAAGAAAAGGACCGCCCACGGCAGCCCCTGATTTCTGAACATGGATTTGAATACGAAGTCACCGGATCAGGCGGCGATGACGGCACCCTTGGAGATCATCGCTTCGATCTGCGCGTCGGAGACACCCTGCTCGCTCAGGATCTCGCGGCTGTGCTGTCCCAGAACGGGTGCGGGGCCGCGCACACCGGCCGGTGTCTCGGAGAACTTGATCGGATGCCCGATTGTCTTGACCGGACCTGCAACCGGGTGCTCGGTCTCGACGATCATATCGCGAAACAGCGCCTGCGGATCGGCATGCATCTGGGCGACATCCAGAACCGGGCCGGCGGGCAGGCCGCCCTCTTCCATCTTCTCGAGCCAATAGGCAGTGTCGTGCTGCGAGATGATCTCGTTGAGGATATCGACCAGCGCATCGAGATTGGTCATCCGGTCCCGGTTGGAGCCAAATCTCGGGTCGTCATTGAGCTGCGGCGCGCCGATCACATCCAGCAGACGCAGCCAGTTCTTCTGATTGGCCGCGCCAATGTTGATCCACCCGTCGCTGGTCTGGAACGCCTGATAGGGCGCGTTGAGCGGATGCGCCGAACCCATCGGGCCGGGCGGTGTGCCGGTGGCAAATGTGATCGCGGATTGCCAGTAGGTCTGGGTGATCGCCGCCTCAAACAGCGACGTGTCCACTTTCTGACCTTCGCCGGTCTGCAGCATCCGTGCATAGGCGGCCGCGCATCCCATCGCGGCAAGAAGGCCCGCGGTGATGTCGGACACAGGGGGTCCGGTCTTGACCGGAGGCCGTCCGTGTCCTTCGCCGGTAATCGACATCAAACCCGACATACCCTGCGCAATCAGATCGAAACCGCCACGGTTGGCATAGGGTCCGGTCCGGCCGAAGCCCGAGATTTCGCAGTAGATCAGGCGGGGGTTGAGCTCCTTGAGGTCCTCGTAGCCGAGGCCAAGCCGCTCCATCGTGCCGATCCGGTAGTTCTCGATCACCACGTCGGCATCTTTGAGAAGATCGCGCAGGCACTCGACCGCGTCCGGATCTTTTAGGTTGAGGGCGATGCCGCGCTTGTTGCGGTTCATCATCAGGTAGGCGGCGGATTCCCCGTTGATGTCGGGGGGCAGAAACCGGCGGCTGTCATCGCCATCGGGCTTTTCCACCTTGATCACGTCCGCGCCCATATCCGCCAGCATCAAGCCGCAGACAGGCCCTGCCATGATATGCGCCAACTCGATAACGCGCATACCCTCCAGGGGGCCACTCATTTTCCAGTCCACACCGGTTTGCGCTTGCCGAGAAAGGCTTCCATCCCTTCGCGGAAATCATCGCTCATGTAGCAGCTGGCAATCAGATCGGAATCTTCGACCTTTGTCGCTTCGCGGTTGCGACGCAAAGCTTCCTTGGTCGCGCGCAGCGTGAGCGGCGCCATACCGCCCAACAGCTCTGCCAGTTCCGAGGCGCGCGCCAGCAGTGCCGGTTCATCCTCCAGAACCTCGGAGACCAGACCGGCGGCCAGCGCTTCTTCTGCGCCCATCAGCCGGGCGGTGAAGATGATGTCCTTGACGCGGCCCGCACCGATCAGGTCGGACATGCGCCGGAGATTGGACGCCGCAAGGCAATTGCCCAGCGTGCGCGCAATCGGGAAGCCGTATTTCAGGCTGGCCGATGTGATCCGCAGATCGCAGGCCACCGCGATGGCAGCCCCGCCGCCCGTGCACGCGCCGTGAATGGCCGCGATTGTCGGAAGCGGGCAGGTCTCCACACTCTCCAGCACGCTGTCGATCCGGCCTTCATACTCCAGAGCATCCTGCTCTGTCTCGAAGGCGCGGAACTGGGTCATATCTGTCCCGGCGGCGAAGGCCTTTCCTCCGGCCCCGTTGATCACGACGGCCTTGATAGAGCCGTCTGTCGGGACAGTCCGGCAGGCGTCCGCCAGGCTTTCATACATCCCGAACGTCAGCGCATTGCGCGCTTGCGGTCGGTTGAAGGTCAGCCAGAGCGTCGCCCCCCGAACTTCCGAGAGAAGCTCAACCTCGCTCATCGGTAGAAGTACTCAACCAGGAAGAGCGGGATCGACGGGATGTAGGTACACATCAACAGGACTGTCAGGAGGACAGCGACGAAGTAGACGTTAACCTTGGACACATCCCAGATGTTGGCCCGTGCCACGGCGCAAGAGGTGATCAGAACACTTGCGACCGGCGGCGTCTGCTGACCGATTGCGAGGTTCAGCGTCACCACGAGACCGAAGTGAACCGGGTCGATGCCAGCCGCCTGGATAAGCGGGATCACGATCGGAACAACGAGGATGATCGCAGCGGCCGAGTGGAGGAAGAACCCGACGATCAGGAAGAAGAAGTTCAGGATCAGCAGGATCAGCCACTTGTTGTCGGTGATCGACAGAATGCCCTGAGCAATATCCTGAGGCACCTGAGCGCGGGTCATGAAGCTGCCCATAACGACGGAGGCCGCAACGAGGAGCATAACCACTGCGGTCTGCATACCACCGTCGAGCATCGCTGCACGCAGGCGACGCAGGTCAACCTGGCGATACCAGAGGCTGACGATGATCGCGGCGATCACGGCGAGGCCAGCAGCCTCGGTCGCGGTCACCCAGCCACCGAAGATACCGCCAAGGATGATGACCGGAAGGGTAAAGGCCGGCAGAGCATCGACGAAAGTTTCGCGCAGACGCTTGAAGTTGAAAGCCTCTTCGGTCGGCAGGTTGTATTTCCGCGCAAACATGTAGGCGACGAACATAAGACCGCCGGCCCCCATCAGACCCGGAACGACACCGGCAACGAAGAGTTGCTCGACGGACGTGTTCGACGACGTCGCGTAGAGGATCATCGGGATCGATGGCGGAATGATAATCGCAAGCGATGCCGAGGAGGACGTCACCGCAGCCGCGAGCGGCGCGGAGTAGCCACGCTTCTTCATCTGCGGGATCAGAACCGAGCCCATCGCCGCAACGTCAGCCACGGCAGATCCGGAGATCTCGGCAAAGAACAACGAAACGCCGATGTTCACCATCGCCAAGCCACCACGTACGAAACCGATAATGGCCGAGACGAAGTTGATTAGCCTGTCGGTGATACCACCGGCGTTCATGATCGCTCCTGCCAATACGAACATTGGGATCGCGATCAGGGAGAATTTCGTGGCGCCGCCATACATGTCGAGAGCGACGGAAACCAGCGAACTGGTGCCCTCCATGACAAGCAGGCCCATGATAGCCGAGACGGCAAGCGCAACAGCGATCGGTATGTTCAGACAGATCATAGCGACCATTGCGAGGAAAATACCAAGCATCAACATTTAGGCAGCTCCCGCTTTCTTCATTTCGGCTTCAACTTCTTCTTCGATTTCGGCGTGCTCGAGGGAAATCCCTGCAGCCGTCTTGCGCCAGTAATCGGGCAGGCTCAGCGCCTGACAGATCAGGAAGAGCACAGCACCGATCGGAATGACGGATTGGGTGAACGAGACCGGCATCCACGTGAGCGAGATGAGCGACATCCCGTCAAGCACCTGCATCACCTGCCATCCCGTGATGGCGAGCATGATGAAGAAACCGGCTGTGATTGCTTCGGCGAGCGCGACAGCTCCCATGCGGGCGGGCATCGGAATGGCAAGCAAAACCGAGTCGAACCCGATATGCCGCCGGCGCAGTGCCGCCAGTGCGGAACCATAATACGTAATCCAGGCGAGCAGGATCGCGGCAACCTCGTCGTACCACGAGAGACTTTGATCAGCGATCCGAAACAGCACGGCAACGATTACAACGACGGTCAGGATAATCATCAGAATGATCACAAACCATTCGAGGCATATCTCTAGGCCTTTTTTCAGCATGGGGAGAGTGGCTCCGTCTGAAGTCTAGTCAAAAGGAAGCCCCGGCGTTGAAAGGTCACCGGGACCGCATTTTTCGAATTTATGGAAAAACGGGCTGCCCGATCGGGCAGCCCGTGAGGTTGGTCTTTACGACCCTTCTGCGAGGGACTGAACCTTGGCGACCAGCTCTGCGCCACCGTCAACGGTCGAGGAGAACTCTTCGTAGATCGGTGCGGACGCTGCGACGAACGCAGCCTTGTCAGCTTCGTTCACCTGCGTGCCAGCCGCCTTGATCACGTCAAGCAGCTCGGTCTCAAGCTTTGCAGCGTGCTCGTAGACGAAGCCCTGGGTCTCGGAAGCACAAGCTTCCAGATCAGCGCGGACGTCTTCCGGCAGTTTCTGCCAGCGGCTCTCGGCAACGAGAACATAGGCCGGGGTGTAAACGTGGCCGGTGATCGACAGGTAGCTCTGAACTTCCTGGAACTTGGCCGAAGCGATCTGGGCGTAGGGGTTTTCCTGGCCGTCGATCACTTTGGTCTGCAGCGCGGTGAACACCTCGGAGAATGCCATCGGCGTCGGGTTTGCACCGTACTGCTTGAACATCTTCACACGCCATTCGCCGTTCGGAGTACGCAGCTTAACGCCAGCGAGATCCTCAGGCTTGTTGATCGGGCGCGTGTTGTTGGTGATGTGGCGGAAGCCGTTCTCGAAGTAACCGAGGATCCGGTAGCCCTGGCTGTTTGCAGCAGCCTGGAACGTGTCACCGAGCTCAGCCTGAACGCGCTTCATGTGCTCGCGGTCACGGATGATATACGGCATTTCGAAAACGCCGAACTCAGGTGCGACAGACGACATGACCGACGACGGCAGCGAGAAGTCGACCTGGCCGAGCTTCAGCTTCTGCAGCAGCTCACGGTCCTTGCCAAGCTGGCTCGAACCAAAGGTCTGGACCTCGGCACGATCGCCAAGCTTGCCGTTTGCACAGCTTGCATATGCCTCGACGGATGCGTCGAACAGGGACCCCGGTGCGCCGACATGGCCGAAGCGCAGGGTAATGTCCGCGGCACTTGCCGCAACAGGCATTGCCACTGCGGCAATGGCACCCATAAGTACAGTTTTGAGTTTCATAAGTTTCTTCCTCCCTTGGAACTTATTGCCTCTGTCATTACTCCGCCGCGACTTGCGCCGGAGCATGATCCTTCAGATAGTCCATGGCCGCTTGTACGCCGCCACTGACATGCGGGACGTTGGACGCGGCCAACCCCATCTCAACGCCGGACAGTGTTGCCATCAGCATCAGGTCATTGAAGTCTCCCAGATGACCGATGCGGAACACTTTGTCCGCGACTTTGCTTAACCCGTTCCCCAAGGAAATATCAAACCGATCGAGGGTGGTTGCGCGGAATGCGTCCGCCGAATGCCCCTCCGGCATGAGGACCGCGGTCAGCACTCCACTTTCCTGACCCTGCTGCGCACAGAGAACCTCAAGCCCCCAGGCCCGTACGGCAGCGCGGGTCGCGGCGCCGTGGCGCGCGTGACGGTCAAATACGTTCTGCAGGCCTTCTTCATGAAGCATATCAATGGCTTCGTTCAGACCGTAGAGCAGGTTCGTGCCCGGTGTGTACGGGAAATAACCAGTGGCGTTCGGGCCAACCATGTCCTGCCAATCCCAGTAGGACCGCTTGATGCCGGACGTCTTCGAGACCTCCATGGCGCGGTCGCTGGCGGCATTGAAGCTCAGGCCCGGCGGCAGCATGAGACCCTTCTGGGAGCCCGAAACACAGACGTCCACGCCCCATTCGTCGAAGCGGAAATCGACCGAAGCGAGGCCGGAAATCGAATCAACCATCAGGAGAGCCGGGTGACCGGCGGCATCGATGGCCTTGCGTACGTCGGCAATCGGCGAGACGGAACCGGTGGATGTTTCGTTGTGAACGACGCACACCGCCTTGATCTCGTGGTTGCGGTCCTCGCGCAGGCGCGCCTCGATCTTTTCGGGATCCGCGCCACCGCGCCAGTCGCCTTCGATGAACTCGGGGTTCAGGCCGATCTTCTTGGCCATCTTCTGCCACAGGGTCGCGAAATGGCCGGTTTCATACATGAGAACCCGATCGCCCGGGGACATGACATTGACCAGTGCGGCTTCCCACGCGCCGGTACCCGACGACGGGAAGATGAATACGTTCTGCTCGGTCTGGAAAATCGACTTCATTCCCGTCAGAGCCTTCTCGCCGACAGCGGCGAAATCAGGACCACGGTGGTCGATTGTCTGCATACCGATCGCGCTCAGAATACGATCCGGAACAGCACTCGGTCCTGGAATTTGCAGAAAATGGCGGCCCGCCTTGCGCATGGTTTTCTCCCCGAAACTTTCACCCCAACAGGGTGTCTTGCGTTGTGTCGGCGAAACGTAATAATGAATTCATAATGCAGTCAACCCGAAAATCCGGTGGAGTTCACAAATGGGAATTATGG
The DNA here is from genome assembly GCA_049116435.1 of Paracoccaceae bacterium. Classification (GTDB taxonomy): domain Bacteria; phylum Pseudomonadota; class Alphaproteobacteria; order Rhodobacterales; family Rhodobacteraceae; genus Litoreibacter. The sequence continues at coordinate 2,434,291 of JAGDYX010000001.1, forward strand.
AGAAATCACCGCTAGCAGATCGCTTGCGTGGACATATCGAAGGCGACCTTCTCTTCGATAAATTCTCACGCGGGCGCTACGCCACGGACGCCTCGATCTACCAGATGATGCCGGTGGGCGCGGTCGCGCCCAAGACCGTCGAGGACATTGAAGCCTGCCTTGATGCGGCGCGTGAATTCGATGCTTCGATCCTGCCGCGCGGTGGTGGCACCTCGCAGTGCGGGCAGACTGTGAACAACTCCCTGGTCATCGATAACTCTCGGTATTTTAATAAAATTCTTGAACTCGATGTCGAAGGACGGCGCTGCGTCGTCCAGCCTGGAATCGTGCTGGACGAACTGAACCGCGCCCTGAAACCCCATGGTCTTTGGTACCCGGTTGACGTCTCCACCGCGTCCCGGGCGACGATCGGGGGAATGGCCGCCAACAACTCCTGCGGCGGTCGCTCGCTGCGCTATGGCACCATGCGCGACAACACCCTGTCCATCGACGGGATTCTTGCCGACGGATCGAAAGCTCATTTTGGTCTGACCGACCAGATGGACAAACTTGATAATGCGAAACTTGAGGCAATCTACGCCGATATGCTGGCGCTTGGAGACCGGGAATCGGCTGAAATCGCCGCCCGTTTCCCCAACATCATTCGCCGCGTCGGCGGCTATAACATCGACGCGCTGACGCCGCGCAACGAGCCCAACAACATGGCCCACCTTCTGGTCGGCTCCGAAGGCACGCTGAGCTATTTCACCGCGATCGAGCTGAAGCTCTCGCCCCTGCCCGGCCGCAAGGTTCTGGGCGTCTGCCACTTCCCGAGCTTCTATGCCGCCATGGATGCCTCGCAGCATCTGGTCCCGCTCAAGCCGATGGCGGTCGAACTGGTGGACGACACGATGATCGCGCTCGCACGCGATATCCCGATGTTCCGGCGCACCATCGAGCAGTTCGTGGAGGGCGATCCCGCCGCGCTTCTGCTGGTCGAATTCGCGGAAGAAACCGACGCCGACAACGACCGCAAACTGAAAGAGCTTGAGGAGCGGATGGGCGACCTTGGCTTCACCTTCAAGGGTCAGGGCGACAGCTGGGGCGGCTCGGTGGCCGTCAAGGACGCAGCGCTGCAAGGCGATATTGCCGAAGTGCGCAAATCCGGTCTGAACATCATGATGTCGATGAAGCAGGAGGGCAAACCTGTCTCCTTCGTCGAGGATTGCGCCGTGGAATTGCCCGATCTTGCCGAATATACCAGCGGTCTGACCGAGATCTTCGAGAAGCACGGCACGAAGGGCACATGGTACGCGCACGCCTCCGTGGGATGTCTGCACGTGCGGCCGGTTCTCAACATGAAGCTCGAGAAGGACGTCGCCACGATGCGCGCGATTGCCGAGGAGTGCTTCGATCTGGTCGCGAAATACAAGGGTTCGCATTCCGGTGAGCACGGCGACGGGATCGTGCGTTCCGAGTTCCATGAGAAGATGTTCGGCCCCCAGATGGTGCGCGCGTTCGAGGAAGTCAAAGAGCGCTTCGACCCCGAGAGCCTCTTCAACCCCAACAAGATCGTGCATCCGCCGAAAATGGATGACCGGAGCCTGTTCCGCTTCAAGCCCGACTACGAGGTGAAGCCTTTCAAGACCGCGCTCGACTGGTCGGACTGGCCCGGCGCAGGCGGCGGTTTCCAGGGTGCCGTCGAGATGTGCAACAACAACGGTGCCTGCCGCAAACTCAAAGGCGGCGTGATGTGCCCGTCTTTCCGCGTGACGCGGGACGAGAAGGATGTTGTGCGCGGCCGCGCCAACACGCTCCGGCTGGCGATCTCGGGGCAATTGGGTGAAGGCGCCCTGACCTCTGACGAGATGATGGAGACGATGAAGCTCTGCGTCTCCTGCAAGGGGTGTAAACGCGAATGCCCCACCGGCGTCGACATGACCCGGATGAAGATCGAGGTTCTGGCGGCCCGCGCCGCTGAAAAGGGGCTGAGCCTGCATGATAAGCTGGTGGGCTACATGCCGCGCTATGCACCCTATGTGTCGCGCGTCCCGTGGCTTGCCAACGCGCGCAACTGGGTGCCGGGGGCCGCGAAGCTGACCGAGGGTCTGACCGGCTTCAGCGCCAAGCGAAACCTGCCAAGCTGGTCCTCGCGCCCCTTCCGCGACACCGAATTTGCTGATGAGAACCCGCAGGTGGTGCTCTTCGCGGATGTGTTCAACCGCTACTTTGAGCCCGAGAACCTGCGTGCTGCCGGTCGCGTTCTGCGGGCCGCGGGCCTTCGGGTCGCCGTTGCGCGCCCTGCACCGGGCGACCGGGCGCTTGACTGCGGGCGGACCCTGCTCGCCGTGGGCCTCGTCGAGGAGGCCCGGGCCGAAGCCCGCAGATTGCTCAAGGCACTGCTACCCTATGCGGAAACAGGCGTGCCGATCATCGGTCTTGAGCCTTCCTCGCTCTTGACGCTGCGCGACGAGATTCCCGCCCTTGTGCCCGGAGCCGACGCCCAAACTGTCGCCGCCAAGGCCCTGATGCTCGAGGAGTTCCTTGTTCAGGAAGAGATCGAACTGCCCCTGAAGGGCCTGTCGAAGCCGATCCTGCTGCACGGACATTGCCACCAGAAGGCACATAATGTGATGTCTGCGGTTCAGAAGACGCTCGCGATGATTCCGGATGCAGAGGTCAAGATGGTCGAGACAAGCTGTTGCGGTATGGCCGGCGCGTTCGGATACGGCAGCGACACCATTGACGTGTCCCTGAAGATGGCCGAGCGTGACCTTCTGCCGGCTGTCAGAGAGGCCGACCAAGATACAATCGTGGTTGCCGACGGAACCTCCTGCCGGCACCAGATCAGCGATGGCGCACAGCGCGACGCCATCCACGTGGCGCGCGTCCTCGACATGGCGCTTTCTGGAAAGGAACAGTGACATGAACCTGACGAATCCGATCTCCCGCCCGACGCTGCACGAGGAAATCGTTGAGCGGATCCGTGAGCTCATCGTGGACGGCTCGCTCGAACCGGGCACGAAAATCCCGGAAAAGCAGCTGTGCGAAAGCTTCGGCGTCTCGCGCACACCCATGCGCGAAGCGCTGAAAGTGCTCGCAAACGAAGGGCTGGCGGTGCTCGAACCCAACCGCGGGGCGTGGGTCTCCTCGGTCACGATCGAAGAGCTCGAAGCCACGTTCCCGGTGATCGGTGCGATGGAACGTCTGGCCGGAGAGTTGGCCTGCCTGAAGGCCACGGATGCGCAGATCGCGGAAATCCGCAAAAGCCATGACGACATGGTCCGTCATTTCGAAGAGCGCGACCGCCAGTCCTATTTTAAATCCAATCAGGACATCCATGACAGCATTCTGAGTGCGGCTGACAACGAGGTCCTGAGCCAGAATTACCGGATCCTGTCCTCGCGGATGAAACGGGCGCGCTTCCTGGCCAATATCTCACCGGCACGTTGGGAGCAGGCCGTTGAGGAGCACAAGCTGATGATCGTTGCGCTGGAATCGCGCGATGGGCCGCGCCTTGGCGAGCTTTTGAACCAGCACTTGCAGAACAAGTTCACGGCCCTGCGCGCGCATACCGGGTAACGTCCGATCCCGATGCCGGATCGCTCAGCCGGCGCGGGTGGCTTGCTTGGGCGGCGGCCTGCCGGCGCGGGGCGACGCGCTTAAAGCGACGGCAGCCAGAGCGCCAGTTGCGGGAAGCCGACAAGCAAGGCGACAAGCATCAGCGAGCAGCCGATGAACGGAAAGGCGGAGGTGTAGATTTCCCGCATGGTCGTTCCCGGTGGCGCGACCCCTTTCATCACGAATAACAGCAATCCGAAGGGCGGTGTCGTAAAGCTGATCTCCAAAGACAGCAGCATGATCAGGCCGAACCAGATCGGATCGAAGCCAAGCGTGCTGGCCAGCGGGAAGAAGATCGGCACGGTCAGCAGCATGATCGAGATCTGCTCCATGAACATGCCCAGCAGCAGCAGGACCGCGAACATCACCGCGAGCATGGCCAGCGGTGCCAGCTCATACGAGATCGCCCAGTTCACGAGCCCGCGGGACGCGCCCGAGAAGGCCAGAAGCTGGCTGAAGGTCGCCGAGCCGAAGACGATGAGATAGGCCATGAGGGTCACCCGCAGCGCCCCGACGACCGATTTCTTCATGGCGTCAAAGGTCAGGCAGCGGAACACGGCCGCAAGGATCAGCACGCCCAGCGCCCCGAAGGCCGCGGCCTCGGATGGTGTGACAAACCCGCGGATCATCAGGATGATGATGACCACCATGACGCCCACCATCGGGACGACCTCACGCATCAAGAGCCCCAGCTTCTGCCCGAAGGACATGGTCGGGACCTCGTAGGCGGGCGCGGCATCCGGATCGATCTTGGTCTGAAGCCAGATCGTCGCGATATAGAACCCTGCAAGGATGAGCCCCGGGATCACCCCGGCAATCAGCAGTGCGGCCACGTCGATCTGCGCCAGAGTGGCCAGAAGCACGGCCAGTGCAGAGGGCGGGATGATGATTGCAAGACCGCCCGTACCCAAGATCGGCCCGATGCTCATGTGGGATTTGTAGCCGCGTCGGCTCATCTCCGGCACCATCAGCGAGCCGAGAAGCGCGGTCGAGCCCATGGACGAACCCGAAAGGGTGGAGAACGCCGTGCCGCCCAGAACCGTCACGTAACTCAGCCGCCCCGGAAGCCGTCCCAGAAGCTTGTCGATCGCGTTGAACATCCGTCCGCCAAGGCCGGTGTGGAAGAAAATCTCGCCCATCAGCAGGAAAAGCGGGATCGGCACCAGCGCGTATTTGGTCAGTGACCCGAGGCCGTTGTTGAGCAGCTGCGCGACACCGCGCTCTCCGCCCATGAACACCCACGCGCCGACAATGTTGGCGGCCAGAAACGCCAGCGCGACGGGCATCCCCATCGCCATGAGGAACACGATCGTCCCCAAGAGCAGGGCTAAAGCCTCGAACCATTCCATTATTCGTGTATCCCTGCTTCGCCGCTGTGCATCAGCTCCGAGCCGAACACAAAACGCGCAAATTCAATCGCCATCAGACCGAAACTCAAGGGAAAGGCGATGGTCAGCATCCAGCGCGGAAAATAATAGGCGCGGGTGTCGTAATCGCCCCGCTCGATATTGGTCAGGAACAGATCGGTTCCTTTCCATGCCAGTATGACACAGACCACCACGCAGGCCGCCGCGACAAGCCGGCTGACAATGCGCCTCGGGCCGTCCGGCAAGGCCGAGGTGACCAGTTCGATATGAACATGGCCCTTTTCGCGCACAAGCCACGGTGCACCGAGCATCGTCATGTAAAGAAGACCGTATTCGGCCGAGGTGAACAGCCACGCAAAGGGCTGCATCCCCGCATTGCGCATCAGGACCGAAACGATGACCGAGATCATCAGCCACACAAGGGTGAGACCCGCAAAGAATGCCATTGCATAGAGCAGTGAAGAATAGGCCTTGTTGATCATTGCGGCAGTCCTGATCTGTCACGAAGAGCGGGCCCGCCAGATCGGCAGGCCCGCCCCGTTGAATATGCGCCGGTTACTTGGCCGCGTCGAGATCGTAGAAGAGCTCGATCAGGCGGTCATAGTTGCCGGTTCCACCGGGCTGTTCGGCCATCAGGGTTTCCATCCGCTCCCACGTTTTCTCGCGGGCGGCAGCAAGGTAGTTCGCCTTGGCTTCGCCTTCCAGCGAGACAACCTTCATGCCAGCTGCATCCAGTGCCGCGAAATCCTCGTCACGCTTGGTGCGCAGGGCTTCGACACTGTCTTTTTCATGCTGGATGGCCACGTCCTGAACGATCTTTCTGGCTTCGTCGGACAGCGAGTTCCACTTCTCGAGGTTCACGATGACACCCAGGTCGGTCGAGAAGAAGCAGGGCTCGATGCGGTAGTTCAGGAATTCGTTCCATTTCAGGTCGATCAGACCGATCTGCGTCCAGCCGGTCGCGTCCACAACACCGCGCTGCAGGGCAGAGTAGACTTCGCCGGTCGGCAGGTCGATCACCTGAGCGCCGAGATAGTTCGAGAAGAACGCGTTATACACGTTGTTGCCGCGCAGCTTGAGGCCTTCGACCTCGAGATTGCCTGCGCTGTCGAAGGTCGGCTCGTCCCGGGTCCAGAGGTTGTAGCAGACACCGCTGTCAAACCAGCCGAGATATTTCAGGCCCATTTTTTCCTGATGGATCTGGTCGATCAGCTCGGTCCCGCCATTGGTGCGTGTTTCCACGGCCGTCAGGTTCGAGGCAACCATGGCATCTTTCTCGGGCAGGGCGCCGCCGTAGAAGGAACCGGGCGTGTAGACCATGTCGACGATCCCGTCGCGCACCGCATCAGGCTGCTGGAACATGCCGATGGCCTCGGGGCCGCCGCGCACGTCAATCTGCACCACGCCTTCGCCGGCTTCGTTTACCTTGTCCACGAAGGACAGGAAGCTCTTGGTGTAGATCAGCGTTTCCGGAAAGGCATGCACCGCCGAAATGGTCTCTTCCGCCTGCACCGCGCTTGCGATCAGGGTAGAGCCGGCAAAAATGCTGCCCAGAATCTTCATCTTCATTGTCTATCTCCACTTAACGTTGAGGCGAGATCGCAATCTTGCCACTTGGGTTTTCGGCACCTCCCCGATGCCGGCTCGCGCCACGATGCGTGGCGCCTTCAATCCGCCGCTGCGGGCCAGGCCCACGACGCGGTTTGACTACGGGTCTCCTTGAAACGGCTTATCGCCGCGGCATGCTGCTGGGTCAGGTCGATATCGTCCCAGCCGTTGATGAGTTTGATCCGCCAGCTTTCGTCGAGCGCGAAATCCAGTTTCACGCCAGACAGCGTGACCGTGCCCTCTTCCAGATCGATGGCGGCCTGCGCCACCCCGTCCCCCAGAAGCGCCGACAATCTTTCGACCTCCTGCGGGTCGACACGGGCGGGCAGCAGGCCATTGTTGACCGCATTGCTTGAAAAGATATCGCCGAAGCTTGGCGCGATCACCGCACGTATGCCTGCATCAACCAACGCATAGACGGCAGCTTCGCGCGAAGATCCGCTGCCAAAGTTGCGTCCCGCAATCACAACGCTGGCACCTTGATGCCGGTTCAGAGGGAAATCGGGTTGCAACGCACCATCGTCATCGCGGCGCAAATCGTAGAGCAGGTAATCGCCATACCCTTCAGACCGCGGGACAGACATGAAGCGGGCCGGAATCAGTTGATCGGTATCGATATTGGCAAACGGCAAGGCGACCGCCTGCCCTTCATGCCGTGTCCACCCCGCCATCAGACCGACCTCCCCTGCAAAAGCGGCCGGACATCGGCAATCGTGCCGGTCACCGCGGCAGCCGCGACCATGGCGGGCGACATCAGATGGGTCCGTGCTCCGCGCCCCTGCCGGCCCCGGAAATTCCGGTTGGTCGATGACGCACAGCGCTTGCCCTCGCCCACGAGATCTCCGTTCATGCCAACACACATCGAGCAGCCTGCCGCGACCCAGTCGAGACCGGCCTCGGTGAAAATCTTGTCGAGCCCCTCGCCCTCCGCCTGCGCCTTAACCTGCGCGGACCCCGGAGACACCAGCCCCGGCACCTTGGCCTGCCGTCCGGACAGAACCGCCGCCGCCGCGCGCAGATCCTCGATGCGCCCGTTGGTACACGAGCCGATGAAGACCTGATCGACAGGTGTGCCCGCAAGGGGTTTGCCGGCATCCAGCCCCATATATTCAAGCGCCGCACGCGCGGCATCGGACTTGCTGTCCGAAAGCTGCGCCGGGTCCGGGATGCTGGCATCCACCGGCAACGCCTGCTCGGGGCTCGTGCCCCACGTCACGGTCGGAGAAATATCTTCAGCATCGAAATGCACATCCTGCGCGAATTGCGCATCGCCATCCGAAGACAGCTCGGCCCACGCCGCGACAGCTGCCTCCCAGTCGGCGCCCTTCGGGGCATGCGGGCGGCCTTCAACATAGGCAAATGTGGTCTCGTCAGGGGCCACCATGCCAAAGCGTGCGCCGCCCTCGATAGAGAGATTGCACAAGGTCATACGACCTTCCATGGACAGGTTGCGGATGGAAGAGCCCGCATATTCCAGCGCATGGCCACGCGCCCCGTCCGTGCCCAATTTGGCGATCCAGTTGAGTGCGATATCCTTTGCGCTCACCCCCGGACCAAGCGCGCCATCCACGGTAATACGCATCGCCGGCGGCTTCTTCTGCCAGACGGTTTGCGTGGCCAGAACATGGGCCACTTCGGTCGCGCCGATCCCGAAGGCAAGCGTCCCGAACGCGCCGTGGGTCGAGGTGTGGCTGTCGCCGCAATTGATCAGCAGGCCCGGCAAAGTCAGCCCTTGCTCGGGACCGATCACGTGCACGATCCCCTGTGCCGGATCGTTGAGGTCGAACAGGCGCAGCCCGTGCGTCCCCGCATTCTCCCGCAGCGTTGCGATCATCCGGGCGATCTGCGGATCCGCAATCCGGCCCCTGTTGCGGGTCGGCGCATAATGGTCGACCACGGCAAAAGTCAGCTCTGGCGCCGCAACTTGGGCGTGGCGCGCCGCGAGTTTGGCAAACGCATGGTGCGAGCCCTCATGCACCAGATGCCGGTCGACCCAAAGCAGCGACACACCGTCCTCGCGCTTGAGGATCTCGTGATCCGCCCAAAGCTTGTCGAGCAATGTCAGTGGAGCACTCACGACGCCGCCTCCTCAGCCTGTCCGATCGCCGGTTCCCAGTGACGGGCACTGCCGCTGCCGACGCGGCTCAGCGGCATTTCAAGGCGGAACATGTCAGGCCGGTATAGACCCGACAGGTATTCAACCCCGTTGCCTTCAAAATCGCGCACGACCCGCTTCAGCGACAAAAGCGCAGACCCGACCTCCACCTCAAGTGCATCGGCCACGTCCGGCCCGGCAAGGGTCGCCGACACGGATTGATGCGCTTCCTTGATCTGCACGCCGCTGCGTTCCAGCAGCTTGAACAGGGGCGTCGTGGCCAGATCATCCTCGGAATAATTCTGGGCAATCTCTGCCGGCACATAGGTCGTCAGATGCGAAAAGGGTGTCGAATCGGCAATCCGGACCCGGGTCGCGATCTGGACCTTCTCGGTGCGATCCAATCCCATGGCTTGCGCCACAAAATCCGGGGCCTGACTGTAAGAAAAGGACAGCAGGCGCGCGGTGGTGGAGTGCCCCATCTCGACAAGCTGCGGGATCAGGGTGTTGAAATCCATCGCGGCGCGCTTGCCCGTCAAGGCGCGGGCGCGCACGGTCGTCCCGCTTCCGGCCCGTTTCTCGATCAGACCGGCATCGGACAGGGCATCCAGAGCCCGCCGGATGGTGACACGCGAAACACCGAAGCTCTCGGCAAGGCGTTGTTCTCCGGGGAGATTTTCGCCTTCGGACAGGCGGCCATCAGAAATCTGATCGCGCAAAGACAGGTAAACCCGCCGCGCTTTGCCGCCTTCCGGCAGAATCTCAGAACCAGAATTTTGCACGCGATGATTCCTCCCAAAATCTGCCGAGATGGTAGAGATGTAATACAGAAAATCAAGCAATTGTACTTTTAATAAATCTTTTTGGACTTAACAAAAAGACCAAATATGTATTATAGAAAATACAGGTTGCTGCTGGGAGGATGGCTTGCCGATTGTCGAACTTCACGTGCTGGAAGGCTATGACGCCGAAGAAAAAGGGCGGCTGGGACGCGCCCTGACAGATGCGGTGCGATTCGTCGTACCGGCATCTCCAGAGCTTGTAACCGTCATGATCCATGACATGCCAGCCGAGAATTACTACCGCGGCCGCACCACTCGCCAGCCTGCGGCCGCACGCCCTGACCCGGCTGAACTGGTGCGCAGCTATCTCACGGCGATGGAGCGTCGCGAGATTGCCGAGGCCGAGGCCTGTCTCGATGATGGTTTCACGATGCAATTCCCCGGCGCCGCCCCGATGCAGCGCCTGCAGGAGCTGATCGACTGGGCGCAGCCACGGTACAATTTCGTCAAGAAGACCTACGAGGCGTTTGACGCGATGCAAGGCGCGGGCGACGCCGCGATCGTCTACTGCCACGGCACACTGTCCGGAGAATGGCCCGACGGCACCGCATTTGGCGGCATCCGCTTCATCGACCGATTTGAAATCACCGGCGGCAAGATCACCCGCCAAGATGTCTGGAACGACATCGCGGAAGTAAAGGCGCAAGAATGAGCGACATCGACCCAATTACACTCTCGGTTCTGGCGGGCCGCATGGAGCAGATCGCCGACGAGATGGACGCGACGCTGTTTCGTGCAGCCTTCAACCCGATCATTGCCGAGGCCCATGACGCGAGCCACGGGCTCTACCATGCCCAGACCGGCGACACGCTGGTCCAAGGCAAGTCGGGCCTGCCGATTTTCGTCGGGGTCATGTCTTTCGCAGTACAGGCCGTAATCGAAAAGGCGGCGGCTGACGGCGATCTGGCCGATGGCGATATCTACATCTTCAACGATGCGCATATTGGCGGCACGCATCTCAGCGATATGCGTCTGGTGCGGCCCTATTTCCGCGACGGGAAGCTGTTTTGCTATCTGGCGTCGGTCGGACACTGGCACGATGTGGGCGGCGCGGTCCCCGGCAACTACAACCCCGCCGCCACCGAAGTGTTTCAGGAAGCCTTTGTTCTGCCGCCGGTAAAGCTGGCGCGCGCGGGCGAGGTAAACCAGGACATCATCGATATCCTTTTGCGCAACACGCGCCTGCCGCAGTCGGCCATGGGGGATCTGAACGGCCAGCTGGGTGCGCTGGATCTCGGCATCAAGCGGATGGACGAATTGCTGGACGAGTATGGCGCGGACACGGTCGCTGCCGCGCTCCAAGCCCTCGGGCACCGGGCCGAACAGCTGATGCGCTCTGAGCTGCAGGAGTTGCCGGACGGACGCTGGGAGGCCGAAGACTTCCTCGACAATGACGGCATCACGGATGAGCCGCTGAAAATCACCGTCGCGCTGGAAATCAAGGATGACCGGATGACGCTCGATTTCACCGGTTCGTCACCGCAATGCGCAGGCCCCGTCAACATCGCGCTGCCCACGACCGTGGCCACCGCCTATGTGGCGATCAAGCATATTTTCCCCGCCCTGCCCGCCAATGCCGGCGTGATGCGGCCGATCAAGGTGATCGTGCCGGAGGGCTCTCTTTTGTCGGCGGAATTCCCTGCCCCGACCGGTGGATACACGGAAACCATCCTGCGGATGATCGATGTTGTCTTCTGCGCCTTCTCCAACGCCGCGCCGGACCGGGTCGTGGCGAATGCCTATGGCACGATCAATGCCCTGTCGATTGCCGGCAAGCGCAGCAACGGTCAGCCTTGGGTGATGTTCAGCTTTTATGGCGGCGGCCATGGCGGCTCGATCGAAAGCGACGGTCTCAACCACGGCAACGCCCCGATCTCCACGGCAACGATCCCGCCGATGGAAATCCTTGAGGCGGCCTATCCGGTCATGTTCCGGCAATGGGGGCTGCGGCCCGACAGTGCCGGTGCCGGCACCCATCGCGGCGGGCTTGGCGCGGTCTACGAGATCGAGGTGCTGGAAGAGAACGGCGCCGAAGCGTTCCTCTTTGGCGAGCGTGGCCGCTTTGCGCCCAAGGGTATCGCCGAGGGCGACGACGGCGCACTGAACGTGTTCTCCTACGAGCAGGATGACGGCTGGAAGAAACCGCCCCTAGCCTCGAAGATGCGGGGCATTCGCCTCAAGCAGGGGCAGGCCGTGCGCCTGGAAACTCCCGGTGGCGGCGGGTATGGCTCGGCCGAAACACGTACGCCCAAGGCCGTCGCCCGCGACGTGGCCCGCGGGCTCGTCAGCGCCGAAGAGGCGGATAATTCATACGGCACATCCTGGCGGGAGATCGAACAATGAGCGGGCGCATGATTGGTGTCGATGTCGGTGGCACATTCACTGATGTCTTTGTTCTGAACGAAGCCGATGGCACCGCGTCGGTGGCCAAGGTGCCAACCACCCGTCCGGATCAGTCCGGCGGCTTTCTTGACGGGATCGGCCGCGAGGTCGACGATCTCTCCGAAATCTCCGTTGTCGTTCACGGCACCACGGCAGGCACCAACGCGCTGCTGGAACGCAAGGGCGCGCGCATTGGCGTGATCTGCACCGAAGGCCTGCGCGACGTGCTCGAGATGCGCCGCCGCGACCGGCCGCGCACCTGGGGGTTGCGCGGAGACTTCGAGCCCGTCGTGGATCGGCGTCACCGGCTGGAAGTGCCCGAGCGCACGCTTGCAGATGGCACCGTGCGCACGCCTGTCGATCTCGACGCCGTGCGCATCGCGACCGAAACGCTCTGTGCACAGGGCTGCGAAGCGATCGCGATCCTGTTTGCCAATTCCTACGCCAATCCCGAAAACGAGGCTGCGGCCGTTGCGGCCGTTCGGGAGATCTGGCCGAACGAGCATGTCTCCGCGAGCCACGAGATCCTGCCCGAGATCCGCGAATTCGAGCGTTTCTCGACCACGGCCCTCAATGCCTATCTGCAACCCGAAGTGTCCGGCTATCTCGGGCGTCTCGAAAACGCGCTCAAACAGGGCGGGTTCGACGGCGAGTTCATGATCGTGCAGTCAAATGGCGGCGTCATGGCCGTCGATACAGCCTGCCGCCTGCCGGTGCGCACGGCGCTGTCGGGCCCGGCAGCCGGTGTGATTGCCGCGGGCTACATTGCCTCCTCGGCCGGGTTTGACAACGTGATCACCGGCGATATGGGCGGGACCAGCTTTGACGTCTCCCTGATCGCGGAAGGGCATTCGATGCTCTCGCCGCAGACCTCGATCGACTTCGGCATGGTCGTGCGCAACCCGATGATCGAGATTACGACCATCGGGGCCGGAGGCGGCTCGATCGCGTGGGTCGATAAAGGCGGATTGCTCAATATCGGGCCGGAAAGTGCCGGTTCGAACCCCGGTCCGGTTGCCTACGGCTTGGGCAATGACCGCCCGACCGTTACCGATGCCAATGTTGTTCTTGGCCGCATCGACCCGGACAATCCCATCGGCGGAAAACTTGAACGTCTGGATGTTGAAGCGGCGGCAAAAGCCATCGACACCCATGTCGGCGCGCCTCTGGGGCTTGGCACGCTTGAGGCAGCCGAGGCGATCCTGCGCGTCGCGAACTCTCGCATGGCCGGAGCCATCCGCCTTGTCAGTATCGAGCGCGGATTTGACCCGAAGCGCTTTGCATTCATGCCCTTTGGCGGCGGCGGCGCCCTGCATACCGGGGCCATGCTGGCCGAGGTGGGGATCGCGCGCGCGATCGTGCCGCGCTATCCGGGCGTGACCTCGGCCATGGGCTGCGTCATCGCCGATATGCGGCAGGACTTCGTGCAGACGATCAATTCGCTGGTCTCGACTCTCGACGAGGGGGCGCTCGGCGCCTTCATGCAGTCACATACCGATGACGGCATGGCGCTGCTGGACGCAGCCCGGACGAATTTCGAAGCACGCAGCGTCACCTTCGAGCTGGACATGGCCTATATCGGCCAGACCCATACGGTGTCGGTTCCGGTCGAGGTAGAGGTCACAGACGGAACCGTTCAGCCCCCTACCAAGGCCCAGATCGAAGAGGCTTTTGACGCCGCCTACAAGGCGACCTTCGGGCGGCTTTTGAAAAACGGTGTCCGGCGGATCCTGAACCTGCGCAGCGCCGTGACCGGGAAGCGTCCAAAGTTTGATCTCGAAACCCTGGCGCCATCGGGCGCGGGCAAGGCAGACCCCAAGGCCACGCGTCAGGTCCATTTTGCCGACAGCTGGCATGACACCGCGATTTACGACCGTCTCGACTTGCCGGTCGGAACCGTGATCACCGGTCCGGCCATTCTCGAGCAACCTGACACGACGGTGCTGATCGAGCCCGGCCTGCAGGGGCGCGTCGACCGCTTTGGGAATACAATCATAGAACCCGTGGAGGGCGCATCATGAGTGATCCGAAAACGTGGGATCCCGCGCGCACAGCGCTGCTCACCATCGACCTGCAGAATGACTTCATCCACCCCGAGGGCGCCTACGGGCGCGCAGGTCAGTCCGCGGCAAGCATTGCAGCGCTTCCAGAGCGGATCGCCCCCCTTGTCGCGGCGCTTCGCAAGAAGGGCGGGCGCTATTTCTCGGCCCAGTTCACGCTGGTGCCCGACCGCGATGGCGAACCTTTGATTGCACCGCATCTCAAGGAGCTGCGCCCGTTCCTGACAAAGGGTGACTTTGCGCCGGGAGGCTTCGGTCATCAGTTGGTCGACACGCTTTATCCCGCGGACTTCGTGATCGAGAAAGTGGCCTACTCGGCCTTCTACCAGACACGGCTGGAATACCTGATGCGCGCAACCGGCGTCGAGAACCTGATCGTGGGCGGCATCGTCACAAATGGTGGCGTGGCTTCAACGCTGCGCGACGCGCATCTGCGCAATATCGAGACCGTCATGCTCACCGATGGCTGCGCGGCCTTCAAACAGGAGGTGCATGACGCAACGCTTCTGTCGCTTGGCACCGTGACCCGCCAGATGAGCTGCGCCGACGCCCTGGCCTGGCTGGAGGACGCATCATGAGCCTGAAGACACGCCTCGCGCGCAAGGAAATCCTTGTCGCTCCCGGTATTTATGACGGCCTCACCGCCTCGCTCGCGACCGAGGCCGGTTTCGAAGCGCTCTACCTGAGCGGCGCGGCCGTTGCCTATACGCGTCTGGGCCGGCCCGATATCGGCCTGACAACCGCAAGCGAAATGGCCGACACCATGTCCCTGATCGCGGACCGCACGGCGCTGCCGGTGATCATCGATGCCGATACCGGCTTCGGCAACGCCCTGAATGCCCAGCGCACCATGCGGCTTTACGAACGCGCGGGGGCCGCGGCCCTGCAGGTCGAGGACCAGACATATCCCAAGCGCTGTGGCCACCTCGCGGACAAGTCGCTGATCCCCGCCGAAGAGATGGTCGGCAAGATCGCCGCCATGGCCGATGCCCGGTGCTCTGACGAGACACTGATCATCGCGCGCACAGACGCCATCGCGGTCGAAGGGTTTGCCGCGGCCACGGAACGTGCCGAGGCCTATCTGGAGGCCGGGGCGGATGTATTGTTCATCGAGGCCCCGCAAACCCGCGAACAGCTCGAGAGCATCGCCAAGCAGTTTTCTGCCCGGGTGCCGCTCCTCGCCAATATGGTGGAAGGCGGAGCGACCCCGATCACCGGCGCGTCCGATCTTGAGCAGCAGGGCTTTTCCATCGTGATCTTCCCCGGCGGGATCGTCCGCGCCCTGGCCCGGACCGCGCAGGACTATTACGCCAGCCTGAACGCCCATGGCAGCAACCGCCCCTTTGCCGATCGCATGTTCGATTTCAATGGCTTGAACGAGGTGATCGGCACGGCGGAGATGCTTGAAAAAGGCGCCCGCTATGACCCGAACGCAAGTTAAAACCGCCCCGCCCCCCGCAGCGTTCGACATCGACTGCGAGACGCTGATCATCGGCGCGGGGGCGTGCGGGCTCGTTGCAGCCCTCTCCGCGCATGAAGCCGGTCAGGACGTTCTGGTCGTCGAGGCGGATGCCGTGCCCAGCGGATCGACCGCGCTGTCGGCCGGCCTGATCCCCGCAGCGGGAACCCGCGTCCAGACCGCAGCCGGGATCGATGACAGCGCAGCGCTCTTTGCCGCCGATATTCAGGCCAAGGCAAAGGGAGAGAACGATCAGGCGCTCGTGGATCTGCTTGCCGGCAAAGCCGCAGACGTGATCGACTGGCTGACAGAGACCCATGACCTGCCATTCTCGGTGGTGGCCAATTTCGACTACCCCGGCCACAGCCGCCGGCGGATGCATGGCCTGCCCACCCGATCGGGCGCAGAGCTCGTCGACGCCCTGCGCACGGCCTGCGAACGCGCTGAGATCGACATCATCTGCGAGCGTCGCGCCAACATCCTGTTCCATGAAGACGGCCGGATCAGCGGCGTCTCGGTTCAGCGCCCGGATGGCGGCGTGGAAACCATCGGCTGCGAGAAACTGATCCTCGCCTGCAACGGGTTTGGCGGCAATCGCACCCTCGTTGCGAAACATATGCCCGAGATCGAGGACGGTCTCTGGTTCGGCCATGACGGCAATCGCGGCGAAGCGGTTCTCTGGGCCGAAGAGATCGGGGCGGACACCCGCCATCTCGGTGCCTATCAGGGGCATGGCAACGTTGCCCATCCCCACGGCATTCTGATCACCTGGGCGGTCATCACCGAAGGCGGCGTACAGGTCAATCGCGACGGCCTGCGGTTCTGGGATGAATCGCAAGGGTATTCGGAGGCCGCGCGCGCGGTCCTTTCCCAAGACGGCGGCGTCGCCTTCGCCATTTTCGACGACCGAATTGCCGGGGTCGCCCGGCAGTTCGAGGATTTCAAACGCGCCGAAGCCACGGGTGCAATTCAGACAAGCGATACGCTCGAGGGTCTGGCAGAACAGCTCGGCGTGCCTGCGCAAGCGCTGGTGCAAACCATTTCCGAGATCCCGCAAGGGGGCACCGACCAGTTCGGCCGCAGTTTCGGAGAGACCGCCCTGCGCGCGCCCTATTGCGGTGTGCGCGTCACAGGCGCTCTGTTTCACACCCAAGGCGGCTTGCGGATCAACGACAGCGCGCAAGTGCTCCGTCCGGATGGCTCGGCCTTTGCAAACCTCTATGCCGGTGGCGGCGCGGCCTGTGGCGTTTCGGGCAAAGGCGATAGCGGGTATCTGTCCGGCAACGGCCTGCTCAGCGCCGTTGTGCTGGGCCGTATTGCAGGATCCGCGGCCTAGAGGTCACGCAGGCCCTTTGTGCCGCAAGCCTCAACCCTGAACCCGTCTGAGCCTTGCGAGAACAACCAGCAGGCCGATACAGATCAGCGAGATCGACAGAAGCGGCACCGCAAACCCCGCGCTTAGATCCGAGAGCAAGCCGAAGGAAAACGGCCCCAGAACGCCCCCGATTTCCGCGGTTGTGAAGAACAATCCGCCCGCGAGCCCCAGCCGTTCCGGCGGGACCTGCGGCGTCTCCATCAGGATCAGGATGGCGACGGTCATCATCGAGCCGCGCGCCAGCCCCTGCAAAACAAGACCCGTTGCCAGCAGTATTTCGACATTCGACTGCAGCAGCAGGCTGGCGAGGAAGGACGCGCAGAACAGCAGGCCCATCACCCGCAGGCGGCGCTCCGGCGTTGCCAGACGCGGGATCACCAGAACACCCAGCACACCCATGGCAGAGGGGATTGCCGCCCAGTATCCGGCTTCCACGGGCGTGAAACCCCGCATGCGCAAGAGCTCGGGCAGCCAGTTGTTCAGCGCATGGTTGATGAAAAAGATCCCGATGCTCATGGCGAGGATCAATCTGACCTCGGGCAGACGGAGGATCTCTGCAAAAGCGGCGAGGTTGAATTTCTTTCCCGGCTCAGAGGATCCGTTCTGCGCATGGTATGACGGCAGGCTCGAGATCGCGAACCAGATGACGCCCGCCAGAAGCACAAGCCCGGCATAGATCAACATGACGCCCCGCCAGTCGCCGCCCGCCAGAGGCATGGCCACGCTGTTGGTGAGCGACAGGGCGATGATGCCGCCCAGATACGGGCCGGTCACGTAGATCCCCATGGCCATTGCGCGGCGCGTCCCTTCAAAGAGGCCCGCGATCGCCTTGGGCGCGCCCACGGAGATCAGCGGGCCACCTGCCCCGAAAAGCGCCACGGCCACCAGCATCTGCAGGGGCGTTTCCGCAAAGCTGCGCGCAACAAGCGAGGACGCCATGATCAGCGCCGCAACCACGAGCATCGGCCGCACGCCGAACTTGTCGAGCAGGATGCCGCATGGGATTGCCGCGAAGATGTAGGTCAACGGCCACGCCCCGAGGATCGCGCCCATCGTCGTGTTGCCCGCCATCAGGTCGTTGCTGATCGGCGCAATCAGCGGCGCCATAGATGCTATGGAAACCCCAAAGGAGAAGTAGATCAGCCAGACACCGAACAGGATGAACCAGCGGAAGCCTGTTCTCGCGTTTTCGTCTGCTGTTACAAGATCGTCTGACACGTCTGGCGCACCAAGTCAGGCGTCGCACGGCATGGAGACCCCATGCTGCACGGACGTGTGGAACAGGGCGTGGCCCGTGTGTGGGAACCCAATCCCGGAGATCGAACCCGTGATCTCATTGATGTCCACGCTGCTCATCTTGTCTTCCTGTTGTGGCGTTCCTGCTTCGTAAAGAACGCTCTGGAGTCTGCCAAGCGGCTGTCACACGGGCTTCGCATTATGAAATCGGCGAAACCTCCAGCACGAGACCCGGGCCCGGGTCTTTCAGGCCGGTGATCGTGCAGCGGCCACTCAGTTCCCTGTCAAAGAGCGCACGCGCCAGCGGGTTTATGAAGTTCTCTTCGATGCGGTTGCCAATCCCGCGCCCGCCTTGGAAAAAGTCGCTGGTGCAAACACGGCGCAGCGCCTCATGGGCCTCGGGGGTGAGCTCCACATCGATCCCGCGCTCGCGTTTTATCGTCGCCACCACACGTTCCATCATCGATTCAAAGATCAGATAGGCCGCCTCGCCGGACAAGAAGTCGAACACGACAATGTTCTGGCCGATGCGGTTCAACAGTTCAGGGCGCTGCAATTCGTTGCGGAAATGCATCTCGACCGACTTGCTGATCTTGCGCTCCAGCTCCTTGTGACTGTCGGAGGGCAACGCACTCATGCCTTGGTTCGTCGTCGTGGATTTCGTCATGATCCCGATATTCGACGTAAAGATGATCAGGGCCTCGGAGAAGTAAGCCGACGCCCCCCGCGCATCTGTCAGGCGGCCCTCGTCGAGAACCTGCAGGAAGATATCGAGAATGCGCGGATGCGCTTTTTCCACCTCGTCGAACAGAAAGACGCTGAACGGACGCCGGTGCGCGGCATTGACCAACTCCCCGCCGCGTTCATGCCCGGGATGGCCGGGTGGCGCGCCCAACAGGCGCGTGATGGCGTTTTCCTCCATGAATTCCGACATGTCGAACCGGTGGCACGCGGCGTCATCCCCGAACAGAAGCTCGGTCACGGCCTTGGCCATTTCGGTCTTCCCCACGCCCGTGGGACCGGCCAGAAACATGACCCCGCGCGGCCGCTTCTGGCGGGATCCGGTTTGGGCGCTTGACAGGCCCATCGCGGAGCGCGCGAGAATATCCATGCAGCGATCAAGCGCATGGTCCTGCCCCTTGATACGACGGTTCAGGATCTTGGCCGAATTCTTCAGGCGATCGCGCAAGACGTGCGAGGCCCACGGGTTGCGCCGCATCCCCGTGCGGTAAACGCGAATGGCGTCCGAGATATTCTCGATCGTGATGCCCTCTGCACGCGCCACGCCCATGATGGAGCGCATCGCGATGAGCGTTTCGCCATCGCACTCAATGGCAAAATGCTGAAGCCGTTCGGTATCGAGCGCCGGGGTGGTCTCCGGGTCGGTCGCCTGCGCGTTGGAGAGGTGGAGCGCGTAGAGGAAACGATCCTCCAGATTGGGAAGCTCTACGTGGATATCGCGCAGCAGATCGTTGCCGAACGCAAACCAGTCCGGCAGGTCGGTCACGTGATCCACCAGCCAGATGGTCACAAATTTCGGGTTCTTGTCCGCCTGACGTCTGGTCTGGCGGTCTATCTGCACAAAGAACGCCTCGCGCTCGGTCTCCGTCGCGGCTGCAAGATGCGACGCGTAATCCACGATCAGGGCGACGGGAATTTCGGCCGAGGCCGAAAGTGCGCGGAAGGCCTGAGCCAGTTGCGCAAGCGAAAGATCAGACGTGCCCATCGGCACACGGGCGGCCGTCAACCTCTCCGAAATGGCCTCCGCGTTGTCACCGCCCACACGAAGACCGCCGACCGGATCGTAGCGTACGACGGTCCCGACGCCCTGCCGTGCGAGAAGCCGCTCAAGGATCTGGTCAAGATGGACGAAACTGGTCGCCTCCGCCGTCCAGGTGGGGAAAAGATCCCGAATATTTCCCGATAGCGCCAGATGCGACGCGTAGTGCATCGAGGATGAAAATTCATCGAACCATGCTGGCGGATCATGCGCCGGAATACTGCCGGAAGATGTGAGCATCTCTCTGAAACCCGTTACCTGAAAGTTTCACGTTTGTTGACTCAGCGCGCCCCCAGGAGAGGTGGCGACCGGGTGCCTCCTCTCGATTGTTAGAGCATGATCGGGGTCGGGTCTATTGTCACGTCATCCCCAAGGCCCGGACTTGGCACGGCATGCGGGCCGCTGCGTGCCCTGTTTCGAACGTGGCTGCGCGGGACGCTAGAGACACTCCGCCAGCGTGGTGGCCAGATTTCGGATCATCTGCGGGTACAGCTTTGCCCCGGGCGTCAGGTCAATCCCGATCGGATCCAGCACCGCGGTCGTGACATCCGCGCCATCGACCACAGCCGCAACGAGGCCGGGGTTGAACTGCGGCTCTGACAACACGCAAGCGATCTCCTCATCGCGAATACGAGCCTGAATCTGAGCAATCCGCTTGGGGCTTGGATCTGTTGCATCGCTCAACGTGATGGCCCCGGAAGCCGAGAAATCAAAGGCGGCCTCGAAATACTGATAGGCGTCGTGAAACACGATGAATTTGCCACCCCGCACCTTCTCCAGAATGCCGGCCACCTCCTGAGAAAGCGCCGTCATTTCGGTGCGTGCTGCCGCAGCATTGGCAAAGTAGGCACCGGCGTTTTCGGGATCTGCCGCCGACAGCTGCGCCGCGATCAGATTGAGCCAAATGCTCGCATTCTCAGGCGAAAGCCAGGCGTGGGGGTCATGCGCCCCATCGGCATGACCCGAGTGCCCGTCGTGATCATCGTGCCCGTCGTGATCGTCATGCGCGTGTTCATCATGATCCGCATGGTCGTCATGCCAATGCGCGTCATGGTCCCCGTGATCGCTGTGATCTTCGTGGCCATGAGTGTCGTGCCCGTGCTCGTCGTGCCCGTGTTCGTCATGCGCGCTCTCATGCGCATGCGCTTCGAACAAGGCACTTTCACGGAAGCCGAGAAGGATCGTGCCGTCCGCCTCCAGAAGTTCACTCACCGCCGCATCGACGGCGAGCGTTTCAATGGCATTCGCCATCCAAGGCGTAAACTCCTCGCCCATCCAGAAGACCACGTCGGCGTCTTGCAGATCACGCGCCTCGGATGGGCGCAGGCTGTACTCATGGGGCGATGCACCAGTTGGAATGATCAGGCTGGGTGCGCCAACCCCCTCCATCACGCGCGCGACAAGCGAATGCACCGGCGCGATGTCCACCGCGACGGTCGGCGCCTCGGCAATTGCGGCGCCTGCAGACAGGACTGCGCTGACAACGAGAGAGGAAAGCTTTCTGGACACCGAGGCCTCCATGTGATCTTATAACATTACGCGAGCGATATATGATATGGAATGGCATGACAAGTCTCGGCCCGAACCAACACCCGGGAAGCGAAGGAGCCCTCGGTTTTCGACGGCACGATCACGGAGTGTGCGAGCAGACCGCGCTCGCGGCCGCTGAAGCGCGCTGCGAAGCGGAAGGGCTCCGCCTGACGCCTGTGCGCCGGAAAGTGCTGGAGATCTTGTTGCAGGAACACCGGGCGCTCGGCGCCTACGCGATCCTCGATCTCTTGCGCGCCGAAGGTTTCGGATCGCAACCTCCCGTGGCATATCGGGCCCTCGACTTCCTTTCAGAACACGGTTTCGTGCACAAGATCGAGCGGCTGAACGCCTTTGTGGCCTGCGCCCACCCCGGCGAGCAGCATTCGCCCGCCTTCATGATTTGCAACCGGTGCGACACGGTCGCGGAAGCACAGGCAGCCCCAGTCAAGGGCGCGCTTGGAGACGCGGCAAAAGCGGCCGGGTTCCAGATCGAACGCGCGGTGGTCGAGGCCGAAGGCGTGTGCCCGTCCTGCGCGGACAAGGCCGCCACATGAGCCTTCTGGAAGTCGAGAATCTCAGCATCGCGTATGGTGCCAAGACCGTATTGCGAAATGTGAACCTTGCGGTTGAACCCGGCGAGATCATCACGATCGTCGGGCCCAACGGGTCTGGAAAGACGAGCCTCTTGCGCGCCATCATCGGGGCGACGAAGCCAATCAAGGGCGTGATCCGTCGCAAAGAGGGGCTCAAGATCGGGTACGTGCCGCAGAAACTACATATCGACCAAACGCTTCCGATTACCGTCGAACGCTTCATGCGGCTGACCAGCAAGGTCTCCCAAGCCGAATGCGCGGCGGCTCTGGACGCCGCGGGCGCCCCCGACCTTCTCCACAATCAAATGACACAGCTTTCGGGCGGGCAATTCCAGCGCATCCTGCTGGCGCATGCCCTGATCAACCGGCCCGACATCCTCTTGCTGGATGAAGCCACGCAGGGCTTGGACCAGCCGGGATCCGCTTCCTTTTACCGGCAGATCGAAACCGTCCGGCGGGAGACCGGCTGCGCCATCCTGATGATCAGCCATGAATTACACGTCGTGATGAGCACATCGGAACGTGTGATCTGCCTGAACGGGCACATCTGCTGCGAAGGCACGCCCGCGGTCGTTGCCTCCGCGCCCGAGTACCGGGCGTTGTTCGGCAGCGGGACCGGAGGGGCCCTGGCGCTCTACCGCCACGATCATGATCACGATCATAATCATGAGCATGAGCATGAGCA
The DNA here is from genome assembly GCA_049116435.1 of Paracoccaceae bacterium. GTDB lineage: Bacteria > Pseudomonadota > Alphaproteobacteria > Rhodobacterales > Rhodobacteraceae > Litoreibacter. The sequence goes on from JAGDYX010000001.1 coordinate 2,456,903, forward strand.
TGAGCATGAGCATTGAAGGCATGAGGCGGTGGAATAATGCTTGACGATTTTATGGTCCGCGCGACGCTGGCTGGCATCGGTGTCGCCTTCGCGGCCGCCCCGCTGGGATGTTTCGTCGTCTGGCGGCGCATGGCCTATTTCGGGGATGCCACCGCCCATGCCGCGATTCTGGGAGTCGCGCTGTCACTGGCCCTGCAGATGTCCATTTTCGTGGGTGCGATCGCGGTGGCCCTCGCCATGGCCGTGACGGTGACCCTTCTGGCAGGGCGCGGCTACGCGATGGACACGCTTCTCGGCGTCCTAGCCCATTCTTCGCTGGCCTTTGGTCTCGTGGCGGTCTCGTTCCTGTCGGGGATCCGGATCGATCTGATGGCCTATCTCTTTGGCGATATTCTGGCCGTCTCGCAGACCGATCTGATGGTGATCTGGGGCGGGGCCGCCACCGTTATCGCGTTGATCGCGTGGCGCTGGTCGCCTCTGCTCACGGCGACGCTCAGCGAGGAGCTCGCCTGTGCAAGCGGGATTGATCCCAAGCGGGAGCAATTGATCCTGACACTTGCGCTTGCGATTACCGTTGCGGTTGCCATCAAGGTGGTCGGCGTCCTGCTGATCGCGGCGATGCTCATCATTCCACCGGCCGCGGCCCGCAATCTGTCCCGAACACCGGAAGCCATGGCTTGCATCGCCGCTGCGATAGGTGCCGCCTCGGCGCTCTTGGGGTTAAGAGCCGCCTATGTCCTTGATACACCCGCCGGTCCTTCGATCGTCTGCATGGCGGCCATCGCCTTTGCGGTGATGGGCGTGCTTGGCAGCAGTCTGCGCGCAAGGGGGTAAGACCCCGCTGCACGCGAACTCGCGCGTTAAACTCGAAGCGGTATGTAATACGAAGACGGGAGAGTGGCTGTGCAGGCAGTCCTGAGCTAGCCAGTCTCAGCCAGTAATTCCCTGTTATCAGGGAAAATACAGGGAAAAACTGCCGATCTTGCTGATATTCGAGTCCATTGCCTTGATTGCCGCGAAGAAAACAATAGCTTAGGCAATCAACTGCACTGTATCAAGTCGCGCAAAACAGCCATGACCCACGGGTCTTCCAGCTATTAGTAGACGCTGGGGCGGACTTGGATGCCGTCGAGCTTTTTGGTGCGACACCTCTGTTCAATGCCGTGAAGGCAGGCAATCTGGTCGCTACACAGTTTTTTGTTGAGCAAGGAGCAAACGCTCACCACCTAGATAATAGGGGCAACTCCGTGTTGCACGTCGCCGTGGGCAACTGCCGCAAAGGCGGATTCATTGGGGAGCGAGGGATTCGGGAAAAGTCCATTCTCGAGTACCTCGTTCAAATAGGCATCGACGTTGCACATCCCAACGACAAGGGCCTAAGTCCGATTGACATTGCAAAGGCGAAATGCGGCGATCCAGACGTTGTGGGAGTCTTAACCGACCCCTGAAAGATCTTTCAGGATCCACGTTCAATTTTATCAGGTCCGCTTCGGGCTCCAAGCAGCCGTCCAACTTACCACCACCCCACCGAATTCACCCCATCACACACCCACACCCGTGGGGTAAACTTTGGGGCAAAATCAGAAACGCATCACTGAAGACGCTCAACAATCAATGAATTCCTGAAGAGTGGCTGGGATGGTAGGATTCGAACCAACTGTACCGGCTGCCACGGTAAGTTGCAGAGCTTGTGGAAGGTGGGTCCAAGGGTGAGGCGACTGTACTCAGGTTGGTGACCTGAGAGGGCATCAGATGACCGCTTCGAGCCTAAAGCGGACGTTCGACGCAAACAGAAGGAACGGTCTCAAGGTCTACCGCACACGACCTCAGCTTCATTCTTACACGAACCACCGTTGGTTGCACTATTGCTCCAGCAACTCCGTTCGACATTCCAGTAGTGGGATTCGGCGATAAGTCTGGTAGGTCCCGAATGCACTATGGTTTCTATATCAAGCGGCAAAGCGATCGATAGGTATGCACGATATTCAAACTTTTCGCGCAACGGGATCTTTTCAAATTCGATTATTCTAGGCCTCGTTACTTCTCCGATACTTGTGCTTGGGTGGGTCAGAAAGCACTTAAAGGATTGATCGTTCGCCACGATGCAGGAGTTACTGGAGTAAACGGCAGGTGGTGCGGTTTCTCGTTCAACGACCAACCTGAAAAGCACAGGGCATAGGCCTCTTAGATCTGTTTGATGGGTGGCACCTGAGTGAAATGGAACACCTAAGAACCTAGGGCCCTCCATAAACATCCTTAAACCAATACTAGGCCCTCCCTTTATGTTTTTGGGGAGCGCAAATTTCTTTTTATAACAGTCCACTACCGTGGTGGCCGTCCGAGCGCCAAGGTCCTCACTTGAGGATACCTGCAGCTTTGCTCGCAGGACCAAACCGTTCTCCCAATTCTCTCTGTTCCAAGACTTGGCTTCAGACCTTAGGTGCAGATACCGTGGGGTCTCGAGCGCGAAAAATAGCCAAATCGAGAAAGTCCCAATAATGGTGGCCACAACTGCGATCAATACCAGAGGGAATTTCAAGTTTCTCAAAGCTTTGGCAATTCCTCATGAATAAAGCCAGTCTACCATCATGTGGAGTTTCGGTCACGCTTGCTTGGCCGCCAGCAGAGAGTGCACCCCAACGACGGCTTTGTCCGCAAAGCGGTCCTTAGGTAAATCGGAGCTATAAGCTGAACGAGGTTACCTAGGTGACAAGCTTAGGGATTGAGGCGATCACGGAGGATCCGCAATAGGTTGCCGCCCATAACCTTGGCGATTTGCTCTTCCCCGAAGCCTTCCTCCATGAGCGCTTGCGTCAGGGCCAGCAACTCGGATGCATCAATGGCGACCTGGACTGTGCCATCCCAATCAGAACCCAGCGAAACATGGTCTTCGCCGAGAAGATCGACTGCAGCACGAATGGCACTTGCCACCCCTTCCGGACTGTCATCACAAGTGACTTTCGCCCAGAAGCCAATGCCCACTACCCCGCCTGAGTTGGCGATCTCTCGCATCAGTTGATCCGGGAAATTCCGCTTCGTTTCGCAGTGGCTGAAGATTCCAGTGTGGCTCACAATTACCGGCATGCTGGTTATTCGAAGTACGTCCATCGCAACACCAGGACTGGAATGTGCAAGATCCAAAACCATTCCGCGTCGCTCGATTTCAGCGACGACTTCGCGTCCAAAATCAGTCAAGCCGGCTTCGCTGCTGCCATGCAACGACCCGCCGAGCTCGTTATCGAAAAAGTGGTGAAGGCCAATTATTCGAAATCCTGCTCTCTCAAGTCGATCGAAGTTCGCGAGATTCCCTTCAAGCGCATGGGCACCCTCAAGACCCAGAAGCCCGATTGTGAGATTGGCACCGCTCAAGCGTTCGCTTAATGCGGTTTCGAGTGCTGATCTGTTCGTAACAACCCGAAACTGCCCATTGGAATTATCGGCGAACTTATTGAGTTTTTCAGCTTGATAGATGGCTCGTTCGAGAAGACTGCTCCATGTGCGTATCGGCCAGAGCTGACCCACCGCGAGCGCCGTTATGTTGTCAAAAGCCTGCGCCGAATTCTGATCATAGTTCAGCCCTCTAGGTGTCTTGGTAACTGCGGCAAAAACCTGAATTGCTTGATTGCCATCCTGCATGCGCGGCAGATCAACATGTCCTCGATCTAACCGCTCTAGGAAATTGCGCTTCCACAGCATTGTATCTGCATGCCAGTCCGCGATGATTAATCGACTATGAAGTGCCTTGGCTTCTGGGGTCACGTCATAAGGGGCATGCACCGTGATAGTATTCTCCCGTCTATCAACGATGAGTGGCCCAAGAGTGAAGAAAGCGCCAGCACAGGCAACAGTGATGAGACCGAACACGACGAGACTAAGTCTAACAATACGCATGCAATCCTCTCAAATGAAACGATCTACAAAGTCAGTCAGTAACCCACAGGGTAGCCTTAACTCTTGTCGGAAGACTTTGACGAAGCTCATAGCCCAACATTGTAGCCGATTAGCCCGGCCAACAACGGGTTCGCTCGCCAGCGGCAACTAAGACGCTGCAAGACCACTCCACAGCATACCACTGAATCGGCGCCCCCACCCCCCCATAAAACTGAGGAACCTTGCGTATCTAAATAAAAGATAACGCACAGGAGACTTCCAACATGTTTACTAAGCTAATCCCACTGGCTTCGGCCGGTCGGCGCTCCTCGACGCTGTCTCAGCGTGGGGGTGAGCCATGATCGACCAACTTGAGAAAGGCGTCGTCGTTGTCATTGCGGCCTTCGACGACGTGCCAGAGCACCTCTTCGAGGTCCATGAAATCCATGAAGATATCATCACCGGGGTGGCCCTGACCGGGCCGTTCCAGGGCTCCTACGGAGAGCCATCACTCGATCAGATCATCAGGATCGAACCCAAGCGGCTGGGATCCCGCTAGTTCAACCAAGCCCAAGAAACTCATCGAAAATCTCAACACAACAGCAGCCTTGGGGGACTTTCCCCAAGCAAGGAGAAGTTATGCCCGAACATATCAAGTATGCATTCCTCAAGCAGCAGACCTGGATGTATCAGAGGAACTACCCAAAGGCTCTGCAGCCACTCCTGGGACAAAGACTGAAACAGTCCCTGAAGACGGGTGACGTGCGAGAGGCGAAGGCACGTGTCGCAGAGCTCAACGCCAAGTTCGAAGAAATCGTCACTAAGGCGAGAGCAGGAGTCATCGAGGCTGCCGACCCTCAGCCAGATCTGGTCCGTGTCGCCCCTGCTTCGTTTCACCGGATCGACCCGATCATCGGAAAACAAAAGGTAAGCGAGCTTGCCCGCATCTACCTCAACCGGCGCTCCAACGAACTTCGCTGGGGCGGGTTCAAGAGTGTCCGGTTCTCCGTGAACCTTCTGGTCTCGCTCTATGGACCCCGGGCGGTCGGTTCCCTCACACGCGAAGACGGACGCCACTTCATTCAACTCGTCTCACGGCTCTCGAAGCACGTGGGGCGGCCCCTGAAGAACAAGGGCAAGAGTCTGGAGGAGCTGGTGGTGCTGTCCGAACAACACGAGGCGTGGATCACAGCGAGAACCCAGAAGAGGATCCTGACCCAAGTGCAGCACTTTCTGAACTGGGCTGTCTATGAGGGACACCTTGCGGACTCACCGTTTCGGACACTTCGGATCGAAGCGCGATCCAAGCGTGTCTCCTAGAGTTTACCAAGCTCAGCAGGGTCGTCGAAGTACCGCGACACCCGCCCCACCAGTGCTGCGAACTCATCCGCGCGGGGGCCTGCTGCGTGCCCCTCGTGGTCGATCTCCACCACGTAAAGCCGCCTGTCACCCGCTTCGATCCAAGAGGGCAGGTGGTTCGTCGTAAAGAGGAAGGCACAGCATTGTTGCACTCTTTCTGCCTCCCGCCCCTTCATCTCCCCGACGGTCACTGACTCGGTGATGTAAGTCTTCAGAGCGTTGGCGCTCTCAGTCTCTGCCTTTAACTTCAGCTCCTCCGAGATCACCAGCTTGCTCCGAAGCATGGTCATGTTGAACCGGCCTGTTAGCTTGGTGAGATTGTTCTGGGTTGCCGAGTTCTCTTCCCCGAAGAGCTTCGAGACCAGCCGGCAGAAGGTCGACTTCCCGGTTCCCTTAGTCTGGGAATACAGGAACACGGCCCAGCCAGGCTTATCTCCCTCGTTCTGGAGGTTCCAGGCCAGCCAGTGCAAGACCATCTCCCGCTCGGGCTCCCTAGGAAACAAGAACTGCAGGAACGCCTCGAAAGGGCCGTAGTCTGCTTCGTTCACCCTCAGCGACCGATAGCCCGGCTCTTCCCAAGCGTTCACCGCGACCATTCCTCTGGACCAGATCATTCGACCTTCACCGGGTTTGCACTCTACGCGCCCGTTCCAAGTCGGTATCGACTGCTCGGGGTCATCATGGAGCTCTTCGATCACACGGTCGAACGCCGCCGACATGACCGGCACGGGAGATCGCAACTCCGGAAACTCTTGTCGAATGCGTAAAAAACCCGCTCGCTCGACATCCTTTCGCGACAGTGTTGTGAACAAGTTTTCGAGCTCGAAATACTTACCGTCGCGCCGGACATACCAGCTGGAAAGAGCCTTACTTACGCGTGCTAAATCCTCTTCCTCCGGCCAATCTGGGATTTGATCGAAATCATTCATGTGTTTCATTATCTTTTTTCCTTTATTTTTATATACTTAAAATGATTTTCTGATGTGGAATTATGGTTGCCAGTAAGGATTCGTTTTATGGCAGCCTTCCTTTAGAGTGCCCTGGTTCCGAAAACTGCCCTCTGAACACCCGAAATTCGGCACCTAGAGAGTGCCTTCCGGACACGAAGTCAGACGCATGATGAAGGTCTACATTCAGTGATGAAGCGCAGCTCTAGACCGCCACAATGGACGCACCAGTCCAGAGGCCCGTGGCACTGCCTCTGCCCACATCATCGGGCGGACTCCCGCCACTCCCGTTCCCGACGGAGCTAGATGTTTACAGCCTGGAGATTGCCTTCATTGGCTTCGCACTTGGCAAGATCGGAAGCGGCGGAGACGTAGGGACACCGCGTTGGTCTGGTTTCGGAGTCCCGGCGTTTAGGTCCGATGATCGACCCAGAAACCACGTGCCGGTAGCAATCAACCAATCCAGTAATCGGCTAGATCAATGACTCCGTCCTCAAGTGCCTCTGAGGTGAGCTGTGCGCCATAAATTACATAGCTCTCACCTGCTTCACTGACCCCGTCAGGATCCGCGCGCCTCGCTCCAATAATAACATCATCTAACCCGTCCCCATCGAGATCGCCAGCAGAGGACACTGACTCTCCACTTCGATCATTGAAATCAATGCCCTTTATTAAGACCCCCTGCGAGGGAGTTAGTGTCGCCAAATCGAGCACTCCGTCGTCCGACTTCTCGGTAGCCAGAGCTGACCCGAAGACAACATAGCTTTCGCCCGCCCCAAGTGTGCCATCGGGGCTAGCAAGGTACGCACCAATTATCACGTCATCAATACCGTCACCGTCCACATCTCCAGCGGACGAAACTGAGATACCACTTCGATCGCCTGCATCAATTCCCTTTATGAGCACCCCTTCGGAGG
>JAGDYX010000001.1:2464090-2651973 GCA_049116435.1 Paracoccaceae bacterium
GCACTCCGTCATCCGCCTTCTCTGCAGACAAGGCAGACCCGTAGACAAGATAGCTCTCACCAGCGGCATCGGCACCGTCTGGATCGGCTCTGGGGGCACTGATTATTACGTCATCAATACCGTCACCGTCGACATCTCCAGCGGACGAAACCGAGACGCCACTTTGATCACCTGCATCAATACCCTTGATGAGTACGCCTTCGGAGGAAGCGAGCGTCGCCAAGTCGAGCACTCCGTCATCCGCCTTCTCGGCAGCCAAAGCCGATCCGTAGACAAGATAGCTCTCACCAGCACCACTTGCACCATCAGGGTCTGCGCCAAGTGCCCCGATTATCACATCGTCAAGACCATCATTGTCGACGTCTCCTGCAGCGGAGACAGAGCGACCGCTCAGATCACCTAGATCCGCGCCTTTGATTAGTACTCCTTGCGAACTAGCCAAGGCCGCCAGATCAATTGCTCCGTCATCCGACTTCTCGGCAGCCAAAGCCGATCCGTAGACAAGGTAACTCTCACCGGCACTAATCCTGCCATCCGGATCAGCCACCCATGCACCAATAATCACATCGTCCCGTCCATCACCATCTACGTCACCAGCGGATGAGACTGACCAGCCACTAAAGTCAGCAGTGTCAATACCTCGGATCAGAACCCCCTGCGAAGCGTCCATGGTCGCCAGATCAAATTCAAAGTTATCCGCGGCCGCGCCCACCAGAGCCGATCCATAGACGAGGTAACTTTCACCCGCCTGAGAAGAGAAACCCGAGGTCGCATTGAAGGCTCCAATGATCACATCGTCGGAGCCATCGCCATCAACATCTCCAGCTGAAGATACGGAAAACCCGCTGTAGTCCCTGAGATCAATTCCCTTTATGAGCACCGGGGATATCGCATCGCTGACTCCCGTCACGGAGACTTGTACTCTCGCAGTTGCAAGCGATCCATCTGGCGACGTCGTTGCGTACTTGATTTCAAATGATTTGACTTCTCCCTCCGCAAGGCTGTCTACATCAGCTCCATTTGCGTCAAAAGTTGCAGAACCGTCCTCTGCTACTGTCATTTTACCTAGAACAAGACCATCAACAGTAATTGTCGATTCGAAGCCGGCTGCTGTCGTCGTAAAGGCTGTTCCATCTGGGTCTACGACGCTCGTTACGGTATTTAGGGAGCCGTTTGTATCGTTGGAAAATATGTTAATGCTCGCTGTTTCATTTTCGAGCAAAGCCAGCTGATCGTCATCGGCGACACCGTTTGATTGGTCGCCAAGTTTCAATGAGCCTTTTCGCGGCCTCCCTGCCTCGCCGACAGAAGTAAACCGAATTCCAAAATCGGAAAGATCTAGCATATTCAGTGTTAGCTCCGCTGAATCGTGATCCAGAAGGAAACTAGTTTCTTGTATATCGTCGGCCGATATCCCGGCCGTGCCAAACTCGACCCCGACATCGAAATCGCCGAGTTCGTTGGAAACCGAACCTTCGATGTTGGCGTCTTGCCCAAGTGTGTTTACGCCTCCCTCATCCATCGCGGCCTGGGTGACATCGGCTCCGGACACACACAGGCCCGAGACGTCAACACCACTCATGTCGAAGAAAAGCGCTCTCAAGTCTCCAATAGAGCCTGTACCGAGCACTTGGAGGTCGAACTTAAGCGTTCCGTCCGTCATCTCCGTGATAGTGACCCTTGTATCGACTTCCCCCTCGATAACAAAAGAAATTGATCGTGCCATAACCACCCCCGCGGCAACTGATGAAGCGACGAAAAAATATCAAGACTAGGGAACGGTGCATTGATCTGCGTCAGATCTTGAGTTTTCCTTACTCAAATCCAGTATCTTACCGGGTGCATTGCTTATAAGAGCGGAGGGGGCAACCTGAAGGTAACTTCGCAGATACAGGTCTGAGCGTCGAGAATTCTCGCTAAATTTCGACCATCACTATTCTTCTCGAAACGCCCTTTTCAGATAAACGACAAGCGGCTGAACCAGGTAGGACAGCGGAGTTCGGTCTTCGGTCTTAAGAAAGGCCTCGACGGGCATACCAGGCAAGAGGCTGACTTCCGACATCGCGTTGAGTTCCGCCTGGTCAGGCATGAGTATCGCCTCATAGAATGTGAGCCCTGTTGCCTCATCGGTTTCGGCATCAGCTGAAATTCGGAGCACTTTCCCGGGGACTGCCGGAACAATACGACTGTTGAAGGTCGTGAAGCTGAGCGTCACGTCCTGACCGGGAAACACTTGATCAACGTCGGTCGGCTCTATCCTTGCCGAAACCTGTAGCGGCTGGTCTCCCGGCACGAGATACATCATGGGCTCAGCAGCCTGGACAACAGATTGAATGGCGAAAATCTGAGATCCGAATACGATTCCACTTAAGGGAGCCCGAACGTCGAGCCGGGAAAGGCGCTCTGTTAAGCTGACTTGCCGCTCCAAGAGCTCGATCTCACTGTATTGAATGTCTCTCAGTCGCGTGATCGCCTCCTCGCGCCGTCTGTTTGTGAGGTTCAAACCTTGGATCTCGAGCGCCGATATTCTCGTCCGAGCCTCGGCGATTGACGAGACAAGCCTTGCTATCTCACCCTGAAGCCGGGCCTCTTCACGCTGTAACTCTAATAGCCTACCCGCTTGCACCAGCCCCTTCTCGAAAAGGCTTTCAACATCCGTTAGCTCTTTATCGATGAGGTCAAGTTGGCGCTTCAGGGACGTCAGCTGCCCCTCTGTTCCGTCGATCTGCCGCTCGATCTGCTTCTGCTGTTCCGCGATCTGATCCAGTTCCTTCGCAAGAGACTCGCGGCGAGCAAGGAATAGTTTCTTCTGACCTTCTATCTTCTCGCGCACTTCTTCAGCCGAAATCTGTGTCAGCTGGGGCAGAGCTTTGAAGTCCAGTTCGTCCTTCTCTTCCTGTTCCGCGACAAGCCTTGCGCGTCGTGCCGAGATCTCTGTGAGTTGTCGCTCAACGATGGCAAGCTCCGACAATAAGAAGGTTCCGTCGAGACGAACAAGCACGTCGCCGGCCTGCACTGCATCTCCATCCCGCGCGAGGATCTCGCCAACAACACCTCCGTCCGGATGCTGGATGACCTGTCGTTTGCTCTCAACCTCTACGACGCCTCTCGCGACGACTGCGCCAGCGATCTGCGTCCCCACGCTCCACGCACCGAGACCTCCCAGCAGCAGAAGGACGGCCGCAAAGCCGATTGTCAGCGGTATCCTTGCGCTCCACTTCCGCTCACTCATGGCGCGCCGTCCCACCACTCACTGCGCGCCGTATCTCTCCTGCGTTCTTCATCATCGAGCGGATGATCTCATCCCGAGGCCCGTAGCCAGCGACTTTACCTCCATCCAGCACCAGCAACTTGTCACAGCATGAGATTGCCGTTGGGCGGTGGGTCATGATCAGGACCCCTTTGCCATCTGCCTTCATCTGCGCAACAACTTTGTTCAAAGCTTCTGAGCCATCTGCATCGAGGGCGGAATTAGGCTCATCGAGGACGAGAAGAACGGGGTCGTTGTAGAGAGCTCGTGCGAGCGCAACACGCTGCTTCTGTCCCCCAGAGAGGAGCGCGTCCGAGATACCGATCCGCGTGTCATAGCCATCCGGAAGCTTAAGGATAATGTCGTGCACCCGGGCTTTCTTGGCGGCTTCAACAACCTTCTCGGAATCGGGGGAAAGATCCATCTGGGCGATGTTCTCCGCAATTGTTCCCTCAAACAGCCGGACATCTTGCGGGAGATACCCAATATACCGACCCAGGCGCTCCGGTCCGTACTGATCGAGCGTCGCACCGGCAAGGCGCACTTTGCCCGCGACCGGCTTGATGAGCCCCACAACCGTGCGTGCGAGCGTCGTCTTACCAGAGCCACTCTTTCCAATGATCCCGATCGCTTCACCCGGTGACAGCCCGAACGAAACGTTTTGAAGCAAGGCTTTCTGCCCGGGGCGGCTGATTACCGTTAGAGCCTGGGCTTCCAATCGAGCGGCTGGAGCGGGAAGCTCGGTTGGTGGCTGCCTGACTGTGGAGTGCTCAAGCAATTCCTTAACCTGGCGCCATCCAGTGCGTGCCCGTTGCAGAACAGGCCATTGGGAGATCGCGATATCGATCGGGGCCAAGGCACGGCCCAGAAGTATCGATGCCGCAATCATGGCACCGGCTGTGATCGCGTCGTCCAGGACCAGCCAAGCCCCCAGCGCCAACATCGCGGACTGAAGAAAAAAGCGGAACGCTTTGGTGAAAGAGCCGAAGGACCCGGTCCAGTCATTTGCCCGCAATGACTTGTCCACCGCTTCGTTCTGGATCTGTATCCACCGTCCCGCAACTGACGGCATCATACCCTGTGCGAGAATAAGCTCTCCGCCCTCTTCCGCTTCCTTGGCGAAGCGCTGCGCCGCGACCGAAAGCTGTGCGCTTTCTGCATTCTTACGCTTGGTCATGACTTGGTTCAAAAGCGCGACAACGACGAGAAAACCACCACCTGTGACCGCGAGCCAGCCTAAGAGCGGGTGAAAAATGAAGATCGCCACCAGAAAGACCGGTGTCCATGGCAGGTCGAAGAGCGCGAGCAGGATCGGCGATGAGAAGAATGCGCGAACGGCTTCCAGATCCTGCAGGGATCCCCGGGACTGCTCTCGACGGAGCGCTGCACGTTCGAGGACCGCGCGAAACGTAGGAGCATTCAGTGCCGACTGAAACTTTGCACCAGCCCGGGCCATGACACGTCCCCGAGCGTATTCGAGCAACCAGTAGAAGAAATAAAGTACTGCAACTAAACCGAAGAGAGCCACCAGGGTCTCCTCGGATCTTGAGCCCAAGACCCGGTCGTAGACCTGCAGCATGAATAACGGACCGGTCAGCATCAAGAGATTGGTGAAGACGCTAAAGAACAGTGCCGATGCAAAGAGCCCCCGGATCCGCGTCTTGGGACGCTCTGGCTTAGTTTGGCCGGTCGTCATTATCAAATCCCGTCAAATAGCTCACTCGTCACTGGCCGCGCCAGGAAGGTCCAACCAACAATCCCAGCGTCAGCCTTACATTTTGATAATATTGCAGTTTATCATGGTTTCTTTATCCGTTCCCTAACGGCTTCAAACCGTCCATGAACTCAGGCTAGGCGCTTAGCGACGCCTCCACTTTGACGCATGTCAAAAAGGTATTCTTGAACTGGTCAGTAGAAGATGCGCTGCCACGATTTCTAAGCACGATGCCGATAGATCGTCGCCAGCGAGCGTTTGCTTTTCTGTTTAACCCGTTTCCCCGAACTTAAGCGCAACTAACGGTCGGAACCCCGCAGAAGAATCCAAACAAAGGGATTAGATTCTGTAGCGTGTCTCTTAGACCAAGAAGTCTGTTTCGTTCAGACTCAGTATATCGACGATTGTTACAGTATCTTGCCCTTGCTGGTCTCCTGACGCCGCACCTAGATCGATAACTGTATCGTTGCCTACACTGCTTACGAAAGCGTCATTGGCGTCAAGGTAACCATCAGTGTTGCTGTCCAGTACTGCAAAGGTCACCGCATCATAGGCCGATATGTCGATGACATCTTTACCTTGCTCGAAGTCCATAACGATATCTTGACCGCAGCTCTCCGCGAAGACAAAGGTGTCGCACCCTCCGATTGCGCTGTCGTAAAGAACTTGAGCGTCTCCCCACATAACGTCATCGCTGTTCTGACCGCTGATTAGTGTGTCGTCTCCTCCTTGCGCGTTGTTATGCATTCGGTCAGCATCACCAACCATGATGTTGGTGCTGTTTGCCCCACCAGTCAGCACGTCATCGCCACCAATAGCGGCGTTGTACATATCCCAACCTTCGCCAAGAAGGCGGTTGAGGCCGCTGCTGTCTCCGCCAACAAGCACGTCATTACCGCCAGTTGATCCATCGTGCAGGATACCGTCACCAAGGAGGTTGTTTTCACCGGCACTGTTCCCACCGGTGAGTACGTCATCGCCACCGACGGCAAAGAGGTACATGTCCCAACCTTCGCCGTAGAGCCGGTTGATTGTTGCGTTATCGCCGCCGGTCAATGTGTCATTGCCACCAGTTGAGTTGTCGTACATGACTCCGTCGCCAAGCAGATTGTTCTCGAGAGCGTTTTTGCCCCCGATGACTAAATCGTCTCCGCCTTTGGCATTGTTGTGCAAATCCCAGCCATCGCCGCGAATTTCGTTGAAGTTGGCATTATGACCGCCGGTAAGAGTGTCATTGCCGCCTTCAGCGCTGTCATAGAGGACGCCGTCACCTAAGAGGTGGTTTCTTTCTGCGTTGTGGCCTCCTGTCAGAACATCATCGCCACCAACGGCGTAGTTGTACATTTGCCAACCATCACCAACAAGTTCGTTAAATGTGGCTGCTACGCCACCGGTTAGCGTGTCGCTGCCGCCGGTGGCATAATCTTGCATGATGCCGTCGCCAACGAGCACGTTTTCCTCGGCGTTGCTGCCACCGGTTAGCACGTCGTTACCGCCAATGGCATGGTTAAACATGTCGCCGTCACCGCGGATTTCATTCTTGACTGCGTGATCGCCTCCGGTCAGCTCATCGTCGCCTCCGATTGTTTCATTGTATAAATTCCAACCATCGCCAACGAGGCGGTTGAGAATGGCGCCGTCGCCACCGTTTAACGTGTCATTGCCGCCAACGGCGTAATGATGCATGTCGCCATCGCCTAGGAGTATGTTTTCTTTAGCGTTGTTACCGCCGACCAGCACGTCATTGCCGCCGACGGAACTATCATACATTGCCCATCCTTCGCCGCGGAGTTCATTGAGCGTGGCATTGTCTCCGCCGGTCAGCGTATCACTACCGCCGATGGCGTTGTTGTACATAACGCCGTCGCCCAGGAGCTGGTTTGTCCCAGAATTGTTCCCACCGGTCAGCGCATCGTCACCGCCTTGTGCATTTTGATACAGGGCGTCCGCCTCGCCTCGCAGAATATTGTCAGAATGGTCACTTCCGATCAGAGTGTCATTTCCACCAGTTGTACCGTCGTACATGTTGATGGCATCGCCATTCATGATGTTGAAGCTGCCGGAACCTGCAATAAGGGTGTCATTGCCACCGGCCGAGTTGTTGCGCATGTCAAGCGCATCGCCGAACATGAAGTTGAGGCCGTCGGCGCCACCGGTGAGGGCGTCATCGCCGCCAACAGCATTGTTGTACATGGTAGCGGCGTCTCCGCGCATGTTGTTTTCGCTGTTGTCGCCTCCTGTCAAGACGTCATCGCCGCCGTGAGTGTTGTCGTACATGAGCGAAGCATCACCATTGAAGCTATTGGCTACGGAATCGTCGCCGCCAACCAACAGGTCGTCACCGCCAGTCGCGATGCCGTACATTCTGCCGCCATCGCCGAAGAGTAGATTGTGATTGGTGTTGTCACCCCCTATCAGAACGTCATCGCCGCCAGAAATGCCGTACATCCAGAGGGCATCGCCGAAGAGATAGTTGAGGTTGGTGTTGTCGCCACCGTTCAATTGATCGTTGCCACAGGTAACTTGGCCGGACGAAAACTCTGCGTCACCGTAGAGCCTATTTACGCCCGCCCAATTCCCTCCGGTTAGGACGTCATTGCCGCCAACGGAATCTTCAAGCAGCCAAGCTGCGTCACCGTAGAGGTAGTTGTTTTGTGCATAGTCGCCACCTGTCAGCGTGTCGTCTCCGCCAACCGTGTAGCCCGACATATTGACACCCTCGCCGTATAACCTGTTGACGTAGGTGTTGTTGCCACCTGTCAATACATCGTCACCGCCGGAGGCGCTGTCGCGCATGAATTGGGCGTCGCCATATAGGCTGTTGGCGTAGCTGTCGTCACCACCACTAAGGACGTCATCGCCGCCTGTGGAGTACTCCCACATGTAGTCTGCGTCGCCCCAGAGTCGGTTAGTGTGAGTCCCGGTGCCGCCGACGAGAACATCGTCCCCACCCTGACTGCTGCCGTACATGTTGCTGGCGTCGCCAAGTAGTCGATTTTCAGAAGCCCAATCGCCTCCAACCACAACGTCGTCACCACCTTTTGCATTGTCTCTGAGAGCACCTGAAGCATCTCCAAAAGCGGTGCCGCCGATCCCATCGTCCAAAGTCAGGTTTTGTTTTTTGCCTTTGGCTTTACCGGTCAGATCGCCATCAATATCACCGAAGATAACAGGCATTATTCACCCTCCAATAAGGAACAACTGATGTTGCTAACCTTATACTCAGAGCGGTAATTCACCTTTGACATGCGTCAATTTGAATGTAAAGGCCGTCAGCCCTCGCAAGCCCCGAAGATGAAGCCTCGTATTTTATTCTTATAAAAATCAGAATGTTAAAGAGTATCTTGGTGAAGCACCCGCACCAACGCCGTCATTTGCGAGCCCGGTCAATAGTTGGCCAGATGCGGCCGCCGTCGAGGTCAACGAAGAGTGCTGTCCGAATATTTTTTTGAGTCTACGCCTCCACGCATTCGCGTTGGGAAAGGACGGCCAAGAGCCGGTCCAGATAGACGCGCGCTAGAGATCTTCTGGCCTCGAGAACAAACTGGACCGACATACTTCGCGGTATTGCAAGATCGGGCGCTAAGACGAAGCGGCAAGCTTGATGAATTGTTTGTTCTAAGGTTGTGGTTCAAACTTGCAGTGGATGGCTGTGAGGAGCTGATTCAGAAACGTCCCCCCACCGAATTCACCCCATCACACACCCACACCCGTGGGGTAAACTTTGGGGCAAAATCAGAAACGCATCACTGAAGACGCTCAACAAACGATGAATTCTGGAAGAGTGGCTGGGATGGTAGGATTCGAACCTACGATACACTGTACCAAAAACAGTTGCCTTACCACTTGGCTACATCCCAACGTGGGAGGTGGCTTACTCCGCTGCCGCGTCTTCTTCAAGTGGAAAATGACGTCTTGTGGCGATTGAAACTGGCGGATATGGCGGCGGAATGAAAACCGATGTCGTTATTCTCGGCGCAGGCGCAGCGGGCATGATGTGCGCGATCGAGACCGCACGCCGGGGCCGCAGTGTAGTGATCCTCGATCACGCCAGATCGCCGGGCGAAAAGATCCGGATCTCGGGCGGCGGGCGCTGCAATTTCACCAATCTCGACATACGGCCCGAGCGGTTCCTGTCCGAGAACCCGCATTTCGCGAAATCTGCCCTCAAGCGGTTCACCCAATGGGATTTCATCGCAATGGTCGACGCGGCCGGGATCAGCTGGCACGAAAAAACCCTAGGTCAGTTGTTTTGCGACGGCTCCGCCAAGCAGGTGATCGAGATGCTGTTGGATCAGATGACTGCCGCCGGAGCGGAGCTTCGGCTCGCGTGCCATATCTCCGGGGTGACGCGCTCGGATCACGGGTTTTGCGTGCAGACGGATCAGGGAGACTTCGAGGCCCAATCCGTCGTGGTCGCAACCGGCGGGAAATCCATCCCGAAGATGGGCGCCACGGGATTTGGATACAAGCTTGCCGAGCAGTTCGGCATCCCCTTGGTCGACACGCGCCCTGCCCTCGTGCCGCTCACCTTTGCCACGCAGGAGCTTGAGACAACCAAGGCCCTGTCCGGCGCATCCGTGTCGGCCCGGGTGAGCTGCAAAGGGACCAGCTTCGAGGAGGGGCTGCTCTTTACCCATCGCGGCCTGTCGGGCCCGTCGATCCTGCAGATCTCGTCCTACTGGCGCGAAGGCGACGCGCTCGAAGTCGATCTTCACACCGCGGCGGATCTGGTCGAGGCACTTAAGGGCGACCGAAAAAGCTCGGGTCGTCTATCGCTCAAAAACGCGCTTGCGCGCCATCTGCCGGAAAAACTGGCCGCCATGCTGGTCGCGCGAAGCGGCTTGTCCGGCAATCTCGCGGATCAGTCCAACAAGAACCTTGAGGCGCTTGGCGACCTGATCCACCACTGGCAGGTCAAGCCGGTGGGATCGGAAGGATACCGGACGGCCGAAGTGACGGCGGGCGGTGTGGACACAAACGCGCTCGATGCGCGAACGATGGAGGCGAAATCCGTCCCGGGCCTCTACTTCATCGGTGAGGTCGTCGACGTCACCGGCTGGCTTGGCGGCTACAACTTCCAGTGGGCGTGGTCATCAGGCTGGGCTGCAGGTCAGGTCGCTTAGACGCGGCAGGGGTTGGCTTTCGCAAGCGCGTCAAAGGCCATCAAATCCCGGATCAGTGCCGACATCTGATCCAGCGGGATCATGTTCGGCCCGTCCGACGGAGCATTGTCGGGGTCTTCATGGGTTTCGATAAACACACCCGCAATCCCCAGCGAGACAGCCGCACGCGCCATCACCGGCGCAAACTCGCGCTGCCCTCCGGAGGATCCACCCTGCCCGCCGGGCTGTTGCACCGAGTGGGTTGCATCCATGATCACCGGGTATCCGGTTTTCGCCATGGTCGGCAGGCTGCGGAAATCGGCCACGAGCGTATTGTAGCCAAAGGACGCGCCACGCTCGGTCAGCATGATCCGTTCATTGCCGGTCGATGCAACTTTTGCGGCAACGTTGGGCATGTCCCAGGGCGCGAGGAACTGGCCTTTCTTGACATTGACCACAGCGCCGGTCTCACCTGCGGCCAGAAGGAGATCCGTTTGCCGGCACAAAAAGGCCGGGATCTGCAAAACTTCCGCGACCTGTGCAACGCGCGCGCATTGCTCTGCCCCGTGCACATCGGTCAGAACCGGACAGCCGATGCTGTCCTTGACGGCTGCAAGGATCTCAAGGCCCTTGTCCATGCCGACCCCGCGTTTGCCGGACAACGACGTGCGGTTGGCCTTGTCGTAGGACGCCTTGAAAATGAACGTCGCACCGGCATCGGCGCAGATCCCGGCCATCTGTTCCGCAATCATCAGCGCATGATCCTGCGTTTCCAGCTGACACGGGCCGGCGATGACGGTCAGAGGAAGATCGTTGGAGATCGAGACCTCGCCAATCGAGACTGTTTTCATATGGGACTATACCTGTTCGCGCAAAATCGAAGCTGTCAGAGAGACCATCAGATAAATCCCCGAAAAGATCAGGAAGGCAAGGACCGTATTTTCAAACACCCGGGGATAACTCGGCTCATCGGGGGCCAACGGGCTGACCGCGAGCGAAAGATAACGGACCTGCCGATTGGCTTCCATGCGTGCGGCCTCATATTGCGCTTCCGCCTGAAACAACATCTCCTGCCGTGTTTCCAGCTCGGACTGCGCGACCATCATCTCGGCCGTGATCCGGGCAAGCGAGCCCGAGGCGGTGCTGCTTTCGGTCAATTCCGCGCGCTTTTCGGCGATGAGCTTTTCGATCTCCTCGATCTTGTTTTCGGACGCGTTCACTTTCGCCTGGTTGGGCTGCGCGTTGTCCAGCGTCGTTCGCAGGTTCAACCGCTCGGTCAGGAGGTCTGCTTCGAGCGTGGCGATCTGGCTCATGACCGCAGCAATCTCGCTTTCGGGGTTCAGCACCCCGAGCTTTTCCTGCAATTCAACGATGCGTTGCTGCGCGGCGAACATCTTCGCTTCCGCCTCCTTGCGGCCTTCATCCGCACCCTGCATCTGGTCTGATCTCAATCGCGCCGTCAGTTGGTCCACCTGCTGCTCGGCATAGGTGATCAATTGCCGGGAGAAGCGCGCACTCACCTCCGGGTCGGCCGCGATGACATCCATCTTGATGATGCCTTCGGTGGTATCGAAGCCAATCTTGACGTGCTTGCGGAACAGTTTGTAGGCGTCTTCGTTGCTGGCATCGGGCGCCAGTCGCTGAATGGTGTCGATGTTTGGATCGCTGAAATGGGCCTTGAAGCCTTCATCCTGATCCAGCCGCAACAGGGCATCGCGGGAATTGAGATACCCCTGCACCGTGATCGAATCCTGTGAATTGGCAAGGCCGGTTCCGGCAAACAACCCCCCAATACCTCCTCCGCCGGACTGTTCGGCTTTCTGGATGATGAACTCTGAATGGGTCGAATACATCGGGGTGGCCACGGAGTGGTAGTAATAGCCCGCCACAAAAGTCGGCAGCAGCACAAAGAACAGCAGCCGGACACCCAGCATCGCGGCGCGGCGTTTGCGCCGGCGGACGATGTCACGCTGCATATCCATGATCTGCTTGGCCCGCTCCGCGCCCGAGGAATCCGGCAGTGCTGGCACCTGCGAGTGTCGCTTTTCTGCGCAGGCAAGGCGGAGAGCATTTTCTTCTGCGTCGCATCCACAGTTTCATCGGAGACTACCAGCTCCAGCATATTGGAGCGCTTGAACGGATCGATCCCCTTGGCCCGCAGAAGCCGCACCGCGTCATAGTCCGAGTCGGGGCTGAGGCCCTGTTTCTGGGCAACCCTGCGCGCCATGCGCAACTGGCGGCCGGTCAGGTTTTCCTTGCGAATTTCGTCGATCTCTTCGGCTGGCGACTTCGGCGTCGCCTCGCCTGCCCCACCGGCATTGGCCGCAGAGCTGTCGCCCGGCCCGTCCGGAGTGTTGCCGCTTTCAGGGGCCAGGCTGGTCGGATCGGACGCGTGCCCTTCGGCCTCCGCGGCCTCGGTCTCCGATACTGCAGCCGCGCCTTTGCGGACACGGAACTTTCGCGCTTTAACTTTGGTAGTCATAAAGTCTCTTCGCCTCTTCCAGAGTATCAAACATATGCAGCCGCCCGTCCTTCAGGACAGCGGCCGTCTTACAGAATTTCTCGAGCGTCGCCGCCTGATGCGATACGATGATCACGGTCGCCTTCTTCAGGCGATCCTGCAGCATTGTCCCCGCCTTGCGGTTGAACTCGACATCCGTGCTTGCGGGCATTCCCTCGTCGATCAGAAGAATGTCGAATTCCAAAGCCAGCATGAGCGCGAAGGTCAGGCGGGCCCGCATACCGGAGCTGTAGACGCCCACCGGCATGTCGAAATATTCCTCAAGCCCGCAGAGATAGCGGCAAAACGCTTCCACGTAATCCGGATCCAGACTGTAGAGACGCGCGATGTAGCGGCAGTTTTCCGTGGCCGTATGCCGGGGCACGACGCCGCCCATGAACCCGAGCGGAAAGGAGATGCGGCTGCTGCGAAAAATCTCGCCCTCGTCGGGCTTTTCAAGCCCCGCCATCATGTTGATCAGCGTCGTTTTTCCCGTGCCGTTGGGCGCGAGAATTCCCATGGAGTTCCCCAACTCCACACGGAAAGACGCACGATCGAGAATGACCTTGCGTTGAACCCCAGTCCAAAAGGACTTGCTGACGTTCCTAAACTCTATCATCGGGCGAGTCCCACCTCAGATACCCGCGTGATATGTCACTGCTCTGCGGGTCGTTAGGTGCATTCGAGGCACCCCTTTGGGCGCACTATGTCGGACAACACCCCTTTCATTCAACGAAAAACGCGTAAAAATACCATGACCGATGCCGCATTACGCCAGTATCTGCCCAGATCCGGCAGCCAATTGCACCGCTCGTCTCGGCACGAATGCCGCCCGATATCTCGAAAAACTGATCGCGCGATAAGCAAATCTATGCGTAAACACAGGCCTCCGCGCAGTGTCATACGGTATTATGTTACGTTTGAATCGCTCCATGGCAAATTCATGACAATTTTGGTCGGTTTCGCTTGAGGTCAGGCACGTTTTGAAACAAATAGGCACGAATCCGTCGGCTAAATCAGATCAGGAGTTCGCGTGTCCCTCTTCCTTATCGTTGCCCTGCCCTTTCTCGGGGCCTTGCTGCCGGGGCTTATGAATTCTGCCGGGCGCAACGCCTGTGCAAGCGTCACCTTCACCGTCACCCTTGCCGCCCTCGTGGGGCTTTTGACGAACCTGCCCAGCGTTCTGGCCGGCGAGGTCGTCATGGCGCGGATCGACTGGATCCCGTCGCTTGGGTTGAACTTCACCCTGATGCTCGACGGGCTGGGCTTCTTCTTTGCCGCGCTCATTCTCGGGATCGGCCTGCTCATTATCGCTTATGCGCGCGGTTATCTGGCGCGGCGCGACAATATGGGCGAGTTCTTCACCTACCTGCTGCTCTTTCAGGGCGCGATGGTGGGGATCGTGCTTTCCGATAACATCCTGTTGTTGCTGGTTTTCTGGGAACTTACCTCGCTGTCCTCGTTCCTGCTGATCGGCTACTGGAAGCATCTTCCCGAAGGCCGCCAGGGCGCGCGGATGGCGCTGACCGTAACCGGCATGGGCGGATTGGCCATGATCGGTGGCATGCTGATCCTCGGCCAGATCGTCGGAAGCTATGACCTGAGCGTCATTCTCGAGAACCGCGAGATGATCCAGGAGAGCCCGCTCTACCTGCCGGCATTGCTCCTGATCCTGCTGGGCTGCTTTACCAAATCGGCACAGTTCCCGTTCCATTTCTGGCTGCCGCACGCCATGGCCGCGCCGACGCCTGTCTCGGCCTACCTGCACTCCGCCACCATGGTTAAGGCCGGCATCTTCCTGATGGCGCGCATGTGGCCGGTCCTGTCCGGAACGCCGGAATGGTTCGTGATCGTGACAACCGCGGGGCTTGTGACGATGACGATCGGCGCGGTGATCGCGCTGTTCAAACACGACCTGAAAGCGCTTCTCGCCTTCTCCACCGTGAGCCATCTCGGCCTGATCACCATGCTTTTGGGCACCGGCACCGCGTTCGGTGCGATGGCCGCGATCTTCCACATCCTGAACCACGCGACGTTCAAGGCCGCGCTCTTTATGTCTGCGGGCATTATCGACCACGAGGCGCATACCCGCGATATCCGTCGTCTGGGCGGCCTGCGGCGCCTGATGCCGGTCACCTTTGTGATCGCCACCGTGGCCGCGCTTTCGATGGCGGGCATCCCGCTGCTCAACGGCTTCCTGTCCAAGGAAATGATGCTCGAAGAGGCCACCCATACGGTGCTCTTCAACGCGCCCTGGCTGGTGCCGGGTCTGGCAACCTTCGCTTCGCTCTTCTCGGCAGCCTACAGTTTCCGGCTGATCAAGCATGTCTTCCTCGGCAAGGTGCGCGACGACTATCCGTCCAAGCCGCATGATCCGGGCGCAGGTCTCTGGCTGCCGCCCGCAATCCTCGTTGTGCCGGTCATCGTCATCGGTGTCGCACCTTTCGTTGCCGAACCGCTGGTCAAGCTCGTCACCTATGACGTGCTGGGCGGCGCCGCCGAAGTGCCGAAGGCTTATTTCAAGATCTGGCACGGCCTTGTGCCCGCGCTCTTCATGTCAATCATCGCCGTGATCGGCGGTGTGATCCTGCTGACGGCTTACAAGCCCGCCCTGCGGATCTGGGATGCCGCACCGCGTCCGGAAGCCAAGGAGCTCTTCGAGGCTCTTATCGCCGGTGTGGTCGCGCTTGCCCGCAAGGCGGTGCTGCCGCTGCATGACGGCTCTTTCTCGCGCTACAGCGCGATTGCCGCCGTGACCATTCTGGCGCTTGGCTACCATGCATGGACCACCGGCACGCTGGGTGACGCAACGCGCGTGATGCAGCCCATGACACCGGTTGCGATCGGCGGTTGGGTGATGCTCGTGGCCGCGACCTGCGCACTGGTGTTCCTGCACCGCAACCGCCTGCTGTCCCTGATCCTGATCGGGATCGTCGGCCTGATGGTCTCGGTGGGCTTCGTGTTCTTCAGCGCGCCGGACCTCGCGATGACGCAGTTCACCGTCGAGGTGGTGACCATTATCCTGCTGCTGCTGGCGCTGAACTTCCTGCCCAAGACCACGCCTCTTGAAAGCACCGTATTGCGCCGCGTGCGCGATACCGCCATCGCGGTGGCGGGCGGTCTGGCCACCATGGCCCTGTCCTGGCACTACCTGCTGCGTGACACGGTCGCGCCGTCGATCTCGGAGTTCCATCTGGCGAACTCCTACAAAGGCGGCGGCGGCACCAATGTGGTCAACGTGATCCTCGTCGATTTCCGGGGTTTTGACACCTATGGCGAGATCATCGTTCTGGGGATTGCGGCCTTGCTGATCTATGCCCTGACCGAAACGCTCCTGTCTGGCCCGGTTCGGGCCCGCCTGCTCAACCGGGTGCCCAGCGAGCCTGTTGCCGGCAATATGCATCCGATGATGATGGTGGTGCTGACACGCGTGATCATGCCGGTTGTGCTGATGGTGGGCTTCTACATCTTCCTGCGCGGACATAACGAGCCCGGCGGCGGCTTTATCGCCGGTCTGATCGTGTCGATTGCCGTTGTGATGCAGTATATGGCCAGCGGGTTCAGCTGGGCCTCGGCGCGGCTGCGCTACCCCTATCACGGGGTGATCGGCGCCGGTGTGCTGATCGCGGGTCTGACCGGGGTCGGATCGTGGTTCGTATCGAAACCCTTCCTGACCACTGATTTCACCTATGTGCGCATTCCGCCCTTCAACGAATTCGAGCTTGCGACCGCATTGTTGTTCGATCTCGGCGTGTTCCTGTGCGTCGTCGGAGCCGTGATGCTGTCGCTGGAAAGCTTCTCGCGTCTGGCGCGGACCGCAGATTCCAAGGAAAGCGAATACCCGATGGATATCGACCCCTCTCGCGAGGATGATCCCACCGATGGCGCCCCGGCAAAGGAGGGCGTGTGATATGGAATTTCTCGTCGCCTCTGCCATTGGCATCCTGACCGCGGGCGGGATCTACCTGCTGCTTCGCTTGCGGACTTTCCCGGTGATCCTCGGGATCTCGCTGCTGACCTATGCGGTCAACGTCTTCCTCTTCGCGTCCGGCAGACTGACAACCGGCGCGTCGCCAATCCTGATCAAAGGGGTCGAAACCTATACCGACCCGCTGCCGCAGGCACTGGTTCTGACGGCCATCGTGATTTCCTTCGGCATGACCGCGGTGATCGTGATGATCGCGCTCGGTGCTTTCCTTGGCTCAGATGACGATCATGTGGATGACCAGCCGGACGAGGCCCAGCGGACGGAGGACGCGACATGACCCATTGGATCATTCTGCCGGTTGTCCTGCCGGCTATCCTCGCCCCCTTCATCGTTCTGGCCGCGCGCTACCACATCACGATCCAGCGCGTGTTCTCTGTGGCCGGTGTCATGGCGCAGGTCCTGCTGGCCATAGGCCTTGTCTGGCAAAGCGCCGACGGCACGGTGACGCTCTATAAACTGGGCGACTGGGCTGCGCCCTTCGGCATCGTGCTTGTCGGAGACCGCCTGTCGACCCTCATGGTTCTGCTCACGGCGGTTCTGGCGCTGTTTGTCATTCTCTATGCCATTGGGTCGGGATGGGACCAACGCGGTCGACACTTCCATGCGCTCTACCAGTTCCAGCTGATGGGCATCATGGGCGCGTTTCTCACCGGCGACCTGTTCAACCTCTTTGTCTTCTTCGAGGTCCTGTTGATCGCCTCATACGGCCTGATGATCCATGCCGGCGGCAATGCCCGCCTGCGGGCCGGTGTGCAATACGTGCTCTATAACCTTGTCGGTTCGACGCTGTTCCTGTTCGCCCTTGGCGCGCTTTATGCGGAAACCGGCACGCTCAACATGGCCGATCTTGCCGAGCGCGCCCAGCTTATCGCCGCCGACGCGACGATCGGCATCCGGATTGCCGCGGTCCTTCTGATCCTTGTCTTCATGATCAAGGCCGCCGTAGTGCCGCTGCATTTCTGGCTGCCCTCGAGCTATGCCGAGGCCCCTGCGCCTGTGGCCGCGCTTTTCGCCATCATGACCAAGGTCGGGGCCTATGCGATCATCCGCGTCTACACGATGGTATTTCCCCCCGACCTCGAGGCTACCGCTGGCCTGCACGGTGTCTGGCTGCTGCCGGCCGCGCTGGTCTCGATCGCGGTGGGCATGATCGGCATTCTGGCCGCGCGCAAACTGGACCGGCTGGTTGCCTTTTCGGTGATCGGGTCGATGGGCATGGTGATGACGGCGATTGCGCTCTTCACCCCTGCGGGCATCGCGGCCGCGCTCTACTACATCGTCCACTCGACGCTGGCGGCCGCTGCGCTGTTCCTGATCGTCGATCTGGTGCGTCACAGCCGCGAGAACCTGAACCTGACCGTGCAGCCGCCGGTTGCAGGCGCCGCCATGACGGCAGGCCTGTTCTTTGTCGCGGCCATCGCGATGACCGGCCTGCCACCGCTGTCGGGCTTTGTCGGCAAGCTTCTGATCCTGAACGCATCGTTTGACACGGCTGGCGTTGTTTGGGTCTGGGCCGCCGTTCTGATCGGCAGCCTGATCGCTGTCGTCGGCTTCGGTCGTGCCGGCAGCGTGGTCTTCTGGAAAGCCCAGAGCCTTGTGCCCGATGAAGAGGATGAGACCGCGAAGCCCGAGCCCGCACAGCCGGCCCCGTCTGCTCTGTCCTACGTTGCCGTGGGCGGGCTGCTGACGATGCTGGTGGCGCATACGGTCTTTGCGGGTCAGGTCATTGGCTACACCAACAAGATTGCCGCCCAACTCTTTGCACCGGACACCTATATCGAGACCGTTCTCGGAACTCCGGGTAAAATGAGCGGCAAGAAGGCGGAGGAGTATTGATATGACACGCGCAATCAACTGGCTGATCCCGCACCCTTTCCTGACCCTGATCCTGACCGTGGTGTGGACCCTGCTGCAAAACAAGGTCTCCGCGGGGATGGTCGTCTTTGGCCTGATCCTCGGCATCATCATCCCGCTGATCACCTCGGTCTGGTGGCCCGACCGGCCGAAAGGCTTCCGTTTGGGCAAAATGGTCAGCTACAGCTTCCTGGTGATCTGGGACATCATTGTTGCCAACGTACAGGTGGCCTGGATCGTTCTGACACGCCCCAACGCCACACTGCGCCCCGCCTGGGTCGTGATCCCGCTTGAACTCAAACAGCCTGAGGCGATTACCATTCTGGCCGGCACCATCACCCTGACACCGGGCACCGTGTCCGCCGATCTGTCCGACGCAGGACACAGCCTTCTGGTCCACGCGCTGGATTGCCCCGATCCCGACGCCGTCCGTGACGAGATCAAAGACCGTTACGAGCGCCGCCTGCTGGAGATTTTCGCATGAGTTTTGCCACTGAGATCATGAATTTCGCACTCGTGACTGCCTTTGTCGTCGTGGCCTTGTCCCAGCTCATGTCGATGATTAGGGTCGCGATCGGCCCGACAACCGGCGACCGCATTCTCGCGCTGGACACGATGGTCATCAATGCCATCGGTCTGATCGTCCTGCTGGGCATCTGGCAGGGCACACAGATCTATTTCGAGCCCACGCTTCTGGTGGCAATGCTCGGCTTTGTGTCGACCGTGGCGCTGGCGCGCTTCATCCTGAGAGGAGACATCATCGAATGACCCTCGAGATTATCGGAGTCTATGCCGTCTCACTGTGCCTTTTCATCGGGGCGGCGTTTTCACTGGTCGGTGTCATCGGCCTGCTGAAGTTCAACGATCCCATGACGCGCCTGCACGCCCCGACCAAGGTTGGCACGATGGGCATCGGGGCGCTGCTGCTGGCCTCCGTCATACATTCGTTCGTGTTCGACGAAGGCTCGATCCACGAGTTGCTGATCATGGCATTTCTCTTCGTGACGGCGCCGATCTCCGCGAACTTCATCGCCAAGGTCGCGATCCACCACAGGACATGCGTGACACCGCCGGAGCCGCCTCTGGATGACACGTGGTCGACGCTCGTCGATCCGAACGCGCCCGCCGAAAGCGAAGACGCCGAGAAAGCCTGATACGCGCGTATGGCCGAACCTGTCGCGGTTCGGCCATATCTTTTAGGTGGAACGCGGCCTCAAACGACCTGTTTCAGAGATGTCATCTATTACGCGGCAATCACGCTCCAGACCGAACCGGCCGTCACCGCCCCGATCAAAGCCAAACCAAGGTACGCCGCGAAGACCCGCGGCTTGACCAAGGCCCAGACCGCGATTGCGGCCGGGATCGAGCTTACCCCGCCGGCCAGCATGAACGACATGCCCGCACCCGGGTTCATCCCCTTCATCAAAAGCGCGTCAACCAGCGGCACGGCAGCATATCCGTTCAGATAGGCGGGAGCCCCCACAAGGGCGCCCAGAATGATCGGCCAGAGCCCCTCACCGCCCAAAACAGAACTGATCAGCTCTGCAGGGACGTAGGTCACCATCAGGCTCTCCAGAAGGTAGGCCAGCAACAGCCACTTGCCGAGGAAGAGCGCGTTTTCCACAACGGCGTCCTTGAACACGGAGACCCGTTTGGGGTTGTGCCAGAACCTCCATTCGGGCTTGCCTTTGAAGGGTGAACCGCAGCCGCACCCGCCCGCAGTGACCTCCCGCAGAGGGTTCTGGAACAGGAACGAGCCGGAAAGGAAACTGACCGAGAACCCTCCGAAGATGCCCAGCGCGACGGCCGAAACAGTCTTGGCGATTGCAAAATCGAAACCAAGAGTGCCCGACGTGATCAGAAACATCGCAGGGTCCATCAGGGGCGAGGCCAGCCAGAATGCCATCACGGCAGAGAGCGGAACGCCCGCCACCAGCAACGCGGCAATGAAGGGGATCACCTCGCAGGAGCAAAAGGGCGACAAACCGCCCAGAAGTGCTGCAAAAAAGATCATCCGGACCTCGCGCCCCGTAAAGGCTTCGGCCAGAACGGATTCAGCGCCGGTCGCTTTCAAAAGCCCGATCGCAAGAACCGCAAAGGCAATGAAGATCGACGTATGGCCAAAGGCCGAAGCTGCGAATTGCAGGATCGGCACAAGCTGGTCGGGATCGAACACCGCAACCAGAATCGGGATCAGCAGGCAGAGCAGCCAGACGCTGGAAAACCGCGACCAGAGGCTGCGTGCCACACCTTGGGTTTGTCCAATATCAACCATTACTTTCTCCGATCCGTATCCGCGCAGCACTCTGCCAGCAGGAACTCATTCAACCGCTCAAACGTCGCAAGATCCGCCATTGCGCAGATCACCGAGCGCCCCTGTTTGGTCTGTTTGATCAGACCGGCCTGCGCGAGGATCTTGAGGTGGTGGGTCAGGTTGGCCCCGCTCAAACCGGTGGCGGCCCCGAGATCTCCGATGCTGATGCCCTTTTCTCCACTGCGGGTCAGGTGGCGCAAAAGCCCAAGCCTTTGCTCGGATCCAAGGGCAGCAAAGGCACTCGCGGCCTCGACAATCGACAGGTCTTCAGACTCATATCTTTTCATGTTTCTATAATTATAAAAATATAAATTCTTTGCAAGCCCTTTTCGTCCGGATGCCAACGCGTAGATTGGGGCTATGTCGAACCCGGATCTCGCCGAACTCAGCGTCAAGCTCAGACAGTGCCGCCTCTGCGCGGACCGTTTCGCGGCGACGCAGACCGCGCATGAACCAAACCCCGTTGTCTGGTTCAAGCCGGGTGCACGGGTGCTGATCGCAGGGCAGGCTCCGGGTTTGCGGGTTCACAAGACGACACAGCCCTTCACAGACCCTTCCGGAGACAGGCTGCGCGCCTGGATGGGGGTCGATGCCGAACAGTTTTACGATCAGAGCCGGATCGCGATCGTGCCAATGGCGTTCTGTTTTCCCGGCTACGATGAAAAAGGGGCGGATCTGCCGCCGCCACGGA
The DNA here is from genome assembly GCA_049116435.1 of Paracoccaceae bacterium. Taxonomy (GTDB): domain Bacteria; phylum Pseudomonadota; class Alphaproteobacteria; order Rhodobacterales; family Rhodobacteraceae; genus Litoreibacter. Next base: position 2,485,507 of record JAGDYX010000001.1, read on the forward strand.
TTTGCGCGGAGACCTGGCACGGCCCGATCATGCAGGCGATGGACAGCCTTGATGTGATCCTGCTGGTGGGCGGTTACGCGCAGAAATGGCACCTCGGGGCGGACGCAAAGGGCGGTGTCACCCGCACCGTTGCAAACTGGCGCGACCTTGCGCCCCGCATCTTCCCCTTGCCGCATCCGTCCTGGCGCAATACGGCATGGCTGAAACGCAACCCCTGGTTCGAGGCCGAGCTTCTGCCCGTTCTCAAAACCACCCTGAAGACTGTCTTGGCCAAATGACGGAAACACCCCTTGATCGCGCCCATAGCGCCATGCAAACCGCTCCGGAAGACGACGCCGCGCGGCTGGGGTTTTACGAACGCCTTGCCGACAGCGAGCTGTTCCTTTTGCTCGAAGCTGAAGCCGGGGATGCGGATATCCGCCCTGCCGTTTTCGAGCTGGAAGAGACCGCTTGCGTTCTTGCATTCGACCGGCAGGAACGTCTGGCCGAGTTCACAGACACGCCGACGCCCTTCGTGGCCCTCTCGGGACGCAGCCTTGCGGAGATGCTTGCGGGACACGATCTCGGGCTGGGACTCAATCTCGGCGTCGCACCGTCGGCAATCCTGCTGCCCGCAGAAGCGGTCTCATGGCTGCACGAAACCCTGAGCCATGCCCCGACCGAGATCGAGGCCCGCCCCGTGGAGATCCTGCCGCCTTCCGGCCTGCCAGACAGCCTTGTTGCGGGGCTTGATCTGAAACTGGCCGCCGCCGCGGGCCTTGCCCGCTTCGCCTATCTCGCGAAAGTGGAATATTCGGGCAGCGTCACCAACCATATGCTGGCCTTCATCGATCCTGTTCCCGGCGCAGAGGGCGCCTTGGCGCAGGCCGGCAACGAGGCCCTGCTTTTCAGCGGGATCGAAGCCGGTCAGATGGATATCAGCTTCTTCAACGCTTCAGACCCGATGGCTGCGAAACTGGCGCGTGTCGGCCTGCGGTTCGACTTGCCCGAAGCCCCCGCGAACACGGCGCAAGAGCGCGCTGCCCCGGGAAGCGATCCTGACAAGCCCCCGCGCTTGCGGTAGTCTTGCACCACGCCGTCTCAGTAGCCGGCGTTACGATCCACCACATGCACGAAAGGCTCGCCCGCCTCGCCGCGGCGGATGTTTTCCGCAATCACCTGACTGGCGGACTCCGCGCGCGTTTCCGACGCGATATGCGGGGTGACCGTCACTGATTTATGCGCCCAGAACGGGTGTTCGGGCGGCAGCGGCTCGGTGCGGAACACATCAAGCGTTGCATGTCCGATATGCCCCTTGTCCAGCGCGGCCAACAGGGCATCGTCGTCGATGAGCGGCCCGCGCCCGGGGTTAATGATCATTGCTCCGCGCGGCATCAAAGCCAGTGTTTCCGCATTCAGGACATTCGTCGTCTCTTCGGTCAGCGGAAGCAGCAGGATGAGGATCTCAGAGTTTGCAAGCACGTCCTGCAATCCGCTTTCGCCTGAATGATAGGAAATCCCGTCGATATCCTTTGGTGTGCGGCTCCATCCGGACACCTGGAACCGCAGAGTGCTCAGCGCCTCGGCACAGGCCTGCCCCAAAGCCCCGAGACCCAGAATTCCGACACGGCGGTTGCGTGCAAGCGGCGGCACACGTCCGCCGCGCCAGACCCCGTCCTGACCGTGGATATGGGCATCGATGCCAAGGTGATGACGCAGAGTATGTCCGGTGACCCACTCGACCATGCCTTCCGTCAAACCGAAATCCACCATCCGGCACAAAGGAACCTGAAGCGTCTCGTTGCCCACCACGTCTTCGACACCGGCCCACAGGTTCAAAACGGCTTTGAGATTGGGGAAGGGGCGGAAATCGGTAATCGGGCCATTCGGCGCGTAGACCATGTATTCCACCAGATCCGGCGTGGCCTCACGCATGAGATTGACGGACAACCCCGCCTCGGAGAAAGCCTGTTTCAAGGGCACCTCGTAGGTGTCCCAACGGTCGTCTTTGGCTGCGAATAGAACGTTGATCATAAGTTATCTCGGCCTGTGGATATGGGCGCTCTGGATGAGCCCGAATGCGAGGAGAAGGACCAGCATGGCGGAACCGCCATAACTGACCAATGGCAGGGGAACTCCTACTACAGGGGCAAGGCCCATGACCATCGACATATTGACAGCGAAGAACAGAAAGAAGGTCAGCGCGATCCCGAGTGTGAGAAGCGATGCGAAGCGATCCTTGTTCTGAAGCGCGGAGATGACGCAGAACACAACCACGCCGACATAAAGCGCCAGCAGTGAAATCCCCCCGATGAAGCCAAACTCCTCGGCCAGTGTCGTGAAGATGAAATCGGTGTGTTTCTCCGGCAGGAAGTCGAGCCGCGACTGTGTGCCTTGCATGTAGCCGCGCCCGGTCCAGCCCCCGGAGCCGAGCGCGATCTTGGACTGGGTGATGTGATAACCGGCCCCAAGCGGGTCGCTGGACGGGTCGAGAAACGTGTCGATGCGGCGGTATTGGTAATCCTTGAGCAGCTGCCAATCCGTGCCGCGGCTCTTGAAAACCGCGCTGACCACGCCGATGCCGGCGCCGATTACCGCGGCAAAATACATCCAGTGGACACCGGCGAGAAACATCAGCCCGCCTCCGCCGATGGCCAGAAGAAGCGCGGTTCCGAGATCGGGCTGGCGCAGTGTCAGAAAGACCGGGATCACGATGATCAGAACCGGGATCAAGACCCAGAACGGATGCGACACTTTCTTGATATCGAGCCAGTCGTAATAGGCCGCCAGAAACATGATCAGGGTGATCTTGGTCAGCTCTGAAGGCTGCAGGCGCATGAAGCCCAGATCAATCCAGCGCTGTGCGCCCATTCCGGTCACACCGAAAAACTCAACGAAGATCAGCAGGATGACACTGATTGCATAGACGAGGCCCGCGATGTTGCGCAGAAACCAGACCGGAACCATGGCCACGATGAACATCAGCACCATGCCGAGCGCGAAGCGTTTCATCTGGGGCTCAACCCACGGCGTCATGGAGCCGCCCGCAACCGAATACAGCATCAGGAAACCGACACTGGCGATGGCCGAGATCAACAAAACCACAGGCCAGTTCAGGTAGAGGACCTTGGAGAAGCCGCTTGGGACGGATTTAACCGAATACTGCAGGTAGCTCATGCCTGCGAGCCCTTCAGGCTCGGCTGGTCCATCGGACGCAGCTCAAGATCTTCCAGCGCGGATTCAATACGGTTGCGTTGTGCCGCCGGATAAGCGGACAGGGGTGGCACGCCGCCGGTTTGCACGGCCAGCATGACATCGCGGGCGATCGGGGCCGCGGCACGGGAGCCACCGCCGCCATGCTCCACCACGACCGACACCGCGTATTTCGGGTTGTCGTAGGGCGCGTAGCCCACGAAAAGCGCGTGGTCGCGCCGTTCCCATGGCAGGTCTTCATTGCGGAACACTCCGCGCGCACGTTCGGCTGCCGTGATATTGCGGACCTGACTCGTGCCGGTTTTCCCAGCCATCCTGAGGGACTTCTCTTCGATCCGGTTGCTGAACGCCGTGCCGCGTTGTTCATTGCTGACGGCAAACATCCCGTCCTGCACATAACGCAGCGAACTCGTGCTCAGCCCGAGCGGTTCGCTCGGTTCCAGAGCTTCTTCGCGATCCCCGACCGAGCGGATCAGGCGCGGAACCACAACCCGGTTCGTGGCAATCCGCGCGGTCATGACCGCCAGTTGCAGCGGGGAGGCCAGCACGTAGCCCTGACCGATCCCGACATTCAGACTGTCTCCGATCAGCCACTCCGCGCCGCGATTGGCCCGCTTCCACGCCTTTGTCGGCGCCAGCCCTCCCGCGACGGCCGACATGGGCAGATCATAGCGGGAGCCCAGACCGAGCCGCACCGCCATCTCGCTCATCTTGTCGACGCCGACCCGCTGGGCGAGGTCATAATAGTAAACGTCGCAAGACTGTTTCAGGCTGTCGCGCAGGTTCATCTTGCCGTGCCCGCCGCGCTTCCAGCAATGGAAGCGCCGGTTGGCGACCTTCGTGAAACCGCCGCAGTAGACGGTCTCCTCCGGCGAAATCAACCCTTCTTCCAGAGCGGCCAGCGCCGTTACCATCTTGTAGGTCGAGCCGGGGGGATACGTGCCTTGCACGGCCTTGTTTGCCAACGGGCGGTACTTGTTTTCCGTCAGTTCGCGGTAATCGGGGACCGAGATGCCGCGCACGAACTTGTTCGGATCAAACGTGGGGGCGGACCCGACCGCCAGAAGATCGCCGTTGCGCACGTCGATCACGACGCAAGCCGCACTTTCGCCAGCCATGCGGGCCTGAACGAAGTTTTGCAGACGCGCGTCTATCGTGACCTGAACATTCGTGCCCTTCTGGCTTTCGTCGCGCCCCAACTCGCGCATCACCCGCCCGGAGGCGTTGACTTCGACCCGCTTGGTCCCTGCACGCCCGCGCAATGGCCGTTCCAGCTTCGTTTCGACACCGGACTTCCCGATCTGGAATTTCGGGATCTGGAGCAACGGATCCTTGTCGTCGATCTTGCTGAGGTCATAGTCGCTGACCGGCCCGACATAGCCGAGGATGTGGGAGAAATCCCCCTCCATGGGGTAATAGCGGCTCAGGCCGAACTCCGGCGTGATGCCCGGCAAAGCCGGAGCGTTGACCGCGACCTGACTGAGGTCTTCCCAGCTGAGCCGGTCGGCAATGGTCACGGGCACCAGCCGCGAGCGTTTGCGCAACTCCTCGCGCGCCCGGTCGAGGTCTTCTGGCGTCAGCGGGATGATCTTGCTGAGATCAAGCAATGTGCGCTCGGGGTCGTCGACCTCGTCACGCACCATGACAACGCGGTAATTCTGTTCATTGCCGGCAATCAGCACGCCGTTGCGGTCGAAGATCAGGCCACGGGCCGGTGGCAGAAGCCGGATATTGATCCGGTTTTCCTCGGCCAGAAGCCGGAACTGGTCGGCCTGATCGACCTGCAAGTGACGCATGCGCAAACCGAGCAGACCCGCGAACGAGACCATCGCCCCGCCAAGAACGAGACCACGCCGGGTGATCCGGCTGGAACTCTCGTCGGTATCCTTGGGGGAGCGTCTCATATCATCGCCTCTCCGCTTTTGAGATCAATGGGCCGGGCTCTTCTGATGCCGAGGATAAAATGTGAAACCGCGATCACAAAGGGATAAGCGGCCATGGTGACCAAGACGTGAAGCGCAAGAACCCCAAGATCCGGCGGCGTCAACCCGAAGACGAGCTGCACCAGAGCGTTTGCCGCCACCATGGCCGTGAAGACAGCACTGAAGACCGCGAACTCGACCAGAAACGGGAATTCCGTCGGGCTGACCGAACGCCGGCGCAGGAACTCTGTCGCGATCAGTACGATCGCGGTCCAGAGCCCCGGCGGGCGGAGGAACAAAAGATCGGCGAGAAAGAAGATCCCCACAACAAACAAAACCGGCACGTAGGCAGGACGCCGCATCATCACCACCGCAGCGAATGCAAACAGAAGGTCCGGCCCCGGCAAGAAGGCCGGTGTAGTGCGCAGCGGCAGCATCTGGATGAACATGATGAAGGCACAGCTTGCAAAGAAGAGGCCACGAAACATCCAGCGGCGGGAGGCGGCAGGATCAACCATCCGATCCCTCCTGCGCCTGCACAGCGGTCGGCGGCGGCTCGTCAACCGCGATCAGATCACCCGTGGAGGCGATCGGGTCTTCGGGCGGGGTTCGCAACACCCGCAGGAACTCCAACCGGCCATAATCGGCCGCCAGCCGGACCCGAAACCGCCGGTCGGGGCCTCGTGTGATCTGCCCCACCAAGATATCTGCCGGAAAAACCTTGCCGTCGCCCGAGGTCACGACGCGGTCACCGGCACGCACATCCTCGATGCTCTCGACGATGTCGATCGGCGGGGCCAGCGTATTGTCACCGACCAAAAGCGCCTTTTGTCCCGAGGGCTGGATCGTGATCGGGATCCGGCTGTTGGTATCGGTGAGAAGAATGACGCGGCTCGTCTTCTGGCCGACACCGGAAATCCGGCCCACCAGCCCGAGCCCGTCCATGGTTGCCCAGCCATCCTGAATCCCGTCCCGCGCACCGACATTCAGCAACACGGACCGGCGGAAAGGCGATCCGTTATCGGTCATCACCACGCCCGTCACGTAGGTCAGCTGCGCGTTCAGACGCACTTTGTTGAGATCGAGAAGACGCGCATTTTCCTGCTCAAGCTGCAGGGCCGCTTCGCGCCATGCCTTGAGTTGCTGAACCTCGCGCCGCAACTCCTGATTTTGTTCGTAGATCCGCGTGTAGGACTGGAAGTCCTCGAACATCCGCAGCGCCTTGGTCACAGGCACGAAAGCCCAGTCGAAATTCGGCACCACCTGATCGACAACCGCGCTGCGAAACCGCTCCATCCGGGGACTGTCGACCCGCCAGACCGTGAAAACCGCGAGCAGCGTCAAGACAAGAAAACCAATCAGAATACGTCTGATAGGGCGACCATATTCTTCCTGTCCGCGTTGGTCTCTTGCCATTTCAGCCTACCTGCACGCCCCCCGGTTTCGTCTCTGCGCCCAGCGCCTGATCAACCGGGTGTTGACCGATCATAGGGCGGCTTAGCTGTCGTAGTCTATCACGTGCCGCAGTTGTTTCTCATATTCGAGCGCCTTGCCGGTGCCCAACGCCACGCAATTGAGGCTTTCATCGGCCACCGAGATCGCAAGACCCGTCTGTTCGCGCAAGGCGAGGTCCAGTTCCCCCAAAAGCGCGCCACCGCCCGTCAGCATCACGCCGCGGTCGACGATATCGGCAGCCAGATCCGGTGGCGTGGCCTCCAGCGCGGTCATGACCGCCTCGCAGATCGCCTGCACCGGTTCGGCCAGTGCTTCGGCCACCTGCGCCTGATTGATCTCGCTTTCCTTCGGCACGCCATTGAGCAGATCGCGGCCACGGATCTGCATGGAGGACCCGCGCCCGTCATCGGGCATGCGGGCCGTTCCGATAGATGTCTTGATCCGCTCGGCCGTGGATTCGCCCACAAGCATATTCTGGTGGCGGCGCAGGTAGCTGATCAGGGCTTCGTCCATACGGTCGCCGCCGACACGGACGGACCGCGCATAAACGATATCCCCCAGCGACAGGACAGCCACTTCGGTGGTGCCGCCGCCGATATCGACAACCATCGACCCCGTCGGGTCCGTAATCGGCATCCCGGCGCCGATGGCCGCGGCAATAGGCTCCGCGATCAGGCCGGCCTTGCGCGCGCCGGCACCCAGAACCGACTGGCGGATCGCGCGTTTTTCAACCGGCGTCGCACCATGCGGCACACAGACAATGATCTTCGGCTTGGTGAAGGTGGAACGGCGATGCACTTTGCGGATGAAGTGTTTGATCATCTCCTCGGCGGTGTCGAAATCCGCGATGACACCTTCGCGCATCGGGCGGATCGCCTCGATCGAGCCGGGGGTGCGCCCCAGCATCAGCTTGGCGTCCTCACCGACCGCAAGAACCTCCTTGCGCCCCGCCTTGTTGTGATAGGCGACGACAGAGGGTTCGTTCATGACGATACCGCGGCCTTTCACGTAGACGAGAGTGTTCGCCGTGCCGAGGTCGATCGCCATATCAGACGAAAACAACCCAGATAAAAAACCGCCTGCCATGCGTTTTGACTTTCTGCTCGTTGCCCGGAGAGCCCGCCGACTCATGTCTTGCAGGCTCGCCATTTGTTATAAGAGAGCAACATGCTAGGGGGAAGGGAAGTCGACCGTCAAATCAGCACGATTTCGCCGTCTTCCCCCCCGAGACAGTCAGGAGACATCCTTGTAGGAAACCTCGGCCACGTCCGGCCCGGTTTTTTCACGCCGCACGAGCAGCCGGTTGAGCGCATTCACATACGCCTTGACCGATGCCACGACGGTATCTGTATCCGCAGATTGCCCGGTGGCGATCTTTCCGTCCTCTTCCATCCGGACACTGACAGTGGCCTGCGCATCCGTTCCTTCGGTCACGGCATGCACCTGATAGAGCTGCAGCCGGGCCTTGTGCTCGAACAGCGCCTTGACAGCATTGAACGCCGCATCGACCGGCCCGTCTCCGGTGGCGTGAACCGATTTCTCCTCGCCATCCACGATCAGGGTCAGATCTGCGGTTTGCGGGCCTTCGGTGCCACAGACGACTTTCAGGGATTTCAGCTGCAAGCGGTCGGATTGCTCATCGGCGGCCGTATCGCGCATCAGGGCAATCAGGTCGTCGTCATAGACCTCCTTTTTGCGGTCCGCGAGCGCCTTGAACCTGACGAAAACATCCTTGAGCTGGTTGTCGCCCAGCTCATACCCCAGATCCGCGAGCTTGGAGCGCAACGCCGCCCGCCCCGAATGCTTGCCCATCACCAGATTGGTCTCGGTCAGCCCGACATCCTCGGGGCGCATGATCTCGAAGGTCTCGGCGTTCTTGAGCATGCCATCCTGATGGATCCCGCTCTCGTGGGCGAAGGCATTCTTGCCGACGATCGCCTTGTTGAACTGGACCGGGAAACCGCTGACCGCCGCCACGCGACGCGAGATCTTCATGATCTTGGTCGTGTCGATGCCGGTGCGGTAGGGCATGATGTCATTGCGCACCTTGAGCGCCATGACGACCTCTTCCAGCGCCGTGTTGCCGGCCCGCTCGCCCAGACCGTTGATCGTGCACTCGATCTGGCGGGCCCCGGCCTCCACCGCGGCCAGTGAGTTGGCCGTCGCCATGCCCAGATCGTTATGGCAATGGGTGGCGAAGATGACCTCGTCGGCGCCCGGAACCTTCTCAAGCAGCATGCGGATCAACTCGGCGCTTTCACGCGGCGCGGTGTAGCCGACGGTATCGGGGATGTTGATCGTGGTCGCACCGGCCTTGATCGCGATCTCGACCACGCGGCACAGGTAGTCATCCTCGGTCCGCGTTGCGTCCATCGGCGACCATTGCACGTTGTCGCACAGGTTGCGCGCATGGGTCACGGTCTCATGGATCCGGTCCGCCATCTCGTCCTTGTCGAGATTCGGGATCGCACGGTGCAGCGGCGAGGTGCCGATAAAGGTATGGATACGCGGCTTTCTGGCGTGCTGAACCGCCTCCCAGCAGCGGTCGATATCCTTGAAATTCGCCCGGGCAAGCCCGCAGATCACGGCATTCTGGGTCTGTCTCGAGATTTCGCTGACCGCCCGGAAATCACCGTCAGAGGCAATCGGGAACCCCGCCTCGATGATATCGACGCCCATCTCGTCGAGCAGGTTGGCAATCTCCAGCTTTTCTTCATGGCTCATGGTTGCGCCGGGAGACTGCTCACCGTCGCGCAACGTGGTGTCAAAAATCATGACACGATCTTGGTCTGCTTTATTGGTCATTTCTGGTATCTCTTCTGGTTTTCTTAGCTTGGATCGTTCGGCGCTTCATCCCCCTGAGCGGTCGCGCCGAATGGCACGCTCAGAGGCTGCTAAGAAGAAGGAGCGCATGTAGATCGGTCCGGAAACAGGCCGGCGCAGGAGTGATATGAGGACATGCGTTCATGGCGCGGGATAATACGCGACGCCATCCAAAAGAAAACCCAAAAAATGCCGCGCCAGCGAGAGCAGCCGCAGGGTGTGACATCGCCAATTCGCCCGCAATTCTTCAGTATTGACCAACGGCCACACGGGGTTAGGTCTCGCCTTCTGGGAGGCGCGCTATGAAAGCTTTGATCATCGGAATGAGCGGCGGCATCGGCACGGCGCTGGCGCAGAACCTGCGCGCACGGGGCTTCGAGGTCACCGGAATGTCACGCAGCACCGACGGGCTGGAGGTGACCGATGAAGCGTCGGTTGCCGATCATCTGGGGCGGCTTTCGGGAGAGTTCGACCGCGTGATCGTGGCCACCGGCGCGCTCACCGTGAACGGGGCCGAACCGGAAAAGGGCATCAAGGCGCTTACCGCCGCGGCCATGATCGACCAGTTTCGCGTGAATGCAGTGGGACCGGCGCTTGTGCTCAAACACAGCCTGCGGCTGCTGCCGCGCGACCGGCGCGCGGTCTTCGCGGCCCTCTCTGCCCGGGTCGGCTCGATCGGGGACAACCAGATCGGCGGCTGGCATTCCTACCGGACCTCCAAGACAGCGCTGAACCAGTTGATGCACGGCGCGTCGATTGAATTGCGGCGGACCCACAAACAGGCGACTTGCGTCTGTCTGCATCCCGGCACGGTAGAGACACCCTTCACCGCGAAATATGCCGGTCACCACAAGACGGTTCCGGCCGCGGAAGCGGCGGAAAACCTAGTCAGCGTGATGGAGCGTCTGAGGCCCGAGCAGTCTGGGGGCTTTTTCGACTACGCAGGGGCGCCCATTGCATGGTGAAGGGCCGGGGGCTTGATTGCCGGACTGATCAGTTGCCGGAGCCTTCCTCTTGCGCGTCCGGCTCCGCGGCATCGGTCAGCAAGCCTGCGTCCCACTCGCCAGCGGCAACCTGACCCGTCGCGTAGCGCAAAGTGCCGGTGCCCGAGCGCTTGCCGTTCACGAATTCCCCCTCGTACACATCACCGGAGGTGTAGGTCGCAACACCTTGTCCGTTGATCTGGCCGTCCGACCACTCGCCGTTATACTCAAAGCCGTCCGGCATCACCATCCGGCCGGTTCCGTGCCGCTGTCCGCTCCTGAACTGGCCCTCGTAGACGGTGCCGTCGGGATAGCTCGCACGCCCCTGCCCGTCCCGCTGCCCGTCGACCCAGTCGCCGGCGTAAACGTAGCCGTCGGGATAGGTCATTGTCCCCTTGCCGTTGTTCTTGGCATTCCGGAAACTCCCCTCGTAGACAAGTCCGTCGGCATATCGGGCGACCCCCTCGCCTTCGATCACGCCCTTGACCCAGCCGCCTTCATAGCTTGACCCGTCGGGATAGACGATCTTGCCGGTTCCATCCGCAACATCCTCGCGGAACTGGCCCACATAGACCGATCCGTCCGGATACTGGACCTCGCCCTTGCCTTCGATCCGGCCATCCACCCAGCCGCCCGAGTAAACGAAGCCGTCCTTGCCGGTAAACTTGCCCTGACCGTTGCGCCGGTCGCCGCGGAACTCGCCGACATAGATGTCACCATTCGCATAGGTCACACGGCCCTGCCCCACGCGGGCGCCTGCAACCAGATCCCCCTCGTAAACATCGCCATTGTCTTGCGTGAGGACGCCCTTGCCCTCGATCTGGCCCGCTTTCCAGTCCCCGACATAGGTCAGACCGTCGGGCATCTTCAGCGTGCCCTGACCCTCCCGTTCGCCGGCCACCATCTGGCCGGTATATTCCGCCCCATCGGGATAGGTGATCGTGCCCTTGCCTTCCTTGACACCGTCGACCCACTGGCCCTCGTAGCGATATCCGTTCGGGCTGACCATGATCCCGGCGCCGTGGTGCTGGGCGTTTCGGAACTCCCCTTCGTAGCGCACGCCATTGGCATAGGAGGCGATCCCGCGCCCCGTGATCTTACCGTCGCTCCAGTCACCCTCGTAGCTGCTACCATCCGCCGAGATGATCTTTCCGAAACCGTCGGGTTTGCCGCGCGCGAACTGGCCCTCGTAGAGCGATCCGTTCGGAAACCGCGCCGCGCCCTGACCGGAAATCTCGCCGTTGACCCAATTGCCAGTGTATTCATAGCCATTGGGAAGGGTGAAGGTGCCTTGGCCGTGGCGCTGGCCTTCCTTGAAACTGCCGGTGTAAACACCGCCATTGTCATATTGCTTGGTGCCGGTCTCCTGCGCGAGCGCAGGCACAGCCCCAAGGGCGATCACACAGACCATCGATGCTTTGAGAAAACCACGCATTTTCCGCCCCCGGCTTTGGCAAGTTGCACAAAAAACCTACGTGAGCCCACAAGCGCTGACAAGCATGTGACGCTTATCTCTTTTCAAGGGACGGAGGTCTGCTAAAAGGCGCCTTGGATCAAAGGGCATGGCATGAGTAACGCATTCAAACTGACTCTGGCACAGCTGAACCCCACCGTTGGTGACTTTGCCGGCAACGCCAGCAAGGCCCGCGATGCATGGCTGCACGGGAAATCGGCAGGTGCGGACATGGTTGCCCTGCCGGAGATGTTCCTGACCGGCTACCAAGTGCAGGATCTGGTCCTCAAACCGGCCTTCACACAGCACGCGATGGACATGATCGAGGAGCTCGCAGCAGAGTTCTCCGACGGTCCCGCAGTGGGCATTGGTCACCCGATCTTTATCGATGAGGTGCTCTACAACGCCTATTCGATCCTGAAGGACGGCAAGGTGCAGGCCCGCATCCTCAAGCACATGCTGCCCAACAGCGGGGTGTTCGATGAAAAACGGCTCTACGCCCAGGGACCGCTGGCGGGCCCCTACCGGATCGATCCGGTGCGCATCGGCTCGCCGATTTGCGAGGACGCGTGGCACGAAGACGTGCCCGAAACCCTCGCGGAAACCGGAGCGGAGATCCTGATCGTTCCGAACGGCTCGCCCTACTTCCGCGGCGTGCATGACGTGCGCCTCGGCCAGATGGTCTCACGCGTGATCGAGACGGAACTGCCGCTCGTCTACCTCAATCTCGTCGGCGGTCAGGACGATCAGGTCTTCGACGGGGGATCCTTCGTTCTCAATCCCGGCGGCGATCTCGCCGTCCAGCTTCCCGCGTTCGAAGAAGCGCTTGTCGAGGTCGCATTCGAGAAGACCGACGCAGGCTGGCGGGCGCTGCCCGGTCCCGTCTCCGTCAGGCCCGATGACTGGGAACAGGATTACCGCGTCATGGTGGAAAGCCTGCGCGACTACCTGCGCAAGAGCGGTTTCAGCAAGGTTCTTCTGGGCCTCTCGGGCGGGATCGACAGCGCCATCGTGGCCACCATCGCCGCCGACGCCATCGGGCCCGGCAACGTGCGCTGCGTGATGCTGCCTTCGGAATATACCTCGCAATCCTCTCTGGATGACGCGGCCCAAGTCGCGACTGCGCTGGGATGCGCCCTTGATACCTTGCCCATTTCCGGCCCGCGCAGCGCTGTGACCGAAGCGCTTGCGCCGCTCTTTGCAGGCACCCAGCCCGACCTTGCGGAGGAGAACATCCAGTCCCGTCTGCGCGGGTTGCTCCTGATGGCCCTGAGCAACAAGTTCGGAGAAATGCTGCTGACCACCGGCAACAAGTCGGAGGTCGCCGTCGGCTATGCCACGATCTACGGCGACATGGCGGGCGGCTACAATCCGATCAAGGATCTCTACAAGATGCGCGTGTTCGAGACCTGCCGCTGGCGCAACGCCAACCATCGCCCGTGGATGATGGGGCCCGCCGGTCAGGTGATCCCCGAAAGCATCATCGACAAGCCGCCTTCCGCCGAGTTGCGCGAGGATCAGAAGGACGAGGACAGCCTGCCGTCCTACGAGGTTCTCGACGACATCCTCGAAAAGCTGGTCGATCAGGATCTCTCGGTTGCCGATTGCATGGCGGCGGGCCACGATCCCGAAACCGTCAAACGGGTCGAGCACCTGATCTACATTTCCGAATACAAACGCTTCCAGTCCGCACCCGGGGCACGGCTGACCGAGCGGGCCTTCTGGCTCGACCGGCGCTATCCCATCGTCAACCGGTGGCGCGACCCGTCATAGCCGCACCGCGCTGACGGTTCGCGATATGGACAAACCTGCGCCGGTATGGTTCAGGAAGGGCTTCAAAGGATATACCCATGACTGTCACCCGTTTTGCTCCATCGCCCACCGGCTATCTTCACGTCGGCAACCTGCGCACCGCGCTGTTCAATTTCCTGATCGCGCGCAAAAGCGGTGGCACGTTCATCCTGCGCCTCGACGACACCGATCCGGAGCGTTCCAAGCAGGAATATGCGGACGGGATCAAGCAGGATCTGGAGTGGCTGGGGCTTGAATGGGATCGGGTGGAAACCCAGTCCTCGCGGCTGGACCGTTACGAGCAGGCCGCAGACAAGCTGCGCGAGATCGCGCGGTTTTACGAGGCGTTCGAGACGCCGACGGAGCTTGATCTCAAGCGCAAGAAACAACTGAATATGGGCAAGCCACCGGTCTATGACCGCGCGGCCCTGACCCTGACCGATGCCCAGAAAGACGCTCTGCGCAAGGAGCGTTCGGGCCACTGGCGGTTCCTGCTGAACCACGCGCGGATCGAGTGGGAAGACGGTATTCTCGGCGATATCTCCATTGATGCTGCAAGCGTCTCGGACCCGGTTCTGATCCGCGGCGACGGACAGGTTCTCTATACGCTGGCCTCAGTCGTTGACGATATCGAGATGGGGATCACACATGTCGTGCGCGGCTCTGACCACGTGACCAACACGGCGACCCAGATCCAGATTATCGAGGCGCTCGGCGGAACGGTGCCGGCCTTCGCACACCATTCGCTCTTGACCGGTCCGCAAGGCGAAGCGCTTTCAAAGCGGTTGGGTACGCTGGCCCTGCGCGATCTGCGCGAGCGCGGCGTCGAACCGCTGGCCCTTCTGTCGCATATGGCCCGGCTCGGGTCGTCCGATCCGGTCGAGTTGCGCGCAAGCATCGACGAACTGGTCGACGGGTTTGATTTGTCCAAGTTCGGGTCCGCGCCGACCAAATTCGATGTCGAAGACCTGTTCCCGCTGACCGCACGGCACCTGCACGCACAGCCCCTTTCCGCCGTCACTTCCGATCTGGACGCCCTCGGCATTCCCGCGGACCTGCAGGAAGATTTCTGGCGCGTGATCCGCGAGAACATCACGGTCATGGGCGACCTCGCGACTTGGTGGACCCTCTGCCGCGACGGGGCCGAGCCATGGATTGACGAAGAAGACAGGGATTTCGTGGCCGAGGCGATGACGCTTCTGCCCGAAGCGCCTTTCACGCCGGAGACGTGGTCGCAATGGACCACAGAGGTGAAGGCAAAGACCGGACGCAAGGGGCGCGGGCTGTTTCAGCCTCTGCGCAAGGCCTTGACCGGGCAGATCCACGGTCCGGATATGGGCGATCTGATGCCCTTGATGCAGGTCGTCAAAGCCAAGTCCTGAGCCGGACAGTCAGCTCTTTGCCATCCAGGACCGGAACAGCTCGACGGCTGCATCGCTGTCCCAGTGAAGCGCGCCCTGCGCACGCGCCACTTCCTGCCCGTCAGGGTTGATCAGCAGCGTCACCGGCAACCCCAGAGCACCCGAGCTTTGCGCCAGTTCCATTTTCGGGTCCAACAGGATCGGCAAATTGGTCAGGTCATGTTCCTCGAAGAACTCGACGATCCGTGGCAACGCGTTGCGCCCCGTGGCAACGGTGACGACCCTGAAAGGCGCACCGTCCATGCGCTCCATCAGCCGGTCAAAGGCCGGCATCTCCTCGCGGCAGGGCGCGCACCACAAGGCCCAGAAATTCAGGAGCACATACTCGCCCCGATAATCCGCGAGCGTCACGGGATTGCCCTCGGCATCCGCGAACACCACGTCCGAGACCGGCGCGGGCGCCTCGGCAAAGCGGATCTTTTCCAGATCCCCCGTCTCCAGCGCTGCCGTCTCGGACAGATCCGCCGCAACCGCAGTATTTGCACCGAGCGCAAGCCCCGCGTATAGGACGAGTGATTGCAACAGACGCATGTCTTAAACCTCCAAAGAGCCTTCAGATGACCGACAAGAAATCAAACGCAATGTGGGGCGGACGCTTCGCTGCCGGACCGGACGCGATCATGGAGGCAATCAATGCCTCGATCGGGTTCGACCAGCGTCTTGCGAAACAGGACATCGAGGGGTCCCGCGCCCATGCGGCAATGCTCGCCTATCAGGGTATCCTGACTGATAACGATGCCTCCGAGATCCGGAAAGGCCTGCTCACGGTTTTGTCAGAGATCGAGACCGGTTCCTTCGAGTTTTCCACCGCGCTGGAAGACATCCATATGAATGTGGAGGCCCGCCTCAAGGAAATCGTGGGCGAGGCCGCGGGCCGCCTTCACACCGCCCGCTCGCGCAACGATCAGGTCGCGACCGATTTCAAACTCTGGGTGCGCGATCAGACCGACGCCGCCATTGCGGGGATTGCCGAATTGCAAAAGGCCCTGCTGGGTCAGGCCGAGGCTGGCGCCGACTGGGTCATGCCCGGGTTCACACATCTGCAAACCGCGCAGCCTGTAACCTGGGGCCATCACATGATGGCCTATGTGGAAATGTTCGGCCGCGACGCGTCGCGGTTTACCGATGCCCGCGCGCGCATGAATGAAAGCCCGCTCGGGGCTGCCGCGCTGGCGGGCACATCCTTCCCGATCGACCGGCACATGACCGCGGAAGCCCTCGGCTTCGACCGCCCCGCCGCAAATTCCCTCGATGCCGTCTCAGATCGTGATTTCGCGCTGGAATTCCTTTCCTGCGCCTCGATTTGCGCCATGCATCTGAGCCGTTTTGCCGAAGAGCTGGTGATCTGGTCCTCGGCCCAGTTCCGCTTCGTCGCGCTGAGCGACCGCTTCTCCACGGGCTCCTCGATCATGCCGCAGAAGAAAAACCCCGATGCCGCCGAACTGATCCGCGCCAAGATCGGCCGCATCTTCGGGGCCAACGTGGCGCTCATGACCGTGATGAAGGGCCTGCCGCTCGCCTATTCGAAGGATATGCAGGAGGACAAGGAACAGGTCTTCGACGCCGCCGACAACCTGATGCTGGCGCTGGCCGCGATGACCGGCATGGTCCGCGATATGACCGCTCAGCGTGACAGCCTCGAGCAAGCCTCCGCCTCCGGCTTTTCCACCGCGACCGATCTCGCCGACTGGCTGGTGCGCAGCCTCGACATGCCGTTCCGCGAGGCCCACCACGTCACCGGGGCCATCGTGAAATGCGCCGAGGACAAGGGCTGCGACCTGCCCGATCTGAGCCTTGCGGACATGACCAATATCTGCCCCCGGATAACTAGGGATGTCTTTGGCGTGCTGGGCGTGCATAATTCCGTTGCCAGCAGGACAAGTTATGGCGGAACCGCGCCCGAGCAGGTGCGCGCCCAGATCGAAAGATGGAAGGACATACTGAAATGAGAACATTGGGACTGATCCTTGCGTGCGCAGCCCTCGCCGCCTGCGGCGTTGACGGGGAGCCGACCACCCCCACGAAACTGGACGTTGAGACGCTGGATCCGGCAAAAATCAGCATGAATGGCAGATAGAACGCGGCGCTCTGCCAAGACATCTTGTCAAAGACGCAAATTTTCAGTGAAGTGACGGTCAACGGCCCCGGCCAGTACGTCACACAAAAAGAAGTTGATTATGGAAAAGATCCCGATGACGCCCAAGGGCCACAAGGCTCTTGATGGCGAACTGAAAGTTCTAAAAACCGAAGAGCGCCCCGCCATCATCCGCGCCATCGCGGAAGCCCGGGAACATGGCGACCTCTCGGAGAACGCCGAATACCATTCCGCCCGCGAGAAACAGAGCTTCATCGAAGGCCGGATCAAGGAACTCGAAGGCATGCTGGGACTGGCCGAAGTCATTGATCCCGCCAAGCTTTCCGGCTCTGTCAAGTTCGGCGCAACCGTGAAGATCGTCGACGAGGACACCGAGGAAGAAAAATCCTACCAGATCGTCGGTGAGGCGGAGGCCGATATCGAGAAGGGCCTTCTCAACATCAAGTCCCCACTGGCCCGCGCGCTGATCGGCAAGGAAGAAGGCGACAGCGTCGAGGTCCGCACCCCCGGGGGCACGCGCGACTATGAGATCCTGGAAATCCAATATATCTGACATCGAGGCACAGGCCCCCGTCCATGGCTGAACAAAACACAGATCCCAAACCGGACAAGACCATCGATCTTGGGGTCTACAGCCAGCCAAGCCGGGGGCTCACGGTTGACGATCTGATCGCCATCGCCCTGACGATCATCTGGCTTGTCGGCGTCGGCATCTATTTTCTGGCCTTCCACCCCGAAGATCAGGACATCACAGCCGCGGGCGCCGTTCTGACGGTGATCGCGGTCCTCCTGCCGATCGCGATGATCTGGATTGCGACCCTCCTTGCGCGCACGACGCGGCTGATGCGTCAGGAAACAGTCCGGCTGCAGGCCGCCGTCGACGCCATGCGCCACGCCTATATCAGCCAGAAGCAGTCATCGGGTCTGGGGATCAAACCGGCAATGGAGCAAAAGCTCGACGAGATTGTCGCGTCCCAGAAACAAACCGAATACGCCATCGCAACCTTTGCCACGACACGAGACGCCCGCACGCCGGCGCCCGGAGCTCCTGCCTCCGTCCTGACCCGGCCCGGCATGGCACCCGGAGACAGCCAGCCGACACTGGCCCTCGACACCTACGAGACGCGGGAAACGCAGCCCCTCTCGATCACGGATTTCATCGGAGCGCTGAATTTTCCGGAAAACGAGAACGACACGGAAGGGTTTCGGCAGTTGCGCCGCGCGCTTGCCGATCACGGGGCCTCGCGCCTCGTCCGGGCATCGCAGGACGTTCTGACACTGCTGTCCCAGGACGGCATCTATATGGATGACCTGACCCCCGACCGGGCGCGTCCCGAGGTCTGGCGCAAATTTGCGCAAGGGGAACGGGGAAGGGCCATTGCGGGCCTTGGCGGTGTGCATGATCGCTCCAGCCTCGCGCTCAGCGGCGGGCGCATGCGCTCCGATCCGATCTTCCGCGATTCAGCGCACCATTTCCTGCGGGAATTCGACAAGACCTTTGCCGCTTTCGCAGAGTCCGCGAGCGACGAAGACATAACCCGTCTGGCCGAAACCAGAACCGCGCGCGCCTTCATGCTGCTTGGCCGCGTCGCCGGAACCTTCGACTAAGCCTTTCATGTCTCTATAAATATCCCCGCCGGAGGCACGCGCGGTCAGATCCCGAAACTGCCATAAGGCATATAGCGCACCGGGTCACCGGGCTTCACGACATGCTTGCCGTCGGGCAGCTCAACCAGCCCTTCGGACCAGCTGAGCCCCGAGATCCGGCCCGAGCCCTCGGACGCAAACACTTCCGCCTGCCCTTCGGCGTTCAACCGCGCCCGCAGGAATTCGCGCCGCCCGGGCTTCTTGGATTTCGAGAACGCGGCAGGCACCATGAACCCCACCGGCTGCGACCATTGCCCGCCCGACAGCAGGGACATGGCCGGTCTGGCAAAAATCAGGGAACAGACGAAGGCCGCAACAGGATTGCCCGGCAAGCCGAAGACCGGAACGCCTTGCCACAGGCCCATGGCCAGAGGACGCCCCGGCTTGAGCGCGATGCGCCACTGGTTCAGAGCCCCGGTTTCCCGCAGCAGTGCCGAGACATGATCCTCGTCCCCGGCGGAGGCGCCGCCGGAGGTCAGGACCACGTCACATCGCTGCGCCGCTTCGTCAAACCGCGCACGCAAAAGCGCCCGGTCATCCGCGACATGCCCCAGATCGACGGACGTGTATCCCCAGCGCTCCGCCAGTTGCAAAAGCATCGGCCGGTTTGCATCGAACGTCCTGTCGGGCGGCACGTCAGCGGCAGGCGCCGCCAGCTCGTCCCCGGTCGAGATCACGCCCACACGCAGGTTCCTGAACACCGGGACAACCGGTACCCCGACCGCGGCAGCGAAAGCGATATCCTGCGGGCGCATCCGGTGCCCGGCGGACAGGGCAAGCGCGCCCGCGTCGATATCTTCACCCGCTTTGCGGGTATTGGCCCCCGGCTTTACGCCGGATCCGAAAAATATCTGAGAGGCCTCGATATCGCAGTCTTCCTCCAGAACAACCGTGTCCACCCCGTCGGGCAGGAGTGCACCGGTCAGGATCCGAATCGCGCTGCCCGCAGGCACCGGCTGGCGATAGGGTGCACCGGCGGCCGCACGGCCCTCGACGAGCGGAAGGGTAATCACCTCGCTGTCGGGAAGGCTCCTGGCCGCAAAGCCGTAGCCATCCACGGCGGAATTCGGAGCCGGCGGGTTCGCGCGCGCGGCGATCAGGTCTTGCGCCAGAACACGACCGGTCGCCTCGGACAGTGCAACATCTTCACGTCCAACGACAGGAACCATCGCGGACCGCAGATGCTCAAGCGCCTCATCCACCGGCGTCCAGCTCACGCCCTGCGGAAGCGCAAAGCAATCATTTCGCAACAGCTTCTTGTCCGACCCGTTCATGCCCACAGCTTTCACCGCTTGTTCCATTTCCGCTTCGGCCCCCACACCGAGGATCCACCCCTCAACCGGATGCGCGGACCCAGCCAGCAGAGCCGGTTCCAATCTGCCTTGCAAATCCATCTCGCGCAAAGCGTTTGACGTCAGCTGGACCTGCACGGCGTCCTTTATGTCACCCGGCCCGCAGGCCTGCGCCACGGCCTCTCTGAGAAGCGACGGCCAGATCTCCACCAGCCGGATACCACCGCACGCCTCTTCGAACGGCCAGACCGAAAGATCGGTGCCGAATGCACGCCGGAGCCGGGCGAGAACCGGCACCCCCATGATCACCTGAGAGCCGACCGCGCCGGCCCCGGACAGTTGCCAGACAGCAAAGCTGCCCCGGGCCACGTCTTCGACGGCGCGCTTCTCTGAAAACGGGCTCCCGTACCGCGCGCGCCCCTTGCGCGGCAGGTTCTCGATATCGCGTGCAAGACCGTTTCCCCAGAACGGCCCGATTCCGGGGAACCGTGCGTTCAACTCTGCGGCCAGATCGAAGCGGTTGTTCGATTTCGGCGCGTCCTCGACGCGGGCCTCGAACCAGTCCCAAAGCGCAAGGGGATCCGCGCTTCCCGTCACGGCTTTGGCAAAGCCCTCGGGATAGCCGAACGCAAAATCGAACCCAACCAGAACCCGTCGCCCTGCCGCCCGTTCGGCGGCCAGCCTTTGCTTCAGCCAGTCCTCGGCGCTGATGCGGTTGCGCAGGTATAGGGGGGCCTCACCGGCGGCACACACCCAGATCGCGTCTGCGCGCGGCGTGGGTCCGGTATCATTCCCACCGGACCAGTCCACAGTAATGTAGCTGTCGAACAGGCTCACAGACCAACCTGAGACAGGATGAAATCGGCAACCGCCTTGGTGTCGTCGAGATCGAACACCGGGATCTCGAACTCCGGCAGTGCCTCGTCGCTTGCGATCGCGCGGATCGTGTCGTCATCGCGGGCGATGAGCGGCTGCCCGGTCTCCTGACGATGTGCCTCGACCTTGTGATGGGTGTCGCGTTTGTAGCCCTCGACCAGAACCAGATCCACCGGAGCCAGTTTTTCGAGCAGCGTGCCCAGCTTCGGCTCCTCCTCGTCGCGCAGTTCGTGCATCAAGGCCCAGCGGTTACCGGAGGACAAAAGCACCTCGCGCGCACCCGCCACGCGATGGCGGTAGCTGTCCTTGCCCGGCTGGTCCACATCGAAGGTGTGATGCGCGTGCTTGATGGTCGATACGGAAAAGCCCCGTCCGGTGATCTCGGAGACAAGGCGCTCCATCAGGCCGGTCTTTCCGGAGTTCTTCCACCCGACAATTCCAAATACTCTCATTTCAGGATTTCCTCGGCCCGGATCATGTCTTCGGGCGTGTTGACGTTGAAAAAAGGATCAAAGGGCTCTGCCTCGAAACGGGCGATCCCCGTGCCATGCCGATCCGTCCACTGAACGATCTTGCGGACACCTTCGTTCAGCGCGACCCGCAGATCATCGCGAAGCTCCACAGGCCAGAGCCCGAAGGTCGGATGCCGTGCCAGACCCCGCTTGGGGTCTGGCGTTGCGGCCAGAGCGATGGGTGTCTGCTCGGCGGCAAGCAAAAGGCGCGGCACCAGATCGCATGGGAAAAACGGTGTGTCGGCTGCGGCGGTCACGATATGGGTATGGCCCCGCTCATGCGCCCAGTCGAGCCCCGCCAGAACGCCTGCCAACGGGCCGGCAAATCCCTCGACGCTGTCGGCAATAACCGGCAGGCCAAAACCCTCGAAGCGCGCAGGATCGCCGTTTGCGTTCAGGGCCATCTCGCTGACCTGCGGCTCAAGCCGCGCGATCACGCGCGCGAGCAGCGTCTGGCCGCCCAGCATCTGCAGGCCCTTGTCGCCGCCGCCCATGCGCCGCGCCAAGCCGCCTGCCAGAATCACACCCGCCGGCTGCTTCATGTCTCGGCGTCCCAGATCAGCCGCTCCTCGCCGCTCAGACACATGAACCGACGCCCACGCATCCGGCCGATCAGTGTCAACCCGACCTGCTTTGCAATCTCGACACCCCATGCGGTGAAACCGGAGCGCGACACCAGAACCGGAATACCCATCAAGGCGGTCTTGATGACCATCTCGCTGGTCAGCCGACCGGTGGTGTAGAGCAGCTTGTCTTGCGCCGGGACACCTTCCGACGCCATCCAGCCCGAAACCTTGTCCACCGCGTTATGGCGCCCCACGTCTTCCATGTATACCAGCGGCCGCGCGCCCTGGCAGAGGACGGTGCCATGGATCGCTCCCGCGGCCAGATAGAGGCTCGGTGTCCGGTTGATATATTCGGACAGCGCGTAGATGTCGGACACCCTGATCTTGCTGTCCGGCAGGCTCAGACCCTCGAGCCCCTCCATCATATCGCCGAAAACCGTGCCCACCGCGCAGCCCGACGTGCGCGTCTTCTTTTTCAGCTTCTCTTCATGGTCAGTTTCAATGGCCGTGCGGACCACGACAACAGAAAGCTCGTCATCATAGTCGATCCCGGTGACCTCATCGGCATCGCCGATCATGCCCTGATTGCGCAGGAACCCCAGCGCCAAGTATTCCGGATGATCTCCGATTGTCATCGCGGTGACGATCTCGCGGCTGTTGAGATAGATCGTCAGCGGTCGCTCTTCGACAACATTGATCGTCTGCGGCTTGCCATCCTGACCAATCCCCTGCACGGCGCGGGTCAGTCCCTCCGCCTCGGGATCCGGCGCGATCAGGTATTTTTGATCCGCATCATCACGAATTGCCATTTGCACCCTTCCCCCAGCTTGCGATAGCTCTCATGCGCGGGCGGACTTTAGGACGGGACGATGACCTCTACCACCAAGAAATCTACCTTTTGGCGCGGCTTTCGCGCGGGTTTGCCCTTCATTCTGGTGGTGGTGCCCTTTGCCACGCTGTTCGGGGTCGTGGCCACCGAGGCCGGCTTGCCGCTCAGCCAGGTTATGGGCTTTTCCGTCCTTGTGATCGCAGGCGCCTCGCAGTTTACCGCACTCCAGCTGATGTCCGAGAATGCACCGACCTTCATCGTGCTTGCCTCCGCGCTCGCGGTGAACCTGCGCATGGCAATGTACTCGGCCTCGCTGACCCCGTATCTGGGGGGTGAGCCGGTCTGGAAACGGGCTTTGATCGCGTATTTTCTGGTGGACCAGTCCTACGCGATCTCGATTCAGGAATTCGAGGAAAAGTCGGGCATGAGCCTTGGCGAGAAGACCGCCTACTTCTTCGGTGCGATGGCTCCGATCTGCCCGCTTTGGTACCTGTTCACTTGGGTTGGCGCGATGGCCGGATCGCATATTCCGCCCGAGAACGGGTTGGACTTCGCATTGCCGATCACCTTTCTGGCCATGGTCGCGCCGGGACTGCGGACAGTTGCGCATATCGCGGCGGCGTTCACCTCCGTCGTGCTGGCGCTGGCTCTGGCCAGCCTGCCGTTGAATATGGGCCTGCTCCTGGCCGCCCTCATCGCAATGGTCGTGGGGGCCGAAGTTGAAAGGCGGACGGCATGAATTTCTCACAAACGGAAATCTGGTTCATCATCATTGCGCTGGGGGTCGGGACCTTCCTGATCCGGTTCTCCTTTCTGGGCCTGATCGGCCAGCGGGAGATGCCCGAATGGATCTTGCGCCACCTGCGCTATACGGCCGTGGCGGTTCTTCCGGCGCTGGTGGCACCTCTGGTTGTCTGGCCCGAAGCGACAGGGGGCGAGGTCGACATCACCCGCATGGCGGCCGCCGCGGCCACGATCACGGTTGGCTACGTGACGCGAAATGTCATCTGGTCGATGGTGGCAGGCGGCGCGACGCTGGGTCTTTTACAGATTGCGCTGTCCTAAACGGGAAGCGCCGTCGTCTTGAAGACCGTGCGCAGGGCAAAGCTTGACTGCATTTGCGCGACACCGGGAAGCCGGGCCAGAGAGCGCCGGTGGATCCGCGCGAAATCCTCGGTGTCGGCCGCAACGACCTTGAGCAGGTAATCCGCCGTGCCCGCCATGAGGTGACATTCGAGAACATCGGGGATCTTTGCGACCTCCCGCTCAAACGCATCCAGAACCTCATCGGCCTGTCCGCTCAGGGTGATTTCCACGAACACCGTCGTCGGCCGGTCCACTTTGCGCGGGTCCAGCATGGCGACGTAATCGCGAATGATCCCGTCTTTCTCGAGCCGCTGAACGCGGCGATGGCACGCGGAAGGCGACAGGTTCACATGGGTCGCGAGGTCGGCATTTGAAATGCGCCCTGACTTCTGCAACACCCGCAGGATTCGCGCATCAATGCTATCAATACTGTCCATAACGCATAATCCTTCGAACATATTGGAGATTTGCACAAGTTTCTGCGTCAACTCAAAGAGATCATATGCGAGAATTCAAGACAATTCCGACCGAGCTGCGTTAGGATTCCGGTAAATATCAGGGAGGAAATGATGATTGTCGGGTGCCCAAAGGAAATCAAACCGCAAGAGTTTCGGGTCGGGCTCACACCCAACGCCGCGCATGAGGCGGTCGTTCACGGCCACACGGTCCTGATCGAGACCGGGGCCGGTGTCGGCGCCGGGTTCGAGGATTCCGATTACCGCGCCGCAGGGGCCGAGGTCGTTGGAAGTGCTGCCGATGTCTTTGCCAAGGCGGAGATGATCGTGAAGGTGAAGGAGCCGCAGGCGGTCGAGCGCAAGATGCTGCGCGAAGGGCAATTGCTGTTCACCTATCTCCATCTCGCCCCGGACCCCGAACAGACGCGCGATCTTCTCGCCTCGGGCTGCACGGCGATTGCTTATGAAACCGTGACCGACGCGCATGGCGGCCTGCCACTGCTCGCACCAATGTCGGAGGTCGCCGGCAAGCTGGCACCGCAAGTGGGCGCATGGACGCTGCAGAAAGCCAATGGCGGGCGCGGAGTGCTGATGGGTGGCGTTCCCGGGGTCGGGCCGGCACAGGTCGTGGTGATCGGTGGCGGCGTTGTCGGAACGCATGCCGCCCGCGTGGCGGCAGGTATGGGGGCCGATGTGACCGTTCTCGACCGGTCGCTGGCGCGGATGCGCTATCTCGACGATGTGTTCGGCGGTCTCTTCAAGACGCGCTACGCCAGTGCCGGCAACACAGCCGAACTGGTCGAGACCGCCGATATGGTGGTCGGCGCGGTCCTGATCCCCGGGGCCGAAGCGCCCAAGCTGGTCACCCGTGCGCAGCTCTCCGGCATGAAAACAGGTGCTGCGATCGTCGATGTCGCGATTGATCAGGGCGGTGTGTTCGAGACCTCAAAGCCCACGACCCACGAAGACCCGATCTACGAGGTCGACGGTGTCATGCACTATTGCGTGGCCAATATGCCCGGCGCCGTGGCGCGCACCTCGACGATCGCGCTCGGCAATGCAACCATGCCGTTCATGCTGGCGCTGGCCAACAAGGGCTGGCGGCAGGCCTGCGAGGACGACCCGCACCTGTTGGACGGCCTGAACGTGCATGCGGGCCAGTTGACCTACTACGCCGTCGGAAAGGCGCTGGGGCTCGACGTCATCTCGCCGAGCCTTGCGCTGAAATCCTGATCAAGGGGGCGCCTGAACGGCGCCCCGGCCTGTGTGTCAGGCCTTTTTCAGGGAATCCCGGATCTCCAGCAGCACATCCAGTTCCGTCGGGCCGGCTTCGACCTCTGGCTCCGGCTCGGCAGGCGTCTCCGACATCTCTTTGACCTTGTTGACGTAGCGGATCAGCATGAAGACCACGAAAGCGATGATCAGAAAGTTGATCACGGCCATGAGGAAGGCGCCGTAGGCGAAGACCGAAGCACCGGCCTCCCGGGCGGCTTCGAGAGACGCGCCCGCCGCGACTTCCCCGGACAGGACGGCATAATTGTTCGTGAAGTCGATGCCGCCGGTGAACAGGCCAATGATCGGGTTGATCAGATCTCCCACCATGGACTTCACGATCGCCGTGAACGCGGCCCCGATGATGATGCCGACCGCCATGTCCATGACGTTGCCTCTGGCGATGAAGTCTTTGAATTCGTTTAACATTCTTTTCTTCCCTGTGGCTTGACCCGCAGACCGACCTCGTTCGGTGCGCAGATGCAGGTTGGGTGGCGCATTCCGAGAGGGAAACGCCCCTTTTCTCGTGTGCGATGGATTCTATATCGAGACGGGACAAACACAAAGGTGAACCATGAAAGATCTCGCAACACGTCCGGCCGGTGTGAAATGGCCGATCGTCAATCCTGACGTGATCCAGCTCTATTCCTTCCCGACGCCCAACGGCGTGAAGGTCTCCATCGCGCTCGAGGAAATGGGCATCGCTTACGAGGCTCACAAGGTCACGTTGTCGGATGCGGACGTCAAAAGCCCCGAGTTTCTGGCCCTGAACCCCAACAACAAGATCCCGGTAATCTATGATCCGGTCGGCCCCGACGGCGTTCCGGTCACGATCTTCGAATCCGGTGCGATCCTGATCTACCTTGCCGAGAAGACCGGCAAGTTCATCGGCAAGACCGCAACTGAGAAGGCCGAGATCATCCAGTGGCTGATGTTCCAGATGGGCGGGGTTGGTCCGATGTTCGGTCAGGTCGGCTTCTTCTACAAATACGCCGGCGCCGCCTTTGAGGATAAACGCCCGCTGCAACGCTACCTCGACGAAGCCAAACGCCTGCTCAACGTGCTGGAGGGCCGGCTGGAAGGCCGCGACTGGATTGTGGACGAGTATTCCATCGCGGATATGGCCATCGCCCCGTGGCTGCGGACGCTCGATTTCTACGGCGCGCGCGAAGCTGTCGGCTGGCACGATCACAAGAACCTTGTCGCCTATCTCGACCGGTTCCTGGCACGCGACGCCGTCCAGACCGGTCTGATCACGCCGCCGCGCGACTAGGCACCCCCGGCCCTGACCCGGCCGGACAAAAGAAAAGGCGCGCCGGGGTGAAAAGATCCCGGCGCGCCTTTTTCGTCTCGGACAGAAAGGCTGGCGTCAGCCCGGAAGCTTGCTGGTCAGAACGTAACGCAGGATCTCGACCACCTGCGAGGGCTTCTCGGCCACGGCCAGAGCAGCTGCGTCAACTTCCTTGAGCGGGTGCTGATGCTCGGGGCCGTGCAAAACGATCAGGGATTTGCCAAGTGCTGCAGCATAGCCCGCGTCGAAAGCCGCGTTCCACTGCTTGTATTTCTCACCAAAGCGCACCACGACGATATCGGCATCCGCAATCCCCTTGCGGGTGCGAATGGCATTCACCATGGCGCCCTTGTGGTCATGCCAGTATTTCTGATCCTCGGCGCCCAGAATAGCGACACCGCAATCGTCGGAGGCATCGTGATCCGTCACAGGGCTGTTGAACACAACATCGAGCCCCTTCGCGCCCTCGGTGATCTGCTCGCGCCAATCCGTATGGATCTCGCCGGAAAGATAAACGTTCAATGACATTGTCTGTCTCCTCTAAGTCGGAACGGTTCAGCCGCGCAGCGTGCCGCCGGTGGCCTTGCTCACTTTTTCGATGATCTTGGCACTGACGGCTTCGATTTCCTCGTCCGTCAGGGTTTTCTCGGAAGGCTGCAGGCGCACGGTAATCGCGAGGGATTTCTTGCCGGCTCCCATCTGCTCTTCGGCCTTGGGACCGGAGAATTCGTCGAACACGCGAACCTCCTGAATGAGGGCCTTGTCGGACCCCGCCGCGGCGTTGACCAAGGTCAGGGCCTCGATCTTGTGATCCACCACGAAGGCGAAATCGCGCTCGACCGCCTGCAGGTCGCGCAGATGCAGCGCCGGGCGGGTCGCGGATTTGGCTTTCGGGAAGGGAACCTCGGCAGGCCAGATCGTAAAGCCCATCGCAGGGCCCTTGATGTCGAGCGCACTCAGAACCTTCGGATGGATCTCGCCAAAGACCGCCAGAACCTTCTTGGGCCCGAGGCAAAGCTTTCCGTGCCGTCCGGGATGCCACCAGTCTTCCGCTCCGCGCAGGATCTGCACCTTGGCGGGCGCGCCGATTGCATTCAGCACGGCTTCGGCATCTGCTTTTGCGTCGAACACATCGACCGGACGGCGCGCGCCATGCAGGTCCTTCGGGCCCGTATGGCCAACGAGGATACCCGCCGCGATCAGGTGCTGGTCCTCGGGCTCGCCGCCATGAAACGCCGGGCCAACTTCGAACAGCGCCAGATCCATGTAACCGCGCGCCTGATTGCGCGCAGCCGCCTGCAAGAGGCCGGGCAGCAGGGACGGACGCAGGTGGCTCATCTCGGTTGAGATCGGATTTTCGAGCTTCGTCGCGTCGGACCCGCCGCCAAAGAGCTCTGCCGCGGGTTGGTCGATGAAGGAATAGGTGACGCATTCGTTGTAGCCGAGCGACGCGATCGTGCGCCGCGCTGCCTGTTCGCGCTTTTGCATCGGCGTCAGAACGGGCTTGGGCACACCGACATCCGCACGTGCCAGCGGCTTGCCTTCCAGTTTGGTCAGAGAGGCCACGCGGGCCACCTCTTCGACAAGATCGGCTTCACCCAGAACATCGGGCCGCCAACTGGGCACATGGGCCATATCCCCTTCGAGCCGGAAGCCCAGCGCACTGAGCGTGTCGCGCTGTTCACTTGCGGGGATTTCCATGCCCACGAGGGACTGAACGCGATCCGTGTCGAGCTTGTAGGCGCGGGAATGATCGGGCAACGCACCGGCCATGACGACCTCGGACGCCTCGCCCCCGCACAAGTCGAGGATCATGCGGGTGGCGCATTCGATGCCTTCGGGTGTCCACGCAGGGTCGATGCCCCGCTCGAACCGGTAGCGTGCGTCGGAATTGATCTTGAGCTTGCGGCCTGTATGGGCCGTGCGGATCGGGTCGAAAAACGCGGCTTCGAGGAACACGTTGACGGTCTCTTCGGTGCAGCCGGACGCGGCCCCGCCCATGATGCCGCCAAGGCTTTCGATGCCGTTGGCATCCGAGATGACCGTCATGCCCGGCTCAAGCGTGTAGTCCTTGTCATCAAGAGCCACCATGCGCTCTCCGCCCTGCGAAAGGTGCACGCGCAGATCGCCCGAGACCTTGTCCGCATCGAAGACATGCAGCGGGCGGTTGTTGTCGTAGGTGAAGAAATTCGTGATATCGACAAGGATCGAAATCGGGCGCAGACCGATGGCTTTCAGCCGGTCCTGCAACCATGCCGGGCTGGGGCCGTTTTTGACGCCCCTGATGACACGCCCGAAGAATACCGGACAGGCCTCGGTCGTGTCCGCATCGATGGACACCTTGATCGGGCTTTCGAACTCTGCGGAGACGGAAACGCTTTCCTGCGCCTTCACCGTGCCGAGACCGCGGGCGGCCAGATCACGGGCAATGCCGCGCACGCCCAGCGCATCCGGCCGGTTCGGGGTAATCGCGATCTCGATCACCGGGTCGACCTTCGCGGGGTCGTTCTCTTCCAGCCAGTGGGTGAAGCTCTGGCCGATCTCGCCGGAGGGCAGTTCGATGATGCCGTCATGTTCGTCAGACAGCTCCATCTCGCGCTCCGAGCACATCATGCCGTAGCTTTCGATGCCGCGGATCTTGCCGACACCGATCACCGTGTCGATGCCCGGAACATAGGTGCCCGGCTTGGCGACAACGACCTTGATGCCTTCGCGTGCGTTCGGCGCGCCGCAAATGATCTGGGTCTGCCCGCCATCGGTGTCCACCTGACAGACACGCAGCTTGTCGGCGTCGGGATGTTTCTCGGCCTTAGTGACATATCCGATGGTAAAGGCAGACAGCCGCTCGGCAGGGTTCTCCACACCTTCGACCTCAAGCCCGAGATCGGTCAGGGCATAGAGAATCTCGTCGAGCGTGGCGTCAGTCTCGAGATGGTCTTTCAACCAGGAGAGCGTGAATTTCATCGTCAGGGTGCCTTGGGTTCATGATGCGTCTTTGCGCTTCTGCTACCGCATCGACGCCCTGAACAAAAGAGCCGCCTGCGCGGTGAAAATACCTCAAATTCGAATGATCGGCGCTCTTCGCCCTATTCTTGCCGCAATTTGGAGACAGGTTTGCCACAAGTTAAGTGCTTTCCCAGTGATTCCCGGCAATAGATCATGAGGTGAACTATCATGTTTATCAGTGATGTCATTCGAGCTGTGTTTCGCCCCTCTGTAGCGGCGCTTTCCATAAGTCTGGGTTTGGCTGTCATGACAGTGAACAACTCGCCCGAGTCGGTCCAAGGCAGAACAATCGATCTGTCACAATATGGCTGCAGCGGCTTGTTCTCACCGGTCTGCGGCGGGCCAAGTCTTTAAGATTAGAATTTCCTCTGCGTAAGACGTCTGTTCAGTTGCTAACTAACCGCCCCGAGCAATCGGGGCGGTCTCGTTTGTCCTGAAACATGCCTTGCGGGCGTGCGGGCGACAGCCCGCCACCGGTCAGCGGCTCAAACCAGCGTAGAGATTTGGCTGGTCCAGCGCAGCAAACCCGTAATGGCGCAGCCAGCGCAGATCGGAATCGAAGAACGCCCGGAGATCCGGGATGCCGTATTTCAGCATCGCGATCCGGTCGATCCCCATGCCAAAGGCAAAGCCCTGCCACTGGGTCGGGTCGATCCCGCCGGCTTCGAGCACCTTGGGATGCACCATGCCGGATCCCAGAATTTCCAGCCAGTCGTCGCCTTCCCCGATTTTCAACTGCCCGCCTTCCCAGGAGCAGCGGATATCGACCTCGGCCGACGGCTCGGTAAACGGGAAATGCGACGCGCGGAAGCGAAGCTCGACGTCATCGACCTCGAAGAAGGCCTTCACGAACTCCTCGAGCACCCATTTCAGGTTCGCCATCGAGATATCCCGGTCAATCGCCAGCCCTTCCACCTGATGGAACATCGGCGTGTGCGTCTGGTCGTAGTCGGCGCGGTAAACGCGGCCCGGGCAGATGACCCGCAAAGGCGCGCCAGCCGACAACATGGAACGGATCTGGACCGGTGACGTGTGGGTCCGCAGCACGTGCGGCGGACGCCCGTCCCCTTCGGCACGGGACATGTAGAACGTGTCCATCTCACCGCGGGCCGGATGATGGCTGGGAATGTTGAGCGCGTCGAAATTGTACCAGTCGCTCTCGACCTGCGGGCCCTCTGCAACCGCAAATCCGAGATCGGCGAAGAGTGCCGTCACCTCGTCACTTACCTGACTGATCGGATGGATGGTTCCCGCGCGGCGCGGACGGCCCGGCAGCGAGACATCCAGCCACTCGGTCTGCAGACGCTCGTTCAGCGCTGCATCGGCAAGGCCGGCCTTCTTGGCGGCAAGCGCCGCGTTGACCTCGTCCTTCAAGGCATTCAGGGCCGGACCGGCAACCTTGCGCTCTTCGGGCGTCATGCGCCCAAGCTCACGCATTTTGAGGCTGACCTCGCCCTTCTTGCCAACCGTGGCGACCCGAAGCTCTTCGAGCGCGGTCTCGTCCTTCGCTGCCGAAACGGCCGCCAGAACCTTTGCGCGCAGCGCGTCCAACCCGTCCATGATATACTCCGTCTTACGTTGCGTGTTGTCCTATCACGCGCCCCTCTGAATGCAAGAGGCGGACAAAGCGCGATCCGCTCCGCGCCCCGCAACCCGCCGGCAACACCCCGTAGCCGCAAAAAGAAAACGCCGCGGGCGACCCACGGCGTTTAATCATTCTCTAAGGGGCTGTTTCCAACCTTATGCGAGTGCTGCCTTTGCCTTTGCGACAACAGCTGCAAACGCGGCGGGCTCGTGCACGGCCAGATCGGCCAGAACCTTGCGGTCGACCTCGATGCCGGCCAGCGACAGACCGTTGATGAACCGCGAATAGGTCATCGTCTCGTCGATCGAGCGGCAGCCTGCGTTGATCCGCTGGATCCACAGAGCGCGGAAATTGCGCTTGCGGGCCTTGCGGTCGCGGGTGGCGTACTGGTTGGCCTTGTCGACGGCCTGAGTGGCAGTCTTGAAGGTGTTGGAGCGGCGGCCATAATAGCCCTTTGCGGCTTTGATGACCTTCTTGTGGCGGGCGTGGGTGACTTTCCCGGACGTAACTCTCGACATCTCAAATCCTCCTTATCGCGCGTATGGCATGTATTTTTTCACGATGTTCTCGTCTGCCTTGCAGAGAGTCGTCGTGCCGCGCGCAGTGCGGATGAACTTGGTCGTGCGCTTGATCATGCCGTGGCGTTTGCCGGCCTGACCTGCTTTGACGCGGCCGGAGGCCGTCATCTTGAAGCGCTTCTTGGCGCCTGATTTCGTCTTCATCTTCGGCATTTCCGTCTCCTCAAATGTTTGAGCGGTAATCATGCGACTCGGCATGCCTATAGGCCGGTCCCATGGGTTCGAGCGCGCCTTTTAGGCCCGCGGCCGGAGCTTGGCAAGCCTTCGTTTCAGGAATGTCCCCCCGATTCAGAAATTAAACGCGGAGAACGGGCTCTGAAACACGCGGGGCAAATCGCCAAGCTCGTATCCGCCGGGCCGCGAGGAGATCGCATAAACGATCATCACGCCCGCCAGAACCGCAACGATTGCAGCCACGCGCGGTGGGTTCCCGCGCATGACGGACCCCAGAAGAGGCGGGAGTGACAGAACGGCAAGCACGATACCCACAAAGAGAATGAAATCCGTAGACATACGACCATCCCTTGTAAAACGCGCTGAACGTTACTCGGGATCGGTGCTGTAAATCAACCTTTCCGCACAGGGGGCGACGCGCAGGATATTGGTGGAGCCGGGCTGTGCGAAGGGAACCCCCGCGGTCACCACGATCTGATCCTCTTCCTCGGCGAAGCCTTCCGACAGCGCCGCCCGCGCCGCGCCGACAACAGCCATTTTGAAGCGGTCGATCTCGTCAATGATGACGCAATGCGTGCCCCAGCTCAGGCAGAGGCGCCGGGCCGTGCGGTGCAGCGGCGTCAAGGCGATGATCGGCACATGCGGGCGTTCACGCGACACCAAAGACGCCGTGGTGCCCGATTGGGTGAAACAGCAGATCGCCTTGATATCGGTGGTTTCCGCGATCTCGCGCGCCGCAACCACGATCGCATCGGCGATGGTCTTGCGTTCCCCTGCGCGCTGCGCCGCGATGATGCTTTGGTAGTTGCGATCGTTTTCGACCGCGATGGCCACGTCATTCATGGTCTGAACCGCCTCGACCGGGAAGTTGCCCGCGGCGGATTCCGCCGACAGCATGATGGCGTCCGTTCCCTCGTAGATCGCCGTGGCGACGTCGGACACCTCGGCGCGGGTCGGCATCGGGCTGTCGATCATCGATTCCAGCATCTGGGTGGCGACGATAACCGGCTTCGCAACAGCGCGGCACTTCCGGATCATGCGCTTCTGGATCGGCGGCACGTTCTGGATCGGAAGCTCCACACCCAGATCACCGCGCGCGACCATGATGCCGTCGGAGGCGCCAAGGATCTCGTCGAACGCCTTCACGGCAGCCGGTTTTTCAATCTTGGACATGATCGCCGCGCGACCTGCAGCCAGCTCGCGGCCCTCTTCGACGTCTTCTGCGCGCTGCACGAAGCTCAGCGCCAGCCAGTCGACCCCCAGCTCGCAGACGAACTCAAGATCCTTGCGGTCCTTGTCCGACAAGGCCGCCAGCGGCAGGATCACGTCCGGCACGTTCACGCCCTTGTTGTTGGAGATTGTCCCGCCCACGGTGACCTCGCAATCTGCAAAATCGGGGCCGCATTCCTTGACCAGCAAGCGGATCTTGCCGTCATTGACCAGAAGGGAGGCACCGGGTTCGAGTGCGGCGAAAATCTCCTGATGCGGAAGCTGGACACGCGTGGCATTCCCCTCGGTCGGGTCGAGATCCAGCCGGAAGGCCTGACCAACCTCAAGATCCTCGGCCCCGTTCGCGAATGTGCCGACGCGCAGTTTCGGTCCCTGCAAATCCGCGAGAATCGCGATCGGGCGCCCGGTATCCGTCTCGACTTTCCGGATGATTTCGTGACGGGCGCGGATATCGTCATGGGTGCCGTGGCTCATGTTCAGCCGGAACATGTCGACGCCGGCCTCAAAGAGCGCCCTGATCATCTCGTAATCGTTGGATGCCGGCCCCAGCGTGGCCACGATTTTTACGTTGCGAAGGCGTCTCATGCTGCCGCGTCCTCTCATCACTTCTTATTTTCTGGGCCTTGTGCACTAATGACGTAATACGCCATCCAGAGCAACTGGGGCTTTTTGATTTTGGACCTCGCATCCGGACAAGCTTTATGACAGATGAAAAGCGATGACCTACCGACCGATGAACATCAGTGGCGCCGAGCGGCCCGGGCGAATTGTTCTTGTTTGCGATCATGCAACGAACACGGTTCCCGCCTCTGTGAACGGCGGCACTCTGGGCCTGCATCAGGATGATATGGACCGCCATATCGCCTATGACATCGGGGCCGCGGGCGTGGTGCACCACCTTGCAGAACTGCTCGACGGCGCTGCGGTGTTCAGCAACTTCTCGCGTCTCGTGATCGACCCGAACCGCGGCGAGGATGACCCGACTTTGCTGATGCGGCTCTATGACGGGTCGATCATTCCCGGCAACCGGCATGCCGACGCCAGCGAGAAGGCGCGCAGGGTCGATGCCTTTTACCGCCCCTATCACCGCAGCCTGGCCGAGCTTGCCGCGCGTCACGAGGATCCGGTGATCGTTTCGATCCACAGCTTCACGCCGCAACTGCGGGGCCGCGCCAAGCGCCCCTGGCAGATCGGGGTGCTTTACGCCGATGACACAAGACTGTCGGGCCCGCTTCTCGATATCCTCGCGCGCGAGCCGGATCTGACGGTTGGCGATAACGAGCCCTATAGCGGCAGCCTTGCCGGCGACACGATGGCCACCCATGGTTTGAAACACGGGCGCGCCCACGTCTTGATCGAGCTGCGCAACGACCTCATATCAACCGAAAGCCAGCAACTCGGCTGGGCCGTTCGCCTTGCCCCCATGATTGAACAGGCGGTGAGATCCGCCTCACTTTGAAGGACATGACCCATGGATGATCAAACCCGCATCGAGCTTGAAGCCGCGGCCTTCCGCACGCTCCGCGACCACCTTGCCCGGCGCACCGACGTGCAGAACATCGACATGATGAACCTGACCGGTTTCTGCCGCAACTGCCTGAGCCGCTGGTATCAGGAAGCCGCAAACGAGAAGGGCATCGAGATGGACAAGATGGAAGCCCGCGAGGTCTTCTACGGCATGCCCTACGATCAATGGCGCGACCAGTATCAGACAGACGCCAGCGACGCCCAGAAAGCGGCCTTCGAGATCGCACATAAAGACGCGACCTGACGGTTTTTTCCACCGCGCCGAAGCGGACGACAAAGGCTGTGATCGTCAGACCGCAGCCTTCTTGCTCTCATCGATGTAAATCTCACGCAGCCGTGCTGCGACCGACCCCGGCGCACCGGTGCCGATCTTGGCGCCGTCGATCTCGACCACAGGCATCACGAAGGTCGACGCGGAAGTGACAAAGGCCTCGTCCGCGGCCTTGGCTTCATCAAGCGTGAACGGGCGCTCTTCAACTTCCATCTGGGCTGACTGGGCAAAGCGCAGCACCGCGGCGCGGGTAATCCCGTGGAGGATCTCGGTGCCGAGGTGACGCGTGATGATCTTGCCGTCTTTCACGATATAGGCGTTGTTCGACGTGCCTTCGGTGATCGCGCCGTCCTCAACCATCCATGCGTCATCCACGCCGGCCGCCTTGGCCATCATCTTGCCAATGGACGGATAGAGAAGCTGCACGGTTTTGATATCCCGACGGCCCCAGCGCTGGTCTTCGATCGAGATGACCTTCATGCCGCTGGTGGCGGCGGGGCTGTCGATCAGGGTCTTCTTCTGGGTGAAGAGCACAAGGGTCGGCGTCACCCCCTCGGGGAAAATGAAATCACGGTCAGCCGCGCCACGGGTGATCTGGAGGTAGACAAGCCCCTCCTCGACACCGTTTTCGGCCACGAGCTTGCGGTGGATCTCCAGAAGTTCGTCCATGGTGACGGGTGAGGCCATCTCCAGCTCGTTCAGGGAGCGTTCCAGACGCCGTGCGTGGCCTTCAAAGTCGATCAGTTTGCCGCCCAGAACGCTGGTGACCTCGTAAACACCGTCCGCAAACAGGAAACCACGGTCAAAAACGGACACTTTCGCCTCCTCTTCAGGAACGAAATCTCCGTTGACATAGACGATGCGGCTCATGGTGGTCTCCTATCCCCAAAGGCCGGAAGCAGCGGGATGCACACCGGCGGAGTCGATTTTCAAAGGTTGGTCCCGGTCTTCGGCCAAGAGCAACGGCGCGTCAAGGTCCGTTACATCCGCGCCTTGCGCCACGAGAACCGCGGGCGCCATGGCCAGCGACGATCCGATCATGCATCCGACCATGACACCGTAGCCTTCAGCCCGTGCCGCATCGC
Organism: Paracoccaceae bacterium; assembly: GCA_049116435.1. Classification (GTDB taxonomy): domain Bacteria; phylum Pseudomonadota; class Alphaproteobacteria; order Rhodobacterales; family Rhodobacteraceae; genus Litoreibacter. Next base: position 2,521,924 of record JAGDYX010000001.1, read on the forward strand.
GCAGCGCCAGCGCCTCGGTCAGCCCGCCGGTTTTGTCGAGCTTGATGTTGACGAGATCATATTTGCCCTTGAGTGCGGGCAGTGACGCGCGGTCGTGACAGGCCTCGTCGGCGCAGACGGGGACCGGACGCGCGATCTCGGACAGTGCGTCGTCCGAGCCTGCAGGCAAGGGCTGTTCGACAAGCGCCACACCAAGGCGCTGCAGATGCGGCACAAGATCGGCGTAGACCTCGGCCGTCCAGCCCTCGTTCGCATCGATGATGATCCTGGTCTCGGGCGCGCCTCGGCGCACCGCCTCGAGCCGTGCCATATCATCGGCGGTGCCCAGCTTGATCTTGAGGATCGGGCGATGCCGGTGGCGCGCTGCGGCCTGTTCCATACGCTCCGGCGTGTCGAGGGACAGCGTATAGGCGGTCACCTGCGGCTTCGGCGCTGAAATCCCCGCCAGTTTCCAGACCGGCGCGCCGCGCCGCTTGGCTTCGAGGTCCCAGAGCGCGCAGTCGACCGCATTGCGCGCGGCCCCCGGCGGCAAGGCCTCCTGCAGATCCGTTCGGGTGATGCCCGCGGGAAGGGATGTGATCTGGGCCGCAACACTCTCCAGTGTTTCGCCGTAGCGGGCATAGGGCACGCATTCGCCCCATCCGCGATATCCCTCACGCCCGATTTCGGCCGTCAGCACCTTTGCCTCTGTGCGCGATCCGCGTGAGATCGTAAAGACTTCGGCCAGCCGGAAGCTGTCCGCGCGCACCGTGATCGTCATGCCCACCTCATTTTCGCCGCAGGCCCGCAAGGCAGCATCAAAGCTGTACGAGCGCATCTACCAGTCTTCCGGCACCGTGCCGGAAAGGATCGACCGTTGGCAAGCCCATGCGGCCTTCAACCTCGGCGAGATACGACCGGGCCTCTGGCTCCGAGAGGTGCTGGGTGTTTACCGAAATCCCCACGACTTCGCAGGCGGGGTTGGCCACACGCGCCATGCTCAGCGCGGTGTCGCGCAACTGCTCAAGCGCCGGCTGCTGGTAATCCGGCAGGCCGCGCATATGGGCGCGGGTCGGTTCGTGACACAGGACCAACGCATCAGGCTGGCCCCCGTGCACCAGCGCCATCGTCACGCCCGAATAAGAGACGTGGAACAAGCTGCCCTGCCCCTCGATATGATCCCAGTGGTCCGCGTCGTTGTCCGGCGTGAGATACTCGACCGCGCCGGCCAGAAAATCCGCGATCACGGCATCAAGTGGAACACCGCCGCCGGTGATCAGAATCCCTGTTTGCCCGGTCGGCCGGAAGGTGGATTTCAGACCGCGCTGGCGCATCTCCGCATCCATGGCCAGTCCGGTATACATCTTGCCGACAGAACAATCGGTCCCGACCGCGAGGCAGCGCCTGCCGCTGCGCTTGACACCGTTGGCAATAGGGTAGGCAACCGAAGGCACCCGCACGTCATGCAAGGTCCGCCCGTTGACCCGCGCTGCTGCGACCAGTTCGTCCTCGTCACGCAGAAGGTTGTGCAAACCGGAGGCAAGATCGAACCCCATCTGGAGCGCCTCAACGAGAACAGCCTTCCACGCAGCGGAAATGTAGCCACCCCGGTTGGCCACACCGATGACAAGCGTCCGGGCACCGGCGGCCTTTGCCTCCTGCAGCGACATATCGGGCAGGCCGACGCTCGTTTTGCATTCGGGCAACCGGAACTGGCCCACGGCATTCTCGGGGCGCCAGTCCTTGATGCCCTGCGCCACTTTGGCAGCCAGCGCATCCTGCGCGTCACCCAGAAACAGAAGGTAAGGGGTCTGGATCATCTTGCTTCTCCGTCAAATCTGAGCGGAGTTTACGGAAATCCGCTGGAAAGACTTGGCAAAGTTTCGCGATATTTTTCTGTGAGGAACAAGGATTTCCTGAAATTTCTGGGTTCTTGCGAATAATCTTGCGCAATCACAAATCAGTCGCGCAGATCATCCCAGATGCCGCGAATCCATTTCTGGATGAGCAGTGCTTCTTCCCAGCGGTTTGACATCTCCCGCCCGTCAGGGCCTGTCATCGCATATTCAGGCGGGCCGAGCTCACACAGGAAGATGCACTCCCCCTCGGAGTTCCGGCCCCGCCACGAACTCAGCCCTTCGCGCCACCAGCCTTTGAACAGATCGACCCATTTCTGGTGCTGCGGAAAATCCAGCTGCAACTGGATCTGCTGCCGGCTCGCAACCCGCCCCTGAAAACTGTCAGAGCGCTCCAGAACGCGGCTCATCAAGGTAAGGTCATGGTCCGACAGCGGGAACCAGAACTCGCGATCCACCACGTAATGGGACAGGTCGGCACAGATCCGCATTTCGGGAATGCGGTCGAGAAGTTGCAAAGTTGTGTAGAGATCGTTGGTGATGCAATTGCGGTGGGTCTCGAACTGGATCGGCATGCCAACCCGCTCCGACATCGCGATCCAGGTTTCGATAACCGGGACCATCTCGTCCAGCGCGATCGGCATCACCTGCCCGATCACGTCAACGAAAGGCGCACCGAAATCCGCGGCCATGTGCAACGTGTCTTCAAGGCTCTCGATGGTCTTGGGAAAGGCCACGATCAGCGGTGTCAGGCCATGGCGTTCCATATGCGGGCGCACCGCGTGGGCCGTGGCCACGTCCGAGGCGCCCAGATCCAGCGCCATCCCGTCAAATCCGGCCTCCGCCACCATTTCGCAGACCTGATCATAGGGGAGCTTGATGCCGCTCTGATCATGGGGCTGCATCGCCCAAAGCGAGGTATAGACCTTGAGATTGCTCACTCTGCAGGCACGCGTGCCGTCCGGCCACCCGAAAGCGGGACGACCCAGACCTCGTTCATGGGATACTGGCTCTCGTCCTTCTGGGCCAGCTTGCGGATGACCTCGATCTGGAACTCGATCCAGCCCATCCGGTGCACAGTGCCCGCGACGGCCTCGATCTTGTCGTTCAGGTCCCGCAACTTCCAGAACGGCACCGCGGGAAATGTATGATGCGCGGTGTGGTAGGGCATCTGCCAGCACAGCCAGCGGATCAGCGCGTTGGCGCGGGTCGAACGGGTGTTCTCGAGGATATCGTCCTCATGGCTCAAGCCCAGATGCTCAATGGTGTTCTGCAATTGGTGGACCGGTTTGGTAAGCACCATCGGCGCGATCCAGAAAACCACCGCAGCCCAGCTTCCTGCCAGAACGGACAGAACTGCAATCACAAGGTAAAGCCCCAGATGCACCCGGGCCTCCCGGATCACACGGGCTTCTTCCTCGGGGCGGATATAGGGCTCTACGATGACACCCCGCGCCCGCCGGATCAGCCCCAAGACGCGGTTGCGCCAATAGGTGACACCGGTCAGCCACAGCAGGTAGGTGGTCAGCGTGTAAGGCTCGCGCACAAGCTCCCCGTCGCGCTCCCAATCCTGCGTGTACTGGTGATGCGCAAAATGCATGATCTGGTCGAAATCGCGCGGAAAGACCTGAACGAACCCGATGATGCGGCCAAAGAGCGTGTTCAGCGCGCGGGTTTTGAAAACCGTTGCGTGGCTCAACTCGTGCTGCGCGGCGTAAAGGAAATTCAAAAGCACACCGAGCACAAACCCGGTCAGCAAGATCCATCCGGTCCCCAGAGCAAGCCAGTGCAGATAGCCCACAGCAACGATTGCAGCCACATGACTGCCCATCTGCAAAGCCCCGCGCGCGTCAGAGCGCGCCGTCAACGCGCGCAGCTCGGCGGGCGTCAGAAGCTTGCGGCGTGAAAAACTAGCATCCATAGCATCCTCCGGTCGACGGTGAATGATAGGACCGGAACGGCCATCCGGAAAAGCGTTTTCGTGACCGCCCTGCGGCTTCGGCTTATTGCGCTTTCAGCAAGGCGATCGGCGCAGACTTGTCGCGCTCGAAATCCACAGCCGCGCGATCGGCCGCAGGCGTGTTGCGTTTGAACTCGAAACGCATCTCGTCGCCTTGCAGGTCCGAGGCTACGATCAAGGCCTGATAGAGGTGTTTCGACCCGTCGAAAATGTCGACGAAGCCGCGCAACTGCGGCGCTTCCGACGCATCAACGGCGAAATTCTTCTCTTCGAATTTGAGAATCGGGATCATCTTGTCGCCCGCCTGAACGCGCCATCGGGCGCGCTTTCTCAGATCGGCTTTCCGCGCCAGAGCTAGGCCCTCGCGCACTTCCTTGGACAAAAACATCGACATGGCAGACATCCAGGTCAGGTACTCTTCACGCGACAAGAATGGCGCTTTCTCCGTTAAGATCAAGAAAATAAGTGTAAAATTGCCGCCTACGCCTTTGAAACACGGACCCGGGGCCTCAAAACGTGCGGCGTGTCAGGGTCATACAGCGCCGAATCACGGAAGTCCTTGATCTCCGCAAGCGCGGGCCCGACAAGGATCAACGCAGTGCGCGTGATCTTCTCGGCCCGCACCTTTTCGCGGATATCGGACAAGGTGCCCCGCAAGAACAGCTGGTCCGGCCACGAGGCGCGATAGGCCACCACAACCGGGCAATCCGCGCCATAATGCGGGATCAACTGCCGCTCGATCTCGCGCAAGGCGCGGATCCCCAGATGGATCGCAAGCGTCGCACCGGTTCTGGCGAAATTCTCGAGCGTTTCACCTGCCGGCATGGAGGTGGATTTCATCGACATTCGGGTCAGGACAATCGATTGCGCGATCTCGGGAACGGTCAGTTCCTGCCCCAGTGCCGCCGCTGCAGCCGCATAAGCTGGAACACCGGGAATGATCTCATAAGAAATCCCCTCGGCCTTCAGACGCCGGATCTGCTCGGCAATCGCGCCATATAGCGACGGATCACCCGAATGCACCCGCGCGACGTCCTGCCCGGCCCGGTGCGCCGCCAGAATCGCGTCATGGGTCTCGTCCAACGTCATCACGGCTGTATCGCGCACAAGCGCCCCGTCCGGAGCTCCGGCCACTACATCGGCGGGAACCAGAGACCCGGCGTAAAGACATACCGGGCATCGCGAGATGATCCGCTGGGCCTTCAAGGTCAGAAGTTCCGGATCCCCCGGCCCCGCCCCGATGAAGAAAACCGTCATGCGCTTACCTTTCATGTCTCACGAAATATCCCCGCTGGAGGCAATCCTCACCCATGTGCCAGATCGCCGTCGATTTTGCGCGCATAACCGCGCGGCGTGTACATGCGCGGCCCGTCCCCAAGCTGCGCCAATCTCGAATTGGAGGACCCGACCAGCACGACCGTCAACATGTCGACCTCGTCCACATCAAGGTCCGACAAGGCCCTGTAGCGCACATGCTCCTCGGGCCGGCCCAAGGAACTGGCAAGCATCACCGGAGTGTCCGCAGGACGGTGCTCAAGCAGGATGTCACGCGCCTGGGCCAATAGCGTCCGGCGCCGCCGCGACACCGGATTGTAGAACGCGATCACGAAATCGCCCGCCGCCGCCGCCTGCAGCCGCTTCACGATCTCCGCGCGCGGGGTGAGCAGATCACTGAGCGAAATCGCGCAGAAATCATGACCAAGCGGCGCGCCTGCACGGGCTGCTGCCCCTTGCAGGGCCGATACGCCCGGACTGCAGATCACCTCGACCCGCCGCGCGGCATCGCTCACGCCTTTTTCTTCCAAAGATCGATCCAGAAGTTCGAACACCAGCGCGGCCATGGCGTAGATACCCGCATCGCCCGAGCAGATCAGGGCCACATTGCGCCCCTCTCCGGCGCGCTCCAGCGCGTAGCGGCACCGGTCCTCTTCTCCCCCCAAAGGAAAATCGGATCGGGGTTTGCCCGCGGCCAGCGGACCGAGAAGATCGATGTAAAGCCCGTAGCCCACCAGCTCATCGGCCTCAGCAATCAACCGCGAGGCCTCTGGCGTGCGCCAGCCAGACTGGCCCGGACCGATCCCGATCACCGACAGACGCCCCCTCGTGCGACCCGCCATCTCGACAATCGGCTCGGGCGCGCGGGCCACAGCGCAGGTCGCATTGGCGGTCTTTTGTTTGGGCACGACCAGCTCGGCCTCGGATCCCGCCAAGGCCAAGGCCGCCCCTTCCGCGACCCCGTGACACCCCACCTCCTCGAACACGACGTCCGAGGGCGAGGCCAACCGTGCGGCTTCCTGCTCCAACTGATCTGCTGTGAAAATCCGAAACGGAACCCCGAGGCGTTGCGCCGTCTCGATCATTGCCGGCTCATCCGCCTTCAGGTCGAGCGAGGTAACCGCCGCCACGGCCTGTGGCGCGATCTCAGCCGCCATCAAACTGCGCGTTACAAGATCCCACATCTCTTCGGCAGAACACCCGCGCGCGCATCCGAGGCCCAGCGCAAATCGCTGCGGGTGGTAGACAAGCTCTCCGGCTTCGGGCTGGTGCGGGGCTTCAGTGGTCAGCAGTGTCACAGGGCCGGTGCCGGGCGCGATGTCCCAGATATTCTCTCCTTGGATGCGCGGTGCCCCGTCCGCAAGGATCGACGCCATCGCAGCCTTCGCGGCCTCGGGGTTTGCCAGTCGCCACCCCGCCGGAGGCGCGTCCAGCGCGATCCCCAGCGCGACATCACCTGCGGTGGTAATTGCCGCCTTGGCTTCCAGAATCCGGGCCAGCTGCGCGGCAAGCCGGTTCGCACCGCGATGCCCGCCCAGAAGCGGCACCACCACAGACCCGTCATCAGCCACGCTGAGAACCGGCGGCTCGGCGGTCTTGTCCACCAGCATCGGCGCGACCGCGCGGATCAGGATCCCCGACGCGCAAACGCCGATCACCGGCGTGCCGCTCGCGAACAGATCGCGCACGTGATCGAGCGCGTTGGGGAAATGCACGTCCGCATCACCAACCCGACCCGCGCGGCCATGCAGCGGCGCGTCCAAGGCTTCGGCAATCCGGCGCCCCACATGGGCACCAGACTCGCTCACACACACAACGACCGGTTTTACAGCCATGGGTCCGCTCCCTTTGTCAGGAGGATCATCGAGAAATAAGGCGCCGTCTCGGGGGCCTCGGTGAGCGGCAGCACCTTTTCCTCCGCGAGTGTCGCGCGCTCTACATAGGTGGCCTGCCCCGCAAGACCGAGATCTCCCAGAACCTTGCGGATCTTGCCCAGATGGCGACCCACTTTCATGATCGCGACGCTTTCCGCACCGTCGATCCGGGCGCGCAACTCGTCTTCCGGCAAGGGTCCGGGCAGGACCGTCAACCGCTCATTGCGCGCCGCAAGCGGCATACCGGCCCGCGCGGCGCAGGCCGTGACGGAGGTCACACCGGGCACCACCTCAACATCGAAGCGTGCCGAGAGCCGTGCAAAGAGATACATGAACGAGCCGTAGAAGAACGGATCGCCTTCACACAGGCAAACGACATCCTCGCCCCGCGCGAGGTGGTTTGCGATCTGCGCGGCACCTTCATCGTAGGCGGCCTGCGCCGGGGCGCGGTCCGTGGTCATTGGCACGTCCATGCGGATCTCGAACGTATCAGGCCCGATGAGGCCCGCCGTGATGGCCCGTGCAAAACTGTCGCCGCCTGCCAGCGTGGGATAGGCAATGGCGGACGCGTTCTCGATCAGGCGCGCGGCTTTAAGCGTGATCAACTCGGGGTCTCCCGGCCCAACGCCAACGCCGTAAAGTGTCCCGCTCATCGTTTCACGAGGCTCCACTGCGTCACCGGCATGAACGGGCGCCAGCCTGTCATCCGGCCCACGGGCTCGGCCCGGTTGACCATGATCTTCGCGAGTTGGCCGCCGTGCTTGCGATGCAGCGCGATGAGCGTCGCCTCGCTTTCCAGCGTGACGGCATTGGCCACGAGGCGTCCGAGCGGGCGCAGGCTCTGCCACGCGATGTCGAAAGAGGCCTGGCTCAGGCCACCGCCGAAAAAGATCGCGTCAGGCGCGTCCAGACCCTGCAGGGCGTCGGGCACCTCACCCTCCACAAGTTCCAGCTTCGGGGTTCCGAGCGCCAGCGCGTTGGCCGCCGCCATGGCACGCCGGTCGGCGCGCGGTTCAATGCCGATCGCACGCGCATAGCGAGCCGCGCGCATCCACTCGATCGCAACCGAGCCGCAGCCGGTCCCGATATCCCACAGCAAGGCGCCGCGCATCGGCATCAGCTTTGCCAATGTGGCGGCGCGGACTTCCTGTTTGGTCATCGTCCCGTCGGACTGGAACAGCGCATCGTCGAGCCCCGGCACCCGTGGCAGCAGCGCCGCGTCAGGTGCCGCGATGCATTCCACGGCCAGCGTGTTGAAGGGTGGCACCACCTGATCCCAGCTTTCCGCGATCCCTTCGAACCGCGCCTCGCGTGCGCCGCCCATCGCGGCCAGCACGGTCATCTTGGACTGGCCGAAGCCCCGCGAGGTCAGGAACCCCGCGATCTGGGCCGGTGTCTCGGCCCCGGTGGTCAGGATCAGCAGCCGTTGATCGGGTTGAATGAAGGCCACCATCTGTTCGACGGGCCGGCCGTGTACGGTCAGGGTTTCCACATCCGCAATGCTCCAGCCCATACGGGCAGAGGCCAATTGGAAGGCGGAGATCTGAGGATGGTAGATAATCTCCGCGGGGTCGATCTGGCGCCCGATCCGCGCGCCGATGGAAAACCAGAGCGGGTCGCCGGTCGCAAGGACCACGACGCGTTTTCCACGCAACTCCCGCAGGGTATCGATCAGCGCATCGAACGGCGATGGCCAGGAGATCCGCTTTGCCGTCACGTTGTCGGAGAGGCCATGATGGCGGTCGCCGCCAATGATGATTTCCGCCGCCTCGACCACCGCACGGGTCGCCGGCGTCAGGCCCGACATCCCGTCCTCACCGATGCCCACGATATGCAGCCAGGGTGCGCCTGAGGGGTGTGTTTCTTCCGTGTTCATTGGGTGTCCTCCGGCAGACCGGCAGCCACGGCATTGAGCGCCGCCGATGCCATCGCAGAGCCGCCCCGCCGCCCCCTGAGCGCCACGAATTCTGCCCCGCGCGCATTCTTTGCAAGCTCTGCCTTGGATTCCGCGGCACCGACAAAGCCCACCGGAAAGCCGAGGATCAGCGCAGGTTTGGGCCAGCCCTGATCCAGCAGTTCCAGAAGGTGGAACAGGGCAGTTGGTGCATTGCCGATCACCACGACCGCACCGGCCAGATGATCGCGCCACAGTTCCACGGCCGCCGCCGATCTTGTGTTGCCGATCTTTTGCGCCAACGGCTGCGTCGCCGGATCGTTGAGCGTGACGATCACCTCGTTTTCCGCGGGCAAGTAGCGCCGGATCACACCGGCAGCGACCATTTCGCAATCGCACAGCACCGGTGCGCCGGCCTTGAGGGCTGCATGGCCGATCTCACAGGCGTGGGGCGAAAAGCTGAGCCGGTCGGCCACTTCGATCATGCCGCAGGAATGGATCACCCGTGTCGCCAGCGCCGCCATGCCCGGGCCGAAACGGTCCAGACGCGCCTCGGCCCGCACCGTCGCAAAGCTCTGGGCGTAGATCGCAGCGGGTGTCTTTTCATAAGGGCGCATTTTCGGGCCTTGCGAAGCTGGCGAGGACAGGAGCCTCCGGCGGGGATATTTCAGGAGAGGTGAAAGGGTCAGGTTTTCTGTTTGCGCGCGCTTTCGGGGCCATGTGGATGTTTCGCATGGGGGTAGGGTGCGTGGTGATGGTGGTCATGACCGTGGTCGTGATCATGGTGGTGATGATGATGGTGCTGGTCGTCGAGACGGCAGAGCCCCGTGCAGAACGTGTCGCACAGCGCGCAATCGGCCACGTTCGAGCCCGGCGCGTTGGCGCCCTGCCCTTCGACATGGTGGTGGTGGCTTACCTGAACAGCGCCGACTTCCGCCTCAAAGCCCAGCACTTGCGTGCGGTATTTGCACATCGCGCAATTGGGGGGCGGCACTTCGCCCACCTGTTCGGTGACGCGTTCGGCAAAGGTGGCCAGCACCTGATCATGATCGTTGAGATAGCCCGCTTTCACGAACTGGATATCCGGATGTTCGGCAGCCACCTGATCGGTGAAGCCGTAGATGCGGTCGATCAGAATGCCGGTGAAGAGGAAATAGGGAAAGATGACGATGCGCTTGTAGCCAAGCCGCGTTGCGTGCTGGAGGCAGGGCTCGACCAGCGGGAAGGTGACACCGGAATAGCCGACTTCGCACCAGCCCAGTCCCAGACCCTCCTGCAGCATGCGGGCGATCTTGGCGACATTGCCGTTCGCGTCAGGATCCGAGGCGCCACGGCCGATCACAACAAGGCAGGTGTCTTCGTTGGGCAGCGCGCCAAGCTCTGTATTGGCCCGGTCGAGCGCTTCCTGCACGCGCGCACCGGCGGCGGCGATCATCTTGGGATCAACCCCCAGTTCGCGCCCGTAAGAGACCTCGATCCCGTGCTTGGCCGCATAGGTGTTGAGCACGGTGGGAATATCGTTCTTGGCGTGCATGGCTGCAAAGAGCATGCCGGGCACGGCAAGGATCTTGTCACAGCCCTTGTCCCGCAAACGGTCGAGCCCATCGCGGATCACGGGGTTGGCGAATTCAAGATATCCGTATTCGGTCTCCCAGTCCGCGGGCAGATAGGCGGGGAGCTTTTCGGCCAGAACCGAGAACTCGTCGACGGCCGCCTGGCTTCGTGAGCCGTGCCCACAGATCATCACACCGATCTTGCTCATGCGGTTTCCTCCTCGCTGTCGCCAGCCTCTTCAGGCTGTTGCCCGGCCGCTTTCTTGCCCTTCAGGACACCCCAGAGCGTAATCGCTGCTGCGACCCCGATGGCCGCACCGGCGACCCAGTGATCATGGCCGGCCAGTTCTCCGACATGGCCGACATGCGCAACTGCCGGGGAGGCCATGAGCAGGCCTGCGCAAAAGGGAACAAGAGCTTTCATTTTCGGCCTTTCCTTCAGCCAGATCAGTCATACGGAGAGGGAGGCGGTCCGAAACCGCAGCGGGACGATGCGGCCGTCTGATCCCCTGTCTGGGTCGATCCTCGGGCTGCCAACCTCTCTGGCCCGGTGCGCGGGCCTCGTCCCCAGCAGGTATATGGAGGCCAGTGCGATGCCGCAATGAGATTCGCGAAGGCTCGGGGTCTAAATCCGACGTGTTGATCTGTGCAGGGTGGCTGCGCGCCTGTGCCTATGGTCGCGATCCCCACACTGGCCTACATAGCGTTTTGGAATTGGCAGAGGATCATCATGGGACTTCTTGTAAACGGCGTCTGGCAGGATCAGTGGTACGACACGAAATCCACCGGCGGAAAGTTCAAGCGCAGCACGGCGGCCTTCCGGAACTGGATTACTGCTGACGGCAGCGCCGGCCCATCGGGTGTGGCGGGTTTCAAGGCCGAAGCCGGACGGTATCATCTTTATGTATCCGGCGCCTGCCCATGGGCGCATCGGACGCTGATCTTCCGGGCCCTCAAAGGGCTCGCCCCGTTGATAGATGTCTCAATGGTGCATCCGGATATGCTGTCGGACGGCTGGACCTTCCAGACCGACGAACATGGCGCAACGGGCGACAAGCTCTACGGCTCCCAGTTCGCGCGCGAGATCTACCTGAAAGCCGATCCCGACATCACCGGACGGGTGACTGTGCCAATTCTCTGGGACACGCAGGGCGAGACCATCGTCTCCAACGAAAGCTCGGAGATCATCCGGATGTTCAATTCCGCCTTCGACGCGATCACCGGCAATGATCTGGATTTCTGGCCAGCGGAGATGCGCGACGAGATCGAGGCGGTCAACGCCCGGATCTATTCGACCCTGAACAACGGTGTTTACAAATCGGGCTTTGCCACCACCCAGAGCGCCTATGACGCGGCCGTCATGCCCCTGTTCGAGACGCTGGGCTGGCTGGAGGACCGGCTGACGACGCGGCGCTACCTGATGGGCGATCGCCTGACCGAGGCGGACTGGCGCCTGTTCACGACGCTTGTGCGGTTCGATCTGGTCTACCATTTGCATTTCAAATGCAATCGCAAGCGGATCGCCGATTACCCGAACCTGTGGGCCTATACACGCGAGCTCTATCAGTGGCCCGGCGTGGCTGAGACGGTGAATTTCGAGCACATCGTCCGGCACTATCACTACAGCCACGACAGCATAAACCCGCACCGCATCATCCCGATCAATCCGGTAATCGACTGGGAGGCGCCGCACGGGCGCGACCATCTCAGCGGCCGTGATAATCTACGAGGGCAGCAAGATCCGAGGGTGGCGTAGCGCGGGGAACGAGCGCGCAGGCATTCGCGACGAAGCGGAAGATCGATCCGTCGGAAAAAAAGCTCTTTCCGGTGACGAAAATAACCTTCGTCTCGGGCCAGCGGTAGCTGGCGTAGTCGGCAACAGCCATTGCACTGCCGGACATCAGGTTGAGGTTCAGGATTACGACGTCGAAACGGTCCTCCCGGAGGGCCGCAACCGCCTGTACCTGTGTGTCGACCAACTCCGCTTCCGCACCCAGACGACCGATATGGTCAGCCCAGACCGCGCCAAGCCCGTGATCGTTTTCAACAATCAATACGTTCATTTTATGCAGGCCGACCTCCATTGTGGCAAATGGGCCGGTACGCTTCCCCGTGGCTAAGTGTCATTGAGTGTTGCGCCAGTTTTCCTAACGATTGGTTAACGCCGGAGTAACCCTGCGTTTATTTGCCGGCGCCACCGGAAAACCGGCGGGTTCTTGCTTCTCTTGAGAAATTCCGTTTGATAAGCCCGTCGACACGAGCAGCGGATTTCAGGGCCGATATGACCAGCACGATTACCATTTGCGACACCTGCAAGAGAGACGATTGGCAAGCGCGTGCCGAAGCGCAGACCGATGGCGAGCGCTGGGCCGAGATGATCGAAGCCGCGGCTGATGGAAACCCGCATGTTCGGACACGCCGTCACTCCTGCCTGATGGGATGCGCCCGCGGCTGCAACGTTGCCATCCAGAGCGCGGGCAAACTGGCCTATACGCTGGGCGATTTCACCCCCAGCGACGAGGCCGCGCACGCCGTGGTCGAATACGCGGCACTGCATGCCCAAAGCGAGAGCGGCACGGTGCCCTACAGGCAGTGGCCGCAGCCGATCAAAGGGCATTTCGTGACCCGTCACCCGCCGCTGCCGGACGCCTCGTGACGGAGGGTCCCCGAGACCACGGCGGCGGGCTCGACGCCGCGGTTGCGGCCTATGGCGGCACACGGGAGGACTGGCTCGATCTGTCGACCGGCATCAACCCGGTCCCCTACCCGATCGGCGATATCGCGAATGAGGCATGGGCGGCCCTGCCCGACAGCGGCGCCACGGAACGTTTGGAGAAAGCGGCCCGCGCGTTCTGGAAGATCCCCGAAACCTCTGCGGTGATTGCCGCACCCGGCGCATCGGCGCTGATTGCGCGGATGCCAAGCCTCAGTGATGGTGGCCCTGTCTGCATCCCGTCACCGACTTACAATGAACATGCCGCAGCGTTCCGGGCGCATGGCCAGCCTTGCAGCAGCGATGATTTGCAGGCTCAGACCCATGTCTACGTGCATCCAAACAACCCCGATGGCCGGCTTTGGGAGGCTGCGAAGATCGGCGGTCGTCCTCTGACCATCATCGACGAGAGCTTTTGCGACGTCACGCCTGCCGCAGGCCATATCGCGCACAGCGCGGAGGCCGGCGTGATCGTCCTCAAGAGCTTTGGCAAGTTCTGGGGCCTCGCGGGGCTGCGGCTTGGATTTGCGATCGGCGCGCCGCGCACGTTGACCCCGCCCGACCGGACAGGGCTTGGAGACATGCTCGGCCCGTGGGCGGTGTCCGGTCCGGCTCTGGCAATTGGCGCGCGCGCCCTGGAAGATACGGCGTGGGCGACACGGACACGCCACCGTCTGGCTGCCGATGCCGCGCGGCTGGACGCCCTGATGGCCCCGTATGCCGAGATCGCGGGCGGCACCGATCTGTTCCGGCTCTACAAGGTCGATGACGCCAGCGCATGGCAAGACGGGCTGGCCCGCCACAGGATCTGGTCGCGGATCTTCCCCTATTCCGGCACATGGCTGCGGCTGGGGCTTCCGGCCCCCGATCGCTGGGGCCAGTTGGAAGAGGCGCTGACATGAGCATCGCCCTGATCCTGGTGGTCGCGATGTTGCTCGACGCCCTGCTGGGGGAGCCGAAATGGCTCTGGGATCGGGCGCCGCATCCTGCGGTTCTGATGGGACGGCTGGTCGGTTGGTGTGACACGCGGTTCAATAAAGGGGCGGGCCGAAAGCTCAAAGGTCTTATTGTTATTGCGCTGCTCGTCATCGGCGCCCTGATCTTGGGACAGGCGCTTTCCGCCATCCCGGATGGCGGCCTGCTCGAAGTGGCGCTGGTGGCCATCCTTCTGGCCCAGCGCAGCCTTGCCGATCACGTCCGCGATGTGGGCGATGCCCTGCGCCTGTCGGTCGGCAGCGGCCGGCAGATGGTGGCCCGGATCGTCGGGCGCGATGTCAGCGACCTGAATGACGCCGGCGTGGCGCGCAGCGCCATCGAAAGCGCGGCCGAAAACCTGTCGGACGGGGTCATCGCGCCCATGTTCTGGTACCTTCTGCTCGGCTTGCCCGGCATCCTTGCCTACAAGGTGATCAACACCGCCGACAGCATGATCGGATACCGGACCCCGCGCCACGAGGCGTTCGGCTGGGCCGCAGCGCGGCTTGATGATCTGGTCAACTGGGTGCCTGCCCGCCTGACCGCGATGCTCATTACGGTGGCGCATTCCGACCCGGATATCTGGCCCACCACCCTAAAGGACGCGCGCAAGCACCGGTCCCCCAATGCCGGTTGGCCGGAAGCGGCGATGGCCGCGGCACTTGGCGTGGCCCTGTCCGGCCCGCGCAGCTATGAGGGCGTCCTGCGCGACGAGCCGTTTGTAAACGAAGCCGGGCGGCGTGATCTGGGCCCCGACGATATCGACAGAGCGGTCTCAGCCCTGTGGCGCAGCTGGGTCCTCGCCCTGTGTCTCGTCGTGGTGCTGGGCCTTGTCGCGGGGGCTGTGTCCGTACTCACCTGAACTCTCGTCAGGCAACCGCCGCAATGGTATAGAGGTCTCAAAACAAGGCTCGAGCGGTTATGATACGACACATTCTTCTTTCAATGGCGCTTCTTGCGATACCGGCATCGGCGATGGGTCAAACGGCCTGCGGCGGCAATTTCAACAGTTTCGTCAAGCAGATGCAGGCCGAGGCCGAGGCCAAGGGGCACAAGAGAAGCACGGTGCGCGCCTTCTTCAAATCTGTGGAGCAGGATCCGAAGGTCCTGCGGGCCGACCGCGCACAGGGCGTTTTCAAGAAAAGCTTCATCGATTTCTCGCGGGCAGTGATCAGCAAGAACCGCATGGACAATGGCCGCCGCAACGCCAAGAAATACGCCGCGATATTTGACCGGATCGAGCGCGATTACGGAATTGCGCCCGGAGTATTGCTGGCCTTCTGGGCGCTGGAGACCGACTACGGCGCGGTGCAGGGCGATTTCAACACGCTCAACGCGCTGGTCACGCTGAGCCATGACTGCCGCAGACCCGAACTGTTCCGCCCGCAGGTGTTCGCCGCGCTGGAACTGTTCGAGCGGGGCGATTTCGATCCCGCCAAGGTGACCGGCGCATGGGCCGGCGAGATCGGCATGGTGCAGATGCTGCCCGAAGATATTCTGGTCAATGGCGTTGACGGGGACGGCGACGGACGGGTGCGCCTGAAGACCTCGGCGCCCGATGCGCTGTTGTCAGGGGCCCGGATGCTGAGCGCCTTGGGCTGGCAAGCCGGCCAGCCATGGCTGCAGGAAGTGACCGTGCCCGCTGGTCTGGACTGGTCAAAGACCGGGTTGCGGACGCAATTGCGTGCCTCCGAATGGAAACGGCTTGGGGTGCGCCCGCGCAGCGGAGGGTTCGAGAGCAACGGCAAGGCGTCACTGATCCTGCCCATGGGTCACAAGGGCCCCGCCTTCCTCGCCTATCCGAATTTCCGCGTCTATTTCGAATGGAACCAGAGCTTCGTCTATGTCACCACCGCCGCCTATTTCGCGACCCGTTTGAGCGGTGCATCGGTTTACGACGCAGGCACTCCGGATCCGGGCCTGTCGGACGCCCAGATGAAGGCTCTGCAGAACAAACTGGCCGCGCGCGGCCATGACGTGGGCAAGGTCGACGGCATTCTGGGGGCGCGAACCCGTGCAGCGGTTCAGGCCGAACAACGGCGGCTCGGCTTTCCCGCCGATGCGTGGCCAACACTGTCCTTGCTGGAGCGGCTGTAAGAGCGCGGCTCCCGGGAACGTGAACAAAACGCGCTAGGTTACGGATGCGGTTGCGCCATCCTTTGTGAGAGAACCGAAGCAGACCCCCCCCAAAAGGACGTCTTTCATGGAACTGATCATCAACGGCACCCGTCACGTGGTCGATGTCGAAGACGACATGCCGCTTCTGTGGGTCTTGCGCGATGTGCTCGATATAAAGGGGCCGAAATACGGGTGCGGAATCGCCCTGTGCGGTGCCTG
The DNA here is from genome assembly GCA_049116435.1 of Paracoccaceae bacterium. Classification (GTDB taxonomy): domain Bacteria; phylum Pseudomonadota; class Alphaproteobacteria; order Rhodobacterales; family Rhodobacteraceae; genus Litoreibacter. Next base: position 2,538,340 of record JAGDYX010000001.1, read on the forward strand.
CACCGTGCATCACGACGGGGCGGCGGTCCGTTCCTGCCAACTGGCCGTTGGCGATGTCGCGGGGGAGATCACGACCATCGAGGGGCTTGGCTCTCTGGAGGCTTTGCACCCTGTTCAGGAGGTATGGATCGCGCATCAGGTCGCGCAATGCGGCTATTGCCAGTCGGGCCAGATCATGCAGGCCGCAGCCCTGCTGACCGAGGTGTCCGATCCGTCAGATGCCGAAATCGATAAGGCCATGTCGGGAAACCTGTGCCGCTGCGGCACCTACAGCCGGATCCGCGCAGCCGTCAAAGCCGCCGCCGCCAGACAGCGGGAAGCGTAAAATGGGCCGTCTTGGAAAGATTGCCCGCCGCACATTTCTGGTGGGTTCCGCCGCGGTCACGGGTGGTGTGGTCTTCGGCTATTACAGCTACCGAAAACCGTTTGCGAACCCGCTCTTGCGCGATCTGGGCGCGGGTCAGACCGCTCTGACCCCCTATCTCAGGATCGACCCGTCCGGGATCACCGTGATCACGCCAAGGGTCGATATGGGTCAGGGTGCTCAATCCATTCAGGCAGTGCTCATCGCGGAAGAAATGGATCTGGATCTGGCGCAGGTGAAGGTCGATCACGGCCCACCCGGCCCGGCCTATTACAACGGTGCCGTGGTCGCCGAAGGCTTCCCGATCGCCGCCACGAATGACGGCTTCATAGCCCGAAACGTCCGCGCGTTCGGCGATGTGGTTGGCAAGCTGACGGGGCTGCAGATCACCGGGGGTTCCTCCACCGTGCCCGACGCTTTCGAGAAGATGCGCAAGGCAGGCGCGGTGGCGCGGGCAACACTTGTTCAGGCCGCCGCGCATCGGTCGGGTGTCGCGCCCGATCTGCTGAAGACAGAGCGCGGTGCAGTTGTCACCCCGGATGGCACGCGGATCGATTATGTCGCGCTTGCGCGCGACGCGGCACAGATCGCGCCAGCCTCGGACGTCCCTGTGAAGCCGCAAAGCGCGTGGCGCCTTCTGGGAAAACCGGTCCCGCGCATCGACATCGTGGAGAAATCCACGGGCACCGCCCGATACGGGATCGACCGCGAGATGCCCGGCATGGTCTATGCCACGGTCCGGACCAATCCGCGCTTGGGCGGCGCGATGGCCGCATTCGATGTCCGCGCGGCAGAGCAGGCCCGCGGGGTGATCAAGATTACGCCGGTGACCGGAGGGGCCGCCGTGATCGCCGACAACACGTGGCGGGCCTTCCGCGCCGCTGACATGATCGCATTTGACTGGGGCCCCGCCCCTTACCCCGCAGAGCAAGACGCGCATTGGAGCGCCGTCGAAGCGGCCTTCACGCCGGACCATCGCGACAGCCGTCTCAAAAACGAGGGCCGTGTCGCGGCGGTGCTCGCCGGCGGCGAGGTGATCGAAGCGGACTACCGGATACCCTACCTCGCCCACGCGCCGCTGGAGCCGATGAATGCGACAGTGCTCTTCAAAGACGGGCGGCTCGATATCTGGACCAGCACGCAAATCCCGCTTTTTGTGATCGAGTCGGTTGCGCGGCTGACCGGGTTGGAGGCCGAGGCGATCCGGCTTCACGTGGAGATCGCAGGCGGCAGTTTCGGGCGGCGGCTGGAAGATGATTACGTGCTTCAGGCCGTCGAGATCGCGATGGCCTGTCCCGACGTCCCGATCAAGATGACATGGTCGCGCGAGCAGGACATGACCCATGACCTCCCGCGCCCGCTGGCCATGGCGCGCGGACGCGGGCGTGTCTCGGCGGGACAGGTCACGGCCTTTGATCTGGGGATCGCAAGCCCCTCTGTCACCCAGTCGCAGACCGGCCGGCTCAACCGGTTGGTCCCGGGACCCGATATCGCCATCGTCGCCGGTGCGTGGGACCAGCCTTACAGGATCGAGAATTACCGGGTCACAGGATATCGCGCGCCACCGCTTGCGCCGGTCTCCTCATGGCGCTCTGTCGGGGCGTCCGGCAACGGGTTCTTCCACGAGAGCTTTCTTGACGAGCTGATCCATGCTGCGGGCGCGGATCCTCTGGAGGAACGTCTGCGGCTCTGTTGGCATACGCCCTCGCGCAAGGTTCTCGAGGCGGTGGGCGAGATGTCGGACTGGGGCAGCGACCTTGGGCCTGACCGGGGCCGCGGCGTGGCGTTCACGCTCTCCTTCGGGGTCCCCTGCGCACAAGTGGTCGAGGTCTCCAGCACCGCGGGCGGCATCAGGATCGACAAGGTTTTCGCCGCGCTCGAGGTCGGCCGCGTGCTCGATCCCGTCAACTTCGAGAATCAGGTGCAGGGCGGCATCATCTGGGGGCTCGGGCACGCGATGCAGGCCGAACTGACCTATTCCGACGGGCGAATTGAACAAGAGAATTTCGACCTGTTCGAAGCGATGCGGCTCTATCAGGCACCTGAAATCACGGTGCGCGGGCTCGAAAACGACACAGCTGTGCGCGGCGTGGGCGAACCTCCGGTGCCACCTGCGGCCCCGGCACTGGCCAATGCGATCTTCGCAGCCACCGGACAGCGCATTCGCGAATTGCCGCTGAACAAACATATCGACTTCGTCTGAGCGGGGCCCGACCGCCGCGCGCGGAAATCCGCCCCCACCCTTTACATGATACCGCAATATCGCCTTAACCTGCCGCCATGATCCGCGTCTCCGACACCATCACGATCGAGCCATGGGAGCTGACCGAAAGCTTCACCCGCGCACAGGGCCCTGGCGGGCAGAACGTGAACAAGGTCTCCACCGCGGTCGAACTGCGGTTCGAGGCCGCGCGCAGCCCGAACCTGCCGGCCCCGGTGAAGGCCCGGCTCAAGCGGCTTGCCGGGCGGCGCTGGACCAAGGATGGCGCGCTCATTATCAGCGTTCAGGACACCCGCTCACAGGCCCGCAACCGGGAGATCGCGGAAGAACGTCTGGTGGAGTTGATCCGAAAGGCGCTCGAAGTGCCCAAGCGCCGGATCGCGACACGGCCGACGCTGGGCTCCAAGAAGCGCCGGATTGCGGCCAAGAAACAACGGGGCGAAGTGAAATCCCTGCGCGGAAAGGTGGATTATGACGACTGAGATGCTGGAGCGCCGCAGGAGGGTCCTCGGCCCCAATGTGCCGATTTTCTACGACACCCCCGTCAACCTCGTCCGCGGCGAAGGCGTCTGGCTCTGGGATGCCGACGGGCGGCGCTATCTCGACTGTTACAACAACGTACCCCATGTCGGGCATTGTCATCCGAAGGTGGTCGAAGCGATCACACGGCAGGCCGCCACATTGAACACCCATACCCGCTATCTCCACGAAGGTATCTTGGAGTATGGCGAACGGCTGACGTCCAAATTCTCTCATGATCTCAGCCAGTTGATCATGGTCTGCACAGGGTCCGAGGCCAACGACGTGGCATTGCGTATGGCGCAGGCCAAGACCGGGAAAACCGGTTTCATCGCGACGGACAATACCTTTCACGGCAACACCACCGCGGTGTCGCAGCTTTCCACCCGCCGCCCGCCCATCGGCGGCTATCAGGATCACATCCAGCTTGTTCCGGCCCCTGACACCGTCCGTCCGGTCGGCGGCACACTGGACGGCCAGTCGCAGGCCTTCGCCCGCAATGTCGCGGCGGCCATCGCCAAGCTGGAGGCAAGCGGCCACGGCTTTGCCGGCTTCATGCTGTGTCCGACCTTTTCGAACGAAGGCTTTCCCGCGCTTGAACCGGGGTTTCTCGACCCGACGGTCGCGCTCGTGCGTCAGGCGGGTGGGCTGCTCCTGTGTGACGAGGTCCAACCGGGTTTCGGGCGCACAGGCACCGGCTGGTGGGGCCATGACTGGATGGGGTTTGCGCCCGACGTGGTCACATTGGGCAAACCGATGGCCAACGGGCATCCGGTCGCCGCTGTCGTCACCCGCCCCGATATCATGGAGGCGTTTCGCGGTGCGTTCGGGTATTTCAACACGTTTGGCGGCAATCCTGTCTCCTGCGCGGCGGCGCTCGCCACGCTGGAGATCATGGAAGAGGAGGGCCTGATCGCGAATGCCCGTGATGTGGGCGCCTACGCGTTGGAGCGCCTGCAGGCCATTTCGCATCCGCTCAAGGCGGAAGCGCGCGGTCTGGGGCTCTTCTTCGGGATCGAATTCGTTGAGGCCAACGGCAGCCCAGCGACGGAGTTCACCGGCCGCGTGGTGGAGGCAATGCGCCACGAGGGCATTTTGATGAACCGGATCGGGCGCGCCATGAACACGTTGAAAATGCGCCCCCCGATGCCCTTCCAACGCGATCACGCGGATCTTGCGATCGACACGTTGATCGAAACCCTCGACCGGATACCCGTATGAACTGGGCCGAAGATCCGATCGCAGCGGCCCATCGCGCCGCAATCCCGTGGGGTGGGCTGTCCGGCCCGCCACGGCTGATCCGGAATCGGGAAAACCTCGTTTTCGAAGTACATCTGGCGCAAGGCCCCCATGCCGCGCTGCGGCTGCACCGCGAAGGATACCAGAGTGCGGACGCCATTCGGGGCGAGCTGACATGGACCGCCGCCCTGGCCGGTCGCGGGTTTCCCTGTCCAAGGCCGATCCCGGCGACGAGCGGGGATCTTGCGGTGCGGCAGCCGGGATTACCCATGGCCTCCATGATCACATGGATCGACGCAGCCCCCATCGGCGAGCATGGTCAGGCCTTTGCGGGACCTGTGACACGCTACAAGGAGCTTGGCGGGTTGATCGCCCGGATGCATGCGATCACCGACAATCTGGACCTTGGATCGCTTGACCGCCCAAGCTGGGATGCAGAGGCGATCTTGGGCGAAGACCCCCATTGGGGGAGGTTCTGGGAGAACCCTTCTCTGAGCGCCGAAGAGGTCCAGTTCCTGCTGCGCGCGCGCGAAAATGCTGCGCAGCATTTGGCCTCTCTCGCTGCACCCGACATAGGGTTGATCCACGCGGATCTTCTGCAGGAGAACATTCTGGAGAATCCAGAGGGGATCTCCATAATTGACTTTGATGACAGTGGCTTAGGTTATCGTCTATACGACTTGGGAACCGCCCTGATCCAGCACGCCGAGGACCCGAAACTGCCTGATCTCAGCGAAGCTCTATGCGCGGGTTATGCTGCGCAGAAAGGCCTTGCGGAAAACCCGGTTGCTCTGATGCCTCTCTTCATAATGCTGCGCAGCATGGCGTCCTGCGGCTGGATCATGCTGCGCGCAGAGGCGGACGATCCGCGGCAGCGCGTCTATGCGGAACGCGCGCTGCGTTGCGCGCGGACCTATCTCGAAAGCTGAACCGATCCGGTCAGACCAGAACGTCGATTTCCTGCTGTTCGCCGACCCCGAAGATACGCTTGTAGCGCGCCACTTCCTGTTCGGGCCCGAGGGCCTTGAGGGGGTTGTCGCTGAGTTTGACCGCAGGGCGGCCATTGGCGCTGACGGCCTTGCACACCAGGGAGAACGGCGCCAGCCGGTCGCCTGGGACAAGCCCTCTGAAATCGTTGGTCAGCAGCGTGCCCCAGCCAAAGGACACCTTGACCCGGCCTGCGAACTGGCTCTGCAATTCGATGATCTTGTCGGCATCAAGCCCGTCGGAGAAGATCACGAGTTTCTCGCGGGGATCCTCACCGCAAGATTTCCACCAGCGGATCGCGATCTCGGCGCCGGTGGCGGGATCTCCGGAATCGATCCGGATCCCGGTCCAGCTGGCCAGCCAGTCGGGTGCGCGCTTCAGGAAACCCTCGGTTCCATAGGTATCTGGCAGGATGATCCGCAGGTTGCCGTCATGCTCGTCCTGCCAGTCCTCCAGAACTTCGTAGGGCGCGCGGCGCAGCGCGTCGTCCGTATCCGCCAACGCGCTGTAGACCATGGGCAATTCATGGGCATTTGTGCCGATGGCCTCGACCTCGCGACGCATCGCGATCAGACAGTTCGAGGTGCCGACAAATTTCTCGCCCAGCCCTTCCAGCATGGCCTGAACGCACCAGTCCTGCCACATGTAGGAATGCCGGCGGCGGGTTCCGAAATCCGCGACACGCAAATCATCAACATTTTGTAATCGCTCAACTTTTTCCCAAAGGAGCGTCATGGCACGCGCGTAGAGAACCTGCAGTTCGAAGCGGCCCATATCCTTGAGAACCGCGCGCGAGCGCAGTTCCATCAACACCGCGAGGGCCGGGATCTCCCAGAGCATCACTTCGGGCCACTTGCCTTCGAATGTCAGCTCATACTGCCCGTCTCGTTTTTCCAGATGGTAGTCGGGCATCCGGAATCCCTCGAACCACTCCATGAAATCGGAACGGAACATCTGGCGCTTGCCGTAGAAGGTATTGCCGCGCAGGAAGGTGCTCTCACCACGCGACAGCGACAGCGACCGGATGTGATCGAGCTGTTCGCGCAGCTCGCCTTCGTCGATCAGCTCGGCCAGCCGGATCGATTTCGTGCGGTTGATCAGGGAGAAGGTGACATTGGTATCGGGCTTGTTGCGAAAGACCGATTGGCACATCAGCAGCTTGTAGAAATCGGTATCGATCAGGGAGCGGACGATCGGATCGATCTTCCAGTTGTGGTTGTAGACCCGCGTTGCGATATCGACCATTGCCAGCTCCGATTTGGTGCCATCTGGTTAAAGCAAGCAGGGCGCGGATGTCCAGCGCGTGAAATTCCACCCAGCGGGTGGCAGCCAGAGGCGCAGACCGCCCGTTGATTATTGCAGATCGACCCCTGCGGCCGTCATCCCGTCCCGGGAGGCCTGCAGGGATCCGTCGAGATCAATCGCCCGGCACAGGTCCTGCAAGACAGTGACATCAAAGCCAAGCTTCGCACCATCGACGGCAGAGAAATTGACGCAAAAATCCGTGGCCAGCCCGACCATGGTCAGCGTCTTGATCCCGCAGGTTTTCAGATACCCTTCAAGCCCGGTCGGCGTAACGTGGTCATTTTCGAAAAACGCGGAGTAGCTGTCGATCGCCGGGCGGAACCCCTTGCGGATGATCATCTGGGCCGCGTCCACGTTCAGATCCTCGTGGAACCGGGCCCCCGAAGACCCCGCCACGCAATGGTCGGGCCAGAGGACCTGTGGCCCATAGGGCATATCGATCAGCTCGAAGGGGGCCTTGCCTGCATGCGATGAGGCGAAAGAGGAATGCCCCGCCGGATGCCAATCCTGCGTCAGGATGATCGAGCTGAAGTCGTGCATGAGGTCATTGATCTGCGAGACGATCTCGTCGCCGCCCTCGACGGCCAAGGCCCCGCCCGGGCAGAAGTCGTTCTGGACATCGATGACGATCAGGGCGTCTGAGGCGGCTCTCATGGCATTTCCAGTAATTTGCGAGATCAGATACCCCTTTTGCTAGGCCCCGCACGCGATTGCGTCAACCACACCCCCTTGATCCGCATAGCCCGGCACCGTATCTGCGGAAAGATGATTACCGTCGCCGCACTCTACCATTTCACGAGGTTTCCGGATCCGGACAGCCTGCGCCCTGCGCTGGTCCAACTGTGCGAGGAACACGGGATCAAGGGCACCTTGCTTCTGGCAGAAGAAGGGATCAACGGGACGATCGCCGGATCCCGCGCGGGGATCGACGCGGTGCTGGCGCATATCCGCGCCCTACCCGGATGTGCGGAACTGGAGCACAAGGAAAGCCCGGCCAGCGAGATGCCGTTCAACCGCATGAAGGTCCGCCTCAAGCGCGAGATCGTCACCATGGGTCAGCCGGACGTGGACCCGACCGCGGGAACGGGGCATTACGTCGAGCCCGAAGACTGGAACACGCTGATCACACAACCAGACGTCGTGGTGATCGACACCCGCAATGATTACGAGGTTGCGATCGGTACGTTTGAAGGTGCAATCGACCCGAAAACAAAGTCCTTCCGGGAGTTCCCGAAATGGTGGGAAAGCAATAAGGACCGGTTCCATAACAAGCGTGTTGCGATGTTCTGCACCGGTGGCATCCGGTGTGAGAAATCGACCAATTTCCTTCTGGGTCAGGGCGTGGAGGACGTGTTTCACCTCAAGGGCGGTATTCTCAAATATCTCGAGAACGTGCCGCAGGAGGACTCCACGTGGCAGGGTGATTGCTTCGTCTTTGACGGGCGCGTGTCTGTCGGGCACGGGCTGAAAGAAGGCCCGCACCAGCTGTGCTACGCCTGCCGACGTCCGATCCGCCCCGAGGATGTGAAACGACCCGAATACGAGGCCGGTGTCAGCTGCCATCAATGCATCGACGAGTATAGCGAGGAAAGCCGGGACCGCTTCCGCGAACGCCAAAAGCAGATCAGGCTTGCCCGTAAGCGCGGTGAAACCCATATCGGCGACGCGTCCTGAGCCGCCGTCTCGCGTGGCGTCCCGCGCCCGGCAAACCAGATACACGCCCCAAACACCGGCGCCTTTCCAAGTCCACACTTTCTTAAATCTCTGAGTCTATCAAACCCGCAATTGCCGGTCTCACAGGGTCTCACAAGCCCCTGAAGTGCCCGGTCTGGGATTGACAAGAGTGGGCAGTAACCGGTGAGCGAGACTGTTGGGGAATTTGTGATGCCGGAACGACCGGCTGCCGGCGGGGAAGACCCGTTGTTTTCCTTCCTGAAAGCACAGCAAAAGTCTCCGGTCACCGTGTCATTGCGGCAGGTTCCCCGGATGGATGCGCTTCGGTTGCAGATCCTTCTGGCCGCACAATGCCAATGGCTCTCGGATGCTGTCCCTTTCGCAGTTACCGAGATTTCCGAGGGCTGCGCCGAAAGCCTGGTCCTGCTGGGCCTCGAACCTGACCACTTCCAACTGGATATAACGCAATGACGCTCAAGGTCGATCTTTTCTAGACGCCCTGCACACGGACCCGAAACACAAGAACGGAGAGCGACTTGCGCGATATTGAAATCCTGATTGCCTCGCCCAGCCCCGTTGCGCGGGTCCGTCTCAACCGGCTGCTGTCATCGCAGGCCGATTTCGATGTCACCCATATGGCGACAAATCTGACCGAGGTTTACAACCTTGCGGAAACCTATGAACCGGATCTGGTCCTGATTTCAGAAGACCTTACGAACTCGGAGAATTTTCCGCTGACCAAGGCTCTTTTTGATGCGCTTGATATCAGGTGGGTAACCTTTGAGCCCGCACAATCCCATTCGAGGGTCTCTGCGTCGACCTGTTCCTCGGGCTTGTTTCCCGCTGATCTCTCCGCCCAGGGCGACGGGATCTGCCGTCAGATCCGATCGATCTGTCAGGTGCGCCGGCACAAGGCGCCGCTCCCCGCAGGCGGCAAGACGGGCTCCGCGCGTGCCGCCGAACGGCTCGTGCTGATCGGAGCTTCCACGGGTGGTGTCGATGCGCTTATCCAGATCATTTCCAGCTTTCCGCAGGACTGTCCGCCAACCGCAATCGTCCAACACACGGGCCGTGGGTTCTCGGAAAGTCTTGTGCGTCTGCTGGACCGGCGATGCGCGGCGAAGGTCGTGGTCGGCGAGGACCGGATGAAAATAGAGCAAGGCATGATCTGCGTTGCCGCCAGTTACGACCAACATCTGCAGGTCGAGGCCCGCAAGCCGTTCCGGTGCAAGCTCGTCTCAGGCGGCCCGGTTTCCGGTCACCTGCCTTCCGTCGACGCACTGTTTCGGTCCGCGGTTCCGCTCGCCAAGGATGTGATCGGGGTGCTACTCACCGGGATGGGCAAGGATGGCAGCCACGGGCTCCTCGAATTGCGGCAAGCGGGCAGCGAGACGATTGCACAGGATGAAAGCACCTCCATCGTCTACGGAATGCCGAAAGCAGCCTGGGAATTGGGAGCGGTCAAGAAACGTCTCGGCCTCGGCGCAATCGCCGGTGAGATTCTGAAAACTGCGAATGGGGTGGCGACGTGAACCCAATGTCTGAAAGCACGCAGAAGATTACGACCATCATGCAAGGCGATTTTGCCGTTTCGGCGGATGCAAACGAAGCGTTCTCCACGATACTGGGGTCGTGCATCGCCGTGTGCCTGCATGATGCCGGCAGAAAGATCGGCGGCATGAACCATTTCCTGCTGCCCACCGCCGGGAGTTCATCAGACACTGCGCAACTGAAATATGGCACGAACGCCATGGAGCTTCTGATCAACAACATCCTGCGAGAGGGCGGGTCACGCAGCCGTCTGACGGCCAAGCTGTTCGGCGGAGCGACGCTGAACGCAAAGCTGGGCGACATCGGAAGATCAAACATAACCTTTGCCAGAGCTTTTCTCGCCCGGGAGGCTATCCCGTGCGTCTCCGAGAGCCTCGGAGGCGACCGGGCGCGCCGCATCAGGTTTTGCCCGACCACCGGTCATGCAAAACAGATCCTGATCCCGAGCAGTGCATGCAATGATCTCGATCTGGTCGATCCGGTTCGCAGGCCCGTCACCCAACCTGAAATCACACTCTTCTAAGGTCGCTGCAGGCATCTTCGCGTGCAACGAATCCCCCACGGCGCGCGAATATGAGGTATCTTCAAATCGTGAAACTTCGGGCACCCGTTGCACGAAGACCGATTTTGAGACGACCCAAGGGAGCGAGAGCCAATGAACAGCCAAGCGAAAATCAGACAGACGAACGGCCGCGGCCGGCTTTTCGGAAGCGTGCTTGATACGGTCGGTGACACGCCGTGCATTCGTATCAACAATCTCGCGCCAGACGGGGTCGAGCTCTACGTGAAGGCTGAGTTTTTCAATCCCGCAAGTTCCGTGAAGGACCGGCTCGCGCTGAACATTATTGAAGAAGGGGAGCGCAACGGCTCCCTGAAACCCGGCCAGACCGTCGTGGAGGCCACCAGCGGAAACACTGGCATCGGGCTTGCCATGGTCTGCGCCCAGAAGGGCTATCCGCTTGTGGTGACCATGGCCGACAGTTTTTCAATCGAGCGACGCAAACTGATGCGCATGCTGGGTGCGAAAGTCGTGCTGACCCCCCGCGCGCAAAAGGGTTTCGGAATGTACCAGAAGGCCGTTGAGCTTGCCGAGGCCAATGGATGGTTTCTCGCCCGCCAGTTCGAGACAGACGCCAACGCGGATATCCACGAAGCCACGACAGCGCGCGAGATCATGGCCGATTTCAAAGGTCAAAAGCTCGATTACTTTGTCAGCGGATATGGCACAGGCGGCACGATCACCGGCGTGGCGCGGGTGCTGCGCAAAGAGCGGCCAGAGACCAAGATCGTCATGTGTGAACCAGCCAACGCGCAATTGGTCGGCAGCGAGAAGCCGCAGGAACGGGGTGCGGGCGGTGTGCCCGCCGCCAGCCACGAAGCGTTCGAGCCGCATCTCATTCAGGGCTGGACGCCGGACTTCATTCCGAACGTTTTGCAGGAATGCCTCGACGCCGAGAATTACGACGCGTTGATCCCGATTTCCGGTCCGGACGGGGTCGCCTGGGCGCAGAAACTGGCCAGACACGAGGGTATTTTGACCGGCATTTCGGGCGGCGCGAATTTCGCAGTCGCGATGCAGGTGGCCGAGAAGGCGGCACCCGGATCGGTCATTTTGTGCATGCTGGCCGACACCGGTGAGCGCTACATGTCCACGCCGCTATTCGAGGCAATCGCGGAAGACATGGACGAGGAGGAGACCGCGCTTTCCAAGTCGACCCCGGGATTTCAGATGGGCTGACACCCGCAGCCCCTCAAAGCGACAGGGGCTTGATCAGTCGTCGACCGCATCCTGCATCCAGCGTTGCAGGGTGCGGATCGAATGCTCCGAATTCACACCGCAGGCCGGATCAAGCACCAGCGGTCCGGGTCTGTAGCCACGGCTGTGCAATCCGCGTTGCACGGATTCAACGAGATGTATGTCTTCCTCGACCGTCGTCGCGCGATCCTGCCGGGCGAGGCTTCGGATGGTGTCGGACTCTTCCCCGCCCTCCGTGTACCAGCCGCGCCAGACGGTGACATGATCGGGGCCTTCCGGCCGCCAGTGATAGGTGTTCAGGACATTGCCGGGATAGACTTGGAACGAAAACAGCGGCCAGAGGAACCATGACCGGTACTCGGCCGCATGCGCGTTGGCGTCAGGGTCAATCTCGTAGCTCATCTGATCGAGGCTGGAGCACTCCGTCGTGTGGCGCAGCACATAGCCGCCCGCGGGCTGGATGTCGTAGGTCTCCGGCTTGATGACCCCGGTCGCGAAGGTGGGATGGTTGATCGCGCAGTGATAGCACTCGGAGTAATTTTCGACGGACACCTTCCAGTTGCAGTTTTCCGCGACCTCGACCCATTCGAGCGGCGCGAGCGCATCGATCTGAGGCACATAGGCCCGCAATTCCTCGCGCACGCCGGGATACCACGCGTCCATCGGCTCAGCCTCGGGATCGAGATTGACGAAGACAAATCCGTTGAAACTCTCAGTCCGGACCTCGGTCAGACAGATATCCTCGCGCTTGAACCCTTCGACCTTGCGGATATTGGGGCCGGACCGCAGATGGCCCGTCAGCTCGTAAGTCCACGCATGATAGGGGCACACCACGACCCGTGTGCGGCCGGTGCCCTGAACAAGCTGATGGGCGCGGTGCTGGCAGACATTGTAGAAACTGCGCAACGTGCCATCCTGACCGCGAATACAAAACAGGCTGTCGCCTGCGATCTCGAAGGTGAAGAAATCGCCGGTTTCGGGCGCGTCCTTCTCGTGGCCCGCAAATTGCCAGGTCCGGGCGAGAAGGCCGTTCCGTTCCTTCGCGAAGGCTGCCGGATCGGTGTAGTATTTCGCCGCCAGTGCACGGACCGGAGCGGATGCATCCTGAATGTTCACGAGCGTCCTCCCTCATCTATGTAAATTCCAAGGCGATGTCTGCGGGCGTGAAAGTTCTCGATCCGTGCGATGACATCCTTGGGCGCATCGGCAATGACAAAGGCCATCAGCGTCTCCAGCAGGGCCAGCGTCGAAACGGAGGAGGGGAAAAACTGCGGTGTGTCGGCGGAAACGACGAAGCCGTGTTCTGAGCCGATGATCAGCGGCGAGGCCGGGCTGTCGGAAATCCCGATGATTGTCACGCCCTGCTCTCGGGCCAGCTCGACCGCCTCGACAACCTCGGCGCGGTAGGGCTTGCAGGTGATTGCCACCAGAACATCGCCCGCGCCTGCACGGCTGAGATCATCGGAGGCCACGCCTCCGGGGCGCGGGATCGCCCAGACATTGTAGGCGGCCATGTCGGCGACATAGGCGAAATTGCGGACATTCGCGTTGTTGACGCCCACGCCCAGCACAAAGGTCTGGCGCGCCTCCACGATCGCATCCGCCGCCGCTTTCATCGCCGCGGCATCGGACGCGGCAAAGGTTTCCTCGATGTTGCGGATCGCGCTCTGGGCCATATCGGCATAAAGCCCCCCCAGCTGCCCGCTCTGGCTGAGCGATTGCAGCCAGCGGGCCCGGTCCGTGAAGTTCAGGTTGCCGCGCCGGATCTCCTGACGAAACGGCTCACGGAAATCATCATAGCCATCGAAACCCACCGACCGGGCCATCCGCACCAGCGTGTTGGGCTTCACATTCGCCGCGTCCGCGATCTCACGGATGCTGCTGACCCCTACATCGTTGGGGTTTTCCAACACGTAAGTGGCCGCCTTCCGCGTCTCGGGCGTCAGCGCTTCCAGCCCAGAGGCAAGCGCCTCCAGAACACGGGATGGATCGGATTTTGATACATTCATACCATTCATGATTGACTATAGTATGTTTGTGCGAATAGCCTGTCTACCGGAAAAACGGCAATGATGGAGTTCCCGCGATGTCGTCACACAAGGTCCCAGCGCAAGCGAAGGTTGTCATCGTCGGAGGTGGCGTCATGGGCTGCGGCCTTGCCTACCACCTCACCAAGGAAGGGTGGTCCGACGTCGTGCTTCTCGAGAAGGCGGAACTGACCAGCGGCTCGACATGGCATGCCGCCGGCCAGATCACCCATTCCACCAGCTCTCTGGGGCTTGGAAAATGCGTGGATTACAACATCGGGCTCTACTCTGGCGCGCTCGAAGCGGAGACCGGCCAGTCCGTGACATGGCATGGCTGCGGATCGTTCCGGCTGGCCTACACGGAAGACGAAATGGACTGGCTGCGCCATACGCTCTCGGTCGGGCGCAGCCTCGGCTTCAATATCGAACTGGTGGGCCGCGATCGCGTGGCTGAACTGCATCCGTTCTACAACCTCGACGGCGTTCTGGGCGCGCTGCACACGCCTGATGACGGCCATGTCGACCCTTCCGGCGTGACCCATGCGCTGGCCGCCGGTGCGCGGCAGGGTGGCGCGAAGATCGTGCGCCGGTGCCGTGCCACCAACATCACCCAGCGCCTGTCAGGCGAATGGCTGGTCGAGACCGAGCATGGCGACATCCTGTGCGAACACGTGGTCAACGCTGGCGGCACCTATGCACGGCAGATGGGCGAATGGTCCGGCCTGCAACTGCCCATGACCTCCATGACCCACCATTATTTCGTCACCGATGCCGTGCCGGAATTTGCCGATCTGGAAACCGAATTGCCGGTGATCCGCGATGACCGGCTGGTGTCGGGCTACATCCGAATGGAGCAGAAATCCGGCCTGATCGGGATCTACGAGAAGGAAAACCCCAACACGGTCTGGGAGGATCACTGCCCGTGGGAGGCGGAGAACGAATTGTTCGCAGCCGATTACGACCGCGTCATGCCATGGCTTGAAAACGCGCTCGACCGGATGCCCGTCCTTGCCGAGCTTGGCATCAAGCGCGATGTGCATGGCGCGATCAGCCACCCGCCGGATGGCAACCCTCTGATCGGACCCGCGCCCGGTGTGCGCAACTACTGGTGTTGCTGCGGCACCCAGATCGGGATTGGCTGGGGCCCGGGGCTGACGCGCGAACTGGCGCGCTGGATGGTGCACGGGTCCGCCGATATCTCGATGCGGGAGTTCGACCCGCGCCGGTTCGGCAGCTACGCAACGCCCAACTGGCAGATCATCAAGGCCAAGGAAGACTATTGCCTGCGCCATGAAATCCCGTTTCCGCATTTCAACCGCCTCGCGGGGCGTCCCGTCAAACCCTCCCCGCTGTATGACCGGCTCAAGGAGAAAGGCGCCGTGCATGAGGAGGTCTACGGCCATGAACGCCCGCGCTGGTTTGCAAAAGACGGGGTCTCGCAGCGTGATCACTACGGGTTCCGCCGCACGCCCGTCGACGCGCTCGTGGCCGGGGAATGCCGCGCCGTGCGCGAACGCGTCGGGCTGATGGACATCTCCGCCTTCACCAAGGTCGAGGTCTCCGGCCCCGAGGCGCACGCCCTGTTGGACCGGCTTGTCGCCAACCGGCTGCCCAAGAATGTCGGTGGCATCGTCCTGACACATCTGCTCAACCGCCGTGGCCGGATCGAGTTGGAAGCCACCATCGTCCGGCTTGCGGAAGATCGCTTCTACCTCGTCTGCGCCGCCTTCTTCGAACAAAGGCTGCTCGATCATCTCGCGCAGAACCGCACGGGCGAAAACGTCACCATCCGCTGCTTGTCAGAGGACTGGGCGGCCCTCGCGCTGAACGGACCACGGGCCCGGGACGTCTTGGCCGCCTGCACCGATGCTGCCTTGAACAACGGTGCCTTTCGCTGGCTGACAGCGCAACAGATCACGATTGCAGGCCACGCGGTCTGGGCCTTCCGTCTGTCTTACGCCGGAGAATTGGGCTGGGAGTTACACATCCCCCGAGACCATGCGCTTGCGGTCTATGATGCGCTCTGGGCCGCCGGGCAGCCGCACGGCATCGCGGATTACGGCAGTTTCGCGATGAACGCGATGCGCATGGAAAAAGGCTTCAAGGGGGCTGGCGAGTTGAACAACGAGGTCACCCTGCCAGAGGCGGATGTGATGCGCTTTGTAAAGCTCGACAAGCCGTTTCTGGGTCGGGAGGCCACGGTGGCATCCGCCGAAAGCCCGTTGCCGTGGGTCTGTGCCTATCTCGAAATTGACCCTGACGGCGAGATTGACGGCCATGGCGGCGAGGCGGTTCTGTTGAGCGGCCGCGTGGTCGGCTCCACCTCTTCTGTCGCGTTCGGCCCGACCGTCGGCAAGATCCTTGCATTTGCCTATATTGCGCCCGAGGCTGCGGCCCCGGGCACCGCGCTTGAGGTGGTCATCCACGGACGCGCCCGCCCCGCGCGCGTGCTGTCCGAACCCGCTTATGATCCGCAGAGCCTCTTGCCACGCACAGACCAGTTGGAGGTCGCCGCACAATGAACATCCCAAGCACCATGTCCGCCTTTGTCCTGACCGGCCACGGGGGGCTCGACATGCTCGACTACCGGACCGACTGGCCGGTGCCGCAACCCTCCGCGTCGCAGGTTCTGATCCGCGTGGCCGCCTGCGGGTTGAACAACACGGATGTGAACACGCGCTCGGGCTGGTACTCGAAATCGGTCTCGGAGGCGACCACCGGCGAAGGACATGCCGAGATCGGCGAAACTGACCCCGCCTGGGGTGGGACCCCGATCCAGTTTCCACGCATTCAGGGGGCCGATGCGGTTGGCGAAGTCGTGGCCGTCGGTGCCGAGGCCGACCCGGCACTTATCGGCAAGCGGGTCATGATCGATTGCTGGCTGCGCGATTGGGACGATCCGTTGAACAAGGAGAAAACCGGATATTTCGGCTCCGAATGCGATGGCGGGTTCGCGCAGTTCACACTTGCCGATCACCGCAACGTGCACCCGATTGACAGCCCGCTGTCCGACGCGGAACTCGCCACGTTTTCCTGTTCCTCCAGCACCGCCGAAGGCATGCTGGAACGCGCGCGGGTCGGCGCTCAGGATACGGTCCTTGTGACCGGTGCCTCTGGCGGGGTCGGATCCGCGCTGATCCAGCTGGCCAAGCGGCGCGGTGCACGCGTGGTGGGGCTTGCCTCCGAAGACAAACATGACAGCCTCAAAGCGCTTGGGGCGGATGCGCTGCTACCGCGCCGGTCCGACAATCTCGCGGCTGCACTGGAACAGGCCATCGGCCAGAGCCGCGTGTCCGTCGTGGCCGATATTGTCGGCGGTCCGGATTTCCCCAGCATCATCGATGTGCTGGAGCGCGGCGGGCGCTACACCTGCTCTGGGGCCATTGCAGGCCCGATCGTCGATCTCGATCTGCGGACGCTCTATCTGCATGACCTGACCTTTACCGGCTCCACCGTGCTGCCGCCGGAGGTGTTCCCGAACCTCGTGCGCTACATCGAACAAGGCGAAATCCGCCCGGTTCTGGCCGCCACCTATCCGCTGGAGGCCCTGAAAGAGGCGCAGCAGGCCTTTATCGACAAGACCCACACCGGCAATATCGTGGTGCTGCCATGATGCGGGGTCGCGATACCTGCGCAGGCCACGCCCCCGTGAGGACGGAGGCGTTCTGACATGGACCAGCGCGCTGACAGACGGCACGGGATTGCAGACGGCGACAGCCGGCGCGCCGCGTCTTCTCCCCGGCTTGTCCGCGTCCGCCACTGGCGGGTGCCGCTGACCAGCCACACCGCCTATCACATGGCCGAGGGCAAGACCTGCGACACGATCGAGACCGCGGTCGTCGCGCTGGACACGGATACGGGCCTCACTGGATGGGGCGAGGTTTGCCCGATCCCCCACTACCTGCCCGCCTATGCCCGCGGCGTCGCACCCGCGCTTGAGGAACTGGCCCCCGTCCTGCTCAATGCCGATCCGCTCGGGGTCGAGGCCCTGATGATCAAACTCGACGCGTGGCTGCCCGGGCACCGCTATGCCAAATCGGCCATCGACATCGCGCTGTGGGACCTGACGGCACAGATCGCAGGGCTTCCGCTTCATGCGCTTCTGGGCGGACGGCATGTCGCGGATCTGCCGGTCTACCACTCGATCACCTGCATCGCGCCTGACGAGATGGCCCGCATCGCCCGCGAGGCCGTGCAAACGGGCATCACCCAGATACAGGTGAAGCTCGGGGCCGATGCCAATTGGGAGGCCGATGTCGCGCGGCTGCGCAAGGTGCGCGAAGCGGTGGGCGACGGGCCGCTGGTTTACGGCGACTGGAATTGCGGCGCCGGCACGCTGGAGGCCAGCCGCGTCGGACGGGCGGTGCGCGATCTCGACATCATGCTGGAGCAGCCCTGCAAGACCATCGAGGAATGCGCCCGCGTGCGGGCGGCCACGGGCCTTCCCATGAAGCTCGATGAAAACGCCCATGACACGGCAAGCCTTCTGCACGGGCACGCCGCGGGCTGCATGGATGTCGTGGCCATCAAGCTTTCGAAATTCGGCGGGCTTTCCAAGGCACGGCAGGCGCGTGATCTGTGCTGCACGCTCGGCGTGAAGATGTGCGTCGAGGACACATGGGGTTCGGACATCGCGACGGCAGCCGCGCTCCATCTGGGCGTGGCCACCGACCCGCGCGCCGTGCTCAACGCCTGCGACCTGTCGGGCTACGTGATCCCGCGGCTGGACCCGCGCGCGCCGACGCGCAACGCCGGACGGATCGCGCCCCCCGAGGGTCCGGGCCTCGGCGTTGCACCGGATCCGGACACGCTCGGCGCACCGGACATGGTTTTGGACTAGGAGGCGGAGATGCTGAAGCTCAATTCGCAGCAAGACTGGATCCAACGCGCCCGCGCGGTTCTTCCGGCGGGTAGTTTCGGAAATTTCGACCCCGGCCTCGTGATCCGGGAGGGGCAAGGAAGCCGTGTCCGGGACGAGAACGGCAACGAATATCTCGATCTCCTGATCGGATCGGGACCGATGCTCTTGGGCCATGGCCATCCCGAAGTGCTCGAAGCGGTGCTGGAGCAGCTTCCGAAAGGCATGACGTTTTTTGCAAACAACGCCGCGGGGATCGAACTGGCCGAGGAGATCTGCCGCGCCGTGCCCTGCGCCGAGCAGTTGCGCTACGTCTCCTCGGGCGGGGAGGCCGACATGTATGCGATCCGGCTCGCGCGCGCCTTCACCGGCCGCGACAAGATTCTGAAGTTCGAGGGCGGCTATCACGGCATGAGCGCGGAGGCGCAGATGAGCCTCGCCCCGGCGCGGATGGTGAATTTCCCCCAGGCGGTGCCTGACAGCGCGGGCATTCCCGAAAGCGTCCGGAACGAGATGCTGATCGCGCCGTTCAACGATATCGATCACATGCGGGCGGCGCTCGCCGAACATGGTCACGAGATCGCCGGCGTCATCGTCGAGCCCTTGCAGCGGATCATCCCGCCCGAACCCGGTTTCCTTGAAGCCCTGCGCGCGGAAACGGAGAAACACGGGATTATCCTGATCTTTGACGAGGTCGTCACGGGCTTCCGCTTTGCCTATGGCGGCGCGCAGGAGCATTACGGCGTGACCCCCGACATTTGCACGCTCGGCAAGGTCATCGGAGGCGGCTTCCCGCTGGCCGCCATCGCGGGGCGGGCAGATATCATGGCCCATTTCGACAAATCGGCCGTTGGCGCGGACAAATGGCTGATGCAGATGGGCACGCTTTCCGGCAATCCTGTTGCCGCCGTGGCGGGGCTGAAAACCCTCGAAATCCTCCGGCGGGACGGGCAGTATGCCAAGCTCCGGGGCTTTGGCGAGACTCTGATGGAAACAGCGCGCAATGCGCTGGACACGCACGGCATTGCCCATCGGATCGTCGGCGACCAGACCCTCTTCGACATCGTGTTCACGGACCGCAACGTGCGTGATTACCGCGATGTCTTCCACGCGGACAGCGCGAAATCGGCTTGTTTCAATCAGGTCCTGCGCGACAGCGGGATCTTCAAGTCCCCAAGCAAGATCTATCCCTGCCTTGCCCTGAGCGAGGCCGATTTCGAACTGGTCGGGCAGGCCTGCACGGCGGCGGCCCGCGCGGTTGCGCAGATGCCCGCACAAGGCACAAGCTGACGCCGGTATCCGGTCTCGCCCCGCCGTCCTGCCCTGCCTGATCTCAAGCAGGCTGCCTTGTCTCCCTGCCTCAGAGCGGCTATAGGTCCCCGTATCCGTTGGGGTGCTCCACAAGGGGCTGAGAGGCGAAAGCAAACCCATCGAACCTGATCCGGTCAATGCCGGCGGAGGGAACGGAGCACATGGAACGCGACACCTGCGTCAGACTGCTTCCCTCACCGGCCCCCGGGGCACGAAAGGAAGCGCCAATGAGCTTGCCCAAAGCAATGACAATCGCCGGCTCCGACAGCGGTGGCGGCGCCGGCATTCAGGCCGATCTCAAGACATTCTCCGCGCTTGGCGTCTACGGGGCCAGCACGATCACCGCGATCACCGCACAAAACACCCGCGACGTAACGGCGGTGGAGGCGGTGTCAAACGACGTCGTGGCAGCCCAGATCGCCGCCGTGCTGGACGATATCGAGATCGACGCCATCAAGATCGGAATGCTCGGTGCCCCCTCGCTCATTCAAACCGTTGCAACGGCACTGGAGCGCTTCTCCGGCCCTGTTGTTCTCGACCCTGTCATGGTCGCCAAATCGGGTGCAGCCCTGCTGCCGGATGACGCGACGCAAGCATTGATCGATATCCTGCTGCCCCGCGCCGATGTGCTGACGCCGAACCTGCCCGAGGCCGCGCGCCTGTTGGGGGAGGCGGAGGCCCAGACCGATGACGAGGTCAAAGCTCAAGGGGAACGCCTGTGCAAGATGGGGCCGCGCGCCGTGGTGATGAAAGGCGGGCATGGCAAGGGCGATCTCTGCGTCGACTGGCTGATGACCGATACCGGCGCGACCCGTTTCGAGGCCCCCCGTATCGCCACGCGCAACACGCACGGGACGGGCTGCACGATGTCCTCGGCAATCACCGCCGAACTGGCCAAGGGCGCGACGATCGAGGACGCTCTGGGCCGTGCCCACACGTGGCTGCACGGCGCAATCGTGGCCGCAGACAAACTAGGGGTCGGGCATGGGCACGGGCCCGTGCATCACTTCCACGAGCTGTGGACGTGACGACCCCGGTCACCATATTGGGCGGCGGCGTCGCCGGCCTTTGCGTCGCGGCTGAGCTTTCGAGCCGGAACGTGCCCGTCACAATCTGCGACCCCGAACCCGGACCCGGACCCCATGCCTGTTCGTGGTGGGCAGGCGGCATGCTGGCCCCCTTCTGCGAAGGGGAAACCGCTGAAGAACCCGTGGTCCGGCTTGGTCAGGATGCAGCGTCCTGGTGGGCGCATCACGGGGTCAATGTCGTGCAGAACGGCTCGCTGGTGATCACGCTGGAACGCGACCGCCGCGAACTCGACCGGTTTGCCCGCCGCACCGAGGGGCACACGCGCATTGACGGCGCCAGACTGGTCGAACTCGAACCCGACCTTGAAGGGCGCTTCGACAGGGCGCTGTTCTTCGCGCAAGAGGCCCATATCTCGCCGCGGGCCGCCCTCGAGGGCCTCAACCGGACCCTGCGGGAGCGCAATGTTCGTTTTACGACCGCGCCGGACAGCACCGACGGGCAGGTTATCGACTGCCGCGGGCTTGCGGCGCGCGACCGGCTGCCGGACCTGCGTGGCGTGAAGGGCGAAATGGTGGTGCTGCGCGCGCCGGATCTGGCGCTTCATCGCCCCGTCCGCCTGCTCCACCCCCGGTTTCCGCTTTACATCGTGCCGCGCGGCGATGGCGTGTTCATGCTGGGGGCCACCCAGATCGAAAGCAGCGAGCGCAGCCGCGCGACGGTGCGTTCGGTGATGGAGCTTCTGTCCGCAGCCTACGCCTTGCACCCTGCGTTCGGAGAGGCTGAATTGCTTGAAATTGGCGTCGACGCCCGCCCTGCCTTTCCCGACAATCTGCCGCGGATCCGGCGGCACGGAGAGACCCTCTTTATCAACGGCCTGTTTCGGCACGGCTTCCTCTTGGCCCCCGCGATGGCGCGGATGGCCGCGGATTTCCTGCTGAACGGAACAACACCGGAGGTGATGGATGAAAATCACGGTTAACGGCTCTGCAACGGAAGTGGAGGCGGTCCGGCTGGACGAAATCCTGATCGAACTGGGTCATGGCGGGGCGAAGGTCGCCACCGCCGTGAACGAGGAGTTTGTCCCCGCGACCCTACGCGCAGGCACCGAGCTTTCAGACGGCGACAGGCTCGAGATTGTCGCCCCACGGCAGGGAGGCTGAGCCATGCCCGTTTTCTACGGTAAGGACGTCGCATCGCGGCTGATGCTGGGAACCGCCCAGTACCCCTCGCCGGCCATTCTGGCAGAGGCGTTCCGCACCTCCCGCGCCGGGATCGCGACCGTCTCTGTCCGGCGCGAGGCGGGCGGCGACAAGGCGGGACAGGATTTCTGGACGCTGATCGAGGATCTGGGCGTCAACATCCTGCCCAACACCGCCGGATGCCACACGGTGCGGGAGGCCGTGACCACGGCCCATATGGCGCGCGAGCTGTTCGATACAGCATGGATCAAGCTGGAGGTGATCGGGCATGCCGACACGCTGCAACCCGACCCGTTCGCCTTGGTGGAAGCCGCGCGGATCCTGACCGAAGACGGCTTTCAGGTCTTTCCCTACTGCACCGAGGACCTGATCCTTGGCGAAAAACTCCTCAACGCGGGATGCGAGGTCCTGATGCCATGGGGTGCGCCGATCGGGTCGGGGCTGGGCCTTAACAATATCTACGGGCTCCGCAGCATGCGCGCCCACTTCCCCGATGTCCCGATGGTCATCGATGCAGGCCTCGGCCTGCCCAGTCAGGCCGCCCATGCGATCGAGCTGGGCTATGATGCTGTGCTGTTGAACACCGCCGTGGCCAAGGCCGGGGATCCGGCAGCTATGGCGAAGGGCTTCGCGCTGGCCGTCGAAGCCGGTGCGCTGGCATTCGCCGCCGACCCGATGGAGCCGCGCGACATGGCTGCCCCCTCCACCCCCGTTCTCGGAAAGGCATTTCTCGAATGAGCCTTGCACGGTTTTACCCGATCTTTGACGACGTTTCGTGGCTGGAGCGGATGCTGCCCTTGGGCGTGAAGCTCGTACAGCTGCGCATCAAGGACACGCCAGAGCCCGAATTGCGCGACGCCATCGCCCGCGCCCAGCTGCTGTGCCGCAAACACGATGCCACGCTGGTGGTCAACGATTACTGGCAGATCGCGATCGATGCGGGCTGCGACTGGGTCCATCTCGGGCAGGAAGATCTCGACGAGGCCGACACAGACGCGATCCGGCGGAAAGGCTTGAAGCTCGGGGTCAGCACACATGACCATGACGAGCTTGACCGCGCCCTGTCCCTTGACCCCGATTATATCGCCCTTGGCCCCGTCTACCCGACGATCCTGAAGAAAATGAAATGGCACCAGCAGGGGCTTGAGAAACTGACCGAATGGCGCTGTCTGATCGGCCAGATCCCTCTGGTCGCAATCGGCGGGATGCGCGTGGAGCGCGCCGAGGGCGCATTCGCCGCCGGCGCCGATATCGTCTCTGCGGTGACCGATATTACGCTCAACGAGGACCCTGAAGGGCGCGTGAGGGAATGGCTGGAGGTCACGGGGTGAACCGCTACGCCCGACAGATTGCAGTGCCCGAACTGGGGGCTGCGCGGCATGAAAAGCTGCGCGGCGCCAAACTGCTTGTCATCGGGGCGGGCGGGCTGGCCGCCCCCGCGCTGCAATATCTGGTGGGCGCGGGCATCGGCGAGATTACCCTTGTCGATCCCGATGTGGTCGACCGCACGAACCTGCACCGCCAGACGCTCTTTCGCGAAGGAGATCTGGGACAGCCCAAGGCAGAGGCCGCGGCCCGCCACCTGAAAGATCTGAACCCGGACACCAGAATAACGCCGATTTTCCGCGCGCTTGATCCATCTAACGCGGAAAAACTGTGCCAAGATACGAATATCGTGCTCGATTGCGCCGACAGCTTCGCGGCGAGCTATATCCTGTCCGACACGTGTGCGCAGGCCAAAACCCCGCTGATCAGCGCCTCCGTGATCGGGCTGGACGGCTATTGCGGCGGGTTTTGCGGCACCGCGCCTTCGCTCCGCGCGATCTTTCCGGACTTGCCGCAACGCGCCGGCAGCTGCGCCGAAGACGGCGTGTTGGGACCGGTCGTGGGCGTGATCGGCGCGCTTCAGGCGCAAATGGCCGTGGCCGTGCTCGCGGGGCTGAAACCCTCCCCGCTCGGCCAGTTGGTCAGCTTCGATGCGCAGACCTTCCGGTTTGGCGGGTTCCGCTTCGATGGCGCCCCTGAGGAGACCGCAGGCCCGCGCTTCATAGCAGCATCCGATATCCGCGCGGAAGATTTCGTCATCGACCTGCGCGCGGCCGATGAACCCGGCCCACACCTGCCGGAGGCGCGGCGCCTGAGCGTTCCCGAGATTGGCGAAAGCGGACCGCGCCCTGCGGCCGGACAACGCGCCGTTCTGGCCTGCCGCTCGGGATTTCGGGCATGGCAGGCCGCCGACCGTCTGAAATCCGTCTGGGACGGAGAGATCAAACTTGTCGCATTGGGCGACGCACAAGGAGAACAGGAATGAGAACACTTGCTTTGCTTGCCGGCCTCTTGGTCGCAACGCCGGCCTTGGCACAGGACAAGATCACACTGATGCTGGACTGGTTCGTAAACCCCGACCACGGACCGGTCATCATCGCCGAGGAGAACGGCTATTTCGCCGATCAAGGCCTCGAGGTCGAGGTCATTGCCCCGGCCGATCCCGCCGACCCGCCCAAGATGGTGGCCGCGGGCCGTGCCGATCTTGCGATTTCCTATCAGCCGCAACTGCACCTGCAGGTGGCCGAAGGCCTGCCCCTGACCCGCGTTGGCACGCTGGTGGCAACGCCGCTCAACTGCCTCTTGGTGCTCGCCGACGGGCCGGTCAGGGAGGTCGCGGACCTCAAGGGCCGCAAGGTTGGCTTCTCGGTGGCCGGTGTCGAAGAGGCGCTTCTGTCCGCCGTGCTCGGCAATCACGGCCTGACCATGGACGATATCGAACTGGTCAACGTGAACTGGTCTCTGTCCCCGTCCCTGATGTCCGGTCAGGTCGACGCGGTTCTGGGCGCGTTCCGCAATTTCGAACTGAACCAGATGGAGATCGAAGGGGTCGAAGGCCGCTGCTTCTACATCGAAGAGGAGGGCGTGCCGACCTATGACGAGCTGATCTACGTCGCCAACCCGGGCACGATGGATGCCGGCGTCATCCGCCGCTTCCTGCGCGCCACCGAACTGGCGACCCAGTATATCGTCAACCACCCGCAGGAAAGCTGGGAGATCTTCGCAGCCACCTCTGCCGAGTTGCAGGACGAGCTGAACGAGAAGGCCTGGGTCGACACATTGCCGCGTTTCGCACTGCGTCCCGAGGCCCTTGATGAAGGGCGTTACACCCGTTTCGAGCAGTTCCTGAACGAGGCAAAGCTGGTCGAGGGCATCCGCCCTGTCTCGGAGCTCGCGATCGATCTGGGGGAAGAATGAGCGGCTACGGTTCGACATTCCCCCTCTGGCGGGCTGCTGCCAAGGGGCCTTGGGAGGCCTATACCGAACATCCGTTCGTAGAGGGCCTGAAGGCCGGCAGCCTGCCGCGTGAGAGTTTCCTGCACTATCTGGTGCAGGACTACATCTTCCTGATCCATTTCTCCCGCGCGTGGGCCCTTGCGGTCACCAAGGCCGATACGGTGGAGGAGATGCGGCACTGCGCGGCGACCCTCAACGCCCTGATCGACGAGGAGATCCGTCTCCATATCGAGACCTGCGCCAAGGAAGGCCTCATGGAGGCGGACCTGTTCAACGCCGCCGAGGCACCGGAGAACATCGCCTATACGCGCTACGTTCTGGACGCGGGCCACTCCGGCGATTTCCTCGATCTTCTGGCTGCACTTGCGCCTTGCGTTCTGGGTTATGGCGAGATTGGCGCCCGCCTTGGCGCCACGGCGGGCGACACGGCTTATGCCGACTGGATCGCGGTCTATTCGGGCGCGGAATACCAGCAGGTCTGCAAGGAGGTCGGCGCACTGATCGACACCGCCGTGCTCCGCAGATTGGGCGATGCGCCCCAATCGAGCCCACGCTGGGGCGCCCTTTGCGCGCGCTTTGAAACCGCAACCCGGCTTGAGGTCGGGTTCTGGGACATGGGTCTCAACCCATGAGCACAGCCCCCGCCCTGAAGCTGGACGGCGCGGCCCGGTTCGGGGAGACCCCGGTGTTCGGGCCGCTTGAGCTCCACGCGGAGGCGGGGCGCTGGACCTGCCTTCTCGGCCCCTCGGGCGTGGGAAAGTCGACGATCCTGCGCCTGATTGCGGGGATCGATCAGGGGGTCAGTTTCGACGGGGCCATCACGGCCGACGATGGTCAGCCCGTGCAGGGCCGTGTCGCGATGATGGCCCAGAGCGATCTGCTGATGCCGTGGCTCGACGTGGTGGGCAATGTCATGCTGGGCGCACGGCTCCGGGGCGAGGTGATGGACAGGGCTGCGGCACTCGACGTGTTGGACCGCGTCGGGCTGGCCGATCATGTCACCAAGAAACCCGACGCGCTTTCGGGCGGCCAGCGCCAGCGTGTCGCGCTGGCCCGGACCCTGATGGAAAACCGGCCCGTGGTTCTGCTCGATGAGCCGTTCTCGGCGCTGGATGCCCGCACCCGCGCGCGCATGCAGGAACTGGCCGTCGAACTGCTGGACGGCCGGACGGTCCTGTTGATCACCCATGATCCCGCCGAAGCCGCCCGGCTTGGACATGACATCCAGATCATGACCGGCGACGGCTTGCAGGCCGCGGCCACGCCAACGAGCACGGTGCCCCGCGCCGTCGATGACCCCGAAGTGCTCAGGACACAGGCCGCGCTCCTGTCCCGCCTGCGGGAGGCCGCATGAAATCCAAGAGCCTGAACATGCTGGCCCCGATCGCGTTGGCCCTGATCCTGTGGCAGGCGCTCGTGGTCGCAGCGGACCTGCCGCCGTTTATCCTGCCCAGCCCGCTGCGCGTGGCCGAGGCGCTTTGGAACAGCCGCGCGTTGATCGCAGAACATGCATTGATCACCATTGCGGAGGTTCTGATCGGCCTCGTCTTGGGGGCCGTGCTCGGCGGCCTGTCGGCGATCGGGCTGGCGGCCTCCCCCCTAGCCCGTTCCCTGCTGCGCCCGATGCTGGTCTTCAGTCAGGCGATCCCGGTCTTCGCCCTCGCCCCGATCCTCACGCTCTGGCTCGGCTACGGGCTGTGGTCGAAGATCTTCATGGCGCTGCTCATCATCTACTTCCCGGTGACCTCTGCGTCCTTCGACGCGCTGATGCGCACACCGCGCGACTGGCTCGACATGGCGTCGATCATGGGCGGCTCGCGACGGCGGATCATGTGGCATATCCGGATCCCCGCGGCATTGCCGGGCTTTGCCTCGGGCCTGCGGCTCGCGGCGGTCTATGCCCCGATCGGAGCGATTATCGGCGAATGGGTCGGTGCCTCGAAAGGGCTGGGTTACCTGATGCTTCTGGCCAATGGCCGCGCCAAGATCGACCTGATGTTTGCGGCGCTGATCGTGCTGGCGATCTTTACGCTCCTGCTTCATGCAACCGTCGACAAGGCCTGTCGCAAGTGGCTGGACCGGCCCGACAGCCGTGCGGGCGCTGAATAGATACGGGCGCCTAACCGGTCAGATCGATCCGCATCCCGTCCTGCCCGACAAACAGGGGTCCGGACCATGCAGGGGCGACCTCGGCCTGCCAATGCGCCTCGGTGAAATCGGGATCGTCATTGGGCACGAGGTGGTTGAGCGCAAGCCGCCCGACCCCGGCTTCGGTGGCGATCCGCCCGACCTCGGCTGCTGGCGTGTGGCTGCGCATCAGATGGGTCTTGAGACGGTCATCGGCGTGCCCGACCCGCGCGCACAGCGCGTCGATACCGGCCTCGAGCATCGCCTCATGCACCAGAAGGTCGCTGCCCCGCGCGAACTCGACGATCTCCTGCATGGGGGCGGTATCCCCCGAAAACGTGGCCGAGAGACCGCCTGCATCAAAGCGCAGCGCGTAGCTTTCGGAAATTGGCGGGTGCACGTTCTTCATCACCGAGATCTCGATCCCGTCCAGCGTCACGGCCTGGCCCGGTTGCAGGGTTTCGAACGCCACCAGACCAGAGAGTTCGGGCCGCCCCTCATCCATGATCCTGAGCGAGATATCGAACTCCATGGCCGCAAGGAAACAGGCCCAATAGACCGGCAAACCCGTCGGCCCGTAGACCGGAATGCTGCGCTCAAGCCCCGCCGTCCATGCCGTGTGCAACAGCGGCCCGAGTTCCAGATAATGATCCGAGTGCATGTGCGTGATGAAAATCGCGTCCAGATCGGTCAGGGCCACACCGGCCCGCACGAGACCTGCGGAACATCCCAGCCCCGCATCCACCAGAATGGTCTTTCCGGCCATCTCGACAAGGATCGACGTGGGCATTGAAGACCCCGGGCGGATCGCGGGCCCGCCTTTCACACCCAGCAAGGTCACACAGTTCTGGCCCATCTCATCACTCCGCACGGTCGGACCGGCTGGCCCGGTTACAGGGAGGCACAAATCGCCCCGGCGCGGCAAGCACTAAGACGCGAAGGTGTTGATTTTTCGTGGAGATACGGGCGGATCAAAGACCCTGCCAAAGAAAAAGCCCCGCCGGCATACGTGCCGGCGGGGTCTCAAATGTGATCAGCCGATGATCCCGTTGAGGGTCGCGGAGGGGCGCATCACGGCCTCCGTCTTCACCGGATCGGTGTGGTAGTACCCGCCCAGATCGGCTTCCTTGCCCTGAACCGCAGCGAACTCGGCCACGATCTTGTCTTCGTTCTCGGCAAGCGCTTGCGCGACCGGCGCGAACTCGGCGGCCAGCTCTGCATCCTCGGTCTGCCCGGCCAGCGCCTGTGCCCAGTAGAGGGCAAAGTAGAAATGGCTGTCACGGTTGTCCGGCTGGCCAACCTTGCGGCTTGGGGATCTGTGATGGTCGAGGATGCCCTGCGTGGCCACCTCAACAGCTTCGCCCAGAAGCCGTGCCTTCTCATTGCCCTTGGCCGCGGCGAGGAACTTGAAGCTCTCACCAAGCGCACAGAACTCGCCAAGCGAATCCCAGCGCAGGTGGTTTTCTTCCATCATCTGCTGGACGTGCTTGGGGGCAGAGCCGCCAGCGCCGGTTTCAAACAGGCCACCGCCCTTCATCAGCTTGACGACCGACAGCATCTTGGCCGAGGTGCCCAGCTCGAGAATCGGGAACAGGTCGGTAAGATAGTCGCGCAGCACGTTGCCGGTGATCGCGATGGAGTTCTCACCCTTGCGGATCGTCTCCAGCGTCACCCGTGTCGCCTCACGCGGCGCGAGGATCTGGAACTTGTCGGTCACACCCGCCGCTTCCAGCAAAGGCTTGACCAGCTTGATGAGCTGGGCGTCATGCGCGCGGTTCTCGTTGAGCCAGAAAATCGACTGGAACCCTTCGATCTTCTGACGCTCGATCGCGAGCTTCACCCAATCCTCGATCGGCGCCTGCCGCGTGGATGCCGAACGCCAGATATCGCCAGCCTCGACCTCATGCTCGTGCAGAACATCGCCATTGGCGAGGATCAACCGGACGGTGCCATCGTGAGGAAGCTCGAACGTGGTCGGGTGCGAGCCGTATTCTTCGGCCTTCTGCGCCATCAGCCCGAGGTTCTGAACGGTGCCCGACGTGGTCGGATCAAGGGCCCCGGTTTCCTTGAAATAGTTGATCGCCTCGTCATAGATCGGCGCATAGGAATTGTCGGGAATCACGCAATTCACATCGGCTTCCTTGCCATCGGGCCCCCATGCCTTGCCGCCAGCGCGGATGATGGCGGGGATGGACGCATCGATGATTACGTCGGAGGGGACGTGCAGGTTGCTGATGCCCTTGTCCGAATTCACCATGTAAAGCGGCGGGCGCTCGGCCATAACAGCCTCGATCGCCGCTTCGACCTCGGCGCGTTCCGGCATCTCGGCCACATGCTCAAGCAGGGTGCCGAGGCCCGAATTCGGGTCAACGCCCGCTGCCGCCATCTGGTCGCCATAGGTGTCGAACACAGGCTGCAGGAACGCCTTGACCGCGTGACCAAACAGGATCGGGTCGGACACTTTCATCATCGTGGCCTTGAGGTGGAGCGAGAAGAGAACGCCCTCCGTCTTGGTGGCCTCGATCTGCTCTGCGAGGAAGGCCCCGAGGGCCTTTACGGACATGAAAGTCGCATCGACCACGGTGCCCGCGGGATATTCAACGCCTTCTTTCAGCACGGTGACGGAGCCGTCCTTGCCGACGAGTTCGATGCGCGCGGCGCCAGCCTGATCCGCGGTCACCACGGCGGATTTCTCGTTCGAGAAGAAGTCGTTACCGGACATGGAGGAGACATGCGTCTTGCTGTCGGCGGACCATACGCCCATCGAATGGGGGTTCGCCTTGGCAAAGTTCTTCACCGCGACAGCGGCGCGGCGGTCCGAGTTGCCCTCGCGCAGAACCGGATTCACGGCAGAGCCTTTGACCGCATCGAAACGGGCGCGGATCTCATGCTCTTCGTCGGTCGACGGCTCTTCGGGATAGTCAGGGATGTCGTAGCCCTGCGACTGCAATTCCTTGAGCGCCGTGACCAACTGCGGCACGGAGGCGGAGATGTTCGGCAGCTTGATCACGTTGGCCTCGGGCGTCTTCACCAGCGCGCCCAGCTCGGCCAGATCGTCGGACTGGCGTTGTGCGTCGGTCAGCTTTTCCGGAAACGCAGCGATGATCCGACCCGCCAGAGAAATGTCCTTGGTGCCCACCGTAACATCGGCGGCCGCAGCAAAGCGGCGAATGATCGGCAGGAGCGATGCAGCGGCGATCTGCGGCGCTTCGTCCACCGTGGTGTAAATGATATCGGGAGAGTTCTGTTCAGCCATTTTTCCGAGCCTTTCATGCAACTGTCGCAGCTTTAATTGACCAGACACGTGAGGTCCACCGCAGAGAAAGGAATCGGCCGAGAGACCGGCAAAGTTTTCACCATGCCGGACGTTTTTCCGCAGAATGAGAGGTCTGCATGAGGGATCTGCGCCCATCCCGGCACGAACCGGGCCGCAGCCTTTGCAGGCCGCGGCCAATCGTGATCAGAAATCCAGGTTTTCGACGCTCAGCGCATTGGTCTGGATGAACTCGCGACGCGGCTCGACCACATCGCCCATCAGCTTGGTGAAGATGTCGTCCGCATCAATCAGATCATCCACCTTCACCTGCAAAAGGGTGCGCGCCTCCGGATCGAGCGTGGTTTCCCAAAGCTGGTCGGGGTTCATCTCTCCCAACCCCTTGTAGCGCTGCAGGGACAGGCCCTTTTCGCCCTCCTCGAGGACCGACTGGAGCAGATCGATCGGGCCGTAGACCGGCTGTTCGCGATCCTTGCGCACCAGACGCGCCGGCTGCGAATACACGTCCTGCAGGCTTTCGGTCAGGCTGCCGAGCCGGCGTGCCTCGCCCGAGCGCAGCACGGCGCCATCGAGAACGCGCACCTCATCGACCCCGCGCAGCACACGCCACAGCCGGATACCCTTGTCCTGCGTCGGACGACCCTGCCAGCCGCGCTCATATTCCAGTGCGATCAGGTCGAGCCGTTCGGCAACCCTGTCGGCCACCCCCTGAAGATCCGCATCCACCTGTCCGGAGAGGAACGCCCCGGCAATCGCGGATTGCTCGAGGATGTGGTGCGGGTAATGGGTCGGGAAGGCCTGCAGGATGCGGCGCACCGTGCGGGCCTCGTCGACCACCCGCTTGAGGTCCTGCCCGACGATCTCTTCGCCCGAGCCGAGCTTCAGAACCGCCCCTTCGACGCCCATTTCAATCAGGTAATCTTCAAGCGCCGTCTGGTCCTTCAGGTAAACCTCGGACTTGCCGCGCGATACCTTGTAGAGCGGCGGCTGCGCGATGAAGAGATGGCCGTTCTCGATCAGTTCCGGCATCTGCCGGAAGAAGAAGGTCAGCAGCAGCGTGCGGATATGCGCGCCGTCCACATCGGCATCCGTCATGATGACGATCTTGTGGTAGCGCAGCTTGGAGATATCGAACTCGTCGCGCCCGATGCCGGTGCCCAGCGCCATGACGAGATTGCCGATCTCCTGACTGCCGAGCATGCGGTCGAACCGCGCGCGTTCCACGTTCAGGATCTTGCCGCGCAAGGGAAGAACGGCCTGCGTGCGCCGGTCCCGTCCCGTCTGCGCGGACCCGCCTGCGGAATCCCCCTCCACCAGGAAAAGCTCGGTCTTGCTCGGATCCTTCTCCGAACAATCCTTGAGCTTGCCGGCCAGGAAGTTCACGTCGAGCGCCGTCTTGCGCCGCGTCAGTTCACGTGCTTTGCGGGCCGCCTCGCGGGCCTGTGCGGCCTCAACGATTTTCGAAACGATCAGCCGCCCTTCGTTCGGGTTCTCCTCGAACCATTCGGCCAGTTTCTCGTTCACCAGCCCTTCGACCGCGGGCCGCACCTCGGAGGACACCAGCTTGTCCTTGGTCTGGGAGGAGAATTTCGGATCCGGCACCTTGACCGACAGCACACAGGTCAGCCCTTCGCGCGCGTCATCGCCGGAAAAGGAGATCTTCTCCTTTTTCGCGATGCCGCTGGATTGGGCGTAATTGTTGATCGTCCGGGTCAGCGCGCCGCGAAAGCCCGCAAGATGCGTGCCGCCATCGCGCTGCGGAATGTTGTTGGTGAAGGGCAGAACCAGCTCGTTATAGCCGTCGTTCCACCACATCGCGACCTCGACACCGATGCCGTCTTTTTCGCCCGTCATGAAGATCGGCGCCTCGATCATCGGGTGCTTGGAGCGGTCGAGATACTTCACGAATTCCTTGACGCCGCCCTCGTAGAACAGCTCGGTGCGCAACGGCTCGGCCGGACGCTCATCTTCAAGGATGATCCGCACGCCCGAATTCAGGAAGGCCAGTTCGCGCAGGCGGTTTTCGAGCGTCTTGAAGGAATACTCGCGGTCCGAGAACGTATCGGTCGAGGCCATGAAGCGGACTTCGGTGCCCTTCTTGCCGCTCGCCTCGCCCACCACCTTCAGCGGCTCGGAGGTCACGCCCAGCTCGAAGCGCGCGAAATGCTCTTTGCCATCCCGCCAGATGCGCAGCTCCAACCAGTCCGACAACGCGTTCACGACAGAAACGCCAACCCCGTGGAGACCACCTGACACCTTGTAGGAGTTCTGGTCGAACTTCCCGCCGGCATGCAGCTGGGTCATGATCACTTCGGCAGCAGAGACGCCCTCTTCCTCGTGAATCCCGACCGGAATCCCGCGCCCGTTATCGGCCACGGAGACGCTCCCATCGGCGTGAATTTTGACGCTGACAGCATCCGCATGGCCGGCCAGAGCCTCGTCGATCCCGTTATCGACGACCTCATAGACCATATGGTGCAGGCCACTGCCGTCATCGGTATCACCGATATACATCCCGGGCCGCTTCCGGACAGCCTCCAACCCTTTGAGAACTTTGATGGAATCTGCCCCGTACTCTTCGGGGAGCTGGTCTTGGTCGGACATGAAAGTCTTTCTTGTTACTTCCGGCCAAATATAGCGGTTACGGCGGGTAATGTCACGCCGCTACCACAATATTCTGTATGCGCGCACGCATCTGCCGAGCCCGTCCCGACACCTCCCGCCTGTGTCGCCCGTCAGGGCGTCTGGAGCGAGCTGATATACTGCGTCAGAGCAATGATGCGGGCCTCGACAACCAGCTGTGCATCATAGGGGCTCACATTGCGCCGCTCGAGCGCCTCGGCCAGAAGGTAGTCCCCCCAGATCGGCATCTCCGAGCCGCCATGCGCCGCAATCTCACGCCGCCCTTCGATGGCCTGATAGACATCGGCAAAGGGGAAGACACCGCCATTCTGGGCTGCGAGGGTCCGAAGATCCCGGGGTGCCTGCGCAAACAAAGCTCCGACGGCCCCGTCCCCCGCACCTTCTGCCCCGTGACAGACGGCACAGCGCTGGTCATATTCGGGCTTTCCCAGGAATGCGTCCTGCGCCATGGCGCTTGTCGCTATCCCCAGCGCGGCCACCGTGAAACCAAGATAGATTGCGGTTCTCATTCGGGTCTCTCCTTCGCTACTGATTTCACGAAACAATCGCACCCTTCGCAGGAGCGGAGCTTGAGATTTATCAATCTCTCACGGCAGAGCGACGCCCCGCAGCTTCAGCTCACCGCGATGACGCACCCCACGGCCACCAGCAGAAAACCCGCCACGGTATTCATCCGCTTCAGTGCACTGGGCGATTTCAGCATCGCCCGCGCCCGATCGACAAAGGCGGCCAGCATGAGATTGCCGACCAGCGGAACGATCAGGCTGAGAAAACAGATCACGGCAATATCGAGCGCAGTGACCTGCGTCAGATCGAAGAAGCCCGGAAGCACCCCCATGTAGAACAGGATTGCTTTCGGATTGCCGAGGATAACCAGAAGACCCGCCATGAAACCTGCCCACATGCCCGGCCGGGTGAACCGATTGTCCGATTCCACCCGCTTGTCGGCATGGCGGATCAGCAGGACGCCCATGGTCAGGAACATGATCACCGCAACCCAGCGCAGAACATCCATGAACCACGCGAACTCGCTGACCAGCCATGTCACGCCCAGAATGGCGAGGACCGGCCACATCACATCGCCCACGACGACACCCAACGCCAAAGGCCAGGCCGCATGAAATCCCCCCGACAGGGCGCGCGCCACCAGCGCCACCCAGACCGGCCCCGGCGTCAGGAACAGGATGAAAAGCGCACCGGCATAAAGCACAAGTTCAAAGGCCGTTACCGTCATCTTGCCACCCCCGCGGTCCGGTCACATCTGTGCGCCATCGCCCACCTCTTTCACGCTGGAGGCCCCTTCGACCTCGTGCACCTCAAACCGCTGGGCACGATCCCCCAAACCCTCGAACAGCTCGGCCCCCGTTCCCGTCATCCACGCCTGTGCGTCCAAGGCGCAGATCTCATCATACAAAGCCACGCGGCGTGCCGCATCAAGATGGGCCGCAACCTCATCGAGCAGCATGATCGGAGCCGCACCAAAATCCTGCGCCAGAGCACGCGCATTGGCGAGGATCAGAGACAGGAGCAAAGCTTTCTGCTCTCCGGTAGAGCATTGTTTCGCTTCCATATTCTTCTCTGCATAGAGGGCGCGAAGATCGGCCCTGTGCGGCCCGACCAAAGACCGTCCGGCCCGAAAATCCTGCGCGCGCGACGCCTCGAGTGCCGCGGCCAGATCCTCTGCATCCCGGCCGCCCTGAGCCCCCCCGCAGCCATCCTCGATCGACAGGCGCGCCTGCGGAAAACGGGTCTGCGCACCCTCCATCGCCTCGGACAGGCGCGCCACGGTCCGCGACCGGTTCGCCAAAAGCCCGGCCCCGGCTTCCGCCATCTGCGCTTCCAGCGCCTGAAACCAGCCCGGATCGCGCACCTGGTCCTTGAGGAGCCGGTTCCGCTCCCGCATCGCCTTCTCATAGGCAAGCGTGAGCGCGGCATGCTCGGGCTCAAATGACAGCGTCATGCGGTCGAGAAACCGTCTGCGCCCCTCGGCCCCTTCCAGCCAGAGCCGGTCCATCGCGGGCACCAACCAGACAATGCGCAGGATCCGCGCCAGCGCCAGCTGCGGCGCAGGCTTTCCATCGATGACGACAGTGCGCGCCGATCCCGCCTCGGCACGGGTCTCCAGCTCATGGTCGCGCCCGCGGGAGCGCACGACCGCGCTCACCCGCCATCCCAGCGCCTCTGGCTGCCGGGCAATCTCGTCGGCGGCCGCGCGCCGCAATCCACGACCGGGAGAGAGCAGGGAAATCGCTTCAAGGATATTGGTCTTGCCCGCCCCATTGGCGCCGAACACCGCCACCGGACGTCCGTCAAGCGCCAGCGCCGCCTGCCGGTGCGACCGGAAATGCGACAGGCTCAGCGCGCTCAATTGCAGGCCGGACATGGCCTATCCTTCATGTCTCGGGAAATATCCCCGCCGGAGGCATCAAATCCGATCAAACCCGCATCGGCATGACGACATAGACCGCCGACTGGTCATTGCCTTCGCGCATCAGGGTCGGATCACCGGCCGAATTGAACAGGAACACCGCGTTCTCACGATCCACCTGCCCTGCGATCTCCAGCAGGTATTTCGCGTTGAAGCCGATCTCAAGCCGCTCGTCGCCATAAGCCACGGCCAGCTCTTCCTCGGCCGCACCGCTGTCGGGCGCATTCACCGAAAGGATCAGCCGGTCCTCGTCCAGCGACAGCTTGACCGCACGCGAACGTTCGGATGACACCGTTGCAACCCGGTCCACGGCCTTGGCAAACTCGGCGGCATCCACCTCCAACTTGCGCGTGTTGCCCTGTGGGATGACCCGCGTGTAATCGGGGAAGGTGCCGTCGATGACCTTCGAGGTCAGGGTGATATCGGGCGTCGCGAACCGCACCTTCGTCTCGGAGACAGAAACAGCAATCTGCATGTCGTCATCATCGAGAAGCTTGCGCAGCTCGGCCACGGTCTTGCGCGGCACGATCACGCCGGGCATGTCCGCCGCGCCATCAGGCAGATCGGCGTCGATGCGGGCCAGCCTGTGACCGTCGGTCGCCACACAGCGCAGAACCTTGCCACCATCAGCATCGGACACATGCATGAAGACACCGTTGAGATAGTAACGGGTCTCTTCCGTCGAGATGGCGAATTTGGATTTGTCGAACAACCGCCGCAGCACCGGCGCGGCGGCAGAGAAATTCGACTGGTACTCCGAAGAGGCCATGACAGGGAAATCCTCTTTCGGCAGGGTCGCCAGCGAGAAATTCGAGCGCCCCGCCTCGACCGTCAGGCGGCCCGAGACCCCGTCATCAGAGAGCGACACCAAAGCTCCGTCAGGCAGCTTGCGCACGATCTCGTGCAGCGTCGTTGCCGAAACGGTCGTGGCCCCGGCGCGCTCCACCTGTGCGGGCGCCTTGTCGACCACTTCGATATCAAGATCGGTCGCGCGGAAGCTGACAGTATTGCCTTCGGCCTCGATCAGGACATTGGCAAGAATTGGAATGGTATTGCGGCGCTCGACAACGGACTGGGCCTGTCCGACCGCCTTGAGCAACACAGCGCGTTCGACACTGATCTTCATGATCTGATCCCTCTCAGACACCGGGGCGGAGAGGTTACCCACTCCGCCCGATAACACAATCATTTCTGCAAATGTCGGCTTATATCAAAGGGCCGTCAAGGCCTTACGCTTCCAGCATGCGGCGCAAAAGCTCGGCGTCTTCCGCAACCTGGCTGTCCTGCGCCTTGAGCTCTTCGATCTTGCGCACCGCATGGATCACCGTGGTGTGGTCGCGGCCTCCGAAACGCTTGCCGATCTCCGGGTAGGAACGCGACGTCAGATGCTTGGCCAGATACATCGCCATCTGGCGCGGACGGGCAATATTCCGGCTGCGCTTGGGCGACAGAAGATCGGACATGCGCACGTTGTAGTAGTCGCAGGTCTTGCGCATGATTTCGTCCATCGTGACCTTCCGGTCGGACGCGCGCAGAATGTCGGCAAGGCTCTCTTGCGCCATGTCCAGCGTGATCTCACGCCCGACAAGGGAGGCGAATGCGAACAGCCGCGTCAGCGCGCCTTCGAGCACACGGACATTGTTCGAGATCCGGTGCGCGAGGAATTCCAGAACCCCGTCCGAGATCTGCAATTCCTGATATTGCGCGCGGTACTGTTCGACCTTCTGCTGCAAAATGCCCAGCCGCAATTCGTAGTCCGTCGGATGCAAGTCCACGACCAAACCCCACTGCAGGCGGGAACGGATCCGCTCCTCCATGCCGTCAATCTCACCCGGCGCACGGTCGGCCGAGATGATGATCTGCTTGTTCTGGTCAACCAAGGCGTTGAATGTATGGAAGAATTCATCCTGCGTGCTGTCCTTGCCCGCGATGAACTGAACATCATCCACCATCAGAACATCGACAGAGCGGAACAGCTCCTTGAAGTTCATCATCTGGCGGTCGCGCAGCGACTGGATGAACCGGTACATGAACTGCTCGGCGCTCAGATAGACGACGCGCAACTCCGGATTGCGGGACTGCAATTCCCAGGCGATGGCGTGCATCAGGTGCGTTTTGCCCAGTCCGACGCCGCCATAAAGAAACAGCGGATTGAACGAGACCGGGCCACCTTCGGCAACACGGCGCGCGGCGGCATGGGCCAGTTCGTTGGGCTTGCCGACCACGAAGCGGTCGAAGCTGAAGCGCTTGTCGAGCGGGGCGCCGGGCAGCAGATCGTCGTCCTTGGATCCGACCACGGCAGGCTTGGCGCGGGCCTTTTCGACACTTTTGGCCGGCGCAGACGTCCGGGACGCGCCCGCGGCCGCACCTTTGCCTTTTGCAACAGAAAAGCTCAGCCGGTCGACCGACACGCCACATTTCTGGATTTGGCGCATGATCTCATCGCCGAAATTGCGCGAGACCCAATCGCCCTGAAAGGAAGTCTTCACCAAGAATCGCGCGACACCGTCTTCCATCACGGAAAACTCCAGCGGCTCGATCCAGGTTACAAAATTGTTCTTCCCAATCGTTTCTTTAAGCGCATCACAGACCTGTCCCCAGATGTCGTTTGTCATTTTTAACCCGTCTCTTTTTCAGGATTGCGACCATGGCAATCCCCGGGCCTTCCATCCGTTCAGGCCCCCCCGTTTCTTATCTGCGTCCAGATCCCCCTCGAACCCTTCTGCCACATTCACGCAGCGCACCTCCCGACCTTCTTCCCCGAAGGCGGCGGCGACGGCCTGAGCAGCAGACAGGGACCGCACGCCCGATCGGCAGATAAAGAACACACGTGACGGATCGCTATCCGCCAGTGCCGATTTAACTGCGTCAACAAAACGTGGGTTAACAGACATCTCCGGATACTGAGCCCATTCAATGCAGTGCACCGAATGCCCCAAAGACGACAGGTCGGGTTTCCCCACAAACCCCCATTCGGGTTTGGTTCTGACGTCTATGAACACGGCATCTGAGTGCCCCTCAGATATTCCCACGTTTCAGCTGGCAACAACTCTTCAACGCGTGGGACCGCGCCCAAGCTCATTCCTCAATGTCCCCCGTGACAAAATGAATCGCAGGTTCAGCGTAGCGACTGATCAGGGTCGCTCGCAACCGATCTTCGCTCTTGACTCATAGATCAATTGAAACCGAATCCCGGAGCCTCCGGAGAACGCCCTCACAAACCACTGAATACAAAAAAAACGCCCTCCGGAGAGGGCGCTTTTTTTTCGGAATCTTTTTGGGATCAGGCGCCGAGCGCTTTGACCCGCGAAGACAGACGCGACATTTTTCTGGACGCGGTGTTTTTATGCAGCACCCCTTTGGTGACGCCACGCATCAGTTCCGGCTGAGCCGACTTGAGCGCTTCCTTGGCTGCGTCCTGATCGCCGGCCGCAAGTGCCTCTTCTACCTTGCGCAGATAGGTGCGGATCCGCGAACGACGCGCTTTGTTGACTGCGAAGCGGCGCTCATTCTGGCGGGCGCGCTTTTTTGCTTGAGGCGAATTTGCCATACGTAAATACCCCGACGGTTCGGTGTTTGAAAACTCAGAACGCGCTTCTAGGCCCGACTCGGTGGCAAGTCAACGGGTATAAGCACCTATTTATCACGGAAATGCGGCGCGCGCTTTTCAACGAAGGCGGACATGCCTTCGGACTGGTCTTCGGTGGCGAACAGGGAATTGAAAACCCGCCGCTCGAACAACAGCCCCTCGGAGAGCGGAGTCTCGTAGCTGCGGTCCACCGCTTCCTTCACCGCCATCGTCGCCAGCTGCGACTTCTCGGCGATCTTTGCGGCCGCCCCCATCGCCTCTGCCATCAGCTTCTTGGCGGGAACCACGCGACTGACAAGGCCGGAGCGTTCCGCCTCTTCGGCATCCATGAACCGTCCGGTCAGGTGCATGTCCATGGCCTTGGACTTGCCCACAAACCGCGTCAGGCGCTGGGTGCCGCCGATACCTGCCACCACGCCGAGATTGATTTCGGGCTGGCCGAATTTCGCGGTATCGGCCGCGATGATAAAGTCACAGATCATGGCCAGTTCGCATCCGCCGCCCAGCGCATAGCCCGCCACCGCCGCGATGATCGGCTTGCGAACCCGCTCGATGGTTTCAATCTCGTCCACGAACATGTTGCCCGCGAAGACATCCACAAAGGACTTCTCGCGCATCTCGCTGATATCCGCGCCGGCGGCAAAAGCCTTCTCGGAGCCGGTCAGAACAATGCAGCGCACTTTCTCATTGGCATCGGCCTCCCGCATCGCAGTGCTCAGCTCCCGCAACAACGCGGCGTTCAGTGCATTCAATGCGTCCGGCCGGTTCAGCTTGATCAGCGCAATATGCTCATCGACTTCGACAATGATGTTTTCAAAAGCCATTCAAGGGCCTCTTATTCTGTTTCCGGCGCCCAGAGTTAACAGGCTGAGCCACAGGTTCAATTCATCTTTGACATGACGGGCAGTAAAATGACGACCGGCCCGACTGCACGATACGGGCAATCTCACCGTCACAGGACGGGTTTGTGCAGGGCTGCCCCTCCCGGTCATAAACCGTGAAATTGTGTTGAAAATAACCGAGTTCTCCGTCCGCCTGCCGATAGTCACGCAAGGACGATCCGCCCGAGGCAATCGCCTCGTTCAGGACATCGCGGATTGCCGGAACGAGGCTTCGGACCCGCGGCGCCGAGATCCGCCCCGCTTTTCGTTTCGGCGAGATTCCCGTGCGGTGCAGCACTTCGCAGACGTAGATATTGCCCAGACCCGACACGATTCGCTGATCGAGCAGGGCGGATTTGACCGGCGTGTTGCGCCCCTTGAACTGGTCGACGAGGTAGTCCTCATCGAAGGCATTGCCCAGCGGTTCGGGGCCGAGCTTGTCCAACAGCCAATGCGCCTCGACCTGCCCGGTCGGCGCAAGGTCCATCGCCCCGAAACGTCGCGCATCGTTGAACGTCACGCGCGCGGGTGCATCGGTCTGCAGGATCACGTGATCATGTTTGCCCGGCAAGTCCGGGTTGGAATGGAACCGCGCCGGGGCCGTTCCGTCGATCAGCATCCGGCCGGACATGCCCAGATGGATGATCAGCGTCTCCTGCGACGACAGGTCCGCCAGAATATATTTCGAGCGGCGCCGCAGGCTCAGAACCTGCTTGCCGGTGAGCCGTTCGGCCATGTTTTCGGGAAAAGGCCATCTCAGGTCAGGGCGGCGGATGTCGGCCTTGAGGATCGTTCTTCCCTCAAGAGCAGGCAGCAAACCGCGTCGGACGGTCTCAACTTCAGGCAGTTCTGGCACAGATTCTCTCTTTGTTCAGCACGGTTGCATTGTCAGCGCCTAGGGCGAACCTATAAGGAGGGGCAGACGCAAAGGACTTCAAGCCCCGATGACAGACGACGAGAAAACGACGCATTTCGGATATCGCGATATTCCGGAGACTGAAAAGGCCGGAATGGTCCACGGGGTCTTCACCAATGTGGCCTCGAAATACGATATCATGAACGATGTTATGTCGGCGGGCATTCACCGAGTCTGGAAAGACGCGATGATGGATTGGCTGGCGCCGCGTCCGGGGCAGCGCCTGCTCGATGTCGCGGGCGGCACCGGTGACATTGCCTTCCGTTTCCTCAAGCGGGCCGGCGACGCGGACGCCGTTGTGCTCGACATGACCGAATCCATGCTGATCGAAGGCCGCAAGCGTGCCGAGGCGGAAGCTATGGCCGACCGGCTCGACTGGATCGTGGGTGATGCCATGGCCCTGCCCTTCGAGGATAACAGCTTCGACGTCTACACGATCAGCTTCGGCATCCGGAACGTGACCCGTATTCCCGACGCACTGCGCGAGGCTTACCGCGTTTTGCGCCCCGGCGGCCGCCTCATGGTTCTGGAATTCTCACAGCTGCCAAATCCGATGATGCAAAAGGCCTATGATCTCTATTCCTTCAACGTCATTCCGCGCATGGGGAAAGTCATCGCCAATGACAGCGAGAGCTACCAGTATCTGGTGGAATCGATCCGTAAATTCCCCGATCAGGACACCTTCGCCGCGATGATCCGCGAGGCCGGTTTTGAAAATGTCAGCTATCGCAACATGACCTTCGGCATCGCGGCCTTGCATGCCGGGTGGAAAATCTAAGTGCGCGGCCCTCACAATATCTTCCGGCTTGTCCGCACGGGCGCGACCTTCCAGCGCGCGGGCGCCTTGAATGTGGTGCTCGATGCGTTCAACACGCCGCAGCATCTGCGCGTGTTGGTGCGGGTCATGGCGTTTCCGTTCTCATGGCTCGGGCGCAAGGGCGACCCAAGCCTGCCGCCCGTCGCGCGGGCCTTGAGCGCAATGGGCCCGGCCTACATCAAGTTTGGCCAGATCCTTTCGACGCGCCCGGACCTCGTCGGTGAGGATGTGGCCCGCCAGTTGCGGCTCCTGCAGGACAAACTGCCCCCCTTTCCCGCCGCACAGGCCAAAGCCATGATCGAGAAGGAGCTGGAGCGGCCCATCGAACAGGTGTTCTCCGAGTTCTCCGAGCCCGTCGCAGCGGCCTCGATCGCACAGGTGCACAAAGCACGGCTGGCCGACACGGGGGAAGAAGTTGCCGTCAAGGTTCTGCGCCCGTCCATCGAACGGGCGTTCCAGCGCGACGTGGACAGTTTCTATTTCGCGGCAAATATCATCGAAAAGCTGCTGCCCGCCACCCGCCGGCTGCGCCCGACCGAGGTGATCGGCCATTTCGAAGGCGTGGTGAAAGGCGAACTGGATCTCAGGCTGGAATCTGCTGCCGCCGGGGAATACGCAGCCAATACAGAAAACGATGCCGGCTTCATCGTACCGAAGGCCTATTTCTTCCAGTCCGAACGCCGGGTCATGACGCTGGAGTGGGCCGAAGGCATCGCTTTCGGGGACCTCGAGGCGATCGAAGCCGCGGGCCTCGACCGCAAGGAACTGGGCGAGCGGGTCCTCAAGCTGTTTTTGCGCCACGCGCTCAATGACGGCTACTTCCATGCCGACATGCATCAGGGCAATCTCAAGGTCTCTGCATCCGGCGATATCATCGCCTATGATTTCGGGATCATGGGCCGTATCGATGCCTACACGCGACGGGTCTATGCCGAGATCCTCATGGGCTTCATCCGCAAGGATTACCGCCGCGTGGCGGAAGTGCATTTCGAGGCCGGATATGTCCCCCGCGACCGCGATATTGATGAGTTCGCGCAAGCTCTACGCTCGGTGGGCGAGCCGATTTTCGGTATGGACGCGACGCAGATTTCAATGGGCCGCTTGCTCAGCTACCTGTTCGAGGTCACCGAGCGGTTCGGCATGGAGACGCGCACCGAGCTGATCCTGCTGCAGCGCACCATGGTTGTCGTCGAAGGGGTTGCGCGCACGATGTATCCGCAGATCAACATCTGGGAAGTCGCAAAGCCCGTGGTCGAGGATTACATCAAGCAGAATGTCGGGCCCCGTGCGCTTCTGGTGGATCTCGCCTCGACCGTGCAGGTCCTCGCCCGGTTCGGCCCCAAGCTTCCGGTTCTGGCGGAAAGACTGCTGCGCGCACAGGAAGATCAGGCGCGCGAGGATCCGCCCCGTTCCCGGGCGACCCAGAACTTTCTCTACTTCGCGATCGGATGCGGGTTCACCGCGCTGGCTCTGGTTGTGGCGCAACATCTGAACTG
The DNA here is from genome assembly GCA_049116435.1 of Paracoccaceae bacterium. Lineage (GTDB taxonomy): Bacteria > Pseudomonadota > Alphaproteobacteria > Rhodobacterales > Rhodobacteraceae > Litoreibacter. Next base: position 2,581,833 of record JAGDYX010000001.1, read on the forward strand.
ACCCTGGGTGCTGACCTTCCTCAGCTTGACGGCTGGCGTAGCCCGGACACGGAAGTCGTCGGCAATTTTCATCGAACCGGTCGTTCGTGCCTACACTTGAATCCTGAATTTGATCTGGGCATTCGCTGCACCTTCGACGAACTGGGAGAATGCGGATTTTGCCGTCTTTAGCCTCAACGCAGCGCCGGCAGGTAGTCTGAATGACCGGTCTGCGGACGAATCTGTCGTTCGGCCGCGGATGCCTAGGGTTCGGTTTGCGCGCTTCGCGCTGAGCAAACAGATTTCCGAAATCAAGGCAAGTAAAATTGGCCATGATTACCTCTACTCTTGACGCAGGTGGGCTTCAGTGAGTTGCCAACCAAGGCAAAAAAATGCGGCTGTGTTCCCAACACTCGAACGCTACAACGCTTCCTTGCCGACCCTTCGGTAGTTCACAAACGCATTGGAACTCATGACCACAAAGAAGCTATCCATGTCTATCAAGACATACCCAAGTTCGAATAGCGCGCGTGCAAGAGCTGTTCTGTCCTCCGCATAAAGACGTTTTCGTCCTATCATCTCTCTAAGCAGTTTCTCAGGAATGCGGTAGCGACCCGACGGCTTACCACCGAACTCCTGGGAGTAGAGGTCGGCAAGTTTTGTAGCAGCGCTTTCGTAGATCATCTCAATATCCGTTATATTTTTTTATCTATAGACAAAAAATATTTTGCTTTGTAAAGGCTGTTCCGAAAGGATCAGCATGGCAATCGTAGAGCAATCAGATCATCAAGCCGACATTGGTGCGGATATTCGGGCGGCGCTTGCCGAAGCCGATGCAGTGCGGCTGTCCGAGCTTCTCGATCCGTTGCCCTACAGCGAAGCCCTGCGCGAGTTACTGTCGCTCTCGCCTGACGAACGTGACACCGTTCTGAAACTCGTTCCTTCCGAACTCGCTGCAGAACTGATCGGAGAAGCGCCCGATGAAATGGCGGCCGATCTGGTTGAACGGCTCAACCCGGAACGCGTTGCCGAAATTCTCGAAGAACTAGATTCTGATGTTCAGGCGGACGTCATCGGCGAAATGGAGGAGGAGGACGCAGAAGCTGTCCTGTCCGAAATGGCTGCCGAAGAGGCGGCTGACGTGCGGAGGCTGGTCGCCTACGAGGACGATACGGCTGGCGGTCTCATGATGGCCGAGGTCTTCCGGTTTTCGGATGGCGACACCGTTGGCAAAGTGCTGCGGGCGCTGGCATCTGATGAAGACGATTTCGAAAGGTATCGCGGTCAGCACCCATACATCGTGAACGCAGCGGGGAAGCCGGTTGGTGTCGTCTCTCTCAGGGGCTTGCTGACAGCCAAGCGCAGTGCCGCGCTGACCGATATCATGACAGAGCCTCTGACTGTTGGCGTCGATACGCCGCTGGAACAACTGGAAGACCTATTTGATGAGCATCCGTTCCTTGGTGTGCCAGTAACGGATGATGACGGCATCTTGGTGGGCGTTGTATCTCGCACAGCCCTTGCAGAAGCGGTGCTGGAACGCAGCGAAAGTGAAAGCCTCAAACGACAGGGTGTCGTTGGTGACGAATTGCGTTCCATGCCGCTCTGGTTGCGGTCGCGACGAAGGTTGGCCTGGCTTTCGGCGAACATCGTTCTGAACATCATCGCTGCCAGTGTTATTTCTGCCTATGAAGAAACGCTCGCTGCAGTCATTGCTCTCGCAATCTTCCTGCCGATGGTTTCGGACATGAGCGGATGCTCCGGCAACCAAGCCGTCGGGGTCACCATGCGCGAGCTCAGCTTGGGTCTCGTGCGGCCCATCGATGCGCTTCGCGTTTGGCTGAAAGAAATCTCTGTCGGCGTCATCAACGGAATCGCGCTCGGTATCCTAATTGGGATTGTTGCTTGGATTTGGAAGGGTAATCCGGCTCTTGGATTGGTTATAGGGGCGGCACTTGCTCTTAACACAATGCTTGCCGTTTCAATCGGTGGTGTCGTGCCCCTGATGCTCAAACGCTTTGGCCAAGACCCTGCAACGGCAAGCGGTCCCCTTCTGACGACAATAACCGATATGGCTGGGTTCTTCTTCGTTCTCAGCTTCGCAACCCTGATGATGCCATGGCTGATTTGATGACCCTTGAGAAAACCAACACGCCGCGACGGAAAGCCAAGTCTCCTGCATTGATCGGCTGGATGGAAATGGCTGATCTGCCTCTGCTGGACCTTGCTCGTGTTAAAGCAAAGATCGACACAGGCGCTCGAACGACTGCACTACATGCAATCGACATCGAGGAGTTTGAGCGGGATGGTGAGGCATGGCTGCGATTCCGCACCCAACTCGCTGAATACTCGCCCGAGCAATATGTCGAAGCGCCTTACCACTCCGAACGCGCAATCAAGAACACGAGCGGCGTCGCTGAAGACCGCTATATCATCCGCACCCGCCTAAAGCTGGGTAAGCGGCAATGGATGATCGATCTGTCAATCACAGATAGGGGCAACATGACCTTCCCTATGATCATCGGGCGTTCAGCACTCAAAGATCACAACATCGCGGTTCACACCCGCAAAACATTTCTGGTGACAGAGCCTCCGCAGGAGAGACGTAGAAAGGATTACAAATGAAGATCGCAATGCTGGCGCGCAACGCCAAACTTTATACCCATCAGCGGCTCAAGGAGGCGGCAGAGGAACGCGGCCACGAGTTGGATATCATCGACACGTTGCGGTGCTATATGAACATCGCCTCGCGGCGCCCCGCGATCTATTACAACGGTGAGAAGCTCACGGGCTATGATGCTGTCATCCCCCGGATCGGCGCATCTATCACCTTCTACGGCATGGCCGTGCTCAGACAGTTTGAAATGATGGGGGTCTTCCCTCTCAACGAAAGCGTCGCGATTGGCCGGTCCCGAGACAAACTGCGGTCCATGCAATTGATGGCACGCGATGGTATTGGCCTGCCTGTGACGACTTTCGCCCACGACGCCAAGCAAACGGAGGAAGTCCTGAAACTGGCAGGTGAAGCACCGCTCGTGATCAAACTACTCGAAGGCACCCAAGGCTTAGGCGTCGTGCTCGCCGATACAAATCGATCGGCTAAATCTGTGGTCGAGGCGTTTCGGGCGACGAAAACAAACATCCTTATTCAAGAGTTCATCAAGGAAGCTGGCGGCACAGACATCCGCGCGATTGTTGTAGGCGGCAGAGTCATCGCGGCCATGAAGCGGACCGGTGCGGAAGGCGAGTTCCGCTCGAACCTCCACCGCGGCGGCTCCGCACAAGTTGTCAAACTGTCGCCTGAGGAACGCGCAACAGCCGTCCGGGCAGCCAAGTCTATGGGGCTGAACGCATGTGGTGTTGATATGCTTCGCGCAAACCATGGTCCGGTCATCATGGAGGTGAACTCCTCGCCCGGGCTCGAGGGTGTTGAGAAGGCGACCGAATTGGATATAGCTGGGAAGATGATCGAGTTCCTCGAAAAGAACGCTGTCAAAGGCAAAACGCGGACGAAGGGCAAAGGTTAACCTGAATGCGAGAGCCTATCGGGATTGGCGGCGAGACGATCGCTCCGGGCACCAGACGAACCGTGGATATACCGGTCAGCGTTCTGTCTGATCACACGCCAATCTCAATGTCTGTTCATGTAGTGCATGGCAAAAAAGCCGGGCCGGTCATGTTCGTCAGTGGCGGCATCCACGGCGATGAGGTGATCGGGGTTGAGGTGATCCGCCGGGTCCTGGCTTCGAAATCGTTGAAGACAATGGCCGGAACACTGCTGGCAGTCCCCATCGTCAATGCCTACGGATTGATCAATCATTCGAGATATCTTCCCGACAGGCGCGACTTGAACCGGTCATTTCCCGGCAGTCAAACTGGTTCGCTGGCAGCGCGTCTTGCGCATCAGTTTCTCACACAGATTGTCGAGCCGTCAGAGCTAGGCGTTGACCTGCACTCGGCAGCGATCCACCGGATCAACTATCCTCAGGTGCGCATTTCATCCGAAGACCCCGAGATGGAAGAATTAGCGCAAGTCTTCGGTGCCCCGGTAGTTATGAAGTCGCCGCTGCGCGACGGTTCGCTACGTGGCGAAGCCAAGAAGATCAGCAAGCCAATCCTCTTGTTCGAAGCCGGAGAGGGTCTGCGGTTTGACGAGTTCTCGATCCGAGCCGGGGTCGCAGGCGTCCTTCGCGTCATGCATCACAAGGGAATGATCGCAAAGCGCGGCGTGTCGTCACCGAAAGCTCCGCCACAACTTTGCACGTCAAGCAAGTGGCTCAGAGCCCCGATGGGCGGGCTTCTGCGAATCTTCAAGAATGACGGTTCGCTGGTCCGTGAAGGGGAGCTGCTTGCCGTTGTCTCCGATCCTTTTGGCGAGGAAGAGCAAGAAGTTCTGGCACCGTTTTCCGGTATCATCGTTGGCCGTGCGGTCATGCCAATCGTCAATGAGGGTGATGCGATTTTTCACATTGGTCGGGTTAAGTCACTCGCGAGAGCCGAAGGGACAGTCGAAGACCTGGAGTCGCAGCTCGAAGATGATCCAATGTTTGATGAAGACGAAATCATCTAGGTAAGATATCCCCAACGTCGGCTTGCTGCGCTTCGTAGCCACTCATGCCAGACGCATCAACGGGAGGTACGGGCTCGAAGTGGTCACATGAGCGAAATGCATATTGCATGAGAAATCGAACAGCAGCTCGGTGGGAGAATTAGAATCAGGATGAACGGGCCAGATTGCTAAATCGCGCCCGTTTCGCTGCGAGCGCGACGTAGCTTAGCCGGCGAGGTATGTGCGAAACCAAGCGATCATTCGGGTCTCTGAGAGCTTGGCGGCTTCTTCATCGTAGCGCGGTGTCGTGTCGTTATGAAACCCGTGGTTCACGCCCGGGTAGATGTGGGCTTCGTAACGCTTGTCGTTCTCCTCTAGCGCTTTTTGAAACTCGGGCCACATGGCGTTGATCCGCTGGTCTAAGGCGGCAAGTTGGATCATCAAGGGCGCTTCGATCTGAGCGACCTGCGCGCTGTCGGCCGCCGCGCCATAAAACGGGACACCCGCGGCCATCTCTGGATATGCGACGGCCAGTTTGTTTACCACACCTCCACCGTAGCAGAAGCCCGTAGCACCGACCTTTCCGTTCGTGCCATCGAGCGCCTGAAGATACTCGAAGCCCGCGAAGAAATCGTTCAGCAGTGCATCTCGATCGAGGCTCCGCTGCATTGTGCGACCATCGTCGTCATTACCAGGGTAGCCACCAAGCGACGAGAGGCCGTCGGGTCCCATGGCGACAAAGCCTGCCTTGCCAAGCCGGCGCACAACGTCACGGATATAGGGGTTCAGCCCCCGGTTCTCGTGGACAACCAGAATGGCCGCCGGCGGGCGATCGGATTTTATCTCAGCCGGACGGACGAGATAAGCTGTGATGTCGCCGGTGCCGTTCGGACTCGGATATACGATGTCCTCGCCCTCAATGTCGGGATCATCTTCGGAAACTTGCTGGGCTAACGCGTAGTTGGGTGAAAGAGTGCTGAGGATCGCCGCCGCCGTGAGTCCGCCGACAGCCCATTTGCCGGCACGATCAAGAAACTCGCGCTTCGAGATTTTTCCGTGGGCGTAGTAGTCGTAGAGATCGAGGAGTTCCTGGTCGAAGTCGGCTGCAGTCAGGCGGCGCGGGGGTAGCTGTTCGTTCATTAGCGGGTCTCCCTCTTGGATGTCGCCAAAGATACCACACGACCCGATTCCCAGCTCAATAATTCTCATCTCGCCATGAGGGCCAACGGCTCAAACGCATCAAAGTCAATCAACTCAAGCCTTTGGGGCCCTTAAGTGCCCACCACGCGACAAGATTTGTGGAATGGGTAGGAATGAGGTTGTCGCTCCAAACTTTCAAATGACCGCTTCAGGCTCGTAGCGGTCATTCGGGTTTGGAGTTGTCGCGGGCAGGTTCTGCCCACGACAGAAAGTCTCAGATCTCGACGCTTTCCGCAATGTCCAGCGCATCTTCAATCTCAACACCCAGATAGCGCACGGTACTGTCCATCTTGGTGTGACCAAGCAGCAGCTGCACGGCCCGGAGATTGCCTGTCTTCCGGTAGATCAAAGCTGCCTTTGTGCGCCGCATCGAGTGAGTTCCGTATGCGCCAGGATCGAGCCCAATAGAAGAGACCCAGCCGCGTACGATCCGAGCATACTGACGCGTCGAGAGGTGAGACGAAGATCGCACTCTGCTCGGAAACATGTGCTCGCAGGTGGTCATTCGGGGAGTAGCCATCCAATCTTCGATTGTCCTCCGGGTTTGCCGGGTGACCTCGAACCGCACAGGTCGGGTCGTCTTTCGTTGCGTGATAGTCACGCGGTCGCGTACGGAGCCGCCTACGATCAGGTCGTTCACCCTGAGCCGAACGAGATCACACCCGCGTAGCTTGCTGTCGATTACCAGATTGAACAGTGCCAGATCGCGAAGGCTTCCAGCCAGCTCCAGTCGCACACGGATTGCCTATCTGTTATTGCGTTCATTCGCACGAATTGTAGGGGGCTGGATTGGCGCTGTTATTGGAGGCGCGCCAGCCGCCGAGAGGCCTTGGTTTGGTGCTGCGCTTCTGCCGCAAGCCGGTGTCGCAATCGGGATGGCACTCGTGGCGAGCAAGAAATTCCCAGAATGGTCAGAGGCAATCATGGCGTTGACAATAAGCACTACGATTGCATTTGAGATAGTGGGGCCGATCGCAACTCTATTTGTGATCAACCGTGTTGGGGCAAAATCTCAGAACTGACCCTCATTTTGTCTTAATTTCATGTGTCTGATGGTAGTCGAACCATCACCATCACCAGCTCCACATAATCGCCGTTCATCCAATCAGAACTGGTTCAATCATTCTAGATGACTGCTCTGAGCCTAAAGCGTTCTTTCACAAGCGCGAATTTTTGCATGCCGCAAGTGCTCGTAGCGAGCGGGTTCAATTCTCCTCATCTTGACGCGCTGCGATCCGGGGCAACAAAGCCAAGAAGGAACTCCGAGGCGCGGAAAAATCGAACTCCGCATAACGAAAAAGAAACAACAAGCACTCCACTGTTTTCGTCTCACCCTTGAGATTGGCACAAAGTTGCTTTTTGCCATTTCGAAATACATTGTAGGACAAGGGAGAATGGAAATGCGCATTGGAAAAGCCGGTAAGGCAACGACGTCCATCTCGACGGCGACACATGACTCGATCACGGTGCGGAACCATGATCTCGTGAATGACTTGATGGGCGGCGTGACGTTTACTGAGTACTTCTACCTACTCACTACAGGGCGCAAACCAACGTCCGAGCAGTCCTTCTTTCTAGACGTTCTTCTGGTATCCATCGCCGAACATGGCTTGGTCCCGACCAACCAGGCGGCCCGCATGACCTACGCCGCAGATCCGGACTTTTTGCAGGGCGCGGTGGCCGCCGGATTGCTCGGATGCGGCAAGGTCATTCTTGGCACTACGGAAGTTGCCGGGCAGTTCCTGCGGGACACCCAGTCGAGGATTGCAGACAACAAAGAGTCTTTGGACGACATAATCTCCCAGATGCTCGATGAGGGACGCCGCATTCCTGGCTTCGGACATCCGATCCACAAACCCGTGGACCCACGTGCGCAACGCATTCTTGGCCTCGCAGAGGACAGAGGAGTTGCAGGCACCTACTCAAAACTTGCTCGCGACATCGAAGACGCCATTTCCCGCCTCTGGCCGAAGCCCCTGCCGATGAATGTATCATTTGCCATTCCTGCGGTTCTCCTCGATCTGGATTTTCCGCCGACCGTATTGAAGGCTGTTCCAATACTGGCCCGCACCGCGAGCCTCCTTGCCCACCTTGCCGAGGAAAGCGAAACGCCGATCGGCTTCACACTCTCCCACCACGCCGAAATGGGCATCGCCTTTGAATCAACGCGCTTGTCGGAATGAGCCAAGCCAGGAACCAAAGGTCGCTCGACGATCCCGCTTATCGAACACAGCTTCGGTATCTCCTCGAGAACTCCGAATTCTACCGGAACAAACTCTCGGCAGTAGGAATAGACACACCCGAAGCTGCCGGCGAGCTCGAAGATATCTCCCGGCTGCCGTTTACGGAAAAGGACGAACTCCGTGCTTCGCGAGATGAAGATCACCCGATCGGACGTCACCTCGCAGCCCCGATGACGGATGTCGTACGAGTGTACTCGACGAGCGGCACCACGGGAACGCCCAGCTACATTCCGCTAACTGCCGACGATCTCGCGAACTGGGTTGAAATCTCGACCCGATCCTACGGAGCAAGCGGTTTGGCAAGGGGCGAGCGCATGGTCACCACGTACAACGCCGGGCCTTTTGTGGCGGGCGTGACGCTGGACGCCTTTGCCAAGCTTGGGGTCTGTCACATTCCAGTAGGCGCGGGCAACACGGAACGCCTGATGACCGCGGTTCAACTCCTCAAGCCAACGGTTCTCGGGTGCACGCCATCCTATGCATTATACTTGGCAGAATGGGCTGTCGAACGTGGCATCGATACGGCTGGGTCCTCGGTCAACAAGATACTTGTCGCAGGCGAGCCCGGCGGTGGAGAGCCGGCGATGAGACAGAGAATCGAAGAGGCCTGGGGCGCGCGCGTGACGGAGGCCATGGGTATCGGCGACATCTCTGTGTCGCTCTGGGGCGAATGCGCGCATCAGGATGGCATGCATTTCTCGGGCGCGGGATTTGTTCACTATGAACTCATTGATCCGGAAACCGGCGCCAGCCTTCCGATTGAAGACGGCGCAGAGGGCGAGTTGGTCTACACCCATCTCAATCACAAGGCGGCACCGCTTCTTCGGTTCCGGTCGCGGGATCGCGTGCGCCTGAGTACCGGAGAGTGCCCATGCGGACGTGACACGCCGCGTGTCCGGTGCATCGGACGCACCGACGACCTGCTGATTGTGCGCGGCGTCAACGTCTTCCCATCCGCAGTTAGGGATGTGGTTGGAAAGATCGGTGACGGCGTCAGCGGCACAATCTCGATCCGACCACAGATCAAGGCTGTCAAACAGGCACCACCGCTCCCGGTGGTCGTTGAGCTGGCCAAAGGCGCGGAAGCCACGACGGACCTCGCTGACCTTATCCGAAAGCGGATTAGGGATGAGTTGCTGGTGACAACCGATGTGAATTTGGTGCCATTCGGCACTCTACCGAGAACCGACTATAAATCGAAACTAGTAGATTGGTCTGGTTCACGTTGAACCGGAACACGTGAGGGCAAAGCATGGGAAACAGCAACGATCTGAGAAAGATCCAAACGCAGGGTATCCATCACATAACGATCATCGGTGCAGACCAACAAACATCGATCGATTTCTGGGAAGGTGTACTGGGTATGCCGTGCGTCTTCGACCAACCCAATCTCGACAATCCGAACGAAGGTCACATTTACTTCGATCCGGGCGACGGTCGCTTAATCACAATCTTCACGAACGAAGAGCGCAAACCCGACGCGACCGCCGTTCCGGAAGGCACCGGGTCGCTTCACCATCTTGCGCTGAACGTCAGTCAGGCAACGTTCTGGCAGGTGCCCGCCCGTCTCGACGCACGCGGCGTCAAGCACTCTGGCCCAGTGGATCGTGGCTTCATGGATTCAATCTATTTTCGCGATCCGCTTGGACTTCGGATCGAACTGGCTTCCTATCGTTTTGAGCCCCCCGAAGGCTGCAGACACGCGGACGTCATGATCGAAGCACACCGCATCCGGGTGGCGCGCGGAGACCACCACATAGACAAGGAACATCTTGCCGATGCTATCGAGCTTCTCGTTTCCCGTGGTCAGCAATCCTTGTCGGATGACCGTTCGGCCAAAAATCCCTACGCCTGAGCGGTTTTCGAACATGTCCAGAGACGAAGAGCGACCGCCGGCAACGGAGCTGCGTTGGAGCCATGTCGAGGCGCTCGGCTCGCTGCTCCGGAACGTCATTCGCTCTCCACGCCAATTGGAATGTATCTGTCATGACTGATCTTGCGACAAAACCTTTGGATGAACTGCGCCTCGACGAAGCTGCCCGACCAAAGGCGCCTCTAGTGCCAGAGGCAACCGACCTACACCGTCGTCAAGGGCGACAACTCGCTGCGATCCACAGTCATTATTTGAGGGAGATGGCCCAAATCGGTGCGGTCTTGGCCCGGATCGAAGCAGGGGATGCTCCGCCCGAGTATCTGAAGCGGATGGCGCTCTCACTCGATATGGCCGAGAATTTCCGAGCGTTCGGATCGCTTTGCGGGCGCGAATGCCAGGTGCTCAAATTTCATCACGACATTGAAGGCGCCGATATTTTCCCCCGGATCGAAGCGGCAGGCGGAGGCATGTTTCGCGAGATCGTGGCGAAGCTGAAAGCGGAGCACGAGGTCGTACACGAGTTGATTGTCAGACTTGGTCGTGCAGCAGATGCCTTAGCAAAGGACCCCTCCGAAACAAACTTCGCCGAGGCCGCGAAAACGTTTTGGAAGCTGGAAGAGGTCGTACGTTCCCATTTCGGCTATGAGGAAACGGAGTTGGCGGAGGCCATCGGGTATTATCTCGGATCGATCTAATGGCGTCCGCTTCGTCCGCAAAGCGGCCGTTCAGCCACTCATGACCTGACCAATTATCTTCTATGACCGCTAAGAACCCAAATCAGCATCAAACATATCTTTTGAACTTTTCGGTTCTAAGTTGCCAAAGGCGCGCATCGGACACTCAAAGCGGAGCTCCCAAAGCGAACAGGCAGTCTCCCGGCTGCGTGTGTGCGTGGAGACGCCTGGCCAAGACAATTCCGTCGGCTTCAAATTGATATTCCGTCGGGGGCTTCTCTGGAGAAAGAAGGTCGAACATCCGAAGCGCGGGTTGGCCGGCCGCAACTCTGTCACCGATCTCGGCAAGCGGCTCGCACCACCCGGCTTCCGAAGCATAGACAAAGAGCTCTGGTCGATTGAAAGCGAGAAACTGTGTTTCGACAATCCCGGCGGGTTCTGTCGAGATCACGCGGCGTTTGAGAATACCAAGGTGGAGCAGGACATTCTCCAGAGCGTTTCCAGTGTCAGCCATGGAGCGCGGGGTCAAACTGCCACCGCCTCCGAATTCACCTCCGATCGCCAGCTTTCCGGCGCGTTTTGCCTGACCAATTGCTGTCGGGCTCTTGTCATCAGTGTCGATCAGGAAGGCACAAGGAAGTCCCATCGCTCTGAGCGCCGACGCGGTTGCAGCGTCTAACTCTTGACCGGAAGCCAGTTGCGTCAGGCCACAGGCGATATGTGCCATCGACGTGCCGCCAGCATGAAAGTCAAATACAGTGTCGTGGCGCGGTATGATCTCCTCCGAGATAAACGCGGCGATCTGTTCCGTGGGCGTCCCATCGACCTTGCCCGGGTATGAGCGATTTAGATTCCCGGTATCAAACGGCGAACAACGCGCATGGGCCGCAACGGCTGGCACGTTCAAACATGGAAAGATGGTGATCGCACCCGTGATGTCTTCTTGTAAGATAGCTTGAAGGAACTTGCTCAGAACAACCGGTCCTTCATATTCGTCGCCGTGGTTTCCGCCGAGCAGCAGAATGGAAGGACCATCTCCAGCCCGCAGCCGCCAAAAAGGTAGTCGGATCTGATAATAGGGAGAGCGATCGACGGAATGAGGCACACAGATCGCCCCGGACGACAGTCCAATCCTATCGAAGTCGATTGAACCGATTACACCTTTGAACATCACCCACCCCACTCTCGCCTTAGATCTTCGTGTCTTACTCAAGCTCAATCTGAGAAATGACACCAGTCCCAGCGTAAACTCTGTGTTTCTCACTAGGAAGCAAACGAAAAAAGGCGACTTAAGCTTGTTCAAAGACACTGGAAACCTCGGTGCTTTGTTATGATTTTGAGAACAGTTGGCACGATTCTGGCCGCACTTGCCTAAGATCTCTGAGCCGCACTCTCCTATTGTTTCAGTTTGAGAAAACTAGTCATTTAGATCGCGACAGCGCGGTGCAGGTTTCCGTCAGACAATCGTCACTTTCTCGAATTTCCACGCCTTATTGAGAGCCCGATTAGAGGCCCAATTGAAGCTGTAGCGAGTAATTAGTGTTTTCCCCAGTTTGAGGGTCACTGCTCAAGACTCGTTCAAATTGGGGGCTGTTAACCTGCCGGGTCGGGTATGCTCCCGGACCCGGCAGGATTTTCCGACAGCATTTCCAGACATCCATCCAGTGCATGCAGATACGGGCCGACAATCTTCGGATTGGGTCCGAAAAGACCGCCTGTTTTGCGCCGGTTACGAGATCGCGTTGCAAGGCTGAGACGGGTGTCAGCGATGGGTGGCGGTGCTTTTAGACGAATTCGAACTCGTCTCTGCCAGGACATTAGTGCTGTCCCCTTTGAAAGCCCCTGCACGCCTCAAGCCAAGTTACTCTGACAAGACCGTCTGTTTCGGGCAGGAGCCTGACTTGGTTGCCCTTTTCGTAGAGCAAACCACTCGTATCGCGCACCAGATCCGATTGGCTTCGCGACCCACGAACAATCTCCAAAATTTTTCGGTGTGCTCCAAGGATCGACATTCGGGATGCGTCATAGCTTAGTGATGCGCATGAATGTGACCGACGAAGATCTGGCCGAGGCTGCGGCTGCAGGCGATCGTACAGCCTTCGCAGTGCTGCTTGAGCGGCACTACGACCGGCTCTTCGCGCTCGCCTTTCGGCTAACGGGCGTGCGTGCGGAAGCCGAGGATCTGACCCAGGACATATGTGCGACTTTACCGGCTAAGCTGAAAGGGTTTCGCGGGACCGCGCGCTTCACCACATGGGCCTACCGGGTGATGGTCAATGCCGCACACGACCGGCGAAGAAGGGCCAGCGCGCGTGCGCGTGCAGCTGATGGTTGGGGCGATTGGGAGATCGCGCGTCGGGCTGAGGCAGAAGAGGCTCGCGACCGGGCAGACTGGCTATCCTCCGCAATGGCCATGCTCAGTGATGAGCTCTGCGATACCGTAGCTCTAACGTTCGATGGCGAGATGACCCAGGCGCAGGCTGCCGAGGTGCTCGGTGTTTCGCAAGGTACTGTGGCCTGGCGCATGTCGGAAGTGAAGAAGCGCCTGCGCGCGCTTAAGGAAAAGGAGGCCCAAGCATGAGCGACGAGTTCGACCGGCTCCGTAACGCGATACGCCAAGCCACGCCCGAACCGGACCCGAATAGAAAGGCCAACGATATCGCGCGGGCAATGGAAAACTTCGACCGCGCCCAAGGATCAGGTGCCGAGGCGCGTCTCATGTCTGACCGTCCCCGTTTTGGGGCACGGCTCAGACAAGGAGCAGCGAAGATGATCCACACCCTCTCGACCCGCGGCGCTCTTGCCGCATCAACTGCCATCGTCGCCCTCGCGGTGACATTCTACGTAAACTTGCCGGAGTTGAGAAACACCGGCCTTAATACTCCTGAATTTCAGACCACTGCCAAACTCGACGAGACCGACGCAGCCGCTGTGGCGCCCGCCGCGCGGGATGAAGGGTTCGTCGTGGCAAACGCTTCGGAGCCCGCTCCCGAGCCCGAGGTCGGCGCTACTGTAACTCAGTCGGCGCCAAAGGAACTGTCGGGGCTCGTCCTCGAAGAGGCAGAACGTGCGGGTACCGACACGGTCCGGTTTTCGGCTGACGCAACTGTTGGCGTGGCCCCAGTCACCTCCCCGTCGATGGCCGAACGCCGCGCCGCGCCCGCGGCCGGCGGCTTCTCCGACACCGACATGGTCATGCCGACGGAGCTGAATACTGAGACCTATGCCAACGAGGCGCCGAACCCGTTGAAGGTGACGTCCGAAGAGCCCGTCTCCACCTTCTCGATCGACGTCGATACGGCATCATGGGGGGTCATCCGTTCCTCCCTGAACCGGGGACAGATGCCGCCGACGGCCGCGGTGCGGGTCGAGGAGATGGTGAACTACTTCCCCTACGCCTACCCGGCGCCGGAGGTTGACGGCCCGCCGTTCCGCCCCACCGTCTCGGTCACACAAACACCCTGGAATCCCGGAACCGAGATTGTCCATATTGCTCTGCAAGGACGTTTGCCCGCTCTAGACGACCGGCCGCCCCTCAACCTCATCTTTCTGGTCGACAGCTCCGGCTCGATGGATGATCCGGCCAAACTCCCGCTTCTGAAACAGAGCTTGCGTCTGATGTTGGGCGAATTGCGCCCTGAGGACCAGGTGGCCATCGTCACCTATGCCGGTGCGGCCGGGCTGGTACTGGAGCCGACCCCAGCGAGAGATGAAACCACCATCCTGGGCGCGCTTGATCGGCTCTCCGCGGGTGGGTCCACCGCCGGACAGGCCGGGCTCGAACAGGCGTACAGCGTGGCCGAAGAGATGGCGGGCGACGGGGAAGTCACCCGGGTGATCCTTGCCACGGACGGCGATTTCAACGTCGGGCTCTCCGACCCGGCGGCGCTGGAGGGTTATATCGCCAGGAAGCGCGAGACCGGTACATATCTATCGGTGCTGGGTTTCGGTCGGGGCAATCTCGACGACGCAACGATGCAGGCGTTGGCCCAGAAGGGCAACGGCATGGCTGCCTACATCGACACGCTCGCCGAGGCACGCAAGGTGCTAGTCGACCAGCTCACCGGCGCGTTGTTCCCGATTGCGGACGATGTGAAGATACAGGTCGAGTTCAACCCTGCTACCGTCGCCGAATACCGGCTCATTGGGTACGAGACGCGGTCGCTCCGGCGCGAAGACTTCAACAACGATAAGGTCGATGCCGGCGAGATCGGCGCAGGCCACGCGGTGACGGCGCTCTACGAGATCACCCCCGTCGACTCCGATGCCCGGCTCACCGATCCGTTGCGCTACGGCGCACGGACACCCGGCAGTGAAGACGGCGAACTCGGCTTCCTCAAGCTCCGCTACAAGTTGCCGGGTGAAGAAACCAGCCGACTCATCGAGCATCCCATCACCGCCAGTATCGGAGAGGCGACCGACGACACCCGCTTCGCCACGGCGATCGCTGGGTTTGGCCAGCTCCTGACCGGGAGCACCTATCTCGACGACTGGACCTATGCCGACGCGATCCGACTCGCCGCAGGCGCAAAGGGCGATGACCCCTATGGATACCGCGCCGAGGCCGTGACACTGATGCGGCTCGCTGAAAGCCTTGATCGCTAAAGATGCGGTCTGCGCGATGCGACACTGCGCTCAGACGAGCGGGTTCTCGCACGTCTGGCATATCTCAGCGTTTTAAATTGGCGCCTTAAACAAATGGTTGATAGCTAATGCCCCATTGATGCCACAAAAACCCATAGGAAATCGTTTGCGAACATTTCTTGGAGCAGGATCCCTGGAAAGGAAAACGAAATGGACAAAACAGAAGAAACGAGCCTTTCACGTCGTAAGGCGCTCGGGCGTATCAGTGCACTTGCGCTTGGCGCTTAGGGTTCTGTCATGACGGATAGTTTTGACGTTATTGTCGTGGGCGCCGGAAGTGCAGGCTGCGTTCTCGCCGCGCGTTTAGCTATCTAGCAAGTATCGGGTTAGCGTCAGGGCATGCATACGTTTCGAAACGCCCGTCCCACCGATGCAGATCGTTGCTATGAGATCGAGGTTTCAGCTTACGAAGGGGACGAAGCCGCGACGCACGAAAAAATCTCCAAACGGATCAAGCTCTATCCCGAGGGCTTCCTAATGGTTGAGATCGAAGGAGCGGTGGTAGGATTTATCAATTGCGGTTGTGCGCACCAAGTCGAGATGTCGGACGAAGATTTCAAGGAACTTGTCGGACATGACCCAGACGCTCCGAATGTCGTCATCATGTCAGTCGTCGTTGATCCAGCGCAACAGGGCAAAGGTCTATCGAGAGCGTTGATGGGCGAGTTCGTGGAGCGGATGAGAAGAATGGGCAAGGCCACAATCTACCTCATGTGCAAGGAACACCATGTGCCACTCTACGAAAAGTTTGGATACCGGTATCTGAAGCCCTCAGCCTCTGACCACGGTGGAATGCGATGGCATGAGATGTCCATGGCGCTGTGATTGCCATGCGGCTAAAGCGACATGAAGCTGCAAAACCTGTTTCTTTCACAGTCGAAACTAACTCTGCTCGCTTTTCTGAAGCGGTAGTAGCCGCAGCTTCGACCATTCAGAGCTTGATCAAGTGCCCTAGACTTCCGCTAGGAGCCCAGAGCGGACGGTGAAAGCGGATCTGGTTTTGAAGTAGTGAGAGGCGGTGGTTCGAAAGAGTAATTCGCAGACGCCAGTTACGCGATCTGTCCATCTCAGCGTATTTTCATCTGACGATGACGTCAGGATGAACCAGTGCTCTACTTCTACGTATTTGTGGCAATTCGCCTAAGCGGATTCACGCTGCACTAGGACCTTGGTCTGTGGAACTCTTCAGCAAAATCGCGCAAAAAAGCGTTCATGTTGTATCAACGACCCCGACGTCCTCTTACCAGTCGCTTTATGCTGGTCGGTGGTTTCGTGATGGCCGTGGCGGCCTTAATCCTCGGAAGTTGGGTGGCATTTCGTATCGAGCACGGAGTGGTCGCAAATTCCGCTACGTCAGCGGCACTCTACATGGAAAGCTTTATCTCTCCGATCAGCCATGAGCTTACGGATGGCGAACAGTTGTCTGACCCTTCCCGCGCCGCTCTGCGGAAGATCTTTCTTGAATCCGCTTTGGGCGAACGCGTCGTGTCCTACAAAATTTGGGGAACTGCCGGTGAGATAATCGAGGCGTCCAATCAAGAGCTTATCGGACAAGTCTTCGAGCTATCCAACGATCAGCAAGCGGCTTGGGCTGGCGAGATCGCGGCATCGTTTGAGGATCTGAATGACGTTGAGGACGAAGGCGAAGCTGCGCTGGGAATTCCTCTTTTGGAGGTCTACAGCCCGGTCTTTGATCCTTGGTCTGGTGAAGTCATTGCAGTCGCCGAATTCTATGAAGTTGCGACTGACCTTGCCATCGACATTCGAAACGCACGCCGCAACACGTGGCTGATCGTTGCCGCCGTCTTCGCTGGCAGTTCCTTGCTCTTGCTTGGGGTCGTCGAAGCAGGCAGTCGACAGATCGAAAGCCAGCGTCTGGAACTAAACAAGCGGCTTGCGGAAGCCGAGGAGTTGTCTCACCAGAATGAGGATCTGTCACGCCGCGCGCGACTGGCCGCACAGAGATCCACCGCACAAGCAGACCGGGTCATGCAGAGAATTGGTCAGGAGTTGCACGATGGTGTTGCTCAACATCTTTCGCTCGCTGGGCTGCGGTTAATTGATGCCGAAACCAAGGATCCAGAGGACTCCAGAACTGTCCGTGCGTCGTTAGACGCGGCTATGCGGGAACTCCGAGCTATTTCACGTGGATTGTCTTTACCAGATATTGAGAACCTTTCTCTTGGAGAAACCATCAAACGCGCAATCGATGATCATGCGAAGGCATTCGGCGGCAGAATCGAGAAGAGCATCGACCAAGGCCTAGATGAGCCCGCGCCGCATGCAATCAAGCTATGTTGTTACCGGTTCCTACAAGAAACGCTTTACAATGCGCACAAGCATGCAAGCGGGAAGTCAATCACCATTAACGCGAAGCTGCGAGGAGCCAGGGTTTTTCTCTCTGTGAAGGACGATGGCAAAGGGTTTGAGCCGGATCAGCATTCATATGTGCGACAAGACGGCGGACAGGGCCTTTTGGGCCTTCGTGACCGCGCTGAAACCCTTCGTGGTCGTATTGAGATTGTTTCGCGACCTGGTGCGGGCACGACCATCTCGCTTGAACTTCCAATGATGGAGACCGCTTAATGACCAGTCGTATCTTGGTAGCAGATGACCATCCGATTTTTCGTGACGGATTGGTGAAGAGTCTTGAAGAGACCGGTGAATTCAGAGTTGTTGCTACCGCCTCGTCGGCGGAAGAGGCCATCGGGCTGGCACATCAGAAACACCCCGACCTTGCGCTACTTGACCTCTCTATGCCGGGCAGCGGACTGACCGCGCTCACCAGGATCTTGATCGATGAGTCAGCCGCACATGTCGCTATGCTGACTGTTTCAGAAGATGACGAAGATGTTGGCAGAGCGCTGCAAGCTGGGGCATCAGCATATATTCTAAAAGGCGTTTCCGCGACTGAACTACGCCGCATTCTGAAAGGGGTCTTGGCCGGTGAGGCCTATGTATCGCCTGGTTTGGCCGCTAGAGTTCTCAGCCTGATGGCGACGCCAAAGCCAGACAAGGAGCAATCTCCGTTCGATGATTTGACGAACCGCGAAATCGAGATCCTTCAATTCGTTTCCAAGGGCCTAAGCAACAAAGAAGTCGCCCGTGAACTCGATATTCAGGAGAAGACTGTCAAACATCACATGACGACAATTATGAGCAAGTTGCAGGCCCGAAACAGGGTCGAAGCTGCATTGATGGCGCATGATCGGTGGGGCCGTGATGGGTAATTGAGCGCGTGCGTGGGCAGCAGCGGAACTACAATGTAATGAACTCAGGCTGACTTATCCACTTTTGTGAAAGTCGCGTTGAACGCGACCGTCACACGCTCACCGTTGGCCTCGTTCGGATAGACCCAATGCATTAAAAACGAAGGAAACAAGATGAGGTCTCCTGGCATCGGCCGCACCTTCTTCTTGATTTTGAAGGAGGGCGCGTCCAGTAGCCGCCAATTCGGGAGATCTGAGCGCGGATCCAGAAACTCGATCATTCCCGAATCTCCTTTTTCAACCTCGGGCTGTGCAACGTAATAGACACCTGACCAATGTGCACCCGGGTGCGTGTGCGGTGCATTGAAGCCGCCCTTTGGATTGATATTCATCCAAGCGAAAAGCTTCAGTTTCAGGGTCTTGGGATCGACCTTTGCACCAATCCTTGACGTCGCATCAACCACAGCATCGGTGGCCAATGCATTGAGCACTTTGACAGGAGCCGCAGAGCTGGTGAACAGGTTGCCTTCGGAATGCCATCCGCCCTTGTTGGATTTTGATACACCTTCCTCCTTTGAACGAAGGGCGCGGCCCTCCTCTAGCAAGGCAGCGTTAAGCTGAGCATGCTCAGGGAAATGAAACCTAAAGAATGGGGTCGCAAAGAGCTTTTGATATTTCTCTGATTGAAGCAGCATGAGTGATTCGGTTCTTAAGAAGCGCCCCGGAGCTGTGCTCCGAGGCATAAAACGTGATTGATGGAAGTGCCGCGAAGGTCGGATCAATCCTCCGCGTCTTCGGCGTCATCTGACGCGCCGTCGTCATCCTCTCCGTTGTCGTCCTCTTCATCATCGGACTCGCTGTCGTCATCCTCTTCATCGTCGGACTCGCCGTCATCGCCACCCTCGTCGTCGTCGTCTTCATCGTCCTCGGAAAACGATGCGCGAACTTCAGCGCGCGTTAGTTCGCCGTCTTCGTTCCGATCGGCACGTGCAATGATGTCTTCTGCCGTACTTTCTCCAAAAACCTCCACGAGTTCGCCAAGCGTCAGGTTTCCATTTCCGTCCGTGTCGATGGCCGAAAATGAACGGCTCTCTGCGATTGCGGGTGCTGACACGACCGCGCAGAGCGAGCTTGTCAAAAGCAAGTGGGATAGTCTCATGTCGTCTCTCCTAGCTTTCCTTGGCGCCGCCCTGACGTAAGGGACAGCTTGCAGCCGAATACTGCCCTGCCCTCATTCACGCGGCCTCGGAATTGGGTCTGACTACCATGACAAATTGGTCTTATAGCGCATCGGACTTTCGTCCTACAGGTATCGTCACAGGGCTCCATCCGGCAGAGCTCAAATGTCAGCTCTGTCCGCGGAGCAGTCATTGAAGGTTTTCTGGCCAAGTGACTGTTTCGAGCCCTTACCGGGAACTCGTTCGAGCAGCTCCAAACCCAGAGCAAAGGTAATCTTTGACCGATGCCGCTGATAGCCGCAGAGTAGTTACTGAGGGGATTCGACGATCTGTGACCAAGCAGACATTCGCTGTGTACAATGTGAATGACCGCTTTGCGGACGGAGTTGCCATTTGCAGACCCAGCTAATGGTCGAACAGAAATCCTCCAGATTCGGCGGCAACCGACATGCTGTGATGCAGCATGAACGACAACAGAAACCAAGCCAGAGCCTCGGCACTGAAATTGCCCATACATTCCGAAAACCCAGAATTCGAGCTGGCTCAGTATTAGTCCAATTTACGTTTTGCCAAACGAGAGAAAAGATTGATCTTGGAGCTAGGAGGCTTTTTTGCGATGAACACGAATCGATCTACGCTGCCCACCACAACCGATGAAATGGACGCCCTTTTTGCAAAGGTATTTAGGGAAGAAAGTACGAATTCGGGCTTGGCCTTTCAGCCGCGCCCTACCGACATAATCATTGCTCCCTTCGCCAAATGTGGCACAACCTGGCTGCAGCAGATTGCCCACGGCTTGCGGACACGGGGCAGTATGGACTTTGAAGAGATCAGTAATGTAACGCCGTGGATCGAGCTCGCTTTCGAACTTGGCATCGATCTGGACGCGACTCAAGTGGCCGAACCGCGGGTCTTCAAGAGCCATCTCAATTGGCGGGATGTTCCCAAGAACGCACGCTATATTGTCTCATTTCGCGATCCATCGGATGCGTTCATATCAATCTACCGTTTCTTTGAAGGCTTTATGTTTGAGCCTGGTACGATTGATATGGACACGTTCTTTCGGTGGCGCAACCCGACTGCCGAGATGGGCGAGCGCGGATACTGGCACCACTTGGCTTCATGGTGGGAGCAGCGAAATAATCCCGATGTCCTTTTGCTGTGTTACGAAGACATGCTGGCAGATATTCTTGGCACAGTGCGGCGTATTGCGGCGTTCATGGACATCCCGCTTGATGACGAGCTGTTCGCCCGTGTGGTGCACCAAGCCTCGCGGCGGTTCATGTTGGAGCATAAAAGTCAGTTTGATGAGGCCCCATTTCGGCGCCTGATTTCTCGGCGGACGGGTTTGCCTGTTGATACTGATGCCTCCAAGGTCACGCCCGGCGCGCGCGACGACCCGAAATATCATCTTTCAGCAACACACCAAAAGAAGCTGGAGGAAATCTGGCAGGCGCAGCTGTCCAACCGTTTCGGTCTGGAGAGCTACAAAGATCTAAGGCATGCCATTCGAACTCTACATCAAACTGGATAGACCCAACGATGGCAAGTTCTCCTAGGATACGGCCCAATCGGGCGATCTGCCTCGCGCTATGACTATGCAGATTGCGCATCCGAGGCGAATTTTCCTCCTGCAAGAATCTGTGTCGGATTACTGGCAATTCTGCTTTGGGCTCGTAGCTGCCGCTCAACGTGTTGATCACAAAGAACTGCTCAGCAGGCGAAGGGGCAGTTCGGCGCAGTGTCGCCGATGTCTGCTTGGAACAACCCAGCCAAGAACCCGAAACTCGATGATATCTGGTTGACAGAGAAAGGAACTCAACGACTTGCACGTCGAGTAAAAATCCGTTCTTTGCGTCTGTGCACATCCTGAAGTCATGAAGGCACAAAATGACACGAATTGCTTCGTTTGCCGGATCAGGCTTTGATCTGGGTGCTCTCCATTGCGCCATGCTTGCTGCGTTTTCTGACTATATCGTTCCGCTGCAACCAGATGCAGACACGTTCAAAGCGGCGCTGAGCTCGAGAAGTTTTGATCCCGAGGCGTCCTTTATCGCCGTCGATGATGATGAAGTCATCGGGTTTTGGAACGTCGCGACGTGGAACACCAAACGGTATCTGATAGGCAGCGGAACCCGGATTGGCCACAGAGGCCAGGGGTTGGCGTCCCGTTTGGGCATGGCGGCGATACGTGCGGCAGAGAATGCCGGAATCGAGAGCTTTTGGCTCGAGGTCATCGAGGGAAACGCAGGCGCTGAACGTCTCTATCGGAAGATGGGATTTGAAGTGACCAGAAAGCTCGACTGCTATCGGCTTGATCATCCATCTCCTGATCGGTCCTCATGCAAACTGTCGGATTTCGGCACCGTTGCAAATGCTATTCAGAGGTATTCGACCTGGGAGCCGACTTGGCAAAACGCCACGGAAACCATTTCCGGCACACATCTGACGTCCTTCCTGCATAAAAAAGGCGGAGCGATCATCGGCGCAGATGGCCTCGTGCACCAGATTGCCGCCAGCGAACCTTCGGCTTTGGCAGACCTCCTCGCTGCGGCAGCCACGGTCGGCTCGCTGACATTGGTCAATGTCGATTCCGCTGACAGCGCCTTGTGTTCCCTTCTACGGGAGCTTGGGGCTCACCGCTTCATCGTTCAGTCTGAAATGCGCCTGTCGTTGCCAAACGTCTCCTAGGGGCTCGTAGCCGTCATTCGCTACAGAGCGGCACTCAGAAAGCCGGTGAACGACCGCTTTGCGGTGCCGATTCAACCGATCGCCGCAACACATTCTTCGAACTTCTCTGCGGGTGAGAAGTAATTCAAGGTCTTTCTAGGGCGCTCGTTGAGTTCGCGGGCGACGGCATCGAGATGCTCTTGGGTGTGCACGGAGAGGTCCGTGCCTTTCGGGAAGTACTGGCGCAGGAGACGGTTAGTGTTCTCATTGGTGCCGCGTTGCCACGGGCTGTGGGGATCGCAGAAGTAGATGTCGAGATCGGTCGCCAAGGTCAGGCTCCTGTGATCAGCCAGTTCTTTGCCGCGGTCCCATGTCAGTGTCTGGCGAAGCTCTTTGGGCAAATGCTGGATCTGTGCGGCCAGCGCTGTGACGACAGTTCCGGTTTCCTTGCCGCTCACCTTGGCAAGCATGACATAGCGCGTGCGCCGCTCCACCAGCGTCGCGATGAAGCTGTTCTTCGAGCCGGCGATCAGATCACCTTCCCAATGGCCGGGGATGGCGCGGTCCTCGACGGCGGCCGGACGTTCCCGGATCGAGATTGCATCCTTAATTTGACCAAGCCCATCGCGCTTCAGGCTCGCATGACGGGATCGGCGGATGGCACGTGTTGCGCGCAGATGTGCAAGTAGCTCTTTCTTCAGCACACCGCGGGCCTGGATGAACAAGCTTCTGTAGATCGTCTCATGAGACACGCGCGCGCCTTCGTCGTTGGGATGCTCGCGCTTCAACCAACCTGCAATTTGCTGAGGTGACCATTTGCGTTCGAGCTTCTTTGCTATTGTGTGACAGAGCGCCAGCCTGCCCGCCAGCTTGCAGGGCTTCGGACGTCGCGCGCGATCCCAAGCCGCCTGATCAGACAGAGTGGCCCGGTATTGACGACGCCCACCATTGCGCCGCACCTCCCGGCTGATCGTCGACGGAGCTCGCCGCAGCTGGCGCGCAATTGTACGAAAGGACAAGTCGGCTCCAAGCCCGCGCGAGATTTCTTCGCGCTCCGCCGTCGTCAACGCCCGCCGTGACCGCCGCCGCACAGGTGGACGTATACCACCTGTCCTCGCAAGCAGGGGGTAGATCGACGAAGAGCCTCGATCAAACAGCCGTCCGATCGAACTCATCGACTCCCCGCGCTGCCAGCGATCCCAGATCTCCGCCTTCTGCTTCTCTGAGAAATAAATCCGTCGTCGATAACCCATCCAAACACTCCATTCTTGCTCTCAAGTTGAAGTGTTGCGTCGATCCATTGAGCCCACCGGACAAAGCAGACATTTCTTTGTGCCAATGAAATGCCTTGCGCGTCTATGCTTCGCGGATGATTGTTGATCGTTGCCGGAACGAGGTGCTCCAAGCGCTGCTTTGCCAGGCCCCTGACAAAATCCGCTATACCGAGACAGCCGCCAGAAGCCGATCGCGTTCGATTGTGTCGGCGCGGCCTGATAGTATCTCTTCGCCCCGTTCGAGCACGAGAAAGCTGTCTCCCAGATCGAAGGCGAAATCGAAAAATTGCTCAACCAATACGATTGCCATGTCGCCCCGGGCCCGAAGTTTGCCAATCACTTCGCCGATCTGCTTGATGATGTTGGGCTGGATACCTTCGGTTGGCTCATCAAGGAGCAAAAGCTTGGGACGAGTGACAAGTGCGCGCGCGATGGCAAGTTGTTGTTGTTGACCGCCCGACAGGTCTCCCCCACGGCGGCTGAGAAAGTCTTTGAGGATCGGGAAGAGATCAAAAATCTCGTCGGGAATGTATCGCTCGGATTTCGGCAGGCAGGCGAACCCGGTTTCAAGGTTCTCCTGAACCGTCAGGAAGGGAAAGATCTCTCTGCCCTGGGGCACGAAGGCGACGCCCTTTTGCGCCAGCGCATGGGCGGAGGATTTGGCGATGTCTTCCCCGTCGAGACGGTAGGTGCCTGCGCTGCGTGGGTGTGTCCCGGAAATGGCCTTGAGCAGGCTGGTTTTCCCAACGCCGTTGGTGCCCATGACACAGGTCACCTCACCGGTGGCTGCGGTGAGGTCCACACCGCGCAGGATTTCGCTGCCGCCGTAGTGAAGGGTCAGACCTTCGATCTCGAGTAGCTTACCGGCCAAGATACACCTCGATTACCTTTTCGTCCGACGTCACATGGTCGATGGAGCCTTCGGCGAGAACTGACCCTTCATGCAAGACGGTTACTTTGCAGTTGAGACGGCGCACGAATTCCATGTCGTGCTCGACCACCACCACGGCGCGTGTTTTGGCGGCTTCCACAAGAAGCTCTGTCGTGTGCTCCCGTTCCGCGGGCGTCATGCCCGCGGCAGGCTCGTCGACAAGCAGGAGCTTAGGGTCCTGGGCGAGAAGCATACCAATCTCGAGCCATTGTTTCTGGCCGTGGCTGAGCTCGCCTGATTTCCGGTCAAGTGCACCGATCAACCCGATCTCTGCGGCTAGTTTCTCCACGCGCGCGGCATCTGCATCAGAGGCGCGAAATCTCAGGACAGACAGTGGCGATCGCTTTTTCTTCAACGCCAGCATCAGGTTTTCGGAGACGGTCTGGTCTTCGAAAACCGTCGGGCGCTGGAATTTGCGGCCAATCCCGGCCTGTGCAATCTGGCTTTCCGAGAGAGACAGGAGAGAGCGCGATTTCTCGCCCCAGACGACCTTGCCTTCATCGGGCTTGGTCTTGCCTGTCACGATGTCCATGAAGGTTGTTTTGCCCGCACCATTCGGCCCGATCACGGCGCGCATCTCGGCATGACCGATCTGGAAGGTCAGATTGTTGATCGCCTTGAACCCATCGAAGGAGACCGAGACGCCGGAAACTTCGAGAAGCGCGCTCATGTGTCGGCCTCCTTCTCACGCAGCGCGCCAGGGTCCGGCCCAAGGTCGGCGCCGTGACGCTCAGGCGCGCGCCGGTCGGCAATCATATCGAACAGACCGCCAATCCCTTTCGGCGCGAAGAGCGTGACCGCCACGAACGACAGGCCGAGCAGGATCGTCCACCAGTCGACCCATTGGATCGTATAGAAGCCGAGGTTGATATCCGGCGCCTGCCCACCGGTGAACCACGTGGAGAGAAGCGAGACGAAGGCGGCTCCGATTACCGCGCCGTAGAGGCGCCCACGGCCGCCAATAGCGACCCAGACGGCAAGGTAGATCGACGCGATCGGCGCAATCTCCGCCGGGTTGATGATGCCCGCCTGCGGGTAATAGAGCGCGCCTGCGATCCCCGCGATCACGGCGGTGAGCGCGAAGACGAAGAGCTTGTAGGCTTCCACGGGATAGCCAAGGAAGCGCACCCGGGCCTCATCGTCCCGGATGGCCCGGATGACGGAACCAAATTTTCCGGACACGACCCATGAGCACAACAGATAGCCAAGCGCGAGCGCCAGTGCTGAGGCCCAGAAGAACCACATCGAAACGGTGGACTGCGGCACGGCGTCAAGGCCGGGAAGGTTTTGCAGACCGGAAAGCCCGTTATTGCCTCTCAGGCCGCTGTCGTTCTGGAAGAGATAGAGCGCGAGCGCCAGCGTCATCGCCTGGGTCAGGATCGACAGGTAGACACCGGTAACGCGGCTGCGGAAGGCGAGCCAGCCAAAGACCAGAGCCAGAAGGCCGGGCACAAGCACAACGAAGGCCAGTTGGAGCGTTAAGGAATGCGCAAAAGCCCAGATCGGCGGAAACTCCGATGAGCCGACCACGCCGAAAATTTGCGTGGCGATGCCTTGGGATATTTCCTCCGGCGTTGGCGGAAGGGACGCTGCTGCCAGCGACTGGATGACGATCAGCTCGGTGCGTGCATACATCAGCCACATGCCGATGGCGTAGCCACCGATCCCGAAAAACGCCATGTGGCCGAGCGAAAGAATGCCGCAATAGCCCCAGACGAGATCCATCGCGAGCGCAACGAGGCAGAGACAAAGGGTCTTGCCCAGCGTTTTGATGAAGCTCGTCGAGATGACCCCTGCGCCTGTCCCTTCGGCAAGAAGCGTGACGCCCAGTGTGAAGAAACCAAGGCAGGCCAGAAAGATCAGCACGGAGGGGTTGTCGGCGAAAAGAAACCTCGGCTTCTTTTTGCGCCCGCTTGTTCGCGGTGCCGTATATCCCTGTGTAATCGTTTGTATCTTCGTCATGCCTCAAGCCTCGGCGGCGCGGCCTTTGAGGGCGATGATCCCCCTTGGCCGGAACTGGATGAAGAGGATGATGAAGAGGATCATGTAGGTTTGTGCGGCCAGCGTGTTTGACGGGTTCAGCCACTCGATCCCTTTCTGCAGCGTGCCCACAAGCGATGCACCGAGAAGGGTGCCCCAGATGTTTCCGACGCCTCCGACCACCACGGTCATGAAGCTTTGCACGATGTAGTCGGCGCCCATCTCGGAAGTGACCTTGGCATAAAGGCCAATAGCGACGCCCGCGATCCCGGCAATGCCCGAGCCGAACCCGAAGGTCAGCATGTTTATCCGGTCGGGGTTAATCCCCATCGAGGCTGCCATCCGCGGGTTTTGGGTGACGGCGCGCACCTCGAGGCCCAGCCGGGTCCGGTTCATCACGAAGAGGAACAGGGCAAGAAACAGAAGCGCCAGAACGAAGATCGCGATCCGGATATAGCTGATCGAGACGATGTCGTTGAAAACAAGCGATCCGTCCAGCCAGCCGGGGGCCGTCAGCGGACGCGCCTGCGTGCCGAAGATATTCTTGGCCAGCTGCTGCAGCGCGATCGACACACCAAAGGTCGCCAGGAGCGTCTCAAGCGGCCGGTGGTAGAGCCAGCGGATCACCAGCCGCTCCAGCGCCACACCCGCAGCAAACGTCACCATGAAGGCAAGCGGAATGGCAAGGATGATCGAGAGCGTATAATCCGGCACGAAAAGCTGCACGACATAGCCCGTATAGGCGCCCATCATGATGAACTCGCCATGGGCCATGTTGATCACACCCATGACCCCAAAGGTGATGGCAAGGCCGATCGCGGCGAGGAAATAGATCGAAGCAAGCGACACTGCGTCGAGGGCTAGATCCGCGGTCTGGTTGAGCGCAACGCGCGTTTCGATCCCATCAAGGATCAGCGCGGCCGCTGCGGCCACGGCAGGCGGCGCTCCGGTATATTGTTCAAAGAAGACATAAGCCGACACGGCGGCTTCGATTTCGCTTTCAAGCGCGGCGGGTGTCGCGAGGCCCGCATCGACCAAGGCTGCATAGGCCTTGTCGCGCGCCGCTTCGGTGTTCAGGCTCGCGACCTCGATACCGGCCACCCTGTCGCCCGAAATGTTTGCGATCAGCACGTCTCTCTTGTCGTCCCGCGACAAGAGCCGCGGGGCCAGATCGGTATCCACCAGAAGCTGATAGGCCTCGGTAACGGGGAAAGCCTCACTGCCCGGCTGTAGGACTAAAGCGACAGACCCATCCTCAGGCAATGTCTCGGCAAGGCGTTTGCGTGTCTTCAGAAGCGGGTTGAGAGCCGCCCGGGCGTCGACGCCTAGATCGCCCACGAAGCTCTCGATCGCGGCGATCCGTGCCTCGTCGCTCTCGCCGAACTCGATCGTCAGAAGGCGCTCGAGCCGGTCGACACGCGCGGCGATCGTGTGGTCGGCTTCACTTTCGGCGGCAATCCTGAGAGCCGCGAGATGGGTCTTCTCGGCATCCCGCTCGATGGCATCGAGCGCAGCCGTGCGCACGGCGGGGTCCGGGTCGGACAATTGGAACTGAACAAGTGCGGCGGCAATCAGGCCGCGTATGCCGGAATTTGGTTTCAGTTGTTTGAAGTCATCCTCGGTGACGGTTCCAATTTCCGCACCTGTCGAGACATCGAAAATACGGATCGTGTCACGGTCGATCTCCTCGGCGAAAACAAACAGACCTGTCTCCTTGTTGCGCCACATCTCCTTGGCCTGCCAGCGCTCCATCACACTTTGCGCTGCGGGCAATCCGCTGGCGGCAAGCGAGTCGATGGCCGGGCCGATCGTACGCCGGGAGCTTTTCGAGATGATCTCGCCATGCTCCTGCAGCAGCCGCTGAATGGGCGCTTCGGCGTCCTGCGCCGTGACCGGACCATGAGCCAGGCCGAGCAGGAGCACACAAAAACAGATGAGACGACGCAGCATTCCGAGCCCCCAGGCTAGAACCGGGGGACACCTGTGCCCCCCGGCAATCTTTCGTCAGACGATTAGTAGTTGGACTCGATCTGAACGCAGGTCTTGGTCTCGGTGTTGTACATACCACAGCCAAGCTCTTTCCAGTCCGAGACAAGGACCGCCGATTCCGGCAGGAAATCCGTCCATGCATCACCCGGCACCTCTTCGGTCTGGCTGATGATGTCGAACTGGCCGTCCTCTAGGATCTCACCGATCAGAACCGGCTTTGCGAGGTGATGGTTCGGCAGCATGACAGCCGTGCCGCCCGTCAGGTTCGGGAATTTCTGACCATACATCGCGGTGCGCACGGCATCGACATCGGTGGTGCCGGCGTCTGTCGCTGCGTTCACCCACATGTTGAAGCCGATATAGTGCGCCTCCATCGGGTCGTTGGTGACGCGATCTTCACCCATGCGAGCCTTCCAAGCGGTTACCCATCCTTCATTGGCTTCGGTATCGGCGGACTGGAAGTAGTTCCAGGCAGCGAGGTGACCGACGAGGTTCGAGGTGTCGAGACCCGAGAGCTCTTCTTCACCGACCGAGAAGGCCACGACGGGGATGTCGTCAGCGGAGATACCGGCCGCGGCAAGTTCCTTGTAGAAACCGATATTGGCGTCACCGTTGATGGTCGAGATCACGCCGACTTTCTTGCCGTCGGCCCCAAGGGCGACCACGTCGGCCACGATGCTGGACCAGTCGGAATGGCCAAAGGGCGTGTAGTTGACGAAGATATCGTCTTCCGCGATGCCCTTTTGCTGCAGATAGCTCTCAAGAATGTTGTTCGTGGTACGCGGATAGACATAGTCCGTGCCGAGCAGCGCGAATTTCTCAACGCCCAGCTCTTCAAGGAAGTAGTCCGTTGCCGGGATCGCCTGCTGGTTGGGCGCAGCACCCGTGTAGAACACGTTCTTGGACGATTCCTCGCCCTCATACTGCACGGGGTAGAAGAGGAGGCCGTTCAGTTCCTCGATCACCGGCAGCACCGACTTGCGGCTCACGCTGGTCCAGTTGCCGAAGATGACGTCGACCTCGTGAACGGTCAGCAGCTCGCGCGCCTTTTCGGCGAAGAGCGGCCAGTCGGAGGCCGGATCGACCACGACGGCTTCCAGCTCGCAGCCAAGGACGCCCCCGGCCTCGTTTTGCTGCTCGACCAGCATCTCCATGGTGTCTTTCAGGGTTGTCTCGGAAATCGCCATCGTGCCCGATAGCGAGTGAAGAACGCCGACCTTGATCGGGCAGGATACATCCTGCGCGGCCGCAGGCAGTGCGCCTGCAAGCATCGTAGCGGCAGCAGTTGTCAGTAGTAGGTGTTTTGGCATCGCAGTTCCCCTTTTGCGTGTCGCATGGGGGCGTTGCGAAGAGGGTCGGAACCCATATATATGCCACCCACGCATATGATGCGGAGTGCGGTGGTGCGTGAGGTTGTCTAGGCCGGCACCATCGCACGTTTGGACTGGACGGTTGCCCGTCCGCGGGAGACTGTGGTCAGAGTCCCTCTGCAAACAAAATCCCGGACATGTGTTCAAACGCTCAGATTCAGGCTCTGCGGGTGTAATTTGAGCAAATTTTAGGACATTGCCTCAAAATTAAGCGCAGTTCTGGCGGTTTTTTCTGTTACCGCTACCCGCCAAGGAGCAAGCTTGTACATTGCTGGAGGTGCCAATTCGCGCGCTCACGCGCCGTGCGCCGTCGCGTATCGTCCTCGGAAAACGAGGATTGTGTGAGCAGTTCCGCATGCGCGAATTTCGCGGAAATCCTCATGTTCAGTGCGTTTCGCAAATCGTCTTTCGAAGCGACGGAGTCGATCAGCGAGACAAATGCGGCCCGTTGGCGTTCGAGCGTGGCCGTATCCGAGGCCTCGAACAGCCATGCATGTTGAATCTCAGCCGAGAACCGGCCCGCGCAATGGGCGAAGGGGTGCAACAAATCCTCGGACGCATGTGCCGGGACGATGCTCATGAAACCTGCGAATAGTGCAGGCCCCAAAGCTTTTATTATGCTCATATAATGAGCTTTGCCGGTGTTTTTACGCTTATCAAGTGGGCAGTCTGAAAAGTTTTATCAAAATTGAGAATGCTGACCAAAGGCACACAGTTGGAATCTAAGCTTAGCCGCGGGCAGTTGGCGATCATTTTAACAAGAAACCGGCTTGAGGTGGACATCAGACTACCTCCGCAGTTTCTGAGTAATGTCCGCTTTGGGCTCAAAGCGGTCATCTGACGGTTCTCGTCAGGCTTTGACCGCATGTGCGACTACCCTTCAAACACTGTCGAAGCGAGCACAGGAAAGCGGCTGACAAATTTCAAAACTCTTCGATCAACTTCTTCGCCTCGCGAATAAGCTCCCGAACATGCCTTTGGAACTTCAGGGACTCGCGCGTATACATCCCGTGCTTGAGCGCGTTCTTGTTGCCCTTAGGTGCTCCGGATCCCTTTGCACCACCATGCATGCGGCAGCGCCTCTTGCCGCGCACGGCCGGCGCCTGGCAGGGCGTGCCATTTCGGGTTTTCGCGCCACAGCGGGCACTCTCGCGCATCGGACCCGTATTCCGCTCATGAGTACCGGCCATTAGCCTGACCGCCTCTTGTTGGCGGTTTTTTTCTTTGCTTTTGGAGCAGGCAGCGGGACCTCAGGATCATGCGCGATAGCCGGTTTTTTCTCCGCCTGTGTGCGATTAGGCTTTCCCGTGTCGACGTGACCAACGATGGCCTGCCCGCCGGCTTCGACATTCACATGTTCGACCGTAACCTTCTGCTGCCCCTTGCCACGATGCTTGTTCAAAGTGGCTAGCTGCTGGGTGTAAAGCGCCATCAATTTGTGCGCGTGTTTGAGCGCCAGGTCGCGCCCTGCAAATGTTTGGTTGGGAAGCGCCGCGCGCCGCAGGTATTCCAAGGCCGCATGATGCGTCCCGACCATTTGCATCGCCAACATCCCCTCGGCGCCATCAGCTGGCGCGAGGCTTTCATAGAGATCGAGCGCGCGCACCAGTCGCTCATAGATCTCCGTTTCGCTTGCACCCTCGGGACGCCAGAGCAGTTGTTCAATTTCTTTGATTTTGCGGCTTAAAAGCGCGTTGCCGTCAACGCCACTTGCCCTGGCTACATCTACTGCCGAAGGCATTTCGTGACTTGCGTCTGCCATCTTCGTCAATCGCACTTCAGACGATTTCTCTGTCATACTGCTCCGACATTTTCTCTTAACCTGTGGTCGGCACTCTAACAGATCCCGAACAAAATTTTGAGGGTGGAAACTTAGCTAATCTCTTCTGTGCAGAGGGTTGTTTTAAAATTTTTTAATTAAGCTCCCCCTCCCCTACTCAAATCTCCGATAATGCTAGGCCGAAAGCTAACCTTGAGAAAATCAAACGCGCATACAAAGTGTGAAGCAAAGTTCGGGCTGAAATAATCCGCCAGACCCTTACGCTGCGTCTCGGTTGTGGCGTTGAGCAGCCACATCAGCATGAAAAAGGCCATCATCGCCGTGACGAAATCGGCATAGGCCACTTTCCACGCACCGCCATGGTGCCCGGCCTCATTGACGACCTTCTTGCGCCGGATGAGGATCGGGCGCTCAGCTGTTTCAGACATGTTCAGACCCCTCGGATACGGGAATATCCCTAGGGAACCGTTGTGAACGGTGTCTTAACAGATAAAATCAGAGCGGCTTTTATCCCCGCAGAGCGCGCCTGTTACAGCAAGTCACCCGGGGTTTTTCCGGCGAAGAAAGCGTCGAGATTGTCGAGCGCACGGAAGCCCATCGCATCGCGTGTCCTGACCGTCGCACTGCCGATATGGGGCAGCATGAAGACATTGTCATAGCCGGCCAGTGCGGGGTTGCCGCCCGGCTCAACTTTGAAGCAATCCAGACCGGCCGCGGACAGCTTGCCACTGTCGAGCGCCGCCATCAGGGCATCCTCATCCACCAGCGCGCCGCGCGCGGTGTTGACCAGAACAGCCCCGTCCGGCAGTAGCGCGAAACGCTCCGCATTCATCAGGTCCGTGGTCTCGGGCGTGGCCGGGCAGTGCAGCGACAGGAAGTCGGCGACGCCCAGAAGGCTCTCGACCGTGTCGTGATACTGTGCGCCATGGGCCTTGTCGGCCGACAGTTCGGAACGGTTGTAGTAATGGACTTCCATGTCGAAGCCGCGCGCCTTGGCCGCGAAGGCCTGACCGACGCGGCCCATGCCGATGATGCCCAGACGGGCGCCGGTGACCTGCTTGCCCACCATGAAGGCCGGGCTCCAGAAATCCCACGATCCGGTGCGCACGATCCGGTCGCCCGCGACCGCATTGCGGGCTGCGCCCAGCATCAGCAGCATGGCGATCTCGGCAGTGGCGTCCGACAGCACGTCCGGCGTGTTGGTGACGGCAATGCCGCGGGTGCGCAGCGCCTCGATGTCGCAGTGATCCACGCCGACCGAATGGTTCGCGATGATCTTCAGGCGCGGGTCAAGCCGTGCGGCGACCTCGGCGCTGAAATGCTCGGAGTGGCAGGGGATGATCGCATCCACCTTGGCGCTCATCGCAACAAGATCATCGGCGCTGCTCAGCGTGTCCTCGTGATTGATGATGACATCATAATCACGGGCCGCCCGCTCAAGCGTTGCGTCCGACAGACGGCGGGAAATCCAGACGACAGGTTTCGACATTACTTTTTCTTCCGGACGCATTCATCCCAGAAATCATAGACCGCCATGCCCAGAACGACGATCGCGATGATCATGAACGGCAGGCCGCCGCTAAAGCCGGCGAAACCGGTGGAGATCGAGTGCGACAGGCCCAGCACGAAGATCATCAGAACGGCCGTGCCGATCAACCCGACGGTGATTTTCATTCCATAAGAAAGCTTCATCTTCTTCTCCTTCTCAGGCAGCGGCCTGGATTTCTTTCTCAAGCCAGGCCGCGGTGCGCAGCAGGCGGTCATCTTCTTCCTGACCGGCAATGAGCTGGACGCCGATCGGCAGTCCGGTCTCACCCACCAGCAGGGGCAGTGTCACGCAGGGCAGGCCTGCTAGCGTCCAGATCGTCGAGAAAATCGGATCGCCCGTGCCATCACCGAACCGCGGCGCCTCTCCCGGGGCGGCGGGGGCGATGATAGCATCGAAATCGTTGAAAAGGTCAGTAAAAAACAGATCTGCCGATGTCTTGACGTTCACCGCATCCTCGTATTGCGCGTCCGTGATGGCGCGGCCGCGCTCGATCACGGGCTGCAGCGTGGGGCTGATGCGCTCCCAGTGATCCTCGAACACATCGGCAAGGTGATGCACGATCTCGTATTCGTGGATGATGCGCTGAACCTCCACCAGATCGGAGAGGTTGGGGGACGCCTCGCTCCGCTCGACCCGCGCGCCAAGGATATCGGTGACGGCGGCAAGACCCTCGGCCGCGTCCTCGGACAGGCGGTCGTTATAGGGCATGTCGAACCACAGCAAGGACGGCTCGACCGGCGCCTCTGCGCGGGCACCGGCCAGCATGGCCGGACGCGGGCGCGGATAGGACAGCGTATCGGTCGGGTCGTAGCCCGCGATCACATCGGTCAGGAGTGCCACGTCTTCGAGCGTGCGCCCGAAACAGCCCACCTGATCGAGCGAGATCGAGGTCTGCAACAGCCCGCGCCGCGAGATCACGCCGCGCGTCGGCTTGAAACCGTAGGTGCCGCAGAACGACGCCGGCCGGATCACCGAGCCATTGGTCTGGGTGCCCACGGCAAGCGGCACACCAAGGGCGGCCACGGTTGCGGCAGAGCCGCTGGAGGAGCCGCCGGGCGAGTGCTCGGGATTGTGGGGGTTGCGGGTCTCATTGGCATGCACGAAGGCAAACTCGGTCGTGACCGTCTTGCCCATGATCACGGCACCCGCATCGATCAGACGCTCGACAAGGGCGGCGTCGGCCTCGGGCTGGCGCCCCTTGCAGATGGGCGTGCCGCGCTCGGTCGGCATGTCCTTGGTGTCGATGATGTCCTTGAGCGCCACCGGCACCCCGTGCAGGGCGCCGACAGGCTTGCCGGACTTGCGGATCCGGTCGGCCTCTTCGGCCTGCGCCAGAGCCTTCTCCTCGTCGAGGCAGGCCCAGGCTTTGAGGGCTTCCTCGGTCTCGGAGATCCGTTTCAGGCAGCTCTTGACCAGATCGACCGAACTGAGACGCCCCTCGCGAATGCGAAGGGCGGCTTCAGTTGCCGAAAGCGTGTGCGGATCGGCCATTAGGGAACGTACACACCGAACAGGTAGTCCGGGAACCACAGCGCAATGCCGGGGAACTGGTACATCATCACCATCAGGAAGATCACGATCGCCAGATAGGGCATCAGGCCACGGAAGATCTCCATGAGTTCGATCTGCTTCTTCAACACCCCTTTCAGGTAGTAGGCCGACATCGCCATTGGCGGGGTCAGGAACGAGGTCTGCAGGTTCAGGGCAACCAGCATCGCGAAGAAGTAGGGGTTGACGCCGAAGGTATCGAGCATCGGCAGGAAGATCGGCACGAAGATGATCAGGATTTCAGACCATTCCAGCGGCCAGCCCAGCACGAAGATGATCAGCTGCGCCAGAACGAGGAACTGCCAAGGCTCCAGGTTCATACCCACGACCCAGTGTTCGATCACGTCGTGACCACCGAGGTAGGAGAACACCGAGGCAAAGGTCCACGAGCCCACGAAGAGCCAGCACACCATGGCCGTGGCCTTCGCGGTCAGGAACACGCTTTCCTTGATCTTGGTCCATGTCAGCGAGCGGTAGAGCGCTGCGAGCACGATGCCACCAAGGGCACCCATCGCGGCGGCTTCCGCCGGTGTCGCCAGACCGCCGAGGATCGAGCCAAGAACCAGCATGATCAGGACCGTCAGCGGCACGAAGGAGATCAGCAGGTCGGTGTAGATCTTCCGACGCGGCGGGATGTCCTCAAGCATGGGCTTGGGCGCCAGCGACGGGTTAATCTTCACGCGGATCATCACGTAGACGATGTAGAGACCCGCCAGCATGACACCCGGGAACACCGCGGCCGCGTAAAGGCGCAGCGGCGAAAGCTCGGCGATGGCGGCATAGACGATCAGCATGATCGAGGGCGGGATCAGGATGCCCAGCGTACCACCGGCGCAGATCACGCCCGAGGCGAAGCTCTTGTTATAGTTCGCGTTGGCCATGGCCGGATAGGCCAGCAGGCCCATCAGGGTCACAACCGCGCCCACGATGCCCGAGGCGGTGGAGAACACCGCACAGGTCAGAAGCGCCGCGATGGCGAGCGAGCCGGGCAGGTTCCGCGCCGCCATGTAAAGCGAGAAGAACAGCCGGTCGACGATGTTTGCACGTTCCACCACGTAGCCCATGAACAGGAATAGCGGGATCGCGACGAGCGTGTCGTTCTCCATCACCGAGTAGGTGTTCTGGTTGAGCAGGTAGAAAATGTTGTTGTCGAAAATCCCTGCGAAACTCTCAGGGGCGCCCTGATAGTAGGCGTAGTAGCCAAAGGCTACGCCCATTGCGAGCAGGGTAAAGGCGATAGGGAATCCAAGCAGCACCAAGAAGATGAACAGGCACAGCATCAGGATTGCGATTTCGGGGTTTGTCATCGATTTATCTTTCTGAAAGAACTATGCGGATTAGCGATCTTCGGGCGCGATGGTCGGAATGCCATCCTCGTCCATGTGCATCAGCATGTCTTCGGTCTCATGAACGTCATCGAGACGCTCCATCCAGACACCCGTTTTCATGGCGCGCCAGCAGCGCATCAACTCGGCAACACCTTGCAACATAAGCAGGAAACCGGCCACGGGGATGAGGGTCTTGAAGAAGTAAATCTGGATACGGGCGGGGCTGTTCCAGCTGACTTCCTTGTAGCGCCAGCTGTCAGAGGCGATCTCCCAGCCGTACCAGAAGAGGGCCATCATGCCGGGGAAGAAGAACAGAAGATACAGCGTAAAGTCGACGCGGGCTTGCCAGCGGACCGGGAAAAGACGGTAAACAACGTCGCCGCGCACATGCGTGTCCTGCGCCAGCGCGTAGGGGCCTGCCATCAGGAACAGGGCGCCATACATCTGAACCATCATGTCGAAGGCCCAGACAGTTGGGGCGTTCAGGACGTAGCGAACGAACACCTCATAGGAAACGGAGAGAGTCAGGATCAGGATACACCACCCAAAGGCGCGTCCAACCCAGATGCTCAGTCCCTCAATGCTATAGATGAATTTGGTCACGGTTGTATTCCCACGAGGTTCTAGATGTACTGAGGGCCGATCACTCGGCCCTCAGAAGTTTCGGTTTATGGTGATTTAACTCAACCGAAGTAGTGGTTGTATGCCAGCTTGTAGTCAGGCTGGTTCAGGTTGAGGTAGTTCATCACGTTCTTTGCATAGGCCTTCTGCGAGTCGATCACCTTCGCGAAGAACGCGTCTTCAGCGGCGATACGGTCCACAACGATGTCCCAGGCTTTCAGCTGTTCAGCCATCACGCTGTCAGGCGTGCGGTAAACGTTGACGCCCTGCTCGTCGCGCAGCGTGGCGAGGTCGTCAGCATAACGCTTGGTGTTGTGCCAGTAGAAGTTGGAGTTCTCAGCTTCCGACGCGTGGCGCAGGATCGCCTGGTGCTCGGCCGGCAGGGAGTCGAACTTCTTCTTGTTGAAGCTGATCTCGAAGAATTCCTGCGACTGGTGGAACGAGGCCAGGTGGTAGTGCTTGGACACGTCCTGCATACCGAAGTCACGGTCGGAGGTCGGGTTGTTGAACTCGGCCGCGTCGATCAGGCCGGACTTCATGGCCGGCTGGATTTCACCGCCGGGCAGCTGAACAACGGACATACCCATTTCCAGCAGAACGTCGGCAGCCAGACCAACGGTCCGGTACTTCAGGCCGTTCATCTGGGATGCGTCCTTGATCTCTTCCTTGAACCAGCCCATCGGCTGAGCAGGCATCGGAGAGTTGAAGAAGGAGACAACGTTCAGGCCGAGCGAAGCCATCAGTTCGTCAAACAGCTCCTGACCGCCACCGTAGTGGACCCAGCCCAGAACTTCCTGCGAGGACCAGCCGAAGCACGGGCCGGTGCCGAACAGCGAAGCTGCTTTGGACTTGGAGTACCAGTAAGCCGGCACGTAGTGACAGCCGTCGAGAACACCGCGGTGCACAGCGTCCTGCATCTGCGACGTCTTAACAACGGCGTTCACGGCCAGCAGGTCGATCTGCAGATCCTTGCCTGCCATGGCGTGGACACGGTCGACGTAAGCCTGAGCGTTTTCAAGGAAAATACCGCCGCCCCAGGCAGCTTGTACTTTCAGGGTTGTGCCGTGGCCCTCGGCGATTGCCGGTGCTGCCAGAGAAGCGGCGCCTACTGCTGCGGAGCCGCGCAGGAAATTCCTGCGGTTTACATTCTTTTTCATATTTCCTCCCAGAACATGCCGCAGGAACCTGCGGAAATTGGTTTACAAGGTCTGTAGATATACCTTGCTGACTGGGGTCATGCCAAAATTCCCCACTGGTCGCAAGCCAATATTGGGGAAGAAAACTTACCAATCTGGCCTAGTACGACTTTCCAGCGCGCGCCAATCCCTTCATTTGCGGGGCTGTAACGGGCCGCCCGCCCCACGGTCTGGACCCGGAAAATCGGGAATCTCGCCCAAAAACTCGACGGTTAGACCAAGCGCCCCGCAACGAGAGGTCTGGTCAAAGCCGCCCGGCAAGCGCCGCCGCGCCCTCGCCTCCCATATCGGGCGATCACTCGATTTTGTTGCCGGACAGGGGCCAAGACCGGTCACGCGTCCCGTCAATCAGGCGTTGCGACAGGCACTTGGCACTAGGATTCTTGGATAAACCAAGCCGATTCAGCGCCTCAAGTGCCACGATGCGGCTTTCGGGGTTCATCTTCCGGTGCATTGGAGGACATCCATGGACGATCTCTCAGAGACCCTCGTGGCCGCCCGCACCCGACTGAGTTCAGAAATGTCGCGCTCCAGCATGTTCAAGAGGTGCAACACAGCATCTGCGGTCTCGATAAGCGCAACCGGCCCAGCGCCGGCGGCGGCGTTTGCCAGAGATCGATTCGGCCTCCGTAAGGCTCCGGCAGCACCCCTAGGGCTCGCCCAGCGTCAACGTGACCTTGTCCCCGGCAAACCACGTATGGCCGAACTCCACCGGATCTCCGTCGGCATCCACGTTGATCGCGACCGTCCGCAGGATCGGCGCGCCTTCCGCAACCTGCAGATGCAGCGCTTGCGTGGCCGAGGCGCGCTTGGCCGTCAGGCGGGTCGAGGCGCGCGTGTAGTCGGCCAGCCCGCACTCTGCCAGCGCCTGTGTCACCGATTTGCGGACCGCAAGCTGTGTGACCAGATCGGGGAACCGTGCGGCGGAAAAGACGCTGCGAAACACCGCGATCGGCTGGCCATCGGCGAGCGACAGGCCTTCATAGGCATGCACCTGTTCACCCGCGCCGAGCCTCAGCGCCTCCGCTTCGTCCGGATTCGGGCTGCGGGTCTCGAGCGACAGGATCTCCTTGGCCGGCATCCGTCCGGCCGCGCGCAGGTTCTGGTGAAACCGCACCCGCCGTCCGATCGGATAATCGGTCGGCACCGCGGTGACGAACACGCCCGCACCCCGCCGCGCATGGACCAGCCCGTCCGCAGCCATCTGGGCAAGAGCCCGCCGCACCGTATGACGGTTCACCCCGAACCGCGCGGAGAGCTTGGCCTCGGTCGGCAGCTTGTCTCCGGGGCTGTACTGGTCCGACGCGATCTCGGCCTTCAGGGTGTCGGCGATGGATCTCCAGATCGGGGTGCGCGCCATGTCAGGGGCCTTTTCCTAGATTCCTGTTGAGAATTCGCCGCTGGTTCGTGTAGTATTTGTCTAGTTGTATATATTAGTAGACAAATCCGCAAGGTGTCTAGATGAGCAATTCCGCGCCGGAAGATCAGTCGCGAAAGCACTGGATGGGTGTTCTGGCCAAAGCCCCTGCGCCAGCGCTCGAGGCCCGCTGGGACGCGTTCGGGCAGACCCCGGCCTACACGTGGCTGCGCAGCCCCGAGGTGGGCAGCGTCATGGTGCAGGGCCGTGCGGGCGGCACCGGCACGCCCTTCAATCTTGGCGAGATGACGGTGACCCGCTGCGCGCTGCAACTCGAGGGCGGCGCGGTGGGCCATGCCTGTGTTCAGGGCCGCAACAAGACCAAGGCCACACAGGCCGCACTGATCGATGCGCTCATGCAGACAGACGCGGCCCCCGCGCTGCGCGACGCGGTGATCGTGCCGCTGGAGGAGGTGCTTGCGCAGGCCCGCGCGACCCGCGCCGGCAAGGCCGCTGCCACCAAGGTGGATTTCTTCACGATGGTGCGGGGCGAAGACTGATGGACAGCGCAGCCCTGCAAGGCGGGTTCACCGACACGCCGGTCGATGCGGCCCGCGCCTTTCGCGCCGCGATGCGGGTCATGGCCTGCCCCGGCCAGATCCGGACCCTGACCGGCGCGGCACCACCCGCGCCGCTTTCCGTTGCTGCCGGCACATTGGTGCTCACCCTGTGCGACCCGCAAACGCCGATCCATCTGGCCGGTGCCCATGACACACAGCCGGTGCGCGACTGGATCACCTTTCACAGCGGCGCGCCCTTTGCGCCCCGCACCGAGGCGCAGTTCGCCATCGGCACATGGCAGGCC
Organism: Paracoccaceae bacterium; assembly: GCA_049116435.1. Classification (GTDB taxonomy): domain Bacteria; phylum Pseudomonadota; class Alphaproteobacteria; order Rhodobacterales; family Rhodobacteraceae; genus Litoreibacter. Next base: position 2,621,840 of record JAGDYX010000001.1, read on the forward strand.
CTCGCCCCGCTTCACGACTACCCGGTCGGAACGCCGGACTACCCCGACCGCTCCGCCACGCTTGTTATCGAGCAGGACGCTCTGGAGCCTGAAGGCGCCCTCCTCTCGGGCCCCGGCATCGGCGACACGGCCGCCCTCAACCTACCCCGGACGGAGGCATTCGAGGCCAACAGCCGGCTGTTCCCGCTCGGGCTCGATTTCTTTCTCACCTGCGGGGACCGCGTCGCGGCCCTGCCCCGCACAACGAAGGTCTCGCCATGTATGTCGCGGTAAAGGGCGGGGAACGCGCGATTGAGAATGCCCATGCGTGGCTCGCCGAAGAACGGCGCGGCGATCCCGATGTGGCCGAGCTCTCTCTCGACCAGATCCGCGAACAGCTCTCGCTTGCCGTCAACCGCGTGATGGCCGAAGGCTCCCTCTATGATCCCGATCTTGCCGCACTGGCCATCAAACAGGCGCGCGGTGACCTGATCGAGGCGATCTTCCTGATCCGCGCCTACCGCACCACCCTGCCGCGCTTTGGATCGTCCCGGCCGGTCGAGACCGCCGACATGGCCTGCGACCGCCGGATCTCGGCCACCTTCAAGGATGCGCCCGGCGGGCAGGTGCTGGGGCCGACCTTCGACTACACGCACCGTTTGCTCGACTTCAAACTGGCCGCCGAAGGCGACATCCCCGAGGCGCCCACCGCACCGCCCCGTGACGCGCCCACGCCCCACATCACCGAATTCCTCAACCAAGAAGGCCTGATCCAGACCGAACCCAGATCCGACGAAACGCCACCCGACCTGACCCGAGCGCCGCTGGAACTTCCCGCCGACCGCGCGCTGCGCCTGCAATCGCTGACCCGCGGCGACGAAGGGTTCCTGCTTGGCATGGCGTATTCGACGCAGCGCGGCTACGCGCGCAGCCACGCTTTTGTGGGCGAGCTGCGCATTGGCACCGTGGCGGTTGAGATGGACATCCCCGAGCTTGGATTTGCCGTCGAGATCGGCGAGGTGGAGCTGACCGAATGCGAAACGGTCAACCAGTTCAAGGGCTCAAAGACCGAGCCGCCGCAATTCACCCGCGGCTACGGGCTGGTGTTTGGCCAGACCGAGCGCAAGGCGATCTCAATGGCGCTTGTCGATCGCGCATTGCGCTGGGAGGAACTGGGCGAGGACAATCTGGGCGCGCCTGCGCAGGACGAGGAATTCGTGCTCTACCATGCCGACAGCATTCAGGCGACGGGGTTTCTCGAACATATCAAGCTGCCCCACTATGTCGACTTCCAGTCAGAGCTCGAACTGGTCCGCAAGCTGCGGCGCGACGCGGCCGCCACGGGGCCGGAACAAGAGGCCAAGGACAGGGCGGAAACCGGCGCAGAGAACGGGGCCGAGAACGGGGTCACACCATGACCGCGTATAATTTCGCCTATCTCGACGAGCAGACCAAACGGATGATCCGCCGCGCGATCCTCAAGGGTCTCGCCATCCCCGGCTATCAGGTGCCGTTTGCCAGCCGCGAGATGCCCATGCCCTATGGCTGGGGCACCGGAGGTGTTCAGGTCTCTGCCGCGACGCTGACCCCCGAAGATACGCTCAAGGTCATCGATCAGGGGGCCGATGACACCACCAACGCGGTATCGATCCGCAAGTTCTTCGAAAAGACCGCAGGGATCGCCACCACCGAGCAAACGTCGCAGGCCACCGTGATCCAGACCCGCCACCGGATTCCGGAATACCCCCTGACCGAGGACCAGATTCTGGTCTATCAGGTGCCGATCCCCGAACCGCTGCGCTTTCTCGAGCCCTCCGAGGTCGAGACCCGCAAGATGCACAGCCTCGAGGAATACGGGCTGATGCATGTGAAGCTCTACGAGGATATCAGCCAGCACGGCGCGATCGCCACCTCCTATGCCTATCCGGTCAAGGTCGAAGGGCGCTACGTCATGGACCCCTCGCCGATCCCGAAGTTTGACAACCCAAAGCTCGGGATGGCGGCGATCCAGCTTTTCGGCGCGGGCCGAGAACAGCGCCTCTACGCGCTGCCACCCTACACGCAGGTCGTCAGCCTCGATTTCGACGATTTCCCCTTCGAGGCCTCGAAAGCCGATCACGCCTGCGATCTTTGCGGCGCTCAGGACAGCTATCTGGACGAGGTGATCGTGGATGATGCGGGCAAGCGGATGTTCGTCTGCTCGGACACCGATTACTGCCGGGCCCGCCGGGACGCCGGCCATGCGGGCGCACGGGACGGCCTGACCGGCGGTGGACAGGATGCCGGGCAAGGCGACGGACAGGAGGGCCCCGCGTGACCCCGCTTCTCAAAGTCGATGGCCTTCGGAAATATTACGGCGCCCGGATCGGCTGCTCGGATGTCTCTTTCGACCTCTACCCCGGTGAGGTGATGGGCATTGTCGGTGAGAGCGGATCGGGCAAATCCACGCTTCTGAACTGCCTTGCCGGCCAGCTGACGCCCGACGGGGGCTCGGTGCTTTTCGACACCAAGACCGGGGGCCTGAAAGACACGCTCACCATGTCCGAGCCCGAACGGCGCATGCGCGCGCGCACCGACTGGGCCTTTGTCCACCAGCACGCCCGCGACGGGCTGCGCATGAATGTCAGCGCCGGCGGCAATATCGGAGAGCGGCTGATGGCCGTGGGCGCGCGCCACTATGGCGAGATCCGCGGCGCGGCCGTTGACTGGCTTGGCCGGGTCGAGATCGACGCCGACCGCATCGACGACCGCCCGAGCGCCTTTTCCGGCGGCATGCAGCAGCGCCTTCAGATCGCCCGCAACCTCGTGACCGGGCCGCGGCTGGTGTTCATGGACGAGCCCACCGGCGGGCTTGATGTCAGCGTGCAGGCACGCCTTCTGGACCTGTTGCGCGGCCTTGTGCGCGAGATGGAGCTCAGCGCCATCATCGTCACCCATGACCTCGCCGTGGTGCGGCTTCTGGCGGACCGGCTGATGGTCATGAAAGACGGCCATGTGGTGGAAAGCGGGCTGACCGATCAGGTGCTCGACGATCCGCAACACGGCTATACGCAGCTTCTCGTTTCCTCTGTCCTGCAGGTCTGACCCCATGATCCGGATCGAAAATGTCTCCAAGTCCTTCACGTTGCACAATCAGGGCGCGGCGCGCATCGCGGTGATGGACGGCGCGCAGCTGACCGTCGCGCCGGGGGAATGCGTCGCGCTTACCGGCCCCTCGGGCTCGGGCAAGTCGACCCTGATGCGGATGATCTACGGCAATTACCTCGCCGCCTCGGGCCGCATCATGGTGGGCGATGTGGATGTGGCGAGCGCCTCTGCGCGCGAAATCCTCGCCCTGCGCCGCGACACGCTGGGCTATGTCAGCCAGTTCCTGCGGGTTGTCCCCCGCGTGCCAACCGTCAGTGTCGTCGCCGAGCCGTTGCTGGCCGTGGGGATGGAACGGGAGGCAGCCGAGGACCGCGCCCGCACCCTGCTGCGCCGGCTCGACATCCCGCAGACGCTGTGGCCGCTGAGCCCGACGACTTTCTCTGGCGGCGAGCAGCAGCGCGTCAACATCGCCCGTGGCTTTGCCTATGACTACCCCGCGCTGCTTCTGGATGAGCCGACCGCCAGCCTCGATGCGGCCAACCGCGAAACCGTGCTGCGTCTGATCGAAGGGGCCAAGGCCCGTGGCGCGGCCATTATCGGCATCTTCCATGACACGGCGGCCCGGAACCGGATCTGCGACCGCGAAATCGATGTGACCCGCTTCCAACCGGAGGAAGCCGCGTGATGACCGCACCCGCCACCCGCGCCGGCCTTCTGATTGCCGTTGTCGGCCCCTCGGGCGTCGGCAAGGACACGGTGATGGAGGCGCTCTGCCGCGCCGACCCCAGCCTTCAGATCGGACGCCGCGTGATCACCCGCCCCGCGAAGGCCGGCGGCGAGGATTTCGAAGGCGTCAGCGTGGCCGCGTTCGAAAAACGCCGCGACGCGGGCGACTTCGTGCTGTCATGGTCCGTGCATGGGCTGCACTACGGCATTCCCAAAACCGTGTGCGCGGAGGTGGCGGCGGGGCAGGATATGCTCCTGAACCTCTCACGCGGGGTGCTGGGCGCGCTCGAACACCATTTCGACCGCTACGTGATACTGGCGCTGACCGCCTCTGCGGACACGCTTCGTGCCCGCCTGACCGCACGCGGCCGCGAGGACGCGGCCGATATCGAACGCCGTTTGAGCCGCAGCTACGCGCTGCCCGAGGGCCTTCCTGTCATCACCGTGGAAAACAACGGCCCCGTGGACGAAACCGTCGCCCGGACCCTGATCCGCCTTCAGCCCGAAAGGGCAAACCGATGAAGCGTGTGGAACATCCCGTCCCCGGCCTCGCCCACCAGCGTCAGATCGCGGATCTCGAAGGGCGCAGGCAGGAGCGGCGCCAGATGCGGTGCCAGCGCGGCCTCGGTCGCGGCCAGCGCATCGGGCTCCAGTCTGGAGGTCAGGGTGAGATGGAAACGGAACGCCTCCATCACGTAAGGATAGCCCCAGCGTTCGAGATAGGCGTCCTGAAGCTGTGTGAGATCCGCCTGCCGGCGACGGTCGAGTTCGGCGGTCAGCAGCGGTGCGCGAAACGCGTCCAGCGCCGCGACCACCTGTGCGGCCAGCGCGCCCAATGCGGCGGCGTCCCCGCGTGGCACCAAGGCCAGAAACCCGCCCAGCCGCGACAGCTCCAGCCCTGCAAGCGTCACCGGCGCATATATGCGGCACAAAGCGTCGAGGGCGACCGCCAGGGCGTCCGGATCGTGCCCGTCTGCCAGACGGAAGGGCGGTTTGATCGTGCCGTGAAACCCGTATCTGCGCGGCGCTTGGGTGATCTCGTGAACCGGCGCGGGCAGGCCTGCGATCGCGGGATGCGCGACGACCGCGCCTTTCGCCATATCCCAGCCCAGCCATGCGGCGCCGAACTCTGCCAATGCGCCCTCGGACGGGGTATAGTAGATGGCATATCTCTTGAACATCGCGCGGCGCTCCCGTCCCGCCTCCCGACCATGTATCGAAAGCACGTGACCGACAGATGACACAGGATTTCACGCTGGCCAATGCAAGTCTCGTCCTGCCGGACGAAATCATACGGGGGTCCGTGCGCGTTTCGCGGGGCGTGATCGCCGATATGGCGCAGGGCACGGCCGTGCCTGCCGGCGCGATTGATTGTGACGGTGACTATATCGCACCGGGCCTGATCGAGCTGCATACCGACAATCTCGAACGCCATATCCGTCCGCGCCCACAGGTCGACTGGCCCCACAACGCCGCGATCATCGCCCATGACGTGGAACTGGCGGGCACCGGCATCACGACGGTCTTCGATGCGATGCGAGTAGGCTCGATCCCGAGCCGCAACTCGCGCTACGGCAAATATGCCCGCAGCCTTGCCAGCGAACTTCTGGACCTGCGCGCCCGCGGCGCATTGCGGATCAGCCATTTCCTGCACCTGCGCGCCGAGATCTGTTCGGAGACCCTGATCGAGGAACTGGCCGAGTTCGGGTCCGACGACCGCGTCGGTCTGGTCAGCCTGATGGATCACACGCCCGGGCAGCGGCAATTCCACGACCTCGACAAGATGAAGACCTACGTGATGGGCAAACACAACTATACCGAAGCGGAGTTCGCCGATCACATCACCAACCTGCGCGACCTGCGCGCGCGGCTGGGCGAGGCCCATGAACAGGCCGCCGTCGCTGAAGGGGGCCGCCTCGGCGCGGTGCTTGCCAGCCATGACGACACCACCGCCGAGCAGGTTGCCACGTCTCACGGACACGGCGTGCGGCTGGCAGAGTTCCCCACGACAGTCGAGGCCGCGCAGGCCTGCAAGGCGCATGGCATCGCCGTGATCGCGGGCGCGCCGAACCTCGTGCGCGGCGGGTCTCACTCCGGCAATGTCGCCGCCCGTGAACTGGCCGAACGCGACCTGCTCGATATCCTCTCGTCGGATTACGTCCCCTCCGCCCTGCTCACCGCCGCGTGGCAGCTCAGCACGCTTTGGGGCGATATCCCGCGCGCGCTGGCCACGGTCAGCCGCACCCCCGCGCGGGTCAGCGGCATCGAGGATCGCGGCGAGATCGGCATCGGCAAGCGCGCCGACCTGATCCGGTTCGATATCCTGCGCGGCTTGCCGCACCTCTCCGCGGTCTGGTCGCACGGCGAACGGGTCAGCTGAGCGGGTCCATTCGCGAGACATCAGACGTGATCGCCACGCCCATATCCGCGCTTGGCGTGTGAAAGCTTTGTGTTAACAATTTCTCAAACAGAATTAAGAGATTCCCAACAGACCATTTCCGTCGGAGGCCCCATGCGCATTTGTCTCGTTCTGACCGCTCTGCTTGCCCTCGCCGCCTGTAAGGAAGACGCCCCCGAAAAGGCCGAAATCGTGCGTGGGCTGAAGACCTTCACGGTCGCCGAGACGATCGACACCTCGGTGCGCCGCTATCCGGCAGTGATCGAGCCCTCCGAGATCACCGCGCTGTCTTTTGAGGCGGGCGGCACGATCGGCACCATCGATCTGGATGTGGGCCAGCGCGTCAGCGAAGGGCAGGTCGTGGCCCGCATCGACACCGCCTCGCTGCAGTTGCAGGTCGACTCCGCCGATGCCAGCGTCCGTCAGGCTACGGCCGTCGCGCGCAATGCGCGGGAAAATCTCGAGCGGCAGGTCGAACTGCTCGAACGTGGCGCCACAACCCGCGTGGTCGTCGACACCGCCCGCACCGAGACGGAAAGCGCCGAAGCCGCGCTTACACAGGCGCGCAAATCGCTCGAAACCGCGGAAGACAACCTCGGCAAGGCAGAATTGAAAGCGCCTTTCGACGGGATCGTGAACACGGTCGATATCTCGTCCTTCTCGACCGTCGCGGCAGGCACACCCATCGCAAGCCTCTATCGCAGCGACACGTTCGAGGTCTCTTTCTCGGTCAATTTCGACACGGTCAACCGGCTGGTCGTCGGCACGCGGGCCATTGTGCGTCTGGCCGATGCCCCCGAGATCAGCCTCGCCGCCGTGGTCAGCGAGATCGGCTCGCGGGCCGACGCGGTCTCCAGCTTTCCCATCGTGCTGCAACTGACCGAAACCAACCCGCTGCTCAAGGCCGGCATGGCGGTCGAGGCGGCGATCGCGTTTCCGCTGGCCCGTGCCGAGGGCTACCCGATCCCGCTATCGGCCGTGATCAAGGACGGGGCGGGCAAGCCGGCCTCGGGATCCGACCCCTCCACGCTCGGCGTCTATGTCTTCGACGCGTCCAGCGGCACCGTGGCCCGCCGCATGGTCACGGTGGGCGGCATCCGGCAGAACTCGATCATCGTTCTCGACGGGCTGGAGCCCGGCGACGTGATCGCCTCGGCCGGTGTGTCCTTCCTGCGCGAAGGCCAGAAAGTGAAACCTCTGGACGGCGAGGGCTGAGCCGGTGGATTTCCTCGCACGTTTCGGGATCGAGAAATCCCGCCTGACCGTTCTGGCCATGCTGGCGCTTCTGGTGATCGGCGCCATGAGCTACAGCGGGCTGCCCAAGCGCGAGAACCCGGCCATCACGATCCGCTCGGCGGTCGTGGTCGCACAGTTCCCCGGGATGGAGCCCGAGCGCGTCGAGAACCTGATCGCCGTGCCGCTGGAACGCGCCGCGCGCGAGATCGGCGAGGTCGAGGACATCTCGACCCTGATCACCACCGGACAGGCCCAACTGACGGTCAGCGTCTTCGAAAGCGTCACGGCGGACAAGATCGATGCGGTCTACGCCGATATCCGCCAGAAGATGGAGGACAGCGCCGGTGATCTGCCCGATGGCACCTATGGCCCCTTCGTCAACACCAATTACGGCGATGTGGCGATTGCCACGATCGCGGTCACGGGCGAGGGGTTTTCCTATGCCGAGATCGCGGACGCGGCAGAGGCGCTGCAATCGGGGCTCTACAAGGTCTCCGGCATCACCAAGGTCTCGCTTCAGGGCGAACAGCAAGAGCGGGTCTGGCTGGAAATCGACAGCCGCAGGCTGGCGGCCATCGGTGTCCAGCTTCCGCAAGTGCTCAGCGACCTGCGCAACCAGAACGTGATCTTGCCGGCCGGACGGCTCGACGCGGACGGCACCACGATCATTCTCGAGGCCAATGGCAATTTCACCGCGCTGGACGATATCGGCGCGGTTCTGACCCAGATCCCCAGCGGCGATATCGTGCGGCTGCGCGATCTGATGACCGTGCGCCGCGGCTATGTCGATCCGATGGAAAAGCCCGTCTATTTCAACGGCGCGCCCGCGGTTCTGGTGAGCGCGGAAATGGCCGAGGACCGCGATATCCAGAAGGTCGGGCGGGACCTTCTGGCGGCGGTCCAAGCGCTCGAAAAGACCCAGCCGATCGGGATCTCCTACAACGTCTCCACCGCGCAGGAGGCCAACGTCACCATCGCGATCAACGGGGCGCTGTCCAATGTCGCCCAGACCTTTGGCGTGGTGTTCGTGGTCATGCTGCTCTTTCTGGGGATCCGACCTGCGCTGATCATCGCCAGCATCGTGCCGTTCACCGTGTGCTTTGCGCTGATGGGCATGGGCCGGATCGGGGTCGATCTCGAACAGATCTCGATCGCGGCGGTCATCATTTCGCTGGGGCTGCTGGTCGATAACGGGCTCGTGGTGGTCGAGGACATCACCACCCGCATCAAGAACGGAGCCCGTCCGGACGAGGCCGCCAAGGCCGCCAGCGGGCAGTTCTTCATCCCTCTCGCCGTCGCCTCGGTGACCACCGTCTCCGCCTTCCTGCCCATGCTCATTCTAGATGGCACGACCGGAGAGTTCGCGTTCTCTCTGGGTGCTGTGGTGGGCATCATGCTGCTGGGATCATGGCTGACGGCCCATTACATCCTGCCGTTTCTGGCGGCCAATGTCCTCAAACCGACCTCCGCACCAAGCGGCGACGATGTGCAGGACAATGCCATCACCCGCGTCTACGCCACGGTGATCCGGAAAATCCTGCGCCTCGGGCTGCCGGTTGCGATCGGCAGCTACCTGTTGGTGGCGCTCGGGGTCTCCACCTTCGGCAGCCTCAAATCCGAGATGTTCCCGCTGTCCGAGCGGGCCGAGTACCTTGTCTATATCGATATGCCCAAGGGCACGGCGATCTCGCAAACCCGCGCCGAGGCAAAGGCCATCGACGCGTGGCTGCGTGACCCGCAGGCCAATCCCGAAGTGGTCAACACGACCCTCTTCGTGGGCCATGGCGGGCCGCGCTTCTATCTCGCCCTGTCGCCGGCCGATACCGATCCCTCGAGCGCCTTTATCGTCGTGAATACGACCAGTTTCGAAGGGGCTGTCGCCGCGGCAGAGCGGGCCCGCGACCATCTCTACCAGTTCCACCCCGCCGCGCGCACGCGGATCACCCGCCTGTCCATGGGCGGCAGCGAGTCGGGGATCGTGCGCATCAAGATCACCGGCCCCGACGCCAACACGATGCTGGCCGCGGCCGACCGGATCGAAGCGGGCTTTGCCGCCCTGCCCGGCATGATCCTCAACCAGAATGACTGGGGCAATAAGACCCTGACCATCGGCATCGACATCCTGCAGGAAAAGGCCCGCGAACTGGGCGTGACCTCCAGCGATATCTCGGACGTGATGGAGACCTATTTCACCGGCACCCGCTATTCGGTCTTCCGCGACGGAGACGACCAGATCCCGATCGTCGTGCGCGCGCAGGAGGTCGATCGCGACAGCCTCGAGGACCTCTCGAACCTGTCGATCCCGACAGATACCGGTCTGGTGTCCCTCGATCAGGTGTCGGTGTTCCGGCCCCGTCTGGACCTGTCGCAGATCCGGCGCGAAAATCAGGTCCGCCAGATCGAGATCTCGGCCAAGAGCGCAACCCTGTCCGCCGCAGAGGTCGAGGCCGGGGTCGCGCCGGTGCTTGCCGGGCTGGAGCTTGGCCCCGACTACACGGTGAGCGTCGGTGGCGAGAGCGAGGACGCGGCCGAGGCCAATGCGAAACTGGCCGCCGGCATGCCGATCGCGCTTATGGTCATGCTGGCCGCCCTGATCTACCAGTTCAATTCGGTGCGCCGCGTGGCGCTGACCTTCCTGACCATCCCGATGATCGTCGCCGGAGCGCCGGTGGCCTTGCTGCTGACAAACCAGCCGCTGTCGTTTTTCGCGATCCTCGGTCTGATCTCGCTGATGGGGATCATCATCAACAACGCCATCGTGCTGATCGACCAGATCGATATCGAACGCGCCTCCCTGCCGCTGGACGAGGCGATCGTGCTGGCCTCGAGCAAACGGCTGATGCCTGTTCTGCTGACCTCGCTGACAACGGTTCTGGGGCTGCTGCCCATGGCCCTGTTCGGAGGCGCCCTGTTCGAGCCCATGGCCACCTTGATGATCGGAGGGCTGGTGCTGGCCTCGCCGCTGACGCTTCTCTTCGTGCCGCCGGTCTACCGTTTGCTGTTCGCGCGGCAGGTGGCCCGAAGCACCCCTGCGCAAGAGACCGGCAACCAGCCGGCCTGAGCCGTCGGCCGTCGCTAACTGTCGCTAACCGGCGACCTGCGCCTCGTAATCGGCCGCGTCATACCAGCCGAGGGCTTTGACCACCTTCAGATCGTCATCCAGATCCCATTCTTCCCAGCCGGAAAAGCGCACCTGATTGCCGGTCGTCTTGTGGCGGCCCACGAAGGTCCACGCGTAGACCATATGGTGATCTGCCACGAGCACGCTGTCGCAGGTCAGAACAAGATCGGGAAAATCCGCCATGAACCCGGCCGCCATGGCCGCGATTTCCTCGCGGGTGGTCATCGGTTCTGCCCTGTTCATCCCGAAACTTGTGTCGGCCGAATAGCGTTCGGCGACCCGCACCGCATCGCCCGCACTCCAGGCGGCGCAATGCGCCTGCGCTATGCGCCGGGCCTGTGCGATGTCAGGGATCATGCGACCCTCCGCTTGGTCACGGGGCCCACCCGCCATGGGTCAGGACTGGGTCCGCTTGGCCGCCGTGATGTTCTGTGCGGCAAGCTCCAGCAGTTCCGTGCTGAGTTCGACCGGACGGTCGAGATACCGGCACGCCGCGATGATGTGGCGGATCAGGAAGCCCGGATGCGCGCCTGACGTGACGTTGTTTTTCGCCTCGTACTCGGTGTCGAAAAACTGCTCGACCACGTCCTGTCGCCATTCCAGACCGTATTCGGCGCAGGCATCCTTGAAGATATGGATATAGTCCTCGCGCGTCGGGCTGGGGACATGGATCTTGAAGTAGATCCGGCGCAGGGACGCGCCATCGCCAAGCTCTTCGGGCATGAGGTTGGAAGAAAACACCACCAGCTGGTCGAAGGACAGGGTGAACTTCTTGCCGGTATGCAGCGACATGATGTCGAAGCCCTTCTCCAGCGGCACGATCCAGCGGTTGAGAAACTCCTGCGGTTTGGAGACCTGACGGCCGAAATCGTCAAGCACGAAGACCCCGCCCAGAGCCTTGAGGTGCATCGGGGCCTCGTAAAAGCGCGAGGTCTGGTCGAACTGGAGATCCAGACGGTCGAGGGTCAATTCACCACCCGCAATCACAACCGGCCGTTCGCAAGGCACCCAGCGTGCATCGATCGGCGGCGCGCCTTCGGGCAGGTCCACGACCTCGTGCAGCGTCTCGTCGAAGAACCGGATGATCTGGTTGCCGACCAGAACCGCATGCGGGAAATAGATCGTGTCGTGGAACGACTTGCCCAGCGCCTCGGCAATGGACGTCTTGCCGTTCCCCGGCTCGCCATAAAGCAGGACGGACCGTCCGGAATTCGCAGCAGGCCCGATCTGCGCCATCATGCCCTTGGGCAGGACCAGATGGGTCATCGACTTCTCGAGCGTGGCGCGGTGGACCTCTTCATTGTGGATGGACTGCAGCTTCACCTGCCGCTCGAACTCCTGAAGCGTGACCGGAGCCGGCCCCACATATTGCGACAGGAGCATTGCCTCGAGCGCCCAGTTGCGCCCCGTATCGGTCAGCGAATAGCGAATATCCGATTTGATATCCTCCGCCTCGAGCCCGCGCGATTCAACCAGCATGAGCGCCGTCATCTCCTTGATGATCAGACGGACGACGGTTCTTGGCAGCTTGATTTCCTCGGCGATCATCGCCGGCGTCACGGTACCGGACTCGTGCATGATCTTGCAGACAAGGCCGATCAGAAAGCTCGACGACAGGCCGGTCTCTTCAACTGTCTTCGGCGGCGACGCATAGGTGATCGCTTTCGTAAACTGCTCCTGTGGTCGGTTCATGACAGCTTCCTCCGATCCTGCTTCTTCGTTCTGTTCGGTTTCTTCGTTTTCTTGGGTCTTAGATTTCCAAAACATGTTTCCGACTCCGTCTTGCAGGCCACAGCGGGTGAAGGTCGGCCCTGAAGGCAGGCGCCGCGCAGAGCGCGCGATCCCGACACCTATGTTGCAGCACGGTTTTGATCGCCTCTCTCCTCAAATCAGCCCGGCGACATCTGCATGAACACAGAGACGATGGTAAACAAAATCGGGATCAAAACGATGATCAGGTTCACCGGGAACATGAAGAAGGCCATCGGGAAAAGCATCTTAACGGGCAAGGAATTGGCCTTCTCTTCGGCCCGGACGATCCGCAATGTCCGCATCTCCTTACTGTAGACGCGCAAGGTCTTGCTGATGCTCGCCCCCAGTTCCTCGGACTGTTTGAACAGCACCGCGAGCGTGTTCGCCTCTTCCACATTCACACGTTTCGAGAAGTTGTGCAGGGCTTCGTGCAGCGGGCGACCGGCCCGGACCTCCAAGTTGATGATGGACAGTTGCATGCCGAAATCAGGCGTGGTCATGAGAAATTCGCGGGTCACACGATCGATGGCGGCACTGACGCTCAGACCCGCATCAACGCATACAAGCAAGAGATCCATGAAGTCCGGAAAGAGCTTGCGAAACTCACGGGTCCGCTTTTTACCAATCCGTTCCAACACAATAGCACTCAGAACGAAGGCCAAGCCCCCAACAATACCACCGACCAGAAGTGCGACGGCATTGGATACACTCGGGGCAAAATAGGTTATCGCGAAAAAAACCAGCACGAATACCCCTGCGGCGACAGATAAACGAATAAGGTTGAACTTTGCATAGGCGGACCGTGAGAAATAGCCGGCCTGCACCAGCCGCATGCGCAGGGAGTTCTCGGACTCGTTCTGGACAACATCCAGGTAGTAACGCAGTTGCTCGTTATCGGATCCGAGAATCTCGTTGATCTTGTCAGTGGTCTCGTTACGCCGGCGCCGCACGCCACGCACGTTCAGCGCAAGTTCCCGGCGGTAGAGGACGTAGCGAATGATGCTGAACGACACCAACAACGTCGCTCCGAAAATCGCCAGCAATACCTGAAATTCTGTCAATTCCTAATTCCTTCACCCATATCTGACCGCTCAGAAATCAAAGTTGACCAACCGGTTTATCACCACGGCCCCCAAGAAGATCCCGATGAGGCAACCAACGACGAGGTATCCGCCATAGCCGCTCTCCCAGACGAGGTCGTAGTAATCCGGGACAAGAAACTTGATCATGTAGAAAAGCCCGAAAGGGAAAACGACCATGATCTTGCCCGTCATGCGTCCCTCCGACGAGATGGCACGGATCTTGGCCCTGAGCATCAGCCGGTCGCGGATCATCTGGGCGAGGTTCTCGAGGATCTCCGCCAAATTACCACCGGTGCCCTGCTGAACACTGACGCTGACCGCAACCAGATTGATCTCCGGTGCGCCGACCCTGTCTGCCATGTTGAGCATCGCCTGTTCGAGTTCGGATCCGAAGGTCATCTGATCGCTCAGGATCCCGAACTCGGATCCGATCGGGTCCGGCATTTCCCGCGCGACAAGCGAGATCGCGGTTCCCAAAGGGTGCCCCGCATTCAGGCTGCGCACGATGATATCGATCGCATCGGGGAGTTGGGCGGTATATTTCTTGATCCGGCGCTGCCGGGCGAAAATCAGCAGGAGAATGACGATTGCAATCGTCATGATTGCCGGGACCACGTATTGCATGATGCTGCCCAGGCCCAGGAACAGGAATGCGATCACCCAACTGACGAGGTAGATGGCGACCACGTACTGGATCCGTGCAAGGGCCGACATCTCGAGGCCGGTCTGGCCAATGAACTTGTTGATCCGGCTGCCGACCGACTGCATGCCGTCGCGTCCGGCGAGGCCGCGGTTCTTCAGCAGCTGGCCGAACGCCTCGTCGACGCCCTTCCGTTGCTTCAGGCGCTCCAGCCGGTTGCTGACATCCTCGCTCTTGCGACGGATGGCGAAGATCGTGCGCAGCGTCGTATCCACCAAAAGCAGGGCCGCTGCAAAAATCAACGCGTAGAAAATGATCGGGTTGTTGAACATCTGTTACAGCACCTTGGAGGGGTCGAACGAAGCCTTGTCGAGCTTCAGTCCCATTGTCTCGAGTTCTTCGAGGAATTTCGGACGGATACCGGTTGCGCGGAACTCGCCGAGGATCTTGCCGTCGTCATCGACGCCCAGACGATTGAACTTCATGATTTCCTGAAGCTGGATCACATCGCCTTCCATCCCTGTCACCTCCGCAATCGAGGTCACGCGCCGCGTTCCGTCGCGCAGACGTGTGAGCTGCAGGAACATGTGAACCGCCGAACTGATCTGGGAGCGGATCGCGTTCTGGGTCATCGGCATGCCCGCCATCCCGACCATCTGCTCGATCCGGCCCAGCGCGTCGCGGGGACTGTTGGCGTGCACCGTGGACATGGATCCCTCGTGGCCGGTGTTCATGGCCTGCAGCATGTCAAATGCCTCGGAGCCACGCACCTCGCCGATGATCACACGGTCGGGACGCATCCGCAGCGCGTTCTTGACGAGATCGCGCTGCAGGATCTCGTGACGCCCGTCCACTGTCGGCGGCCGTGTCTCGAGCCGGACCACGTGGGGCTGCTGCAGCTGGAGTTCGGCCGCGTCCTCGATCGTCACGAGGCGCTCTTCATGGGGGATGAACGCGGACAGCGCGTTCAGCATCGTCGTTTTACCCGAACCGGTGCCGCCCGAGATGACCATCGAGACCTTGCCCTCGACCGCCGCCGCCAGCAGGTTCGCCATCGCGGGCGCCAGTGCGCCGTTTTCGACGAGGCGGTCCAGCGAATAGGGCCGCTTCGAGAACTTCCGGATCGACATTTGCGGGCCGTCCACCGCGACCGGCCGGATCGCCACGTTGACACGCGAGCCGTCGGCCAGACGCGCGTCCACGAGCGGGGAGCTTTCATCCACCCGGCGCCCGACAGAGGCAACGATCTTGTTGATGATGCGCATCAGGTGGTCTTCGTCCTTGAAGCGCACATTGGTCCGCTCGACGATACCGCCGCGTTCGATATAGACCGTGCCCGAACCCACAACCAGAATATCGGCGATCGTGTCATCCGCCAGAAGCGGCTCAAGCGGCCCGAGGCCCAGCATTTCATCGCCGATATCCGAGATCAGCGAGTCAAGTTCGGTGGCACTGAGCGGGAAGTTGTGCTGCTTGGCGTAATCACGCACCAGAGGGCGCAATTCGTCATGGATCTCGCTCTCCTCCATCGTGTCGATGACCGAGAGGTTGATCTTGTCGAGGAGAAACCGGTGCAACGCCACCCGTTCGTCGATGAAATCTGGCGTCTCGTGGGCGGTACTCGCGGCGGCGTGGCTCTTGCCGTTGCGAACCTTCGTATCGCCATTCAGCACCAAGGGCGCAGAGGCATCCGCATCCTTTTGGGATCTATGAAAAAACCGCCCAGCCATATCTCTTCCTTCCCTTCGCCTAGTAAACGATGACCTTTGTGCCATTGGGCACCGCTTTGAACAGCGCCATCACATCGGCATTCGTCATCCGGAAACACCCGGACGTCTCAAAGCCACCGATCGTCTCTAATTGATTGGTTCCGTGAATCCGGTACAGCGTGTCACGCTTGCCGGAGAACAGGTAAAGCGCCCGCGCCCCGAGCGGATTATACGGCCCGGGCGGGACGTATTCCGGCAGCGATGGATCACGCGCACGCATCGAGGCCGGCGGACGCCAAGCCGGCCATTCCGCCTTGCGCCCGACATAGGTCGTTCCGGTCCACAGGAACCCGTCGCGCCCGACCGAAATCTGGTAAAGCTCGGCCTTCCCGCCCCCCAGAACGCGGTGCAAGGTCCGCTCGGCATTCGAAATGATGATCGTTCCCGGCTTTTCCCTGGTCTTGAGCGGGACAATCTGCATCGTCCTCTGGCCATGGGTCCGCGGCACTTTCTTGACCTCGGCGAACGCCGCGGCAGGCGCGCAGGAAACACCGGCAAGAAGGCCGATCATCCGCCGCCGTGACAGAAGCGGAGCCCTATCAGGTCTGGTGCTCACGCCGCCTCCTCGTTCAGTTCGATGGACTGGAGATACTTGGACAGACGCTTGTCGATCGCATTCCGCTTCTTCACGTCGCTCAGAAGCATACCGCGGTCCAGCGCCTCTCCCACCAGATCCGCATCATAGGGCAGGTAGGAGAACTCCGTCTCGCCGAAGAGCTCGCGCAACTTGCGCGTGCCAAGACGCTGGCCGAAAAGGCTGGTCGCGCGTTTGTTGATGATGACACGAACCGGGAAATCCTCGCCCCGCAATTTCTTTACCCGGTCGATCACATCGATCGCGTGTTTGATGGCGGGCAGGTTGAGCTCGGTGACAACCGTGCAGGTGTTCACGCCGGTCAGGACATCGTCCTTCCACTCGGCCTCGTAATAGGGGATGTCGAGGAACACGTGATCGTGCTCCATGTTCACCGCATCCAGCATCCGCAGAACCAGCTCATAGCCGTTCAGTTCGGTGTTCAGCTCGGGATGTTTGAACGAATAGACGTAAAAGCCCCTTTCGTGCCGTTTCTGGATTGCGCGAACGAATTCGGAGTCCACACGTTGCGGCGCCGACGCCACCGATCCGAGCTGGAACTCGTTGACCATATTAAGGACCAGACCGCAGTTGCCGGTCGAAAAGTCGAGGTCGAACAGGGCGACACTGGGCTTTTTCTTCCGCATGATCGTGTTGAGCGCCATATCGGCCATCGCGATGGCCGTGGTCGTGGCCCCCGCCCCGCCGACGGCGGAAATGACGGCATGGACGCGGTTGTTGCTGATCTTGCTGGTGCGCACCGCCGACTGGATCGTGCGCTTCAGCTCGTCGCCGTCGATCGGCTTTTTCTGCCAGTCATGGATGTTGAATTTCAGCAGACGGCGCATCTGCTCGGCGCCGACCTCTTCGGTCAGCACGATCAGAGGGATCTCGGGATGTTGCGCCCGCACCGATGTAAGGATCTGGATCTCATCGGCCTCAAGCACCTTGAGATCCACGATGATCAGATCGGCATGGTGTTCGCCAAGCCGCTCGTGCACGTCGGAGGCCGAGAAACGGTTCAGAACGAACCGGTTCGAATTCTCGATATGCTGCGCGACATCCGCGGGATCGGTTTGATCCGCGTTGATCAGGATGATGTCGACGTTGGGGGAATTTGCCATACTAACTAACTCGTCTCAAATCACGGGCAGGCATCCCGGCAGTCGTTCACATCTTCGCTTGTGAAACTGACGGGGTGTGCTGGAATGTTAAAGGAAGAAACTCCGGGGACAAGCGCATCAAGGAGCAGGAAATCAAAGGTGATATCGCGCAATTCCACGGTAATATTGGTCACCGGCCCGAACGGCCGGCCGACATAGCCTAAGCCGGATCTGTTGTAACTGATCCGGACGTTTTCGGCGCCAATGAACGGCGCCACGTCACACATGCCGATGATGGAACCGGCACCACCCGGAGATGCGCAGGCGCCATCGCTGCCGGTCAGAAGCCGGTTCAGACGTACGGCATCACAAGGAGCCGCATCGGCCCCGCAGGTGACGACAAGGTTCGTTCCGGGTGTCGGATCACCGGCATCAATACCAGCCAGATCATCGGTCAGCGCCTGATAGGCCGTATCGCCGACGATGGGCGACGAAACCGCGGCAATACGCGAGCCGATCTGGACGGCTTTCACACTCTGGTTCCACTGGAAGACGGCAAAGCCCGCCTCGACCATCGCGGTTATGACAAGCAGCACGATGGGAAGCACCAGCAGCGCCTCGGTCAGGGAGAGACCGCTCTCATCTCGTTTGAATAGGGAGAACATCGCCATCACGTACCAAGATACCGCATTGTCGTGTAGGTGCCGATGGTCACGGACGAGCCGAGCAGGAACCCGAAAAAGGGCGAGCCTTCATAGGTCATCGTGCCGCTCACCGTGACAATATCCGCTGGAGTGGGAGAGGTCGGCGGTGTCGCCGGCGTGATGGTGAGCCCGGACGCTTCGTCCCAGCCTGGGATCCGCACACCACCGGTGCCTGCCGGATTGCCGTAAAAGGCGATATTGCGCGCCTTGGCCTGGCTGCAGGAATGAAAGGTCGGCTGGCAACGGCTCCAGTAGCGGGCGGCATCACGAATGCCGACCTGAAGCTGCTGGCGTTGCCACATCATATTACCGAACTCGAGAATTCCGAACGTAAGCAGGGTCAGCACCGGCAGTGCCAACAAGGCCTCAATCAGCACCACCCCCTCTTGTTCCTTCGCAATCTTCCTCACAACCTGGGTCACCCTGAATATTGCCTTTTGATCCGTTGGTGCTCGATGTTCCTCCGGTGTTTTTCCGGTGCATGAGGCGGCGCAGCAAGAGCCGCTGCCTCGAAATACCGCTACCCCCCGGTTATCCTCCGGGTTTGATCTCGGTATTGTTCACATTCTCCGGCCAGGCCGTCACTTCCTGAATGGCCGTGTTCGCTTCATGCGCGTTGCCGCTCCGGGCAGTAATCGTATCCCGGTTGTTGAGATAATCCGCCGTACAGGCCGATGTCAGGAGTACGGGCGCGACAAGAAGCGCGGCGACGGTTTTACTTTTTGTTGATGACGGCATCGTCAAACTCCAAATCAATCATGTGACCGTAGGGACCAACAACGCCTTCTCCCTCACGGAACTGGCGGAGAAGATCTTTGTCCACCTCGAGCATACCCAACAGGAACAGCTCGACATCATTAGAAGATCTCGACGTATCCAGCGGCGATACGAGCGGCTCATTTGGTGTCGTCGGGCGGACAAGCCGCGGTGTCACAAGGATCACCAGATCCGATTCCCGTTTCTGGAAGTCGGTCGAGCGGAACAGGGTTCCCAGAACTGGCACCTGACCCAGCCACGGAACCTGGTTGATGCTGCGCGCATTGTTCGCCTGCAGGAGGCCTGCAATGGCGAAGCTCTGTCCGCTGCGCAGCGAGACGGTGGTCTCGGCTTTGCGGGTAATGAAGCCCGGGTTGCCGTTCACGTCGATGGATTCATCAATATCGCTGACCTCGGGCAGAATCCGAAGCCGAACAAGCTCGTCATCCAGCACGGTCGGCGTGAAGTTCAGCCGAACACCAAATTCGCGGTAGGTCGTGCTTTGCGTCACGCTCCCGTCATCGTCACGCGACGACGTATTGATCGGAACCTCACCACCGACAACAAAGTTGGCCTCTGTGCCGCTTGTTGTCGTCAGTTTCGGATTTGCAAGACGTCTGGCAAGACCGCGCGCTTCAAGTGCATTGATCGTGAAATCGATCCGCGTGCCCGCAAGCGTCAGCAACTCACCCACGACCCGGCCGAAGGGCTGGCCATCGCCGATGCTGGATTGAGAGGACTCAAACCGCGTCTCGCCGTTTCGAGTTCCCTCGAGATCAATCCCGAGCTCACGTCCGGAGTTGCGGTTCACCTCGATGATGCGAACGTCCAGTTCCACCTGCTGCGGCGTCTTGACCCGAAGCGAGTTGATGACCGGTTCGCTGGTGTATTGCTGCGAAATCCGTAGGACACGGTTGAGATCGACGCTGTCTTTAACCTCACCCGAGAGCCGGATCCGGTTGTTCACGTTGGTGACAACGACCTGACCGCTGGGAACCGCCGATGCGATGGCGGCGCGAAGATCGGAGTAGTCTGCACGGATCTTGACGTCGATCACCTCAAGCAGACGTTTCTCGGGCGAATAGAGCGTCACGTTCGTTCTGCCGAAGCCCTTCGACTGAAGATAAAGCGACGTATCTGTCAGCGGGAAAACATCAAGGATATTGGTGTTGCCGATCAGAATGTCCGAAAACGGCTGATCTGTTTCCACTGTCATGGTGAAGCCTGCATCAAGCTCCAGCCGGCTCGGCACCCCATCATCAAGCTCGATGGTGCGCGTTTGACCTGTCGCCATACCAGCAGTGAAAACAGCTGCGACGAATGCCAACGCCTTCAGCGATCCCAAAACTGCCCCCGACGGTCTTTTTTCCAAAGTTCCTGTCATGTTCCGTACCCGAAAATTTATTACGTTTCTCCGCCTCGTCTCCGGTTCGGTTTCCCGTCCGGTATATTATTCACTCGACGCGGCTGCCTCAGTCTCCGTTGCTTCCAGATTGGCGACCTCGGAACCTTCTTCCGAAAGCTCGCCCTGTTCCACCTTGTACTCGTCGCGTCGACCGTTCCGAATGACACCGACCGTCCGCTTGGTGCTGATGACGGGCTTCGGTGCCTCGATAACTTTCTCGACGACCACCTCTTTTTCGACGATCACGGGCTCATTTGCACCAATCTTTTCCTCGACGCCCTGAATCTGTTGCGAAACTCCCTCAGAGAGATTCTTCAGCATTTCCTCGAGGTTGGCGATCCGATCCGGAGCCTCGACGGCCTCTTCGACAGTCGGGACCAGGTCCTCGGCAACGTCCAACTCGTTCAAATCATTGAGAGTAACCCGCTCGATATCCTCAAAACCGGTCGACGTGACATTGCGCAGCGCCAGCGAAAGCGTGCCCACATTGCCCCCCAGAACCAGCTTCTGAGCTTCGATGGTGTTTACCTCGAAAGTCACGGTCCGCACGACGCTCGGCTTGTCCTTGCGGTCATCCGCGATCTGGTCGATCGCCAGAACCTTCACACCCTGCAACAGGACGTCGACATAGGAGTTGCCACTCCGTCCGCGCGTCAAAAGCACGTCGACACGATCCCCCGGGAGGACAAAACCCGCCACACCCAGCACATCGTTCACGCGGATCGAAATTGCCTTCATCCCCGGGGTCAACGCCGTGGAGAGCTTGGCGATCTGGCCGGGATCCGTTATCTTCGTAGTCAGGATCGGCTCGCCGGACTCGATGGTGGTCAAGGCGTAACGGGCCAGATCTTCACTGTCGCCCATGACGACATCTTCAATCTTCTGGAAGGAGCCATCGGGAATAATTTCACTCGACCACTCGATCTCGCGCAGGACCAAGCCATCGATCCGCTCGCCGAATTCGATCAGCTCGTTGGCGACAACCAGTGTCCGCTTCGGCTCCGTGTCCTCAGACTGTGTCTGGTTGCGGAGAGCTTCCGTGATCTGCGCACGCTCGAGATTCAGCCAGTTCTGTGCGCCATAGACAGCCACACCAGCCAAAATCATCGCGATCAAAAAACTTAACAACGTGCTGAAGCGCATTTGCCTCTCCTAAACTTCCCGGCACTGCCCGCCAAAAAATTCCATCTCGATTAGCGATTTTTGAACAAGGCCCTGCCGAAACCCACAATTCCCGAAGACAATCTTTTCAAGTGTCTCCTGCTTAGAGCTCTGTGCCTACTGTTTTCTGCCTGATGTCGATGGCCTTTTAGGCCCTTTTGTCTTTTTTGCCACAAAGTGCACCGCGTGAGGATCCCCACGCGGTGCTCTTGTTTTTATCAGCTGATATCAGCAGGGGCGTTGAGGTTGGTCGAAATCCAAGTCGCCCACTCGTTCCACACTGACGCCAGCTGCTCGCCGAAGAAGATGACCGCGAGGATCACGGCAGCTGCAAGCAGACCCAGCAGGATCAGATATTCGGTCAGCGCGATGCCGTCCTCGTCTTTTTGAAAACGGGCCACGAGACCCTTCGCATTGATTACCAGATAGTCGAGCATTTTTTACTCCTGTAAACAGAGACGCCACGGCAGCGCCATACCCTTCAACAATGGGTGCCCGAAAGCTCTTCCACCAGGATGTCAACATCTCCCGAACGTTCAAGCACCGCCGGGATTCAGCTAACACCACGCTTGGACGACCTGTCAAACTTTAGGGCAAGTTTGTGGCAAAACCCCCGTGTTGAGCCGTACAATGTGTCTGAAATACATGTTTTTTCCATGAATCGGCTACAGTAGCACCTCAGGTTTCACGAAATATAAACGATTGTTTTTGCGGATTGATTCGGATCGCTGCCTAATCTGAGGATGGTTTGCCCGGGAAATCGGAGCCGGAACCGCATCCGGAACCAGCGCGCTCTCGACGCGAACACAGTCCTGCCACAATTGGCCGAGGAGGGCGGCGCGCGGCTCGGAATGGGAGAAATCTCGCACTGGAAAACCTGAGCCGCGCGCGAGTCTCAGCGCGGCCGCTCGCACAAGAGCTTGGAGCCTTGCATCCCGTTTAAGGAGACGTCCTTTCCGAATGCACAGGGAGACGGTCCATCACAGGAAACAGGAGAGCGTCTTGTTTCCCGCGCGTCGCGTTCAACCGCGATGCCCGTAGAATACCGCAAGCAAATCCGGCCTAGCGCTTGAGAATAGCTTCCCTGATGAATTTCTCGTTCAGCGCCTCGCTGCCGGCAAAGCCAACAATATCCGTGAGCTCGAAATCAAGACCATCCTGCGTCCCCTCCATCGGAGACGTTGTAAAGACCGTGGCATAGGCCTCGACAGGGATGTCAGTCCCGGCCCCTGTCCAAGAATACGTGTCACAGTTCACGATGGCTGTGAAAAGCTCGCGGCGCCCCTCTTCTGAGCCGCTTGGGGGCGTCACAAACGGTGGCTCTGCGTTCAACTCGTACTGGTGGATGTCGAACCGTGACGGGAGCGAGTCACTGGTCAAGATGGGTGTCGTCGGATCACCCTCATTCGGGTAGGTACGGCGGACAGTCGGGCTCAAACTGTCATCCCACCGGACACCGTGTTTTGCTTCCCAATACCCCTCAACAAAAGTTCCCGAAACTGTAGAGCCGGCAACCGTATAGGAACACGAATTTCCATCAGAAAGCCCGGCATAAGACATGGTTTCATAGCTGGAACCATCCGCGATAATGGGCTCCCCGGAACCATCCTGACACTCCCCACGGAGGTTCCAGTTGCTGTCTGTGCCGAGAGTGGATCCTGGAATCGCCAGAGGATCCATCACTACATTGTACCATGCTTCGTCGCCCGAAGACTGGTGGGAGAAGTTGTTTATGTTTTCGTCCTGCGGATACTCGCTTTGTGTCCCATTGAAGGGCCCCGTGTAAATGCCATAACGGGTATTGAACCCTTGGCGCACGCTTGTCACCGCACCAGGCTCGGTGTCAACGGTATCGCCGGAAAAGCATTCGTTCGCGCCGCCGGCCATGGCCTCGCGCAGGACATTGGCGCCGGTCCCGTATGTTCTCAGATACCCCCAGTTCCCAGGCGCCGTTGGATCTGCAGAGCCACCGCCCAACTGCTTGATAAGATGGAACATCCGCCCATGGTAACGCCCCTGGTTCATGGCCGTGAGTGTGTCCAAACCTTCAGCTTCGAACGGGTTGCAGATCATGATTGGAACGACCTTACACGCAACATCGGGATTTCTTGTGGCCACGGCCACGGCGCCGATCGGCACGTTATCCGTCAGGCCCAGAACGACGGCGAATAGGGGCTGAAGGTCATCCGACTGCGCGGAGACATAGACAAATTCGGCATCGGCATCGTCGCTCGTTGCGTTCGCCGTCAGCCAGGCAGAGTCGATCGGTGTCGTATCAAGGGCAGGAATATTGCTGAGGAAGACAACATTGAACGCATCGGTCGTGCTGCCGGTGGTATAAAGGAGTTCTTCCGGTCCCGCCTGATCGCGCGTGAGCAAGGCAACGGAATTGCTGAGCTCTTCCATCGCCGCGTTTGCCGCAGCAATGGCGCCCGGTTCCCCGTCAAGCTCTGCCGCCCCGGCCAGCGCCAGTGAATCGGCCGCGGCCTGAAGTTCCGCATGGGCGTTGTTGCCGCGTCCGATATCAAAGATGATCAGCGCGAACGCGAAGAAAACAGGTAGAACAATTATCGAAAATAGAAGGACAAAGCCCCGTTCTTCTTTTCTGAAAGACCGCATAACACCCCCCGAAAGGATCAGTTTTCAATCATTACGCCGGGAACACATCCCGGCTGGTAAAGTCCCATAGATTCCGGCTTTGATCAAGTTCCGGCAGTCATACGCATCAGAACCGGCAACAAAGCGGCAAGGCAAATCACAACACCGTAGGGGGCCTTCCCCCCGGTCTTGAAAAATCTCATGCGTTGCTTGATCGCCCCACCTTCGCCCCCGCGTGCCGCGATCCACAGCGCCATCTGGAACAGGATCGTGACGAGCAGAAGCAGGATCACGAAAATGCCAACGTGAGAAAATCCCAGCATCAGGCCAAGCACGAAATAGAGCTTCACATCCCCCGCCCCGAGCAGGCGGAAGAGCCACATCAAGAGCGCGGGCAACGCCAGCAGGGCCGCGATGGCGAGATCTACCTTGAAAGAGGAAAACCCGTTCAGCGCCGCCCAGACAATATAGGTGACCAGCAAGGCAAGAACCGCCTTGTTGCGGATCTTGAGGTGCCAGAAATCATGCCAGGCCAGATGCGCCAGCTGGGCGAGCGCAAGAATGCCGACGGCAACTGAGACAGACGTCATCATGGCTGCCACCGGCTCCCCTTATTTCAGATGCCTCTCAGATCGCCCGGTGCACGTTTCGGGAAGTTGACCGAGTTGCGCAACAGCTCGAGGTTGTTGGCCGCGGTCTCGTTGGAGGGATCGATCTCGTAGGCGCGCAGGAAGTGGCGGCGCGCTCCGATCAGATCACCGCGCAGCAGAAGCGAGTAGCCACGGTTGTTGTGATACTCGATCCGGTTGCCGATGATCGGGCGCAGCTTGGCATAGGCGACATCCGACTTGTCGAAACGGCGCAGCATGTCCGCAGAGGCCGCGAACCCGAGCCATGCGGCCGGATCATTCGGGTAGACGTCCAGCGCCTTGTCGAATTCCGTGTAAGCGCGGCCATAGTTGCCGGCATTGAACTGCATCTTGGCCACAACCAGCGGATCGTCATCGGGATAGTACTCGCGGTTCGACGTATCGCGCGCGGTCGCAGCGTCTTCATTATAACCGGAGAAGTTACAGCCGGCCAACGCCAGCACCAGCATGACTGGGATTAGTTTTTTCATGTCGTCCACTCACCTCAATCTCGCGCGGCACCTGGCCGATTCTCCGGCCCTCATGCGCGACGCACGCAAAAACTACCTGTTTTTTAGAATCGTAACGCAGCGTTTCATTTCCAATCAAGCATTGTCCGAGAAGTTCGCGATATTGCTGCGTTTTGGGACCTTTTAGAGACAACCTGTGATGTTTGCGCTACTCAACCCGGGCGAAAATCCTCGCAAAAATAGAAATGAAACTCCGTTTCTGCCGCACTTTGGTGCGTCACATCGCGGTCCGGCACGGGCATGGACCAGCTTAGTCTCGGCAACCCGTCCAGCTTGGTGCGCAGGACAATGAGATCAAGCTCGGGCAGTTTCCCGCAGACATCGACGAATTGCGCGCGGCTGACGGGGCCCTTGGCGCCAAGGTCGGCTTTCGC
This sequence comes from Paracoccaceae bacterium, assembly GCA_049116435.1. Taxonomy (GTDB): domain Bacteria; phylum Pseudomonadota; class Alphaproteobacteria; order Rhodobacterales; family Rhodobacteraceae; genus Litoreibacter. Next base: position 2,647,464 of record JAGDYX010000001.1, read on the forward strand.
GGTGCAAACAGTGCCTTCTACGTCTTCGAATTCGTCCCCGTTGAGGCTGCGGAGAATGTCGGCGCGGCGCGCAACCTCCATGGCCTGTGCCCGGAAGAACAACTGTCCACCCTGCTGACGACAGGCATAGAATTGCGGGGTTTTCAGCTTGAACCAGGCCAGATCCAGCGCGTTGTCCCAATAAACGACACGCCCTGCCAGTGCCGACCGGATCTCACCCGGCACAACCGCGTCGCCTAACACATAGCGCTGCCACGGCGTTCGGACGTCCCACAGCATGAGTCCGCCGATCAAGGCAAGGATCACGACCACGGACATGCGGGGCAGGTGTTCTGCAGAGTTTGTCCACCAGAGGCAGGCCGCCAGCAGTGCAAGGCAGAGACCAAGGCGGGTGCCCACGCCAGTGCCGAATTCCGGCACGCTCAGGGACAGCAGCGTCAGCCCTGCGAATACCGCCGGAAGCGCAAGGAACCGGCCCACCCAGCTTGATGCGGCGGGACGCGCCCGCATCTCGATGAGCAGCGAGAGCATGGCGAGGCAGGCTGCCGCCGATGACATCGCGGGCAAGCGGTCCAGCTGAAACTCGATCACGTTGAACAGACAGGCCAACATGAAAAGCCGACGCGACCAGCTGCCGGCAGGCAAAGCGCACAGGGCCGCAATGCTCAGCAAGTTGCCGAGCAAAGCGATCCAAAGAAGGCCGCGCCAAAGCTGAAGTGAGGTCAGGAAACGGTTGGCGAGCAAATCAGCGCCGATGATCGCCGCCAGCAGGGTCGCCCCGCCGACAATCAGGACGGAGCGCGCGAGGGCGCGCGGAGCTGCGTCTCCTCTGAGCGCCACGATCACCAGTGAGGTGATCGCGGGCAGCATGATGATGACCCCATTGCCGGCCCAGGCGGATGGGAAGCCCATCGATGCGGTGCCAGACAGAAGCGCCAACCACGCGGGATCGTATCGCTCGAACAGCCACGTAAAGGGCACAAGTCCGATCCAGCCCAAGGCGAGCCCCACAAGCGCAGCGGCACAGGCAATGGCCAGCCAGATTGCGAAAGAGCGCACCGCGAACCAGAGCCAGAGCGCAGCGACGCCAAGCCCGGTCAGGGGGTGCAAGACACCTGCCACCAGCGTCAGGCCCAGTCCGTAGGCGTGCTTTCCCTTCAAACCGAAATAAATCGCGATCAGCCCCGCGGCTTCAGCGAAGGGGCGCGGGACGACATACCCTTCGCCATAGCTGAGAACGCCATTGCCATAGCGCGCTGAAAGAAGAACGGCCGCGGCCAGTGCAAAAAACCGTGCGGTCCGCTCGGGGAAAAGGTGGCCGGCAAGGCGCGCCAGCGCGGCCAGCCAGACCGCCAGCCCCAGCGCCCAGAACAGCAGATCTGCCTGCGCATGGCCCAAGGCCTCCACGAACGGTGCGTAAAGCGCCGTGAAAAGCGTGAAGCTGTCCTGATTGCCGAACTCGAAAATAACGTCACCGGCAAGATTGGCCGGATCGAGACGCCGCAAGGTTTGCGCGGCATAGAGATAGGCGTCGTGATAGAGCCCGCGATAGGGCCGCGTCAGCACCACAAAAGCGATCAGGATGATCCAGAACGCCGCTCTGATGGCCGGACCGTCAGGAGGCGTGCGCCGGTCCTGATCACTTGCTTTCATGGTAATCCTGTTCGGTATTGATCTGCCAGGTCTCGGCCCGTCGATCCCGGCCTTCCGCGATACCGTCAACCGCGACAAGCGCGGTCAGGATCGAGTGATCCTGATTGTTATAGCGGTGCATACCGTTGCGCCCGACACAGTAGAGATTGTCGAACCCCATCACGTAATCGCGGATCTCGTCCAGCCGGTCATAGGTCCCGAAATAGGCGGGATAGGCCTTGGGTGTGCGGATCACGACCGCGTCGAGCACGTCCGCACGCGCCGCAACGCCCAGCGTCTCCAGCTCGCGTTTGGCCAAGGCAATGATGTCGGCATCGTCAGACTGCCAGAACGCATCGCTTTCATTGACGAAATACTCCAGCCCCAGCCAGACGGTCGAAGGATCCGCGACCAGATAAGGCGACCAGTTGTTGAACAATTGCACGCGGCCGACCTGCACATCGGGCTCGTGGATATAGATCCAGTTGTCGGAAACACGCTCCGCCAGATCATGCCCGTCAACACCTCCGCCAAGGGTCATTTTGCGCAGCAAAACCCCCACGGTGATAAAATCGCGATACACAAGACCCTGCGCCACGTCGGTAACAGGCGCGGGCGCGGGGGGCTGCCAGCCTCCGATCAACTGCTGGATCGGCATCGAGGAGAAGACCATATCTCCCGCGATGAACCCGGTCTTGCCGTCCGGCGTCATCACATCGAGGCCCGTAATGCGCCCCCCGGCGTGGTGGACGCGTGTGACGCGGGTGTTCATCCGGACCGTGCCGCCCGCCTCTTCGACCTTGCGCGCCACCACTTCCCAAAGCTGCCCGGGGCCGAACTTGGGATAGAGAAACCGCTCGATCAGGCTGGTTTCCACATCCTTCTGGGCGATGTCGCGTTTCTTGGGAACAAGCTTGCCGAGCGCGTGTTTGATGAGGCCCGTGATCGACACGCCCTTGATCCGCTGCGCGCCCCAATCAGCCGGGATCTCGTGACAGGGAACCCCCCAGACCTTTTCGGTGTAATTCTCGAAGAAGGTGGCAAAAAGCTCCGTGCCGAAACGGTTGATGATGAAATCGCGCAAGGTGCGTTCCGGGCGGATCGGGCGCAGGCGGGCGCGGAAATAGCTGCCGAAAATCCGCAGGGTCCGCGCAAAGCCAAGATTGGCAAAGGTCCGGACCGAAAGCTTGATCGGATAATCGTAGAAGGTCTTGTCGAACAGGATGCGCGAGATCCGGGAACGCACAAGCATCACTTCGTCGACCTGCTCGGGATCGGCCGCGGCGCCCGCAGTCTCCACGGTGTTCTGCTGGTTCTGGTATCCGATCGTGAGATCTCCGGCATCGGCGGCGGACGCTTCGAGCGGCAGCATCTCGGACCACCAGTGCATGACCCTGTTCGATTTGGAAAAGAACCGGTGGCCGCCGATATCGATCCGGTTGCCCTTGTAATTCACCGTGCGGGAGATCCCGCCCACCTGGTCATCGGCCTCGAAGACAATCGGGGTGATGTCGGTGCGCGTGGCCAGCTCATAAGCCGCCGTAAGCCCTGCCGGACCGCCGCCCACGATCAGAGCAACCTTCTTCTCCGTCATGGGCTCAGGACCCTCCTGCCCGCGCGTTGCGGGGTTTCATGCGGGTCCGCCACTTGGCGTCAGCGCGCCCGAAGCTGATCCATTTATGGGCAAGGAAAGAATAGATCGCAGTAATTGCGACGGCGGTGAGATGTGCGGCCGTCTCGGGCATCAGGCTGACCGGCAGAAGGCCGGCGATGGCGCCCGGCGCCACCGCATAAAGCCCCCAGGCGATCCCGGTATTGAGGAACAGCCCGACGAGAGACACAAGAAAGAAATCCCGCATTTCGTGGCCAACCGCACGGCCGGACCGGTCATAGGTAAACTGTCTGTTCAGAACGAAACTGACGGCCATGCCGCACGCAAAGGCGAAGGCGACGCTCAGCGGATAGGTCAGCGGCCCGGCAAACCCTGCAACCCCGTAGAGCAGGTAGCCCACGGCCAGATTGACCAGCGCGGCCGTTCCGGAACAGAGAATGAAAATATGAAACATAGAACGATCCAAGACTTTGGACCTTTATCGGCCGCACAGGCGACAATCCGCGAATGAAAACGCAGGAAAGGCGCGAAAATGCTGTCATGGCGATGCAAATGCGGCACGCGTCGCCGCGCAGGCAGGGGCCCAGAAACAAACAAAGCCGCCCGAAGGCGGCTGAGATGTCTGTTTGGTTGCGGGAGCAGGATTTGAACCTGCGACCTTCAGGTTATGAGCCTGACGAGCTACCGGGCTGCTCCATCCCGCGCCAAAAGAGCCTCATGGCTTAGTTGAAAGTCTGAGGCGCATCGAAAGAGAGATACATGATGTTTCTTACTAGGTTTGGCGGTGACCTACTCTCCCACGTCTTAAGACGCAGTACCATCGGCGCGACGGCACTTAACTGCCGAGTTCGGGATGGGATCGGGTGTTTTGCTCGCGCTATGACCACCAAACCGAGAAAGAAACATCATATCCAAATCAAACTGCATTGTGCAGCTCTTCAGATCCTTAGAAGTCTGGCTTCTACTGGATCAAATCAAGCCTATCGAACAATTAGTACCGGTCAACTGAACGCATTACTGCGCTTACATCTCCGGCCTATCGACGAGGTGGTCTACCTCGGTTCTCAGGGATACCTTGTTTTGAGGGGGGCTTCCCGCTTAGATGCCTTCAGCGGTTATCCTTTCCGATCATAGCTACCCAGCACTGCCATTGGCATGACAACTGGTCCACCAGTGGATCGTTCACCCCGGTCCTCTCGGACTAGGGGCAACTCCTCTCAAGTATCCTACACCCACGGAAGATAGGGACCGAACTGTCTCACGACG
>JAGDYX010000002.1:0-614553 GCA_049116435.1 Paracoccaceae bacterium
TTCAAACTTTTCCTTAGCCATGTCGTCAGGCGCCTTCTGTTCACCCGGGCAAAATCACCCCAATTGCGTTCGCGGGCTACCTATTCAGAACAGCAGGAAAAATCAAGAGTCAGTTGGCGGCTCCGGCAAGTGGCGTCGCGACAATTTCACCAGAGGGAATGGCCGCGGTATTTGCCTCGGGCGCCTTGAGCAGATCGGCGTCGGATGCCGCGATCGCCTGCGGTGCTGTGTCCACCCCGAACCACGACCCGTTGGCGACAAGATACCGCTCGACCGCCAGTGCCAGTTGCTCGGCCAGACCGGCCATCTGTTCCTCCCGGCTCGACGTGCGGGCCGGACCAAAGAGCGCCCCGCCTTTTTGGTCCGCAAAGATCATCATCTGGCGCGGCGGCTCGTTGAGCTTCTCCTGGGCCGCGTCGTCCCAGATCGTCACGCTGACCACGAGCGCGGGTCTTGGAGCCGTGGCCACGGGAACCTCGGGCTCTGCCAATGCATAGCCGTCGAGATTGATGCCGATGTGGTAGAGCTTTTCGCCCAAATAGCCCCCGAACCGCTCATCGATGGCGGCCTCCAGCCGTGCCTCCCAACTTGCGGGCGCGACCTCGAGCGACGGTCCGATCTTGCGGGCGTCCTTGGCGACGACAACATTATGCTCGAGCTTGAAATCGCCCAGAGACGGCGGCGGGGCCGCTGCGGGCGTGGTTCCCAGAGTGTCGAGAGTGCATGCCGACAGGCTGAAGAATAAGAGAAGTGCGGTCAGTTTACTCAGAGTTGCCTGCATCATGTGCCGTCCCCTTCCAGTTTTTCCGGCCCCGGGCCCTGCCCAGTTGAACGTCGGGCCCTGCTCAATTGAACTTGTTGTCGCGCGGGAAACCGCGTGGCGCCATCCGCCCCACCCCCGCGCGCTTGCCCATCCATTCGCTCAGATCCGTCTCGGTCCGCGTCCGTCCGGCCGGATCCGTCCAGCTGAGCCCTTCGGCCAGCGTAAAGGTCCGTGCGTCACGCAAACCGCCATCCTTGTAGCGTTGCAGCCGCACGCCCTTGCCGCGCCCCATTTCGGGAAGCTCCTCAAGGGCAAAGACCAGAACCTTTCGGTTTTCACCAACGACGGCAACATGATCACCCTCAACCGGGCGACAGACGGCCGCCTGCGCCTCCCCGCGGACATTGAGAACCTGTTTGCCGGCGCGGGTCTGGGCCGCCACATCCGCCTCCGACACCACGAAGCCGTCCCCCGCCGAAGAGGCCACCAAAAGCTTGCGCTCGGGCTTGTGAATGAAGAGATCGACGATGTCGCATTCATTCGGAAGATCGACCATCAGGCGCAGCGGCTCGCCCATGCCCCGCCCGCCCGGCAGGTTCGCGACCGACACCGTGTAGAAACGTCCGTTGGTCCCGAACGCCAAGAGCCTGTCTGTTGTCTCGGCGTGGAACACAAAACGGCTTTCATCGCCATCCTTGAACTTGAGTGGCGAGTCGAGCGCGACATGGCCTTTCATGGCACGGATCCACCCCATCTTCGAACAGACGATCGTCACCGGCTCCCGCTCGATCATCGCTTCGAGCGGCACTTCCTCGACCTCGGTCGCCTCGGCGAAATGGGTGCGTCTCGCGCCGCCCTCGGCATCCTTGCCGAAGACCTTGCGGGTCTCGCGCAGCTGCTCGGTGATGCGCTTCCACTGCAAAGCCTCGTCTTCGAGGAGATCCTCCAGCTCGGCACGCTCGATCATCAGCTCATCGCGTTCACGCCGCAGCTCCAGTTCCTCGAGGCGGCGCAGACTGCGTAAACGCATGTTCAAAATCGCGTCCGCCTGCACTTCGGTCAGGGACGGATCCGTGCCTTCGCGCAGGACAGGCCCGACATAATCCTCTTCGGAGGTTGCGCGGATATGGGTCGCGCTCCAGTCCTCGAACATCAGCGCTGATTTCGGATCATCGTCATAACGGATGATGTCGATCACCCGGTCGAGGTTGAGAAAGGCGACGATAAAGCCTTCCAGAACCTCCAGCCGGTGGTCGATCTTGTCGAGGCGGTGGCGTGAGCGGCGCTGCAGGACATCGCGACGGTGGTCGAGGAAAGCGCGCAAGACTTCCTTGAGCGAACAGACCTTGGGTGTCAGCCCGTCAATCAACACGTTCATGTTGAGCGAGAACCGGACCTCGAGATCGGAATTCCGGAACAGAAGCCCAATCAGCACCTCGGGATCCACATTCTTGGAGCGCGGCTCGAGAATAACCCGGATATCGTCGGCAGACTCGTCGCGAATATCGGTCAGGATCGGGATCTTCTTGGTCTGGATCAGCTCTGCGATCTTTTCGATCAGCTTGGATTTCTGAACCTGATACGGAATCTCGGTGACAACGACCTGCCACTGGCCGCGGCCCAGATCCTCGATCTCCCATTTCGCCCTGAGGCGGAAGGACCCCCGCCCGGTGCGGTAGGCCTCGGCGATGTTCTCGCGCGGCTCGACAAGAGTTCCACCGGTCGGGAAATCCGGTCCGGGAACGTAGTCGAGAAGCGTCTCATCCCGCGCGTTCGGCGCCTTGATGAGATGGATGCAGGCCTCGCACAGTTCGCCAATATTATGCGGCGGGATATTGGTCGCCATGCCCACCGCGATCCCGCTTGCCCCGTTGGCCAAAAGGTTCGGGAAGGTCGCAGGCAGGACCACCGGCTCCTGCAGCGTTCCATCGTAATTGTCACGGAAGTCGACCGCGTTCTCCGACAAGCCCTCAAGCAACGCCTCGGCCGTGGCGGTCATGCGCGCTTCGGTGTAGCGCGCCGCGGCGGGGTTATCGCCATCGATATTGCCGAAATTGCCCTGCCCGTCGACCAGCGGATACCGGACATTGAAATCCTGCGCCAGACGCGCCAGCGCATCATAAATCGCCTGATCACCATGGGGATGGTAGTTGCCCATCACATCGCCCGAGATCTTCGCGGATTTCCGGAACCCCCCGTTGGACGCCAGCCGCAACTCGCGCATCGCATAGAGAATGCGGCGATGCACCGGCTTGAGACCGTCACGGGCATCGGGCAAGGCGCGATGCATGATCGTCGACAGCGCATATTGCAAATAGCGCTCGCCAATGGCACGCCGCAGCGGCTCGGCGAGATCCATAGGCTCCATCTTGGGGTCGTCGGTGGTGTCGGTCATATATACGGTGTAAATGCAGCGGGCAGCACGGTCCAGAGACGATATGAAAAGAGGCGAAAATTGAGCAAAAAATCCATTCTTATCACCGGATGTTCTTCGGGAATTGGTTACGACGCAGCCCATTACCTCCAGAAGCAGGGGTGGCGGGTCTTCGCCACCTGCCGGCAGGAAGGCGACTGTGCCCGCCTGCGCGAGGAAGGACTTGAGAGTTTCGTGCTCGACTACGCGGCGACCGAGACGATTTCGGCAGCCGTTTCAGAATGCCTGAACCGGACCGGCGGCACGCTTGATGCGGTGTTCAACAACGGCGCCTACGCGGTGCCGGGCGCCGTCGAGGACCTGCCGACCGACGCGCTGCGCGCCATCTTTGAAACCAACCTCTTCGGCTATCACGAATTGACCCGGCAGGTGATCCCGGTGATGCGGGCGCAGGGCCACGGGCGCATCCTGAACTGCTCTTCTGTTCTGGGCTTTGCCGCACTGCGCTGGCGCGGTGCCTATAACGCAACCAAATTCGCCATGGAGGGCCTGACGGATACGTTGCGGCTCGAGATGCTGGACACCAACATCAAGGTGATCCTGATCGAGCCCGGCCCGGTCACGTCCGACCTGCGGCGCAAGGCCATCCCCCATTTCGAGAAATGGATCGACTGGAAGAACTCGCCGCGCGCCAAGCAATACGAATCCATTCTGCTGAAACGGCTCTATGACAAGCGCGGGCCCGATCCGTTCGAACTGCCCGCAAGCGCCGTGTCAAAGAAACTGCTGCACGCGCTGGAACACTACAATCCCAAACCGCGCTATTACGTCACAACCCCGACCTATATAATCGGCTTTCTCAGAAGGATTCTGCCCACGCGGGCGCTGGACTGGGTGCTTCTGAAGGGCTGAGTGCAAATTTCCAGTTCGCTTTTTCAGACCGCGCCGCTAAGTGCTGTTCGAACTGAAATTGCCGGGAGAGATGAAATGGCAAACGATCCGCTCTTTATTATCGCGGCACTGGCATGCCTTGCCGTGCTGGTCATTCTGCTGATCGGGATTGGCGGCTTTGCCAAGGGCGGTGAGTTCAACAAGAAACACGCCAACCGGATCATGCGTTACCGGATCGGGGCACAGTTCGTCGCCGTTATCCTGATTTTGATCTTTGTCTTCGTCAGCCGGATGGGAGGCGCATAATGGTCGTTCTCAACAAGATCTACACGAAGACCGGCGACGCCGGCGAAACCGCTCTGGGCAACGGCGCGCGGGTCGCCAAACACTCCATGCGGGTGACCGCCTACGGCACGGTGGACGAAGCCAATGCCACGGTGGGCCTTGCCCGCCTGCATTCCGAAGGCGAGATGGACGCGCAGCTGGCGGCGATCCAGAACGATCTCTTCGATCTGGGTGCGGATCTCTGCCGCCCCGACATGGAAAAGGACGCCGACGCGGAGTACCCGCCGCTGCGCATGACCACCGGTCAGGTTGCGCGACTCGAGTCGGAAATCGACGCGATGAATGAAGCGCTTGAACCGCTGCGCTCCTTCATCCTGCCCGGGGGCTCTCCGCTCGCCGCGCAATTGCACCTGTGCCGCACGATCTCCCGCCGCGCAGAGCGTCTGACGGTCGAGCTAGCCACGATGGAAGCGATCAATCCGGCGGCCGTGAAATACCTCAACCGGCTGTCAGACTGGTTTTTCGTCGCCTCGCGCATCGCCAATAATGACGGCAAGGACGACGTGCTCTGGGTCCCCGGCGCCAACCGCTGATCCGGCAAAAAGCTCCGTTGATAGAGGGATTCGCGGCAACGCGGCGTCAGATGACAAAAACGCGTCGATTTTGCCCTGTTTTCCCGCGTCCTGCTCCTTTACATGATGGGCATGGATTTCAACGCCCGTGATCGGGCGAAACAATGGAGATACCGCAGATGAAGGTCCTCGTGCCCGTCAAGCGCGTGATCGACTACAACGTGAAAGTACGCGTGAAAGCGGATGGAAGCGGAGTCGATCTCGCAAATGTCAAAATGTCGATGAACCCTTTCGACGAGATTGCTGTCGAAGAGGCGATCCGTCTGAAAGAGGCCGGCAAGGCTGACGAGATCGTTGCCGTTTCCGTCGGCGTCAAGCAGGCGCAGGAGACGCTGCGCACGGCTCTGGCCATGGGCGCGGACCGGGCGATCCTGATCGTGGCTTCCGAAGACGTGCACGAAGATATCGAGCCGCTCGCCGTGGCCAAACTGCTCAAGGGCGTGGTCGATGCCGAGCAGCCCTCGCTCGTCATTTGCGGCAAGCAGGCGATCGACAACGATATGAACGCAACCGGGCAGATGCTGTCCGCACTGCTGGGCTGGAGTCAGGCAACCTTCGCATCCGAACTGGATGTCGAGAGCGATGCGGCTGTCGTGACGCGCGAAGTGGATGGTGGCCTGCAAACGATCAAGGTCAACATGCCAACGGTCGTGACCGTCGATCTGCGCCTGAACGAGCCGCGCTACGCCTCGCTTCCCAACATCATGAAAGCGAAGAAGAAGCCGCTGGACGAGAAAACGCCAGCCGATTTCGGCGTCGACGTGACCTCGCGCCTGACAGTCGTGAAAACCACCGAGCCCGAGGCCCGCAAGGCCGGCATCAAGGTCGGTTCGGTCGATGAACTCGTGGCAAAACTCAAAGACGAAGCGGGGGTAATCTGATGGCTGTTCTTCTTCTTGCAGAAGTCGTTGGCGGAGAGCTTTCCGTTGACGCGACCGCAAAGGCCGTGACGGCCGCGAAACCGCTGGGTGACATTACGGTTCTGTGTGCAAGCGCAGGCTGTGGCGGCGCAGCGGAAGCCGCCGCGAAACTCGACGGCGTCTCGAAAGTTCTGTGCGTGGATGATGCGTCTTACGGCAATGGGCTGGCCGAGCCGCTCTCCGATCTGATCATCTCGCTGGCAGGTGACTACGAGCACATCGTGGCCCCCGCAACGGCAACCGCGAAAAACATCCTGCCGCGCACTGCGGCACTGCTTGACGCAATGGTCATCTCGGATGTCACCGCTGTTATCGACGCCAATACGTTCGAGCGCCCGATCTATGCCGGCAACGCGATCCAGACAGTGCAGTCCGGCGATGGCAAGAAAGTCGTCACCGTCCGCACGGCCAATTTCGACGCCGCTGCTGAAGGCGGGTCCGCGTCGGTCGAGAAAATCGGCGCAGCGGGCGACCCGGGTCTGAGCGCATGGGTCGAGGACAAGGTTGCGGCCAGCGATCGGCCCGAACTGACATCGGCCGGGATCGTTGTGTCCGGTGGCCGTGGCGTCGGCTCCGAGGAAGACTTCGCCATGATCGAGAAACTGGCCGACAAGCTGGGGGCCGCCGTAGGTGCGTCTCGCGCAGCCGTCGACTCGGGCTATGCGCCGAATGACTGGCAGGTTGGCCAGACCGGCAAGGTTGTGGCACCGGATCTTTATGTCGCTGTCGGCATCTCCGGCGCGATTCAGCACCTCGCCGGCATGAAGGACTCCAAGGTCATCGTCGCAATCAACAAGGACGAAGAGGCCCCGATCTTCCAGGTGGCCGACTACGGACTGGTGGCTGACCTGTTCGAAGCCGTTCCCGACCTGATCGAAAAGCTCTAAGAGCCGTCACAATCAAGCTTCAAGGCCCGCCGTTTTCCAACGGCGGGCCTTTTTCGTTTCAGAACAAATCCCGCAGCTGATCCGCGATATAGTTATGCACGTCGGGGCCATACATCTCTGAGGCGACACCGGCCTCAAGCGGCGGAAAGAACATGCCCGCAGTCCCGCTTTGCGTCATCTCGGCCGGGATCTTGACCTCGACGACATCGGTCACAAAGGGCCGCACCGCCTCGATCATGGCCCGGTCCACGAATAGCGGATCAAGCCCAAGCTCACTGCCTTCGACAGGCCCGTCTTCTTCCGGCAGGCGATCTGAAATCCACAGCAGCGTCGTGCGCCCGCTGATCCGTTTCGACAGCCCTTTCATGCGGGCGATCCAGGCTTCCTTCAGCTCTGCCTCAAGCGCCGAGAACTTCTCCGGCGAAAGGCTCTTGAGCGAAGACAGCAAATGCCGCGTGAAGGAATACTCGGTGAAGTCGACCTCGCGGAACAACATTTCGAGCATCTGGGACGCTTTCAGGAACCTGTCGTTCCGGCGCGGATGAACCGAGTAAAGCCGGTTCGACATGTTCTGCGCGCCCATCACCTGAATGACGGTTCCCTTCGCCTTCTCGCACAGCTCCATCAGGGCCGGATCACCCAGAAACGCGTCGACGCCCGCGTTCAGCGCGCCAAAATTGACGCATGGCCAGCCGACATGCTGCTCCAGAAGCTCGGGGAACGGGTGTTTGACGTATTTCCCATAGGTCTCGGTCCCCCCGATAAAGGCGTAGTATCCGCCCTTGAGATCCCGCTTGGGACCGCGAAACAACAATTTAGATTTGCCATACCGGCACTGATAATAGTCCAACGGGCTTTCGCCCGGTCTTTCGAAGGCCATCTTCCCACCTCTCTTTCACTCGCAGTTGACAGAATCCGACTCAGAGCTTGAGAAATTCCTAAACTGCAAAATTGTCTCAGTTTCTAATCATCGCGAGACCTTGCACCTGCGGTTCAACCAAGCCTATTGTGCGCTCGATTTCACAGGACAGGCGCGCGTTATGGACATTCAGAAGGTTGGCGTGGTCGGAGCAGGCCAGATGGGCAACGGCATCGCCCATGTACTCGCGCTGGCGGGCTATGACGTGTTGCTGAACGATGTCTCCCAAGAGGCGCTGGATGCAGCCCTCAAGACAATCGACGCCAACATGGAGCGGCAGGCCTCACGCGGAAAGATCACGACCGACCAGCATCACGAGGCGCTTGGCCGGATCAAGACCGACCTCAATCTGCCCAGCCTTGGCGCGACCGATCTTGTGATCGAGGCCGCGACCGAACGCGAAACCGTGAAGACGGCGATCTTCGAGGATCTCGTGCCGCATCTTCAGCCGCACACGATCCTGACCTCGAACACGTCCTCGATCTCGATCACGCGTCTGGCCTCGCGCACGGATCGGCCGGAAAAGTTCATGGGGTTCCATTTCATGAACCCCGTTCCGGTGATGCAACTGGTGGAACTTATCCGTGGCATCGCAACGGATGACGAGGCCTACAAGGCCTGCCGGACCGTCGTCGACAATCTCAACAAGACCGCCGCAAGCGCGGAGGACTTCCCGGGGTTCATCGTGAACCGGATCCTGATGCCGATGATCAACGAGGCCGTCTATACCCTCTATGAAGGCGTCGGCTCGGTTTCCTCCATCGACAGTTCGATGAAGCTGGGTGCAAACCACCCGATGGGACCGCTGGAGCTGGCCGATTTCATCGGTCTGGACACCTGCCTTGCGATTATGAACGTGCTGCATGACGGTCTGGCGGATACGAAATACCGTCCCTGCCCGCTGCTTACGAAATATGTCGAAGCAGGTTGGCTGGGTCGCAAGACACAGCGCGGATTTTATGACTACCGGCAGGATCCTCCGGTTCCGACGCGCTGAGCAGAACCAGCCGGATCAGGGGGCGTTGCGCAGACTGAGTGTCATGTCGCGCAGCCACGCCACGAAGCCGCGCGGATCACTGGACCAGCTTTTGATCTCTTCTGCCGTGATCGGCTCGCCAACCACTGGCGCCTGCGGCTTGTAGAGGGCATGGCGCACCTCATAGAGCAACAGGCCCTGACGCAGCGTTGAGGACAGCTGGTTCGCGATCTGGTAGGCACGCGAGTTTCTGCCCGGAAAATACACCGGCACCACGGTCGCGCCCGAGCGCTGGATCATCTTGGCGGTAAAAGGGTTCCAATCCGCCTCGACCACAGGGCCGAAGGCCGTCTCGGATGTGGCAACAACGCCGGACGGAAAAATCACGATCACGCCTTCGTCGGTCAGATGCTCCATTGCCTTGCGCCGCATCTCGAGATTTTGCTGCAGCGCATCCTCTTCATGCGGAAACGGGACCGGGATCATGAACTGGTCAATTGCGTTCACACCGGTCAGCAAGGATCGCGTCAGGATCTTGTAATCGGTGCGCACACGGCCGATCAGCTCCGCCAGCACCATTCCATCGACCAGACCATGCGGATGGTTGGCCACGATGATCACAGGGCCGGTTTTCGGAATGCGGTTGAGTTGATGCTCCGGGGTCTGCAGCTCGATTCCCATCGCCTCCAGAGCATCTTCCCAGAAGCCCTGACCGAAGCGGACGCCGTTTTTCTCGAAGCGGCGGATGAGACGCAGCAGATGAAGCTTGCCCGTCATCCACTCCATCGCGCGGATGGTATTGGCCTTCCACGGGTTGGTGAATGTGTTCGCATAGGACAGGTTGCGCTTGTCATAGGGGACGTATTCAGGCGCTGCATCGCCCTCTTGCGGCGCGAGATCGCGGTTGTCCGCAACCCGGTCTATTGCTGGTCGTCCCATCTCAGCAATCCTCACCAAATCGGTTTGCCACCAACGCCTCAAGTGCGTCGGCTAGCTCGGTCGCGGCCGCACCCTCCGTGACGACTTCGATACTCGTCCCGCGCGACGCCGCAAGCATCAAGAGCCCCATGATACTGTCTCCGGACACATCCATCCCGTCTCTCGAAACCGTAGCCCGGGCATCGAACTCTTCAACCACCTCAACGAATTTGGCTGACGCCCGGGCATGCAATCCCTTTTCGTTGACTATCTTAAATTCGCGTTTAGCCATCACTGGTCAAACCATTAAAACTATCGATGTACTTTCGACCAGCCTTCAGGGCGGAGTCAACCGCATCAGACACATCCATCTGCCGGGACTTCGCAAGCTTGATGAGCATCGGCAAGTTCGCGCCATACAGGATGTGGCGGTCATCGGGCTGGCAGGCGCGCAAGGACAAATTGGAGGGCGAGCCTCCGAACATGTCCGTTACGACCACGACCCCGTCCCCGGTGTCGACAGCGTCTGCGGCCTCACAGATCTCGTCTTGTTTGCGCGCTCTGTCGTGATTGTCCTCGATCATGATCGCACGAATGCCGTCCTGCTTGCCGACGACATGTTCCACGGCGGCAAGGTATTCCCGCGCCAATCCACCATGTGCAACGATAACGATCCCAATCACCCGTACGATATCCTGCTAATCTGCCCCTGCGCCCTTGGCGCGTCGTTCCAATTCCCGGTGCCTTATAGACACACGCCATCCCTTTTGTGCAAGGGTCCGCGCCAGATTTTCAGCGACAGCCACAGACCGGTGCTGGCCCCCTGTACACCCAAGCCCGAAGCTCAGATGCGCCTTGCCTTCATCCTTGAATGCGGGAAGCAGAAATTCCGTCATCCCGGAAAGCTTCGAGAGGAACGGCGCGAACTTCTCATCCTCCATGATATAGGCTTCGACTTTCGCATCCCGCCCGTCGAGCCCGCGCAATTCGCGGTCCCAGTGCGGGTTGCGCAGGAACCTGCAGTCAAACACCATATCAACCCCGCGCGGCAGGCCGCGCTTGTAGGAGAACGATTGCACCGAAACCGCCAGCGCGCCGGCGTTTGAAGGCGCAAGCAGGCTTTCCACTTCGGCGCGAAGGTCATGCGGCGTCATGTCGGACGTGTCGATCAGAAATTCCGCGCGCACCTTGAGCGGTGCGAGAAGCTCGAACTCGCGGCGGATGCCGTCCTGCGGCGCATCGTCGGGTGCCAGGGGATGCCTGCGGCGTGTCTCGGAAAAGCGCCGGAGGAGAATATCGGACCGCGCGTCCAGATAGAGCACGCTGCTTTCGATCGCACTGTTCCCGTTCAGCTTATCGACGAGATCGATCATCGCGGCCGAGTCAAAATCGCGGTTTCGGGGATCGACGCCCAGCGCCAGAGGCCGTTCCATCGGCGGCCCCGACAACAGGCGCGGGATCAGCGACAGCGGCAGGTTGTCGATGGCCTCGAACCCGAGGTCTTCAAGCGCATGGATTGCCGTCGAGCGACCGGCGCCTGACGGGCCGGTTACAAAAACCACTCTGGGGTGTTCGCTGGGCAAGGTCTGCTCCTCAGATTCGGATCACGCCATCGATCCGTGTCTTAGATAGTGAAGAATCCCGTAAGGAAAATGGCTTCCCTCGACACGTTTGAACTTTCTGAACGTCAAACCGAGGAAATCACAGAAATGTGTGGGCGGGAGCCGCTCGGTTTCGGGTTCTGAAAGGTCAATGACAACCGACAAGCGGGCGCGCGGCGCGATCGGCGCACGCAACAGGCCCATGCCGCGCAGCTCGATCGCGGGGGGCAGTGTGTCAGGTTTCTCGAGCCAGACCACGTCATCGGCGCGCCGCAGCCGGCAATAATCATCGGCCACCAGGTCCGCGCCCAGCGCCATCAGGTTCAATGCCAAGGTCGATTTGCCATCTCCCGAGGCGCCGGTGATCAGGATGCCATGGTCCTCAATGCGAACAGCAGAGGCGTGCAGTGTCAGCAGGCGTTCCCCTGCGTCCGAGGACGTATCGTCCTCTGCGCCGGTCAGGTCGGAAGACCCACGACAAATCTTGCGCCCAGCGGTTCGGAGGTAATATCCGCATCCGTGGGCCGGATATTCTCGGCCCAGATCACTCCGCCATGCGCCTCGATAATCTGTTTCGAGATTGCCAGACCCAGACCGGAGTGATTGCCGAACTGGTTCTCGGGCCGCTCCGAATAGAAGCGCTTGAAGACCTTCGACAGGGCCTGCTCGGGAATACCCGGTCCGGTATCTTCCACGACCACAAGGACGCGGTTGTCCCTGCGGCGCGCCCAGATCCGAACTGCATCCCCGTCTTCACAGAAGGACGTCGCGTTGGTGATCAGGTTCACGAAGACCTGTGCCAGCCGCGCTTCGAGGCCGTGGATCATGATCGGGTCACTGGGGATATCCTTGATGAACTCGACCCCGCGTTCAGCGGCTTCCTGACCGAGATACTCGGTCAGGTTGTTGATCATCTTCATCAGGTCAAAGGCTTCCTCATCCTCTTTGACCAGCTCGCTGTCCAGCCGCGATGCGTTCGAGATGTCGCTGACGAGACGGTCGAGACGCCGCACATCATGCTCGATCACATCCAGCAGTCTGGTCCGCTGATCCGAGGTCTTCGCCACATGCATGGTCCCGACGGCGGAGCGCAGGGAGGCGAGAGGGTTCTTGATCTAATGCGCCACATCGGCGGCGAATTGTTCGTTCGCATCAATCCGTTCGTAGAGCGCCGCCACCATGCCACGCATCGCACCCGACAGACGCCCGATTTCATCCGGGCGCGCGGTAAGATCAGGGATTTTCACACGGCTTGGCGAGACTTTCCGCGCATTCTTGTCACGCCCGATTTCCGCAGCGGCGGCAAGATCGGACAGGGGGTTGGCGATCGTACTGGCCAAGACCAAGGACAGCCCGATGGAAACGAGAATTGCGATCACGAACATCTGCAGGACCTGTTCCCGTTCGATCCGAACCAGTTGGTCGATCTCTCCGGAAACGGTGGTCAGAGCAATCACACCGACCCCGGCCCCGTTATGCGTAATCGGGGCCGCAACAGAGAAAAGGCTGTCACCCGCATCGTTGCGCCCATTGCGACCCAGCGTTTCACCCGACAGGGCGCGCGGCAGCAGGAAACGCGCTTCATCTTCGCCGGTGAACCCTTCAACAAGGTCGTGTTCGGGCCCGAGCGCATCAAAGACCGTGGACCAGATATCGTTGAGGAAATCCGTGATGAACGTGCTGCTTCCGTCAGACGCGGGATCGTTCGCAGATGTGGGCAGCGCTTTTTTCGTGCTGGCAATCAGACGCTCGGACGTGTCGAAGACAAAAACCTCGGTGCCGGGCTCGATATCGAGACCAGCCACCGTCTGCGCCGCATCGGAAAGATCCAGGATCGTGGCGCCTTCGGTTTGCGGATCCGCGATGGTACGTGCCTCGAAGATCTTGGCGATCAGCTGGACCTCGGTGGCCAACTGCGCCTCGCGCTGGGCAACCAGCGTGTCCCGGAACGGATTGATGAACAAAACACCGGTCACCAGCACGATCAGTGCCAGCATGTTGAACGTGATGATCTTGCGTGCGAGCGGCGACCGGTTCAGGGAAATCAGGTTGCGCTGGGCACGTTTGTTCTGGAGTTCGGTTTCGACGGCCTCTTCGAGCTCCGTCCAATCCTCACCCATCACCAAGTCGGCATTCCGGACACTCCGGCTGCCGACAACCGATAGTTTTGAAGCAATCGACATGACTACTCTTCGTTGTATCTGTAACCTATACCGTACAGAGTTTCGATCGCATTGAAGTCCTCATCGGCCGTCCGCATTTTCTTCCGCAGACGCTTGATGTGGCTGTCGATCGTCCGGTCATCCACGTAGACTTGGTCGTCATACGCGACATCCATCAATTGGTCGCGGCTCTTGACGAAACCGGGGCGTTGCGCGAGCGCCTGCAGCAGCAGGAACTCGGTCACTGTCAGCGAAACGTCATTGCCTTTCCAGACCACCGTATGGCGCAGCGGGTCCATCGTCAGTTCACCGCGCACCATAACCTGGCTGGTTTCCGGCTCGCCGGCATCGTCCTTTTCGATCGCTTCCTTGCGACGCAGCAAGGCGCGGATCCGCTCGACCAGAAGGCGCTGGGAGAAGGGCTTTCTGACGTAGTCATCCGCGCCCATGCGCAGACCCAGCACCTCGTCAATCTCGTCGTCCTTGGAGGTCAGGAAGATCGCGGGCATATCGGTCTTCTGCCGCAATCGCTGCAGCAGATCCATGCCATCCATCCGGGGCATCTTGATATCCAGAACAGCCATGTCCGGCAACTTGCGGTTAAACGCATCAAGCGCCGACTGTCCGTCATTGTAGGTTTCAACGTCGAAACCTTCCGCCTCGAGCGTCATCTGAACCGACGTGAGAATGTTCCTGTCGTCGTCCACCAGTGCAATCTTCGACATCGTGGATCCCTTTTTCTGCTCTGTTTTTGTGTTTTCACATAATCTCCGCTTTTGAGCGCGCAGAATCAATGGATTTGTGGCGAATCGGCCGATGGCGAGCCCTATTTCGCTCTTTCCGTCCTAATGTTTGACTAATTTGCCGCAGTTATTGGTGAATGATAACGCTAACGAGGTGCCTTCTCCGGTTCCATCGCAGCCAATCGATACTGTATACGTAAGCGACCTGTTCCGGAGGAGCAGTGTGCCCGTCACGCAGGTGGCCGCGGCACGGAATATTTGCACAGTTACGTCGCAACGGGAGAACAAAAAGATGATTAAAGGGCGCGTGAATCCCTCGCATACCTTGGAAGACCAAGGCATCACCAATCTGGGAAACGTTTTCTATAACTATCTCGAGCCGTCCATCATCGAAGAAGCCCTCAAGCGCGGCGAAGGTCATCTCGGCCAGGGCGGCGCATTTCTTTGCGAGACCGGAGAATTCACGGGCCGTTCGCCGAAGGACAAGTTCACCGTCCGCACCGCGACAACCGAAGACACGATCTGGTGGGAAAACACCAACGAGATGTCGCCGGAGCATTTCGAAATTCTCAAGGCCGACATGCTCGAGCACATGAAAGGCCGCGACTACTTCGTGCAGGATATGTTCTGCGGGGCCGACGCGGCGCACCGCCTCGACGTGCGCCTGTGCACCGAGCTGGCGTGGCACAACCTGTTCATCCGCCACATGTTCCGCTGCCCCGAGCGCGCGGAACTGGACAGCTTCGTGCCGGAATTCACGGTCATCAACTGCCCGAGCTTCAAGGCCGATCCCGAGCGCCACGGCTGCCGGTCCGAGACCGTGATCGCCGCCAATCTGGACGCCAAGCTGATCCTGATCGGCAACACCCAGTATGCCGGTGAGAACAAGAAAGGCATCTTTGGCCTGATGAACTACCTGCTGCCGGAAAAAGGCGTGATGCCGATGCACGGCTCCGCCAACCATGCGCAGGGCAACGCGGTCGACTCGGCGGTCTTCTTCGGCCTGTCCGGCACCGGCAAGACGACACTTTCCGCAGATCCCGGCCGCACGCTGCTGGGTGACGACGAGCATGGCTGGTCGGACCGCGGTATCTTCAACTTCGAGGGCGGCTGCTACGCCAAGACGATCAGCCTGAGCCCCGAGGCGGAGCCCGAGATCTTTGCCACGACCAGCATGTTCGGTACCGTGATCGAAAACATGGTGTTCGACGAAGAGACGCTCGAGCTCGATTTCGAGGATGACAGCCTCACGGCGAACATGCGCTGCGCGTATCCGCTGGATTACATCCCGAACGCCTCCGAGACCGGACTTGCCGGGCATCCCAAGAACATCATCATGCTGACATGCGACGCGTTCGGCGTGCTGCCTCCGATTGCGCGGCTGACACCGGCACAGGCCATGTATCACTTCCTGTCGGGCTTCACCGCGAAAGTCGCCGGAACCGAGCGCGGCGTCACCGAATCCCAGCCGACCTTCTCGACCTGCTTTGGCGCGCCGTTCATGCCGCGCCGCCCCGAGATCTACGGCAACCTGCTCCGCGAAAAGATCGCGCAGTATGGCTCGACCTGCTGGCTGGTGAACACCGGATGGACCGGTGGCGCGTATGGCACAGGTTCGCGGATGCCGATCAAGGCCACCCGGGCGTTGCTCACCGCGGCACTCGATGGTTCGTTGAACAAGGGCGAGTTCCGCAAGGATGCGAATTTCGGCTTCGAGGTTCCGACCGCCTGCAACGGCGTCGCGGACATCCTGCTGGATCCGCGCCGGACATGGGACGACGCCGCCGCCTATGACGCGCAGGCCGCCAAGCTGGTCGATATGTTCTCGAACAATTTCGAGCAGTACCTACCTTACATCGATGACGATGTGAAAGCGGCCGCAATCGGCTAAGCCATTTGAAAGAATGATCGAAAAACGCCTCGGTTCAGCCGGGGCGTTTTTGTTTGGGAGGGGCTAGCCCAATACGCCGCGCCGGACCAGATTGAGCCCGGCGATCAAAACGACAAAGAGCGTCACCTTGCGGAATGTCGCCTGATCCACGCGATCCTGTATTTTGAACCCGAGCCACGTGCCGATCACGGCAGGCACGACAAGCGCAGCCGACAGCGGAAAGGTTTCCTCGCGGATGATCCCCGATTGGACATGTGCCGCCACCAGCAACACAGCCCCCAGCCCGTAGACCACGCCTTGGGCGCGCATCTGTTCTTCCTTGGGCGTATCGATGGCCGTGAGATAGGCCACCGTGGGCGGCCCCCAGACGCCGGACAACCCGCCAGAGAACCCCGCGACGGTGGCCACGATGGTCTCGGCCCAGCGATTGGTCTTGTCAAAGCGTGGCCGCCAGCCCAGCACCTGAACGCCGGCAAACAGCGTGATGGGGATGCCGATCCCCAGCAAGAACATGTCGGCGGGAAGAACGTTCACCAACTGCGCAGACGCAAGCAGGGCAACGCCGGCAACGATCAGATACACGCGGAAGCGCTTGATCGCCTGCCACGCAGCGAAAACCCCCTGTCGAAGCGCCTGCATCGTATTGGTCACGAGCGTCGGCATGATCAGCCCCGCCAGCGCGATGTCTGGTGGCAGGAATAGCGTGAGGCCCGAGATCAGGATCATCGGCATCGCGAAGCCGACAATGCCTTTCACAACGCCAGCCAGAAGTGCGATGGCGAATGCGTATCCCACCGCGTAGAATCCCAGATCTGAAATCAGATACTCCATGCCACCGCGTCATAGCCGTCCCGCCGGAAAGTTGCACCCGCCAAATGAGCGCGACACTTTAATACAAAAATGATCACACCAGCGAATTATTGTTGCGCTGCAACTGCAAACAACATATCCGTAGAAAAGCTGTTATAAAGGATTCTCCCCATGGCCCATGATGGACAGGACATGCCTCTGGAAACCGCACCCGACGCCCGTCTCCCGGACTTGTTGTCCCTGACGGTGCAGACGCTGGACCCTCTTTCCGCGATCGTCGCGCAAGCCAAAGACATCCTGAAGGACTCCGTTACAGAAAACGGACGCGTTTCCAGCAAGTTAATCGAAATGAACCAGTCCGCAGCGCACGGGTTTGCGTGGCTGGCCACCTACCGCCAATCGCTTGTCCAGATGCAGTCCTGGGCGGAAAATCTGGCGGCAGAGGGCAAGTTCGGAGAGATCGAACAGCTGATTCATCAGATCGCTTTTGGCGAGTATCTCGGACAGATCCAGGGCGGGATCCCGATGTCTCAGGGCGAAATTCTGCGACTGCACGATATCGGCCTGAGCGAGGAAGATCAGCGCGCCCTTGCCACGCCGGCGATCAACGCGCTGATCCGGTCGGGCAATACTCAAGCCGCGCGAACCCGCCTTGTCGAGCTGATGCAGGAGCAGGCTGCCAATATCACTGTCGGCGCAAGCGGGCTTGATGACGAGTTGGAGATGATCCGCGAGCAGTTCCGGCGTTTCAGCGTGGATCGGGTCGAGCCACACGCACATGAATGGCACCTGAAAGACGAACTGATCCCGATGGACCTCATCGGTGAGCTTGCCGAAATGGGCGTGTTCGGGTTGACGATCCCCGAGGAATATGGCGGCTTCGGCCTTTCGAAAGCGTCTATGGTCGTCGTCTCGGAAGAGCTCTCGCGCGGCTATATCGGGGTCGGCTCGCTGGGTACCCGATCCGAGATTGCAGCAGAACTCATCCTGTGCGGCGGCACGGAAGAGCAAAAGCAGAAGTGGCTGCCACAACTGGCGTCGGCTGAAACCCTGCCGACCGCCGTTTTCACCGAGCCCAATACCGGCTCAGACCTTGGCGCGCTGCGCACACGCGCGGTTCGCGATGGGGACGACTACCGGGTCACCGGCAACAAGACATGGATCACCCACGCCGCCCGCACACAGGTCATGACCTTGCTGGCGCGCACCGACCCCGACAGCACCGATTACCGTGGCCTGTCGATGTTTCTTGCCGAGAAAACGCCGGGCACGGACGAAGCCCCGTTCCCCACAGACGGCATGACCGGCGGAGAGATCGAGGTTCTGGGCTACCGCGGGATGAAGGAATACGAACTCGCGTTCGACAATTTCCACGTGAAGGGGGAGAACCTTCTGGGCGGGGTCGAGGGGCAGGGCTTCAAGCAGCTGATGCAGACGTTTGAATCCGCCCGCATCCAAACCGCGGCGCGGGCCATCGGCGTGGCGCAATCCGCCCTCGACTTTGCGATGCAATATGCCATCGACCGCAAGCAGTTCGGCAAGCCGTTGATCGCGTTCCCGCGGGTCTCGGGGAAACTCGCCATGATGGCGGTGGAAATCATGGTCGCGCGACAGCTGACCTATTTCTCTGCCGCTCAGAAAGACAATGACCGCCGGTGCGATCTGGAAGCCGGCATGGCCAAGCTGCTGGGCGCCCGGGTGGCATGGGCGGCGGCCGATAACGGGCTGCAGATCCATGGCGGAAACGGGTTTGCGATGGAATATGCCATCAGCCGAATTCTCTGCGATGCCCGCATCCTCAATATTTTCGAAGGGGCCGCGGAAATTCAGGCGCAGGTCATTGCGCGGCGCTTGCTGGACTGATCCGGGGTTAGCCCGCTTTGCGGGTGAGAAGATCGACCAACCGCTGACGGGCGGCAGGCAAGGGCTTGTCACCAAGTTCCGGTGCGAGCCATGTGTTCAGGAAATGCCCCGTCAGCCGTAAGCCATCCGCGATCCCGTTTTGATCTGACGGCCCCTGCCCCAACAGGCAGAATGGCAGGGGGAGCAGTTTATCCGCCCAGTCTCCCGCCCCTGCACGGCTCACCGCGCGTCCGGACCTGGGCGAGACATAGACCAGATCATCGCGCGTGCCTGTCACAGCGCAGCTGCCCAGATCGAGCCCGAAGCCCAGATCTTCCAGAAGCGCCAGTTCCCATTTGAGGTAGGCAAGCGCCCAGTTCTCATCGACCCCGAGCCGGTCGAACAGGTCGATCGACCGCAGATACAGCTCCGGATGGGGATCGCGCTCGGCCAGTGAAAAGCTCAGAAGCCCGCACATGGCGTTCAGGCCCGCCAAAGCTTCCCTGTCGCCCATGACCTGCGCCGCACGGGATCTGAGCGGCTCAACGCTGAAACTTCCCAGATGGTCTTCAAGACGCGCGCGCCACGTGACATCAAGCTGCGCTCCGGGCTGCAGGATCGGCGCGATCTTGCGGGAGGCCCCGCCGCGCACCACGCCCGCGTGGCGCCCATACGCGCGCGTGAAGACCTCGATGATGGCCGCGCTCTCTCCGTGGCGGCGCACGGCCAGAAGGACCCCTTCGCCGCGCCACTCCATCAGCTTGCAAGCCCCGGTTCGTCCAGCAAATGCCGGCCCTGTTTGTCTTCCAGTTCAATCACCCAAAGGTCCGGGTCAAACTCTCGCTGGCGCTGCAAGGCCTGATCTACGTCAGCCTCAGCGCCTTGCGCGAGCACGACCCAGGACCGCTCTCCCGTCATCAGGTCAAAGGAGCGCTGGTAGCACGCTGCGTCGCCATCAAGCGTGTTGACCTTGATCAGGACCGCGCCGGCTGTGGCATCACCCCGCGCTGTAATGAACGCGGGAATATCCGACAGGCGCAGGCGGGTCAGGTAGGCCTGCACCCAGAACTCGGACGTCAGCCGCGTCATGTGTTCCCATCGCGGAAATCCAGCCCCATCTGGGAATAGCGCTCGCTTTCCTCCAGCCAGTTCGGACGGACCTTGACCTGAAGAAACAGGTGCACTTTGCGGCCGAGAAACTCCATGAGCTCCTCACGGGCGGCTTTGCCGACAGCCTTGATCGTCTCGCCTTTGTTGCCCAGCACGATCCCTTTGTGACCATCCCGCACCACGTAGATCACCTGTTCGATGCGGGCCGAGCCGTCGGGTTTTTCGTCCCATGTCTCGGTTTCGACCGTCATCTGGTAGGGCAATTCCTGATGCAGGCGGAGCGTCAGTTTCTCGCGCGTGATCTCGGCTGCAATCATGCGCAACGGCAGATCGGCGATCTGGTCTTCGGGATAGAGCCACGGCCCTTCAGGAACCTTCTCGGCAAGCCACGCGCGCAGATCATCGACACCATGGCCCTTCTCGGCGGAGATCATGAACGTCTCGGCAAACTCGAAGCGGTCGTTCAACTCCTTCGCAAGCCCAAGCAGGACATCGGATTTGACCCGGTCGATCTTGTTGATCGCCAGAGCAATCGTGGCGTTGCCAACGCGCTCGGAGAGGCCCTCGAGAATGGCCGCGACCCCGTCGGTGATGCCGCGATGCGCTTCGACCATCAAAACCACCACGTCGGCATCCGATGCGCCTGTCCAAGCCGCCGCGACCATCGCGCGGTCCAGACGCCGGCGCGGCTTGAAAAGGCCGGGCGTGTCAACGAAGACAAGCTGGGACTGGCCCTCCATGGCCACGCCGCGAATGCGGGCGCGGGTGGTTTGGACCTTATGCGTGACGATCGAAACCTTCGCGCCGACCATCCGGTTGAGAAGGGTCGACTTCCCCGCATTGGGTTCTCCGATCAGGGCCACGAAACCGGCTCGGGTGGGCTGTGTCATTTTTCAAGCCTTTCCAGCAGGGTTTTGGCCGCTGCCTGTTCCGCCTCACGCTTCGAGCCTGCACTGGCCTCGGCGCTCTCACCTGATTGGAGGCGGACATTGATGGTAAATCGCGGGGCGTGATCCGGCCCGTCCTTATGCGTCACGGCGTATACCGGCGGCGTCTCGCCCCGGCCCTGAACAAATTCCTGCAAAGCCGTCTTCGCGTCGCGGGCATCGGCTTCGACATCGGAGATCCGGTCGCCCCACAGCCGCAGGACAAGATCCCGTGCGGCCTCGTAGCCGCCATCGAGATAAACGGCGGCGATCACGGCCTCCATGGCGTCGCCCAGAAGTGCAGCCTTGCGCCGCCCGCCGGAGACCATTTCCGACTTTCCAAGCTTGAGCACCACGCCAAGCTCGATCTGACGCGCGACTTCGGCGCAGGTCTCCTTGCGGACAAGCGCGTTGAAACGCGGGGCAAGCACGCCCTCTGCGGCCGCCTTGTCGGCCTGAAGCAGCGCTTCGGACACCGCCAGCCCCAGGACCCGGTCACCGAGAAACTCAAGCCGCTGGTTGTCAGGCCGCGTGGGGGAAGAAATGGAGGCATGGGTCAGCGCGCGCACCAACAGCTCCGGCCTGGAGAACCGGTATCCGATACGGTCCATGAAGGACTGCAGGTCCGCCGACAGCTTCATCGCGCCCGCCTCCACGGCACGCAGGTCGAAGGGATCGGGCGCGGCAGGCGCACTGTTACTCCACAGCCTTGAAGAAGCGATCGCTGCGCCACGTCCAGAAGTACAGCATCCGCGCGCCAGCCGAAGAGAACACGACACGGTCGGCGCGGCCCAAAAGGTTCTCGAAGGGCACGAAACCAACCCCGCCCGCGGCCCGCGGGAACCGCGAGTCGATCGAGTTGTCACGGTTGTCACCCATGAAGAAGAAATGCCCCTCCGGCACGGTGAAGACCCGCGTGTCATCCGACATCAGCCCGCTGCGAATGTTGAGGATCGAATGGCCATCGCCCCCCTCGAGCATCTCGATCTTCTTGTCCTTGATGCAATCCGATCCAATTCCGGTTGCGCCGTTTGCACAGGCCGGGAAGCCGCCCACGGAGCCCTGCGTCTCATAGGTCTCGACGAAAACGCCGGCATCGATCTGCTTTTGCTCTTTTCCGTTCAGAAACAGCACGCCCGCCTTCATCTGCACGCGATCACCGGGCAGGCCGACAAGGCGCTTGATATAGTCCTGACCACTCACCGGGTGACGGAACACGACCACATCGCCGCGCTCCGGAAGCGAGCCGAACAGGCGGCCGGAAATCGGGCAAAGCCCGAAGGGGCAGGAATATTGCGAATAGCCATAGGCCATCTTGTTCACGAACAGGAAATCTCCAACCAGCAGCGTGTCCTTCATGGAGCCCGATGGAATCCAGAACGGCTGGAAGAACAGCGTCCGGAACACGCCCGCGATCAAAAGCGCGTAGACGATCGTCTTGACGGTTTCCATGATACCGTCCGAATTTTCTGCTCTGCTCGCCATGAAAGGTCTCTTTCCAAGAATTATGGGTGCTAAATGCGGATTGCCTGAACGGCTGTCAAGGCGATCCCGGCGCCACGGGGCGCGCCTCGATGACGACAAATGCCTGCGCCCACGGGTGATCATCGGTCAGGGTGACGTGGATGATGGCCTCGTGACCGTCCGGCGTCATCTCCGCCAGACGCTCGGCGGCCCATCCGGTGACATGCATGACCGGCTGTCCGGTCCGCAGGTTGCTGACCGCCATATCTTTCCACGCAATGCCCATGCGCAGCCCTGTGCCCAAGGCCTTGGAGCAGGCCTCCTTGGCGGCCCAGCGTTTGGCGTAGGTGCCCGCAGTATCGGCACGGCGCTCGGCCTTGCCTTGCTCGACATCCGTAAAAACCCGATTGCGGAACCTGTCTCCGAAACGGTCAAGCGTGCCTTGAATGCGCTCGATATTGGCCAGATCCGTGCCGATGCCGAGGATCATGTCAGCCCAACACCGCCCGAAGGCGCCCCATGCCGACGCAAGGCCCCGGGAAAGATGCCGGGCAGGATCATGCGCGGGCCTCGTCCATCAGGCGCCGCATTTCGACGATGGCAGGCCCCAGACCGGTAAAAATCGCCTCGCCGATGAGGAAGTGACCGATATTGAGCTCCATCACTTCCGGAAATGCCGCGATGGGGCGGACCGTCTCATAGGTCAGCCCGTGGCCTGCATGCACCTCAAGACCCAACGCATGCGCAAAACCCGACATCTCGCGCAGCCTCTCGAGCTCGGCGTCGCGCTCCTCGAAGCGGCCCTCGGCATGCGCGTCGCAATAGGCACCGGTATGCAGCTCCACCACGGCCGCATTGACCCGCGCCGCCGCCTCGATCTGGGCGGCATCCGCGGCAACGAAGAGCGAGATCCGGCAACCCGCATCCGCCAATGGCGCGATGTAGCGGGCCAGCTTGTCTTCCTCGCGCACGACATCCAGACCGCCTTCCGTGGTGCGCTCTTCGCGTCGCTCCGGCACTAGGCAGACCGCATGCGGCTTGTGGCGCAAGGCAATCGCCTGCATTTCCTCGGTCGCGGCCATTTCGAAATTCAGCGGCACAATCAGATCGGAGATTAGCGCCTCGATATCGGAATCCATGATGTGGCGCCGGTCCTCGCGCAGATGCGCCGTAATGCCATCCGCCCCGAACTGCTCGGCAAGCTTTGCCGCCCGCACCGGATCGGGAACCGCACCGCCACGCGCGTTGCGCACAGTGGCCACGTGATCGATATTCACGCCAAGCCGAAGTTTTTCCGAATGTACCATGACTCTTCCTTTGCTTCGGACGCCGCCCTCGAAAAGGGGCGGAGGATCCTAAACTTCTTCACGACCGATCTGATCCTCGGCCTTCTCGGCCAGCTTCATATTCTGCTTGGCCCGCAACTCGGCAAGCTTTGCCTTGATCCGCCCGCGACGACGGTTCTGATAGGCCGTGATCAGCGGCAGGCTGAGATAGTAGCATGCGATGGCCGAAATCATTCCGGGGATCAGACCCCCGACGAGATACGGGATGAAAATCTCGTCATAGAACGCTGAAAGCCGCGTCCAGTCGGCCTCGGCCTTCGAAAACGCCGCCATGAAATTGTCGCGGAGGTCTCGGCCTGCGCCCGCGAAGCGCTGGCCGATATTCATATCGTCCTGAAATTCCGTTCCCAGAAGGAAATGGCCGGTCTTCAGGCAGATGATCCCGATCGGGACATAGGTCAGCGGATTGCCGAAGAATGTCGCCATCAGGGCGGCAATGATGTTGCCGTTGAACATGCGCGCTAGAACGGCTGCGATGACGAAATGGATGCCGTAGAACGGCGTGAATGTCGTGAAAACGCCCACGAAAATGCCGCGCGATATCCGCCGCGGACTGTCCGGCAGGCGGCGCACCCGATGCGAGACATAGTTGAACGCCCGCGCCCAGCCCCCTTGGGGCCAGACCAGGTTCCAAGCCCAGCGGGCCCACGATTTTGGTGTTCGGCGTTTGAAGACCAAATCTCGATCCTATGTCCTGCCGGCGGAAACTGCGTTCCAGCCCTTATGGTTTGCGGCCCAAGTCCCTGTGCCTGTCAAGCGACGCGACATCGCTGTCCGCCTCGATCGCCGTCATCACGGCGTGAAGATGCTCCGCATCGCGAACATCCACATCGACCAGAATACGGAAATAGTCCGGTTTGCGGTCAATGAAATGCAAATCTGAGATATTGGCCTTCTGCTCTCCGATCAACGTGCAAATGCGCCCAAGAACCCCGAAAGCATTTCCAATTGTGATGTTCAGCGTGACTGCGTTGTTGGCCGCGTGGCGGCCGGCATGCCAATGCAGGTCGACCCATCGTTCCGGCTCATCCTCCAGATCGGCCAGCGCGTCACAGGCAATGGCGTGCACATAGACGCCCGACCCGCGGTGCTTGATGCCGACAATGCGCTCTCCGGGGACAGGCTGGCAACACAAGGCGCGGGTGACTTCCACGCCCTTGGGCAGACCGACGACCGAGCGGTCGGAGGACACGTCGACATCCGCCTGTTTGCTGGTCAATTCGGGATAGATCGCGGTCACGACGTCGCGCGCGGACAATTCCGTGGACCCGACGAATTCCAGAAGCTGCGAAACACCTTCGAGGTTCAGCTTCTTTGCCGCCGTGCCCAGCGCCTTGTCCGTTGCTTTCTTGCCCACGTGTTCGAAGGCCACGCGGGTCAGTTCCCGCCCGAGCGTGATGAACCGGTCCCGATGCTCTTCGCGCAGCGACCTTCGGATCGCGGATTTGGCACGACCGGTCACGGCGATATCCATCCATGACATCTGCGGACGCTGGCCTTCCGCGGTGATGATGTCGACGGATTGCCCGTTGCGCAAACGCGTCCAGAGCGGGACGCGCAGCCCATCGACCTTGGCGCCAACACAGGAATGGCCAATCCTGGTGTGGATCGCGAAGGCAAAATCCAGAGGCGTCGCGCCGCGCGGCAGTTTCACAACATCACCCTTGGGCGTGAAGCAGAACACCTGGTCGGAGTACATCTCGAGCTTCACATGCTCGAGAAACTCGTCGTGGTCGTCACTCAGGTCGTAGCGTTCGGTCAGACTTGAAATCCAGGTCGTGGGATCAACGGCGAACGGGTTCTCGACACGCTCCCCGTCACGGTAAGACCAGTGCGCGGCAACCCCCGCTTCGGCCACCTCGTGCATCTGGCGCGTCCGGATCTGGACCTCGACCCGTTTGCCGTCCCGACCCGAAACAGTTGTGTGGATCGACCGGTACCCGTTGGACTTGGGCTGGCTGATGTAATCCTTGAAGCGGCCCGGAACGGACTTCCAGCGCCGGTGGATCGCACCAAGCGTGAGGTAGCAATCTTCTTCGGACTCCACGATCACCCGGAACCCGTAAATGTCCGACATGCGTGAGAAGCCGAGCTTTTTCTCCTGCATCTTGCGCCAGATCGAATAGGGCTTCTTCGCGCGTCCGAAGACATCCGCCACCACATTCGCGCGGCCCAGCACCGCGCGGATGTCGTCAGTGATCGTCGGAACAAGGTTTCCGGTTTCTTTTTGCAACGTGATGAAGCGGCGGATGATCGAGGCCCGGGCATCGGGGTTCAGAACGCGGAAAGCCAGATCCTCAAGCTCTTCGCGCATCCAGTGCATCCCCATCCGACCCGCCAGAGGCGCGTAGATATCCATGGTTTCCCGGGATTTCTGGATCTGCTTTTCCAGCCGCATATGCTTGATCGTGCGCATGTTGTGCAACCGGTCCGCGAGCTTGACGAGGATCACCCGCAGATCCTTGGACATCGCCATGAAGAGCTTGCGGAAATTCTCGGCCTGCTTGGCTTCGCTCGAGGACAGCTGCAGGTTGGTCAGCTTCGTCACACCATCCACAAGCTCGGCGATCTCGGCGCCGAATCGTTTCTCGATTTCGGAGAAGGTGGATTTGGTATCTTCGATCGTGTCGTGAAGCAGCGCGGTCACGATGGTCGCATCGTCGAGCCGTTGTTCGGTCAGAAGGGCGGCCACCTCGACGGGGTGGGAGAAATACGGCTCCCCCGATTGGCGCTCCTGCCCCTCGTGCATTTGCATGCCATAGGCATAGGCCGAGCGAATCAGCGCCTTGTTCGTATTGGGGTTGTAGGTGCTGACCAGCTCGATGAGATCTTCGACGTCAATCATGGCCAGAAACCAGTCCTAACGGACAGCAGCATCGCTGCGCCTTATTTCGGCTCCTGAGCTTCCATCAGGGCACGGAGCAGCTTTTCTTCCGACATATCATCGGTGGCAGGTTTGTCCTGCTCCACACCCATCAGCAGCGCCATGGCGTCTTCTTCAGGCTCATCGACCTCGATCTGGGTCTGGTTGCTCTCGATCATCCGCTCGCGCAGCTCGTCGGCGGTCTGCGTCTCGTCTGCGATCTCACGCAGGGAAACAACCGGGTTCTTGTCGTTGTCGCGATCCACGGTGATTGCGGCGCCGGAAGAGATCTCACGTGCGCGATGCGATGCAAGCATCACCAACTCAAACCGATTGGGGACTTTGTCAACGCAGTCTTCTACCGTCACGCGGGCCATGCTCTACTCCGGTCATCTAAGGAATGATCAAGCCTGTGACTTATGCCCTCAAAGAGCTATTGACAACCATAAAACAGGCCTGAGCGCTCAAGAAAGCTTAGAAATTGCCGATTTTTCCGCATCCGGGAGGGCATCCAGCATCTGCTGCACCGTCTGACCGAGCACCGGATGGCACCAGTCCGGCGCAATCTCGCACAGCGGAACCAGTACGAAAGAGCGGTCCTGAAGCCGCGGGTGTGGCACGATAAGCTCTTCTGGCGCCTCTTCTTTCTGACGTTCAAACGGCAGGTCATGCCACGTCCGGAAGGTCTCGGCATCGGGCAGAACCATGTCTTCATAGGCGATCAGATCAAGGTCGAGCGTGCGCGCGGCCCAGCGCTCGCGCCGCACCCTTCCAAACTGCGCTTCGACCGCGTTGAAGCGCTTGAGAAGCTCCCCCGGGGACAAACGGGTTCTCACGATGGCAGCGGCATTCAGGAAGTCGGGGCCGCTGCCTGCCGGAAAGGCCGGTGTCACGTAAAATGAGCTGGCTGCAACCAGTTCACAGTCCTCATTTTCAAGCGCATCAAGCGCTTGCGACAGCTTCGTTGCGAGGTCGCTGCCCGGGCTGGAAACGTTACTTCCAAGCGCGAAATATGCTAATCTTAAGGACTTGCCTTTAGGATTTTGTTGCAGCAAGGACTTTTTTCCTTATGGTGCTTCGGTGGTCTCGCCGGAAAACATCCACTCACACTCACGGATATAAAACAACGGCGGGCCCTACATCGGAAGGACTAATGATGTTTTATAAAGACGAACGGTTAGCGCTGTTCATTGACGGCTCCAATTTGTATGCAGCCGCCAAGTCTTTGGGGTTTGACATTGATTACAAGCTCCTGAGACACGAATTCATGCGGCGGGGCAAGATGCTGCGTGCGTTCTACTACACTGCACTTCTGGAAAACGACGACTATTCGCCAATCAGACCACTCGTTGATTGGCTTCACTACAACGGGTTCACCATGGTCACCAAACCGGCCAAGGAATACACCGATCGTGAAGGTCGCCGTAAAGTCAAAGGCAATATGGATATTGAATTGACGGTCGACGCGCTGGAGACAGCACCTCATGTCGACCACGTCGTGCTGTTTTCGGGCGATGGGGATTTCCGACCGCTGATCGAAGCGATCCAGCGCAAGGGCGTCCGGGTCTCCGTGGTGTCCACGATTCGCTCCAACCCGCCCATGATGTCCGACGAATTGCGGCGTCAGGCCGACAATTTCATCGAACTCGATGAGTTGCGTGACGTGATCGGCCGCCCGCCTCGCGAACCCGAACCGGGCCACACGCGGGCAACCGAACAGGCTTAAGCACCCGGGCGTTCGCGGGGCGCAAGCTCCCGAACCGGATCTGGTTGCGCCAAACCTGCCGGGCCGAGGCCTGGCGGGCTCGGACCGTTTGGGCTCAGAAATGATGGGCTCAAACCCAATCGGCGGCATTCCGGCGACACAGCCTGTGACGGGAACCGCCACCACCCCTGCCTGGCCGCAGGCTGCTTTCCTGACTTTCTTGCCTGATCTACTTTCCTGATTTTGGCCGGTTTCCCTCCCCTCAATCGCCACAGTTGCCTGCTTGTCTTTGGCGCACGAATTCGAGGTGACGTGATGCGATTGCGGCTGCTGTCCTGCATAATCCTGCTGAGTGCTGTGCCGGCTCTGGGCACGGACAAGAGCGCGCTCAGGCAACTCGAGACCGCGGACGCCGCCAAGGCGTGGAGTGCGGTTGGCAGGCTCTCTCTGGCCGGGAAGGGGTTTTGCACCGGCGCTTTGATCAGCGACCGTCTGGTTCTGACCGCAGCACATTGTGTCTACGCAAAGAACAGCAATGAGACCCTCGCCCCGGAAGAGATCGTTTTCAGCTCTGGCTACCATCAGGGGCGCGCCGTGGCCACGCGTCGGGGTCAACGTCTTGCGGTGCATCCCGACTACCAGATTGAAGGCCCCAATACCGCGGCCCGGATCTCGACCGACATCGCCGTGATCGAGCTCGACAATCCGATCCCGCAATCTCAGGTGAAACCCTTCGAGCGGGTCGCCAAGCCGGCTTTGCGTGACCGGGTCATGGTCGTGTCCTATGCGCGTGGACGCTCCGAAACGCCGGCGCTTGAGAAAGGCTGTCAGTATCAGGAGACCCGCTGGGACGTCCTCTTCTACAATTGCGAGGGCGATTTCGGCGCATCGGGCTCTCCGATCTTCGTTATGACCAGCTGGGGCCCGAAGATCGCGTCGATCATTTCGTCAGGCGGCGAGTTTCAGGGCAGGAAGGTCTCTCTGGGACCATCGCTCGGCGCGCCCCTCGACGCGTTACTCCACCGGCTTGCCACGACCAACCCGAAATCGCGCTTTATCTCCGTAGGAACAGCTTCACCCGCAAAGCAGGTTTCACGAAGCATCAGCAGCCAGTTGGGCCAGACACAGAGCAAACGCTTCAGCCGGCTGCCCCAGATCACCGACTAGACACACACCCCGCGTGCGGCCTGTGTGGCGCTTGGCTCTGGACCTGCACCGCCGGAGCATTTACCTCTGTTGCGACAGGAGTTGCAGCAGATGACCAAACCGCCCCTCACCCTCTATCTTGCCGCCCCGCGCGGGTTTTGCGCCGGTGTCGACCGCGCGATCAAGATCGTCGAAATGGCGCTCGAGAAATGGGGCGCGCCCGTCTATGTCCGCCACGAGATCGTGCACAATAAGTTCGTTGTGGACGGCCTCCGCGACAAGGGCGCGATCTTCGTTGAAGAGCTCGAGGAATGCCCGACAGACCGCCCGGTGATTTTCTCCGCACATGGCGTTCCGAAAGCCGTTCCCGCCGAGGCCGCCAAGCGTGAGATGCTTTATGTGGATGCGACCTGCCCGCTGGTTTCGAAAGTCCATATCGAGGCGGAACGCCATCACTCCAACGGATTGCAGATGGTTATGATCGGTCACGAGGGCCACCCAGAGACGATTGGCACGATGGGCCAGTTGCCGGATGGGGAGGTCATTCTGGTCGAAACGGTCGAGGACGTTGCAACCATCACGCCCCGCGATCCTCAGAAACTCGCCTTCATCACCCAGACCACGCTGAGCGTCGATGACACCGCCGATATCGTGGCCGCCCTTCAGGCGCGATTTCCCGCCATTATCGGCCCCCACAAGGAAGACATCTGCTACGCCACCACCAATCGTCAGGAGGCCGTCAAGGCCATGGCCGAGAAGACGAGCGCCATGCTGGTGATCGGCGCGCCGAACTCCTCCAACTCCAAACGTCTGGTGGAAGTCGGCAGCAAGGCCGGATGCGACTATGCCCAGCTTGTGCAGCGCGCCAAGGATATCGACTGGCGGGCGCTTGAGGGAATTGACAGCATCGGGATCACGGCCGGCGCCTCCGCCCCCGAAGTTCTGATCAACGAGGTGATCGACGCCTTTGGCGAGAAGTTCGACACAACGGTGGAGATCGTGGAAACCGCCGTCGAGAAAGTGGAATTCAAAGTGCCGCGCGTCCTCAGGGAGCCCGCATGAGCCGCATTCCCCGATCCGCGCTCATCCTTGGGCTGGCAGGCGTCCTTCCCTTTGCCTTCGCGGCTGTGCTCGCCCTTGCCCCCGCGCCTCAGGTCGGCACGCAGAGCTACCCGCTGGTCCACCCCAAGGATGCGAGCGCGATCCTGTCGGCCTATGGCACCGTCATCCTGTGTTTTATGTCCGGGGTGCTGTGGGGCTTTGCGGCCCGGGGCCCCGAAGAGCGCGCAACACGCGGCTACATACTTTCGGTTCTTCCCGCCCTCTATGCCTTTTTCACCACGACCCGCCATGTGTTCGGCAGCACGTCCGACGAAAGCTCGATCCAGTTCCTGATCGGCGGCTTTGTCGGCCTGTTGGTCCTCGATTTCATCTTCTGGCGGCAGGGCGATGCGCCGGACTGGTGGATGTCCCTGCGCGTCTTGCTGACCGTGCTGGTCGTGACCTGCCTCTTCGTGGGGTCAAGCTGATGCATGATCCCGAAACGATCGCGGTCTACAACGACAAGGCGGACGACTACGCGACCCGGGTCAGCCGCGATACGCCCGACAGCCACCTGCGCGCGTTTCTCGAAAACTTGCCGGAAGGCGCCCATGTGCTGGATCTGGGCTGTGGTCCCGGAAACTCCGCGGCGATGATCCGCGCCGAAGGCCACAGCGTTGACGCAACAGACGCCTCCGCCGAGATGGTCGATCTTGCCAACAGGAAATACGACATCGGCGCCCGTCAGGCCCGGTTCGACGAGATCGGCGGCACCGATCTCTATGACGCGATCTGGGCGAATTTCTCTTTGCTCCATGTCCCCAAAGCCGTGTTCCCGACGCATCTTGCCGCCCTGAAAACCGCCCTGAAACCCGGCGGGCTCTTTCATATCGGAATGAAACTCGGAACGGGCGAGGATCGCGACGGGATCGGCCGGTTCTACGCCTATTACGACGAAGACGAGCTGGCCGGCCTGCTGCGCTCTGCGGGTTTTCGTGACCTGCATACCGACACCGGCGCGGGAAAGGGGCTCGCCGGCAGCATAGAGCCCTTCATCATCATTCGCGCCAATGGCTAACCTGTTTGCCTATACCGATGGCGCGTGCTCGGGAAATCCGGGACCGGGCGGCTGGGGGGCCTTGCTCATTGCCCGTGACGGGGACACCGTTCTCAAGGAACGCGAACTAAGCGGGGGCGCGGCCGAAACCACCAACAACCGGATGGAACTCATGGCCGCGATCTCGGCGCTCGAGGCCCTTGAGCGTCCTTCCCGTCTGACCGTTGTCACCGACAGCGCCTATGTCAAAGGCGGGATCACCCAATGGATGCATGGCTGGAAACGCAACGGCTGGAAAACATCGTCCAAGAAACCGGTGAAGAACGAAGACCTCTGGCGCAGGCTTGATGAGGCACATGCCCGCCATGACGTGACATGGGAATGGGTCAAGGGGCACGCCGGGCATCCCGAGAACGAACGCGCCGACGAATTGGCCCGCGCGGGCATGGCGCCCTACAAGGGCTAGCTCAGGCGACGGGGCAGCTCCAGACCGCGCAACAATTCCTCCGTGTCCATCGCCCGTTTGCCCTGACGTTGCGCACGGTTGATCCGCACGGCCCCTTCTCCGCAAGCAATCACAAGACCGTCCAGAACCTCACCCGGTGCGCCGTTCCCCTCGATCGCTTCGCTTTCCAGAAACTTGATCCGCTCCTCACCGATCATCGCCCAAGCTCCGGGAAACGGAGACAATCCGCGGATCAGACGATCCACCTCAACCGCAGGCTGGCTCCAATCGATGCGCGCCTCCGCCTTGTCGATCTTCTCGGCATAGGTGACGCCCTCGGCAGGCTGAGGATCCGGGCGCAGGTCGCCCAGCTTCGCCAGAGCCTCGACGATCAGCTCCGCCCCCAAGGCCGAGAGACGATCATGCAGGCTGCCGGTTGTATCCTTGCGGCCTATGTCAACCGCCTTGCGCAACAGGACAGGCCCCGTATCGAGCCCTGCCTCCATCTGCATGATGCACACGCCGGTCTGCGCGTCGCCCGCCATGATCGCACGATGGATCGGCGCCGCCCCCCGCCAGCGCGGCAGCAGCGAGGCGTGAATGTTCAGGCACCCATGTCTGGGCGCGTCGAGCACGACCTGCGGCAAGATCAAGCCATAGGCGACCACCACCGCAACATCCGCGTCCAGCGCCGCGAACTCCGCCTGCGCGTCGGCCCCTTTCAGGGAGGTCGGATACCGGACCTGCAGCCCCAGTTCCTGCGCACGGGCCTGAACCGGCGACGGCCTGTCCTTCTTGCCGCGCCCCGCGGGACGCGGTGGCTGGGAATATACGCACACGACCTCATGACCGGCCGCCAGCAAGGCGTCGAGCACCGGCACCGAGAAGTCCGGCGTTCCCATGAACACCACTCTCATCTGGTGCGTTTCCTTGCCTTCTTGATGAGCATATCGCGCTTGGTGCGGCTCAGATGGTCAAAGAACATCTTCCCGTCCAGATGATCGATCTGGTGCTGCACACTGGTGGCCCAGAGCCCGACAAAATCGCGCCGCTCCACGGTGCCCTCTTCATTGACAAACCGCACGGTGACAGCCCGCGGCCGCGAGATGACCGCCGAGACGCCCTCGAGGTTCGGGCTCGCCTCTTCATGCTCGCGCAGCTGGGCGCTGGCATGCAGGATTTCGGGATTGGCCATCCGCACGGCCTTACCGCGCTCCTGCGAGGCATCCACGACCGCAAGCCGCAGCATCACGCCGATCTGCGGTGCGGCAAGCCCGACGCCGGGCATGGCGTCCATCGCCTCGATCATCTCGTCCCAGACCGCGCGTATGTCATCGGTGATCTCGGCCACGGGATCGGCCGGAGTGCGCAGGCGCCGGTCCGGCCATTGAACGAAAGAACGCATCATGCCGCAACCTCGTGATCCAGAATCAAAATACCGTCCAGATGATCGTTTTCGTGACAAATGCAGGCAGCCGCAAATCCGTCAAAGCGTTGATGACACTCGGTGCCGTCGAGATCGGTCCAAGCCACATCGACCCAGCTCGGGCGTGCAACCCTCAACGCCTGTGCGGGGATCGACAAACAGGCTTCCTCATTGATCTGGCGCTCCGGCGCGGCGGCTATGATGCGCGGATTGACGAAGACCACCGGGGCGGGCGTGCCCTCCTTCCACGTCGTGTCCATGACGAACATCCGGATCAGCTCACCAATCTGGGGCGCCGCCAGACCGCGGCCCGGCGCGTCATACATGGTGTCCAACATGTCGGCGGCCAGCGTCTTGAGCGCCTCCGAAATGTCAGGGACCGGCGCACAGGTCCGGCGCAAAAGCGGATCGGGATGCTGAAGAATGGGCCGGATCACGCCCGTGCCATCTCGCGCTTGAGCTTGACCATCTTGCGGGTGATCAACTGCCGTTTCATGGGCTTGAGGTAATCGATGAAGAGCTTCCCGTCGAGGTGATCGATCTCGTGCTGCACGCATGTCGCCCAGAGCCCGTCGAAATCTTCCTGTTGCGCGTTCCCGTCGCGGTCGATCCAGCGGACGCTCACTTCGGCGGGGCGCTCCACATCGGCATATTGCTCGGGGATCGACAGGCAGCCTTCCTCGTAGACACTGGTCTCGTCCGAGGCCGCGACCACCTCGGGATTGAACATCACCAGAGGGCGCGGTTCTTCACCTTCGTTTTTCACGCAATCAAGAACGATCAGGCGCTTGCCCACAGCGATCTGTGGCGCAGCCAACCCGATTCCGGGCGCGTCATACATGGTCTCGAGCATATCATCCGCAAGCGCACGCAACTCGTCGCTGATATCGGCAACAGGTGCGGCAACCTTCTTGAGGCGCGGGTCGGGATGGATCAGGATCGGCAATTTCATGCATCCGGAGATAACTATTCACGCGGCGTATCGCAAGACGGACCGGTTTGCGCTTGATCCCGCGGTCATTCGGAGCGAAATCTGCGTCCGATTTCGGAGGGTATTATGGATTTCGACACCATCATCGATCGTCGCGGAACGAATTGCGACAAGTGGGACAACATGGAACGGATCTATGGCGTCGCGCCCGAGGACGGGCTCGCCATGTGGGTGGCCGACACTGATTTCGCGGCCCCGCAATGCATTCAGGACGCGCTGCGCCGCGAACTCGATCGGGGTGTCTTCGGCTATTACGGCGATCCCGCCGAATACCACGCCGCAATCCAGTGGTGGATGGAACACCGCCATGGCTGGACGCTTGACCCAAGCTGGATCTTCACAGTCACGGGGTTGGGCAACGGCATCGGGATGTGCCTCGACACATACACCAAGCCGGGCGATGGCGTGGTCCTGCTGACGCCGATCTACCATACATTCGCGCGCCTGATCCGTGCCTCCGGCCGCGCGCTGGTCGAGATGCCGCTGGTCAACGAAAACGGCCGCTACGAGCTGGACATCGACAGCTACGACGCGGCGATGACCGGAAACGAGCGTCTCATGTTCCTGTGCTCGCCGCACAATCCCGGCGGTCGGGTCTGGAGCAGATCTGAACTTCAGGCCATTGCGGCCTTTGCCAAGCGCCACGACCTGATCCTCGTCTCCGACGAGATCCATCATGATCTCGTCTACCCCGGCAAGACCCATATCCCGATGAGCCATATCGACGGGATCAAGGATCGGCTGATCATGATGACGGCGGCCTCGAAAACCTTCAATATCGCGGGGCTGCACGCGGGCAATGTCATCATCGAAGACCCGGATCTGCGGGCGCAGTTCAAGGCGCGCATGTCGGCGCTCAATATCGGGCCACCGTCGCTGGGGCTTTACATGGTCACGGCCGCCTATTCGCCTGAAGGGGCCGCCTGGGTCGACGACCTGATCGCGTATCTCGACGGAAACCGGAAGCTCTTTGACGAGGGCATCAGGGCGATCCCCGGCGTCTCCTCGATGCCTCTGGACGCGACCTTCCTGTCATGGGTCGATTTTCGCGGAACGGGCATGGACAGCGCGGAGTTCACCCGCCGCGTCAACAAGGACGCGAAGATCGCCGCCAATCTCGGTCCGAGCTTCGGCACGGGGGGCGAGGGTTTCCTGCGCTTCAACCTCGGCCTGCCGCGGGCGCGGATCGCCGAGGCTGTCGAACGGCTTCAAGAGGCGTTTTCCGACCTGCAGTAGCAGCGCCCCGAACCGCGCCGGCCTCAGGGCTGGGTCACCGTTGCGGTGAGTTCTTCGACCATCTGCGCGGACATCACGAATTTCTGCGGCTTTCCGGTCACCGTCATCGGCAATTCGGACTTGAACCGGACATGCGCCGGTATCTTGAAATGTGCGATCCGGTCGCGGCAGAACGTGCGCACCATCTCCTCGGTCAGCCCCGCGCCGTCGACTTCAATGACCCATGCGCAGACGATCTCTCCGTAGGTATCATCGGGGATCCCGAACACCTGCGCCTGCGCGATCTGGGGATGGGTGTAGAGAAATTCTTCAATCTCGCGCGGGTAGATATTCTCGCCGCCCCGGCAGATCATATCTTTCACGCGCCCGGTGATCTTGCAGTAGCCCTCCGCATCGATTGTGGCCAGATCGCCGGTATGCATCCAGCCCTCACTGTCGATGCTCTCGGCGGTCTTGCCGGGATCGTTCCAGTATTCCCGCATCACGGAATAGCCGCGGGTGACCAGTTCACCCTGCTGGCCCGCAGGAAGGGTCTCACCGCCCTCGCCGATGACCTTGCACTCAACATGCGGGTGGATCCGGCCGACCGTGCTGACACGCTTGTCGAGCGGGTCTTCCACATTGGTCTGGAAGGACACCGGAGAGGTCTCCGTCATCCCGTAGGCAATCGTGATCTGCGACAGGTTCAGGCGCGACACCACCTGCTTCATGATCTCCGTCGGACAGGGCGCCCCCGCCATGATCCCGGTGCGCAGATGGCTGGTGTCGTAGCTGTCGAAATTCTCAAGCGCCAGTTGCGTCACGAACATGGTTGGCACACCGTAGAGCGCCGTGCAGCGCTCCTCGCTGACCGCTTCCATCGTATCCACCGGATCAAACCCCTCGCCGGGCACAATCATGGCGGCCCCCTTGGTGACACAACCCAGCGTCCCCATCACCATGCCGAAGCAGTGATAGAACGGCACCGGGATACAAAGCCTGTCCTGATCGGAGAACGCGAGGGTCTCGGTCACGAAATGCGCATTGTTGACGATATTGCGGTGCGTCAGGCAGGCGCCCTTCGGGCTGCCGGTTGTGCCGCTGGTGAACTGGATATTGATCGGGTCGTTCTGGTCCAGCGCCGCGCAGATGTCGTCCAGCACGGCACCGGGCACCTGTTCGCCTGCTGCGCAAACGTCTTCAAACGCCATCATTCCGGGCGGGGTTTCGTCCCCCATCGCGATGATGGTCCGCAGATCCGGCAGGCGCGCGGCGTGAAGATCACCGGGCGCGGCTGTCGCCAGTTCCGGCACCAATTCCTGCAGCATCGCAATGTAATTCGAGGACTTGAAAGACGGCGCCGTGACCACGGCTTTGCACCCGACCTTGTTGAGCGCGTATTCAAGCTCGTAGATCCGGTAGGCCGGGTTGATGCAGACCAGAATCGCCCCGATCCGTCCAGTGGCAAACTGGGTCAGCAGCCACTCGAAGCGGTTCGGCGACCAGATCCCGACGCGATCGCCCTTGCGCAAGCCGATCTGGTGGAGGCCTCCGGCGAGCCGGTCCACTTCTCGGGAGAATTCTGCGTAGCTCCAGCGGATCCCCTGTGCCCGGAACACCGCGGCGTCGTTGTCGGGAAATTCAGCCACGGCTTTCCTAAGCAGGGCGGGGATCGTCTCATCACGCAATGCAGACCGCGTCTCTCCCATGACATGGGACATCCCGTCGATTGGCGTTCGTGACGACATATTCTTTCCCCCAGCTCTCCTGCGGCACGATGCTCACACAAGCCTTCCGGGTTGTCTATCGCCCCCCACGCGCCCCGAAAGATGAGCTATGCCGCAGCGCAGCGCTTGCGTATCTCAAAGCAATATCCTAACACTTCAAGCGCCGATTACGTAACTTCCTTACCAGAGAGACCCTCCATGAGCTTCCGTCTGCAGCCCACTCCTCCGGCCCGCCCGAACCGTTGCCAACTGTTCGGCCCCGGCTCCCGCCCGGCGATTTTCGAAAAGATGGCCGCGTCGGCCGCGGATGTGATCAACCTCGACCTCGAGGACAGTGTCGCGCCTGATGACAAGGCACAGGCCCGCCAGAACATCATCGAAGCGGTGGGGGATGTCGACTGGGGCAACAAATACCTGTCGATCCGGATCAACGGGCTCGATACGCCCTACTGGTATCGCGATATTGTCGATGTGCTCGAGAACGCGTCAGAGCGGCTCGACCAGATCATGATCCCGAAGGTTGGCTGCGCTGCCGATATCTACGCCGTGGACGCGCTTGTCACCGCGATCGAGAGCGCCAAGGGCCGCACGAAACCCATCAGCTTCGAAGTGATCATCGAATCCGCGGCAGGCATCGCGCATGTGGAAGAGATCGCCGCCGCCTCGCCCCGTCTGCAGGCCATCAGCCTTGGCGCCGCGGATTTCGCCGCGTCCATGGGCATGCAGACAACGGGCATCGGCGGCACACAGGAAAACTACTACATGCTGCAGGGCGCCGAAAAATACTGGTCGGACCCGTGGCATTGGGCACAGGCAAAGATCGTGGCCGCGGCGCGCACGCACGGTGTCTTGCCTGTCGACGGACCGTTCGGTGATTTCTCCGACGACGAGGGGTTCCGGGCGCAGGCGCGCCGGTCCGCGGTTCTGGGCATGGTCGGCAAATGGGCCATCCATCCCAAGCAGATCGCGCTGGCAAACGAGGTTTTCACCCCCTCCGAAGAGCAGGTCACCGAAGCCCGCGAGATCCTTGCCGCCATGGAACAGGCCAAGGCAAACGGCGAAGGGGCCACGGTCTACAAAGGGCGGCTTGTCGACATTGCCTCGATCAAACAGGCCGAGGTTATCGTAAAGCAATACGAGATGATCAGCGCCTGATCGCGGCCCACCCGATATTGCATCTGGGCGCAAGCAAAGTCATATACGAGAGGCATTCGAGGGCAGGGAGATCCGCGTGACCAACTATCTTGAGTTTGAGAAGCCACTGGCCGAGATCGAGGGCAAGGCAGAAGAACTGCGCGCGCTCGCCCGCCAGAACGCGGAAATGGATGTCGAACAGGAGGCTGCGGCCCTCGACAAAAAGGCCGCCGCGATGCTGGAAGACCTCTACAAGGACCTGTCGGCCTGGCGGAAATGCCAGGTGGCCCGTCACCCCGACCGCCCGCATTGCAAGGACTATATCGAGGCACTGTTCCAGGAATACACGCCGCTGGCCGGTGATCGAAATTTCGCGGATGACCACTCGATCATGGGCGGGCTGGCCCGGATAGATGACCGTCCGGTCGTGGTGATCGGCCATGAAAAGGGCCATGACACCAAGACCCGCATCGAACGAAATTTCGGCATGGCCCGTCCCGAGGGATATCGCAAGGCGATCCGGCTGATGGATCTTGCCCACCGGTTCAAATTGCCGGTCATCACGCTGGTCGACACGCCCGGCGCGTTTCCCGGCAAGGGGGCTGAGGAACGCGGTCAGTCAGAGGCCATCGCGCGCTCGACCCAGAAATGCCTCGAGATCGGCGTGCCGCTGGTCTCGGTCATTATCGGCGAGGGCGGATCCGGCGGCGCCGTTGCCTTTGCGACCGCGAACCGTGTGGCCATGCTCGAGCACTCGATCTATTCGGTGATCAGCCCGGAGGGGTGCGCGTCGATCCTGTGGAAGGACGCCGAGAAGATGCGCGAAGCCGCAGAGGCGCTGCGCCTGACCGCGCAAGACCTCAACAAGCTGGGCGTTTGCGATCACATCATCAAGGAGCCCGCCGGCGGTGCCCAGCGCGGCCGCGACCAGACCATCGCGAATGTCGGCAAGGCCATTCTCGGGATGCTCGACGAGCTGTCCGGTATGTCTGGGTCGGATCTGATCAAGGACCGCCGCAAGAAGTTCCTCGATCTGGGTTCAAAAGGCCTCGCGGCCTGAGGCCTACTTTTTCGCGACGAACCCTGCTTCGGCCATCAGCCGGTTGGAGTGCTCTTCGACCTCCGTTTCCAGCTTTGTGAGGAACGTCGTCTTGTCGAGGCCCGGCGCGATCGGCTCGAGGAACTCGATAACGGCGAGCCCGGGTTTGCGGTACACCCCCCGCTTCGGCCAGAAGACCCCGACATTGGTCGCCACCGGAAAGCATGGCTGCTGCATCTGCTCATAGAGAACCGCCGTGCCGACCTTGTAGGGCTTGTGATCGCCCGGGGCGACGCGGGTGCCTTGCGGATAGATGATCAGCTGACCCGGGTCCTGCGCGCCATTGGCCACGTCTTTCAGCATCTTGGCCACCGCCGCTCCGCGCTTGCCACGGTTCACCGGCACACATCCCAGACGGAGCCCGTACTGCCCGACGATCGGCGCATACATCAGCAGCGATTTCATGATGAACTTGCCCCGGGGCAGCGCCGCGAAGATC
The DNA here is from genome assembly GCA_049116435.1 of Paracoccaceae bacterium. GTDB lineage: Bacteria > Pseudomonadota > Alphaproteobacteria > Rhodobacterales > Rhodobacteraceae > Litoreibacter. The sequence continues at coordinate 39,749 of JAGDYX010000002.1, forward strand.
AGCATAACGTCGAAAAAGGACTGGTGTTTCGCCGCCACCAGCGCGGCCCCCGTCGGCGGCGTCCCGCGAACGGTTGTCTTCAGGCCGATCATCCACGCCGCCGTCCATTTGATCCAGCTCGTGTAGAGGTGGCAGGCCATATACGCGCCGTTGCGGCTGAGCAGAGCCAGCGGGAAGAACAGGATCCCGATCACGGCGATCATCACATACATCTGGATGTTGAAAATCAGGCAGCGCACCCATTGCACCGAGTAGGCGATCATCACGTAACCTCGTTCAGCGTGCGCAACGCGGCGCGGCGGGTGGCCAGAAACGCCACGACAGCGGAGAAGGGTGGCAGCGCAAGCAGCCAGAGCCATTGCCAGCCATCGAGCCGTATTCCCGTCAGAAACGCGTCGGGTGCGTTCTGCGCGGGCAGCAGGATCAACGTCGTGGCACCGGCCGCAGTGCCAATAGAGGCTCCGATGAGCGTGCGCAAGGTAAAGCGCCGCACGAAGGCACGGGCGATATAGGTGTCGCGCGCGCCCACCAGCCGCAGCACGCGGATCACTTGCGAGCTTGCCGCCAGCGACGATTGCGCGGCGAGCGTGATCATCGCCGCCACGCACAGCACGATCAGGCCAAGCGCGCCCCACCCCACCAGCCGCAGGCTTTGCGCCGCGTTCACAAGCGGTCTGCGCCAGCGCGTGTGATCATCGAGAAATGCACCCGGAGCCTCGGCCTGCAAACGCAGGCGAAGTCCGGTGGCGTCATAGCCCTCCCCGGTCTCCACAACCTCCACAAGGCGCGGAATGGGCAGGCTTTCGAGGGGAAGATCAGCCCCGAACCAAGGCGCGAGAAGGGCCTTCTGGTCTGCATCGCTCATCACCCGATAGGAGCTGACGCCCGAGGTCGTGCGTAGCACCTCTTCCACGGCGCGGGTCTGCGCCTCCATCTCCGCCTCGGGGGCCGAAATCTTGATGGTGGAGGTCAGGCCCAGCTCGGACGCCCAACGCTCTGCCACGCGTCCCGTCGCGAAGGAGAGCGCCAGCACGAACACCGCCAGAAAGGCCATCGCGGCCGCGGTAAAGGATGTCAGGACCGCCGTGAACCCGCTCGGCGGGACGGCCCGGTCCGCCTGACTGTCTCCGGCCAGCAGCGCCGTTGCGGCCAGAAAGGTCCGGCTGGTGCCCTTCGCGCCCTTCACAGGTCGGACCCCGCGGAGTGAAGCGTGTGATTGGCAATCCTCAGAATCCGGGCAGAAATCTTGCTCTTGGCCGAGCGGATGAGGTTGAGGTCATGGGTGGCGATAAAGATGGATTTCCCCATCCGGTTCAACTCGATCAGAAGCGAGAGCAGCCGGTCGGACATCTCCCAATCCACATTGCCCGTGGGCTCATCAGCCAAAATGATGTCCGGCCCCATGATGATCGCGCGTGCCAGCGCCATACGCTGCCGCTCCCCACCGGAAAGCTCCGGCGGCGTGGCCGTCTGCCGGTCCCCAAGCCCAACCCAGGCCACGAGATCCGACAGGTTCTTCTGCTCCTGCGCGACATTGCGCCCCGATACCGTCAGCGGCAGGGCGATGTTCTCGATGACCGAGAGGTGATCGATGAACTGGCAATCCTGATGCACCACGCCGATGCGCCGGCGCGTTAGGGCGATCTCGTCTCGCGACAGCGCCTGCACGTCCTTGTCAAAAATGCGAAGCTGCCCGCCGCTGGGCATCAGCTCCATGTAACACAGCTTGAGAAGGGTCGACTTTCCGGCCCCGGAAGGCCCCGTCAGGAAGTGGAAGGAGCCCGGCTCGATCTTGAGACTGATCTCGTTCAAAAGATCGTCACCGCCGTATTTGTAGGAAACACGTTCCAATTCGATCACGGAGACTGCTCCACTTGTTTTGAAACAGTTATGCCACGCCGTGCATCAGTTACAATATATTACCGGCAAGAATGCTTGGATTGATGGAATCGCCGCGATAAGGTCTTACGAATAAAGAGAGATGTTCAGCATTTTCGTGCAAGACAGGACCCGAGATGAGGCTTATCTGCCCTAATTGTAAAGCAGAATACGAGGTCGACGCTTCGCTCCTGCCCCCCGAAGGGCGGGATGTTCAGTGTTCAAACTGCAATCACACATGGTTTCATCCCGCGGCTGAAGCCGGGGAAACGTCTCCCTCCGATCCCGAGCCGCAGGGCTCGAAAATTGACGAGGACGCCCTTGATGTGATCCGCGAGGAAGTGGATCGCGAGACCAAGGCGCGGGAAGCCGAGGCGGAAAATCTCGAAACACAAACGGATATGGGGCTTGAGGGCGGCGAGGCTGAAACAAGCTCCGCAGACGACCGGCTCGCACGCAGGGGATCCTTGCCGCAAGCTGCGGACGATGTCGAAGAAGACAGCGATGACGCGCTTGAGGCCGCCCTGAGAAAGCAGCTCGGCTCCGATCTTGAAACCTCGGATGCATCTTCGAAAAGCGAGATCTTCCCTGACATCGACGAGATCAACTCCACGCTCACGCCCGGGGAAACCGAAACGCCTGCGGCCGATGTTGCGGCCGAAGCGGCAGCCGGAGGCAGCGGCTTTCGTCTGGGCTTTGCCGTCATCATAATTTTCGTGGCTATCCTGCTGGGGATCTATGCCTATGCACCAACGCTGGCCGAGATGTTCCCGAGCATGGCCGATCCGCTTCAGATCTACGTGCTGATCGTGAATGACATGCGCCTGTGGCTCGATGCGACGGCGCAGGCATTGCTCGAAAAGATCACCGCTTTGATCGGCGAGATGAGCGGCGGCTGATCCTCAGAACCGGTCCAGAAGCCGCTTGAGATAGTCTTTCTCGATTTCCGGACGCTCCTGCTCGCCCGAGCGCTTGCGGATTTCATCCATCAACTCACGGGATCTGCGGCGGGCATTCTCGCTTTGCAGCATGTTGTCGTCGGATCCGATCATCCCGTCGGACCCGGCCTCGCGGCCCAGCGGATCGCGGCTCTGCGGTGAGAACTGGCCGCTGGCCTGACCTTGCTGACTTCCTTGCTGCTGCTGTTGCTGGGCCATCGCCTCGCCAAGGTTTCGCATGCCTTCGCGCAGGGCCTCCATCGCCTCAGACTGTGCGCCCAGCGCGTCTGCCGTCCGGTCGTCGCGCAATGCGTCTTCGGCCTCATCCATGGCGTCCCCGGCGCGGCCCAGCGCCTCGCGCGCGGCATCCCCCTCCGGCGTGCCGGAGCCCGGCAGGTTCCGGGTCTGGCGGTCCAGCTCATCGCGCAGGGCTTCCTGACGGTCTGCAAGGCTTCCGGGGGCCTGACCACCCTGCCCCGGCTGACCCTGCGTTGCACCACCGTCCCCCTCGGCGCGGCCTTCTCCGCCCTCGCCCTCGTGGCTGTCGCCGCGGCCCTGACCACCATTGCGCCCTTCATTGCCCTGATTTTCACCCGCCTGCGCGTTGGGGTTGAATTGCTCCTGCAGATCGCGGAAGGCCTCGTCGCTCAGACCCTGCTGTTCGCGCAGTGTCTCCTGCAGCCCTTCCATCGCCTGCTGACCCGGGCTTTGCTGCCCCTGACCCTGCTGGCCCTGGGCAATCTGCATGTTCTGCATCATTTCCATCAACTCGGAGAGAAGCTGCTCAGCTTCCTCCATGCGGCCCTGCTCCATGAGTTCCTGCAAACGATCCAGCAAGTCCTGAAGCTGGTCGCCGGTCATCTCCTGCATCTGCTGGTTCTCGGACAGCTGCTGGTTTTCACCCTCCTGCTGCTCTTGTGCCAGCTGTTCCATATATTGCTGCATCGCTTCGCGCAGCTCGCGCATAAGCTCGGCAATCTCCTCGTCCGTGGCGCCCTCGCGCATCGCGTCGGACAGACGTTCCTGCGCACGCCTCAGACGGTCCAGCGCATCATTCAGACGCCCTTCTTCGAGCAACAGCGCCGCGCGCCAGAGCATCTCCGCGACCTCGTCCCGCTTCTCGGGTCTGAGATCGTATTCCTGGGCCAGATCAAGAACCGTGATCGCGCGTCGCAGCGTCAGGTAGGCCTGCTCATTGGGGAAGAACTCCTCGGGCTTGAAAGTAATCGCGCGCAGCACCTGAGAAACCCGGCGGGTATTCTCGGCAGACCAGAGAATGTCGCGCCGTTGTTCCACAACCGCTTTGGCAATCGGCTGGAAAAACCGCCGTCCCGCCAGCGTGTCCTCGATCACTTCCGGGGCGCTGAGCTGATTTGCAGCATCCTCGACGCTCAGTTTGAACTCGACGGGCAGCCCCGCCCAAGGATGCTCGGCCAGATTCTCGATAAGGATCTCGGAGAAATCGGCCCTGTCGCCGGAGAACGGCATTGGCAAATCCAGAATGATCGAGGGACGCGCCTCGGGCGCGGGCGCCAGCCCGTGACGGCGGTCGACACGCTCCAGATCCAGCGTAATCTCGACCTCGCCGCGCGCGACGCTGTAGTCATCCTTGGCCGAGAACGGCAGCGACAATTCGCCGGACACCTTCCGCTCGATCGGCCCGTTTCCCGTAACGGACGGCAAGGCGTCGGCCACGGCGGTGATCTGCCACTCGGCCTCGGTTGCGCCGGTTATGCGCAGGGTTCCGCTCTGGGTCACGGTCAGATCGAACGCAGGCGCGCTTTGGATGGAGCCCGCGTCCGAAACGGTTTCGGCCACTTCGAGCTTTCCAAGCTCTCCGTAGAGCCGGACAATCGCAAGGCTGCCTGCGGGGACCGAAAGATCCCCTTCGGCGATATCGTTCAGGTAGAGCGTGGGTTTGCCGGTGTAAAACGGCGGCTCGATCCAGATTTCCCAGCTTGGACCGGCAATGCCGCTTTCGCCCGCATTCGCAGCGCCGAGATCACCAAGGTCCTCGACCCGCCAGACGGAGCCGAACACAAGGGCCATAACGAAGGCCAGAGCCGCGACATAGCGCAGGGCATAGGGGTCCCTGCGGGACAGGCGCAAATCCCCGGGAACGGCGCGCGCCTCTGCCAGACGGGCCTGCATGCGTGCCACATGCACGTTCCAGACCTCCAGCGCCGCAGGATCGGAGCCACCAATGGCCGGATTGTCGAACGCGGCGGTAACGGGATTGCCCGGCAAGGACTGGTCGAGGCGCACAAGCGCATCCTCGCGCAGAGGCCAGCGAAACCGTCGCAAGGCGTAAAGAGAACTTGCCACAAGCGCGGCCACCGCGACGATCAAGGCCACCCAGATCCCTGCGCCGGTCAACTCCGACTGCAGTTCAAAGGCGATGCAGGTCCAAAGCAGCAGGACGACGGACCAAAGCGGCCAGAATGCGCGCACAGAGCGCTCCGCAAAAAGACCTGCCCAAGTCAGCCGCAAGGGCCATCTCAGAGCCTTCATATCCTGTGGTGCCGGTCCTTGCGTCATCGATGATTCCCAGAAGCCGTGCGAAAGCGCACTAGAGCCATTCTGGAATGGTATCGCGATTTATCATCTCGTCAAAGGTTGGACGCGGCCGGATGACGGCGAATTGATCCCCATGGACCAGAACTTCCGGAATCAGCGGTCTCGAATTGTATTCCGAGGCCATGACCGCGCCGTAAGCCCCGGCAGAGCGGAACGCGACCAGATCACCCGGAGCCACCGGCGGCATGACCCGCTGCTTGGCGAAAGTATCGCCGCTTTCGCAGACCGGCCCGACGATATCGTATTTCGCAGGCTCAGCGCCCGGTGCCGGCTCTTCGACCGGAATGATGTCATGGTAGGCACTGTACATGGCAGGCCGGATCAGATCGTTCATAGCCGCATCGATGATCAGGAAATCGCGGTCTTCGCCGGATTTCACGTAGATGACTTCGCTCACCATGATGCCCGCATTGCCCGAGATAAGACGCCCCGGTTCGATCTCGATCTCGCAGCCCAGATGCCCCACGGTCCGCTTCACCATTTCCCCGAACTCCACCGGCAAGGGCGGCGCTTCGTTGGAGCGCTCGTAAGGAATACCCAGACCACCCCCCAGATCGAGCCGCCGGATATCGTGCCCATCGGCCCGCAGAACCTCGGTCAGTTCGGCCACCTTGGTGAAGGCAAGCTCGAACGGCTCGAGCTGTGTCAATTGGCTGCCGATATGAACATCGATGCCGATGACCTCGATCCCGGGCAAGGCGGCGGCCTCTGCATAGACCTCGCGGGCCCGCGATATCGGGATGCCAAACTTGTTTTCGGATTTTCCGGTGGAGATCTTCTCGTGGGTTTTTGCATCCACGTCCGGGTTCACACGCACCGTGATCGGGGCGCTGACGCCAAGTTCGCTGGCCACTTTGCTCAGCACCCGCATTTCGGGTTCCGACTCGACGTTGAACTGCCGGATCCCGCCTTCCAGAGCCAGTCGCATCTCGGCCTCGGTCTTGCCAACGCCGGAGAACACGATCCTGTCGCCGGGGATGCCCGCAGCCTTGGCCCGCAGATACTCGCCGCCGGAAACGACATCCATGCCCGCGCCGAGATCGCCGAGCAGCTTGATGATCGCCTGATTGGAGTTCGACTTCATCGCGAAACACACGAGGTGGTCCACCCCCTCCAGCGCTTCGTCAAAAAGCCGGAAATGGCGGGTCAGGGTGGCCGTGGAATAGAGGTAGAACGGCGCGCCAACCGCCGCCGCGATCTCGCCCACAGGCACGTCTTCGGCATGCAGATGCCCGTTTTTGTAAAGGAAATGGTCCATCAGTTTACCGATCTTGTGCGCAGGAAGAGATAAAGGGGCAGGCCACAGCTGACCCCGATGCAGAAAGTGGCAGGGATCGCGATCAGGGCCAGCCAGTTGCGGCGCACCCATGTCTCGGCGATGATCCAGAGCGTCAGCGCAACCGCGGCAATCGTCAGGTCCCAGACCAGACCGCTTGTGGCCGCATTCGCATGCCACGCGTCAATCATGGCCGCCATGTCGTAGCCGTTCTCGTTGAACCAGGCGATAAACCAGCTCATCGGATGAATGGCGCCCCAGACGGCCAGCCCAAGATAGAGTATGCGCAGAATGGACATGATCGCCCCTCTCGAAAACCAACTTGCGGCACGATCTATTGCAAAAACCAAGCCTGTAAAACCCGAGAGTTCCCGCCCGCGGCGCGATGCATGGACGCAACGTCGCATTTGCGGGTTTGAAACGGGTCTGTTTGTTGGATAGTTACGGGAAGAAACGACCATCCGGAGAAAGAAACCGATGTCCGAGATTGAACGCGAAAGCATGGAATACGACGTAGTGATCGTAGGCGCCGGGCCGGCCGGTCTGAGTGCTGCGATCCGCCTGAAGCAACTGGACGCGGACCTCGATGTCGTCGTGCTGGAAAAAGGCTCCGAGGTGGGCGCGCATATCCTGTCAGGCGCGGTTCTCGACCCGTGCGGTCTTGATGCCCTGCTTCCCGATTGGCGCAAGATGGGCGCTCCGGTCACCGTGCCGGTCAAGAAGGACAATTTCTACATGCTGGGCGAGGCCGGTCAGATCCGCCTGCCCAACGCGGCAATGCCGCCGCTGATGAACAACCATGGCAACTACATCGTATCCATGGGCAATGTCTGCCGCTGGATGGCCGAGCAGGCCGAGGGAATGGGCGTGGAGATCTTCCCGGGCATGTCGTGTTCTGACCTCGTCTACGGCGAGAATGGCGAGGCCAAAGGCGTGGTGGCCGGTGAGTTCGGCCTGAACCCCGACGGCACGCCGTCCGACGCCTACGAGCCCGGCATGGAACTGCACGGCAAGTATGTCTTCTTGTCCGAAGGTGTGCGCGGCTCTCTGTCAAAGCAGGTCATCGCGAAATACGAGCTCGACAAGAACGCCCAGCCCCAGAAATACGGGCTCGGGATGAAAGAGATCTGGGAAATCGACCCCGAGAAACACTCTGAGGGCACCGTGACCCACACGATGGGATGGCCGCTGGGCAAGAATGCCGGTGGCGGATCGTTCATCTACCATCTCGACAACAATCAGGTCTATGTGGGCTTCGTGGTTCACCTGAATTACGAGAACCCGCACCTCTTCCCCTACATGGAGTTCCAGCGCTTCAAGCATCACCCGATGGTTGCCGACCTTCTCAAGGGCGGCAAACGCGTTGCCTATGGCGCGCGCGCGATCACCGAAGGCGGCTGGCAGTCCTTGCCGAAAACCGCATTCCCCGGCGGCGCCCTGCTCGGCTGCTCGGCCGGCATGGTCAACGTCCCGCGGATCAAGGGCAATCACAACGCGATGCTCTCGGGCAAGGCCGCGGCCGAAGCGGCCCATCTCGCCCTGCAGAGCGGGCGCTCCGGTGACACGCTGGACGCATATGACACCGAGGTGCGCAATGGCGCGATCGGCAAAGACCTCAAGAAGGTCCGCAACGTCAAACCACTGTGGTCCAGCTACGGCCTGATGACCTCGCTCGGCCTTGGCGGCCTCGACATGTGGACCAATACCGTGGGATTTTCCGTTCTCGGCACGCTCAAGCATGGCAAGTCCGATGCGCAGGCGACCGGGGAGGCCTCCAAACACGCTCCGATCGAGTATCCCAAACCCGACGGCGTGCTCAGTTTCGACCGGCTGACCAATGTGAGCTTCGCGGCCACGAACCACGAAGAAAACCAGCCCGCGCACCTGAAGCTGACCGATCCGTCGCTGCCGGTCTCCGTGAACCTGCCCAAGTTCGGCGGCCCGTCCGAACGCTATTGTCCGGCCGGTGTCTATGAATTTGTGACCGAAGAGGGCAAGGATCCCCGCTTCGTCATCAACTTCCAGAACTGCGTGCACTGCAAGACCTGTGACATCAAGGATCCCAGCCAGAACATCACCTGGACGACGCCACAGGGCGGCGACGGACCGAACTACCCGAATATGTAGCTCTGGCGACACAATTGCAGGGTGATTTGAGGGCGTCGGGGCATTTCCCCCACGCCGTCCGGCTGGGCATAGACAACGGTCGGGGGACGACCTAGCTTAAACTCTGCAGTGCACGAGCAGGTGGGAGCAGGCAATGGGCAAGAGATTTACCTCGGGACTCTGTCTTGCGGTCGGAATGACCGCCTTGATGACAGGCGGGTCCGCCATCGCTGAGGGCGCTGGCTCCTATCTGGCCGCACGCCACGCCAATATCGTATCCGACTTCACCGAGGCCAGCCGCTACTACGCCAAGGCGATGGCCAGCGCGCCCGAGAATGTCACGCTGCTTGATGCCGCGATTATCGCCCACATCTGCAAAGGCGATGTGGCGGGGGCGGCGAAACTTGCGGCACGGCTCGAAGCGGTCGGGCATTCCAATGCGATCGTGGACCTCGTCACGATGGCCGCGGATATGGCCGAGGGATCATTCGAGCGCGCCATCACCCGTGAGATCGCCGAAGAAGGCCTCTCGCCCCTGATGGACGGCCTTATTCGCGGATGGGCTTTCCTTGGGGAAGGCCGGATGTCCGACGCGGTCGCCGCATTCGAGGAAGTTGCCGAGATCTCCGATTTCGCGACCTTCGCCTATTACCACGAGGCACTGGCACTGGCGCTCGTCGGGGATTTCGAGACAGCGGAAGAGATCATGTCAGGCGCCAAATATGGCCCGCTTTCGATCAGCACGCGCGGGGTCGAGGCCCACGCCCAGATCCTGATCCAGCTTGAGCGCGTCGCGGACGCGACAGCCCTGATCGACGCAACGCTTCAGCGCGGTTTCAACGCCGAGCTTGCCGCTCTGCGCAGCAGGATCGACAGCGGTGAAGACATTGCTTTCGATTTCGTCACCAGCGCGCGGCAGGGCACCGCGGAAGTCCTGTTCAACATGGCCGCGATCCTGAATGGCCGGATTTCGCCCAATACCGTTTTGATCTATGCGCGGCTTGCCCAACACCTGCGCCCCGATCACGTGCCAGCCCTGGTCATCATCGCCCAGGTTCTCGAAGAGCTGGGTCAGTATGAACTCGCGACACAGGCCTATGGCGAGGTCAGCAGCGATCACCCCGCGTTTTTCGTGGCCGAGATGGGGCGCGCCGATGCGCTTTATGCCGACGACCGGAAGGATGCGGCTGTCGAGGTTCTGACCGCGCTGAGCAAAAGCCATTGGGATATCTCCATGGTGCATGCCGCGCTGGGCGACATGCTGAGCCGGATCCGGAAGGACGACGAGGCCATCGCGACCTACACGACCGCGCTTGACTTGCGCGCGTCCGGCGATCAGACCGCGTGGCCGGTCTATTACGCCCGCGGCATCGTGCATGAACGCCAGAAGAACCTCGCGGAGATGGAAGCCGATTTCCGCAAAGCCCTCGAATTGTCGCCAGACCAGCCGGATGTCCTGAACTATCTGGGCTATTCACTGGTGGAACAGAGGGTCAAGCTCGACGAAGCCCTGTCGATGATCAAAACCGCCGTGGCCCGACGCCCCGACAGCGGGTATATCGCCGACAGCCTTGGCTGGGTGTTCTACCGGCTCGGACGTTATGAGGAAGCCGTCGAGCCGATGGAGCGCGCGGTCTCGCTTCTGCCGGTCGACCCGATCGTGAACGATCACCTTGGCGACGTCTACTGGATGGTCGGGCGCAAGCGCGAAGCCGAATTCCAGTGGAAACGCGCCCTGTCCTTTGATCCCGAAGAAAAGGAAGAGGTTCGCATCCGCCGCAAGCTGGACGTGGGCCTTGATGTGGTTCTGGACCAAGAGGCGCGCGGCGAGACGACTTTGTCCGCGAATGATTGAGGTATTCGCGCCGGCCAAGGTCAATCTGACCCTCCATGTCACGGGCCAGCGCGAGGACGGATACCACCTGCTCGATAGTCTCGTCGTCTTTCCCCGTATCGGCGACACGCTGGTCTTCGAGGCGGCGCGCGAAACCACCCTGAACATCGAGAGCGCCGGTCAGGACCTGCCCGCAGGCGAGGACAATCTGGTGATGCGGGCCGCTCGGCTCTTTCTGCCCAACACGCCCTGCGCCATCACGCTGAAAAAGACCCTGCCCGTCGCCGCGGGTATCGGTGGCGGGTCCGCCGACGCCGCTGCAGTTTTCCGGGCCGCAACCGTTCTGGAACCCGGCGTCCCGCTCAGCGCCGCCCAAGTGACCGCTCTGGGCGCCGACGTGCCGGTTTGCCTCGCCAGCCTGCCCCAGCGGATGGGCGGGATCGGGGATCTGATCGCACCGGTGGAAATCTGGCCCGAGGAAGGTGTTCTTGTACTGGTGAACCCCGGCGTTCCCGTGTCGACCCCGAGCGTGTTCCGCCGGCTCACACAAAAATCGAATCCGCCCATGCCCGGGATCCTGCCAAGTTTCTCGACCCTCGATACGCTGGCGGGCTTTGTGTCCGAGTGTCGCAACGACCTTGAAGCCCCAGCGATCAGCGAAGCGCCGGTTATCGCGGAGGTTCTTGAACGGCTGCGATCAGACCCTGATTGCCTCGTTGCGCGCATGTCCGGCTCGGGGGCGACATGCTTCGGGCTCTATCGTGACGCCTACGCCGCGGCCACCATGACTGACCGTTTGAAAGCCGAGAAGCCGGAGTGGTGGGCCGCGTCGGGCCCGTTCGTGACCGCGCGGGACATCGTCCCGAAAGGTCAGTTGATCCGCGACACCACGTAGTCCGCCAGATCGATCAGCATCTCTTTCATCGCGTGATCGGGAACCGGCGCCAGCGCGGCCTTGGCTTTCGCGGACCAGTCAAGCGCGTCGGCGCGGGCCGCTGCCAATGCGCCATGCTTGTCCAGAAGGCTCAGCGCATGCTCGAGATCCCCGTCCTTCTGATCGCCCTTTTCGATCACACGCGTCCAGAATGCACGCTCCTCGGCATCTGCGGCAGCCACGGCCTTGATGAGCGGCAGTGTCAGCTTGCGCTCACGAAAATCGTCGCCGACATTCTTGCCGGTCTGATGCGCCACGCCGCCGTAATCCAGAACGTCATCCGCAATCTGGAAACTGATGCCCAGCGCATCCCCGTAATCGAAGAACGCCTGCACGACCTCGGGTGAAGCATCCGCGATCATGCCGCCAACTTCGGTGGCCGCCGAAAACAGCGCCGCGGTCTTGCCGCGCACGACTTTCAGATAGACCGCTTCGTTGGTGGCAAGGTTCTGGGCTGCAGTGAGTTGCAGGACCTCGCCCTCGGCAATGGTCGCGGCGGCATTGGACAGGACCCGGAGCACGTCGAGCCGCCCCGTCTCTGTCATCAGCTGGAAGGAGCGGGCAAACAGGTAGTCGCCCACCAGCACGCTCGATTTATTGTCCCAAAGCAGGTTGGCCGCAGGGCGCCCACGCCGCTGCAAGCTCTCGTCCACGACGTCATCATGCAAAAGCGTCGCGGTGTGGATGAACTCGACAGTCGCGGCGAGATGCACATGGTACGGGCCTTGGTAGCCGCAGATCCCCGCACAGGCCAAGGTCAGCATCGGGCGGACGCGCTTGCCGCCGGCCTCGATCAGATGCGCCGTCACCTCGGGAATGCGCGGCGCATGTTCAGAGGCCATCCGCGCGCGGATCAGGGCATTCACCGATGCCAGTTCATTTGTAAGCGCCGCCTGCAGGCGGTCATGGGGTTTGACTGCGACGTCAGCCTGGCTTGTCACGTCTGGGCCTCTTCTCTCGACAATCGCTTCCGGCTGCCGTTATCTCAGGGTCATGAAAGAGCTTCTGCGCAGCAACGACCCAACCGTGATCGCCTTCGCTTCAGCCCTGCTTCAGGGCGAGGGTATAGGCGTGTTTGAAATGGACGTCCATATGAGCGTTCTGGAAGGATCGGTCGGCGTTCTGCCGCGCCGCCTGATGGTTACTGAAAAAGACCTCTTCATGGCCAAGGCAATCCTGCGCGACAATGACATCTGCGTCTCGGAATAAAGAACCATGCCCTTTACCCAAGACGCATTGAGCCGCGACGACTTCCTCGGCGGGCAAGTGCAGATCTGGCAGCCTCTGAAAGGGTACCGTGCGGCGACGGATCCGGTCTTTCTGGCAGCAGCCTGCCCCGCGCGACCGGGCGAGGCGGTGTTGGAGCTCGGCTGCGGCGCGGGCACGGCCTCCCTTTGTCTTGCCCGGCGCGTCCCGGTTCGTCTGACCGGGGTCGAATTGCAGGAAGATTACGCCGAGCTTGCGCGCATCAACGCACGCGAGAACGGCATTGAAATGGAGGTTGTCACGGCAGATCTGGCACGTCTTCCAGCACCGCTTCTGGAGCGGAATTTCGATCAGGTCATCCTGAACCCGCCCTATTTTGGCGCGGGCACGGCATCCGAGGATGACGGGCGGGATATCGCGTTGCGCGAACGCACACCGCTCGCGGTCTGGATCGACTCGGCGCTCAAGCGCCTGAAGCCGCGCGGATGGGTGACTGTGATTCACCGCGCCGAGGCGCTTCCGGAGCTTCTCGCAGCGCTCCTGTCGCGGGCGGGTGCGATCGAAATCAAGCCTCTCAGCCCGCGGACAGGACGGCCCGCAAACCGCGTAATCGTGCGGGCGCGCAAAGGCGCAAAGGCACCAACACAGTTGTTCAACCCCCTGATTTTGCATCAAGGCCCCCGTCATCAGGGCGATGGCAAGGACTTCAACGCGGAAGTTGAAGCGGTGTTGCGGGACGGGGAACCCCTCCAATTTTAGGGAGGAATGCCGCACTGCCGCGAGTCATTTTAATGACAGATGAGGGATTTTATGGTCGACTATAGGCTCAACCTGACATTTAGGAGGAATGCCCATGACCATCAGTTCGCATCTGTCGGAGCTGAAAAGAAAGCACGAGATCCTTTCCCAACAAGTAGAGGACGCTCAGCGCAGCCCCGCCACGGACGATCTGTCCATTGTTGAACTGAAAAAACAGAAGCTTCGCCTAAAGGAAGAAATTACGAAGCTCGCGAACTAGCATAGGCTGCGATCGCCGCGCCTACGGTGATCAGCGCAGCCGCGAGAATGAGTGTTGATGTCGCTGCGGCATATCCAAAAGCGACAAGAGTAAATGTTGAAAGAAGCGGGGCGGCATAGGATGCGACACCAAGCATCTGAATGTCGCCGCGTTTGACGCCAAAATCCCACAGATAGAAGGCCAGACCCACGGGGCCTGCGCCCAGACCGGCTATTGCCAGCCATTGCGCGGGCGAAATCGGCCAATAGGTCTCTTCAAAACCCAGATGAGCCAGCCCCGACAGGGCCGCTGCCGCAAGGCAGAACAATGCCACCGTTTCGGTCGGTACCGCCTGTGCGCGGCGCGACAGCACCGAATATCCCGACCACGTCAGGGCGCAAAGCAGGGCCAGCCCATAGCCCGGAAGCGCGTCGACATCGAAGCCGCCGCCGCCCTGCAAAACCAGCATGCCCGCCCCCCAGAACCCGATCAGGGCCCCCACAACGTGGCCACGGCGCAGGGTTTCTCCGGGCAAGAGACCGGAAAACAGGACGATCAGAAGCGGCCAGAGATAGGCGATCAACCCCGCTTCTGCCGCAGGGGCGAGGCGCAAGGCAGAGAAATAGAGCGCATGATATCCAAAGAGCCCGCCAACGCCCAAAGCCCAGATCCGAAGCGGGGTCTGTGACAGGATCGATTGCAGTTTTCCGCTGCGGATCAGGAACAACAGGCCAAGCCCGCCACCCAGCGAGAAACAGATGGCACTCAGCTGAAACGGCGGAACCGGAGCAGAGCCCACGGTCAAGACCGCAAGCAGCGCCCAAAGCAGGATCGCTCCGAACCCAAGCAGAGTGGCTTGTCCACGGTTCATGGCCGGTTCATCCCTTTCTCGCGAAAAAAAGACCGGCGCTCAGATGGCGCCGGCCCTCAATGCAAAATGCCGGCCCGATCAGACCAGATACTGGCCGCCATTGGCCGAAAGCGTCGAGCCGGTCACAAAGCCCGCGGCGTCAGAGGCAAGGAAGACAACGCAGCGCGCAATCTCTTCCGCTTCACCCAGACGGCCCACCGGAATCTGCGGCAGGATCACATCATTCATGACCTTCTCGGGGATGGTGCTCATCATCTCGGTATTGATGTAGCCGGGGCAGATCACGTTGACGGTGATGCCCGCACGGGCGCCTTCCTGCGCCAGCGCCTTGGTGAAGCCGATATCGCCGGCCTTCGCCGCGGAATAGTTGGCTTGGGCAAACTGCCCTTTCTGACCGTTGATGGAGCTGATCGTGATGACGCGGCCGAACTTGCGCTCGCGCATACCGGGCCAGATCGGATGGGTCATGTTGAAAACACCGCTCAGGTTGGTGTTCATCACCTCCGACCACTGCTGCGGTGTCATCTTGTGGAACGGCGCATCACGGGTGATCCCCGCATTGTTCACCAGAACCTCAACCGGGCCGAGGTCGGCCTCGACCTGTGCGATCCCTGCTGTGCAAGCGTCATAATCCGCGACGTCCCACTTATAGGTCTTGATCCCCGTCTCTGCTGTGAAGGCGGCGGCCTTCTCGTCATTTCCGGCATAGGTGGCAGCGACCTCATAGCCTTCGGCCTTCAGCGCCTTGGAAATCGCAGCGCCAATGCCGCGCGATCCACCGGTTACCAATGCAACACGTCCCATAATCTTTCTCCTGTTTCAGGCAGTCATAAAAGCCGGGCGTCTATTGGGGAGGGCCCGGCAAGAAAAAAGGCGGCCCGTGTCGGGGCCGCCTGATATGATCACGGACGCTCGACACACATGGCGACGCCCATTCCGCCACCGATGCACAGGGTGGCGAGACCCTTCTTTGCATCCCGGCGTTTCATTTCAAACAGCAGCGTGTTGAGAACACGGCAGCCGGACGCGCCAATCGGGTGGCCGATGGCAATCGCGCCACCGTTCACGTTCACGATCTCGGGATCCCAGCCCATATCCTTGTTCACGGCACAGGCTTGCGCTGCGAAGGCCTCGTTTGCCTCGACCAGATCGAGATCTTCGGGCTTCCAGCCCGCTTTATCCAGAGCCTTGCGCGACGCATAGATCGGGCCGACGCCCATGATGGTCGGGTCAAGACCGGCGGTGGCATAAGAGACGATGCGGGCCAGCGGTTCGATCCCGCGCTTCTCGGCCTCATCCGCAGTCATCAGCAGCGCGGCAGCCGCACCATCATTCAGACCGGACGCATTGGCCGCGGTGACCGTCCCATCGCGGGTGAAGGCAGGGCGCAGTTTCGCCATCGCATCCATCGTGGCGCCGTGGCGGATATACTCATCGCTGTCGACCGTGATATCGCCCTTCCGCGTTTTGACAATGAACGGCACGATCTCGTCTGCGAATTTGCCTGCTTTCTGCGCGGCTTCCGCCTTGTTCTGGGACCCCACGGCGAACGCATCCTGCGCGTCGCGGCTGATCTGCCACTTTTCTGCGACGTTTTCAGCCGTCTGGCCCATGTGGTAGCCGTTGAACGCGTCCCACAGACCGTCGCGGATCATGCTGTCGATATACTTCATATCGCCCATTTTCTGACCGCCCCGCAGGTTGGCGACATGGGGGCTCATGCTCATGTTCTCCTGACCGCCGGCGATGACGATATTCGAATCTCCCAACTGGACATGCTGCGCGCCAAGCGCGACGGCGCGAAGCCCGGACCCGCAGACCTGGTTGATGCCCCAGGCAGCGCTCTCGATCGGCAGACCTGCGTTGATATGTGCCTGCCGTGCCGGGTTCTGGCCCTGACCGGCCGTCAGAACCTGACCGAGGATCGTCTCAGACACCTCGGACTTGTCGATCCCGGCCCGGGAGACAACGGCTTCAAGCACAGTCGCCCCGAGGTCATGCGCAGGGGTATTGGCAAACGAACCGAGGAAACTGCCCACTGCAGTTCGGGCGGCAGAGGCGATCACAACATTGGTCATAGGAAGTCCTTTCAAACAGATCTGACACCGGCAGGGTCACGACCGGCGGAGGGGAGCGTCGTAACTTATTAAAATGTCTACCAATGGACGTTGATTCACACAACGCGGACACAGGGTCGCAAGCCGGTTAAATCGTCAAAGCCGCCATGCGGGAGGTTCATAGCAATATCCGGGCCGCAGGACGTCAAAGGCTGGAGCGGCCGTTCGCGCCCAACTCAGAGAGGTTCAGAGCTGTGTCTTGATCATGGTGGTCCGGAGGTCAGCGCCCGTTCTCCGGAGGTCGGCGTCACGTGCCAAACCCGGTCCGGCTTTGGTTTTCCATCGTGATGCGCTGCGCCACGCGGGGCGCGCCGAATAAAAATCCCTGCAGACAGTCGACCCCGGCCTCGATCAGGAACTCGGCCTCGCCGCGATCCTGTACACCTTCGGCAACCGTGAACATATCGAACTGGCGCGCGATCGAAACGAGCGCCTCCGTCAGAACCTGATTGTCCGGATCCTCATGGATCCCTTCGATAAAGCTGCCGTCGATCTTGACCATGTCGAAGCAGAAATCCTTGAAATACCGGAACGCGGTATAGCCCGCCCCGAAATCATCGAGACCGAAGGCGATCCCGGCGCGATGCCCCCGCGCCATGAAGTCGACCACCAGATCCGGCATCGCCATGGCGGACGATTCCGTGATCTCGAGGATCAGGCGCTCGCCGATACGGGGATCGCGCGCCAACCCCTCTTCGAGGATCCGCTCCCAGGCCGGATATCCGATGGAACGTGCGGACATATTCACCGACAACCGGATCCCGGGGTTCGCATCAAGCGCGGCCATTCCGTATTCGAGCGCGAGGCTGTCGATAATCCGGCCTTCTTCGCGGTTCTCGATGGTCCCAATGAACTCGTGGGCGGGAACGATGCGCCCGGTGTCGTCCAGAACCCGGATCAAGCCCTCGAAAAAAGCTGGTTTTGTGACGTCCCGCGCCTGAACGACCGGTTGGTAGGCCAGCATGACGTGCCGGTTGCGCAACGCATCTGTGACAGTCTGCAGGATATTTGCATCCCGCTGCTGGATCGCCGCTGCCAGGGGGCTGTCCGGCAATGCTCCTGCCTCAAAGTTCACGTCGGAACCTCCGATTTCCCGACGGTCTGGCTAAGGGGTAGCGCTTAAATGCAGGTTAATATTCCACTTTTGTTCTAAATCGTCTAAAATTCTGCCTTGGAGGCAAGCCATTGACAGAAAATCAAAAAACTGAGGACAGGTGCACATGGTGCGGTGAGGACGCAATCTATGTCGCCTACCATGACACCGAGTGGGGGGTGCCCGAATACGACAGCCGCGCGCTTTGGGAGAAACTGATTCTCGACGGGTTTCAGGCGGGGCTCAGTTGGATCACCATTCTGAAGAAACGCGATAACTTCAGGCGGGCCTTCGCCGAGTTCGACCCGCATGTGATCGCCGGTTGGGGCGAGAGAGAGGTCAACTCCCTTCTGCAGGATCGGGGCATCATCCGGCACCGGGGCAAGATCGAAGCCACGATCGGAAATGCCCGTGCGTGGATTGAAATCGAGAACCAGCAGGGCTTCGACCAGTTTCTCTGGGACTACATGGATGGGGCGCCGCTGCAGAACCGCTTTCAGACCATGGCCGATATACCGACACAGACGGACCTGAGTCAGAGGATCTCAAAGGACCTCAAAGGCGCAGGGTTCCGTTTCTGCGGCCCGACGATCGTCTATGCCTTCATGGAGGCCGTCGGCATGGTCAACGACCACGTCGTCACCTGTCCGCGCCACGACGCCTGCGCCGCTCTGGCCCGCGACTGACCCGGATCAGTTCACGAACAGATCCGCGAACTGGTCGCGCAGACTGTTTTTCTGAACTTTCGCCATCGCGTTTCGCGGCAGTTCTTTCAAGACCACCAGCTTGCGGGGCAGTTTGAAGCGCGCCAGCGGCTGGCCGGCCGCTTCCATGATCGCGTCCAGATCAGGCTCCGCACCCGGCTCAGCCACCAAAACGCCAACCACGGTTTCTCCAAAATCGGGATGCGGGACGCCGATCACGGCGCTTTCCAGAACACCGGGCTGATCGTCGAGCACCAGTTCGATCTCTTTGGGGTAGATGTTGTAGCCGCCCGAGATGATCAGGTCCTTGTTGCGGCCCACGATATGGACGTAGCCCTCCGCATCGATTTTGCCCAGATCCCCCGTGATGAAGAACCCGTCCTCCCGCAGTTCGTCGCGGGTCTTCTCGGGCATCTGCCAATAGCCCTTGAACACGTTCGGACCCCGCACCTCGATCTGGCCGATATCGCCATCGGGAACGCTTTCGCCCGTCTCGGGATCGGTGATCTTCAACTCGACCCCCGGAAGCGGGAAGCCCACCGTGCCCGCGCGACGCTCGCCGTCATAGGGGTTCGACGTGCTCATATTCGTTTCCGTCATGCCGTAGCGCTCGAGGATCCGGTGACCTGTGCGGTCTTCGAACTGGACATGGGTTTCCGCCAGAAGCGGCGCTGAGCCCGATACGAAGAGCCGCATATGCGCCGTGAGATCCTTGGTGAACCGCGCGTCGCCCAGCAGGCGGGTGTAGAAGGTCGGCACGCCCATCATCGTCGTGGCCTTGGGCATGTTCGCGATCATCTGATCGATATCGAACCGCGGCAGGAAGATCATCGACGCGCCTGCAAGGATCACCGTGTTGCTCGCCACGAACAGCCCGTGAGTGTGGAAGATCGGCAAGGCGTGCAGCAGGACATCCTCGGCCTCGAATTGCCAATAGGCTTCAAGGGTCTTGGCGTTCGACAGCAGGTTGTCCTGAGTGAGCATCGCCCCCTTCGAGCGCCCCGTCGTCCCGGAGGTGTAGAGGAACGCGGCCAGATCGTCCGAGCTGCGTGAGGCAGTCTCGAACTCAGCGGACTGCCGCTGCACCAGATCGGTCAAATCGCCCTGCCCGCTGCCGTCCAGCGTGATCAGTTGGGCAGAGGACTGTGCGGCCACCGGCGCCAGTGCCGCCTTCGAGGCCGGATCGCAGACCATCAGACGCGCCCCGGAATCCGACAGGAAATAGCCGACCTCATCGGGCGTGTAGGCTGTGTTGAGCGGCAGGTAGACGAGCCCCGCCTGAACACAGCCCGCATAGACCGCCATCGCCTCGACCGACTTGCCAACCTGGGCGACGACGCGATCTCCGGGCGCCAGACCAAGAGAGGTCAAGGCATTCGCCGTTCGCGCGGCCATCTGAACGAAGGCATCATAGCTGACAGCGTCATCGCCCGAGGGACCGATGAACAAAGGCTTCTGATTGCCGCGATGGGGCGCGAAAAGCGCGTCATACAATGGGTTCGCCATGGGGCTGACCTCCACTAGTGCAAGTTGATACCGCCGTGTCTCACCCCATCACCGCCGTCGGCAACCATGTAGCGATGCCCGGGAAGATACACAGGATGATGATCGCGATCACCATGCAGGCCACGAAGGGAAGCGAGCCTTTCAGGATCGTCTTGAGCGAGATATCCGGCGCAATGCCATTGATGACATAGAGGTTGAGACCAACCGGCGGCGAGATCAGGCCGATCTCCATGTTGATGGTCAGGATCACGGCGAACCAGATCGGGTCGAAACCCGCGGTCGTGATGATCGGCAACAGGATCGGTGCGGCCATCAGGATCACGGCCACCGGCGGCAGGAAGAACCCCGCGATCAGCAGGAAGACATTGATCACACCCATCAGGACCCAGCGGTTCACATCCAGCGTGCCGATCCATTCGGCGATCGACTGGGTGATGAACAGGCTCGAGAGCATGTAGGAGAACACGCCCGCCGCCGCGATGATGAACAGGATCATCACGGATTCCTTGGTGCTGTCACGCAGAACGACCCAGAGATCCTTCGGGTTCCAGAGCTTGTAGATGATCATCGCGATCAGCAGGCAGAGCAGCGCGCCGACAGCCGCCGTCTCGGACGGTGTCGCAACACCCCCGTACATCGCGTAGAGCACACCGATGATAATGCCGATGAAGGGAAGAACCCGCGGCAGGATCTCCAGTTTCTCGCGCCACGAATACGAGCGCGACGACAGCAGGCTGGTGTCTCCCGACTTCCAGGTCGAGTAGAGCGACCACGCCATGAAGAGACCGACGAGAAGCAGACCCGGGAAGACACCGGCCAGAAACAGGCGTCCGATCGAGGTTTCCGTGGCGATGCCGTAAACGATCATGGTGACCGAGGGCGGGATCAGAATGCCAAGCGTGCCGCCCGCCGCGATGGAGCCTGCGGCAACGCCTTCGGGATAGCCGCGTTTGCGCATCTCGGGGATGCCCATCTTGCCAATGGCCGCACAGGTTGCAGGGCTGGAGCCCGACATCGCCGCGAAGAGCGCACAGGCCCCGAGGTTGGAGATCACCAGCCCCCCCGGAACGCGGGTCAACCAGCGCTCGAGCGCCTCGTAGAGGTCCGCGCCCGCCCGTGTGGAGGCGATCGAGGCCCCCATGATGATGAACATCGGAATGGACAGAAGGGCGAAATTGTCGAGTTTGCCGAACAGGATTTCCGGCATCAGTTCGAGGGACCGCATCCCGTCGAAGATTATCAGGAAGCCTGCCGAAACGATCAGAAGACCCATGGCGACGGATACGCCGGAGAACAGGACGATGATGGTTGTAAGCGCGACCAGCGCGCCAAGCAGAAGCGGATCCATTATGCGTCCTCCAGACCGAAAGGTGCGTCAATCTTGAGGATCACGGCGACGAGATCGGCGATCAATTGAAGCAAAAGCAGGCCAAAGCCAACCGGGATCGACAGGTAGGGGATCCACAGGCGCACCCCCCAGACGGTGTCCGAGCGCCAGCCCCGGTCCCAGGCGAAATGCCAGTATTCGTAGCCGTAATAGAGCATCACGGCGATGATCAGAATGGACAGCGACAGCGTGAAAATCGCCAGAACGAAGCGCGCCTTTGGCGGCAGGGAAATGGGAAAAAGATCCACGTTCACATGCCCGCGCAGGCGTTGCACGTAAGGCAGGCCCACCAGCGTCGCCGCGACAACCAGATAGATCACCGCTTCGGTCTGCCAGACCGTCGATCCGTTCAGAACGAACCGCACAACGATCATCTGGCACGTGATCCCGACCGCGAGAACGATCATTCCGGCAGAGCACCAGCCTGCCAATGTCGATATTGCCGCAACGGCTTTCAGAAACGGGTTATCGCCCGTTTTTGCAACAGCAGCAGAGCTTTGAACGGCCATCACGGGTCCTTTCAGGGGTAAATGCAGGAACGGCGGCAAAGGCGCCGCCGTTCCAAATCGTCTTGTCAGGCTCGGATCACTCGACGGCGAGCGCCATGTCGAGCAGCATCTGACCATCGGGCACTTCGGCAACGAAGGCTTTGTAGGAAGTTTCCTGAGCAAGCTTGCGCCATGCGTCGAACTCTTCCTGCGTCATGCTGGCGATCTCGACACCTGCATCAGCGAAGGTCTTCGCGGAAGCTGCGTCCTGCTTCTTGGCTTCTTCAAGGTAGAAAGCTTCCGCCTTGGCAGCAGCGGCTTTCAGGGCGGCCTGCTGGTCTGCGTTCAGGCCCTCAAAGGTGGATTTGTTCATCAGCAGCGGCTGATACATGAACCACAAAGCGTAGTCGCTGGCCGGCGTGTAGCACTTCACCTGCTCGTAGATCCGGTAGGACACGAAGGACGAGGACGAGGTGTTGGCCGCGTTCAGAACGCCGGTCTGCATTGCGTTGTAGATCTCAGAAGAGGCCATGGATGCGATGGACGCACCGGCACCCGCCAGCATCTGCTCGAATGCCTTACCGGCAGCACGGGTCTGAAGACCGGCAACATCTTCCGGCTTGGTGATGCACTTGTCCTTGCCGACAAAACCACCGGCGAGGTAGCCGTGCACCAGAACCATCACGTCATCTTCAGCCATCTTGGCTTCGATGGCGTCCATGAACGGGCTTTCGTTCAGGCGTGCGGCGTGGTCGTGGTTCTTCACCAGACCCGGCATCAGCGTCAGGTTGAAAGCCGGCTGCTGGCCGCCTGCGTAAGACAGCGGGAACACGGTCATGTCGAGCTGGCCGCGGCTCAGTGGCTTGTACTGCTCACGCGGCTTGAAAAGCGATTTCGAGCCGAAAATCTTGATGCTGAGATCCACGTTGGCCGCAGCAACTTCGTCGGCCACGATCTGCGCAACCTGGTGACGCACGTCCTTGTTGGACCACTGGTGCGACAGGCGAAGTTCAGTTGCCGCAACAGAGGTTGCGCCGAGACCGGCAGCAAAAGCCAGCGCGGTAAAAAGTTTCGTTTTCATGTATTCCTCCCAAAAACTTCGGATCGGCTCTCCCTGAGCCTTTCCTACGGTGTAGCTCCCTTACACCGATCGTCAAAACGACTGCAAGTCGGTCGGCCGCGCCAATGCGATGCCCCATGGGGTGAAAGCACCCGAAAGGTTTGAACGCCCGCAGGGCCACGAAGGATATGAGGAAACGCCAGCCCTGAGGGCCGGCAAAGGGCGGCGCGCCCTTTGCCTTGTCTCTGGACCGTGTACTGGGCCCCGAACTGACCGGAAGTCGCCCTGGGATCAGACCCAGGGACGCTCGGACGAGATGCCTTTTTCAAAGGCGGAGATGTCGTCGACATTCTCCATCGTCAGGCCGATGTCATCCAGACCATTCAGAAGGCAGTGCTTCTTGAAGGGGTCGACCTCGAAGCTGAAGCTTTCGCCGTCAGAGGAGGTAACCGTCTGATTTTCCAAATCAACTTCGATCCGCGCGTTGGAGCCCTTCTCGGCATCCTTCATCAGGATATCCACCTGCTCTTGCGGCAGGACAACCGGCAGAATGCCGTTCTTGAAGCAGTTGTTGAAGAAGATGTCGGCAAAGGACGGTGCGATCACGCAGCGGATCCCGAAATCCTTGATCGCCCACGGCGCGTGTTCGCGCGACGAGCCACAGCCGAAATTGTCGCCGGCCACGAGGATTTCCGCGTTGCGATAGGCGTCCTTGTTCAGGACAAAATCCGCAACTTCACTGCCATCCTGATTGTAACGCATCTCGTCAAACAGGTTCACGCCAAGCCCCGAACGCTTGATCGTCTTGAGGAACTGCTTGGGGATGATCATGTCGGTGTCGACATTGATCAGGGGCAGGGGTGCCGCAACGCCGGAGATTTTTTCGAATTTTTCCATGACGCTTATCCTTCCATCAGTTCGCGCACGTCGGTCAGGCGACCGGTGACGGCTGCCGCGGCGGCCATCGCCGGCGACATGAGATGCGTGCGGCCCTTATAGCCCTGACGCCCCTCGAAGTTCCTGTTGGATGTCGACGCGCACCGCTCTTCCGGCGCAAGCTGGTCGGGGTTCATGCCCAGACACATCGAACAGCCGGCCAGACGCCAGTCGAAACCGGCCTCGATCAGCTTGTCGGCGATGCCTTCCTGCTCGGCCTGCAAACGCACGAGGCCCGAGCCGGGCACGATCATCGCACGCAGGCCTTCCTTGACCTTGCGGCCTTCCATGATCTTGGCCACTTCGCGCAGATCCTCGATGCGCCCATTGGTGCAGGACCCGATGAAAACAGTATCGATCTCGATCTCGGAGAGCGGTGTTCCGGGCTCCAGCCCCATGTAGTCAAGCGAGCGCGCCGCGGCATCGACCTTGCCACCCGCGAAGCTCTCGGGCGCGGGCACATCGGCCGTGATCGGCAGCACGTCTTCCGGCGACGTGCCCCATGTTACAACGGGGGCGATATCGGCTGCATCGATCTCGATTACCTTGTCGTAATGCGCGCCTTCGTCAGATTGCAGGGTCTTCCACCATGCCAGCGCCGCTTCCAGCTCTGCGCCTTCGGGCGCATGGGGACGTCCCTTGATATATTCGAACGTCTTTTCATCCGGCGCAATCAGGCCGGCGCGCGCGCCGCCTTCAATCGCCATGTTGCACACGGTCATCCGCCCCTCCATGGAGAGGTCACGGATCGCGGAGCCGGCATATTCGATGACATGACCCGTGCCGCCAGCAGTGCCGGTGAGGCCAATGACGGTCAGGGTGATGTCCTTTGCCGTCACGCCGGGCGGCAGTTCACCCTCGATCTTGACCAGCATGTTCTTGGACTTCTTCTGGATCAGCGTCTGGGTCGCCAGCACATGCTCGACTTCCGAGGTGCCGATCCCGTGCGCCAGCGATCCGAACGCGCCGTGGGTCGCGGTGTGGCTGTCGCCGCAGACGACGGTCATGCCCGGCAACGTCAGACCCTGCTCCGGACCGACGATATGCACGATGCCCTGACGCACGTCATCCACGTCATAGATCGGCACGCCGAAATCCTTGGCGTTCTGGCGCAGCGCCTCGACCTGAATGCGCGATTGCTCGTCCTTGATACCGGACAGGCGATCGGGATCGGTCGGCACGTTGTGATCGGGAACCGCGATGGTGCGCTCGGGTGCGCGCACCTTCCGGCCGGTCATGCGCAGCCCTTCGAAGGCTTGCGGGCTGGTCACCTCGTGAACAAGATGGCGGTCGATATAAAGCAGGCAGGTGCCGTCATCGCTTTCATGGACGACATGCGAGTCCCAAAGCTTGTCATAGAGTGTTTTCGGCGTACCCATTGGCCATCTTCCTTGTGTTGCGCCGCCAAAACCGGCGGGTGTTGCAATCGGTTTGTGCCCCGTCTTCGCAATTCAGGAAGAGGGTCCAATTTTGCGAGACGTCGTGCCACTCCCGGCCGGATTCTGCAATCCCATTCTGCGCCCCGCGCCTATGCGCTGCGATATCTGAACGTTCCCGATCCGGTCGCAACGCGCGTCCCGTTCTCGTCGCAAATGTGCGCTTCGGCAAAAAACGTCCGTTTTCCCCCGCCCACACGAGAGGCCTCCCCGATCAGCAGACGCCCCGTCGGGCGCGACAGGAAGTTGGTGGTCATGCTCAGGGTCATGGCCAGGGTCTTCTTCTCCGGATCGCCGGTATAGCAGCCGCAATATCCCATGACCGTATCAAGCAGCACCGCATAGACGCCCCCGTGCGGGATACCGTAGCGGTTCATCAGAAACGGCTCGAGCGGCAGTTCGAAACGCGCATAATCCTGCGCCCAGCCGGTCATTTTGAACCCGATATGCTGTTGTAACGGATAGTGATCCTCGATCAGCTGCGGATCGACCTCGGTTTGCGTCATGAGCCCCTCTCTTTCCTCGGGCCTCAGAGGTCACAGAACGCCGGCGCGGTCAATCCCGCGAGACCTTCGCCAGCCGTCGCAGGGCCGATCTGAGAACGCGCGCTTCCTCCTGGGAAAGCTCGGCCACACAGTCGCGATCATACTCTGCAGCCTTCTGGCACAGATCCTCGAAAGCCTTCCGGCCGCTCGGTGTCAGCGACAGAACCTCGCGGCGGCGGTCTGCTGCGTCCTCACGCCGTGTGACAAAGCGGCGTTCGGCGAGACGTGCAACAGCGCGGCTGATCTTGGTTTTGTGGATCATCGCCTGTTTGCCGATCTCGACCGCGGTCATCTCGCCATACCGACCAAGATGGAACAGCACGCGCCACTCGGTGCGCAGAAACCCGTATGTCCCCTTGTAATAGGCTTGAAACCCCAGACTGCTTTTCTCGGCCGCCTGATTGAGGAGGTAGGGAAGGAAACTGAGCAGATCAAAATCGTCGCGCGCCATAAACGGTGTCCTACGGCTTGTTAGTTACAAAAGCAACCATTACCACTGATGGAAATACTTGAGGATACCATGACGCGCGACACGGATATGCCCCCCCACAGAGCCTTGGCTTACATGCCGGGCTTTGGAAATGATTTCGAGGCAGAGGCCCTGCCCGGCGCCCTGCCACAGGGCATGAACAGCCCCCAGAAATGCAACTATGGCCTCTACGCGGAACAACTGAGCGGGACGGCTTTCACCGCCCCGCGGGGCCAGAACGAACGCACATGGTGCTACCGGATCCGTCCGTCCGTGAAACACACAGGACGGTTTTCCAAGATTGACCTGCCCTATTGGAAAACGGCCCCCCACGTGATGCCGGAGGTGATCAGCCTCGGGCAATACCGATGGGACCCGGTGCCCCATGCGGAAGAGGACATGACGTTCATATCGGGCATGCGCACGATGACCACGGCAGGCGACGTCAACACACAGGTCGGGATGGCCTCGCATATCTATCTGGCGACCCGGTCCATGGACGACACGTATTTCTACAGCGCCGACAGCGAACTGCTGGTTGTGCCGCAGGAAGGCCGGCTGCGCTTTTCAACCGAATTGGGGATTATCGATCTGGAGCCCAAGGAGATCGCCGTCCTGCCGCGCGGCATGCTCTTCCGGGTGGACGTACTGGACGGACCCGCCCGCGGTTTTGTGTGCGAGAACTACGGCCAGAAATTCGACATGCCCTCGCGCGGCCCGATCGGTGCGAACTGCCTTGCCAATCCGCGCGACTTCAAAACACCTGTGGCCGCTTACGAAGATCACGATGCACGCAGCCGCGTCATCATCAAATGGTGCGGCCAGTTCCACGAGACGTTCATCGACCACTCCCCGCTGGACGTGGTGGCCTGGCACGGCAATTACGCGCCCTGCAAATACGATCTGCGCACGTTCAGCCCGGTGGGTGCAATCCTCTTCGATCATCCCGACCCGTCGATCTTCACGGTCCTGACCGCACCCTCCGGCGTCGAGGGCACTGCGAATATCGACTTCGTTCTGTTCCGAGAGCGTTGGATGGTGGCGGAAAACACCTTCCGGCCGCCATGGTATCACAAGAACATCATGTCCGAGCTGATGGGCAACATCTACGGCATTTACGACGCCAAGCCCAAGGGCTTCGTTCCCGGCGGGTTGAGCCTGCACAATATGATGCTGCCCCACGGCCCCGACGGTCCGGCCTTCGAGGGCGCCTCCAATGCAAAGCTGGAGGCCGAGAAACTGGACAACACGATGTCCTTCATGTTCGAGACACGGTTCCCGCAGCACCTGACCGAATTTGCAGCGCGCGAAGCACCGCTTCAGGATGACTACATCGAATGCTGGGACGCGCTGGAGAAAAAGTTTGATGGCACGCCGGGGGTGAAGTGACATGCACCCCCTGAGACCGAACCCGCGCGGATGCGCGACCATGAACGCTTGGGCGAGGTGCACGCCATGAAGCTGGCCACCCGACCTTTCGGCCCGCCTCGGGAGGGGCGACATCGGGACGGCCAGCTTCTGGTTGTCTCGGAGGATTTGAGCACATGCCGCCCGGTCGATGGCCTCGTGTTTCAAGACGTGGTCGACCTGTCCGCGCCGGAAGAGGACATCCTGAAACACGCGGCAGAACCGGAACCATTTGACCCCGCGGCGGCCCTTGCCCCCCTGCCCCGCGCCTACCAGTTTCTCGATGGCTCGGCCTATGTGAACCACGTCGAACTGGTCCGGCAGGCGCGCGGCGCGGCCATGCCCGAGACGTTCTGGAGCGACCCGCTGATGTATCAGGGCGGATCCGATGGGTTTCTGGCTCCAACTCAGGACATCATCGGCCATCCGGACTGGGGCATCGATTTCGAAGCCGAGATCGCGGTCATCACACGGGATGTGCCAATGGGCATTTCGCCCAAGGCCGCTGCCGAAAAGGTTGCCTTCGTCATGCTGCTCAACGATGTGAGCTTGCGCAACCTGATCCCTGCAGAACTGTCCAAGGGCTTCGGCTTCGTGCAGTCAAAACCCGCCTGCGCTTGCGCGCCCGTTGCCGTCGCCCCGAGCAGCCTTCCCGGGTGGGATGGGCGGAAACTCGGCGGCATTCTGAACGTCGACCTGAATGGCGAACCGTTTGGCCGTGCCAATGCGGGCCTCGACATGACCTTCGACTTCGGCCAGCTCATCGCCCATGCCGCCAAGACACGGTCTCTGGCGGCAGGTACGATCATCGGCTCCGGCACCGTATCCAACAAGGGCGCTGGCGGCCCCGGAAAACCGGTAGATCAGGGCGGCGCGGGGTATTCCTGCATCGCCGAACAGCGCGTTGTTGAAACGATTCTGACCGGAGCTCCGAAAACGCGGTTCCTTCACCCGGGCGATCGCGTGAGAATCTGGATGGAGGATGACAACGGCGCCTCCATCTTTGGCAGCATCGAGCAGACAGTCACACATATCGAGGAGATGAAATGAGCAAGGCCTTTGCCTCCGCCGGCGACATGACGGAAAAAGAGATCAGCTTCACGGAAGTGGGCCAAGGCCTTTGGGCCTTTACCGCCGAAGGCGACCCGAATTCGGGCGTGATCATTGGCGATGACTGCGTGATGATCGTCGAAGCGCAGGCCACGCCCCGCCTCGCCAACAAGGTGATCGAGAAGGTTCGCGAGATCACCGACAAACCGATCACCCATCTTGCGCTGACCCACTACCACGCGGTTCGGGTTTTGGGGGCCTCTGCCTACGGGGCCCAGCAGATCATCATGTCTGACGCCGCCCGCGCCATGGTGGTCGAGCGCGGACAGGAAGACTGGGACAGCGAATTCCAGCGGTTTCCGCGCCTTTTCGAGGGGCATGAGAGCATTCCCGGGCTCACATGGCCCACCACGACGTTCTCGGACGCGATGACGGTTTACCTAGGGAACCGGCGCGTCGACCTCATGCATCTGGGCCGTGCCCACACCGCCGGAGACGCCGTGATCTGGGTGCCCGACGAAGAGGTCATGTTTACGGGCGATATCGTGGAATACCGCTCGGCCTGTTATTGCGGTGATGGGCATTTCGGGGACTGGAGCCACACGCTGGACGCCGTCGCATCCTTCGAGCCGCGTGCGATCGCTCCGGGCCGTGGCGACGCGTTGGTGGGCGACGATATGGTGCATGACGCCATCGAGATGACACGGGATTTTCTCAACAGCACCTACGCGCCCGCGGCGCGCATCGCGGCAAAAGGCGGGAGCTTGAAGGACGCGTGGGACGCGGTTCGCGCGGAGTGCGATCCGAAATTCTCCGACTTCGCGATCTATGAGCATTGCCTGCCTTTCAACGTCGCGCGCGCTTATGACGAAGCCCGTGGGATCGATACGCCACGGATCTGGACCGACAAGCGCGATCTGGAGATGTGGGAACAGTTGCAGGGGTAGGCGTCCATGACGCGCTACAAATACGAAAAATTCGACTACGTTTCGCCGCCGGGTTTGATCGCGCCCGAACCGCGTCATCAGGTCGTGATTGCCGGCGCAGGCCCGATCGGTCTTTCGATGGCCATCGATCTGGCCACGCGTGGCGTTCCCTCGGTCGTGCTTGATGACAATGACGTGGTCTCGGTCGGATCCCGCGCCATTTGCTGGGCGAAACGCTCGCTTGAGATCTTCGACCGGCTCGGCGTCGGCGAGCGGATGCTTGAAAAAGGCGTAACCTGGAAAGTGGGGCGCTTGTTCCACCGCAGCGAAGAGATCTACAACTTCGATCTTCTGCCAGAAGACGGGCACAAATACCCTGCCTTCATCAACCTCCAGCAATATTATGTTGAGCAATACCTCGTGGAGCGCGCGCAAGAGTTCCCCGAACTCGTCGACCTGCGCTTCCGAAATGAGGTTGTCGATCACGCAGACCATGGCGATCATGTCGCGCTTAGCATCGCCACTCCCGAGGGCGAATATGCGCTAGAGACTGCCTACTTTCTGGCGTGCGACGGAGCGGCGTCTCCGACGCGGGCACGGATGGGTCTCTCCTTCGAAGGGCAGACCTTCGACGAGCACTTCCTGATTGCCGACATAGAGATGGAACAAAGCCCGTTTGGCACCCAGACACCAGAGCGCTGGTTCTGGTTCGAGCCTGATTTTCATCCCGGACAATCCGCCTTACTGCACAAGCAACCCGACGATATCTATCGCATCGATCTGCAACTTGGCCCCGATGCCGATCCAGCCGAGGAAGCAAAGGAAGAAAACGCCCTCCCCCGCATCCGGGCCATCGTCGGCGACACCCCGTTCAAATTAGACTGGTTGAGCGTTTACAAATTTCGCTGCGCCATGCTCGACCGGTTTGTGCACAACCGCATGATCTTTGCAGGCGACAGCGCCCACGTTGTCAGCCCTTTCGGCGCCCGAGGCGGTAATGGCGGCATACAGGATGTGGACAATCTGGGATGGAAACTTGCCGCTGTGCTTGATGGCTCTGCTCCGCAAGGCCTCCTTGAAACATACGATCAGGAACGAAGACACGCCGCTCGGGAGAACATCCGACACTCCTCGAGAGCCACCAATTTCATGACGCCCAAAACACCGATTGAGCAACTGTTCCGAAACGAGGTCCTAAGGCTGTCTCATGACCTGCCCTTTGCGCGCAGACTTCTCAATTCCGGCCGCCTTTCACAGCCCTGCTCCCTCGTCGGCCAGGCGCTGCAAACCGAAGGGGAGAACGCCCCGCTCAAACCGGGGCAGCCGATTGTTGACGCCCCCCTCGAAGGCGCCGATGGCACTGTCTGGCTAATCGAGCTCGTTCAGGGTCGCTTCACCCTAGTCGGGTTCGGTGACATGACACTTCCAAAAATTGACGGAGTTACGAGTTTTTCCGTTGGGGTTTCCGGCTACGCCGACCCAACGGGGCTTGCCACACACCGCTACGGGCGCGGCTGGTGTTATCTGTTCCGGCCCGATGCGCATGTCGCAGCGGCGTTTCGACCTCCAAACGACAGCACGATCCTCGCCGCGGTTTCGCGTGCCCTCGGAGGGGATCTGGAACCAAAAAGGAAACCTGTGTCATGATCTTGGGAGAACTTGGTGAGGACAAGCTCGGCGCGGATGGTGACACCATCTATGCGGCCCTGACGCGAGCCCATGCTGGGCTGAGCGAAACTCAAAGTCATGCCCTGAACGCGCGGCTTGTTCTCTTGATGACAAATGAAATCGGCGACAAGGACCGGCTTGTGAAAATCTTCGAATACGCAAGTGGATCTGACGAAGCCTAATCCTGCCATTCGCCAAGGTTGCCTCAGGGGATATCCTGCACTTTTCCATTGAGATCATGCGATCCCAGAATGAGGTCAAAAAGTCGCCAATCCGAGCTTGGCGCCATCTGGACGAGCCCTTCACCCTGCAGATTGAAGCTGCGCCGGGAAATCAACGATAGGATTCTCGAGATCACCGCGTCCAGAAACCCTGAAGCGCGCAACAAGATCGAACAATTGCGTCGCCTCGCCCTTGAGCACATGACAGGCGGCTGTCGCCTCCTCAACCATGGCTGCATTTTGTTGGGTGACGCGATCAAGTTGTGTCACCCCAATATTGATCTCGTTGAGACCCGAGGACTGCTCGGTCGCCCCGGAAGCGATATCGGAGATCAGTGACGAGATATCGGTCACGCTTTCAACGATCTTTGCGAGTTCCTCGCCGGCGCCGCCCGCGAGTTTAACCCCCTCATCAACCTGTCGGGAACTGCTGGCGATGAGCGTCTCGATTTCCTTGGCCGCCTCTGAGGAACGTTGCGCAAGCGCCCGCACTTCGGAAGCAACAACAGCGAATCCCTTGCCCGCCTCGCCTGCGCGCGCGGCCTCCACGCCCGCATTCAACGCGAGAAGATTGGTTTGGAACGCGATGTCGTCAATAACAGAAATGATTTGCGCGATTTGCTTCGAGGACTGTTCAATCTCGGACATCGCATGAACCGTTGACTTCACGATATCGCTACCGCCCTCGGCTGTGTTTCGCGCGTTTACGACCACGTCCTCAACCTCACGGGATCCGGAGGCCGCCGACTTCACACTTGCTGTCATCTCGTCAAGCGCGGCTGCCGTTTGTTCAAGCGTTGCAGCCTGGTTCTCTGTTCGCCGGGACAAGTCGTCAGAGGAGTTACTGATCTCCTCCGAACTGGTCCTGATGGTATTGGCCTTTTCAACGACCGCGAGGATCGTGCCCTGCAACGTTTCAAGCGTCTGGTTATAGTTGTTGCGGAGCGCCTCGTAGCCGTCGGCAAAAGGTGTACGGATTGTTCCGGTCAGATCACCGTCCGAGAGCTTCTGCAGCCCGACGCTCAATTCGCTGACGACGTTCTCCTGTTCACGCTGCGAGACTGCGAGCTGTCGCGACGCCTCGTCCGCCTGCGCAAGTCTGGCCTTGAGATCATCGAGACTGCGAGCGATCCGGCCGATTTCATCCAGCCGCTCGGTTTGCGGCATTTCGTGACCGTAGGAGCCCTCTGAAATGGCGGATATGGCCTGATCGACCTGCGTCAACGGCTGCGCGATCATGTATCGCAAGATCATCGCTGATCCCAAGAGCAACACCAGAAAAACGACGGCGGTGATTGCCCAGGATCGAAGCCGCGCGACCTGCAGTTCAGCCAAGACAAGATCGGCCGTCCAGACCATCGCAACCGAGCCTACGATCGTCTCGCCACTGGCGCCGAAGAACGCAGGTGCTGCCAATATCAGGCCATCCTCTGTGATCGCCGTCTCGCCCGCCGAAATCGAGGACACAGACAAAGACTGGAGATCCGCAAGCTTCCTGTCGGACAGTTGACCGGTTTGGGCGATCACTTCGCCGCCCTTGTTAAACGCAACCGCCGCGAGCCCATCGCCCTTGGAGGAGGCAATGGCCTCCTCCAGTTTGGCCTGAACATCGCTCGATTTCCCGAAGCGCAATCCACCGCTGCTTTGACTGGCAACCGAAACCGCGACCTCCTGAGCATGCGATACGATCGCATCCCGGGCGATCTTGTTGGCAAGACCGCTCGATTGAACGGACAGGGCGACCGCTACGATCAGCGTTGTCACGGCCATCAGGATCGAACACTTCATGAAGACGGATTGGGAGAAAATCCGCGAAACAGGATTTTGGGCGAGCGTTTTCATGGCTTTCCTCGGATTTGGGGATTTGCAACCGGCACGGATCCGCCGCGTTACATGAGCGCCTCTGCGTCGATGCCAACAGTGATGGCACCCACCGGTGCGCCGCTTGCGGGATCGACAATCGTCATCGAGATCTGGCCCTGATACTGCTGCGTCGATTCATCGAATTCGATTTCGCTGAAATGGACCGAACCGGCGCCGTTCCCGAATGTTTCGGAAAACTTTGCCTCATCCCCCTGCCACATATCAGAGGTCGCGTGAGAGGCCGCCACATTGAGGCCCTTGGCATCCATGATGAAAACCTCCTGGATCACACCTTCCGACGCCTCCACCTGTTCGCGCAGAAAATCAGCGGCTGAATGTTCCAGGACCGGTGTAATCGTGGGGGCCGGACTTGTCCCGACCTCGGCCCGCCACTGCTGGTCGAGCGTCTCGAGCATCGCGGCATCATATCCTGCTGTTTTCGCGTTCTGGGCGACGATCGCATCCACCAGAAGCGGATCGTTGGCCCAAGCCACAAGTTGGGAATCCATATATTCCTGCATTGCCGGCGCAAAATCATTGGCTGCCGCCGGTGCCGCCATCAAGACCAGAAATGCGGTCGTCATCGAAAGTCGCATGCTGCTTCACCTCAGTACTCAGACCCGATCACTGCGATCGAGTTTTCCTGAGCAGGTCTCCTAGAGGCGAATTCTTGACGACAGCCTAAGATGAGAAATCAGCGCGCCCGCGCGACAAGCTCCAGAACGGAAGGACCGATATCTGCGACGATCCGTGAGACGCCTTCAGAATTGGGGTGAATGCCGTCTTGCTGCATAAATTGCCTAATATTTGCAGGTTCTAGGCCAATTTTAGAGATTACATGCAGAAAATCGGGATAGAACAGCACCTCATACTGCGCCGCGAGATCGGGATAAATCGCTTCGAATTGTCTCTTATAATCGGGTCCGAAGTTGCCCGGAGCACTGATGCCCGCCAAGAGAACCGGCACATTCCGCTCTCCGGCGACCTTCAGGATCTCGTCGAGATTCGCACGCGACACCGCAGGATCGATCCCCCGCAGAACATCATTGCCGCCGAGGGCCACGATCAAGGCTTCGACCTCATCGGTCAGCGTCCATGCAATCCGCGATCTGCCGCCGGCCGTCGTGTCTCCGGACACACCTGCGTTGATGATCGAGACGTCTGCCCCCTGATCGTGCAACCAGCGTTCCAGCTGAGGCACGAACCCGTCGGCAGGGCTCAACCCATAGCCTTGTGTCAGGCTGTCGCCGAGCGCCGCGATCGTGATTTCGTCCGCGGCAACAGGCGTTGCCAGACAAAGCGCCACAGCAAGGTTGCGACAGGCTGGAAGCCCCCTACCTACCAAGGTAAGACATGCGCAAAGGGCACCCTTCATGACCGAGCCGATCATCTCCCTGCAAAACGCGTGCCTGTCTCTCGACAGCAATGCCGGACGCGTGGACATCCTGAAAGGCATCACGCTAGATGTCGCGCCCCGCGAAACAGTCGGGCTGATCGGGCCGTCTGGATCAGGCAAATCGTCTCTCCTTATGCTGATCGGCGGGCTGGAACGCGCCACCGAAGGGCAGGTGCGGGTCAACGGGCAGGATCTGACACCAATGGGAGAAGATGCGCTGGCCCGGTTTCGTAGGCAATATATGGGTGTCGTCTTCCAGTCCTTCCACCTAATTCCGACAATGACCGCGCTGGAAAACATCGCGCTTCCGCTGGAACTGGCCGGAGAAGCGGACGCATTCGACAGGGCGCGCGAGGAACTCGACGGTGTCGGGCTTGCAGAGCGCGCCGGCCACTACCCCGCCCAGATGTCCGGCGGCGAGCAACAGCGGATCGCCCTTGCCCGTGCCGTCGTGACCCGCCCGCCCATCCTGCTTGCGGACGAGCCGACCGGAAACCTCGACCAGACCAACGGCGGAATGATCATGGATTTGCTGTTCGATCTGCGTGACCGCTACGGCTCCACCCTGATCCTTGTCACCCACGCGCGGGAGCTTGCACAAAGATGCGACCGGGTGATCCGGCTGCGCGATGGCGCGGTTTCGACCGAGGCTGCGTCCTCGGCCACCAAGGCCGCGGAATGAGCACGCTCTCGGTCGCAGCCCGGATTGCCCGACGCGAATTGCGCGGCGGCATCAAGGGTTTTCGGGTCTTTTTGGCCTGTCTTGCCTTGGGTGTGGGTGCGATTGCGGCCATCGGCACGGTCCGCTCAGCGATCGAAGCCGGACTGGACCGGGAAGGCGCGTCCCTGCTTGGCGGCGACGTCGCGATCCAGCTCACCTACCGGTTTGCCGGACCCGAGGAACGGGCGTGGTTCGAAAACATCTCAGAAGAAGTGTCGGAGATTGCCGATTTCCGCTCCATGCTGGTTGTGGATCGGAACGGAACAACCGAGCGGGGCCTGACCCGCGTGAAGGCCGTCGACGGGGCCTATCCGTTATATGGTGAAGTCTCTTTTGACAGGCCGGTCACGCTCGAGCAGGTCTTCCAAGGCGACAACGGGCTGCCCGGGGCTGCCATCGACCCGATCCTGATCGACAGGCTCGGCCTCAACATCGGGGATACCGTCAAGCTGGGCCTTCAGGACTTTGTTCTCATGGCCGCGCTGGAGCGCGCGCCTGACGATGCAAGCGCAGGCTTCGGGCTCGGGCCACGCACGCTTGTGGCCAAGTCTGACCTCGCGAATTCGGAGCTTCTGAAACCCGGCACCTTGTTCGAAAGCGAATACCGGCTGCGGATCCCGCCCGGACAGGACCTGAACGCGTTGCGGCAGGATGCCGAAACCACGCTGGAGGGCGCAGGGTTTCGCTGGCGCGACAGGCGCGACGGCGCCCCGGGGATTTCCACCTTCGTCGAGCGGCTCTCGGCCTTTCTGGTTCTGGTTGGTCTGACAGGGCTTGCGGTGGGCGGCGTCGGCGTCGGCGCTGCCGTCCGGGCCTATCTCGACGAGAAAACCAACGTGATCGCAACGCTGCGCACGCTGGGCGCGGACGGACGCACCATCTTTCTCACCTATATCCTGCAGATCGGGGCCCTGACATGCGCGGGCGTGGGGCTGGGGCTGCTGCTCGGGGCCGCCGCCCCCCTCGTGCTGGCCCCGATCATCGAGGCGCGTTTGCCGGTCCCCGCGGTGTTTACCGTGCGCGCCGCGCCGCTTGGCGAAGCCGCACTCTATGGCATCCTCTCCGCCGTGCTCTTTACCCTCTGGCCTCTGGCCAAGACCGAGAACGTGCGCGCAGCAACGCTTTTCAGGGACGCGCGCGGGGCGTTGCACGGAAGGCCACGCCTTTTGTGGATCGCGCTTTCTGTTGCGATCTTCCTGCTTTTGATCTCAAGCGCCGCTTTTTTCTCCGGACTTGCCTACCTTACCTTCTCGGCGGCCGCCGGAATTCTAGCCGCCTTCGTGGCCTTGATCCTGGCCGCCGACGCCGTGCGCCGGCTCGCGCGCTATCTGTCCGGCACATCCGCCTTGCGCGGGCGCCCCACGATCCGATCCGCCCTCGGGGCCGTTGGCGGACCGGGCGGCGACGCCACATCCGTTGTCATCTCGCTCGGGCTGGGCCTGACGGTGCTGGCTGCGGTTGGCCAGATCGACTGGAACCTGCGTAGCGCGATTGCCCGTGATCTTCCCGAGGTGGCGCCCTCCTACTTCGTTGTCGACATCCAGAACGACCAATTGGGTGAGCTGACGGAAATCGTCACCACGAACCCAGCGGTCAGCAAGCTCGAAAGCGCACCCATGCTGCGCGGTGTGATCACCCGGATCAACGACAAACCCGCCGCGGACGTGGCCGGAGACCACTGGGTTTTGCAGGGCGATCGCGGCATCACCTACTCGGACCGGCCAACGCAGAACACGATCATCACGCACGGTGAATGGTGGGCAGAGGATTATGCCGGCCCCCCGCAGATCAGTTTTGCCGCCGAGGAAGCCGAAGAGATGGGTCTGGCGCTGGGCGACAGATTGACCGTCAACATTCTGGGGCGCGACATCACCGCGACGATCACGAGTTTCCGCGAGGTTGATTTCTCCACCGCGGGCATCGGCTTCATCCTTTCGATGAACCCTGCCGCGCTTCAGGGCGCGCCCCACACGCATATCGCGACCATCTATGCAGAGGAGCAGGCCGAAGGGCAGATCCTGCGCGATATCGCGTCGCGCTTCCCCAACATCACGGCGATCAGCGTGCGTGACGGCATCGAACAGGTCAGCATCGTGCTCGCGGGGATTGCCGCCGCCATCACCTACGGTGCGCTGGCGACCCTGATCACCGGCGGTGTCGTGCTCATCGGCACTTCCGCCGCGGGCGAACAGGCACGCATCTACGAAGGCGCGATCCTGAAAACTCTTGGGGCCACGCGACGGGTGATCCTGACGAATTTCGCCCTGCGCTCCGCTTTGCTTGGCCTGACGGCAGGGGCGATCGCCATCGCCGCAGGGGCCGCGGCCGGATGGGCGGTGACGACATTAGTCATGGACACCGAGTTCCGCTTCGAACCGGTCTCGGCCATAGCCATTGTTCTGGGCGGCATCCTGTTGACGCTTCTGACCGGCGCTTTTTTCGCGTGGCGTCCGCTGGCCGCGAAGCCTTCGCGGATCCTGCGCAGCTGGGAGTGAGCCATGCTGGCCTGTTCACGCAAAACCGGGTGTTTTGAATGAGCAGTGTGGGCAACAGGTGGCGGCGCCACATCATCACTCTGCTCGCCATATGTCTGGTCGCCCTCTCGGTGTTCAAGCTCGAGCAGGCCCGAACAGGCCTTGAGATATCGCACCTGTCCATCGGGACGACGCCTGCAACGCTCTACCGCGCGCCCGACAGCACCGCACCGCTGGTCGTGATCGCCCATGGCTTTGCCGGGTCGCGCCAGTTCATGGAGCCCTTCTCCCTGACGCTTGCACAGGCGGGATATCAGGCGCTTGCCTTCGATTTCGAAGGGCATGGCCGCAATCCGGTGCCCATGTCCGGAGATGTAACCTCGATCGACGGAACCACCGCGAAGCTCGTGACGCAAACCCGCCGCGTCATCGACGCGGGGCTGGAGCTTACCGGGACCGGCACACAGGTGGTCCTGCTGGGTCATTCAATGGCCACTGATGTGATCATTCGGGCCGCTCAGGACGACCCGCGCGTCGCGGCAATCGTGGCGATCTCCATGTTCTCCGACGCTGTTGATGAAACCTATCCGGACAACTTGCTGATGCTGACAGGGGCATGGGAGCCGTGGTTGCGGGAGAACCCTCTGCGCGCGTTGCGCCAGATCGACCCGAACGCCCGGGAAGGGGAAACGGCCCTCTCGGCGGACATCAAGCGCCGCGCGGTCGTCGCACCCGGTGTCGAGCATGTCGGCGTGCTCTACAGCCCCACCTCGCTCAACGAGGCCCGGGACTGGATCAATGCCACCTTCGGGAGAGAGGCGGACGGGCCAGTGGCGGCCATCGGGCCGTGGATCGGGACGCTTCTGATCAGTCTGGTCATCCTGTTTCGCCCGATTGGGCGGCTGCTCCCCCAGACCCAAACGCGATCAGCCCCCTTATCACACAAACGGTTCGGAGCCGCGCTTGTCGCCCCCGCGCTCGTCGCCCCGGCATTGGCAAGTCTGCTCTATACCGAGTTCCTCCCTGTTCTGGTTGCAGATTATCTGGTGATCCATCTTGCCCTTTACGGCGTGGTGCAGCTCGCGGTTCTGCGCGTCCCCCTCCGGGCCATTCGAAACATTTCCCTATTGGGTGGGGCATGTCTCGTGATCTGGGGGATCGGCATTTTCGGACTGGCGCTGGACCGCTACGTTGCGAGCTTCTTTCCCACGGAAAACAGGCTGACGCTCATCGCGGCCCTGACGATCGGGGCCGTTCCTTTCATGATTGCGGACGCGTTTGTCACCGAAGGCGGGATCGGCGCGCTCTGGCGCCGCATCGCCGCGCGGATCAGCGTGTTTGCCTCGCTGGCGATCGCGGTCGCGCTGGACCCCGAAGACCTGGCATTTGTCGTCACCGTCTTTCCGATGCTCATCCTGTTTTTCATCGTGCACGGGCTGATGGGGCGCTGGGTTGCAGCAAGATCCGGTCCGGCGACCGCCGGACTGGGGCTCGGGCTGGTTCTGGCATGGGTGCTGGGCGTCAGCTTCCCGCTCTTTGCTTCCGGCTAAAGGCTGCAAGGCCCACGCGTTCGGGCAGGCAAGGCAGCAGTCTCAACTGCGGTTATAGACATCCTCGTAGCGTTTGATGTCATCCTCACCCAGATAAGATCCGGTCTGCACCTCGATCAGATACATCGGAAGCTGGCCGTGATTGGCCATCCGGTGTACGGCTCCGAGCGGGATATAAACGCTTTGGTTCTCGGTCACGAGCTTGACCTCGTCGCCGATGGTCACCTCGGCGGTGCCCTCCACAACGATCCAGTGCTCGGAGCGGTGCATGTGACTTTGCAGGCTCAACACGCCGCCCGGCTTGACCATGATCCGCTTGACCTGAAAGCGCTGACCCAGACAGAGGGTCTCATACCAGCCCCACGGACGATGAAATCTCGGATAATGATCGGCCTGCGCAACGCCTGCCTCACGCAGCGTGTCGACCACGCGCTTGACGTCCTGTGCACGGGATTTGTCGGCCACCAGAACGGCATCGCGCATGGCGACGGCCACAACCCCGGACAAGCCGAGACCGACCAGTTCCACCCCGTCGTCTTCAGAGCGGAAGTAGCTGTCCTGACAATCCAGCGCCGTGACTGCGCCAAAGGTCGCGACGCCGTCGGTATTCGGGGACGATGTCTGCCAGATCGCATCCCACGACCCCAGATCGGACCAGCCACAGGACAGCGGCACCGCCATGACACCTTCCGCCTTTTCCATGACCGCGAAATCGAAGGAAATGGCCTTGGCCCTGTTATAGGCCTCTTCACCGAGCCGGAAGAAATCCAGATCTTCGCCCCCCGTCTCGATGGCGGCGCGGCAGGGCGCGAGCAGTTCGGGCGCGCAGGCCTCGAAGGCTGCAACGACATCCCGCGCACCGAACATGAAGATACCCGCGTTCCACAGATAGTTGCCGTCCGCCAGCATCCGCTCTGCGGTTTGCAGGTCGGGCTTTTCCCGAAAGCTGTTCAACGCAACGGCGGCATTTCCCTCCGGCTGGACCGAAAGTTCGAGATACCCAAAGCCGGTCTCGGGACGCTCCGGCGTGACACCAAAGGTGACCAACGCGCCGTCCGCGGCGGCCTGCGCGCCGACGCGAACCGCGTCGAGGAACGCGGGCACATCCCTGATCACGTGATCGGAGGGCAGAACCAGCATCTGCGCGTCGGGCTGCTCCGCCAGCATCAGAGCCGCGGTCAGGATCGCGGGCGCGGTATCGCGCGGCGAGGGCTCCACGACCACGCGGGCATCGCTCAACCCAAGAGACTTGGCCTGATCGGTCGCCATGAAGCGGAACTCGTCGCCCGTCATGATCAACGGCGCCGCGAAACCCTCGCCCGTGAACCGCTTCAGCGTCATCTGGTACAAGCTGTCAGAGCCGATCAGCGGCGCGAACTGTTTCGGATACGCCTTGCGAGAAGACGGCCACAGCCGTGTTCCGGATCCGCCGCACAGAATTACTGGATGAATCAAGGGCTGGCCTCTTTTCCTTGGAATTGCCTCGCGATGCGGTCACAAAACACAGCTTGGGGTCGGGAGGCAAGAGGACGGCCCGAAAAGCGCTTGCGCGCACGGGATCCGCCAAACATCGAGGTCATCGGATCAAGGGGGTGGTCATCTGAAGGGGTGGTGGTAGCGGAGGAGGGACTTGAACCCCCGACACGCGGATTATGATTCCGCTGCTCTAACCAGCTGAGCTACTCCGCCAAAAGCGTCGCATGATCTATGCGGCATCCGGATGCAGGTCAAGCAGGAATCTGGCCCTTCCAACTTGCTTTTTGCGGCCGTTGCCGTGCAGAACATGCGGCGGGAGGACCGCCATGACATTGATCGACGAACTCAGAACCTGCGTCGGAGCGGAGAACGTGCTGACCGGGGGCGACTGTGCCAGCTATCGCAGTGACTGGACCGGCACCTATGTTGCCGATCCCGTCGCCGTGGTGCGCCCCGGATCGACCAAGGAAGTCAGTGCCGTCGTCAAGCTCTGCGCTGCCGAGAAAACCCCCATTGTGCCTGTGTCGGGCAATACCAGTCTGAACGGCGGAACATTCGCCAAGGACGCGGTCATGATCTCGCTGGAGAGGATGAACCGGATCCGGGAGATCCGCCCCGACGCACGGATCGCGGTCGTGGATGCGGGCGTGATCCTGTCCTCCCTGCACGACGCGGCAGATGCCCATGACCTTGTTTTTCCGCTGACCTTCGGGGCGCGCGGATCGGCAATGATCGGGGGCGTTCTGTCGACGAATGCGGGCGGATCGAACGTCTTGCGCTATGGCAACACGCGCGCGCTGTGTCTCGGCCTCGAGGTCGTGTTGCCGGACGGGCAGGTCATGGATCTGATGAGTGCGCTGCATAAGGACAATTCGGGCTATGATCTCAAGGACCTGATCATCGGCGCGGAAGGGACGCTTGGCCTGATCACGGGCGCGGTCATGAAACTCAGCCCCAAGCCGCTGGCCTATGCCACCGCGATGGTCGCCGTGCCCAGGCTGGATCAGGCGCTGTCGCTGCTCAATCGGCTGCAGACCGCGACCGGTGGCGCTGTCGAGGCATTCGAGTTCA
This sequence comes from Paracoccaceae bacterium, assembly GCA_049116435.1. Classification (GTDB taxonomy): domain Bacteria; phylum Pseudomonadota; class Alphaproteobacteria; order Rhodobacterales; family Rhodobacteraceae; genus Litoreibacter. The sequence goes on from JAGDYX010000002.1 coordinate 81,930, forward strand.
TGCCCCGCAAGTATATCGAGACCCATGTGGAGATGTTCGAGAAGGCCCGCCAGCCCTTCGAGGAGATGCATGACGTGAACATCCTGCTCGAAGTTGGCGCCACAGCGCCGCGGGACGCAACGCCGGGTGAAGACGGCGCGGTGCCGATCGTCTCCTATCTTGAAACGGTCCTCGGAGAGATGATGGAGCAGGGCGACGTGATCGACGCGGTTGTCGCGCGCTCAGAAGCCCAGCGCGCGGAGATGTGGGAGCGCCGCGAGGCGGCCGCAGAGGTCTGCCTGACCCACAAGCCGCTGCAGAACAATGATATCGCGGTTCCTCTGGACCGGGTTGCGCCTTTCATCGAGGAGATGGAGAAGCGGCTGGAGGGTATCGATCCCGACGCGGTGCCGATGATCGTTTCGCATCTGGGAGACGGGAATGTGCACTACGCGCTGATCCCCTCGTCCGACGATCCTGCGTTACATGACAGGCTGATGGAAACCGTCGAGGATGTGACGCTGGAGCTGGGCGGCAGCTTCTCGGCAGAGCACGGCATCGGGTTGTCGAAAAAGCCCAGCATGGCGCGCCGGAAAGATCCGGTGGCGCTTGGTGTGATGCGGTCGATCAAGGCCGCGCTGGATCCCGACGGGATCATGAACCCCGGCAAGGTCCTGCCCGGAAACTGAACGCCTTCGGCGAGGATATTTCTGGAGACATGAAAGCCGCGGGGCGGCGCTCAGGACGTGCGCCAGTCGAAGAAATCCGCAGGGGCTGCAGACTTGAGCTTCTCGCCCAGTTCGCGGCCCATACGGGCGGCATCTTCCAGCGATGCGGTTTCGGAATCGGAGATCGCCTCGGTCCCGTCCGGGCGCAGGATTTCTGCCCTGAGGTGGATGTCACCCCCCGAAAGAGTGGCCAAGCCCGCGATCGGAGTTTCACAGGATCCGTCGAGCGCGGCCAGGTAGGCCCGCTCGCAGGCCAACCTGTGCCCTGTGTCGCGATCGTGAATCGCCTCGAGCATCGAGGCCGCACGCATGTCGTCTGCACGCCGTTCGATCCCGATCGCGCCTTGCGCGACAGCAGGCAGCATGTCGTCCTCGGAGATGGCGGAACGGGCGACATCTGCCATGCCCAGCCGGTTCAGGCCCGCCATTGCGAGAAATGTGCACCGCGCCACGCCGTCCTCGAGCTTGCGCAGCCGGGTCTGCACATTACCGCGAAATTCGACCACTGTGAGATCCGGACGCCGGTTGAGAAGCTGGGCGCGGCGTCTGAGGCTGGACGTGCCGACGGTATCGCCTTCTTTCAGGTCGGACAGGCCGGTGACGTGGGGCGAGACGAACGCATCGCGGACATCCTCGCGCGGCAGGTAGGTTTCCAGCAGCAAACCCGGCGGCTGCTCGACGGGCATGTCCTTCATGGAATGCACCGCGATATCGATCTTGCCGGACAGCATGTCGTCTTCGATCTCGCGCGTGAACAGACCCTTGCCGCCAATTTCCTTGAGCGGGCGGTCGAGGACTTTGTCGCCGGTGGTTTTGATCACGACGATCTCGAAGGCCTCCTGCGGCAGATCGAACGCATCACTCAGCCTGCTGCGTGTTTCATAGGCTTGTGCAAGAGCCAGCGGCGAGCCGCGCGTTCCAATTCTCAGCGGGCTGCTCGGGGTCGGTAATTCACGTGTCATATGAACTGTCTAGCTGCGTAAACCTACCCTGACAACCTCCCGTCTTGACATCGCAACGCTTTGCCGTGACCAAGGGAACGGATAGAGGAAACGGATCATGGCACACCCCAAGAAACTTATGCGCGCTCTGGCTGGCGAGACGCTCGATGTCCCACCGGTCTGGATGATGCGGCAAGCCGGGCGCTACCTGCCGGAATATCGCGCGACACGCGCGCAGGCGGGGGACTTCCTGTCGCTTTGCTACACGCCGGAGCTTGCGGCGGAGGTCACACTGCAGCCGATCCGGCGCTACGGCTTCGATGCCGCGATCCTGTTTGCGGATATCCTGTTGATCCCGCAGGCGCTTGGCGCGGATCTGTGGTTCGTCACCGGCGAGGGACCGCGCCTGTCCACGATCACCGGTCCAGACGGGTTTGCGAAGCTCAAAGGAGCTGAGGACGTCCACGAACATCTTGCGCCGGTCTACGAGACCGTCCGTATCCTGTCGCAGGAACTGCCATCGGAAACCGCCCTGATCGGCTTTGCGGGCGCACCATGGACCGTGGCCACCTACATGATCGCCGGGCGCGGCACGCCGGATCAGGGCCCGGCTCACAAGCTGCGCGAAGAGGACACGGCCACCTTCGAAGCCCTCATCGATCTGCTGACGGACGCCACGATTTCCTATCTCTCGATGCAGATCGAAGCCGGAGCGGAAGTGGTCAAGATCTTCGACAGCTGGGCAGGATCGCTGAAGGGCGATGACTTCCGCAAATACGCGTTGGAGCCGGCGCGGAAGATCACGTCGGCGCTGAAGGCAAAACACCCCGACATTCCGGTCATCGCTTTCCCGCGCGAGGCTGGCGACGGCTATATCGGCTTTGCCAAGGCGACCGGTGCGGACTGTGTGGCGATCGACAATTCCGTCTCAGCAGATTGGGCCGCAGAGCACGTGCAGAAGGACGGCTGTGTGCAGGGCAACCTTGACCCGAAACACATGGTCACCGGCGGACAGCCCCTGATCGACGAAACCAAGCGCATCGTCAAAGCCTTCTCGGGCGGTCCGCATATTTTCAATCTGGGTCATGGGATTACGCCCGACGCAGATCCTGAAAACGTTCAGATCATGCTGGATGCAATCCGGGGCTGAGGCCTGTGTCTCAGCGGTCGGTTTTTTCCGGCCGCTACGGCGATCTCAGGGCCACTTGGCCAGGGGCGGCAGGCTCATCAGCACCGCATTGGCGTCGTGGCCCGTTTCCAGACCGAACTTCGTGCCGCGGTCATAGACGAGATTGTATTCGGCATAGAGACCGCGGTGGACAAGCTGCGCCTCCTTGTCGGCCTCGCTCCACGACTCATCGCGCCGCCGTTCCGTGACACCCAGAAAAGCCGGCAGAAACGCGCGGCCCACATCCTGCGTGAACGCGAAATCGGCGTCCCAGTCGCCAGTGTTCAGATCATCATAGAAGATCCCGCCGACACCCCGGGCACGACCGCGATGCGGGACAAAGAAATACTCATCGGCCCAATCCTTGAAGCGCGGATAATAGTCCGGCTGGTGCTTGTCGCAGTATTCTTTCAGGACACCATGGAAGAACGCGGTGTCTTCTTCGACTTCAAGACAGGGGTTCAGATCCGACCCGCCTCCAAACCACCATGCATGTGGGGTCCAGAACATGCGCGTGTTCATATGCACCGCCGGTGTCCGCGGGTTCTGCATATGCGCCACCAGTGAAATCCCCGAGGCCCAGAACCTCGGATCCTCTGCCATTCCGGACAGGTCCTTGCGCGCCGCCATCGCCTTTTGCGCGCGCTCCCCGAGCTTGCCATAGACCGTGGAGACGTTCACGCCGACCTTCTCGAACACACGCCCGCCGCGCATCACCGACATCAGGCCACCGCCCGCATCGCTGCCGTCCTCGGACGTGCGTTTCGTTTCCGTCACCTCGAACCGGCCCGCGGGAAGCTCTGCAAAAGGCCCCGTGGACTGCGTATCCTCAAGCCCCTCGAACGCCGCTACGATTTCGTCGCGCAGCTGGCGGAACCAAGTGGAAGCCTGCGCCTTTCTGGTATCAAAAATCTCGGTCACGTATCTGTCCTGTTTGGTTTACATAATCGTAGCAGCATTCCGCCGGCCAAGTCACGATGACAAAAGGTTTGATTGGCGCGAAAAGCCGATTTTGCGCTAAGGTGACGTCATGAAGATTCTCGTGCCCCTTTTTGTTGTCGTGCTCCTTGCAGGCTGCGGTGATCCCCGCAGCAAATGCATCAAGGATGCGAGCAAGGATCTCAGCGTCATTCAGGAATTGATTGCGGATACCGAGGCCACGATTGCGCGCGGCTATGCCATACAGACCGAGACCCGCACCGTGGTCTATACCGATTTCTGCTTCGGCTCCCACAGGTACAACCGCGGCAGTTTCCAGTTCTGCAACCGCGCCCAACCTGTCGTGAGCAAGGAACCTGTCGCCGTGGACCTCGACGCGGAGCGGCGCAAGCTGAAGTCGCTGCGCGAGAAGGAAGCGGAATTGCGTCGCCGGACCGCCCTCGACATCCAGAAATGCGAACTGGCCAATCCCGGGACCTGAAGACACGTCTCGACCGCTTCGGAGATTTTGCGCTACATTTAGTGGCGGGATCCCCGCGCACCACAACATGTTCCATACACGTGTGAAATAATCCCTGAATCCTTTTGAAATTAAAGTATTTTCTGGGATTCCACTCTGTGTTACCCTGCCTCAAGCGCAAAAATAATCGGCGCACATAATTATAAATGGGGATGCAACGTCATTCCCGAGGCAAAAACGGGCAGACGTCTTGAAACTACGTCTCATGGAAATGGTCCGGACCGGACTGTTCGGTCTATTGTTCGCGTGTCTTGCAGGCGCCGCGTATGCTGCGCCCTACGCGGCGATGGTCATCGATGCGAGATCGGGAGAGGTCCTGCACTCCCGCAATGCAGATACCCGCCTTCACCCCGCCTCCCTGACGAAGATGATGACGCTCTACATTGCTTTCGAGGCAATCGAGAAGGGCGAGATCTCGCTCGACACCAAGGTCAAAATCTCGCGCAAGGCTGCGGCCGAACCGCCCTCCAAGCTGGGCCTCAAATCGGGTCAACGGATCACGCTACGGTATCTGATTCGGGCCGCGGCGGTGAAATCGGCCAATGATGCCGCCACCGCCATCGGAGAGGCCCTCTCGGGCAGCGAAGCCGCCTTTGCCCGCCGCATGAACCGCACCGCGAAAGCGATGGGGATGACGCGCACCACCTTCAAGAACGCCCACGGGCTCACCGAAAAAGGGCACCTGTCCACCGCGCGCGATATGACCACGCTGGGCCGGCACATGCTTTACGACTACCCGCAATACTACAATCTGTTCTCACGCAAGAGGACACATGCCGGGGTGCGCGAGGTTTCCAACACCAACCGCAGGCTTCTGAGCAACTACCGCGGCGCAGATGGGATCAAGACCGGGTATACCCGCGCAGCCGGGTTCAACCTCGTCGCGTCGGCCGAACGCGGCAAAGAACGCATCATCGCGACGGTATTCGGCGGCCGATCCACCGCGACCCGCAATGCCCGCGTGGCAGAGCTTCTCGACATGGGCTTCAAGCGGGCGCCGTCCCGCGTGGCGCTGCGCAAGCCCGCACTGCCGGCCTATACGGGTGCCGGGGCTGCGGTCAGGCTTGCCGGCGTGGTGACCGCCGTCCGCAAGAGCCCGCGTCCGCCGCAACGACCCGGCGCCAGCCCTCAGAAACCAAACGAAGAGCTGCTGCTGGCCATCGTGAAAGACGTGGAAAGCAACGTCTCGGAGGCACGCGAGGCCGTAACGGATACGCCATCTCCCGAGGAGCTCGCAAAGGCCGCGCCGCGTGCACGCAAGACCTCTGTCACACCGCTGCAGCGCCCGCAGAACATTGCCCTTGCCTCGCTTGCGCCCGAGCCGAAGGCGGCCACGACCCAAAGAAGCCGCGTCATCACCCGCGCCTCGACATCGGGCGGGCGTCACTGGGGGATCAGCCTTGGAAAATACACCACGCGCGATCGCGCCGAACGGATTCTGTTGAAAACCGCGCTGCAGGAAATCGAGACGCTGGACGAAGCCTTGCGCAAGGTGGTCAATCGCCCGCAGGGCTGGGAGGCGAATTTCGTCGGCATGACACAGGAGCGCGCCACTCTGGCCTGTGCGCGTCTGAGCGCGCGCAATATCTCCTGCGAGACCCGCGGGCCGGCGTCCTGAGATCTGGCGGCGACTAGGCCGCGTCTGTGCGCAGGTCCAGAGCTGCGGCCAGCAATGTCTTGGTATAATCGGTCTGCGGATCAGAGAAGACCTGCTCGCTGTCGCCCGCTTCGACCACGTCGCCCTGTTTCATCACGATCAACTTGTGCGACACGGCCCGAACGACTTTCAGATCATGGCTGATAAAGAGATAGGCCAGCCCGTATTTCTGCTGGAGATCGCGCAGGAGCTCCACGATCTGGACCTGCACGGTCATGTCCAGCGCGCTGGTCGGCTCATCCAGAACCACCAGCTTCGGGCGCAGGATCATGGCCCGCGCAATCGCGATCCGTTGCCGCTGCCCGCCGGAAAACTCATGTGGATACCGGTGCATCGACGCCGGATCCAGCCCGACCTCTTCCATGATCTCGGACACCATGTCACGGCGATTGCGCCCGGGCTCGGTGCCATGCACGCCAAGACCTTCGGCGATGATCTCCTCGATGGTCATGCGCGGGGACAGCGATCCGTAGGGGTCCTGAAACACGATCTGCATATCCGCACGCAGGGGCCGCAAGTGACGCGAAGAGAGGCCCTGGATATCGCGCGATTCAAACGAAATGCCCCCTTCGCTCGAGATCAGCCGCATGATTGCCAGCGCCAGGGTCGTTTTGCCTGAACCGCTTTCGCCCACGATCCCCAACGTCTCCCCCGCCCGCACAGAGATCGTCGCGGAATTCACGGCCTTCACATGCCCCACGGTCCGGCGCATCAGGCCACGTTCGATCGGAAACCAGATCCGGAGATCGTCGGTCTTTACCACCTCCGGCGCATCATCGGGGACCGGCGCCGGATTGCCTTTCGCCTCCGCCTCAAGAAGCATTTGCGTGTAGGGATGCTGCGGATTGTCGAAGATCTCAGCCGTCGGGCCTGTCTCGACGATCTCCCCCTTTTGCATGACGCACACGCGGTCCGCGATCTTCCGAACCACGCCAAGATCGTGGGTGATGAACAAAAGCCCCATGCCTTCCTGCGTCTTGAGGTCGGCCAGAAGTTCAAGGATCTGCGCCTGGATCGTCACATCAAGCGCCGTGGTCGGTTCATCCGCGATCAGGAGCTCCGGACCATTGGCCAGCGCCATCGCGATCATCACGCGCTGCCGCTGTCCGCCGGACAGCTGGTGCGGATAGGAGCTCAGACGCTGTTCCGGGTCGCGGATACCGACCTTGTGGAGAAGTTCGATCACCTTGTCGCGGGCCTGCTGCCCGCTCAGCCCCTGATGCAGGCTGAGGCTCTCGACAATCTGCTTTTCCAGCGTGTGCAGCGGGTTCAGGGACGTCATCGGCTCCTGAAAGATGAAACTCACATCATTGCCACGCACCTGACGCAACTCGCGTTCCGTCGCATTGGACAGATCGCGCCCGTCATAGGTGATCTGGCCGGAAATCGTCGCCGATTCCGGCAGCAGTTTCACCGTCGACAGTGCGGAGACGGATTTTCCGGACCCCGACTCGCCCACAAGCGCGACGGTCTCCCCCTTGTCGACATGAAAACTGACACCGCGGACCGCATGGGTCTCTGCCCCGTCCTGCCGGAACGAGACATTCAGGTCCTTTACGTCCAGAAGCGCGGTCATTGGAACGTCTTTCTTGGATCAAACGCATCCCGCACACCTTCGAAGATGAACACCAGAAGCGAGAGCATGACGGCGAAGGTCGTGAAGGCGGTAAAGGCAAGCCATGGCGCCTGCAGGTTCTCCTTGGCCTGCAACGTCAACTCGCCCAGAGATGGCGCCGAGGACGGCAAGCCGAAGCCGAGGAAATCAAGCGAGGCGAGCATCCCGATCGTGCCCGTGATGATGAAGGGCAGAATCGTGAGCGTGGCGACCATGGCATTGGGCAGCATGTGGCGGAACATTATGGTCCAGTTCGAGACGCCCAACGCCCGCGCCGCGCGGACATACTCGAAGTTGCGCGCCCGCAGGAACTCGGCCCGCACGACACCCACAAGCGCCGGCCAGCCGAAGAGGATCGACAGGAAGACCAGTAACCAGAAGGAACGCCCCAGAATCGCGAACATGATGATGATCACGTAAAGGCTGGGCGTGGCGCCCCAGATCTCGAGAACCCGCTGGAAGATGAGGTCGGTCCTGCCGCCGAAGAAACCTTGAACCGCGCCCGCGATAATCCCGATCATGGAAGAGGCGATCGTAACCACGAGGGTGAAGACGATCGACAGCCGGAAGCCGTAGATGACACGGGCCAACACATCGCGGGCCGAGTTATCGGTCCCCAGCCAGTGATTGGCATCGGGCGGAGAGGGCGCGGTTCCGTCGATATCGTTGATCGTCTTGTAGCTGTAGGGAATGAGCGGGTTGATGATCCAGCCCTTCTCGATCTCCTCGCCGGCCACGACCCCGTCCTCGGCATCCTCGATGATGCCTTCGGGATCGTCGAAGCAATCGACCATCCCGCCCGAGATGATCAGACATTGCACCTCGATATCCTGATAGATCGCCTCGGTTTTGAAATCGCCGCCGAAGGCCGTCTCGGGGTAGAACTTGGCGATTGGCACGAAATAGTCGCCGCGGTACTGCACCAGAAGCGGCCGGTCATTCGCGATCAGTTCTGCGAATAGCGACAGGCCGAACAGGATCGAGAAGATGATCAGCGACCAGAAGGCGCGCGAATTGCGCCGGAAGTTGCGCCAACGGCGTTGATTGAGCGGCGACAAGCTCATGTCTCACGACTCTCGAAATCGATGCGCGGATCGACGAAGACATACATCAAGTCCGACAGGATCCCGATGATCAGGCCGATCAGCCCGAAGAAGTAGAGTGTGCCGAACACCACCGGATAATCGCGGGCCACCGTCGCCTCGAAGGCCAGCCGTCCCAGCCCGTCGAGCGAGAAGATCGTCTCGATAATCAGGGAGCCCGACAGGAAGATCCCCAGAAACAGCCCCGGGAAGCCGGCAATCACGATCAGCATCGCGTTGCGGAAAACATGGCCGTAGAGGACACGGTTCTCCGCCAGACCCTTGGCTTTCGCGGTGATCACATATTGTTTTTTGATCTCGTCGAGAAAGCTGTTCTTGGTCAGCAGTGTGAGCGTCGCAAATGCGGAAATGGTCGAGGCCAGAACCGGCAGCGCGATGTGCCAGAAGTAATCCGCGATCTTTCCGAAGAAGCTCAGCTGCTCCCAGTTGTCCGACGTGAGCCCGCGCAGCGGGAAGATCTGGTAGTAGGACCCGCCCGCAAAGAGCACCAGAAGCAGGATCGCGAAAAGGAACCCCGGGATCGCGTATGCAACGATGATCGCGCCGGATGTCCATGTGTCAAACGCCGAGCCGTCCTTGATCGCTTTGCGGATGCCCAGCGGGATCGACACGAGATAGGCGATGAGCGTCGACCAGAGGCCCAGCGAGATCGACACGGGCAGCTTTTCCCAAACAAGCTCCAGCACGCCAATCGAGCGGAAATAGCTCTCCCCGAAGTCGAAGCGCAGGTAGTTCCACATCATGTTGAAAAACCGCTCGAGCGGTGGCTTGTCGAAGCCGAACTCCTTCTCCAGTTCGGCGATGAACTCGGGCGGCAGCCCCCGCCCTCCGACGTAGCTGTCGTCGCCACCGGTATCGAGCGTCTCGCTGCCAGAGCCGGAGATGGTCTCGAAGACATCGCCCTGCCCCTCAAGCTGGGCAAGGATCTGTTCGATCGGGCCGCCCGGCACAAACTGGGTCAGCGAGAAGTTGATGATCATGATCCCGATCAGGGTCGGGACCACCAGCAACAAGCGTCTGAGGATATAGGCGCCCATGGTGTCAGAGAGCGCCTTTCGCCTTCAGTGCCGCTTCCTTCTCGGGATTGACCCACCAGAAATCGAGGAACCCCAGATCATAGGGCGGCAGGTTTTCCGGATACTCGTACATGTCGAAATAGGCGACGGTGTGGGTGTCCTTGAACCACTGCGGCACCCAGAAGCGTTCGGCGCGCAGGACACGGTCCAGAGCATGGACGGCCGTGTTCAGGTCCTTTTTGGAGTCGGCCGCGGAGATGACCTCGATCAACCGGTCAACCGCGGCGCTTTTGATGCCCATGGCGTTGAACAGGCTCTCATCGGCCGTGGCGGATCCGAAATACTGCTGCAGGGTCGAGCCGGGCTCATAGGTCATCGGGAACTGATCGGTGATGATATCGAAATCGAAATCGCGGGTCCGGTTGGTATATTGCGCCGGATCGATCCGGTTCAGTTTCGCGTTCAGCCCGAGGCGGCGGAGGTTTTCGACATAAGGGTTCACAATCCGGTCGAAGGCCGGGCTGTCTTCGAGAAACTCGATATCGAAGGTCTTTCCATCCTTGCGGCGCAGCCCGTCATCCCCGACGAGCCAGCCCGCCGCGTCCATCAGGGCCGATGCCTTGCGCAGATTCTTGCGATCCAGCTGCCGTTTTCCGGAGACCGGCGGCAAGACCGCCTCCTCGCTCAGGATGCTTTCGGCAAGAAGGCCCTCGTCCACCAGAGGTTTCAGCAGCGCAGCCTCGTCGGGGCCGGGCACACCGGAGGCCGCCAGTTCCGTGTTGTCCCAGAAAGACGTGATGCGCGCGTAGAGGCCATAGAACAGCGTCTCGTTGGACCACTCGAAGTTGAACATATGGCCGATTGCCTCGCGCACGCGCGGGTCCTGAAACTTCGCGCGGCGCAGATTGAGGACAAAGCTCTGCCCCGTGGCGATCGTGCCGTCGGGCAGTTCCTCGCGAATGACATGCCCCCGCTCGAGCGCCGGGAAGTTATATCCGGTCGCCCATGTCTTCGACGAGTTCTCGATCCGGAACGTGTAGGCGCCGGATTTGAACCCCTCGAAGGCCGAGTTGGAATCCCCGAAATATTCAACGCGAATCCGGTCGAAATTATTCCGCCCCTTGGTGATGTTCAGACCGTTCCCCCAGTAGTCGGGATTGCGGCGGTAGACGATCTGCTGGTTGATGTCGTAGCTGTCGAGCACATAGGGGCCCGTCCCCATCGCAGGCTCAAGACGGGATTCGTCGAGCCCTGCATCGTTCTCTTCGAACCATTTCTTGGAAAAGACAGGCAGACCGCCGGCCATTTCAATGCGTCCACGTTTCGGAGCCGTGTCCTTGAAAACATACTTGATCTTGTGCGGCCCCATCACTTCGACGGAGTCGACGAACTGGGCCAACACGGCCCGGAAAGAGACCAGTGATTCCTTCAGCAGCAAATCGAAACTGTAGGCGGCATCCTCGGCCGTCATCGCAGACCCGTCGGAAAACCGAACCTCCGGGCGCAAATTGAAGATGACCCAGCTCTTGTCATCGGGGTATTCCAGCGTTTCGCAAAGCAGGCAATACACCGTGCCGATCTCGTCGGCGGTCGAGGTCAGGATCTCTTCGTAGAAAACGCTCGCAAGCGCCCCCGAGCGGCCCTTGCGGGAATACGGGTTCATGGAATCGAACGTGCCCTGCGCCCAGAGCGAGATTTCGCCCCCCTTGGGCGCATCCGGATTTACGTAGTCGAGATGCTCGAATGCGGCCGGGTACTTCAACTCTCCGAATGTCGAATAGCCGTGGGAGCGGGTCGTCTCCTGCCCGAACGCCATGCCGGCAAGGCTGATCAATCCCAGCCCGAGACCCAACAGGTTCACCGACTTCCATACGCGGCTTTCCCGCGCGACCGACACCAAGCTTGTGGAGGGTCTCCGATCCGGTCTCATGCAGTTTTCTCCGACAATTCCACGCAATTTCTCCCCCCCAGAACTTAGGGCAGAAGAAAAGGGTTTCACCCAACATTCAAGCCGAGATTGCGGGTTCGTGAGCAGATTTGCGCAGGAAAACGAAAAAGACCGCCCCGAGGGACGGTCTTTCACGAATTTGTCAGAAGTCTCTTAGCCGCCGATCGTCTGGAGATAGGCGATCAGATTGGCCCGGTCGGTCGCTTTCTTGAGACCAGCGAAGCTCATCTTCGTGCCCGGTGCCCAACCTTTCGGGTTTTCAAGGAAGCCGTTCAGAGCCTCAACAGACCACACGTCGCCCTGCGTGACGAGCGCGCCGGAATAGCCAAAGCCGTCAACCGAGCTGATCGGACGATCAACGAGGCCATACAGGTGCGGGCCAGTGCCCTTCGCGCCGTCCTCAAGCTTGTGGCAGGCCTTGCACTTGGAGAACACCTTCTCACCCTTGCCGGCATCTGCGGACGCCATGATGGCCATGAAGTCTTCTTCGACCTCGGCAACCTCTTCGGCACCCGATCCGCCTTCAACTTCGATTACGTAGGCTTGCTTGTGCTCGCCTTTGCCGTGACCGCCCTCACCACCGTGGTAGATAAGTTCGGAGGCCCAGTTTCCGAGCAAGAAAATGAGAAGCGTTCCACAGAACGCACCCAGGATTTTTGTAAAGGTCATCGTGTCGAACATGATATGGGCTTACCTCTTTGCCGTTTGGGCGTATCTATCTCCTTCCCCTAGTTAGTTTCAAGGTGTAGATACCGCGACGAAACGCCCTTCTAGCGGAAAAATCGCATGACACGGAAAATTGCCTTCCAGGGAGAACCCGGGGCCTACTCTCATCAGGCCTGCCGCGAGACCCGTTCGGACATGGAAGTCCTGCCCTGCCGGACCTTCGAAGACGTCATCGAAGCCGTGCGCTCGGGCGAGGCCGACCTCGCGATGCTGCCGGTGGAAAACACGACCTATGGGCGCGTGGCCGATATCCACCGTTTGCTGCCGGAAAGCGGGTTGCACATCATCGATGAGGCCTTTGTCCGGGTCCGGATCAACCTGCTGGGTGTGCCGGGGGCGAAACTAACGGACGTGAAAGAGGCCTACAGCCATCTTGTCTTGTTGCCGCAATGCGCGACTTTCCTGCGTGAAAACAACATCATTGGGCGGGTGAGCCCCGACAACGCCCGCGCCGCGCGCGAGGTCGCCGAACATGGCGATCCCAGCCAGGCCGCGCTGGCCTCGGAACTGGCGGCAGAGGTCTACGGGCTGGATGTGCTGGCGCGCAATATCGAGGACGAGGACCACAACACGACGCGATTCCTGATCATGTCTCCGGAGCTCGACATGACGCGCCGCGGCGACATGATGATGACCACGTTCGTGTTCCGCGTGCGCAACATTCCCGCCGCGCTCTACAAGGCCATGGGCGGGTTTGCGACAAACGGCGTGAACATGACCAAGCTGGAAAGCTACATGGTGGGCGGCGCCTTCACTGCCACGCAGTTTTACGCCGACATCGAAGGGCATCCGGATGACCCGAATGTGAAACTGGCCCTAGAAGAGCTTGATTACTTCACGTCGAGCATGTCGATTCTCGGCGTTTATCCGGCCTCGGGCACCCGGGACTGATCCCGCTCAGGCATGCACGCTGCGCTTGTAGCGCTGCTCGAGATCCTGCGCGAATGTCCGCACTCTTGTCTTGAACCGGCGGTTCAGCGAATTGCGGGCCAGCTTGGCCGATTGCATCAGAAGCCGCGCAGGCAGGCTCCTTGGCCGCACGTCGAGTTCAATCTGCATCCGCGTGCGGTTGCGGGAAAGTGCGACGAGATCGACGAGGAATTCCGCCTCGAACCCGTCTGAACCGACATGGAACACCATGGTGGTCGACGGATCGAACCTTGTCAGTTCCACCCGAAGCACACGCTGCTTGCCGCGAATCTTGGCTTTGGCGTTCCATGCCGAACCAAGTTCGAGCCGGTCGCCCTCGAAGTCGCGCGTCACATCCGCGCCCCGGCGCAACGCCGCCCGCTCGAATGTCTCGAACTCGCTGAGCATCGCGAACACACGCTCGATCGGCGCCTCAATGTCTTCTCTGGTTGCAAACTTCATGCCGTTTCCGGTTCAGCCCCGCGGTTATGTTTCCCTCAATCCAGGCGGTTCGCAAGCCAGTTGCGCAGGATGAAATGCGCAATCGCGCCCTTGCGCGCCGGTTTGATGTCCGGATTGTTGCCCGCGAATGTCTCCAGCATCTCCTCGCGCGTGACCCACACCGCGTCCTCGATCTCTTCGGGGTCGATCTTGATTTCACTGGTGCGCGCAAGACCGTGGCAGCCCAGCATGAGCGAGGCCGGAAACGGCCATGGCTGGCTGGCCAGATAGCGCACCTCCCCGACCTCGATACCGGCCTCTTCAAAGGTCTCGCGGCGCACCGCGGCCTCGATCGTCTCCCCCGGCTCGATAAACCCGGCCAACAGCGAATACATACCCTCGGGCCAACCCGGAGAGCGGCCCATCAGAACGCTGTTGCCCCGCGTGATGAGCATGATGACCACCGGATCGGTGCGCGGGAAATGATGACCGCCACAGGCCGGGCAATTGCGCTGCCACCCGCCCATGGCGATCTCGCTTTTGCTGCCGCAGCGCGCGCAGAACCCGTGCGTCGCATGCCACCCCATAACGGCCTTGGCCGTAGCCACAAGCTCCGCATCGCGCGGGTTCAGCCGGGTCATGATCGCGCGCAGCTCCGAGAAGCGCTGATCGGAGGGCAGACCGGGAAAATACTGCTCCGACGGGTCCAGAAAAGCGCCCAGCGTCTCCGCAGCCTCTTCGGGCTCCCATCGCGAGACATCCCGCGCAAAGCGTGCAACGCCGTCGTCGAGCCCCAGAAAAAAGGCCGCCTCGTCCGCGAAATCGAAGATCTCGTGATCGGCAGGCAGCCAGATGGGACGGTCCCGCTCTTCGCCACCGATGAGGGCCTTGCCCTGCCAGAGCGGGAGAACACCGCTTCCCTCGGCCTGAAGGAGCGCCTCGAGCATCTCGGGATCCGCCCGAAGATGCGCGGCACGGTCCAGTCCCGAGCCGCCAAAGGTTACCGTTTCCGCGATCTTCATCATGCCCCCGCCGTCGTTTCGCCCGCTTTTGGCACGCCGATGCCCGCTTGGCAAACCACAGGCGGCCCTGACGCGAATCCTTGCACTACGCCGCAGGCCAGCCTATATCCACCGGCGAGAGGTTGGCGCGGGCGAGCGCCTCGCCAACCCGGTCAGGTCCGGAAGGAAGCAGCCGTAACGAGCCCCGCTTGGGTCGTTGTCCAGCCTCTCACCTTTTCCCGTATCTGAGGTGGACCTTGCCCTGCCACGGCTTTAGGTTTTTCCGAGCAGGCGAATCCGACGGGGGCACATGTCCGAAACGAGCGAAACGGCGACCCAAGAAGGCTATCAGGTTCTGGCGCGCAAATACCGCCCGGCCAGTTTCGCCGACCTGATCGGTCAGGACGTCATGGTCCGCACCCTGAAGAACGCGTTCGAGTCCGGCCGGATCGCGCAGGCCTTCATCATGACCGGCATTCGCGGCACGGGCAAAACGACCACGGCCCGGATCATCGCGAAGGGAATGAACTGCATCGGGCCCGACGGTCAGGGCGGCCCAACGACCGAACCCTGCGGCACCTGCGAGCATTGCGTGGCCATCGCCGAAGGGCGGCATGTCGACGTGATGGAGATGGACGCCGCATCGCGCACCGGCGTCGGGGACATTCGCGAGATCATCGACAGCGTGCACTATCGCGCCGCGTCGGCCCGCTACAAGATCTATATCATCGACGAGGTGCATATGCTCAGCACCTCGGCCTTCAACGCCCTTCTCAAGACGTTGGAAGAACCCCCAGAGCATGTGAAGTTCATCTTTGCCACGACCGAAATTCGCAAAGTCCCGGTCACCGTTTTGTCCCGCTGTCAGCGGTTCGATCTGCGCCGGATCGAGCCCGAGGTGATGATCGGCCATCTCCGGTCCGTGGCCGGCAAGGAAGGCGCCGAGATTGCAGAGGATGCGCTCGCGCTGATCACCCGCGCCGCCGAAGGCTCGGTGCGCGACGCGATGAGCCTGATGGATCAGGCGATTTCCCACGGGGCCGGTGAAACCACCGCCTTGCAGGTGCGCGCGATGCTGGGTCTGGCGGACAGGGGCCGGGTGCTCGATCTGTTCGATCTGATCATGAAAGGCGATGCGGCGGGCGCGCTGCAGGAATTGAGCGCCCAGTATGCCGATGGCGCGGACCCGATGGCCGTGCTGCGCGATCTGGCGGAAATTACCCACTGGGTGAGCGTCATCAAGATCACCCCCGAGGCCGCGGAAGACCCCACGGTCGGTCCGGATGAGCGCACGCGCGGTCAGGCGATGGCAGATGCCCTGCCGATGCGGGCCATGACCCGGATGTGGCAGTTGCTTCTCAAAGCTCTCGAAGAAGTCGCAAGCGCGCCGAACGCCATGATGGCCGCGGAAATGGCGATTATCCGGCTGACCCACATGGCCGATCTGCCCTCCCCGGAGGAGCTTGTACGCAAGCTTCAGGACACGCCGCCGCCCCCCGTTGGCGGTGGCAACGGAGCCACGGAGCCCCAAGGGGGCATGACCACGGCCCGCATCAGCAGCCAGAACGCGCCCGTGCAGATCACCACCGGCCCGGTGAATTCCGGCGGCGCCGCAACGGCACTGGCCCAGACGCCGGAGGCAGCGCTCGCGCGCTACGCCACTTTTTTGCAGGTCGTGGACCTGATCCGCGCCAATCGCGACGTGAAGCTTCTGGTCGAGGTCGAAACCACCCTGCAACTGGCAAGCTACAGCCCGGGGCGGATCGAGTTCGTTCCCACGCCCGAGGCTCCGCGCGACCTTGCCCAGCGCCTCGGCGCGCGGCTGCAGCAATGGACCGGCGCCCGCTGGGCCGTGTCTGTTGTTAGCGCCGGCGGCGCTCCGACCATCGCTGCTGAACGGGACGCGGAAGAGGATGCGCTCAAGCAGGAAGCGTCCGCGCATCCAATGCTTCAGGCTGCCTTTGCCGCCTTTCCCGACGCGAAGATTACCAATATCAGAACCCCCGAAGACTTGAGCCAGGAAGCCGCGATCGAAGCGTTGCCAGAGGTTGAAGACGAGTGGGATCCCTTTGAAGAGAATTAGGAGAGAAACGAGATGCTGAAAGGTTTGGGCGGGCTCGGCGATATGGCCGGGATGATGAAGAAAGCTCAGGAAATGCAGACCAAGATGGCGGAGATGCAGGAAGGTCTGAACAATATCTACGTCACGGGGGAAAGCGGCGCCGGACTGGTGAAAGCCACGGCAACCGCAAAAGGCGAGTTGACGGCGCTCGATATCGACCCGTCGATCTTCAATCCGGACGAAAAAGAGGTGGTCGAGGACCTGATTCTGGCCGCCATCAAGGACGCGCAGGCCAAGGCACAGGAACGCAGCCAGCAAGAGCTCAGCAAGATGACCGAGGGGCTCGGCCTGCCGCCGGGCATGAAGCTGCCCTTCTAAGGCGAACGCACCCGCGCGCTTAAGGCGGGACCGGATCCAATGAAGAACGCAAGCACCGATATCGAGGCCCTGATCGAGATGATGGCCAAACTGCCCGGGCTGGGTCCACGCTCTGCCCGCCGTGCTGTGCTGCATATGATCAAGAAGCGGTCCTTGCTGATGTCCCCTCTGGCCGATGTGCTGCAATCGGTTGCGGCCACCGCGCGCGAATGCCTGAATTGCGGAAACATCGGCACCACGGATGTCTGCGAAATCTGTGCCTCGGAGAAGCGCGCGACCGGAGAGATCTGCGTGGTCGAGGACGTGGCCGATCTTTGGGCGATGGAGCGCGCGCAGGTCTTCAAAGGGCGCTACCACGTTCTGGGTGGCACGCTCTCGGCGCTGGATTCGATCGGTCCGGACGAGTTGCGCATACCGCGCCTGATCGACCGTGTTGCCAGCGAAGGTGTCACGGAGGTCATTCTGGCCCTGAACGCCACGATCGACGGTCAGACCACCGCGCATTACATCGCCGATCAGCTCGAATCCCGCGGCGTGGCCGTGACCTCGCTCGCGCAGGGTGTCCCGATTGGCGGGGAGCTCGATTACCTCGACGACGGAACGATCTCGGCGGCGCTCAAGGCCCGCAAGGCGATCTAGGGGCGAAGGCCCGCTAAAGCCCGTTCACGAGATCCGGCAGCTCGCCCAGACTTTCCAGAACCCTGAAACGCGGATGGTTCTTGGGCGCCTCGGCTTTCTCGATCTCCCATTCGTAGCGCGCGGGCACATGGACCCCCCAGCCGCCTGCCTCGATCGCCGGAACCACGTCCGATTTCATTGAGTTTCCCACCATCATCGCCCGTTCGGGGCCGTGCCCGTGGCGCATGAACGCGCGGATATAGGTCTGCGGGGTCTTCTCCGACACGATCTCGACCGCGTCGAAAAGATCGCCGAGACCCGATTGTGCAAGCTTGCGCTCCTGATCGAGAAGATCCCCCTTGGTGACGAGCACCAGCTTATGCGTGTCCCCGAGCGCCTCGACCGCATCGCGTGCATGGGGCAGAAGATGAATGGGATGGCGCAACATTTCCTGACCCGCGGCGATGATCTCGGAAATGACCGAGGCAGGGACGCGTTCCTCCGTGACCTCGATCGCGGTCTCGATCATGGACAAAACGAAGCCCTTGATGCCGAAACCGTAATGCCCGAGGTTGCGCCGCTCCGCCTGCAAAAGCCGCTCAGCCAGATGGTCCGGCGCCGCATAGTCCTGCAGAAGCTGGACAAATCGCTCTTCGGTCAGGCGAAAGAACTCTTCGTTCTGCCACAGCGTATCATCGGCATCGAAACCAATTGTTGTTATCTTTTGTGCCATGAATCGAGTCATGCCCCTTTTCTGGACCTGCCCTCCGCTTATATAGTAAGGCCTGTTCACGGAAAGACAGACAAAGGCCAAGCACGCGTGAAACCGTTTCGGATGATCATGTCGGATAAAGACGATAATGAAGACGGCGAAGGTGACGCCGCCCTCATTACCGCGACCAAACCCAAGACGAAGCGGCCACCCCTCTACAAGGTTCTCCTGCTGAACGACGACTATACCCCGATGGAGTTCGTCGTGATGGTGCTTGAGCGTTTCTTTGGCCTCAACCACGCCCAATCCGTCGAGATCATGCTGACGGTGCACAAGAAAGGCGTTGCTGTCGTGGGTGTGTTTGCTTTCGAGATTGCCGAGACGAAAGTCGCTCAGGTGATGGATTTTGCCCGCCGCAACCAGCATCCGCTGCAATGCACGATGGAGAAGGAGTAGCAGGCCACGTCTGCCTGCTCCCTGTAGATGACCGTTTCCCGACTGACACTGGCCCTTGAAACCGGGCTTCTCGACCTGCCCGAGCAGGGCGCGATCGGCGTCTTCAATCCCCCCGGAGACATTGACCTCGGCCCCGTTGATGCAGATCGCGTGCGCGCCGCGCAGACGTTCTATCCGGCGCATGATCAACTCCGGCACCGCGGCGTGCATGTCACGGCGACACCCGAAGGCGATCTGGCAGCCTGCCTTGTGTTCTGTCACCGCTCCAAACCGGCGACGCTGGATCTTATCCGCAGGGCTGTTGAACACACGCAAACCGGCGGCCTTGTCCTGATCGAAGGCGACAAGACCGCCGGGATCGAGAGCATTGCCAAGGCGGTTCGCAAACGGTTCGAGTTGGCGGGAAGCTACTCGAAATCGCATGGCAAACTGATCTGGTTCAACCGCCCGGAGGCCTTGCCGGACATGACAGATTGGCAGGCCGCCGCGACCGAGATCGAAGGCGGGTTCGTCACCTGGCCCGGCATCTTCTCGGCCGACCGCGTGGACAAGGGATCCACCCTTCTGGCCCACCACTTGCCCGCACTCAAAGGGCGTGTCGCGGATCTTGGCGCAGGCTGGGGGTATCTGTCGCGCGGCATTCTGGAAAGTCCCGATGTCACCGCGATCGACCTGATCGAGGCGGATTTCCACGCCCTCGAAGCGGCCCGAAAAAACATCCGCGACTCACGCGCGCGCTTTCACTGGGCAGATGCAACCGCATTTTCCGGCGGGCCCTATGATGCCATTGTCAGCAACCCGCCCTTTCACACGACACGCAAGGCCGATCCCGCGCTTGGGCAGGCCTTTATCAAGCAGGCGGCCAAGCTGCTGCAGCCCGGGGGCGTGTTCTGGATGGTCGCCAACAGAAACCTGCCCTACGAACAAACGCTCGCCGCGAGCTTCCAGACTGTCGACACCGTCATTCAGGACTCCGGCTTCAAAGTCTTCAGGGCCCGCAAGCCCAAAACCTCTCGCCCCGGGCGCTAGCTTCGCCTAATCTGCCCGGACGCAATTCGGAGATTTTCCAGATGTCCTTTTCCATCGCAGGGAAGACCGCCATCGTCACAGGTGCCGCAAACGGCGTGGGTCTCGCCATTGCGCGGCATTTCATCGCCAAGGGCGCGAATGTCATGTTGGCGGACAAGGATGAAAAACGCCTGAAAAAAGAAATCGACGTGGTAAGAGAGGAAGAAGGGAACGCCCGTATCTTCTCATGCGATCTGCGTGAAAAACTGAGCCAGTCCAACCTTCTTTCCGCGACCATCGACGCCTTCGATCGGGTCGATATCCTCGTGAACGGATCGCGTCAGGTTGCACCGACCGATCCGATGGATCCCGATGACGACCGGCTGGAAATGCTGCTGCAACAGAACCTGCTTTCCAGTCTGCGGCTCAGCCAGCTGGTGGCCAAACGCATGATCAAGCAGACCGAGGACGAAAGCGAGGTCACGTCAGCCGGCGCGATCGTCAACCTGTCGTCAATCGCAGCGCAGCGCACGCGGCCGGGCCTGATGGGCTATTCGATTGCAACAGCCGGTCTGGACCAGATGACGCGGACGCTGGCGGTGGCCCTCGCGCCACAGAAGATCAGGGTCAACGCCGTGGCCTTCGGGTCGGTCATGAGCGCCAGCCTTCAAGCCGCGCTGAAGGAAACTGACGGTTTGCGTGAAGATATTATCGAACATACCCCGCTGGGACGGATCGCAAGCGCCGGAGAAATCGCCGATGCGGTCCAGTTCCTGAGTTCGGATGCGGCCGGCTTCATCACCGGCGAGATCATGACCGTCGACGGTGGCCGCTCAATGCTCGATCCGGTCAAGACGTCAGCGCACTGACCCGCACCCCAAACAAAGACGCCGACGCACGGGTCCGTGCATCGGCGTTCTAACGTCTCTGGGACCAAATTCAGGCCGCGTTATTTCTCTTCTTCGTCTTCGCTGGGCGCGTCGGGAAGGTTGAACAGGCTGTCGGCATCGACCAACAGGCTGTCATCTTCCTTCTCCTCTTCGGAACTCTCCGAGAGGCTGAACGCTTCGAGCCCGGAGATGGACGAGGGGATTTTCGGTTCCGGATCGGCACCAAGCGATTGCTCCGTGGAGACCAGTTTGCGGCGCTCGTCATCGGACATGACATCGCCTTCCTTGGCCTTCTTGGCATTGGCTTTCTGAACCGCGGCATCCAGCTCCGACTGTTTGCACAGACCAAGCGCGACCGGATCGATCGGCTGAATGTTCTGGATATTCCAGTGTGTCCGCTCGCGGATCGCATTGATCGTCGGTTTCGTGGTGCCGACCAGCTTGCTGATCTGGCCGTCGCTCAGTTCCGGGTGGAACTTGACCAGCCACAGAATCGACGCCGGACGATCCTGACGCTTCGACAGCGGGGTGTAACGCGGACCGCGGCGCACCTGCTCGCCCTCGGCGGCAGCGTTATATTTCAGCTGCAGCTTGTAGAGCGGGTCGTTGAGACCCTTGTCGATCTCTTCCTGGGTCAGCTGGTTGTTGGCAATCGGGTCGAACCCTTTGACGCCGGCTGCGACGTCACCATCGGCGATACCCTGCACCTCCAGCTCATGCAGGCCACAGAAATCGGCAATCTGCTTGAACGTCAGCATGGTATTGTCCACCAGCCAGACAGCGGTCGCTTTTGCCATGATCGGATTTGCCATCGGTTCGTCTCCTTTAAACACATCTGTCCCGTCACCCGGCTCAGGGGCTGTCCCGTAAGGAACAAGTTCGCGGTTTGGGGAACTTGGGGCGTATATAGGGATCCGGCGGCAAAAGGGGAAGAGAAAATGCATCTCTTCCGTTTTGCTGCAGCCCGTCAGATCGCGGATCAGACTTTCAGGACAATCTTTCCGATATGGCCGGAGCTCTCGAGACGGGCATGGGCAAGGTTTGCCTCTTCAAGGGCAAACTCGCTGTCCATGACCGGACCGACACGGCCCGCTTCGATCAACGGCCAGACCTGCGTTCTCAAATCGTCTGCAATCCGCGCCTTGGCCAGATCGCTCTGAGGCCGAAGCGTGGAGCCCGTCACGGTAAGCCGGCGGGTCATGATCTGGGCGAAATTGACCTCCATCAGCGGACCTTGGAGAAACGCGATATGAACGAGCCTGCCGTTCAGGGCGAGCGCATCGATGTTGCGCGGAATATAATCCCCGCCCACCATGTCGAGGATCAGGTCAGCGCCCCCTTCCGCGCGCAGAACATCGACGAAATCATGGTCATGGTAATTGATCGCGCGCTCGGCCCCGAGGACTGTGCAGGCCGCGCATTTCTCATCAGATCCCGCCGTCGTAAAGACCCGCGCCCCGAAAATATTGGCCAGCTGGATCGCCGTGGTTCCGATCCCCGAGGATCCGCCATGAACCAGAAACCGCTCCCCGGCCTTTAACCCACCCCGGGAAAAGACGTTTGAAAACACGGTGAAATAGGTCTCTGGGATCGCGGCCGCCTGTGCAAGGCCGAGGCCTGCAGGCACTGGCAAGGCATGCGCAGCCGGGGTCACGGCATATTCGGCATAGCCTCCGCCGGGAAGAAGTCCGCACACGTCATCCCCGACAGAAAGGCCCGAAACGCCCGGCCCGATTGCAGCCACGCGTCCGGAGGCTTCCAGCCCCGGCAGATCGGACGCCCCGGGGGGCGGATCATACATGCCCGCCCGCTGCAGAGCATCAGGACGGTTCACGCCGGCATAGGCAATCTTGATCAGGATCTGCCCCGCGGCAGGCTGAGGCACCGGACGCTCGGTCAGTTTCAGAACATCCGGGCCGCCCGGCTCGGAGATCTCGATGGCACGCATGTTCTCGGGAAGGCTCATTTCGACCCCCGCGGGCGTATGAACCCCGGCAGGTCCGGGTCCGGCATATCCATGGGTCGGCGCACCTTCGACAAAAGCCAGTTCGGTCCCGACAGGAACTTGGCGGCAAGCGGGTTCGCGTTGACCTGCGCCTTCATCTTCTCGAATTGCATCACATTCTCGATCCGGCGGTCCAGAAATTCCCAAGTGGCCTGATGACCCTCGCTGTCGTCACCCAGCCAGAACAGGACGACCGACCCGTAGACCCCCGAAAGGGTCGCGCGTTTCGTGTACCAGTTATAGTCCTCGGACGTGTCGCCCAGCGTGGACCAGATTGCATCGGCCGTGCCCCAGATCAGGCGCGCCCCTTCCGCCGCATTGTGCGGCAATGCGAAAAGCGACGTGCCGCGCCGGACCTCCTCCTTGAACATCTCGACCGCCTCGAGCCGGAACCGGACCGCGCTCGCAATCCGGTCGCGAAACCGCAGGGCCGACAGGTCTTCCTGCAAGAGCCGCTCCACCATCTGGGCATCGCCGCGCTTGTGAAATGCAATCGCCAGATCGATTCCGCCCTTGGGAAACAGCGATCTGGCCAAGGCGAAGTCGACGCCGGAGTCCTGAACGCCGGCGCGAAAGGCGTCCTCCGACCATCCGTCAAACACAACATGCGGCAGCGCTGCATCAAGGATCTGCTCTCGGGGCGACGGGTGAGAGGTCTCGGTCATGAAGGGCTCCAGTCTCGTGGCGCTAGACAACATAAGTCCGCTTTGCTATACGGCCACTTCCTGCAAATTCTTGCAACTCTAACTTAGGAAGGTGGTGACACCACATGCAGGTAAGCGTTCGCGACAACAATGTCGATCAGGCACTCCGCGCTCTGAAGAAGAAACTTCAGCGTGAGGGCGTTTTTCGGGAAATGAAGCTCAAGCAACATTACGAAAAGCCGTCTGAGAAGAAAGCACGCGAGAAGGCGGAAGCAATTCGCCGTGCCCGCAAGCTGGCCCGTAAAAAGGCACAGCGCGAAGGTATGCTCTGATAAGCTTCTGACGATTGCTTTTGCGGGGCGACCCGCGCGAATAACGGCCCCCGTGACCTTCTGTCTCGGGGGCTTTTTCATGGGTTCGCCGTTGATCTTTACCCCTGCCTGACCAATCTTCTGACAGAGGATGGGAGATCGAATTCGATGCTAAACAGACGCCAGTTTCTTGCCGGCTCCACCGCGGCAACGCTTATTCCCGCAACCGGCATGGCCGCACCGGCGCCCGTTCGGCTCGAGCCGGCTCCGGCCCGGGTGCAACTGGCCCCGCCGTCCTACCCGATAACGGATGTCTGGGCCTATAACGGCAGCGTTCCGGGCCAGACCTTGCGGTTCAAGCAGGGCGCGCGTTTGCACGCAGAGCTGGTCAACGGGCTGGAACAACCCACCACGATCCACTGGCACGGCTTGCGCCTTCCAAACAACATGGACGGAGTGCCGGATTTCTCGCAACCGGTCGTCCAGCCGGGCGGGACCTTTGACTATGAATTCGACCTGCCCGATGCGGGCACCTACTGGTACCACCCCCATGCCGGCGCGTTGGAGCAAGTGGCCCGCGGCTTGTCCGGCCCTCTCATCATCGAGGAGGCCACACCGCCCGATGTCGATGCCGAACATGTTCTAGTCATTGACGACTGGCGTCTGACCGAAGAGGCCAAGATCCATGAGTCCTTCGAAAGCGGCAGGGATCTGTCCCATGCCGGTCGCCTTGGTAACTACGTCACCGCCAACGGGTCCGGCGATCTTCAACTGCCCGCGCGCGCGGGCGCGCGGATGCGTCTGCGCCTGATCAACACCGCAAACGCGCGGATCTTTTCCATTGAACTGCAGGGGCTGGAGGGCTGGATCGTTGCGCTGGACGGGATGCCCCTCGAAAAACCGGAGAAGGCGGAAACCGTCTCGCTCGCCACCGCGCAGCGGGCTGACCTGATCGTCGATGTGACCGCTGCACCGGGAGAGGAAGCCTTCCTGATTTCCCGCGAACGTGACGAGGGCTTCGCCCTGACGACCTTCAAGGTCTCCGATCAGGCCGCGCAGGCCCGGCGCGGGGCACCGGCCCCTCTGCCCCCCAACATCTTGCCGGAGATACAGCTGGACGGCGCGAAGACGGCAAGGATGCTGATGGAGGGCGGCGCCATGCGGTGGCTCGACAGTGCCGCCTATAAGGGCCGCCAGATGGGGGGGCGCGAGCTTGCGCAAGAGGGGCAATTCTGGGCCCTCAACGGCATGGTCGGAATGCCCGATGATCCCCTCGTCAGCGCGTCATTGGGGGAAACGGTTCGCGTGGCGCTCGGCAATGACACGCGGTTCCCGCATGCCATCCACCTGCATGGTCATCATTTCCGCGATGTTCAGCCTGACGGCGCGCTCGGCCCGCTTCGCGACACGATCCTGCTGCAGCCGGGACGCGCGCGCGAGATTGCCTTCGTCGCGGACAACCCGGGGAAATGGATGTTCCACTGCCACATGCTCTCTCACCAGATTTCGGGCATGATGACATGGATAGAAGTGAGCTGACGGACGGGCTTTTCGCTTCGGGGCAGACTGGCGGTTACGCCCAAACGGCAAGCGATTGATCAAATCACCAACCGAACATGAAAAATGGACCGCGAAATGCGGTCCATTTTCTGAATTCCGGATATTGTTTTCCGCAGCGCATGCAGCGTGCGGATCAGCTGCAAGCCCATGCGAAATACGCTCACATGGCCGCAACCGCCATCGCGATCAGGCGTTCACCATCGCAAGGAAGATGAGGAAAACGATGATCCCGACAACCGTGTAAGTCGTGAACTTAACGAAGCCCTCGAAGGTCTCTTCCTGTGCCGAAATATCCATTTTGCCGTGCTCATGTTCTGCCATGATCGTCTCTCCGTAGTCTGAGTTGCAAAGACCTTTACTGGATTCTTTTTGCACTGTCACGCGACAGCGCGACGCGGGGGGCCGAATTTTCGGCCACTGGCCTACGTGACGCGCTGGAAGACATAGGCCCCGTCATCGCGCAGCTGGCGTGTGGCCCGGCCGGTCAGGTAAAGATGGTTGAGATGGGCCACCGCTTCGACCAGAGCGAGGCCGTATTCGCCCCCCGTGATTTCGCGCCGGAAGATCGGCAGAAAGCAGTCATGCGCCGTGCGGGGCTTGTCGAGAGACCCCAAAAGCCGCTCCAGCGCTCCGTAGTGATTTTCCGCCAGCTGCTGCATTCTGAGCGGCAGGCCGACAAAGGGGAGCTTGTGTCCGGGCAACACCAGTTGCTCCTCTGTCGCGAAGGGGGAAAGCGCCGCGCAGGATGTCAGCCATTCGCCCACCGGATCAGCATCCGGCTCGGTGGGATACACCCCCAGGTTGGGCGAGATCGACGGCAGCAGTTGATCACCCCCCAAAACGAGATTGTCGTCGCGCGACCAGAACGTGGCATGTTCGGGCGCATGCCCGTGTCCGATCCGGACGTCCCAGTCCCGCCCCCCGAACCGGAGCACATCGCCGTCCTGAATCCGCGTATAACCCAGCGGCAAGGGCGCAACCATATCGGCGAAATTGAACGGCCGGTCCTCTGCGCGCTTTTCATAGACCTCTTTGTCCATGCCCGCGCGGCGGTAGAATTGCAGGGTCTCGGCAGGCGGTCTCTCCTGCTCGTCGAGCACCAGCATACGGGCTGTCAGCCAGGCTGTGCGGGTCGTGACAAGCTCTGCGCCCTGTGTTTGCTGAAACCAGCCCGCCATTCCGATATGATCAGGATGGTGATGCGTGACGACCACGCGTGAGACCGGTCTGCCCTCAAGCGGTCCGGCCAGCAGTTTTTCCCAAGTGGCGATGCCGCGCTTCGACAAAAAGCCGGTATCCACGATCGTCCAGCCGTCAGGTTCATCGAAGGCAAAGATATTCACGTGATCCAGCGCCATCGGCAAAGGCAACCGGATCCAAAGGACACCCGGGGCAACGGGTATGGCCGTGCCTGCCTCCGGCGCGTCGGCAAAGGGGTAGCGGATCTTGCGGGTCAAGCGACGAGATCTTCGGCGCTGAGCGCGTAGAGGTCCTCGGCCCCATGCCGCACATGCTCCGCCAGTCCCATATGTTCCGGCAGGGTCCGCTGCACGTACACGCGCGCAAGCTTTGCACGCGCGCTGCCTGCGCCCGCGGCCTTTGCGGCCAGCAGGTGAAAATGCGCGCCGAGCACCCGTGCAAAGAGCCGAAGGTAAGGCACGGCGCCGGCGAAGCGGTCGTTCAGTTCCTGCTCGACCAGCCACTCGGTTGTCTCGCGCAGGGTCTCTGCCGCGCTGAAGAGGGACGCGGACAGGGCCGGCATCTCGGCTTTGCAGTCCTCTGCATTGGCTTCGATCTCGTCGATCAAGGCGAAAGCAGCCTCACCGCCATCCATCATCTTGCGCGCGACCAGATCCATCGACTGGATCCCGTTGGTTCCCTCGTAGATGGCCGTGACACGCACATCGCGCAAATACTGGGCGGCGCCGGTCTCCTCGATGAAGCCCATGCCGCCATGGACCTGAATGCCCTGCTGGGCCACCTCGATCCCGACATCGGTCCCGAACGCCTTAGTGATCGGGGTCAGGAGCGCGGCACGGGCCTTCCAATCGACCGACCCGGTCGCAGTGCCCATGTCGATCGCCTGCGCGCAAGCGGCCGCAATCGCGCGCGCCGCAAAGACATCCGCCTTCATTTGCGACAGCATCCGGCGCACATCGGCATGCCCGAGGATCGTGTCGCCCTCGGGGCTGCGGCCCTGCTTGCGCTCCATCGCATAAGCCAGCGCGTGCTGGTAAGCCGCCTCGGCCACGGCGATCCCCTGCCCGCCAACGCCCAGACGGGCATTGTTCATCATGGTGAACATCGCGGCCATCCCGCAATGAGGCTCGCCGATCAGCCATCCCGTCGCCCCGTCATATTGCATGACTGCCGTGGGCGAGCCGTGCAGACCCATCTTGTGCTCGAGCGACACGACTTTCAGGCTGTTGGCCATCCCGAGGCTGCCATCGGCATTCGGGATCCGCTTGGGCACCAGAAAGAGGCTGATCCCCTTGGTGCCGGGCTTGCCATCCGGCAGCCGCGCCAGAACGAGGTGGCAGACATTCTCGGAGAAATCATTGTCGCCCCAACTGATGTAGATCTTCTGGCCGGAGACCGCGTAAGTCCCGTCGCCATTCGGCGCGGCGCGCGAATTCAGGGCCCCCACATCCGATCCGGCCTGCGGTTCGGTGAGGTTCATGGTGCCGCACCACTCCCCCGAGACAAGCTTGGGCAGATAGAGCGCCTTGATCTCTTCAGAGGCGTGATGCTCCAGCGCTTCGATCTGGCCTTGTGTCATCAAGGGGTTGAGCTGCAGCGACAGGCAGGCCCCGCCCATCATCTCGTTCACGGCATTCAAGACAGATTGCGGCAGCCCCATACCGCCATAGTCCGGATCTGCCGCCATGCCGACCCAGCCCCCCTCAGCCACCGCCTTGTAGCCCTCCGCGAACCCGGGCGAGGTCCGGACCACGCCGTTCTCAAGATACGCGGGATGCATGTCGCCGTTGCGCTGCAGAGGCGCCAGAATGTCGTTGGAGAGCTTGCCGGCCTCCTCGAGGATCGCGGAGACAAGGTCCGGCGCGGCATCCTGAAACCGGTCGGTCGCCGTGACCTGATCCAGTCTGACGACGTGATCGAACAGAAACTGGTAGTCGGCACTGGGCGCGCGATATGGCATCGGGGCATCCTTTGTTGTCAGCACATTTCAAATCCCGGCCGGATCGGCTAAGGGGATGGCTCGAACGAGTAATCCATTATGAAGCCTGACAGGTTCTTTCATCAACCCGAACGCCACGTCAAACCCGCAGCCATGACACGACGCCTCACCCCGGACCAGATCGACCAAGCCGCAGCACTTCTGCGGGCCGGCGAACTGGTCGCTTTCCCGACCGAGACGGTTTATGGCCTCGGCGCGCGGGCCGATGACGATCTGGCCGTGGCAAAGGTGTTCGAGGCAAAGACCCGCCCGCGCTTCAACCCGCTGATCGTGCATGTCCCGTCGCTGGAACGCGCGCAGGAGCTGGCCGTGTTCGACGCCTGTGCCTTGCGTCTGGCGGAGACCTTCTGGCCGGGTCCGCTGACGCTTGTGCTGCCCCTGAGAGAGGGGGCCCGCGTCTCCGACCTGATTACGGCAGGAAATGACACCGTTGCGATACGTGTTCCCGCCAATCCGCTGGCGCTGAAACTTCTGCAAGAGGTGGGCGTCGGCGTTGCAGCCCCCTCGGCCAACATCTCGGGGCAGGTCAGCCCGACAACCGCCGATCACGTCCTAGAGGGCCTGTCGGGGCGCATTGCCGCCGTTCTGGATGGCGGGCCCTGCACGGTCGGTTTGGAATCGACCATCGTGATGACGGAGCCTCCCGCCCTGCTGCGCCCCGGCGGCCTCGATCGGGCGGCGCTCGAGACACAACTCGGGCAGAAACTGGCACTGCCGGAACTAAACAGCGACGCCCCGAATGCGCCGGGCCAGCTCACATCGCATTACGCGCCCGGGGCCGCGGTCCGACTTCACGCCGAGGGACGCCTGCCCGACGAAGTGCTCTTGGGCTTTGGCGATGCGCAGGGTGCAGACCTGAACCTCTCACCTGCCGGCGATCTGCGGGAAGCGGCCGCGAACCTCTTTGCCATGCTGCGCCGGATCGATCAGATCGCGGCGGAACAAGGCGCCACAACGATCGCGGTCTCGCCCATTCCCGAACACGGGCTCGGGCAGGCCATCAACGATCGTCTGAGACGGGCCGCGGCACCGCGCCTTCAGGCGTAACCGCCCTCGCTGGACAAAAGCAGAGGATTGATCCCCAGCGTTGCGAGCGCCGCCTGCCACTTGCCGGCCGCCTCGCCTTCGAAGACAAGCTCGGGGCTCGCGTCGCAAATCAGCCAGCCATTGTGCTGAATTTCAGCTTCAAGCTGGCCCGGCCCCCAGCCGGAATAGCCCATCGCGAGAAAACAGGACGCGGGACCGTGCCCGCGGGAGATATCCTCCAGAATCTCGAGCGTTGCGGTCATGCCGAAATCACCGCCCACGGTGAGTGTCGCGCTGTCTGATCCGTAATCGGAGGAATGCAGGACGAAACCCCGGCCATTTTCCACCGGCCCGCCCAGATTGACCGCGATCGGGCGGACATCGGGATCTTTCTCGATCCCCAGTTGTTTCAGGAGATCCACGAACTCGAGATCCGACGCAGGCTTGTTCACGATCAGGCCCATCGCGCCTTCGGACGAATGGGTGCAGATGAAGATCACGCTGTGATCGAAGCGCGGATCGCCCATACCCGGCATGGCAATCAGCAATTTTCCGGTCAGGTCCGTGGATTCGGCTGCACTTGTCATGACAATAGTCTGGGGGCTGACACCCTCCGATACAAGCGTGGTTGATGTCACAGATAACAAACCATCTCTGAAACGTGATTTCCCGCCGCGGGCGCAATGCATATGTTGAGCGGGATGATGACACGCGCGAAACAGATCACCGTCCTGCTTGTAGGATCTCTGGCACTGGCTTTGACAGGGGCCCTCTCGGCCCATGCCCAGAGCACACCCCGCATGGCCGATGAGGTGGTTCAGGTCAGCCTGATCCCCGGATGGCGCCAGTCGGATGATCTGCACATCACGGGGCTGCGGATCGTTCTGGCCCCCGGATGGAAAACCTATTGGCGCGCGCCCGGTGACAGCGGCATCCCGACCCAGCTCAGCTGGCGCGGATCGCAAAACGTGGCGACGGCACAGATCCAGTGGCCACGGCCCGAGGTCTTCCGGAGTTTCGGCATGCGCTCCATCGGCTATCGCGGCGAGGTCGTCCTTCCGATCCTGATCCGCACCGAAACCCCCGGCGATATCCGGGCCAAGGCAAAGATCACTCTGGGGGTCTGTCAGGAGATCTGCATGCCGCTGAGCTTCCGCCTTACGGCAGACCTCCCGCGTGAGGTGACCCGCAGGAACACCGATATCGCGGCGGCCCTGAAGGCGCGCCCCCTGACAGCACGGGAAGCGGGCGTGCGCGGCACAACGTGCTCCATCACGCCACGCGCGCAGGGTCTGGACGTGTCCGTTGAAGTGAACATTCCCGGATTTTCAGGACAGAACCCGGTCGCGGTGATTGAAACCGGCGACAGTTCCGTCTGGGTGAGCGAACCGCGTGTGCGGCGCGCCGGAACCACGATTACGGCGGACGCGCAGCTGGTTCCTCAGAACCCGGTCTTTGCGTTCAGCCGTTCCGACCTCCGCCTGACCTTGCTTACCCCGGAAAAGGCGGTCGAGATTCAGGGCTGTTCCGGCAGCTAGGCCGTCCGGCGCGCGTGGATCGCGTGACCGATTGCCGCGACGATCCAGCTGACCACAACAAGCAGCACCGTGCCGCCCATGAACAGGGCGAAGGCCACGAGCATCTGGGGCGCACCCGAGGCAATGCCAAGGAAGGTCGCGATCTGGGCGGGCAAGACCCCGAGCCAGATCGTTGCCCCCAGCGTTGCCGCGAAGAGTGCCGCCGTCAGCACGACAAGACCCGCAACAGCCAGCCGGAGCCCCTTTGCGCCATGCCGGGCGAACCCCGCACGCCGCAAGCCAGTCATCTGGCGCATCACATCCGCCTGCATCGCCATCAGTGACGGCACGATCAACAGCACCAGAACCAGCCCGAAGCCCAACCCGTAACACAGCGTGATAACGGTCGGTTTCAGGAATTGCGCGTGCCGGGATCCTTCGAAGAGCAGCGGGGCAAGGCCAAGCACCGTGGTCAGCGTGGTCAGGAGAACCGGCCTCAACCTGTCAGCCGTTCCGTCGATGATCGCCGGGATCAAACCACGTTCTTCGGCGTATTCGTCCACGGTCGACACAAGCACGATGGAATCATTGATGATGATCCCCGTCATCCCGATCAGCCCGACGACCGTGAACATCGACAGCGGAACATCCCACGCATTGTGCCCGTAGATCGTGCCGACAAGACCGAAGGGAATGATCAGCATGATCACTACAGGCCGCGTCCAACTGGAAAACACCCAGGCCAGCGCGAGATAAATTCCGATCAGACAGAGACTGAAGCCGAGGAGCGCATCGCTCAGGAAATCCCTTTCCTGCTCGGCCAGCCCGGAGAGTTCCGAAGCAACACCGTGATCCCGCTCGATCTCCGGCAGGATCTGATCGCGGATCTGGGTCATGATGTCTTCGGCGCGCTTCGGATCATCCTCTGCGATATCTCCCGTGACCGAGACCAGCCTGATCCCGTTTTCGCGCCGCACGGTCGAAAAGCCCCTTTGCGATTTTACCACCACGATATCGGCCAGCGGGACATACTCCCCGTCCAGCGTGCGCATGAACGTGCGTTCCAGAAAGTCCGCCGTCAGTTCGTTCTCGGGCAACTCGACCCGGATTGTCGCCGAACGCGGCCCTTCGGGGTAGGTTGCAGCCTCGATCCCGTTCAACCGGTTCCGCAAGGCGCGGCCCAGCGTATCAATCGTGAAGCCCAGCGCCTGACCCTGAGCGGTCAGGTCAAGGATCAACTCTTCCTTGTCGTAAGACAGGCTGTCCTCGACCGCAGACACTTCGGGGAAGCGCGACACGGCCCCTTTGAGGGCCTCGGCCGCCGATTTCAGCGTCTCGGCTTCTGCGCCATAGAACTTGACGTCCAGCGCATCCCCGCCCGGGCCGGATCGCCAGCCCCGGAAACTGACCGTCTCGAGCAGCGGATGACGGCGCACCGCGTCCTGCAGATCACCGAGAAACTGGAAGGATGAATAGGGGCGGAGGTCCGCATCGATCAACTCGATCGCAATCGAGCCAAGCTGGTCCCTGTCCTTGGTGTCGGACCCGGCAAGCCCGCGCCCCGTGGTGCCCCCGACCTCGGCCAGAACATAGTCAATCGGGCTCGCGCCATACTCCGCCTCGTATTTCGCGGCAACCTCGGCTGTCGCGCGCTGCATCTCGCGCATCATCTCGAACGTGTCTTGCCGCGTCGCCCCGGGCAACATCGCGAAGTTTCCGGAGATCGATCCGCGCTCGGGCGCATTGAAAAACCGCCACGTCACATCGCCCCGGATGAAAAGCGACGCCTGTGAGGCCAGAAGAATAATCGCCCCTGCCACAACCGGGTAGCGCGCCCAGATGACAAACGCGATGAACCTGCGAAACAGCGTCTCGCGGACCCAGTTGAACCCCTTGGTGACGGTCCGGCTGGGCCAGTCATACCAGTGCTGGCGGGCCGAGGCGTGCAACGCATGGCGCATGTGGTTTGGCAGGATCAGGAAGCACTCGATCAGGGACGCGATCAGAACCACGATGACGGTAAAGGGAATATCCTGAATTAGATCCCCGAACCGGCCACCGACGGCCACCAGTCCGAAAAACGCGATGATCGTGGTGATGGTGGCCGAAAAAACCGGCGCCGACATGCGCCGCGCGGCATTTTCAGCGGCTTGTGCGGGGCTTTCCCCCAATCGTCGCGCCCTGAAATCCGCATGTTCACCGACCACGATGGCGTCATCGACGACGATCCCGAGCGTGATGATCAGCGCGAAGAGCGACACCATGTTGATGGTCAGCCCCGCCAGATACATCAGCGCGATCGCCCCCAACATGGCCACGGGGATACCGGCCGCAACCCAGAACGCTGTGCGGGCGTTCAAGAACAGGAACAACAACAACACAACAAGACCCAGACCGATCAGCCCGTTGTCCAGAAGGATGTCCAGCCGGCCCGTGATCGCTTCGGATCGCGTGCGGATCAACTCGACCCTGGTGCCCTCGGGCAGCGTCCGTTCCAGTTCCTGCGCAACGGTCTGAACCGTCGACTGAATGCCGATCGCATCACCGCCGTTCGAGCGGTCGACGCGCACGGAAATGGCAGGCTGCTCGCCCACGAAATACGCGCGCTCCCGGTCGGTGCCACCGATCAGGACCGTGGCCAGATCTCCGATCGTCAGCTTGGAGCCATCGGGATTGGAGCGCAGCACGATCGCCTCGATCTGGTCCGCGCTGCGTTTTGCGACACCGGTCCGCACGCGGGCATTGGCGCCGCCCACATCGCCGGCCGGATCGGCAGAGGCCTCGCCGCGGATTGCCTCGGCAATCTGGGCCATCGTGATGTCGTTGCGGATCAGATCGGTCGAGCGCACCTCGACAACGGTCTCGGGCGCCGCCACGCCGCGGATCGTCGTCCGTGTGACCCCCGCCGCGAACAGACGTGTCACGAACTCATCGGCAAAGAGACCAAGCTGCTCCACGCCCACGGGACCGGTGATCACGACATCGGTGACGCGGTCACGCCATGCCCCGCGTCGCACAACCGGATCATCCGCCTCCTCGGGGAGGTTATTGACCGCATCCACGGCAACCTGCACCTCGTCGGTCGCACGGGCCATGTCCCATCCGGGTTTGAACTCCAGCGAGATCCGCGCACTTCCTTCGCTCGAGGTCGACGAGGAGCTTTCGACCCCCTCGACGGTCA
This sequence comes from Paracoccaceae bacterium, assembly GCA_049116435.1. GTDB lineage: Bacteria > Pseudomonadota > Alphaproteobacteria > Rhodobacterales > Rhodobacteraceae > Litoreibacter. The sequence goes on from JAGDYX010000002.1 coordinate 116,188, forward strand.
GCAGCGCGGGCTCCATCAACTGGACGATGGCGCGGTCCACATCATCCGACCCCGCACCCTGCCACGTGATGTTGACCGAAACACTGTCGACGATCACATCGGGGAAAAACTGCGTCCGCATTTGCGGCAACGCTGCGAGCCCCGTGGCCAGCATGATGACCAGCAGCAGGTTCGCCGCCGTCCTGTGGCGCGTGAAGTAGGAAAGGATACCGCCAGTGGTGGATCGGATCTGGTCGCGCACGGCCTAGCTTCCCATCCGGGACTCGATACGCGCCACCATGCGCGCGGGAACCTTCGGCTCCTTGAGCCGCGTCAGCATCCGCGCCTTCGCTTCCTGCGGGATGAAGCCGTTATTCTCGATATAGGCAATCATCGCGGCCCGGCGTTCGGCATCAAGCTCGACCATCTCGGGCTCGTCCGGGACGCCGCCACCTTGCGCGCGCAGCGGCTTGACCTTGATCCCTTCGCCCAGAAGCTGCGAGCGTTCCGCCACGATCTCACGGCCCGCAAGCGCACTGGCACGCACGATCGCGTCATCCCCCTGCCGGCGCAGAAGCTGCACCTGCGCCTCTTCCAGACGGTCGCCTTCGCCCAGAACCAGAACGCTCTGGGTCGAGCTGAGCGCCGTGGCGGGGACCAGGACGACACCGTCCAGCACGGGCTCCTCGATCGTCACGGTCACGAAATCGCCCGGGCGCAAACCTCCCGGCGTGTCGATTTCCGCAAACAGAAGTCGCCCCGTTGTCCCTTCACTGACCGCAGCGCTTTCACGGGTCAGCCGCGCTGCAACCGTCAGATTGGTGCCCAGAACATCGAGCGTCACACTGACCGGCGCCTCGATCAGGTTGCGATCGGCATCCAGAAGGCGCGTATACTGCGCCGTCGAGACACGAAACGAGACCTCCAGAGCGTCAGGATCGACCAGTTCCGCCAGCCGCTCATTGTTGGAGACAAGCCCGCCCGCCGTGACCGACACATCGAACAGGCGGCCGTCAAACTTGGCGAAAACGCGGGTGTCCGCCAGCTGCCGCTCGGCATCCGCGAGGTTGATCTTGCGCCGCGCGATCAAGGTGCCGATCTGATCGAGACGTGCCTCTGCCTGCTGGACGGCCTGACGCCGGGAGAGAACCGCCTGCTCGGAGGTCGAGACCGCAAGCTCGGCAGCCTCCACGGCGGCCTCGGTCCCCACGCCGCGTTCCCGCAAATCGCTCTGCCGGGTGAGCGCCTTGGTCTGCAAACTCGCCTGATTTTGCGCCGCCACAAGCTCATCGCGTGCCAGAAGCAGGGAGCGCTCCGCCTCGCGAAGATCCGCTTCGGCCTCGCGCAGGTCGGTCCGTGCCACATCCACTGCCGTTTGCGCATCTGCCGGATCAAGCTGTGCCAGGAGCTGGCCCTGCCTGACCTCGCCGCCCTCTTCGAAACCGGGTGCAAGTTCGACAATCGTGCCACCCACAGGTGCGCGCAATTCAAGCGTGCGGCGGCTGCGCACCTCTCCGAAACTGGTCAGAACCGGCGTGATTTCATCCGGCGCAAAAGGGATCACGTTCACGGAAAAGATCCGTTCGCGGGCCGGACGTTGCCGTTGGTCCTGCGCCCAGCTTGCCTGCAAAGACGAATACACCTGATGGCCCGCGAGGGTCAGCAGACCCATCGTGGCGGCAAACAGGAACAATCCCACAAGGCTTCGTCGAAAAAATCGCATCAGGTCTCGGACTCCGGCGTCATCGCAACAAATATAGCGATTTCAACAAAGAATCCAATTTTGCAGGGTCACAGCACGAAATGGTTACTTCCGGCGCTTGTGTTCCTCAAGTCTCGGAAAAATCTCGACGAAATTGCAGGGCTTGTGACGGAAATCCAGCTGCAGGGACAGGATTTCGTCCCACGCGTCCTTGCAGGCCCCCGGAGAGCCGGGCAGCGCGAAAAGATAGGTGCCCTGCGCCACCCCGCCCGTTGCACGGCTTTGCACGGCAGAGGTTCCGATCTTGGCCATCGAGACATGGGTGAACACCGTTGCGAAGGCCTCGATCTCCTTCTCGTAGACATCGCGATGCGCCTCGACGGTGACATCGCGCCCGGTCAGGCCGGTCCCGCCGGTCGAGATGATCACGTCAATCTCCGGGTCTGCGCACCACGCCCGCAGCTTGGCGGAGATCGCGGCACGCTCATCGCGCACGATGTCGCGCGCGGCCAGCACATGGCCCGCCTTTTCGAGCCGGTCGACAAGGGTTTGCCCCGACCGGTCCTCTGCCATCTCCCGGGTGTCCGACACGGTCAGGACCGCGATGCGGACCGGGATGAATTCTATGCTCTCGTCGATACGTGACATCAGGTTTCTCTCAACTTGGCCTGTAGCATGAGCAAATCGTCCCATGCCTCTTTCTTAGCGGACGGATTGCGGAGCAGGTAGGCGGGATGGAACATCGGCAGGACCGGTTTTCCCATCGCCTCGACCCAGCGTCCGCGCAATTTCGTAATCCCCTTCTGCCCGAGGATCGCCTGACAGGAGATATTGCCCATCAGAACCAGAATATCCGGCGCTGCCAGTTCGACATGCTTTTCCACGAAGGGCAGCATCATGGCGATCTCGTCGGGCTTGGGGTCACGGTTCTGCGGCGGACGCCACGGCAGGATATTGGTGATGTAGATCGGGGTCTCGGCATTCTCACGCCCATGCCCGATCGCACCGAACATCGCATCGAGAAGCTTGCCGGCCCGTCCCACGAAGGGTTTGCCCTGCATATCCTCGTCGCGCCCCGGGGCCTCGCCGATCACCATGATCCGCGCTGTCGGCACACCATCGGAAAAGACGAGATTTCGTGCCCCCTTCTTGAGTTCGCAATGCTCGAACCCCGCAAGCGCGGTCTGAAGCTGATCCAGAGATCCGGCGGATGCGGCCGCGTCACGGGCGACGGCCACAGGATCGACCCCGGGTGCAGCTACGGGCGCAGGGGTGTCCGCGGGGGCGGTCGCGGCAGGCGGCTTGGGTTTGGGCACCGTCGCCGGAATTTCATACCGGTTGACCGGCGTCTCGCCGATGGCCTCGGTCGCGCCAAGGTCAATCTGCCACTCGAGCAGGGCCCGCGCCCTGTGAAAATCCAGTTCCGACTCCATGTCACACTAATTAAGCGGCACAGGGGCCAAGGGCAATCGCGGCTTGTCCCAAAGCGCGACCCTTTCTATAAGCCTGTGAACGTTTCATGAGGGTTCTATGGCATTCCGCGCAAAACACCTGCTTGGGATAGAGCATCTTCGCCCCGATGAAATCACCGATCTCCTTGATCTTGCAGACCAATATGTCGACCTGAACAGGCAGGATGTGAAGCACTCCGAAGTCTTGTCCGGGCTCACGCAGATCAACATGTTCTTCGAGAATTCGACCCGCACACAGGCCTCTTTCGAACTTGCCGGCAAACGCCTTGGTGCCGATGTCATGAACATGGCGATGCAGGCGTCCTCGGTTAAGAAAGGCGAAACGCTGATCGACACCGCCTTGACGCTCAACGCGATGCATCCCGATCTTCTGGTTGTGCGCCACCCGCATTCGGGGGCTGTGAACCTTCTGGCCGAGAAGGTGAACTGCGCAGTACTGAACGCGGGAGACGGGCGGCACGAGCATCCAACGCAGGCCCTTCTCGATGCCCTGACGATCCGGCGCGCAAAGGGCCGGCTTCATCGGCTGAACGTGGCAATCTGCGGTGATATCGCGCACAGCCGTGTGGCGCGCTCCAACCTGCTTTTGCTCGGAAAGATGGAAAACCGCGTGCGTCTGGTCGGGCCCTCGACCCTGATGCCCTCTGCGATCGGAGATTTCGGCGTCGAGGTCTACGAGGACATGAAAGAAGGCCTGAAAGATGTCGACGTGGTCATGATGCTGCGTCTCCAGAAGGAGCGGATGGATGGTGGCTTCATCCCGTCCGAGCGCGAGTATTACCACCGCTACGGTCTGGACAGCGAGAAGCTGGGCCACGCCAAGCCCGACGCCATCGTCATGCACCCCGGGCCGATGAACCGCGGCGTGGAGATCGATGGAACGATCGCCGATGACATCAACCGCAGCGTGATTCAGGAGCAGGTCGAAATGGGCGTGGCCGTGCGCATGGCCGCGATGGAGCTTCTGGTGCGCGTCCGGCGCGAGACGACCGAAGGGGTGATGGTATGAGTTCCGTTCTGCTTCGCAACGCGCGCCTGATCGATCCCGAGGCAGGCACGGACACCTCCGGCGATCTGGCAATCGTCGATGGCAAGATTGCTGCCGCCGGGGCGCTTGAGACCTCCGACGCGGCGCAGGTCATCGATTGCGGCGGCAAATGCCTTGCCCCGGGCATCGTGGATATCGGCGTAAAGGTTTGCGAACCCGGCGAGCGCCACAAGGAGAGCTTCCGCACGGCAGGGCGTGCAGCAGCCGCAGGTGGCGTGACCACCATGATCACCCGCCCGGACACGATCCCGACGCAGGACACGCCCGAGACGCTGGAATTCGCCCAGCGGCGCGGGGCCGAAATCTCGCCGGTGCGCATCAAGGCCATGGCGGCCCTGACCAAGGCGCGCGAAGGGCGCGAGATGGTGGAGATGGGGTTCCTGCTCGACGCAGGCGCCGTGGCCTTCACCGACGGGGACAACGTGGTTCAGGACACCAAGGTTCTGACCCGGGCGATGACCTATGCGCGCGCGCTCGACGCGCTTGTGATGGGGCACCCGCAGGAACCTGTTCTATCCAAGGGTGCTGCCGCGACCAGTGGGAAATTCGCCTCCCTGCGGGGCCTGCCCGCCGTATCCCCGATGGCGGAGCGAATCGGGCTGGAGCGGGATCTCGCGCTCGTCGAGATGACCGGTGTGCGCTACCACGCGGACCAGATATCGAGCGCCGCGGCCTTGCCCGCCCTGACCCGCGCAAAGGCGCAGGGGCTCGATGTGACCGCTGGCGTCTCCATCCACCACCTCACGCTCAACGAGCTTGATGTCGGGGATTACCGCACCTTCTTCAAAGTGAAGCCGCCGCTGCGCTCGGAAGAGGACCGTCTCGCCATGGTGTCCGCGGTTGCCGATGGGGTCATCGACGTCATCTGCTCGATGCACACACCGCAGGACGAGGAAAGCAAGCGCCTGCCCTATGAGGAGGCCGCGTCCGGCGCCGTTGCGCTTGAAACGCTCCTTCCGGCCGCGCTGCGCCTCTACCACGCGGATCAACTGGACCTGCCAACCCTGTTCCGGGCCCTGTCGCTTAATCCCACGCGACGTCTCGGGCTCGAGGGCGGCCGCCTGTCGGAAGGCGCGCCGGCCGATCTGGTTCTCTTCGATCCGGATGTCCCCTTTGTCCTCGACAGGTTCGCCCTGCAGTCGAAATCGAAAAACACACCGTTTGACGGGCAGAGATTGCAGGGACGCGTTTTGCGGACCTTCGTGGGCGGAGAAGAGGTTTTCACCCGATGATGCCGGACATCGTGACCCCGGCGGGCCTGCTGATCGCAGTGGCCGCGCTGTCCTATCTTCTGGGCGCGATCCCGTTCGGGCTTGTGATCGCGAAGGCTTTCGGTCTGGGCAACCTGCGCGAGATCGGGTCCGGAAATATCGGCGCAACCAATGTGCTTCGGACCGGCTCCAAGCCCGCCGCCGCAGCGACGCTGATCCTTGATTCAGGAAAAGGCGCGATTGCGGTTCTTCTTGCGCGGTTTCTCGTCGGGGAGGACGCGGCCCAGATCGCAGGGTTCAGCGCGTTTATCGGCCATATCTTCCCGGTCTGGCTGAAGTTTCAGGGCGGCAAGGGCGTCGCAACCTATCTTGGCACGCTGCTCGCCCTGTCGTTCCCTGTGGGCATTGCCGCGTGCCTGACATGGCTGTTCATCGCGGGCCTGTTCCGGATCTCGTCGCTGGCCGCGCTGTTTACCGCCATCATGGTGCCGGCATGGCTCTGGGCGCTGGGGCATCCGGAGATGATCATTCTGGCCGTGGCCTTGGGCGTTCTGGTCTGGAACCGCCACGGCGCCAATATCCGCAGAATGCTGGAGGGCACCGAGCCCCGGATCGGCCGCAAGAAAGACTAGGCCGCGGCCCGCTTAGTAGCTGTATTCGCCGTAGACCCGGGTCAGATCGCCGTTCCAGTCGCCGTGATAACGCTCGAGCAGTTCATCGGCCGGGACTTTGCCTGACTCGAGACTGTCCTTCAGGGCGTTGAGGAAATGCGTCTCGTCGGGCACCAGACCGCCGGCGCCGGGCTTGGCGCGCGCTTTCAGACCGGCCTCAGCGATCGCGACGACCTCTCGCGCCAGTTCATGCATATCGATCGAGCCAACCTTGGCCGCAAGCGCCTGTTCTGAGGCCGCGACGCGCAAGGCCTGACGGGTTTCCGCATCCCAGCCCTTCACCAGATCCCAAGCGGCATCCAGCGCTGTCTGATCATAGGTCAGGCCGACCCAGAAGGCCGGCAGCGCACACAGACGGCGCCATGGTCCGCCATCGGCGCCACGCATCTCGATGAATTTCTTGATCCGGGCCTCAGGAAAGATCGTCGTCAGGTGATCCGCCCAATCCGACAGGGTCGGGGTTTCCCCCGGCAGGGCCGGCAGCTCTCCCTTCAGGAAGTCGCGGAAGGACTGGCCCAGCGCATCGATATAAACCCCGTCGCGGTAGACGAAATACATCGGCACATCGAGCGCGTAATCGACCCAGGCTTCGAACCCGAAGCCCTCGTCGAACACGAAGGGCAACATCCCCGTGCGGGCATCGTCAAGCGAGCGCCAGACGCGCGACCGCCAGCTCTTGTGGCCGTTGGGTTTGCCCTCAAAGAACGGAGAATTGGCGAAAAGCGCCGTCGCGACCGGCTGCAGCGCGAGGGCAACGCGGAGTTTTTGAACCATATCCGCCTCGGAGGCGAAATCGAGGTTCACCTGAACGGTGCAGGTCCTGTACATCATCTGGGTGCCGTGGGTGCCCACGCGCCCCATGTAATCTGTCATCAGCTTGTAGCGGCCCTTGGGCATGACCGGCATCTGCTCATGGGTCCATTCCGGCGCGGCCCCCAGACCGATGAACCTTGCCCCGATCCGGTCGGCAACGCTCTGAACCTCCTTGAGATGCTGGTTCACCTCGTCGCAGGTCTCGTGAATGGTCTCCAGCGGCGCGCCGGACAGCTCGAGTTGACCCCCCGGCTCGAGAGAGACATTTGCCCCGCCCTTGACCAGACCGATGATGTTGCCGGCCTCCTCAAGCGGGGCCCAGCCGAAGTCATCACGCAGGCCTTCCAGAATCGCCTTGATCGAGCGCGGCCCGTCATAGGGCAGAGGCTTGAGCGTATCCTTGCAGTAGCCGAACTTCTCGTGTTCGGTCCCGATGCGCCAGTCTTCCTTGGGCTTGCAGCCATCCGCCAAATACTCGGCCATTTGCGCGTGATCGGTAATCGGACCGCCGCCGGACTGGGGAATGGACATGAGGAAGGCTCCGGATTTTTGGTGTCACTCGGGGCGCGACATGGAAGGAAATCGCCGGGAAGTCAATGTAGACGGGTGTGCGGCTTTGCCCAGATCACGAAGCTCTCATTCGATCCGGCCCTCATCGCGCGGTTTGCGGCCTCGTAATCGAGACCGGGCAGTGCCGAGAGCGCGTCGTAGATCTGATCGGCGCCTGCGGCCGCCGCCGGGATGCTGAGCGACTGGCCGCCATCTTCCTCAAACAGCCAGACCGGCTGCCCGCGATTGTCGTTCAGCATGGTCACGCGGGCCAGCATCTCCAGCGAGACGGCCCCGCCCTCATAGGCGCCGAAATAGGAAATCTGGCGCTCATCGACTTCCACGACGCCGGGGCCACCGGTGAACCCGGAAAACTTGGCCCGCCGCCAGGCGGCAAAGGCCATGGCAGCGCCCAGCAAGAGCAGCCCCGCCCCGGTGGCCTGCATGACCCAACCGGAACCGGCCAGGGTCCACAGGCCCAGCGCCATGATCACGCCGCCTGCGATCACCTCGCCCCATCGCTTCAGGGCCGCCACGGCTTCGGGTCTCAGAAACATCAGCCTGCCCCTCCCCCGGGAGACTGCCAGGCAACCGGGTCGTCCGGACGGCGGTCCGGCCGCGTATCATACGGAGCCCGCACGAAGTCGAATGCAAGATCACTGAAATCGCGGATCAGGATCCTTTTGCCGTCTGTAATGCGGTAAAGCCTGTCCTGTTCCACTTCGATATCCTCCGGGATCTCGCTCTGCCGCGGATCCTTGCCCGCCAGCAGGTCGCGGCGGATCTCGCGTGGCAAGGGGACACGGCTTCCATCGGCGGTGACAAAACCAACCGCATTCCCGGTCGTGACTTCATCGCGAAAGACCCGTTCGAGCCCGCGGGCCATGGAATTCAGCCCCTGCCCCCTGTCGTAATAATCCACCCAGAAACACCGGTCGGTCAGGAAACCGCCGCCTCCGCCCAGAACGCTGGCATCCGGATAGAAGCCCAGCGCGGTGAAATAGGGCGGGCGGGAGAGCGCGGTCCATTCTCCGCGCCCTGCATTTGCCCATTTGTAGTTGGCCGCACAGTAGAGCATGTGCCGCCCGTCAGGCGAAAGCACGGCGCCCCAGAGCTTCGCCTTGATCCACTGGCCGATCTCGAAACTGTCATCTTTGCGGTCCCAAAGGATGCAGCAGGTCAGCATCTTGCTTTTGCGCAGGAACAGCACCGTGCGCGTCGAGTTGCGCGCGGTCACGATGCTCAGTTCCGATTGCGGCGCCGTGTTCATACCCAATCCCCCAAGCTTGCCTGCCAAAGGGTCAGGGCAGCCACCGCCGCCGTATCGGCGCGCAGGATGCGCGGGCCCAGACTGATCGCGGTCGTCTGGGGAAGGGTCATCAGGCGGTCACGCTCGACGGACGAAAACCCGCCCTCGGGTCCGATCAGGATGGCCCACGGACCTGTCTTGCATCCGCTCAATGTCTCGGCGGGACCCACACGCGCTTCGTCGCAAAACATCAACTGCCGGTCGGACGGCCAGTCGTCGAGCAGGCTCGAGAGCTTCGTCAATCCGGTGACTTCCGGAACGAACGTGCCGCCGCATTGCTCACAGGCCTCGACCGCATGGGCCTGCAGACGGTCCTGCCGGACCCGCTCGGAGTTGGTGAAATCCGTGAGCACCGGAATGATCCGCGCCGCGCCCATCTCGGTCGCCTTTTCGACGATGAAATCGGTGCGGGCCTTCTTGATCGGGGCGAACAGAAGCCACAGGTCCGGCGGCATCTGCAACGCGCGGGTCTGCGAGAGGCATTTCAAGATGCCGCGACGCTTGCCCGCCTCCGCCACCTCGCACAGCCACTCGCCATCTTTTCCGTTGAACACAGCCACAAGATCGCCTGCGCCAAGACGCATGACATTGAACAGGTAATTCGCCTGATCCCGGTCCACAGGAACGGAATTGCCCGGGCCGAGCCCATGTTCTACAAACAATCTGATTTTCGCTTGCGCCATGAGGCAAACCATATGACCGGGACTTCGGGAACGCCAGAACAACAGACCCCGTCCGGTCAGGTCATCGACGCGGTGCCCGAGAACTGGGTCGACACAACCGCACCTGCGTTTTCCCGCCCCTATCTGCGTCTCAGCCGGGCCGACCGTCCAATCGGCACATGGCTTTTGCTTCTGCCGTGCTGGTGGGGTGTGCTGCTTGCCGCCGCGTCCGACCCGCGGGGCCTGATGGCCTTCGACCTCTGGATCATTGTCGGATGCGCGATCGGAGCCTTCCTGATGCGCGGCGCCGGCTGCACATGGAATGACATCACCGACCGGGAGTTTGACGCGCAGGTCGCACGGACCAAATCGCGCCCGATTCCGTCCGGTCAGGTCAGCCTGCAGGGCGCGTTCATCTGGCTTCTGGCGCAGGCATTGCTGGCGTTTTGCATCCTGATCACCTTCAACATGGCGAGCATCGTGCTCGGCGTGGCAGCGCTGCTGCCGGTTGCGATCTACCCTTTTGCCAAGCGCTTCACATGGTGGCCGCAGGTCTTTCTCGGGCTGGCTTTCAACTGGGGCGCGCTTCTGGCATGGACCGCGCATACCGGATCGCTGGGGTGGCCAGCCGTCCTGCTCTATCTGGGCGGGATCGCATGGACGCTTTTCTACGACACGATCTATGCCCATCAGGACAAGGAAGACGACGCCCTGATCGGGGTGAAGTCGACCGCACGCCTGTTCGGCGACCAAACGTCGAGATGGCTGCGGTTCTTCCTTGTCGCGGCGGTCCTTCTGGTCGCCGCAGCGATCCTGCTTGCCATGCTTCCCGATGCAAACCCGCTGACTCTGGTGCTTGCGCTGGCTGGCGCGTGGGCGTTCGGCTGGCACTTGGCATGGCAGTTGCGCAACCTTGATATCGACGATTGGCAGGCCTGCCTGAAACTGTTCCGATCGAACCGGGATGCGGGGCTCGTTCTTGCGCTGTTTTTTGCCGCAGCCGCGTTGCTTTGATTGAAAGATCAGGTCTCAGCCATTAGGACCATTCCACGACCCCGAAAAGCGATCCGCCGAGACCTTATGAGCCTCAAAATCATTCTTGCGTATCTGACTGCCGCAGTTCTCTGCGTTGTCGGGGCGTTTGTCAGCGTGGAATGGATCGAGGATCGCTCCGCCGAGGCGGTTCAGTCCACCTTGATCGATGAAGGCGCCGAGTGGACGGAGGTCACGACCGACGGGCTTCTCGTGTCACTGTCGGGCCAAGCGCCGGACGAAGCCTCCCGGTTCCGCGTGGTGAGCATTGTCGGGCAAGCCATCGATCCAGACCGCATCGTTGATGAGATGGCGGTGCGGCCCACCAAGGAATTCGAAGCCCCCGAGTTTTCCGTGGAGATGCTGCGCAACGGCGACGGCATTTCCCTGATCGGCCTGATCCCGGAAGAGACCGGGCGCTCCAAGATCACGAACCGGGTTGCCGGTTTGAGTGATGTGAAAGCGGTGACCGATCTCCTTGAGACGGCGAACTACGAGAAACCCAACGGCTGGGACGCGGCAATCGCATTCGCAACCGAGGTCATCCGTGAACTGCCCCGCTCAAAGGTTTCCGCTGAACCCGGTCTGGTGCAGGTCACAGCGATCAGCGACAGCCCGGAAGACAAGCGCCGCATCGAACAGTTGCTGACCAGCCAGACCCCGTCCGGGATCACGCTGGAGATGAATATCTCCGCGCCTCGCCCGGTGATTGCCCCCTTCACGCTGCGCTACACTCTGGACGCCGAGGGCGGCAAATTTGACGCCTGTTCCGCCGATGAAGAGGAAACCGCCCGGCAAATCCTGAACGCCGCCGCCGGGATCGGCTATCGCGGCCCGCAGGACTGTGCGATCGGTCTGGGCATGCCATCGCCCAATTGGGGCAAGGCGGTTGAGATTGCGCTCAAAGGGCTCAAGGAGATCGGGGGCGGATCCCTGACCTTCTCCAATGCCGACATAACGCTGATCGCGCTCGACGAGACACCGCAGGCGGTTTTCGACCGCGTGGTGGGAGACCTCGACGCGACCCTGCCAGATGTCTTTTCGCTGCATGCGGTTTTGCCCGAGAAGATCGTGATCGACGGCACCGGCGAGGACGAGACCGTGGTCGAGTTCGTCGCCACGCGCAGCCCGGAGGGTCTGGTCCAGCTGCGCGGGCGCATTCCCGATGAAGAGATCAAGGAAATCGTGCTGAGCTACGCCCATGCGCAGTTTGGAACCCGCAACGTCTACATGGCCACGCGGGAAGACGCGGACCTTCCCGGAGACTGGGCAATCCGGGTTCTGACCGCGCTCGAGGCGCTGTCGCAGGTCAAGAGCGGCAGCACGATCGTTCAGGCCGATTACCTGGAACTTCGCGGCGTCAGCGGCTCACGCGACACCTCTGGCGAAATCTCCAGACTTCTCGCCGACAAGCTGGGAGCCGCGGAGAATTTCGAGATCGCGATCCGTTACGACGAATTGCTCGATCCGCTGCTGAATATTCCAACGCCCCAGGAATGTGTCGAAAGCATCAATACAATCCTTGCGGAAAACAAGATTGTCTTCGAGCCCTCTTCTGCCGAGTTGACGGAAGATGCCAACGCGACCGTGGACAGGATCGCGGAGATCCTGCGCGAGTGTTCACGCACGCAGATCGAAATCGGCGGTCACACCGACAGTCAGGGGCGCGAGATCATGAACCTCAACCTGAGCCAGCAACGCGCCGATGCGGTGCTCGCCGGCCTGATGGAACGCCGCATCCTCACGCGCAACATTACCGCCAAGGGCTACGGCGAAACGGTTCCCATCGCAGATAACGGCACCGAAGAGGGTCGCGAAACCAACCGCCGGATCGAGTTCCGCCTGATCACCGATGTTCAGGTCGCGGAAAGCCCGGACACCGCGGCCCCCCTGCCCACGCCAACCGAAGAAACAGAGGCGCAAAGTGAACAGAACTGAATTTGTCATCGCCACGGCCATCATCCTGTTCGTGGCCTTCACGGTCGGGTGGTTCACATGCTGGCTGGTCCAGCGCTTCAGCCGCGTCAGCACCAGTGACGTCGCCGAGCTTGACCAGATGTCCAAGGCGCTCCACGACGCGGAGGAAACCCGCGACAAGGCGATCCACTACCTCCAGCACCGCGAGGCGGAACTCACAAACCAACTGGCGCAGACCGAAGCCGAACTCAAAGCTGCGATGGATGGCCTGAGAAACGCCCGCCACGAGGCCGAGGACCTTCGGGCCTATATCGATCACATCGATCGCGAGTGACAGTGACGCGCGACGCTACCAGCGCTTGAGCGCGGCCTCATCCTCGTCCTTGGCAGCAACCCAGTCGGTCCCGTCCGCGGTATGTTCTTTTTTCCAGAACGGCGCACGGGACTTGAGATAGTCCATCAGGAAATCAGCAGCGGCGAACGCATCGGCTCTGTGGGCGGAGCCTGTCGCAACCATCATGATGTCCTCACCGGGCTTCAGACGCCCATAGCGGTGGATCACGAGGCAATCGGCCAGAGCCCAACGCGACATGGCCTCCTCCACGATTTTCCTGATCGCGGCTTCGGTCATGCCCGGGTAATGCTCGATCTCCATCACGCTGAGACCCGGCTCGACATCCCTGACGATGCCGGTGAAGCTGACCACCGCACCCGCGTTCTTTTGCCGTGCGGTGAAGCTGTTCAGTTCCGCGCCGGCGTCAAAATCCCCGTCCTGAACCCGGATATCCATGAGGTCAGCCTCCGGTCATCGGCGGGAAGAAGGCGACCTCGCGCGCGCCGTCCAGCGAGGCGTCGAACTCCGTCAGTTCCTGATCGACCGCCACGCGCAAGGCCTCGATGTCGGAAAAGGCCACCGCATAGCGCTCTTCACGGCCCCGCAATTCCTCCACCAGTTCCATGACGGTTGCGGCACTTGTCTCAAACTTTTCTTTCGGCACGCCGATGCGTTCACGCACCCAGGCGAAATACAGAATATCAATCATGTCTCGGTCTCATCTTTCAGATACGGCAGGGACTTCCGGAAGTAATCCCAGCCGGTCATCAGGGTCAGAATGGCTGCAACCCAAAGCAGGACGACCCCGCCGGTCCAGCAGATATAGGCCCCCCAGTATTTCCACTTCAATCCAAGCGGGTCTTCCTCCTGACCGCTCAGGATCGCATCGAACATCGCCTGATCCATGCCCCAAGCCTGCATCCCGAGGTAATGCTCAAAGACGCCCTGTGCGAAGAGAACGGCAATGGCGACCATCTGCGCGGTCGTCTTCCATTTGGCCAGTCTCGTGACCTTCAGCAGGCCGGAGGTCGCCCCAAGGAACTCCCGCAGGCCCGACACGAAGACCTCGCGGAACATGATCAGGGTCGAGGGCAACAGGATCCACGGGTTCATCCCTGAAAAGCCGGTGATCACCAGCAAAGCGATCACGACCATCGCCTTGTCGGCAATCGGGTCGAGCATGGCGCCGAACTTGCTTTCCTGTTTCCACGCGCGGGCAAGATACCCGTCGACCCAGTCGGTCAGTGCAGCCGAGGTGAACAGAAGCAATGCGAACCAGTCCGCCCAGGGCCGTGTGAAATACAGGAACATCACGGCGATGCCCGGAGCAGCCAGAAGCCGCAGCACAGTCAGGATATTCGGGATATTCCATGTCATGGGAGACTGTGTAGCGTGATGCATCATGGGGGGGAAGATGCGATCGGCACGCAAGCCGCAAGACTGGCCATGCTCTCGAGGTCTGCGGCGCGAGGGATCCGGAGATTGCCCGTGATTTTGCCCGTCTCTACCCGCGCTCGTGGAAGAAATCATAAATCGTCTGCGCCATGGCTTCCGACACGCCCTCCACTGCCTTGAGATCACTGAGATTCGCGCGGCTCACGGCTTTTGCCGATCCGAAATGCTGCAACAGCGCCCGCTTGCGGCTCGGACCGACCCCGGCGATCTCGTCGAGCGGGTTCTTCATCTGCGATTTCGAGCGCTTCGCACGGTGCGTTCCGATGGCAAAGCGATGCGCCTCGTCCCTGAGACGCTGGACGAAGTAGAGCACGGGATCGTTGTGCTTGAGGGCAAAGGGGCGCTTTCCGGTGCGGTGGAACTCTTCCTTTCCCGCATCGCGGTCAACGCCTTTGGCCACCCCGACCATGGCAATGTCATCGACCCCCATCTCCTGCATGATCTGGCGCACGGCAGATACCTGCCCTGCACCGCCATCGATCAGCAGCAGGTCCGGCCAGGCCTCGGTTTCCCTGTCCGGATCCTCCTTCAGGAGGCGCTTGAAGCGGCGGGTCAGGACCTCCTTCATCATCCCGAAATCATCGCCCGGCGTCAGGTCATCGCCCTTGATGTTGAATTTGCGGTACTGGTTGCGCAGGAACCCCTCGCCTCCCGCCACGATCATGCCACCCACCGCATCAGTGCCCTGAATGTGCGAGTTGTCATAGACCTCGATCCGCTTCGGAGGCGCTTCGAGATCGAACGCTTCGGCAATGCCTGCCAAAAGCTTTGTCTGGGTCGCGCTTTCCGACATCTTGCGGGCAAGGCTTTCGCGGGCATTGCGTGTGGCGTTGGCAATCAGCTCGAGCTTTTCGCCGCGCTGGGGCACGACAATTTCCACCTTGCGACCGGCTTTCTGTGCCAAGAGCGCGGACATCAGATCATCATCCTCGATACCGTGGCTCAAAATGATCTGCCGCGGCGGCGTCTTGTCGGAATAGAACTGGCCAAGAAACGCCTCGAGAATCTCGGCGTGATCGGCCCCCGAGCCTGTCTTGGGATAGAAATCGCGGTTGCCCCAATTCTGATTGGCGCGGATGAAAAAGACCTGCACACAGGCCTGACCGTGTTCGAGATGCAGCGCGATGACATCCGCCTCCGCAACCCCTTTGGGGTTAATCCCTTGAGCCGACTGAACTTGCGTCAGGGCCCTGATCCGGTCGCGCAAGGCAGCCGCGCGCTCGAACTCCATCGCGTCGGACGCCTCCTGCATCTGCCGGGCAAGCCGTTCCTGCACTTTGGTGGAGCGACCGGACAGGAATCGCTCCGCATCTTTCACAAGGGCGGCGTAATCGGCCTCGGAGATGTAGCCCACGCACGGCGCCGCACAGCGCTTGATCTGGTAGAGCAGGCAAGGCCGCGTGCGGGACTCGTAGGTGGCATCACTGCAATTGCGCAGCAGAAAAACCTTCTGCAACTGGTTCAATGTCCGGTTGACCGCGCCCGCGCTGGCAAAGGGGCCGTAATAGTCGCCCTTCTCCCGCTTCGCGCCGCGGTGCTTCTTGATCTGGGGAAAGGCATGGTTCTTTGCAACCAGAATGTTCGGGAAGCTCTTGTCGTCGCGGAGCAGCACGTTGAATTTCGGTTTCAGCTGCTTGATGAGGTTCTGTTCGAGCAGCAGCGCCTCGGTCTCCGTGCGCGTCGTCAGGAACATCATCGAGGCGGTCTCAGAAATCATGCGCGCGATGCGCGGCGAATGACCTGACGGCTTGGCATAGCTGGAGACACGTTTCTTGAGATTGCGGGCCTTGCCGACGTAAAGGACACGCTGCTGGGCATCGAGCATCCGGTAAACACCCGGGCTGTTGTCCAGCGTTTTGAGGTAATTCTGAACGCATTCGTGTCCGCTCAGAACGGGTGCGTCTGTCACTTTCTCAGTGTCATTAAAATCTGACATTCTCGGACCCGGTGATTCTCGGTTTGGACTGCAATGGTATTTACTTCGTTTCAAGAAGAAAGGTTTCCACCTTTCCTGTGGATAAGCTTGGGGGAAAGACCGGTATGGCCGAATTTTTTCTTTAATTTATGGGGCAATTGCCTGTTTGCACAATTTTTAGGCACAATCTCAAGTCATTGATTCAAAAGGAAATTTTTATTCAGGGATACCAAGCACCTGAAAACGTTTATATTTTGTGAACAGAATCGCCGCCGGAAAGCTCCGGGTGGACAAGTCAAGCGCAAGCTGGCGATTTCGCCTCAATTGTTGCTCATTCCACGCCCAAAACATCGGGGGTTTGCCACCCCAGATGCTGGCCCGCATCGATGCAGAGCAACTGCCCCGTAAATGCAGGTGAATTCAGGATAAACTCCAGTGCCGCGGTGATGTCTTCAGGGTTCGAACCCCGGCCTGAAATCGTGTTCGCGCGCTGCCGTGCGAAATGCGAATCCGACTGGCGGCCGCCCTGCAAGGTCGGGCCCGGACCGATGGCATTCACGCGCACCGCGGGCGCAAGCGCCTGCGCCGCCGTTTGGGTGAACGCCCACAGACCCATCTTGGCAATTGTGTAGGTCATGAATTCAGGGGTTAGTTTTCGCACCCGCTGGTCGATCATGTTGATCACCGCCGCACGCGCGATGGGCTCCGAGCGCGCGTCGAGACCTGCTTCGGGGGCCTGCGCCGCGAAAGCCTGTGTCAGCACGAACGGCGCGTGCAGGTTGGAGCCGATATGACGGTGCCAGCTCTCGCGGGTGGCGGAGGCCAAGGTGTCATACTCGAAAATCGAAGCATTGTTGATCAGAACGGTCAGCTGCCCGCCCAGCGCGTCCACGGCTCTGTCGACGAGTGTCTCTGCCTGATCCAGATCCAGCAGGTCGGCCTGAAGGGCGGCAGCCTGACAGCCTTTGGAACGGATCTCGGCCACAACCTCTTCCGCCTGCGCGCGCGACGTTGCGTAGTGCACCGCCACATCGAAGCCCTTATCTGCAAGATGAAGCGCCATTGCACGTCCAAGACGGTCATTGGCCCCTGTCACAAGTGCCTTTCCGGAAATCATGCGGGAACCTCGAAAATCAGAAGAATGCAGAGATAGAACACGTAGAGCCCGGCAAAGAAGAAGCCCCAGCGCCGCCCCAGATCGTAGCCTCCAAAGACAACCGGCGCCAGAAGCAGCGATGCGCCCAGCATGACCCACAGGTCGATCCGCAAGAACGTCTCAGCAACCGGGATCGCGCCGAAAAGCGATGCGACACCGATGATCGACAGCAGGTTGAACATGTTCGAGCCGATGACGCTTCCCAGCGCCACATCGGCAGAGCGTCGCAATGCCGCCATCACGGTCGTCGCCAGTTCCGGAAGCGATGTGCCCACGGCAACCAAGGTCAGGCCAATCACGGTTTCCGGGATCCCGAAGGATTGCGCGATGCTGACAGATGCATCGACCAGCAGGTCGGCCCCGAGCGGCAGACCAACCAGCCCGAGCGCAAGAAACACGACAATGCGGGACATCGGCATGCTGGCATCCGCACCCTCGGGCACATTCTTATCGGCCCGTTTCTCTGCCTCCGCCTTCATATGGGACCGTGCATCTCTGAAACTGTCCGCCAAGACCAGGATGAGCGCGGCCAGAAGCACCAGACCGTGCACCCAGGTCAGGGGTCCGAAGAAACATAACAGGATAAACAGCACATTTGCCGCGATCATCACGATAAACGGCTTGCGGCTGTCGGTGCCGCGCGTCGCAAGGCGGGCAAGGATCGCGGGAAGGCCAAGAACAAGCAGGATATTTGCGATGTTCGATCCGATGACATTGCCCAGCGCAAGCCCCGGCACGTCGTCAAGAACAGCCTGCACCGCGATCAAAAGCTCCGGCGCCGATGTGCCGAAGGCGACGATCGTGAGGCTGACAATCAGGGCCGGCACACCAAGGCGCAGCGACAGGTTGACCGCGCCCTTGACCAGTGCATCGCCGGCAAACAGGAGGATCAACAAGCCGAAACCGGCAACCACAAAATCATTCATGCTTTAGCCCTGCCGCTCACAGCTGCAGGGGCCTTTGCCGATCCTGTAGCGCCCGCATTTATCGCATTTCGCGCTTTTCTTGAGCCCGATACGGGGCATCCGGAGCTTGCCGAACATGGCAAGCACCATCATCCCGATCAGGAAAAGGCTCATTATTTTGAGGATCATCTAAAGCCCGTACCGCGCCCAGAGCGCGTTCTCGTCCAATTGGGTGAGGGCATCGGAAACAAGCCGGGCCCCGAAACGCTGAAACAGGGACCGCTTGAGCCCGTAAGGGACGAACCGGACGTCGTCTCCGAAGACTTCTCGCATCTTTGGCCCAAGATGTCCGACGCCATCCGCCAAACCGACCTCGACCGACTTCGCGCCGACCCAGATCTCGCCCGTGAACAGATCGTCCTGATCCGCCAGCCGGTCACCGCGGCGTTCCTTGACATGCGCGATGAAGCTCTCGTGGATCTGCGCCTGCAGGCGTTTGAGCCGTTTGACATCCTCCGGCCGTTCGGGCCGGAACGGGTCGAGCATGGACTTGTCCTTGCCCGCGGTATGCACCCGGCGCTCGATCCCCTGACGCGCCATCAGATCGTGAAACCCGAAGCTGGCCGAGATCACACCGATCGACCCCACGATGGAGCTGGCATCAACCCAGATCTCGTCTGCGCTGGCCGCCAGCCAGTATCCGCCGGAGGCCGCCACATCCTCGATGAAGGCATAGACCGGCATCTCGTATTTCTCTGCCAGATTGCGAATGCGCGCCCCGATGAGCGAGCTTTGAACCGGCGAACCGCCCGGCGAGTTGATGACCAGAGCGACCGCCTTCGGCTTGCCGCGCCGGAAGGCCTTCTCCAACTGGTCTGCCAACGCCGCGTCGCTGAGCGCTCCGGGGCGCACGCCGGCCGCGATAATGCCGGACAAGCGGACCACGGCCACAAGCGGGGGCGTTTTGACGAAGGGGATCCAGCGTTTCATCCGGCTGATGTAGAACCCCCGGCACGGCCTAACAAGGGGCAAGCGCCTCAAGGCGTGTTTCTGTTGTCGCTTTGTCGCGAACAGGCTTGCCAGCGCAGGGCATCTAAGACAGCCTGAGTTCCATCCAGAAGGAGGCGCTGCCATGAAAGATTCCAATTTCCTGCAGGAGAACAATGCACGCCACATGTGGCACCCCATGGGCCATGCCGGCGCGATGCGCGATCACCCGCCCCGTATTATCAGCAGCGCCGACGGCTCCACGATCACCGATGCGCAGGGACATGAGGTGGTCGACGGTGTTGGCGGCCTGTGGTGCGTGAATGTGGGATATTCCTGCGAGCCCATCAAAACGGCAATCGCCGAGCAGCTGCAGAACCTCCCCTATTATTCCGCCTTTGCGGGAACCACGAATGAACCGGTCATCGAACTCAGCTACGAGCTGCGCGAGATGTTTGCCCCCGACGGCATGGCGCGCGCGTTCTTCACCTCGGGTGGATCGGACGCCGTGGAGACGGCGCTGCGCCTCTGCCGGCAGTATCACAAGATCAAGGGCAACCCGGGCCGGACCAAGTTCCTGTCGCTGAAGAAAGGCTATCACGGCACGCATTTCGGCGGCGCTTCTGTCAACGGCAACAACCGGTTCCGGATCAATTACGAGCCGCTCCTGCCGGGCTGTTTCCATCTACCCTCACCCTACGCCTATCGCAATCCCTTCGATGAGACGGACCCCGATCGCCTCGCCGAGCTTTGCGTCGCCGCGGCGGTCGACGAAATCGAATTCCAGGGCGCCGATACGATTGCGGCCTTCATCATGGAGCCCATTCAGGGCGCGGGCGGCGTCATCGTTCCGCCTGCCACGTTCATGCCGAAAATGCGGGAGGTGTGTGACCGCTACGGCATCCTGATGATCGCCGACGAGGTGATCACCGGCTATGGCCGCACGGGCGACTGGAGCGGGTCTCGCCATTTCGGCGTGCAGCCCGACCTGATGACCATGGCCAAGGGCATTACGTCCGGCTACTTCCCGTTCGGCGCCTGCATGGTCAACGAGGCCTTCGCCGAGGTGTTCGAGACCGGGGACCCCGCCACGGCCAGCATCTTCCACGGCTACACCTATTCTGCCCATCCGGTCGGTTCTGCCGCAGCGCTCGCCTGCATCCGGGAAAGCCAAAGGCTGAAGATCAACGAGAACGCCGCCATCCGCGGGGATGAATTGTTCGCCGGTCTCAAGAAGCTCGCCGAGAAGCACGAGATCGTGGGTGATGTGCGGGGCGGAGAGGGGCTCATGTGCGCGCTGGAGCTCGTTTCCGACCGCGCGACCAAGACGGCGGCTTCCCCGGAAACACTCGCCGCCGCCTTCAACGCGACCTACGAGGCGGGCGCGATGGTCAGGATCGGTGGCAACAACCTGTTGATGTCACCGCCTCTCATCATCACGCGGGCCCAGATCGACACGATGCTGTCTGCGCTGGATGTCGGGCTGGGCGCGGCGGCACGGTCGCTCTGAGCGAAATACGACCCGTCCCCTGTGGATACGGATCGGCGAGAAGGGTAAAGTGTCTCCGATGACCGACCGTTTTGAAAAAGGCATGAAGACCCGCAGGGAAGTTCTGGGCGATGCGCATGTCGACCGCGCCGAGGCGAACAAGACCGCGTTCGACACGCCGTTCCAGACCATGATTACCGAAACGGCCTGGGGCACGGTCTGGAGCGGCGACGGCATTTCGCGCCGCGAGCGCTCGATGCTGACGCTGGCCCTGCTGGCAGCCACGGGCAATTTCGAGGAAATCCCGATGCATATCCGCGCCACGGCCAATACCGGAGCAAGCAAGGAAGACATCATGGAAGCCTTCCAGCACGTCGCCATCTATGCCGGCGTGCCGAAAGCCAATCACGCGATCAAACTCGCCAAGGCCACATTCGCCGAGATGGAGGCCAGCGATGGCGGAACCTGAGACCCCGAAAGCTGCGGGCTACCTGCCCCGCGACCGGAATTGGCAGCCGGCGGCGCTGACCCCCGCTTACAAGACGTCCGTGAAGCGCTCTCCGCAGGCCGCATTGCTGTCTTTTCCGACAACTCTGAGCGAGGAAACCGGACCCGTTTTCGCCCCGGCCCGGCTCTCGGAGGGCGACGCCGACCTGATCCACAATTTCGCGAAAGACGGTCAAAGCGCGCTCGGCCCGCGGATCGTGGTGCACGGCCGCGTCGTCGATGAGAATGCCCGTGGGGTCGCAGGCGCACTGGTGGAAGTCTGGCAGGCCAATGCCGGCGGGCGCTACCGGCACAAGAAGGAGAGCTATCTCGCCCCGCTCGACCCGAATTTCGGCGGCTGCGGGCGGGCCCTCACCGATGCGCAGGGCAATTACGCGTTCCACACGATCATGCCGGGCGCCTATCCGTGGCCCAATGGCCCCAATGACTGGCGCCCCGCCCATATCCATTTCTCGGTCTTCGGACAGGCCTTCGCGCAACGCCTGATCACCCAGATGTATTTCGAAGGCGACCCGCTGATCGCACGCTGCCCCATCGTTGGCGCGATCACCAATCCCGATGCGGTCAGCTCCCTGATCGCCCCGCTCGATATGGGAAGGGCCATTCCGATGGACAGTCTCGCCTACAAGTTCGATATCGTGCTGCGCGGGCGCTTCCAGACCTTCTTCGAGAACCGTCCGGAGGGCAGTTGAATGACGCAGGATCTGAAATACTTGCGGGAATCCCCGTCCCAGACTGCGGGCCCCTACGTGCATATCGGATGCACCCCCGGCTTCACCGGAATTGAGACTTATGGCTCCGATCTGGGCAGCGTGATGAGAACGGGCCCCGTCAAAGGCGAGGAAATCACGATCACCGGGACCGTTTTCGACGGCACGGGCACGGCGCTGACCGACGCTTTGGTGGAGATCTGGCAGGCCGACGCCGATGGCCTTCATAACGCGCCGCAGGAGACCCGCGGCAAGGCCGATCCGAATTTCACCGGTTGGGGCAGATGCGCAAGCGACATGGCGACCGGGGCCTTCACATTCGAAACGGTCAAACCCGGCCGAGTGCCCTACCCTGACGGCCGGCTTCAGGCGCCGCATATCTCGGTCTGGATCGTTGCGCGGGGCATCAATATCGGGCTACAGACCCGGATCTATTTCGAGGATGAGGCCGACGCGAATGGCGAGGACCCGATCCTGTCGCGCATCGAGCACAAGACCCGGATCACGACGCTTCTGGCACGCCGCGAAGAGGCGGGGCTCTACCGTTTTGACATTCACCTCCAAGGGCCCGAAGAAACAATCTTCTTTGATATCTGATGTCCGAGTTCCTGTTCATTCACGGCTCATGCCACGGGGCATGGTGCTGGCGCGACGTGCTGCCGCTTATGGAGACGCGCGGCCTTTCTGCCCGGGCCATTGATTTGCCCTCCCACGGCGCCGACGCGACCCCGGCTGAAACGGTCAGCCTTGATGACTACGCCGATGCGATCCTTGATGTGATCACCGATCCGGTCGTTCTGGTGGGCCATTCGATGGCCGGGTTCCCGATCACGGCTGCCGCGCAAAAAGCCCCTGAGAAGATCCGCGCTCTGGTTTTCCTGTGCGCCTACGTGCCCGTGCCGGGTCAGTCGCTGGTGGATATGCGCCGCGCCGGGCCACGCCAGCCGCTCAAGGGAGCGCTCAGCGTCTCTGATGACAAGAAAACCTACACGGTCGATCCGCTCAGGGCCGCCGAATGCTTCTTTCAGGATGTGGACCCCGAGACCCAGGCCTGGGCAGTCTCAAACCTGTGTCCGCAGCCCATCGCGCCGCAGGATACGGTTCTCGATTTGACGCCGGCCTCCACAAGCCTGCCGCGTTACTATATCAGGACGCTGAACGACCAGACGATTCCGCCCGAATACCAAGAGACGATGGCCGCAGGGTTTCCCCCAGATCATGTCTTCGAGTTCGAAACCTCGCACTCGCCATTTCTCTCCCAACCGCGTCTTCTGTGTGAGACGCTCGACAAGATCCAGAAGGCCCTGCCATGACCAAACCCTGTATCATCTGCGTTGCGATCACCGGATCGGTGCCGACGAAAGCCGACAACCCCGCCGTCCCGATCACCGTCGAGGAGCAGGTCGAAAGCACCCACGCCGCCTTCGAGGCCGGCGCCTCGATCTGCCATGCCCATGTGCGAAATGACGACGGGACAGTCAGCTCCGATCCGGAGAAATTCGCGCGCCTCATGGAAGGCGTGAAGAAACACTGCCCCGGCATGATTATCCAGTTTTCCACCGGCGGCCGCTCCGGCGCCGGCAGTGATCGCGGCGGCATGCTGCCGCTCAGGCCCGACATGGCGTCCCTGACGGTCGGATCGAACAACTTCCCGACCCGCGTCTACGAGAATCCGCCCGATCTGGTCGACTGGCTCGCCAGCGAGATGCGGACCTACCAGATCAAGCCCGAGATCGAGGCCTTCGATCTGAGCCACATTCATCAGGCCGCCGCCATGAACAAGGACGGGCGCATTGAAGGGCCGCTCTACATCCAGTTTGTTCTCGGCGTGAAGAACGCGATGCCGGTAGATCGCGATGTCTTCGACTACTACATCAAGACTGTGGAACGCCTCGCGCCTGACGCCGAGTGGTGCGCGGCGGGCATCGCGCGCCACCAGTTGACGGTCAATGAATGGTGCATCGCCGAAGGCGGGCATGCACGGACCGGGCTGGAGGATAATATCAAGTTCGACCGGCAGACGCTGGCGCCCTCCAACGCGGCGCTCGTCGAACGGACCGTGGCGCTGTGCGAGAAATACGAGCGCCCCGTGGCAACGCCCGCACAGGCCCGAGAGATCCTCGGGCTCCGCGCGCCGGCAGCCTGAACAGATCCAAAGCCCGAATAAGTGGGATCGCAGCCTTGCCGCGCTGCGGTCGCGGACTATCTCCGCGACAACGTCGCTTCAGGCGTCCCGCCTTTCTGACCTACGAACTGGAGAAATCAAATGTCCGCGAAGAGCCCCAAACTAACCCGCCGCGCGATGCTGCAAACCGCAGCCGCAGCCCCGCTGGCCGCCGCCGTTGCCGGCACGGCTGCAAGCCCCGTGCTCGCCAATGGTCAGCCCAGCATGGCCCCGAACGCCATCAAGAACAGCTTCAAGCTGGGTGATCTTGAGGTCTCCACCCTGCTGTCCGGCTCCGTGACCCGCGAAGAGCCGCAAAAGATCTTCGGCATGAATATCTCCGAAGAAGAATTCGCCAATGTCAGCGCCGAGAACTTCCTGCCGACCGATAAGACCCAGTTCTTCTTCACCCCGACCGTTGTGAACACCGGCAGCGAAGTCGTTCTGTTCGACACCGGCCTGAACGCACCGGGCATCACGGCGCCGTTGGCCGCGGCCGGCTATTCGCCTGACGACATCGACGTCATCGTTCTGACCCACATGCATGGCGACCATATCGGCGGCCTGACAGGCGAGGACGGCTCTGCCACGTTCAAGAACGCCCGTTACGTGACCGGTCAGGCGGAATTCGACAACTGGGCGAAGGCTGACAACGACCGTTTCAACTCCAAGGTGAAGCCGCTGGCCGAGAAGATGAGCTTTATCGGCGATGGTGGCGAAGTGGCTTCGGGCATCACCGGCATGGCCGCTTTCGGCCACACCCCCGGTCACATGGTCTACATGCTCGAAAGCGGCGGCAAACAGCTCGTGGTGACCGCCGACACGGCCAACCACTATGTCTGGTCGCTGGCCTATCCCGAATGGGAAGTGAAGTTCGACATGGACAAGGCTGCCGCTGCCGCGACCCGCAAGCAGGTCTTCGGCATGCTGGCCGCCGACAAGATCCCGTTCATCGGCTACCACATGCCTTTCCCGGGCATGGGCTTTGTCGAGACCCGCGGTGAAGGCGGTTTCCGCTATGTGCCTGCCAGCTACCAGATGATGCTGTAAGCAGCAGCCAATCCAGATGGGGGGCGGTCCTGCGGGGCCGCCCTTTCTCGTTTCAGGACACGCTCACCCGGTCGCGGCCAGAATCTTTTCCGCTGTCGTTTGCCCCGCATTCAGCGCGCCCTCGATCAGGCCCGGGCTCAACGCCGAGGTCTCGGAGACCGCAAACCAGAGCCGCCCCTGCACATGCGGCTGGCGCATAAGATCGGGCCCCGGTTCAGGGTGCTGGGGCACGGTCTCCAGATCCTGCGGACTGCAGATCAGGTCATTCTCGGCCCAGTCTTCAATCGTTATTTGCAGCGGGGTCTCTGCAGCAGGGCCAAAACTGCGGACCAGCTGCTCAAGAATGGCCGAGCGCAGGGCGTCAGGCTCCGCCATACGCATTTCGGGCGGCCAGCCCACGAAACCGAACAAGGCCCCGAACGCGGCGTCTGACGGGCTATGGTCATGCACCTCGACCATCGGGCCGGTCTGGCTGGCAATCCGTCCGGCCAAGCCCTCCTTGCGCCAGAACGGGGTCTCATAAAGCACCGTGGCCTTGGCCTGAACGGCCATCCATGTGGGCGTCGCGCGCATGAGCGCCTGCATACCCGCATCAAGCTCCGGAATATCGATCCGCGCTTCGCTGGCCCGCAAAGGCGTCGCGAGAACGACATGGCGGGCCATGACGTCCGGGCCACTCGCAAGGCGCAGCTGCATGCCGCCGCCTTCGGCCTTGACCCGCAGAACCCTGCTGTTGAGAAGTATCGACCCGCTAGGAATGCGGCCCTTCAAAGTGTCGATCAGCATCTGCGGACCACCCTCCAGACGCACCATCCCGTGCTGGCCCGGCAAGGGTTGCCTGCGCAAACCGCCCCCGAAACCCTCAATGACGGCAGGCCCTTGGTTGAACTGGGCAAATGTCGCGAGGTTCAACCGCTCCAACCAATGCGCAACAACCGGCTGATAGGGGGGCCAAACCCATGTGGGCCCCAGATCGGCAAGGTGATTGCCATCCCCGTCACGCACGGAATGAATGCGTCCCCCCACGCGGTCGCCCCCCTCCAGGACGACAGTATCGAGACCTGCATCGACCAGCATATGCGCGCACACAAGGCCGGAAAGCCCTGCGCCAACGACAGCGACATCAAATTCACGGGAGTTCGGTTGCACGGGGAACAAGCACCTGTTGCGAAGGGATGGTGACGGGTTATGTAACGCCAAGACCGGAAAACGAAAGGGCTCAATCATGGAACTGAACGCAGATTTCGAACAACGCGCCGTTGTTCACGCCGGAAAGATCGACTGGGTCAATTCTCCGATGCCGGGCGTTGACCGCCGCATGCTGGACCGGATCGGGGACGAGGTCGCCCGCGCAACGTCGATCGTGCGTTATGCGCCGGAAAGCAAGTTCTCCGCACATGTGCATACCGGTGGCGAAGAGTTCCTTGTGCTCGAAGGGGTCTTTAAGGACGAACACGGGGATTTCCCCGCGGGAACCTATGTCCGCAACCCTCCGCAATCCTCCCATACCCCGGGATCCGACGCAGGCTGCACCATCCTTGTAAAGCTCTGGCAGTTCGATCCCGAGGATCGCGTGCAGATCAAACGCGAAACCGCGCAAATGGACTTCACCGCCGACCCGTCGCGGCACGGCGTCGGGGTGATGGCGCTTTATGAGGATGCACGCGAAAAGGTTGCGCTCGAACAATGGGCTCCGGGCGCGGAAGTGGCGCTCGAGGCACCCAAGGGCCTGGAAATCCTTGTTCTCGAAGGCGGCTTCTCGGAAGGTGGCGAAGCTTTCGAATACCAGTCCTGGCTCCGCATGCCCGCCGGATCACACACCGTCGCGACGGCGGGACCGGAAGGCGCAAAGATCTGGATCAAGCGCGATCATCTGGGCGAGACGCCGCAAGCCCCGAAACCCTGAAACGGGAGCGGGGCGCCTGAACTCAGGCGTCCCATCCCTTTGCCCGGATTGCGTCACCGTGCTGGTCCAGCAGCGGGGCCGTGTTCTCGAGGTTCAGGTCGCTGTCAGACATGCTCAGCGGTGATCTGAAACCGGGAACGCCCTCGGGCTGAATGGCCATTTCACGGAACCGGATCTGCGGATCGTCGAAGACCTCCGCCACAGAGTTGATCGGCGCCGACGGCACAACCGCTTTTTCCAGAGCCGCGAGCAGATCGGCACGCGTCCAGCCGACCATGGCCTCCGCGAGCTTTGGAACAAGCACCTCGCGATTGCGGACCCTGTCCCTGTTCTTTGCGTAATCCGGGTTCTCGGCCAGCTCATCCGCGCCCAGAACACCGCAAAGGCGGCGGTATTGCCCGTCATTGCCCGCCGCGATGATGATCTGCCCGTCGGCCACCTCGAACACCTGATAGGGCACGATGTTGGGATGCTTGTTGCCAAGCCGCGTGGGCGCGGTGCCCGTCGCGAGGAAATTCATCGCCTGATTGGCAAGAAGCGCCGTGGCCCCGTCGAACAGGGACACATCGATATGTTGACCAAGCCCGGTTTCGTCGCGCTGGTGCAGCGCCGCCTGAATACCAATGACCCCGTAAAGGCCCGCGACGATATCCGTGACCGCCACACCAACCTTGGAGGGCTCGCCATGCTCGTCACCGGTGATCGACATCAGGCCGGCCATCCCCTGTACGAGGTAGTCATAGCCGGCGCGGGTCGCATAGGGCCCGTCCTGACCGAACCCGGTAATGGAGCAATAAACGAGCCGCGGATTCAACGCGTGCAGGCTGTCAAAATCGAGCCCGTATTTCTTGAGACCCCCGACCTTGAAATTCTCGATCAGGATGTCGGCCTCGGATGCCAGATCCCGCACAAGCGCCTGACCTTCGGGCGTCGTGAAATCCACAGCGATCGATTTCTTGCCGCGGTTGCAGGTGTAGAAATAGGCGGCTGACGGATCCTCGCCCCGCTCGATGAACGGAGGACCCCAGCCGCGCGTGTCATCGCCCGACGGGCTCTCGACCTTGATGACTGTTGCGCCCAGATCAGAGAGCACCTGGCCGATCCAGGGACCGGCCAGAATACGCGCCATTTCAAGGACTTTTACGCCCTTCAGAGGCTGCATCAGAAGAACGCCTGCAATCCGGTTTGTGCCCGGCCAAGGATCAGCGCATGCACGTCATGGGTGCCCTCGTAGGTGTTGACCGTCTCGAGGTTCGCCGCGTGGCGCATGACCTGATACTCGGCCATGATGCCGTTGCCGCCATGCATGTCGCGGGCCAGACGCGCAATGTCGAGCGCCTTGCCACAGTTGTTGCGCTTGATCAGGCTGATCGCCTCGGGCGCAGCCGTGCCTTCATCCATCATCCGCCCGACGCGAAGCGAGGCCTGAAGGCCAAGCGAGATCTCGGTCTGCATGTCGGCGAGCTTCTTCTGGAACAGCTGTGTCTGTGCCAAGGGGCGGCCGAACTGGACGCGGTTCTGGCCGTAATCCAGAGCGCGGTGCCAGCAGTCTTCTGCGGCACCCATGACACCCCAGCTGATCCCGTAACGTGCGCGGTTGAGACAGCCGAACGGGCCTTTCAGACCTTCGACATTCGGCAGCAGCGCATCTTCTCCGACCTCAACATTGTCCATGACGATCTCGCCGGTGATGGAGGCCCGCAGGGACAGCTTGCCACCGATCTTCGGTGCGCTCAGCCCCTTCATGCCTTTCTCGAGGATGAACCCGCGGATCTTGCCGCCATGCTCTTCCGACTTGGCCCAGACGACGAAAACATCCGCCAGGGGCGAGTTGGAGATCCACATCTTCGCGCCATTCAGGACGTAACCGCCCTCGGTTTTCTTGGCGACCGTCTTCATACCGGCCGGATCAGAGCCGGCATCGGGTTCGGTCAGGCCGAAACAGCCGATCAGCGTGCCCGCCGCAAGACCGGGCAGGTATTTCTTGCGCTGCTCCTCGGAGCCATAGGCATGGATCGGGTACATCACGAGCGAGGATTGCACGGACATCATCGACCGGTAGCCACTGTCGACGCGCTCGACTTCCCGGGCCACGAGCCCGTAGGTGACATAGCCCGCGCCAATGCCGCCATATTCCTCGGGGATGGTGATCCCGAGCAGGCCCATCTCTCCCATCTCGCTGAAGATTTCAGGCGCTGCGGTCTCATTGAGGTACATATCGTCAACGCGCGGCTGAAGCTTGTCCGCGGCGTAGGAGGCTGCCGCCTCTGCAACCATGCGTTCATCTTCTTCCAGCTGCGCTGAGAGGTGAAACGGATCCTTCCAGTCAAAAGTGGCAAGTGATGGTCCGTGGCCCAAATTCTGTCCGTCAGGCATTTCTGTTTCTCCTTGTATCGTCCCGGCGTGTCGTCCCGGCGGCCCCGTGAACCAAGGGAAACCCCAAGGCCCCACGGGTCGCGAAGCGCTGTCTAGTCCGATTCCCAGCCAAGGGAAACGCTACATGCTGCCCCACCCTGCGGGGCGCTACAAATGCGCCGAAATCTGACGCAGTATCGCGCAAATACGCGTTCCGGTCCAGAAAGCGGCAAACGGGCGACACAGCGCATTGCCCGGATCGTGCGATCCGCACATTGAACGCGGGGTGCGCGCGCGACGGCTCAGTAATCCTTCTCGAAAAACATCCCCAGCGACGTATCGCCGTCGGAGCGCAAGGTCCCACGCGCCGTGACCGAGCGGCTCAGATCGATATTCAGCGAGACCTTGCCGTCATCCTCCCCGCCCACGGTGACATCGGTGTAAACATTGTCCGAGATATATTTCCCCGCCCGCACGGCAGAGCGTCCTTCCGCGTCCGTCGACACATCGAGATCATCCAGCCCAAAGCCCGTCCGAAACCTCGAAACCAGCCCCTCGTTTCCGCGCCCCGACAGGGTCGCGACCGCGTTTGCAAGCTGCAGGGCCTGAAACGCGGAAATCTGCGTCAGGTTGCGGCCGAAAAAGAGCTGCGCCAGGACCTCGTCTTCCGGTGCCTCGGGCACTGAGGAGAACGACACTTCCGGCGCAGAGGCCGGCCCCTCGACGATCACGCTCGCGCTGCCGGCATCCGTCGCGGTCGTGGCGACAAACCGCACGTAAGGCGAAAACCGGCCCTCCAGCTGGATGCTTCCCTCATCAAGCTGGAACCGCTTGCTGAGAATATCGATCCGCCCGCGGATCAATTCGAACGCACCGGCCGAGATGATATCTTGCGAGGTGCCCGTCAGCGAGAGCGCGCCACCAAGCTCGGCGTCCAGACCGCGCCCGCGCACGAAAATCCGCGCCGGCGCATTCAGCGAAATATCCAGACCATAGCTCGGCCCGCCCTCGGCACCCGGTTCCGAGCGACCGCTCAGACCCGCACGTTGCAGCGTCTGCTGAACCGCCCGTGGCGCGCCGATATGCCGGATCTGGGGGATCTCGCCATAGGACGTGATGGCCGATGACGGAACGATCACGTTCATCTCGTTCACATCCAGCCGACCGGAAATCATGGCGCCGCCGGATAACGGGCCGTCGATCGCAATGCGCCCGTCAAGAAGCGCTTTGAAGAGACGCGGGTCGGATATGACGGCTTGCTCCAACACGATTGCAAGATCTGCCGGAAACCCCTGCGCGAAACCGACCGGCCCGTTCACAGAAATCCGTCCCCCGGACGTCAGGCCACCCGTTGCCCCGATATTCGCCTGTCCGTCGCGCACGGCAACGGCGGCATCGACATCCGTGACCGCGATGCCCAGCCTTGGCGCAGAGATCCGGGCGTCTGTCGTGGTGATCTGACCGGAGATCGCCGAGAGTGCCGGCGCCCCCTGAACCGCGAGATCGAACGCAACCGTCCCCTGAGCACTCCGCGGTTCGATAAACGGCCCGAGAAGGGCGAGGCGCGCACTGCCCTCTACCGTAAGGTCGACGTCATCGGTGTCACGGATCAACCCGCCGATCTGCACGGCCATCCCGCCGGGACCCGCAGCTTGGCTCACGACAGCCCAGCCCTCTGGCCCCTTGTCGAGATTGCCTGACATCTCGAGCGGCCCGGTAAGCTGCGGAACGATGCGGCCAAGATCGCGAAGCCCGGCTTCAAAGGCAACAGAGCCCGTTGTAGCGGACAGATCGGCGCGCGCCTCAAGCGAGAGTTCGGAATTGCGAAGACGCAACGCATCGAGCCGCGTGCCTGCCTCGGAACGGGCTGCGCGCACCGACAACTGGGTCTCTGGGCGCAAAAGCGGATCGAGCTGCGCGTCCCCAAGGCTGAGATCGACGCTGGTTCCCTCTGCCTCCAGATCGAAGGTCCCCGCGAGCGGTGCCACCGCACCACGCGCCGAGACCTCCAGTTGCCCGCCCAAAGGCCTTCCGGCAAGGGTCGAGAAGCCCTCAAGGCGCGCGGCGTTCAGCGTCAGGTCGAACTCCGTTTCAAGCCCTGCGGCCAGTTCGCGGATCAAAGCGCTTCCGGTCAGACCATATTGCGCCCCGCGCACGGTAATGAACGGAAGGCTCAATGGCTCCCCTTCGACATATTCCGCGCTCACCGACCCGCTCACGCTCTCGCCCACGGCGTCTGTCAAACCCGGGTCGGAAAAGCCCAGCCCGCGCGCCGAAAAATCCAGATCAGCCGTGACCAGACCGATCGCGCCAACCTCGCCCCGCAGCAAGCCACCGCCACCCAGCAGGAGCATTCCGGCCTGAAAATCGTCGCGGCGGAATCCCTCGATCCGGAAATCACCGCGCCAGCGGTCTCCGGCGGTGCGGTCATAGGCAACCTCCAAATCCATACCGTCGACCCGCGTGACGGCACCGGACACAGGCAGCACGACGGGCGCGCCGGTCTCATCGGCGATCCTGCCCTTGATATCGAGCAGTTCAGGCCATCCGTCCGCATTGAGATGCACCCGCCCGGTGAGCGACAGGGCACGGGTCTCAAGATCGAGAGCGCTCAACCGGATCACCCCGTCGGGGTGCCGGCGCCCGGTTGCAGCCAACCGGACGTTATCGCCGAAAAATGGCCGGTACTCGGGCGCGAACAATCCGGCGATGTCTCCGCCAAGATCGACATCGAAGCCAATCGGTTTGTCCTGCGTCTCCTCTCCCGCGGCGGCCTCCGACAAGATGATCGTCCCGGACAGACGCGGCACCTCATCGGTGGACAGGTTGATGTCTGCGGAGAATGCATTCAGCGGGCCGGAACCCGACACAAGCAGCCGCACGGGGGGCCGCTGAGGAATATCGAGCAGGCGCGCGACGATACCGTCCGCCTCCTCGAAGAGATCAAGCGTCACGTCAAGGTTCCGGCTTTCGCGGTCAAACGCCCCGTCAATGATGAAACGCCCGGTCTTTTCGTCGAGGCGGGTCGCTTCAAGCGCAACCGCGCCGCTGCCCGCTTCAAGTTTTGCCGAGGCCTCAAGGGCAAGGGACACCGGTTCACCTAGCAGCGGCTCGCCCAGATCGATGCGGTCTACCTTGAACGTCTGGACGTCCACACTCACGGGCAAATCCGGCAGCGAAAATCCACCGGCTTCGGGGCTTGGCAGACCGGAAGCATCACGAACCGGAGCGCGTGGCATCTCAAGGCGCGCGGCAGACAGCTGTTCAACTTCGAGCCGCCCTTTCAAAAGGGCAAGCCTGCGCCAATCGAGCTGAACCTTCTCAAGGGTCAGCCAGATCCCCGTGTCATCCGCAATCGTCAGTCGTTCGATCGTCGCTTGCGCACTCAAGGCACCTTTGAAGCCCTCGATCCGCACCTCGCGGCCGGCGTCGCTCAAGACGTCTTCCAAAAGCCCCGTAAGAAAGCTCCGGTCATCCTCCTGCGCGACCACAGAGGTCGCGAAGATGATGGCAAGGATTATGCCCAGAAGCGTTCTCAAAATGCCTGCCCTATGCCGATATAGACCTGAAAAACCGCATTATCTTCGGGGCCGGACAGCGGAACGGCAAGATCGAAACGGATCGGCCCGATCCCTGTCCCGTAGCGCACGCCGATGCCCGCACCGCTGTGCCAACGCCCCGACGCGCCGTCCGGAAAGGCCTCTGGCCCGACATATCCCGCATCATAGAAGCCCACGACGCCAATGCGCTCCGTCGCCGCGACCCGAAGCTCGGCCGACAGGCCCAGAAAGGACCGTCCGCCCACGAATGCGCCACCGCCAAGATCAACCGAAAGGGACTGGTAGGGCTGGCCCCGCACCGTGCCCCCGCCGCCCGAGTAGAACAGGTAATCCGCCGGCACTTCGTCAATCGGCGCCCCGGCAACGGATCCCAACTGCCCCCTGAGCGCAAAGGTCATGTCACTCTGCCTGCCAAAGTTTTTGTAGAACCGTGCGTCGAGTTCGGTGAGAACCCCGTCCCCCTCCCCTGCGAGGGCGAAAAATGGGGTGACGGATGCATCAAGGTAATACCCGTCCTTGGCATCCAGCCTGTCGTCGCGATAATCGAAAACCGCGCCGGCAAAGCCTACGAGAAGCGTGTAGCTCCGGTCGCCGAAGACGTCCGAGGATTTCGCACTCTCCACGCCCAGCCCGAGCGTATATGTCCGCGCATCAGACGCGTAGCGGCGAATGCCGGCGCCAATGGAGAATTTCTCGGACGAGAAGTTCACTTCGTTGAGTTTCTCGGCCTCCGCCTGAACATAGAGGTTGGTATCGCGATTGAACGTGGCCGGTCGCTCGAAATGGGCCGAGAGCGTGTAATCCTCGCCGCCGCTTTCGCCTTGGATGCCACGGGCCTCGCCCTCGAGACGCAGCCGTTCCGCGCCACCCCAGAGGTTTCTGTGGAGCCAGTATCCGTTGATGTTCAATCCATCGAGGGAGGAAATCTCGCCCCCGAACCCGATCCGGCGCGGCGGGTTCTCCACCAGTTGAACGGCGATATCCAGCGTTCCGTCAGGGTTGGCCTTCTCCGCTTCTGACAAAGCGACCGAGCTGAACGTGCCCGTCCGCCGGAACCGGGTCGCGATCTTCTCCACCTTCTCGGGGGAAAAGACCTGCCCGGTCGGGAACCCCGCGATATCCCTGATCCGCGCTTCGCGGACCGATGTTCCGCCCTCCACCTGCAACCTGCCAAACCGCAATTGCGGCCCCGGATCGACGGTCACCTTTGCGTCGAGCACGCCACGAGGGTGATCGGCCGTAATGTTCTGGCCTGCCAAAGCCGCCTTGGCGTGCCCTTCATCGCGCCATGCGCTGATCGCGGTATCAAGCGCGTCCCGAATGGCACTGATCCGGGCGATCTCGCCGCGGCGGAAGGACTCGGGCAACTCAAGCGCTGCGGGGCGTGGGCGCAGATCCGCCACCCCGAACCGAAAGGGCTGCCCGGGATCGATCCGCACGATCACGGTCTCGATAAGGGCGGGCGGCGCGATCAATGGAATCGTCGTGGCCTCGCGGCCGTCCATGAGAATACGCACCGACGCTCCGAAGAACCCGTTCTCATAGAGAACCGCCAGGATGCGTTCATAGTCGGCCCGGCTGCCCGCCAGAATGTCCTGAGCGTTCTGGCTGTTGGCCGCGCCGAGCCCCGCCAGGACGGACACCTGCCGGACGTCCTCGGCGATATCGTCAGTCAGTCCGCCCGACTCGAACTGCACCTCGACCGCTAGGGCCGGGGAGCAACTCATCCAGATGACGGATGCAAGAAGAGCTAGAGATCTTCGAACTGAAGGCACATGTCCACTTTCTGACGCTCAGCTTGGGAAAACCCAGCCCAGAGAGGTATCTGTGCACAGTCTAAACCCGAACTCGCCCAATAGGCCAAGCGGGATTGAGAAATTAGACGGCTTGAGGCTTGAAAACGCTCGGCGGACGCTGCGGGCGAATGGCAGCTTTCTTCTGTGTCGCGAACTGAATGTCGTGGCACAGGCGCATATGCAGCTGCTCGATCTCGTTTTGATGGCCGCGCAGAATCGCGATGGCGCGCGGCTTGCCCACGAGGCGGAGATACAGCGTCGCGGGGGCCTGACGCTCACTGGGACGCTTGACGAAAATGCTTTCGACACGGTCGAGCGGAATATGACGGGCGATACGGTTCCGGCCCTGCCCGTTCAGCTTGCCGATCCGGATTTCACGCTTCGTCAGGTTGAGGGTGATCTCATTGAGAAACCCGCGGCTGCCGATCACGTAAAGGCCGAGCCCGGTCCCGGCGAACACGATCGAAAGCAGGGCCTTCGTCACGGTCGGATCACCACGCATGATCAGGGATGGCAGGAACCACTGGAAATAGGCCCCGAACACAATGAGAATGGCGATGCATCTGATCAGCAGCTCAACCGCGGCTTCGCGTTTGAAACGGTCGGGGTGCTCACTGACCGAATATCCGAGGGCAGAGGGAAAAGACACGAGGCTCTGCCACTTGCTCATGTCGATCATGCTCGTTTCGAAATGTGCGCTCATTGTTCATACCTGATTAAAATTGACGTCCTCAATGTCGCGGTCGAAAAAGGCCAGACTTAGGCAAAATTTGTGCAAATTCGGACCAGTTTTTCGGAACTTTCAGGTGACCGGCAGGGCCTGAGCCGCCCCGGACGCGGAGAGCCTTCTGGCACTCACACCTGCTGCGCCAAGTGATTTTCCAAGGTCCCAGATTCAGGATAAGCGCGGGTTAAAGGCCTGAAATTAATAGACTTAATTCTCAGAAAATCTCGGTCTAACCTGTGAAATGCTCGGACAGGGGCCAAGGCCAATGTCAGGTCAAGGAAACGCGTAAAGAGCGCCTTGGAGGGTTATCCTATCCAAGAATTCGCCCAATTTGAGAGCGCAGCGGCATGATCACGCGGGTTGCAAACGGGATCAGCGCCAGCCCCAGAAGAACGCCGAATACCCCGTCCAGAAAGGCCGTAACCCCCCATTCCACCGCGGCCTCAACCTTCGGCAGCGCATGTCCGGCAGCCACGGCCAGATCGTGGATCTTGTGGCCCAAGGCGTCAAAGCCCAGCGTTTCCAGCCCGTGAATGACGATGGAGCCTCCGACCCAGAGCATTGCCGCCGTGCCAACGACGGTCAGAAGGGTCATGAAGGAGGGCATCATCTTCACGATCCCGCGCCCGAGCGCCCGGGTTGCGGCGAAGGTCCCGGTCTGGGCCATGTGCAGCCCAATGTCATCGGCCTTCACGATCAGGGCGACACTGCCATAAACCGCCACCGTAATCCCGATGCCGACCGTGGCCAGCGTCGCCGCCTCCATCCAGATGTTGCTGGGCGGGATCGCGGCCAGAGCGATGGTCATGATCTCCGCCGACAGGATGAAATCGGTCTTGATCGCGCCCGCGGCCTTGGCCTCTTCAAGATGGGCGGGGTCGTCGGGCTCCGCATGGTCCTCTTCGGCGTGATGCGCCGCGGGCCAGAGCACATGCGCGATCTTTTCGGCCCCCTCGAAACACAGATAGCCGCCCCCGAGCATCAAAAGCGGCATGATCAGCCAGGGCGCGAAGGAGGACAGCAGCAATCCCGCCGGCAACAGGAAGACCAGCTTGTTCTTGATCGAGCCTTTCGCGATCCGCCAGACGATCGGCAATTCCCGCGACGCCTCGAACCCGTGCAGGTATTTCGGTGTGACCGCCGCATCATCGATGACGGCACCGGCCGCCTTGGCCCCGGCCTTGGCCGCCTGACCGGCGACATCATCAATGGACGCCGCCGCAACCTTTGCGATCGCAGCGACATCATCCAAAAGGGCGAGAAGACCGCTCATATCTTGACCTTTCCACGTCCCGGGCACGGCCGGAGGTTTCGGGGTGGGTTTGCCTTTTACCTAGCCAGTGATCTCGAAAGGTCGCAAGCCATTCGTGCAGACGTGCGGGGATTCCTCGCGCAGGATGTCGGCAGTGATACAGCCGTGCCCGAACCGCAGGGCGCAGGCCGCGCATTGCCAGCCGCGATCGTGATCGATAAGGATCAAGGGACAGGTGGAGATCAATGATGCCACCAACGACGCGCATATCCCAATCGGCCCGGACGGGCTGGAGAAGAGGTCCTGACCACGTGATCCACAAGACCCAAACGGCCTCGTCTTCCCAATCGGCGCTTTGATGAACGACACCCCCGCAGCGAAAGACCGGATCGGAGCGCTTTTCACGGGGTACACGCTTACCGCGATCCTGGGCCTTGTGATCCTGCATGAATGGGGCGCCGGGCCGATCTATGGCAATATCGCCGCCGTTCTCTCGGCGGCGGCCATTGCGGGCATGGCCCTGCGGGTCGGATGGACGCGCTGGATCTTTGTTGTCGTTGGGCTTGTC
This sequence comes from Paracoccaceae bacterium, assembly GCA_049116435.1. Classification (GTDB taxonomy): domain Bacteria; phylum Pseudomonadota; class Alphaproteobacteria; order Rhodobacterales; family Rhodobacteraceae; genus Litoreibacter. The sequence continues at coordinate 153,389 of JAGDYX010000002.1, forward strand.
CTGACGGTCGCGGTCATCGTTCTTGATCCCGAATGGCTGGGATCCGTGGGCAAGGGCCTGCGGACGGCGGCCTTCATCGGCGCGTTTTTCACGGCACTGGCCAGCTTGCGCCACGCCGCCGACACGTCCAAAGCGATTACCACCTGCGGGCAGTTTCTTGCAGAACAGCCCCCCGGGCGGCGCTACGCAGCGCTCACGCTGGGCGGCAACCTGTTCGGGCTGCTGCTGAGTTACGGCGCGATCGCCTTGCTTGGCAGCCTCGCCATGAACAGCGCAAAGCAGGAAGAGAACGCGGAGATCCGCGGGCATCGGGAGCGGCGCATGCTGCTGGCCATCCAGCGCGGGTTCGTGGCGACGCTGCCGTGGTCACCACTGGCGTTCTCGATGGCGATCTCGCTCTCTCTGGTGCCCGGCGCGACATGGGCGGGTGCGTTTCTGCCCTGTCTTGTCAGTGGTTTCATCGTGGCGGGAATCGGGTGGGGGCTCGACACGGTGTTCAAGCCGAAGCTGACCCCGGGCGTGCGGGCGATCTGGAAGAAACCGGAAGGCTCATGGAGAAGTCTCAGGCCCCTCGTCGGCCTGTTGTTTCTGCTGGTTATCAGCGTCGGCGGGTTGCATCTTTTCACCGGGATCCGCGCGGTCGGCGTCGTCATCGTTGTCGTCCCGATCATCGCAACCGTCTGGATCATGATCCAGACGGGCGCAGAAGACCGGATCCGGACAAGCGCCGGCCGGCTGCGAACCTACATCACCCGCGACCTGAGCGGGTATCGGGGCGAGCTGGTTCTGCTGATGATGGCCGGCTACATAGGCTCGGTCGGATCCGCACTTCTTGCACCGGTCGTTGCGGCATCGGGGGTCGATCTGTCCGGCCTGCCGGTTTGGGTCATCCTCGTCGCGCTGATCTGGATCATTCCCCTGACAGGGCAGGTCGGGATGAACCCGATCCTCTCGGTCTCGCTGATTGCGCCGATGTTGCCGGACGCGGCGAGCCTCGGGATAACGCCGGCAAACATCGTCATGGCGATCACCGCAGGCTGGTCTTTGACCGGCGCGAGCTCTCCCTATACGGCGACGACGCTGCTGATCGGGTCTTTCGGCAGGGTCAGCGCGTCCCATGTCGGGCTGCGCTGGAACGGCGCGTATATTCTGATTTGCGGCCTTGTGCTCTCGGGCTGGGTGGTTCTGGTCGCGGGCCTCTGAGGCGCGACGATCACCGCGATCCGCGCCCAGCCGCATATTTTGACCGATATCAAGAGGTTTCACGCCCCGCACCGTAAGATCTGCCCAGACCTCTGGCCAATCGGTCACGAGGCCCTGCGCGGACTGGCCCGCGCAGGTGAGGTATCAACAGATTTCCGGGAGTGGGACATGAAAAGAACAGCGGTTGCGGCCCTCGCCGCTTTTTCAGCAATGATTTCAGGAGCTGCGGCACAGGACAGCGCAGGCGAGCGCGAATACATGGTCGCCTGCGCCATGTGCCACGGGGAAAGCGGAATGGGCGCGGGATCGTTCTCGAATTTCCTGAACCTGGAGGTGCCCGGCCTGACCGGACTGGCCGCGGAGAATGACGGGATCTTCCCTTATCTTGAGGTCTTCATGATCGTGGACGGCCGGACCGGAGTGCGCGGACACGGGACCACAATGCCGGTCTGGGGCGATCGCTACACCATGTCGGCAGGCGAAGATTACGGCCCATATGGTGGGGAAGTCGTCACGCGCGGGCGCATCGCCGTTCTTGTCGATTATATCGAGACACTTCAGAAATAACCGCGCCACTCACCGGCCCCGAACAAGAAGACGGCAGGGCGATAAAAGCTGCCCTGCCGCAAAGAAAATACCCCCCCCCCGACAGAGATGGATCTTGTCGCAGCAGTATGAATGCGCGCGGCCTGTTTCGGCACGTTGACTCAAAATGTATAATGTATGTATACAAAACGTGTTCAAGGAGGCCCGCATGACCAGGAACAAGAAGACGCACTGTCTCGAAGCGCTCAGAATGCGAATCCTGTCGCAGGACATCGCGCCGGGCAGTGATTTGGACGAGGCCAGCCTGTGCGAAACCTACGGTATCTCCAGAACCCCCCTGCGCGAGGTTTTGCACCGCCTTGCCGGAGAAGGGTATCTGAGGCTGGAGGAGAACCGGGGTGCCAAGGTCGCCTCCATGGATCTCGGCGTGATGCGCACCTTCTTTCAGACCGCACCACTGGTCTATGCCACGATCGCGCGCCTTGCTGCGGAAAACAGAACGGTGGCGCAGCTCGACGGCCTGAAGGACACGCAGCACAGGTTCCGACAAGCCACCACGGCCGGAAACGCCGATGAGGCGGCCCTGCTCAACCACCGGTTTCACGAACAGATCGGGGAGATGGCCCACAACCCGTACCTGACACCAAGCCTGAAGCGGATGCTCATCGACCACACACGGCTGAGCCAGACCTTCTACCGGCCGGCCTCGGCGGACGAGCGGGGTCTCGTCGCCAAGGCCACCGAACAACATGACGGCATGATCGTTGCCATCGAAGCCCGTGAAAGCACGATTGCCGTCGATCTGACGCTGCAGCACTGGGATTTGTCGCGCGACCGGCTGGAACGCTTCGTCCGGCCCGACCCTCTGCCGCTGGATGTCATTTCGCTGAAGGAGGCCAGCCGTGCAGTTTGAGGGGATCTACACACCCGTCGTCACCCCCTATCACGACGACTTCTCGCTCAACCGCGAGGCCCTTGCGCAGACCATCGACCACCTTGTCGCAGCCGGCGTGCATGGCATCATCATCGCGGGCACGACCGGCGAATACTATGCCCAGTCGACCGAAGAGCGCGTGGCACTCATGACGATGGCCCGCGATCTGATCGCGGGACGGGTGCCCATGATTGTCGGGACAGGCGCAATTCGCACCGAGGACAGCGTGCTGTTTGCGAAAGCCGCAAGGGAGGCGGGGGCCGACGCCTTGCTGGTCGCCACGCCGCCTTACGCCTACCCCACCGGACGGGAGATCGCCCTGCACGCGCTTGCCGTGGATCGTGCCGCGAACCTGCCGGTGATGCTCTACAATTACCCGGGCCGGATGTCGGTGAACATGGACGAGGAAACGCTGGACCGGCTGGGCCGTTCCCCGAATTTCTGCGCCATCAAGGAAAGCTCGGGCGATCCGAACCGGCTCCACATGCTGGCACGGGACTATCCCCATATCGCCTTGAGCTGCGGCATGGATGATCAGGCGCTGGAGTTCTTTGCCTGGGGCGCCCGCAGTTGGGTCTGCGCCGGCTCGAATTTCGCGCCCGAGGCCCATATCGCCCTCTATCAGGCCTGCGCGGTCGAGGGCGACTTCGCCAAGGGCCGCGCGATCATGTCGGCGATGCTGCCGCTCATGCGGGTACTCGAACAGGGCGGCAAGTTTATCCAGTGCATCAAGCATGGCCTGACGCTGCGCGGCATCGAGGCCGGACCGCCGCGCAAACCGCTGCAGCCGCTCAACAAGGACGACAAGCGCGCGTTGGAAGAGGTCATCCGCACCATGAGAACCGCCATCACCAAGATCACCGGAGACGCCATATGACCGATCTTCTGACCCGTGAAGAATATTCCGCGATCGCCGATGCGCTCGATCCGCCCCGAACCGCCTTCATCGATGGCCGGTTCCGCAAAGGCTCCGGCGGCATGATGCCGACGACAAACCCCGCGACAGGCGATGTGATCTGCGAGATCGCGGCCTGCAGTTCCGAGGATGTGGATCTGGCCGTCGAGAAGGCCCGGGAGGCGTTCGAGCAGGGCCATTGGGCTAGGCGGCACCCGTCCGACCGCAAGGACATCCTGATCCGGCTGTGCAAACTGATCACCCGCAACCGTCGCGAACTGGCGGTGATGGAAAGCCTCGAGAGCGGCAAGCCTATTCGCGACTGTGAGCTGATCGACATCCCCGAAGCACTCCACTGCATCACGTGGCATGCCGAGGCCATCGACAAGATCTACGACCAGACCGGCCCTGCCGGAGATGATGCGATCTCGTTGATCGTGCGTGAGCCCATCGGGGTGGTGGCGGCCATCCTGCCGTGGAATTTCCCGCTCCTGATGCTCGCCTGGAAGATCGGCCCGGCTTTGGCGGCTGGCTGTTCTGTTATCGTAAAGCCGGCCGAGCAGACCTCGCTCACCGCGCTGCGGGTGGCGGAGCTTGCCATGGAAGCGGGGCTGCCGCGCGGCGTCCTGCAGGTGCTGCCCGGCGACGGGCCGTCCGTGGGCGCGCCATTGGGGCGTCACATGGGCGTCGATATGGTCAGCTTCACGGGCTCGACGGAAACAGGTCGGCATTTCCTGCGATATGCCGCCGACAGCAACCTCAAGAAAGTTGTGCTGGAATGTGGCGGCAAGAACCCTGCGGTGGTGCTGGCCGACGCCGAGAACCTCGACCATGTCGCAGAGCAGGTGGTCAACGCCGCGTTCTGGAACATGGGCGAAAACTGCTCGGCCAATTCCCGGCTGATCGTGGACAAGACGATCAAGGCGCCGCTGATGGAGCGGATCTTCGCCCGGATCCGGGACTGGAAGACCGGCAATCCCCTCGATCCCGCCAACCATCTGGGGGCGCTGATCGATGCAGAGCATTGCCGCAAGGTGGCGGGCTTTCTGACCGGTGACGCCCTGACCGGCGGTGCGCAGGACGGCCCCTACGTGGCCCCGACCGTCTATGAGGTCGACAAGGACGATCCCAAGGCGCGCGAAGAGATCTTCGGGCCCGTCCTCAGCGTGATTGGCGTGGACAGCTATGACGAGGCAATCGCCGTTGCGAACGACACCGATTACGGCTTGGCCGCGAGTGTCTTCACGGCCAATACGCGCCGGGCCTTGCGGGCCGCCCGCGATATCCGCGCGGGCACGGTCACGGTGAACTGCTATGGCGAGGGCGACATCTCCACGCCCTTCGGGGGCTACAAACAGTCCGGTTTCGGCGGGCGGGACAACGGCCTTGCCGCGCATGACCAATACACCGAGCTAAAGACCATATGGATCGATCTCAACGATCCCGGCGAAGGGTACAACGTGGGATGAGCGTCGAAGCCGTTGGAACCGTGCGCCGCGGGCGCGGGGCGCGCAAGGCGATGCGCCAGACCAGAGACGTGCGCATGCTGCCTGCGCTGAAGCGCCGGCTGCCCCTGACCGAGCCGATGACGCCCGAGCAGATCGAGAAGATCGATGCCGCCTCGATGGGCATCCTTGAAGATGTGGGCGTCGTGTTTCGTGATCCGGTCGCACTGGAAGACTGGAAGCGTGCGGGCGCAGATGTCCGCGGCGAGACGGTGCATCTGGATCGGGGCCTCGTGCGCGACCTGATCGCGACAATTCCCGCAAGTTTCACCTATCACGCCCGCAATCCGGCCCATAACCTGCCCTTTGGCAACGATCACGCGATCTTTGTGCCCATGACGGGCGCACCTTATCTGCGCGATCTCGACGATGTCCGGCGGAACCCGACGCTCGAGGATCTGGCCAATTTCCACAAGCTCAGCCACATGCTGCCCGCGATCCATTCCTCGGCGCATCACATCGTCGAGCCCTACGACCACCCGATCAGCCAGCGCCACCTGCGCATCACCTATTCGTCGATGAAACATTCCGACAAGACGTTCATGGGCATGACCACCAGCCCGAAAAACGCCGAAGACGTGATGGAGATGTGCGCGATCCTGTTCGGCACAGAGTTCATGGAGACCCATCCGGTCTGTACCGGCAACTGCAACGGGAACTCACCGCTGGTCTGGGACGAAACCATGCTGGGAGCCATGCGCGCGTTCATCAAACGCAACCAGCCGGTTCTCTGCTCTCCTTTCGTGCTGGGCGGCGCGAACACGCCGGCCTCGGTCGCGCCGACGGTCGCGCAGCTGAATGCCGAAGCGCTCTCCGCGCTGGCCTATACACAGGTCATCCGCAAGGGCGCACCTGCGATCTACGGGCACTATCTGTCGACCGTGTCGATGAAATCCGGCGCACCGATGGCGGGCACACCCGAGATCAGCCTGATGAACTTCATGATCGGGCAGATGGCGCGCTTCTACGACGTGCCGTGGCGGACCTCCAATACGCTGGGCGGCGCCAAGACATTCGATGCCCAAGCCGGTTACGAAAGCGCCACGACGCTCATGGCCGCCCTGATGTCGGGTGCCAATTACATCTGGCACTCCGCCGGCTGGAACGAGGCCGGCATGCATTGTTCGATGGCCAAGTTCGTTGTCGATGCCGAGCAATGCGCGATGGGCTACCGGATGGCCGAAGGCATCCGCTGGGACGATTTTGACGCCGCGCTTCAGGCCGTGCGCGACGTCGGCCCGGGCGGGCATTATCTCGGTCACCCGCATACGCTGGAGAACTTCCAGAGGGCTTTCTTCATGCCCGAATTGTTCGACAACAACTCGATCGAGCAATGGCAGGCCGAGGGCGCAGTCGAGATCAACGAGCGCGCCCTGCAACGGGCCCGCGACCTTCTGAACGACTACGAAGAGCCGAAGCTCGACCCCGGAACCGACGAAGCCCTGCGCGACTATATCGCCCGGCGCGAACGGGAGATCCCGGCGGCGGACGCGCTCAATCAGGAGTATTGAGCGATGCGCGACGCGCGAAGGGCGGGCCCGCCATGAGGGTCTCGAAACTGCCCGCGAACCCCGGCCCCGCGGCGTGGAGCCGTCTCTTGCCGGAACCTGAACCGGCAACGCCGCTGGACGGCAGCCAAACCGCCGACTGGCTGGTGATTGGCGCCGGTTTCGCCGGGCTTGCGGCGGCCCGTCGTTTGTCTCAACTCAACCCCGGCGACACGATCGTGATCCTCGAAGCGGGCCGCGTCGCCGATGGGCCCGCCGGCCGGAACTCCGGTTTCATGATCGACCTGCCGCACGATCTTTCGTCTTCCGACTACGGGGGTGCGCTGGACGCCGACCTCGCCCAAACACGCGCCAATCGCGCGGGGATCCGGTTTGCCGCCGAGATGGCGCAGGACTACAGCCTCTCCGCGGAGGCATTCTCGCCCAGCGGAAAAATCAACGCCGCCGCCACCCAAAAGGGGCATGCCCATAATCTCGACTATGCGCGCCATCTGGAGGCCATGGGAGAGGTCCACGACCTGATCGATGCCGCCCAGATGCGGGAGATGACCGGAACGGATTACTACTGCTCCGGGCTTTTCACCCCGGGCACGGCCATGATCCAGCCCGCCATGTTCGTGCGCGGGGTGGCCGACGGGTTGCGCTCGAACCGCGTCACGATCCACGAAAACAGCCCCGTCACAGAGCTCAGCCGTGACACGCACTGGGTCGCCAGGACACCGGCAGGCCAGATCACAGCGCCCAAGGTCATTCTCGCCGTGAACGGACATGCCAACAGTTTCGGCTTTTTCCCAAACCGCCTGATGCATGTCTTCACCTACGCGTCGATGACCCGTGTGCTCACCCCCGAAGAGATCGCCAGGCTCGGCGGTACCCCTGTCTGGGGTGTGACGCCGGCCGACCCGCTCGGGTCCACCGTGCGGCGGATCTCGGGGGCCTCCGGAGACAGGATCATCATCCGCAACCGCTTTACCTATGACCCGTCGATGCAGGTCAGCGACCGGCGGATCGCGCGGATCGCGCGGGATCACGATCGCGCCTTCACGGCGCGCTTCCCGATGCTTGCCGGTGTCGCGATGGAATATCGCTGGGGCGGAATGCTGTGCCTGAGCCGCAACGCCGTTCCGGCCTTCGGTGAGCGCGAAGAAGGTCTCTATCTGGCCTGTTGCCAGAATGGGCTCGGCACGGCCAAAGGCACCTTGTCAGGACTGCTCGCGGCCGAACTTGCCTCCGGTCACCGCTCCGACCTTCTGGAGGAATTCATGCAGGCGGAAGAACCCGAAAGACTGCCGCCGGAACCGCTCACATGGATCGGAGCGAACGGCGCAATGCGCTGGGGCGAGTTCAGGGCCGGAAAGGAGTTCTGAACCCCTTTCCTTCCGCCCCTATCAGTCGGCGTCAGCCACACCTTCTGCACGCAGCCGTGCACGCCGCGCACGGTAGCTGGGCAGGATCACCAGAAGAACCGCCAGAACCAGCAGGCCCATCGTCATCGGGCGCTCGAGAATGAAGCCGATCCCGTCATAAAGCTGCATCGAGCGGGAGAAGTTGTCCTCCAGCATCGAGCCGAGAATGAAGCCGATCAGAAGTGGCGCGAGCGGATAGTCCGCAAACCGCAGGATCGTGGCGCAGACCCCGAACCCGACAAGGATCAGAAGCTCCGTGGCATTGTTCTGCCCGATATAGGCCCCCATCAACGTGAAAAAGAGGATGAAGGGGATCAGGTAGGTGCGCGGCACGGCCAGCACCTTGGCGATATAGGGGATCAGCGGCAGGTTCAGGATCAGCAGGATCACATTGCCCAGATACATCGAAATGATCACCGCCCAGAAGATCTGGGGCTGATCGATCATGAGCCGCGGGCCGGGCGATACGTTCAAAGCGATCAGCGCACCCAGAAGGATTGCCGTGGTGCCAGAGCCGGGAATGCCGAGCGTCAGCAGCGGCACGAACGAGCCGGTGCATGCCGCGTTGTTTGCACTTTCCGGCGCAGCCAGCCCTTTGACCGAGCCCTTACCGAACTGTTCCTGCTCTTCCTTGGGCGCAATATTGCGTTCCACCGCATAGCCAAGGAAGGAGGCGATGGTCGCCCCCGCCCCGGGCAGGACACCGATGAGAAACCCCTGAATGGACTGGCGTCCGATAACGGGTGTGATTGCCTTGGCCTCGTCCCGTGTGATGCGCAGATCCTTGATCTCGCCGCCGCCATTTTCCGTGTTGGAGCGTGACGGGTCGAGCACGAGGTAAATCGCCTCGGGCAGCGCGAACATGGCCATGGCGAGCGTGATGAACCCAAACCCCGATTGCAGGTCCATGATCCCCATCGTGAAGCGCGGCAGGTTGAAGAGCGCCCCTTCACCCACGGTTGCCATGATCAGGCCGAGAATGGTCATCAGGAGGGCTTTCGCGACCTGCCCCGTGCCCGCGAAGGCCGCGATGGCGGAGAGCCCCACGACCATCAGCGCGAAATACTCGGCGGAATGAAACAGAAGCGCGACCGTGGCCAGAGCCGGCGCAAAAATCATCAGCAGGACAGCGCCGATCGTGCCGCCGCAAAAACTCGAGATCGCGGCCACGGTGAGCGCCTTGCCGGCCTTGCCCTGCCGTGCCAGTGGGTAGCCGTCGAATGAGGTCGCCACCGTCGACGCCACACCGGGTGCGTTGATCAGGATAGACGAGGTCGACCCGCCGAAAATCGCACCATAATAGACCCCGGCCAGCAGGATGAGCGCAGCAGACGGATCCCCGATTGAGATCGCGACGGGGATCATGATGGCAATGATGCTCATCGGGCCAAGACCCGGCAGCATGCCGATAAAGGTGCCGATGAGGCAGCCGCCGATCACCATCAACAGGTTGGTGACGGAAAAGGCGGTTCCCAGACCGATCAGGATACCTTCGAGCATATCAGCCTCCGTTCATCAGAAAGAACGGCCATGGCCGCAGGAAAATCCCCAGAACCACCTGCACGAGATACCAGACAACACCGGCGGCCAGAACGGCGACGGGGATCAGGATGTGGAACTTGCGCTCCCCCAGAATGATCGAGCCTATCGCCAGAAAGCCGACCGTTGCCGCCAGGAATCCCAGCGGGCGCAACAGCAGCGCATAGGCCACCATCAAACCAAGCAAGGCAAGCGCCTGCCCCAGCTTGTATTCGGTCAGCCTGCGGTAATTAATGTCGGATGGTTTCGGGTCGGCGGCGCCTTTCTCAAATCCCAGCAGGATGATCAGGGAAAAGATAATCGCAAGAACGGACAAGACCTTCGGGAAGGTGCTCGGCCAGACCGGATTGCGCTGCATAAAGGGGGGGAGGCCCGCGTCCATCGTGAAGAACGCCGTGTAGCCGTAAGCCAGACAGATCATCAGAATGACAAGCGCGATCCAGCGATCAAGTGCCATGGTTCCCTCCCGAAACGGTATTGGTGGCCTTGGCGGTGCGCCCGTGTTCAGGGCGCACCGGTCTTTTGTCGGATCAGAGGAAGCCCAGCTGCTTCATCAGGTCACCGATGACTTTTTCCTGCTCCTCGAGGAAGGCTTTGAAATCGTCACCGTTGTTGTGGATGTTGACCCAACCGTTGCGTGCCCGGACGGCTTCCCACTCGGGCGTCTCGTACATCTTGGTCAGCGCATCCTGATACATGGCCAGCTTGTCTGCCGGCAGTCCCGGAGCGGCAAAGAACCCGCGCCAGTTCACAAAGCTGGTGTCGATGCCCTGCTCTTTCATGGTCGGCGCATCTCCAAACGCGTCCACGCGCTCATCGGAAGTCACACCGATGATCTTGACCTCGCCGGCATTGGCCAGATCGACGGCTTCCGAGAAGCCTGTGGACAGCGCCGCAATCTCGCCCGACAGCAGCGCTGCCATGGCTTTGCCGCCCGCATCATAGGGGATGTATTTCACCGCCGTGGGATCTTCCCCGGCCGCCTGCATCACCATTGCGGCCACGAGGTGGTCCATGCCGCCCGGAACAGAGCCACCGCCAATGGCCGTGCCACTCATATCCGCCTTATAGGCAGAGACGAGATCGCCCATCGAATTGATCGGGCTGTCCTTGCCGACCACGATCGCCGCATAGTCACCGATGGTCCCGGCAACCAGTGTCAGGTCACGGAAATTATGCGGGAACACGCCGGTCAGGGACCGGATCACGATCGGGGTGGAGTTCACCATCAACGTGCCGTGCTGGCTTTCCGCGTTCTCGATCAGATAACCGATGGCCTTACCGCCACCGCCGCCTGACATGTTCTCGTAGCTCGCCGTGCCGACAAGGCCGGCCCCTGTCAGCGCTTCACCGGTCCCGCGCGCGGTTCCGTCCCAACCACCACCGGCACCACCGGGGATCAGGAAGTGAATACTCTCGGCAACCTGATGACCACCGGCAAACACCGGAGCCCCCAGGCTCATTGCAGCAGCGGTCGCTGCCATCATGACCCGTCTGGTCAAAGCAAATTTCGTCATGTTGTCCTCCCATTTGACGTCCGCAGCATTTTCTTGCCGCTTGGATTCTTTTCTTGAAACAATCTGACTTTAGCCAATTCCGCCAATTCACCTAGAAGATTCTTTGTTCCGGCCGGCTTATGCCGCCGTCAGTCCTCCGGGATCTCCTCGATCGGATTGGGCCCGCTATAGGTCCAGCGGTATTTCGGCGGCGTCGGGCCCTTGTTGCGACCGCCCTGTTGCATCTGCTCCCAGGCGTGCGAGACCACACCGACAGAGCGTGACAGGCAGAACAAGCCGCGCGCCAACGGCCCGGAAAATCCGAGCTCCGCGTAAATGACGGCGGTTGCGCCATCAATATTCATTGGCACAGGCGCCCCCTTCCGCTCGTTCAGAAGCGTCTGGATCGCCCGGCCAATTTCGGCAAACCGGCCACTCACGGTGCCTGCTGCCGTGGCCTCATCCACCAGCGTCAGCAAGCGCGGCGCGCGCGGATCCACCGGTTTGTGGAACCTGTGACCGAACCCCGGAATGAAGCGCGATCGCTCGGCCTGCCATTTATCGACCATTGCCGCGGTGGCGTCTTCCAGCGCTGCGCCCGCGTCTACCTGCTCCGCGATCCAGCCGTATAACTCCACGGCCAGCTCGCCCGCGCCCCCATGCACGTCATCAAGCATGTTGACGGCAGAGGCCAGCGCACCGTTGAGGCCAAGCCCACAGGTCACGGCCATACGCGCCGCAGAGATCGACGGGGCTTGCGGACCATGATCAACAGCCGCCACAAGGGCGCATTCAAAGAGCCGCGCCTCAGCCGCGCCCGGCAGTTCCCCGCGTGTCATCAGCCAGATCATCTGCGGGAAGGACACATTTCCGATCAGCGCTTCGATCGGGTGTCCGCGAAACCTGATCTGACCGGGCGCCATGTCGATGATCTCGGTTTCCCACCAGTCGGAGACGTCATTGCGCGGCCCGCTCATATCGCACCTTCGTCCTTGAGGCGGCGGATTTCCTCTTTAGAGCATCCCATCATTCCCCAGATCTCCTCGTTATGCTGCCCCAGAAGGGGGGGCGGTGTTTCGACCTCGCAGGCGCGCCCGTCAAGTTTCATGCCGGTGGTGACAAGCCGGATATCGCGTCCGATCCCCGGCACATCCGGAAAATCAGACAGGAACCCGCGATCGGCGATCTGCGGTGTGGCAAGGACCTCCGGCACGCTGAGAACCGCCCCCGCCGGAACCCCGATACCATTGAGCTCTTTGGCCCAATCCTGTGCCGGGCGCGTTCGGAGGACCACTTCAAGCTCCGCCTTCAGGGCCGCCCTGTTCGTCTTGCGCGCCTCGCGGTTGGCATATTCGGGACGCGTCAGGAGGTCCTCCAGACCGAGGTGGCGCACCAGAAGCTCCCACTGTTCGTCCTTGTTGGCGGCAATGTTGATCAGCCCGCCTTGCGCCTCGAACGCACCTGACGGGGCGGATGTCGGGTTCTCGTTGCCATGCGCCGCCGGCGGGACTCCCGAGATCAGGTAGTTTGAAACTGCCCAGCCCATCGTCGTGAGCACGGATTCCAGCATGGACACATCGATAAAGCTGCCGCGCGGTCGCGCATTGAGCGCCGCGGCCACCGCAAAAGCCGCTGTCATACCGCCCACCGTATCAGCCACCGGATAGCCGACCCGCATCGGCGTGCTGTCCGCGTCACCGGTGACCGACATGACGCCGGAGATACCCTGAATGATCTGGTCATAGGCAGGCCGCCGGACCCAAGGCCCGTCCTGTCCAAAGCCCGAAATCGCGCAGTAGACCAGCTCGGGCCTGACGCGCTTGAGCGCTTCATACCCCACCATGAGCCGGTCCATGACACCGGGCCGGAAGTTTTCCACCAGCACATCCGCCGTCTCGACCAGCCTGAGGAAAAGCGCGCGCCCCTCCGCGTTCTTCAGATTGACGGTGACGGATTTCTTGCCGGCGTTTTGCGCGAGAAAGGAGACCCCCATCCCGGCCTCGTTCAACGCCGGATCCGCACCCAGTTGGCGCGCCAGATCTCCACCTTGGGGCGTTTCGACCTTGATGACGTCTGCCCCCATATGCGCAAGCTGATGGCAACAGAAAGGACCCGCCAGAACATTGGTCAGGTCCAGCACCCGAATTCCCTGCAACGGCCCCGGCATTGTAGCTCCCCCAACAGCGCCGGATCAGCTTGCCCAATTCGCCCGCGTCAAGGCAAATGAAATCGGCTCAGACGATTGCGACAGGCCAGCCCTCGATAGGCGCGCATCTTGGATCCGGCTTGGGCCCATCGCGGTCAACGGTCGCTCCTTTCCGGTTCTCGGGCGGTGGGACGGCCACCTTGCGGACAAGTTCGCCTTCGATCCTGAGACGCTCAGCCGGAAAACCCGCGGACCGAAAACTGCTGTGCAATGGTGTCTCGACTTCGGCGTGAGTATCTCTGCTCACGGCACAATTCACGAAACACAGCACGGCAGATGGATCGAGAGGCATACTTTTTCGGGGCTGGACAGCCTTGGCGCACCTTTGACGATTGTTCCCAACTGGTTGGCACACCACGCCCCGTGCACGGCTTTTCCATCGTCAAGAGCCCGTAGCCCGCTCCCGGTCCACCGTCTCTGACAACCATTTTGGAAACCAAGGAATGAACCTGGATCGCGACACGCTTCTGCGCGCCGTCCCTTCTTTGGGTAAATGGTTCAGATGCGCGGGAGCGGGCGGTAGCCAATCCGTCTCATCATCGTTTTGAAGTAGGTTTCAACTGGCGCTGGAAACTCCAAACCCTCGACGACCGCGACGGACCGCAGCAGCGGAAGGATTCGGACATCGTCGCGCGAGAGTGTGCCGTTGATGGCGTTTGGATCTGCAACCCGCTGTGCCAGTTCTTCAAGTATTGGGTCGAGCTGCGAAAGGTACTCTCGCGTTTTCGAGCGCAAGAGCTCCATGTCGGGATAGGCCGCACGCTTGCGGACAAGGAAATGATCACGCGCTGCAACAGTCCGGAATTCAGGCAGTGGCATCAGCGGATATCGCGGCATCGTCAGGAATGGAGACACTCCGAGCATTCTGTCGGCGATGGCGGCGATCTCCGGGCGCTCAGGCCCGACGAGGACAGGCCCGCCGATATCGTCGAGATACCGGACCATGTCCCAGCTTTCGAGCATCGGTTGGCCGTCATCGAGGACAAGGATCGGGATGACCCGGCGACCCACCAGAGCTGTCATGGACTCGCTGTCATCGTCCTCGACCACCTGTTCGACAAGGTGGATGCCCTTGAGGGCCGCCACCATTCGCACTCGGAAACACAATGAGCAGTGTTCGAACATCAGTAGTTTCACTGTGTCAGGTCTCCGCATCCAGCAAGGTCAGGATATCCTTGCAGTTCTGGACCTTCCCGCCACAGCAGTCAGACAATAGAAATCCGACAAGGCTGTTAACGGCCTCCAGCCTCGCGGCATATCGGATCTCACGTTGATGCCGTGTGCTCGTCAGCAATCCCGCGCGTTTGAGGACCGAGAGGTGCCCGGAGAGCGTCGAGGGCTTCGCGTCCAGCCGCTCGGCGATCGTCAGGGCGGGGACGCCTTCGGGGGCGCGCTGCACGAGTAACTTGAACACGGACAACCGGGTCGGATGCGCGAGTCCCGCGAACGCGTCGATAGCAGAGTCCTGATCCATAATTCGTCAATGCCCGAATTATCGAAGCTTGACCAGAGGGTGACGATCTCGTAGCCCAGATTCAATTCGGAAAAACCCGAAATGAGGGGCGAATGACTGGCACTTTGAGAATATCCGAGGTCGATTTCGACGAAGAGATCAACCGCCGGGTCGTTCCGGCGCTCAAGCATCACCGGGTTGTTCTGGGCGAGGACGGGATGGACCTGTTTCCTGCGGGCGTGGCTGACATGGATTTCCGCGTCGCTCCATGCATCGCCGAAGCGATAGCCGAACGGGCCGCGCATGAAATCTATGGCTACGAGACTGTGCCCGACGGGTTGATGTCTGCACTCACCGGCTGGTTAGACAACAGGTATGGATGGACTGTCGACCCGGCGCACATCCTGCGCGCGCCCAACGTGCTGAACGCACTGGCAATGGCAGCCAACCGCTTCACAGAGCCAGACGACGGGATAATCGTGCAGCCGCCTGTATTTTTCGATTTCGCTGACATCATCACGGAAAACGGGCGGCGTATGGTCGAGAACCCGCTGATCCTGCGGAATGGCCGATACGAGATGGATTTTGAAGGTTTGGAGCGTGTCGCGCGCGATCCCAGATCCCGCATGATCTTTCTGTGCAACCCGCACAATCCGGTTGGACGGGTCTGGACGGCTGCGGAGCTCACCCGCCTCGGCGAAATCTGCCGCCGCCACAGCGTTCTGGTAGTGTCGGACGAGATCCACGGCGACATCACCTTTCCGGGTCACGCTTACACGCCGTTCGCCGCGATTTCGGCAGAGGATGCCCTCAACTCCATCACCTGCCTTTCACCGGCGAAAAGCTTCAACATCGCTGCTTGCTGCCAGGCATTCACCGTAATTCCCGACGGGACCCGCCGAAAAGCGCTCCAGGCCGAGAACAGTCGCCTGACTGTTAACAAGAACAACGCTTTTTCCTCAGTCGCGATGCATGCCGCCTATGCGGGGGGCGCGCGCTGGCTGGATGCAGTGCTGGTGTATCTGCAAGACAACCTCAAGCTTGTCCGCAGCCGCCTGGCCAACATCCCGGAAATTACCCTGATCGAACCGGAGGGGACGTTCCTACTCTGGATCGACTTTCGCGGCCTAGGCCTCGGTTCCGAAGATCTGACCACGTTCCTCAGGCACGAAGCTGGCTGGGCCATCACGCGCGGCACCGCCTTCGGCCCACAGGGCGCGGGCTTTGGCCGATTGAATATCGCCTGTCCGCATGCGAATCTGACAAAGGCGCTGGATCGGCTGCTGGCCGCTACAAGGAGGATCTTGTGATGATAGCCATTCACCATAACCCGGAATGCGGCACGTCACGCAATGTACTGGAGATCATCCGGGCTTCAGGCGCGGATCCGGTAGTCATCGAGTATCTAAAGACCGGCTGGACGCGACCGCAGCTCTTGGGATTATTTGCCGCCGCCGAACTGACGCCGCGCAGCGCTCTTCGGATTACGAAATCACCGGCCGAAGCGCTTGGATTGCTGGATGAATCAGTGCCCGATGAGGCCCTTTTGGATGCGATGATCGAACATCCTGTTCTGGTCAACCGACCGATCGTGTGCAGTCCGAAAGGCGTGCGGCTCTGCCGACCCTCCGAGGCGATCCTCGACCTACTCGAGACATTGCCACCCGGGCCTCTCTTCAAGGAAGACGGCCAGATGATCCTGAACGAAAGGGGAGAGCGCGTTGACTGACACGCCGCAAATGTCCGAAGAGCATTTTCACGGGCCGGACACCGGTCGCCTCTTTCCGGGCGCGCATGCATCCCATCCCCCTAGGATCCTCTTACTTTACGGCTCTCTGAGAAAGCGCTCCTTCAGCCGGTTGATGACGGAAGAGGCTGCCCGCGTGCTGCAGCGTCTCGGCGCGGAAGCGCGTACTTTCAATCCCTCTGGCTTGCCCTTGCCCGACGGCACCGAGGCTGACCATGCAAAGGTCCAAGAATTGCGGGACCTGGTGACCTGGAGCGAAGGCATGGTTTGGTGCTCACCAGAACGGCACGGCGCGATGACGGGAATAATGAAGGCGCAAATCGACTGGATCCCATTGTCTCTGGGAGCAGTTCGGCCAACTCAAGGAAAAACGCTGGCCGTCATGCAGGTATGCGGCGGGTCACAGAGCTTTAACGCAGTCAACCAATTGCGGATTCTGGGTCGGTGGATGCGCTGTCTGACCACCCCCAACCAATCCTCAGTTCCGAAGGCATTTCAGCAGTTTGGGGACGACGACCGAATGAAGCCTTCGCCTTACTACGACCGAATGGTCGATGTGATGGAAGAGCTGGTCAAATTCACGCTACTGACACGCGATGTCGCGCCCTACCTCGTCGATCGCTACAGCGAAAGAAAAGAAACCGGAGAGGCCCTGATCGCGCGCGTCAACCGAACGGCCACCTAGGGATACGCACGCGGGTAGCCGCGATCCTCCGCTGGAGCAAAGAAGATGGTGACGAAGCGTATCATCATACGCTTAGGCGAGATGCTTGGGAGATCGTCTTCCCTGAGCTTGTGTTCGAGGCGCTGTGACCGCGAACGACATCGTGGTGCGCAGCCGCACCAGATCCGGCAAACACGGTTATCGCGTCCTGCTGATAAGGGTTCGGAACTCGGGCAGAATCCGTAGCCGCCATTCCTCCAAAGGAATTCAAAGGCAACTATCGACTGAACGAGGAAAGCGCGGCTTTTGAGAACTGGTGCCGCTGAAGGGACTCGAACCCCCGACCCCATCATTACGAATTTTGCCGTCCATGACTTGGACGGGACAGGAAGAAGCTGTCTAATTCCGTATAACCTATTACGATCAAATCACTATCTTGATTAGCGCTCTTGGACGGCGCCGGACCAAGCCAGAGAACGATTGATGTACATTCCCTACTAATCCCCTACTAGCCGAGTCGGTTTGGCCGCAAGGTGTGCTACGAGCAGTTACATCGCTGATACTGACACCTAGCTACACATTGTATTGCCAAGTGGCGCGTTTATAGCTATATTGGTGCCAATTGGCAGGAGGATCACATGCCCCATCTCGAACTTGTAGCTCAGCCGCCGGCACCACATGCACCCGAAGTTTCACGCGAAGAAGCGCAAGCCATGCAGCGTGCTGTGGTGAACCTCTTCACCAGGTGGGAACTTGGCGATGACGAAGCCTGCATTCTGTTGGGAGGCATTGGCCTCCGGACTTTTGCAAGATGGAAAACTGGTGAACTTGGGAGGACAAATGTCGATCTGCAAGCGCGAATGTCTAACTTGCTTGGCATCCACAAGGCGCTTCGCTTGCTCTTCGATGATCCTACGCAAGGGTACGGGTGGGTGAGGAGACCGAACTCCGCGTTTGGGGGGAACAGTGCACTTCAAGTGATGCTCGGGGGTCAGTTGACCGACCTCATGCGCGTCAGGAGATATCTGGATGCCCAAAGGGGGGCGTGGTGACAGCACCACTCCCTCCGACTACTCAGGTAACCTGGCAGCGCACGCATCGTATCATAAGCAGCAAGTACCCTCCGATTGCGCTGTTTGAGGACATTGCCGACCCTGCGGATTGGGAACTGCTCGCATCTGCGGAAGGAAAGACAAATCCGAGGCTGTTCGAGGGCATCGGAAACCTCTCACGCGTGCCGATAGAAAGAAGAGTTGCCGGCCCCGGCGCAAGCTACGTCATGGCGCCATTTGTCCATGCTAGTCCAGATAGACCTGGAAGGTTCCATGATGGCGAAGATGGAGCTTACTATGCTGGAGATTCCTTCGAGGTTGCCCTATTTGAAACGATCTTTCACTTTGAGAACTTCTTGCGAGCCACCGATGAGCCAACGTGCTCATCCACGTTCCGCGAACTCATTGGATCACTAGACGCAGAACTCCATGACCTTCGAGGCGGGGCATTTACCAAGTACCTTGATCCAGCATCCTACTTGGAAAGCCATAGGCTAACTTCAGCATTACGTGAGGCTGGCTCGCCCGGAGTGTTGTACCCAAGCGTCCGTCATGCCGAAGGACAATGCGTCGCCCTCTTTTTCCCTGACATACCGAGCATCCCGGTTCAGGCAAGCCACTATCGCTATCATTGGGACGGAACGCGTGTAACCCATGTGACCAACCTTTCTGAAGGTGCCACATTCAAGGTGGTCGTCTAGTCCTTGACCATTTTTAGCAGGATATTTCAAAAGACTCAGGCGGGACAAAAACTGTGAAAAAACGTGCTGTAGGACATCTCATCGACCAACGCGGATCGGCCACGTTCACAAGCGCTCTTCCCGAAGCATGGGTGGTAACCCATGTCTTAAATGTCTTAGTTAGGCCAATGCGCTAAATGTCCGCTTTTTGAAAGCTGCGCCGCAGCAACGAGCAACGCGATGAATGACTGTTTTGGGGCCGAAAAGCACTATAGATTTGTTGAATAGTGGTGCCTCAAGAGGGACTCGAACCCCCGACCTTGTCCTTACGAAGGACCTGCTCTACCAGCTGAGCTATTGAGGCTTTCAGGCCCTACTATGGCCCTACTAGTTCTATGTCTTTGCCGCGAAATCCTTGGTTTCGCAAGCCATTCTCGCGGGGACCCGCTAATTACGAATGACGCGCTCTACCATCTGAGCTACAGCGGCTTCGGCGCGGTCTCTAGCACTCAGGACGCGCGCAGGAAAGCTCTATTTTGAGTCAGCGGCCGCTACTTCCTCGGCATCTTCGACAATCACCTCGTGATCGACCACCGGCGGGGTCACGTCGATATCCTCGGGCTCGGTCTCGGCTTGTTCCTGCGTCCCGCCAACGATCAGAGGAAGCATCTCCGCACCGGCCGGAAGGTTCAACTCCGAGTCCGGCGCCTCTTTCCAGGCCAGCGTGTCAAAGGCCTCGCATTTGCTGCAGACCGGCGCCCAATTGGGATGCACGGATTTGCAGTTGTCACACACCCATTGCGGCCCGCGGGGCGCTGTCAGGGCCTTTGCGAGCCAACCGCGCACGACCGCATCATCAGCGCCTTCACCGCGTTCCACCGCGGCGAGAATTGCGTAGGTTCGCGCAGAGGGCGCGGTCTCGGCGAGATCGCCCAGAGCCCGGCGGGCTGCGGGGAAATCTTCTGCAGCGATGTTCAGCTCCGCCAACAGCATCTTCGCCTCGGGATGATCCGGCGTGAGCTTGGTGAGCGTCGCGAACCGCTTGATCCGCTCAGCGGGTTTTTCATCCGGCGCAATCTCGGCAAAGGCGGCGGCCAGATCCGGATGCGGCGATGCCTCCCACGCCTTTTTCAGAACACGCGTCGCATATCGGTGCTTTCCTGCCTCGATATAGCTGCGTGCAGCCATCGCGGCAGCCGGCACAAGGTCCGGCGACAGCTTGTTGGCCTCAATCGCACTTTCCCGGGCCTCGATGGACTTGCCATCGGCCAGAATGTCAGTTGCCTCGGACAAGGCCAGAACAGCGTCGCGGCGGCGATAAACATCCTTCGGAAGCGCGCCGTAACGCAGCTTAGCCCCCAGAGTGTTACGGGCATCGGTCCAGTTCTGCGCACCTGCCTGCAGGCGCAACAGGACATCCTGCGTATCCTCGTGCTTGGGCTTCAGGGCAAAGGCCTTTTCCGCCAGCTTGAGCGCCGTGTCCGTATCGCCCTGCGCCAGCTTCTGCTTCATGATCCCGCGCACACCGACAAATCGCGTCCGCTCATCTGTCAGAAGCCGTTTGTAGACCTCTTCGGCCTTGCGCGTGTCACCCGCAATCTCTGCGGCCTGCGCGGTAATCAGGTCCGTAAGCTCGGGCCGGTTGAGATACTTGTCGGCTTTCGCGGCCTTCGTCATGGCCGTGCGGCCCTCGCCCGAGGCCAATGCCATCAAGCCATCGGCCAGCGCCTCAAACCCCTTGCGCTCCCGGTTGCGGTCGAAATAACGCGAGACCGCCGTTTCATCGCCATTGAGGAAATGGAACACGGCCACCAGCAGCCCGATCACTTTCAGGGCGACCCAGAAGCCGAAAAGCAGAACCCCCAAGGCCACGATCGCCATCAAAGGGCTGAGGGTGAACTCGGTTTCCATCACCGAGATCTGCACACCGCCGCTGGTTTCGAGCAAGGTAGAGATACCAAGTGTCAGACCAACAATGACGGCAACGAAAACAAGAATTTTAATAAGGGACCAAAGCATCTATTTTTCCTAGTTCGCGCCTGACACGGCATCCGTCAGGGTTTGAAAACCATTTAGGGCGGCCAGCCTGGATTCAGCGCGCGCCGCCCAAGCCTCGAATTCTGATTGCCCGGACCCCGGCAGATTGGTCAGCAGGTCCAGCGTGGCGGGCAGATCGCCCGTCTTCAACGCAGCCTCTGCCCGCGACAGGACAGCGTCCGGGTCGTCTCCGTCCCGTGGAGCCAGCGAACGGGCCCCGATCTGGTCCTGCAAAAAGAGCTTCAAGCGATCGCGCGTGCTGTCTCCGCTCGTCTCGCGCAAAGACGCAGAGAGGGCGCGTCGTGCAGCTTCCGGGAAACTGTCCTGCAAGTCGATCAGCGTCGGAACGCCACTTTCCGCAGCTTCCGAGAGCACAGACGGAACTTCCGCAGCCGCTGAAATATCCGGCAACACGTCGCTAAATGGGCTGCCCGTATCCAACGCGGCGCGAACGACGCCCAGCGCCCCACGCGCCTTGGCCCGCGCCTCGGCTGTTTTCACCTCTTCAACCTGTGCTGCGGCCTCTGCCATCTGGGACTTTGCGAAGGCCGTCATATCCTCAAGCTCCGCCGAAAGGGCTGCGATCTGGCTTTTCTGCGCGTCGAGCGCGGCCTGAACTTCGGGCGAGAGGTCCACGTCGACAGACTGTGGCGCCGCGGCTTCCAGATCAGCCTGCAAGGCTTCGATCCGCGCCACAGCCGCTTGCTCTGCGGCAAGCGCCTGTTGCTCAGCGGCTTCCGCTTTCTGTGTCGCCGCGTTCAATTGCGCCTCGAGCGCGGCCAGACGGTCCGCCTGCGCGTCGATCATTCCCTGATAATCCACCGCCGGAGCTGCGTCCTCGTCAGGCGCTCCTTGCGGAAAGACAAACTGGGCCGCCACAAAACCTATGGCCGCGGCAAGGACCCCACCCAGAACCATGCCGCCAAACCCGCTGCGGCGCGGAGCTTCGGCAGGAGCGGGCGGGGAGGCCGCAACGCCGCGGTCTTCCTCGTTATCTTCCGTCTTAGCCTCTGAAATCTCATCCGCGGGCGGCTCGACAGCCGGCGGCTCCTCACCAGCCGCTGCTTTGTCGCCGTCCGGTGTTTCATCGCTGTCGGGTGTTTCATTGCCGTCCGGAGCGGCAGCATCCGTCTCTTCCGACGTGGCCACCCCGGGCTCATCGGAGCCTTGTTCGATGGCATCGCCTGCGGGCGCCGGCGCGTCCTCGGGGCCTGACAGGTCGACCGCTTCGGCTGGAGCCTCGGTTCCCGCCGGCTCGGCCTGAGTCTCAGCCTTCGCCTCGAGGGATGCGTCAGACCCCGCTGCGGTCTCTTCAACCCCGGCGGCATTCTCCGTCACGTCTTCGACCTGATCCTTCGATTTCGAGGTCGACGCGGCCGCCGACTTGGCCTTTGCGGCACGAGGTCCTGGCTTCGGGGCAATCTTCTTCGCCTTAGACGGCTTTTTACGTGAGGTCGCCAAAATGCCTCTTCCTTTTTTTCTGGAATTTCTCTGGAAACGACTCCCCCGAAGTGCTCCCAGACCGATATTAGCCCAAAATTTTGTTCACGCTCAAGCGAGTCAACGCGCGCAATGTGTCTTAATCAATTCGATCATGGATTGCAGGTCGGGTGCCGCGCAGATGAACACCTGATCGAAGGCGTCCGGCGGACAAGCCTCTGCAACCGCTGGGCTGAGACATAAGGCAACCCGCGGCGCGCTGGGTTTGGGGTCAAGCGCCTGTGAGAACAGGCGCGCGCTGCGTGGCGAGAACAGGGGGCACAGAACCCGATCGCTGCCGTTCAGGAGCATCCGGGCTGCCTCTGACACCGGGCGCTCCACCTGATCATAGAGCACAGCTTCGCGCAGCGTGATCTCTGCCCCGGCCAGCAACGGCGCGAGATCCCGCGCCACGTGTTTGCCCCGCACGTAAAGCAGGGTCTGGCCGAGGGCCTCACGGGCCAACAGCTTAGCCAAGGCATCGACATCGCCATGGGCGGATGTCGCCTTGAAACCCGCGTCCCGGGCGGCCTCCGCTGTCCGGTCTCCGACACAAAATGCAGGAAGGTCGCGGTGCGCCGAGTTCTTAACAATGCCCGCAACGCCATTCTCGGAGGTGAACACAAACCCGTCGACAGCGTTCAGGTCGAGATCCGCGTCGATGAACCTGATTTCAAGCACGGGAGAGATTTCGATCTCCAGCCCTTCGCCAAACGTTTCGCGCAAAACACCGGCGAAACGTTCTGCCTGACGCAGCGGCCGGGTCAGCAGGATCTTCGCAGCGCACGGGCTTGGGATTGAATGGGCCATGCTCGGGTGTTACCTGCCTGAAATGCGCCGCGCAACAGATACAAAGACGACGCCTCCGCCCGAGGCCCGGATCCTGACCGTTCTCGGCCTCGAGAGCAGCTGTGACGACACGGCGGCCGCCGTGGTGCGCCACGCGCCCGGGCAGGCGCCGGAAATCCTGTCGTCGCACGTTTTCGGCCAGACCGAGCTTCATGCGGATTTTGGCGGTGTGGTTCCGGAAATCGCGGCTCGCGCCCATGCCGAGAAGCTCGACTACATGGTCGAAGCCGCGCTGTCCGAGGCCGGTCAGGATCTCAAGCAAATGGACGCCATTGCCGTCACTGCAGGGCCCGGCCTGATCGGAGGCGTTCTGGCTGGCGTCATGTGCGCGAAGGGTCTTGCGGCAGGCACCGGGCTTCCCCTGATCGGGGTGAACCATCTTGCAGGGCACGCCCTGACGCCACGTCTGACAGAGAATCTGGCATTCCCCTACCTGATGCTGCTTGTCTCCGGCGGGCATTGCCAGTTTCTGATCGCGCGCGACGTCGATCACTTCACACGTCTCGGCGGCACGATCGACGATGCCCCGGGCGAGGCCTTTGACAAGGTGGCGAAGCTTCTTGGCCTGCCGCAGCCGGGAGGGCCGCACGTGGAGCGCGCTGCGGCGGCGGGGGACGCAAAACGTTTCGCCCTGCCCCGCCCGCTGCTGGACCGCCCCGGCTGCGATATGTCCTTCTCCGGCCTCAAGACCGCCGTTCTGCGGGAGCGCGACAAGCTCGTGGCCAAGCAGGGCGGGCTCTACCTCAAGGATCAGAACGATCTGAGCGCCGCATTCCAGTCCGCGGTTTGCGATGTTCTGGTGGAAAAGACCCGCCGCGCCCTTGAGGCCTATCTCGACCTGTCTCCGGAGGTGCCGGCGGTTGCGGTTGCCGGGGGCGTTGCGGCGAATTCCGCGATCCGGAACGGGCTGCGCGCCTTGTGTGACGAACGCGGCGTGGCGTTTACCGCACCGCCGCTGAGCCTGTGCACCGACAATGCCGCCATGATCGCGTGGGCGGGCCTCGAACGCCTGCGCCTCGGGATGACGGACAACCTGAGCCTCATGGCGCGGCCGCGATGGCCGCTCGACACGCAAGCGAACCCGATGCTGGGCTCCGGCAAGAAAGGAGCCAAGGCATGACGCATATCGTGATTGCAGGCGCAGGTGCGTTCGGAACGGCCCTTGCCGTCACATTGGACCGCGCCGGGCGTAGCGTGACGCTGGTCGGGCGCGACGTCGAAGAGATCGCGCGGACGCGGCTCAATCCTCGGCTGCCCTCGATCCAGCTGTCCGAGAGCATCCATGTCTCGCCGAGCCTCTCTGTGACGGGTGACGACATTCTTCTGCTGGCCGTGCCGATGCAAAGCCTGTCCGGTTATCTGGCAGAGACCCGGCCCGCGCCAAAGGTCGCTGTTGCCTGCTGCAAAGGCGTTGATCTCAAGACCGGCACCGGGCCTTCCGCCATCATTGGGGACAAACTGGACGTGCCCTCGGCGGTGCTGACCGGCCCGAGCTTTGCCGCGGATATTGCCAAGGGCCTGCCAACCGCCCTGACGCTTGCAACGGACCATGCCGCGCTGGCCGCAGATTTACAGGCTTCCCTTTCCACCGACACCCTGCGGCTCTACCGCTCCGACGATCCGGTCGGGGCCGAGCTTGGCGGCGCCTTGAAAAACGTGATCGCCATCGCGTGCGGGATCACCATGGGTGCGGGGCTGGGAGAAAGCGCCCGTGCGGCGCTCATGACCCGGGGATATGCCGAGATGCTGCGCCTGTCGCTTGCGCTTGGCGCTCAGCGCGACACGCTGGCCGGCCTTTCGGGCTTTGGCGATCTGACGCTGACCTGCACCTCACACCAGTCGCGCAATTTCACCTTCGGATACGCTCTTGGCCAAGGCCAGCGCCCCGCCGAAGGCGTGACCGTCGAGGGCCGCGCCACCGCGCAAGCGGTTGCCGCCCTTGCAAAGCGCCACAAGTTGGACATGCCGATCACGCAAGCCGTCAACGACCTGCTGGACAAGTCCCTCACCCTGACCGAAGTTCTGGAACACCTGCTCTCACGCCCCCTCAGAAAGGAATAAGACATGCGCATCGCCGTCATCTGCACAGACAAACCCGGCCACCTCGAGGTGCGTAAAAGCAACCGCGATGCCCATCTGGAGTATCTCAAGACAACCGGCGTCGTCGAACAGGCCGGTCCGTTTCTGGACAGCGCAGGCAACATGTCCGGATCGCTGCTCATCCTCGATCTGCCCGACATGGCCGCAGCGCAAGCCTGGGCCGCAAGTGACCCCTACGCCAAGGCAGGGCTGTTCTCCGATGTCCGGATCGAGCAGTGGAACAAGGTTATCGGCTGATGGCCTACTGGCTGTTCAAATCCGAGCCCTCGGTCTGGTCCTGGGACGATCAGGTGGCAAAGGGCGAGATCGGTGAAGAGTGGGACGGGGTGCGCAACTACCAGGCCCGCAACTTCATGCGTGAGATGAAGGTCGGGGATCGCGGGTTCTTCTATCATTCGCAAAAGGACAAGGAGATCGTCGGGATCGTCGAAATCTGCGCCGAGGCGCATCAGGACAGCACGACCGACGACACGCGCTGGGAATGCGTTGATATCAAGGCTGTCGAAGCGGTGCCAAATCCGGTCTCGCTTGAAATGGTCAAGGCTGACGAACGCCTGAGCAAAATGGTTCTGGTCAACAATTCCCGTCTATCGGTTCAGCCCGTCACCGAAGACGAGTGGGCAATCATTCGCACCCTTGGCGGCCTCTAAGGCGGCCTTTTCGCGGTCTCGGGAACGGAGCCTTAAGCTTGGGCTGTCACTTGGATCGGGAAGGTTCGCGATAGGAATTTGGGAGGGCTCCGGCATTGCGGAACCCTCCTCTACCCCACGTGCAAAGGATCTCGCACCACACGTGTCTGATAAATCCGGGTCCGCCGTGCTGGCAGGACATACCTGAAATATTGTCTTAATCTCGCTGAGGGCAAATTTATTGTCAGGTCAGTTTTATTCAAATCCCGACCATCCGGTTGTCCCGCCCCGAATTGTCCCAACCGTAAAAAGCAAAACGCCCGCGGCTCACCGCGGGCGCTTCGAAGACTCCAGCGACGGATCAGCCGTAAACGCCTTCCTTCCCGAAATGCTTGGTCAGCATGTAGTAGATCACGGCGCGATACTTGTTGCGCTCTGAACGGCCATAGGTCTCGATCACACTGTCGATGGCCGGCATAAGCTCGGAGCTGTCGCTCAGTCCAAGCTTCTTGATCAGGAAGTTGTTCTTAACGGTCTCCAGCTCGCTTTGCTGGGTCCCGGCAACGGTCGAGGCATCGGCATCGTAGATTGCCGGGCCACATCCGATCGTGACCTTGGTCAACAAGTCCATATCGGGCGTCATGCCGCATTTGTTGCGCAGATCATCCGCGTATTGCGCGATCAGGTCGTCTCTCTTTCCCATGGATAAACCTCCCACCTTCTTCTCGCTATGGCCGCAAAACGGCCTGTGGCCAAAAGCCTAAGAGTGAATCGACCCCGCACAAAGGAAAATCTGGCAGGCTGCAACCCGCAGATGCCGGGACCGGAGGCATAGACCGGGACGAAAACAAGAAACGGCGGCCCAAAAGGCCGCCGTTGCAAAATTCCAAATCGGATCTGTTGCGATCAATACCGGTAGTGTTCCGGCTTGAACGGACCCTCGGGAGCAACTCCGATGTAATCGGCCTGCGCCTTGTCCAGCTGGGTGAGTTTCACGCCAATGCGTTCCAGATGCAGACGGGCCACCTTCTCGTCGAGATGCTTGGGAAGGATGTGCACGGAGTTGTCATAGGCCGCGCCATTGCTCCAAAGTTCGATCTGGGCCAGAACCTGGTTGGTGAAGCTCGCAGACATCACGAAGGACGGGTGTCCGGTGGCATTGCCGAGGTTCAGCAGACGCCCCTCGGACAGAAGAATGATCCGGCTGCCGGAAGGCATCTCGATCATATCCACCTGTTCCTTGATGTTGGTCCACTTGTGGTTCTTGAGCGCGGCCACCTGAATTTCGTTGTCGAAATGGCCGATATTGCCAACGATCGCCATGTCCTTCATCGCGCGCATATGCTCGATGCGGATCACGTCCTTGTTGCCCGTGGTGGTGATGAAAATGTCAGCGCTCTCGACCGCATCTTCCAGTGTCACAACCTCGAACCCGTCCATGGCCGCCTGCAAGGCGCAGATCGGATCGACCTCCGTCACTTTCACGCGCGCCCCGGCGCCACGCAGGGACGCGGCCGAACCCTTACCCACGTCGCCATAGCCACAAACGACGGCCGTCTTGCCGGCCATCATCGTGTCGGTGGCACGGCGGATCCCGTCGACGAGGCTTTCCTTGCAGCCGTACTTGTTGTCGAATTTCGACTTGGTGACGCTGTCGTTCACGTTGATCGCAGGGAAGGGCAGCTGGCCGTCTTTGACCAGCTGGTAGAGCCGGTTCACACCCGTCGTGGTTTCCTCGGAAACGCCCTTGATCTGCGCACGCATGCGCGTGAACCAGCCGGGGCTTTCCGCCATCCGCTTGGCGATCTGCTTCTTGATCACCTCTTCTTCCTCGGAGGTCGGCACGGCGATGATCTCTTCTCCGGCTTCGGCACGGGCGCCAAGCAGGATATAGAGGGTCGCGTCGCCACCATCGTCGAGGATCATGTTGGGGCCATCTTCAAACAGGAAGGATTTGTCGAGATAGTCCCAATGCTCTTCCAATGTCTGGCCTTTGATGGCGAAGACCGGAACACCGGCCTTGGCAATCGCTGCAGCCGCGTGATCCTGCGTGGAGAAGATATTGCACGAGGCCCAGCGCACATCGGCGCCCAGCGCGGTCAGCGTTTCGATCAGAACCGCCGTCTGGATTGTCATGTGCAGCGATCCCGTGATGCGGGCGCCGGCGAGGGGTTTCTTGTCGCCATATTCCGCGCGCAGAGCCATCAGGCCCGGCATTTCGGTCTCGGCAATGTCGAGTTCCTTGCGGCCGAACTCGGCCAGCGAAATATCCTTTACGATATAGTCGTTCGGCATCGCGCCGCTCTCCTTGAAATGGTGTGTTAGGCGGTCAGATAGCACTGACACCCCGGTTCGGCAATCGAACATTCTGCGCGCGCTGAATGAGGGGTTAACCCTCTGCCGGAGAGGCGGCACGGCTCTGTGAAGGCCTATGGAAGAAGAGGTTTGGCCCCTCGGTCCTCCGCCCGAGCGCAAATCAGAGCCGTCTTGATGGCATTCTCTCAGCGCAGGTGATTTACATCGTTGGACATATCGGACTACCCAGATCAAGATCCTCGCAAAGTTCCGGATGAGAGAAGATGGCGAAACAACCCCGCGCATGGCAACGCATGCTGTCCGGCCGCAGGCTCGACCTGCTGGACCCGACGCCAATAGATATCGAGATCGAGGATATCGCCCACGGGCTGTGTTTCGTGGCACGCTGGAACGGGCAGACCAAGGGGGATTTCGCCTATTCCGTCGCGGAACATTCGCTGCTGGTGGAACGGCTCTTTGCTGCGGCCAATCCGAAAGCACCGGTCAAATGGCGTCTGGCCGCGCTGCTCCATGATGCTCCGGAATATGTGATCGGTGACATGATCTCCCCCGTCAAAGCGGCGGTCGGTCCGGGCTATGCCGAACTCGACGATCGTTTGACCGCCGCGATCCATATCCGTTTCGGCCTGCCCGCGAAAACACCCGTCGCCATCAAGAAACAGATCAAGAAAGCCGACAAACAGAGCGCGTGGCTCGAAGCCACCCAGATCGCGGGGTTCACGACAGCCGAGGCGGACCGGTTCTTTGGTAAACATTCCGACAGCCCTGCGCTGCCCGCGTCTCTGGTCCCGCGCCCCCCCATGGACGTAAAGGCAGAGTTTATCGCCCGGTTCGAGGACCTGTCCGCCGCCATGGCCTAGGGGCCACGCCGAGCGGATCCAGAATTCGGGGCTGAGGGCGCCCTAGCGCGGCGACCGTTTGGCCAGAATGCGCTGCAATGTGCGGCGATGCATGTTCAGACGCCGCGCCGTTTCACTGACGTTGCGGTCGCAAAGCTCGTAGACGCGCTGGATGTGCTCCCAGCGGACCCGGTCCGCGGACATCGGGTTCTCGGGCGGCGGCGGCAATTCGTCCTCCACGGCGAGCAAGGCCGCCGTGACATCATTGGCGTCCGCTGGTTTGGAGAGATAATCCGTTGCGCCGATCTTCACGGCGGCAACCGCCGTTGCAATCGCGCCGTAGCCTGTGAGCACAACGACCTTGGCTTCCGGCCGCCGGTCGCGGATCACTTCCACCACATCCAGCCCGTTGCCGTCTTCCAGCCGCAGGTCAACCACCGCATAGGCGGGCGGACGCGCAGAGGCGATGGCCTTGCCGGCCACGACACTCTCCGCCGTTTCCGGCTCGAATCCGCGTTTTTCCATCGCGCGGGCCAGACGACGCAGAAACGGTTCGTCGTCATCAACGATCAGCAGGGACTTGTCTTCGCCGATCTCGTTAAGTGGCCTGTCCACCATGGGTTTCTCCTCTAAGCGTTACCAATGGTTTAGGGCGCAGAGCAGGAGCCGTCAAACAACGCTTACATCTGATCCATGAAACAGGCGACCGTGCTGGCCATTTTCTCGGCGGAAATATCGTTGCGGAAGAACTCCAGAAAGCCGGTTTCCGGCGCCACGAGATAGGTGAAGGTCGAATGATCAACGAGATACTCGTCCGGAGCGCCTTCATTCTTCCGGTAAAAGGTCTTGTAGGCCTGCGAGGCAACCTTGACCTGCTCAGGCGATCCGGTGAGCCCGAGCATGTCGGGATGCAGAATATCGGTGAATTCCGCAAGGATCTCGGGCGTGTCGCGCTCGGGATCAATGCTGATGAAAATCGGCTTCACGTCATATCCCTGTTCCTCAAGGAGTTCGACCGCCTCCGCGTTGCGGGAGATATCCACCGGGCACACGTCAGGGCAATAGGTGTAGCCGAAATAGATCAGGCTCGGCCGGTCGATCACGTCCCGGTCCGTGACAGTACGCCCCGTTTCATCGACCAACTCGAACGGGCCACCAATGGCGGCGCCGCCGGCCACGGTCGATTCAGAGCAGGACGCAAACTGGTCTTCCCTCGTGCTCATGAACACGAAAGTTGCCAGACCACCCAGCATCGCCAGGACCAAACCACCCGCCGTGTAGGCATATGCCTTGTTCATCAGAAACTCCTTGATCACGCAGTGTTTGAGTTGATCCACCATCCGCAAGCCACTATCAATCGGCCATTATGACGCTACACATCACATCTTGCTGATGACTGATTTGTCAGAAGAATTACTGCGCAACGACACGCGCAACGGGTTGGTCCGGCTTCAGACGCTGATCAATCTGCGCTGGCTGGCGATTGTCGGTCAGAGCATCACGGTTCTTTACGCAAGTTACATGCTGGAACTGCGGATCGAGCTGGGCCTGTGCCTGATCGCCATCGGCGCCTCGGTCATTTCCAACCTCGTCGCGATTTTCGTCTATCCGCAGAACACGCGGCTGCCGGAACGCGAAGTCATGCTGACCATGCTGTTCGACCTGTCGCAGCTGGCGTTCCTGATCTACCTGACGGGCGGCCTGAACAATCCTTTCGCCGTTCTTATCCTCGCGCCCGTCACTGTCTCGGCCATGACATTGCAGCCCCGCTCGACCCTCCTGCTCGGAGCGCTCGCGGTCATTCTCGTGTCAGTCCTCGCATTTTATTTCATGCCCTTGCGCACCGCGGAGGGGTTCATCCTGCGCATGCCTCAGCTGTTTGTTTACGGCTTCTGGGTCGCCCTGATGATCGGGATCGTCTTTCTGGGCATCTACGCCACCCGCGTCACCCGCGAGACCTACGCCATGAGCCAGGCCCTGCTTGCCACGCAGATGGCCCTGTCGCGCGAACAGAAGCTGACCGATCTCGGCGGTGTCATCGCGGCGGCGGCCCACGAACTCGGCACGCCACTGGCCACGATCAAGCTGGTCTCCAACGAACTGCTGGAAGAGCTTGAAGACCGCCCCGAACTGAAAGAGGACGCTGCCCTGATCAAGGAACAGGCAGATCGCTGCCGCGTGATCCTGCATTCCATGGGGCGGGCCGGGAAAGACGATCTGCACCTGCGCAGTGCGCCGCTCGGAACGGTCATCGAGGAATCCGCCGATCCCCATTCCAACCGCGGAAAGACCCTTCATTTCAACTACGGACCCGTTCTTGATGCGCCGCAACGCATGCCCAATGTGCTGCGCAAGCCGGAGATCATTCACGGGCTGAGAAATCTCATCCAGAACGCCGTCGATTTTGCCGAGGCGAATGTCTGGATCGACGGGAACTGGGACGAAGACCAGATTTCGGTGCGCGTCATCGATGACGGAACGGGCTATCCGCCGGACCTGCTCGGGCGAATCGGCGACCCGTTCCTCAAGCGCCGCAAGAAGGATGCAAACTTCCAGAAACGGCCGGGCTACGAGGGGATGGGGCTTGGCCTGTTCATTGCCAAAACACTTCTCGAACGCTCGGGCGCCGAGGTGACCTTCGCCAACGGCTCCGGTCTTTCGAACGCGACCGATGAAGGCCCCGCCAGAAGCGGCGCCATCGCCGAAGTGATCTGGCCCAACGGGCGGATCTCGGCGGCTGAAACCGGCAAATCACAAGCCTTGGGCGAGAACAAACCGATCCGGATTTAACCGGGCATTAACCGTTTCGCGCTTTACCCGTTGGGGTCTTTTTCAGAGCACCCCTCGGAGGTTTGATGTTCTTGTCCGCGCCCGAGCTCTCATTGCTGCTCACCATCGGCAGCCTTGCGGCCTTCATCGCGCTGTGGGTGGCGGGACGGATCTGGCCATCGCGTCCGGTAAGCGCGGGCGCGGGTCCAAACGCGCCGCATGTCTTCACGTTCTGCAACCGCGAACTGGTCGCCGCGTCACCGGCCGCGCAACGGGCGCTCAATATCGAGGACCTCGACGAGGACATCTTCCATCAGCTCCTCGAACGTCTGCGCGTGGTTTTTCCCAACTTGCCCTCGGATCTGAATGTCGCACAGCTCACCCGCGAGGACCTTCACCTCAAAGACGTCACCAAGACCGGCCCCGTATCGGTCGATGTCGCTTTCAAAGGGGAACATGTGCAAGTTACGGTGGAGGGTATCCCCGCCCCCCTGTCGCGCAAGCTGATTGTCGATGAAGACTATGCCAACGCCGCCGAGGTCGAACTGCGCGTCTTGCGCGACACTGTAGAGGCCTCCCCCGTTCCCACATGGCGGGAGAATGCAAACGGCCAGATCGACTGGGTCAACCGCGCCTATCTCGACCTGCTGGAGGGCCCCGACTGCAATGATGAGACCTCGACATGGCCGCCTCAGCGCCTGTTTGAAAGCAGCACGATTGTCCGGCCCGGCGATCAGGCAAAAACCCGCAGGTCATCGGTCACGACGACAGAGGGTATCAAGAACTGGTTCGATGTCGCCAGTTTCGGCCAACGCGAACACAGTCTGCATTTCGCCTGCGATGCCAATGCGCTGGTCAAGGCCGAGACCTCTTTGCGCAATTTCATGCAGACGCTCACCCAGACCTTTGCCTATCTCCCCATCGGGCTGGCGATCTTCGACAACAACCGGCAACTGGTTGTTTTCAACCCCGCGCTGACCGATCTC
The DNA here is from genome assembly GCA_049116435.1 of Paracoccaceae bacterium. Classification (GTDB taxonomy): domain Bacteria; phylum Pseudomonadota; class Alphaproteobacteria; order Rhodobacterales; family Rhodobacteraceae; genus Litoreibacter. The sequence goes on from JAGDYX010000002.1 coordinate 186,227, forward strand.
ACAACCTTGCCGCCGGAATGGTTGTCGATCCGCCCCACGCTTCACGATTTTCTGAACCGTCTTCGCGAGGAACGCATGCTGCCCGAGCGCCGAAACTTCAGTGATTGGCGTGAGCAGATTGCCCATCTGGAAGAATCCGCAAAAGACGGCACCTATAGCGAGACCTGGACGCTGCCGACCGGTCAGACCTATCGGATTACAGGGCGTCCCCATCCCGAAGGGGCCATCGCCTTTCTTTTCGAGGACATCACGGCAGAGATCTCCCTGACCCGCAAATTCCGGCAGGAGCTCGAGTTGAGCCAGACCCTGTTCGACAGCTTTCCGCAGGCCATGGCTGTCTTCGGCGTCGACGGGATCATCAAGATGTCCAACATGTCCTATTCCAGCCTCTGGGGGGTCGATCCCGGCGATGCTTTGGGGCAGATCACGATCATCGACGCAACGCGCTTGTGGCAGAACGCATGCGAGCCAACCCCGCTTTGGGGCGATGTCCGGGATTTTGTCAGTCGCACCGGGGATCGCAGCGAGTGGAGTGATACGGTCAAGCTGCAGACAGGGCAGCATTTGAACTGTCGCTTCGCACCTCTGGCCGGAGGCACGACCCTTGTCGAATTCTCCAAAGGAACGGCAGTTTTCAGGCACAGGAACGACGCGGAACGACTGACCGCGGCATCGCAGTGATCTTGGCTTGCGGGGCGTTCCGGTTGACGGCATGGTTTGCCCATGGCCCCTGCAGAATTCTCGCTCGATCTGAACACGACACGCGACACCGATACGCTTGCATCGGTGCTGGCTGACCTTGCGCGCCCCGGTCTTGCTGTTCTGCTGGAGGGTCCCGTCGGGGCCGGTAAGAGTTATCTCGCCCGCGCCGTCATCCTCGACCTGCTGGCCCGCGAGAACCGCGTGGAGGAAGTCCCCTCCCCCACCTTTACTCTGGTTCAGACCTATCAATCGCTGGGTCTGGAGATCTGGCATGCGGATCTCTACCGCCTGACCAGCACAGAGGACCTGATCGAGCTTGGCCTCGACGCCGCCTTCGCGACAGCTTTCTGTTTGATCGAATGGCCCGACCGTTTGAGCGAAGACCTGATCCCGGAAACGGCGATCCGCCTCGTTCTTGATCACGGGAACACGGACACGCATCGAACATGCCGTGTCTCGGTAAGCGGCCGCGACGCCGAAGATCTTGACCAGACGCTCCGGCAGAGGTTGACCCATGGCTGAGGATCGTCAGACACAAAGCACCCGCTTCTTGTCGCAGGCAGGCTGGGCCGACGCAGAGCGTGAGAAAATTGCAGGCGACGCCTCCGGCCGCAGCTATGAACGCCTGCACCGCAGCGACGCAACGACCGCGGTTCTGATGGACGCCCCCTCTGAGAAGGGCGAGGATATCCGCCCGTTCGTCCATATCGCGAACCACCTGCGTGCCACAGGGCTGAGCGCTCCTGAAATTCTCTTTGCGGACCCTGTCGCGGGGTTCCTTCTTCTCGAAGATCTCGGCGACGACCTGTTTGCACGCATACTCGCACAAAGACCGGAACATGAACTGGGCCTCTACACGACAGCCGCGGATGTTCTGGTGGCGCTCCAGTCCGCAGAGCTTCCTCCGGACCCCGCACCCTACGGCGCTGCCCAGATGACCGAAGCCGCGCTTCTGGCGCCCGACTGGTATCTCACATACGGAGGCCCGGACACACCGTCAGAGGCTCTGCGCGAGGAGTATCAGGCGCTTGTCACGCGGCTTCTTGGCCCGCTCGCCGAGATCGATCCCGTCCTCGTGCTGCGCGACTATCACGCCGAGAACCTGATCTGGCTGCCCGAGCGCACCGGCACAGCGCGGGTCGGCCTGCTGGATTTTCAGGATGCCATGCTGGGTCACCCCGCCTATGATCTGGCCTCTCTTCTCAAGGATGCCCGGCGCGACGTGACGCCCGCCACGCAAGACGCTGTGATCTCTCACTTTCTGGACAGGACCGGCATGGATCGCGCCCGGTTTCTGCGGGACTACGCCCTGTGCAGCGCGCAGCGAAACCTGCGGATCGTCGGTGTGTTCACAAGGCTCTGCGTTCGGGACGGCAAGCGCCACTACCCCGATATGATCCCGCGGGTCTGGGACAACCTCATGGGCGATCTCGCGCATCCGGAACTGGAAGACCTGAATACGTTCATCGGGCGGAATTTCCCCGCGCCGACATCAGACATTTTGCACCGGATCAAGGCCGCACATGTCTGAAACGCCGCAAAACGTGATGATCTTCGCCGCAGGTTTCGGCACGCGGATGGGCCACCTGACAGCAGACCGCCCGAAACCCATGATCGAGGTCGCCGGCAAGCCGCTGCTTGGGCACGCCCTCGACCGGGCCCGCGACATCGGCCTGCGGGCGTTCGTTAACGCGCATTACAGGGCCGACCAGATCGCGGATTATCTTCACGGCAAGGATGCGGATCTGATCCTCGAGCAGCCCGACGTGCTGGAGACAGGCGGTGGGCTGAAGAATGCCTTGCCGAAGCTTGGACATGGGCCGGTCTTCACGATGAACCCGGACGGGATCTGGCATGGGCCAAACCCGTTGGCGATCCTGCGACAGCACTGGGATCCAAGCCGCATGGAGGCGCTGCTGCTGCTCGCCCCGCAAGAGCGCACGGTGGGCTATACCGGACCCGGGAATTTCACGCAGGATCCCGAGAGCCCTGTGCAGCGTGATCTGGCGGGCGCGGTCTATACCGGAGCCCAGATCCTGAAAACACAGCGCCTGCGCGATCATCACGAGAGTGTTTTCTCGCTCAACAAGGTCTGGGACCAGATGATCGCGGACGGCACACTGTTCGGGGTCACCTATTCCGGCCGTTGGGCGGATGTGGGAACACCGGACGGCATCGTCGCCGCGGAGCGTCTTCTGAAAGGTGAGCCGGATGTTTGAGCCGCTGGGGCATCCACGCGTCTTCGGCATTGCGCCGGGGATCGACTTTCCACGCGCCCTGACCGACGGGATACTCTCGCGCCTCACAGGCGCGCCGCCCGAACAGCTCGCACGTGTGGAGATCTTCGTGAACACCCGGCGGATGGCCCGCCGCGTTCAGGCGCTCTTCCAGGATCGTGGGCCCCTGCTCCTGCCCCGCCTGCGCCTGATCACCGATCTGGCCGGTGACCCGTCCTTTGGCGATCTTCCACAGCCGGTCGATCCGCTCGGGCGCAGGCTCGAACTGGCCCAGCTCGTCAAGAAACTGATCGAGGCCGAGCCCGATATTGCGGCGCGGGATGCAGCTTTCGATCTGGCCGACAGCCTGTCCACGTTGATGGAAGAAATGCAGGGCGAAGGGGTATCGCCCGCGACGGTGGCCGCACTCGATGTGGGGCATCATTCCGCCTATTGGGCCCGCAGCCAGCGCTTTCTGACCCTCGTGCAGAACTATCTGGATGGCGGCGCCTTTCTCGACACCGAAGCGCGCCAGCGCCTTATCGTCGAGCGGCTCGCCCGGCAGTGGCAAACCCACCCGCCCGAGCATCCGGTCATCGTAGCCGGATCGACCGGATCACGCGGCACAACACGGCTGTTCATGGAAGCGGTGGCAAAGCTGCCGCGCGGCGCCGTGATCCTTCCGGGTTTCGATTTCGAGATGCCCGATGAAATCTGGGAAGAGCTCGACGACGCCCTGACCGGCGAAGACCATCCGCAGTTTCGGTTCCGCCGCCTGATCAGCGCGCTTGGCCTGCACCGCTCCGACATCGCGGAATGGACGGATGCCAATCCGCACAGCAAAGACCGAAACAAGCTTGTCTCGCTCGCCCTGCGCCCGGCCCCGGTCACGGATGGCTGGCTGGCAGACGGACCGAAGCTGGAAGGGCTGACTGAGGCCACGGAAGGCCTCACCCTGCTCGAAGCCCCGAACGCAAGACTGGAAGCTCTGAGCATCGCGCTGAGGTTGCGAAAAGCGGTCGAGGACGGGGTGCCGGCTGCCCTTATCACGCCGGACCGGACCCTGACCCGGCAAGTGGCCGCAGCGCTGCAACGCTGGAAGATCGAACCGGACGACAGCGCAGGCACGCCTTTGCCACTGACCCCGCCCGGCAGGCTTTTACGGCAAACCGCGGATCTGATGGGACAGGTGCTGACGCCCGAGACGCTGCTTGCGCTTCTCAAGCATCCGTTGGTCTCCCACAGTGAACGGGACCTGCACCTGTTGCGCACACGCGATCTTGAGCTCGACTACCTGCGCCGCGGCGCACCGTTTCCGGACCGCGCCGGAACCATGGAGTGGGGCAGGAAAAGAACGGCGAGGGGCCGGGAGGACGAAGGGCAGACCGCATGGATCGCATGGCTGTGGGATATCCTTGAGGCTTTGGCGGCAACACGAACACAAGACCTCTCTGACCACATTTCCGCGCATATTGCCCTGACCGAAAAGCTCGCGGCCGGCCCCGGCGCAGACGGCGCAGGCGAGCTTTGGCTCAAGGCGACGGGAGAAAAGGCGCAAGAGACCCTTGCGGCTTTGCGCAACGTGGAGGGAAGCGGCGGACGGCTCACACCTTCAGAATATGCCGACCTGATCGGGTCGGTGCTGAACCGTGAGGAGGTCCGCGACCCGATCTCGGCACATCCCGGCGTGATGATCTGGGGCACGCTGGAGGCGCGGGTTCAGGGGGCCGATCTCGTCATCCTCGCAGGCCTCAATGATGGCGTATGGCCCGAACTTCCGAAACCGGACCCGTGGCTGAACCGCGATATGCGCAGAACCGCAGGGCTTTTGCTGCCGGACCGGAATATCGGCCTTGCGGGTCATGATTTCCAGCAGGCGATTGCCGCGCGCGAGGTCTGGCTGACACGCTCCGTGCGCGATGCAGAGGCAGAAACGGTCAAATCGCGGTGGCTGAACCGTTTGACCAACCTGATGAATGGCGTGTCCGAGGAAGGCAGCGCCGCCTTGAAGGCGATGCAGAAACGGGGGCAGCGCTGGCTTGACCTGTCGCGCGAACTCGAGCGCCCGAAAGAGACAGTGGCAAAAGCGCCGCGCCCGGCCCCGGTACCGCCAGTGGAAAGCCGGCCAAGGCGTCTGTCGGTTACCCGGATCGAACGTCTGATCCGCGATCCATACGCGATCTATGCGCGCTACATCCTGAACCTTAAACCGCTCGATCCCCTGCACGCCACGCCGGACGCTCCCCTGCGCGGACAGGCGCTCCACTCAATCCTGGAGAAATTCGTCGAAAGCACCCGGGACGGGTTGCCCGGGGAGGCCCGCGCCCACCTGCTGCGCATTGCACAAGACGTTTTCGAGAGGGAAGTGCCGTGGCCGGCAACCCGCGCCATTTGGCTGGCCAAACTCGAACGGGCGGCGGACTGGTTCGTCGAGCACGAACTGCAAAGGCGCAGCGTGGCCCGACCGGTTGCGGTTGAAGTGACCGGACGGGTGGCTCTGCAAGATCCCCCCTTTGTGCTCGAGGGGCGCGCGGACCGGATCGACATGACGCCCGAGGGCGAACTGATCTTGTACGATTACAAGACCGGTGCCCTGCCGACCAAGGATCAGCAGACCTATTTCAACAAGCAACTGCCGCTTCTTGGTGCGATGGCGGAACGTGCCGGCTTTGCCGAGATCCCCGAAGCCCGGGTCAGGGAAACCCGATATCTGGGTCTCGGATCGGCGCTCAAGGAACAGGTCTCCGGTTACGAGGACGGCGCGCTGGACGAGGTCTGGGCAGAGTTCACCCGCCTGATGGCTGCGTATACCCGAGCGCAGCAAGGTTACGCAGCCCGCCGCGCGGTTTACGAAAGCCGTTTCGATCAGGATTACGACCAGCTGGCGCGATACGGCGAATGGGACAGCACCGACGAGGTCGAACGCATCGAGGTCGGCTCATGAGGCCCAATGATGCAACCCGCGACCAGATCGCCGCCGCCGATCCGGATGCCTCGACCTGGCTTTCGGCCAACGCGGGATCCGGAAAAACAAGGGTTCTGACAGATCGTGTTGCGCGGCTTCTGCTCAAGGGTGTCAGCCCACAGAGAATTCTCTGCCTGACCTACACGAAAGCCGCCGCCAGCGAGATGCAGAACCGGCTGTTCGGAAATCTCGGCGAATGGGCGATGATGCCCGACCAGAAGCTGACTGATCGCCTGCGGGAGCTTGGGCTCGAGGCGGCCGAGATCGATCCCTCGAAGCTGCGCGGAGCCCGACGGCTCTTTGCCAAGGCGATCGAAACCCCGGGCGGCCTGAAGATCCAAACCATCCATTCCTTCTGCGCCGCTCTGCTTCGGAGGTTTCCGATGGAGGCCGGGGTCTCTCCCGCCTTCGTCGAGATGGATGACCGCAATGCCAAACTCATGCGCGCGGAGCTGCTCGAGCAGATCGCACTCTCCCACCCCGAGGCGATGGCGGGTCTGGCGCAGCATTACTCCGGCGGCGAAATCGACAGCTTTCTGCAGGAACTCTCCGGCAGGCGGGCCTTGTTCAGCCGGAGCGTATCCGCAGGCGAAATCGCGGCAGCCTTCGACCTGCCGCCCTCGGAGGATGTCGTGCAGACGCTTCTGTCCACAGCGTTCAACGGCACCGAGACATCCCTGATTTCGCGCGTTTGTCCGATTCTGGAAGCGCAGACCAAAACGATGATCACTTTGGCCGGGACGCTGCGCGCGATCGACGCCGAGCGCCCGGGATTGGAAGACCTGCAAAGGCTCTATGCGGCTTTTCTTTACAAGGCGGGGGACGGCTATAAACCCGAGGCCAAGCTTAAATCGGTCCCGACCGGCACGGCACAGAAGGCGCTCGGCGACCTGTTGCCGGATTTTCAGAACTTTATGGAACGTGTCGCGGCAGCGCGCAGCCTCGAGATGCGTTTCAAAGCCGCGGAGAGAACCCGGGCCCTTCATGCGTTTGCCGATGTGTTCCTCCCCGCGATGGAAGCCCGCAAACAGCAGATGGGGTGGCTCGATTTCGACGACCTGATCCTGAAGGCCCGCGCCCTTCTGACCGATCCCGGCGTCGCGGCATGGGTTCTGTTCCGGCTCGACGGGGGCATCGATCATATCCTTGTGGACGAGGCACAGGACACATCCCCCGATCAATGGGACGTGGTGCGGCTTCTGGCGCAGGAATTCACCAGCGGTCAGGGCGCCCGCTCCAATACCGAACGCACGATTTTCGTGGTCGGGGATCAGAAGCAGTCGATCTATTCCTTTCAGGGCGCCGATCCGGATGCGTTCGAACAGATGCGGGGCCATTTCAGCGAGGCCTTGGGGCGGATCGGCACGGAGCTCAAACGACAGGGCCTGCTCTACTCGTTCCGCTCGGCCTCCGAGATTCTCGGCCTTGTCGACGAAACCTTTCCCGGCGACCTCCGGAAGGGCATGGGGGACGATATCCGGCATCTTGCCTTCAAGTCCGAGCTTCCCGGGCGCGTCGATCTGTGGTCATGGATCGCGCCCAGCGAGGACACGGAGAAGCCGCACTGGTTCGACCCGGTTGATACAGTCGGCACCGACCACCATTCCGTGCAACTGGCCGAACGCATCGCGGCCTTCATCGAAGAGCAATTGGCCCGCGGTCAGATCACGCAGGTCACGCGCGAGAACGGGCAGGATGTCACCAAGACCCGCGCCATCACGCCCGGCGACTTCCTGATCCTTGTCCAGCGCCGCAGCGGGATTTTTCACGAAATCATTCGGGCCTGCAAAGACCGCGGTCTTCCCATGGCAGGTGCGGACCGGTTGCGTGTCGGGGCGGAACTGGGCGTCAAGGACCTCACCTCGCTCTTGTCCTATCTGGCCACTCCCGAGGATGATCTTGCCCTTGCGGAGGTGCTCCGCTCCCCCTTGTGCGGGATCAGTGAGCCCGAGCTTTTCGACCTGAGCCACGGGCGCGGTCAGAAATACCTGCGGCAGGTGCTCGAGGCGCAAAGCGACCGGTTCCCCGGGATTGTCGAGATGCTCAGAGACCTGCGCGCGCGGTCTGATTTCCTGCGTCCCTACGAGTTGCTGGAATGCGCCCTGACCGCCCATGGCGGGCGGGAGAAGCTCCTGTCCCGCCTCGGGGTCGAGGCCGAAGAAGGCATTGCCGCCCTGCTCGATCAGGCGCTGGCCTACGAGCGCACCGGCGTGCCAAGCCTGACCGGCTTTCTGGCGTGGCTGGAAGGCGACGAGGTCGAGATCAAGCGCCAACTGGAAAGCCGCGGCGATCAGATCAGGGTCATGACGGTTCACGGGGCAAAGGGGCTTGAAGCGCCGATCGTCATTCTGCCCGACAGCGCGACGCCGCGCGAAACCGTGCGCAGCGACATCCTTTCGCAAGACGGGCTGGCGGTCTGGAAGGCCAGAACCTCGGAGATGCCCGAGACACAAGTGGCTCTGAACGAAGCGGCCAAGGCCCGACAGAGCGAGGAGCGCATGCGGCTGCTCTACGTGGCGATGACGCGGGCCGAGAGCTGGCTGATTGCGTGCGGCGCCGGTGATCCCCCGAAGGAGGATTCGAAAAGCTGGTACGCGATGATCCGCGCCGGTCTGGAACGCGTCGGGGCGGAACCGGGACCCGAAGGTGTGGACTTGCGGCTGAGTTCGCGCAACTGGCCACCAGAGGCAGCCAACACACCCTCAGAGGACAGCGACACCGCCGGTCCTGCCCTGCCAGACTGGGTGGCCGGGATACCCGCCACGCCCGCCAAGCTGCCAGACCCGCTGTCGCCGTCGGATCTTGGCGGGGAGAAAGCGCTCGGCGATATCTCCGGCGAGGCGCTGCCGGAAGAGGAGGCCAAGACACGCGGCACCGCACTGCACCTTATGCTTGAGCATCTGGCCGGAATGCCCGCGCACGAATGGGAGGACAGGGCCGCCCGTTTGCTGGAGCCGTTCGGGTTCGACCAAAGCGATGACCTGATCGCGCAGGCGCAAGGCGTCTTGCAGGCCCCGGAGCTTCAGTTTCTCTTTGGCCCCGATGCGCTGGCCGAGGTTCCCGTGAGCGCACGGCTGCCGGAATTGGGGGATCAGCTGATCTCCGGAGCCATCGACCGTCTGCTGATTACGCCGGAGCGGATTCTGGCGGTCGATTTCAAATCAAACCGCGTTGTCCCCGATTCGCCGGAGCGGACACCGGAAGGTCTGTTGCGCCAGATGGGGGCCTATGCCGCGGCGTTGCAGCAGATTTATCCGGACGTGCCCGTCGAGACCGCAATCCTTTGGACCCGAACCGCCCGTTTGATGCCCCTCCCACACGACATCGTGAGGCAGGCGCTCTTGCGCGCCCATATATCTTGACGCCACCGCACAGGGTCCATAGGTTCTCAGTTCATTTGAGCCAATAGCCACCTGGAGGGCAGAAACATGGCAACCATTGCCGTTACTGATGACACTTTCGATGCCGAGGTTCGCAACGCGGACGTTCCGGTCATCGTTGATTTCTGGGCCGAGTGGTGTGGCCCCTGCAAGCAAATCGGCCCCGCTCTCGAGGAGCTCTCGGTCGAATACGAAGGCAAGGTCAAGATCGCCAAGGTCAATGTCGACGAGAACCCGAACTCTCCGGCCCAGCTTGGCGTGCGCGGCATTCCGGCGCTCTTCATGTTCAAGGACGGTGAGGTTGTCTCCAACAAGGTTGGCGCTGCCCCGAAAGCCGTATTGCAGAGCTGGATCGACGAAAGCGTCTGACGCTTTCCTACCACCCAAAAAGCAAAGGGCGCTCCGATATCGGGAGCGCCCTTTTTGTTTTGTCTGGTCTTTCCGGAGAAAAACCCCGGGCCGATAATCTGGCCCGGGAAAGTTAAGGCTGTTCGGAAGGGAGAATTCAGCCTTTTGCGAACTCAGGATAGGCTTCCATGCCCAGCTCTTCGACATCGAGGCCGTTGACTTCGGCTTCCTCGCTGACGCGGATGCCCATGGTCGCCTTCAGGATGAACCAGACCACGAGGCTGGCCACGAAGGTGAAGACACCGTAGGCGATGATGCCGGTCAGCTGCGTCACCAGGCTTGCGTCACCGTAGAAGATGACAGCGATGGTGCCCCAGATACCTGCGAACAGGTGGACCGGGATGGCGCCGACAACGTCGTCGATCTTGAACTTGTCGAGCAGCGGAACCGTGAAGACCACGATCACACCACCGATGGCACCGATCCACAGAGCACCGAACAGGGTGGGTGCAAGCGGTTCAGCCGTGATGGCCACGAGGCCAGCCAGAGCGCCGTTCAGCACCATGGTCAGGTCCGGCTTGCCGTAAACGACCTGCGTCAGGATCAGGGCAGTCACTGCACCTGCAGCCGCAGCCATGTTGGTGTTGGCGAAGATACGCGACACGTCGGAGACGTCACCCACGGTGCCCATGGCCAGCTGCGAGCCGCCATTGAAGCCAAACCAGCCCAGCCACAGGATGAATGTACCCAGCGTGGCGAGAGCGAGGTTGGAACCCGGCATCGGGTTGACCTTGCCGTCCTTGTACTTGCCCAGACGCGGACCCAGCACGATGGCACCAGCCAGAGCAGCCCAGCCACCCACGGAGTGCACAACGGTCGAACCGGCGAAGTCGGAGAAGCCCATTTCGGACAACCAGCCGCCGCCCCACTGCCAGGAGCCGGAGATCGGGTACAGGATGCCGGTCAGGACGACCACGAAGATCAGGAACGGCCACAGCTTGATGCGCTCGGCCAGTGCACCCGAAACGATCGAGGCAGTGGCAGCAACGAACACCAGCTGGAAGAAGAAGTCAGAGCCAACCGACGCATAATCAAGCGCTGCGTCTGCAGCGGCGACACCCACCGGATCCAGCACTGTCGGGGAGAAGAAGGTACCGACATAGCCGTTGAAGTCACCCGGATACATGAGGTTGAAGCCCATGAACCAGTACATGATCGCGGCAATGGAATAGAGGCCGATGTTCTTGGTCATCTGCATCGTGACGTTCTTGGAACGCACGAGGCCGCCTTCGAGCATGGCAAAACCAGCGGCCATGAAGAAGACAAGGAAGCCTGCCATGCAGAACAGCAGGGTGGTCATGATATAGGGGCCGATCTCGTCGAACCCGGGCGCTGCATCCTGCGCCAGAGCCATGCCCGGCAGCACGACGGCTGCGGTCACGGCAGGAAGAAGTTTTTTCAGTTGCATAGTACTTGGTCCCTTTGGAAACGCGCCGCTCAGAGCGCTTCTTCGTTTGTCTCGCCCGTGCGCACGCGAACCGCTTGCGACACGTCCAGAACGAAAATCTTGCCATCGCCGATCTTGTCGGTCTTGGCTGTGCTCGCGATGGTCTCGACGACCTGATCGGCCATGGCTGCCGAGACAACCACTTCCAATTTCACTTTCGGCACAAAGTTCACCGCGTATTCCGCGCCACGATAGATTTCGGTGTGACCGGACTGGGAGCCGAAGCCCTTGATCTCGGTCACCATCATTCCGCGCACGCCAATGGACGTCAGCGCCTCGCGGACCTCCTCCAGTTTGAACGGTTTGATTGCTGCAATGATTAGTTTCACAGGTTTCCCCTTCCAGCTGCGCCTCGACTGAGGCCTCTCATGAGTGCAAAACAGTGCGAAAGGGGGGCTGCTTCAACTTTCTGCTAACTGAATCTTACCGAGTCAGAGCGGAATGATATTTTATTTGCACAAAAATTAGCCGTTGCACATTAATTAGGCGAAATTGAGATCACAGGGCGCACGCTTTTGCTCCACTTTCGACTCACGACCCCCTATGTTAGGGGTAAGAAAACGAGCAGGCGGCGCTGGAACGATGGCGAAATCCGGGAAGAAGAAGACCCCGCTCGTGGCCGAGCGCAGGTACCCCAAAACGGATACAAAAAAGCGAAAAACCGCGAAACGGAACCGCAAGTCCCCGCGCGCGCAGCGCGGCGGGTTGCTGCGCCGGATCATAACCGCGCCTTTCCGCTTCCTGTTCCGGCTGATGCTGCGCCTTGCGTGGCGCATTGCCATGGTCGGCGCGCTCATGATCGCCGGCACAATAGGCTACACCTACCTGACACTGCCCCCGCTTGAGGCCCTGATTGACGGGCGGACCCGCGGCTCGGTGACAATGCTGGATCGGCAAGGGGCGGTCTTTGCGTGGCGGGGTGACCAGTTTGGCGGACCGATCTCGGCGGCTGCTGTCTCGCCCAACCTGAAAAACGCCATCATCGCCACCGAAGACAAGCGCTTCTACCGCCATCTCGGCATTTCACCCCGCGGCATCGCCAGTGCGATCCGGATCAATCTGCGGGAAGGGCGTGGCGCGCTGCAAGGCAATGGCGGTTCCACCATTACCCAACAAACCGCCAAGCTGCTGTGTCTCGGCGTGCCTTACGACAAGGACAAATGGAAAAGCGAAGCCGCATACGAAGCGGACTGCCGGCGCACGACCATGTCGCGCAAGATCAAGGAAGCGATCTACGCGATGGCGATGGAGTTGAAATACTCCAAGGACGATATTCTGACCGTATATCTCAACCGCGCCTATCTGGGCGCAGGGGCGCGCGGCTTCGAGGCTGCCAGCCAGCGCTATTTCGGCAAGTCGAGCCGGCAGGTCAGTGTGGCCGAAGGCGCGATGCTGGCCGGGCTTTTGAAAGCGCCGTCCGCCTTTGCCCCGACCAACAATCTCAAACGCTCTCAGGATCGCGCCAGCGTCGTGATCAACCTGATGCAGGACCAGTCCTATATCTCGTCGGCCGAGGCGGCGGCTGCGAAAGCCTCTCCGGCAACCCTGTCCGCCGCCGCCACAGCGCAGGCTGGCGGGTATTTTGCCGACTGGATCATGGACAGTGCACCGTCCTTCCTGACCCGCGACACCACCGAAGACGTCGTCATCAAGACGACCTTTGACGCCCGCCTTCAGAACGCCGCGGAAGACGCGCTGAGCGACGTGTTCGAGAACAAGGTGCGCAAAGGCTCGAAAGCGCAGGCCGCGATCGTGGTCATGTCCTCTGACGGAGCGGTGCGGGCCGTGGTCGGCGGGCGGACCGAGAAGGTCGTCGGCGCGTTCAACCGCGCTACACAGGCGAAACGCCAGACGGGCTCGGCCTTCAAGCCCTTTGTCTACGCCGCCGCGATGGATCTCGGCTTTCAATACGATTCCATCGTGGAAGATGCGCCATTTACCATTGATATCCCCGGCTCCGGGCCCTGGAGCCCGCAGAACTACACCCGAGACTTCAAGGGGCCGATGACGCTGACGGACGCGCTGCGCCAGTCGATCAACACCGTCGCCGTCAAGGTCTCCGAAGAGGTCGGGCGCGAAAACGTGCGCGCCGTTGCCGAAGCCTTCGGGATCGACAATGAGCTGGCCAAGGGTCCCGCGCTCGCGCTCGGCGCCTCGGAAAGCACCTTGCTGGAAATGACCGGCGCCTATGCCGGGATCCTGAACGGCGGGCGCGCGGTGGTACCCTACGGGCTGACGGAGTTGCGCCTGAAAGGGGAGAACGCGCCGATCCTCGCGCAAGCAGGCGGCATGGGAGAGCGTGTGATTTCCCCTCAGGCGGCGCGACAGCTGACCTATATGATGCACCGGGTCGTAACGGACGGCACCGGGGGCCGCGCGCGGATGAATGGCCGCGAGGCGGCGGGGAAAACCGGAACCACGCAGGCCGCACGGGATGCGTGGTTCATTGGCTTCACCGCCCAGTATGTGGTGGGCGTCTGGATGGGCTATGACGACAATACCCCGCTCACGGGTGTCACAGGCGGCGGCCTTCCGGCAGAGATCTGGCGCGAGACCATGGTGCGGGTCAGCGAAGGTTTGCCCGCCGCGCCACTTCCGATGCTGCGACCGGCCCAGCCGCCCAGCGCAGACGGGTTTGTTCCGCTGGAACGGCGCAGGCCCGGCGGCGGGAGTTCCGCAGAAGACATCATCCTCGATGTTCTGAGCAGAATTTTCGGACGTTAGGCGCGCTTACAGTTAACCGAACTTGGCAAGATCCGCTGTCAGGCGGTCAATATTGCCGCCGCGCTTGTCCAACATCGCGCCAATCTCGGCGCGTTCCGAGGTCAGGGTATTCACCCCCTCGATGATGATGTTGAAGATCTTCGGGCTACCGCTGCGATCGGACACAAGCCACGTCACGTCGAACGGGGCGGACCCTTTCAAGACAGCCGTGGATTTGACCTCGATGCTGCGTTTCGAGGCGCGGGATCCGTTCACAACGATCTCGCCGCCGACGAACTCACGGAACCTGCGGCCGTATTTCTGCGTGAAGTAGTTCTTGAACGCATTGGTATAGGCGAGGATCTGAGTGTTGGTCGCGGTGCGCCGCGCCGGACCAAGGGTCGTGAGCGCGATAATCCTGACGTCTGCATAGCGCGTGAAGACCCGCTCGAAATCGCCCATCATCCCGCTCTGGGATTTCCCCGAAGCGATAATCTTGTTGATATCGTCAACCGCGCTCTTCACCAGAAACTCCGCCTGTGCGCCGGTCAGCGAAAATCCGGGCGTCGCCAGAGCAGTGCTCAGGGCGGTCGCGCCCAGTCCGATTGAAAACTGTCTGCGGTCGATCATGTCAGTCTTCCCCATATATGTCCTCATAGGGATCAAAATACTCCGGTTCCTGATCCCCTGCCAGCTTGAATCGCCGGTTCTGGAGATACAGCAGGCGGGCCTGTGCGTAGCCGTCTTCACTCTCATATAGAATCGAGTCGACCAAATCGGAATAGCGATACCGATCACCAAATCGTGCGGCCACCCCGGTTGCCATTGCAGCGGTCCGGTCCTGACCTTTCAGAACGACATTCAGCGGATAGATCACCGTATCCACGATTCGGCCGAATGCGTGCCGCGACGTGCTTGGGCCAACCACGGGCAGCTCGATATATTCGCCTTCCGGCTGGCCCCAGACATGGAGCGTCTCGCCGAAATCGGTCGGGTCGTGCGGCAGGCCGGCTTCCGTCGCCACATCCATGATCCCTCCGATCCCGAACGTCGTATTGACCAGGAAGCGGAACGTGTTCGACCCGGCCCGTTCAAGGCGCCCCTGCAAAAGGTTGTTCAGAACGTGCCCGGGCTCGTTGAGATTGGAGGCCACATTGCCCACCACCGTGCGCACCGGCTCGGGGACGATTGTCCCGTAAGTATTTGCTGTCGGACGCACGATAACCCGGTCGATGCCGATGTTGAGCTCGTGCATCTTGCGGTTCTGTTCTTCGTTGGGATCCTCGATCTCCGTCGGGATCGGTGCCGGACTGCAGGCCGCCACAACAGCGGAACACGCCAGAACCGCAGCAAGTTTCATGAGTTTATCTAGAGCCAAAATACACTCCACCGGACGGAACTGTTTCATCGCAACTTAAAATGTGCCTCGGGATTGGCAAACCGTAACCAACTTCGCAGCGAAGGCTTGGTACAAGTTGATAATGTTTACGCTGTAGAAGTGGCACGCAAGCGCTTTTCGGACCCGTGATGCAACAAAACTACAGGTAGATGCAACAAGGCCAGTTCGGGCACGGACCTGCAATTTCCGCACAGGCTTTCACCAAAGCCGATTTTCGATTTGCCCCGCAATCGCTGTAAGGATAGGACTACCGCGACTTTTCATTGAGATGACGGAGTTTGGGTATGCCCAGAACCATCGAAAGCAGACTCGAAGAACTGGGCGTAACCTTGCCAGATGCACCCGCACCGGCGGCCAACTACGTCCCCAGTGTCGTTGTCGGCGATATTGTCTACGTGTCCGGCCAGATCTCCAGCGGACCGGACGGGTTGATCACCGGCAAACTTGGTCAGGATATGGATGTTGAAGCTGGCGCGCAGGCGGCAAAGAACTGCGCCATCAGCCTGCTCGCACAGGTCAAGGCCGCATGCCATGGCGATCTCGACCAGCTGGTCCGGGTCGTCAAGCTGACCGGTTTCGTCAATTCCACGTCGGACTTCACCCAGCAGCCACAGGTCATCAACGGCGCTTCGGACTTTCTTGTAGAGGTTCTCGGCGACGCCGGGCCGCATGCGCGCTCCGCCGTGAGCGCCGCTTCCCTGCCCCTCGGCGTGGCCGTCGAGATCGAAGGTATCTTCCAGATCAAGCCATGAGCCTGCCGCCGGAGTTTCTGAACAGGCCAATTGCACATCGCGGTCTGCATGATCGAAGCAAGGGAATTGCCGAAAATTCCCGGGCTGCCTTCGCGGCCGCCATCGCCGCGGGATACAGCATCGAGCTTGACGTACAGATGTCGGCCGATCACGAACCGATGGTGTTTCATGACTACGACCTGCGCCGCCTGACGGCACAGACCGGCGCCATCCGGCTCAGAGCCGCCGACGAGTTGAAGAACATCACGCTGTCGGACAGCGACAACACGATCGAGCATCTCGAAGACATCCTGCGCTTCATCAACGGGGCGGTGCCGGTGCTGATCGAGATCAAGGATCAGGACGGCGGCATGGGGCCTCAGGTGGGTCTTCTGGAAAACGCCATATCGAAGCTGCTGTCGGAGTATCGCGGGCCGGTTGCGGTGATGTCGTTCAACCCCCATTCGGTTGCAGCCTTTGCGACCGCTTTGCCGCATGTGCAGCGCGGGCTTGTGACAAGCCCTTACCGCAAGGGCGACTGGCCGTTGAGCGACAACGTCCGCGACAGGCTCCGCGAAATTCCGGATTTCGAACAGGTCGGGGCCTCGTTCATCTCACACGAGCATGTCGATCTGGATCGCCCGCGGGTGCGTTATATCAAGAGCCGCGGCGCCTCGGTGCTGTGCTGGACGGTCCGGTCGCACGAGGATGCGGCCGAGGCTTTGAAAACAGCCGACAACATTACCTTCGAAGGTTACATGCCAGCCTTGACCTGATTGCGGCATACCCCATCTGATCACGCGGGAAGGCAGGCAACTGAGCATGAGCGAAACGCAGATCGAAATTTCGGTTCTCGGAAGCCTGCAGCAGATCGATCCCGAGGAATGGGACGTCTGCGCCTGCCCCGAAGACGCAACCGGCCGCCCGGCCGATCCTTTCACGACCTACAGGTTTCTCCATGCGCTGGAACGCTCGGGCTCGGTCGGGGTCGGCACCGGCTGGCAGCCGCAATACCTTGTCGCCCGTGCCGAGGACCAGATCATTGCCGTCGCGCCGCTTTACGCAAAGAACCACAGTCAGGGCGAGTATATTTTCGATCACAACTGGGCCCACGCTTATGAGCGCGCGGGCGGCCACTATTACCCGAAGCTGCAGATCGCGGCACCTTTCACACCGGCGACCGGACGCCGCTTCCTGACCCGGGAGGGCTGGACGACCACCGGGCAGGCCGCAATCGTTCAGGGTGCGGTGCAACTGGCCGCCGAGAACCAGCTGTCCTCGCTCCACATCACGTTCTGCACCGAAGACGAGGTTGAGGCCGGCACGCAGATGGGCCTGATGCATCGCACCAGCCAGCAGTTTCACTGGGTCAATGACGGCTACACGAGCTTTGAGGATTTCCTTGGCTCGCTCTCCGCGCGCAAGAGAAAGAACATCCGCAAAGAGCGCAGGACCGCCCACAACTTTGGCGGCACGATCCACGCCCTGACCGGTGACCAGATCGCGCCGGAACACTGGGACGCGTTCTGGATGTTCTATCAGGATACGGGCGCGCGCAAATGGGGAACACCCTACCTCACCCGCAGATTCTTCAATGAAGCCCAGGAAAGCTTGCGCGACGACATACTGCTCGTGCTTGCGGAGCGGGACGGCCGCTATGTTGCGGGCGCGCTCAATTTCATTGGGCGCGACACCCTGTTCGGCCGCTACTGGGGCTGCGCCGAGGACCACCCCTGCCTGCATTTCGAGCTTTGCTACTATCAGGCCATCGACTACGCGATTTCCCATGGGCTGAAGCGGGTCGAGGCAGGCGCGCAGGGCAGCCATAAACTGGCCCGCGGCTACCTGCCGGTGACAACCCACTCGCTGCACTGGATCGCCGATGAAGGTTTCCGGGAGGCGATTGCCCGCTATCTTGACGCAGAGCGGGCCGCGATCGACGAGGAAATCGAAGTCATGACCGAATACGGCCCCTTCAAGAAAACAAAGGATATCGAGCCATGAGCGAAAAGCTGACCCAGAACGCGCGCACGGAAACTCTGCCCCCGCTTCTCGAAAACGGCTGGGCGCATGATGCCGAGCGCGACGCCATCACCAAAAGTTTCAAATTCGCCAATTTCATCGAGGCGTTCGGCTTCATGACGCGCGCGGCGATACACGCGGAAAAGCTGAACCATCACCCCGAATGGTTCAATGTCTACAATCGGGTCGAGGTCACGCTGACCACGCATGATGTCGGCGGGCTATCCCCGCTCGATCTCAAACTCGCCGGAACGATGGACAAGCTGGCCGGATAAACCCGCCCAGCCCATACGCATCAAAGCTCGGAAAGCAGCGCCTCGCCGGTCGACACGGCGCACACGCCCGGCTCATCGATCATGAGATGGGTCACGATACCGTCATCGGCCACCAGCGCATACCGCTTCGAGCGATCGAAGAAGCCCACCGCAGGATTGCTGAATTCCATGCCCACGGCCTTTGTGAAGGCGCTGTCCACATCGGCAAGCAGGGTAATTCCGGCTTCCGTCGCACCGGAGGTTTCGCCCCAAAGCTTCATGACATGAACATCGTTGACCGAGATGCAGATGATCTCGTCGACGCCCTTCTCATCGAACTTGGCCTTGTTGCGAATGAAGCTTGGCAAATGGGCGCTATCGCAGGTCGGCGTGAATGCACCCGGCAGGGCGAAAATCACGACCTTGCGCCCGGCAAGGCGTTCGCCCAGCTCGACGGTTTCAGGGCCACTCTCGCCCTTTTGCAAAAGCGTAGCGTTGGGCAGTTTGTCCCCAATGGACAGCATAATATTTGTCTCCGGAAGTCTTGAAGGTCCGCCTTACTAGATGGGCGGCGTCAGGTTCACAAGGTCGCGAGGAACTTCTCACCCGTGGAGATGTCGCACACCCCGGGCTCGTCCACGCTCAGCGCGGTCACAACGCCATCCTCGACCAGAGCCGCGTAGCGGTTGGAGCGCCCGATCAGGCCGATCGGAGGTGCGGTGAAATCCATCTCCAGCCCCTTGGTGAAAGAGCCGTCCGCGTCCCCCAGCAGGGTGATGCCGGCCGCGGTTGCGCCCGTTGCCTCGCCCCAGGCCTGCAGCACGAACGGATCGTTCACAGCGATGCAGATAACGTCCTCGACACCCTTGGCTTTGAAATCGTCCATGGTGCGGATGAAACTGGGGATATGCGACGTGGAGCACGGCCCGGTAAAGGCACCGGGCAGGCCGAACACGACCGCCTTCTTGCCGGCAAGCTTGTCTGAAAGCTCGACCAGTTCCGGACCGTTCTCGCCCATTGTGCTCATGGTGGCTGCGGGCAACCTGTCTCCGACGGAAATCTTCATATGCTGGTCTCTTCCTAGATTGCGTTTCGATTTGCGGAGGATATAGGCTGCGCGACAGCGGCTGACCAGTGGAGAGAGTCCAGATATGTCTCATGTTGTCGTGCTCGGGGCCGGACAGGCCGGATCATCGCTATGCGCCAAGCTTCGCAACCTTGGGTTTGACGGCCAGATCACCCTGATCGGCGCCGAACCGGTTCCTCCCTATCAGCGCCCGCCCTTGTCGAAGGCATATCTGCTGGGAGAGATGGACAAAGAGCGCCTGTTTCTGAGGCCGGAGAGCTTTTACGCCGATCAGGATATTACCCTTCGGCTGGGCGCGGAGGTCTCGCGGATCCTGCCCGCTGAGAAGGTCATAACCGTTGAGGGCGAAGACATCTCCTACGACCAGCTCGCGTTGACCACAGGGTCGGTCCCTAGGCATTTGCCCGCAGCCATCGGCGGCAACCTTGAGGGGGTTCACGTCGTGCGCACCCTTGCCGATGTCGACAGGATGGCGGACGACTTCCAGCCGGGGCGCAAATGCCTTGTCGTCGGTGGGGGCTATATCGGGCTCGAAGCCGCAGCGGTTGCGCGCAAGATGGGTGTCGAGGTCACTCTGGTCGAAATGTCCGACCGGATCCTGCAGCGGGTCGCAGCCCCGCAGACCTCCGACTATTTCCGCGCACTCCACACGGCGCATGGCGTCGATATTCGGGAGGGGACCGGACTGGCCCGCCTGCTGGGCGACACCCGCGTCAGCGGGGCCGAGTTTGCCGACGGCGCGATCCTCGATGTGGATTTCGTGATCGTCGGTATCGGCATCGCACCCTCTGACGCGCTGGCCCATGAAGCCGGTCTGGTGATCGACAACGGCATCCAGACCGATGCGCATGGCCGCACCTCTGACCCGAACATCTGGGCTGCGGGAGATTGCGCGTCATTTCCATGGAAGGGCGGCCGGATCCGGCTGGAAAGCGTCCAGAACGCGATCGATCAGGCCGAACTGGTGGCCGAGAACATGCTCGGCGCCGGCAAGGACTACGAACCGCAGCCTTGGTTCTGGTCCGATCAATACGACGTGAAGCTGCAGATCGCGGGGCTGAATACCGGCTACGACCGTGTGATAGCGCGCCCCGGCGATGCTAAGGGGTCTTGTTCGTTCTGGTATTATGCAGGCGCGACCCTGCTGGCCGTGGACGCGATGAACGCGCCGCGCGATTACATGATTGGCAAGCGCCTGATCGAAGCGGGCAAAAGCCCACCGCCCGAGACAATCGCTGACCCCGGGACCGACATGAAGGGCTTGTTGCGGCTTTGAGAATCATCGCGGGCCGATATCGGGGCACGGCGCTATCCGCCGTCGGCAAGGGCGACGCCAACGCGCATCTCCGCCCGACAACGGACCGGGTGCGCGAGAGCCTGTTCAACGTTCTGGCCGGCGGGAAATTCGACGACCCGATCACCGAGGCGCGGGTGCTGGACCTGTTCGCGGGCACCGGCGCGTTGGGCCTTGAGGCGCTCTCGCGCGGGGCCTCGCATGTGACCTTCGTTGAAAATGGCCGCAAGGCGCTGTCGTTGATCCGTGCAAATATCACCAAACTCGCCGCGAAGGATGACACCGAGATCCTGGCGGCGGATGCAACAAAACCAGGCAAGCTGAAAAGCGATACGCCCTTCGATCTGGTCTTTCTGGACCCGCCCTATGGCAAGGCGCTCGGACAAAAGGCGCTGGCACGACTGCACGAGGACGGCAGCCTTGCCCCCGGGGCACTGGTTGTCTGGGAGGAAAACGGGCCACAGGACGCACCCGAAGGCTACACCTGTCTCGAGACCCGCAAATTCGGCGGCACGCATATCACCTTCCTGCGGGCCGCGGATTTGGAAACTTCCCAGATTTGAGGTAGGATTGCCCCATGGTGTCTGATGTCATTTCGACAGGTTTCTGGGGTCGCGACGTTCGCGTTGAACGTGACCGCCCCGCGCCTGCGCCCAAGGCATCATGGCCCTTGATGGGCGATATCGTCAGCCACCGTGCCGGCATTCCGGAGCATCTTATTCAATGGCGCCGGGCGGAAAACGCGCCGGACCCCATACCGGAATGACAAAAAAGGGCCGCCTAAACGAGCGGCCCCTTGGTGCTTTGTCAGCTTGATCAGTTGGTAGCGTCTTCGGCGATCACGCTGGCCATGAATGCGCGGGCATCATCGACCAGTGCCTGACCATCAAGACCCTTGCCGTTCATCTCCGCGATCCATTCTTCGGTCACGATGGCACCCAGTTCCTTGATCCGGTCCGTCTCGGCCTCGCTGATCTCACCGATCTGGTTGCCGTCATCGATCATCGCCTGTTTGCCGACCTTGTCACCCTGATCGTGTGCGAGACCGGCCCACGCGCTCGCCATCAGGCCCGAATTCGCGTCGATCACGGCTTTCAGGTCGTCCGGCAGACTGTCATACTTGGCCTGGTTCATGGCCCAGATGAAATAGAGGTTATAGAGCGACTTCTCGCCGGCCACATCCGTGTGACTGTCCGTCAGTTCGTTCAGCTTCAGGGAGGGCGACATCTCCCAAGTGATCACACCGCCATCCACGACACCTTTGGACAGGGCTTCCGGGAACGCCGGAACCGGCATTCCGACCGGAACAGCACCCATCTTTTTGAGCAGAAGCGTGGCGGGGCGCGACGGGCCGCGCAGTTTCAGGCCTTTGAAATCCTCGACCTGGCGGATGATATCGCCTTTCTTGTGAACAAGGCCCGGACCGTGCATATGCGCGGCGATCAGTTTCACGTCCCTGAAGTCGTCCATCAGGTATTTCTCGGTGAACATCCACGCAGCCTTGCTGGCCTGCTCACCTGATTTCGTGACCATGAACGGCAATTCCATTGCCTCGGCTTCGGGGAAGCGGCCGGGCTGATAGCCGGGGATGACCCAACCTCCATCGACCGCACCGTCGCGGATCAGGTCATACTGGTTCGGGGCCTTACCGCCCAATTGCATGAACGGATACAACTCGACCTTGATGCGGCCCTCGGAGTCACGTTCGATCTTATCCGCCCATGGCTGCATGAAATAGGTCGGGTTTGCAGATTTCGGCGAGACAAAATGCTGGAAGCGGAGTGTTACCTCCTGTGCCGTCGCGGCGGATGCCCCGGCAAGAGTGATCAGAGCAAGCGTCGCGGATTGGAGAAAGGTCATCATCAGACCTCCTTTTTTGAGTCGTTGTTCACGCAGGCAAGCGCCCACAGGTGCGGGATATGTAAGCATTTCCGACCCAACCGCAACCAATTGGCCCCGCGAGGCACCTACATATTGTGGCTGCGACCGCTTGTTCCCCTAGTTCTAATGTGGGAATGTCGAGAAAAACGAGCATATGAAATCACAGGCATCCGATCCGCATGTTTGACCCCGAACAGCTGCTTTCCACGGTATTCGGCTTTGACGCTTTTCGCCCCGGTCAGGCCGAGATCGTGGAGGCGATCTGCGCCGGTCAGAACGCGCTGGCCATCATGCCGACCGGCGGGGGAAAGTCGCTCTGCTACCAGCTTCCCGCACTGGCCCGCGAGGGCGTGACGGTCGTCATTTCGCCTCTGATCGCGTTGATGCGCGATCAGGTGCGGGCGCTGAAGGCCGCGGGTGTGCCCGCGGGCGCGCTGACCTCCGGCAATACGCAGGAAGAGACCGACGAGGTTTTCGAGGCGTTGCATGCAGGCCAGCTCAAGCTGCTCTACATCGCCCCCGAGCGGCTGGCCTCATCGGCCGCGCGCGACATGCTCAAGCGTGTGGGAACCTCTCTGATTGCGGTCGACGAGGCCCATTGCGTGAGCCAGTGGGGGCATGATTTCCGACCCGATTATCTGCGTATCGGAGAATTGCGGCGCGCCCTTGATGTGCCATTGGCCGCCTTTACCGCGACCGCAGATGCAGAGACCCGCGACGAGATCGTGGCGCGCCTGTTTGACGGGCAAGCGCCACGGATATTTCTGCAGGGTTTCGACCGCCCGAATATCCACCTCGCGATGCAACCCAAGGACGGGCCGCGCAAGCAGATCCTCGATTTCGCAGATGCGCGGCGCGGACAGTCCGGGATTGTCTACACCGGCACGCGCGCGAAGACCGAAACGCTGGCCCGTGCCCTGAATGAAGACGGGCATACCGCCTGTTTCTATCACGGCGGCATGGACCCGGAGGACCGGCGGATCGTGGAAAGCCGGTTTCAGCGCGAGGACGGCCTGATCGTCGCGGCGACCGTGGCCTTCGGGATGGGCATCGACAAGCCGGATATCCGCTGGGTTGCCCACGCGGATCTGCCGAAATCGATTGAAAGCTACTACCAGGAGATCGGGCGCGCGGGCCGCGATGGCGCGCCAGCCGAGACGCTGACGCTTTATGGCGCGGATGACATCAAGTTCCGCCGCCAGCAGATTGACGAGAGCATTGCCCCCGATGACAGGAAGCGGGCCGATCATGCGCGCCTCAACGCCCTGCTGGGCCTTGCCGAGGCCCTGACCTGCAGACGCGCGGCCCTTCTGGAATACTTTGGTGAAACTGTGGTCAAATGCGGCCATTGCGACCTGTGCGAAACCCCGCCTGAGACCTTCGATGGCACCGAAGTGGTCCGCAAGGCGCTTTCGGCCATCTTGCGCACAGACGAATTCTTTGGCGCGGGCCACATGATCGACATCCTCACCGGCAACATGACGGACAAGGTCCGCGAGCGGGGTCATGACGCGCTGCCGACATTCGGGATCGGCACGGAATTTGACCGGCGTGGCTGGCAGGCCGTCTTCCGGCAGATGATGGGACATGACCTGATCCGCCCTGATCCGGCGCGCTTTGGCGCCTTGCGGATGACACAGACCGCTCGACCGATCCTGCGCAACGAGGCCCAGATCACCCTTCGGAAGGACACGATCCGCAAAGGGGCCCGACGCCCCGCCGTCAAGACGCTGGTCTCAGAGGAGGATGCGCCGCTCCTGTCGGCCCTGAAAGCCAAGCGCCGCGCGCTGGCCGAAGAGGCACGGGTTCCCGCCTACGTGATTTTCAATGACCGCACTTTGATCGAGATGGCGCAGAAACGCCCCGCCGATCTCGATGCCTTTGCGCGCATCAGCGGTGTCGGCGCCAAGAAGCTGGAGAATTTCGGAGCCACCTTCCTGACCGTCATCAATGGCGCGCAACCGGCCACCCAGCACCCTGCCCGGCGCAAGCTGGCGGGTCGGGAAACAGGCTCGCTTTACGATGCGCTGCTCGAAGCACAGGCCCGGCTTGCGCGCGGGACAGAAGGGCAGGACAAGCCAATGAGTTGTTCGGCCTCACTGCTCGCCAAAGTGGCCGAGATACGGCCCTCCGAACATGGCGCGATGCAGCGTCTTCTGGGTGATCGGCGGATGGAACGGTTCGGTGCGGCGTTTTTGGACATTGTGAAAAGCGCCTGAAGGTGGACGATCCGCATATGATCGCTACGTCAGGGGAAAGCCCCCAGAGGATACAGAATGCTGACCGTAATTTCGCCTGCCAAGAAACTGGACATGACGCCAAGCGACAAGTTCGCGCCAACCCTGCCCGACTTCCAGTCGGATGCGAATGATCTGGCGGCTGTCGCACGTGATCTGAGCGTGGCGGATCTACAGAAGCTGATGAAGATCTCCGAGAACCTCGCGAAGCTCAATGCCGAGCGGTTCCAGACGTTCGAGGCTGCTTCGACACCTGAGAACGCCAAACCCGCCGCGCTGAGTTTTGCCGGAGACACCTATACCGGGCTTGAAGCCGGATCTCTTGATGCCGATGAGATGGCTTATGCGCAGGATCATCTTCGCATCCTTTCGGGGCTCTACGGTCTCTTGCGACCGCTCGATGCGATCCAGCCCTATCGTCTGGAGATGGGCAGCCGTCTGAGAACCGATAAGGGAAAATCGCTCTATGATTATTGGGGCAGCACGCTGTCGGACGCGCTGAATGCGCAGGCGGATGAGATTGGAACACAGGTTCTGATCAATTGCGCCAGTCAGGAGTATTTCGGGGCGGTTGACCCGGATGCGTTGAAGCTTCGGGTGATCACTCCGGTCTTCATGGAAGACAAACCCGGCGGTCCGAAGATCGTGAGCTTCTATGCCAAGCAGGCACGCGGCGCCATGGCCCGCTATGTCATTCAGAACCGCCTGAACGATGTCGAGGCGCTGAAGGCTTTCGACACTGGCGGATACGGGTTCCGCGAAGATCTGTCAGACGGCGACAAGATCGTGTTCGTACGCTCGGAAGCCGCCGCTCAATCCTTCAGGGAAGCGTCGTAAGCGACCAGTTCCACGGTATTGCCCTCGGGATCCTCGGTAAAAATCCCGCGCCATCCGACCCATCCGAAGGTTTCGACCCGGAAGGAAATCCCGAGATGGTCATACCATTTCAGCACGGCTTCCTGCTCCCTGAAGGGCAGGCTCAGCGCGATGTGATGCAGTGAGGATTTCGCACCGGTTTCGGGGGTCGCTGGATCCTGCCCGGGGGCCCGGCCCATTGATTTATCGAAGAGGGCAAGAACGCTTGTGTGTCCGGCGTAGCCGTCTGCGATCCGGAAGAAGACGATCCCGTCGCTTGCATTTCCGGACATACGCTCCAGACCGATGACATTCTGATAGAAGTCGATCATCGGCGCGAGCGCGTTGCAGCGTATGGCGATCTCTCCCAGCGCGCGGGGTTTGAAGTCTCGTTTCATGCCGCAAGTTTACTGCGAACCGGTTTCCAGGCAACGGGGTGTTGGTTTCTGGATATTTTTTGAGACATGAAAGTCAGGCGAATTCTCCCTGACAGAACCAGCCGCCGCTCATGGTTCCGCCATGGGCAAAATAAAGCCAGAGCCGTGCGCCGCTGTCGGTCTCAACGCGCCAGTAATCGCGCACGCCGGTGCGCCAATGCGGGTCATCCAGCCACCATTCCGGCGCAATCCGTTCGGGCCCTGTCGCGGCAACCCGTCTGAGCGTCCGGCCGCGCCAGCGAAAGGTTTCCGGCGGGAACGGGTCTTCCGGGGCGAAGACCGGTTCTGGCGGCACCATGACAAGCGGGCGGGCAACGGTAGGCTGCGCCCATTCCAGTGCAGGTTCGGACCACGCGGCGGCGAGCGTGAGGGCAGATTTCTCCGGGATATGGCTTTCGGCAGGATGCACCCGTGTAATGTTTTCCAACCCGACCCGCGCGCCCAGCCGTCCAATCAGGTCCTCCAAGGCCGTGTTGGCCGAAAGCTGGTCGGAAACCGCGCGTCCGGCCTCCATATGGCCGGAGTGCTGGTGGGTCTGAACCGGTTCGGAGATCAGCACGGCCAACCGCACAAGATCAATGCCGAACCCGGCATCGATCTCGGCCAGTTTCATGGCCAGAAGCGGGCGGATCCGGGCGGGTGCCGCGGTCGGGCGCGCCAGCCCGACATCGATACTCTGGCTGGTTTCATCGGTCCGGAAGACCTGAAGCCGCAGTTTCCGCAGACCACGGCCCTTTTGCGAAAGCTTATCGCAGAGCGGCGGCAAAAGCCGGTCGATGGCCGCGAGAATGTCGCTTTCAAGGCCGATGGGTTCCGGCAGGGTCAGCCGCACGGCGAAATGATCCGCAGGGCGCGCCGGAGAGACCGGTTCCGGATCAAGACCAAGGGCCTGATCGAGGCGGCGCAAGACAGCGCTTCCGAACCGGCGTGACAGCGCGGCGCGGGGCATGCCCAGCAGGTCTTCGACGCGGCGCAGCCCAAGCCGCGCAAGGGCCGTGACATCCTCGGGCGCAAGCCTCAGAGCGGCGAGGGGGAGCTTTGCAAGCGCAGTGCGTGTTTTGCCCCGCGGCGCAATCCGCGCGACACAAACGGAGGCGAGATGTGTTTTGGGGGCAGCGCCGCCCCGCTCCCAGTGGCGTCGTTTGGCGGCACGGGATCGGGTGGCCCGGGCCTCCTGATCGATTGCGTCGCCATTGCGCAGCGCGCCGGAGACCTGCCCGGAGAACCGCGCCAGCGCCCAAGCGGCCCCGACCGTATCGGCGATACCGGCCTGCACAGAAAGGCCAAACGTGTGGCAATCCTCCTCGATCCGGGAAAGCAGGGCAGTCTCCCCTCCGAACAGATGCGCGCAACCGGTCAGATCTATGATGAGGCCCGCCGGCGGCTCCGCGCTGATCCAGGGTGAAAATCGTCCGGCCCATCTTTGCACGGTTGCCAGAAAGGCGGCATCCTGCTGCGGGTTGCCAAGCCGCGTGACCAGATCCGGACACATCGCCATAGCATCGCGCAATGGCTGGCCCAGACGCAAACCAGCCGCTTCTGCAGCAGGTGTCAGGCTATCGATCACCTGCATATTGCCCGTATCCCGCAGAACCGCCATGACCGTCTCGGGCGCAATACCTTCCTGACGGATCACGCGTTCAACGGCGATCCGGGGAAACCAGAGAGACAGGATACGGCGATAAGAGGGCATCGGATGGCAGGTTTGTTCCCTATTTGTTCTATTCAATAGAACTGTAGGGGGGCCGAGTCGAGTCCGTTGCGACAGACCCGACTGCTGCTTTCAGATGTCCGCGAAAAGAGGGCGGAGGTCAGCTCGCCATGCGGGACTGACGCTTGCGCTCGTGGGGGTCGAGAAACCGCTTGCGCAGGCGCACCGCGTTCGGCGTGACCTCGACCAGCTCATCATTGTCGATATAGGCGATGGCTTCTTCGAGGCTCATCTTCACCGGAGTGGTCAAACGCACCGCCTCATCCGAGCCGGATGCCCGCACGTTGGTCAGCTTCTTGCCTTTGAGCGGGTTCACCTCGAGATCATTGTCGCGGCTGTGCTCGCCGATGATCATGCCCTGATAAACAGGTTCCTGCGCGCCGATGAAGAACTTGCCGCGATCCTCGAGGTTGAAGATCGCATAGGCCACGGAAACGCCGTTTTCCATCGAGATCAGAACACCGGCTCGACGGCCCGGGATCGGGCCTTTGTAAGGGGCCCATTCGTGGAACACACGGTTCAGAACACCGGTTCCGCGCGTATCGGTCAGGAACTCTCCGTGATAGCCGATCAGGCCACGCGAAGGCACGTGGGCAATGATGCGTGTCTTGCCCGCGCCCGCGGGCCGCATCTCGGCCAACTCGCCCTTGCGCGCGCCGGTGATCTTCTCGATCACGGCACCGGAGAATTCATCATCCACATCGATGGTGACCTCTTCGACAGGTTCCAGCTTTTCACCGTTGGGGCCATCAAGGAACAGAACCTGCGGGCGGGAGATGCTCAGCTCGAACCCTTCGCGACGCATATTCTCGATCAGGACACCCATCTGCAATTCGCCGCGCCCTGCAACTTCGAATGCATCGCCACCGGGCGTGTCGGTCACGCGGATCGCAACATTGGATTCGGCCTCTTTGAGAAGGCGTTCGCGGATCACGCGGGACTGGACCTTCTTGCCGTCCTTACCGGCCAGCGGAGAGTCGTTGATCCCGAAAGTGACGGTAATGGTAGGCGGGTCGATCGGCTGCGCCGGCAGCGCGGTCTCGACATCAACTGCACACAGCGTATCGGCCACAGTCGCCTTCGACATGCCCGCAAGCGAGACGATATCGCCGGCCTCCGCGACATCGATGGCAACTTGGCTGAGCCCGCGGAACGCGAGGATCTTGGTCACGCGGAATTGCTCCACCTTGGTGTTGTCACGCGACAATGCCTTGATGGTTTCGCCGGTTTTCAGTGTTCCGGTCTCAACACGGCCGGTCAGAATGCGGCCGATGAAAGGATCGGCGCCAAGCGTCGTCGCAAGCATGCGGAACGGCTCATCGCGTTTTTCCACCTGTGCGGGTGCGGGAACGTGATCGACGATCAGGTCGAGAAGTGCCGAGAGATCCTGACGCGGACCGTCAAGTTCCATATCGGCCCAGCCGCTGCGCCCCGACGCATACATGGCGGGGAAGTCCAGTTGATCGTCATCGGCCCCCAGATTGGCGAAGAGATCGAAGACCTCGTCGAGCGCCCGGTCCGGTTCTGCGTCCGGTTTGTCGACCTTGTTCAGAACCACGATGGGGCGCAGGCCCAGCGCCAGCGCCTTGGAGGTTACGAATTTCGTCTGCGGCATCGGCCCTTCGGCGGCATCGACCAGCAGAACAACCCCGTCGACCATGGACAGGATACGCTCCACCTCGCCGCCGAAATCGGCGTGACCGGGCGTGTCCACGATATTGATCCGGTGGCCCTTCCACTCCACAGAGGTCGCCTTGGCGAGGATGGTAATGCCCCGCTCGCGCTCCAGATCGTTGCTGTCCATGGCGCGTTCAGCCACGGCCTGGTTCTCGCGGAACGCGCCGGATTGCTTGAGCATCTCGTCGACCAGAGTGGTTTTGCCGTGGTCAACGTGTGCGATAATCGCGATATTGCGAAGGTCCATTGGATCAGCCTTTTGAGGGGTGTTTGCGCGCCCCCTAACGCAAGACGGGACCAATAGCCACCCCCTAGAGAGCCCTGCGGCGAAAGAGACGCAGCCTGTGCGATCGCGGTGCCCCGTCGTTCAAAGGGCGAAGGGGTTCAGGTCTAGCGCAAACGGCGCAGGATATTCAGGGATGCGTATCCATCCGGAATGAGACCGGATTTCTTCTGATACTGGCGAATTGCATTGATGGTGAGAGGCCCGATTTTCCCATCGACCCCCTTGGTGTCAAATCCCGCTGCCGTCAGGCGGCGCTGCAATTCCTTGCGCTCTCCCAGCTTCAGGGCCCGGTCGCCGCGCGGCCACCCGCCCTGGATTTTCGGCCCGCCCTTGAGACGGTCGGACAAATGCCCCACGCCGATCACGTAGGCATCGGCCGTGTTGTAGCGCTCGATCACTTCGAAATTCTTGAACACCATGAAAGCCGCCCCCTGCGCGCCGGCCGGCACGAGAATGGAGGCAGGCCCGTAGTTGCGCACCGGCGCCCCGTTTATCCCCAGCACGCCAAGCGCACCCCAGCTGCGCGGGGATTTCTGGATCTTGCGGTTGGCCAAAGCGTAGTCGAAATTTGCGGGCAGCCGCACTTCGACGCCCCACGGTTGGCCCTTCACCCAGCCGAACTTCGCCAGATAGGCCGCCGTCGAGGCGAGAGCATCCGTCGGATCGTCGGACCAGATATCGCGTTTCCCGTCCCCGGTGAAATCGACCGCATAGGCCAGATAGGAGGTCGGAATGAACTGGGTATGGCCCATCGCCCCGGCCCAGCTGCCGGTCATGCTGCGCGGGTCCACGTCACCGGCCTGAATGATCTTCAAAGCGGCGATCAGCTGCTGCTCGAAGAACCTGCCACGGCGCCCGTCAAACGCCAGCGTTGCCAGTGATCCGATCAGATCGCGATTGCCGCGATAGGTGCCATAGGCGCTTTCCAGCCCCCAGACGGCGGCAACCACCTCCTTGTCGACACCGTAGCGCGCTTCGATCTTGCTGAGCGTCCGCCGGTGCGCCCGGAGCGCGGCCTTTCCATTCGCGACGCGGGTCTCGCTCGCGGCACTGTCGAGATACTCCCAGAGGGTCTTGGTGAACTCGCTCTGGTTGCGGTCCTTCTCGATCACGTCAGGATCGTAGCGCACCCCCTGAAAGGCGCGGTCATAGGTCCTGCCGGAAATCCCGCGCGACAGAGCGCGGCTTCGAAAAGCGCCGATCCAGGCCTGAAAACGCGCATTTCCTGCGACCACCCGAACCGTTGGCAACATGGGCGAGACATCGCGGGAGACAGGGCGCGGAGACGCATCCAGTGCCGAACCGGCAACCGGAAACGCGCTCAGAAATCCAATGCACAGTACCCTTAGAAAATGTCTCATCGGGACAGCCCTGCTCGTGCCTGTTTTTTTCAGAATGATAACCTGAAAAGGCGTTTGCCGAAAGCCCCGCTGGTGGAAATACGCCTACCCGCGCCGGCGCGACGCTTTCTTCTTGAGCTTGGAGCCCTTGGAGCGATGTCGCGTGAGCTTCCGGCCGCGCCCCTGAGGCCGCTTGCCCCCCCTTGAGCCCCGCGGCAAGGACTTACCCTCGATCTCCAGCAATTCGAGCATGAGACCGCCTGTCACCGGCGTGGCCTCCGCGAGACGCACCAGTACGGTCTGCCCGAGCCCGATGGTCAGTCCTGACCGGTCGCCGGTCAGGGTCTGCGCATCCCGGTCATGGTGGAAATATTCCTGCCCGATCGAGCTGATCGGAACCAGCCCATCCGCGCCGGTTTCGTCGAGTTTCACAAACAGCCCGAACCGGGCAATCCCCGACACGCGCCCTTCCATCTCGGTGCCGACCCGGTCGGCCAGATAGGCCGCAAGATAGCGGTCGGTCGTGTCGCGCTCGGCCAGCATCGAGCGCCGCTCCGTCATGGAAATGAGCTCTCCCGTCTCCTTGAGACCATCCACGTCTTTCGGGTCGATCCCGTCATCTCCCCAGCCATGTGCGGCGATCAGAGACCGGTGCACAACAAGGTCGGAGTAGCGCCGGATCGGTGATGTGAAATGCGCGTAATTCTGCAGCGCGAGCCCGAAATGTCCGAAATTCTCGGGCGCATAATAGGCCTGCGTCATGGAGCGAAGGGTCGAGATATTGAGAAGCTCCGAATGCTCCGAGCCCGCCGCCTGCGACAACAACCGGTTAAGATGGCTCGTGCTTAGAACCTGCCCCTTGGCAAGGTTGAACCCGCTGGCTTGCGCGATTTCCCGCAACGCTTCGAGTTTCTCGGGCGAAGGCTCTTCATGCACCCTGAACAGCAGCGGCATGCGCTTCGATTTCAGCTCTTCGGCCGCCGAGACATTGGCGAGGATCATGAACTCCTCGATCAGCTTGTGCGCATCAAGCCGCTCGCGAAAGGCGACCGAGCGCACGATTCCGTCCTCATCGAGAACGATACGACGCTCCGGAAGCTCGAGATTAAGCGGATCGCGGCGTTCGCGCGCCCGCAAGGCGGCCCTGAAAGCCGCATAGAGCGGCTTGACCACCGTCTCCATCAGGGGTGCGATTTTTTCGTTCGGGTCGCCATCGTATCCCGCCTGCACCTCCTGATAGTTCAGCGACGCATGCGACCGCATCAGGCCACGGATGAAGCGATGTGATTTCTTCTCGCCTGCTTCGTCCAGAACCATGCGCACGGCAAGACACGGGCGTTCGACCCCTTCGTGCAGCGAACACAGGTCGCCGGACAGAACATCGGGCAGCATCGGGACGACCCGATCCGGGAAATAGGTGGAATTGCCCCGCTTGCGGGCTTCGCGGTCCAAGTCCGAGCCGGGCCGCACGTAATGCGCCACATCCGCGATGGCGACCCAGACCACGTGACCGCCCGGGTTCCCGGGATCGTCATCGGGCTGGGCAAAACAGGCGTCATCATGATCGCGCGCATCCGACGGATCGATGGTGACCAGCGGCAGGTCGCGCAGATCTTCGCGGTCGCCCAGCGAGACGGGCTCTGCCCTCTCGGCTTCGGCAAGAACATCGGCGGGAAACGCGTCGGGAATACCATGCTCATGGATGGCAATCAGCGAGACTGCGCGCGGCGCGGACGGATCGCCCAGCCGCGCCGTGATCCGGGCCTGCGCAAGACCCATCCGCGACCGCGGGCCGGATTGCTCCGCCTCCACAAGTTCCCCGTCGCGCGCGCCTGACATGGCTCCGGGCGGCACGCGCCATTCTTTGTCCGAGCCCTTCTCGATCGGGGTGATCCGACCGCCCTCGGCAGATTTCTTGAAAATGCCCAGCACCTTCGCAGGCCCGACGCCAATTCTGCGGATAAGGCGGGCCTCGTAAGCGTAATCCTCGCCTTCGACCTTTGTCAGCCGCCCAAGGATCCGGTCCCCCTCGGTCAACGCGACGTCACTGGTCTTGGGGATGTACAGGATCGCCGGTTTGTCGTCGGCACCCTCCCACTCGACCGGCTCAAGAAACAGGTCGCCGTCCCGATCGGCCCCGCTGACACGCAGGACGCTCACGGGCGGCAAGCTATCCGGATCGCGATAGGTCTTCTTGCGCTTGGCCAGATGCCCGTCGCTTTCGAGCTCTTTGAGGATCCGCTTGAGATCGATCCGCGCGGCCCCCTTGATCCCGAAGGCCTTGGCGATATCGCGCTTGGAGGTCTGGGTCGGGTTCTCGGAGATCCACGCCAGAACGTCCTCTTTTGTCGGCAGCTTTTTCATGAGCCCCGCCTAGCACGCGCAAGCCACCGCGTCACTCAAGATCGGCAGCCCGGTCGACATCCCGCAGCTGCGCGACAAATCCGATCCGCGCGCTGCCTGTGCTCGCGATCGTATCGCTCA
Organism: Paracoccaceae bacterium; assembly: GCA_049116435.1. GTDB lineage: Bacteria > Pseudomonadota > Alphaproteobacteria > Rhodobacterales > Rhodobacteraceae > Litoreibacter. Next base: position 219,743 of record JAGDYX010000002.1, read on the forward strand.
GGGCATGTTCGCTGGACCAGCGCACGCCGGCGAAGAGGCCCTTTGGAACGGCGGACACACGTTTCGCCCCGACCAGCCAATAGCCACCATCGGGCGCCGGACCGAACATGAAATCATGCGCCCCCAGACCATGGAACGCAGCCGCGATGTGCTTGCGCCGGATCCCGGGAATATCCGCACCGATGATGCAGACAGGACCGGGTGGCATGTGCCGTAAAAGGCGCCCCATGCGATCCCCCAGATTTCCAGGGCCTTGCGGCCAGCGGGGCAGATGGCGGGGCCAGATCCGGCTTTCCAGTCCCGCGCAATCCGGCGCGACCGCCAAAACGGTCTCCCACCCCGGGTCTTCTATCCTGCTGAGCAAGGAGAGCGCTTGATGCCGGAACCACCACGCCGCAGCCACCATGCCGATGTCGCGTCCAAGCCGGGTCTTCACCCGCCCGGGGTGAGGCTCCTTGAGCATGACGACAAGACGGGGGCGCATGTCAGGCGAAATATTCCCGCAGAATGCGGCCATAGATCGCTTTCAGCCCGCGGATCTGCTCAATCTCGACGCATTCATCGACCTGATGCATCGTCTTGCCGACGAGGCCGAACTCGACCACCGGGCAGTGGTTCTTGACGAAGCGCGCGTCAGACGTCCCGCCCGATGTCGACAGCTCGGGCGTCAGCCCTGTTTCTTCGGACACGGCGCGGGCGACCAATTCAGACAAGGGGCCGGGCGGGGTCAGGAAACTCTCGCCCGAGACCTGTGTGGTCATCTCGACCGTCGCACCGCTCTGCGCTGCGATCTGGTCTGCCTCAGACCGCAGCCACGCGATCAGCTTTTCGGAACTATGTGCGTCGTTGAAGCGGATATTCACCGTCGAGCGGCACTCCGCGGGGATCACATTGTTGGCCGGGTTTCCGGTATCGATCGTTGTCACGGCCAGCGTCGAGGCATCGAAATGCTCGGTCCCGGTATCGAGCTCATGGGACGCCAACCGATCCATGAGCCGCGCCATGACCGGAACCGGGTTCAGCGCGCGATGGGGATACGCCGAGTGGCCCTGCACACCTTTCACCGTGAAATAAGCCGTCATCGAGCCGCGCCGCCCGATCTTCATCATGTCCCCCAACGTATCCGGGCAGGTGGGCTCGCCCACAAGACATACCGACAGGGCCTCACCCGTTTCGGTCATCCAGTCGAGCAGGGCGACGGTTCCGTCCTTGGCATCGCCTTCCTCATCGCCGGTGATGGCCAGAACGATGGCGCCCTCCGGGGGTGTGTTCTGCACGAAATCGATGGCCGCTGCGGCGAAGGCCGCGACACCGGATTTCATATCGGTCGCGCCGCGGCCATAAAGCCAACCGTCCTGCTCATCGGCGCTGAACGGGTCATGGGTCCATGCCGCGATATCACCGACCGGCACCACATCGGTGTGCCCGTTGAAGCCGAATGTCTTACTGTGCCCTTTCGCCCCCCACCGTGCGTAGAGATTGGCAACTCCGCCGCGATCGACGCGGGAACACTCAAACCCCGCCTCTCCGAGCAGATCGGCAAGCAAGGTCAGGGCACCGCCTTCAGCCGGCGTAACGGACGGGCAGCGGATCAGTTGGGCCGTCAAATCTACCGGATCTACGGAAATAGGCATGCGATCTACCCTCTTTGGCACAGGACTCGGTTCGGCAGACCTTATCTATATCTGCGACACAACCGCAACAGAAACGCGGTCACACTACAATTTCTTGTGTATCGCACTTGTTTTATTTCTTTCCCCGAACGCAAAAAACCGTCATAGTTCTTGAAATTATAAAAACGAGCAGGTCGCATGACTAAATGCGAGAATGAGCAGCGGTTTTCCTCAGGATTGGCAACGCGCCTGTCTGACAGCTCATTTCTGACTGCGACAGTCAGGAGGAGCCAGCAGATCGACTGACCGCAACAGGACCCGACTTTCGGCCATACCCATCCTTGCTCGATCTCAGGCATTGACCATGCCCATCAAATTTACCCTAAAATTTCCATATTTAGCCTCTTCGGTATCCACGTTTTCTCACCGGGTTTGCCCTACTGCGGTGGGATCTGACCCTGCTCCGACCGGAGCGCAAAGGAACGTGGAATGACGACAAAGCGCGTGAACATAGGTCTATCTGCAAGGGCGGGGGCTCCGCTCCTTCTGGGATCGGCGATGAAGCGTCAGATCAACGGCCCCGATCTGCATCGCAACTATTTCGAACCGGATTTCGCCAACAGCAATTTCGTGCGGACCGCGCCGTGCGAGACCGGTGTGCTTGGCGACACGCGGATCAATACGCCAACAGGCGCCAAACCAATCTCGGATCTGAAAACCGGGCACGTCATATTGGACGCGATGGGCAATGAAGCCACCGTTCGGCATGTGCTGGCCGCCCCGAGCACGCGCAACGCGCTTTACATGCGCGCACCGTATTTCGGTCTGGATCAGGATTTGGTCATCGGCAGCGATCACCGGGTCATGATCACGTCGGAACTGGCGGAGTATATGTTCGGCGAAGACACCGTTTTGTTGCCGGTCTGGGCGCTCAAAGACGACCTGAAAGTGCGCCATGTCGAGCTTTCCTCGTCGGACGGCCTGTTCCAGCTCCAGCTCGATACGGAGCAACCGATCATGATCGGAAACTGCCCTGTCGACAGCCTGCGCAAGACGGAGCATCCGGTTGGCCGCGTCCTGACCGATGACGAAGCCAGAAGCTACGTCATCGAACAGCAATACGGCCTGATCCGCTAAGGCTTTTCCGCGTAAAAGGCGGTGGTCTGCGCCACGACGACCGAGTTCTCTTCAAGAGCCCGCGCCATGAGCTCCCGCTCCTCGTCGGAAATATCGTGCCCTTCGGCAAGACGTTCTTCCAAAGTGCCGTAGCCGGTGACATCCAGCGGCGCGAGGTCGGCCTGTTTCAGCAGGGCAACCGTTTCACGCACCGCTTCCGCCTCGTCCACGCCGCTTGAAAAGCACATGAGGGCCGCGCCCGTGGCGTTGTCGGGCAAGCCATCGCCTGCCTTCCGCCCGACCTCGATCAGAAGCGTAAACACCTTCTGTCGGGATTTCTTCTTGGGTTCCATAGCAGCGGTGTCTGCGCGCGTCAGTCGCGCAGAAGCTCGTTGATGCCGGTCTTCGAACGCGTCTTCTCATCCACGCGCTTCACGATGACCGCGCAGTAAAGATTGATCCCGTTCTTCGACGGCATGGAGCCGGCGACGACGACCGAGTAGGGCGGAACTTCCCCATACATGACTTCGCCCGTCTCACGATCGACGATCTTGGTCGACTGGCCGATGAAAACGCCCATGCCGAGCACCGAGCCTTCGCGCACGATCACGCCCTCGACGACCTCGGAGCGGGCCCCGATGAAGCAGTTATCCTCGATAATCGTCGGTCCCGCCTGCATCGGCTCCAGAACGCCGCCGATTCCGACACCGCCGGACAGGTGAACGTTCTTGCCGATCTGCGCACAGCTTCCGACCGTGGCCCATGTGTCGACCATGGTGCCTTCATCCACATAGGCGCCGAGGTTCACGAAAGATGGCATCAGCACCACGCCCGGCGCGATATAGGCGGACTTGCGCACGATGCAGTTGGGAACTGCACGGAACCCCGCCTCTGTCCACTCGGCATCGCCCCAGCCCTTGAACTTGCTGTCGACCTTGTCCCACCAGCTGCTGCCCTGCGGGCCGCCGTCCTGCTGTTCCATGTCCTTGAGGCGGAACCCGAGAAGCACCGCTTTCTTGGCCCACTGGTTCACATGCCAGGAGCCATCGGCCTGTTTCTCGGCAACGCGCAGCGATCCGCTGTCGAGCGCGCCCAGTGTCGCTTCGATCGCATCACGTGCTTCCCCGGTGCTTGCCGGAGTGATGGTATCACGGTTCTCCCAAGCGGCTTCAATCGCGGTCTCAAGCTGCGCATTCGACATGGGGCTGTGTTCCTTCCAACATGTGTGATCAGATAATTCCGCACGCCTATAGACCGGACACAGCACAGGCGCAATCACGAGGTACCAGATGAAACACGACAAACGACGCCACCCGTTCCGCGAAAGCCGGCAGGACATCGAAAGAGCGCGCGAAGTTCCCGATACGCCGCAAACAAGATCCAGCGCGTATCGGCTGGCCTTTGCGGATGGAGAGTTTCTGTGTCGCGACGAATTGCGGCCGGTCCGGCTGCAACTGGAACTCCTCAAGCCTCAGATGATGATGGACGAGGCCGGGATCGTCTCGACGATCGTGATGTTTGGCAGCGCCCGGATCGCCGACCCGGAGCGCGAGGACCCGAAGCGGGACGCCGCGATGCAAAGCCTGTCGCGATACTATAGCGAGGCACGCGAACTCGCGCGGCTGATGACGCTGCGGTCTGTCACGAGCGATGGGATGGAAGACGTCATCATTACGGGCGGCGGCCCCGGGGTGATGGAGGCGGGAAGCCGCGGCGCGGCAGAGGCCGGCGGCACCTCGATCGGCCTCAATATCGTGCTGCCCCACGAGCAGGCTCCGAATGCCTATGTCACGCCGGAGCTGTGCTTCAACTTCCACTACTTCGCCATCCGCAAGATGCACTTCCTGATGCGTGCGAAAGCCGTTGTCGTCTTTCCCGGCGGATTTGGAACGCTGGATGAGACCTTCGAGGCCCTCACGCTGATCCAGACCAAGCGCATGGATCCCGTGCCGTTCCTGCTGTTCGGGGAAGACTACTGGCGCAAGATCGTCAATTGGGAAGCGCTCGTGGAGGCCGGTACCATCTCGCGGCAGGATCTCGACCTGTTCAAATTCGTGGAAACCGCCGGGGAAGCCGTCGCCGCAATTGACGGATGGTGGGATTAGGGAACCATCCGGTACTCGACGAACTCGGTTCTTTGGAAAATCCGGAAGTTGTCATCAGAGACCATCGTGACCCGGATATTGCCAGAGGGCGTCTGCCACAAGGCGATCCCTTCGAGATTGTCATGGGTGCCCGGCGTCGTCCTGAGCAGGATCTTTTCGTCCTCGAGGCTCTGTGCCCCGACTTCGAAACTGCGCACACGTGTCGAGAACCCGGAGAACCCGTGAAAGTTCCGCTCCAGAACGTAGAGCCGCCCGTCCGGTCCGAAATCCGCGCCGACCGGCAGATACCCGTCCGAGCGCGACAGGCTATGGCTCTGCTCCCATTGCCTGCGGCTGTATCGGTAGATGGGAAAGGGCCGGTTCAGATCGCCCGAGCGTTCCGGCATCGTGTAGAGGGCCCCGTTCCGGTCGATCGCCAGCGCCTCCAGTGAAGAGTTGAGCTGAAAGCGCGCGAACTCCTCGGGCATGGGCAGGTATTTCTCGGGCGCGGCGGAGAGATCCCGATACCGCAGGACTTGGTGGGTCCCCTCAAACGAGATGAAAACCTCTCCATCCGGGGCCACGGCCAGACCTTCCGCGTCCGTGTTGTAGCTTCTCAACGGGTTTCCGTCGCGCCGTCTGAGCTGCTCGACGCGTAAATTCTCGATCGCGACCAGATTGTTACTCTCACGAATGAAGACACCCTGAACGATCAACCCCTTGTCCGTCGTCGTCATGAACTGGCTGCCGTCCCGGCTCACCTCCAGCGATGAGAACCCGCCGAACCCCTCGAAGGGTTCGGACCATTCGAAAACCCGGACGAGTTCAAGCGACTGGGCCTGCAGGCAGCTTGCCCAGATCATCAGGCCAGAAACGAGAGCGCTCAGTTTGATTTCAGAACTCCGGTGCAGGAGGGCGGCAAATCGGCGAGCACCAACTCGCGCCGCGGTTTGCGTTTCGGCGGATTGGGGTCCGGCGGGGGTGGATTGAGGATATCGCGCACCCATCTTTCAGCGTCTTTGCAGCCATCACCCGCGGGCGGCGGCGCTTGATCGACGCAACCTTCAGATCCCCGCGGGCACGCAAGACGCACATGGAAATGATAATGATGCCCCCACCATGGCCGCACCTTGCGCAACCACGAACGGTCGCCTCGCGCGTCGTTGCACATCTGGACCTTGGCGCCGGGGAATATGAAGATCCGCGCAACCCGTTTGTCTTTTGCAGCCGCTTTCACGATCTTGTGGTGCTCGATCGTCCAACGCTCATTCACATAAGCCCCGTTGTTGCGCCGCATCGAGACAGCCGAGAGGTTTTCGCGTTCCTTGCGGCTCAGATCGACATCGGACACGGGGTAAAGCCAGATATCCGCATCAAGGCCAATCTGATGGGAGCGATGACCGCTGAGCATCGGACCACCGCGGGGTTGCGACAGGTCCCCGACATAGAGCCCGGCCCAGCCGAGCCGCTTGGCCGTCTTGCTGAGGTCCTGAACGAAATCCACCAGTTCCGGATGGCCCCAATTGCGGTTGCGCGAGAGCCGCATGGCCTGCCATGTCGGCCCGCTTTCCATCAGTTGGACCAGTCCGCCGGCACAGCCTTTCGCATAGCTCCCGTGCGCTTTTGCCTTTTGTTGTGAGGCTTCCCTCTGCGCGCCAAAAAGCTGCTTGGCCAAAGGCTCCGCTGCGGCGGCGTTGCCAAATAGTAAACCAAGACAAAGACAGATTCTGCTCAGTCCGCGGAGGTCCATACCGACTTATCCTCTCCCTTTGGTTTCACCCAGATTAACAGGACAAGAGCCAACACGAAAAGACCAAGCACGGGTGAGACACCGATACGCTGGCTCTGGAAAACAGTCGTAAACACGCCGATCAGGGCGGGCGCGAGGAAAGAGGTGGCTTTGCCCGCCAGCGCGTATATCCCGAAAGCTTCGGTCATGCGCATCGGATTGCCCTGACGCACAAGCATCGTCCGCGATGCCGATTGCAAAACGCCCCCGGCTGCTCCGATGGTCGCGCCACACAAGAAGAACGCGATATCCGGCAGGTTTGAACCTTCGGGCACCGGAACGCCCATGATGTTGTCGCGGGCGATAGAGACGATACCGATCGCGGCCAGAATGAGGATGATAATACAGGTCCGAATGACCGGCTTGGGACCAAACATGCGATCTGCAAAACCGCCGACATACGCAAAAAGCGCCCCGGCGGTCACAGCAAGGATGCCGAAAATCCCGACATCGACAACGGTCCAGCCCAGCACGCCGTAGGCGTAGATGCCGCCAAAGGTGTACATGCCGTTCAAACCATCGCGATAAAGCATCGAGGAGCCAAGGAAGGACGCGAGGCTCGGCGTGCGCGGCAGCTGCTTGATCGTGCGCACAAGGTCGCACAACCCGGATCGGGTCGAGCCCGGCTTTGGCGGAACCTTGGGCACGTCTTCCTTCACCCACGCATAGAACGGGATCATGAAGACAATGAACCAGAGCGCGGCAAAGGGGCCGACCGATCGTGTACCCTCGCGCGCGGCCGTATCGAGGCCAAAAATCGGGGAGATCCCGATCAGGGTTTTCCCTTGTTCATTCTCGGCGAGAAAACAGAGCATGAAGATCAGGGCAATCAGTCCACCCACATACCCGACCGCCCATCCCGACCCCGAGATCCGGCCCAGCTCATGCCCCGGCCCGAGATCGGGGAGCATCGCGTTGGTGAAGGTCGTGGCGAACTCCATCCCGACCAATCCAACGATGAAGAATGTCAGGATCAGCGCCGTGTTGAACGAGTCGGGCGCGGCATACCAGAGACCCGCGGCCCCGATGACATAAAGGATCGAAAACGCGTAAATATACGGCATGCGCCGGCCTGAACTGTCGGCAACAGCGCCCAGAATGGGCGCCAGGATCGCAATGGCAAACCCCGACAGCGTCAGTCCCAGCCCCCAGAGGCTTTGTGCTTCGGCCTTGGCGATGTTCTCTTCGAGCCCGTTCGCGATACCGCGATTTGAAACGATCTCGGCGAAATAGGGACCGAAAATGAACGTCAAAAGAAGCGTGTTGTAGGGCTGACTTGCCCAGTCAAACATCATCCAGCCGAGAATACGCTTCTTCTGTGGATCTTTTTTCACAATGCTTCCCCAAACCTAAGGCGATATTGCCGCGTGAATGTTGCGAAGCAAGGGAATTCTTGCCGATCGCCTCCGATTGCGCGGCAATGCCTGCCAAAAGACAACGGGCCGTTTCGCGGTGCCGTCTGACCATGTTTTCACACTGGTGTGTCTCGTTCAGGTTTCCTTGACAAAAAAGGGGCCGGAGATCGATGCCACTGCCGGATGTGCCGCATCTCCGTCACGAAGGTCCAGACATTGTTTCGTCCCTCCCTTGCGTATCGTGAAAAGGGCAATTACCTCTTGGATCAGCTCATTTATCAGAGGTTTATCAATGACGTCGCTTTTCGAAATCCTGATGCTTTTTCTTGGCGTCGTGCGCACCGTCATCTTTGTTCATTTCATCATGAGCTGGCTTCTGAGCTTTCAGGTTCTCAATATGCGTCAACCCATCGTGGCCCAGATCTGGGACGGGTTGAGCCGCTTGCTGGAACCGATCTATGGCCCGATCCGTCGGGTGCTTCCCGCGATGGGCGGTCTCGACCTGAGCCCGATCGTGGCCCTGCTTGGCGTTTACGCAATCGAGATCATTCTGCGCAACAACGCGGCCCTGTTCCTCTGATCCTCTACCGTAGCGACCGGATCGTCTCGTCAATCGCCTCGATGCGGCGGTCACCGGAGGGATGCGTCGACATCCAGCGCGGAGGGGTCGGGCCGCTGCCCTGCAGCTCTTCGAAGAAGGATCTCAGCCCGGACGGATCATATCCGGCACGATCCGCCAGTTCGATCCCGTAGCGATCCGCTGCGGTCTCGTGCTTGCGCGAATAGGCCAGCGACAAAAGCAGGTTTCCCTCCAGCAGGATCTCTTCAAGGATCGGCCCCGTATCGCCGGCCATAAACGCAATCAGGATATAGAGACCAAGCGACCGGTAGACCTGCTTCAGGCCATGCTGCTCGACAACATGTCCGATCTCGTGGCCAAGAACACCCGCGAGGATGTCCGCATCACCGAAGTCACGGACAAACTGGTCGGTGAGGATAATCGTGCCACCGGGCAGTGCGAACGCATTGGGACCGACACCGGGCATGTCCCGAAACAGCAACCTGAGATCGGACCGAGAAGCAGATGCAGGTTCACGCGCATCCAGCAGGTCTAAAAACACCTGCTTGGCCGCCGCCTGATCCGTCCCGCTCAATGCGCTTGGACCCGCCAGTGTCAGATCGAGGGTCTTCAGGGTGCCGGCATCAATCTGCTCGGTCAGAACGGGCGGTGTGAGCAGCAGGGCGACGGCCACAAGCATGTCCAACCCGTAGCGCCAGACCACCCAGATCGCCGCAAACGCAATCAGCACGAATCCGACCAGCCGCGGATGAAATTCCTCCAGACGGTGCAGGAGGCCACCGGCGCTTTCCCCCTCAAGGATCGCCACGGAGGCGTGATCCTCGGTCTCGAACAGCGTGCCGTCGGGAAACCTGAGCCGGCGCGGCGTCCGGCCAATCGGTGGATCAACCTCGATCGCATCGAACGGGGCTCTGGCCAGAACCACGTCATCGGACACCCGGACGCAAGTCAGGACATACGTGCCTTGCCCCCGCACAGCACACACCCGCACCTCTTCCATGCGCGACGCCATCGGCGGGTAGGCGCGCCCCACCAGTTCCAGGTCAGGGATCTCGGGGGAGGGCTGGTTCATCTAGATCGGCAGCCCCAGATCGACGCCTTCGAGATCTGTATAGGCATCGCCAAGCGCCGAGCTTTCCCGTTGCATCAGGTCGACGAAATCGTCGAGCGACCCGCCCGGGACCAACTGAGTCTGGGCAACAAGATACCGCATCATCCGGATTTGCGCCCATGGTAGCATAAGCCCGAAGGTCAGGACCACGACCACCATGTTGGACAGGGCGATCCACATCAGCCGGCCCGCTGTCACGCTGGAGCGGAACCCATGCCCGCCTTTCAGCCGCGTCGCATTGAAAACAGCGTTCCGCGTCATCGCCTTGTAGATGAACATCGCCGGCAGGAACGCCGCGAAGAAGACAACATAAACGCCAAGAACGGCAAAGGCTCCGGGCACCGGATCGGCCTCGAGGCTCTGGAGACGCAGGACGAGGTCTTCGACACCGAGCCCCATGACCACCAGCGCCCCACCCAAAACCAGAAGAACCCAGAGGATCGCGGCAAAGAACGCCTTGTAGAACGGACCCAGAGGCGCCTCCATGCGCAGTTCGGCCGTCCCAAGGCGGTGATGGCCCACCGTGAAGCGTTTTACGGCCCGATCCAGCACAGGATACGCGATGCCAAGGCTCAGAACCGTCAGGAAGGGATAGAGAAGATAGACCAGAAAAGCGCGTCCGATGCGCCCCGTGAAATTGAACCGGACATTGGACCAACTCGACATGCGGGCATTGAACATCAGGCTGCGCACCATCAGCCACGGAAAGACAAAAACCAGCGCGAGCCCCATCAGGATGCCAACAATGGGAATCGCCGAAAGCAGTGAAAAGGCAACGAAACACACGGCAACGATCGCCCGCCCGATCAGGATCTGCAGGCCCGTGGCGTGGTAGTCGAAATTCCGGCCCGCCACGTAGGTGTTGTTGTAGAAATATTTCTTGCGCCGCACCTTCGCCCAAGCCGAGTAGATGCCCAGCGTGACGACGCTCAGCAACAGGTTGACGATCCAGATCCCGAACCACTCGCGCGCATTTCCTCTGAAAACAAACTGCTCTGTGTTCATTTCGGTTCTCCTTCGCGCAGGAATAGCCCCTCACCGCGCTGCCGCTCTTTTTCAATCATCCTAACACGGGTTTTCAAACCTGCAGAGACCCGACGTTTTCCTGTTTTCTTAATTGCGATCCTGCGAGATGATCGTGGCCAAACGAGGGAGGCAACATGGCGCAACAGGTCACCACCCACCAGTCGGAAGAAGATGCGCGCAACGACGCGGTCTTGATCTATGTCGATGGCCGCATCCTTCCCAAACACGAGGCCGTGGTCAGCGTTTATGACAGCGGGTTCATGCTCGGCGACGGGGTGTGGGAGGGGTTGCGGCTCCACAACAGCAAGTGGGCTTTCCTCGATGCCCATATGGACCGGCTTTTCGAGGCCGCGAAGGCCATCGACCTCGATATCGGCATGGACCGGGACGGCGTGATCGCCGCGTTGGAAAAAACACGCCTTGCCAACGAAATGTCCGAGGACGCCCATGCCCGGCTGATGGTCACACGCGGCGTGAAAACGCGCCCCTTCCAGCACCCGTCTCTCAGCCGCTCGGGTCCCACGCTGGTCATCATTATGGAGCACTCCAAGCCGACCCTGCCGCGCCCCATCCGCCTTGCCACGGTGCCGCATCAGCGCGGCCTTCCCATGACGCAGGATCCGAAGCTCAACTCACACAGCAAGCTGAACTGCATCCTTGCCTGTATCGCAGCAGAGAAGGCCGGAGCGGACGAGGCCCTCATGCTCGATGTCCACGGCTTCGTGAACACGACAAATGCCTGCAACTTCTTCATTGTCCGCAAAGGGGAGGTTTGGACCTCCACCGGCGATTATTGCATGAACGGGATCACGCGCCAGCACGTGATAAATCTCTGCCGCGACAACGGAATTGCGGTGTTCGAGCGGAATTTCTCCCTCGTTGACACCTACAGCGCGGACGAAGCCTTCCTGACCGGAACCTTCGGAGCCCAGACCCCGGTTGGCGAAATCGACGGACGGAAAATCGGCAATGGTGAACTGGGTCCGATCACGACACGGATACGCGCGCTCTACAAAGACCTCATCGAGAAAGAGACCGAATGATGCGGATCGCGATGTGGTCCGGCCCGCGCAACCTGTCCACGGCCATGATGTATGCCTTCGCCGCGCGCAACGATTGCACGGTCTGGGATGAGCCGTTCTACGCGGCCTATCTGAAAGAAACCGGGCTTTCCCACCCGATGCGCGAGGAAATCCTGAAAACCTACGAAACCGATCCGCAAACCGTCGCCCGACACTGCGCCGGCGCATCACCCGGCGGCGCCGCGATTTTCTATCAAAAGCACATGTGTCACCACATGGTAGCGGGGTTTCCAACGGACTGGGCGCTGGACTGCACGAACATCTTCCTGATCCGGCATCCCGCACGTGTCATCGCAAGCTACAGCGCCAAGCGCGAAGCGCCGACGCTGGAAGATCTGGGCTTTGCCCAACAAGCCAGACTTTTTGAAACCCTCGGCGGCGGCCTTGTGATCGACAGCACCGACATGCGTGCCGATCCAGAAGCCCGGCTGCGCGCCTTGTGCAAGGCAATCTCGATCCCGTTCCAGCCCGGGATGCTCCACTGGCCCGCCGGTGGCATCACACAGGACGGGATCTGGGCCGCACATTGGTATGACGCCATTCACCGCAGCACCGGGTTCGCCGGCGCCGAAGGGCCCCTGCCCGAACTGACAGGACAGGCTGCAGCGCTCGAAAGACAGGCCCTGCCCTATTACGAAGCGCTCAGAGCTTACAAACTCGACGGCTAGTCTTTCATGTCTCCGGAAATATCCCCGCCGGAGGCATCCATCACTTCAGGCGGCGATCCCGCAGGGCCAGAAGGCGCAACCGCAACGCATTGAGCTTGATGAAGCCTGCGGCATCCTTCTGATCATACGCACCCGCATCGTCCTCGAAGGTCACATGCTCTTCGGAATAAAGCGAATGCTCCGACCAGCGCCCGACAGTGCGCGCCAGCCCCTTGTAAAGCTTCAGGCGAACGGTGCCCGTCACATGCTCCTGGCTCTTGTCGATCAGCGCCTGCAGCATCTCGCGCTCAGGGGAGAACCAAAACCCGTTATAGATGAGTTCCGCATATTGCGGCATGATCTGGTCTTTGAGATGCGCCGCGCCGCGATCCAGAGTGATCTGCTCGATACCGCGATGAGCCTCCAACAGGATGGTGCCGCCCGGGGTCTCGTAAATCCCGCGAGATTTCATCCCGACGAAACGGCCTTCAACCAGATCGAGCCGGCCAATGCCGTGCTTTCCGCCCAACTCGTTCAGGCGGGTCAGAACTGTCGCCGGAGACATTGCCTCGCCGTTGATCGAAACCGCGTCACCCTTTTCAAATCCGATCTCGATGAACTCGGGCGTATCCGGCGCATCTTCGGGGTGCACCGTCCGCTGGTAGACGTAATCGGGCGCATCATCCGCCGGATCCTCGAGAACCTTACCTTCTGACGACGTATGCAGCAGGTTGGCATCAACCGAGAAGGGGGCTTCCCCACGCTTGTCCTTGGCAATCGGGATCTGGTTCTGCTCGGCAAACTCCAGAAGCTTGGTCCGGCTCGACAGGTCCCATTCCCGCCACGGCGCGATCACCTGGATATCGGGGTCCAGAGCATAGGCAGACAGCTCAAAGCGGACCTGATCGTTGCCCTTGCCGGTCGCACCATGTGCAACAGCATCCGCGCCCGTGGCCTCGGCGATCTCGATCAGACGTTTCGAGATCAGGGGACGTGCGATGGACGTGCCCAGTAGATAAAGGCCTTCATAAACCGCATTGGCGCGGAACATCGGGAACACGAAATCCCGCACGAACTCTTCGCGCAGATCCTCGATGAAAATCGAATCCGGCGCGATCCCCAGCATTTCGGCCTTGGCGCGCGCGGGCTCCAGTTCCTCGCCCTGACCGAGATCGGCGGTGAAAGTAACAACCTCGCAGCCATACTCGGTTTGAAGCCATTTCAGGATGATCGATGTATCAAGTCCGCCGGAATAGGCCAGGACGACTTTTTTGGGGGCAGACATGTGCACGGCTCCGAATTTGGCTTGGTTTCGCGCGGCGATACCGCCTCTGCCGCGATTGCGCAAGACCGTCCGGCACTCCGCAATTGACCCGCAGCCGCTTTTAACCCCTTAATCCGCCCTTATGAGCCGCTTTGAACACTCCGCCCGACTGGCAACCGAGAAGATGCGTGCGCTGTTCCCGCCAACACCGCTGCAGCGCAATGACTACCTGTCCGAACGCTACGAGGCGGAGATCTATCTCAAGCGCGAGGATCTCTCGCCGGTGCGCTCCTACAAGATCCGCGGCGCGTTCAACGCAATGCGCAAGGTGCGCGAGGAACAGCCCGGGCAACGCAACTTCGTGTGCGCCAGCGCGGGCAACCACGCACAGGGCTTTGCCTATGCCTGCCGGCATTTCGATGTGCAAGGCGAGGTCTTCATGCCGGTCACGACGCCGAAACAGAAAATCGACAAGACCCGGACCTTTGGCGGGGCGAACGTCAAGATACGGCTGACCGGCGACTACTTCGACCAGACACTTGCCTCCGCCCAAAGCCACTGCCGCGAGATCGGCGCGCATTTTCTCGCCCCTTTCGACGATCCCGACGTTATCGAAGGGCAAGCCTCGGTCGCGGTCGAGATCCTCGATGAATGCGCCACCCCGCCGGATCTGGTCGTCCTGCCCGTGGGCGGCGGCGGGCTGTCGGCCGGAATGACCCGCTATTTCGCGGAAGTCGCACCCGAGACAGCGTTCCGCTACATCGAGCCGGAAGGCGGCGCGAGCCTCACGGCAGCGCTCAAGGCCGGCGCGCCCGTGACCCTCAACCACGTGGATTCCTTTGTTGACGGCGCGGCCGTGGCGCGGATCGGTGATCATACCTTCATGCAGTTGAAAGAGGTCGATCCCGGCCACGTTTTGACCGCGCCGGAAAACCGCATCTGTGCGACGATGACCAGTTTGCTGAACCATGAAGGCATCGTGCTCGAGCCTGCGGGCGCGCTGGTCCTCGACGCCCTCGATGACCTTGCCGACAAGATCAAGGGCAAGACCGTCATCTGTGTAACCTCCGGCGGCAATTTCGATTTCGAACGCCTGCCAGAGGTCAAAGAGCGCGCGCTGCGCTACTCCGGTGTGAAAAAATACTTCATCCTGCGCATGCCCCAGCGTCCCGGGGCCTTGAAGGATTTCCTTGGCCTTCTGGGTCCGGACGACGATATCGCCCGCTTCGAGTATCTCAAGAAATCCGCACGGAATTTCGGATCGGTCCTGATCGGCATCGAAACAAAGAAGGCCGAGGCGTTCGAGACCCTGTTCAACAGAATGACCGAGGCCGGGTTCGAATATCGCGACATCACCGATGATGCTGTCCTTGCGGAATTCCTGATCTAGGTCGCGACCAGCCCTTGCTTGGCGCACCCCGAAAGAAACTCCGCCTTCGACGCGGTGTAGACCTGCGTCAAGGCCGCCAGATCGAAACGGGCCGGATCGCGTTCCAGATCCTGACATTCTGACCGGAACCTGTCGAAACCGAGATTCGCAGCGCTGCCTTTCAGAAAATGAAGATCATCTTTCAGATCGGCCGGATCATCCTTGCGCAGACAGCCCAGACGCTCTTCGACCTCGCTCAGAAACAGCGAGACAATTTCGTTGAAATCCTCATCGCCGAAATCGGATCTGAGTTCGCCGACCCGCTCCCAATTGACCATCCCAAGCTCCACTACGGAACATTCACCGCGCCTTCCTATGGCGGCCTTGATTAACAGATCCTTATCCGGCAGCCGCGAATTCCGTGGCATTTTAACGTTTACACCATCTTAAACCCGGTCGGCGAAACCCCAGAGCATGGAGGATTTCAGGCCAGAACATGACGTGTCGGAAGACACTTCTGAGGGATGCCTTTCCGAGGCCGGGTCCCCGACCATCCTGATCGCGGATGACAGCCGTTTGCAGCGGAAACTGCTCGCGACCTCCCTGAAAAAGTGGGGCTACACGGTGATCGAGGCGGGCTCGGGACAGGAGGCGCTGGCACTGGCCCGGGCCAACGACATCTCCATGGTCATCAGCGACTGGATGATGCCCGGCATGAGCGGGCCCGAGTTCTGCCGCGCCTTCCGCGCCCTCGACCGCAGCTGTTACGGATACTTCGTTCTGCTGACCAGCAAGGCGGAAACTCAGGAGATTGCGGAGGGACTCAACTCCGGCGCGGATGATTTTTTGACCAAGCCGGTGAACCCCGGAGAGCTGCGGGCCCGGTTGCGCGCAGGCGAACGGATCGTGGAGATGCAGGCACAGCTGGTTGAACAGAACCGGCTCGTCAACGAGGCACTGGACAAGATCCAGGTGCTCTACGCCAGTCTCGACCGCGACCTTGAGGAGGCAAAGAAGCTCCAGCAATCGCTCTTGCGCGAAACCCATGTCGATTTCGGCCAGGCCTCGGCGTCCTTTCTGCTGCAGCCCAGCGGCCATGTCGGGGGGGATCTCGTCGGGTATTTCAAGCCGAATGCCCGCTCCATCGGGCTCTATTCCCTTGATGTCTCGGGCCACGGTGTGACGTCGGCCCTGATGACCGCGCGCATTGCCGGGCATCTGAGCGGCCGCACGGCAAACCAGAACCTTGCCATCCACACGAATGACGCAGGCGATCTGGTCGCGCGTGACCCCGCTGAAACAGCGGCCCTGTTGAACGATCTTCTGCTCGACGAGTTTCAAACCGACCACTACTTTACGCTGGCCTTGTGCATCCTTGATCTGCCAACCGGACAGGGGCGTTTCGTACAGGCCGGACACCCCCACCCGTTCCTGAAAGGGCCCGGCGCCGCCCCCCGAACACTGGGCGCCGGGGGACTTCCGGTCGGGCTGGTCGCGGATCCGGCCTTTGAGAGTGTCGCCATAGACCTTTCGCCCGGCGACCGGCTGGTTCTCTACTCAGACGGTATCACGGAATGCGAGGCAGCTTGCGGCAGCTTTTTCGGCGAAGACAGGCTCGCCGCGTTTCTGGAAGACACGCAGACCGAGGATGGCCCGCAAGTGCTGAACGGTCTTGTGGAGCATCTCAGGACTTTCAGCAGCAAAACCGGATTCGACGACGACATTTCCGCGATCGTGTTTGACTACACCGGGTCGGGACCGGATCAGACATGACCCCGTGACCAGTTGGCGAGGAAATCACGGTCTCCGGTATTGGTCAGCAACTCCAGCGCCTCGTCAAAGGACAGCCAGACGGCCGTGTGTCCCGCTTCCGGCGGCGGCCCGCGGCGCAGGACCGGGCGGGCAACATAGATCTGGCAGAGCTTCTCGGCCCAGAGATCGTATTCCGGCATGTAGGTGAAGCGCCGGTACGCGCCAAGCCGTCGCGGGCTGGATATGGCCCAGCCGGTTTCCTCGAAAACTTCGCGATGCAAGGCATTGACCGGGTTCTCGCCGGGATCGATGCCGCCTCCGGGCAGTTGGAATTCGGGGTTGGGCTCTTCCTGAAACGTCGTCAGCACGCCCGCACCATCGGAGAGAATTGCATAACACCCCGGCCGCAAGCGATAGCTTCTGCCCTGCTGGACCGGTTCCCCGTATCGTCTGATCATGCTGCATCCCCGCTTTGCATCCGGCCCATACCTCTTGGTGAACCGATTGCCCCTCCTATATAGACGCGGTATGTCCAGCCCAAGGCTTAAGGAACTCTCATGACACTCGGACAAAAAATAGCGTGGGACGACACGGTCCTGCCTTTTCAGCTTGATCTTGCCGACATCCGGGGACGGATTGCGCGGCTCGATGGCGTGCTGGATCAGGTTCTGGCCCAGCACAATTACCCGGCTGTCGTTGAGGCCATGGTGGCAGAAGCCGCCCTTCTGACCGCGTTGATCGGGCAAACCATCAAGCTGAGATGGAAGCTATCGCTTCAGATTCGCGGAGACGGGCCTCTGCGCCTCATCGCCACCGATTACTACGGGCCGAGCGATGATGGCGAACCGGCGCGGCTGCGCGCCTATGCCAGTTTCGATGCGGAAAAGCTGGACCCGGCCGGTGTGCCTTTCGCCCAGATCGGCAAGGGTTTCTTCGCGATCCTGATTGATCAGGGCAATGACATGACCCCGTATCAGGGGATCACGCCGCTTGCGGGCGGTAGCCTGTCCCACTGCGCCGAGACCTATTTCGCACAGTCCGAGCAGTTGCCGACACGGTTCGCGCTGACCTATGGCCAGAACCAGGAACCGGGCACGCCGATCAGCTGGCGCGCAGGCGGCGTTATGCTGCAGCATATGCCCAAAGCGTCCCCCCTGATGGCCAGCGAAGGCGGCAGCGGCGAAGACGGCCTGCTGAACGCGACAGATATTCTGGACGGCGATGCCTCGGAAAACTGGACCCGCGCGAACGTCCTTTTGGACACGGTCGAGGAGCTCGAGCTCATCGGCCCCAGCGTTGCGCCGACCGACCTGCTGGTGCGGTTGTTCCACGAGGAGCGCCCCGTGGTGTTCGATGCGCAGCCGGTGACGTTCGGCTGCACCTGCTCGGAAGACAAGGTCCGGCAGAGCATGTCGATCTATTCCGCGCGGGATATCGGGCACATGACCAAGGATGACGGAACCCTGACGGCGGATTGTCAGTTCTGCGGGGCCCATTACGTGATGGATCCAACGACACTCGGGTTCGAAGCCGAGGACACCAGTGGCGATGTCGCGAAGTAGTCTGAAAAGAATCGAAGCGGCGCTCGGGCAACCGGCCGCCCCTTCCTCAGATTTTGATCTCAACCCGAGCGTGAACCTGCCCGAGGGGCGGGTCCTGCGCGACGCAGCTGTCCTTATCCCGATCTATGAAACGCATGGCGGGCTGCGCCTGATCCTGACCAAGCGTTCCTCTGCCCTCAAGCACCATCCCGGCCAGGTCGCCTTTCCCGGCGGCAAGCGGGACAGCGCCGATGCGTCGCTCGCCGATGCGGCCCTGCGCGAGGCGCATGAGGAAATCGGCCTGCCGCGATACACCGCGACGATGCTTGGCCAGCTTGCCAGCCATGAAACCGTGACCGGATTTCAGGTCACGCCCTTCATCGCGCATATCACCGAGCCGTTCACGCCGGTTCCGGAACTAGGCGAGGTGGCCGAGGTGTTCTCGGTTCCGCTGGATCATGTGTTGCAACCGTCGAATTTCGCCATTCAGGGCCGCCGCTGGCGCGGGGAGACACGGTATTACTACACCGTTCCCTACGGGCCCTATTTCATCTGGGGCGCGACCGCGCGCATGCTGCGCTCGCTTGCGGATCAGGTCAGCCAATGACCCGCCTGAACGCCTCATGGGTCACCCAGCCCGCGACCCGCAAGGTGACCCGCGCCTTTGACGCGTCCGGCTATCAGATCTTTTTCGTCGGAGGCTGCGTGCGCAACGCGCTGCTCGACAGCAAGGTGGCGGATATCGATCTGGCGACCGATGCCACGCCCGAGCAGATGACCGAGATCGGACGGCAGGCCGGTCTGCGCACCGTGCCGACAGGTATCGATCACGGCACCATCACCTTTGTCGTCGAGAAGATCCCGTTCGAAGTGACGACCTTTCGAACGGATGTCTCCACCGATGGCCGCCGCGCCACGGTGGCGTTCTCGACCTCTCTGGAAGAGGATGCCAGACGCCGCGACTTCACGATGAACGCGCTTTACGCCACGCCGGACGGGGAAATCCGTGACCCTGTGGGCGGCCTCGAAGATCTCAACCGCCGGCATGTGCGGTTTATCGAAGACCCGCGCCGGCGCATTACCGAAGACTACCTGCGTATCCTGCGGTTCTTCAGATTCCACGCATGGTATGGCGATCCGCAGGAAGGCCTCGACCCGGAAGGTCTGGCCGCCTGCGCCGAACTGGCAGAAGGGCTCGACAACCTGTCCCGGGAACGCATCGGCAGCGAAATGCGCAAGCTGCTCTCTGCAAACGATCCCGCACCCAGTGTCGCGTCGATGGAAATCTCCGGCGTTCTGGCCCACGTGCTGCCCGGCGCCGATGCCCGGGTTCTGACACGGCTGGTTCATCTGGAAGCGGCCATGCCACCGTCCTGGCAAAGACGCGCCGCCGCGCTTGGCGGGGAAGATCCGTCCGAACGCTGGCGGCTGTCGCGCGCGGACACGCGGATGCTTGCAACCTTGCGGGAGCAGACCGGCTCCGCCCAGGGTCTCGCCGCCATCGCCTTCCGGCACGGCGCCGAGATCGCCCGCGACACGGCCCTGATCCGCGCCGCCACGTTCGAGCAACCGTTGCCCGCTGGCATGGAGAAAGACATCGACGCGGGCGCGGGCGCGGTTTTCCCGGTCACAGCGGCGGATCTCATGCCCGATCTGGAAGGCCCGGAGCTTGGACGGAGATTGAAAGAGCTCGAGGAGCACTGGATCGCCTCCGGCTTTTCCCTGTCCAGAGAAGACCTGCTCAACACTTGAAGGGCGCCGCGGTCGCCGGTTCACGATCATGGAATTCCCGGAACTCTGGCGCTATACCTGCGCAGATAGTTCAAAGGCACATAGATGTTCCGGTTTCTCGAGAATCTCGTCGATCCTTACGAAGAGTACCCGCTGGTGGATACCCCGCCGACGCGGCTCTGGCCGTTTTTGTGGGATTACAGCCGGCCGTTCAGAAAGCTCTTCGCCTTCGCAGGGATCATGTCCCTTGTCGTGGCCTTCGTGGAAGTCGGCCTGATCTATTACCTTGGCCGGGTGGTGGATTTTCTCGGACGCGGCGCGCCAGAGGACATTCTTTCGGAATTTGGAACAGAGCTTGTCCTGATCGCGGTCTTCATCCTGCTGGTCCGGCCCGTTCTGCAGGCGATCGACGTGGCCCTCCTGAACAACGCGATCCTCCCCAATTTCGGGACCCTGTTTCGGTGGCGGGCCCACCGGCACGTTCTGCGCCAGTCGGTGGGCTGGTTCGAGAACGACTTTGCCGGCCGGATCGCCAACCGGATCATGCAAGCGCCGCCCGCCGCGGGCGAAGCCGTTTTTCAAGTGTTCGACGCCATAACCTTTTCACTGGCCTATTTCATCGGGGCCGCGATCCTGCTCAGCGACGCCGATCCTCGCCTCGCCCTGCCGCTTCTGATCTGGTTCGCCCTCTACGCGGCCCTCGTGGCGTGGACAATGAAGCGCGTGGGCCCCGCCTCGAAAGCCTCGTCGGATGCGCGCTCCATGACCACGGGGCGCGTTGTCGACAGCTATACCAACATCCATTCGGTGAAACTCTTTGCCCACCATGACCGCGAGATCGATTTCGCGAAGGAGGCGATCGAGACGACCCGCCAGACATTTGCGCGGGAGATGCGGATTTTCACGCTGATGGACCTGATGCTTGTCACGCTCAACGGGTTCCTGATCGTGGCCGTCGTCGGATGGGCGATCTGGCTCTGGGCACAGGGAACGGCGTCGGTTGGCGTGATTGCAGCGGCCAGCGCGCTGACCCTGCGCCTGAACGCCATGACCGGTTGGATCATGTGGGCGGTCTCGAGCTTTTTCCGCTCGCTCGGTGTTGTCGCCGAAGGGATGGAGACGATTGCCCAACCAATCACCTTGCTGGACCGGCCGGATGCAAAGCCTCTGAAGCTGGAGGAGGGCAAGATCGAGATCGAAGGCCTCAGCCACCATTACGGACGCGAGGCCGGCGGGCTTGCCAATGTCGACCTCACCATCCGTCCGGGGGAGAAGATCGGGCTTATCGGGCGCTCAGGCGCCGGAAAATCAACCTTGGTCAAGCTTCTGCTGCGGTTTTACGATGCCGATGCCGGACGGATCATGATCGACGGTCAGGACATCGCCCACGTGACGCAGGACAGCCTGCGCGCCCATATCGGCATGGTGTCTCAGGACAGCGCGCTGATGCACCGCTCGGTGCGCGACAACATCCTGTACGGCCGCCCGGACGCCACCGAGGCCGAGATGATCGAGGCGGCCAAACGCGCCGAAGCGCACGCGTTCATTCTCGATCTCGAGGATCCCACCGGCCGCAAGGGCTACGAGGCCCATGTCGGCGAGCGCGGCGTCAAGCTCAGTGGTGGCCAGCGCCAGCGCATCGCCTTGGCGCGCGTCATCCTCAAGGATGCGCCGATCCTAGTGCTGGACGAGGCGACAAGCGCGCTCGACAGCGAGGTTGAAGCCGCGATTCAGGAAACGCTTTACGGCGTCATGGAAGGAAAGACCGTGATCGCCATTGCCCATCGTCTGAGCACCATTGCCCATCTCGACCGTATTATCGTGCTCGAGGATGGCGCGATTACCGAAGATGGCTCTCATGATGAGCTTTTGGCGCAAAATGGACTATATGCAGGGTTCTGGGGCCGCCAGTCGGGCGGGTTCCTCAACACCAACCAAGCTGCCGAGTGACTCTATGAACCCGGTCAAGAACATCGGAAACCTGATCGACGCGTTCCGCCCCGCGGAAGGCCCGCCGCCGCGCACGCTGATGGCGTTTTTCGCATGGGCGTTGTCCGGCTCATGGCCGGTCCTGATCGGCGCGTCCATTGTCTCGGCCGCCGCAGGGTCTCTGGAAGTGTTTACCGCCCTGCTGCTTGGTGTCGTCGTTGATACAGCCCTTGAGACCGGCCCCGCCGGTTTCTTTCGCGATCACTGGCTTCTGCTGTTTGGTTTCGCCGCGTTCTTTCTGCTGCTGCGGCCTGCGGTTTTCGGGATGTCCTCGGCGGCAAACTCCATCGTGGTACAGCCGAACGTGAACCCGTTGGTGCTGTCGCGCCTGCACCGCTGGACCATGGGGCAGGCGGTGACCTTCTTCGATGACGACTTCGCGGGCCGCATCGCGCAAAAACAGATGCAGACCGCGCGCGCCGTAACAGATGTTGCGTCGGAGACGATCAACGTCGTGGCCTTTGCCTTGGCATCGCTGGTTGGCTCGGTCTTCCTGCTCACGATCATCGATTACCGGATCGCCGTTCTGCTCGCGGTCTGGCTGGCGGTCTATCTCGTGCTCATTCGCTGGTTCATGCCGCGCATCCGGGTCCACTCGGCGGGACGGGCCGGGGCCCGGGCCATGGTCTCCGGTCAGGTCGTGGACACGATCACGAATATCAAGACGGTGAAGCTCTTTGCCCATGCCAAGCATGAGGATCAGGCGGCCCTGTCTTCAATGCAGGTTTTCCGCGAGAAGGCGCTTGGCTTCGGAGAGGTGTCCGCATGGTTTCGCTTCACCCTCATGACGCTGTCGGGCCTGCTGCCGGTCGGTCTTGTTGGTGGGACGCTGATCCTGTGGTCTTACGGCATGGCGTCTCCCGGGGATATCGTCGCGACGGGGGCGGTCTCCATCCGCATCGCACAGATGACAGGGTGGGTCAGCTTCACGCTGATGACGATCTATTCGAATATCGGCGAGGTCGAGGACGGGATCCGGACCCTGACCCCGCCGCACACGCTGGTCGATGCGCCGGACGCTGAAAGCCTGAGCGTGCCCGACGGCCATATCGAACTGGATCACGTAAGCTTTGCCTATGGTCGCAAAACAGGCGGGATCACGGACGTGTCGCTGCAGGTCAAACCCGGCGAAAAGCTCGGCGTTGTCGGCGCATCGGGCGCGGGCAAGTCAACGCTCGTGGCCCTGCTGCTGAGGCTCTACGATCCCGAGAAAGGCCGCGTGCTGATCGATGATCAGGACATCGCGAAAGTGACACAGGAAAGCCTGCGCCGACAGATCGGCATGGTCACGCAGGAAACCGCCATGTTCAACCGGCCGGCCCGCGACAATATTCTTTACGGCAACCCGAACGCCACCGAGGACGAGATCCGAGACGCCGC
Organism: Paracoccaceae bacterium; assembly: GCA_049116435.1. Classification (GTDB taxonomy): domain Bacteria; phylum Pseudomonadota; class Alphaproteobacteria; order Rhodobacterales; family Rhodobacteraceae; genus Litoreibacter. The sequence goes on from JAGDYX010000002.1 coordinate 243,172, forward strand.
GAAAAAGGCCGAAGCCGATGCCTTCATCGAGGATCTGGAGGATTTCGCAGGCCGGAAGGGCTATGACGCGCATCTGGGCGAGCGCGGCGTCAAGCTTTCGGGCGGTCAGCGCCAACGAATCGCCATCGCACGCGCAATGCTCAAGGATGCCCCGATCCTCATTCTCGACGAGGCGACCAGCGCGCTCGACAGCGAGGTCGAGGCCTCGATCCAGCTCGCGCTCGAGCACGCCATGAAGGACAAGACGGTCATCGCCATCGCGCACCGCCTCTCGACCATCGCACGCATGGACCGGATCGTCGTGCTTGATCAGGGTCGGATTGTCGAGCAGGGCACCCACGCCGATCTGCTGGCCGCGGGAGGTCTTTATGCAGGCTACTGGCATCGCCAATCCGGCGGGTTCATCGGCATTTCGGAAGCTGCGGAATAAAGCCTCATGCCTGTAACCCAGATTGAACGGATCAACCTGAAGGGAGAGGGCGTCTGTGCGGGCAGCCCGCCCCTGCCGCGAACCCTTCCCGGCGAAGGGATCGACCTCGCCGAGGATGGCAGTTTCCGGATCGTCACACCGTCCCCCGATCGCGTTGCCCCGCCCTGCCGTCACTTCAAATCCTGCGGCGGCTGCGCCATGCAGCATGCGCGTGACACCTTCGTGGCAGAGTGGAAAACCCAGATGATCCGTAGCGGCCTTGCCGCGCGCGGGATCGAGACCGAGATCCGCGAGATCCAGACCTCGCCGGCGCGCGCGCGCAGGCGTGCGACCTTGCACGGGAGGCGCACCAAGAAGGGTGTCCTGATCGGCTTTCACGCCCGCGCCTCGGACACGCTGATCGAAGTTCCCGACTGCCAGCTGCTGCATCCGGCAATCATGGCCGGAATGCCGGCATACGAGGCGCTGACGCTGCTGGGGGCGTCCCGCAAGGGGGAGATCGCGCTGGCGGTGACCTGCTCGGAAGCAGGCCTCGACATCGATATCCGGGACGCCAAACCGCTGGAGCCGCAACAACTGGTCGAGCTGTCCGTTCTCGCCGAGAAATTCGACCTCGCCCGCGTGTGCTGGGACGGGGAGGAGATCGCAACACGCAGAGCGCCGATCCAGATATTCGCAACAACCGAAGTCACGCCTCCGCCCGGCGCTTTCCTGCAAGCCACCGCGCATGGACAAACGATCTTGCAGCAGGCCGTCACCGAGGTTCTGGGGCGCGCGAAATCCGTCGCCGATCTGTTTGCGGGATGCGGCACCTTCGCGCTGCCCGCAGCACGATCGGCCGAGGTCTGGGCGCTCGAAGGCGACGAAAGCCTGATCCACGCGCTGGATCAGGGCTGGCGCAAGTCCTCGGGCCTCAAGAAGGTGCAGGCCGAGGTGCGGGATTTGTTCCGGCGACCCGTTTTGCCGCAAGAACTGAGCGCTCAGGACGCCGTGATCATCGATCCGCCCCGTGCCGGAGCCGAAGCGCAAAGCATCGAGTTGGCAAAGTCGCAAGTCCCCGTCATAGCAGCCGTCTCCTGCAACCCTGTGACCTTCGCAAGAGACGCGGAAATACTCATCAACGGGGGGTATCGCCTCGATTGGGTGCAACCCGTCGATCAATTTCGCTGGTCGACGCATGTAGAGCTTGCAGCGCAGTTCACGAAAGCCCATATCGCGACGAAATGAACAGGCGTGACATGTCCCAAAGAACGAGAATTCAAACCTTTCTGGAACGCGCATCCGTGCGCAATTTCATCCTTGGCGTGATCGTGTTCAACGCCGTGATCCTCGGGCTGGAAACATCGCAGGAGATCATGGCGCAGGCAGGTCCGCTCATCATCCTGCTCGACCAGATTTGCCTGACGATCTTTGTAGCCGAGCTTTCGGCCAAACTGTTTGCCTACCGGCGCGACTTCTTCCGCAGCGGCTGGAACCTGTTCGATTTTCTGATCGTAGCGATATCGCTGGTGCCTGCGGCCCAGGGCCTGTCGGTTCTCCGTGCCTTGCGCATTCTCAGGCTTCTGCGGGTGATCTCGGTTGCCCCGTCGCTGCGGCGCGTGGTGGAAGGCTTCATCACCGCCCTGCCGGGTATGGGGTCGGTCTTCCTGTTGATGAGCCTGATCTTCTACATCGGCGCCGTCATGGCCACCAAGCTGTTCGGCGCGAGTTTCCCGGACTGGTTCGGCACGCTGCCGCGCTCGGCCTACTCGCTGTTCCAGATCATGACGCTGGAAAGCTGGTCGATGGGGATCGTGCGTCCGGTCATGGAAGTCTACACCTACGCATGGGCGTTCTTCGTGCCCTTCATCATGGTGACGACCTTTGCCGTGGTGAACCTGCTTGTCGGCCTCATCGTGAACTCGATGCAGGACGCGCATCACGAAGAAGATAACATGGCCACCGACAAATACCGTGACGACGTTCTGGAACGCTTGATCGCGATCGAAAAGAAGCTGGACCAGAACAGCAGATGACGACGCCAGCGCGCCCGTCTCAGCCGCGCCTGTTCAAGACCCACGCCAGAACCCATGCGGCGGCCGTGAGCGCCAGCATGGTGACAATCGTGGTGACGTAGAACTCGCCGCGCCCGCTCAGCTCCATGTTGTTGAGGAAGCGGTAGGGCAGCCCCGTCGTCACGGATCCTTCCGGCTTGATGTTCATCGGCTGCACCAGCGCCTCGATCCAGAAGATGTAGACGACCGGAACGGCCACGATGCCGTGCAAGATCTGTTTGAGGGGCCGGAAGACCCCCAGAATAAAGAAGGCGTCGATCATCTGCAGCAAAGGCCCGAGCCCGTGGATAAAATATTCCTGGTGCCAGGGCCCGGGTGATCCGTCCGAACCGTAGAACAGGGCCGGATCCTGAAGATAGATCTTCCAATACATCAGCACGACCGTCGCATTCAGCACGACGGTGACCGAGGCGAAGGCTTCCGCGCGCCACGTGCTCCAGCCCATGGACAGGCGCAGCATGAACCACGCCGACAGGGTCGAGGCCGTCAGCGCCCAAACCGTGAGAAAGCGGAACTGGGCCCCGAAATAACCCGACGGTGTCTCGATGAACCGGTAGAGGAAATATCCCAGCGTGATGAGGAATACGAACCAGCGATAGGTCACGACAGGCGTTGAGCTTTGCACGGGCGGACAGTCTCCATACCTGACCGGGCCGGGTTTTCAGGCCCGTTCACCCTGACAGCACATCGGTTCAGGCGCGACGGCTGGACAGATCCGTAACGCCGAGAACCTCGAGAACCTTGGCTTCAATCTGCGGCGCATTCATGGCCGCAATATCATACATGGCACGCGGGCTGGCCTGATCAATGAAAATATCCGGCAGCACCATCGAGCGGAATTTCAGGCCCCTGTCGAACACGGCCTGATCCGACAGGAACTGGGCCACATGCGAGCCGAAGCCCCCGACAGCACCTTCCTCGACCGTTACGAGGGCCTCGTGATGCGCCACCAGCTGCAGGATCAGGTCGTGATCGAGCGGCTTGGCAAAGCGCGCGTCCACAACCGTCGGAACAATGCCCTTGGCAGCGAGGTTCTCGGCCGCTTTCTCGACCTCCGCAAGGCGGGTGCCGAAAGACAGGATCGCAACGCGGTTGCCCTCGGAGATGATCCGGCCCTTGCCAATCTCGAGCGGAGTGCCAACCTCCGGCATCTCGCAGCCCACCCCTTCACCGCGCGGGAAGCGGAAGGCGCAGGGCGTGTCATCGATCTGGGCGGCGGTCGCGACCATATGGACAAGCTCCGCCTCATCGGCCGCAGCCATCACGACCATCCCCGGCAGGTTCGACAAAAAAGCGATGTCATAGGAGCCTGCATGCGTCGCGCCATCCGCGCCCACAAGCCCCGCACGGTCGATCGCGAACCGCACCGGCAAACGCTGTAGGGCCACGTCATGCACAATCTGGTCATATCCGCGCTGCAGGAAGGTGGAATAAATCGCGCAGAACGGCTTCATCCCGCCGGCAGCAAGGCCTGCGCTGAAGGTCACGCCGTGCTGCTCGGCGATGCCGACGTCAAAACAGCGCTGCGGATAGCGATCGGCAAACAGGTCCAGCCCGGTGCCCGATGGCATCGCAGCGGTGATGGCCACCACCCTGCTGTCCTTCTCGGCTTCCTTGATCAGCGACTGGGCAAAAACCTTGGTGTAGCTGGGCGCGTTGGAGGGCGCCTTGTGCTGCTTTCCGGTGACAACATCGAACCGCGCGGTCGCGTGGCCTTTGTCATCGGCAGCCTCGGCAGGCGCGTAGCCCTTGCCCTTCTTGGTGATCACATGGATCAAGATCGGCCCGTCGGCGCGGAGCTTGACGGTGCGCAGCACAGACAGCAGCTGGTCCAGATCATGCCCGTCTATCGGGCCCACGTAAGAGAATCCCAACTCCTCGAAGAGCGTGCCGCCCACGGTGACGCTTTTCAGCGCCTCCTTGGCACGACGCGCACCTTCCTGAAACGGCTCCGGCAGAAGCGAAACGGCCCCTTTCGCGGCGGCCTTGAACTCCTGAAACGGAGCACCGGCATAAAGCCGCGACAGGTAGGACGACATCGCCCCGACCGGCGGTGCGATCGACATATCGTTGTCATTGAGAATGACGATCAGACGTTTGTCGAGGTGACCCGCATTGTTCATCGCCTCGAACGCCATGCCCGCGCTGATCGAGCCATCGCCAATGACCGCGATGCAATCCCCGAGCCCGTGTTCGGGCGTGCCCCCGAGGTCACGCGCAACCGCCATGCCAAGTGCTGCCGAAATCGAGGTCGAGCTATGGGCCGCGCCGAACGGATCGTAGGGGCTTTCGCTGCGCTTGGTGAACCCGCTGAGCCCGTCTTGCATCCGCAACGTCCGGATCCGGTCCCGGCGTCCGGTCAGGATCTTGTGCGGGTAGCACTGGTGGCTGACATCCCAGATCAAACGGTCGCGCGGGGTGTCGAAGACGGCATGCAACGCAACCGTCAGCTCAATGACGCCAAGGCCCGCGCCAAGATGCCCCCCTGTCTCCGACACAGCCGAGATGGTTTCGGCCCGCAGGTCCTGAGCCAGCCGCAACAGGTCCGCATCGGACAGCGCTTTCATGTCCGCAGGCGTCACCACGCGGTCAAGAACAGGTGTCTCAGGTCTGTCGGTCATAGCCCAGCTTCCAAAGAGTCAATTGTCGCGCGAGATAACGAACCGCGCCGCGTCCTGCAAGTTCTTCGCCGCGTCGCCATAGGGGCTCAACGCGGCCTCGGCCTCCTCGACCAGTTCCCTTGCACGGCGTTTCGCACCGTCCATTCCAAGCAGGGACACGAACGTTGCCTTGCCGGCATCCGCATCCTTCTGCAGACGTTTTCCGGCCAGTTCCGCATCCCCTTCGATGTCCAAGATGTCGTCGGCGATCTGAAAAGCAAGGCCCAGCGCCTGTGCATATTGGCGCAGACGGGTCGGATCCGACTGCGTCAGGACCGCGCCGGCCTGTCCGGACCACTCGATCAGGGCCCCGGTCTTGCCCGCCTGAAGCCGGGTAATTTCGTCGAGTGTCAGCGGCGCAGGCGCCGTCTCAGCCGCGATATCGAGCGCCTGACCCAGCACCATCCCCTGCGCGCCGCTGGCGCGGGCAAGGGAGCGGATCAGGTCCAGCCGGACCTGCGCATGGGGCGAGGTGGCAGGATCCGCAAGAATTTCGAAAGCGAGCGTTTGCAGCGCATCACCGGTCAGAACCGCGATCGCCTCGTCCCATTTCTTGTGCACTGTCGGATGCCCGCGGCGCAGATCATCGTCATCCATGCAGGGCAGATCATCATGCACCAGCGAATAGGCGTGGATGATCTCGATCGCGGCGGCGACGCGGTCCGCGGCGGCGGGATCGGCTCCGTGAATGCGGGCGCCTTCCATGACAAGAAATGCCCGCAGACGTTTGCCGCCCTGACAGGTGTAACGCATCGCTTCGGCAATCGTGCCGGTCAGATCTGCCATACAGCCGTCAAGACAGGCCTGTGTCCGGACCTGCGCGTCACGCAAGGCGGCGTCGAACACGGCGTTCAAAGCCCTTCGGCGGGCGTCGTTCCAGAGGGCTGGCCATCGCTGCCCAGTGTAATCTGGGCAACCTTTTCCTCGGCCTCTTTGAGCTTGGCTTCGCAGCGTTTCTTCAGCTCGGCCCCGCGCTCATACATCTTGATGGAATCCTCGAGCGGGACATCCCCATGTTCCAGCTGGCTGACGACCTTCTCCAGCTCGGCCATGGCCTGTTCGAACGACATTTCGGATACGGGTGTTTCGGTCATGCGCCCCTCTTCAGCAATACATTCAGATGCGCCGCGGCCGACGCTGCCAAGGCATCCAGATCATACCCGCCTTCGAGAGTCGAGACGACCCGCCCCTGCGCATGCGCGTCCGCGATGTCGCACAGCCGCTCCGTCACCCAGGCAAAGTCGTCTTCGATCAGGTTGAGGTTTGCCAGCGGATCCGCGGCATGGGCATCGAACCCCGCCGAGACCAGAATCAGTTCCGGTTTATATTCTTCGAGCGCAGGGAAAACGATCCGTTCATAGGCGGTCCGGAAGACGCTCCCGTCCGAGTGGGGCTGCAGCGGCACGTTCAGGACATTGTTGCTCGCCCCGCGTTCCGAGACCGCCCCCGATCCGGGGTAAAGCGGCATCTGGTGGCTTGAGACGAACAGGGTCCGTGGCTCATTCCACAACAGGTCCTGCGTCCCGTTGCCGTGATGCACGTCGAAATCCACAACCGCCACGCGGCTGAGGCCATGGCGCTCCAGCGCGTGTTTTGCCGCGATCGCCACATTGCCGAACAGGCAAAAGCCCATGGGCGTCTCGGTTTCGGCGTGATGCCCGCAGGGGCGCACCACTGCGAATGCGTTCTGCACCTCTTCATCAAGCACCATATCCACGGCTTTGACCGTGCCGCCGACCGCCCGATAAGCCGCGTTCAGAGAACCCGGCGACATATGCGTGTCGGCGTCCAGCGCGACGGTCCCTTCGCTGGGCTCCGCCGCCTTGATCCGATCGATGTAACGCTGCGGGTGGGCGAGAAGGATGTCTTCGTCCCGCGCCATCGGGGCCTGATGACGGACCAGCGCCGGATCCGAGATCGTATCGAGCACCGCATAGATCGCCATCAGGCGATCCACGCGCTCGGGGTGACCCGGCGGGGTCACGTGTTTCAGGCAATCGGGATGGGTAAGTAATGCCGTGCTCATATCGTCACTATTCCTCGAAAACTAAGCGCTCCAAGCCCCGCGTGGGCTTCAATCAGGAGCGAGCATATAACCCGCCCCGCGGACCGTTTGTAAATAGCGCGGCTGCTTCGGATCCGCCTCGATCTTGCGCCGCAGCCGCGTGATCTGCACATCGACGGCCCGTTCCTGAGCCTGCCCCTTGTCGCGCCCGAGATCCTCGACCAGCTTGGCCCGGCTCACCGGCTGGCCCGGCCGGCTGGAAAAGATCCGCATGAGCGCCACCTCGGTGGCCGTAAGCCGGACCAGATCATCGCCCTGCCACATCTCCCCGCGTTCGATATCGTAGCGGATGCTGCCCAGATGCAGAAACTTCGGTTTCTGCAGCGCGTCATCGTGCTGCGGCACCCGCCGCAGGATCGCATTGATCCTGAGCAGAAGCTCCTTGGGCTCGAAGGGCTTGGAGAGATAATCATCCGCACCGGCCTCCAGACCGGCAATCCGGTCGGTCGACTCCCCCTTCGCGGTGAGCAGGAGGATCGGGGTCGCATGGGTTTCGCGCAGCTGGCGCGTGAAGGTGATCCCGTCATCTCCCGGCATCATCACGTCGAGCACGATCAGATCGAAGTCGAGCCCCGCCAGAAGACGGCGCGCATGATCCGCGTCCCGCGCAGCCGTGGTCCAGAACCCGTGGCGGCTCAGAAACTGCTGCAAAAGCGTTCTGATCCGCTCGTCATCATCGACGATCAGAAGATGCGCATCGTTCTGTGAGGCAGCCGCCACTACCAGCCATCCTTCATCGCTTGGTAATGTTTCCGCATTTCCGGATCCATCATCTGCTCGAGCACTTTGCGAAAACCGGCCACCGCTTCGGGACCCGCGTCGCGGAACGCGGCCCGCATCCTGCGCCGTTGCGCCTCCGAGAGCTGACCTTCGAGCGCCGCGCCCGCCTCGGTCAGAAACAGGTGACGTTCGCGCCGGTCCCGCGTACCGACCCGCGATTCGACCAGACCATCCTGAATAAGGGTCCGCAGAACCCGGTTCAGGGACTGCTTTGTGACCCCCAGAATATCCAGAAGATTGTTGACCGTCGTTCCCGGAGAGCGGTTGATGAAATGAATGGCGCGGTGATGGGCGCGCCCGTAGGTATACTCGGCCAGGATCCGGTCAGGATCGGCGGTAAACCCCCGATAGGCAAAGAACATCGCTTCGATCCCGCGCCGCAGCTGATCGTCCGTCAGGAACAGCAGGTTCTCGCCCCTGCTTCCACCCTGGCTTGCGCCTCTGTCCGACATACAAGGATCTCCACGCTTTAAACTTCGTCAGTTTATGTCAGCCTTGTTGACTTTCCAAGCATCGAATGATAGCGAATCGAAGCTTTTGCGAAATAATGTGTCCGCTTCGGGCATAATTTGAGCAATAAATGAAAAACTGCGCGGGTGCGGCAAGGAAAGGAACAGGACAATGGCTGGTGGCTATGATGATCGTGACGGCGTCATCTGGATGGATGGAAAGCTGGTAAACTGGCGTGACGCGAACGTCCATATCCTGACACATGCGATGCATTACGCAAGTTCCGTTTTCGAGGGAGAGCGCTGCTACAACGGCAAGATTTTCCTCAGCCGCGAACATTCAGAACGCCTCAAGCGCTCTGCTGAAATGGTCGATTTCCAGATCCCGTGGACCATCGACGAGATCGAAGCCGCCAAACAGGAAGTCCTGACCGCCAATGGCCTGACCGATGCATATGTGCGCGCTGTTGCATGGCGTGGCGCAGGCGAGGATATGGGTGTCGCATCCGCGCGAAACCCGGTGCGCCTGGCCGTGGCCGCATGGGAGTGGGGCGCCTATTACGGCGACGCCAAGATGAAGGGCGCCAAGCTCGACATCTCCCAGTGGAAGCGCCCCAGCCCCGAGACCATCCCCTGCCACGCCAAAGCGGCCGGCCTTTACATGATCTGCACGATGTCAAAACACGCGGCAGAGGCGAAGGGCTGCTCGGACGCCATGATGTTTGACTATCGCGGCTACGTGGCCGAGGCGACCGGCGCAAACATCTTCTTCGTCAAGGACGGCGAAGTGCATACCCCTGATCCGGATTGCTTCCTCAACGGCCTGACCCGCCAGACCGTCATCGGCATGTTGAAGGACCGCCAGATCAAGGTTCACGAGCGCCACATCATGCCCGAAGAGCTGGAAGGCTTTGAGCAATGCTGGCTCACCGGCACAGCCGCCGAAGTCACACCGGTCGGTCAGATCGGGGATTACAATTTCGAGGTCGGTGCCCTGACCCGCGAAATCTCGGAAGGCTACGAAAAGCTCGTCCGCGTCTGATCAAGGCGCACCAGAACCGGCCAGCCTTTAACTGGCCGGTCAATGCGCCGGTCATTTCTGCGATAAAATTCTCTCGGACAGGCGGGCGCCGTTAAGCGCGGCGTCCCCGTTCAATGCGCACGAATTGCCGAACGCGTCCCGCGTCCTGTGTGGCCAACTCGCGCTGCTGCAAAAGCAGGCTCTCTTTGTGAGGCTGTTCTGCGCGCGCAATCTGACAGAACTTCGAAACCATGCTGCTCTTGAGCTTTTTGGGCTTGTCGATGATGTGTTTCATTCTGTTTTCCTCCTGTTCTCTCAGTATAGCACGTTTCGTCATGCTGCGCTGATCCAGATCAAACAGGGCGCGGCCGACCCGCTGCCAGACACCCTTTCCCAAGGGGAACGCCTGCGCCACAGGCGGGCGTTCCGAGCGATCATCCCTGTGGCGTCATCGCCCTGCGGCCCTTCTCCCGCGCCAGCCCAAGCTGCCGTTCGCGCCAGATGATCAGAACTCCGGCGGCCACGATCAGGAAGATGCCCACCAGCATCATGAATGTCGGAACTTCGTTGAAGACCACGTAGCCGATGCCCAGCGCCATCAGGATCGACGCGTATTCGAAGGGGGCGACCACGGAGGCGTCGGCATTTCGGTAACTGGCGGTCAGGAAGATCTGTCCAACGCCTCCCACCAGACCGGCTGACACCAACATCACGGCTTCGTTGGCCGTCGGGACCACCCAGCCGAACGGGATGGTCAGAAGGGACAGGCTGGAGGCCGTCACCGAGAACCAGAAGACGATCGCAGAGGTTTGTTCGGACTGGACGAGTTTACGCACAAAGACATGCGCGAGCGCGGCGAACGTGGCCGAGGCCAGCGCCACGACAGCGCCCAGCGCCAGTGCCGCATCCAGCGACCCGCCGGAAAACGCGGTCAGGCGCGGCCACATGATCACGAGAACACCCGCCAGACCCAGCACGACCGCGGTCATGCGGAAGAACCGCACATTCTCGCCAAGGAACATGGCTGCGAACACGACCACGAGCACCGGTTGCGCATATTGAATGGCCTTGACCTCCGAGAGAGGCAACAAGCCCAGCGCCGCGAAGCTGAGCCCCATTGCGGTGGAGCCGACCAGCCCGCGCCAGAAATGCCCGATCGGGTTGCGGGTCTTCAGACCCGTCCGCAACTGTCCCTGAAAGGCGATCCACGCCAGAATGACCGGGATGGCAAAGAACGACCGGAAGAACACAGCCTCCCCCGGAGGCACCCGCGCGGATGCCGCCTTGATCAGGCTGGCCATCACGATGAACATCGTCACGGCCCCGAGCTTGAACAGGATCGCGCGGGCCACCGGGCTCATAGGAATGTGCGCTCAATCGCCCAGTAGCCACCTATCAATGCGATCACAACAGAACCTGGGATGGCGATGGCCGCGCGATACCACGGCTTTCGGCCGAACCAGAAACCAACCAGCAGGAAGGCCGCGAGGATTACGGCAAGCTGGCCGACCTCGACCCCGACATTAAAGCCGATCAGGCCCGCGATAAACCGGCCCGGCGCAAGGCCGAACTCTCCCAGCACGCTGGCAAAGCCAAGCCCGTGAAGCAGCCCGAACAGGAAGATCACCACGGGTCGCCACGGGGTGATACGCCTGAAAAAGATGTTCTCGACAGCGACATAGACAATCGAGGCGGCAATCAAAGGCTCCACGATGGCTGGCGACACCGTCACCAGTCCAAGGCTTGCCATCGCAAGGGTGATCGTGTGCGCGGCAGTAAATGCCGTCACCTGAATAAGCAGCGGCCGCATCTGAACCGACAGGAAAAACAGCCCCAGAACGAAGAGGATGTGATCCACGCCCTTGGGAATGATGTGATCGAAGCCCACGAAGATATAGCGCACGAACACCGACAGGCTGCTTTCCGTGATCGCCCCCGCCCGCGGCAGCGGCTCACTGAGGACGCCACCCTCCAGATAGCCGGCATAGGCGTCATCTCCGGCGCCTGCCTGACGCACAATGAGCGGGCCGTTGCCCGCAGCCCAGCCCACGCGGACGGCATCATCGCCTTCGGGAAGCGCGGCGCTCAGGGAGACAAGCGTGTCGCGCGGAAGCTCCAGATCCTCCTGAGCCTCGACACGCACCCGATCAAGATCGAGAAGGACGTCCGTCTCGCCCGTCCTAACGACGAAAGTTCCGCGAAGCTCCGGCCACACGGCCTCGAACCGGACTGTCAGTTCGTCCGGCGAAAGGGCCCGCAGCTGGTCATAGGCCTCGGCCTCGGGGGCCTCGTTCGTGTCCTGCAGACCGTCCAGATCCATTCCCGCCACAAGTGGCTCGGCGGTCAGACGGATCTCCATCTCGATGCTGTCGGCGCTGAGCGAAACGTCAGCAATTGCGGGCCGGATCTCATGGGCGTGGCCCATGGCGGCAAAATTGATGGCGAACGCGGTTGACAACAGCACAGCGCGCATCAGCATCAGAACCCAACGCGATAGGGGAAAAACCATGAAGAAGCTCCGTATTATCACCATTGGCCTAGCAGTTAGCCTCCTCGGCCTGCCGCTCAAGGCCCATGAGTTCTGGATTTCACCCGAGACCTACATGATCCCCGAAAGCAATCGAATAGAGGCCCACCTTCGGGTTGGTCAAGAGTTCAAAGGCCCCAGCTACAGTTTCCAGACCCGCCAGTTCGACCGCTTCGAGATTTTCATGGGCGACACCGCTATTGCGGTGGAGGGGCGCCTTGGGGATGTGCCCGCGCTGAACATGGCTGCGCCCGGGGATGGATTGGCGGTTCTGGTGCATGAAACCATCGATCTCCAGCTTGCCTATCGCGAGTGGCAGAAATTCGTGAACTTCGCCGAGGAGAAGGGCTTCCCCGAGGTTCTTGAGGCGCACAAGGCCCGCGGATTGCCGGAAACGGATTTCGTGGAGCTCTACCGCCGCTACGCCAAAAGCCTCGTGGCAATCGGCTCGGGGGGCGGCGCGGACCGGCGGGTTGGTCTGAAAACCGAGATCGTCGCGGCGGCAAACCCCTATACCGATGCCCTTGCAAGCTTGCCCGTGCAGGTCTTTCTCGACGACACGCCCCGCGCCAACGCGCAGATCACGCTGTTTGACAGGGCGCCGGACGGAACCGTCACCAAGAGCCTTCATAGCACCGATGATACGGGCTTTGCGGACCTCCCGATATCGCGTGGCCACGAATACCTCGTGGACGCTGTCGCGATGGAGCCGCTTGAGAATGAGGATCCGGAAGCCGGGGGCGTCTGGCGCTCGCTCTGGGCCTCATTGACCTTCAAAGTGCCCGACAGCCCGCTGGAATAGGGTCTGAAATAAGATAAGCCTCTGCCCTGCGAGCAGGACAGAGGCTCATTTGGAATGTGTAGTCCCGACACGGCCATCTGGGTGGGGGCTGATTAAGCCGTATCGGATGAGTTCTCACTCGCTACAGGTTCTAGATGCCGGGAAAACAGGTCATAACGTGGGAGCACAAAAGAAATTATCGCGGTGTTCTCACGGCTTTTTTTGGGCAGAGCTTGCGTTGTGAAGGCTTGAGGGTAATTCTAGAGACATGAACCAGAGCGCACCGATCCCGTTTCAAAGGCCGGCACAGCCCGACAAGGTCGCGTTTCACCGCACGGAACTCTCCGCGATTCTGACAGTATACGGCCGCATGGTCGCCGCGGGAGAGTGGCGCGACTACGGGATCTCGATGCTCAAGGATGTTGCGGTTTTCTCGATCTTCCGACGCTCGGCCGAGCACCCGATCTACCGGATCGAAAAACGTCCGCGCCTGATCTCCAAGCAGCAGCAGTATTCCGTCATCGGGATGGATGGCCGGATCCTCAAACGCGGCGCTGACCTGCGTCAGGTCCTGCGCGTCTTCGACAAGAAGATCATCAGGGCCGTCGATTGAGCTTCAAACCGTCGATCCGCTTGATCGACGTGACCGGCCCGCCCCCCGCCTCCGCGATCCGCACGATGGCCGCGTCCAGCTTCTCATAGGCCACCGCCATGTGGTGCGCATTCGCGTGCAGCAACATATTGCGCTCCGCGACGAGGCCCACATGGCCCTTCCAGAACACCAGATCGCCACGGCGGGGTGTTTCGCCCTGCGGCAGGGCCCGCCCCAGTTCGGCCTCCTGCATATCGCTGTCGCGCGGACACTCCAGACCACAGGCCCGCCATGCCATCTGCACCAGTCCGGAACAATCGATCCCGTAGCGTGTGATGCCGCCCCAAAGATAGGGCGAGCCAAGCATCAGGTCCGCGATCGTCACCGGATCGTCGAGACGTTCCTCAAGTGGCAGCACGTGGCTGGAAGGCACACAGGCGCCACCGGCAAGCCGGATCCAGTCTCCCTCAACGCCCACCACGGACACTTCAGAGCCGAAATAGAGGGTGCCGGTGGTCATCAGCCGCACATGCGGACCCGGGTAGAGATGCGTTGCGGGCACCGCGACCCAATGGGACGGGTCTTCCGGGTCCCCCAACTGGTCTGCCTTGATATATCCGCAGTAGCCGTCATTCACCGCCTGACCGAAAAGATACCCCTTGGTTTCTTCGAGAACGTTGAACAGATCGCCATAGACCAGCTGCGACACACGGCGGCCATCCGGCTTTCCCAGCATGTCTGCCACCGCGACGCTGCATTGCTGCAATTCGCCGTCCAGAAACTTCTCCGCCTCGACCTGTCCCTTGAGGTGCGACGCAGCCACTTTGCCATTGCAGGGCGTTATGCGCGGGTCCAATGCGCTCACAGATCCAGAACCTCGGGAAGGGCGGCAAGAATGGCGCGTGCGCCCTGCCCGACCCCGCCGACAGGTCGTGCCGGCGCCGCCGAGGGCTGCCATCCGTAAATGTCAAAATGCGCAAACCGGGACGTGTTCTCGACAAAGCGGCGCAGGAACAGCGCTGCGGTGATCGATCCGGCAAACCCGCCTTTCGGAGCATTGTCGAGATCGGCGATCCCGGGTTCGATCATCTTCTCATAGGGGGCATGGAAAGGCATCCGCCAAACCGGATCGCACTGGGCAGAAGCGCTGTCGGCGAGCGTCTGCGCAAAAGCGTCGTCATCGGTATAGAACGGCGCAAGGTCCGGACCGACGGCAACGCGCGCAGCCCCGGTCAGCGTCGCCATGCAGATCATCAGGTCCGGCGGGGTCTCATCGGCAAGCGCCAGCGCGTCGGCGAGGACCAGCCGTCCTTCGGCATCGGTGTTGTTCACTTCGACGGTCAGACCCTTGCGGGACGTCAGCACGTCCTGCGGCCGGAACGCGGATCCGTCGATTGCATTCTCCACAGCCGGAATGAGGACGCGCAGCCGCAAGGGCAGCTTGCGCGCCATAATCATGTGGGCAAGGCCCAGAACCGTGGCCGCACCGCCCATGTCTTTTTTCATCAACCCCATCGATCCGCCGGGTTTGATGTTCAGACCGCCCGTGTCGAAACACACGCCCTTTCCGACCAGCACCAGTTGCGGGCCGGTGTCGCCCCAATTCAGGTCGATCAGGCGCGGGGCCTTGTCAGAGGCGCGCCCCACGGTGTGGATCATGGGAAAGTTCTGCGCCAGAAGATCGTCGCCCACGATCACGCTGCAGGACGCACCATGCCGCGCGGCCAGATCGCGCACGGCCTGTTCCAGGGCCTCGGGGCCCATATCGCTGGCGGGCGTGTTGATCAGATCGCGGGTGAGCGCCTCTCCGGCCGCGATATCCTCCAGCTCCTGCGCATCGATCCCGTCCGGACAGACCAGACGGGCGTCGTGGGAGGGACGCGATTTATAGCGCTCGAAACTGTAGTGTGAGAGCAGCCAACCCAGTGCGTGTTCGCGCAACTCCAGCGCGTCATGCGCGCTCGCGATCCGGTAAGATCCCTTGGGCAGTTTTGCAGCCACCCCCGCCAGCGAAAACCGGCCCCGCGCCTTGGCAGCCGCTTTCTGCGCGCCCACCAGAACCGCGGCGAGATTGCCGTCCTCGTCCGGCACAAGACAGATCTCGCCCGGTTTTGCGGCAAACCCCTGCGCCTCGATCCACGTGCGCACGCGCGTCGGATGATCGGCGCACCATGCGTCCAGTTGATCGGGCCCTAGAATATGAAGAGGCCGGGTCTGATCATCATATTGAGCAAATTGCAGCATCGGACCCTCGGACTTTTGAAACCAGATCCAAACTACCCGGCCCAGCCCCGACCGCAAGGCCAGAACGGGATCTAGCGCATCATATCCCCCAACTCCCAAATGGAATTGACCGTCCCCTCGGAAATCCTGTGAAGGCGGTTCAACGTGGCCGTGAGCGGGACAATGCGCTCCATGTCGGCGCATAGGCCGACGTCACGTGCGACCCGCGCAAAGGTCGTCATTCCCGCATTTGCAGCCAGCACGGACAGCGCTTCGGCCTGAGCGCCGATCCGATGCCAGCTTTGCGATCTATAGAGCATGTCAAGCTCCCGCAGCCCGAGCGAGAGCTGCTCCAGCGTCCCGTTGAGCAGGGCTTCCGCGTTTTCCTGCCCCATCTCCACGCAGAGCTCGACCATCCGGTCCGGATCCAGACTCACCGTCTCTGCAAACCTGATCGTTAAGATCTCACCCATCTTGCGCCACCTCGAACCCCAAAGCACAGAGGCTTCGTTTTGCCACTCAAGATGAAGATAGGCTTTCGGCCAGTCCGGGAAATTTCCCGAAATTTCTGAAAAATGACGCGACTCAGGGCGTGCGCAGCCGAGACGTTTCCCGGCCCACCAGACGACCGGCGCAGGAGGCGGGAAAGAAAAGGCGCAGGCCCCAACATAGGGAAGCCTGCGCCTGTTTACCTTGCATGAGCTTGGCACAGCGCGGAGGACGCGCCATAGAAAGCAAACGGTCGAAACCCGATCCGGTCAGGCTCCGAAATCAGCCTTTTTTCAGAACGCGCGTGCCGAGCGTTTCGGCGATCTGGACCGCGTTGAGCGCGGCACCCTTGCGCAGGTTGTCGGAGACGCACCACAGGTTGAGACCGTTCTCGATTGTGCTGTCCTGACGGATCCGGCTGATGAAGGTGGCAAAATCACCGACGCATTCGACCGGCGTGACGTAGCCGCCATCCTCGCGTTTATCGATAACCATGACGCCCGGCGCTTCCCGCAGGATATCGCGCGCCTCATCCTCATCAAGGAAGTCCTCGAACTCGATATTCACAGCTTCGGAATGGCCCACGAAAACAGGAACGCGGACGCAGGTTGCCGTCACCTTGATCGACGGATCGACGATCTTCTTTGTTTCAGCGACCATCTTCCACTCTTCCTTCGTCTCGCCGCTGTCCATGAAGACATCGATATGCGGGATCACGTTGAAGGCGATCTGCTTGGTGAACTTGTTGGCCGGCTTCTCGTCCGTCGGGTTGTAGATCGACTTGGTCTGATCCCACAGCTCGTCGATGCCGTCCTTGCCGGCCCCCGAAACCGATTGATAGGTCGACACGACGACGCGCTTGATCCGCGCCCGGTCATGAAGCGGCTTGAGTGCGACGACCATCTGGGCCGTCGAGCAGTTCGGGTTCGCGATGATATTCTTTTTCGAGTAGCCGGTGATCGCATCCGCGTTCACTTCGGGAACGATCAGCGGAACGTCCGGATCGTAGCGATAGAGCGACGAGTTATCGATCACCACACAGCCGGCTGCCGCGGCCTTGGGGGCGTATTCCTTCGTGGCCGTCGAGCCGACCGCGAACAGGGCGATATCCCACCCCGAGAAATCGAACGTCGCCAGATCCTTCGTCGTCAGCGTGGAGTCGCCAAAGCTGACCTCGGTCCCGAGGGAGCGACGGCTGGCCAGTGCCTCGATCTTGTCGACCGGGAAATGGCGTTCATGGAGGATGTTGAGCATCTCACGGCCAACGTTTCCGGTGGCACCCACAACAACGATATTATAGCCCATGGCGTAAAGGTCCTTCAGAGGTATCTCGCTGGATTCGGTTGGCGTGATACTCCTATGTCGCGCGCGGGGAAAGCCCATAATGGTGTCGCTTGCCGCGCCCCCTCAAACCGCGCTACATGTCACCCGAACCGGCCCGATGGCCGCAACAGGCAGAGCACCCCTTGGCGCAGCAACCCATCCAACCCATCGAGGGCGCCGGAATGAAACTTTTCGGCAGGCTCTGGCGCGGGTATCTCAAGCAACATGTCTGGTGGCTGGTGTTTGCCTCGCTGCTGATGATCGTCGAGGGCAGCACGCTTGGCCTGCTCAGCTATATGCTGCAGCCCATGTTCGACGAGGTGTTCGTCGCCGGACGCTCGGGGGCAATCTGGTTCGTGGCGATTGCGATCTTCAGTCTCTTCGTGATCCGCGCCTTTGCCGGCGGGATCCAGAGGGTCGTGATGGCCCGTGTCTCCCTGCGTTCCTCGACAGAACTCCAGATCGACCTGCTCAAACACACGCTGCATCTCGACAACAGCTTTCACTCGAAAAGCTCACCGGGCAACCTGATCGAGCGGGTTCAGGGCGACGTGCTCGCCATCCAGAACCTCTGGGGGGCTGTGCTGACCGGGGCGGGGCGGGATTCGATCGCCCTGATCTCCCTCATGATCGTCGCGATATCGATCGACTGGAAATGGACCGCGGTCGCAATTCTGGGGGCGCCCCTTCTGCTTTTGCCCAGCGTCGTGGTGCAGCGCTATATCCGGCGCAAAAGCAACTACCTGCGTGAACTCGCAGGCTGGCGGACGACGCGGCTCGACGAAATCTTCCATGGCGTGACACCGATCAAGCTGAACCGGATGGAGAGCTATCAGGCAGAACGTTTCAGCGACATCTCGGAACAATGGGTAACATCATCGGTCAAGACCACCGCCGGACAGGCGGCCGTGCCCGGCCTTGTCGATCTGGCGGTTGGCTTCGGGTTCTTCTGCGTGCTGATGTATGGCGGGCCGCAGATCATCGCGGGTGAAAAAACCGTCGGCCAGTTCGTGAGCTTCTTTACCGCCATGTCTCTGGCGTTCCAGCCTCTGCGCCGCCTCGGCGGCATTGCCGGCTATTGGGAGATGATGCAGGCGAGCCTTGCCCGGATCTTCGCGCTGCTCGATACGGAACCGGAGGTCCGCGACCGTGCCGATCCGACACGCGCGACCCCGCCCCCCGAAAGCTCGGAGATCACCTTCAGCAATGTCTCGCTTTCTTTCGGCGACATGCCCGTTCTGAAGGATCTCAGCTTCACCGCCCCCGAGGGGAAGACCACCGCGCTCGTGGGTCAGTCCGGAGCCGGCAAGAGCACCGTGTTCAATACGGTGACCCGTCTTGTCGACCCGAAGGACGGCAGCGTCACCATCGGCGATCGGAACATTCAGGACATGACCCTCTTTGATCTTCGGGGCCTGTTCTCGGTCGTCTCTCAGGATTCGCTGCTCTTTGACGAGACATTGCGCGAGAATATCCTGCTGGGCCGAACGGATGTGAGCGACGCCAGGCTCGACGCCGTTCTGGAAGCCGCTCATGTCGCGGAGTTCCTCTCCACCATGCCGGAGGGCCTCAAAAGCCCGGCCGGCCCGCGCGGCTCGAACCTCTCAGGCGGCCAGCGCCAGCGGATCGCCATCGCACGCGCGCTGTTGCGGGACACGCCGATCCTGCTGCTCGACGAAGCAACCAGTGCGCTCGATGCGGAATCGGAGATCCTTGTGCAACAGGCGCTCGACCGGCTCTCCGAGGGCCGCACGACGCTCGTGATTGCCCACAGGCTGTCGACCAT
This sequence comes from Paracoccaceae bacterium, assembly GCA_049116435.1. Lineage (GTDB taxonomy): Bacteria > Pseudomonadota > Alphaproteobacteria > Rhodobacterales > Rhodobacteraceae > Litoreibacter. Next base: position 262,352 of record JAGDYX010000002.1, read on the forward strand.
CCGCAATGCCGACCAGATCCTCGTGCTCGATCAGGGGCATCTCGCCGAGTCCGGCACCCATGAAGACCTGATGGCGCATGGCGGTATCTACAAACGGCTCCACGATCTCCAGTTCCAAGACAGCTGACAAGCCGCCCCCCAAGCCCGTCTCCGCAATGCTGGACTTGCGCGTTCACCGACGCCTAAGATCAGGTGACCCATGGGAGACCGGTTACACATGCCCGACGGCACATCTCCGGCGATCACCGCGCCACGCCTGAAGGCGCCCGAAGCGCGCAATCTGTGCACCGATTGCGGGGTGTCGCGCATGAAGATGGCGAAATCCTGCGGTCAGGCCTGCCAGTTCATCCAGCCCGACTATCCGGCGATGGAGACACAAAGCCATGGCCGCGCCCGCGATCCCGCGCGCGAAGACGAGCTTTATTTCGGCCCCTACAAATCCATGCACCGTGCCGCGCTGAAAGAACCCGCCGAGGGCGCGCAGTGGACCGGGATTACAACCCGTCTCGCGCAACGTCTTCTGGAAACCGGCGCGATCGACGCGGTCCTGACGGTGGCGCCGGACCCGAAGGACCGCTGGAAACCCATGCCAGTGATCATCACGCATCCCAGCGCCATGACACAGGCCCGCGGGATGCGCATGGGATATGCCCCGCTCCTGAGCCTGTTGGAGCCCGCCGCCGAGGCGGGCTACCGCAGGATCGCCCTGATCGGGATACCCTGCCAGATCTACGCCCTGCGCGCGATCGAGGCCAAGCTGGGGTTTGAGCGGATCTACGTGATCGGCACGCCCTGTTCCGACAACACCACAACCGAGAACTTCCACAGGTTTCTGGCAAAGCTGTCGGATCAGCCGGAGACCATCACCTACCTCGAGTTTCGCGCCGACTATTACGTCGAGCTGCGGTTCGAGGACGGCCGCAAGCGCGAGATACCCTTCCTGAAACTTCCGATCGCCGATCTGCCCGATGACTTCTTTCCGCTCACCTGCCGAACATGCGTCGACTACACCAACACTCTGGCGGACCTCACTGTGGGCTACATGGCCGGTCAGGGGGATCAATGGATCATCGTCCGAAACAACCGCGGGCAGGAGATGCTCGATGCGCTTGGCGATGAAATCCGGCTCGACGCGCTCGGCTCACGCGGCAACCGGTCAGGGCCGGTGAAGGGGTTTCTCGAAAACACACGGCGCGCGGCAGGGGGCTTGCCCCTTCGGCGCATGCCCGGCTTCATGCGCGGCCTGATGGGGTGGCTGATGCCGAAGATCGGACCAAGCGGAATCGAATTTGCGCGCGCACGCGTCGAGATGAAAGCGATCGAGACGATCCTGCATTTGCGGCGCCATCGCCGCGCCCGAATGAAACATATGATCCCCGAACATGTCTGGTCACTGGTCCGTCCTTACGGGCTTGCGCCGGAAGACGACGAGCGCAAGGAAGATCATCGCCCATCCCAGTAGGCCCTGCCCGTGGAAGGACAGGCTCGCATCCGACCGGAAGCTCAAAAGCCGGATCACCTCGGCGGGCGGCGGCGGCGCCTGCACGACGATTTGCGCGGGTAACCCGTCGATGATGAAACGGTAGTAGGTGTAGTAGACCTGCGGCGACAGCCATACGAAAAGGTAAAACAGGCCCAGCGCGACCAGAAGCCGGGTGAGCACCCTGCGCCCGCGCACAAGACCCCGCACCAAGACAAGCATCGCAACGGACAGCATCCCCGAGAGGCACGCCAACCCGACCTGCTGGCCGGCCGTCAGGGTGAAGAAGCTGTCATCGGCATAGAACATCATGGCACCCCCGCTGCGGGATGTTCAGGGCCACCCGCCACGGGTCACGGCTGGTCGAGCACCTTGCGGGCGGCCCGGAAACACTCCAATCCCTGCGGCACACCGCAATAGATGGCGACGACATGGATGATGGCGCGGATCTCTTCGCGGGTGACACCGTTGTTCACAGCGCCCCGGCAATGCAGTTCCCACTCCCCCATCTTGCCCAAGGCACCCAGCATCGCGAGGTTCATCATCGAGCGGGTCTTGGGGTCGATCACGTCATCCCCCCAACCGAACCCCCAGCACCAGGCCGTCATCGCTTTCTGAAACGGCAGGCTGAAATCGTCAGCGGCAGCGAGATTGTTCTCGACATATTCCGCGCCGAGGGTCGCCTTACGTTGCTCAAGACCTTTGAGGAAAAGGTCCTCGTCAAAACTATCGCTCATATCTGCTGCCATCCGTCCTGTGTTGGTGTTCGCAGCACAGTCTAATCCTGTCCGCAGTCGATTGACTAGAACCCAGAAGCCTGAGCCGGGTAAGTCGGAGTGTTCGGGGCAACTCTTGGTGCCTTTCTCCAACTTGATCCTGATCAAATCTTTCTGAATCCGGGCCTCCTAGACTGGTTTGAAATGAGGAGGTTACAGATGACAACAGTCGAAGATCGCAAGAAGCAGCTTGAGGCCCGCCGGGCGGAATTGCTGGAACGCTCGCAAGAGGTCGAACAGGAACTGGTGTCCCACGATTCCAAGGACTGGGAAGACCGTGCGGTCGAACGCGAGACGGATGAGGTGCTGGAACAAATGGGTGTGAGCGCCGCCGAGGAGATCCGGAAAATCGACGCCGCGTTGGAGCGTGTTGCAGAGGGCGAATACGGCTTTTGCGTCACCTGCGGCACGGAAATCAGCGCAGAGCGGCTCGACCTGCTGCCCTTCACACCGTTCTGCCGCCGCTGCGCTCCGGGCAATTAACCCGGTCTCAGAACACTCTCTGCCATGTCAAAATTCGCACCAGTTCGCGGCGGAATGCGCCCGCACCGCCAGCGTCCGGCGGCATGCCCGGAACGCCTTGCCCCTTGACGGCGCGGGCTCTGACCGGGAATCCTGAAGCACTCTCAGACGAAACCGGCGCTGTTCCCAAGCATTCCGGACTGCCCCGGCGAATGAGGCGTGGGGTCGCGTTCTCCCAACAGAGCCCGACCTCGAATGCATGGTTCTGGTGGAGAGAGATATGAGTATCAAATGGATTGCGGCGATCGTCGCCCTGACGAGCCTTGGCGGAGCTGCCATGGCCGAAACCCTTCTGGAGCGTGGTGAATACCTTGTCGAAGGCCCTGCCGGTTGCGGAAGTTGCCATTCCCCGAAAGGGCCTGATGCCAAGCCCCTCAGCGGCTGGACAATCAAGGAGCCGGGTTTTGTCGCGCAGGCGCACAACATCACCCCCGGCGGCCGTGTGGCGGACTGGAGCGACGCGGATCTGGTAAAGGTGATCCGTGAAGGCATCCGTCCTGACGGCTCGATCATCGGCCCGCCGATGCCCTTCAACCTCTATCGCGACCTCTCGGATCGTGATGTCGAGGCCATCGTGGCCTATATCCGGACGGTCCCCGCGGTCGAGACCGAATTTACCGCTTCGGACTATCCCTTCCCGCTGCCGCCCGCCTATGGCCCGCCTGTCCAGAGTGTCGCCGATGTTCCACGCGGCGTGACCGTCGAATACGGGGCATATCTTGCTGGCCCTGTCGCCCACTGCACCGAATGCCACTCCCTTAAGGACGGCATGCCCGATCTCGAGGGCAACCTCGGCGGCGGCGGATATGAGTGGCACGGGCCATGGGGCGTCTCGGTCGCCGCCAACCTGACCAGCCATGAAGACGGTCTCGCGCGGTATACCGACGCCGAGGTCGCCAGAATGATCACCGAAGGGATCCGGCCTGACGGCTCACAAATGAACCCGCCGATGCCCTATCACCATTATGCGAGAATGACGCAGGAGGATGTCGCGGCGGTCGTGATGTATCTGCGCACGCTGCCACCGCTTCCCAACGGCGGCTAGGCGCCCTCGCCTCAACGCTCGGCTTCGGCCACGTTCGCCTTGACCGCGAAGAAACTGTCGGGCGTCACCGAGATCGTATCGATCCCGGATTTGACCAGCAGGCGGGCGAAATCGGGATCGTTGCTGGGCGCCTGACCGCACAGGCCGATCTTGCGCCCCGCCGCCTTGGCCTTGGCAATCGCGGTGTCGATCATCCACAAAACAGCCGGATCCCGTTCGCTGAACAGATCCGCCAGTGCCTCTGAGTCCCGATCCACACCCAGTGTGAGTTGCGTCAGGTCGTTCGATCCGATCGAAAACCCGTCAAACCGTTCCGCAAACGCTTCGGCATTCACGACGTTGGAGGGCACCTCGCACATGACGTAGACCTCGAGGCCGTTCTCGCCGCGAACAAGCCCTTCTTCGGCCATGACGGCAAGCACCTTGTCGGCCTCCTCCACGGTGCGGCAGAAGGGGATCATCACGACGACATTGTCAAAGCCCATCGTCTCGCGGAGCCGTTTGATGGCTCTGCATTCAAGGGCAAACCCGTCACGATACGCGTCCGAGTAGTAGCGAGACGCCCCGCGAAAGCCGAGCATCGGGTTCTCTTCGGCAGGTTCAAAAATCCGACCTCCCAGAAGATCGGCATATTCGTTGGTCTTGAAATCACTCATGCGGATGATGGTCGGATGCGGATACCAGACCGCGGCGATCCGCGACAAACCCATGGAAAGACTGTCCACGAAATACTCGGACCGGTCTTCGTAGCCCGCCGTCAGCGCATCAATCGCGGCACGCTCTCCGGGTGAGTCGAGCTGGTCGTAACGCGTCAGCGCAAGCGGATGAACCTTGACCTCGTTGCTGACCACAAACTCCATCCGCGCAAGGCCGACCCCGTCGACCGGCAACCGCCACCACCGCGCGGCACTGGATGGGTTGGCGATGTTGAGCATGACATGCGTTCTTGTGTCAGGCACCTCGTCCAGACGGATCTCCTCCATGCTGACCTCGGCCTTGCCGGCATAGACATTGCCTTGCTCTCCTTCCGAGCAGGACACCGTGATCATCTGGTGGTCATGCAACAGATTGGTGGCATCGCCGGTTCCCACGATCGCAGGCACGCCCAGTTCCCGGCTGATGATTGCGGCGTGCGAGGTGCGCCCGCCGTGATCGGTCACGATGGCGGCTGCACGTTTCATGATCGGGACCCAATCCGGATCGGTATTCGACGTCACCAGCACCGCGCCATCCACGAACCTGTCGATGTCCGTGGCATCTTCGATGATGCAGACTTCCCCGGTCGCCACGGCCCCTCCCACGCTGAGCCCCGAAAGAAGCTTTTCGCCCCGGTTGCCCAGAGCGTAGGTTTTCATGGCGCCCGCCTCGGCATGGGACTGAACCGTCTCGGGACGGGCTTGCACGATGTAAAGAAGGCCGTCCCCGCCATCGCGGGCCCATTCCATATCCATCGCGCAGCCGTAATGGCGTTCGATCTGCACGGCGGCGCGCGCCAGTTCGAGAATTTCGCTGTCAGACAGAACAAACGCCGCGCGTTCCGCTTTCGACGTCGGCACGTTGCGGGTGGCGGCACCCCCATCGCCGCCATAGACCATCTTGATCTCTTTCGCGCCCAGCGCCTTGTGCAGGATGGGGACAAGATCGGGCGTATCGAGAAACGGCTTATAGACCTGGTATTCGTCCGGGCTCAGCGCCCCTTGGACAACATTTTCCCCAAGTCCCCAGGCGGCGTTGATCAGGACGGTCTTGTCGAACCCGCTTTCGGTATCGATCGAGAACATCACACCCGATCCGCCGATATCGGAGCGCACCATCAGCTGCACCCCTATCGACAGGGCAACGTCGAGATGATCAAAGCCCTTCAACTCGCGATAGGTGATCGCCCGGTCGGTGAACAGCGATGCGAAACACCGGCGACAGGCGGTCAGAAGCGGCTCCTCTCCGACGACGTTAAGGAAGGTCTCCTGCTGGCCTGCGAAGCTGGCATCGGGAAGATCCTCGGCCGTTGCCGACGAACGGACCGCCACGGACGGATCGGCGCGGCCCACACGCTCACCCAGCGCGCGATAGGCGGCGCGAATGTCGGCCTCCAGCGCTTCGGGGAAGGATCCGCCCGCAACAGTTGCCCGGATCGCACGACCGGTTTCCGCCAATGTCGCGCGCCCTTGGGCCAACCTTTCCAGATGTTCCTCGAGCCGTTCTTCGATCGCGTTCTCCGCGATGAACCCGCGATACGCGTGCGCCGTGGTCGCGAAGCCGGGCGGGACCCGGATGCCCGCCGCACCCATGGCCTGCAGCATCTCGCCCAGAGACGCGTTCTTGCCTCCGACAAGTCCCACATCACCGCGATCGAGCTTCTCAAGCCAGATCACATTGCGCGTGTCCGCGTCAGATTGCTCCGTCATCGGCGCCTCGCCTCCCTAACTGCCTGAAATTCACGTTACCGCGGCGCAGAAAGGTTTTGGCTGATCCAGATCAACACCAAACGGCCCGAAACCGCGCAATGTAGGGGAACCGGTGAGCTTATCCGAGAAAGGGAACGAGATTTGGCAGACAATCAGGACGCGCTTTTTCAGCGGCTCGAACAGGCGGTGAGCCACGACCCCACCGCTCTGGAGGAAGCGGCGGAGCTTCTCTCCGCAGGGTCGAACCCGGCATTGGCCGGACCCAAGGTGACCGCTCAGGATATCGGCACCGCGGACGGGATTGTTCATCTGGTGGACCGGGTTCTGCCCGGCTGGACGATCCAGATGACCGGAACCGCGTCAGAGCCAGACGGGCATTGGCACTGCACGCTGAGACAGTCCGCCATTCGCGACAATGACGAATTCATCGGCAGAGGCGAGGGCAAGATACTCTCGCACGCGCTGCTGGCAGCCTTGTTGCGCACGCTGAGATATCGCGCGGGCCGGACATCGGGCTAGACCGCTGTCCGGCGGAATCCCGCCCGTGATCTGCGGATCTCCGCTCACTTTTCGGCCCGATCTTGATCGACTCGGGCGGATTTGGGATCCCTTCGCAAAGTTTACCTATCGAGCAGACACCCAATGATGATCAGAAACTTGTCGGGACATCTCGCCCGCTCTGCCCTTCTTGCGCTGTTTGCCATGGCGACCCCGGCTGCCGCGCAAGTTGCCGCCAAGACCTGCGGAAGCGCCTTGGCCCGGGAAATTCCGAAACGAGCGACCGGCGCACCAAGTGGCACTGCGCTTATGGCAGACCTGTCCGAGCGGCGCGGAACCGCGCGCGACCGCGCCGTCGTCGCGCAGGTTCTGTCCGGCAATGTCCCCTCGTTCATGCGGCAGCTCAGCACCGTGTCGATCCCCGGCACCCTGCCTTCGGGAGAGGCCGTCACCGTTTCGATCTGCGTAACCCCGGAGTATCTCGCGGTTGGCAGTGACGAGGACTTCGTCCGGATCCCCATGGGACTGCCCGCGGCGGCCCATGTGGCAAGCTCATTCGGTTTTATGCTGCCAACGCCGCGAATGGTCGATGCGATCTACCGTCAGGCCAAAAAGCGCGTCGCCCCAAGCCCGATGAAGCCCACGTCGCAGATGGAATCGACCGACTACCTGCTGCGGCATAACGAGACCGTTGACCGGCAACTGGCCGGTCCCGGGACGCACGGCCAACTGACGGCTGGTCACAAGAAGGATCTGGTTCTGTCCAACCGGCTGCGCGCGAAACCGGGACGGGTGGCCATCTACGGGTGGCACCGGCCGAACGGTAAACCGATCCAGCCGCTGAGCACGGTACATGGCGCCGCCTACGCGGATTACAGCCACGGCGTCAGGCTCGTCAGCACCACGGCCTATGTGGACGGAAAGCCGATGCCGCTGGAGGACATCCTGCAGGACCAAGAGCTTGCGAATATCGTCACCGGCGAAGGCCCGATCCGCGATGCCGATCGCATGATCGCAGGTCTGTCGCGCCTGATTGCGAACTAGGCCGGTCGTTCAGTCGATCGTTTTACAGCACCGAAAACCAAGGTGGTAATTTGCGTGGCTGGCCGGGCTCATCACCTTGGAGCCGTGCCAGTAGGGCGCGCGCCAGCGGCACCAGTCCGGATGTGCGTAATAACGATCGAAGATGAACCAGCTACCCTTCATCTCGGTCACGCCCAGTTTCCGGCTGCCCGCGCTGGCCATCTGGCTGGGCGCCATCGGCAGGTTCATATGCTCGGCCGCATTGCCGTGGATGTCGTAGACGCCCAAGGCTGACTTACAGCCGGGAAAACTGCCCGTCGGATAGGTGTTGGAGCCGCAACTGTTGAACCCGCCGCCCCCGCTGCAGGACGCGCTTTTGTGGCTGGCCGCCGCACAGACCCCTTTTTCGTATGCAGGGCCATAGCTCCAGCTTTTCGTCTTGGCGTATTTGGCATTGTGCGCGTTGCGCATGGCCGCGACCGAGCCCAGGCCAAAGAAGTAATCCGGCGGCTCGAGCGCGCCCGCGCAAGCCCCTTCCCATTCATGGGCATCGCAAAGCCGCTTTCCGACAGCCGCGCAGATCTGGGCGGCCTCGGCGGCCTTGGTCCAGACCACAGGATAGGTGCAAGGGATATTGGGGAATTCGAACTGGTCGATGCAGGCTTTCGCATCGCCCGGCTTTTGCGTGCGCGGATCATAGAGCGGCGCCATGTACTTGTCCCCGCAAATCCGCGCGTTGCGCGCGCTCGCGTAGCTTTCCGGCCCGCCGGGGATCCGCGCGTGGCATTGTTCAGGTGTCATCGGGTGGCGCGTGATCCGCGGATTGCCCTGCCCGATATAGCCGGACCGTTCAAAGATCTCGCGCAGGGTCTGCACCTCCGATGCGCTGAGCCGATGCACTTTCTTCAACTGATCAAAGAGACGCGCGTTGGCCTGCTGGAGGCTCTCCTGTGCGCCTGCAGGCGCAGCAAACAGCAACAGACCCAACATGAATGTCTTGAGGGCGGCTCTCATTTCAAAGCCTCCTTGCGTGTGATGTAGAAAAGATCGCGATTATCGGGGTATCCGATGAAACGGGGCACCACGGTGCCGTCGCGCAGCTTCTTGTCCACGAGCGCCATGCCCGGCACCAGATGAGCGACATGCACCTGACCGCCGCGCGGGACGTAAAGCGCGAGGTAGGTGTGCTCCAGCGCGTTCATGTCGAGCAACATCGCATAGCTGCATCCATAGGCCTGAAAGGTTCGGGCCATGGCCGAGGGCGTCGCCGTCGAGAAGTAGCCGTAGATCAGAAATTGGGCACCATCCCGTTCCGCCATGCAGGCCCCGGCGCGCAACGTGCGCAATTTCGCATCAGCGGACCCCGACCAGTTGCCGCCCCCCCATTGGGTCACCCGATCCCCCGGCACGCCCAGCCCGGTTTCAGGATCGGTCTCAAGCAATGGAACGCCGTTTTGGCGCGCGAACCGGATCTGCGGCAACAGGGCGTTGTCATCCTCTGCCCATGTCTTCATCCCAACGGTTCCGTCGTTCAACCTGAACAGGGTCGACAAGCCGGGCTGCAACTTGCTCAGGATCACGCCCTTCTCGATGAAGCCATAGTGATGGCCCATGTTGAACGTCGCCATATCCCCGTATCTGAAGGCGCCATGCTGGCGTTTGAAACCCGCCGTGAAGGTGGCGATGGTGCGGTTCGCGACCAAAGGATTGACCATGCCGAGACGCACCAGCGGATCGGCGGTCTTGATCCCGTCGGGCCCCGGCAACCCGCGCACGCGCGCCGCCGCGGCAGGACGCGGTGACCACCCAAGGCTGGGATGATCGGTCCCCACGCCGAACCCGATATCGAACCGCGCCAGATCGAAGGCGATCATATAGCCCGTCGCCTTGGCCTCGACCCCATCCAGCCGGTTTGTCTTGCCCGGCCCATCGAAAACAGCGCTCGAGATTGCACGGGGCTGAAACGCACTGGCAAAAACGCCGGGCAGGTCGGACACGGGATGCCAGTCGCCCAGTCTCATCCGGCCCGCAGGCATGTCCGCAAGCGCGATATCAAGCAGGGTGCCGATCACGGGGCGCTGGTCGTCCGGCGTGTCCGTGAGAAGAGCATACGGGCCGCCACTCCGAGCCCCCGCGCCAGAGGTCGCAAGCGTCTCGCTGGTTTCCAACTGCGAGTCCTTGAAAAAGTTGTCGCGCACGAACCGCACGATGCGTTCGCCGCCCCAGACGTTTTCGCGCAAGAATTCCGCAGCAAATTCAAGGTTTGTGCGTGATCCCCGCACCTTGTTGCGCAAGAAAATCGTCCCGTCACAGATCGGAGCATAGGGCCGGCCACTGTCACGCGCCGCCAGAAGCGCCTTTGCCCCGTCTGCCCAAGGCTGGCACCGCGTGACGGCATCGCCCCTGCGGAGCACCAACACAGGATCCGGTGTGCTTTCCAGAGCCACAGTCTGGGTCTCCGGCGCGCCGTTCTCGATATGGTAGTCTACCGTCGCACCCTGCCCGCCCGAGCGCAGGCTCAGCAGGAACCACGCGCCGACCGCCGGGTTCAGCGATGTCAGCGTAACCGCGCCCTCCCCTTGTGGGATTTGCGCTGTGACCTGATCGCGGAAAGGCTGCAGTTCCAGAACGGCTTTCGCACGCACCGCGTCGTAGGCCGCGCGCTGCTCCTCCAGCCGATCTGAGGATTGGGCGTATGCGGGCAAGGTTACCGACAGCGCCAGAACGAGCATCTTGCAGGGGCGCGCTCCAAAGATATCTGCCAGAGCCTTCTTCATGTCACATCACCAGCCGGAGCAATCGCAACGCGCCCCGTTTCCACGGGACACGGTGCGTCACACCAGAGGCCGTTGAAATCTTTTTGCGGTTCGCCACGTACCAGTCGTAGTTCCGGATCAGCGCCTGCGCGTTGGAGTATTTGGGCGCATATCCCAGACGGTCGGTGATCTTGTCGACACTCACGAAACTGTCTTTGCCGGCGGTTTCATAGATCCACTTGTAAAGCGGGGAGAGCCCGACAGCCTCAAGTGCACGCAGCGTCCAGATGGCCGGTGCCGCAGGCAGCCCGATCACGCGCTTGCCATGCCCCGCCCGATCCAGCACCTCCTGAAAGCTCTCCCGCAGGGAGCCATACCGCGCCGCGCCCACGTTGAACGTGTCATTGACAGTCTCGGCGTCACCCTCTGCACAGAGGAGAACCGCCTGATTGAGGTCGTCGACATCAAGAAGCTGGTAGAGGTTGTTGCCCGATCCAAGAACCGGGAAGTTGTGTCCGTCACAGGCAAAGTCATAGAGCAGTTCGAACGCCCCGAGCCGTTCCGGACCAACGAAGGATTTGGGACGCAGGACCGGCAGGCACAGCCCCTTGGCGCGAAACTCCGCGCAGACCTCTTCCGCGGCCACCTTCGATGCACCGTAAGGTCCGACACCTTGCATCGGGTCTTCCTCGACCAGCGGGTGATGATCCGGGATGCCATAGACCGCTGTGCTGGAGATATGGATGAACCGGCCCGTGCCTTTGCGCGCCGCAGTTTCGAGCAACATCCGCGTTCCGTCCACATTCGTCGATCTGATCTCTTCGGGTGGACAAAGCGGCAGCGCCGCTGCGCAATGCACAACCGTGTCGACCCCCTCAAAGGCCGTGTCATGCAGATTTAGATCCCGGATATCGCCCTGAAGGACAGAGATGCGCTCCGCCTCGGGATAGGGGAAGGGCGCGATATCATAGCTGCGCACCTTATGGCCCCGCTCCAGAAGATACCGGATCAGGTTAATGCCCATGAATCCGGCGCCGCCGGTGATCAGAAAGGTCTGTTCAGTCATAGGCTCATGTTTCGCTCAGGCTGCTTCGGGTTTCGGCGGAAAGCCGCCTTTTTCCGAAAGCTACCGCACAGCGGGGCGCGCCGAACTGATGTGGATCAAGGTTTCGGCGCGGCAGGCCCGCTATCTTCAAGCAAAACCAGAGGCCGCCACAGCGCCGGCGAAAAACCAGAAGACCGGGCATAGTTTCTGTGACAGACGTACCGACAAAAGACGATGTTCCCGCCGTCCCCCTTGTGCTGGACGTCGACGGAACGCTCCTGCGCACGGACCTGCTTTACGAGACGTTCTGGGCCGCCCTGCGAAACACATTCCTTGCGACCCTGCGGATCCTCTTGACGTTCTGGACACGTCCCGCGCAGCTCAAGCACGAGCTGCACGGCCTCGCCGCGTTGCGACTGGACCTGCTGCCAGTGAGAGCCGAAATTCTGGACATGGCTGAAGCCGCCCGATCACAGGGACGGGAAGTGCGTCTCGCTTCGGGATCCGACCGGAAGATGGTCGAGGCGCTCGCCAGACAGTTGAACCTTCCCGGTGTCCATTTCGGATCAGATCCCGATTGCAACCTGACGGGTGCCGCAAAGGCCGCGCGACTGGTCGAGACCTTTGGAGAGGGCGGGTTCGACTATGCCGGCAATGCGCGGGCCGATCTGCCATGCTGGGAGAAGGCCCGGCGCGTCATTGTCGTATCCCCAAACCCGGTGCTGTCCCGGCAACTGGGCGCCCTTGAAAAACCGGTCGAGGTCGTGCCGGACGGGACCGGCTGGCGCGATGTCCTGCACGAGTTGCGGCCACATCAGTGGGTCAAGAACCTGCTGTTGTTCCTGCCGATGCTTGCAGCGCATCTCTTTGAGTTCGACCGCTTCCTCGTCGTGCTCGTCGCGGCGATCGCATTCAGCCTCGGGGCGTCCTCGCTCTATGTCGTGAATGACATGCTCGACCTCGAAGCCGACCGGATGCATCCGGCCAAACACCTCAGGCCCATCGCTTCGGGGCGGTTTCCCATTCATCTTGCGATGATCTTCAGCCTCGGGCTGGCGATAGCGGCGCTGGGTCTGAGCTTGCTCGTTGGTATGAGTGTCTTCCTGATAACAGCGGCCTATCTGGCCGGCGGGCTGCTCTATTCGCTCGCGCTGAAGAAATCGCGTTGGGTCGATCTTGTGGCACTGACGTTTCTGTACCTGATGCGCGTCGTGGCCGGTGCGGCCGCCGCGCAGATCCCGCTGTCGCCCTGGCTTGCCGGAGTCGTCGTGGCCGTTGTTCTGGCGCTTGCGATGGTGAAGCGAATAACCGGGCTGTCGCGTTGGCACGTCCTTGGGCACCTTCCAGGACGCGGTTACGACGGCCATGATATCCCGATGCTGCTGCGGCTTGCCTACGTCAGTTCGGCCTGCGCGCTGGGGTTGTTCTTGGGGTATGCGTTCAGCCCGGATGCGGCGGCTCTTTATAGCGCCTCAAGCTGGTTGGCGCTCGGGGCAATTCCAATGGGTCTCTGGCTGATCCGGATCATCCGACTGAGCCGACAAGGCGTCGAGGATTACGATCCGGTTGTGTTCATCACCCACGATATTCCCGGGCTGGCGCTGGTCGGAACGTTTCTCGGGCTGGCTTTTCTGGCGGCCTGATCGCACGGTCAGACCGGACCGGACGGGTCGGGTGGAAAGACAAACCGCCGGTCCAGCCGGTACTTGATCGTATAGCCCGCGATCAGCCCGATCAGCGCGCCAATCTCGCGCATCCCGTCGGTCTGCCATATCATCCAAAACAGCGTCTCGCTCCCCCAGAAGAGCAATGTCGTGCCGACCCCGGTCAGCGTATAAAGGGAGAACTTGCGCGTTTCCGCGACCGCACCCGCCAGCCGGTCATGAAAGATCCACCGTTTGTCGAGCAGGTACTTCACGACCAGCCCGATGCCTGTCCCCACCACAAGCGCCATCACGTAGGCCGACATGCCGTCCGCCATGCTGAGAACGAGCCGCTGGGCCGCGAGGTTTGCCCCGATGGCAATCGCGGCAAAGGCGCTGTAGCGGAGAATGAGTTCAGTCGGTTTCAAAACGCGCGTCCGGGCAGGCCCTGCAACATCAGGGCAGGTCTGATGATAGAACGGAGGGAACCACAACGAAACCGCATAGGCGCGGCCCTTCTGGAGGTCGCAAAAAGCCTTGGAACAGAAACCCATTTCCACGAAGGCATGAAGGCGATGTTTGACGCCTCATTAAAACTGGGCCTGGGCGCGCACGACCTCTCGGCGACGGTCAACGCTTTCGAGGCCAATACCGAACTCTAGCAAAGGCGTTTGGGGAAAATCTGGTCCGATTGAGAGGATTCGAACCTCCGGCCCCTGCCTCCCGAAGGCGAAAAGACAGTGGATTTGAGATCAGGACCCCTTGTTCTTTTGGGCTTGGGGTCAGTTAAGATCGTCTCAGATCATTTGAAACGTTACGGTATCGTTGCGGTATCCAATCCTACAGGGCTTTCTTGGCAGCCGCCTTGGTTGCCTTCGATGCCCACCGAGTGAGAGCTTCCGGGTCGTCGAGAACGTCAGGCGGAGTCATGAAGAAGTTGAGCCGACGGCTGTTGTCTTTGCCGAAGGTGTATTGAGGCATGTCGCGTTCCAGAAAATCATCCCAATTACTGTTATCGGCTTTCAGCCAGAGTGCGCCGTGCTTCACTTTGGCAAACGCCGAGCCATCCTTTAGTAGCGCGGTTCCTCCGAACATGTTTTTCGTTTTGAATTCCCCGATAGCGCTAAGCTGATCCATGACGAAGGAAGTGAATTCCGTATCACTTGCCATGCCAGAATCTCCCAATTGTCCACCCGGCTCCTTCGCGGCATGCGCCACCGCAAGCAGGACTACATATCTGCGGTGACAAGGATGTTCATCTCGCTGAAGCCTTTGTCTCGAGCCGGCACCAGATCGGCGTAGGCATCTGACGCAAACATTCTTCTGACGGTCTCACCATCTTCGAAGTCCATGACCAGAACCATGCCACTTGGCCGCCCGTTGATCACCTCACCTACTCGTTGGCGTTTCACCAGCGTACCACCGGATTCCAAGAGCAAGGGCATGACACCCTTGAGGTAATCTTGAACTGACGGCATCTCCTGCGGGTCTGGCGTCGCAGTAACCACCAAAGTTGCTTTATCAGCCATCTGCCTTCTCCATCTTGACTTTATCAGAATGTATGTTCTGATATAATGAGCAGAAGAGTTTGTCAATCGAGGTTCTGATGGGGCGAAAGAAGACACACAGCAAACATGAGCTACTCGCCAAGGCGATGGACGTGTTTCGGGAACATGGGTTCGCGGGTACATCGGCGGAAATGCTCGTCGAAAAGATCGGCGTCAGCCGATACAGTCTCTACTCGGACTTCGGGAACATGCAGGGGCTCTTCGAGGCGGCTCTCGAACGATACAATGATGAGATCATTGACCTCAGGTTCGGACCCTTGGAGCGTCCTGAGGCAGGATTGGACGAAGTTCTCACCTTGCTCGACTTCTATGGTTCGGCTGGAACCGGCCCGGCCTCTGGGCGGGGATGCCTACTTTGCAATACCGCCGTGGAGTTTGGTCCTAATGACTCGACAGGCTCCGGGGCCGTCCAGAGATACTTCCAGCGCCTTTCTGGAGCCTTTCGGAACGCGCTGGGCAACGCTCAAGAAGCAGGGCGATTGTCCGCCGACGTAGACACTACAAGGGAGGCAGACCTTCTGACCTCGGTGGTCCTTGGTTTGTTCGTGATGATCAGAGCGAAGGCTCCAACATCAACCATTGAGCATGCGGCGGAATCGGCGAAAGAGCGCCTTGAGGCAATGGCAACTTAGTTGTTCCGCTTGGGTCGGGAAAACGGGCCAGCGGCACCGGACAATCTGCCTCACGCCAGCAGGCCGAGTCGTTTCAATGCAAGGAGACAGCGGTCAGATCCCAGCATGGCGACGACCTACGCAGACCACGCACCTGCCTTAACACATAGATTCTAATTGATTTTGGTCGGAGTGAGAGGATTCGAACCTCCGGCCCCTGCCTCCCGAAGACAGTGCTCTACCAGGCTGAGCTACACTCCGACTGACGGGTGCAATACCCTTGCTGTCGGGTCTTGGCAAGAGGGTCATCGGGTTCGTCTCGACCACCCGTGCCAAAAGGGACCGTGCCGGATGCCTCGACGTCACCCGGCGCGGAGATTTGTTTACAGGCTTGCGTCCAGAGCGGCGAGAACCGCGTCTCCCATCTCGCTTGTGGTGGCCGGAGTGCCACCTGCGACGCCCATCAGGTCCGGGGTCCGGACACCGTCGGCCAGAACTTTCTCGACGGCGGTCTCCAGCCGCGTCGCTTCATCCCCCTGATCGAAGGAATAGCGCAGCGCCATCGCGAAGCTGAGGATACAGGCGATCGGGTTCGCCTTGCCCTGACCCGCGATATCGGGGGCGGAACCATGAACCGGTTCGTAAAGCGCCTTGGGGCGACCCGACGCGTCAGGCGCACCAAGAGAGGCAGAGGGCAGCATGCCGAGCGAGCCGGTCAGCATGGCGGCACAATCCGACAGGATATCGCCAAACAGGTTGTCGGTGACGATCACGTCGAACTGCTTGGGCGCACGCACCAGCTGCATCGCACCGTTATCGGCATACATGTGGGTCAGCTCGACATCCGGATATTCGTTGTCATGAACCCACTGCACTTCTTCGCGCCACAGGATGCCGGATTCCATCACGTTGGCCTTCTCCATCGAGCAGACGCGATTGTTGCGGCGGCGGGCCAGCTCAAACGCGGAGCGGGCGACGCGGCGGATCTCATCGGTGGTGTAGCGCTGGGTGTTCACGCCGACGCGGCCGCCTTCGTTGTCATCCTGAATGCCGCGCGGCTCTCCGAAATAGATGCCGGAGGTCAGTTCCCGCACGATCATGATATCGAGCCCGGACACGATATCGCGCTTCAGGGAGGAGAAATCCGCCAGCGCGTCGAAACATTGTGCAGGGCGCAGGTTGGAATAGAGGTCCATCTCCTTGCGCAACTTCAGCAGGCCGCGCTCCGGCTTCACGCTGAAATCGAGGTCGTCATAATCCGGGCCGCCAACGGCACCCAGCAGAACCGCATCCGCCTTCATCGCGCGATCGAGTGTCTCGTCGGTCAGCGGGGTGCCATGTTCGTCATAAGCCGCGCCGCCCACCAGATCGACCTTAACGTCAAAAGCGAGGTTACGGTTCGCTCCGAACCACTCGATGACACGGTTGACCTGCTCCATGACCTCTGGGCCGATGCCGTCGCCGGGAAGGATCAAGAGAGTTGGATTTGCCATGATATTCGCTCCGTCAGATCTGAGTTGACGCGAGGTATCCTGCGGGGCGATCGGGGTCAAGGCGATCGGGCCTATTGCCAGACGATATCCACCCAGACGAGCGCATGTCTAGAGGCCTCCTCCCGCTCCGGGTCTGGCCAGAGCATTCCGGTGTCCGCGACATCGAAGGCGATCGAAGGCAAGACATAGTCGACGCGCAGCTTGGTGGTTCCGCTGCGGCCCTCCCAGACAACCGTCGGCGCAGGCGCGGCAACAGGATCCTGCAACTTGGGCTGCGCAAGCAGATCGCGGAGATCCGCCTTGATCCCCTGCCCCCCGTTAGGGTCGTTGTTGAAATCCCCTGCCAACACAAAAGCATCGTGGGTCGCGACCACTCCATCCGGGGACCAGCCGCCAAGAAAGAGGCTCCAGAACCGCACCTCATCGGCATTGCGCAAGCCGTTGCGGTCCTCGGGCCCGTCGAAAAGCGGCGGGCCCGCGTGCGAGGTCAGCAGATGCAAGGTGCCATCGGGCAAGGCGATTGGCACGTCCCAGGCCGCGGACCTGTGAAGCCTGAGCACAGATTGTGCGTCCTTTTCGTAGAAGTCGCCCGATGCGGTTCTGGGCAATCTGGCCCCGGGCAAATCCCGCCATAAGAGATCGGAAAACAGACGCGCCTTCTCGGACAGGATCGGGTATCTCGACAGGATGGCCATCCCGCCCTGCCCTGAGAAAAACCCGTATCCCTGTTTGTCCCGCGCCTCCCCCAAGGCACCGTTGCGATCGAGATCAAAAGGGGTCGGCATTCCGGTGTTAGGGCGCGCCGCAAAGCTGTGGGGAAGCTCTAAGCCCGCCACGCTGAGACGGTCCCGAAGCAGCGCGAGCGCGACCCCCTTTTGGTCGTAGTCGATGCCCTGAAGGACGACGATATCGGGATCTGCGGAGACGAGACGTTCAACGGCTTCCGAAATATCGGCGGCATCGCCTTTCGCAAGATCCCGGACCAGAAAGCCCGGGCCGCTGCGTGAAAGCTCCGTGTTGAACGTGGCGATCCGGTATGTGTCCGCCCATGCCGCACAGACCGAGGCGGTCAGCGCAATCAGGCAGGCAGCATACCAGCCTGCACATTGCGCGACCCGCGCATGCGCTTTTCTTCGATCATGTCGCCGATCCGGTTCATCGCGATACCACGCATGAACAGGCTCGCTGGCAGAAACGCCCATAGTGCGATCATCCAAACCAGTGTCTGCGGAGATTCCATCATGGAAGCGTCGAACAGACTGGAAGCCGATTTCGCCACGGCCGGTGTCAGGAATGGCAGGAAAAAGGCTAACGTAATGTTAAAACGCGCGTCTCTGCGCAGACGGACCACGACGTCTCCGCCCATTGTCGGGTCAAACGTGGGCAGGTTGGTCCAGACGTTGAACGTCTCACGACGGTTCGGCCACCCCTTCAGACGCATCATGATGAGGAAGATCGCAAGCGTCGTGAGCGAAATCAGGTAGCTCAGGCCGGCGGAGGCCCGCATCAGCCGAACATGTGCCTCATTGGTGGCGTCTGGAAGCAAAAGAATAACCAGACGCACCGGACTATAAGGAAAATCAATGACATAGCCGATCAGCAACCCGACTGCCTCGACCACGCGGGTCATGGTCGTCGGCTCATAAACGCCGCGGAAAATGACCGAGAGCACGAAAACCGTCAGGAAAAGGCAGATAAACCGAATTCGGTTGAAGGGTGGCGCGTAGCGGAATTCCATAAGGCTGGGATAGACAGCCCCGTACTCAATGACCGTCAGAAGCGCGGCCATCAGGCCCACCATCACGACCATTTGCTTGGTATCGACCGTAATGCCCGGCAAAAGAAGCGACGGGGTCATGATAAGAAGCATGACGAGACCGCCCCGCATCAGCGCGCCGATCATTCGTCCAAGCGCGATCCGCGCACCATTCAGCTTCTCGGTTGTTGCACGCACACGCCGTTGCACCTTGCTTGGCCGACGTGGCTCTACTCTGAATACCGTCATTTGCCCTCACTACACCCCTCAAACGCAGCACGGTAGTGATCGCCTAAAATGAAGGCGGTTTTTTAGGAAATTTGATGGTATTCCTGTGACACATTCCCAAACAGTCCGCCCATATCTGGGCATTCTGTGCCCTGCGGCACCGCATATAGACACGATTATGTCAAAGCCGTGGCCGCCCGCGCTGCGCATAAATGGCTTTTCCGGCCCTGAAGAGGCCGCAAAATACCATCGAAATTCTTGCCTGAACGCCCCTTTCGCGTGCACAGTTGATGAAAAGGACTGAGCACGCATGGCACAGCACTCAGAGGAGCAGGAAGCGGAGCTTGCGGCTCAGGCCGCCGCAGAACGCCCGGTCGATGGCTTGGATATCCCGGTCATGAGCTGGCTCGAAACCGGGCAGTTTTTCCTCGCCGAAGGTGAAAAACTCGTCCTGTCCATGCTGCGCCCGTGGAGCGCCTACCAGATCGCAATTGCATTGGCCGTGCTGCTGGCCGCGCATCTTCTGCGCACGGTTCTCGGGCCGAAAATCCGGAAATGGATGGCCAGCCGCGAAGGCTGGCCGACGTGGCGCATGCGGATACTTGTGGTCGTCAACCAGCGTCTCCGGTCGCTTTTCTTCGTGGCGCTGATCTGGGCCGTTGTGCTGGTCATGCGGGAGGTGACTTGGCCGAGCCGGTCCTACCTTCTCGGCATTCTGGCCAACCTGTCCACGGCGTGGCTTTTCGTCGTCTTCGCAACACGGCTGATCCGCAGCCCGTGGATCCGCAAGACGGTGCGCATCGGCGCATGGATCTATGTCACGCTCCATATTCTGGGTCTGCTTGAGGACACGGAACGCGTTCTCGATTCCGCGGCACTTGAGGCCGGCGAGTTTCGGATTTCCCTGCTCTTGATCATTCAGGGCGTTGTCATTGTCAGCGTGATGGTTGCGCTGGCGCGGTTCGTCTCCAACGCGACCACGCGGCAGGTGCAGTCGAACGAAGAGATCTCGCCCTCGATGCGGGTTCTGATCATCAAGGTCACCCAGATCGCCATCTACGCAACCGCCTTCTTCATCGGCGTGAAAGCAATCGGGATCGATCTGACGGGCTTGGCGGTGCTGTCCGGTGCAATCGGCGTCGGTCTGGGTTTTGGCCTTCAGAAGGTTGTCTCCAACCTCGTCTCGGGTGTCATCATCCTGCTCGACAAATCCATCAAACCGGGCGACGTCATCAGCCTTGGAGAGACCTTCGGCTGGATCAACACGCTTGGCGCCCGATACGCCTCGGTCGTGACGCGGGACGGCAAGGAATACCTGATCCCGAACGAGGACCTGATCACCGGTCAGGTCGTGAACTGGTCCCATTCAAACGAGTTTGTCCGGCTCGATATCCACTTTGGCACAGCCTATCACGACGATCCTCATCTGGTGAGACGCCTTGCCATTGAGGCCGCCAGCAGTGTCGACCGCGTCCTCGCCACCAAGCCGGCCGTCTGTCATATCGTCGGCTTTGGCGACAGTTCCGTGGACTATGTTCTGAGATTCTGGATTCAGGATCCGACCGGTGGCCTCACCAATATCCGCGGCAATGTCTATCTGGCCCTGTGGGATACGTTCAAAGAGCACGACATCTCGATCCCGTTCCCGCAACGCGAAGTCAGGATGCTCGAAGACAGACCGGCGACCCCCGATCCCGCATAACCGGACATCGCCAAGGCTGGGCGAAACGAAAAACGGCGCCCCGACAGGGCGCCGTCTTAGATTTCTTGCAGAACGGGACGCATAGCCCCTACGGATCAGAAGGTCGGTTTAGGAAGCCGGGCCAACCGAAACGAGATAGGCCCATACGTTTGCGGCTTCTTCCGCTTTCTTCAGCTTGAAGGACATCTTCGACTTGGCTTTGGAATCGTCCAGATAGGCCGCCAGATACTTCTTGGGGTCCGCGACGAATGCGACGAATTCCGCCTCATTCCACTCCAGACCGTTTTCGCCAGCAGCGGCAAGGGACTTGCCGTATTTGAAGTCGGCACCGCCTGCGGTGCGGCCAAAGACCCCATAGAGGTTCGGGCCGGTCTTGCCGCCCTTCTGGATGGTGGTCCCGTCATCGGCCACGATCATGTGGCAGGACTTGCATTTTTTAAAGATCTTCTCGCCGGCAGCGGCGTCGCCAGTTGCGTGGCCATCTGCAAAAGCAGGGGCGGCCAGAAGAGCAGTGGTCAGTGCAGCAATTGCTGTAAATTTCATTGCGGTAGCTCCCATGTGAATCGCTCTGCAGCAAATTAGTCCCTTTGCCCCGAAGGTAAAGTTCACAATTTCTCACAACCTGGATGAGGCAGGGCCCGATCAGGCAACGGCCCGCGCCAGCGCGCATTGCCGCCACAGCTGCGAAAGCGCATGGACAAGGTGATCGATGTCTTCATCCGTATGCAGCGGCGAGGGCGTGAAGCGCAGCCGCTCGGTCCCCTTGGGAACCGTCGGATAATTGATCGGCTGAACATAAATCCCGTAATCCTCCATCAGGATGTCCGCGATCTGCCGGCACTTCACCGGATCCTTGATCATCACGGGAATGATGTGGCTGGGGTTCTCAAGATGCGGAATGCCTTCACGGTCGAGCAATCTGCGAAGCCGGGCCACCTGACGGCGCTGCTGGTCCCGCTCGAGCCGGCTTTCCTTGAGATGCGCAATCGAGGTCTGGGCGGCCGCGGCCACAGCGGGTGGCAGCGCCGTTGTGAAAATAAACCCCGAGGCGAAGGAGCGCACAAAATCGCAGAGCGCTGAAGACCCCGTGATATAGCCGCCGACGACCCCGTAGGCCTTCCCAAGTGTGCCCTCGATCAGGGTTATGCGGTCTGCGACACCTTCGCGTTCGGAGATCCCGCCGCCGCGCGGACCATAGAGCCCCACCGCGTGGACCTCATCGAGATAGGTCAGTGCATTGTGTTTCTCGGCCACCTCGACGATCTCCCGGATCGGCGCAATGTCTCCGTCCATCGAGTAGACCGATTCAAACGCTACGATCTTAGTGGCATTGGCCGGAAGTGCCGCGAGTTTCCGGTCCAGATCCGCAACATCATTGTGCTTCCAGAGGACCTTCTGTGCCCGCGAGTGACGAATGCCCTCGATCATGGAGGCGTGGTTCAACTCGTCGCTGAGGATGACCGCATTGGGAAGGCGCGCACCCAGCGTGCTCAGGGCCGCCCAGTTTGACACATAACCGGAGGTAAAGAGCAAAGCCGCCTCCTTGCCGTGCAGATCGGCAAGTTCGGCTTCCAGTTCGGTATGGGCATGGTTCGTGCCGGATATGTTGCGCGTTCCGCCAGCCCCGGTGCCGCATTTGTCGACGGCGTCTTTCATGGCCTGCATCACTTTCGGGTGCTGTCCCATGCCCAGATAATCGTTGGAACACCAGACCGTGACCTCATCGGCGCCTCCGGAGTGGTTATGGGCCTTCGGAAAGCGTCCGCACTTGCGTTCAAGATTGGCAAAGATCCGGTAATTGCCTTCCTCTTTCAGCGCGTCCAGCTGCGCATTGAACAGGGTGTCAAAGTCCATGGGCTTCCTCGTTGATTAACTTCTGCAATCTGTTTTTTTCTGATTTCAGGGCCTTGGGTGCGGGCAGCATCCAACGCCACAGCTTCTCGTCCGGCACCGGCAGAACCATCATCCAGTGCTCGAACAAAGCCAGTGCGGTCAGCGCGGCCAAAAGAACAAACCCCACCGTTGCGCCCGCCGTGTCACTGGCGTGGATCCGCTCCAGCCAGCAGGCAACCGCAAAGGACAGGGCCGTTACGGAAACCGGGAAAAGCCAGTTCATGCGGGCAATGCGGAAATGGCTCGGCAAATGCGCCAGCGCGGAGGGCAAGAACTCGAGATTGATCTTGGGCACACCCAGAAAGAGGTTCAGCTTGGCGGAGATGCGCGCGAAGAAGAGCACCGCAAAAGTCCAGAAGCCAAAAACGTTGGGCCCGCCCAGAACCAGTAGACCGATCGCAACCAAGGCTGCTGCAAGTGCCATCTCGTGATAGGCGATGGTGCCCCAGGCGCGGATAAAGCGCTCCCACGAGGGCACTTCTGGTGGGCATTTCGCCCGGTTCGGCCCGGTGATGACACCCGACAGGAAGCTCAGCTCGATCCAGCCCCAGACAGCGATAGCCGACAGGAAGGCAAGATAGGCGCCCGCGACCGAGGTCATGCCGGAGGTCGCCCAGATGCCCGCTGCTCCCAAGACGAGAAGCGGCACGCTCAGCACGGCCACCTCCCGCTGCTTGTCGCTTCGATCGGAGTGACGCACGAGCATCAGGATCACCCCGGTGGAGAACCACCAGAGGAACAGGGCCGCAAGAGCCGCTATCCACGGGCTGGCCAGCATCAGTAGCTGGGCACCAGACGGCCGTCTTCCGGCACGTCGTTCTTCTTGACCGGGATCAGGTAGAGCGAGGCGAAGGCCAGACCGGCCCGCGCTCCCGCACTGAACTTGCCCAGCGCACCGGCGATGCCGCCTCTGCGCTTCGCCGCATCCATGGCCGCCGAAGCTTCGCGCAGCTTCAGCAGGTTGCGCTCCCAGCGCGGATTGTCGAGATCAAGCTCGATCGGGAAGATCTGCTTGGAGATCTCCGACGTCTTGCGCAGGACCTCGCGGTCATACCAGTCCACGTCGATCCCCAGCGCCTTGTGGAATTCAGGCCGCAGATGGTCACGGATGCACATGACGCTGAAAACGGCGACAAGGAAGAACCGGATCCAGAGCTTGTTATTCCAGCTTTGGGTCAGTTTAGGGTCGGTTTTCATCAGCAGTGCGAAGGCTTCGCCGTGGCTGAACTCATCGTTGCACCACTGCTCGAACCACTGGAAAATCGGGTGGATCATATTGTCCGGGTTCTTTTCGAGATGCCGGTAGATCGTGATGTAACGGGCATAGCCGATTTTCTCGGACAGGTAGGTGGCGTAGTAGATGAACTTCGGCCGGAAATAGGTGTATTTCTTCGCCTTGGTCAGAAAACCGAGATTCACGGCCACACCGGCCTCGCGCAGAGCGTCGTTTATGAAACCCGCGTGACGTGCCTCATCGCGTGCCATCAACTGGAACAACTGGCAGATATCGGGATTGTTGCCGCGCCGCTTCATCTCCTTGTAGAGCACGCACCCGGAAAACTCGGCGGTCAGCGACGAGACGAGGAAATCGATCAGTTCCGCCTTCAGCTTGGGGTCCATGTTCTCCCAGTCGGGCGTCGTCCAGTTCTCGTTCTTCTTGAAATGGCCGCGGTTGGGATCGGCCGCCATCTTGGCAATCATCTCGTCCCATTCCTTGCGGACGGGCGTCACGTCAATGCGGTCCATCTCGTCGAAATCGGTCGTATAGAACCGCGGGTCGAGCAGCGTTGTTTCCGTCGCAATTGCCGTGGCTTCCTCGCTGTTGTGGGGCAGGATGCCGGCCGCGTTCTCGTCGACGTTCATATCTGCATGGGCGTTCATGACAGGGCTCCTTCCGAAAAGGCAAATTCAGCCAGTTCCATACATTCCAGATCGCCGGTCAGCCGGGTCCAGACCTGCTCCACCTTGGAAGCGCGCGTGATGGTTGCCGTGCGTTCTTCGACGACCACCTCTCCGTAGCCCGCCAGAACCGGCTTGCCGTGGACGAGCACCTCATCGCCCGGATTGATCACGGCGCCGTTGAGGAATTTCACATGCGCATGCAGACTGTCGAAGGTGTGGCTCACCTCGACCTCGCAGGGCGCTGTTTCGGTGTCTTTGCTGAATAGTCCCATTACTGTCTCCCGTCAGTTGTTGAGTATCTTGTGAAATGTGGCTTCGTTCGTCTGGCCGAAACCCTGAAGCTCGGCACGCCACGGCGTGAAGTCGTCCCGCAGGGCGAGGCGACCGTTGGAATATTTTATGAGCCGGACCGGCATGGAGCCCGAGAGCCCGACCTTGGCGCGTTCGCGTTCGAGCACACGCCCGATCCCGGACACGAACCCACCGTCCTGCGGGCTGAAATCCGCGATCAGTGTGCCGCTGGAATCCAGCACCCGCGCCGCGCCGGAAAGATCCGCGAAGATCTGGATCTGGCGCTCCTCCACGATCTCAAGCTCGGGTGGCATCGCTTCAAGCGGGCGTCCGGACACGCTGGCATAGACGGCAATCCCCAGACAAATCAGAACGAGCGCCAAAAGCGCTCTCAAAAGAAGCGTCGGGATCATCTCGCGGTCGCGATCGATCAGGTCTTGCTGGCTCATCCGAATTCTCCCGTATTCGTCTCTATTCCGCCGGAACCGCGTCGGTTTCCGGGGCCTCGGCTTGCACCCGCGCCACATGCGTTCGTGCGGCGTCTCCGAGAATGTGGGCGACCGTCTCGGCGTCACCGATACAGCGCAAGGCGGGCTGCACCGGGTTCATCTTCCATGGCCGGACATGGGGCCAGCAGGTCAGGTAACTGATCCGCGTGCCCTCATCGATCAGATCAAGTGCAATGGTCCCCGTTCCACCCTTGCGCAGGTCCAGATCCACTGACCCGATCCAGCGGAAAGGCAGGTTCAGGGTCACGGTCAGAGCCGCCCCGATGCGCATGGCAACGCGGCGGTTCGTGATCGTGTAGACGGTCGTTCTGGCCTGAACGACCGCGATCAGAACGAGGATACCGCAGGCGATCAGTCCGAGGATCAGAAACGGAAGGGACCCCGCGATACTCGTGACGAGATCGCGGGTCTCGGCCAACATGACGGACCGCCACGCACCCAGAAGGACGAAATACCCCATGATCCACTTCAGGCTCAGGCTCTCTTTGGCAAGAGCCCACCAGTTCGGCCTGCCCTGCCAGAGGATCTTCTCACCTTCGGGTGGCAGTTCAGGCAGCCCCTCTACGGGCTCAACGTGGAAATCGTCATGTGGCATTGTCTTGCCTCCCTAGAGTTGCGGATCCTGCCGCTCCTGCGAGGCGTAGAGTTTGCCTCCGGAATAGTAGCCGCAGATCTTGTCTTCCTCGAGCAAGGTGACCTGGTTGCCGGACTTGGTTTTCGGCACACCGGCAAAATGCTTGCCGTAGAGCGAATGGATCGAAACACGATCGCTCTTGATCCGGGTCAGCTGGATCGGGGCGAGACGCTTGCCGCCGCCGTGGTCCGCATCGAGCTCCATCTCGAGATAGCGCACGAGCTGCTCCGGCTCGTCGATCCACATATCGGTGATGGTCCCGACGATCTCTCCGTCAGCCGCCTGAACCGGCAGACCGCGCGGATCCCGCCCGCCGGCAACCGCAAAGCTGTCGGCACCTGCCATCGGCACGATCTTGGGGTGGCCATGCCCGTCAAGCTCCGGCACATCGCGGCGTGGTGCCCACGAGGCGGGCCCGACACCATCGGCCATCGGATCACCGGTCGGATCCATCGGGAACCCGTTTGCCCCGTTGGTCCGCTTGAGCGCGACATCACGCCCCTCGGGCTGGAGGTCCGGAACGGTAACCTCGCCCCGTCCATGGGCCAGCTTGAAGGTCTTCGGGTTGGGAACAGGGAACGGGCCCTGATTTGCGGCAGGTTTCCCGTCGTCATCTTCCAGCGGGTAGCCTTCGCGCATGTTCTCGGTTTGCAGGTAGTAGATCAGAACCGCGAAGAACGCCCAGAACAGCCAGAGGCTGAGCGAGGCAAGATCGAAGTTGCCAAAGAATGGTTCTACCATGAGTTTATCCTCCGTTTCGGATCCCGTTGGGTGGACGGGTCAGGTTGGGAAGTCCGCAAGCCCGATCTTGCGGTTGTCTTCCGGTGGGTTTGTGATCTGTGAGCGCCCGAACCGGACAAGCGGTCCAAGCACGATGAGCGTGAGAAACAGCAGGGCGATCTCGACGTGATAGACGACCGAGTAACCCGTGCTGGGGGAGGCGAGGGCCTCTCCGAGATTGCCTTGCAAGGCAGCGGCGTTGACGATGTCCCGCACAGAGCCACCGATAGCGACGCCAAGACCTGCGGCCGTGGCTTGTGCCGCGCCCCAAGCGCCGAGGGCGAGACCGCGGCCCGCCACGCCACGTGCCGGCATGGTCATGGCCGCCGTCAGGGTTGCAACACTGAACAAACCGCCGCCAAGGCCGATGCCGGCGGCACCGGCGAAAAACACGAAAGACGAGGCCAGCGGCGCTGCAAAGATGACAGCGCAAAACGCGGCGACGCCGATCAGCAGGCCACGGCCCGCCATCCGGTAAGGGTCCGCCTTGGCCGACAGCCACTTTGCGGCCAGCGCAAAGCCCACAAGTGCACCCGCAGCCCACATCGCGGTCAGCAACGTCGTGGCGCTCACCGAAAGGCCGAGAATTTCACCGCCATAGGGCTCCAGCAGGACATCCTGCATGTTGAAACCGAGCGTGCCAATCGCGACAACCGCGATCAGGCGTCCGGCCTGACCGCCGGCTGCGAAATCCGCCCACGCTTCGCGGAACTTGGGTCGTGGAGCCGCGCGTTCGGCCTTTGTCATCGGTGCCATACGCTCCTGCTTCCACAGCGCAACGAGGTTGAGCACGATCGTGGCGACGGCTGTGCCCTGCACGACCTGGATCAGCCTCAGATGGCTGAAGTCCTTGAGAAGAAAACCAACGATGACGGCAGACACGCCCATGCCGATCAGGAACATCACATAGAGCAGGGCGACGACACGCGGACGCGTCTCATCCGTTGCGCGATCCGCCGCAAGGGCAAGACCGGCCGTCTGGGTCATGTGCATGCCCAGACCGGTCATCAGAAAGGCCAGTGCCGCCAGAACCTCGCCTGCAAAGGGGACCTGGTAATAGGTCTGCCCGCTGAGAACCAGAAGGCTCATCGGCATTATCGCCAGACCGCCCATTTGCCAGAGCGTGCCAAACCAAAGATACGGGATCCGCTTCCAGCCAATTGCGGACTTATACGTATCGGAACGGAACCCCAGAAGCGCCCGGAACGGGGCGATCAGAACCGGCAAGGCGATCATGAAGGCCACGAGGAACGCGGGGACCGAAAGCTCGACAATCATGACCCGGTTGAGTGTGCCCAGAAGCATGACAGCAGCCATCCCGACCGAGATCTGGAAGAGCGACAGGCGCAGCAATTGCGACATCGGCAGATCCGCGCTGGCCGCATCTGAGAAGGGCAGCATGCGCAGCGTAATCTTCGCGAGATTATTCGGCTGCTCTCTCATGCCTGCCTCCGCGATCTGAACGCCAGTGCGTTTGAATGGTAGAACCCGGAATTCACCGCCCCGATCTCGTGCAAGGTGCCGTCAGCCCCAGCCGTGCGCGCTGCGTTGGCGATGCCTTCGGAGGTATGGGGAACCATGACCGGAGAGCGGTTGGCCCGCGGAAACAGCTTTCCAACCCGCCACATGGCCATCAGCATGCGGGTGCGCGGCGGCAGCGTGAAAACGAACGAGTTCCGCAGGCGCGGCGCGATCTCGGACAGGATCGTTCCGATGTCATCGGCGCTGTAATAGATCATGCTGTCCATCGCCATGACGTAGTCGAAAACACCGAATTTCGGATCGAGCATGTCGCCGGCTCTGAACATCAGGCTGCCCGCCACGCGGCGCGGGCGGCGGCTCTCCGCAATCTCGATCAGAGACGGCGAGATATCGATGGCAAGAACATCGGCGCCGCGCTGGGCAAGCTCCACCGCCATCGCGCCGGTTCCGCATCCGGCATCCAGAACACGCGCGCCGCTCAGGTCTTCGGGCACCTGCTCAAGCATCAGCGCGCGCATCTTGTCACGCCCGGCACGAACGGTCGCCCGCACACCCGACACCGGCGCATCCGATGTCAGCTGTTCCCAAACCTTGGTCGCGGAGCGGTCGAAATAATCTTCGACGCGCGCGCGGGTCCGAAAATATGCCGGGGGAAGGGTCTGCATCAGTCGAATCCCAACAATTCAAAGATGTCACGGTCCTCCATGGGAGCTGGGGCCAGAGCCTCCGTGCCGTTCCACAGCGTTTCGGCGAGACGGATATATTCCTTGCGCACCTCGACGACGTCTTGGGCGTCCTCCATCTCGAACAGGGTCTTCTTCTTCAGGCGCGAGCGCCGGATCGCATCGAGATCCGGCATATGGGCGAGACGTTTGAACCCGACGGTGTCGCAGTAGCGATCCACCTCGTCGGTCTCTCTCGACCGGTTGGCCACGCACCCGGCCAGCCGGACGTTATAGTTGCGCGACTTGGCCTGAACCGCCGCGATGATCCGGTTCATTGCGTAGATGCTGTCGAAATCGTTTGCCGTCACGATGAGCGCACGATCGGCATGCTGAAGCGGCGCGGCAAACCCGCCGCAGACGACATCACCCAGCACATCGAAAATCACGACATCGGTATCTTCGAGCATGTGATGCTGCTTGAGGAGCTTGACGGTCTGCCCGACGACATAGCCGCCACATCCGGTGCCTGCCGGCGGACCGCCAGCCTCGACGCATTTGACCCCGTTATAGCCTTCGTAGACGAAATCTTCCGGGCGCAGTTCCTCGGCGTGGAAATCAACATCCTTCAGGGTGTCGATCACCGTCGGCACCAGACGGCCCGTCAGCGTGAAGGTGCTGTCATGTTTGGGGTCACACCCGATCTGCAGAACCCGCCTGCCCAGCTTGGAGAAGGCCGCCGAGAGATTGGAAGACGTCGTCGACTTGCCGATGCCGCCCTTGCCATAAACTGCGAAGACCTTCGCACCTTCGATCTTCATCGACATGTCCTGATGGACCTGCAACGAGCCTTCGCCGTCGAGGCCGGCAATGTTCGGTATTTCGTCTCTGGGGCTCATGGGAGCCTCCTTTCAATGTTCGGCGCTGCTATTCAGCGGCCATTGAGACGCCCTCGAGGGCGTCCTCCAGTTCATCGGCTCCGGCCTGAAGGGCGGCCAGAGTTGCGTCGTCGGGTTGCCAGTAGCTGCGCTCATGCGCCTCGATCAGACGGTTTGCCATGCGTGCAGATGCGGCGGGGTTCAGATCCGCCAGACGGCGGCGCATGGTCTCGTCGAGAACGAAGGTCTCAGAGAGACGCTGATAGACCCACGGCTCCACCTGCCCTGTCGTGGCCGACCATCCCATCGTGTTGGTGACATGGGCCTCGATCTGGCGGACACCTTCGTGGCCGTGCTTGAGCATGCTTTCGTAGAATTTCGGGTTCAGGGCGCGGCTGCGGGTCTCCAGCGCGACCTGCTCCTGAAGAGTGCGGACCTTGCCCTCTCCGCCGCGGGTCTGATCGCCGATATAAACCGGAGCGCTCTCGCCCCCCTTGGCGCGCTTCACGGCACGGGAAATCCCGCCCAGCGTGTCGAAGTAATGATCCACCGTCGTGACGCCAAGCTCGACCGACTCGAGGTTCTGATAGGCCAGATCCACATCCTTGAGCGCCTTTTGCAGGAGCGCCGCATTCGCGGTTGGTTTGCCGTTCATGCCATAGGCGAAGGATTTCCGCGCTTCATAGGCATCGGCCAGCTCGTCCTCGTCGCCAAAGGCGGAACTGTCGACGATCTGGTTGACGTTCGAGCCGTAGGCGCCTTCGGCATTCGAGAAGACGCGCAAGGCGGCCGTCTCCATGTCGACATCCATCTGTTCGGCATAGGCGAGCGCATGGGCGCGGATGAAGTTCTGCTCCAAGGGCTCATCGGCGGTTGCGGCCTTGA
Organism: Paracoccaceae bacterium; assembly: GCA_049116435.1. Classification (GTDB taxonomy): domain Bacteria; phylum Pseudomonadota; class Alphaproteobacteria; order Rhodobacterales; family Rhodobacteraceae; genus Litoreibacter. Next base: position 292,819 of record JAGDYX010000002.1, read on the forward strand.
AGGCGGCCTCGGCGAGCATCCGGGTCTGCAACGGCAGCAGATCACGGAAGATGCCCGACAGCGTCATGATCACATCGATGCGCGGGCGGCCCAATTCCTCAAGCGGGATCAGGTCAGCGCCCGACAAACGCCCGTAGCTGTCAAAGCGCGGCTGCGCACCGATCAATGCGAGCGCCTGCGCGATCGGGCCGCCATCGGATTTGATGTTGTCCGATCCCCAAAGCACCAAGGCCACGGTGCGCGGTAGCGCTTCATGGGTATCAAGCAGGGTCTGGGCCTGTTTCGCGCCATCCTGCATCGCAAAGGCGGTCGGCATGCGGAACGGGTCGAACGCATGAATATTCCGGCCCGTGGGCAGCACATCGGGTGAGCGGATCAGATCACCGCCCGGCACAGGCGACACGTAACGCCCGTCAAGCGCGCGCATCAAACCGGTCAGTTCGTGATCGCCCTGAAGCAGCGCATCCACGCGCGCCCGGGTCTCGGCATCCGCCCCGGTTATGATCTCGAGGTAATCCGCCCGCGTCGCGTCATCGAGCGGGCGCCCGACCACATGGAGCCCATCCGTGATCAGCGCGTCCTCGGTTTCCAGCAGCTTCAGCCAGAGGGTCTCGGGATCACTGCCACCCATGTCGACCGCATCCGCCTGCGTCTCGATCAGCTCTTCAAGCTCGCCTCGCTCAGCCGCGTCGGGCGTCAAGGCCCGCCAGCGGGTCAGGCTGTCCTTGAGCTCCAAAAGGCCCTTGTAGAGACCCGAGGCCGCGAGCGGCGGCGTCATATGGGTGACGGTAATCGCGTTCGACCGGCGCTTGGCCAGAGTCGCCTCGGACGGGTTATTCGAAGCGTAGAGATAGACATTCGGCATATCGCCGATCAGCCGGTCCGGCCAGTCGCTCTCTCCCATTCCCGCCTGACGGCCCGGCATGAACTCCAGCGCGCCATGCATGCCGAAATGCAAAAGCACATCCGCTTGGAACTGGTTTTTCAGCCAAAGATAGAAGCTTGCGAAGGCATGGGTCGGAGCAAAACCCTTCTCGAACAGAAGGCGCATCGGGTCGCCCTCATATCCGAAAGCCGGCTGTACGCCGACGAACACATTCCCAAACTGCGCGCCCAGAATAAAGACACCGCGCCCATCGGACTGGATCTTGCCCGGCGCCGGACCCCATGCCTCCTCGATCTCCGGCAGCCAGGGGGTCTGCTGGACGATCCGGTCGGCGGGAATATGGGCTGCAACATTGGCCTCGGTGCCGAAGTCATCCGCATTGCCCTTCAGGATGATCGCCCGCAGATCCTCGACGGTGCGGGGCGGTTCCAGATCGTAGCCTTCGGCTTTGAGACGGTGCAGCGTGTTGTGCAGGCTCTCGAAAACACTGAGATACGCCGCCGTGCCGGCAGCGCCCGCATTCGGCGGGAACCCGAACAGGACGATCCCGAGCTTGCGCGCCTTTGGTGGAGACCGCCGCAGAACGGCCAGTTTGCGGGTCCGCTCGACCAGCTTTTCGATCCGTTCGAAACAAGGCGACATGGCCCGTGTCTCTCCGATCTGCTGGCAGTTGAGATGACAGCCCGTGCACCCCTGTGCACCGTGGCGTCCGGCAAACATCGTGGGATTTGTCGCGCCGTCGATCTCCGGCAGCGCAATGAGCATCGTGGTCTCGACCGGACCAAGCCCGCCGGAACTGGCGGCCCATTGACCAAGCGTCTGGAATTCAAGCGGGTGGGCCGCGACATAGGGAATATCGAGATCGGCGAGCACCTCGACCGCGGCCTCGCTGTCATTATACGCAGGCCCGCCGATGAGCGAGAACCCGGTGAGCGAGACCAGCGCATCGATATTGCCAGCGTGATACGCGTCGATCGCAGGCCGGCCATCAAGCCCGCCCGCGAAGGCTGGCACAACGCGGATGTTGCGGGCCTCGAAACTGCGGATGACCGCGTCGTAATGCGCTGTATCGGAGGCAAGAATATAGCTGCGCAGCATCAAAAGGCCGATCGTTGCATCGGGGGAGGCCGGCCCGGGAAGATCGGCCGCATCGGTGCAGATCCGGTCGCGAAGATCGGGGTGATAGAGCCCGACATCGGGGTAATCGATCGGGGCCTTCGCCTCGACCTGGTTCCAGGTTCTGTCTTTCGAGTAGCGCGCCACCAGATAGCGGATCATCTGTTCGACATTGTCGTCGGACCCGCCCAGCCAGTATTGCATCGTCAGGAACCACGCCCGCAGATCCTGCGACTTTCCGGGGATGTATTTCAGGATCTTGGGCAGCCGGCGCAGCATCTTCATCTGCTTTTGCCCCGATCCGGCCGACGGCTTGGCCGTCCCGCGCAGTTTCTTGAGAACCGCCATCGCCCCCGAGGCCGGTTTGGACATGTCCAGATCGCCCATTCGGGTCAGCTTCACAATCTCCGGATCCGCGATCACGCCGATCATCGCATCGCAATGATCGCGCCGCGCCTCCAGATCCGGCTGGATCGCTTTGACATGTTCTTCGATGAACAGAAGGTTCGACACGATGATATCGCCGTGGCGGACGGCATCGCGTGCCGCCTCGAGCGATTGTGGGTTTTCAGCCCATTCGGCCGCCGCATGCACACTGACAGACAATCCGGGGAAATCATCCGTGAGGCGGTCGATCACACGCGAAGCCGGACCCGCCGCATGGGCGTCCAGCGTCACGATGACGAAGCGATAGCCGGTATGTTCGGTGCTATCGCGCATAATGGGCTTTCGCTTCGTAAAGGGTTTCGACGCTGATTTCCGCGACACCTTTCTCAGCCGCGAATCTTTCTGTGTTCTTGCGGGCCTTGCCGCGCACGAAGAACGGGATCTTGCGCAGTTCACGTTCCGCATCGGCCAACCAAACGACGTTCTCGTCGGACCCGGCGCCCCGCGCGCCGGTCTCGCAAGGTTGGCTCACCTCCTGAGGTTGGCGTGCCGCGTCGGGTTTCGGCGCGTGGCCGCCATGATGGGACGGGCCAGCGGCATCGTGGAATTCAAAATCCTCGCGGAACATGTGCAGCAGATGTTCCTCCAGCCCCATGACGAGCGGATGAATCCATGTATCGAAAATAACATTGGCGCCTTCCCAACCGGCTTGCGGCGAGTAGCGGGCCGGAAAGTCCTGCACATGCACGGGCGCGGAAATCACCGCGCAGGGTATTCCAAGCCGCTTGCCGATATGGCGCTCCATCTGGGTGCCAAGGATCATCTCGGGCTGGAGTTCTTCGATGCGGCGCTCGACCTCGAGATAGTCGTCGGTGATCAAAGGCTCGACGCCGAAATCTTTGGCGAGCGCGCGGATATCCCGGGCAAATTCGCGGTTGAAACAGCCAAGCCCGACCACCTCGAAGCCGATCTCGTCCCGCGCAATCCGCGCGCAGGCTTTGACGTGGGTCGCATCGCCAAACAGGAAGACACGCTTTCCCGTAAGATAGGTGCTGTCGACCGATTGGGACCACCACGGCAGGTTCAGCCGAGTGTCGTCGATCAGCGCCGGTTTTCCGGTGAGCGTGATGACCTCGCTGATGAAATCACGCGTGGCCCCGACACCGATCGGCACCGTTTTCGTGTAAGGCTGGTCATGCTCACGCTCAAGCCAGCGGCAGGCCGCCTCGCTGGTTTCGGGATAGAGCATGACATTGAAATGCGCCGCGCCGAGCCGGGCAATATCGGCGGGAGAGGATGTCATCGGAGCGACCACGTTCACGCCGATCCCAAGGCTCTCAAGCACATCGGTCACTTCCAGAATATCGTCGCGATGCCGGAACCCCAGCGCCGTGGGGCCGAGGATGTTGCAGGTGATCTGCTCCGTCCGCTCGCAGGGCCCGGCCAAATGGCGGACGATCTGGAAGAAAGTCTCGTCGGCACCGAAGTTTTCCTTGCGCTGATAGCTCGGCAATTCCAGTGGAATGACGGGAACGGGGATCCCCATCGTTTCGGCAAGGCCGCCGGGATCGTCCTGGATCAGCTCGGCAGTGCAGGAGGCGCCGACGATCAGCGCTTGCGGCTTGAAACGCTCATAGGCGTCCCGGCATGCCTGTTTAAACAAATCCGCGGTATCCGCACCGAGATCACGGGCCTGAAAGGTCGTGTAGGTGACCGGCGGGCGGTGGTTGCGCCGCTCGATCATGGTGAACAGCAAATCCGCATACGTGTCGCCCTGCGGTGCGTGCAGCACGTAGTGCAGCCCGGTCATCCCCGTGGCAACGCGCATGGCGCCGACATGGGGCGGGCCTTCATATGTCCAGACCGTCAGCTTCATTCCGCAGCCTCCGGTTTCAAAAGCGCCTTGCGCCGAAGCGGTCGTGAGAACAGCCCGGCCAGATCGCCAGCCTGTTCGTAGAAATGCACCGGCGAGAACACCAGTTCGATCGCCCATTTGGTGGAAAGCCCCTCCGCCTCCAGCGGGTTGGCGAGACCAAGACCGCACACGGTGAGATCGGGGCGCGCCTCGCGGCAACGGTCCAGTTGTTTGTCGACATCCTGCCCCTCGGAAACCGTTCCCGCCTGAAGCATCTCCATATCGGGACCGACGATGGCCTTGTGGATGTAGGGCGCGCCGACCTCGATCGCAGTCATGCCGCATTCACGGGTCAGGAAACGGGCCAGCGGCAATTCCAACTGGCTGTCGGGGAAAAAGAAGATCGACTTGCCGTTCAGGCCATTGGCCTGAGCAGCTATCGCTTTGCGGGCACGGGCACGCGGCGCCGCGGTCACCTTCTCGAAAATCTCGTCCGGGACGCCGAACGTATCGGCCACGGCGCGCAACCACTGGGTGGTGCCCTCTTCACCGAAGGGGAAAGGCGCTGGAATATGCGTGGCGCCGCGACGGGTGAGCGCGGCGGCGGTTTCACCAAGGAAGGGCTGCAGCAGCGCAAACTTGGTCTTCGGTCCGACCGCTGGCATGGCATCGACGCGGTCAGCAGGCAAAACGCTAATGCCCGAGATCCCCATTGCCTGAAGGAGGGACAGGGCCTGATCCTCGACCACATCCGGCAAGGCGCCGACCAGCAGAAGGTTCCGGGCGTCGGTCTCCGGCAGAACCGGAACCATGGCCTCGAGACAGGCATCCTCGCCTTGCGTGAAAGTGGTCTCGATGCCCGATCCGGAATAGTTGAGAACCCGCACATGGGGGGCATGGATCTGGCTGAGCCGCTCGGCTGCGCGGGACAGATCGATCTTGATGACTTCGGAGGGACACGAGCCCACCAGAAACAGCTGCTTGATGTCGGGACGCCGTTCCAGAAGCCGCGCCACCTCGCGATCCAGTTCGTCATGGGCATCGGCAAGCCCGGCCAGATCCTTTTCCTCAAGAATGGCGGTTCCGAATCTCGGCTCTGCAAAAATCATCACACCGGCCGCGGACTGGAGCAGATGCGCGCAGGTTCTCGATCCCACCACCAGGAAAAAGGCGTCCTGCATCTTCCGGTGCAGCCAGATGATTCCCGTAAGACCGCAAAAGACCTCGCGCTGACCCCGTTCCTTCAGGACCGGCGCATCGAGGCAACTGCCATTCTCAATCCGGCTGTTCTGGTTCATGAAACCACCCTCACCTGAAGCCGGGCCGCTCTGAGTTTGAGCAGGAACTGAGCGGCGTTGATCACGTAGGCGGCATAGGCGGCAAGCGCGATGTAGATCTGGATGGTCGGGGAAACACCAGAAAAGAGCGCCACGAGATAGGCGGTATGCAACGCGATGACGACAAAGCTGAATACGTCTTCCCAGAAGAAGGCCGGGGCCAGAAGATACTGACCAAAAACGACTTTTTCCCAAATCGCACCGGTGATCATGATGACGTAGAGAAATCCGGTCTTGATCAGGATGGAGGCCGTGGCGGCCTCGTACCCAAGACCTGTGGCCATGTAGCGGATGACCAGAACCAGCGAGATTGCGAAGGCGACAAACTGGAGAGGGGCCAAAACCCCCTGCACCGTAGTCCAAGGGGTCGCGTCGCGGCGTGCGCGCTCTTCAGCCGTATATAGCTGCGCGGTTGGAACGCTATCTGTGATGGCGCAAACCTCCTGCGATTCCCCGTTTGCAGAGTTTCCTTGCCGTCCAAGCTACATATGAGGGGCTCAAAGTGTCAATTAAAACTTACACTAGTAAAGTTGACACTTTGCCCTGAAAACCGTCTCGGAATCGTGAATTTTCGGAATTGTTTCGCGAAATAACAGGGAATTGGGGTATTCGCCCCGTTTCGATGTCCAATTTCATTTACAGTTCAGAGTGCCTATTTCTTTGACATTTCGCGGGATTTCAGGGATATATCGAGTGAAAGGCTTTGAATTCCGGACACAACGCGCGGCAACTGCCCGCGAGCCCGGTCTTCGAACTGGACCCTGAATGTACGACCAGTCCGAGAAAGCTGTGCGACAAACGGCAACGAAAACACCGGCGCGAAAGACCTACGAAATTCTCGCTGCCGAAGTGCTTGCGCGTGTCTCACCGGGCGCGGGTGACAGTGCCGATATCGCCTATAACCGTGACGTCGCCTTACTGAGCGACGCGGCCCTGCATGAAGATCCGGGCGCACGGCAGAGGGTCATTGCCGATATCGTTCAGCGGGGCTCGTCTCCGTCGCAGTTCATCTCTTCCTATGCGAGCGATGCGGCGCGCCATCTGGGATATCTTTGGGAAACCAACCAGATCAGTTTTGCCGAGGTCACGATCGGTGTCGCCCGGCTGCAGGAAGCCGTCCGGCGCATGGCTGCCCGCAAAGTGGTCTTCGATGACGGAAAACCACGCCCTGAGATCCTGCTGGTCGTGCCCAAGGAAGAAGACCATGTGTTCGGGATCTTCGTCGCGGCGGAGACCTTTGAACGCCTGGGTTGCTATGTTCATCTCGCGCTCGGAAAAACCGCAGAGCAGATCACCGAACATGCGCTTATGCATCCGTTCGATATGATCGGCATTTCAATCTCGAGCCGGCGGACGGTCAAAGCGGCAACGAGGGTCATTGAAAGACTTCACAAGGACATTCATCGGGTCACGCCGATCGTCATCGGCGGTGGGATTGTCGGACTCGAACCCGATATCGCAAAGATCTCCGGTGCGGATCACGCCACCACCGATCCGGCAGAGGCTTTGCAACTTTGCGCGATCGAAAATATAACTATAACTGTAGCATAGAGAGGGGGAGCGGTGCGTTGGAGAGGTTTTGTGACAGGTGAATCGGAATGAATACTAGGGAAGCGGATTTCTGGGATGCCGCCGGTCAACCACGTGTTGCGCCCGAGCATTTCAACGAGATCGTCGCGACGGCTGCCGACATTGCCATCGTTGTCTCGACCAAGGGGGTCGTCGAGACGGTTGTGGTCAACCCGCTCAATCAGGCGGTGGGGCGTCTGGATCACTGGGTCAACCGCGATCTGAGAGATTTTCTTGCCGAGGACAGCCAATCCCGCTTCGACACAATCCTGAAGGATTTCCGGGACGGGACCGCCCGCTACACCACGGCGGTCGAGTTCAACCATTTTGACAACACCCATTGGGAATTCCCGATCCGCTACACATTCCACGCGACCGGTCAGGGCGATACGATCCTGATGCTGGGGCGCGACCTGCAGCCGATCGCAGAGCTGCAGCAGCGCCTTGTGCAGGCCCAGTTGGCGCTGGAAAAAGACTACGAGAACCACCGCGACTACGAAACCCGGTATCGGGTTCTGATGGAATCGACCAAGGAGGCTCTGGTCCTCGTGGATGCGTCTACCGGACGGATCGTCGATCTGAACAATTCCGCCTGCATGATGCTGGGATCGGACGCAAGCGCACTTGTCGGAAATCAGTTGGCAACCGAGTTTGATCCCGACAGGAAGAGCGACCTCTTGGATCGGCTGTCCGAGACCGCCACGCAGGATGGTATCTCTGCGGTGAATGCCAGCGCAGTGCGCACCAAGCGGTCCGTGGCAATTTTCCCGACGCTGTTCAGAGCCGCGGGAGAGCGCACATTCCTCTGCCGGCTGGAATCGGAGACGCGGTCCGAAGGGGTCGCAGCCGAGCTTGCCGAGAACCTCGGCTATCTTTTCCGCAATGGCACAGATGCCGTCGTCTTCACGAATGATAAAGGCGTCATCAAGTCAACCAACGACGCCTTCCTGAACCTGTGCGAGGCCGCACTGGCCACCGATGTGAAAGGCCGCAATCTGGGCGAGTTCTTTGCCCGCGGGAATGTCGACATGAAGGTCTTGCTCGACAACGCGGCACGGATCGGCCGGATGCGCATGTACGCCACGAAGCTTCATGGCAAACACGGCTCCGAACTGCCCGTGGAGATTTCGGCGACGCATCTCAACACTCCGCCCAATTCCAGTTTCGCCTTCGTGTTGCGGGATTCCTCGCGCAGCGAGATGCTGCGGGAAGGCCAGCCCAAGACGACCGAAGACCAGATGCAGAACGTGGTGGAACTCATTGGCTCATCGCCTCTCAAGGACATCGTTTCGGCCACGACCGACGTGATCGAGAAGATGTGCGTAGAGACCGCGGTGGAACTGACCGGTAACAACCGGGTTGCCGCCGCCGAGATGCTGGGTCTCAGCCGCCAGAGCCTTTACGTGAAGCTGCGCAAATACGGCCTTCTCAACAAGTCCTGAGCGATCAGTTCCCGCCCAGCGCGCGCCTCTCCTGTCCTCTGAAAAATTCCTTGCCGGGACTCGGTTTGTATAGTTGAATTGACACTATGAGTGTCACGTCAAACTTACAGAGCCGTATCTATCCGGATCGGGCTGCAGCACTCAAGCTGCTGAAACCTATTACATGGTTTCCGCCAATGTGGGCGTATCTCTGCGGAATTGTCTCAAGCGGTGTCGATCCTTCCGGAAAATGGGGTCTGATCCTGCTGGGCGTCCTCCTTGCCGGACCGCTTGTCTGCGGAATGAGCCAAGCCGCCAATGACTGGTGCGACCGTCACGTCGATGCCATCAACGAGCCGTATCGCCCGATCCCGTCCGGCCTCATTCCCGGGCGGTGGGGGCTCTACATCGCACTTGCCATGTCCCTCCTGTCCCTTGCCGTTGGCTGGCTGCTGGGTCCTTGGGGTTTTGGCGCAACCTGTGTCGCGGTTGCGGCGGCGTGGGCCTATTCAGCAGAACCTGTTCGCCTGAAGAGATCAGGCTGGTGGGGCCCCGGTCTGGTTGGATTGTGTTACGAGGGCCTGCCATGGTTCACAGGAGCCGCCGTCCTGTCGGCCGGTGCGCCCAGCTGGCCGATCATCATCATCGCCGCGCTCTACGCGATCGGCGCGCACGGGATCATGACCCTCAACGATTTCAAGGCTCTTGAAGGCGACCGCCAGACCGGCGTCAATTCCCTGCCGGTTACGCTGGGCCCGCGCCGCGCCGCGCAGGTCGCGTGCACCGTCATGACCGTTCCGCAAGTGGTTGTCGTTGCCCTGCTGTTCAACTGGGACCGCCCGGTTCAGGCGCTGGCCATCACGGCGCTGATCGCGGCTCAGATCTGGGCCATGTCGATCCTGTTTCGCGACCCGAAGGGCAAGGCGCCCTGGTATAACGGAACCGGCGTCGCCCTTTACGTCTCGGGCATGATGATCGCCGCCTTCGCGCTGCGCAGCGTGGGAGGTCTGTAATGTCGTTGAGCTGGCTCTCCATCATCCGTCTCGGCCTTGTGCAAATGGCGCTTGGCTCCATCGTTGTGCTGACCACCTCCACGCTGAACCGGCTGATGGTCGTGGAGCTGGCCCTTCCCGCGGTCCTGCCCGGACTGCTCGTCGCGCTGCATTACGGCATCCAGATCACCCGGCCCAACTGGGGGTTCAAATCCGATGCCGGCGGGAGCCGCACACGCTGGATCATTGGCGGCATGATCGCGCTCGCGTTGGGCGGCTTTGGGGCCGCAGCCGGGGTCGTCGTGCTTGAACATGCCTTCACCCTCGGGCTTGGAATTTCGATACTGGCCTACGCGTTGATCGGGGTCGGCGTCGGGGCATCCGGGACCTCTCTTCTCGCCCTTCTCGCGACTTCGACAGAACCGCGCCGCCGGGCCGCCGCCGCCACGATAACGTGGTTGATGATGATCGCGGGCATTGCCATTACGGCCGCCACGGTTGGAAGTTTCCTCGACCCCTACTCTCCCGCGCTGCTTCTCAAGATCGTCGCGGTGGTGACAACCGGTGCCGTCATCCTGACGGCGCTGGCAGTCTGGGGCATCGAGAGGACAGTTGCAGCCCTTGAGGCCGAGCCCGACACAACGCCTTTTCTCACGGGGCTGGCCGAGGTCTGGTCAGAGCCCAAGGCCCGCAATTTCACCCTGTTCGTTTTCCTGTCGATGACCGCCTATTTCATGCAGGAGCTCATCCTTGAACCTTATGCAGGGATTGTCTTCGGGTTCACCCCGGGCCAGTCGACCACCCTGTCCGGCGCCCAGAACGGCGGGGTCTTTCTGGGCATGGTGACGGTCGGCCTGTGCGCAACGGGGTTCAAGATCGGCGCGCTCAAACACTGGGTCACCGGCGGTTGCCTGCTCTCCGCACTGGCGCTCAGCCTGCTTTGGGCGCTCGGCCAGTCCGGAGCGGCGGCCCTTGTGACACCGGCCACCGTCTTCCTCGGATTTGCAAACGGCGCCTTCGCCGTCGCAGCCATCGGATCGATGATGCAATTGGCCGGCGAAGGCCGCAACCGGCGCGAAGGCACACGCATGGGACTGTGGGGCGCGGCACAAGCCGTAGCCGCCGGTTTCGGTGGCCTGCTCGGCGCGGCCGCGGTCGATATCCTGCGGCGCGGCATGAACGATGCGGATGCATTCGGGACTGTCTTTCTGGCCGAAGCAGCACTGTTCGTGATCGCAGCCTTCCTTGCCCACCAGATTATCGACGGACGGCAGAAATCCCGTTCTGACCATCCGCTCGTACCAGGAGAATAGCCACGTTGTATGATGCAGTCATTGTAGGCGGAGGGCCGGCGGGCGCGACGGCGGCAGAGGATATGGCCCTGAAGGGGCACAAGGTCGCCATGCTCGACAGGGCGGGCCGCATCAAACCGTGCGGCGGCGCCGTACCGCCACGCGCCGTGGAGGATTTCCTCATCCCCGAAAGCCAGCTGGTTGCCAAGATCAATACGGCGCGGATGATCTCTCCGACCGCGCGCTCGGTCGATATCCCGATCGAGAACGGCTATGTCGGCATGGTTGATCGGGAGCATTTCGACGAGTTCCTGCGCAGGCGGGCAAAGTCGGCAGGTGCGCACCGCTACACAGGTACGTTCCTGCGCATCGAACGGGATCCCGGCAGCACCAAGGTCATCTACCGCGACAAGGTCAGCCGAAACGAGCTGTCCCTCGAGACCAAGCTGATCATCGGCGCCGATGGCGCAAGATCCGACGTGGCCCGCGCCGAAGTTCCCGGCGGAGACACGATCCCCTACGTCATCGCCTATCACGAGATCATCGAGGCGCCATCGGGGCCCTCGCAATACGACCCGACGCGCTGCGACGTGATCTATGACGGTGCCATCTCGCCCGATTTCTACGGCTGGGTCTTTCCCCACGGCACCTCCGCCAGCGTTGGCATGGGCACAGGGATCGACGGGGTCGATCTGAAGAACGCGACCCGATTGCTGCGCGAAAGCTCCGGGCTGACAGGGTGCAAGACGATCCGCAAGGAGGGCGCCCCCATCCCACTGAAGCCACTCGCCAAGTGGGATAACGGCCATGACGTGGTTCTCGCGGGCGATGCCGCCGGCGTCGTGGCCCCGTCTTCGGGAGAGGGTATCTATTACGCCATGGTCGGCGGGCGCGAGGCTGCCAATGCCGCGATGGCCTGTCTGGAGAGCGGCAAGGCGACAGACCTGGCCCGGGCGCGGAAGGTCTTCCTCAAGGAGCATGGCACGGTCTTCAGGGTGCTTGGCGCGATGCAGGACGCCTATTACAAGTCCGACGAACGGCGCGAACGCTTCGTGTCCCTGTGTCATGATGTCGACGTGCAACGGCTGACGTTCGAAGCATATATGAACAAGAAACTCGTAAAGGCGCGGCCAATGGCGCATCTGAAGATTGGCGTTAAGAACATCGCACACCTGATGCGGCTGATACCGGCAGTATCGACATGACAATGGAACGACCAGATCTGATCCCTGCGTGGGTCGACGGAAAACTCACCCCGATCGAGAAGATGCGGGTACATCGCGATGGGTTACGCCATCAAGCGGTCTCGGTCTTTGTGATGAGCCGCGACAAGGTCCTGATCCAGCGCCGCGCCATGACCAAATACCACACGCCGGGACTGTGGGCGAATACGTGCTGCACCCACCCGCTGTGGAACGAGCCACCGGAAGCCTGTGCGATCCGGCGTCTGCGCGAAGAGCTTGGAATTACCGGTCTCTATCCGTCTTTCCGCGATCAGGTTGAATATCGCGCCGATGTAGGCGGCGGCCTGACCGAGCATGAGGTTGTCGATATCTTCCTTGTCGATGCCGGCCCCGATCTCGAGATCAGACCGAACCCCGAGGAAGTCATGGATGTTGCGTGGGTCAGTTTCTACGATCTCGCCGCCGATGTGACCCGAAGCCCCGACAAATACACAGCGTGGCTCCAGATCTATCTCAACGAGCACACCGAGAAGATCTTCGGCACGCTGGTTCGAGCGTAAGCGCGTTTCGTCAATCCAACCGGAAGCCATCGACCGCGCGCGGTCGCCTGACCCGACGCGTCAGGAGAGGTTCGCAGTCCGCCTCAGGCGCGACGTCCGAACCGGCCGTCAACCACGCCCAATGTGTCGAGGCAGGTTGCCACGATGTCGCTCGCGCGCAGGGCGGCATCTTGATACATCTCGGACGGGCTCGCCTGATCGATGAACCGGTCCGGCAAGGTCATCGTGCGGATCTTCAACCCGCGGTCGAAGCCGCCCTCTGACGCAAGCCATTCGAGAACATGCGCCCCGAAGCCGCCGCGCGCACCCTGTTCGACCGTGACGAGCGCCGGGTGATGGCGGATCAACTGCTTGATCAGAAGCGTATCCAGTGGCTTTGCAAACCGGGCATCGGCAACCGTCGCGCTGATGCCGCGGGCTTCCAGCTGTTCGGCCGCGCGCAGACATTCGTCGAGATGCGCGCCAAACGACAGGATCGCCAGCCCGTTGCCCTCGCGGACGACGCGGCCCCGTCCGATGGGCAGAAGCTCTCCATATTCGGGCATCTCGACGCCGACACCCTCGCCACGCGGGTAGCGGAAGGCGATCGGACCGCTGTCATGGGCCACGGCTGTTGCCACCATATGCACCAATTCGGCCTCGTCGGACGCCGCCATAACGGTAAAATTCGGCAGCGCGGTCAGGTAACTGATATCAAACGCACCCGCATGGGTGGCCCCATCGGCGCCCACGAGCCCGGCGCGATCAATGGCAAAGCGCACAGGCAGGTTCTGCAAGGCGACGTCATGGACGATCTGGTCATAGGCGCGCTGCAGGAAGGTGGAATAGATGGCGCAGAAGGGCTTCATGCCGGACGCGGCCAGACCAGCGGCAAATGTCACGGCGTGCTGCTCGGCGATACCGACGTCGAAGGTTCGGGCCGGAAACCGGTCCGCCATGAGATTGACGCCGGTGCCCGAAGGCATCGCCGCCGTGACGGCAACGACCTTTGCGTCGCGCGCCGCCTCGCTCACCAGCGACTCCCCGAAGACCGAAGTATAGCTGGGTGCATTGCCCTTTGACTTCTTCTGCGCACCGGACACCACGTCGAATTTCGAGACCCCGTGATACTTGTCGGACGAGGTTTCGGCGGGCTGATACCCTTTGCCTTTCACGGTGCAGCAGTGGATCAGGACAGGCCCTGTAGAGCGTGTCTTGACCGAGCGCAGAACCGGCAGAAGCTGGCTCATGTCATGCCCGTCGATCGGGCCGATATAGGAAAAGCCGAGCTGCTCGAACACGGTGCCCTGCGGGTGCTGGGCCGTGACCAGTGAGCGGGCGCGGCGCGCGCCGTCCCGCAGCGGTCCGGGCAAGGCGGACTCGAAGCCCTCCGCCAGATCCTTGAGCAGCGGCAAGGGAGATCCCTCCGCATAGAGCCCGGAGAGGTATTTCGACATTGCCCCGACCGGAGGTGCAATGGACATCTCGTTATCGTTGAGGATGACGAACAGACGCCGCCCTTCATGTCCGGCATTGTTCAGCGCTTCATAGGCCATGCCCGCGCTGATCGACCCGTCTCCGATGACCGCGATCGCATCGCCGGTCGGCATGCCCAGATCCCGCCCCGTGGCAAAGCCGAGTGCGGCCGAAATCGAGGTTGAGGAATGGGCTGCCCCGAACGGATCGTATTCGGACTCGGATCTTTTGGTGAAGCCGCTCAACCCGTCCTTCTGGCGCAGGGTCCGGATCCGGTCGCGCCGTCCGGTCAGGATCTTGTGCGGATAGCACTGGTGGCCAACATCCCAGACCAGCTTGTCATGCGGCGTGTTGAAAACGGCGTGGATGGCGACGGTCAGCTCGACCACACCCAGCGACGAACCCAGATGACCGCCTGTCTCGGATACCGCGGAAATGACCTCCTGGCGCAATTCATCGGCAAGGCCCGCAAGCTCCCGGTCATTCAGCGCCTTGAGATCCGCAGGGCAAATGACGCGGTCGAGCGTCGGAGTTTCGGGGCGTGTCATGGGCAGCGTCCTTGAATCAAAAAACGCTGCAATGGATCCAAAGACCCACCACAGCGTTTAGTTGTCCTGTAGCCAACAGAAAGAGAATGGGGACATCTCCGGGAAGGAGAGACTGTCCCCAGGGAGACGGCCCCCCTAGAAATTGGGGGGACCGAATTCAGGGGCGAAGAGGCGTCATACGCCACCTCGCTTACTCGTAGACCGGGGTGCCGGTCGTCGCCAGCTCAGGCCAGTCGGCGATGACATTCAGACCCTGATAGGGCTTCTGATAGCCTTTGTGGCAGGTGGCACAGGCCGCCTTCGGGGCGTCCGCGTGAACCGGTCCAAGCCGGTTCTCGGGATAGACTTCGCGCAGCGGGACCAGGTAGTCGTTGTTGAGCTCCTGCACCATGCCGATCCCCAAGCTGGCCGTGCCCCATTGGGGTGTGACCTGTTCGGGGTCGTAGAACGCCCGCGAGTTGTGACAGAACACGCAGTTCACACCGAGCGAGTTGGCGATGTAGTTCATCAGCGCGAACGTGCGTTCGGTGTTCTGCCAGGTTGGATCGCCCGGCTCCTGGGCCACACGGCTCTCCAGATCATGGACCGAGATCCGCTCGTAATCGAGCAGGTACTTCTCGAGATGATCAGACGGCAGGGACGTGGACTGGGACGTGGACGTCGCCCGGTTCTGATTGGCCGACCAGCCCGCGAAATTGTCGCTGACAGGCGCGTTCTTGAACCAGATGTTGGAGGGCACGTTCTCGCCGCGGTGACAGGTCGAACAGTTGACGCCCACCTGCGCATTGGCGTTCACATGACCGTCCCAGTTCTCGTT
This sequence comes from Paracoccaceae bacterium, assembly GCA_049116435.1. Classification (GTDB taxonomy): domain Bacteria; phylum Pseudomonadota; class Alphaproteobacteria; order Rhodobacterales; family Rhodobacteraceae; genus Litoreibacter. The sequence goes on from JAGDYX010000002.1 coordinate 308,238, forward strand.
GATGCTCTGGGTCATCTGGATCATCCGGCGCGACACGACCTTGGTATAGAGGTCGTCATCGGCGTAATTCCCGTCATCCGCACCTGCATGGCAATAGGTGCAGCCCTGTTCGGGGGCGACCCAGTTTGTCATCGCAAGCATCAGCCGGTTGAAGTTGTCCTCCGTGACATCGCCGAGGACCTGAACATTCTCGTAGATGTCCTTGGCCAGCGGATCGCCAGCCGATGGCACGATCGGATCGTCGGTATAGTACTCCTCGATCGTGGGATCACCTGCCGCCAGCGCGGATTCGAACTCGGGCACCGACATTCCGATACCGCGTGGACCTGTCTGGGTGCTCGCCGTTGCAAAGGGCTGGCCCCATGCAACGATCATGGCGGCAACGAAGACAGCCCCGCCCACGACCCCGACAACGATACCGGGTCCGAAGACATTGGTGGGATTGTCCCTGTTCCAGTCGTTAAACCATTTGGGTAGCATGGCTCAGCCTCCTTCCCCGTTATAGGCCTCGTAGCCATAACTTCCGTCATAGGCCGGGGCGAAGTGGTGTTCCTGTGCCCAGATGAACCAGTTGTCGACGACCGTGCCGGTCAGAAGAATACCGATGCCTCCGGTGACAGGTGTGAGAACCGCGAACCACCAGGCCCAGCGGTGGATGCCTTCCATCGTGGCGTTGAAGCCCATGGTCCAGCGCCAGAACAGGCCCGCCCTTTCCGACGCGGTGCCGCGATCGGCGATCTGCTCCAACTCCCGGTCACCACCCTGACGGGTGACGGCCAGAATGGTCGCGCCGTGCATCGCAAAGAGCAGGACTGATCCATAAAGGAACACGATCGAGAGACAGTGGAACGGGTTGTAGTAGAGATTGCCGTAGCGGATAGAGAACGCGGTGGTCCAATCCAGATGCGGGAAGATGCCGTAGGGCACAGCCTCCGACCATGACCCCATCAGGATCGGGCGGAACAAGCCAAGCACGAGGAACAGCCAGATCGCACCGGCGAAGGCCCAGGCGACATGCTTGCCCATCTTGTGCTGCTCGGCCAGCATGTAGGTTCTCACCCACCAGCTACAGACCGAGATCAGCAGGAAGAAACTGGCAAGGATGTAGAGCCCTCCGTCAAACAGAGGCGGAATCGACAATCCGTATTCGGGGCTTGGCGGCTCCAGTGCCAGCCAGAACAGCTGCCGCAGCATTTCCGGCAGGCTGAAATCGACCTGTGACAACATGGAAAGCCCGACGATCAGGAACCAGGCGAGCCCCGTGATCAGCGACACAAGACCAAATGTCCCCAGATAGATCGGACCAAGCTGTGCGTTCCCGACCCAACCGATGAGCGTGGAATACCGCGGCGCACCGGCCCGGTCGGCCATCATGTTGTTCTCGTTGTCCATGCCCCATTCCGGAGTGCCCTGGACCTGAACTTGCGTGAAGATGTTTTGATACTCAGGCATAGCTTATAACCCCACTTGAGACGGCCAGATCGGCAGTTCGAGCCACCAGTTCCACCACTCAGGCCAGCCCTTGGTCCAGACCGGACCAGAGATGATGATGCACACGGCCGACCAGAACGCCGCGTTCAGCGCCAGAAGCAGGCCGACGCGGTGGATGCCCAGCGTGCCGACCGAGTAGCCGATGAAGTCGCGGAAGAACGTGTCCTCGTGATCGGGTGACTTCATTTCCTCACCTTTGGGCGGGTTGGCCGCCGACAGGATCAGTGCACCGTGCAGCGCGAGAAACATCGTGGTGGTGAAGAAGAGTGTCACCGCCAGCATATGCGCCGGGTTGTAATGGAAGTGCAGATAGGCGTAGCCCGTGTTGCTCACCCAGTCGAGATGGCTGAAGATCCCGTACGGGAACCCGTGCCCCCACGCGCCCAGCAGAAGCGGGCGGAAAACCACCAGCGTGACATAGGCGAAGATCGCGAAGCTGAAAGCCACAGGGACGTGGTAACCCATGCCCAGCTTTCGGCAGATCTCGACCTCGCGCAGGGCCCAGCTCACGAAGGCCCCGACCGCACAGAACGTAATGATCTGCCACAGTCCACCTTCCATCAGCGGTGCCATGCCCAGACCGTATTTCAGATCGGGCGGCGCGATATTGATCAACCAGGGATTGAATGTTCCCTGCTGGGATGCTCCCCAGAAAATCAGGATTGTGCCCAAGGCGGCGAAGAAAGCGGTCGTGACACCGAAGAAGCCAACATAGAACGGCCCCACCCAGAAATCGAACAGGTCCCCGCCTATCAACGTCCCGCCTCGGACGCGATACTTTCTCTCGAAACTCAGCAATGCCATTGCAATCGTCTCCTTACTTGGCGGCCTTGATCATCTCCCGGGTCTTAGCCGTCTCGCTTCATTTTTCTTGATTTGTTGCGGGCGGATCTTCGGGGGTATCCGCCCGCAACGTTCCTATTGGTTTCTGTTCGCTCTTACATTCCGCCGGCGGATGCGGCGGTCTCGAACCAGTTCAGGCCCGAGCTGAGCAGGACGAGATGGATCATCGCGGCCAGCAAGAACAGAAATACCCCTTGTGCGACAAACACGCGGCGAGGGTCGAAAACGAGCCAGATCTTGTAGAATTTAGCCATTGTTCACTCCTCTCCTAGAACCACGGGAACACGATGTACGTGGCGATATGAGCAAGGATGGCGACGGCTACGAATAGCCAAAGCCCGCTCATATAAACCGCGTGCAGTTCCTGTGCCTGTTCGTCGGTTAGTCCGGTGAAGGACAGGTTATCAGCCATGGTTTCCTCCGAAATTAGACTGACGCCGCGCCCCCCGCGGCTGGGTTATGTTGAGGGCTCATCCCTCATCACAATCCGCCACCCCGGGGGGGAGTGACAGATCAGGTTCCCCGGGTTTCACGCCGGGAATTCCGGCCCGGCCCCGTTTCCGGAGCTGGGCTTTCTGATCCTGTTGTCTCCCCAACAGATCGGTGTAAGGCGGCTGTTCAAACCGCCATGGACAGCGCTTTTCTCAGGCCGAGAAGATCATCGGTGTGATGATCCGGGCCTGGCTCCAAGCGCGGGCAATCGGTCCTCTGTTGGACAGATTGCCGTGTTTCAGCATCGATAAAACCCAGGCCAGGAAGGCCAGCGGCAGTGCTGCAACAAAGATAATCGCGAAATATACGTAGAACTCGGTCCGAGGCGCCTTGTGCACCCGGGCTTCCATTCCACCGTTTGATGTTTGGTCGCTCATGCGCGTTCTCCTTGTCTGAATTCCGATGTCGCAGGCGCAAGCGTCGCGACGGTTTCCTTGACGACCCGCTCGGCACCCTGCGCGAGCGCGGCCTTTTCGGCAGCGTCCCGCAGCGTCTTGGCCGCCGATATGCGCGTCAGCATGGGGTGTTCGGCCACGATCTCGTCCAGAAGACGCTGGGCGTCTTCATCCCACGGAAAATCGCGGCGCAGCGTTGTTGGCGTGGCCTCGGCAGCATCCATTTCGCTGCCCAGCGGAAGGATGTGGAACAGGGCATCAAACAGCCCGTTGCACGCTTCCTGAACAAGATAGGTCGCACCGGCGTAGCCCATCATGGGCGTGCCCGTGGCCCGGCGGATGGCCGCGCCGGGGAAACTTGCGGGGACGAAGGCGGGCGTCGGGCCGAAGCCCGCCTTCTGCTCCGCGAGATAGATTTTCTCGTTGATCGATCCGAAGACGATAAGAGGCCGCTTGGTCTCCATCAGGGCGCGGACCTCCTGATTGTTGGTCTTCTTTCCGGCGACCCGTGCAACCGCGAATGCGCAAGGCAAACCCATATCCGTCTCAAGGAAGTTCCTGATGCCGCGTGCATAGGTTTCGTTCGCGACAATCGCGAAACTTGCCGTTGCGAAGAAATCCTGCGTGACGGACCGCCAGAGATCCCACAGCGGCTTGAGCGTCGAATGCTTTTCGCGGTGAATGAACGGCTCCGGATCCAGATCCAGAATTTCACCCAGCTTACGCAGGAACTTTGTGGTCGACTCGATGCCGATCGGCGCCTGCAGATAGGGCTTGCCGAGAATTTCACACAAGCCGCGGCCAAACTCGCGATACATGCAGATATTGACATCCGCGTTCACAAGGTTGCGCATCTCGGCGACATGGGCGCCCAGCGGCATCACCATGTTCACCTCGGCCCCGATCCCTTCGACCAAGCGCCGGATCTCGGCCAGATCCGAGGGCATGTTGAACGTGCCATACATGGGTCCAAGGATGTTGACCCTAGGCTTGGCCCCGTCCTCGCGCCGGGCCTCTTTCGGCGTCCGTCCCTTGGTCATTCCGAACTCGGAAAAGATCCAGGACATGGCGCGATCGGCGGCTTCCCACTGATCTTCATCAATGGTGCGGGGCAGGAACCGTTGGATGTTCGTACCCATGGGGGTCACACCACCGCCGATCATCTCGGCAATTGATCCGGTCACCACGACGGCCGGCAGGGCCGGATCCAGCACCTCCCAGGCCCGCTTCATCGACTCCTCTGTGCCGGAGCCCATCTCGCCCTCACCCAAACCGGTGACAACGATGGGCAGCTCATGGGGTGGAAGCGCATCGGTATAATGCAAAACGGACGTGACCGGCAGGTTCTCACACCCCACGGGACCATCGATCACGCATTGCAGGCCTTTCACGGCACAGAACGCGTAAACCGCGCCCCAGTACCCGCCAGCTCTGTCGTGATCCTGAATCAGCATCAGATCATCTCCGCCGCTTTTGCCGCGCGCGCCTGCTTTTCCAGCTTGCGCTGGTTCAAGGCACGGAAATCCTCGCGGATATTCGGAAGGCCTTCCCACACACCGGCCGTGTCTTCCCGTCCGACACCCTCAAAGAAGCCGCGCATATGGGTCATGCGCTCCTTGTTGGCGATGGCCGCGTTGACGACCTGCGCCAGCGAGCCCGCGCCGGCCGCCCCCATCAAGGGGCGCGCAGAAATCAGGTTGGTGAAATAGAGGGCCGGAATGCCCAGCTCTTTGGCCTTCTGGACCACGGGCGTCGTGCCGATGGCGAGATCCGGCTTCACGCCTTCCATCGCCGCGCAATCGTCTTCCAGAGAGGCACGATACTTGATCTTCACTCCTTTTGCCTCGAGCCAGTCTGCATCCGCAGCGGACCAAGGCGTTTTAGGACAAGCGGTGCCAACGTAAGGAACGTCAGCACCGCTTTCCATAAGGAGACGGGCAACCAACAACTCACTGCCCTCATACCCCGACAGTGTGATGGTGCCCGTGATTGGCGAGGCGGCGATCGCAGATGTAATCGCCGGGAGAGACGCATTCTGCGCCGCCGCCGTCGCCGCGTCAGGGAGACCGAACGCGTCCCCCAGACCTCTGATCCATGCCGCTGTTCCGTCTCGGCCGACAGGCGCAGACCCGATAACGGGTCGGCCGGCGGCCTCGAACTCACGGATGGAAGCTGTGTAAAACGGATGGATTGCCGCGACTGCGCCGCAATCCAGAGCCGCATAAAGTTCACGCCACTCGCGGCAGGGCACCGTAGGTCCCGTCGCAAGCCCCAGGGGCGCGATGATTTGCGAGATGCTGATCGGATCGGCCGGGAACATCTCCCCAAGGAGGGTCACCGTCGGCCGGTCGGACTTGCCGCCCACAGGGGCTGCCACAGGACCGGCTTCGATTTCGGCCCGGGCGTAGTTCAGCATTGCGCCGGCCAGAACATCCTTGGCCTCTGCGTGGGTCGGCACGCCAAAGCCCGGCACATCGATCCCGATGATACGCACACCGTTGATCTCGGGCGGTAGCAGTTTCAAAGGCACGCCGGAGGCCGTGGGCACGCAAAGGTTGGTGACGACGATCGCGTCGTAGCGGTCGGGATCGGCCAGTTCATGCACGCTGTCGCGGATATCTTCATAGAGCTTGCCGGTCACAAGTGACTCGGAATTGAACGGCACATAGCCGACCGAGCGCCGCGCCCCGTAGAAATGGCTCACAAAGGTCAACCCGTAGACACAGCAGGCAGAGCCCGAGAGAACGGTCGCCGTTCGGCGCATCCGCAAACCGACGCGCAGCGACCCGAAGGCCGGGCACATGCTTTGCGGTTTGTCATGGGGGCCTTGCGGATAGTCTTTTGCGAACTGGTCCAGCGCCTCGGATTTGCCAGCGTTGCGGGCGGCGTCCTGCATGGTCTGGGCGCCAGCGTGACAGCCCATACCGTCGCTGTCCTGAAGGGACGGCGCACCGGCCTCCTCAAGGGGCGACCCGACCGTCACTTCCGCGAGATCCGCAGCGTCATATCTGACCTCTTCGCTCATCCGACCTCCTCAGAGAGAGCCGGACATCGCGGCGCGACCGGAATGGCACGGGGCGTCTGTGCGGGGCATGACATCGCGGAGGGTGCCGTTTCGCTCTTGGTGCGGTCGGGCGCCGCGTGCACCGCATCCCGCTGTCGCGAGAGGGAGCGGACCCCACGGTCCCAGGTGTCGAGTATGTCGAGGTCAAACATCGTCATACACCACTTCCAGAGATTTCTTCGGCTCCGCGTTCTTGCCGCGCATATCCATGTCGGTGGCCGGCTCGAGAACCACGTTTCCACCGGTCTCCTCGCTGTCGAAAAGCCCCAGCAATCCGTCCTGATCCAGCGGGTTCGGGCGGATGGGCGGCGCCTCGGCCACGTTTTCGCCCAGCTCGGCAAAAAGCGCGCCCCACTGCGATTGCGCCGTGCCCACGATCTGGTAATTCGCGGATTTCTTGCGGAGATCATCATCCTGCGGGATGGACGCGAGGATCGGGATATCCACCGCCTCGGCGAAGGCCGCTGCTTCTCCGGTTCCGTCATCCTTGTTGATGACCAGACCCGCAACACCCACATTGCCGCCGAGCTTGCGGAAATACTCCACCGCCGAACACACGTTGTTGGCCACGTAAAGCGACTGCAGATCGTTCGACCCGACAAGGATCACCTTCTGCGCCATATCACGCGCGATCGGCAGCCCGAAGCCGCCACAGACCACATCACCGAGGAAATCGAGCAGGACATAGTCGAAATCCCAATCGTGGAAGCCGAGCTTCTCCAGAAGTTCGAACCCGTGGATGATGCCACGACCGCCGCAGCCGCGACCGACTTCCGGGCCGCCAAGCTCCATCGCGAACACGCCACCGCGCTTGAAACAGACATCTCCGATCTTCACCTCTTCGCCCGCAAGCTTCTTGCGGGTTGAGGTCTCGATGATCGTCGGGCAGGCCTTGCCGCCGAACAAAAGCGAGGTCGTATCCGATTTCGGATCGCAGCCGATCAACAGGACGCGCTTGCCCTGCTCCGCCATCATGTGGCTGAGATTTGCCAGCGTGAAGGACTTGCCAATCCCGCCCTTGCCGTAGATCGCGATGATCTGGGTCTTGGACGTCGGCTCTTCCGCGACGATATCGGCGAGGTCTTCATGAGCCTCGTCGCGCAGGCGCTGGTCGAAATCCTTGAGATTTGGAACATCAAGTGTCATGCGACGGCACTCCAATCGAGGATCATCTTGAGGCAGGCCGCATCATCGAAGGCCTGACGATAAGCAGGCAACGCGTCGGAGGCGTCTCGGGTGTGGGTAATCAGCCCGTCCAGCGACAGGGTGCCGGATTCGATCAGTGTGCGCGTCGCAACCAGATCGTCGGCATTCCACTCCGCCGCGATGCGGAACCGTGCCTCCTTCATGAAGGCCGGCGGGAAGGCAAAGCTGAGCGGTTCGGCATAGAACCCCGCAAGCACGATCTCCCCGCCTTTGACGAGACGGGAAATCAGATCGTTCAACAACGCGCCATTCCCGGACGCGTCATAGATGCAGTTGTAATCGTGGCGCGGGTCCGTGTCGGGGTGGAGCACCTCGTAGCCGTCCGCGCCCTCGTGACGTTCGGGATCGATTTCCCAAACCACAGGCGGCGCCCCGCCGGCCGCAACGGTCAGTCGCGCCAAAAGCCGCCCCAGAACACCGTGGCCCACGATCAGGTCAGGCAGTGACTTGTCGAGACCGGCCATCGAATGTCGGGCCGTGGCGGCCAACGCAAGCAATGCGCCCTCGGCCCCCATTCCGGAATCGATTCGCGACACACGGCTCGCCGGCGTCACGATGCGGCGTGCAGCGCCTCCGAAAAGGCCCTTCACATCGCCGTAGCAATTCGCCCCCGGAACGAAGACGCGGTCGCCTTGCCGGAAGCCGGTTCCGCGCTTGGCGTAAACCACCTCACCGGTGGCCTCATAGCCCGGGACCAACGGGTATCCCATACCCGGAAACGGCGGCATCTCCCCAGTCCAGAAGAGTTTTTCGGTTCCAGTTGAAATTCCTGAGTGAGAGATATCGATCACCAGATCGTCCTGCCCCGGCTCCGTAAGCGCAACAGGTTCAAGGCTCAGCTCTTTGGGCCCCGACAAGAGAACTGCAGTGGTGTTCAAGTCTGTCCCTCTCTGTTTCGCCGTTCCCTGTCCCCGTGACCGGAGATCTTGTTGGTGATGTGACCACTCTATGTGTCAGTTTAAATTTACAGTCAAAAATGTCAATCTATTTGGACAATTGTGGTTTGGGATTTGTTACCCCGGCTTTCTCGCCAGGATGCAACTCGTCAGAAACGGGCGCGAAGTTCCAATAAATTCAATGTTTTCAAAGCCAGCCTGCGCGATCTGTCCCATGATCTGATCGCCGGATCGGGCCCGCCCCGTGGTCATGGCCATAGTGTAAAGTGAAAAGTACACATCCCCTGACCGAGTCGGCTTTGCCCCCCCGCTCATGGGTTCGGAGATCAGCAGTCGCCCCCCCGCAGGCAGCGCATCGAACACTTTGGCTAACAACATCTCGACCGTGTCATCCGCGTGGTCGTAGAGCACGCGCACGAGACTGATCATGTCGGCGCCCCGGGGCAGGGTTTCGTGGAAACTGCCCCCAAGCGGCGTGATCGCGGTGTCTCCGAGATACGGTCGGGCAGCCTCAACCACCGAGGGAAGATCAAAGAGTGTCAGCCTCATGTCCGGATAGTCCTTGCGCACCGCACGCAGGAAAGCGCCGGTGCCGCCGCCGATATCCATCAGATGTGTCGCGGGTTTGAGATCGACACTGCGCAACGTCTCTTCCGCGACCAACGCCTGTGTCTGCGCCATCAGGTCGGAATACCGGGCCGCAACATCAGACGGCACACGCTTTGCCGTCTCGCCCCTGACATAGGGCCAGAACTTCGCAAGCTCCGGATCTGACTGCCCCCGCAACAGCGCAACGGGATCTTGCAGGTCGCGGTAGAAAACGGCGTGGTGTCGTATCATCGCGGGCAGGCCCGGCACACCCAGCGTCGCCGCCCCGAGACGCGCAAGGCGATACCGCCCGTCTTTCTGGCGCGAGATGAGCTCAAGGGCTGCCGCAGCCTGACACAGGCTCTGCGCCCGTTCTGCGGATAAACCGAGTTTTGGGGCCAGTTCCGGAGCCGTCTGCGCCTCCGCCCTCAGGATGTTGAGCAGGTCGAGTTCGACAACCGCCAGAAGCACCTGACTATAGGCAAATCCCGAAACCAGATCGAACAGGCGTTCGGCGTCTTTGCGGGCCATGCGTCGCGTCAGGGGGAACTTGCTGGCCCAACTCTGAAAGCCCGGGCGCGCGATCCACTCCATTAGCCAGCCGTGCAAACCTCGGGAGTGTTTCTCAAGCGCATCGGGAGGCGGATGATCGACCGCAGCCATGGCAGTGCTAGACCGTCTGGTGGGCCGATGACGTGGCGGAGACCGGCGTCAGCCGTTCTGCGGTGCGTCGCACGACCTCGGCCAGTTCGGCTTCGCCCTCACAGGCGGGAATCGATGCGATCGCGCCACTCAGAATATCCTTCAGGTGCCGAATCGCACCCTTCACGCCATAGGCTGTCACCGCACTTGGCCGCCCATGCACCTCGTCCTGCCCGGCCGGCTTGCCGAGGGTTTTCTCGTCATAAAGCGCATCCCGAAGATCGTCGGCAACCTGAAAGGCCTCGCCAATACGCGCGCCCAATTCCGTCCACGGTTCGGGATCGGCACCGGCCGAGATCGCACCCATGCGGGAAGCAGCCACAAAAAGCGCCCCGGTCTTGGCCCGGTGATAAGCTCCGAGGTCGACGTGATCCTCGCTCTCCCAAGCCTGTCCCGCGCAAATTCCATGCGGCATGCCGGTCGACTGCGCCAGCGCCATCATCAGCGCCGCACCACGCTGGCAATCCAGCGCCGACTGCTTGGCCAAGGTCTCGAACGCCATGATAATAAGGCTATCACCTGCCAGCAGCGCCAGCGGTTCGCTATAGGCCACATGCACCGTCGGCTTGCCCCGCCGGATGTCGGCATCATCAAAACAAGGCATGTCGTCATGCACGAGGCTGGCGCAATGTATCAACTCGATCGCAGCTGCGGCCGCGTCCGCCATCGCGGGTTGGTCATCGCCACAGGCCTTGGCAACCGAGAGACAGATTTGCGGACGGATCCGGGCACCGCCGGGGAAGACCGCATGCTCCAGCGCCGAGGCGAGTTTCGGAGGCGCCGCCCCAGCCTGCCCAGCCCGGATGGACCGTGAGATCGCTGTTTCGATACGGCGGGAAAAAGGCATGCTGTTCTCCTGATGTGTCTGATTTATCTGACACTCTATATGTAAATAATTCTGGACACTAAACCTTTGTGTGTCAACAATCCAAGACAGCGATGGTTAAGAGGCATCGGCACATGACCGGCGAAACACGCAAGGATACGAAGAGAATTGCCATTATCGGCGCCGGGATCGGCGGCCTGTCGGCAGGTCTGCGCCTCGCCGCAGCCGGACAAGACGTGGTTATCCTTGAGCAGCACGCGCAGGTCGGAGGCAAAATGCGGACTCTGCCGACCGATGCGGGACCGGTGGATGCGGGACCCACCGTCATGACGATGCGGCCCGTCTTCGAGGATCTCTTTTCAGCGGCAGGAGAGAAGCTTTCGGATCACGTCGGCCTCACACGGCAACATATCCTCGCACGCCATTGGTGGACGGACGGCTCCTGCCTCGATCTGTTTTCCGACCCCGGGGCCAGTGCGCAGGCCATTGCCAAGCTTTCGGGCGAGACGGACAGCGAAGCCTTTCTGCGGTTCTCCGAACAGACCCGCAGTCTGTTTGAGGCCTTCGAGGCCCCGATGATGCAAACGGCGGAGCCTGATCAGATCGCTCTGGCCCTTCAGGTCATGCGCCAGCCTGCGCTGATCCCGGCAATGGCGCCGCTTCGATCCCTCGCGGGGAAACTGGCGCGACAGTTCACCGATCCGCGGTTGCGGCAGCTCTTTGGACGGTATGCCACCTATGTTGGCGGCTCGCCTTACATGTCGCCCGCACTGCTCGGGCTGATCTGGCAGGCCGAATGCGCAGGGGTCTGGACGGTCTCGGGCGGCATGCACCGGCTCGCGGAAGCAATTGCCAAACTGATCCAGACACGGGGCGGCGAGATCCACCTGGGCACCTCTGTCCGCCGCGTCGAGTTTCAGGGCGGCAAGATCAGGGGCGTGGCGCTTGAGGACGGCCGGCGGGTGGCCGCGGATATTGTTCTGTTCAACGGGGACCCCCGCGCGCTCACGGAAGGCCTGATCGGCGACAAGCTGACGGCTGCCGTGCCGAAGTCCGCCGTGGAGCCGCGCTCGCTCTCCGCCTATGTCTGGTCTTTCGCCGCCCGGGCAAGTGGCGTGCCGCTGGTCCATCACAATGTCTTCTTCGGGGACACGCCGAAGGGGGAGTTTGACGATATTGCCAAGGGCGGGATGCCGCGTGACCCGACCCTCTATGTCTGCGCACAGGATCGCGAGGACGACGCGCAGGGACAGGACGGTCCGGAGCGGTTCGAGATCATAATGAATGCACCGCCCCTGCCAGAGGACCCGCCAGAAAAGGAGTTCGAAACATGTCACAGACGCACCTTCCGCAGGCTGGCGCAAATGGGATTGCATTTCGATCCGCCGCCCGGCGAGACAGCGTTGAGCACACCGGCGACCTTCAATCGCCTGTTTCCAGGATCGGCCGGATCCCTCTACGGGCGCAGCCCGCACGGCCTGACCGCGGCACTGAAGCGGCCCACGGCGCGCACGAAGATCAAGGGGCTCTATCTGGTGGGGGGCGGAGCCCATCCGGGCGCGGGGATCCCGATGGCAACCCTCTCCGCCAAGCACGCGGCAGAGGCGATCTTGAAGGACCTAACTTCAACCTCGCCGTCCCGCCAAACGGCTACGCGTGGTGGTATATCGACGGGATCAGCGACGACGGTTCCCGTGCGATCTCGATCATCGGCTTCATAGGATCGGTCTTTTCGCCGTGGTATCGCTGGTCGGGCCGCAAGAACCCGTCCGATCACTGCTGCATCAATGTGGCCACCTACGGGCGCGGCGGGCGCTGGACCATGACCGACCGGGGGGAAACGGCGCTCCAGCTCTCCGATGACACTTTCACGGTCGGCCCGAGCCATTTCCATTGGGACGGAACCGACCTGACGATCGAAATCAACGAAATCGCCACCCCGCATTGCGACCGGCTGAAGGGAACCGTCAGGATACACCCTGCGGGCATCACCGATATCGAGGTCCCGCTCCACGATACCGGAAGCCATGTCTGGCGGCCCTTTGCCCCCACCGCCGATATCGAAGTCAACCTGAACCGCAGTGGCTGGCAATGGACGGGCCACGGGTATTTCGATGCAAACTTCGGAACCGCTGCGCTGGAGGACGATTTCAGCTACTGGACATGGGGCCGTTTCCCGGTTCGCCGAGGAACCGCCTGCTTTTATGACGCCACGCGGCGGGACGGCTCGGACGATCTGGCCGTGGCACTCCATTTCGACAAGGATGGCAGCGTGCGTCCGATCACGCCCCCCGCCAAGACCACGTTCCGCCGCTCGCTCTGGGCTGTCCGGAGGGAGACACGGGCCGATCCGGGCTTCCGGCCACGTCAGACCAAGATGATGCTGGACGCACCGTTCTATTGCAGGGCCGGTGTGCAAACCCGGATCGACGGGGTTCTGTCAAACGGTGTTCATGAGGCCCTTGATCTGAACCGCTTCGCCAGCCCGCTTCTCAAACCGATGCTGGCCGTGAAAGTGCCGCGCCGCCGGCACTGGCGCTTCTAGGCCAGTGGCGTGACGTCAGGATTGCGCCGCAAGACCGAGAAATTCAGGGCGGCAGCAATCGTGACCCAAAGCAGATAGGGGGCAAACAGAAGCCCGGCGATCCCGTCAAGCGCAAGCGCGGAGCTCAGGAAACCGGCAACCGCGATCCAGAGCAAAACGATCACGACAAGGCCGGTGCGCAGCCGGCGCAAGCCGAAGAAGACCGGCGTCCAGAGTGTGTTGAGTGCGATCTGCAGACCCCAAAACGCCATCGCAACCCCGTTGCCCTCAAGCACGGCAACACGGGCACCTGCCACGGAAATGCAGACGTAAAGAACCGTCCATGTGACAGGGAAAACCCAGTTTGGCGGGGTCCATGGGGGCTTTCTCAGCGATGCGTACCACGCACCCGGCTGGAACAAAGCCCCCGTGGTGGCCGCCGCGGCGCACGCGCCGAACAAGATGAAGAAGATCGTCCAGTCCATCTCTGTTTTCTAGTGGGAAATGTGGCCTCTGCCAACGTTTATGGTCTGTGAACCGGATCAGGTGCCCTGACGGTCGCGGGCCTCAAGCTGGGCGAAGAGATCGATCAGAGCCAACGCGCGCGACCGGTCGGCGGGCGCCGCCCGCGCCGCCGCAGTCACAAGGAACTCGACCTCCGGAAGCGCTGGCGCAAAAAGCACCGCAGAGCCCGGCATGATGGTCGAGGCTCCGGACTGAAGAACGGATTGGCCGAGCCATGCCAGTTTCTGGGCACCGCTGGTCCTCGCACGCTGATTGAAACTGTCGAAATCGTTGTGGCGAACCTTCTTGCCGATCCCGTCATAGATATGGCGTGCCGCGAAAATCCCGGGGCGGCAGGCAACCGGCAGGGCCGCGATCCCCGCTTCGGAGCGCAGATAGAGCCGATGCGCCTCTGACAGAAGCCGCCGGACCACGCGGCCCAGCGCGGGAGAGAATTTCGGTGCCTCAAGGAAGCGCTCGGGGTCCAGCCCCTCGTCCTCCATCATTTCCGAAGGCAGGTAGAGACGCCCCTCAAGCGCGTCTTCACCCACGTCGCGGGCAATGTTTGTGAGCTGCATGGCAACACCCAGATCGCAGGCCCGCGCCAGAGCGTCTGCGTCGCGCACACCCATCAGGACCGTCATCATCGCGCCCACGGCCGCAGCCACGCGGGCGGAATAGGCGCGAATGTCGGACAGGGTGTCGTAGCGGCGCTCCATCGCGTCCCAGGCGAGACCCTCCAAAAGCGCCTCGGGCAACTCACGCGGCATGTCGTGATCGCGCACCATCGCGGCGAACGCGCGATCCGCCGGAGCATCGCGCGGGGTACCCTGATAGACCAGATCGAGCCGGTTCTTCAGCGACAGCACCGCAGCTGCCTTTTCCGCATGCAGATCCACCGCGTCATCGGCGAGCCGGCAGAACGCATAGAGCGCCAGTGCCGGGTCACGCACACGCGCAGGCAGCAGATGGGAGGCGGCAAAAAAGGATCGCGACCCCGTCCGGATCGCGTCCCGGCAATGGGCGAGATCGTCAGCCGGGATCATTCTGCCGCAACCTTGATGGCGTCCGGGACCAGTTTGCCCAGAACTTCCGCCGAGGAGATCACCCCCGGCAAGCCCGCGCCCGGATGCGTTCCCGCGCCCACAAGATAGAGGCCCGGAATTTCCTCCGACACGTTATGCGGACGGAAATAGGCGCTTTGCAGGATCCGCGGCTCGATCGAGAAGCCCGACCCATAAGGCGAAAGATACCTGTCGCGAAACTCATTCGGTGTGAAAATACGGCTGGCCGTGATCCGCTTGGCGAAGCCGGGCATGAGCCTGTCCTCAAGGACCTTTTCGACCTTCTTGCGATAGACCTCGCACTCCGTCTCCCAATCGACCGGATCATCGACCCCGAGATGCGGAACAGGAGAGAGCACATAGAACGTATCATCCCCGTCCGGCGCGACACTCTGATCGGTCACAGAAGGCCGGTGGACGTAAAGGCTCATGTCATCGGAGAGCTTTCCGTTCATGAAGATATCATGCACGAGGCCGCGGTAGCGGGGCCCGTTCAGGATCGTGTGATGCCCCAGATCGGGCCACATTTCACGTGTGCCCTTGGTTCCGAAATACCAAACGAAGAGCCCCATCGACCAACGCGACCGCGCCAACCGCCGGTCCGTCCATCGCTTTCGGTCGTTCTTGAGAAGATGGGTGTAGGTATGGCCGGCATCGGCGTTCGAGACGACGATATCGGCAGGCACGATCCGGCCGGATCCCAACCGGACACCGGCGGCCCGCCCGTCCTTTACCAGCACCTCTGTGACCTCCTGGCCGAAGGTGAGCGTACCACCCTGACTTTCGACCACATCCGCCATGGCTCTTGCGATCGCGGCCACACCGCCCATCGCATAGTGAACGCCGAACTCCTTCTCGAGATGGCTGACGAGGATATACATGGAGGTTACGTGAAACGGATCGCCCCCGATAAACAGGGGATGAAAGGACAACGCCATGCGCAGACGCTCGTCCTTCACCCGCGTTGCGGCATGGGCGTAAACGGAGCGGTCCGCGCGCAGCATCGCGAAGGTCGGCAGAACCTTGATCAGGTCCCAGAGCTTGTGCATCGGACGCCGGCCAAGATCCTCAAAACCGAATTCGTAGCGACGCTCGCTATCCTTGAGAAACTTGTCATAGCCCGGAAGATCCTCCGGAGAGAGACGCGCCACTTCGGCCCGCATCCTTTCCGTCGTGCCCGTCGCCTTGAAACTCGACCCGTCCTGAAACCTGATCTCGTAGAAAGGATCGAGAGGGCGGAGATCCACATCCTGATCGAAATCCCGACCGCATGCGGACCATAACTCACGGAGAACCTGCGGCACTGTCACGATCGTCGGACCCAGATCGAACCGGTGCCCACTGTCCGAAATGGAAGAGCCGCGACCACCGGGCATATCAAGCCGGTCTACAATCTCGACACGGTAGCCTTTGGCCCCCAGACGCATGGCAGCGGCGAGACCGCCAAGACCTGCCCCGATCACGACCGCAGCGGGTCGGCTCGCGAAGTCTCCTTGAGTCGTCAGAAGAGGGTCAACTCTGGTCATGAGGAGCAGCGTATAGGTGTCTATCAAAGTTTACAATATATCAAATTTCCAACGTTTAAGGGACTTAGACGATTGGAAAGCTTCACAAGAACCATGCAATGTGTCATTCTAAATTGACAATCGGCAATCGGGAGAGTCGCCATTCAAGCTGTGAGTCTCAGCTTCTTTCGCTTTTCATCGCCCGTCGCGCGCCTTTGGGCGCTCGCGCAAATGGGCGCTGCGCGCTTCTCCCTGCCGCACACGCCCGAAATTGGCTTCTGGAAGCTTCTGGGCAGCGGGACAGGTGAGGGGTTTACGCCGATCCCCAACACCTCCGTCTATGCAATTCTCGCGACCTGGCCCTCCCTTGAGGCCGCCCAGACACAAACCGCCAACGCACCGACCTTTCAGCGCTACCAGCATCGCGCCACCGAGCATTGGACTGTCTTTCTCAATACCAGCTCCGTGCGCGGAAACTGGTCCCACACAGATCCGTTCAACGCGGAGGCAGGCAGTCCGGATCGGGGCCACGAGGCCGGACCCCTTGCCGCTCTGACCCGCGCGACCATCAAACCCTCGATTGCGCTGAAATTCTGGGAGCGGGTCCCCGCCATCAGCAACGTCATCGGCGAAGACCCCAATGTCATTTTCAAGATTGGCGTCGGAGAAGTGCCACTGCTGCATCAGGTCACGTTCTCGATCTGGCCCGATGCGCAATCCATGGCAAACTTCGCCCGCAAGGACGGGCCCCACGCACGCGCAATCCGTGCCGTGCGGGACGGCGAATGGTTCGCCGAAGAATTATACGCAAGATTTCGAATTCTGGGGAGCGCCGGCACCTGGCACGGCTCCGACCCGCTTGAAAACCTCCCCCTATCGGAGATGAGCCAATGACACATCCCTTTCCCTTTTCCGCCATCGTTGGCCAGGAAGAGATGAAACTGGCGATGATCCTCACCGCGATCGACCCGTCAATCGGCGGCGTTCTGGTGTTCGGCGATCGCGGCACCGGCAAATCCACCGCGGTCAGAGCCCTTGCGGCTCTGCTACCCCCGATCAAGGTCGTCGCCGATTGCGCTTACAACAGCGAGAGCGTCGCCCATTGCCCCGATCCCGATGGCGTCAGGAACCGGAAACTCGTGAACAGACCCACGCCCGTGATCGACCTGCCCCTTGGTGTCACCGAAGACCGCGTTGTCGGAGCATTGGACATTGAAAAGGCTCTAACAGAAGGGATCAAGCAGTTTGAACCCGGTTTGCTGGCGCGGGCCCACAGGGGGTATCTCTATATTGACGAGGTCAATCTGCTTGAAGATCACATCGTTGACCTTCTGCTTGATGTGGCTGTGTCCGGAGAGAATGTGGTCGAGCGTGAAGGCCTGTCGATCCGCCATCCCGCGCGTTTTGTTCTGGTCGGCTCGGGCAACCCCGAAGAAGGGGAACTGAGGCCCCAGCTGCTCGACCGGTTCGGGCTGTCGGTTGAGGTGAGCTCTCCCACCAACATCGAGGATCGCGTCGAAGTGATCCGCCGCCGGGACGCTTATGAGAACGACAGCGACGCCTTTCTCGAGCATTGGCGCACCGAGGACGCCAAGCTGCGAAAGGCCATCCTTTCCGGCCGGAAACGGCTCGCCAATATCAGGACTGACGACGCGATCCTGTCAGAGTGCGCGGAGCTTTGCGTCGCCCTCGGATCGGACGGGTTGCGGGGCGAGCTGACGCTGTTGCGCGCAGCCCGCGCATTGGCCGCGTTCCGTGGCAAACGCGTCGTCAAGACCACGCACCTGCGCGAGGTTGCAGCCTCGGCCCTGCGTCACCGGCTGCGCCGCGATCCGTTGGACGAAGCGGGATCGACAACGCGGGTCTTGCGGGCGGTTGATCAGGTCCTCGCATGACAACCCTTGCCCCAGACTGGCAGAACGCCACATTGGCGTTGACCCTGCTGGCTGTAGATCCCTCGGGGCTTGCAGGCATCGTGGTGCGCGCCCGCTCCGGCCCGGCGCGCGACCGGTTCGTTGCCGCACTGGGACCCGCGCTCTCCCCTCGTCCTCTGAAACGGCTTCACCCCGGCACCACGG
The DNA here is from genome assembly GCA_049116435.1 of Paracoccaceae bacterium. Taxonomy (GTDB): domain Bacteria; phylum Pseudomonadota; class Alphaproteobacteria; order Rhodobacterales; family Rhodobacteraceae; genus Litoreibacter. The sequence continues at coordinate 326,416 of JAGDYX010000002.1, forward strand.
ATGATCAACTCTTTGGCGGTATTGATCTGACCGCAACGCTCGACTGCGGCGAAACCGTTATGAGTGAAGGGCTGTTTGGCCAGGACCCCAGTGCGTTTCTCCTGACGATGGCAGAACGCTGCGAACCGGGCCTGACCGCACGCATCGCGCTGGCCATGGATGGGCCGGGCGGTCATGCATTGATCGCACTGGACGAGGGCATCGACGACGAAACCCCACCCGACGCGCTGGCGGACAGGTTGGCCTTTCACGTAGACCTGAATGCTCTGACGCACAGGGACTGCCCGGACATCGTGCTCGATTCAGACAGGATCGAAATTGCCCGGAAGAAACTAAAAACAGTGTCTGTTGAGGCCCAACATATAGAAACTGTCACGAAAGTCGCGATGCAGCTTGGCATTGCCAGCCTGCGCGCTCCGAATTTCGTTCTGCGCGCCGCACGCGCCTTGGCCGCGATGCAAAAACAGAGCGCTGTCACCGATGCAAACATCTCCACGGCCGCAGCGCTTGTTCTGGGGCCACGCGCGGTCTCGCTCCCCGACGAGGTTGATGAGGACCCGCTCAAAGAGCCCGACAACGCGCCAGATGAAGGAACAAACCAAGGGAAATCCGAGGAGATGGCACAAGTTCCGGAGGACATCCTGCTTCAGGCCGTCGCGGCCTCAATGCCCAAGGATCTGCTTGACAGGATCACGGAGCCGCAGGGCGCACGGCAGGCCCGGGGGTCGGGCGGATCGGGCGCCACAAAGAAGGGCAACAGGCGCGGACGTCCCAAGCCCTCGCAAAAGGGACGGCTGGGCTCAGCAGCCCGAATAGACCTGATTGCCACCTTGCGCAGTGCAGCACCCTGGCAACCGCTGCGCAGGAACGCCAAATTCGCGCCGCAACGCCAAGTACAGATCCGATCGGACGACCTGCGCCTCAAGCGGTTTGAAGAGAAGAGCGACCGGTTGCTCATCTTTGCGGTCGATGCGTCCGGTTCCGCCGCCCTTGCACGGTTGGCGGAGGCGAAAGGCGCTGTGGAGTTGTTACTGGCCGAGGCCTATGCCCGGCGCGATCACGTTGCCCTGATCGCGTTTCGCGGCACAAAGGCTGATCTCCTTTTGCCACCGACACGCTCACTGGTGCAAACAAAGCGCCGTCTGTCGGCGTTGCCCGGAGGCGGGGGAACACCTCTGGCTGCCGGTCTGGAAGCGGCTCTGTTACTGGCAGAATCGACACGATCCAAGGGGCTCACGCCTACGATCGCGATCCTGACGGACGGGCGGGCCAATATCGCACTGGATGGAACGGCAAGCCGCATATCGGCATCTGAGGATGCGAGAGCCATCGCACGGCAGATCAGGGCACGACAAACCCCGGCGCTTGTCATCGATACTGGCACACGGCCACAAGGAAGCCTGCAAGATCTGGCCAAGGATCTCAACGCTCCTTATCTGCCGCTGCCCCGTGCCGATGCGCACAAGGTCAGCCAGGCGATTGAGGCCGTTCTTGAATGAACTGGAAGGCCTTCAAGGATCACTGGCCGAACGCAGCTTACAGCAGCTTTGTTCAGTCCGGCCCGCATGTCTGGCACATCCAGAAACAAGGATCGGGCCCTGAGCTTGTTCTGATCCATGGCGCAGGCGGATCAACGCATAGCTGGCGCGATGTTGCCCCGCTTCTGGCCCGTTACTTCCACGTGACAGCCGTGGACCTCCCGGGGCAAGGTTTCACCGAACTGGGGGATCGCACACGCTGCGGATTAGATCCTGTTTCCGCAGATCTTTGCGATCTTCTTGAAGATCTCGGGATCGAACCGGACGTCGTGATCGGGCATTCAGCCGGGGCGGCGATCTCTTTACGCATGGCGCTGGACTGCCCCCGGATGCACCGTGCCAGACTGATCTGCGTCAACGGCGCATTGGGGAATTTCAGGGGGCTGGCCGGTGTACTCTTTCCGGTTCTCGCCAAGATCCTGTCGCTGAACCCCTTTGTTCCCGCGATCTTCTCGAGAACAGCCGAAGGTGCCCAGCGCGCCGAGCGCCTGATTGCTTCCACAGGAAGCAAGATCGACGCTGCCGGAATGGAGCAATACCGCGCCTTGATCACGGATCGCGATCACGTCGACGCCACGTTGGCCATGATGGCACAATGGTCTCTGGACCGGCTTCTGGCAGAGCTGCCAAAGGTGACCCAGGAGGTTTTGTTTATCACGGGAGCAAACGACAAGGCGGTGCCGCCGGACACCTCGGACCGCGCCGCAGCCCGCATCCCGAACGCGCAGGTGATGCACTTGGAAGGGCTTGGCCATCTGTTGCACGAGGAGGCACCCGATGACTTTTCCGACGCAGTTGTGACATTTCTGAACCATGGCGATACGCTCACGCGTTGAGATCAGCGCATGAAAATGCTATGTGTCGATCACGCCCAGCGTCGGGGCAAGTGTACGGCGCGTTGCGAAGGAGGTTTGAGCGCTGTCTCAACATGCAGACGTGGTTGGCAAGCCCACCACACAAGACGCCGGCAATCCGGCGGATCTAGATCCCGGGACCAGTGAGGAACTGCTGGCTCAGATCGTGGACACTCTCACACAGGAAAAGGCCGAAGATATCGTGCAGGTTGACTTGCGCGGACGCTCGGAAATTGCCGATTACATGGTAATTTGTTCCGGGCGCTCGACACGTCAGGTCTCTGCCCTCTCGGAAAAGCTGGTCGATCATGTGAAACACACGTTCGGGCGCATTTCCAAGATCGAGGGCAAGAACCAGGGTGACTGGGTTCTGATCGATACAGGTGATGTGATCGTTCATATCTTCCGCCCGGAGGTTCGCGAGTTCTATCAGCTGGAGAAGATGTGGCTCCCCGCGGGGGCTACGGCCACCGGGAGCTGATGCGCGTCCAGATTTGTGCGGTAGGCCGCCTGAGGGCAGGCCCCGAGCGGGAGCTTGTCGAGGACTACCTGACCCGGTTTGACAGAACCGGTCGTGGCTTGGGTCTGGGCCCTTCCAGCCTTGTCGAAGTCGAGGACAAGAAGAACACGGGCCCTGAGGCCGAGGCCGCACTTCTGAAAAAACAAATCCCGCATGACGCCGTGATCTGCACGCTGGACGAGCGGGGCAAACTGCTCTCCTCTCCCGAGTTTTCGAATCTGCTGGCAGGTTGGCGCGACGCAGGCCGCGCGCATGTTTCGTTCATCATTGGTGGCGCCGACGGAATCGCGCCGTCGCTGCGGTCGGAGGCCGACTATTCGCTCTCGTTCGGAAAAATGGTCTGGCCTCATATGCTCGCCCGCGTGATGCTGTGCGAACAGCTCTACAGGGCCGCATCAATCGCCGCCCGGCTGCCCTACCACAGAACCTGATGCACGCTCGGGGATCTTTGCAGACTGCTCATCGGAAAGATCCTGAAAACCTTGCTTAACCAAATGATAACGGGACGTCTGTACTCCTCTTAGGTGCTCTCAACGGGAACCGAGGACGTAAGATGAAAGCCGCCCAGCGATACTTGGTCTGGAAACTGACCCGATACGCACCATTGGTCCTGATAATCAGCGCAGCCGGCATCGCGTGCACGGGTTGGTTTGTGTCCCAATGGCCCGATTATCAGTCTGCGCACGCAAGATTGCTCTCCGAGGTGTCCAGCGTTGCCAAGCTGACGCAAGAAAAGCACGCCGCGACCCGGCAGGCAGAACGGCTGGAAATCATTCGCCACAAGCTCTCGACGCCCGAAAACCTGGAGGCGACGGCACGACGTTTCGACCTCCACGCATCCGAGGCGCAGAACAAGGAGGAACTGGCCCGCCAGATGCTGGCCCGCCTTAATTTCAAGGTCACACCCCGCAAGGATTCCTTGAAGATCCTGAGCATCTCTTTCCGGCACAGCGATGGCGAGACCGCCGCGCAGGTCGCCAACGATCTTGCGCAGCAAGCCGTCCAGGCGAACGCGGTTCTCCGGCAGCGTGATCTGGAACGCACGCTTTCCTTCTTCCAAGAGGATGTGGTGGAGAAGACCGCCACCCTTCGCCTGAAAAACAAGAGCCTCGGGGCCTTCAAGGCCCAACACGCAAACGCTCTGGGTGCAAATCTGAACCAGTTACTGGCACGGCGGGCACGGCTTCAGGAGAGGCTGCTCGAGGTGTCAGGCTCCGCTTTTCGGACGCCCGTTCAGGCGGTGAAACATCGCGAAGTCCTACGGATCGAGGCGGACCTGATCTTGGCGCTGGCGCGTTATCCGGAACGGCATCCGGAGGTTGAGCGCCTGCAAGGTCTCCTGCAGGGGATCGAACGGCAGCTCGATCTTGCGAAATCCCTCAAGAGAGACACGGCGATCGGACAGGATCTGCAGCGTCAGCTTGAGCAAGTGAACAGCTGGATCGAGGAAATCCCCGAAAACTCGGTGCAGCTCGATCTTCTGCAAAACGAGTATGAACTCGCAGAGACGCAGCATCGGGAGGCGACCCAGAGATTGTCGGAAGCCAAAATCCGAGCCCGCGCAGAGCTTCATCAGGAAGGTCAGAAGCTCTCGATCATCGAATTCGCCCGCGCCCCGGATGTAAAGCCGAACCAGAAGAAGCTGGCTATGCTGGCGCTTGGGATCGCTGCCTCAATCGGGCTTGGACTGGGCTGTGCTTTGCTGCTGGACCGCTTTGACCGGCGGCTCAGACGACCCGAAGATATGATCCGCCGTCTTGGTCTGACCCCCTTTGCGACGCTTTCACCCATTTCCCCCCCCACCGTGCCTTACGGCGATCAGGAGACCCGATCATGGAACAGCTGAAAGATCCGAAATCCCTGATAGCCGCGACATCGTTTCGGCACCGCCCGAACATGGGCCTTCCCGCAAGGCTCGCGGAAGTCCAGCCGTCGAAGTCCTTTCTCGCGTGGACCCGCCTGTCGGAGGTGTACCTCGATCCAAGAGAGCTGAGGCGCCAGAAAGTGCACGGTTTAGAGCCTGAGTCAGCGCTTCCGCAGGTCGATATTCTGAGGACCAAGACGCTGAATTACATGCGGGCGCATGGCTTCAGGCGTCTGGGGATTGCATCGCCGCGCCGGCAATGCGGAAAGACAACCATTGCCGCGAACCTGAGCCTGAGCTTCGCGCGGCAGCGAGATCTGAGAACGATGCTCTTCGATCTTGATCTGACAAACCCCGGGCTTGCGGTCAGGTTGGGCCTTCAGACACGGGGCCCCAAATTTTCCGCGCTCGAGTATTGCAGGCGTGACTTCGACACGCTTTGTCTGCGGGCAGGCCATAACCTCGCCCTTAGTCTGGCAACCACCCCGTCTGAGAGCTGCGCGGAACTCCTCGCGGCCCGTCACACGCGTGACTTGCTGGAAAGCATCGAGACGGATTTCGAACCGGACATCATGCTCTTCGACATGCCCGCCCTGCTGGACGGGGATGCGGGTCTGGCCATGCTGGATCTGGTCGATGCGGTTTTCATCGTGGCGCGTGCCGATCAAACCACGGATCAGGACCTTATCCTGTCGGAACAACTGCTCTCGGAACGGACCAACTGCATCGGCACAATTCTGAATAAATGCAGGTTCGTCCCCTCGGGATCATGACGTCAACAGAACGGTCCTGAACAATCTGCCCGCCAGTTGGTTGAAGCGCTCTTATCGGCGCAGTAGGGTCAGCGCGAAAGGACCCGCTGATGCCAACGCCCATTCCGACAGTTCTGTGTATCCTCGACGGTTGGGGTCTGTCCGATCAGGTGGAAGGCAATGCGCCGCTTCAGGCGAATACACCGACCTTCGACCACCTTAAGGCAACCTGCCCCAATGCGACGCTGATCACCCACGGGCCCGATGTCGGCCTGCCGCGTGGCCAGATGGGCAATTCCGAGGTCGGCCATACGAATATCGGTGCCGGTCGCGTTGTTGCAATGGACCTCGGCCAGATCGATCTGGCGATTGAAGACGGCAGCTTCTTTGAGCGGGATGCGCTCTTGCGGTTTATCCAGACCTTACGCGCATCTGGCGGGACGGCGCATCTGCTTGCCATGGCCTCCGATGGCGGTGTCCACGGACATATCAACCACATCTTCGCCGCAGCCAAAGCGCTGTGCGACGCCGGCATTCCAACGGTTCTTCACGCAGTGACCGATGGGCGCGATGTGCCACCGCAATCCGCACTTGGGTACCTGGACACGCTGGAACGCGACCTTCCGCCTTCGGCAAAGATCGCGACTGTCATCGGACGATATTTCGCGCTGGATCGCGACAACCGCTGGGATCGGGTCGAAAAAGCCTACCGAGCAATTGTCCATGGCATCGGCAGCCCCGTCTTGGACACAAAATCGGCTGTCGAGGGATCCTACGCGGCCGGCGTCGTGGACGAGTTCATTGAACCCTGCGTGCTTGGTGAGTTTGGCGGCATGAGAGACGGCGACGGAATTTTCTGTCTGAACTTCCGGGCTGACCGCGCACGAGAGATTCTGGCTGCGCTCTGCGACCCGAACTTCTCGGCGTTCGCAACCACAGGTCGGCCGAACCTCGCGGCGCGCCTCGGTATGGTCGATTACTCCGAAGCTCATAATGCTTATTTAGACACTGTTTTCCCAAAGCAGACGATCGAGAATACGCTCGGTTCCTGGGTCGCGCAAAAGGGCTTGCGTCAGTTCCGAATTGCAGAGACCGAAAAGTATCCCCATGTCACGTTCTTTCTCAACGGCGGGCAGGAGCAACCGGAACCGGACGAGGACCGGTACATGCCAAACAGCCCGAAGGTCGCGACCTACGACCTCCAGCCAGAGATGTCGGCAGAGGAAGTGACCGATCGGCTGGTGCAGGCCATCGAGGCGAAATACGATCTGATTGTCGTCAACTATGCCAACCCCGACATGGTCGGTCATACAGGTGATCTGGACGCCGCAAAGTCCGCCTGCGAGGCGGTGGATCAGGGTCTAAAAAAGGTGATTTCGGCCTTGGATCGGGTTGGGGGCGCGATGCTGATCACCGCGGACCACGGAAATTGCGAAACCATGATCGATCCCGGGACAGGCGGACCACACACGGCACATACATTAAATCCGGTGCCGGTCATTCTGGTGGGCGGTCCCTCTGGCGCGACCCTGAAAAGCGGTCGTCTGGCGGATCTTGCGCCTACGGTTCTTGAATTGATGTGCCTTGAGAAGCCACCCGAGATGACAGGACAGTCCCTCCTTTCGACATGACGCTACTCCGCCGCCTTTTGATCGCCGGCCTTTTGGTTTGCCTTGGATTGCCCGCTCTGGGGCAGTCGGACCCGATCACAACGGCGCGGCGGGCAAGCCAGATGCTGATCGTCGCAGGCGACGCTCTCGACAAGGCCCGCCGGTCGACAGACCGTGTCTCTGCCCTGACGGAAACGGTGCGCGCCTATGAGGAAGGGCTGGCGGCGATGCGGGAGGGCATCCGCGTCGTCAGCATTCGCGAAAGCGCGATCCGCCGGTCTTTCGAAGAGGAAAACGAGCGCCTGTCGCGTCTCATCGGAGCATTGCAGAGCATCGAGGGATCCCCCGCGCCCCTGTGGACACTGCATCCGTCCGGCCCGCTGGGTGCAGCCCGCTCGGCTTTGATCATTTCCGATCTGACCCCTGCTCTGGTACAGGATGCCACCGTCTTGCGCGCGCAACTTGAGGAGCTTACGATCCTGCGGGTGCTTCAGGAGGAAGCAGCGGCATCCCTTACGAACGCCCTGAGCAATGTCCAACAAGCCCGGGCGGATCTGTCCAAAGCCATTGCAGACCGCACCGATCTTCCGCGGCGCCTCGTTGCCGAACCCGAACAGATCAGCGCGCTTCTCCAGAACAGCGACACGTTGTCGGGATTTGCCGATAGTCTTTTGAGCCTCGAAACCGGCGAACTCCCGACACGCGAGAATTTCCAGAAGGCCAAGGGCCAGTTGCGCATACCCTCCGAGGGCCGTCTCCTGCGTGGCTTCAACGAACCGGACGCCGCGGATGTCGCACGGCCCGGTCTGCTTTGGGCAACCGGGCCACAAAGCCTCGTTATCGCCCCCTGGACCGCCACGATCCGCTACGCGGGACCTCTGCTCAGCTACGGAAACGTGATGATATTAGAGCCCGAATCCGGTTATCTCTTGATTCTCGGGGGACTTGGACAGACCTTTGGAGAAATCGGCGAGCTCGTCGAAGCGGGCGCGCCCTTGGGGCTGATGGGCGGCGAAACTCACGATACGAGCGCATTTTTTCGGAATGCGACCAAAGGGAGTAGCGGCAATCGGCAAGAGTCGCTTTATATAGAGTTAAGACAGGATGGTGAGGCAGTGGACCCGTCACCATGGTTCGGTCTGAACAGGGATTAGGACAGATATGAAGAAGTTTTTGATGGCAGCTTTGCTGGGAACAGCAACCGGAGCTCTGGTCACCACTCAGATCACCGGGCCGCTGATCGCACAGGAAGCGGACAAGAAAGCTACTGTATACGAACAGCTTGATCTCTTCGGAGACATATTCGAGCGCATTCGGGCCCAGTATGTAGAGGAAGTCGACGAGGCAGATCTGATCGAAGCCGCGATCAACGGCATGCTGACATCGCTCGACCCGCATTCCTCTTACCTGCCGCCGAAAGACTTCGACAACATGCGGACCCAAACCAGCGGTGAGTTTGGCGGCCTTGGAATCGAGGTCACGCAGGAAGACGGCTACGTAAAGGTGGTCTCGCCGATGGACGGGACACCGGCGGATGAGGCGGGCATGGAATCCGGCGATTTCATTACCATGGTGGATGGCCAGAGCATTCTCGGCCTCAACCTCGAACAGGCCGTTGAACTGATGCGCGGCCCGGTTGGGTCCGAGATCATCCTGACCGTGGTCCGCGAAGGTGTAGACGAGCCGTTCGACGTGTCCATCGTCCGCGATACGATCAAGGTCACGGCGGTACGGTCCCGCACCGAGGGCGAAAGTGTCGTGTTGCGCGTGACCACGTTCAACCGCCAGACCTATCCCAACCTCGAAGAGGGTCTTGCAAAGCAGATTGAGGAAGCAGGCGGCATCGACAGCATCAACGGGATCGTGCTCGACCTGCGCAACAATCCCGGCGGTTTGCTCACCCAGGCCATCGCGGTGAGTGATGCGTTCCTTGATAAGGGAGAGATCGTCTCCACCCGCGGCCGCAACACGCGCGACAGCGAACGCTACAATGCAAGGCCCGGCGATCTGGCACAGGGCAAGCCCATCGTGGTCCTGATCAATGGGGGATCCGCCTCGGCCTCCGAGATCGTGGCGGGGGCTCTTCAGGATCATCGCCGCGCGGTTGTGATCGGTGAAAAGAGCTTTGGCAAAGGGTCGGTTCAGACCGTCGTGCCGGTGCGGGGTGACGGGGCAATGCGTCTGACGACGTCACGGTATTACACGCCGTCCGGACGTTCGATCCAGGCACTTGGTGTGTCGCCCGACATCATCGTCAAACAGCCGCCGCGCCAGCCGGCCAGTGAAGAGGACGAGGATCAGCAGACCGAGCGCCGCAGCCGCTCCGAGGCCGATCTGCGCGGATCGCTGAACAATGACTCGATCTCCGAAGCCGAACGCAAGCTTCTCGAGGAAGAGCTGGCCAAAGCCGAGGAAGTTGCCAAGCTGCGGGAGCGGGATTACCAGCTCGCTTACGCACTGGACGTGCTCAAGGGCCTGACCGCTCTGGCGCCGTCAAACCAGTAAACTCGCAAAAGGAACAAGAGGGCCCGCAATGAATTTGCTGGCCCTCCGGGTCTGACATGACACCAGAAGAAATCAGAGCCCTTCCCTATCGGCGCAATGTGGGTGTTGTCGTGCTCAATGCCGAGGGTCGCATCTTTGCCGGACAGAGAATCGACCACAACCAGAATGCATGGCAAATGCCGCAAGGTGGCATTGATCCCGGTGAGACCGCCCGGCAGGCCGCACTTCGCGAGCTGACCGAGGAAACCGGAATTGACGCCGAAAAAGTGTCTATCATTGCCGAAACCGGCAGTTGGCTTCCCTACGACCTGCCGCATGAGCTAGTTCCGAAGCTCTGGAATGGAAAATACCGAGGACAGGAACAGAAGTGGTTTCTGTTGCGCTTCACCGGAACCGATGCGGATATCAATATCGAGACGGAGCATCCCGAATTTTCGTCGTGGCGCTGGATGTCGGTGGAAGACCTGCTTGAAAGCATCGTTCCGTTCAAACGGGTCGTCTATGAAGGTGTGGTGGCCGCCTTTTCCGAGCATCTGAAAACGGAAAATGCCGCCCCGTAGCGGAGCGGCATCTCTTTTTTCCAATCAGCCGAAACTGAAGCGCGGCATATTATTCCGCGGGGATCGCTGTGTCTTCGATACCCAGAGGCGCGGGGAGACGCGTCAGCATCTCCTTCGGGCAGATCTGGATAAAGTTGGCTTTCTCGCTCTCCCAGTGCTGCAGGATCGTCTTCGCCTTCAGGCTGTCCGTCTCCTCTGCATGGGCCTCGATCAGGTCCTTCAGCTCGGTCTCCCAGTGATCGACGGTCACAGGGCAGGTCACCAGCGTTTCCATGTTCATCAGCTGTTCCGCGGTTCCGTCCGGATCATAGAGATAGGCCATGCCTCCGGTCATACCGGCCCCGAAATTGGCACCGATGGAGCCCAGAATAACCGCAACACCGCCGGTCATGTATTCGCAACCGTTGGACCCGCAGCCTTCGATCACGACCTTCGCGCCAGAGTTCCGCACCGCAAAGCGCTCACCGGCACGGCCAGCGGCAAACAGATGTCCGTCTGTCGCGCCGTAAAGCACCGTGTTGCCGATGATCGTATTTTCCTCGGCCACCAGCGGGCTTTCCTGTGCGGGACGGACGATGATGCGACCGCCCGAGAGGCCCTTGCCGACGTAATCATTGGCGTCTCCGAACACTTCAAGCTTGAGACCCGGTGCTGCAAACGCCCCCAGCGACTGACCGGCCGAGCCCGTCAATTTCACCGTCAGGTGGTCGGGTTGCAGATCATTGCGCATCCCGAAACGCTGGACGATGTGAGACGAAGCGCGCGTGCCGATGGTGCGCAGAGTGTTCTGCACGGCATAGGAGAGCTGCATCTTCTCACCGTCCTTGAAGAACGGCTGGGCATCCTTGACGATTTCAGCGTCAAGCGTGTCCGGCACCTCGTTGCGTGCGCGCGACCGGTCGTAGTCGATCTTGTCCGCACCATCGACGGTGATCAGAAGCGGGTTCAGGTCCAGATCATCGAGATGCGCGGAGCCACGTGACACCTGGGTCAGCAGGTCGGCACGTCCGATCACCTCGTCCAGAGACCGCGCGCCGATCGAGGCAAGGATCTCCCGCACTTCCTGTGCGTAGAAGGTGATGAGGTTAACGACCTTGTCCGCAGAGCCGGTGAACTTCGCGCGAAGCTCCTCGTCCTGCGTGCAGACGCCGACCGGGCAGGTGTTGGACTGACACTGGCGCACCATGATGCACCCCATGGCGATCAGGGCCGCCGTGCCGATGCCGTATTCCTCGGCGCCCATCATGGCAGCCATCACAATGTCACGGCCGGTCCGCAGACCACCGTCTGTGCGCAGGGTCACACGGTCGCGCAGGTTGTTCATCGCGAGCACCTGATGCGCTTCGGTCAGACCCATTTCCCAAGGCAGGCCGGCATATTTGATCGACGTCGCTGGAGAGGCGCCTGTCCCGCCATTGTGGCCAGAAATCAGGATCACGTCGGCCTTGGCCTTCGCAACACCGGCCGCGATCGTGCCGACACCGGAAGCCGCAACCAGCTTCACCGTCACCTTGCAGCGCGGGTTGATCTGCTTGAGGTCGTAGATCAGCTGCGCAAGGTCTTCGATCGAGTAGATGTCGTGATGCGGCGGCGGAGAGATCAGCGTCACGCCCTTGGTTGAGTGGCGCAGCCGCGCGATCAGGTCGGTGACCTTCATGCCGGGCAACTGGCCGCCCTCACCGGGCTTGGCGCCTTGCGCCACCTTGATCTCGAGCTCTTCACAGTGATTGAGATATTCCGCGGTCACGCCAAACCGGCCGGAGGCGACCTGTTTGATCTTGGCCGACGGGTTGTCGCCATTGGGCTCCGGCACGAAATGCGCCGGATCTTCACCACCTTCGCCGGAATCCGACTTCGCGCCGATCCGGTTCATCGCCACGTTGAGCGTCTTGTGCGCCTCAGGGCTCAGGGCCCCCAGCGACATGCCCGGCGTGACGAAGCGCTTGCGGATGGACGTGATGCTTTCGACTTCCTCAATCGGAATCGCGTCGCTCATCGGCTTGATGTCGAGTAGGTCGCGCAGATGGATCGGCGGATTGGCCCGCATCGTCTGGGAGAACTGCTTCCACAGATCATAGCTCGACCGGGTGCAGGCCGCCTGCAGCATGTGCATGGTCTGGGCTTCCCAAGCGTGCTTCTCGCCGGAGCGGCGGGATTTGTAGAAACCACCGATCGGCAGCACATCCTGCCCGCCGCGCCAGCCCATGTTGTGGACTTCCATCAGCTTGCCCTGCACGCCGGTGACACCGATGCCGGAAATGCGCGACTGCATGCCGGGGAAGAACTCGGCGACCATGGCCCGCGACAGGCCAACCGCTTCGAAATTCAGACCGCCACGGTAGGACGAGATAACCGAGATGCCCATCTTGGCCATGATCTTGAGAAGACCCTGATCAATCGCTTCACGATACCGGGCAACCGCCTCGGTCAGGGTGCAGTCAAGCAGCCCGCGTTCGATCCGGTCAGCAAGGGAATCTTCGGCCAGATAGGCGTTCACGGTCGTTGCGCCACAGCCGATCAGAACCGCAAAATAATGCGGATCGAGGCATTCTGCAGAGCGCACACTGAGGGAGCAGAACGTGCGCAGGCCTTTTTCGGTCAGCCAGCTGTGAACCGCGCTCGTGGCGAGAATCATCGGCATCCCGACACGGTCTTCGGACTGGTTCTGATCGGTCAGAACGATATGGCCCGCACCGGACCGGACGGCATCTTCCGCTTCTTCGCGGATCCGCTCGAGCCCCTTGCGCAGGGCACCTTCGCCCGCATCGACAGCAAAGGTACAGTCAACCACCACCATGTTCGAGTTGAACTGCTGCGTGACAAGGTCGAACTGGGTGTTGCCCACGAACGGGCTGTCCAGAACGAGGATTTCGGTCTGGCTGCCGTCTTCGTCGAGCACGTTCTTGAGGTTGCCGAACCGCGTCTTCAGGCTCATCACGCGGTATTCGCGCAGACTGTCGATCGGGGGGTTCGTCACCTGAGAGAAGTTCTGGCGGAAGAAATGGCTCAGCGGCCGGTACTTCTTCGACAGCACCGCAGAGGGCGTGTCATCGCCCATCGAGGCGAGCGTTTCTTTTCCGTCTTCAGCCATCGGTGCGAGGATCTGTTCCAGCTCCTCGATCGAATAGCCGGCGGCGATCTGGCGTTTTCTCAGCTCAGCACCGGTATAGATGGCGCGCTCGTTCTCGACGGTCGTGATCTGCTCCAGATCCGTGATCTTACCGACCCATTCACCGAAGGGCAGCGCACGGGCGAGCTTGTCCTTGATTTCGGTGTCGTGGAACAGCTTTGCCGTTTTCATGTCGACGGCAATGATCTGGCCCGGACCCAGTGCGCCTTTCTCGCGCACGGTGGCCTCATCGGTCGGCACCATGCCGGTTTCCGAACCGGCAATCAGCATGCCGTCGCCTGTCACGACGTAGCGCATCGGGCGCAGACCGTTCCGGTCGAGACCGGCGCAGACCCAGCGGCCATCCGTCATGGCCAGTGCTGCGGGACCGTCCCACGGTTCCATCACGGAGTTGCAGTAGGAGTACATATCGCGCCACGGCTTGGGCAGTTCGGTGGCCTGCTTGGACCAGCTTTCCGGAACCAGCATGGTTTTCGCCATCGGGGCCGACCGGCCCGCGCGCACCAGCACCTCAAAGACCGAATCCAGCGCTGCGGAATCGGAAGATCCAGCCGCCACGATGGGTTTGATGTCCTCGGCCATGTCGCCGAAGGCGCTGGAGGCCATCCGGATCTCGTGGCTCTTCATCCAGTTGACATTGCCCTTCAGCGTGTTGATCTCGCCATTATGCGCAAGCATGCGGAACGGCTGGGCCAGCCACCACTGCGGGAACGTGTTGGTGGAATAGCGCTGGTGGTAGATGGCAAACGCGGATTCGAACCGCGAATCCATCAGGTCGGGATAGAATTCGGCGACCTGCTCGGCCAGCATCATGCCTTTGTAGATGATCGAACGGCAGGACAGGGAACAGATGTAGAGCCCCGGCACCTGCGCCGCAGACGCGGCCTTTTCGATCCGGCGGCGGATAACATAGAGCTCGCGCTCGAATGTTTCTTCGTCCACACCCTTGGTGTTCGAGATCAGGATCTGCTCGATCTCAGGGCGGGTCGCGTTGGCCTTCTCGCCAAGACATTCAACGTTCACCGGAACATGGCGCCAGCCATAGATATAGTATCCCATCCGCAGAACTTCGGATTCCACGATGGTCCGGCAGGTTTCCTGCGCCCCGAAATCCGTGCGCGGCAGGAAGACCTGACCCACGGCGATCATCTGATCCATGTTGGGCTTGTGGCCGGTCCGTTCGATCTGGTCATAGAAGAAGGGAACCGGGATCTGAACGTGGATGCCCGCGCCATCACCGGTTTTGCCGTCGGCATCAACCGCGCCGCGATGCCAGATCGCTTTCAGGGCGTTGATCCCGTTCTCGACAACCTTACGGCTCGACTTGCCATCGATGGAGACGACCAGTCCCACACCGCAGGAGGAATGCTCCTCCTCGTCGCGGTAGAGGCTGTTTTCCGCCATCCAAGCGCGCTTCTGTTCCTCTTGGGCCACCCAGTTCTCGTCAAACTTGGTCATTTTCGGCTCCTTGCTTCTGCGCTCGTCGGGTCTGATCCCGGATGCGCTCTTAACTCTGTTACTTTGGCTTGGCTGTTCCGCGTTTAGCGGGCTCTCGGCTTACTCGGCCGCGACACTGGCCGCCGCGTTGAATTTCTCCAGCATTGCCTCGGCAGCTTCGCGACCATCGCGGATCGCCCAGACAACGAGGCTCGCGCCACGCTGGATGTCACCACAGGCATAGACGCCGGGAAGACTGGTTTCGTGGGTCAGGAAATCCGCCTTGATCGTGCCCCAGCGGGTGACCGCCAGTTCCGGCACGTCCCAAAGGGTCGGCAGTTCTTCCGGTTCAAAGCCCAGCGCCTTGATCACGAGATCTGCTTCTTCGGTATATTCCGATCCCTCGATCAGTTCGGGGACCTGACGGCCCGAGGCATCCGGTGCGCCAAGACGCATTTTCTGGACAATGACGCCTTCAACCTTGTCGCCGGTGAAGCCCTTCGGGGCGCTCAGCCAGACAAATTCGACGCCTTCCTCTTCGGCGTTTGCAACTTCACGCTGCGAGCCCGGCATGTTGGCACGGTCGCGGCGGTAGAGGCATTTCACCGAACGCGCACCTTGGCGAATGGCCGTGCGCACGCAGTCCATGGCCGTATCGCCGCCGCCAATGACAACGACGCTCTTGCCGTCGGCGTCCAGCTCACCGGAGTCAAACTCGGGAACCTCGTCACCAAAGCTCTTGCGGTTGGAGGCGGTGAGGTAATCGATCGCCTTCACGATGCCAGACGCACCGACGCCCGGCGCCGGCAGATCACGGGACTTGTAAACGCCGGTCGCAATCAGGACCGCATCATGGGTGCTGCGAATCTCCTCAAACGAGATGTCGTCACCGACATTGCAGTTCATCTTGAAGGTCACGCCGCCCTTCTCAAGCTGGTCGATGCGCTGCATGACCACGTCCTTCTCAAGCTTGAAGCCCGGAATACCGTAGGTCAGCAAACCGCCGGCGCGGTCATAGCGGTCATAAACCGTGACTTGCACACCCTGACGGCGCAGCATGTCGGCGGCGGCCAATCCGCCCGGACCCGCGCCGATGATGCCGACACTCTCGGAACGCTCCTGAAGCGGTGCGGCAGGCTGGACCCAGCCGTTCTCCCAAGCGGTATCGGTGATGTATTTCTCGATCGAGCCGATCGTCACGGTCCCGTGGCCGGATTGCTCGATGACGCAGTTGCCTTCGCACAGACGGTCCTGCGGGCAGATGCGACCACAGATCTCCGGGAAAGTGTTCGTGGCCTGACTGATCTCGTAGGCTTCCTGCAACCGACCTTCGGCGGTCAGCCGCAGCCAGTCGGGAATATTGTTGTGCAGGGGGCAATGGCTCTGACAGTAGGGCACGCCACACTGGCTGCAACGGCTCGCCTGTTCTTCGGCTTTCGCTTTGACATACTCGCCATAGATCTCGTCAAAATCGCCCGCGCGCAGATTTGGCGGTCTCTTCTCTGGCATGTCGCGTTCGACATCCACAAATTTCAGCATGCGTTGCTTGGCCATTTTTTCCTCCGGAGTTCCGAAGCGCTTCAATACTTCGGTTCACGCTGAAATAAAAGTAACATTTACTTACCTAATTTCACTTTTCCTTTCTTGTTCGATTGATTTTTCCACAGTTCTGCAAATTTTTATGTCATATTAGTTTACCTAAATCTCGCCTTCTCATTATTTTCCAGTTGATTAGGTTGGGCAAAACTGATTCGAGGCTCCAGCCACATGTCGCTTTTCCATCTTGCTCTTGTGGCAATCATCCAAGGTTTGACCGAGTTTTTGCCCGTGTCATCCTCGGGTCATCTCGCCCTCGTGCCACATCTGACGAATCTCAACGATCAGGGGCAAGCCATCGACGTTGCGGTCCATGTCGGGACCTTGTTTGCCGTCATTTTGTACTTCCGCGCGGACGTCAGCGAGGCAATTTCGGGCGTGCCGCGGCTTCTTCAGGGCAAGGTCGACACCCAGGCTGCATCTCTGGCCTTTGCGCTGCTCGTGGCAACCATCCCGGTTGTCATCTTCGGGACCGTTCTGTTTCTCACCGGGCTCAGCCAAGTACTGCGATCGGTCGCCGTGATCGGATGGGCGATGCTGATCTTCGGATTTGTCCTTTACTGGACGGACCAACGGGGACAGGTGTCAAAAACCAAGGAGCACTGGACCCCCAGAGATGCCTTCATCATGGGGCTGTGGCAGGCCATCGCGCTGATCCCCGGAACATCGCGGTCCGGTGCAACCATTTCGGGGGCCCGTGCGCTTGGATACGACCGGGAGAACGCAGCGCGGCTCGCAATGCTCATGTCGATCCCGACCATTGCCGTTTCAGGGATCGCCGTCAGTTTTCAGGCCTTCGCGACCGTGAACCTGCAGCTTCTGCGCGACGGGGCTATCGCTGCGGTTCTGGCCTTCATCTCGGCGCTTCTGGCCCTTGGGCTGATGATGCGTCTTCTGAAATCGGTAAGCTTCACGCCATACGTGATCTACCGGATTATCGTCGGGTTCATCCTGTTGGGGATTGCCTACAGTTAGTCCGCCCGAAGGTTGCGCGCAGAGTCCTTGATGGCTTCGTACTGCCCGGACGGACGGAACCGCCAGAGATAGTCGGGAAGAATTGCCTCAAGCGTGACGGGCGTAACCCCAAGATCCGCAAAGCTCTTCTCGCTGTCCGAAACCACGTTGTCATTGGCCAGATTGAGCACCTGATCGCGGGTGACGGGCCCCTTGATCAGGCCGCCGGACATCGCGCTGAGGATATCGAAACTGCGCCCCATGATCCTTGCGGCAAAGAACGGTATATTGAGGATCAGGCGACGGCGCCGTGTGACCTCAAGCATCAAGGACATCAGATCCCGGAACGTCATCACATCCGGTCCGCCAAGCTCATAGATGCCCGGTTCGGCCTCACCCAGCACGCCCTTCACCGCAGCCTTGGCCACGTCGTCCACATAGACAGGCTGGAACCGTGTGGCGGCTCCGACGACGGGCAGCACCGGACCAAGCCGGGCCATCGAGGCAAACCGGTTGAAGAAATCATCCTCTGGCCCGAATACGATTGAAGGGCGCAGAATGACCGCGTCGGGGATGTGGCGGCGCACGGCCTCTTCGCCCTCGGCCTTGGTCACGGCATAGGTGCTCTCGGACTCTGTGCTTGCCCCGATCGCCGAGATCTGAACGAAACGTCCGATACCGGCCTCGGCGGCGGCACGGGCGACCCGCTCCGCGCCTTCATTTTGAACCGAGGCGAACGTGTTCTTTCCCGAGGGCGCAAGAATGCCGACGCAGTTGACGACCGCATCTGCACCCTGCATCGCGGCGCGGACACTTGCCTCGTCGCGAATGTTGCACAACACCGGCTCCACCTGACCAACGACACCGTAGGGCTTTACAAAGATCGCCTCATTCGGGCGGCGCACCGCAACGCGTACACGCCATCCCGCCTGCGCCATACGACGCGCAATATACCGGCCGACAAAGCCGGATCCGCCATAGATGGTGACGAGTTTGGACATGTGATTTTCCTCCGATACGGACACGCGTGGATACCCTAATGGTATCCTTCGAAACACGCCACACTTCTTGGCACCAATTTTCTGTTCCGCAAGAGACGGATTTCCGTGCGAATCCCGTTGACAGGGCCTGGAGGTCCGAGTATCCACCGCGCTCACGACACCTGCCCAGGTGGCGGAATTGGTAGACGCGCTAGCTTCAGGTGCTAGTGTCCGTATGGACGTGGAGGTTCAAGTCCTCTCCTGGGCACCATTTTCCTAAAGTCAAATCTCTGTTTCCTTTTTAGTTGCCGCTACTGAGAGCTGGAGAGGCGCTGGGCGAATCTCTGAGGGGCTGTCCTGATAGTTTTGCGCCCTCTCTCTCCCCTTGCGACCCCTCCAGTGGGTCTCAGTGACTCTCTCAGAGGTTCTGAAAGTCATGTCTGAAGAACTGGCCGGGGATAGTCAGGGTCTTGAAGGGCGCCGAGCATTAGATTTGGAGATCTTGTTAATTTCCTAACGACTAAAGCAGATGGTCGGTGACCGATGCTTCCGAATAGACTGAGGTTGAACGTCTGCTTTGCGGGACACAGCGGTCTTTCAACTTATGCGCTGCCTAAGTCTTCGTTTTGCCAAATCGTAGGCGTTAGAAATCAGAAGAGCACTGATAATGATAGCTCCGCCAATCAGCGTCCAAGGCCCAGGGTCTTCTCCCATTACGAACCAAACGAGGATCGGAGCGAGGACTGATTCCAATATAACCAGTAAGGAGACTTCAGCCGAGCTGATGAAGCGAGGGCCAAGGGCCAACAGGCATGATCCGGCGCCGATGAATGCACCGTGACCAAGGAAAAATGGCCACTGCAGCGAAAAAGCCTCGGCCGGCGAAACGAACAACCCCAACAGTAGCGCAGCCCCGATATAAGCGAAGGGAATTGCGGGGATCATGGAACTGGCTCTAACTTTGCGCACCGCAGTGAGCGCAGCAGCGAAAGCAGCAGACACATACACAGCCCAAATGTCGCCTTTCCACGAGGCTGTTTGTGTTTCGTTGGAGCCAAGTACAATGATGCCCAGCCCAAAAATCACGGCCGCCATCGTTAAGACCATTCGAGACTGGATTAGCTCACCCAGAAATATACGGCTGAAAAGCGCAGCGAAAACGGGCATCGAAGCAAAGATGAAAACCACGTTGGCTACGCTGGTGTTGGTTACTGCAAGGACAAACGCCGGAGCCGTCGTTCCTATGAGCGCAGTATATATGAATCCCGGCCAACCAGTCTTGAAAATCGCCCGAAAGCCCTCAAGACCTTGAAATATCAACAGGACCACAAGAACAAGGCTGCCTGCTATCAAGCTCCGCCAAAACGCGGTGACCATGGGTTCGGCAGTGATCAACCGGACGAACAGCGAGTCCGGCACTACCAAAAGGACGCCAAGTGTAGTTAGGATCAGGCCTTTCGCATGATCGCTCAGAGGCCGTTTAACGCCCGACCGAACTGTACATCTCGAACCCGGCCGCGCGCGCGTCCTCCGAAGCGTAGATGTTGCGCAGGTCGGCCATGCGGGGCCGCGCCATCAATCCCGCAAGACGGGGAAGATCAAGCGCCCGAAACTCGTTCCACTCGGTCAGAATGACCACGAGATCAGCCCCCTCGGACGCGGCGTAGGCATCATCCACCCAGTCCACGCCCGGCAGAAGCTCTTCGCCTTCGCGTCTGCCCTGTGGGTCGGCGATCCGGACTTTTGCACCACCGCCGACCAGCGCCGGAACAATCGTGAGCGAAGGCGCTTCGCGCATATCATCGGTATTGGGCTTGAAGGTCACCCCCAGCACCGCAACCGTTTTGCCATTGAAACTGTCATCGCACAGATCGCGCAGCTTGCCGATCATGCGCTGCTTGATGCCTTCGTTGACAGTGATCACCGCCTCGGTGATCTGCATGGGGCAGGCATGTTCCTGCCCGATCCGGGCCAGCGCCCGCGTGTCCTTGGGAAAGCACGATCCGCCATATCCGGGGCCGGCGTGGAGAAACTTGTTGCCGATCCTACCGTCGAACCCGATCCCCTTGCTGACCTGCTTCACATCCGCGCCGGTTCTTTCGCAGAGCGCGGCGATCTCGTTGATGAATGTGATCTTGGTCGCCAGAAAGGCATTGGCCGCGTATTTGATCATCTCCGCACTTTCGAGATCTGTCGTGACAATCGGGAAATCCCGCAGAAAGAGCGGGCGATAGATCTCGGACATGAGCGTAGCGGCGCGGTCGCTTTCGACCCCGACAATAACCCGGTCCGGACGCATGAAATCGTCGATCGCCGCCCCTTCGCGCAAGAACTCGGGGTTGGAGGCCACGTCGAATTCGAGATCAGGATCCGCGTTCGAGACAACCTCCTTGATCTTGCGGTTGGTTCCGACCGGCACCGTCGATTTCGTCACGATGACGATATAGCCATTCGCATGTCTGGCGATCTCTTCAGCGGCCGCCATCACGTAGCTCAGATCCGCATGCCCGTCTCCGCGCCGGGTCGGCGTGCCAACGGCGATGAAAACAGCATCCGCGTCTTGAAGGGACCCCGCGAGATCCTGCGTAAAGGACAAGTGGCCTGCTTTTTCGTTGCGGATCATCAGATCCTGTAATCCGGGCTCGAAGATCGGCACCTCGCCCGCATTCAGGCGCGCGATCTTTTCGGGGTCCTTATCGACGCAGACGACATCGTGCCCGAAGTCCGAAAAGCACACGCCCGACACCAGCCCGACATACCCGGTTCCGATCATCGCGATCTTCATTGGAGTTCCCTTTTTTCCGAATGGGTCGGGATCATTAAAGCACCTATTCCACCCGATGGCAGGCCCAAAAACGTGCGCAGTTCAAAGCTATTTCGTGACCCCCCGGGCAGAGGCCGCGCATTAACCCGAATTTAACCACGAAAGGATTTTCTGGAGGCGCGCGGGGCCTTGAAGGACCCGTGAGATCTGGGGCCTGCGACACCAAGGGATAACATTGAAATGGTCAGACGAATCCTCGCCGTTGCGTCCGCAGGTGGTCACTGGCAGCAGTTGATGCTGATGCGTCCTGCCTTCTCCGCAGAACAGGTCCATTACGTGACCACGCTCGCCGGCCTGCCGGAGCAGTTCGACGCGGCGCCGGCATCGCTGGTGCCCGACTGCAATCGCAATACTCCACTTCGCGCGATCCTGTGCTGTCTGCGCCTGATGTTGCTGATCGCGCGACACAGGCCGCATATCATCATCTCGACCGGTGCGCTCCCGGGCGTTCTTGCCTTGGCGCTCGGCCGTCTCACAGGGGCAAAAACCATCTGGGTGGATTCGGTTGCCAATGCGCAGGAGATGTCGTCATCCGGCCGGCTCGCCAAACGGTTTGCCCGCCTGTGCCTGTCGCAATGGGAAGCCCCTGCGCGCGCAGAAGGGGTCAAGTATGCGGGGTCGGTTCTGTGATCTTCGTGACAACCGGCACGCAATTGGCCTTTCCCAGATTGATCGATGCGATGGAAGCACTGGCCGGCCCACTGAACGAGCGGATCGTCGCGCAGGTCGGGCCGGACAGGAGGTCCGGGCGGCGCCTTGAGTGTTACAGCTCTCTAGCCCCCGATGCCTTCGAGACATTCTTTCGCGACGCGCGCGTTGTCGTTGCCCATGCGGGCATCGGTTCGATCCTCTCGGCACGGCTGTTTCAGAAACCGATCATCATCATGCCCCGCAGATACGAGCTTGGAGAGCATAGAAACGACCATCAGGAGGCCACCGCCCAGCAGGTCGAGAACCATCGGGGGATTTACGTGGCGCGTGATCGCGCCGCTTTACACGGATACCTCACCTGCCCTGATTTGCAGACACCCGCGGCGCAGGCAGGAGGCGAGAAAGAGCGCCTGATCGGGTATCTGAAAGCCTATATCCAGAGCGCGGCCTAGGGGTCGCGGATCACTTCCGGTCCGGCAACTCCTCCAGATACTGACCATACGCGTTGCCGCGATACTGTTTTGCAAGATCCTGCAACGCCTTCGCATCGATCCAGCCCAGACCAAAGGCGATCTCTTCGGGACTGCCCGCCTGCAGGCCTTGCCGGTCCTGCAGCGTGCGCACGAAATTCCCCGCATCCAGAAGCGAACCATGCGTTCCCGTGTCGAGCCACGCGTAGCCGCGCCCCATCCGCTCGACCGTCAACGCATCCTCGGCCAGATAGAGACCGAGCAGGGAAGTTATCTCCAGCTCACCCCGCGCGGAGGGTGCGATCCCGGCGGCGCGCCGGGGCGCATCCCCATCAAGAAAATAGAGCCCCGTGACAGCGAAGTTGGACGCGGGAACCTGCGGCTTCTCTTCGATCGAAAGCACCTTGTCCCCGTCGAAGTTCACCACGCCGTAGCGCTCCGGATCGGCCACGCGATAGCCAAAAACGGTGCCGCCCTCGCGCGCATCCGCACGGGCCAGAATCTCCGGCAGCCCGTGCCCGAAAAAGAGGTTGTCACCAAGGATCATGGCAGACGGCGCACCGGCCAGAAAATCCTCAGCCAGCAGATAGGCCTGTGCCAGCCCATCGGGCGAGGGTTGTTCGATCCATGTCAGGTCGAGGCCCCACTGACGTCCATCGCCCATCAATTGTCTGAACTGAGCCTGATCGCGGGGGGTCGTGATGATCGCGATCTCCCGGATGCCAGCCAGCATCAGCACCGAAAGCGGATAGTAGATCATCGGCTTGTCATAGATCGGCAGCAATTGCTTCGAGAGCCCCATCGTGATCGGGAAAAGCCGCGTGCCGGAGCCACCGGCCAGAATGATACCTTTGCGTTTCATGTCTGCTTCAACCTTTCGAGAACATCTTTCAGGCCTGCCTTCCAATCGGGACGCTCCAGTCCGAAGGCAGACTTTGTCGTGCGGCAATCCAGCCGGGAATTGGCCGGGCGCGGCGCGGGTGTCGGGTAATCGGTGCTCGGGATGCTTTCGACCTGCACGGATCGGCCTGACTGCCGAAAGATCTCGCGGGCGAACTCTGCCCAGCTGACATCCGGCGCCCCCGAGAAATGATAGGTGCCCGTTTTTTCAGGATCCTGCGCGAGTGCGGCCATGATGACCTCACAGGCCCGCGCGATTTCGGCCGCAGGTGTCGGCCCGCCAATCTGGTCACCGACGACGGACAGATGGCCGAGTGTCTCGGACAGCCGCAGCATCGTCTTGACGAAATTTCCACCATGGGCGGAGAAAACCCACGAGGTCCGCAGAATTGCGTGGATCCCGCCCGCCGCCGCGACCGCCACCTCGCCATCGCGCTTGGTCCGGCCGTAGACGCTTTGCGGGTTGGGGGGATGTTCGGGAGAGAAAGGCGTATCGCCCGATCCGTCGAAGACATAATCGGTGGAGATATGGAGAAAGGGGATCCCAAGCCGGCTGGCCTCGCGCGCCATGACCCCGGGCGCGCGGGCATTGACCAGATCCGCCGCCTCTTGATGGTCTTGGGCTGCATCGACGGCCGTCCACGCCGCCGCGTTGATGATGCCCGAGGGCGCGACCTCCCTGATGATCCCTGCGCAGCTTTCCGGCGTAAGCAGGTCCGCCTGCGTGCGCGACACGAACACCGCCTGCGGCAGGTGTTGCGAAAGCTCGGTGGCAACCTGGCCAGTTTGTCCGAAGACCAGCAGCATCACCCTTGCCCCAACCGCTGCCCGACGCCTTCGCGGGCCTGCAGGGGTGTCCACCACCAGTCATTCTCGAGATACCAGCGGACCGTGCGCTCAAGACCTTCGGCCAGATCTACCGATGGCCGCCAGCCCAGCTCTGTCCGGATGCGCGAGGGATCAATGGCATAGCGCTGATCGTGGCCCGGGCGATCGGCGACGAATTCGATCAAGCGGTCATGGGGCGCCCCCGTCGGGCGCACCCGATCGAGGATGGCGCAGATTTGCCGGACAAGATCGATATTCGTGGCCTCGTTCTCCCCGCCGATATTGTAGGACCGGCCCAGCGCCCCCTTTTCAAGAACCGTCAGAAGCGCGTCGGCATGGTCCTCCACGTATAGCCAGTCGCGCACATTCAGACCTTCCCCGTAGACCGGGATCGGTGTTCCCGAAATCGCGTTCAGGATCACCACGGGGATCAGTTTTTCGGGAAACTGGTAGGGGCCGTAATTGTTCGAGCAATTGGTCAGCACGTAGGGCAGGCCATAGGTTTCCCCCCACGCCCGCACCAGATGATCGGAGGCCGCTTTCGACGCCGCATAAGGGCTGTTCGGCGCGTAAGCCGTGTCTTCTGAAAAAGCGCCCGTCGCACCAAGTGAGCCGTAGACCTCGTCGGTGGAGATATGGTGGAAGCGAAACCCGTCCGGCCGACCGGAACGGGTCCAGTGGCGCCGCGCGGCCTCGAGCAGATTGTAGGTTCCGGTGATATTGGTATTGATGAAATCACCGGGCGCATCGATCGACCGGTCGACATGGCTTTCTGCCGCGAGATGCATGACCGCGTCGGGCGCGTGCGCGTCGAACACGGCATCGAGCTGAGCGCGCTCGCGCAGATCGGTTTGGGTGAAGCTGTAGTTCGGGTGATCGGCGACACCGGTCAGGCTTTCCAGACACGCCGCATAGGTCAACGCATCGAGATTTACGACCTCGTAGCCCCGACCGATCGCCGCACGCACCACGGCTGATCCGATGAAACCGGCGCCGCCTGTCACAAGAAGCTTCAAGCCGCGCCCTCCCATTCGAAGGGGGATGTGAACTGATCAAAGGGAATGGCCGTCTGGTCCTGATCGCTCAGCACCGGCGGGCCCTGAAGCGGCCAGTCGATCCCGGCACTGTCCCACGCGACGCTGCCGCTGGCCTCGGGGCTGTAGTAATCGGAACATTTGTAGACGACTTCCGTCATCGGCTCCAAGGTGACGAAGCCATGCAGGAACCCTTCGGGTATGAGCAACTGCCTGCCGTTCTCGAAGCTCAGTTCGACGCCGGTCCACTGGCCGAAGGTGGGTGAGCCGCGCCGGATATCGACCGCGACATCGTAAAGCGATCCGCGCCCGCACCGCACCAGTTTGACCTGCGCATGGGGCGGCGCCTGGAAATGCAGCCCTCGCAAGGTGCCCGTGGCCTCGGACAAAGAGTGGTTGTCCTGAACGAAATCGATATCGATGCCGTGTTCCAGCATGCGGGCCCGATTCCAGCTTTCGCAGAAGAACCCGCGCGCGTCGCCAAAACGGGTCGGGGTCAGGATGAAGACCCCCGGTAATCTGCTTGCTTCAACGTCCATCAAATTCCCTGATTTTTTAACTGGATAACTAGCAGACAAAAGCAAACTGGTCACGGGGTTCTTGAGGCACGCCGCGGCCCGCCAGCCTGCAAATCACCCGCGAAATCTGAGAACCTGCACCCAGCGTCATTGAATTGGACCGGCAAACCCCGTATCTCCCTGTCAGAATTGAAAAAGGGTCTGAAGTGGCAAACCATCTTTACAAGCGTGACCTGCCCGACGGGCTGGATCTGGGGCCGGTCGTGGCCATCGACTGCGAGACCATGGGGCTGAACCCGCATCGCGACAGGCTGTGTGTCGTGCAACTCTCCGGCGGCGACGGCGCGGCGCATCTGGTCCAGATCGAGCAAGGACAGACCGAAGCGCCCAACCTGTGCCGGATGCTGGCCGATCCGGAGGTCCTGAAACTGTTTCACTTCGGACGGTTCGACATTGCCGCGATGCTCAATGCCTTTGGCACCGAAACCGCGCCGGTTTACTGCACAAAGATCGCGTCCAAACTGGTGCGCACCTATACCGACCGGCACGGCCTCAAGAACCTGCTTCAGGAACTTCTGGGCGTCGATATCTCCAAGCAGCAGCAATCGAGCGACTGGGGAACCGCGGAACTCAGCGAAGCCCAGATCGAGTATGCCGCGTCGGACGTTTTGTACCTCCACCGGCTGCGCGATGAGCTGAACAAACGCCTCGAGCGCGAAGGGCGGATGGACATGGCTCAGGCCTGTTTCGACTTTCTGCCGACCCGCGCTCGGCTGGATCTCGCCGGTTGGCCTGAAATCGATATCTTTTCGCACTAGATGCAAGGGATGCTCAAAGACATGTCCGCCACCACATTCGTCGATATCGGCCGCCGGGTCCTGAACCGGGAGGCCTTTGCCGTCTCGGAGCTTGCCGCCGCGCTGGACGAGAACTTCGCGCGCGCCGTCGAGTTGATGCTTAACGCCAAGGGGCGGGTCATTGTCAGCGGCATGGGCAAATCGGGCCATATCGCGCGCAAGATCGCGGCGACGCTTGCCTCGACCGGCACGCCCGCGCATTTCGTGCATCCCGCCGAGGCCAGTCACGGCGATCTCGGCATGATGGCGCAGGGCGACGTGACGTTGGTTCTGTCCAATTCCGGGGAAACGCCGGAGCTTGCGGATGTGATTGCCTACACGCGCCGGTTCTCGATCCCGATGATCGGGATTGCCGGACGCGCCGGAAGCACGCTGTTGAAACAGGCCGATGTCGCGCTGCTTTTGCCCAAGGCGGAAGAGGCCTGCGATACCGGGATCGTGCCCACCACGTCGACCACGATGACACTGGCGCTGGGCGATGCGCTGGCCATTGCGCTGATGGAACACCGCGAGTTCACACCGGAGAATTTCCGGGATTTCCATCCCGGCGGAAAGCTTGGAGCGCGTCTGTCGAAGGTTCAGGACCTGATGCATACCGGCACAGAGATCCCGCTGGTGCCCTCTGATACGGCGATGTCCGATGCCCTGCTGGCGATCAGCCAGAAAGGTTTTGGCGTTGTCGGTGTCACCGATCCGGCAGGCCACCTGTGCGGCATCATCACCGACGGGGACCTGCGCCGGAACATGGAGAACCTTCTGGGCAAGACAGCCGCACAGGTGATGACGGCCGATCCCAGCACCATCGCACCCGACGCGCTGGCCGAGCTTGCCGTCTCCCAGATGAACGAACGCAAGATCACGTGCCTGTTTGTGACCGAAGGCGGGCAGCGCGGTGCTCCTCTCGGGATCCTGCATATCCACGATTGCCTGCGCGCCGGCATAGACTGATCGATGGCGGCGCCCGACAATCTCTATTCCCGGTTTGTCCAGATCGCAAAAATCGCGTTTCCCATTCTCGCGCTGATCTTCCTGTCGACACTGTTCCTGTTCTCCCGCAACATCGACATCGACGCGGCCATTCCCTTTGCCGATATCGATATCGAGTCGATCGCCCGCGAACAGCGCCTGATCGCGCCGGAATTCTCAGGCGTTACGACAGATGGATCCGCGGTCGTTCTGAATGCCGAAAGCGCCGCACCCGATCCGGAGAACTCCCGCAATTTCTCGGCCCTCGATGTGCTGGCCAATATCGCCACGCAAAGCGGCGCAACTTACGAAATCCATGCCGAACATGCCTATTACGACGGGCGCTCTGAACGGCTCGATCTCGACGGGAATGTCCTGCTTGAAACCAGCACGGGCTACCGGCTGGAGACCCAATCTCTGGTGACCAGTATTGCGCAAACGATGATCGATGCCCCGGGCCCCGTGACCGGAACAGGACCCGGCGGTCGTCTCGAGGCGGGCGCAATGACACTGAAAGCGGCAGGCGGAACGCAGGTTCTTGTTTTCAAGAACCGCGTGAAGCTGATATACCAACCGCGAGGTTAGGGAGTGACATGACAACTTTCAGGCATTTGTTTTTCGTGACCGCCGCAGCGCTCGGTCTGGTCACATCCGCCCTCGCCCAGAGCGCTACGGTCTCCGGCGTCGATAATGTGGTTGATACCTCGCTTCCGGTGGAAGTGACCGCCGATGAACTCACCGTGGATCAGGAAACCGGGCAAGCCGTGTTTACGGGAAATGTCGTCGCGGGGCAGGGCGAGATGCGCCTGAGTGCCGATGAGATCAAGGTGGAATACGAGACCGAGAACGGGGCCACGACGGGCGAGATCGAACGCCTTCTGGCCAGTGGTGATGTCCTTCTGGTGAACGGGCCGGAAGCCGCCGAAGCACGCGAAGCGATCTATTCCGTCGGGTCGGGAGAGGTCGTGATGACAGGCGACGTCGTTCTGACCCAAGGCAACAGCGCACTGTCCGGCGACAAGCTGATCGTCGATCTGAGCACCGGCAAAAGCCGGATCGTGGGCCGGGTACGCACCATTCTGAAGGCGGAGGGCGACCAATGAGCGCCGCGCCGGATCTGACCGTCACCGATGGCGGATCCGGTCTGAAGGTTCTTGGCTTGCGCAAGAGCTATCGCAAACGCCCCGTCATCACCGATGTCAGCCTCGAACTGGCCCGCGGCGAAGTGGTCGCGCTTCTGGGGCCGAACGGATCGGGCAAAACCACGTGCTTTTACTCGGTTGCCGGCCTGATCACGCCCGAGGCCGGAACCGTCGTGATCGACGGGCGCGATGTGACCCTGCTGCCGATGTACCGGCGCGCGAAACTCGGGATCGGATATCTGCCGCAGGAAATGTCGATCTTCCGGGGCCTGAGCGTCGAGGACAATATCCTCGCGGTTCTCGAGATTTCGACCTCGGATCACCACAAGCGCCGCGAGCGCCTCGAAGAACTTCTCAGCGAGTTTTCGATCGCGCATTTGCGCCGGACGCCCGCGCTGGCCTTGTCCGGCGGGGAACGACGCCGCACCGAGATTGCACGCTGTCTGGCAGCCGATCCGAAATATCTTCTGCTGGACGAACCCTTTGCGGGCGTCGACCCGATCGCAGTGGGCGAGATCCGGCATCTTGTCGCCGATCTCAAGAAGCGGGGAATCGGCGTTCTGATCACCGATCACAACGTCCGTGAAACGCTCGAAATCGTCGACCGCTCCTACATTTTGCATGACGGGCGGGTTCTGATGAGTGGCACGACCGAAGAGGTGATCCGCGACGAGAATGTGCGCCGGGTCTACCTTGGGCAGAATTTCCGGATCAACTGACGCAACTGCCGTTAACGAATCCGGATTTTCGGCGCTCTTTCCAAAGACTCAGTTGACAGACCAGCCTCATTCAGCGCCAAATAACTGTAATGCCTGCCTATGTACAAAAAGACAGCGCAATGCCCTTTGCGGGCGTGCTCGATAAACGTTCCGGTCTCATTACCGGCCGCAGGTTTTCAAAATCATGTCAGTCGGCGGCGGATCGCCCGCGCGCCAGTCTCAGCAATTAATCCGGAGGGGCCATGCGTTATCAAATCAGCGGCAAACAAATCGATATCGGGGATGCCCTTCAAACGCATGTAAAAGACGATCTCGGAGAAATCATTGGAAAATACGCAGAACGGCCCACCGATGCGACGGTGGTCTTTTCCAAGAACGCGCACGAGTTTGTCTGCGAAGCCACGATTCACCTCAGCACCGGCCTGACAACGCAGGCCAAGGCACACGCCAATGGCATCTATGCCGCCTTCGATCTGTGCGCGGAGAAAATGGAGAAACAGCTCCGCCGCTACAAGCGTCGCCTGAAGGATCATCATCAGGTCCGGGCGCAACCGGTTGAACTTATGGACGCATCCGCTTATATCCTTGCTTCAACCGATCAATCGGATGAAAGCGAACCCGAAAGCCTGCAGCCAATCATCATCGCGGAGATGGAGACCAAGATACCCTCCCTTTCCGTCGGCGAAGCTGTTATGCAAATGGAAATCGCGGAATCACCCGTATTGATTTTTAGAAATGACGCAAACAAGGGCATCAACGTGGTCTATCGTCGTGACGATGGAAACATTGGTTGGATAGACCCATCGGGAACGAATTGAGGGCGTCTGAAGCGCCTGATTTTTAAGAAAATAATGCAGATATCTGAAATTATAGTGCCCGAAGCAATTCGGAGCGTCGCGAGTATTTCGAGCAAAAAGCGCCTGTTCCAGGAACTGGGCGATCTTGCCTCTGCGGCCTATGGGCTGTCGCCATCAAGCGCGTTCAGTGCGCTGCAGGAACGCGAGGCCCTCGGCCCGACGGGTGTTGGACGCGGTGTTGCACTGCCCCATGCGCGCCTGATTGGCCTCGACGATGTGCGCGCTGTTTTCATGCGTCTTGAGAAACCGGTTGAGTTCGAGTCGGCAGACCGTCAGCCCGTCGATCTGTTCTTCGCGCTCTTCGCGCCGTCTGATTCAGGCGTCGAACATCTCAGGGCGCTTGCTCTGGCGTCGCGCACGATGCGCGACAAGGATATCTGTTCGAAGCTTCGGGCGAACTCGAACGTATCTGCGCTCTATGCCATTCTGGCCGAAGGGCATCAGTCGAAAGCCGCTTAAGGCGCGACCCAGTTCGAAAACCCGAAATTGATGTAATCGCGGCGGTAGGCGGCCTGACAGAGCTTTTCGAGGCGGTCATC
This sequence comes from Paracoccaceae bacterium, assembly GCA_049116435.1. Lineage (GTDB taxonomy): Bacteria > Pseudomonadota > Alphaproteobacteria > Rhodobacterales > Rhodobacteraceae > Litoreibacter. The sequence continues at coordinate 357,021 of JAGDYX010000002.1, forward strand.
ATAGATTTCGGCCAGATCAAACGGAAACGACGCGGCGCTCTTTTCAAAACGCGGGGCGGAGACATCCCAGCGTTCTGCCAGTTGTGGAAGCGCCTCGTCCAGCTCATCTTCCCGATAGATGAAATCCGGCGCGATGACCGATCCGAGCCCGTCCAGAATGGCAGTCTGACTGGCCCAGACCGCGTCGACCCTTACGCTGGTATTGCCGCTCAGGTTCTCCTTGAGGAATTCCAGAAAGTTCTGAAACGCCATTTTGTGATCGTCGCGGGAATAGTCCGAGAGCGCGCCATCCTGCGGAACACGGACATCGTAGCGGTTGCGCAAAACCCGTCGTGCCACTGCAAACCGGTCATCGGGCGTCAGGATATGGCTGCAGAACGCCGCATGGGCACGTGTCAGGGGATGCGACAGAACCGTGAAACTGCGATGCCCCGAACGGGCACGCCGCCATTTTCGCAAATCCGCCTGAGAAAACCCGGTCTCAAGCGCGCCGAGTTTCTCCATCCAGTTGGTCACGTCACGGACCGGACCCGCCTGAACGGGAATGAAGATCAGCGGAATTTCTTTTGACAGAACAAACCCCGGCACCCCGGGAGAGCGCTGCGGCTCGAAATCCTGCGTACCCTGAAGGTTAAAGATATCCTGCGAGGAAAGATCCCGCACCATCTGCTCGTGATTGCGGACCTTGCTTCGCAAATCAGTGGAATTCTGCTTTTTTAGGGTCTTTGCAGGCGCTTTGATCTGGTCTTCAGAGCCAAGAAACCGGCCCAGCCCGTTAAGAATATCGACATCTCCCAGATCGTCATAATCAATCGCGAAACTCGTTTGCCCGAGCGTTTGCAGATGCTTGCGGATGCGTTTGTGAAAATCCTGCCGTGCCGACAGGAAGGCCGTGAACTCATCGAGATCGAAATCGATCCGCGCGGTGCGGCGCTTGCGAGTGTCGGCCAGTTTCCACTGACCCGTCTGAACCGCGATCTTCCAGGACACATAGCTCTCCAGAGGGTTCCGGCTCAGCACGATTTTCGCGCAATTATCGTCGTTTAGACAATAGTTCAGGACGCGCTCATCATGGTCGTTGAAGAACCGGAACCCCGGAATGCCCTCGGTGCGGTTCTGAATGCGGGTGATTAACTCCAGCGGCTCGGCTTCCCGTTGCACAAGGTTCACACCGAACAGCGCATCCTTGTTGTGCTGGCCCACGAAATTGGGATTGAAGAGCTCGCCATAGCAGTGAAGATCGCCGAACTCGTTGAGGCTGGCTTCCAGAAAATTGGAGCCCGTCCGCATATCCGCCAACATCACGAAATACTTGAACGTCCTGCCCATATCTTACTTGACCACGTAGGGGCGTTGCCCCTCTTTCGGCCTGTTTTGCGCTTCACCCACGCGAAAATCGCCTATGTTGTGCGGACTCATACCGTGATTCCTCAGATTCTGGAGAAACTGGCCAAATCCGCTCAGATCCGCCATTTTCGGCACCTCGGTCAGGCGTCTTTGCTCGGTTCCGCCGAGCCCGTCGAGAACAAACTGCAGGTTTTGCATGGGCGCGCTGACGAACTCGGCAAGTGTCCAGATGTGAACGCGCGCCTTGGTGTGCCCACCGCGTAATGCGCTGAGATGTTTGCCCTCGGCCCGCTGTAAAACAGCCGCCTCCTTCCGAATTTCAGAGAAATTCCGGTTTGATTGGAACAGCGGGATGGCCCATGCGCCGGTGATGATCGAAAGGCTCGCATTGGCGTCAGAGGCAAGGAAATCGGTGATGTCCTGATTGTCAGCCGGTCCGAACTGGAAGCACTGGTGCTGGCCGCGCTTGGCCCAAAGCAGGTTGGTCAGGAATCCGGTCGGATCGTAGTCCCGCAACGACGCACTGTCGCTGATGGCGCCGTCGAATATCGTATGCCCTTCGGAAAAATGCGCCCGATCCGGCGCAAAAAGCGCGCCATGCACGGTATTTCCGGTCCGTTTCGCGAGCCAGCCCTCGAAATCCTCGAACAAGTTGGAAAAGCCTTCGAACACGGAATAGCGGTTGCTGGTTTTTCCGTTTTCCCAACCGGGCGCCGGGAACCGGCTCTGCATGTAGAGCCCCGGACGGCCGCGGGTCCGTCGCTCCTTGGCGCGGCTGAACAGGCGATCGATCCTCAGCGGGTTGGGTTCCGCCATCGTGACAGGCTGGCCCTGTGTCCCGAGGAATTCGGTATAGAGGCGCTCTGCCTGCGGCCAGATTTTCCGCGCGACGAAACAATCCGACTGCCGCAGAAGCGGCAAGTGATCGTCGTAGAAGACATGCGGTTTTCCCTGAAAGTCGAACTTGGACAATGTGAGGGATCGGCTTTCGATATCGGTGGAATAGAGCCTTGTCAGGGTCTGAAAATAGCTTTCATCGGGAATCCAGACCCGTCGGAAATACCGATCGTAAATCGGCCGCTTGGGATCTTCGAGTATGGCCGAAAGGGTCTGTCGGGTCAGGCACCACCATTGCGACCCGAGATGCGGCTCGATCCCGTCCGGGATCTTGCGCTGAAAGCCGACACGGCGCTGCAAGGAGACGTAACGGTCGAACAGGCGCCGGTGGCGCTTCCATGAAAACGGAAACCGCAGCGTGAACCGCTCAATGTCGAGGCCACCGACCGTCCAGTCCACGTCATCGGTCGTCACCGACTCGATAAAATCGGTTCTCGGGCGCTGATCGAGGTAATGTTCAAGCTCGGCGACCGGTCGCAACGGCATGCACGACCCGCTGGCCAGGAAAACATGGCGCACTTGCGGGAACCGCGCCAACATCAGTTCACTGCCTTTCTGGGTCGCCGAGACGATAGACCAGCTTCCCCAATCGCATTGCTGTCTTTCGATGAACAGAACGTCCTCGAAAGACTGCAAGGCGTCACGCAGGTCTTGATTGTCTTTTTCCGAGACACGCTTGTCGACATGGATAACGATGGGCTTGCCGGCCTCGGCCCAATGGCGCGCGACCTGCGCCGCGCGACCAAGCGAGGTATGAACCAGCATGACGAACCCGACGCTCACGACCAGTTCCCCTTCGACATAAGGCCAAGCGTTTCCAGTTGCCGCCAACCGGTGAATCTCTCCGACTTCTCAGTCCACAAATCAGGACTGTCCTGGATGCCTTCGAGATAGCTCTTGTATTCGTGACTGTTGGCGAAGTGTTGCTTGCGTTTCAGCTCTTCCACCGATTTAGACACGAAAATATCAAGAAACTTGGCGTGAAGCAGGCACCCGGACGCCTTTTCACCCCCCCATTGATCGTAGACGAGATTCAGGCCCCGCGGCAAAAGCATATGGGTGGAACTCACATAGGTGTAGTGCCGGTCCCATTTCACCAACGGGATCTTGTTGAGAGCGGGCGCACGTTCCGGTGTGCCCGTGAAGAAGCGCCGTGCCCGCGGGCCGCCCTGAATCCAGAGATTTCCATGGATCGGGTTGTGTTTGATGGTGTAGTTGGAGCCGTCGAACCAGTTCGAGATCTCGAAAGGGTTGTCGCCTTCCGAATAGGTCGCCTGATCCACCGGGCCTTTGGGATACATATCCAGAAGAAGCGTTCCAAATGACCGGATCGACGAGGCATCGAGCCAATCTGTCAGCGCCCGCAAAGGCCGGGTGTCGTGAAACGGGTAAACCAGAAACTCATCGACATCGACCACAACGCACCAATGCCCGTGCGCGTATTTGCGCTGCAGCCAGTTCAGCCAATCCACGCCGAAACGCGCGCGCTTGTAGCCCTTTTCTGTGACGAAGACGGAGACGTCTTCCTGCGCCGCCAGATACTCTCCCGTCCCGTCGTCGGAGTCGTTGTCCACGAAGACAAAATGGTTCACGCCGAGGTTCCGGTAATACTCGAGAAAGAACGGCAGGCGCACCCTTTCATTGCGGATGGTCGAAAACAGCAGAATGTCATCTTTCGAGATACGCGCCGTCCGGTCGCACGCAGGCCGCAGCTCACGCCGCTTGCGAAGGGCGCGCAGGCGCCAGCGCTTCCGCGCAAGGCGCATTCGATATGATCTCAGGATACCCACGATTTCCTGCTCTGCGCGGACCCTATCATGCCGTTATCCCAAAGTGGCTAAAGCAGCGTTAACTGCCGCAAAATGCGCGCCCCAACTGGGGATATCCGGACGTTGCCTGCTGTTGTCATCACTGCTCTGCCCGGTCGGACACTGCAGCAACTTCTCGATCTCCTGCTTCCACAGACCCATATTGCCGGAATCTGCGTAAATTGGATAGGCCCCCAATAGCTCCCTGTGAACGGAAAGATCGCCGCAAATCACCGGCACGCCCAGCGCAGCGGCCTCGAGCGACGGCAAACCGAAGCCTTCTGCGAAACTGGGGAAGAGCAGCGCCCGTGAACCTTGAAGAAGTGGCCACAGATCTGCGTCAGGCAGGGCGCTGTGTTCGAAGATCAAGCCGTTGCCCTTGGCCCTGTCGAGCCGCTCAAAGACAGCTTTGTTGTTCCATCCCCGTCGCCCGACGATATGCAGCTCCGGGCCATCTGCGTCGAACGCATCCCAGATATCGAGGAGGAGCTGATGGTTCTTCCGCGGCTCAATCGTCCCAATTGCGACCAAATAGGGTCTATTTCTGCGAGGTTTTGCAGGGTTGGAAACCGGGACCTCCACCCCCAGATGGGACGCGACAGGACGCACGTTTCGCCCCCAGTCGGAGAACAGTGCCGTCACTTTCGCCGATGTGGAGTTCGAGTTCGTCACGATCAGATCGGCATGCGCGCAAACCGCTTTGAGTTTCCGTTCAAAAGATCCCGCATTCGTTGGGTTCTGAAACTCCGGGAATTCCAGCGGTATGAGATCATGGATCATCACGACCACCCTGCATCCTGCTTTCCGGATGGTCCCGAGGATTTCAGGTGCAAGAGTCGAATGCCCCGTATTGAGATAACAAAATCCGTTCAGATCTACCTTCCCAAGCAATGTAAAAAGGTCTTTCTTCGCAGTGTTAGAGACTGAAAGGCGACGAACGCCCGCCTCGGCCCGACCGCGCAAAGGGGGTGTTCTGAGCCCGACCAGAGCCCTGAGATCGCGGTTTCCCCATGCGCGTTTCCCTGCCAGCTGATCTCTGAGTATCTGCGCACCATCACGATCGAGCAGCGAGAATCCGGAAGCGGTTCGGACAAGCGCAAAGAACGGCGCGTCGGTGCTCAGGCACCAGTCGAGATAGGCCAGTTCGACCCGATCAATGCCCGTGTGCGGCCCATAGCCGACACGCGAGACCAGCCGCGACAGGTCCAGCAGAACAGGGACGTCCCTATTTGGAGTAATGGCCGGATTGGTGCCAACGCCAGGCATCTGCAATCATTGTCTCCAGATTTGACCGGTCGGGCGTCCAGCCAAGTTCCTCGCGTGCACGGACGCTTCCGGACACCAGCTTGGTACAATCCCCGGGGCGGCGCAAACCCTCTTCATAGGGCACAGTCTTGTTGGTGATGCTCCCGCTGCTGTCGAGCACTTCACGCACCGAGAAACCTTTCCCCGTCCCAAGATTGAAGACACGGCTGCCTTTCCCCTCCAGAAGCCAGTTCAGACCCTGAACATGGGCCTCCACCAGATCCATCACATGAACATAGTCCCGAATACAGGTTCCATCGGGCGTGTCGTAATCGGTGCCGTAGATCGTGAGCTTGTCCCGTTTCCCCGCGATCGCGTCGAGGATCAGGGGGACCAGATGCGTTTCGGGCTGATGGAATTCGCCGACCTCTCCTTCGGGATCGGCCCCTGCAACATTGAAATAGCGAAAGATCACGTGGTTCAGGCCGTGGCTCTGTTCGAAATTCTCCAGAATGTCCTCTATCGCCCGCTTCGATGCGCCATAGGCATTGATGGGGAGCTGGGCGGACGCTTCCGTCAGGGTCACGCCGTCCTGCTCGCCATAGGTCGCGCAGGTCGAGGAAAAGACGAAGTTCAGGCAGCCCGCGCGCGTGGCCGCCTCGATCAGGTTGAGCGACCCACCGACATTGTTGCGCCAGTACAGGCCCGGGTCCGTCATCGATTCCCCGACTTGACTGAGCGCCGCGAAATGCATGACGGCGATCGGGGCGTAGTCCCTGAAGACGGCGTCGAGCCGCGCCGTATCGCTCAGGTCGCCCTTCTCGAACGGGCCGAATTTGACGGCGTCCTGCCACCCGGTGACAAGATTGTCATAGGTGACCGGCGTGAACCCTGCCGCCGCGAGCACCTTGCACGCATGCGAGCCGATATAACCGGCCCCCCCCGTCACGAGAATATTGGACATCGAGATCCCCCGGCTACTCCGCCGCCTTTTTCGTGGCCGAGATCTGGTCGAGATAGGCGGAGAACTCGTCCCGCAGCTCGTCCCTTGCCAAACCGAAGGCAACGGTGGCCTGCAGGTAGCCCGCCTTGGAGCCGCAGTCGAAGCGCTGGCCGTCGAACTGGTAGCCATAGACGTCGCGGCCTTCCCGGATCTCGGTCGCGATCGCGTCGGTCAGTTGAATCTCACCGCCGGCCCCCTTTTTCATGTCATCCAGATTGTTGAGAACCTGAGGCGTCAGAATGTAGCGTCCGATCACGGCCATGTTGGATGGCGCTTTGCCCGGGTCCGGCTTTTCAACCATCTCGTTGACGGAAAACAGCGGGCCGTTCTGATGCTCCATGCCGAGAATGCCGTAGGCCGAGGTCTTGTCCTGCGGAACTTCCATGGCCGAGACCATGCAGCCGCCGGTTTCCTCGTAGGCGTCGACCATCTGTCTAAGGCACGGCACATCGCCGGTGATAACGTCATCGGGCAGGATCACCGCGAAGGGTTCATCTCCGATCAGGCGCCGCGCACACCAGACCGCATGGCCAAGGCCCAGCGCCTTGTGCTGGCGGATATAGGCAATCGCCCCGCTTTCCATGTTGGTGTTCTTAACGATGGATAACAGTTCGGACTTACCGGACTTGCGCAGGCTGCTCTCAAGCTCGGGCGCGTGATCGAAATAATCCTCCAATGCGCCCTTCCCGCGGGAGGTCACGAAAATGAACTCCTTGATACCGGCGGCACGGGCCTCGTCGATCGCGTATTGGATGAGGGGTCTGTCAACGAGCGTCAGAATTTCCTTCGGTATGGATTTCGTGGCCGGAAGGAACCGTGTTCCCATCCCCGCCACGGGAAAGACTGCTTTCGTTAGTTTTTGTCCCATGAACCCTGCTCCACCCTTTTCAAATTCTTCGTTCCGGATTTTCCCGGGAAATACCCGCCGCCCGACTGTCTACCTTAATGTCAGATTCTCCAGTTGCGGAGTATCAAAAACTCGCATCGATTTTTGCGTCTTCTCGCATACCCCGGACCGCCCGGATCGCGGCAAGCTCCCGCTTTGCGCGGTCTACCCCTGACCTGAAAGTCAGCAGCGGATCGCAGCGCGAAGATTTCCCGAAGCGCCCCCCGGACTGCACCCAGAACCCGTCCGGATGAAACCAGCGTTTGTGGAACCACGCATTGGCCGAGAAGCAAAAAACCGTGACAATCGCACCTTGCGCCGCGAGGGCGCGGGCTTGTGCAAAGAGCTTTCTGCGCGCCGTGCGGCGGCCGGAAATGACGCGGCATTCGGGAACCGCAGCTGCGGAAAAAGCCGGCTTGAACGCCGCGGCAGAGGCGAAAGCATTTCTGAGCTTGGGCGTTCTCTGATCTCCTGCGGCGCGACCTTCTTCGAGATCGCGCATCAGACGATCGACATCGCGCGGCTCCAGCTGACCGGCAACCATCGCACGCACCAGGCGGGCACGCTGTTTGTTCGCGAATTCTGCCCAGTACTCCTCGCCCAGTTCCCGCTTGCGAAGAAAGAACGCATAGCTGGCACCGATCTGGAACAGGGACCGCGGTGCCCGGTCGGGGCCGCGCACGGTGTTTTCGGCAAACAGGTGCTGCACCTCCGCATCCGGAACGATCGCAGTGGCAAGCCCTTCCGCCCCGATGCGCAGATTCAGATCCGTCTCATCCATGTAATAGAGGTAGCTTTCGTCGAACCCGCCAAGACGCACCAGCAGATCCCGGCGGAACGCACAATTGGTGCCTTGGGTTTTCACCGCCCGCATCGCATTCCCGCGAAGGACCGTAACTTCGGCGACATCGATATTGTGTGACCGTCCGGCCCGATCGACCATCTCGCCCTTCCACTGGAAGCTGATGCCGTTGCGGCCCCGCACGAACCCTCCGGCCGCCGCAACGTCTTCGCACTCGAAAGGCGCAGTCAGGTTTGCAAGCCATGTGGGTTCGGCAATCGCGTCATCATCGATGAAGGCCACGATGTCACCGGCGGCGTGGTCGATCCCAAGATTCCGGGCCGCGGAGATGTTGGGATCGGAAAAGCGGCAGATCTTGATGTCGTCGCTCAGGCCCAGCGCGGAGACCGCCGCGCATCCCGCCGCGTCTGCCACGACGATGATTTCAAAGGTCCGGTAGAGTTGAAGGCGTAACGCCTTGAGGCATTTGGAAAGTTCCTGCGGCCTGTTCCGGCTCACCACGACAACGCTGACCGGTGTCTCGCTCATTCCATGTCCATGCTGGCCATCATCGATTCGAGCCGCGGCACGTCTTCGGGATTGTTAAGCTCCCAGAACTGGCGGCCACGCGCGTCGACCTCGACACACAGGACACGGTGCCCGTTTTCCAGAAAGCGGAGTTGTTCCAGACCTTCCAGCGTCTCGAGCGGCCCTGTCGGCCAAGCCGGATACTGCGCCAGCGCGTCGGCCCGGTACGCATAGACACCCACGTGGTGGAAGACGGGCGTCTCCGCGTCGTCTTTGTAGGTGTCAGATGTGTACGGAATGACTTCCTTGGAGAAATAGAGCGCCTGCCGTTCTTGCCCGAACACCGCCGTGGTGCCGCCGACGCGGCCCGCACGACGGTCTTCCAGAAGGTTGTTCAGAACCGCGCCGTCGCAGCGCAGGACCGGTGTCGCAACCCCGGCCTCGGGATCGGCCTTCAGCCCTTTCACGAGATCTTCGATGAACCATGACGGGGTAAGCGGCGCATCACCCTGCAGGTTCACGATCACGTCGAACCGGTCGCCCAGCGCGTGGGCGGCTTCGGCGCAACGCTCTGTGCCGTTCGCGCATTCGGTGGATGTCATCACCACCTCGGCTCCGAAGGCCGACGCGGCATCACGGATCCGGTCGTCGTCCGTGGCCACGAAAACGGCATCGATCCCGTTCACCTCCATGGCCGCGCGCCATGATCTTTCGATCAGGGACCGGCTGGCCCCTTTGGAACCCTTGAGCGCGACAAGGGGTTTTCCGGGATATCTGGTCGACGCAAAACGCGCCGGGATGACAATGGCTGTGCTCATGAAGAGGCTTTCAGGTCCACGCCGGGTGCATGGGCAATGAAGAAGGTGTTCTCATAATCCGGTTTCCCGTAGGTGAATGTCGTGTGATCGTCGAAGCGGACCATGTCTCCGCCCGCGCCGCGCAGAATTGCATCGCCCGCCGCGGTATCCCATTCCATCGTGCGTCCGAGACGCGGGTAAAGATCGGCCTCGCCCGCCGCGACAAGACAGAACTTGAGCGACGATCCGGCGCTTGTCATGTCCGCCACCTGATACTGTCCGATATAGGCATCGGTGGCCGCATCGCGGTGCGATTTCGACGCGACAACCACAAGCTTCGCGTTATCGGGTTTGGAGACAGACATCGGGCGGGTCGCGCCACGGGTGGCGCGATCGAAAGCGCCGGTCTCCTCGACCGAACGTCCGGTCTCATCGGTGTAGAAAAGCCGCCCGATCGCCGGCGCATAAACAACGCCGTGCACAGGCACACCCTTCTCGACCAGAGCGATATTGACCGTGAATTCTCCGCGGCGGTTGACGAACTCCTTCGTTCCATCGAGCGGGTCCACGATGATAAAGCTGTCCGCCGACTTGCTGTGCGAGGCCGCATGTTCTTCGGTCACGATCAGCATGTCGGGAAATGCAGCATTCAATCCAGCGAGAATATGGGCATCCGCCGCCTCATCCGCATCGGTGACCGGGCTATTGTCCGACTTTGACCGAATGGCGAAATCATCGGAATTATAGATGTCCATGATGATGTCACCGGCTTCGAGCGCCAGTTTCCGGAACACATCGACCAGCAGTTTCTGATCCAAACCCCGCCTCCCGCAGATTCATTGATTGTTTTTCCTTCTGCTCTTATGCTGCTTCGTCAATAGAACGGCAAGTTTTCTGGCGCAGATGATCAGGACACCGTTCACGGCAGTACAGGCAGTGGCAAGATGTTCTCAACGGAAGAGCGCACCACCAATTTCCGGTCAGCCCTCGGGTTGCTGGAGCTGATCTATGTCTCAACGGTCCGAAACACGCGCAAATCGCATCGCAATGCGCTGATCGGACTGATCTCCAACATGTTCCAGACCATGATTCTGGTCGCTGTCTTTTTCGTGTTCATCGAAGTGCTCGGGATGCGGTCGATGGCCGTCCGCGGGGATTTCATCCTCTACCTGCTGTCGGGAATTTTCCTGTTCATGACACATATCAAATCGGTTGGGGCTGTTTTCAGCTCGGAAGGTTCGACCTCGCCGATGATGCTTCACGCGCCGATGAACACGGCAATCGCCATCGCGTCCGGCGCTCTGTCAACGCTCTACATCCAGACTTTGTCGGCGGCTACGGTGCTCTTCATCGTGCATGTCGCGTGGCGGCCGGTGGAAATTCACGATCCCGTCGGGGTTGTGGCGATGTTCCTTCTGGCCTGGGGATCCGGGGTCGCCGTGGGAATGGTCTTTCTGGCGATGCGGCCCTTCCTTCCCGGGTTCGCCAGTCTGGCAAGCATGATCTACAAGCGGGCCAACATGGTGGCGTCCGGCAAGATGTTTCTCGCCAATACGCTGTCCACCAGCATGTTGGCCATGTTCGACTGGAACCCGCTGTTTCACATCATCGATCAGGCCAGGGGGTTTGCCTTCATCAACTACAACCCGATGTTTACCTCCATCGAGTATCCGGTCAAAGTCGCAATCGTGCTGCTTATGATCGGGCTGATGGGAGAGTTCTACGGGCGCAAGAAATCCTCGCTCAGCTGGAGCGCCGGCAAGTAGGCCTGCGGCTCAATCGACCACACGTAGCGTCAGGTTGATCCGGCCCCCCTTGGGAAGCAGCGTCGAGGAGCCGAACCTGATCCGGTCAATCCCGTGATAGGTCAGCCGCGCCGCACCTCCCATGACCACGACATCGCCAGATCTGAGCCAGACACTTTCGGTCTTCCCGCCCCGGGTTTCATTGCCGATCCGGAAAAGCGCGTCGTCCCCGAGGGAGACGGAAACAACCGGCCAGGACAAATCCTGTTCGTCCTTGTCCTGATGCATCCCCATTCTTGCAGCCTCGCCATAGAAATTGATCAGGCAGCTTTGCGGCGCGCGCGCGACACCTGAGACCTGCTCCCAGATCCCGAGTACGGATGGCGGGATTTCAGGCCAGGTCTGGCCCTGCGGATGGCGGGACGTGTAGCGATATCCCGACGTGTCCGAATACCAGCCAAGATCACCGGCCGAGGTCATCCGCACGGACATGGGTTTTCCGTAAGGCGTCTGGGGAGTGAAGAACGGCGCGTCCCTTGTCACGGCCCGCAAATCCTCAACCAGTTCGGCTTGCGCGTCCCGCGGCAACAGCCCTTCAAAGACCCGAAACCCCCGGATCACGAGGGTCGGTTCCCGCGCTGCCGCCATTTCACGCATCCTGCGTTTTCCTTTCCGTCATCCCAATTCTCACAAAAACGTGAGATTCCCGTCGCCGAGCGCCTTGCAGGCCAAGATAGCCATCCTTATATACCCCTCGAACTTCGATCAGGGTATCGCCTGATCAATTGGGATTGGAGAGCAGGGGCCATAAAGGACCTGTTGTCCGCAACATCGCCGCAATGAAAGGACCCGAGCACATGGCAAAAGTCATCGGTATTGACCTTGGCACAACGAACTCCTGTGTAGCTATCATGGACGGCGCACAGCCCCGCGTTATCGAAAACGCAGAGGGTGCGCGCACAACCCCCTCGATCGTCGCCTTCACGGATGACGAACGCCTTGTTGGCCAAGCCGCGAAACGTCAGGCTGTCACCAACCCCTCCAACACGATCTTCGCCGTCAAACGCCTGATCGGGCGCCGGTTCGACGACGCGGATATCGCCAAGGACAAAAAGAACATGCCGTTCGAGGTGATCGATGGCGGCAATGGCGATGCATGGGTTCAGGCAAGCGGTGAGACATACTCGCCCAGCCAGATCTCCGCGTTCATTCTGCAGAAGATGAAAGAAACCGCCGAGAGCTACCTTGGCGAAGACGTGACGCAAGCCGTCATTACCGTTCCCGCCTATTTCAACGACGCTCAGCGTCAGGCAACCAAGGACGCCGGCAAGATCGCAGGCCTCGAGGTTCTGCGGATCATCAACGAGCCGACAGCGGCTGCCCTTGCCTATGGTCTCGACAAGAAAGAGACCAAGACGATCGCGGTCTATGACCTCGGCGGCGGTACGTTCGATATCACCATTCTCGAAATCGACGACGGCCTGTTCGAAGTGAAGTCGACCAACGGCGACACTTTCCTCGGCGGTGAAGATTTCGACATGCGGATCGTCAGCTACCTTGCCGACGAATTCAAAAAGGAAAACGGTGTCGACCTGACCAAGGACAAGATGGCCCTGCAGCGTCTGAAAGAAGCCGCAGAGAAAGCCAAGATCGAACTGTCCTCCAGCCAGCAGACCGAGATCAACCAGCCGTTTATCTCGATGGACCCGAACGGTGGCCAGCCTCTGCACCTCGTCATGAAGCTGACCCGCGCGAAGCTGGAATCGCTGGTATCCGACCTGATCAAGAATTCCATCAAGCCCTGTAAGGAGGCCCTGAAGGATGCCGGTCTGTCGACCAGCGATATCGACGAGGTCGTTCTTGTCGGGGGTATGACCCGTATGCCCCGCGTCATCGAAGAGGTCTCCAAGTTCTTCGGCAAAGAGCCGAACAAAGGTGTGAACCCCGATGAGGTCGTTGCCATGGGTGCCGCCGTTCAGGCCGGTGTTCTGCAAGGTGACGTCAAGGATGTCGTCCTTCTGGACGTCACACCCCTGTCGCTGGGCATCGAAACACTGGGGGGTGTCTTCACCCGCCTGATCGACCGCAACACGACGATCCCGACCAAGAAATCGCAGATTTTCTCGACCGCGGAAGACAACCAGAACGCCGTGACCCTGCGTGTGTTCCAGGGTGAGCGGGAAATGGCCGCCGACAACAAGATGCTCGGCCAGTTCAACCTCGAGGAAATCCCGCCCGCACCGCGCGGCCTGCCCCAGATCGAAGTGACCTTCGACATCGACGCCAACGGCATCGTGACCGTCGGCGCGAAGGACAAGGGCACCGGCAAGGAACAGGCGATCACTATCCAGGCGTCTGGCGGTCTGTCCGATGACGATATCGAGAAGATGGTCAAGGATGCCGAGGCCAACGCCGAAGCCGATGCCGAGCGCAAGGAACTGGTCGAAGCCAAGAACCAGGCAGAAAGCCTGATCCACGGCACCAAGAAGTCGCTTGAAGATCATGGCGACAAGGTCGACGGCTCCACGGTCGAAGCGATCGAACTGGCACTCAAGGCTCTTGAGGAAACTCTGGAGACCGAAGACGCCGGCAAGATCAAAGGCGGGATCCAGAACCTGACGGATGCAGCCATGAAGCTTGGTGAAGCCATCTACAAGGCGCAGCAGGAAGAAGCGGCGTCGGCGGAGCCTGCCGAAGGGTCTGACGACGAAAATCCGCGCGGTGTCGATGAAGATATCGTCGATGCTGATTTCGAAGATCTCGAGGACGACAAGCGCGCCTGATTAGCGCAACGAAACGCCCGGAGCCGGTCTGTCTTTACTCAGGCCGGCTTCCGCGTTTCAGCAAAAGGCTGACGATAGATGGCAAAACGTGACTATTACGATGTTCTGGGTGTCGGGAAAAACGCCTCCCCCGACGAGCTGAAGAAAGCCTATCGTACCAAGGCCAAGGAACTGCACCCCGACCGGAATTCCGACAATCCGGATGCGGAGGCTCAGTTCAAGGAAGCCAACGAAGCCTACGAGGTTCTGAAAGACGCCGAAAAGAAGGCTGCTTATGACCGTTTCGGACATGCAGCGTTCGAAGGCGGCATGGGCGGCGGCCCACGCCCGGGCGGTGGCCCCGGTCAGGGTGATTTTGCCAGCGCCTTTTCCGACGTTTTCGAGGATTTGTTCGGCGACTTCATGGGCGGTGGCGGGCAACGCTCCGGCCGTGGCCGTGCATCCCGCGGATCCGATCTGCGCTACAACCTGCGGGTCGATCTTGAGGAAGCATACACTGGCGTTCAGAAAGCCATCTCTGTTCCGACCTCCGTTTCCTGTTCCGCATGTGACGGCACCGGTGCCGAAAGCGGCTCCGAGCCCCAGACATGTCCGACCTGTTCGGGTCTGGGCAAGGTCCGTGCGCAGCAAGGGTTCTTCACGGTGGAACGGACCTGTCCGACCTGTTCGGGGATCGGCCAGATCATCAAGAACCCCTGTCAGAGCTGCGGCGGTGCGGGCCGTGAGCAAAAGGAACGTTCGCTGAGCGTGAATATTCCCGCAGGCGTCGAGACCGGCACCCGAATCCGGCTGGCCGGTGAGGGCGAGGCAGGCATGCGTGGCGGACCCTCTGGCGATCTTTACATCTTTATCGAGGTGAACGAGCACGCGCTGTTTGAGCGTGACGGGACAGACCTGTTCTGCCGCGTCCCGGTTTCAATGGCGACCGCCGCAATCGGGGGTGACGTCGAAGTCCCGACCATCGATGGCGGACGAAGCCGTGTGAAGGTTCCCGCAGGCAGCCAGTCCGGCCGCCAGATGAGATTGCGCAACAAGGGCATGCCAGCCCTGCGCGGGAGCGGAACCGGGGACATGTTCATCGAGCTTGCAGTCGAAACGCCGGTCAACCTGACATCGAAGCAAAAGGAACTTCTGCGCGAGTTCGAGAAACTCAGCGAGGAAAACAACCCTCAGCTTTCGAAGTTCTTCTCCAAGGTGAAATCCTTCTGGGATGAAATGAAGAGCTAAGCCTGTCGGGCGAGGAAGGCATCGACCTCCGCCCCATCGGGAAACGCCTCTGATGTTCCTGGACGCGTCACTTTGATCGCCGCCGCAGCCGAGGCGCGTTCCAAGGCCCTATGCGGCGTCAAACCAGTGTCTATTCCGGCACAAAAGTAACCTGCAAAGCAATCACCCGCTCCAGTCGTATCCACCGGATCAACCGCGAACGCCGGCACATGGCTTGTCCCTGCCGCGCTGATCAGATCGGCCCCCGACGCCCCTTTCGTTATCAGGATTTCGGCCGGCAGATTGTCCCGGGAAACCTCGGGGAGCGCATCCATCAATTGCGCGTGTTCCACCGCATTCAGGATCAGCAGATCCACGTGAGGCAGAACAGCCACGGCATCGGCAACGACGAAAGGCGCGGCGGAATACACAACCTTCAGACCTTTCCTTTGGCCCGCAGACGCGGCCTCTGCGACGAGATTTGTCTCGTTTTGCAGAAGGAGAAGATCACCGGCCTTCGCATCTTCAAGCCCGCGTTCAATCTGAGCCTGTGACAGTGCTCTGTTGGCCCCGGGTAAGATGACGATTGAGTTCTCTCCGGACGCCTCGACATATATGACTGCATGACCGGTC
Source organism: Paracoccaceae bacterium (assembly GCA_049116435.1). Taxonomy (GTDB): domain Bacteria; phylum Pseudomonadota; class Alphaproteobacteria; order Rhodobacterales; family Rhodobacteraceae; genus Litoreibacter. The sequence goes on from JAGDYX010000002.1 coordinate 372,680, forward strand.
GGCGCGCATTGAGTGCGGATGTGATCGCAATTCAACCCTTCAGAGGACAGCTGCGCAACGGCCCAGGCCCCGTCTTCCCCAACCGCGCCGATATGGGTGACCTGCGCGCCGGCCCGCAACGCGGCGATCGATTGATTGGCCCCCTTGCCACCCAGACCCCGTTCGAAGGCATGCGCGGCCAGCGTCTCTCCGGCGCGCGGCAAGGCACTGAGATAATAAAAGAAATCTGCGTTGATCGATCCGATATTGAAAATTGCCATGCGCGCTCACCTCTCCGGTTTCCACCCAGAGTAGACCACCGGATCAGCCGCCCGCAATCACGGTGACTTTTGGCTCTTTCACCGCTTTTCAAAGCTTTGTAGGGTCAGGCATAGCGGTATCGGGGGGCCATTTTGAACGCTGTTAACCCATCTGTCACGCCTATGATGGCGCAGTTTCTTGAGATCAAGGCGCAGTATCAAGACGCGCTTTTGTTCTACCGGATGGGCGACTTCTACGAGATGTTTTTTGACGACGCGGTCGCTGCAGCCGAGGCTCTGGACATCGCGCTGACCAAGCGGGGCAAGCATCTGGGCAAGGACATTCCGATGTGCGGCGTTCCGGCCCATTCTGCCGAAAACTACCTGCTGACACTGATCCGCAAGGGCTTCCGAGTCGCCGTCTGCGAGCAGATGGAAAACCCCGCTGAAGCGAAGAAACGCGGCTCTAAATCGGTGGTAAAACGCGATGTCGTCAGGTTGGTCACACCGGGCACATTGACCGAAGAAACACTTCTCGAAGCTCGGCGGAACAACTTTCTTGCAGCTTTCAGCGACGTACGGGGAGAGGCTGCGCTGGCTGTCGTCGATATCTCGACAGGTGAGTTTCATGTCAGCCCCTGTTCGCGGGTGAAGCTCTCGCCCGAACTGGCACGGCTTGCGCCCAGTGAGGTCGTCGTATCGGATGCCCTCTACGATGAGGTGGCGGAGCTGGTGACCGAGGTTGGCGCCGCGCTCTCCCCGCTCAGCCGCGGGAGTTTCGACAGCGCTTCCGCCGAGAAACGGCTTCAGGATCTGTTCGCAGTTCACTCGCTCGACGCCTTTGGCCAGTTTTCGCGGGCCGAACTGTCTGCCATGGGGGCGATTGTCGATTACCTCGAGATTACACAGAAGGGAAAGCTGCCCCTTCTGCGACCGCCAACCCGTGAAGACACGCGCTCGGTCATGCAGATCGATGCCGCAACGCGCAGGAATCTCGAACTGACGCGTAGCCTGTCGGGTGGCCGCGAGGGATCTCTTATCGGAACGATCGACCGAACCCTGACCGCAGCCGGCGGCCGGCTTCTGGAGAGACGTATTTCGAGCCCAAGCACGAAGCTCAAGACGATCACGGAACGGTTGGATGCGATCTCCTTTTTCGTCGAGATGCAATCCGCCATCGGGAGTGTTCGGGACGGGTTGCGAAAAACGCCGGATCTGGAGCGGGCCGTGTCCCGCCTGGGGTTGGATCGGGGCGGTCCCCGGGATCTGACGGCGGTTCGAAGCTGTTTGTATCAGGCTCTATTCCTGCGGGATCAGCTCGAATCTCTGGAAATTCCTGCCAGCATGCAGCACGCCCTTGCAAAGCTCGACGGTCACGATGAATTGCTGGGCTTGCTGGAGACAGCGCTGGTCGCAGAGCCCCCGTTGCTGGCCAGAGACGGGGGTTTTGTCGCCGAGGGGTTCAACGAAGACCTCGATGCTGCACGCGCTTTGCGCGACGACGGGCGCAAGATCATCGCCAACCTGCAGAGCGAGTACGCCGAGCTCACCGAGATCCCTTCGCTCAAGATCAAACACAATAACGTCTTGGGGTATTTTATCGAGGCAACCGCGACGCATTCCAAGAAGATGCTGTCCGAGCCACTTTCGACGACCTTCATTCATCGCCAGACCACCGCGAACGCCGTCCGCTTCACGACAGTCGAATTATCCTCGCTTGAAACGCGGATCCTGAACTCCGGAAGCCAGGCAATCGAGATCGAGAAGCAGGTTTTCGCCATGTTGCGCGAGAAAATCCTCGAAACATCGGCGGAACTGATCGCACTTGCCACAAGCTTGGCCGAGCTCGATCTTGCGTCCTCGCTCGCAGATCTCGCGATTTCCGAGAACTGGTGTCGACCTGTGATCGACGAAAGCCGCCGGTTCGAGATCCAGAACGGGCGCCATCCGGTCGTGGAACATGCACTCAAAGCACAAAACGCCGGCCCGTTCATCGAGAACTCCTGCGATCTGAGCGTAGAGGACGGCGACGCGCGCATTTGCCTGCTGACCGGACCCAATATGGCGGGTAAGTCAACCTACCTGCGCCAGAACGCGATTATCGCGCTTTTGGCTCAGTTAGGGTCTTATGTGCCGGCCTCGCATGCGCATATCGGCCTTGTGTCTCAGCTGTTCAGTCGGGTCGGGGCGTCTGACGATCTGGCCCGGGGCCGCTCCACGTTCATGGTCGAGATGGTCGAGACCGCGACCATCCTTAATCAGGCCGATGACCGGGCGTTGGTGATCCTTGACGAGATCGGTCGGGGCACAGCGACCTATGATGGTCTCTCCATCGCCTGGGCCACGCTGGAACATCTGCACGACGTGAACACGTGCAGGGCGCTTTTTGCCACGCACTACCATGAGTTGACCGCGCTGGCAGGGAAACTGGCCGGGGTGGAGAACGCAACAGTCGCCGTCAAGGAATGGGAGGGCGATGTCATCTTCCTCCATGAGGTCCGGAAAGGTGCTGCGGATCGCTCTTACGGGGTGCAGGTCGCAAAACTTGCAGGTCTGCCGAATGCCGTCGTGGATCGGGCGCGCGTTGTGCTCGATGCGCTCGAAAAAGGCGAGCGGGAGGGCGCGGTCAATCCAAAGGCGCTGATCGATGATCTGCCGCTTTTTTCTGCCGTGCCCAGCCAACCGGCCCCGAGCCCAAAGAGCTCGGAACTAGAAGACAAGATCGAAGAGATCCTTCCCGACGAGCTGACGCCGCGGGAAGCCCTGCAGGTTCTTTATGATCTGAAAGAGTTATCCCGCCGGCGTTGAGGAAACACCCACCTGCGCGGCCCGCAAAAGCCGGTCATGCATGGTGAAACCCTCGGTCATGACCTGAATGATGTCGCCAGCCTTCGTGTCGGGAACCGGAGCCTCGAACATCGCCTGATGCAGCTGCGGGTCAAACCGGTCACCGATCTCGGGAACAATCGGCTCAATGCCATGTTTGGCAAAGGTGCTGATCAGATCGCGCAATGTCAGCTCGATGCCTTCGATGACGGCTTTTGCCACTTCACGCTGTTCATCCGTCGCAGCATCAAGCGCACGGCGGAGGTTGTCATAGACAGGCAAAAGATCGCGCGCGAGCTTTGATCCGCCATAGCTCTCCGCTTCGCGACGATCACGGTCACCACGCTTGCGGATGTTCTCAGCGTCGGCCAATGCGCGCAGCAACCTGTCTTTCAGGTTATCGCGTTCGGCCCGCAGTGTCGCGACTTCATCCTCTTCTTCTGCCGCGACTTCGGCCATGATATCGACCTCCTCTTCGGCCAGGGCCTCAAGGGGATCATCAAGGAATTCTTCGTCGTTTCGTCCGTCGTTCATATCGTGCCTTTACCCACCGTCCGAGATCAGTTTTCCAACCAGCTGGGCCGTGTAATCCACGATCGGGACGATCCGCCCGTAATTGAGCCGAGTCGGTCCGATCACGCCCACGGCGCCTATCACCTTTCGATCAGCGTTCATATAAGGAGAGACCACCAAAGAGGAACCCGAAAGTGAAAAGAGTTTGTTCTCTGAGCCAATAAAAATGCGCACACCCTCGCCTGCCTCGGTCAGTTCGAGGAATTGCGCGATGTCATGCTTGCGTTCAAGGTCGTCAAATAGGGTGCGCACCCGTTCGAGATCATCTGCCGCTTCGCTTTCGTCGAGCAGGTTCGACCGGCCCCGCACGATCAATCGTTCGGTGGACTGGCCCTCGTTCTCCCATACGGCGACACCGGTTTCGACCATGTCGCGGGCCAGTATATCAAGCTCTTGACGGCGTTTTGCGATCTCGCTGCGAATTCGGCTGCGCAGCTCGGGGATCGTCAGGCCCTCGGCCAGCGCATTGAGGAAATTCGCAGCCTCGCGCATCGATGACGGTGTTTGACCCAACGGCGGGGTGAAGACACGGTTCTCCACATGTCCATCGGCAAAAACCAGAACGACGAGCGCGCGATCGGCCGCGAGGCTGACAAACTCGATATGTTTGATCGGGGCCTGATGCTTGGGCGCCAGCACGAGGCTCGCACCCTTGGTCAGCCCCGACAGGGCCGAGCCCACATGATCGAGCATGGTGGCCACATCGCGTTCATTCGATCCAAGGGTCGCATCGATTTTCTGGCGGTCATCGACCGTGAGATCGCCGATCTCCATGATGCCGTCCACGAACATCCGCAACCCAAGCTGGGTCGGGACACGACCGGCCGAGACATGCGGGCTTTCAAGAAGGCCCAGAAGCTCGAGATCCTGCATCACGTTTCTAATCGTGGCGGCGCTGACCTGTTCGCTCAGGGCGCGGGTCAGGGTCCGTGAGCCCACCGGGTCGCCTGACCGGAGATACGACTCGACGATCCGCTGGAACACCTCGCGGCTGCGGTCATTCATCTCCGACAGGATGGTCGATTGCTCGTTCATGGATCTAACGTGACTCGTCGTTCGTGTTCAGCACACGCAATCTTGCTTGCACCCGAGCATACTGCAAGGGTATCTGGGCGCACCATTCTTGAAAGGATATGCGATGCGCCCTTCTGGCCGTGATTTAAACACGATGCGCCCGATTTCAATCGAAACCGGTGTCACCAAGCATGCGGAAGGCTCCTGTCTGATCAAATGCGGCGAGACGCATGTCTTGTGCACCGCTTCGGTCGACGAACGCGTGCCGCCGTTTTTGCGCAATACCGGCCTTGGCTGGGTCACGGCCGAATACGGAATGCTGCCGCGGGCCACGCATACCCGGATGCGCCGCGAGGCCAAGAACGGACAATCCGGCCGGACACAGGAAATCCAGCGGCTGATCGGCCGCTCCCTGCGCGCGGGAATTGATCGGGTTGCGCTGGGGGAACGCCAGATTGTCGTGGACTGTGATGTGATTCAGGCCGATGGCGGGACCCGCTGTGCGTCGATCACCGGCGGATGGGTCGCGCTGAAACTCGCCACGGCTGCGCTAGTGAAATCAGGCATGCTGACAAGCGATCCGATCACCGATCACGTCGCCGCTGTCAGTTGCGGGATCTATGCGGGTCAACCCCTGCTGGATCTCGACTACATCGAGGACAGCGACGCGGGAACCGATGCGAACTTTGTCATGACAGGCAGCAAGGGTCTGGTGGAAATTCAGGGATCCGCTGAAGGCTCCACCTTCAGCCGCGACGAGTTCAACACGCTGATGGATCTGGCCGAAGACGGCATTTCGCAGCTGATCGCCGCTCAGAAAGCGGCTGTCGAGGGATAACCAATGCGCAAGTTCGAAGGGGATACCTTGTTGGTGGCGACCCATAACAAGGGAAAACTCGAAGAAATTGCGCATCTTCTCGAACCGTTCGGGATCAAGGTGACCTCCGCTGCGGAGCACAATCTTCCCGAACCGGAAGAAACCGAGACGACATTCATCGGAAATGCCCGGATCAAGGCGCATGCCGCCGCCAAGGCAACCGGCCTGCCCGCTCTGGCCGATGACAGCGGCCTTGAAATCGATGCGCTTGGGGGTGCACCAGGTGTCTACACGGCCGACTGGGCAGAAACGGGGAACGGCCGCGACTTCGTCATGGCCATGACCCGTGTGCACGATGAACTTGTGTCTAAAAAGGCACTTTTGCCACGAAAGGCTCGGTTCTGCTGCACGCTGGTGCTGGCCTGGCCGGATGGTCACGACGAGGTCTTCCCCGGCACCATCGATGGACAAATCGTCTGGCCGATGCGCGGCGATCAGGGGCACGGCTATGATCCGATCTTCGTGGCAGACGGCTATGACGTGACCTTCGGCGAGATGGACCGTTGGGAAAAAAACAAGATCAGTCACCGCGCCGACGCCTTTTCGAAACTGGTGACACTCTTTGACCGGTGAGAATTCACGATCGGGCGGGTTCGGTCTTTATATCCACTGGCCCTTTTGTCAGGCGAAATGCCCCTATTGTGATTTCAACAGCCATGTCTGGCAGCACGTCGATCAGTCACGCTGGACGCGCGCCTATCTCGCTGAACTTGATCGCGTCGCGGAGGAAACACCCGGACGTGTCCTGAACTCGGTCTTCTTCGGGGGTGGCACGCCAAGCTTGATGGAACCGGACACGGTAGATCAGATCATGGCGCGTATCAGGGCCAATTGGCCTGTTGCCAACGACTTTGAAGTCACCCTCGAAGCAAATCCGACCTCCGTCGAAGCGGGCCGTTTTTCCGGATACCGTCAAGCGGGCGTGAACCGGGTTTCCATGGGATTTCAGGCCCTTAACGACGCGGATCTGAAAGCGCTCGGTCGGTTGCACAGTGTCTCTGATGCTCTGAAGGCTTACGATATTGCGCGCGATTGCTTTGACCGGATCAGTTTTGATCTGATCTATGCGCGGCAGAACCAGAGCGTTGCGGACTGGGAGCGGGAGCTCTCCGAAGCGCTGAGCATGGAGCCGACCCATTTGTCGCTCTACCAGTTGACGATCGAGGACGGCACAGCCTTTGGCGACCGGTTTGCCCGGGGTCTACTGCGGGGATTGCCCGAAGAAGAGGTCGCGGCCGACATGTATGAGGTCACGCAGGCCTTGACCGAGGGTGCGGGATTACCGGCCTACGAGGTCTCGAACCACGCGAAACCCGATAATATGTCCCAGCACAACCTGATCTATTGGCGTGGCGGGGATTACCTTGGCATCGGGCCCGGCGCGCATGGTCGGGTGTCGATCGGGGATCAGAGATTTGCCACCGAGACAGAACTGGCCCCGCAGGTTTGGCTTGATCAGGTTGAAACGTCAGGATCCGGAGAGAAGTCCCGAAATGTGATCACAAAGCATGATCAAGGTCTCGAATACCTGATGATGTCGCTGCGTCTGTCGGAAGGCTGCGATATATCACGCTTCGAGGGTATCTCCCAAAATCAGATTAAACTAAATAATATCCGTAGCTTAGAAGAAGATCGCCTGATTGTACGGAAAGATGGCCGTCTCAAGGTCCCAGCCGACAAACGCATTCTTCTCAACAGCATTCTCGCCGAATTGGTTGCCTGAGACGACGTCACATGGCGATAAGTCTGCGGCACAGCTCGTCAAGCTGCGCAAAATCCTTGTAATCGACAGTGACCTTCCCGCTTTCCCCGCCCTGGGTATGGGAGATCGTGACATTCATGCCGAGATTGGCGGCGATGTCCTTCTCCAGCGCGATCGTGTCCGCATCCTTCGTCCGTTGTTTCGCCGGCTTAACTGCAGATGTCGTGGATTTGTCCGACCCCTTCTTCATGAGGGCCTCGGTCTCACGAACCGAGAGTTTCTTATCAATCACCGTGCGCGCGAGGCTCACGGGGTCCTCGGCCGTGATCAAGGCCCGTGCATGCCCGATAGAAAGCGCGCCCTCGCGTAGCCACGTCAGAACCGCGTCCGGCAATGTGAGCAGACGCATCAGATTTGCGATGTGGCTTCTGCTTTTCCCAAGGGCCTGGGCAAGCTGTTCTTGCGTATGGCCGAATCTCTCCTGCAGTTGGCGGTAACCGAGCGCTTCTTCCACGGGGTTGAGATCCGCCCGTTGAATGTTCTCGATGATCGCGATCTCTAGCACTTCGGTGTCGTTGAAATCCCGCAAAACCACAGGAACTTCATGGACTTGCGCGATCTGCGCCGCACGCCAACGACGCTCGCCCGCCACGATTTGGAACCGGGATGCGTCTTTGGGATCGGTTCGGACGATGAGTGGCTGAATGATGCCCTTCTCGCGAATGGAATCGGCGAGTTCCTGAAGAGCGTCCTTATCGAAATCCCGCCTCGGTTGATCCGGATTCGGCGCAATCGCTTCAACCGGAACCTGTCGATCAGATCTCGGCGCGCTCGTCCCGGCATCGGGCCGCGATGTCTCGGATCCGAGATCGACATCAGCCATCAGGGCCGACAAACCGCGTCCAAGTCCGCGCTTTTCTTTCTTCTGCGCCATATCAGCCTCGCTCCCCTTTGAGGCGATCAAGGATCTCGACCGCCAGTGCCTTGTAAGCCACTGCACCACGTGATGTCGGATCGTAATTCGTAACCGGCAGGCCGTAGGACGGGGCCTCACTCAGCCGGACGTTCCGCGGAATCATGGTCTGAAACACGAGTGATTTCAAATTGGACCGCGCATCCATTTCCACCTGATGACACAAGTTATTGCGTCTATCATACATAGTTAACACAATACCTTCCAGCCTGAGCCTCGGATTTGCGGTCTCCCGTATCTCGCGGACCGAGAGCATCAACTGTGACAAACCTTCCAGCGCAAAGAACTCTGCCTGCAGCGGGACAAGAACTGAATCTGACGCCACCATCGCATTGAGCGTCAGCAGGTTCAGCGAAGGTGGGCAATCGATCAGGATAAAATCGAGCTCCAGCCGGTCCGCCGCGGGGCCATGCAGCGCATCGCTGAGCATGAAAATCCGTCGCGTCGCCGAAATCAGCTCCAGGTCCGCCGAACTGAGATCTGTCGTGGCCGGCGTGATCAGAAGATTTGGCACATCCGTTTCAGTCGCGACCTCGCCCAGATCGTTGTCGTTGAGCAAAAGGTCATAGGTCGTCAGCTCGCGATCTTTCATCTCAAGCCCGAGCCCGGTCGATGCGTTTCCTTGCGGATCGAGGTCCACCAGCAAAACCTTGCAGCCTTGGGCCGCCAGCGCTGCGCTCAGGTTTATGGCCGTTGTGGTTTTCCCGACGCCGCCCTTCTGGTTGGCGATCGAAATTATTCGGGGCTTGCCGCTTTTCATCTTTGGGAAATTGGCCTCAGGTTTGAAATTCTCAGAACAACGCTTTGATCATGTGTTGCGCTCTGTATTTTCTGCAGGTCAAAGGCCCAGGACGCAAGCGCTTCGTCCACGTCATCCTGATAGTTTGCGCCTTTGAGCAAAAGGGCAACGCCATCTGGTGCCATGTGACGCGAGATCCACGGCAAGAGCCGCGGCAAAGGGGCCAAAGCGCGGGCAGTGACCACATCTGCCCCAATCGGCGGAACGGCTTCAATTCTTTGATTCCGAACTTTTACCTTCAATCCGAGGCGCGCCGACACAGTTGTTAGAAACGCACATTTACGACCATCGGATTCCAGAAGCGCGACTTCAAGCTCGGGCAGCTTCTCTTTTGCGAGAATCGAGAGAACGAGCCCCGGAAACCCACCTCCGGACCCAAGATCCGCAAGACTGCGCGCATCTTTGGGCAGAAGACTGAAAACCTGGGCGGAATCCTCGATATGGCGGGACCATGCATCGTCAAGGGTTCCCGGCCCCACGAGATTAATCTTTGGGTTCCACTTCTTAAGAAGATCCAAATAGCTCTCCAACGCCTCCAATGTTTCACGTGAAACATCCATCGAGGAGAGCCGGGGCTTGGATTGATCCGTCACGCTGTTTTCTTAACCTGACGGCGAATACGTCCAAGAACCAGAGTGAGAGCTGCAGGTGTCACGCCCTCAATCCGGGCTGCCTGTCCCAAGTTGGCAGGCCGTGCACGGATCAGTTTTTCCCTGATTTCATGGGACAAACCCTCGATGGAGCCATAGTCCAGATCCGCGGGGATCTTGAGCGCCTCGTCTTTCTTGAGCGCCGCCGCGTCCCGCGACTGCCGGTCCAGATAGTTGGCGTAAAGGGCTTCCTTGCTCAACTGCTCCGCCAAATCCGGCTGGATATTATCCAGTTCGGGCCAAATCGCTGTGAGAGCAACAAAATTAATGTCCGGGAAAGACAAAAGCTCAAACGCAGAACGCCGCTTGCCGTCCTTGTTGATCGTGACCCCGGCTGCATTCACTTCTTGCGGAGTCGCGGACAAGGAAGACAGCATCTTGCGCGCGGACTGGAGGCCTTGGACCTTAGTCTCAAAGGCTTCACGGCGCTCCGCGGACACGCAACCCGCTTCAACTGCAATCGGCGTCAAACGCTGATCAGCGTTATCAGCACGCAGCGACAGCCTGAATTCAGCGCGCGAGGTGAACATGCGATAGGGCTCGGCAACCCCACGCGTCACAAGATCATCGATCATCACACCGATATAGGCGTCAGAACGACCAAGAATGACCGGATCACCCTCCCGAACTGAACGCGCCGCGTTCAACCCAGCCATGAGGCCTTGGGCGCCTGCCTCCTCATATCCCGTGGTTCCGTTGATCTGACCCGCAAGGAACAAGCCTTCGATATCCTTGAGTTCCAATGTCGGTTTCAGGCAACGCGGATCGACGTAGTCATACTCAATCGCGTATCCTGGCTGAACAATCTCAGCCTTCTCAAGACCGCGGATCGAGCGAACATACTCCTCCTGAACCTCTACAGGAAGCGAGGTAGAAATGCCGTTCGGGTAGACAGTTGTGTCATCCAGACCCTCGGGCTCCAAAAAGACCTGATGCGAGTCCTTATCGGCGAAGCGCATGATCTTGTCTTCGATCGACGGGCAATAGCGCGGACCAACCCCTTCTATATGGCCACCATACATGGAGGACCTATCGATATTTTCCCGAATAATTTCATGGGTTTGCGCATTGGTGTGCGTAATGCCACATGCAATCTGACGAACTGCTGTTTCCTTCGACAGGAACGAAAACAAGACCGGATCATCATCCCCCGGCTGCATCTCAAGCACAGACCAGTCGATTGTCTTGCCGTTCAAGCGCGGCGGGGTTCCCGTTTTCAACCGGCCAAGGCTCAGACCAAACCCGTCGATCCGCGCCGCCAGCCTAACCGATGGATCATCGCCCATCCGGCCACCCGGACGAGAAACATCGCCAATATGAATAACGCCACGCAGAAATGTGCCTGTCGTCAGGACAACAGAGCCAGCATCAATCTCCGATCCATCCGCGAGGACAACACCGTGACAGCGACGGCCCTGCATCTTGAGATCAACGACTTCAGCTTCAACAACCGTGAGGTTTTCCTGATCCGAGACCAGTTTTTGAACCGCCTGCCGATACAAGGACCGGTCAGCCTGCGCCCGCGGACCCTGAACAGCCGGACCCTTTCGGCGATTGAGCAGACGGAATTGAATACCCGCCGCATCCGCCGCGCGCCCCATGATCCCGTCGAAAGCGTCGATTTCACGAACCAGATGACCCTTACCCAATCCACCGATTGCAGGATTGCAGGACATGACCCCGATTGAGTCACGCTTATGTGTGATCAGCCCAGTGCGCGCACCCATACGCGCAGCAGCAGCAGCAGCTTCGACACCTGCATGCCCGCCACCCACAACAATCACATCAAGCTTTGGATGTTTCACGTGAAACACTCCTATTTGCCCAAACAGAAACTCAAGAAAATCTCGTCCAGAACGGATTCGACGTCCACGAGACCAATCATGCTTTCAAGAGCGCGGATCGCTGATCTGAGCTCTTCCGCGGCAATTTCGGTTCTTTCAACACCGCGATCTAGTTCATCACAGCAATTTTTTAAAGCCCCGATCGCTTTTTGAAGCGCTTCGCGATGCCTTTGACGGATCGCAAGAGAGGCACCGGACGCGCGCCCTTCAAGTTCCTGGGTGACCTGCGCCACGAGATCTCCAACACCCTGTCCCGTCAGCCCTGAGACACCGTCTGCGACTTTCGAAAGATCAGTCTTGCCTTGAACGACCAGATCGCCTTTCTGGGGATGAAGGCCGGGAACGTCTCCGTCCTGACCGACGAGGAACACCCTCAGGTCCGCCTTCTCTGCGCGATCACGCGCCCGGGCGATGCCAATGCTCTCCACCTCATCCTCTGTCTCACGCAACCCAGCCGTGTCCAAGAACGTCACCGGCAGACCTTCGAGATCCATGCGGACCTCGATCACATCCCGCGTCGTCCCTGCCACAGACGAGGTGATCGCGGCTTCACGGCCCGCGAGTGCATTCAGAAGCGTAGACTTCCCGATATTCGGAGGCCCGATGATCGCCACCTCGAACCCGTCCCGAATACGCTCGGCCGCCAGCGCAGACGAAGCTTCCTGTTTCAGTTGCTCCTCAACGCCCATCACAAGGCCTGTCACTTCCGGCGTGACATCCACCGGAACTTCCTCATCCACAAAATCGATTGTGACTTCCAGCAATGCTGCGGCCCTGACAAGATCCGCGCGCCACTGCTCCACAACCCGACCAAGCGCCCCGTCAAAGACGCGGATGGCCTGCCGCCTCTGCGCCTCTGTCTCTGCGTCTATGAGATCCGCCAGCCCTTCAACCTGCGACAGGTCGAGAACGCCGTTATCCATGGCCCGACGGGTGAACTCCCCGGGCTCGGCAAGACGGCAGCTCTCGGCTTCTCCTAGAAGCTCCAGCACCCGTTTTACGATTGCCGGGCTTCCATGCAGATGGAACTCCACAACGTCTTCACCGGTAAAGCTCTGGCCATGGTCAAAGCGTAGAACCAAAGCCTTGTCGATCAGCTCCCCGTCCGGATCCCTGAGCGCCCGCACGGCAGACCCCCGTGCGGCAGGCAGCGATGACACCATTCCCTCGGAGATTTCAAACGCGCTGGGTCCCGATACACGGATCACAGAAACGCCCGCCTTACCTCTGGCAGTTGCAAGAGCGAAGATTGTGTCCATTTTTATTGCAACCTATTGTTAAATAACAATAAAGTCAGGATTATCAGGTGTTCATGGAGTCAAAGAACTCTGCGTTCGACTTGGTCTGCTTCAACTTCCCGATCAGGAACTCGATCGCGTCGGTCGTGCCCATCGGGTTCAGGATGCGGCGCAGGACAAAGGTCTTCTGCAGATCGTTCTTATCGACAAGCAGATCTTCTTTCCGGGTGCCGGACTTGAGGATGTCCATCGCCGGGAAGACCCGTTTGTCGGCAACCTTGCGGTCGAGCACAATCTCGGAGTTACCCGTGCCTTTGAACTCTTCGAAGATCACCTCGTCCATCCGGCTTCCGGTGTCGATCAGCGCGGTTGCGATGATCGTGAGTGACCCGCCCTCTTCAATATTACGAGCGGCACCAAAGAAGCGCTTCGGCCGTTGCAGGGCGTTCGCGTCCACACCACCTGTCAGAACTTTGCCGGACGATGGAACAACCGTGTTGAACGCACGTCCCAGACGCGTGATCGAATCCAGAAGGATCACAACATCGCGCTTGTGTTCGACCAGTCGCTTGGCTTTCTCGATCACCATCTCAGAAACGCCCACGTGACGCGTGGCAGGCTCATCGAAGGTCGAGCTGATCACCTCACCTTTCACCGAGCGCTGCATGTCAGTGACTTCCTCAGGGCGTTCGTCGATGAGCAGAACGATCAAATAGCATTCCGGGTGATTGGCTTCGATCGAATTGGCGATGTTTTGCAGAAGAACCGTCTTACCGGTCCGCGGCGGCGCCACGATCAGCGAACGCTGGCCTTTACCGATTGGCGCGACAAGATCAATGATCCGGGCCGACCGGTCCTTAACCGTCGGATCCTTCATCTCCATCGTCAGGCGCTCATCGGGATAGAGCGGCGTCAGGTTATCAAAACTGACCTTGTGACGGGACTTTTCGGGATCCTCGAAATTGATGCGGGTCACCTTGGTGATCGCGAAATAGCGTTCATTTTCTGCCGGCGCACTCATATGGCCTTCGACAGTATCGCCTGTCCGCAAGGAGAACTGGCGGATCATCTCGGGTGAAACATAGATATCGTCCGGGCCCGGCAGGTAGTTGGCTTCCGGCGAGCGCAGGAATCCAAAGCCGTCCTGGAGAACCTCGAGAACCCCGTCACCGGAGATTTCCCAACCTTCCTCGGCACGCTCTTTGAGGATCGAGAACATCATCTCGCCCTTGCGCATCGTGGACGCATTCTCGATGTCGAGCTCCTCGGCCATCGTGACCAGATCGGCCGGGCTTTGTTTCTTCAGGTCCGCGAGGTTCAGACGATCTTCAGACATATGCAGATACCAGTATTGCGCCCGCAGGCGTTGTTTCTATGAAATCGGAAAAAATCTGGCAGGACAGCCAGCCCTTATCCCTTAATCACAGATGGCGGGTGAGTCAAACAGAGGCTCAGAACGGACGCACGACCACAGCGATCACGATGAAGATCATCAGGAGCGTCGGAACCTCGTTCATGATGCGGTAATTGCGGCCGGAGATCGTATTATTCTCTGCAACAAAGCTCTTGCGGGCCTTGGCGAGCCACATGTGAAACCATGTCATGGCCAGCACACTGGCCGCTTTCACCCATGGCCAGCCTTCCGACCAGTCGACAATGCCGGGGGTCAGCACCAAAGCCAGACCGAATATCCAGGTCGAGATCATCGCAGGGTTCATGATCACCTTTAGAAGCTTGAACTCCATCATCTGGAACAAAGCGTCTGTTTCAGATCCGACTGTGACCCGCTCGGTGTGATGCACATAAAGTCTGGGCAGATAGAACAATCCCGCCATCCATGCGATCACTGACATGATATGAATGCTCTTGATCCATGGATACGCACTGGCAAGAAAGTCTGTCATATCACTCCGCTCTCATAGTCCTTCTTATCTATAATAAAGAAAGAAAGAAAAGTTGATGATGTTTGTTGGGGTTGGGGATAGCGGGGATAAAATGTTTTCCCACAGGAAGACCAGGGTGGAAAGATTCAATATACAGATTGCTGGGAAAGTCCTTAAAATCGCAAAAAATCAATAAGTTAACAAATTCATGAAGCGAATAACTCTGTGAGTGAACCTGTGCAAAACCCAATCTCAAAGACAGCTTTCAACAGCTGTGATTTCACCCATCAACATTGAATAACCAAGGTAAGAGAATCCCGCTTGTGGGGATGGATCGCTGGATTGGAAATACGACAGTGGATTACCTAGATTATGTCCGGACTATATCCTCTGACTTACACATAAGGTTATCCACATGCCGCATCGACTAATTCTGGCTTCCGGCTCACAGATCCGCCGGGATTTGCTGCTCAGAGCGGGCGTGTCGTGCGAGCAGATGTCACCTCGCGTGGATGAAGAGAGCATAAAGGCAAGCTTGTTGGCCGACGCGGCCAAGCCGCGCGACATCGCCGATACACTCGCCGAATACAAAGCCCGCAGGGTTTCCCAGAAATGTCCCGAAGCTCTTGTTCTGGGATGTGATCAGGTTCTGGAATTCGAGGGCGACATCCTGTCAAAGCCAAGTTCCCAAACAGATCTGATGGATCAGATGACACGGATGCGCGGAAAGAAGCATGTCTTGTTTTCAGCGGCTGTCATCTATGACGGGGGCAAGCCGATCTGGCGGAGTCTGACACAGGCCGGCATGTTCATGCGCAACAGCTCTGACGCCTATCTCCAGGATTATATTTCTCGGAACTGGGACAGTATTCGCCACTGTGTGGGCGGCTATCAACTCGAGGCAGAAGGGGCACGCCTGTTCTCCAGAATAGATGGCGACTATTTCACAGTGCTCGGAATGCCGCTATTGGACATTCTGAACTACCTGACGATGAGAGGCGAGTTGCAGGGATGACGACAGAGACAATTCCGCTGGCGGGTGTGATCGGGTCACCGGTGGCGCATTCGCGGTCCCCGCGTCTTCATGGCCACTGGCTGCAACGATATGATCTGCCGGGCTATTACATCCCGATGGATGTCGCGGGCGCAGATCTGGCGCATGTTCTCGATAACCTCCCACGCATGGGCTTTCGGGGGGTCAATGTGACGATTCCTCATAAAGAAAAGGTGCTTGATCTCTCTGATGTCGTTTCCGATCGGGCCGCGATCATCGGGTCTGCGAACACCCTGACGTTTCAAAGCGACGGGAAGCTGCATGCGGACAATACAGATGGTGTCGGGTTTATCGCGAACCTCAAACAGGAGGCCCCCGATTGGAATGCGGCGGCAGGACCGGGCCTTGTTCTGGGAGCAGGCGGTGCCGCGCGTGCCGTGATTGCCTCCCTTCTTCAGGAAGGCGCACCGGAGATCATCATTACGAACCGCACACGGGCCCGCGCAGATGCGCTGAAATCCCATTTTGGGGCAAAGGTCCGTGTCGTGGATTGGACACAGGCCGGTGCCGCGATCGACGGCGTTGCGACTTTGGTCAACACCACCTCGCTTGGCATGGAAGGGAAGGAAGAGCTCAAGGTTTCCCTGTCCAAACTGAGCGCGGAGACGCTGGTGACAGACATCGTTTACGCGCCACTGCAGACAAACCTTTTGAAAACTGCGGCCCAGATGGGATGCAGAACCGTCGATGGTCTGGGCATGCTGCTGCATCAGGCAGTGCCGGGATTTGAACGCTGGTTCGGCAAACGACCAGAGGTCGATGAAGAACTGCGCAGAGCGGTCCTCGCGTGAGTGACAGGCCGTTCATTCTTGGTTTGACCGGCTCGATCGGTATGGGCAAGTCGACCACGGCGCGTATGTTCACCGAGCTAGGCGTTCCTGTCTGGGACGCGGATGCAGCCGTCGCCGGCTTGTACAGTGTTGGCGGCGCTGCGGTCGCGCCGATGAAAGCTCTGGCTCCAACTGCTGTGAAAAACGGATCCGTCGATAAATCCGAGCTGAAAGCTCTGATCGCGCAGGATCCCTCCCTTTTGAAAGCGATTGAAGATGTGGTGCATCCGCTGGTGCGGCAAGACCGGGAGGATTTTCTGTCTGCGCATGCAGCGGCACCTCTTGTTGTCTTCGATATACCGCTGCTTTTTGAAACCGGCGCGCAGGACAAGGTTGACGCTGTGCTGGTCGTGTCCGCCCCCGCCGATCTGCAAAAGGCCCGTGTTATGGAGCGCGGAAGCATGGATCTGGAGACATTCGAGATGATCCTGTCGCGGCAAATGCCCGATGCTCAGAAACGTGCGAAGGCCGATTACGTGATCGAAACGCTGACCCTTGAAGATACCAGAGCCAAGGTGCAGACTCTGGTGGCACGGCTGGGGAGATCGTGATGCGCGAGATTGTTCTGGACACCGAAACCACGGGTTTCGAACCCTCCGAAGGGGACAGGATTGTCGAGATTGGCGCGGTCGAGCTGTACAACCACATGCCGACAGGGAGCACCTATCATCAATATATCAACCCCGAACGCTCGATGCCGTCCGAGGCGTTTGAGGTTCATGGGCTTGGCGATGAATTCCTGCGGGATAAGCCGGTGTTCAAATCGGTTGGTCAGGAATTTCTGGATTTTGTGCAGGACGCCACGCTGGTGATCCATAACGCGGCGTTCGACATGAAATTCCTGAACGCGGAGCTGGGTTGGGCAAATCTGAAACTCCTGCGCTCGGATCAGGCGCTTGATACTCTGGCCATCGCGCGGAAGAAATACCCGGGCTCGCCCGCGTCTCTGGATGCCCTGTGCCGGAGATTTGGCATCGACAATTCCGCGCGCGAAAAACACGGGGCTCTGCTCGACAGTGAGATCCTGGCAGAAGTCTATCTTGAGTTGATCGGCGGACGTCAGCCGGATTTCGCGCTGGCCTCGACCAAGTCGGAAACCACGACGACGGTCGATGACTGGCGCCCGCAGCCCCGGCCGACAAAGCTCGCGCCGAAGCTCACGGATGCGGAACTCGCCGCCCATACGGCTTTCATTGATGCGCTGGGCGACGACGCTGTGTGGAAGAAACAGACTTAGGCGTCTGCTGTCGCGGCACCTTGCTCCTGTGCCCGACGTGCAAGTTCGGCACGGTAAAGCGCAACAAAATCAATGTTTTCCAGATTTAGCGGCGGGAAGCCACCGTCACGGGTCACATCGCTGACGATCCGGCGCAGGAACGGGAACAGCATGCGTGGGCACTCGATCATCAGGAAGGGATGGATCTGCTCTTCGGGGATGTTCTCGATCGAGAAAACACCTGCGTAGTCGAGCTCCATCAGGAAGATCGGGTTTCCGTCGGAAACGGTTTTTGCAGAGATCTCCAGCTTCGTGCTGACCTCGTACTGGTTCGGCTGCGGACGCTTCTTGGCGTCAAGGTTCACCTGAACCTGAATATCCGGGGTGCCATCGCCATCGCCGATCCCTTTCTGGGCGGCGATATTCTCGAAGGACATATCCTTGATAAATTGCGCAAGGATCTGCATCCGGGGTTGTTGGGCTTGTGCGGCACCGTTTTCTTCGGCCATTGCCTGATCTCCTCAAACGAAAACTGTTGGGTCGTCCTTATCAGGTCGGTTCTGGGGTCTCAATGGCGCGTCCAGCCCGACGGCGGTTGTCCGGGCTGCCGGGACGGTTGAATGTCGTCCTCGTCGAGATCGGAATACTCCCCGTCGATCACCTGACCGTCGCGCGGTGCGCCGGACCGGTGGCTGTAATGCTGTTCGGTGTGAACGAAACTCTGGACTTTGACCCGCGCCCGAACCCAGCGGAACACCGCAGCACGCACGGTCGGAACAAGCAGCATGAACCCGACGAAATCTGTGAAAAATCCCGGCGTCAGAAGCAAAAGGCCGGAAGCAAGGATCATGGCGCCATGGGCAAGGGATTCCGTGGGATCGCGAAGTTCATTGAGATTGCTCCGGACCTCCGCCAAGGCCATCAATCCCTGGCTGCGCACCAGCATCGTCCCCAGAAATGCCGTGAGAACGACGATTCCCAAAGTTGGCCAGAGACCGATCAATCCCCCGATCTGAATGAACAGAGCGATCTCGATGATCGGGACTGTGACAAAAAGTACGAAAAGCCACATGTATGAATGCCTCTGCGTCAGGTTGATCCGGTGGACTTGTTGTCGCCCAACACCTACATAAGGGTCTGTGTTACGAAATTCCAATCCACGCCTGTATCCGAGGTTTGAATGAGCAGCGAAATGATCCAACTTCTAGTCCTTGCCGGAATTGCCGTGTTTTTGATTCTTCGTCTCAAGAACGTGCTGGGCACCCGCGAGGGTTTTGAGAAGCCGCCATTGCCGTTGCCCGAGGCAAAGGATGCAGCGGCAAGCGCACGCGAGAACTTCGAGGTGATCGAAGGCGGCGTCGACCGCGATATCACCGATCACGTGGATGAAGGGTCCGATGCGGCCGAAGCTCTGGCCGCGATGAAATCGATCGAGCCCGGCTTTGGCGTCGGCGAGTTCGTATCCGGTGGCCGCAGCGCCTATGAGTGGATCCTCATGGCGTTCGAGAACGGTGAGATCGAAGAGATCAAGCCGTTCCTTTCCGAAGAGGTCTACGAGACATTTGTCGATGTCATCGCGCTTCGCGAAGATCAGGGCCTGACCGTCGAGGCCAGTTTCGTGGGCGTGCGGGAAGTGACCTTGCTGGATGCTGCCTTTGATCCCAAGACACGCGAAGCCGAACTCAAGGTTCGCTTCGTGGGCGAACTGACCTCTGTTGTGCGGAACGCCGAGGGCGATATCGTCGAGGGCAATCCCAACGAGATCAAGCGCCAGAAGGATGTCTGGACCTTCGCCCGTATCATGGGTTCGGACGACCCCAACTGGCAATTGGTTGCCACCGGGGAATGAGCTTTGCACGTCTGGCAGTTGCCTGTCTTCTTGGAGCTTTCATGAGCTCCGGGCCGGCTGCTGCTTCGACGAAGGTGGAAATCCTGAAATTTCAGGATCTCAAGGGCTGGGACAGCGACGACCATCAGGCTGCGCTCGACGTCTTTCAGAAAACCTGCATCGATATTCCTGATCCGGAATGGGCGTCGCTTTGCGCGTTGGCGACCAGCCAGCCGGATGCACGGACATTCTTTGAGTTGTTCTTCCGGCCCGTTCTTCTGGGTGGCGATGAGACGGCGCTGTTTACAGGGTATTTCGAGCCCGAACTGAGAGGATCGCGGCAGCGTCAGGGACCCTACCAGTTTCCGATCTATGCCAAGCCGCGGGAAATCCGCAACGGGACACGCTGGTTTACCCGCGCCGAGATCGAGGATCAGAACCTTCTGGCGGGTCGGGGGCTCGAGATTGCCTATGTCGATGATCCTGTCGATGTCTTCTTTCTGCAGATTCAGGGATCGGGCCGGGTCAAGCTGGCCGAGGGCGGTGCGCTGCGCGTTGGCTATGCCGGCAAGAACGGGCACGATTACAAATCCGTCGGTCAGGAGCTGGTGAAACGCGGCGTTTACCGCCCGCATCAGGTCTCCGCTCAGGTGATCCAGCGCTGGGTGAAACGCAATCCGGCCGCCGGACGTGAGCTTCTCCAGCACAATCCATCCTATGTTTTCTTCCGCGAAGTCTCGGAAGTGCCTGCCTCGCAGGGCCCGCTTGGCGCCATGAACCGGTCGATCACGAAAATGCGTTCGATCGCTGTGGATCCCGCATATGTGCCATTGGGCGCACCGGTCTGGATCGAAAAAGACGGCGCCGACCCGCTGCGGCGGCTGATGATCGCGCAGGATACGGGATCCGCGATCAAAGGGGTTCAGCGCGCGGATATCTTCTATGGCACCGGCGCGGAGGCGGGAAAGGCGGCGGGCCGGATCAAGGATCCCGGCCGCATGGTTGTGCTGATGCCGATCCAGATCGCGTATACGCTTGCGCCGGAAGGGTGATCCATGTCCCGCCGGAAACCGAGAAATCTGAGCCCCGAAGAGCGGGATCTCTGGTCAAAGGTGGCCGACAGCGCCAAGCCGCTTGGTCCCGCGCGCAAACGTGTCTCCGATCCGGCTGAAATTCTCAATACAAAGCCGGCCCCGAAGAAAGTTGCGTCGATCCCGAGATTTGAGATCGGGCAATCACAGAAGACAAAACCAATGGCCCATGACCTGTCGCCTTCGCTTACGGAGCGGTTGAACGCCGGTCCGGTCCAGATGGATGCCAAGTCTTTTGCAAAGATGAAGCGCGGCAAGATCGACCCCGAAGGTCGCATTGACCTTCATGGCATGACCCTGTCGGAGGCGCATCCCGCCCTTCTCGGCTTCATCCTGAATTCCCATGCGGCGGGAAAACGGCTGGTTCTGGTCATCACCGGCAAGGGGAAATCGAAACCCGGAGACGGCCCGATCCCGGCGCGCATCGGGGTTCTCAAACATCAGGTGCCGCAATGGCTTCAGCAGCAACCGCTCAAATCCGTGGTGCTTCAGGTCTCGCAAGCCAATCTGAAACACGGCGGCGCGGGCGCCTACTACGTGTATCTCAGGCGGATGCGATAGACGCGCGCCTGGTTTGGCGGATAGCGAGCGTCGTCAGGGCTGCGCTCAGGATCAGATAGGCCGCGACCCAGACCATCTGTTGATTGAAATTCGTGCCAAGATCGATGACGAGACCCGTAAGCCCTGGTCCGATCGCCGATCCCAGCACCATCACGGATGCAGCCATGGCCTTGATGGCACCCAGATGCCGGGTTCCATAGAACTCTGCCCAGAAGGCCGATGACAGCGTCGCGTTGATGCCGGTTGTGATCCCGAAACCCATGATGGCGAACCCCGCGGACGCGACGGTGCCGCTGAGCGAGAACGCGATAAAACCGGCGGCCAGCGGGATCTGGTAGACCGGCATGAGACGCGACGTGCCGAAGCGGTCGATGGCCAGACCGGAGAGCCCCATCGAGATCACCGCAGTTGCCGTGTAGACGGGAAAGAGCGCGACCAGATCAAGATGGCTCCAGCCTTTGACCTCGGCCAGATGAACCTGATGGAAAAAGAAGGCCGTTCCGAAAGCGGGTGGCCCAAGCAGCGCGGGCAGGATCATCCAGAAGAGCCGATGCCCCAGCACATCCTTTCGGGACCAGTGGCGGTCGCCCATACCGAATGACTGGTTCGCGGTCACGTTTGATTGAGGCGTCCGTTCCTGTCGCAGCAAAACGGCAATGATCGGAATGATCATCAGTAGGATCGCGGCACAGACAACCCACGAGGCCCGCCAGCCGATCGCGCCCATGAGCGCAACAAAGGTGAGCGGCAAAAGCGCCTCGCCGATTGAAAAGCCCAGGGTTGCCACCGCCAGTGCACGGCCGCGCGCTGCCACGAACCATCTTGCCATGGCCACGGTCGCGACATGGCTCGACATGCCCTGACCGGTCAGCCGCAGGCAGAAAATGACCACCGGCAAAAGCCACAGTGACGAGACAAGAGCGGCCGCAACACAGGAGGCGGCAAGCAGAAACAGGGTGATCCCGCCGATGACCCGCACCCGAAACCGGTCCGTCAGTGCACCTGACCAGACCATCACGATGGCGGAGGCGAGCGTGCCGATCATGTAGATCGCGCCCCATGCCCCGTGGCTCAGCCCGAACTCGGCGCGGATCTCGCCGGCGAAAATGGAGATAAAGAAGGTTTGCCCGAAAGAAGACGCGAAGGTCAGCAGCAGCCCGGCCATCAGCCAGCGCAAATTTTCCCGAATGAAACGCAGGCTGTCCATAACATCCCAGCTAACGCTTTATGCGCGGGCTGGAAACCAGTTTCGAGCGTGCGTCGCGTGCGGGTCTGGCAGGGCGTGGTGTTTCAGAGCACGTAGCGGCTGAGATCTGCAGACCGGCTCAACTCTCCGAGGTTGGCCTCCACAAATTCCGCGTCGACGGTGATTTCCTCGCCCGAGCGGTCCGGAGCGGAAAAGCTCAACTCCTCGAACACGCGTTCCATCACCGTATAGAGCCGCCGTGCACCGATATTCTCGATGGACTTGTTCACATCCGCGGCGATTTTCGCCAGCGCGGCGATGCCGTCTTCCGTGAAGGTCACGGTCACCTCTTCGGTGCCCATGAGCGCGGTATATTGGCGGGTCAGCGCGTTGTCCGTTTCGGTCAGGATCCGGACGAAATCCTGTTCGGTCAGGGCCCGCAACTCCACGCGGATCGGCAGGCGACCCTGAAGCTCCGGCAACAGATCGGAAGGTTTGGCGATATGGAATGCGCCGGAGGCGATGAAAAGCACATGGTCCGTTTTGACCGGACCGTGCTTGGTGGAGACCGTTGTGCCTTCGATCAACGGCAGAAGATCGCGTTGCACCCCTTCGCGGCTGACATCAGCACCGCGGGCATCCGCGCGGGCACAGACCTTGTCGATCTCGTCGAGAAACACGATCCCGTTCTGCTCGACCGCTTCAATGGCGGCTTGCGTCACGGTTTCCTGATCCAGCAACTTGTCCGCCTCGTCCGCGATCAGAACCTCGTAGCTCTCGGATACGGTCATCTTCCGCCGCGTGGTGCGTCCGCCCATCGCTTTTCCGAACAGGTCGCCGAGATTCATCATACCGGCACCGCCTTGCCCGGGCTGTCCCGGCACTTCGAACATCGGGAACGGATTTGAGCTATCGGGCACATCAAGCTCAATTTCCTTGTCGTCCAGAATCCCTTCGCGCAGTTTCTTGCGGAACATTTCACGGGTCGCTTCGCGGGCTTCTGTTCCGGCCAGCGCGTCGATGACCCGATCCTCGGCGGCTTCATGGGCGGCTGCCTTTACATCCTCACGCATCTGTTCGCGCACCATCAGGATCGCGGCATCGATCAGATCACGGATAATCTGTTCGACATCGCGGCCCACATAACCGACTTCGGTGAATTTCGTTGCCTCGACCTTCAGGAAGGGCGCCTTGGCCAGCTTGGCCAGCCGGCGCGAGATCTCGGTCTTGCCGACACCTGTTGGCCCGATCATCAGGATATTCTTGGGGTAAACCTCTTCGCGAAGGTCATCATCGAGAAGCTTACGCCGCCAGCGATTTCTCAGGGCAACGGCCACAGCGCGTTTCGCGTCCTTCTGTCCGATGATGAATCGGTCAAGCTCCGAGACGATTTCGCGCGGGGTCAGGTTGGTCACGGGTCGGTCCTTCAGTTTTCTTTACCCGCTCAGACATATTGACTGGAGCCTGAAACACAAGAGCGGTCGTCACGCATAGTGACGATTGCGTGAGAGGGAGTATCCCGTTCGGCCCTTTTGAGACAACGTGCAGAAACCGCAATCACAAAGGGGTCGTTTTCATGACAACACGTCGTTTCTTTATTCAGGGCATCGTGGCTTTGTCGGGCGCGAGCTTCGCGCAGACTGCCTTCGCCGGGGGTCATGGCCGTCTGGGAAAATTCAAAGGCGCGAGCAACCACACCACGTCCGGCACGGCGGAGCTCGTCAAATCCGGGACCGGCGGGACGGTGGAGTTGCTGGACGATTTCTATCTCGACGGAGCCCCTGATCCCAAGGTCGCGCTGGGCAAGGACGGCTATGACAAGTCCACGCTGATGGGAAAACTGAAATCGACCTCGGGCGCGTCGAGCTATCAACTGCCCGACGGCGTAAACCCGGACGACTATAATGAAATCTGGATCTGGTGTGAGCGCTTCAATGTCCCGCTCGGAGTTGCCAAGCTGGGCTAGGCCCCGATCACTTCCACCGTCAGGTTTCCGTTGGTGTAGACACAGATATCCGCCGCGATTCCCATCGACTTGCGTGCGATTTCCTCGGCCTCGGCGGGGCTTTCCATAAGCGCGCGGGCGGCTGCGAGCGCATAATTGCCGCCTGACCCGATGGCCGCCACGTTGTGCTCGGGCTCCAGAACATCACCTGCGCCGGTAATGACCAGAAGATCGGCGCCGTCCGTCACAATCAGCATCGCCTCGAGGTTCTTGAGGTATTTGTCCATGCGCCAGTCCTTGGCCAATTCCACGGCGGCGCGGGCCAGTTGACCGGGGCTCGCTTCAAGCTTGCGTTCCAGCCGTTCGAGCAATGTGAAAGCATCGGCGGTCGAGCCGGCAAACCCCGCAACGATATCCATACCGCCGGGAGACAGGCGGCGGACTTTCTGTGCACTGCCCTTGATGACTGTCTGGCCAAGGGAGACCTGACCGTCGCCGGCCACAACGACCTTACCGTTCTTGCGAACGCCGATGATGGTGGTGCCGTGCCAGCCGGGGAATTTCTCGTCAGCCATGAACAATCTCCTTTAACCGTAGAGACATATAGGCAGGGAATGCGCCTGCTGCAAAATGCAAAAAGCCCCGGCGCGATGTCCGGGGCTTTTCAGAATGTCGTCACGTATCAGTCGAGTTTACGTTCGACCTCTTCGCGCTCGAAGATCTCGATAACGTCGCCGTCACGAATATCGTCATAGGCCTCAAAGGCCATGCCGCATTCCTGTCCGGACTGCACCTCGGCTACCTCGTCCTTGAAGCGCTTCAGGGTTTTCAGCGTGCCTTCGTGGATCACAACGTTATCGCGCAGCAGGCGGACACCGGCAGAGCGGCGCGCAACGCCTTCGGTGACAAGACAGCCAGCCACCTTGCCAACGCCGGTGACCTTGAAGACTTCCTTGATCTGCGCGTAGCCGATGAAGTTCTCGCGGATCTCGGCGGAGAGCAGACCGGATGCGGCCTGCTTCACGTCGTCCACAAGATCATAGATCACCGAATAGTAACGGATCTCGACGCCCTTCTGGTTGGCGGCATTTCGTGCAGGTGCGTTGGCGCGGACGTTGAAGCCGAACACCGGCGCACCGGAGGCTTCGGCAAGACCGATATCGCTTTCCGTGATGGCACCGACGCCGGAGTGCAGAACGCGAACGCGAACTTCCTCGTTTCCGATTTTCTCCATCGCCTGAACGATGGCTTCGGCAGAACCTTGGACGTCGGCCTTCACGAGAATTGGCATCTCGGTGACGTTCTCGTCGTCCTTGGCCTTCGCCATCAGCTGTTCGAGCGTCGTCGCAGCCCCTGCCGCCGCACGCTTGTCCTTCGCGGCCTTCTCACGATAGGCGGCGATCTCACGGGCTTGCGCTTCGGTTTCGACCACGTTGAGCACGTCACCGGCTTCGGGCGTGCCATTCAGGCCGAGCACCTCGACGGGAACCGACGGCCCTGCTTCCTTGACGCGATCACCCTGATCGTTGATCAGCGCGCGGACCTTACCGTATTGCTCGCCCACGACGAAGATATCGCCCTGACGCAACGTGCCGTTCTGAACAAGAACAGTTGCGACCGGACCACGGCCAACATCAAGCTGGGCTTCGATCACGGCGCCGGATGCGGCGCGGTCGGGGTTGGCCTTCAGTTCGAGAATTTCGGACTGCAACGCAATCGCCTCGAGAAGGTCATTGAGACCCTGACCCGAGATTGCGGAAACCTCGACATCCTGAACCTCACCGGACATTTTCTCCACGATCACTTCGTGCTGGAGCAGATCGGTGCGGACCTTGTCCGGATTGGCTTCGGGTTTGTCGATCTTGTTGATCGCCACGATCATCGGAACTTCGGCAGCCTGGGCGTGGTTGATCGCCTCGATCGTCTGCGGCATCACCGCGTCATCGGCAGCGACAACCAGAACCACGATATCGGTCACTTGCGCACCGCGTGCCCGCATCGACGTGAACGCCGCGTGGCCCGGAGTGTCGAGGAAGGTCAGCTTGGTGCCATCCTGATCCACCTGATAGGCGCCGATATGCTGCGTGATTCCGCCCGCTTCGCCGGCGGTCACCTTCGCGTTCCGGATCGCATCGAGAAGCGAGGTCTTGCCGTGGTCGACATGGCCCATCACGGTGATGACCGGCGGCCGTGGCAGCAGATCCTGTTCCTCGTCTTCCTCGACGGTGATGACGTCCTCGACATCCGAGTCGGAGACCCGCATCACGTTGTGGCCGAACTCTTCGATGATCAGTTCCGCGGTATCCGCGTCGATCGTCTGGTTCTGCGTTGCCATGATGCCGTTGTTCATCAGGGATTTGACGACATCGGCGACACGCTCGGCCATCCGGTTGGACAGCTCCTGAACGGTGATCGCCTCGGGCAGTTTCACATCACGGACGACCTTTTCACGCTCGACCGATCCGCCCATCGCCTTCTGACGCGCCCGCTCCTGCTTGCGCTTCATCGCGGCCATGGATTTCTGGCGACCGCCCTCACCCCCGGCCAGAGCCTGGTTCAGGGTCAGTTTGCCGGACCGGCGGGAATCGTCACGACCCTTGCCTTTGCCACGATCACGGTCGTCGCGATCCTTGCGCGGTGCAGCCGACGGTTTCGGCGCGCTGCGCGGACCACCGGTGGGTGCCGGCGGGGCCGCTTGGGGTTGTTGCACGGCGGCCGGACGGGCCTTGGCTTCCTCGGCCTCGCGCTTCTTGCGTGCATCTTCTTCCGCCTTCCGGCGGGTGCGTTCCTCGCGTTCGCGCTCTTCGCGTTCCTTGGCCTCGGCCTCGGCACGGCGTCTCTCGCGGTCGGCGGCGCGCTTCTCTTCTTCCTCGACGCGACGCTTCTGGTCCTCGGCCTCCTGCTGCTTGGCAGCCTGAAGGGCCTTCATCCGGCGTTCCATCTCCGCATCGGAAATGCCCGCAGGACGCTTCGAGGGGTCGCCTTTGGTCGGCGCGCCCGTCGTGGCCGCTTTCGTAGCACCGGGCTTCGGAACGACAACGCGCTTGCGTTTCGTTTCCACCACCACGTTCTTGGTCCGTCCATGGCTGAAGCTCTGCTTCACATTCCCGGGGCGCCCAGCGCCGCCACCACGAAGGCCCAATGGTTTTTTGCCGTCACTATCGCTCATGCGTCGTCTTTTCCTTTCGGGTGGATCGTCCACCACTCTTTTCACGGATGCCCGCGAGACGTTTGGCTTCAGTCACAACCTGTTGACTGAGTCCCCCCGCCGTTAAGGCGCCATGTATCACACTTTCTCGGCCGAATGCCAAACCCAATTCCTTGGACGTCAAACAGCCGATAAATCCGTCTTTTCCGCGCGGTGGGCGCAGTTTGGACTTTCCGCGCGCCGATCCGTCGCTGGCCTGAAGAAGAACGCGGGCGCGTTCCGTCTCCAAAAGGCTCTTTACCTTCTCATAACCGGTCACCGCCTGACCGGCCTTGCGCGCCAGCGAGACGAGATCGATCACCCGTCGGGCCAGTGCCTCTTCAACCTGCGCGTGCAGATCTTCCGGAACAGACACCTGCATCTTGGCCGACCGGGAAAAGGCCTTCTTCTTTATGGCCTGTCCAAGTGCGGCGCGCTCCGCCGAAACCCATATGCCGCGGCCGGGCAGCTTGCCCAGAATATCGGCAACGATCTGTCCGTCGGGTCCGGGCACGAAACGGATCATCTCCGCAGGATCGCGAACCTCCCCCGTTGCGATGCAACGTCGCTCGGGGCCTTCTACCGATTTGTCTCGACCGCCGCGGCTCATAGCCCGGAACTCCGAGGCCTGAGATCAGGCCTCGGCCTCCTGTGTGTCTTCTTCGCCTTCCGCAGCCTCTTCCTCTTCTGAGACCAGATCGGCGGGATCGACCCAGCCCAGCTGAATACGTGCGGTCATGATCAGCGCCTGTGCCTCTTCCAGCGACATGTCGTATTTCTCAAGAACGCCTTCGTCCTTGACCCGTTCGCCGTCCACGGTGGTCCAGCCACCGGCCAGTTCCCAATCGGCACAGGTTGCGAAGTCCTCGAGGGTTTTCACGTCGTCTTCGGCCAGTGCTTCTACCATTTGGGGCGTCAGACCTTCGAATTCAATGAGGCTGTCCTCTGCGCCAAGCTCACGCGCATGTTCCAGCGCCTTCTTGTTCTGCGCGTCAAGGAAATCGCGGGCACGGGCCTGAAGCTCGCTGGCGGTATCCTCGTCGACGCCGTCGATGATCAGAAGCTCGTCAACATCCACATAGGCGACCTCTTCAAGCGAGGTGAACCCTTCGGAGACCAGAAGCTGGGCGAAGAACTCGTCGAGATCGAGCGTTTCGATGAACAGCTTGGTGCGCTCCTCGAACTCGGCCTGACGGCGCGCGCTTTCCTCTTCCTCGGTCATGATATCGATATCGAGACCGGTCAGTTGCGAGGCCAGACGCACGTTCTGACCGCGACGGCCGATGGCCAGCGACAGCTGCTCCTCGGGCACAACCACCTCGATGCGCTCGGCTTCCTCGTCGAGCACCACTTTCGTGACCTCTGCGGGCTGCAGCGCGTTCACCAGGAAGGTCGGCTGGTCTTCGTTCCACGGGATGATGTCGATCTTCTCGCCCTGAAGCTCGTTGACCACGGCCTGCACCCGCGATCCGCGCATACCGACACAGGCACCGACCGGATCGATGGAGTTGTCATAGGAAATCACGGCGATCTTGGCGCGCGATCCCGGATCGCGGGCAACCGCCTTGATCTCGATGATGCCGTCATAGATTTCCGGCACTTCCATCTTGAAGAGCTCGGCCATGAATTCCGGCGCGGTGCGCGACAGGAAGATCTGCGGGCCGCGCGGTTCGCGCCGCACATCCTTGATATAGACACGGATCCGGTCATTCGGGCGGTAGGCTTCGCGGCCGATCTTCTCGTTGCGGCGCAGGATTGCCTCGCCGCGTCCGATATCCACGATGACGTTGCCGTATTCCTCGCGCTTGACGAGACCGTTGATGATCGTGCCTGCGCGATCCTTGAATTCCTCGTACTGGCGATCGCGCTCGGCCTCGCGGACTTTCTGCAAGATCACCTGCTTGGCGGACTGTGCCGCGATCCGGCCCATCTCGACCGGCGGAACCTCGTCGATGATCGTGTCGCCGACCTTCGGGTCTTCAAGATACTGGCGTGCGTCTGCGACGTTCATCTCGGCGCGGTCGTTTTCGATCGCGTCGTCTTCGACCACGGTGCGCACCCGGGTGAAGGTTGCCTTACCGGTCTTTCTGTCGATGGACACGCGGATGTCGAGCTCTGCGCCGTAGCGGGATTTGGCAGCGCGGGCGAGGCTTTCTTCCATCGCTTCGACGACCAGTTCCGGGTCGATCATCTTCTCGCGGGCAACGGCTTCTGCGGTTTGCAGCAGTTCCAGCTGGTTGGCGGATGTAATTGCCATCTTAGTTTTCTCCTTCGCCATCAACGATGGTTTGCACTTCGTCGAATTGTGTTTCGTCTATTTCGCCGGCGTCCTTGCGGGTCTTCAGAACATCGCGGATCAGGTCGTCGGTCAGGACCAGCTTCGCATCGGACAGCCAGTCGAATTTCAGGCCGATCGTGCCCTCTTCGATCGTGATCAGAACCTCGTCGCCCTCGGTTCCGGCCAGCTCACCCTTGAAGCGGCGGCGGCCATCGATCATCTCGTCGGTCTCGATCTTGGCCTCGTAACCTTCCCACGTGTCAAAATCCTTGATCCGGGTCAGGGGCCGGTCGATGCCGGGGGAGGAAACCTCCAGATTGTATTCATCGGCAATCGGGTCCTCGACATCGAGGATCGCGGAGAGCGCCGTGGAAATCTTGGCGCAGTCATCGACCTCGATACCGCCCTCCGGCTTCTCGGCCATGACCTGCAGGACATGGGTCTTGCCGCCCATCAGCCGGATCCGGACAAGCTCATAGCCCAGACCCTCGATAACGGGTTGGGCGATCTCAGCCAGACGGCGGTCGATGGCAGCTTTTGCGATCATGTCGGACATATGCCTCTCAAGCACAAAAAAACGGGCGCGCGGCCCGTCGATGTTTCCCGGTGGAGCGTCGGGTGTGGACCCCAGCGCGCCGCTGTTGAGACGCATATAAGCGGCGCGCCCTGAGTCTGCAAGAGTTGATTGGGCCGCGGCTCAGTCGTCAGACCATCCCTTGTCGCGGTGGGTGCCGTCGCAATAGGGCTTGTTGCCCGACAGGCCGCAGCGGCACAGCACGAACTTGTCCTTGCTGCCGCCTTCACCCGGGCCGGGCTCCGCGATCTCGCATCCGCTCACCCAATAGGGTCCGTCCTTCTGGATGACGACATCGGCGCGCTCCGCCTGCAAATGCGCCGCGGCCTCGCCGGAGCGGGCAATCTGAAGTGCGCCGGACGGGCAGGCGCGCACGACCGCTTCGAGCCCTTCGACATTCGTGTTGTCGGGTTGGATCCACGGGCGGGCCTTCGGGTCGAAAGCCTTGGGCTGGAGGCGGACACATTCGGCGGCGTGCGAACAGATCAGCGGGTTATAGAGCACCGCGACCGCTTCCCCTTCATAGGCGTAAAGCCGGTCTTTTCCGGCCGGCGTGCCGCCGCTGCTCTCAAACCCGATCTTGTTGTGCGAGCCGTCGCAGAACGGTTTGTTGGCGCTGGCCCCGCAACGGCAGAGCGCCATCACCTCCTTGACCTCGACCGCCTCGCCATCCGGCCCCGCGACACTTCGGGCGCCCTTGATCAGGAGCGGGCCATTCTCTCGGGTCTCGATGACAGGCTTCTTGGTCATGATTAGATCCTCCTGCGACACAAGCTAGGGGCGTCGTCGTTGCTGTCAAAATACAGTCTAAATGAAGAACGCCCCGCTGCTTGGGCGGGGCGTTCCATTGTTCAGGTCGATGGGATCCGCTTACGCGAACCACCAACGCTCCATCAGGCGCGAGCTGTCCATCTGGAAGACGTTACCGATCGTGCCGGAGTTGGTCAGCTTCGTGGAATGTGCGTCAACATAGTTGGCATACATCGGGATCACGGTGCCGCCTTCGGCCGACATGATCATCTGCATTTCCTGATACATGTCGCGGCGCTTGCCGGAATCGAGCTCGGCGCGGGCGGTCAGGAGAAGCTCCTGGAACCGTGCGTTCTCCCAGCTTGTGTCGTTCCACGGCACACCGGATTCGTAGGCGGTCGAGAACATCCAGTCCTCGGTCGCACGACCGGACCAGTAGCAGGCACACCACGGCTTTTTCAGCCAGACGTTGGACCAGTAACCGTCAGCCGGTTCCTGCACCACGTTGATGTCGATGCCGGCTCCTTTCGCGGAGGCCTGATAAAGCTGTGCCGCGTCGATTGCGCCCGAGAAGGCCGCGTTCGATGCGGACAGATCGATGCTCAGCGAATCCAGCCCGGCCTCTTTGAGGTAGAACTTGGCCTTGTCCGGATCGTATTCGTTCTGGGCGAGGTCCTCGTAGTAATACTGGTTGGCCGGACCGATCGGGTGGTCGTTTGCAACCTTGCCGTGACCCAGAAGGATCTTGTCGACCATCTCCTGACGGTTCACGGCATGCTTCAGAGCACGGCGGATGTTCACATTCGTGAACGGATCGACATTGGTCAGCATCGGGAAGGTGTAGTGCTGGTTGCCCGTCACCTCGAAGATGTTGATTGCGGGGTTGGCTTTCAAAAGCGCCTCGGTCTTCACGTCAACGCGGTTCACGGCGTCGACCTGACCTGTCATCAGCGCGTTCATCCGGGCCGAGCTGTCGTTGATCGCGATCGCTTCGATCTCGTCGAACCAGCCGGCCGAGCCGTCCTTGTAGTGGCTTTCGACGCGCTTACCGACGAAACGGACGCCCGGATCGAAGGATTCGACGCGATAGAGACCGGTGCCGATGCCCTTGGCGATTGCTTCTTCCACCTGACCGGCGGGGAACATCAGGATGTGATAGTCCGACAGCAGGAACGGGAAGTCCGCGTTGCCGGCGGCAAGCGTCATCTGGACTTCGTGCTCGCCCAGCTTCTTCATCTCCGAGATGGCGGAGACGATCGGCTTGGCGGCGGATTTCGCGCCCTCGGCCGTGTGCATGTTGAGCGACTCGATCACATCATCGGCGCCAAAGGACTTGCCGTTGTGGAAAGTCACGCCCTGACGCAGCTTGAACGTCCATGTCTTGGCGTCGGCGCTGGCTTCCCAGCTTTCTGCCAGTTCGCCCTTAAGCTGGCCGTCTGCGCCCACTTCGGTCAGGCAATCAAAGACCGCACCATGGGCACACATGATCATGAAACTGTCGGAATGGGTCCGGCCGTCCCAGCTGTCGGAGGTGTTTGCACCTGCCAGGCCAAGCCGGAGGCGACCGCCTTTCTTGGCCTGCGCGCGCACCGGCAGGCCCGTTGCGGCCAGGACACCGGCTGCAACACCGGTTTTCAGAAGGCCGCGTCTGCTAATTTGTGACATTCAGTTTTCTCCCAATTAGAATTTGGCGGTTTTACCCGCCATGGTTTGCCACCCGCGAGCCCGATCAGGGCCGAGGTGATTCGAATTACATCTTATCAACAGCTGCATCACCGATGTTATCAACTCCTCTGCTCTCAAGCAGATTTGTAAGCCAGTCCGGATCCATTTCCGGAACCGAACTGAGGAGAAGATCGGTGTAGGGATGATGGGGCGGTTGGAACATTTCGAGCTTGGGGCCCTGTTCCACCACGCGGCCATCTTTCATCACGACCACTTCGTCAGCGATGGCGCGCACCGTTGCGAGGTCATGGGTGATGAACATATAGCTCAGGCCAAGTTCATCCTGCAGCCGCGCCAGCAGCTTCAGGATCCCCTCGGCCACAAGCTGGTCGAGCGCGCTTGTAACCTCGTCGCAGATGATGAATTTCGGCTCCGCGGCCAAGGCACGTGCGATACCGACCCTTTGTTTCTGACCGCCGGAAAGCTCTGACGGCAGACGGTCGATATACTGGGTCGGCTCAAGCTCGATCTCGGCCAGAAGCTCTTCCACGCGCTTGCGGCGCTGCGGTCCGGTCAAACCCATGTAGAACTGCACCGGCCTCCCGATGATATCGCCAATCGTCTTGCGCGGGTTCAGGGCCGTATCCGCCATCTGGTAGATCATCTGGGCCTGACGCAGCTGCATCTTGTTGCGCTTGCGGTAATCGAGCGGCAATGCCTCGCCCATATATTCCACATGTCCCATCCGTGGCGGCAGAAGGCCGGTGATGCAGCGCGCCGCCGTCGATTTGCCGGAGCCGGATTCGCCCACCACGGCGACCGTGCGCCCCTCATGCATGTCGAAGCTGATATCGTGCAGCACGTCGACCTTGCCATAGGCGGCGGTGACGTTCTTGACGCTGATGACCGGCGTGGCCCCGGTCTGGACTGCGGGTTTCGAGGGACGCTCGAAGCTGCGCACGGCCCACAGGGACTTGGTGTATTCTTCTTTCGGAGCCGAGAGCATCGTGCGCGTATCGGCTTCTTCCACCTCGTCGCCCTTGAGCAGCACCTTGATCTTGTCGGCCATCTGGGCAACCACCGCAAGATCGTGCGTGATGTAGATCGCGGCAGTATCGAACTGTTCGACAATGTCCCTGATCGCGGCAAGAACCTCGATCTGGGTCGTCACGTCAAGCGCGGTCGTCGGCTCGTCGAAGATGATCAGGTCCGGACGGCAGGCCATCGCCATCGCTGTCATCGCACGCTGCAATTGCCCGCCAGAGACCTGATGCGGATACCGAAAGCCGATCTCGCCCGGGTTGGGCAGGCGCAGCCGCTCGTAAAGCTCGATCGCGTCGGATTCGGAGTCCTTGCGTCCCGAAACGCCATGCTGGACGGGGGCTTCAGTATGCTGGTCGATCAGCTTGTGGGCCGGGTTGAAACTGGCAGCGGCCGATTGCGCCACATAGGCGATCCGTTTGCCAAGCAGGCCGCGTTTGACCGCGGCTGATGCGGTGACGAGATCGACGCCGTCGAACTCGACAGTGCCGCCCGAAATCCGGACCCCGTCCCGCGTGAACCCCATCGCGGCGAGGCCCACGGTTGATTTGCCGGCGCCCGATTCCCCGATCAGGCCCAGAACCTCACCCTTGTTGAGATCCAGATCGACCCCGTTGATGATCGGGTTCCAGACCTCGTCAGAGCGGCCTTCGATCTTCAGGTCACGGATTTTGAGAAGTGCGCTCATTCTTTCAGCCCCGAAGACTTGTGCAGCATCCAGTCGACCACGAAGTTCACGGCGACGGTCAGAAGTGCAATCGCGCCAGCGGCCAGAAGTGGTGTGACAGCCACCTGCGGAGCAAAGGCCGCAAAGTTGATGAACTGTGCCAGATCGCGCACCATCGTGCCCCAGTCGGCCAAGGGCGGCTGGATGCCGACACCCAGGAAGCTCAGGGATGCAATCGTCAGGAACACGAAACAGAACCGCAGGCCAAACTCAGCAAGAAGCGGCGCGGTGGCGTTGGGAAGGATCTCGCGGAAGATCAGGTAGGTCAGGCCTTCGCCGCGGAGTTTCGCAGCCTCGATATAATCCATGACCACAATGCTGCTGCCCACGGCGCGGGCAAGACGGAAGACCCGCGTTGCGTCGATCACGGCGATGATCACGATCATGAAATAGGTCAGCGGAATGCCGATCTGGTTGGCCCAGACAGAGGCAATCGTCATCAGGAGCAGCGCAAAGATAAGCGACGGGATCGCCATCAGCGCATCAACCGCGCGCGACAGCAACTGATCGAGCCACCCGCCCAGCGTCGCGGCAAGAAACCCGAGCGATCCGCCAAGCAGGAAGGCGAGGCATGTGGTGGCAAACGCAATGCCAACCGTGTTTTGTGCTCCGTAAATCAGGCGCGACAGGATATCGCGACCGATCTGATCCGTGCCCAGCGGGAAGTCGGGATTGCCGCCCAGCGCCGGGTCGCCACCCGGAACGACATTTGCCGCGCCAAGGATCTCTTCCTGCCCGTAAGGGGCAATCGGACCGACGAAATACATGATGATCATGCCGATCAGGATGAAGGCGAAGGACGCAGCGGACGTGGCCGCAGGCTTGTCGCCGCCGATCCTGCGCAGGATCTCCGAGATGGCCAGCCCGATGATGCCGACGATCACGATCGTGCTGACCGCGATCTGGCCGGCAAAGAGCGCAACGAAGCCATAGGCAAAAATGATGACGATCCCGAAAGAGGCCGTCAGCGGCATCTGCCGGAACATCTTCTTGCTGCCTTCCGTGCCGAACTTGGTTCCCAGAACCCGGAAGAAATAGGCCATGATGGAAAACGCGACAAAGCCGTGGATCGCGATGAAGAAGAAGAAATACTTGGCCTTCTCGGCGGGCTCTGCCTGCTGACCTGACACATAGGTGTAGGCAATCCATGCCAGCAGCAGGAAGCTGCCCACGTATCCCGCGCCGACGCTCAGGGTCATGTCGCGGAAATACGGCGCGTTACCGGTGACGGTTTGTCCAGCGAAGCGGAACAGCCATCCGCCTCCGGCGGTGGCAACAGCCAGGACTATGATCCAGATCAGGAAACTCATTTCGGGTGTCTCAGGCGCGGGTTGGAAATGATGGAGAGAATATCTGCCAGAAGATTGAGCAGAATATAGGCCGCGGCGAAGATCAGGCAGCAGGCCTGCACCACCGGAATGTCGCGGATCTTCACGCTGTCCACGAAGAGCTGGCCGATGCCCGGATAGACAAAGACCACCTCGACCACCACCACACCTGTAATCAGGTAAGCGAGGTTGAGCGCGACGACGTTAATGATCGGTGCCAGCGCGTTCGGAAGCGCGTGTTTGATGATGACCCGCATGGGCGACAGGCCCTTCAGACGGGCCATCTCGATATAGGGGCTGGCCAGCAGGTTGATGATTGCCGCGCGTGTCATGCGCATCATCTGTGCTGTCACCGCAAGCGTCAGCGTAAGCGCGGGCAGCATGGTTTTTTCGAGACGTTCGCCAAAGGGCATGTCGGCATAGATATTCGACAGCGACGGGAAGATCGGGTTCATCACGGCGAGAAACAGGATCAGCACATAGGCGAGGAAGAACTCCGGCGAGGAGATCGAGCTGAGCGTGAAGATATTCATCGACCGGTCGAAGGCGGAGTTGCGGTAGAGCGCCGTCAGGATGCCCAGAATGATCGAGATCGGCACCGCGATGGCAGCGGTCACGGCTGCCAGGAACATCGTGTTGCGGAAACGCGGCGCGATCTGTTCGGCCACGGAGCCGAGCCCGCTGCCGGTCTCACTACCGGTGAAGCTGCTGAAGAGCGCCTGGCTCATCGAGGTGCCCAGATCGCCCTGCACCGCCCCGCCGAGCCATTCCAGATACCGCTGTACGGGATGCTTGTTCAGACCCAGCTCTTCGCGAATCGCGGCAACGGCTTCTTCGGTGGCGCCCTGACCGAGGATCGCCTCGGCGAAATCACCGGGCAGAAGGTTTACGGCCGTGAAGATGATGATGGAAACAACAAAGAGGGTCACGAGACCCAACAGCAGACGCTGAACGATGATACGTAATAATCCTGGCACGAGGCGCGCTACTTCCCTGACGTCTTTTTATTAACGTCAGCGTAACGACTGAAAGGCATCTGTAAAGGTTTATGCTTTGATTTTCTGAACCCGGGGTCAGAGCGGCTCAGAGATCGTATCGCTCCGCACGGTCGCGGATCCGGTCTGTCGTGCGGATCAGCTCCGCGGTGATCCCCGGTTCCGACAGGGCGTGACCGGCCGCCCGGATCATGCGCAGATCGGCCTTGGCCCAGCCATCCGCCAGCATGCTTGCCGAAAGCGGCGGGCAAATCATGTCGTAGCGCCCCTGCACGATCGTTGCGGGAATATGCTCGATCATGTCGCGGTTCTTCAGGATCTGGCCGTCTTGTTCCAGAAAGCCGCGATTGGTGAAATAGTGGTTCTCCAGCCGCGCGAAGGCCCGCGCATAGTCCGCCGGGCTCTCGCCCACCGGGCCGTCGCTGTTCATCGCCGCCAGTGCGTTTTCCCAACCGGCCCATGCCCGGGCATAGCGGGCTTCCAGAGAGATGTCGCCTGAGAACAGGCGCCTGTTATAGGCGGCGATCATGTCTGTCTTCTCGTCCTCGGGAATAAGTGAGGAGAATCGTTTCCAGTGCTCGGGGAAGAACGCCCCGGCGCCGCCGCCGTAAAACCAGTCCAGCTCGCGCTGGGTCATCAGGAAGACGCCACGCAGGATCAGGTAGGTGACGAAATCCGGGTGGCGCTGGGCGTAAAGCAGGGCCAGTGTTGCGCCCCAGCTGCCGCCAAAGACGATCCAGCGGTCAATCCCGAAGGTGGCGCGGATCCTCTCGATATCGTGGATCAGGTGCCATGTGGTGTTGTTCTCGACGCTGGCATGGGGGCGCGAGCGCCCGCAGCCACGCTGGTCGAACAGGAAGATCCGGTAAGTGGACGGGTCGAAATAGCGCCGCATCGCCGGGCTGCAGCCACCGCCGGGGCCGCCATGCAGGACGACGACCGGAATACCGTCCGGATTGCCGCATTGCTCGACATAAACACGGTGGCCATCGCCCACATCCAGCATGCGCTGGTCATAGGGGTCGATTGACGGGTAGAGCAACGCGGCCGCGCGCTTTTGTCCTGCCGTTTTATCCATAGTGCCCTATATAAAGCTGCGAAGCCGAGGCTCCATGACTAACCCCCTTAAAGAGGTTCCGTTCCGATGACCACCACCGTCGATGCATCTGAGATTGCGAAATTTGAGGCAATGGCTGCCGAGTGGTGGGACGTGAATGGCAAATTCAAGCCGCTTCACATGCTCAATCCCTGCCGGCTGGACTATATCACAAACCAGATCGCGGCGGAATTTGACCGTGATCTGAAGCAGCGCAACCCGTTCGCGGGATTGCGTATCCTTGATATCGGGTGCGGTGGCGGCCTTCTGAGTGAGCCGATGGCGCGTCTGGGTGCAGAGGTCGTGGGCGCAGATGCGGCAGAGCGCAACATTCCGGTCGCCCGCATCCATGCCGAGCAGTCCGGCCTTGATATCGATTACCGCCACACCACGGCAGAGGCGCTTGCCGCCGCCGGCGAACAGTTTGACGCGGTGCTCAACATGGAAGTGGTCGAGCATGTGGCCGACCCGCAGGCCTATCTCACCGCCTGTCAGCAACTGCTCAAACCCGGCGGCCTGATGGTCTGCTCTACCATCAACCGCAATCCCAAGAGCTACCTGATGGCGATCATCGGGGCCGAGCACGTCATGCGCTGGCTGCCCAAGGGCACGCATGAGTGGAACAAGTTCATCACGCCCGACGAGCTTTGTGACATGATCTCGAAGGCGGGGCTCGAGCCGGTTGACCGCAAGGGGTTCGTCTTCAATCCGATCGCCTGGACCTGGGGTCTGTCCGATCGCGATCTTTCGGTGAACTACGTCACGGCGAGCGTGAAGCTCTCGGCCTGAGGCGTCCTAGTCCAACTCACTCAGCTTGACGCGGAGGTCGCGCAGCACCGGCAGCACGGCGCGCACCTTTTCCGTGCCGACGCTTTCCACAAGCTCTGCAATGACCGGCGAGATCACTTCCAACGCGGTGTCCCGCGCCCTGCGCCCTGCGGGGCTGATCACGACCTGCTTGCGGCGCGCGTCCTCCCAATCGGGGTTGATGTGGATGTGACCCGCCCATTCGAGCTTTTGCAGCGTGTTGGTGATCGCTCCTTTCGTCAGGTTGAACGTGCGGGCCAGCTGGGCGGGTGTTCGCGGCTCCGTGGCGCGCGCGAGATAGTTCAAAACGGAGAAATGCGACAGCTCCATCCCCTTGGGCAGGGTCTTGGACAGCATGTTGCGCGCCAGTTGATCGGCGGTGAGCATCTCGCTGAAAAGCGCGACGGCAAGAGGATCGTTATCTGTGCTCATGTGACCGGAGTATAAGGTCGATCGTGAAGAAGGGACGGGACACGCTGTCGCGCAGTGCCGATTTGCGTCATATCCAGATCGATGCAGGCCACGCCGGGCGCGAGACCCATATCCAGAAGAACCTCGCCCCAAGGTGCGACGACCAGACTGTGCCCGTGCGTCTCACGCGGTTTGGGCGCGGTGGAGGCATGCGTGCCGGTCTGTGCAGGCGCGAGGATGAAACACCCCGTCTCGATCGCGCGGGCGCGCAGCAGGGTCTCCCAATGCGCCTTGCCCGTTGCCGGTGAAAAGGCCGAGGGCACGGTTATGATGTCGGCACCAGCCTTGGCCAGATCGCGAAACAGATGCGGGAACCGCAGGTCATAGCAGATCGTCATGCCGATCGCGCCCAGTTCTGTTTGTGCAAGGAAAGCCCGGTCCCCCGGCCTGTAGCCTTTCGATTCCTGATAGGATTCGGTCTCGGATATGGCCACGTCGAACATGTGGATCTTGTCATACCACGCGGCGATGTTGCCGTCCGGGCCGATCAGGAAAGAGCGGTTGGCAAACCGTCCATCAGCATCATCCGTCTTGATCGCGAGTGAGCCCGCCAGAAGCCAGATGCCAAGCCCGGCGGCCTCGTCGCGCAGCGCCTTGAGGGTGGGGTCGGTGTCTTGCGGTCTCAGAACGTCTGCCTGATGGGCAGGCGACATCGAGATGCAATTGGTCACTTCGGGGGTCAGGACAAACTGCGCGCCGTCCTTTGCGGCTGTCCGGACAAGATCGAGCGTAACGGGCAGGTTGGCGGACGGATCATCCGAGACGTTCAGTTGGCACAGTCCGACGCGCACGGGTCAGGCCGCGAGCAACTGGTCCAGCTTTCCGGCATGTTCCAGCGCGTAGAGCTCGTCACAGCCGCCAATGGGCTCGCCGTTGATGAAAATCTGCGGAACCGTCCGGCCCCCTTGCGAGCGTTCCATCATTTCCGAGCGAAGATGCGGCTCACGCAGGACATCGGTCTCCTGAAAGGAAATGCCCTTGCTGCTCAGCAAGCGCTTCGCGGCATGGCAATAGCCGCAAAGGGGAGAAGAATAGATTTCAACCGTAACCATTTCGCGTGATCCTTACTGGCGTTCCGAACGACAATATAGGAACTCACGATCCTTTCGCAA
Source organism: Paracoccaceae bacterium (assembly GCA_049116435.1). GTDB lineage: Bacteria > Pseudomonadota > Alphaproteobacteria > Rhodobacterales > Rhodobacteraceae > Litoreibacter. The sequence continues at coordinate 413,040 of JAGDYX010000002.1, forward strand.
CGCGTGCCAGAACGATGACGGCAACACGTCGCGCCCCCGCCTCCTGACAGGCCAGCGAGCAGGCCGTCAGTGTCGCGCCGGATGCCATCACATCGTCCACCAGCAGGACGTCCTTCCCCTTCAGGCAGTGCCCGTTCTTCGGGTGTGGCCGGATCGCGCCCTCCAGCCGTGCGAAGCGCTCTTCACGCGACGCCCCGTCAAGGCTCGCCGTGTTACTCGAACGGCACAGCGCGTCGGGGAGGAAGGTGCAGCCCCGTTCGCGCGCGATGTGCCCGGCGAGCAAGGCCGACTGGTTGAACCGGCGCTGCAAAAGGCGATTCCAATGCAGCGGAACCGGAACAATGACGGTGCCCGGGCGAAGGTCCGGCAAGACCCGCAGCATCCATTGCGCACCGGATCGCGCCAGTTCTGTGCGGTCGCCGTGTTTGAGCGCCATCACCAGCTTGCGGCCATTGTCCCTATAGAGAAGTGCGGCGCGTCCCCTCTCCCAAGGGCGTTTGGTGGTCAGACAGTCGTCGCAGAGGAGGTTCTTGATCGCATGACGCTCTGGCTCTGACCCGGGCAAGGGCACGCCGCATTTCTCGCAGACGGGGCCGTGAATGAACACGGTTTCCCGCCAGCAGGCGCCACACAGAGCCTTTCCGGCGTCAATTGTTGACCCGCAGGTGAGGCATTGTGCCGGATAGACGAGATGCAAGGCCGTTTGCAATTTCATCCGATGCCTTTTACGTGCTGCTGGCCGACTTCATTGGATCGAACATGACCGAACCCGCCCCTCTTTTTGACCGTGCCGCCCTGATCCGTCAGCGTGTGCGCGCACAGCGGTCGGGGCCTGCGCTGTTTCTCCATCAGGAGGCGGCGTTCGAAATTCAAGAAAAGCTCATTGACGTTAACAGAACCTTTAAGTCGCCTGCGGTCGTGACCGGTTTCCCGGAGTTCTGGAAGAACGAGCTGCCCAACGCCACCATCGTGGCCGATGATGAGACCCTGGCGCTGGAGGTCGGCGCCCATGATCTGGTCGTTCATGCAATGGCGCTGCACTGGGCCAACGATCCGGTTGGCCAGTTGATCCAATGCCGCCGCGCGCTCAAACCTGACGGGCTTCTCGTCGTTGCGATGCTGGGCGGTCAGACCTTGCAGGAGCTGCGCGCGGCTCTCTCCGAGGCCGAAATCGCGGTTTCTGGTGGTCTGTCCCCGCGCATTTCCCCGATGATCGAGATCCGCGATGCCGGCGCCTTGCTGCAGCGTGCAGGTCTTGCACTGCCTGTGGCCGACAACACGCGGAGAACTGTCAGCTACGCCTCTGCGCGCGCGCTTTTGAAGGATCTGCGCGCCATGGGCGAGGCCAATGCCCTGACCGAACGCAGGAAAAATATCCCTCCGAGGCATCTGTTCACGGAGTTCGAACGTATATACACAAAGGCCTTTCCGGCAGAGGGTGATCGGGTTTACGCAACCTTCGAGATGATCTTCCTGACCGGCTGGGCTCCGGATGACAGCCAGCCCCAGCCATTGCGCCCCGGATCGGCCAATACGCGGCTGGCAGATTTTTTGAATACGGCCGAGTTGGGCGAGGACGCAAAACCGGTTAAGGATGAAGAAGGTAAGAAAAGATGAACATGATGTCAGACGCGCCAATGTCCCATTTGCCTGTAGACCATCCGAAGGTGAAGTTCGGAAAGGTCGGTATCCTGATTGCCAATCTGGGTACGCCCGATGACTACACTTATTGGCCGATGCGCCGGTATCTTGGCGAGTTCCTGTCCGACAAGCGTGTGGTCGATTACTCACCGTGGATCTGGCAGCCTCTGCTGCAGCTGATCATCCTCAGCAAGCGCCCCTTCTCGTCAGGCGCCGCCTACAAGAGCATCTGGAACCACGACAAGGGCGAAAGCCCGCTGCTGACGATCACCAAGGATCAGACCGCCAAGATCACCGAGGTGATGAAGGCGAAATACGGCGATCGCGTCGAGGTCGATTTCTGCATGCGCTACGGCAATCCCTCGACCAAGTCCAAGGTCCGCCAGATGATCGAGCGTGGATGTGACAAGATCGTCTTCTTCCCGCTTTACCCGCATTATGCCGGCGCGACATCCGCGACGGCCAATGACCAGCTGTTCCGCGCCCTGATGGAAGAGAAGTGGCAGCCTTCGGTGCGCACGGTCCCGGCCTATTATGAAAACCCGCTTTATATCGATGCGCTGGCCCAGTCGATCGAACGCGCCTACGAGAACCTCGAGGACCGGCCCGATGTGCTTGTGTGTTCCTACCATGGTGTGCCGAAGCGCTACCTGATGGAAGGCGACCCCTATCATTGCCAGTGCCAGAAGACCTCGCGCCTACTCAAGGAGCGTCTGGGCTGGCAGGACAGCGATATCGTAACCACGTTCCAGTCCCGTTTCGGGCCGGAGGAGTGGCTGAAACCCTACACCGTCGAAGAGGTTGCCCGTCTTGCCGAGCAGGGCAAGAAGAAGATCGCTGTGTGCGCGCCGGCTTTCTCGTCCGATTGCATCGAGACGCTCGAAGAGATCAACGAAGAGATCAAGGAAAGCTTCGAGGAGGCCGGAGGCGAGCAGTTCACCTATATTCCGTGCCTCAACGATGATGACACACATATCGCGGCCTTGACGAATGTCCTCGACGAGAACCTGAAAGGCTGGATCTGAGGTCAGCCGGACGCGGCTTTGGTTCAGAGCCAGTCGCGCAGGATCGGGATCAGAGGAATATCGGCCGGTGGCATCGGGTAATCCCGAAGCTCAGCGGGACGTGCCCACGCGAGGGTCTGGCCTTCTTTGGGGTGCGGGATCCCCTCCCATTTCCGGCAGGCAAAGAGCGGCATGAGAAGGTGGAAGCTCTCGTAGCTGTGGCTCGCAAAGGTCAGGGGCGCGAGGCAGCTCTGCCACGTGTTGATCCCCAATTCCTCCTCAAGTTCCCTTATTAGAGCCTGTTCTGGGGTTTCGCCCTGTTCGACCTTCCCGCCCGGAAACTCCCACAGGCCGGCCATAGATTTGCCCTCCGGGCGCTGGGCCAGCAAAACGCGTCCATCGGCATCGATCAGGGCAACGGCGGAGACAAGAACACTTTTCACGAGCGGTAATCCGCATTGATTTCGATATATCCGTGGGTCAGATCACAGGTCCAGACCGTGGCCGTCGCCGCGCCAAGCCCGAGATCGGTGGCGACCATCAACGCGTCCTGCTTCATATAGGCGGCGGCGTCTTCTTCCACGTAGTCAGGCGAGACCCAGCCGTTCTCTGCCACCAGAATATCGCCGAAATGGATCGTGAGGCGGTCCCGGTCGGCAACGGCGCCCGACTTTCCGACCGCCATGACGATCCGGCCCCAGTTCGGATCTTCGCCAGCGATGGCCGTCTTGACCAGAGGCGAGTTCGCAATCGCCAGCGCGACCTTGCGCGCATCTTCGTGTGTTGTCGCGCCAGTCACCTGCACCTCCACGAACTTCGTCGCCCCCTCGCCGTCGCGCACGACCTGATGTGCCAGATCAAGCATCACATCCTGCAGGGCATCTGAGAAGGCCGTGTTTCCTTCGACGGACACACCGGATTTTCCCGTCGCCGCGACCAGAAGCGTATCCGAGGTCGAGGTGTCGCTGTCGACCGTGATGCAGTTGAACGTCCGGTCGTTCAGATCGGAAACCAGAGCCTGAAGGGGCGCTTGATCGATCTGCGCATCCGTGAAGATGTAGACCAGCATCGTTGCCATATCCGGCGCGATCATGCCGGACCCTTTGGCGATGCCGGAGATCCTCACGGGCTTCCCGTCGATCATGATCTCGCGGCACGAACCTTTCGGGAACGTATCCGTTGTCATGATTGCCTGGGCGGCACCTTCGATATTTTCAGGGTCTAATCCTGCGGAAAGCGCCTCCATCGCGTCGACGATGCGTTCGGCGGGCAGCGGCTCGCCAATCACACCGGTGGAGGCGGAGTAAACGTGATCCACGGGGATGCCGAGAGCGCTTGCGGCCGCCCCGGTTGTCGCCGCGACAGCCTTCTGACCATTGGCGCCGGTAAAGGCGTTGGCGTTGCCGGAATTGACCAGAAAGGCGAAGCCTTTTGCCGCGTCTTCGACCCTGCCGAGCTTGGACTGGCAATCGAGAACGGGGGCGGCGCGCGTTGACGATCTGGTGAAGACGCCTGCGACCGACGCGCCGGCCGAGATCTTTGCCAGCATCACGTCCTTGCGGCCCTGATAGCGGACGCCCGCTTCGACCGCCGCGAACGCGACACCGTCAATTGCAGGAAGAGAGGGGAACCCACCAGCCGGAGCCAGTGGGGATATTTTCGTTATGCTCGCCATGGGTGCGGCCCTTGATCAGAGGTTACTCCGTCAACAGCCCTACATTGCGAATGAGCGCGGGATCAACCTCAACCTCGCTGCGCTGGATATCCGCATCTTCGGTCACCTTGTCGATGCCGTCCTGAACCGCCCGGTTGCGCAGCTGGTTCTCGATCTCGGCGCGCACCTCTTCGAGCGCCGGAGCGGCCTGAATGCGGCTTTCGTTCCGCTTCACGATGTGCCAGCCGAACTGGGTCTGCACGGGATCGGACACGGCGCCATCTTCAAGGGCGACAACGGCTGCTTCGAAGGCAGGCACCATGGCACCCATGCCGAACCAGCCCAGCTGGCCGCCGCCCGGACCGCTCGGCCCGGTGGATTTCTCTTTCGCCAGTTCCGCAAAGTCGGCGCCGCCATCGAGCATCTTCTTGATCTCGGCCGCTTCTTCTTCGGTTTCAACGAGGATGTGCGAGGCGTTGAACTCTTCGGCCCCGCCCGCATCCGCGTATTGCGCGGCATAGGCTGCCTGAACGTCTTCTTCCTTCAGATCGGCGGCACCGGCGCTCTGCAGGAACTCGGCGGCGAGAAAGGCGCGTGTCTCGTTCTCAAGCCCGATACGGGTGAAGTTCGTCATCTCGCTCTGAATGTGCTGGCTCAGCACAGTCTGCTGGATCAACTGTTCGAGAATTCCGTCGTACAAGACGTCGTCTTCAAGCGCCCGGTACTGGTCCGGCAAACGGTCCTGCAGCGCAATCACGTGGCCAAGGGTAATGTCGGTTCCGTTCACCGTGGCCAGAACCGTATCCGCGTCCTGCGCGGCCACGGGACCCGCGACGGCAACGGCGAGACCGGTGGCGCAGAACAAAGACGTTAGTTTTCTCATTGAATTTATCTCCAAAGAGGCGCGGGACAGGTCCGTGCCGTTGACAGTAATCATGCCGCCCCTTACATCGCCAAAGGTCTGGAGCGCCATTGTCTTCCTGTCCGGAATATGATGCGGTGCGGCGATCGGCAAGACGTAGCTTTACACGATCACGTCAGCCATAGATTGAGCGGAGAGAATATGCTGGGTTTCGGAACAGTCGCGAAGAAGGTGTTTGGCACGCCGAATGACCGAAAGGTTAAGGCGACGCGCCCCTTGATTGCGCAAATCAACGCTCTGGAACCTGAATTCGAGAAGCTGACGGACGCACAGATCATCGAGCGGACGACCCAGCTGTCGGAACGTTTCGAAAACGGCGAGGATCTTGACGCGCTTTTGCCCGAAGCCTTTGCCAATGTGCGCGAGGCGGCCCGACGCGCCTTGGGCTTGCGGGCGTTCGACACGCAGTTGATGGGCGGGATCTTCCTGCATCAGGGCAACATCTCCGAGATGAAGACCGGTGAAGGCAAAACCCTTGTGGCGACCTTCCCCGCCTATCTGAATGCGCTGACCGGACGCGGCGTGCACATCGTGACCGTGAACGACTATCTCGCGAAGCGTGATGCCGAGTGGATGGGCAAGGTTTATTCCGCTCTGGGCATGACCACCGGTGTGATCTATCCGCAGCAACCCGACGATGAAAAACAGGTCGCCTACGCGGCCGACATCACCTACGCGACGAATAACGAGCTTGGCTTCGATTATCTGCGCGACAACATGAAGTCCGAGCTGGACCAGATGTACCAGCGCGACCACTATTTCGCGATCGTTGACGAGGTTGACTCCATCCTGATCGACGAGGCGCGGACGCCGCTCATCATTTCCGGCCCGTCGCAGGACCGCTCGGATCTCTACATTACGATCGACAAGCTGATCCCCGAAATCGAAGAAGATCATTTCAGTCTCGATGAAAAGACCCGTGTCGTCACGATCACCGACGAGGGCAACGATTTCATTGAACGCCGTTTGCAGGAGATGGAACTGCTGCCCGAAGGCCAGTCGCTCTATGATCCGGAAAGCACCACGCTGGTGCACCATGTGACCGAGGCGCTGAAAGCCCACAAGGCGTTCAGAAAGGACAAGGATTACATGGTGCGCAACAACGAGGTTGTCCTCGTTGACGAATTTACCGGCCGGATGATGGCCGGGCGGCGCTTGTCGGGCGGTCTGCATCAGGCCATCGAGGCCAAGGAAGGCTGCCAGATCCAGCCCGAGAACGTCACCCTCGCGTCCGTCACGTTCCAGAACTACTTCCGCCTCTACGAAAAACTTGCCGGCATGACCGGCACGGCGGCCACGGAGGCCGAGGAATTTGCCGAGATCTACGGCCTCGGTGTCGTGGAAGTGCCCACGAACCTGCCGGTCGCGCGTGTCGACGAGCATGATGCGATCTACCGCACCGTTGGTGAGAAATATGCCGCGATCGTGGAATCGATCCAGGAAGCGCATGAAAAGGGCCAGCCTGTTCTGGTCGGCACGACATCCATCGAAAAGTCGGAATTCCTGTCTCAGCTTCTCGATCAGGCCGGGATCAAACACAACGTCCTGAACGCGCGCCAGCACGAGAAGGAAGCGGAGATCGTCGCCAACGCCGGCAAGCTGAACGCAGTGACCATCGCGACCAACATGGCGGGCCGCGGGACCGACATCCAACTGGGTGGCAATGTCGAAATGCGTGTTCAGGATTTCCTGAGTGCGAACCCTGATGCGGAACCCGAAGAGGTTCGTGCCCGGATCGAGGCGGAAGTCAACGACGAGAAACAGAAGGTGAAAGAGGCGGGCGGCCTGTTTGTTCTGGCGACAGAGCGTCACGAGAGCCGCCGTATCGACAACCAGTTGCGTGGCCGGTCCGGCCGTCAGGGCGACCCGGGCCGGTCGTCTTTCTTCCTGTCTCTCGAAGACGACCTGATGCGGATCTTCGGCTCGGAGCGCTTGGACAAGATGCTCTCGACGCTGGGTATGAAGGAAGGCGAGGCGATCGCGCACCCATGGGTGAACAAGTCTCTCGAAAAGGCGCAGGCCAAGGTTGAAGGCCGCAACTTCGACATCCGCAAGCAGCTTTTGAAATTCGATGACGTGATGAACGATCAGCGTAAGGCGATCTTCTCGCAACGGCTTGAGATCATGGAATCCGAGGACGTGAACGAGATCACGCAGGACATGCGCCATCAGGTCATCGACGATCTCGTCGACGCGTTCATGCCGCCCAAGACCTATGCGGACCAATGGGACACGGAAGGTCTCTATGACGCGATCAAGGAGAAGCTCGGCATCGATGTGCCGGTCGTTGAATGGGCGGCCGAGGAAGGCGTGGATGACGGCGAAATCAGCGAGCGGCTCTATCGTTCTGCCGACGAGTTCATGGCCAAGAAGGCCGTTGATTTCGGACCGGAGAACATGCGCAACATCGAAAAGCAGTTGTTGCTGCAAACCATCGACGCCAAGTGGCGCGAGCATCTTCTGAAGCTTGAGCATCTGCGCTCGGTGGTCGGGTTCCGGGGCTACGCACAGCGTGACCCGTTGAATGAATACAAGACCGAGAGTTTCCAGCTGTTTGAAGGCATGCTCGATTCCCTGCGCGCCGACGTGTCCCAGAAACTGGCCCAGATCCGTCCGCTGACCGAAGAAGAGCAGCGCAAGATGATGGAACAGGTGCTGGCCCAGCAGCAGGCCGCCGCCGCTGCCGCCCAGCCCGCCGCCACGGAAGAGCCGGCACAGGCGGTCGAGGGTTTTGACGAGACCGACCCGTCAACCTGGGGCAACCCGGGCCGAAACGCATCCTGCCCCTGCGGGTCCGGCAAGAAATTCAAACATTGCCACGGTCAGCTGGTTTGAGACCGCGCCCCCATTGACTTGGGGCGCGATCGACCACACCCTGCCTGCAGCAACGAGAATACTCGGCCAGGCAGTAAATGAGCAGTTTTCCAATCGCCGGAATTTTGGCGTGCCTCGCGATTTGCACGGGGCAGCCGGCAGTGTCCCAGTCCCTCCCGTCCGTGACGGGGGCGTCCGTTCTGGCGCCGGCACCGGGGAACGCATTTCCGGCGCTGCCTGAGGCGCAAAAAGCCGCCCTGACCGCGCCAGCGATACGGCCTCTTCCCGCTGAGGCGCCGTTCGTCTCAGGTCTTCGGACGGAGTTGGCAAAACAGAACGATCTCAGCGCATTCGGTCTCCGCTGCGGTGCGTCGATCGCGTTGACGAGACGGCCCGCTGCCCGGGTGGGCGTGTCGATCGACGCGCCGTGCCGGCGGGATCAGAACGCGCTTATCCGTCATGCGGGGATGGAGTTCCGGATAAGGCTCTCGGGCATGGGGCGGCTCTATTTCGAGATCCCGATACTGGAAGAAAATGCCGAAATAGAGACTGTTTTTGAGAATAGAGAGACGCTGCTGGGATCGATCCTGATGCCGGAGCTGAAGGACCATGCCCGACTTGCCGTTATGTGGGAAGATCCCGATCTGGCCGAACTTGTGCCGGGTATAGCGCGCGGAGGTGCGGGCGAGCTTGTGACCCTAGGGGAGGCCGGCGCGCCGAAACTCCAGATCTTCTCCCATCCGCACAGGACGGAGGCGGACATGTCGGTTGCGCGCGTCCATATTCTGAACCGGATCACCGATGAAGCCTGTGCTCAGCCGCGCAGGGGAAGGGTTCTGCGCGTCCAGCCCGAGCAGGCGCCAATCCGGTATGACCTGCGTTTGGCCGCGCCCGGGTGCAAGGCCGATGGGGGGGACCCGGTGTTGAAAAATATCCTCGCAGACCTGACACTCACGGCGAATTAAGCAGGCATTCCGGTGGATCATTTGCGCATCTTCGTTGTTTTGATCGGGTTTCTGATCGGCGCGCCTGCGTGGGCGCAGTCAACCGATGTGCGCCTGCAATCGCGTGATGGGAACATCGTGATTGACGGCAGCCTCCTTGGATATGACGGAGAATTCTACAGGGTCGATACGGAATACGGTCCGCTGACCATCGACGGTCAGGGTGTGACCTGCGATGGCCCCGGCTGCCCCAAGCTCGACAGTTTTGTGGCCGAGGTGAACCTCTCCGGCACACGCCTCATGGCCGACGTGCTGATACCGGCTCTGATACAGGCTTTTTCAGACCGAAATGGCTATAGTCTTCTGCGCGAGGTCGAAGATGATACGCACTCTACTTTCGTGATCAGCAACGAGGATCGGGTGATCGGCCGTTTCGGGCTGAGGGCCAGCACCTCCGCCGAGGGGTTCGCCGACCTGATCGCCGAGGAAGCGGATATTGCACTTGTGCTGCGCGAACCCCGGCCCCAGGAAATTGGCCTGGCCTACAGTGCGGGGTTCGAGAACCTGTTTGAGGACCGGCGCACGCGCGTGATCGCCATAGACGGGCTTGTGGCGATCAAGGCCACGGCGCAACCGGTTCGCAGCCTGTCGCTTGAGCAACTTGCGGGCGTGTTCTCGGGTGGCATCGAGAGCTGGAGTGCTCTTGGTGGCGAGGATACCCCGATCCGGATCCATACGCCCAAGCCTGACAATGGCCTCTATCAGGCGTTTGAGGACGAAATACTCTCCCAGTTTGGCGTTTTGATATCTCCGGATGCAAAGGTTCAGGAAAGCATGGAGGCCCTCAGTGATGCGGTGTCGGAGGACTTGTTTTCGGTTGGCCTGACAACGCTGAGCCAGGTCGGGAATGCCGAACCGGTCCCGATCACCGGATCCTGTGGGTCTGAGCAAAGACCGAGCCTCGTTGCACTTCGCAATGAGGATTATCCGCTGACCGTTCCCCTGATGATGCTCACACCGCCGCGGCGTCTGCCGCTTCTGGCCCGCGAGTTCTTTGGGTTCGTCTCTTCGCCCGCTGCCGATACGGTCATTCGCCGCGCCGGCTTCGTGGACCAGTCCGTCGTCGCGACATCGTTCAAGGATCAGGGCAATCGCCTGGCCTTGGCGATTGCGCAGGCAGGCGGAGATGTGACTTTGGGTGATTTGCAGCGTCTTGTGGACACCCTTCGCACCCGGCAGCGGCTTTCGGCGACTTTCCGGTTTCAGGGCGGGTCCGTCGATCTGGACCCGAAATCGCGGGAAGCTGTCTTGCGATTGTCCCGTGCTCTGGAGTTGGGGAATTTCGATGAGCGCGATCTGCTCTTTGTCGGGTTCAGCGATGGTGCCGGCCCCGGCGGGGCAAATCTGGATCTGTCGCGGCGTCGGGCCGAGGCTGTCCTGAACCTTGTACGTGCGGCAGCCCCGAGCGCGGATCTGGACCGTGTGACATTGGGGACTGACGCGTTCGGAGAGGCGCTGCCAATCGCGTGTGACGATACGGGTTGGGGGCGTGCGATCAATCGCAGGGTCGAGGTTTGGGTGAAATAGGGTCTATAAATGACCTGCTTCCCGAAAGGAGTAACTCCCGCCGCCCGCGATGATCAGATGATCGTGGAGGACCAGCCCGAGGGCTTCTGCCCCGGTCCTGAGAATGCGGGTCATGGCAATATCCCCCTCAGACGGCGCGCTGTCACCGGAGGGATGATTGTGGACCACGATGAGGGCGGATGCGTTGAGCGCAAGCGCGCGTTTCAGGATCTCTCTGGGGTAGACCGGCACGTGATTGACGGTCCCGCGGGCGTGGGCCTCATCCGCGATCAGGACGTTCTTCTGGTTGAGGAAGAGAATGCGGAGCTCCTCTGTTTTCAGGTGACCCATCCTGATCGTGCAATAGTCCAGCAATGCGTCCCAGGACGACAGGGCGTCCGCCTGAATGATCCGGGCCTGTGCCAGCCGGCACGCCGCGGCCTGAATCAGGCCAAGCTCCTCGATCAGATCCTCCGTGACCCCTGAAATCTCCGCAAGCCGGTCGGGCTCTGCCGTGACGACCTGATTGAAATCGCCAAACCGGGCAAGAAGCTTGCGAACAAGGGGACGGACATTCTTCCGCGCGATGACGCGAGACAGGATAAGCGCCAGCACGTCATGATCCGGCAAGGCATCGTCGATATGCTTGAAAACACGCTTATGCGCACCCGCGCGTTGGGCTTGGCCAGCCATGTCCGGCAAGGACGTTTCGCAAAACTGGGTCTCGAGATCTGGCATGCGGCCAAATCAGGCGATTCTGCTTAATCGGTGGTTAAATTAACCGTATGTCGGATGGAACTTGCCGGCGGGCGACAAGGTGAAAATCTCAACCCCGTCGGCTGTTACACCGACCGAATGTTCGAACTGTGCCGAGAGCGATCTGTCACGGGTCACGGCGGTCCAGTCATCGGGGAGAACCTTTGTCTCCGGCCGGCCCAGATTGACCATCGGTTCGATCGTGAAGAACATACCTTCTTCCAGCGTCGCATTCGTCCCGGGACGTCCGTAATGCAGAACATTCGGAGGCGCGTGAAAGACGCGGCCCAGCCCGTGACCACAGAAATCCCGCACAACTGACATGCGGTGCGATTCCACATATTTTTGGATCGCCGCCCCGATGTCACCAAAGGTATTGCCGGGTTTGACCTGTTCGATCCCCTTGAAGAGCGCGTCATGCGTGACTTGGATCAAACGCTCGGCCTTGCGGTTTGGCCGCCCCGCGACATACATCCGGCTGGTATCGCCGAACCACCCGTCGACGATAACCGTCACGTCGATATTGAGGATGTCGCCTTCCTTGAGAACTTTCGGTCCCGGGATGCCATGACACACAACGTGGTTCACGCTGATGCATGAGGCGTGCTGGTAGCCCTTGTAGCCGATGGTCGCGGATTTCGCGCCGGCCGCGTCCACCTTGTCCGTGACCATCTGATCCAGCGCACTGGTGGTCACACCCGGAACGACAGCATCGGCAATCTCGTCGAGGATTTGCGCAGCCAGTGCGCCGGCCGCACGCATGCCTTCGAAATCCGCAATCTCGTGAATGCGAATCCCCTCTTTTGTCATCCGGCCTTTGTGCTGGTGTTCCAATTTCACCCCGTTCGTCATGCTTTTTCAGATATAGGTCATTGTTATGCTATCGACCAGTGTCAGGCAGCTGCCTGCGGCAGTGGGTCCACCGGAAGCGGTTCCCCCAAGCGGATCTCCTGAGCAGAGATACGCGTTCCGTAGCAGAACATCTCCACACCGGCTGCGCGGGCACTGTCAAAGGCACGCGCGTAAGCCGGATCGAGGTCGGGTGCGAGCCGGAACCGGTGGCAATCGGTGCGCTGGACGAGGTAGAGCATGATGGCACGCGCTCCCGTCTCCGCCACTTTTGCCAGTTCCGCCAGATGCTTGGCGCCACGTGTCGTGACGCTGTCGGGGAATTCGGCCCAATCTCCCTGCCGGCGGAGATGGACATTCTTCACTTCGACATAGGCGTCGGGCAGACCGCTTTGGGAGAGCAGGAAATCGATCCGGCTCCCCGTTCCGTAACGGACTTCAGGCCGAACCGTTTCGTAGGGAGCAAGCGGCGCGATCGCACGATCTGTCAGCGCTTCCTTGACGACGCGGTTGGGGATCGCGGTGTCAATTCCCGCGAGGTGACCGTCGGGTAGCTCCGCGATGCGCCAGCCGTATTTCAGCTTCTTGCGCGGATCGTCGTTGGGTTCGACCCAGATCCGTAACCCCGGTTCTTTCAAGCCGAGCATAGCCCCGGGATTGGGGCAATGTGCGGTCACCTCGCGCCCGTCCTCCAGACGGATATCGGCAAGGAACCGTTTGTATCTGCGGATCAGCGTGGCGGGCAAAAGCGGGGTTTGAAAGCGCATGAGGGGGGCCTATACCTCGGGCAGGTTCTATTCAAGGAGGCGTCGATGCCCAACCCCACTGCCGCCATGCTTGTGATCGGAGACGAGATCCTGTCGGGTCGGACCAGAGACGCCAATATGCATCATCTGGCCGGGGAACTGACCAAGGCGGGCATCTCGCTCGAGGAAGTGCGCGTCGTCTCTGACGAACAGGACCGGATCGTCGAAGCCGTCCGCGCCCTGAGCGACAGGTACGATCATGTGTTTACGTCAGGCGGGATCGGGCCGACCCATGACGACATCACGGCCGATGCGATTGGCGTTGCGTTCAACGTCAACGTAGACATCCGGGACGATGCCCGGCGCCTGCTTGAGGCGCATTATGCCCAGACCGGACGGGAACTGAACGAAGCCCGTTTGCGCATGGCGCGTGTTCCTGATGGCGCCTCCCTGATCGACAACCCTGTATCGGTCGCGCCGGGGTTCAAGGTTGAAAATGTCCATGTGATGGCCGGTGTTCCGTCGGTTTTCACGGCCATGGTGGCGTCCGTTCTGTCGACGCTGACAGGCGGCCAGCCCTTGTTGTCGCGGACCTTGCGGATGATGCGTGGCGAAGGCGATCTGGCCGCCCCGCTCGGAGCCATGGCGCAAGCCCATCCCGATCTCTCCTTCGGATCCTACCCGTTCATCCAGGATGGGGTCCACGGCTCCAACATTGTCGTGCGCGGAACCGATGATGTGAAATTAACCGAGGTTATTGCCGAGCTTGGCAAGATACTGGATGCTGAGAGCCAATGACTTCTTCTGAGACCTCTTCTGATTTTTCCGACGTCCTTGAGGCAACTTGGCCTCCGCTCGCACGCAGAACCGTGGGCGGCTGGATCATTCGCGAGGGTGCGGGTGGCGGAAAGCGCGTCTCTGCAGCCTCGCAGGCAACGGGTTCGGACGAGGCCGGAAGTATCACCCAAGCCGAAGAGGAGATGCGCGCGCTCAAGCAGGATTTCCTGTTTTCGCTGAAACCGGAAGACTCGGAACTAGACACTAAACTGGCCCAAAACGGCTATGAGATCATCGATCCGACGGTGATTTACCATGTGTCCCTCAAGGATCTGGGCGAAATCGAAATCCCGCCTCTGGCAGCCTTTCCGATCTGGGAGCCGCTCCAGATCATGTGCGACATCTGGCAGGACGGCGGGATTGGTCCGGCGCGGCTGGCCGTGATGGAGCGGGCAGACGGGCCAAAGACCGGCATTCTGGGTCGGGTCAATAACAAGCCGGCCGGCGCGGCGTTTGTTGCACTTCATGGACAGGTTGCGATGCTGCACGCGTTGGAGATCCTCGGCGATCAACGCCGGCAGGGTCTTGGCCGGCACATGACCCTTGCCGCGGCCAAATGGGCTGCAGAACAAGGCGCCACCGAATTTGCCTTGGCCGTGACGCGGGCGAATAGATCGGCGCGCGCGCTTTACAGCTCACTGGGCATGCGCGAGTGTGCTTCGTATCACTACCGGATCAAACCCAGTTAGAAAGCGTGCAGCCGTGAACGACAAGCCGAATGTAACCGCTCTGGACCTGCCGATGATGGATCCCCTGCCCCCGTCAGTGCAGAAATATTTCGACATCTGTCAGGAGAAACTCGGGATGATCCCGAATGTCCTGCAGGCCTACGCGTTTGATCAGGCCAAGCTCGACGCGTTCTCCGGGCTCTATAATGACGTCATGCTGGCCGATAGCGGGTTGTCGAAACTCGAGCGCGAAATGATTGCGGTGGCGGTCTCCTCCGTGAACCGCTGCTTTTATTGTCTGGTCGCACATGGTGCGGCGGTTCGGGAATTATCGGGCGATCCGGCGCTGGGCGAGGCGCTTGTTCTCAATTACCGGGTGGCCGATATCGATGCCCGGCAGCGCGCGATGCTTGATTTCGCCGTCGCGATGACCGAGGCAAGCTACCGCATCGAGGAATGTGATCGCGAAAGGCTGCGGCAGGTCGGTTTCTCTGAACGTGACATCTGGGACATCGCGTCCGTTGCCGGGTTCTTCAACATGACCAATCGGATTGCGTCGGCTGTCGATATGCGCCCGAACGAAGACTATCACGCTGCCGACAGATGAAGGTTTGGCTGACGGCATTGCTGTTTGCGGTTTGCGCAGCCCCGGCTGCAACGGCGGCGGTGGAGTTGAGTTTCCCGGGTCCGGCCCGCGAAACCTTCACCAAGGCCGAAGATTTCACCAGCTACAAAATGCCCGTCGGCCCGTTCGCGGAAGGTGCAATGCAAACCGTCGTCGCGGAAGGACCCCTCAGCCAGATCGCGTGGCGGGTCTCGGTTGCGGATGTGGCGACGCTTGTGGTCATGGATTCCCTGCGCCAGCAGATCGAGGCGATGGGGTTCGAACTTCTTTACGAGTGCGATACGCGCGAATGCGGCGGGTTCGACTTCCGGTTTCAAACCGATGTTCTGCCCGAACCGGTGATGCATATCGATCTGGGCGATTTCAGGTATCTCTCCGCGCAGAGGCTGGGGGGTGCCATCCCCGAATACCTCAGCCTCTTTGTCAGCCGTAGCCAGGATTTTGCCTATGTGCAGCTGATCCTCGTGGGCGGGGAGAGCGAGGGGTCCGTTGCCGTGGTCACTCCGGTCGAGGAAGGGCCGGTCCTGACTTCTGCCGTGTCGTCGACAAACGGCAGCATCGCACAGAACCTTGAGCAATACGGGCGCATCGTTTTGGAGGATCTAATCTTTGCGACGGGCGAGGCAACGCTGGTCGCCTCGGAATACGCGTCGCTGCGGGCTTTGTCAGACTACCTCAAGGAGGATCCGGCCCGCCGCGTCACGCTGGTTGGCCATACGGATGCCGTTGGGTCTCTGGAGGCAAACATAAAGCTATCACGCGCGCGGGCGCGATCCGTTCTGGACGGTCTGGTGTCCGGATTTGGCGTGCCTGAGGAACAGGTCGCTTTTGAAGGTGTGGGCTTTCTTGCGCCGCGCGCGGGCAACCAAAGCGAGGCCGGGCGCACCGCAAATAGAAGGGTCGAGGTGGTTCTCACCTCGACCCAGTAAAGTGTTGCCAAACACCGGTTGTTAGATCCTGGACATTACCAGGTGTCGGGGCCTTTTTGCCGGAAGGCCTCCACGAGGAAGTCGATAAACGTCCGCACCTTGGGCTGCGTGTAGCGGCCCGGCGGGTAAACGGCAAAGATGCCTTGTGTTTCTTTTGGCAGATCAGGCATGGCCTCGACCACAAGCCCTTCGGCCAGCGCATCCGCGTAAAGGAAGCTCGGCAGATAGGCGATCCCAAGGCCGGAGACGCAGGCATTGAGCAGCGACTGGCCGTCGTTCACGGTCAGCCACCCCTGCGTGCGCACCTGACGCTTCTCGCCGGACGGCGCGGTCAGTTTCCATACATTTCCGGCAGACTGGTTCGAGTAATGCAGAAGCTTATGCTCGTTGAGATCGTCGATTTTCTCGGGGCGGCCGAATTGCTCGAAATATCCGGGGCTCGCGATGAGACGCTTTGTCGTCTCCGTCAGCTTGCGGGCCCGCAGAGAGCTGTCCTCCATCTCGCCAATGCGGATAGCGAGGTCAAACCCTTCGCTGATCAGTTCGACGAAGCGGTTGTTGAGGACCATGTTCACCGTGATATCCGGGTAATCAACGAGAAAATCGCCCAGAATCGGAGACATGTGGTTCACACCGAAATCGGTTGCCACGGAGATGCGAAGAAGACCGGATGGTGCGCTTTGCATAGAGGACACGAGCGCATCCGCCTCGCCGGCATCGTTCAGCACCCGGCGGGCGCGATCATAATAGGCCAGACCGATCTCGGTCGGGCTCACACGACGGGTTGTGCGATTGAGCAAACGCGCGCCAAGGCGGGTTTCCAAAGACGAGACATGTTTCGAAACGGCAGATTTCGAAATGCCCATCTTGCGTGCAGCATCTGTGAAGCCGCCCTGGTCTACGACCGTGGCAAAGGCCTCCATTTCCGTTAGACGATCCATTCGGCGTCCCCTCAAGTCTTCTCGTTCCAACTTGTATCGGGGTCAAATGCGGCAGGAATGCGATAGCTCTGAGACGATTCAGCGGTTTCTCCTGTGATCGTCCCATTCGGGGAAACAGCGAAAAATGCGCGATTTTCGCGATTTCGCTCAAATAAATGATTTAATATCAAGGCAATGGAAGGCTAAAGCCGTGCCGCGAGCCGTGTGCCTTGATCGATCGCGCGTTTGGCATCCAACTCGGCTGCCACATTTGCTCCACCGATAATATGGGGCGCATGACCGGCCTCCTGCAGCGCGTCCGCAAGGCTGCGGGAGGGAATTTGACCTGCGCACAGAACGATCGTATCGGCCTCGATCAGGTGCGGGTTCTCTCTGCCTTCGCCATAGGAGACATGCAGACCGCTTGCGTCGATCCGCTCGTAATTGACGCCACCGATCATCTGCACCCCCTTCATCTTGAGGGCAGCGCGATGGATCCAGCCGGTCGTTTTGCCGAGGCGTCGCCCCAGCTTTTCGCGTTTGCGCTGTAGCAGAACGACATTGCGCACCGCACCCTCGGGCTTTGGGCCATCGGGCGCGATCCCACCGCGCACCGCTGCGGGATCATCGACGCCCCACTCTGCCATCCACGCCGCGAGGTCTTCGGTCGGGCTGTCGTCCGTCACGAGATACTCCGCGACATCGAAACCGATGCCACCTGCGCCGATGATCGCGACGGAGGCTCCGACGGCAGCGCCGTCGCGCAGCACATCGATATAGGACAGGACATTGGGGCCGTCCTGCCCGGGGATCTGGGGGTCGCGGGGCAGAACGCCCGTCGCGATGACGATCTCGTCGAAACCGTTGAGGGTTTCCACATCTGCCGTTTTGCCAAGGCGCAGGGTCACGCCGGACTTGGCGATCATGGTCTTGTACCAGTCGACCAGTCCGTGGAATTCCTCCTTGCCCGGTATCTGCCGGGCCATATTGAGCTGTCCGCCCAGCGTCTCCGCCTTGTCGAAGAGTGTCACGTCATGGCCGCGTGCATCGGCGGTCAGAGCCGCGGACAACCCCGCGGGCCCTGCACCCACGACGGCGATGGATTTCCGGTGCGCGGCCGGTTTGATCTCAAGCTCTGTCTCGTAGCAGGCCCGGGGATTGACGAGGCATGAGCTGATCTTGCCGCCAAAGGTATGATCGAGGCAGGCCTGATTGCAGGCGATACAGGGTGCGATGTCCTCTGGTGTGCCGGCCGCAGCCTTTGCCACGAAATGAGGGTCCGCCAGGAAGGGCCGCGCCATCGAGACCATATCGGCGCACCCGTCCGCGAGAACCGCTTCGGCGACATTGGGCGTGTTGATCCGGTTCGACGTAATGACCGGGATCGAGACCTTGCCCATGAGTTTCTGCGTCACCCAGGTGAAGGCGCGACGCGGAACGCTGGTGGCAATGGTGGGAATACGGGCCTCGTGCCAGCCGATGCCCGTGTTGATGATCGTGGCGCCGGCCTTTTCGATCTCGCGGGCAAGGGTTGTGACTTCCTCGAATGTCGAGCCGTTCGGGATCAGGTCGATCATCGAAAGCCTGTAAATCACGATGAAACTGGGCCCGACCGCTGCCCGCACACGGCGCACGATCTCCAAGGGCAGCCGCATCCTGTTTTCGTAGGACCCGCCCCAGCGGTCGGTGCGCTTGTTCGTATGGGTGACGAGGAACTGGTTGATGAAGTAGCCTTCCGAGCCCATTACCTCGACGCCGTCATATCCGGCCTGTTGCGCGCGCGTTGCAGTGGTCACGATATCGCTGATCTGCTTCTCGATCCCTGCCTCGTCCAGCTCGCGCGGCGGGAAGGGGGAGATCGGGGACTTCACCGGGCTCGGCGCGACGCAGTCCGGCGCGTAAGCGTATCTGCCCGCGTGCAGGATCTGCATTGCGATCTTGCCGCCGCTGTCGTGAACCCGGTCGGTCACGATCCGGTGGTTCGTGATATCCTCGGGTGTGAACAACCCGGCGGCGCCGGGAAAAACGCCGCCCTCCTTGTTGGGGGCCATCCCCCCAGTGACCATCAGCGCCACCCCGCCGCGTGCCCGTTCCGCGTAAAACTCGGCCACCCGGTTCCAGTCTTTCGTTTCTTCGAGGCCGGTATGCATCGAGCCCATCAGAACGCGGTTCTTCAGGGTCGTGAAACCAAGATCCAGAGGTGAGAGGAGATGCGGGTAATCGGTCATGACGCTACTTTCTGATGCAAGATCAGGATGCGGAACTTGCATCAGCTTGTCACGTGGAACGCGACGTCAGACCTGAGTGTTACATCGTCTCGACACAGTGGCGGCGGAAGGCTTTTTTCAGCATATTCAGCTCCGCCCGCAACAGATCGACCTCGCCACGCAGATCGTCGCTCAGCGGCTCACCCGTCACGATCGTGAAACTGTCCAGCGTCGTGTCGTCGGGCACATGGCGGAAAATAAAGGTCTGAACGCCATCGGTCAGGAGTTCGACGGGAATCTGAAACCGCAGATGCCACAGCCGCAGATCCTGTGCATCCCTGCTCATCTCGATCCCTTCCAACTCCTTGTCGAGATGGAAGACGCCGACATCGGGTTGCCCGTCCTCGCCGGCGCTGTCGACCACGATGCCCTCGTAGACCCCGGCATGGATGCGTGTTTTGGTCATGGTCAGGTCAGACATTCCGTGCTCCTAGAAATCCGCACGCGGACGGCGGCTGAAGGTGAGGTCGCGCAGATAGATCTCGTTCATTTCCGGCCCCTCGAAGATCAAGTCGATCCAGATCCGTTCAAGGCGCTTGTCGTTGATCTTGGTGTGTTCGAGATCGAACTCGACGATGCTTCTGTCCTTTCCGCGGGGCAGTTCACGCACCATCTGTTCGACATTGGGGCCGTGTTTGACGTTCAAACGCGCAAAGATCTCCAGCGGGCGTTCGACCTCGATACTGGCGTCCATGCGCAGGATGTGATTGCGCCGCAAACCCGAGACCGCGTCACCCGAAAAATCCAGAACGAGAGAGAGAAAGCTGCCGTCGAACTTGAAGACATCCATCTTCAAACCAAACGGGGCCAGATCGTCCTCACGGGTATTTCGCACCTGACGAAGCGTCAATTCGGAGATCCTGCAGTCGTGATGGAGCGTCGCAGCCCCCCCGATTCTGCCGCTGTTCTCGACAGCGGCAACGCCGCTTGGCGAGATTGGACCACGCCAGATCTCAGGCCGGAACGCCCAGTCCGATTGCGCGGGCCTTTGGATTGCGTTGGTCCCGATCCTCGGCAGTGCCAGCCGCCCGTCGGCAATATGGGTGACGGCGTCGACCTGCTGCCGCAATTGACGCGCCTGCGTGCGCACATGTTTCAGTGTGGCAAGGTCTAGATCTTCCGCGCTTGAGGCAACCTGCTTCCAGCGGTTGAGCTGACGCGCAGCGCGGCGTCTCCTGATCATTTCTCGGACACGATCCATCATGGTCTCGCGGAGGTCCTCGCCTGCGTTTTTTCCAGCGGTAGCACTGTTTCAATATTGGAACCAATCGTTTCTACTCGTTAAACGCGACTGTGTGAATTCGGGGTGGCGCCGTCAGGCGCCCGACGGCTTGGGTTGATTGCGGATGATCTCAACAAATTCCGACAGCGTTGTCATCCCTGCATCGCGTGACAGCGGCGCATCCTGAAACCCTATGACCGAAACGGTTACGAGAGAGTTTCCCACGTCGAAATAAGCCCGCCAGTAGGTCTGTTCAGCGTTGGTGAAATTGTCCGGGCTCGTGTCGCGGGCAAAGAGGTAAAGCGCACCGTCGCGCACGAATGTATTCAGGACAGCGACCGAGTCCGCGGCGTTCGATCGGCTCAGCGCGGCGCGCCCGTTCTCGGTAGAGAACAGGGCGGTCAGATCCTTGGTGGCATTGCTGACGGCAGGCGTGCCAAAGCTGCTGTTGATCACGGACGCTGTCGCGACGGCCTGAATGGCAGGCTGCGCGAACTGCGCATTGCGCGAGATCGCGGCGCAGTTGCCGAACATCACGAAGGCCTCGGTTTCGCCGGAGCGGACGGATCTCGGATCGATGCAGAACCCCGCAGGGCCCGCAAGGCGCACCTTTTCCTGCGTGACTTCAATCTCAGTCGTGGCACCGCCGCCAAAGGTTCCGTCACAGGCGCTCAGTCCTGCGATCAGAAGAGCCATGGCGGCGATGCGCTGCATGAGATCAGATGTCCATGTAGACGTGCTTCTCGGCGTTTCCGCCCGGATGGGTCACTGCGCCCTTCTTGGTCGATCCGACAAGCTGGGCATATTTCCACAACGCGCCCGAGGCGTAGATCGTGTCACGCGGACCTTTCCAGGCCTCCTTGCGCTTCGCCATTTCCTCGTCGGACACGGCGATGGAGATCTCACCCTTGATTGCGTCGATGGTGATCATGTCACCGTCTTCGACCAGCGCGATCGGTCCGCAATGCGCGGCCTCGGGGCCGACATGACCGACACAGAAACCGCGGGTCGCACCGGAGAAGCGGCCATCTGTGATCAGCGCGACTTTCTTGCCCATACCCTGCCCGGACAGGGCTGCGGTCGTGGCGAGCATTTCGCGCATGCCGGGTCCGCCAGCGGGCCCTTCGTTGCGGATCACGATCACTTCGCCTTCCTTGTATTCGCGCTTCTGGACCGCGTCGAACGCATCCTCTTCGCATTCGAACACATGGGCCGGGCCGGTGAAGATGATGTCCTCTTCGCCCATCCCTGCGATCTTCACGATGGCGCCTTCGGGTGCGAGGTTGCCTTTCAGACCGACAACGCCGCCGGTTTCCGAAATCGGGGTCTCGACCGGATAGATGATCTTGCCATCTGCTTCGAGTTCCACCTTGTCCAGCTCTTCGCCGATGGAATAGCCCGTGACGGTCATGCAATCTTCGTGAACCAGTCCGGCCTTGCGCAGCTCGCGCATCACCACTGGCACACCGCCAGCCTCATAGAGGTCCTTGGCAACGTATTGGCCGCCCGGCTTGAGGTCGACGAAATACGGGGTGTCGCGGAAGATTTCGCAGACGTCCTCGAGGTCGAAATCGATCCCGGCCTCGTGGGCAATTGCCGGCAGGTGAAGCCCGGCATTGGTCGAACCCCCGGTGCAGGCCACAACGCGGGCCGCGTTCTCCAGCGACTTGCGGGTTACGATATCGCGGGCGCGGATATTCTTCTCAAGCAGGTTCATCACCGCCTCACCCGATGCAATCGCGTAGTGGTCGCGGCTCTCGTAGGGGGCGGGCGCACCGGAGGAATTCGGCAGCGCAAGGCCAACGGCCTCGGACACACAGGCCATGGTGTTGGCGGTAAACTGGCCGCCACAGGCCCCTGCGGACGGACAGGCCACACGCTCCAGCGTGCGAAGCGCCTCGTCACTCATGTTGCCGGCCTGATGCTGTCCCACGGCCTCGAAAACGTCCTGTACGGTTACGTCTTTGCCATCGAGGCGGCCCGGAAGGATGGAGCCGCCATAGATAAAGACCGACGGCGTGTTCAGGCGGACCATCGCCATCATCATGCCCGGCAGGGATTTGTCGCATCCGGCAAGACCGACGATTGCGTCATAGCAATGTCCGCGCATGGTGAGCTCAACCGTGTCGGTGATGGCTTCGCGCGAGGCGAGCGAGGACCGCATGCCCTCGTGGCCCATCGCGATACCATCGGTCACGGTGATGGTGGTGAACTCGCGCGGCGTTCCGTTGGCCGCCTTGACGCCGAGCTTCACAGCCTGAGCCTGACGGTTCAGGGCGATGTTACAGGGGGCTGCCTCGTTCCAGCAGGTCGCCACACCAACGAAAGGCTGGTGGATCTCTTCTTCGCCAAGGCCCATGGCATAGAAGTAGGACCGATGCGGCGCGCGGGCGGGCCCTTCGGTCACATAGCGGCTTGGCAGGTTAGTCTTGTCAGTCGGTTTCTTCAGCATATCAGCCTCCCAAAAAGTTGGCCCCGGAATACTGCCGGAGACGCCGGTACACAAGCGCGATTGCGGGGGAATCGGCTTGCGGCTAGTTTGAGCGCAAAGAGCAGTGAGATCAGAATGTATACTCCCGTCTTCGAGAGATTTATCGCGCCGGCCACCCGGTACCCCGCGATCTGGCGCATAGTGGTCGGCCTCGTTACGGCTGCGGTAGTCTACGTGGCGCTGGCGTTGGCGATCTTTTTCGCGGGTGGTCTGGCCATTGGGCTGGAAGGTCCCGAAGACATCCTGCGGATGCTGTCCGAGCCGGCCTCCCCCGCAGTAATGGCCATACTTCTGGCGAGTTTCTTCGGCATGGCGCTTGCCGCCTGCGCGGCGGCCCTGTGGCATTGGCGCAGCCCGCTGACGCTTTTTGGCCCGCTGCGAATGGTCTGGTCAGACTGGAAGAAAGCCGTGCTTCTTGCCGCCGGAACACTGCTGCTTTGCGGTCTGGTGACCAGCTACTTCATTCCCTCAAACCTCAGCCAGAGCCACGGCTTTGCCGCATGGGCCGGGCTTATGATCTGGGCGGTCCCGCTTCTTTTTGTGCAGACAACTGCAGAAGAGATGGTGTTTCGCGGCTACCTCCAGCAGCAACTTGCCGCGCGGTTCCGCCATCCGTTTGTCTGGATGGGACTGCCGTCGATTCTGTTCGGACTGGCCCATTACAACCCCGGGTTCGACACCTTGACGGGACTTCTGGTGGTTCTGGCCACAGGCACGTTCGGTCTGGTCGCGGCGGATCTGACGCGCCTGACCGGAAACCTCGGCGCGGCCATGGGGTTTCATTTCGCGAACAACTTTCTGGCTTTGCTTGTTGTCAGTGTTCAGGGAGAGTTGTCGGCGCTCGCGCTGTTTCAGACCGATTTCACGATGAGCGATTCGCATATCATTCAGCCGCTCCTGCTCGCGGATATCTGCGTTGTGATCGTGGTCTGGCTTGTGATCCGCCGCATGTTGCGACGCTGATTGCATTTCCAACGGTCCAGGATTATCTGGAGAGTTAACGGGAAAGAGGCACCTATGAACTGGATTTCCAACTACGTCCGGCCAACGATTAATTCGCTGTTTTCGCGCCGCGAGGTGCCGGAAAACCTTTGGTCCAAATGTGACGAATGCGGAACGATGCTGTTTCACCGCGAACTGTCGGAGAACCTGAACGTCTGCACGAACTGCGATCACCATATGGCGATCACAGCGCGCGACCGTTTCAATGCCTTGTTCGATGGCGGTATCTTTTCCGAGGTCGAGGTGCCGGAGCCGGTTGCCGATCCTCTCGGGTTTCGCGATCAGAAGCGCTACCCCGACCGGATGAAGGCGGCGGTCAAATCCACCGGCGAGAAAGAGGCCATGCTGGTCGCCGAGGGGGACATCAACCGGACCCCGATCGTCGCAGCCGCTCAGGACTTCTCCTTCATGGGCGGATCGATGGGGATGTATGTCGGCAACGCGATCATCGCTGCCGCCGAACGCGCCGTGACCCTGAACCGTCCCCTGGTTCTGTTCTCTGCCGCGGGTGGCGCGCGCATGCAGGAAGGCATTCTGAGCCTGATGCAGATGCCGCGCACGACGGTTGCGGTCGAGATGCTGAAAGAGGCCGGACTGCCCTATGTCGTGGTCCTGACCCATCCCACCACGGGGGGTGTTACCGCCTCCTATGCAATGCTTGGCGATGTGCATATCGCAGAGCCTAATGCCCTGATCTGTTTTGCCGGTCCCCGCGTGATCGAGCAGACCATCCGCGAGAAACTGCCCGAGGGTTTCCAGCGCGCCGAGTATCTTCTGGATCACGGTATGCTCGACCGGGTGACCCACCGGAAGGATCTCAAGGAAGAACTGGTCACGATCCTGCGCATGCTGAGCGGCCAGTCTCCCGCCGTGAAGGGCGATTTGCCCGCCCCGGCTCAGGGTGCTGACACATCAGTGGAACCGTCTGAGACAGACACTGCGAAGGCGGAAGACAAGGCGTGACCTCCCAACAGAGCGACGCCATCCTCGAACGGATGATGGCGCTTCATCCGAAAATCATTGATCTGACGCTCGACCGCGTGTGGCGGCTTCTCGCGGCTCTGGACAATCCTGAGCGCAAGCTCCCACCGCTGATCCATATTGCTGGCACCAACGGCAAGGGGTCCACGCTTGCCATGATCCGCGCGGGCCTCGAAGGGGCCGGCAAGCGCGTGCACGCCTATACCTCGCCGCATCTGGCCCGGTTTCACGAACGCATCACCCTCGCCGGAGAGCTGATTTCCGAAGAGGATCTGAGCGCCGTTCTCGATGAGTGTTACGCCGCCAACAAGGGCGACGCGATCACCTATTTCGAGATTACAACGGTCGCGGCAATCCTAGCATTCAGCCGTGTTAGAGCCGATTATTGCCTTCTGGAGGTCGGGCTTGGCGGACGGCTGGACGCAACGAATGTCATCGATGCCCCTGCTGCGACCGTGATTACACCTGTCTCGTTCGACCATCAGCAGTTCCTTGGCGAAACGATCGAAGCGATCGCAGGTGAGAAAGCCGGCATCATGAAACGCGGCGCGGTCTGCGTGGTCGGACCCCAGGATGACGCGGCCCTTGATGTGATCGAGGACAGGGCCGACCGCGTGCAGGCGCCGCTTCAGGTGTTTGGGCAGCATTGGCACGTGACGAAAGAACGCGAGCGTCTCGTGTATCAGGACGAAACCGGATTGCTGGATCTGCCCCTTCCGGCCCTGATTGGCGATCATCAGGTGCAAAACGCCGGCGGGGCCATCGCTGTCCTGCGCCAATTGGGCTTTGATGAAACCGCTTGCGAAGCGGCAATGACGCAGGCCGTCTGGCCGGCGCGGATGCAAAGGCTCAAGACCGGCCCGCTCGTGGCCGCGGCGGGACCTGCTGAACTGTGGCTTGACGGCGGGCACAATCCGGCTGCCGGCGTCGCACTTGCGGGCATTCTGAACGGGTTGCCGAAGCGGCCGACCTATCTGATTTGCGGAATGCTGAACACGAAGGATGTTTCGGGCTACATGACCCCGCTGCGCGATCTGGTGGAGCGATTGTTTGCCGTCTCGATCCCGGGCGAATCCGCAACGCTGAGCGCGTCGGAGACGGCTGGGTTTGCCCAGAAGGCCGGCCTCCAAGCCGAGGCCGCCCAAGATGTGCAAAGCGCCATCGAAAGCATCGTCGCGACAACCCCCGATGCGCGTATTCTGATCTGTGGGTCGCTCTATCTTGCAGGCTCTATTCTGCGCGAAAACGGCTAGATCCCGTCTTTTCCCGAGGTCTTAGACCTCGGCCCAGCTGTCGCTTTGCATCTCGCGCAGGCGCGATGCGGTCCGCTCGAACTCGAACGCACCCTCCCCTTCCAGGTAGAGCCGCTCCGGAAGATCGGCGGCCGAACAGATCAGGCGCACTTTCGCCTCGTACAGCGCGTCGATCAGGGTCACGAAGCGTTTGGCCGCGTTGAAATTGTCCCGCGACAGCAACGGAATGTCGTCAAGGATCAGCACGCGGATTGCCTCGGCCAGAGCGAGGTAATCCGCAGGGCCCAGAGGCTTGCCGCAGAGGTCGAAGAAGCTGGCGCGGGCTGCGCCGTTTCGGAATTGGGGAATGTGGACCTCACGGCCTTTGACGCTCAGGACGAGCTCTTCGGCCAATCCGCCGCTGAACTGCGTCCAGATCTCTGTCAGATGGGCCTTCGAGGTCGCGTTGGCCGGTGTGAAGTAGGTTTGTTCGCCGCTCAACCGATTTTGACGGTAATCCGTGGGGCTGGCCAGCTCGTGGACGATCAGCCGTTCCCCGAGAAGATCGATGAACGGCAGGAACAAGGCCCTGTTCAACCCGTCCTTGTAGAGATCTTCAGGGGGTCGGTTTGACGTGGTCACCACCACCACGCCGGCTTCAAACAGCTGTTCGAACAGCCGCCCGACGATCATCGCATCGGTGATGTCCGTGATCTGCATTTCATCGAAGCAGAGCAGCCTGAGATTGGACGAAATCGCGTCGGCAACGGGAATGATGGCGTCATCGACGCCTGTCTTCCGCGCTTCATGCATTGCCGAATGAACGTCTTGCATGAAGGCGTGAAAATGCACCCGTTTCTTGCGGGGCTCTGTCACCTCTTCGAAAAACAGATCCATCAGCATCGACTTCCCGCGCCCGACGCCGCCCCAGATATAGATCCCGGGAATAGACTCTGTTTTGGCCAAAAACCGCCCGAGAAACCCTTTCTTGGGCGCCGGTTTCTCAAGATTTTCGCAAAGTTCATCGAACAGCGGGAGGGCTGCACGCTGGGCAGGGTCCTCCCTCAGTGTCCCCTCGGAGATCCGGGCCTGATATGTTTCGCTCAATCTCATCGGCGGTCTATGTCTCGTTGCCTGCCTTCCATGTCGCAACATTCCAACGCTGACGCAAACATGAAATTCACGCGCGGGGGGAGCCGCATGAGGCGAAGACCGCGGGGCCTAGGCCTTTTGGCCTTCGCGCAGAAATTCCTTGAGAGCTTCGATCACGGTTCGAGGATGCGTGTAGGGCAACCCGTGCCCTGCGTCCTCGATCGTCATGTGCCGTGCACCGCGATTGGCTTGCGACATATCCCCAAGGGCGCTGGGCGGAATGACCTTGTCCTTCTTGCCCCAGATCGCAAGGACGGGAACGCGCTCTTCCTCCAGCTTGCGGTGATCGTCGAACATATCTTCGGCCAGCATGTGGCGCTGGCTCGACAGGACCGATCGCAGGAACCCTCGGTAATCGACCTCGGCGGCCTGCCGATGTGCGATATTCGGGACGGTGGAGAGTGTATCCTTTTCCGCCAACGCCCCTGATTTGCACAAGCGCCCGCCCAGAACGGTCATCAGCCAATCGCCCAGAACGGGCGTATCCCGGACAAGGCGGGCAAAGCGGTTGTCGGTCATGCGCAGCCCAGCCGGCGCGAGCAGAATGAGACGGTCGACCTTCTCGGGATACTTGACCGCATAGGCCGACGCGATGCTGCCCCCCATCGAATAGCCGATAAGGGTCGCGGTCTCCGAGACGCCGGCGACCTCCATCACCTCTTCCAGCTGGCGAAGGAAAAACTCCCTTGAATTGGGCAGATCCGGCCGGTCGGAGAAGCCGCGGCCATACAGATCATAGCTCAGCACCCGAAAGCCCAGCTTCGTCAGACCGTCGATCATCCCGTCCCAGACAAATTCAGGTGTCGTCAGACCATGGATGCAGACGACCCAAGGCCCCCTGAGCGTGCCGCGCCTGTGAATATGGGTGACCCCATCGGTCAGCTGGACAAACTCCCCGGGTGCCGTGTTGCGGGCTGCGCCATCCATCGGTTTGCGGCGCGCCTCGGCCACTCTTGGCAAGAGAGCAACCGCGATCAAAACCGCGAGGGCAATCAGCAGCAGCCAGATCATCCCCTGTCGCAGGCCCCGACAATGTATTTGCTGGTCATCAGGTCGAGATGCGCACCGCCGCCGTTCTTGGCAATCGTTATCTCATCATCCGACCGGCGCTCGAATTTCTCCAACGCGTAGTAGTCCGCGACCACATCGCCCGATGCGATGACGCCCTGCGACAGGGGGATCTTCAGCTCGCCAATATGTTCCAGCGTCGTCGCGAAACTGTCGACGAAGATACGGGACCGTTTGAGCGCCGTGTCATCGACTTCGCGCATATCCGGCCGGTAGGCGCCGATCAGGTCGAGATGCTGGCCGGGCTGCAGCCATTCCCCACGGATCACCGGTTCGGTCGACATGGTCGCGGTGCAGATGATGTCGCTGGCGGCAACAGCCGAGGGGAGATCGGTGGCGTTTGTCACGCCGTGTGCCTGTGCGAAAGCTTGCGCGCGCTCTTCCGAGCGGTTCCAGACCGAGAGCTTGGCATCGGGGAACAAAGAGCGATAGGCCGAGACCATGGAGCTTGCCACCGTGCCAGCCCCCACGATCAGGATGTTTCGGGTATCCGGACGCGCGAGTTTACGTGCCGCGAGGAGTGAATCCCCCGCCGTTTTCCATTTCGTCACCAGATGAAAGTCGATTACCGCGTCCAGCTCTCCGGTGCGGTCGGAAAACAGGCTGACCGATCCGTGGATCGTCGGTTTTCCCATGGCCGAATTGCCGGGGAAAACCGTGGCCGTCTTGACCGACTGGCCAAGACCATCGATCCAGGCGGCGCGCGACAGCAATGTGTCATCTCCGCGGTAGAGGAAGGTGTCGGAGATCTCGGCCTTTGGCAGCTTGTGGCCAGCCTCCAATGCGTCCAGCAACTCGGACCAGTTCAGACGCTTGTCGCCATCCTCGAAGGTGATGGTTCTCATCGTCAAAGCTGCGCCTCCGCTTCTGACAAGAGGCCGTGTGCGACAAGAGCATGCGCCCAGCCCGAGGGCCCCGTGAACAGATGCGTTTTCCAGCCGCGGGCAATTGCTGCATCGATGTTGTCGACGCGATCATCCGTGAAGAGCAGGCTTTCGGGGGCCAAGCCGCAATCTTCCTCGACGATCCGGTAGATCTCGGGATCGGGTTTGATCACCTGCAAATGTCCCGAGATGTACTGGCGATCGAAATCCACCAGAAACGGGTACTTGGTCACGGCGTAGTCAAAGCTGCCAATGCCGAAATTGGTCAGCGAAAACACCGGAACACCCTTCTGGCGCAGAGTGCGCAAAAGATGGACGGAATGCGGGATCTCCGGTTTCGCCATCTCGATCCACTGGTCATGCCAGAGCTGGATCTCCTTGCGCCAGTGCGGATAGTCCTCTGCCGTCTGGTAGATCGTCTCCTTGAAAGGGGCGCCCATATCGATCCGGTCATTCATCCCGTGAAGGTCGACTTCGGCGAACATCTTCTGCCGCCGTTCGGGTCCGATCACGCTGTCAAAATGGCGTTCCGGCTGCCATTCGATCAGAACGTTGCCGATGTCGAAAATGACGGCCTGGATCACGTTGATACCCCGTAGAGAGCTTCCGCATGAAAGGCGACATGGTCTTCCATGAAGCTGGAAACGAAGAAGTAGGAGTGATCATATCCCGGCTGCAGCCGGAGTGTCGCCTGCTGCCGGCGCTGGGCCACGGCTTGCGCAAACGCCTCGGGCATCAACAGGTCGATGAACTGATCCTCGGTTCCCGTGTCGACGAGAATTGGGCCATCGAATCCCGATTCCTGCATTAATAGGGTCGAATCATGGGCTTTCCACGCAGCCTCATCCGGCCCGAGATAGGCTGCGAACTGTTTGCGGCCCCAGTCCGATTGCGTCGGGTGGGTGATCGGGGAGAAGCCTGAAACGCTGGCAAATCTTCCCGGCAGCGACATGGCCAGGGTCAACGCGCCATGTCCGCCCATGGAGTGGCCGGTGATCGACTGGCGCGCGGGGTCGAGCGGGAACTGGGAAAACAGGAGTTCCGGCAGATCCTTCGCGATATAGTCATACATTCGGAAATGCGGTGCCCATGGATCCTGCGTGGCATTCACATAGAACCCTGCCCCTTTCCCGAGGTCGTAAGCCTCGTCATCGGCGACATCCTCTCCGCGCGGGGACGTGTCGGGGAAGACCAGTGCGATCCCGTGTTCGGCAGCCCACCCTTGCGCACCGGCCTTGACCATCGCGTTTTCATGGGTGCAGGTCAGACCCGACAAATACCACAGAAGGGGTACGGGGCCGTCATTTGCCTCCTCGGGCAGGAACAGACCGAAGGTCATGTCGCAGGCGCAGCTGTCGGAGCGGTGCGCATAGACCCCCTGCACGCCTCCAAAACACTTGTTCTCTGAAAGTGTCTCCACGGTGATCTCCCTTTGAACCTTTTCCAAAGGGCTAGCGGGTTCGATCCCGCAGGGCAAGCTCAGGTCGCCGTCGCACCGATGATAAGGGAGACGGTAAGAATACTCAGCGCGGTCGAGATCAGGATCGTGGCGGAGACCCGTTGCGGCGCGATGCCGTAATGTTGCGCGATCATGTAGACATTGCCCGCGGTCGGCAGGGCGGCGGCTGCGATCATGACGCTGGCCGCATAGGGCTCCACCGGGAAGATCAGCAGCGCCGCAATCGCCACCGCCGCAGGATGCAGAACCAGCTTGCAGAAGGACAGCCATCCCGCGACCTGCAGCCGTTCGGCAGACTTGGACGCAAGCGAGGCCCCGATGGCAAACAGCGCCCCGGGCGTGGCCGCGCCGCCGAGGATCGCGACAAACTCGTTCAGAGGTCCGGGGATCGGGATCTGGAAGGCCGACCAGATCAAACCGGCAGAGATCGAGACGATCATCGGGTTCTTGAGAAGTCCGAGCCCGACCGTGCGCAAGACACCGAAGGAAACACGGCCATCGCGCGAGCCGGTAATCAGGATCACGATGAGGCTGCCGAACACGATCAGATCAACCGCGAGAACCATCATGACAGGCCCGACCGATTCCGGACCCAGCAGGATCGCCAGCATCGGCAGCCCGAGGAACCCGACATTGCCGATCACGGCACATTGCGCCTCGACGGCGGCCTCTTCGATGCCGCGCCGCCTGACAAGGGCAACGGCGGTCGCAACAAGGTAAATGACGACCGTTGCCCAAAAATAGGCTCTAAGAAAGGGCCAATCCAGAATTTCGCCAAAGGACAGGTTGGCCGAGAACCGGAACAGCATCGCCGACAGCGCGAAGTAGAACACGAATTTCGTCAGGTAGGCCGTCGCCTCTTCCGAGAAAAACCGCGTGCGCCCGGCGACGTAGCCCAGCGCAATGATCGCGAAAAACGGGATCGTTTTCAGGAAGATCTCGAACATGGGCATGCTGCTAGCATGCTCATGCGGTAATGGAAATCACCCGCTGCCGATCAGGATGCCCGCGGCCAGAACCAGTGCGCCGCCAAGCACAACCTGAAGCGTGGCCCGGAAGAACGGGGTCTCCATGAACCGGTTCTGAATCCATGCGATCGCCCAAAGCTCGACGAAGACGACAAGGATGGCAATCGTGGTAGCGGTCCAGAAGTCCGGGATCAGATATGGTAGGGCATGGCCGAGCCCGCCGAGGGTCGTCATGACACCGGAGGCAAACCCGCGTTTCATGGGCGAGCCGCGCCCCGAAAGCTCCCCGTCGTCGGAGGCGGCTTCGGTGAAGCCCATGGAAATGCCTGCACCGACAGACGCGGCCAGCCCCACGAGGAAGGTTTGCCATGTGTCGCCCGTGGCGAAGGCGGCCGCAAAGATCGGGGCCAGCGTCGACACCGATCCGTCCATCAGGCCGGCCAGACCGGGCTGCACCCAGGTCAGCACGAATTGCCGGTGGGAGGCGCGACGCTCCTCCTCCTCGGTTTCCTCGTCCAGTTGACCGGTGAGCGTGCCGGCGGTCTTTTCGTGACCGGCCTCGGCGGCAGCGAGATCGCCCAGAAGCTTTCTGGTATCCGCATCTGTCGTCCGGCTTGCGGCAAGTTCATAGAACCGCTGGGCATCGCGCTCCATCTGCGCGGCTTCGTCCCGGATCCGGTCGATCCCGAGATTTTCGACCAGCCAGACCGGACGGCGGGCATAGAACCCCGACACATGTTCACGGCGGATCAGGGGGATAACGTCGCCAAAGCGTTTCTGGTGCAGCTCGATCAGGCGCTTGCGATGTTCATCTTCCTCAAGGGCCATATCCTCGAAGATGCGGGCCGAGGCCGGGAAGTCGGCCCGCAGGCGCTCGCCATAGCTTCGATAAATGCGCGCGTCATCTTCTTCGCTCGAAATCGCAAGCGCGAGGACTTCCTGTTCCGAGAGATCAGAGAACCGGCGACGGAAGGAAACACCCGGAATCATATTCGCCTCCAAGATTAGAATAATTCTAAACTACGAGTTTCATCTTGAAAATCAACCACTCCTTTTGCCCGATGCCGCCGTCTGGGGCGCGGCTGTTGCTCAATCTGAACCGATTGGTTTATATAAGGCCAGTATCGGAGGATGAGTGTCTTGGACGGCAGCGCAACCCAATCCAAACGCGGACGGAAATACGATCAGGTTCTCGCCGGTGCGCGCACGATCTTTCTGGCCGAGGGATTTGAAGGGGCCAGCGTCGATCTGATCGCAAGAGAAGCCTGTGTTTCGAAGGCGACCCTCTACAGCTATTTCTCCGACAAGCGCACACTGTTCATCGAAGTGACGAAAGAGGAGTGCCTCAAGCAGTCGGCCCGCGCGGTGCAGGTCGATGACGAGGGTATTCCGATCCGCGACATGCTGATCAAGATCGGCCAGTCGATGATGTCATTTCTGACCTCGAGCTTTGCGCATCGCATCTTCCGGATCTGCGTGGCGGAATCCGACCGCTTTCCCGAGCTCGGCCGCGAGTTCTATTTCTCCGGTCCGCAGTTGATGGTGGAGCGCCTCACCCAGTATTTCGAGCTTGCCTGCGCCCGTGGGGAGCTTCGCATCGACGACGTGCAGCTTGCCGCGCATCAGTTTCAGGAATTGATGAAGGCCGATGTCTTTATCAAGATGGTTTTCAACGTGATCGAAAAGCCCGAACAGGAAGAGATCGACCGCATCGTTGAAGGGGCGGTCGATCTTTTCCTGGCACGTTACGGGGTTCAGTAAACGACCACCGAGCGGATCGACTCGCCGGCATGCATCAGGTCGAAACCCTTGTTGATGTCGTCGAGGCTCAGCGAATGGGTGATCATTGGGTCGATCTCGATCTTCCCTTCCATGTACCAGTCGACGATTTTTGGCACATCGGTCCGGCCGCGCGCGCCGCCGAAGGCCGTGCCGCGCCAGCTGCGCCCTGTGACCAGCTGGAACGGACGGGTGGAGATCTCCGCCCCGGCCGGGGCCACACCGATGATGATCGACTCGCCCCATCCCTTGTGGGCGGATTCCAACGCGGTTCGCATCACGCCCACATTGCCCGTAGCGTCGAAAGTGTAATCTGCGCCGCCCTTGGTCAGATCGACCAGATAAGCGACCAGATCTCCGTCGACGTCGCCGGGATTGACGAAATCCGTCATGCCGAAATGCTCGGCCATGGTCTTTTTGTCATTGTTGAGATCGACGCCGACGATCTGGTCTGCCCCGGCAAGCCGCAAGCCCTGGATCACGTTTAGGCCGATGCCGCCCAGACCAAAGACGATCGCGCGGGACCCGATTTCGACCTTGGCGGTATTGATGACCGCGCCGATGCCGGTGGTCACGCCGCAGCCAATGTAGCAGATCTTGTCGAACGGGGCGTCTTCGCGGACCTTGGCCAGCGCAATCTCCGGCAGGACCGTGTGATTGGCAAAGGTCGAGCAGCCCATGTAATGCAGGATCGGGTCCCCATCGAGCGTCGAGAACCGCGATGTTCCATCCGGCATCAGGCCTTGGCCCTGCGTTGAGCGGATCGATTGGCAGAGGTTCGTTTTGGGGTTCAGACAGTACTCGCACTCACGGCACTCGGGCGTGTAGAGCGGGATCACGTGATCGCCTTTCTTCAGCGACGTCACGCCCGGGCCGACATCCACCACCACGCCGGCGCCTTCATGGCCGAGGATCGCGGGGAACAGTCCCTCGGGGTCCGCACCCGACAGGGTGAACTCGTCGGTATGGCAAATCCCGGTGGCCTTGACCTCAACCAGAACCTCACCTTCGCGGGGGCCGTCCAGATTGACATCCATGATTTCGAGAGGTTTGCCAGCAGCGGTGGCGACGGCGGCTCTTGTGCGCATTTTCAGACCTTTCAAAAGTGAGAACTCTGGTAAAATATTAGTTCCCCTCAAGGTATAGGACGCGTCTGACCCGTTTGGGAAGTGACTTGTGATGGGGCCGAATGGCGATCCTCAGCGCGCGGGTCCGAAAGGCGGCATCTCTGGCCGGAATGCAGGCGGGAAAAGCCCGTGCATCGGGTATTGGCCCGTGCCGGTGGGCGCTGCGTCAGTTCTTGTCGATCCGGTAGGGTTCGTGACATGCCGTACAGGTTCTGCCCAGATCCGAGAATGCGGCCTTGAACGCCGCTTCATCCGTGATCTGCGCAAGCGATCGGGCCGCCTGTGTCATGGCGTCGGTCTTGTCGCGGAAGTCCGGCCAATTGGTCCAGATCTCAGGACGTGCCTCGCTTTTGGGGTCGCTCTCCTGCGCTTCGAAAAGCGCGATGACCTGCGCCGAATTGCGGGCAAGGTCCTGCGCGGCGCCTTGTGCTGTTGTCACGTCGTAGGGGGTGGCCCCTTTGACCATCATGCCCAGAGTTTTCATGTTCCCGGCGATGGCGCTCATAACGTCCATACGGGCTTTGACCGCTGGATTTTTGACGCCGCTATGGGCAAGCGCAGCGCTTGCCACGGCGAAGGCTGTCAGTGCGGAGAGGGTCAGGCGTGTCTTCATGACGCAAAAAGTATCGCTATGTGTCATGGGGTCAAGCGGTCCGCGCCGGCGTCAGCTTGTGGCGCAACAGCGCCACCGGATGGGCGCGTAATGTCAGGCGCATGGAGACGTAATCCTCCACCACCTGTTCGCCCAGCGACATATCGGGGAGATCGACCTTGGGCTCATCGAGACCTTCCCCGTCCATATCTCCTGCAAAAAGCGGCAAGGGCTCGACACTGCGGATCGCCTTGGCCTCCCACAGCGCCTCGCGCCGGTTCAACCCGATATCGCTGAAGGCATCCGCCTCTGCCAGAACGGCCAGAAGATGCGGTGGCGTCCCGGCCCGCCGCCAGACATCCTCCAGTGTCATGTAGCCATTCCCCCGTGCGGCCACGATCCAGTTCGCTTCCTCCTCGCGCATGGCCTTGATCTGGCGGAAGCCCAATCGCAGCGCCAATCCGTCATGGCCATCAGGTTCCATCACATTGTCCCAATAGCTGTCATTGATGCTGACCGGGCGCACCTCCACCCCGTGTTCGCGCGCATCACGCACGATCTGGGCCGGTGCGTAGAACCCCATCGGTTGGGAATTCAGCAACGCGCAGGCAAAAATCCCCGGATGATGGCATTTCAGCCAGCTTGAGGCGTAGACCAGCAGGGCGAAGCTGGCCGCGTGGCTTTCGGGGAACCCGTAACTGCCAAACCCTTCGATCTGGGAAAAACATCGCTCGGCGAAATCGGCATCATAGCCATTGTCCCGCATACCCTTGAGAAAACGCGTGCGGAACGCGCTGACCTTCCCGTGTTTCTTGAACGTCGCCAGTGACCGGCGCAGGCGATCGGCTTCCTCCGGAGAGAAGCCCGCGCCGATAATTGCGATCTGCATCGCCTGTTCCTGAAACAGCGGCACGCCCAATGTCTTGCCAAGGACCTGCCCCAAGGCGTCGGAGGGGAAGGTGACCTCCTCCTCTCCGTTGCGGCGCTTGAGATAGGGGTGCAGCATATCGCCCTGAATGGGGCCCGGGCGGATGATCGCAACCTGTATCACCAGATCATAGAACGTCCGCGGCCGCATACGGGGCAGGAAGTTCATCTGCGCCCGCGATTCAACCTGAAACACACCAAGACTGTCGGCCTTGCAGAGCATATCGTAGGTGGCCGGATCCTCGGGCGGCAAGCTGGACAAACTATAGTCTAATCTGCGGTATTTACCCAAAAAGTCAAAGGCCTTGGAAATACAGGATAGCATTCCCAGAGCAAGAATATCGATCTTCAGGATCCCCAACGTGTCGATGTCATCCTTGTCCCAGCAGATCACCGTGCGGTCCTCCATCGTGGCGTTCTCGATCGGCACAAGCTCATCCAGACGGCCTTCGGTAATCACAAAGCCGCCGACATGCTGGGACAGGTGCCGGGGAAAGCCCTGGATCTGATGGATCAGGTCGAATGTCTGCATCAGGCGCCGGTCCGTGGGATCAAGGCCAAGTTCCTGCATCCGCTCGGCTTCGATCCCGCTGGCGGAGCCAAACCCCCAGATCTGGCTGCTCAGCGCGCCAATCGTATCGTCGCTGAGACCCATGGCACGCCCGACCTCACGCACGGCCCGCTTGCCGCGATAGTGAATGACCGTGGCGCACAGACCGGCCCGGTGCCGGCCATAGCGCGCGTAGATGTGCTGGATCACTTCTTCCCGGCGTTCATGTTCGAAATCCACATCGATATCGGGCGGCTCATCGCGCGCTTCCGAGACGAACCGCTCGAAGACCATCGTCCCGATCTCCGGCGAGACGGAAGTCACGCCCAGACAATAGCAGACCACGGAGTTCGCAGCCGACCCCCGCCCCTGGCACAGAATATCGCGCGATCTTGCAAAGGCGACGATGTCATGGACGGTCAGGAAGTAAGGCTCATATTTGAGCTTGCCGATCAAGGCGAGTTCATGCGCGAGCATTAACCGGACTTTTTCAGGTGCTCCGCCCGGATATCTCCAATTTAGACCCTGATATGCCAGCTCTTTGAGACGTTCTGCGGGGGATTGCCCATTGCGGGTCTCAGACGGGTAATCGTAGCGCAGCTCATCAAGGGAAAACTGGCATCGCTGCGCAATCTCGCCGCTGCGATGGACGCAATCCTCAAAGCCTTTGAACAGGCGCAGCATCTCGGCTTCGCTGCGCATCCGTTGTTCGGCATTGGTCTGGGCGGCCCGGCCAAGCTCATCCACGCGCAGACCTTCGCGCACACAGGTCAGGATATCGGTCAGGCGCCGGCGCTGGCTGATATGCATGAGCGGCGCGCCCGAGGCGACGGTCGCAATCCCAAGGGTTCTTGCAAGATTTGTAAGATGCCCGAAACGGATCTTGTCCTCCCCGTCATACCGGGGCGCGAGCATCAGGAAGACATTCCCTCGGAAGCGGTGGATCAGCCGCTTTGCGGCGTGCGCCCATGCGCTGGTACCAAAAGGACTGTCCTGCATGGGATGCAGAAGAAAGATCAGCCCCTCGCCCAATTCCATCAGGTCCTCGAGATGCAGCAGACATTGCCCTTTCGGCGCGGCCAGCCGTCCTTTTGAAATCAGTCGTGACAGCCGCCCCCATCCGGTGCGGTGCTCGGGCAGGGCCGTTAACACCAATCCGTTCGACAGGATCAGTTTGGCGGCCGGAAGAAGGCGCGGGATGGTTGCCGTGTCGAACGAGACGGGGTCGGGCAGGTGATCCGGTTTTGGTGGGCCGATTAGACCCTGTTTCAGCCGAATATTGTTATTTTCTCGCACAAGCCGATCAATCTCACGGCATTCTGTATGTGCCCGAACAATCCCGGCGACGGAGTTTGCATCGGCAATCGCAAAAGCGGCCATACCTATCATCGCCGCACGGGTCGCGTATTCCTCGGGATGTGATCCACCGGTCAGGAAGGTGAAATTCGAGGTGATGTTCAACTCTGCGAAGGCCATGAAACCGCATTAATGTTCTATCTTTGTTCCGATTCTGACTCTGGGATTTTCGGTGTCCGAGTCAAGGGTATGGCTTGACCGGATGCGCAGAGCCGGTTTTGAAGGAGAAAACGAAACGTGAGCAGTCCTGTGGCAAAGAGAACCAAACCGGCCAAGGCGACCAAGAAAAACCCGAAGACCAAGGCAAAGGCCGAGAAACCCAAACGCACCCTGTTCTGGTGGATCGGTGTTGGTCCGATCCTGCTTGCGCGTTGGGGCGTGCGGATCGCGATTGCCGTGATGATCGCCATGGGCCTTCTGATCCTCGTCTACAAGGTCATCGACCCGCCGACGACGCCTTACATGCTGATGGAAAGCCAGCGGCTTGGTGATGTGCGTCATGAATGGCGTGCGTTCGAGGATATCTCGGCCCATGTTCCGCGCGCCATCATCGCGGCCGAAGATGCCAATTACTGCAATCACTGGGGCTTCGACATGACCGCGATCCGCGATGCGCTGGAAGACGGGACCGGACGCGGGGCCTCGACCATCTCTCAACAGACGGTAAAGAACGTCTTTCTCTGGCAAGGCCGCTCTTGGCTGCGCAAGGCGTTTGAGGCCACCCTCACACCGGTTGTGGAGGCGGTCTGGTCAAAGCGCAGAATTCTCGAGGTCTACATGAACGTGGCCGAGTTCGACGAGGGGGTCTTCGGGATCGCGGCTGCATCGCGGTGGTATTTCGGTGTCGATGCCAAGGATCTCAGCCCATCGCAGGCTGCCCAGCTGGCGGTCGTTCTGCCCAATCCGAAGGATCGTTCTGCCAAGCGTCCCACGGCCTTTCTGAAAAAACAGGCAAGCCGCGTCCTCGACGGGGCAGCGACCATTCGCGCGGATGGCCGGAGTGCCTGTATCGAAGGTTGAAAAAGGCCGTTACACTTGCGAAGACTGATCGAAGATTACCACTGCTGGATCCGCTCATGAACCGTCTCTACCACGCGCCTCTTTCCCCGTTCTGCCGCAAGGTCCGGCTTGTTCTGGGCGAGAAGAAGGTCGAGGTCGAACTGATCGAGGAGCGCTATTGGGAAGCCTCGGCCGAGTTCATGCGCCGCAACCCCGCCGGTAAGGTTCCGATCCTCAAGATCGACGGCCAGACGCTGAGCGAAAGTCAGGCGATCTGCGAATATCTTGAGGAAACCGTTCCCACGCCGGCGCTTATGCCGAAAACCCCCGCAGATCGGGCCGAGGTGCGCAGGCTCGTGTTCTGGTTCGACGATAAGTTCCACCACGAGGTGACGTCAAAACTCCTCTACGAACGGGTCAACAAGAAGATCATGGGGCAGGGCTATCCGGAAAGCCGGAACGTCAAGATGGGGGCCCAGAAGATCAAGTACCACATCGACTACATGGGCTGGCTCCTGGACGAGAGACGCTGGCTGGCCGGAAATGATCTGAGCCTCGCGGATTTCGCGGCGGCGGCGCATCTGAGTTGTCTCGACTACATTCGCGATGTGGATTGGAACCGCAATGCGAACGTCAAGGACTGGTACGCCAAGATCAAGTCGCGCCCGGCTTTCCGGTCGATCCTTGCCGATCAGGTGCCCGGATTTCCGCAGCCGCCGCATTACGCGGATCTCGATTTTTGACGCTGAAGGACAGACTCCACGCACAGGCTTTGGCCGAGGGGTTTGCCAAGGTCGGGATATGCCGCCCGACCGATATTCCGCACGCCATGGAGCGTCTCAATGCATTCGTTGCGCAGGGCCGCCACGGGCAGATGGGCTGGATGGCGGACCGTATGGCGTGGCGTGGCGATCCCGGCGCGCTCTGGCCGGAGGCACGCTCCATCATCATGCTGGCGGAGCCTTACACGCCCGAGCATGATCCGCTCGAGATCCTGTCGCGGCGCGAGGCGGGTGCGATCTCCGTCTATGCGCAAAACCGCGACTACCATGACCTTGTGAAAAAGCGCCTGAAACGTCTGGCGCGCTGGTTGATCGCGCAAAGCCCAGATGCCGAGGTCAAGGTATTCGTCGATACGGCACCGGTCATGGAAAAGCCGCTGGGGCAGGCCGCGGGATTGGGCTGGCAGGGCAAACACACCAACCTTCTGGCGCGGGATCTGGGAAACTGGTTCTTTCTCGGGGCGATTTTTTCGACTGTTGCGCTGGAACCGGACGCGCCGGAGGAAGATCACTGCGGGAGTTGCCGCGCCTGTCTCGACATTTGCCCGACCGATGCCTTCCCCGCTCCCTACCAACTGGATGCGCGGCGGTGCATTTCCTACCTGACGATCGAACATAAAGGTCCGGTCGATCCCGAGCTTCGGGAAGGCATGGGCAACCACATTTACGGCTGTGACGATTGCCTCGCCGTGTGTCCGTGGAACAAGTTCGCGCGCGATGCGACAGAGATGCGATACGTGGCGCGCCCTGACCTGATGGCGCCCGATCTGGCAGAGCTGGCTGCGCTGGATGACCGGGGGTTCCGGGACAGGTTCAGCGGCTCACCGATCAAGCGGATCGGGCGCGACCGGTTCGTGCGAAACGTTCTCTACGCGATCGGGAATTCACAGTCACAACGTTTGCGCCCGGTTGCGCAGGGGCTGGCAGAGGATGCGGATCCTGCCGTGGCGGATGCCGCGCGCTGGGCCTCGGCCCGATTGGAGGGCGTGCGATGACCGGAACCTTGTTGAGCTTCGGGCATGGCTATTCCGCCCGCGCGCTTGCGCGGCGGCTTCTGCCGCAGGGCTGGAGTGTGATCGGGACCACGCGGACACAGGAAAAGGCCGAGCTTCTGCGCGCTGACGGGGTCGAGGCTGTGGTCTGGCCGGGCAGCGATCTGACAGCCCATCTGTCGCGCGCGACCCATATCCTGATTTCCGCAGGGCCGGATGAAAACGGCGATCCGGTGTTGGCAGAGCTGAGCAGACAGATCGCAGGGATTGCCGGTCAGCTTGAATGGGCCGGCTACCTTTCCACGACGGGTGTCTATGGCGACCATCAGGGCGGCTGGGTCGATGAGACCACACCCTTGACCCCGAGCACGCGTCGGGGTCGTTTTCGCGTCATGGCCGAAGGGCAATGGCAGGATCTGGCGCAAGAAACCGGCCTGCCGCTGCATATTTTCCGGCTGGCGGGGATCTACGGCCCAAAGCGCGGCCCGTTTGCCAAGGTGCGCAACGGGACTGCGCGCCGCATCATCAAGAAGGGGCAGGTCTTCAGCCGCATCCATGTGGAGGACATCGCGCAGGTTCTCGAGGCCTCGATCCGCGCCCCGCGCCCGGGGGCGATCTACAATCTGTGTGATGATCTGGCCGCTCCGCCGGAGGATGTGATTGGCTATGCCGCCGAGCTTCTCGGGCTGCCGGTTCCGCCTTCAGTGGCGTTCGAAGAGGCCGAGATGACCCCGATGGCCCGCAGTTTCTATGCGGAATCAAAGCGCGTTCGAAACGATCTCCTGAAATCGGAGCTTGGCGTAACGCTGAAATATCCCGACTACCATACCGGACTTCAGGCTCTGCTGCGCGACGAGGATTAAGGGGTACCCGTTCAGCCCGTGCTGTTAAGCGACCGCAATTTCTACGATTCACGCCGTGATTTTTTTCGGTTATGATCGTCGGCAATAAGAAACGTTTTTTGGGACATGAGCAGTGAGACGCGTTTGCCTGTTTCTGGCGACACTGATCGGTTTATCGGCCTGCTCCGAGACCGAACAAATCATCCGTTATGACGGGCCGCAGGTCACCAAGATCGAGGTGTTCAAGGAGCAGCGCCAGATGCGGCTGCTGCATGCCGATCAGGTTCTCAAGGAATATGAGATCGAACTGGGGTTTCTGGCCTCCGGACATAAGCGGTTCGAGGGCGACGGGCGCACGCCCGAGGGCCGGTACACGATTGACCGCCGCAACCCCAAGAGCAATTTCCATCTCTCACTGGGCATTTCCTACCCGAACGAACGGGACATGTCCTACGCGGTCGCGCGCGGCAAGGATCCGGGCGGGGATATCTTCATTCACGGCGAGCCGCGTTCGCGTCCGAGCCGTGTCGAAGACTGGACGGAGGGATGCATCGCGCTCACGAACGAAGAGATCCGGGAAGTTTATTCGATGGTGCCAAACGGCACTCTCATCGACATCTTCCCCTAGCCTTGTTTCAAGACCGGCGGGTCAGCTTCCGGTGACCATCGTCCACCAGATCTTCCCGTTGGGCTCCTGAAACCACGAGAACCCCATCTTCTTCGCCCGGGACGACAAGACAACGTTCCGGGTATCCTGACGCTGCATCCAGGCTGCAAGGGTTTCGCTTTCATTCTCGTAGGTCTCGGAGATATTCTCGCCGATCAGGATCCCGGGATAGCCCAAGCGTTTGACCCGATCCAGCGGCGAGGAGCCGTCGGATCCGAAATGCCACGGGCGGTTTTGCAGGGACATGTCGCGCGAATGGGTCGCGGCGGCGGCGGTCAACTGGCTGTCGAGCTCCAGCGGCGAGACGCCGGCATTGGAGCGAAGCGCATTGACGGCGTCCAGCACCCGAAACTGGATTTTGGCGGTGTCGGAAGGCTTGATCCTGTAGGCCGTTTCCGACGGGCGATTGCCTCCGTCAAACTGAATACCGGGTGCGGCACATGCAGACAGCATGAAGGCGGCTGAAAGCAGACAGAGAGCAGAGCGTAGCATGATAGACCTTTCCCGTTTCGCTTTGCATAGACTGATACGTGTGGTGCTTCAAATGGGCAGGAGAAAAATGGCCGATCACGCAATTGTTTGATTTGCGACTGCGTCTTTCAAGCAATATGGTTTGCGAAACGACATCTGATGGAGGACGACCATGTCAGATCAGCGATCCTTTGGCCTGAGCCGCCGGAACTTCCTGTTGAGCGCGAGTGCTGCGGCAAGCACCGTCGCGCTGCCGGCCTGCGCGCAGAATGCGAACTCTACCGAGATTGAAAGCGAGCTCACCGAAACCGTGCGCCGCAACATGTCGAGCTTCCGGTCTCTTGAATGGCAGCCCTATTTCAGCAATCTCAAGAAGGGCGCCATTCTGGTCGATATCGACAGCCGCGCGCTTCACATGTGGACCGAGGACGGCAGCTATGCGCTGTACCCGTCGAGCGTGCCGATGTCGGAGGATCTGACCCGCCGTGGCCGGACCAAGATTGTGCGCAAGGTTGAAGGGCCAAGCTGGAGCCCGACGCCTGCAATGAAAATCCGCAATCCCGAATGGCCTGATTTCGTTGGCCCGGGCCCGGACAATCCGCTGGGAACCCATGCGCTCTACCTTGGATGGACCTATTACCGGATTCACGGCACGCAGGACACGCGCAAGATCGGGCGCAGATCCTCAAACGGGTGCATCGGTCTCTATAACGAGCATATCGCGAGGGTGTTCGAAAAGGCCAAGATCGGCACGCAGGTGCTTTTGATCTGACGAACGCAATCCCGTGTGATGCAAATCGAAGGCGGCTTCAGTTTCGAACTGGTGCCGCCTTTTTCATGTGCCTGCCAGTCATTTTGCGGCGTTCAAAGCCCGGCTTCCGCCTCGATCTGCTTGCGCGATTTTCGGGCACGCTCCGTCGCCGATTTCAGCTGACCGCAGGCGGCCATGATATCCTCGCCCCGCGGCGTGCGGATCGGGGAGGCATAGCCTGCCTTGTAGATGATGTCCGCAAAGGCCCGGATCCGTTTCTGATCAGAGCGCTTATAGGGCGCACCGGGCCATTCGTTGAACGGGATCAGGTTGATCTTTGCGGGAATTCCACGGATCAGGCTGACCAGCCGTCTGGCGTCCTCGTCACTGTCATTGA
The DNA here is from genome assembly GCA_049116435.1 of Paracoccaceae bacterium. Taxonomy (GTDB): domain Bacteria; phylum Pseudomonadota; class Alphaproteobacteria; order Rhodobacterales; family Rhodobacteraceae; genus Litoreibacter. The sequence goes on from JAGDYX010000002.1 coordinate 456,873, forward strand.
CGTCCTTCAGCATCACGTACTCAAAGGTGATCCGCTCGCTGTTGGAGAGTTTCGGATAGGCCTTGAGGGCCTCCAGAAGCTCTTCGATATTCCAGCGCTTGTTGATCGGAACCAGCGTGTCGCGCACCTCGTCGGTCGTGGCATGGAAAGACACGGCCAGAAGGCAGCCGATTTCCTCGGCGGTGCGGGCGATCTCCGGGACAACGCCGGAGGTCGACAGGGTAATTCTGCGGCGGCTGAGGCTGATGCCCTCCGGATCCATCGCGATTTTCATCGCGTCGCGCACATTCTCGAAATTATAGAGCGGCTCGCCCATACCCATCAGGACGATGTTGGACAGCAGCCGCGTCTCGTCATGCGGGTTGCGGCCCGGTTCCGGCCACTCACCCAGATCATCACGTGCCAGCATCACCTGCCCGATGATCTCGCCTGCGGTGAGATTGCGGACAAGTTTCTGCGTGCCGGTATGGCAGAAGGAACAGGTCAGGGTGCAGCCGACCTGACTGGAGATGCACAGCGTCCCGCGCCCCTCTTCAGGGATATAGACGACCTCAACCTCATGGCCGCCAGCGATCCTGACGAGGTATTTCCGGGTTCCGTCCGCGCTGACCTGCCGACTGACGACCTCGGGGACGGCAATCTCGAACTTCTCGGCGAGCATGGCCCGGTAATCCTTGGCCAGATTGGTCATAACGTCGAAATCACGCACGCCCTTCTGGTAGACCCATTGCCAGATCTGGCCGACCCGCATCTTGGCCTGTTTTTCCGGAGTCCCTGCGTCGATAAGCGCCGCGCGTAGCTGATCGCGGGTCAGGCCGACGATATTGGTCGGGCCGCCTTCCGGCAGCTTGCGCGGAATGGTCAGCATGTCCTGCGTGATCGGTGCTTTCGTCGCCATATCAGACTCACTTCATAAGAAGACGCCTCGATACACCATTCACGCGGAAAGGCAAACCGGAGCGGTCGATGCGGTGTCTGGCTTTTGCGCCGGTGGCTTAGCTACAGCGTTTCTGGGCGTCGTCGATCGCGGCGGTGAAGCCGCGCAGCGAGAACGTATCTTCAGTCCTGGTTCCGCGCGTCGATCTGCCGGAGACCACGGCCGAGATTCCCTTCTTCATGGCAGCGATAATGCTCTTGTCCGCGTTGGAATCGGCGGCCCATGCGGTTTCGCCGGAGGTGAACAGATCGAACTTGTCGTCGCCGATCGAGAGACTGACGGTGCTGCCTTCCGCGAACGGATAGCCGCCGGCAAACGAAACCTCGCCCAACTTGCCCGATCCGGGCCAGAAGCTTACGAACATCAGGATATCGCCGCGGTTCACGGCAACGACACGGCCATCTCTGGTATTCTTGGTTCCGGTCGGGCTGCTGACCACCCAGCACTGGGTCGGATTGTCCTCGACGAACACGCTCCAGTCGGTCTTCGCAAACACCCGGTTCGTTGATTGCTCTTGCGCCAGCACCGGTGCAGCCGAGACTGCAATCACGGCGCTTGCCATCACAGATTTCAACAGTGTTTTCATGTCTTTTACAGCTCCAGCGGTTTCTGCCTCGACTTGCCAAATGGCGCCTTAGGGGGCTCTTTCGTACTGGCTAAGCGCATACCAAAATCTATTGCAAAGGAATATCGCAGAATGCATGGGTTGCGAAAGACCTATTGGCGAATTTTCGCCATGGAAGGAGGTTCTTATGACACAGGCTGTTTCAATGGTCGAAATCTGGCGCGGGGCGTTCCTGGAATCTGAGCATTCGGGCCATGCGGTCGTCAGTGATGCAACCGGCCAGATCGTCGAGGCATGGGGCGATCCCGACAAGATCATTTTGCCGCGCTCATCATGCAAGATGCTGCAGGCCCTGCCGCTTCTGGAAAGCGGGGCTGCGCAGGCGGCGGGCCTCGGTTCCGAGCATTTCGCGCTGGCCTGCGCTTCGCATTCCGGTGGTGCCATACACACCGACCGGGTGCAGAAATGGCTTGCGGAGCTTGGCCTGTCGGATGCGGCCTTGCGCTGTGGCGTTCAGTTGCCCTCTGATCTGGAGGCCCGCAACGCCCTGATCCGCGCCTACGAGGAGCCGTGCCAGTTCCACAACAACTGTTCCGGCAAACACAGTGGGTTCTTGACCCTGTCAAAGCATCTGGGCGGCGGTCCGGAGTACATCGATCCCGATCATGTCGTGCAGCGCGCGGTGCGCGAGGCGTTCGAGGAGATGACCGGCATGAGCTCTCCGGGGTTTGCCATTGATGGATGCTCGGCTCCGAATTTCGCGACCTCGATGCTCGGGCTGGCCCGCGCCATGGCCGCGATGGCCACGCCGGATGTGGATACCGTCAGGGGGCGGGCGGCGTCGTCTCTTGTCGCGGCGATGGCAAAACATCCGGAACTTGTTGCCGGAGAGGGGCGCGCCTGCACCGAGTTGATGCGCGCCTGCGATGGGCGCGCGGTCGTGAAAACCGGTGCGGAAGCTGTCTTCATCGCGATCCTGCCTGAAAAGGGCCTTGGGATCGCGCTCAAGATCATGGATGGCGGAACCCGCGCGGCCGAGGCGGCTGTTGCAGGACTTCTGGTGAAATACGGGGCGCTCGATGCGTCCCATCCCACGGCAAAGAAATGGATCACGGGGCCAATCCGCAACCGGCGCGATATCGTCACCGGCGAGATGCGGTTCGCGTCAAGCTTCCTTGGATAGGGTCTTTTGCGCGGGATCTGCGGCGGAGACGTCCCGCGGTGTCAGGTCGCGGATAAGCTTGTGGATCTCGTCCCGCTTCAGCGGTTTTGTCAGGTAGTGATCGACGCCCGCCTGCCGGATCCGCGCCTCGTCCCCGTCGACGGCATGCGCCGTCATGGCGATGATGGGGACAGGTTTGCCTTCGTGTTTCTGCTCTAGGGCCCGTATCTCGCGCGTTGCCTCCATTCCATCCATCTCGGGCATGGAAATATCCATGAAGATCATATCGGGGCGGTGTGCAGTGAAGGCCTCCAAAGCCTCGCGCCCATTGCCAACGATCGTCAGATCAAGGTCGATATCCTTCAGCATCTTACGGAAGACCAACTGGTTGGTTTTGTTGTCCTCTGCTGCGAGAACCTGCAGCTTACGCTCCGCCTTTGGTGCTTCCGGGGGCGGCGTGTGAGTTCGCGCCGCGTTGCTTGCTGCCAGCAGGAGACTGAACAGGTCGTGCCGCAAAATGGGCTTCTTGAGGATATAGGGGTGGTCGGTCACGCCCGCCTGTTCCGAAGAGGGTTCCATCACGATCACCGGAAGGACCGGCTTTGCCGTCTGCAAGGTTTCGAGCGGATCCGGATGCCCGCCAGCAGATTGCGGCGCAGACAGGATCACCAGGTCGGGCGGTGTCTTGGCAATGATCGCCAGCGCATCTTGAAGGGTCTCCACGGTCTGGGTCGAGCGGCCAAGCAACCGGATCTGGCGCGCGAGGATGCTCTGATCGACGCTTCTGGGGCCGGCCAGAAGGATATGCCGCAGATCGTCGGGCAGGCGCATTTCCTCGTCATGGGGGTTCTTGGCGCGGGGCAGCATCAACATGAAGCCGAAGGCCGAGCCCTCGCCCTTTACGCTGTCGATCCAGACTTCCCCGCCCATATGTTCCACGAGGCGGCGCGTGATCGCGAGGCCCAGCCCGGTTCCCTCGAACTTCCGGTTCTCCTGATCCTCGACCTGATTAAACTCCCCGAAAATATGGTCCACCATGTCTTCGTCGATGCCGATCCCGGTATCCTCCACCGTGATATGCAGCTGGAACTGGTCATTGTCGCGCGGCAGGCCAACGACGCGGATAAGCACATGCCCCTGATCGGTGAACTTCACCGCATTGCCCACGAGGTTTGTGAGGATCTGCCTCAGACGACCGCGATCGCCCACGAAAGTTGTCGGTAGGAACTGGTCGTAATCCACGTCGAGGGTGATCTGCTTCTGCTGGATCGTGGGCTCTACGATCAGCGCCACCTCCTGCACGACACGTTCCAGATCAAAGGGCTCGGGTTTCAGTTCGATCTTGTCGGCCTCGATCTTGGAGAAATCGAGCACGTCATTGATAATCTCGAGCAGGGCTTCGCCCGACCCCTTGATCGTCGAGGCATAAAGCGCGCTTTCCTCGTCCAGATCGTTTGCGATCAGGAGCTCGGCCATGCCTACGACACCGTTCATCGGGGTGCGCAGTTCGTGGCTCATCCGTGCGAGAAAAGAGGATTTGGCGCGGTCCGCCGCCTGCGCCTTGTCGCGGGCCTCCCGCAGTTCATCCTCGCGCCGGATCGTATCGGTGATGTTGAGCGCAAGCGAGACGATGCCGCCATCGGCGGTGCGCCGGTCGACAAGCTTCACATACATGCCGTTCCAGAACCGCAGTGTCACAGGTTCGATATGGGGGGCTGACCAGCGGTCGAGCATGAAATCATACCATTCATCCTCTCCCTTCCCTTCGAGATCAACCAGCCCTTCGTCGAGGCACAGATCAAGGATACTTTCGTAGCTGACACCCGGTCCGACATGCTCGGCATGTTCGATCACGCTCAGATAAGGGTGGTTGGCCGCGATCAGTTTGAAGTCCTTGTCGAACAGGGCAAACCCGTCCGGGATCGATTCAAGCGCGTCCCAGAGCAGGCGCTCCACCTCGGTGACTTTCACATTGGCCTTTTCGAGGTCTTCCTGAACCTGGCTGTTTTCGCCCTGCAGTTCGGCAACGACCTTGCGCTGGTCCACGATCTGGTCGGACAGCGACAGCGCGTGTTGGGAGAGCTTGCGGTTGGCGGTTTTGAGTTCCGCCTGTTTTTGTTCCAGCAAACGTTCCGCAGCCAGCCGCGCACGGCGCTCGCGGGACAGTTCATCGTTGAATACTGCAGTTTCCATCCGTTCCGGCAGGTTGGGAATCACAAGACCTGCCGACATCGTCAGCCTTCGAAATGAATTCAAGGTTAATGAATTCGAAGGCTGGCCGGTATCATCCTGACGGCGTGGCCGGGAATTCTCAGATCCGTTCGATCGCCAGCGCGATGCCCTGACCGCCGCCGATGCACATTGTGATCAGGGCCTTGTTGCCCCCGATGCGCTCCAGTTCGTAAAGCGCCTTGAGGGTGATGATGGCGCCTGTCGCACCGATCGGATGGCCCAGAGCGATCGCGCCGCCGTTTGGGTTCACCTTGGCAGGATCGAGCCCCAGCCCCTTGTTCACGGCCAGAGCCTGTGCGGCAAAGGCTTCGTTGGACTCGATCACATCGAAATCCGTAATCGAAAGTCCGGTCTTGGCGAGCAGGTTCTCCACCGCTGGCACCGGACCGATGCCCATGACCTCGGGGCGGACGCCGGCATGGGCATATCCCAGAACCCGGGCGCGCGGTTTCAGACCGGCCTTGTCCGCGGCTGCGCCTTGGGCAAAAACAAGAGCCGCCGCGCCGTCATTCAGACCGGAGGCGTTGCCCGCGGTGACGGTTCCGTCCTTCTGGAACACAGCCCGCAGCCCCGAAAGATTTTCGAGCGAACTTGGCTTGGGATGTTCGTCAACTTCGAACGCGACCGTGTCGCGCTTCACGCGCACCTCGACCGGTGTGATCTGGTCCTTGAAATATCCGGCCTCGATGGCGCGGGCGGCACGGGACTGGCTTTCAAGCGCAAATGCATCCTGCGCGGCGCGGTCTATTCCATGTTCGGCCGCGACGTTTTCCGCCGTCACCCCCATATGCCCTGTTCCAAACGGGCAGTTCAGCGCGCCCAGCATCATGTCTTGCGCACCGGCATCGCCCATCTTTTGCCCCCAGCGTGCTTGCGGCAGAATATAAGGCGACCGGCTCATGTTTTCTGCGCCGCCGGCAAGGCCGAACTCGGCATCGCCAAGCATCAGGGATTGCACGACCGATACGATCGCCTGCGCGCCGGAGCCGCACAGCCGGTTTACATTCATTGCGGGTGTGGTGTCCGGAATGCCCGCCTGTATCGCGGCAACGCGGGACAGATACATATCGCGGGGTTCGGTATTGATGACGTGGCCAAAGGCGACATGCCCGATTTGGGCTGGGTCGACGCCGGCCCGCTCCATGGCGGCCGTCGCAACGGTTGCACCCAGATCAATCGGACTTTTGCCTGCCAGCGATCCGCCAAAAGTTCCGATGGCGGTGCGTGCGCCGTCAAGAAGTACAATATCCGTCATGATCGTGATCCCGTCTGTCTGGTTTTGCCCTGTTCCTACAAGCTTGTATCAGGAATCTCGCCTTCGTTAAGCCTGACGCTACGTTTTCACCAAATCTGCGACCCCGCGCGGGATGCGGGACATTTCGGGAACCAAGATATGAGCAAGTACGGACCGACCAGAGGCGAGCTCTGGTTTCGCCTCGGCGTCAGTCTGATCGGGCTTGGCGCAATGCTGTTTGCCATCCTCTATCGCGGAGGCGGCGGGATCGCCTGGCTTGAAGTCGCGGTGATTTCGGGCGCCTTTTTTGGCGGATCGGCGATCTGGTCCGGCTGGAAGCTGTATATCACGTCGTGAGACCACGTGCGACCGGGGGCCGGGATGGATCACCGGACAGACTGCGTATCCGGTGACCCTGATATTTTACGCGGCGTGCTTATCCGACGTTGAAGTGCAGTGCGCGGACCTGCTGGAACATGCCGGTCTCTTCGAGTTTCCTCAATACGGTCCCGGGCACAGCATCGTCCACATAGAGCAATGCGATGGCCTCTTTGCCCGCGGCTTCACGCCCAAGGGTGAAGTTCGCGATGTTCACGCCATTGTCGCCCATCGTCTGGCCCAGCGTGCCGATGATGCCCGGCACATCGGTATTGGTGGTGTAAACCATGTGCTCGCCGATCTCCGCGTCGATGTTGATCCCCTTGATCTGGATAAAGCGCGGTTTGCCGTCCGAGAAGACGGTGCCGGCAATGGATCTTTCGCGGGCATCCGTGACCACGTTGATCTTGATGTAGCCGTCGAACACGCCGGATTTGTCCTGCGTGGTTGTCGAGATCTTGGTGCCGCGCTCCTTGGCGATCACCGGAGCGGACACCATGTTCACGTCCGGATTTGTGGCCTTCATGATGCCGGCGATGCCTGCACAGTTCAGAGCCTCGAGATTCATCTTCGAAACGTTGCCGTTATAGGTGATCTGGATGTCGCGAATGGCCTCATCGGTCATCTGGCCGATGAAGGATCCCAGATGCTCGGCCAGTCTTACCCATGGACCCATGACCGCGGCTTCCTCTGCCGTCACCGACGGCATGTTCAGCGCGTTGCTGACTGCGCCCGTGAGAAGATAGTCGGACATCTGTTCCGCGACCTGCAGCGCGACATTTTCCTGCGCCTCGGTCGTGGCCGCGCCCAGATGCGGGGTGACGACGACATTGGGCAGGTTGAACAGCGGTGAGGCCGTCGCGGGCTCCTCCGCGAAAACATCGAAGGCAGCGCCGGCAACACGGCCGTCCTGCAAAGCCTCGGCCAGCGCTTCTTCGTCGACCAGCCCGCCGCGCGCGCAGTTCACGATCCGCACACCCGGCTTCAGCTTGGCGATATTCTCACGGCTCAGAATGTTCCGCGTCTTGTCGGTCAGCGGCACATGGAAGGTGATGAAATCCGAGCTTTCCAGAACCTCGTCAAGCTCCACCTTGCGCACGTTCATCTGCTGGGCGCGCTCTTCGCTCAGGAACGGATCATAGGCGATCACCTTCATCTTCAGACCATGCGCCCGGTCGATCACGATCGATCCGATATTGCCGGCGCCGATGACACCCAGCGTCTTGTTGGTCAGCTCAACCCCCATGAAGCGGGACTTCTCCCACTTTCCGGCATGGGTCGAGGCATTGGCCTCAGGGATCTGGCGGGCCACCGCCATCATCATCGAGATCGCATGTTCCGCCGTGGTGATCGAGTTGCCGAAGGGCGTGTTCATCACGATGATGCCGCGCTTGGAGGCAACAGGGATATCGACATTGTCGACCCCGATACCGGCGCGGCCGATCACCTTGAGGTTGGTGGCTGCATTCAGCAGCTTCTCCGTGGCTTTCGTGGCCGAGCGGATTGAAAGACCGTCATACTGGTCGATGACGGAGAGGAGTTTTTCCTTGTCCTTTCCGAGATCGGGCTGGAAGTCCACATCGATGCCGCGGTCGCGGAAGATCTGGACAGCGGTCTCCGACAGCTTGTCGGATACGAGTACTTTGGGGGCCATCTGGCGCTCCTTTTCAGTCGAGGTCCGGACGCCCCGCGCAGGGGTCTTCCGGACTTTGTGTTTGGAAATGTTTCTCGCGGGATCAGGCGGCTTGGGACTGCGCGGAAATCTCCGCGTTGAAGGCCCAGTCGATCCACGGCATCAGGGCCGCGACATCCGATGTCTCGACCGTGGCGCCGCACCAGATGCGCAGACCTGCTGGCGCGTCACGGTAGGCCCCGATGTCGTAGGCGACACCCTCGGTCTCGAGCCGCTTGGCGACCGCCTTGGCAAAGGCTGCACCGTCCGTGATCCGCGCATCCGTGAACTTCAGGCAGACCGAGGTGTTCGACCGTGTCGCCGGATCCTCGGCCAGAAAGTCGATCGAGGGATGCGCGTTCACGAAATCCACCACGGCTGCCGTATTGGCATCCGCCCGCGCAATCATGCCTTCAAGACCGCCCACATCCTGCGCCCATTCCAGCGCGAACAGGTAGTCTTCCACGCACAGCATCGACGGGGTGTTGATCGTGGCGCCTGTAAAAATTCCGTCGATCAGCTTTCCGCCCTTGGTCAGGCGGAAAATCTTCGGCAGTGGCCATGCAGGCGTGTAGCTTTCCAGCCGCTCCACCGCGCGCGGGCTCAGGATCAAAACGCCATGCGCGCCTTCGGAGCCCAGAACCTTCTGCCAGGAGAAGGTCGTGACATCGAGCCGATCCCATGGCAGGTCCGTGGCGAAGGCGGCCGAGGTGGCATCACAGAGCGTCAAACCATCCCGTTCGGCAGGAATAGAGTCTTTACTGGGCACTCTGACACCCGAGGTGGTGCCATTCCATGTGAAGCAGACGTCATGGTCGAAATCGACGGTTGAGAAGTCGACGATCCGCCCGTACTCGGCCGTCTTGACGATGGCATCGATCTTCAACTGCTTGACCACATCGGTCACCCAGCCGGAGCCAAAGCTCTCCCAGGCCAGCATCTCCACAGGGCGCTCGCCCAGTAGGTTCCACATCGCCATTTCGAAGGCGCCGGTGTCGGAGGCCGGAACGATCCCGATCCTGTAATCGGCGGGAATGCCGAGGATCTCACGGGTCAGTTCGATTGCCTGTCCGAGCTTGGCCTTGCCGACGGCCGCGCGATGGGACCGGCCCAGCGGTGCATCTGCCAGCTTGTCGAGGGAAAATGTGGGGGGTTTGGCGCAGGGGCCCGATGAAAAACGCGGATTGGCCGGCCGCGTGGCCGGGGTATTCGTGGTCATAATGTCTATCCTTCCAGATATATGCCCCTCGTTGGGGAGGGGTGTCCCACATCCCGAATACTGCGCGATCGGGCCTTTAACAACCGGTGAACTGGGGCTATAGCGCCGTTTGAACGCCTTTTTGCCGCTGCTTTGTTGCGCATAGGAAACTCGCCGATGTTCGTTACCAGCCTGATTTCCAACCCCGAAACGCCTTCTCTCGAGGCTTCGCTTGTCGAATCTCTGCGCAATGCCTGGGGCGGGGGCGAGGCGGTCTGGCTCAATCCCGCGATCGCTGCAGAGTTCGCAATGCCGCAGATGCCGGGCAATCTGTGGGACGTGTGGAGCGATGTTCAGGCGCTGGGTATCGATCTGGTTGTCCAGCCCGAACAAGGCCGCAAGAAGAAGATGCTTCTGGCAGACATGGACAGCACCATGATCGAGCAGGAATGCATTGACGAACTGGCGGCGGAAGCCGGTGTCGGCGAACAGGTCGCCGCGATTACGGCGCGCGCGATGAATGGCGAGATCGATTTCGAAGGCGCGCTGAAGGAACGCGTTGGCCTGCTGAAAGGTATGAATTCGGCCATAATAGACACAGTTCTTTCAAATCGTATCACGTTTATGCCGGGCGGCTTGGCTCTTGTCTCGACGATGCGGGCGAACGGGGCTCATGCTGCCTTGGTTTCCGGCGGGTTCACCGCCTTTACCGACCACGTCATGGCCGCGCTGGGCTTTGATGAGAACCGCGCAAACGCGTTCATAATTGCGGACGGAGCTCTCACGGGAGACGTGCAGATGCCCATTCTCGGGCGCGAGGCCAAGGTGGAGGCGCTGGAACAAATCACACAAGCGCGGGGCTTGTCGGAGGAGGATGTTCTGGCCGTAGGCGACGGTGCCAATGATCTGGGGATGTTGCTGCGCGCCGGCACGGGCGTTGCCCTTCACGCCAAGCCCGTGGTGCAGCAACAGGTCTCGATCCGGATCAACCACGGAGATCTGACAGCGCTTTTGTACCTGCAGGGCTATCACGCGGATGAATTCGCCGAGGGCTAACGTGCCGCCGACGCCGGGGACTTGAAAAACCGTCCAATTTGAGTCCCGATAGGCCATGGCCAAGAAACCTGACCTGAGCTCGGCATATTCCCTGAACACACCGGATGATTCCGTGCGCCTCTATGGGGATTGGGCGGACACCTATGACAGTGGCTTTGCGCAGGACATGGATTACCAACTCCCGACCCATGTTGCCGAGGCCTATGTGCAGGCCGGCGGCGGGGGCAATCTGCTGGATGTGGGGGCCGGAACCGGGCTGGTGGCCGAACGGTTGACCCGGCATGGGATCGGCCCGATCGATGCCACGGATATCTCTCCCGAAATGCTGGAAGTTGCGGGCAAAAAAGAGCTCTACCGCACGCTGTTTGCAGGCGATGTGACCGCGCGACTGGATGTGCCTGACACCACCTATGACGGGATCATAAGCGCAGGGACGTTCACGCTCGGACATGTCGGGCCAGACGCGTTTGACGAGTTACTGAGGATCGCCAAACCGGACGCGCTTTTTGCGATTTCGATCAACGTGGTTCATTTCGAAAGCGCCGGCTTTCGTAGAAAACTCGATCAGCTCTCCGGATCCATAAAGGCTCTAACATTACCTGAAGTTGCGATTTATGGGCAAAACTCTCAGGGAGAGCACGCGCAAGACCGCGGCAAGATCGCCCTGTTTCGCAAAGTCTAGATCCTAGCGACCTTTCCAGACAGGATCGCGTTTCTCCGCGAAAGCCTTGGCGCCTTCCAACTGATCTTCACTGGCATATAGCGTGTCGACCGTCCGAAAGCTCCGTCCGGTAATCTGGTCCATCGTGTCCTGGAACTTCTCGTCCTCAGCCTCGCGTACGATTTCCTTGATAGCGGCGTAAACGAGCGGCGGTCCGGAGGCCAGAAGCTCCGCCATCTGCCAAGCCCGATCCATGAGGGTCTCTGCCGGCACAATCTCGTTCACCAGACCCCAGCGATGCGCTTCCTCCACATCGAACCAGCGGCCTGTAAACAAGAGCTCCATCGCGATGTGATAGGGGATGCGCTTTGGCAGCTTGACCGAGGCGGCGTCCGCCACCGTGCCGGACCGGATTTCCGGCAGGGCGAACATCGCATGATCCGCTGCCAGAATGATGTCGGCACTCAGCGCCAGTTCCAGCCCGCCACCGCAGGCGATTCCGTTCACCGCGGCGATAACGGGTTTGTTGAGGTTGGGCAGTTCCTGCAGCCCGCCGAAGCCCCCAAGGCCGTAGTCGCCATCGACCGGATCGCCGTCCGCGGCGGCCTTCAGATCCCAGCCGGGACAGAAGAACTTCTCGCCACCTCCGGTTATGATCGCGACCCGCAAGTCCGGATCGTCGCGGAAACCGGCGAAAACATCCCCCATGATCCGGCTGGTCTTGAGGTCGATCGCGTTGGCCTTCGGCCGATCCAGAGTCACTTGCAGGATCGCACCTTTCTTGTGGGTCTTGATGGGGTCGGACATTATGGGACCTCCCGTATGAGCGCGTCGGTCACGAACGCGCCGGTTGGCGTGCAAATCAGCGGATTGATCTCAAGCTCAGACAGGCGGTTCGCATTTGCAAGCACGTAGTCCTGCAGTTTCTCGATCGTATCGAGAATGGCCTCCATATCGGCGGCGTCGCCTCCACGATATCCCTGCAAGAGGCGGCCGATCCTGAGGTCATTGAGGGCGGAGCGAACCGCCTCGCGGGATGCGGGGATCAGAAGATGTGCCTGATCGGACAGAAGTTCGGTCATCACGCCGCCTGCCCCGAGTGTCAGAAGAAACCCGTGCGGTGGATCGTTCAGAATTCCGACGCGCAACTCGTGCCCCTTGGGGATCATCTCCTCGATGAGAAAGCCCCCGGATTGGGGCATTCCGCGCGCGGCGTCTTGCGCAGCCTCAATTGTGGGGCAGTCCAAGATGACCCCGCCGGCCTCGGACTTATGTGCCAGCCCCAGAGCCTTCACGGCGACCGGAAAGGCCAATGCCGCAGCCTTTTCGGGTATCTCCGCCGGATCAGCGCAGGAGACGCCGTCGGGCACCGCGAGACCAAGTGATCGCATCCGCGCCTTGGCGTCATGTTCCAGGATGAGGCGCGGTTCACCCTCCATGGATCCGGTCAAAACAGGCTCTATTTCAAGGGTATTAGCTACGAACGTGGTCTCTATGGCGCAAAGCGCCTCACGCAGGCCGTTGAATGGAACCACGCCGCCAGCCATCAGTTCGGCACACACCTCCTCCGGCATCAGTTCGGGCAGTGTCGCCACGATCGCGACGGGCATGCCGTGTTCTGCCGCACAGCGGAGCGCGGACCGTGTCGCGCAGGTCCAGTCCGTCGGATCGCAGGCGTCAGATCTCGGGTAGTCGATAATCAAAAGGGTCAGGGCGACGTCCGGATCCCCCATCGCGGACCACGCCGTGGTCATTCTGTCCTCGTCGCGCCAGATAAACGTGTGATAGTCCAGCGGGTTCGCCAGCGTCACCTTTGGTCCGAGCGCCGCTCGCAGGCCGGACTGCTGCGTTTCGTTCAAGGCGGGAAATTCCAGCGTCGTTTCGGTCGCCATATCGGCGATCAATGACGCCTCCCCGCCGGAACAACTGATGGCCGCGATCCTGTTGGATTTGGGCCGTCCGAGAACATGGAGCAGCTTGAGGGTTTCAAGAAATGACGGGAGATCGGGTACGCGGCAGATCCCCAGACGTTCCATAAACGCGTTTGCGCCTGCGTCATGACCGGCAAGAGACGCCGTATGAGAGATCGTTGCCGCCCGCGCTTGCTCGGATTTCCCGACCTTCAGCGCAACCAGCAGGATTCCCTTTTCGTGCGCGGCGCGCGCCAAGGCTTCCCACGCGCGCACGTCTCCAAACCCCTCGATATGCAGACCGATCGCGGTGACACGCGGATCATCCAGCATCGCCATGGCCAGCATAGCCTGGCTGGTCTGCGCTTGGTTTCCGCAGGTGATTACAAAGGCAATCGGCAATCCCCGTTTCTGCATCGTGAGATTAATCGCGATGTTCGAGGATTGCGTGAGAATCGCGACACCAGACTCGACCCTGACGCACCCGTGCTGGTCCGGCCAGAGTGCGGTGCCATCGAGCGCATTGATCAGCCCATAGCAGTTCGGACCGAGAACCGGCATGTCACCGGCTGCCGCAACCAGTCTGCGCTGGGCGGCATCGGCGTCCTGGTCCTCTCCCTTCATTTCCGAGAAACCGGAGGCGAAGCAAACCGCCCCGCCGGCACCAAGCTCTCTCAACTGCTCGACCACACCAATGGTTGCGTCCCGGTTGATCCCGATAAATGTTGCGTCTGGTGGCTCTGGGAGGTGTTTTACACTTGTATAGACCCTTAAACCACCGATCTCATCTGCACTTGGGTGGACCGGGTAGATCTTGGCATCCGGGTTGAAACGCCGGGCTTGTTCAATGACCGACCTGCACCAGGCCCCGCCGCCGATAACCGCGATCGTGCGCGGGTTCAGAAGGCGCCCCAGACCGGCCCGCCGCGCCAGCATCCCGTCAGGCACCCAAGGCCCGCAGGAGGTCGCGGCTGATGATATGGCGCTGGATCTCCGATGTGCCGTCCCAGATCCGCTCGACCCGTGCGTCACGCCAGAACCGCTCCATCGGGTAATCGTCCATCAGCCCCATACCGCCATGGATCTGGATCGCGGCGTCCGTAACCCGCGCCAGCATCTCGGTTGCATAAAGCTTGGCAGAGGCGATCTCGCGATTTGCGGGCAAGCCTTTGTCGAGCCGGTCTGCCGCAGCGAGTGTCAGCAGGTCCGCGGCGTCAATCTCGGTTATCATATCGGCCAGTTGGAAGCTGATCCCCTGAAACTTGCCGATCTTCTGGCCAAATTGCTCCCGTTCGGCGGCATATCCCAGAGCGTAGTCGAAAACACGGCGGGCCCGTCCCACCGACATGGCCGCCACGGTGATGCGCGTGGCGTAGAGCCAGGTGTTCATGACATCGAAGCCGCCATCGACCTCCCCCAGCACCTGCGCGTCGGGCAAGCGGCAGTCGTCAAAATCGAGGATCATGTTCTTGTAGCCGCGGTGAGAGACGGATTTATACCCGTCCCGGATCGTGAAACCGGGTGTGTCGCGATCGACGAGAAAGGCGGTGATCCGCTTCTTCGGGCCTTTTGGTGTCTGATCCTCGCCCGTGGCAATGAACACGATCACGAAATCCGCGTGCTCTGCCCCGCTGATGAAATGCTTTGTTCCGTTGACGACCCAATCGCCACCATCCCGCACGGCGGCGCATTTCATGCCGCGGATATCCGAACCCGCCCCCGGTTCGGTCATGGCCAGAGCGTCCATCTTCTCGCCCCGCACGGCCGGCATCAGGTAGCGGTCGACCTGATCGCCCTCGCAGGCCATCAGTATGTTTTGCGGTCGTCCGAAAAAGTGATTGAGCGCCATGGAGCCGCGCCCAAGTTCGCGCTCCACAAGTGCGAAATCGACATGGTTAAGTCCCGCGCATCCGACGCTTTCGGGGAAGTTACAGGCATAAAAACCCAGTGATAGGGTCTTTTCTTTGATTTCCTGCGCGATCTCTGCGGGGACTTCCCCGCTGCGTTCCACAAGGTCTTCGTGGGGATAGATTTCCTTCTCCACGAAACTGCGGACGGTGGAGACGATCATCTCCTGCTCTTCGGTCAAACCATATTGCATCACGTATACATCTGCTTCTTGCGGGCGCGGGTTTCAGTCGTGGCCTGTTCGGACCCGTCATGAAACGAGCCGAACCAGCGATCCCAAGGCATCTCCACCGTGCCGTAGTTGCATTCGAAATACCTGTGATGCAGCTGGTGGAAGAAAACGCCCATCCGCGCGCGCTCTTTGTCCGCCACGACCAGCTTGTCGAACCCGGAATGGGAAAACACCGGATGAACCGACTGCACATAGCCGTGAAACAGGACGTGCAGCGGGTGGCTCGGCACGATGAAGTGGATCAGGAAGTTCGTGTAGAACAGGAAATGCTCCACCGGATGCATCGAGATGCCGGACCACGGCCCGACATTGACGTTGCGGTGGTGCAGCGCGTGGGCAAGTTTGTAGAGCGGCGGCCAATGCAGCGCGCGGTGGATCCAGTAGAAGTGGAAGCTCGACCAGAGCGGGATCAGCATGAACCACAGAACAAACCAGACCGGATTGTCGGGGAAGAACAGGACCGGCGCATAGCCATTGGCCATGGCCCAGAAGACGAGGCACTGGAAGGCAGTCCATTGGGTGATCCCGCTGGCAATCGTCCAGAACATGTTGTCGTGGATCTGGTTGTTGAAGGTGAAGGTTCCGTTGTCGCGGGCCTGATCACGCGCATCATACTTGAAGGCCTTTTCCTGCCCCCGGATCGAATAGAGCCAGTAATGCAGTGCCCCGGCACACAGGCAATGCGGGATCAGGTTCGCCAGCCACACCCGAAAGATCCAGCCGGGTGCCACGCTTTGCATCTCGGCCAGCGGCGGAAGCAGCGTGAAATAGATCGCAACGCTTATCGCAAAGCAGAGCGTGGTCGTCGAAACGGTCAGCCAAAAGGCACTATACCAGCGAAAAACGGCCAAAGGCTGCGGCGGCCACGCAAAAAGAGGATTATAAGCCACCGGCGTTCCGGGGTGATAGTTCCAGCGTTTTGCCTCGCCGTCCCGCACCGTATCATTCGGCATAGTTCGACCCCTCGTCCTCCAGAATGGCCTTCAACTGGCCAAGATGCGCCACGTCCTGACCGGGGTAATCCTCAAGCTCTTGTGCTGTTTTTTCCGCAATCTCATCGGACAGCACATTGAGCGGCTGACCGGTCTGAAGGGCGCGGATATAGGTCTCTGCCGCGCGTTCGAAGTAATAGAGGCGGTTGAAGGTCTCCGCGACGGTGGTGCCGATGATCATCACGCCATGATTGCCCATGATCATGACTTTCTTCTTCGGATCGCTCAGCAGCTGCGCGCAGCGCTCGCCTTCCTCCTCGAAGGCGAGCCCCCCATACTGGGTGTCCACCACGTAGCGGTTGAAGAATGTCGCGCAGTTCTGATCGATCGGCGGCAGTTCCGGGTTTTTCAGGCAGGCCAGCACGGTGGCATGGATCGAATGGACATGCATGGCACAGCGGGCATGGGGGCAGTGGCGGTGCAATCCGCCGTGCAGACCCCATGCGGTCGGATCGGGTGCATTTGGCCCTTCGAGCGTTTCAGGATCGTTCGCGTCCACGACAATCAGGTCCGATGCCTTGATCCGCGAGAAGTGAACCTGGTTCGGGTTCATCAGGAACCGCGTTCCGCCGTCGTTGATGGCAAGGGAGAAGTGGTTGGCCACCGCTTCATGCAGGTTCAGCCGTGCCGCCCAGCGGAAGGCCGCGGCAAGGTCCACACGTTCCTCCCAGTTCTCGATATTCGCATGCGTTCCGTCCATGATCCGAGCCTCCCCTTTCGGGGTCGAGTTACGCATGTCATTTGCGACCATGCTCGCCATTTTGCGACTTGCGTGCTTGCCGAAAGTCACGACAATTGAAGCATGGTCCTGACCAAGCTCAAAACCTTGCCTGAAAACGCCCCGCGATGGATCGTGGTGGCCTGCTGCCAGACATCTGTGGATCCGGTTATCCGGGGCAGGGTCAATGTGCGTATGCATACCCCGCATCGTGTTGCAGGCGCGGCCGCACTGATCGAGGGGGCGGCATGAGCGGTCACGACGCAAATCTTCCGCTTGAGATGCCTGACGTCCCGAAGCCGGAGATGTTCACAGACCCCGTCAAGGCGGTCGAGCGGCTCTGTGCGCTTTATGAGGCCGCGGCGAGCTTTCTGCGGACGCGGTTTTCCGAAGTGGTCGACGGGCCGATGCCAACTGTCCGCTTTCGTGCTTTCTATCCCGAGATCCGGATCACAACGACGAGCTTCGCGCAGATCGACAGCCGTCTGAGCTTTGGACATGTGACGGGGCCGGGGCGGTATGCGACGACGATCACGCGGCCCGATCTCTTTCGTCACTACCTTGAACAGCAGATTGCCCTGCTGGTCGAGAACCATGGTGTCGGCGTCTGGATCGCGGCGTCTGACACGCCGATGCCTGTGCATTTCGCCGTGGCCAACACCCCCGATATCAGTGTGCCGCAAGAGGGGGCTCTGTCCTTCACGCTGCGGGATGTGTTCGATGTCCCCGATCTGGAGACCACCAACGACGATATCGTGAACGGCCAGCGCGTCGTGAACGAGGATGGCTCCGGCCCGCTTGCCGCCTTTACCGCGCAGCGCATCGACTATTCCCTCGCGCGGCTGACCCATTACACGGCCACGGGTGCGGAGCATTTCCAGAACCACGTGCTGTTCACGAACTACCAGTTCTACGTCGAGGAGTTCGCGCAATACGCGCGGCAGATGCTGTCGGATCCCGCCAGCGGCTACACCGCCTTCGTCAGCCCCGGAGATCACGTTCTGACCACGCCGGATGGCGAGATTCCCGCAGCCGCGAAAACCCCCCAGATGCCGGCCTACCACCTGATCCGGAAGGACGGGTCGGGGATCACGCTGGTCAATATCGGCGTCGGCCCGTCCAACGCCAAGACCGCCACTGACCACATCGCCGTCCTGCGCCCGCATGTCTGGCTGATGGTGGGCCATTGTGCCGGCCTGCGGAATTCACAAAGCCTCGGCGATTTCGTTCTGGCCCATGCCTATCTGCGCGAGGATCATGTGCTCGACGATGATCTGCCGGTCTGGGTGCCGATCCCTGCACTCGCGGAAGTCCAGATCGCGCTCGAGGATGCGGTCGAGGAAATGACGGAGATGGAAGGGTTCGATCTCAAGCGGATCATGCGCACCGGGACAGTGGCCACGATCGACAACCGGAACTGGGAGCTGCGGGACCAGTCCGGGCCGGTGCATCGTCTCAGCCAAAGCCGGGCGATTGCGCTGGATATGGAAAGCGCGACCATCGCGGCCAACGGGTTCCGGTTCCGCGTGCCCTACGGCACGCTTCTGTGTGTCAGCGACAAGCCCCTGCACGGCGAATTGAAGCTGCCCGGCATGGCGTCTGACTTCTACAACACCCAGGTCTCACGTCATTTGCTGATCGGAATCCGGGCCATGGAACGTCTGCGGGATATGCCGCTCGAGAGGCTCCATTCGCGGAAATTGCGCAGCTTTGACGAGACAGCTTTCCTTTGACAGACGTAAAATCGCCCGAAATCCAATAAAAATAGGGCTATTCGCATACTAATTGTTGTGTAGTATCTCAATATTCAGTTAGATTTTGACCATAACACCCTATTTTCTGGGATCACGAGGGAGATTGAGCAAATGGCATCGAAACCAATGACCAAAACACAGCTGGTCGCTGCGCTGGCCGAGGAATCCGGTTCCGACAAGAAATCTGCAGCTGCGGCTCTTGAAGGGCTGATCAACATCATTACACGCGAAGTTTCCGGCGGTGGCGCCGTGACTCTGCCCGGCGTCGGCAAGATCTACTGCCGCGAGCGTCCGGCGCGTATGGTGCGCAACCCGGCCACCGGCGAGCAGATCCACAAGGATGCCGACAAGGTCGTGAAAATGACCATCGCCAAGGCGCTGAAGGACAGCGTCAACGGCTGAGGCTGACGACAGTTTCAAGTGAAGGGGTCGCCTGCGGGGGGCCCCTTTTCTTTTGGGCGCCTTTTGCGAAATGGTCGCCGCGCTGAAAAGCGCGTCGCGGATCTGGCGCTTCTCCACGGCGGTTGATACTGGGTCTGCAAACGAAGGGGACTGTGATGGATCTGCGCGCAATGGGGATGGGGCTGGCCTTTGCCTTCATGTGGTCCAGTGCCTTCACCTCGGCCCGTATCATCGTCGAGGATGCCCCGCCGCTGACGGCACTTGCCGTGCGCTTCCTGATCTCCGGCCTGATCGCTGTTGTCGTTGCCCGCGCCATGGGGCAGAGCTGGAACCTCACGCGGTCGCAATGGATCGCAACTTTCATCTTCGGCCTCTGTCAGAACGCGCTCTATCTGGGTCTGAACTTTGTCGCGATGCAAACCATCGAGGCCTCTCTGGCCGCAATCATCGCATCGACCATGCCCTTGCTGGTGGCACTGGTGGGCTGGATCCTCTTTGGTGAGCGGGTAAATCGGCTTGGGATCGCTGGCCTGCTGGCGGGTGTCGCAGGTGTCGGGCTGATCATGGGGTCGCGTCTGACCGGCGGGATCGATCCGTTCGGTCTGGGCCTGTGCGGTATCGGTGTTCTTGCCCTGACCTTCGCAACGCTGGCGGTGCGTGGCGTCGCCTCAGGTCCGAATGTCCTGATGATCGTGGGTCTGCAGATGATCGTGGGCAGCGTCTTGCTGGCGATTGTGGGCCTTCCCACGGAAGATCTGAGCGTGAACTGGACGTGGCCGCTGATCCTTGCCTTTATCTACACCACGCTTGTGCCGGGACTGGCGGCAACCTGGGTCTGGTTCGTTCTCGTGGGCCGGATCGGCGCGGTGCGCGCGTCCACCTTCCACTTTCTCAACCCGTTTCTCGGCGTCGCGATTGCGGCGATCCTTCTGGGCGAATCCTTGGGCCTTATCGATGTGATCGGCGTTTTCGTCATCGCGGCGGGAATTCTGGCAGTCCAGCTGGCCAAGCAAAAAGTGCAAACGACGTAAGCCCTGCGGGCTGGCTCAGCCGATCTTTCCGCGGTTCTCACCAACCTGACCGCGATGCAGCAGCAGGTGGTCGAGCAGAACGCAGGCCATCATGGCCTCTCCGACCGGAACAGCGCGGATCCCGACGCAAGGGTCGTGACGGCCCTTGGTGATGATCTGCGTCTCTTCGCCTGACTTCGTGATCGTCTTGCGGGGCGTCAGGATGGACGAGGTCGGCTTGACGGCAAAACGCACCACCAGATCCTGACCTGTCGAGATCCCGCCCAGAATCCCGCCCGCGTGGTTCGAGCTGAATTCAGGACCATTCTCACCCATGCTGATCTCATCGGCATTGGCCTCGCCGGTCAACATGGCGGCCTGCATGCCGGCGCCGATCTCTACACCTTTGACGGCATTGATGGACATCATGGCCGCGGCCAGATCGGTATCGAGCTTGCCGTAGACAGGCGCACCAAGACCGGCGGGAACATTTTTCGCCACAACCTCGATGACAGCGCCGACGGAGCTGCCGGACTTCCGCAGCCCGTCAAGATAGCCGGCCCATGTGTCGGCAGCCTGCGCATCCGGCACCCAGAACGGGTTCTGGTCGATCTGCGCGGCGTCAAAGCGGGACCGGTCAATGCCGTGCTCGCCCATCTGGACCATGTAGCCCGTGATCTCGACATTCGGCAGCAGGGTCTTGATGGCTTCCCGTGCGACACCGCCGGCGGCAACCCGCGCCGCTGTCTCACGCGCGGACGAGCGCCCGCCACCGCGATAATCGCGGATCCCGTATTTCTGCCAATAGGTGATATCGGCATGTCCGGGGCGGAACTTCTCGGCAATATCGCCGTAATCTTTCGAACGCTGGTCGGTGTTCTCGATCATCAGCTGGATCGGGGTGCCGGTGGTCTGACCCTCGAACATTCCGGACAGGATGCGAACCTGATCGGGCTCGCGCCGCTGCGTGGTGTACTTGTTCTGACCCGGTTTGCGCTTGTCGAGCCAGTGCTGGAGCATTGCCGCGTCCAGTTCCACACCCGGAGGGCAGCCATCGACCGTCGCACCAAGCGCGGGTCCGTGGCTTTCGCCCCATGTGGTCACACGGAAAAGATGGCCAAAACTGTTGATCGACATATGAATGCTCCGTTTCAGAAAGCGGTCTAGCGGGGCTGTGGCGGCGTCTCAAGGGGTTTTGCGGCGCGGCTTATGCCCTGTGATAAAAAAGAGCACTGGCTCTGCCTGCCACTAAAAACCGTCACGGGAAAAGAAAAAGGCGCGCTTGGGAAAGCGCGCCCTTGGAAAGTTTCGACTGATCCGAAATCAGGTCTTGCGCTTGATCGGTGCCCAGATCCGCTTGTTGGTCAGGTAAAGCAGAACCGAGAGAACCGACAGGAAGAACACGGCGACAAAACCGGTGGCTTTGCGTGCTTCCAGTTTCGGCTCGGCCGTCCACATCAGGAATGCGGCGAGGTCCTTGGCTTCGTCCTCAAGAGAGTTGGAGTGGCCGTCATCAAACTCGACATCTTCGCCGTAAAGCGGCGGTGCCATCGAGATCCAGCCACCGGGGAACGCCTTGTTCTCGTAAAGCGTGACGCCGGCTTCCTCTTTCTCCTCACCAGTGTAACCGGTCAGCAGCGAGGCGATGTATTCCGCACCGCCGATGCCCTTGGTCAACTGGTTGATGCCCAGACCGTAGGGGCCGTGGAAACCAGCGCGAGCCTTCGCCATCAGGGACAGGTCGGGCGCGCCGAGGCTGTCCACTGCCGGGAAGTTGTCGGTCGGCTTCAGCGGGCGCAGCTCGTCCAGCTCCGCATCATAAAGGTGCATGTTGGCACCCTCGTCGTTGATCGGGAACTGGGCCACATAGGCCTTCATCTGATCGTCAGGCAGCGCCGGGCCACCTTCGTCAGCCAGCGTCCGCATGGGCACGAACTTCAGACCGTGACAGCCGGCGCAGACCTCGGTGTAGATCTTGAGACCACGCTGAAGCTGGTTCTGGTCAAAGGTTCCGAAGACGCCTTCGAAGGAGAAGGCATAGTCCTTGGTGTACCCGTCGCCACCGGCGGCGAATGCGGGGGCGGCCAGTCCGGCCACCATCACAGTTGCGAGTGAGAGTTTCTTAAGCATTTGGATTTTTCCTCTTACTCAGCAGGCGTCGCGGCAGAGCCGTCGGCCTTGTCTTTCACCGGGTAGTGCGCGTCGAAATCCTCTTCGATCGTCGCAGGCTGCGGCAGCGGTTTCTCGATCACACCCAGCAGCGGCAGGATCACCAGGAAGTAGGCGAACCAGTAGGCCGACGCGATCAGCGAGATCGTGTTGAACGGCTCTTCGGCAGGCATTGCGCCGACCCACATCAGGACAAAGAAGTCCACGATGAGGATAGCGAACCACCACTTGAACATCGGGCGGTAGCGGCCGGAGCGCACCGAGGAGGTGTCGAGCCACGGCGCCAGCGCCATGACTGCGATCGCACCGAACATCGCCAGAACACCGAAGAATTTCGCGTCGATGATGCCGCCGGTGACGAAACCAGCCAGCTGAACGATCCAGACCTCATCCGTGAAGGCGCGCAGGATCGCGTAGAACGGCAGGAAGTACCATTCCGGAACGATGTGTGCCGGCGTCGCCAGGGCGTTGGCCTCGATGTAGTTATCGGGGTGGCCCAGGTAGTTCGGCATGAAGCCCACGATCGCGAAGAAGACGACCATGATCACAGCCAGAGCGACCAGATCCTTGATCACGAAGTAGGGCCAGAACGGAACCGTGTCCTTCTCGGCGTCTTCCTTCGACGTGCGGCGAACCTCAACACCTGTCGGGTTGTTGTTTCCGGTCGTGTGGAATGCCCAGATGTGGACGATGGCAAGGCCAAGGATCACGAAGGGCAGCAGGTAGTGCAGCGAGAAGAAGCGCGTCAGGGTCGCGTTATCAACTGCAGGCCCACCCAGAAGCCAGGTCTGGATTGCTTCGCCGATGCCCGGAATTGCGCCGAACAGGCCGGTGATAACCGTTGCACCCCAGAAGGACATCTGGCCCCAGGGCAGAACGTAGCCCATGAAGGCGGTGCCCATCATCAGCAGGTAGATCAGCATGCCGATGATCCACGTCACCTCGCGCGGTGCCTTGTAGGAACCGTAGTAGAGGCCGCGGAAGATATGCGCGTAAACGGCAATGAAGAAGAGCGATGCGCCGTTCTGGTGGATGTAGCGCAGGGCCCAGCCACCGTTCACGTTACGCATGATGTGCTCGACCGAGCCAAAGGCCAGATCCGCATCCGGCGTGTAGTGCATCACCAGCGTGATGCCGGTCACGATCTGCAGAACCAGCGTGAAAGTCAGGACGATGCCCCAGATCCACATCCAGTTCAGGTTCTTGGGCGTGGGGAGCATCAATGTGTCATAGAGCAGTCCAACGATGGGCAGCCGCGAGTGCAGCCACTTCTCACCTTTGCTGGACGGTTCATAATGGTCGTGTGGGATACCAGCCATCTCGTGTTTCTCCCTTAACCGAGCTTGATAGTGTCGTCGTCGGTAAACTGGGCAACCGGGACGGGAAGGTTTTCAGGGGCGGGACCCTTCCGGATCCGGCCGGAGGTGTCGTAGTGCGAGCCGTGGCAGGGGCAGAACCAGCCGCCGAAATCACCGGCGCCATCGCCGAGCGGGACGCAACCGAGGTGTGTACAGACACCCAGCATCACCAGCCATTCGCCATCTTCGTCCAGCGAGCGGTTCTCGTCCGCGGCGTCTGCCGAGGCAATGTTTCCGTTGCGCGCGCTGCCGTCGGGCAGGGTGCTGAGGTCGACGTTGCGCGCGGCTTCGATCTCTTCTGCCGTGCGGCGGCGAATGAAGACCGGCTTACCAAGCCATTTGACCGTGATCTGCGTGCCGGGCTCAACGCCCGAGACATCGACATCGATGGACGCCAGAGCCTGCACATCGGCAGATGGGTTCATCTGGTTGACCAGCGGCCAGACTGCGGCACCTGCGGTGACGGCACCGGCGCCAGCTGTGGCGTAGTAAAGAAAGTCGCGGCGGGTGCCGCTATGTTCGTCTGCGTGGGACACGGAAACTTCTCCCTTGTCTGGTTGCATTGGCAACCTCTAAAAGCCTGAAGACCGCACAAGTCGGCGGTCGTATCGCGGCTAGATATATCCGCAAGCCATGACTCGTCCAGCCATGAAATCCCAGTAGGCCAAGCCAATTGTCGCACCTTGTTGAAATCGCCGCATATGAGCCGGATCTAGCGCCGAACCTCGGATCGCTCATCCGGCTGGGGTCCTGCTTCGGTGCGCCGGTCCATGTGATCGAGCCCTGTGGCTTCCCGTTTTCGCTGAAACTTCTGAAAACGCGGGCGCTGGACTACGCCGACAAAGCCGATATCCGCCATCACGACAGTTGGCAGGATTTTCAGGCCAGCCAACCCGGTCGCGTGATCCTTCTGACCACCAAAGGAGGCACGGATCTGTGGGATTTCGCATTCGAACGGGGCGATTGCCTCCTGTTGGGGCGCGAAAGCGCGGGCGTTCCACAGGAGGTTCACGACAGTGCAGCCCACCGTGTCAGGATCGCGATGCCCGGAGAGGGGCGCAGCCTGAATGTCGCGATTGCCGCGGGAATCGCGCTGTCAGAGGCCGTCAGGCAGCTGCGCTAAAGCGTGATTCGCATGTCCCGATGCGGAATGCCCGCATCGTCATACTCCGGCCCATAGGCCGTAAACCCGAGTTTTTCATAGAACCCGATCGCATGGGTCTGGGACCCCAGCTTGGCGGATGAGAACCGCGTATCCCGCGCAAGATCGCTCAGAATAAAGCGCATGAGATCCGACCCGAGCTTTCGTGAGCGCTGGGCTTCGAGTACGGCCACCCGCTGGATCTTGGCCACATCGTCAAGGGGCAGGACGCGGGCGGTGGCCACAGGTTCTCCGCCCACCAAGCTCAGGTAGTGGATGCATTCCGCATCGCGCCCGTCGACCTCGTCGGCCTCGGGAACATTCTGCCCCTCGATGAATACACGGCGTCGGATCGCGAGGCAGGGCGCGAGATCCGCTCCGGCGGGAAGGCGGTAGATCTTGGTCATGCGTGGGGAACGGTCTCGGCCATGCTCATACGTTTCGAAAAACCTTCGAACCAGGCGGCGAGCTTCGGTCGGGTCTCGCGCCAGTTGCGGTCTTCATGGCGGAAATCAAGGTAGCCCAATGCGCAGCCCAGTGCGATCTGGCCCATATTGATCGTTCCGCTCACGCCGTCCGTTTCCAGCCGGTCAAGGGCGCGCACAATCTTGGCCCACTGCCCCTCGACCCAAGCTTCCGAGCGCTCCTCCTCCGCGCGACAGCGCACTTCGTAAACCATGAGGATCGCGGCATCCATGATACCATCGGCGAGCGCCTCAAGGGTCAGCACATCAAACAGGTCCGCTTTCGGATAGTAGCGGTTGCCTGCCATATCATCGAGATATCTGCAGATCACGCGGCTGTCGAAAAGGGTTCTGCCGTCCTCCAGCACCAGCGCCGGGATCTTGCCCAGCGGGTTGAGCGTCGTGGGCATTTGCGACGAATCCACGGGAGAGCCGATCGAGAAGACGATCTCCAGATCCTTCATATGACCTGTTTCGCGGGCCAGAACCTGCACCTTGCGGCAATAGGGGGAGGCGGGATTGTCATAGAGTTGCATTGGGTCCCTCTTGGATCTTTCGCA
The DNA here is from genome assembly GCA_049116435.1 of Paracoccaceae bacterium. Lineage (GTDB taxonomy): Bacteria > Pseudomonadota > Alphaproteobacteria > Rhodobacterales > Rhodobacteraceae > Litoreibacter. Next base: position 482,586 of record JAGDYX010000002.1, read on the forward strand.
TCAAATCTTGCATTTGCGCGACAGTAGCGCCGCTGTCAGTGGGCTCCAAGGGCTGGCTTGGGATTTTCGCGATGGGCGCCCGACAAACCGCTGACTTGCCAGTGCGCCGAAGGTCGCCTCAGCCAAACAGGGTTACAGGGTCGCCCTCTTCCCATTTGGGGTATTTGGTCATGATCTCGGCAAACCGGTCGCTGTTTTGAAAATCATTGAGCCAGCGCAGGGTATTGGGCCAGGCTTGCGCGTCGAACCAGGTGCGGTCGGTATTGGCGAACTGACGAATGAACGGCGCGATGGCCAGATCCGCCAACCGTGCGGAATCTCCATAAAGAAACGCGTTCTTGGCCAATTTAGTCTCTAGCTTCCGGACGAATTCCGACGCTCTCTCGCGTTCTTTCTCGGGATCGCTGTCGTGGCGGGTGTGATATTTGTAGCGGTCGAGCGCGGTCTTAAACGGCCCGTCGGACTCCGAAATCAGCGCCATGCCCTCCGGAGGCGTATCCAGTAGGTTTTCCGGATCGTTCCGTTCCAGCGCCCAAAGCAGGATATCGAGGCTTTCTTCCAGAACGCCTTCTTCTGTCACAAGAACAGGCACGGTCCCTTTGTGCGAGGCTTCGAGAAATTGCGGGGCCTTGTCCCGCAAGACGATCTCGCGCAATTCGCAGGTGATGCCTGCCGACCGCAACCCCATCCGCGCCCGCATCGCGTAAGGGCAGCGCCGGAATGAATAGAGGACCGGATACATCAGGTGGTCAGCTGGTTGCCCGCCCGACCGGTGATCCGGGCAGAAACGATCTGCCCTTCGGGTTGGTCGGTCTCGAACCGGACTTCGGTGAACTGTTCGGTCCGCCCCATGCGCGCATTTTCCAGAAGCACCTGATGGGTTTTCCCGACCTGACGCGCCAGATGGGCCTGAACCTGCGTCTCACCCAGCGCGCGCAACCGCGCCGCGCGGGATTTGATGTCTGCCCCATGAACCTGCGGCATGCGCGCGGCCGGCGTGCCCTGTCTGGGCGAGTAGGGGAAGACGTGCAGCCATGTCAGGTCGCAGTCCTCGACCAGTTTCATGGAGTTCTCGAACATCGCGTCCGTCTCGGTCGGGAAACCTGCGATGATGTCGGCTCCGAAAGTCATATCGGGCCGCAGGGCACGGGCGTCTTCACAGAACCGGATCGCATCGTCGCGCAAATGGCGCCGTTTCATGCGTTTCAGGATCATGTCGTCGCCGGCCTGCAGGCTCAGGTGAAGATGCGGCATCAGGCGCGGCTCGGTCGCGATGGCCTGCATCAGGGCCTCATCCACCTCGATGGAATCGATAGAGCTGATTCGCAAACGCGGCAGATCGGGCACCAGTTTCAGGATCCGCATTACCAGATCGCCGAGCTTTGGCTCCGCAGGCAGGTCGGCCCCCCACGAGGTCATGTCGACACCGGTCAGAACAACCTCGTTATAGCCGCGATCGACCAGCCGTTTGATCTGGTCGACGACGACCCCGGCCGGAACCGAGCGGGAATTGCCGCGGCCATAGGGAATGATGCAGAAAGTGCAGCGGTGATCGCAGCCGTTCTGAACCTGAACATAGGCGCGGGAGCGGGTTCCGAACCCGTCGATCAAATGGCCTGCGGTCTCTTTGACCGACATAATATCATCGACCTGAACCTTTTCGGTTTCGCCGATGAAATCAGTCTCTAACTTGGCCCAAGTTTCGATTTTCATCTTCTCGGAATTGCCGAGAACAAGGTCGACCTCGGACATTTCAGAGAATGTCTCGGGCTCGGTCTGTGCGGCGCATCCGGTCACGATCAGCCAGGCGCGGGGGTTGTCCCGACGCAGTTTTCGGATCTCCTGACGGGCCTTGCGCACCGCCTCGGCCGTGACGGCGCAGGTGTTCACGATCACCGCATCCTCAAGCCCCGACGCGGCGGTCAGCTCGCGCATCGCTTCGGTTTCATAGGCGTTCAGCCGGCACCCGAGAGTGGTAAATTTCGGCGTCTTCCGGTCCATCACAGCGACCCCAGAAACTGTTCGGTCAGATAGCCGGAGGAGACATGCATCGTCGCGCCGGTCATCCAGACGCCATCCGCGCGCCAGTCGATCTCGATCGGGCCGCCATCCAGATCGATCCGCACCTTGCGATCGGTCAGGCCACGGCGCGCCGCGGCAACGGCCACGGCACAGGACGAAGACCCCGAGGCCAGCGTAATGCCGACGCCGCGCTCCCAGACGCGCATACGCAGATGATTCGGCCCGACCACATGGGCCACCTGCACATTGGTGCGCTCGGGAAAGAGCGGGTGATGCTCATGCGCGGGCCCGAGCGTTTCAAGATCGATATCCGCGACGTTCTCGACAAAGAACGTGCAGTGCGGGTTGCCCATGCCGGTGGCCGTGGGCGCGCCGTCGATGGGCAGTTCCAGCGTGTCCATGGCCTCGCTGAGCGGAATATCGGCCCAATCCAGCAAAGGCTGGCCCATATTCACACGTGTCAGACCACGGCCTGCATCTTCGGCCTGCAAGATCCCGCGTTCGGTTTGCAGGGTCATGGCCCCAGTGCCGGTGCGATCCATCTCGTAGCGCGCAATGCAGCGGGTCGCGTTTCCGCAGGCCCCTGCGGTCGAGCCGTCCGCATTAAAAAAGACAAGGCCGATATCCGCGGCATCGCTGTTTTCGAGCACGACAAGCTGGTCAAATCCGATTCCCATATGCCTGTCCCCGACAGCACGGGCGAGATCTGCCGTCACCACGGCAGGTCCGCTCCGTTGGTCGATGACCACGAAGTCGTTGCCCAGCCCATGCATTTTCATGAAGGGCAGGCCTGAGAGAGAGTCGGCGCCTTGCATAGACGCGCATATAGCCCTGTCTGCGCCAGTTTGAAAGATGCGGGGCGCGATGGGCTGTTTTGGGGGTTGACCGCCTGAGGCGACCTTTCTAGTAAGACGCCTCGTGGGCCCTTAGCTCAGTTGGTAGAGCAACTGACTTTTAATCAGTGGGTCGCAGGTTCGAATCCTGCAGGGCTCACCATCTTCATTTGAAATGGAATCGATTGCAGCGCGTTTGGGTGGCTGGTCGCCTGAGACTGCTTTTGCGTTCATCTCACGGTGGAGAATCCGCGAAAAGGCAGAGAAAGATCTTGAACCTCCGGTCGCTGGAGCCCCAATCTTCGGGGTAGCTGGACTCTTCGCGGGCTTTCCCAATGGCGACCGATGGACATGATCCCTCCGCTTCCGACACGCGCACCTCCGGGTGCGGCGCGTGCTGCGGATCCCTGTCTGCCGAGATCAGCTCGTCTGCGCCGTCTGCCTCCGCGGGCCGGAGTTTTCGGGTCAGCGGGCTCGACTGCGCAGAGGAAGTTGCGATTCTGAACCGGGTGGTCGGCCCTGCCGTGGGCGGTGCCCGATATCTCGCCTTTGACGTCATGAATGGCAGGATGACCCTTCTCGACGGCGCGGACCCGCTTGCGGATGCCGAGATCATCAAGATCGTTCGATCCACGGGCATGTCCGCCTCGGTCTGGGACGCGCAGCGCGCCGGTGACGAGCAGGCGGCCCATCTGAAGCGCCAGAAGCTCTTCACGGCAATAAGCGGCGCGTTCCTGCTATGCGGGCTGGCTTATCACATGGTCGAAACCGGGGCTTCGGGGGCTCTGACGCTCTTTTCCAGTCATGGCACGACCGCGATCCCGCTGGCCGAGATTGGCCTGTTTCTGGGGGCTGTTCTCTTCGGGGTCTGGCTCGTGGCGCCGAAAGCGTGGTCGTCGGCGCGTCATCTGGCCCCTGACATGAACCTCCTGATGATGGTGGCCGTCATCGGGGCCATCGGTATCGGGGAATATTTCGAGGCGGCGACCGTCGCCTTTCTCTTCGCGCTCTCGCTGACGCTGGAAAGCTGGAGCGTCGGGCGGGCGCGCAATGCGGTGTCGGCGCTGCTGGACCTCGCCCCGCCCACGGCCCGTCTGATCCGTCTCGATGGGACCGAAACGGAAGTGCCTGCCGCCGAGGTCGCGGTTGGCGCGCATTTCATCGTTCGCGGCGGCGACCGTATCGCGCTGGATGGCGAGGTCGTGTCCGGCACAAGCGGCGTGGATCAGTCTCCGATCACGGGCGAAAGCGCCTATGTTCCCAAAGAACATGGCGACGCGGTCTATGCCGGGACGATCAACGGGGACGGCACGCTGACGGTGCGCGCCACGAAATCCGTCGATCAGACCGTGTTGTCGAAGATCATCCGCATGGTCGGTGATGCGCATTCCCGTCGGGCGGAGGTCGAGCAATGGGTCACCCGGTTCGCGCGCGTCTACACGCCGGCTGTCATGGGGCTTGCTCTGGCCGTTGCGGTTCTGCCGCCACTCCTGAACGGCGCGAACTGGTCGTTTTGGGTCTACAACGCTCTGGTTCTTCTGGTCATCGCCTGCCCCTGTGCCTTGGTGATCTCGACGCCTGTCTCGATTGTGGCGGCCCTTGCCTCCTCTGCGCGCAACGGCGTCCTGATCAAGGGCGGCGCTTATGTCGAGGCGCCCGGTCACCTCAAGGCGATCGCGATGGACAAGACCGGCACGCTGACAATGGGCCAACCGGAAGTCTCGGGGGTGCATCCGATTGGACCTGTTGCGCCGAGGGATCTCTTGGGGGCGGCGGCCGCGCTCGAGGCGCGTTCGTCCCACCCGCTTGCCGGTGCCATTCTGGAACGTGCGGCGCGCGACGGCATTCCGATCGAGCCGGCCGGTGACACGCGGTCGATCCCGGGCCGTGGCGTCGAGGGCTCTCTGGAGGGTCGGGAGATCTGGTTGGGCTCCGAGCAGTTCGCGGTCGGGAAAGGGGCGCATGAGGCGTTGCCGGCTGACCTGCTCGACGCGATCAAGGCGGCGGGCAGCACGGTTGTGATCGTGGGCACCGGCACCGCTCCGCTTGGCCTGATCGAACTGCGCGATCGCATACGGCCCGATGCGCGCGAGATGGTGGCACGTCTTCATGCACTTGGCGTCGAAAAGATCGTCATGCTGACGGGCGACAATGACCGCACAGCGCGCGCGGTCGCGACGGAGGTTGGTGTCGATACGGTTCACGCAGAGCTGCTGCCCGAAGACAAGGTCCGCGCCGTGGCGCAGCTGGCCGGGACCCATGATGTCGTCGCGATGATCGGGGACGGCGTGAATGACGCCCCTGCCATGGCGCGCGCGCATTTTGCCGTTGCGATGGGGGCTGTGGGCTCGGACGCGGCGATCGAAACCGCGGATATCGCGTTGATGACGGACGATATCGGGAAGCTGCCGTGGCTTGTCAGCCACTCGCGCCGCACCATGGGGATCATTCGTCAGAACATCGCCTTCGCACTTGTCACGAAGGCGGTGTTCGTTGTCCTTACAGCCTTTGGGCTGGCCTCCATGTGGGGGGCGATTGCCGCCGATATGGGCGTATCGCTCCTTGTCGTCGCCAATGCGCTCAGGCTTCTGGGTGACGGCCGCGGCACTGCGGAGACATCGGAACGTCCTGGACAGGCCGAGCCCCGGCCATCAGACGTGGTGAAGGCCGGGTCCTAGACCATCCCCGGGCTAGTGGCCGTGGCCGGTTGCGCCCATGGCCTTGATCGGCATGGTGACCGTCGTCTCTGAGCCATCGTCAAAGTTCAGGGTGACGTCCACGGTTTCACCTTCAATGAGTGCCGTGTTCAGCTTCATCAGCATGATGTGCAAGCCGCCCTTTTTCAGCGTCACGGACGCGCCGGGCAGGATCTCGATGTCGCCGGCGGGCATCATGCGTGCCACGCCGTTGGCATCCATCTCCGTCTTGTGGATCTCGGTCATCCCGGACACGGCCGAGCTTGCGCCGATCAGCTTCACCGCGGTGTCACCGGAATTCTCGAGGATCATGTAAGCGGCCGAGGGCCGTTTGGTCCCGATGCTGGCCCGCGCCCAGGGCTTCTCCACGGAAATGACAGCCTCCGCGATCGCCGACACGGGGGTCAGTGCCAAGCCGGACAGGAACGCAATCTTCAGAAGGGTATTTCGCATCGGGGTCTCCTCAGAATCTAATGCTGGGAAGATCAACACTGCTCCGAGAGATTTCAAGATGATCAAAGGGTTGATGTCAATGCGTCGCAGGCTGGGGCTTTTGCGGACCGCCAATTGTCGGGTGCGCGCGGTGCTGCGCGATCACTCTTTCTGTCTGACCGATCACGAGGAAATCGGCGCGTCGCAGTGGTCTGATCCGCGGCCGTTTCAACTGCAAGATGCCTCACAGGACAGCGCGTCCTTAAGCGCGGCCCTGAGCTGATCCGGCCGCACCGGTTTCTCGATCAGTTTGCCCTTGATCGCAGCGGGTGGAGTCCGCAGTTTTTCAGGATGGGCGGTGATGAATATGACCGGCTTGGCCCCGATCTCCGACACGATGTCGGAAACCGCCTCCACGCCGCTTGATCCATCCGCCAGCACCACATCGGCGACGATCAGGTCCGGCGGGTCTGTGCGCGCCTGAAACAGGGCCTCCGCGCTGGTGCGTGCGACGGCCACGATGCGATAGCCCAGCTCGGACATGGTGAAGCTGAGATCCATTGCGAGAATCGTATCGTCTTCAATCAGCAGGATCGCTGAGGCAGGTGTCTCGAAATCACTGGTATGGCGTAACGCCATGACACGGTGCCTCTCTGTTTTGAACTGTCGATGAGTCGACCGCCCTCATAGAGGCCAATCATGAAGAATTACCTAAAATTCGGGGGAAACGCCCCTCAGAGCGGTGCCCGCACCGTATCTCCGGGTGTGAAGACGGGTTCGAGGACAACGCGTTTCGACGGCGCAGGCTCTGCGCCTTCTGTTTCCGCGGCGATGATTTCGGCGGCGGCGGTGCCAATCTCGGTGCGGCAGCTGTCAAGCGTCGCCAGCCGCTTGGGCAAGCCTTCGATCAGCTCCATCCCGTTGAAACCGGCAAGGCCCAGATCATCGGGCACGTTGATGCCCGCCTCCAGACAGTAGAGCAATCCACCAGCGCCGATCATGTCATTGGAATAATACAGGAAATCGAGGTCTTTGTGGGCCGCGAGGATGGACTGTGTCATCTCCCGGCCCTTCTTGAGCGCCGACCCGCCGGAGTAATATTCTTCCGCCAGCAAGGGGACGCCTGCCTCCTCCAGCACCGCTTTGAATCCTTCGAACCTTTTGCGCGCGCGATGATCGAGCGGCATCTTGGTGCCCAGAAAACCGATCCTGTGATAGCCACGCTTGAGGATCTCCATCGCCGTGTCACGTCCGGCGCGGTCATGGGAGATGCCGACGCAGGCGTCGACGGCCTCGCCATCCACATCCATGATTTCGACCACCGGTATGCCCGCGTTGCGCATCATCGCACGCGCGGCATCGGTATGTTCGAGGCCGGCCACGATCAGACCCGAGGGACGCCATGACAGCATCTCGAATATGACCTGTTCTTCCTTCTCAGGCTGGTAATCGGTGACGCCGACGACGGGTTGAAGCGGGGTCCCGTCCAGAACACGCGAGATCCCCATCATGACCTCGGGAAAGACCATGTTGGACAGGGAGGGGATGATAACACCGACCAGATTGACCCGGTTCGAGGCCAGCGCGCCGGCGATCTTGTTGGGCACGTAGCCAAGCGCCTTGGCGGCTTCCACCACTTTGGCGCGGGTCTTGGCGGAGACTTCCCCGCGGTTGCGCAAGACCCGGCTCACGGTCATTTCGCTGACGCCAGACGCCTCGGAGACGTCACGCAAGGTGAGGTTGTGCCGGATTTCTGGGGTCGGTCGATCGCTCAACGCAGGGGTCTCTCGATGCTCTTTTGTCCTTGATAGCTGTGAACATCACGCGGGCACAAGCAGGATCGGGAAAGAATTTTAGCGCTAACAAGCCGGTAGACCGGCATCTTCGCTGTCACCAGAGACCGAGACGCCTTCTGCCTCGACCGGGGCCTTCCAGCCCTTTTTTATTGCCTCTGCCTGTCAAAAACCGCACAAGAAAATTGTGGTCCCGTGGCTCAACTGGATAGAGCAGCCCCCTCCTAAGGGGCAGGTTGCAGGTTCGAATCCTGCCGGGATCACCATTGGCGCATATCCAGCGGTGATTTTAGCGTTTTACGGAGATTTCACAGGGGTTTGCGCCGTTTGAGCCGGTTGACGGAACAACGATATCGGCCGGTGCCTTGCCTTCGAAGTACCGGTCATAGGCCATCTGCAACCCGGTCTCGAAATTCCGTGTGTAACGCTCGGTGTCAAAAAGCGGCATGGTGGTCCGGTTGGCGGCGAGCCTTGCGCGGATCTCTGACAAATGCTCCGGATTGGTGGCAAGCTCGAGGATCAAGGCCTCGTAGGCCTCCTCACTTTCCGTGATCAACTCGGGAAGCCCCACCGCATCGAGCAGGCTGGCCGCGACCCTTGCGGCAAACTGCTGACCGGCTTTCGTGACCACCGGCAGACCGGCCCAGAGCGCCTCTAGCGCGGTTGTGTGGGCGTTATAAGTGAAGGTGTCGAGGAACAGATCTGCGCTGTTGTATCGGGCAAGATGCTCTTCGTGAGACAGCCTTTGGGTAAAAACAAGCCGCTCGGGGTCGATATTGTGTTTCGCGGCCTCTTTGCGCAGATTCTTCGTGGCGGATTCATTGGCGTTCTGAAGCCACAGCACGCTTCCCTCGACTTTTCCGAGCAGGCGCATCCAGATCTCGAACTCTCGGGAGCCGAGTTTGTAACTGTTATTGAGGCAACAAAACACGAACCCTTCTTCGGGAAGCCCGTAGTCTGCTTTTGTAAGCTTGGTCTCGGGCAGGGCCATCTGGTTCTCCATCGGAAGGTAGCTGTGCGGAAGGCTGATTGTCTTTTCCGAATAGAATTGCTGCTGGTTTGCTGGAATGACGACGGGATCCGCGATGATATAGTCGATGAAGTCTGCGCCCAGCGTGCCGGGATATCCGAGATAGTTGATCTGGATCGGGGCCAGGCGCAGCGAGAACAGGGCCGTGCGGGTGTTCTTTGTATAGCCAGTCAGATCGATCGCGATATCAAGGTTTGCGGATCTCGCAGTATCGAGAACATCCCGATCTGACATTTGGCTGATGTCATAGAACTGATCCACGTCACGGATCAGTTGTGCGCGTCTCTCTCCGCCGTCGCGCCTGCCATAGCTGAATGCTGAAAGCTCGAAACGGGATCGGTCGTAGGAGCGAAACAGCCCCGCCATGAGTTGAAGGACCGGATGATCGTGGAAATCAGCTGAGAAAAAGCCGACCCGCAGTTTGTCGGGTCGCGATTGCGGTGCGGCCGGGAGCGGGGCCGGGCGCTGCTTATAGCTTTCCTTGGCCCAGAGTCTTGCACGGTCCAGCTGCCGCTGTGGATGATCCTCGTAGGATTGGACCGTAAACGGAGGTATCTTGGTGCCCTCGATCCCGAGAGACGTCTTGACGGTTTCGAACTCTGCCGTTGCGGACCAGTCACATAGAATTGCCATCTGATAGAGCTTCTGGGAGCGCGCAACCGTGTTGCCGGGCGTTATGGCAAGCGCCCGGGCATAGTTCTCGACGGCTTCGTCAAACTTCCTGAGTTCCTGCAGCACTGAACCCAGATTGTTATAGGCTTCCGCGTAGTCTGACTTGAGTTCAAGCGCGTTTTTGTAGCGCGCTGCGGCCTCCTCCAGCTTGCCCTGATCCTGCAACACGATCCCGAGATTGTTATACGCCTCTGCAAAGTCAGGTTTGAGCGCAAGCGCCCGGGCAAAGCTGGCCACCGCGGCCCCGAGCTTGCCCTGCGCTTTGTAGGCATTTCCAAGATTGCTGTAGGCATCGGGAAATTCGGGGTTGAGTTCCGAGGCCTTGTGGAACCCCTCGATCGCGCGGTCGAGTTGTCCGAGCTGTGCCGAAGCCACCCCGATGATATTCCACAGTACGAAGGAGGACGGGAAGTCCTCGACAAGCGCGCTTGCTTTCTCGGCCACAGCGTCAAGCTGACGCTGATTATAGAGAACAACGATCTCCTTGAGCATCTCCTTGGGCGGGTCGACGACCTCGGCCTTTGCTTTCGATGCGGTCAGCGCTTTGAAGGCCTGCTGCGCCTGCGGGCTGCCCGGAGCGGCTTCGAGCACCGCCTCATAGAGCCTGCGCGCTTCTTCGAAATACTGCTGGGCTTCGTGGGATCTCGCCTTTTGAAGAAGCTGGTCTGCTGTCTGCTCTGTCATCTTGGTCCTGCCGCATCGAAATTCGGCGGGACCGTATCACCGACAGATACCGGATGCACGTGCTGACGCGCGGCGCAGAGGTCTGCCGGCCGTTTTCTTTCAGATCATCTTGATCGCGTCTGGCTCGACCGCCAGAACATAGCCCTTGCGGGCGATATTCTTGATCAGGAGCTCCGACATCATCTGATTGCCGAGATGGTCGCGCAGCCGCTTGATGCGCGTGGCGCCGGCGGCTTCGTCGCAATCGGTTTCCGATTTTCCGGAGATCATGGCCTCAATGGTCAGGCCTGTCAGAATGTCATCATCCAGCCGTGCCTCTGCCAGCACGGAGAGTGTTTCCAGCGCGGCCTCGGTCAGCTTGAACTCCATGTCGTTGATCCGCACGATGCGCTGATCGCGGCTGATGATCAGCGACGAGACCTGGATTCCGGTCTTCTCGATCTCCGACATCCGGCGGCTCAGCATCACCAGAAAGACAAGCGAAACCAGCGCCGCGATCAGCAGCGCCGTGGCAAAAACCATCAAGACAAAGATGATGAACCGGTAGGAGGCCAGCGTCTCCGAAAAGGCCGTGCCGGATTGCGCCAGAACTTCGAGTAGCTTGATGTCATCGGTTGCGGTCAGGGCGTCGTTCTCGACGAAGATCCTCTCGACCCGCAAATTGAAGGCATTGGCGTCCGGCAGGTTCAGAAACAGCACCAGCGCCGCAGTCCCGAGGATGACGACAATCGCGGCAACGCCAAGGACGATCACACGCCCCGGTGTCCACCCTTTAGAAGCGGAGGAAATAGGATCCGGCACTCTTTTTCCTTTTCGCCAAGCCGTTCCTGTCAAAGGTGCTGACCACGTTGAGCAATGTCCAGCCGGCATTCGCAAGCCGCGGGGCAATCGCCGCTGCCGCCGCACGTTTGGAGGCGCAGGCGGCATCGGGCAGCTGCATGACGCCATAGTGCAACTGCAAGGGCTTACCCTTCTTCGCCTTGTAGTCTGCATAACACGCCGCAGAGGCCGGAACGGCCAACAGACTCAAAGCCATAGAAATATAAAAAAGGCGTTTTTTCATGCGGTTATCATGGCCCGAGCGTCGACGTTATTCAATATCACGGGGGCTGTTTTTGAATAACAGCCCGATGTCATTGCATATCCGGGTCAGGCCGATCGAGGGTCAGGCATCGTCGGCATGTCAGCAGACCTGCCGCAGCCCGATGAAAGGAAGACGGATATGACACGCACAGTTCTCGCAACGATACTCGCTGCCGCGCTGGGCTTGGCCACATTTGGCACGGCCCCGGCCCGCGCCGATGAAGATGTGGCCAAAGTTCTGGCGGGCATCGCGACGATTTTCATCCTGAGCAAGGCACTGGACAATGATGATCCGCCCGCGACCCGGCGCTACAGCTACCGGCCCCGCGCCTATGACGAACGGGGCCTGATCAACCGGCACAAGGCCAAACGTTTCTACAAGGTCGCGCCGCGCAGGTGTCTGCGCGAACAATGGACCCACCGGGGCGTCCGTGAGGTCTATGCCGCGCGCTGCCTGCGGCGCGAAGCCCGTGTCGCACCACCGGCCAAGTGCCGCCGCGAAGCGCGCACCAATAGCGGACCCCGGGTCTTCTACACGCCGCGGTGCCTGCGGAAATACGGCTGGAGAACCTGAGCAGTCTCTTCACCAATCCGGGAGGGGCGGTCCGTGTGGCCGCCCCTTTCTGGTTGCCATGGCCCGTCCGACAGGGTTGAACAAGGTCATGAAGACCACGCCTGATTTCCGCCATGAGCACGATCTGATCGCATCTGGTATCCCGGTTGTCGCGGGTGTGGATGAGGTCGGGCGCGGCCCCTTGGCGGGGCCGGTCACAGCAGCAGCGGTGATCCTCGATCCCCAGAATATTCCCGAGGGGTTGAACGACTCCAAGAAACTCAGCGCCGCGCGCCGCGATCAACTGTTCGAACAGATCACGACCACCTCTGCCTATGCGATCGCGGAGGCCAGCGTCGCGGAGATCGACGATCTCAATATCTATCATGCCTCTCATCTGGCGATGTGTCGCGCGGTTGCGGCGCTCCCGAGACCTCCCGGTCATGCGCTGATCGATGGCAACAAGATCCCGTCCGCGCTGAGCTGTCCGGCTACGGCTATCGTGAAGGGAGACATGATTTCCCTGTCCATCGCGGCGGCTTCGATCATCGCGAAAGTCGCCCGCGACAGGCTCATGGTGGATTTGGCGCAACAGCATCCCGGCTACGGCTGGGAGAAAAATTCAGGCTACCCGACGAAGCGTCACATTTCTGCACTCGAGGAATTAGGCGTAACCCCACACCATCGTGTTTCGTTTAGGCCGGTCCACAAGATATTGTATCAAGGCTAAAACTTAAGATATTGATTCAAAAAAGAATTTGACGGCGAATCGCCTTTGACTCATCTTTGACCCAACCGAATGACAAAGCGCGTTAAGCGCAAGACTGGGGCAGAAATGGGAAAAATGACCAAGGTGGCAACCGAAGTGTTGCCTCTGAACTCGATACTTGACGGCGACTGCATCGAGGCGATGAACAGCCTGCCGGACAACTCTGTAGATCTGATCTTCGCCGATCCTCCTTACAACCTGCAATTGCGCGGTGAATTGCACCGTCCCGACAACTCCAAGGTCGATGCCGTGGATGATGCCTGGGACCAGTTCGCAAGCTTCAAAGCCTATGATGAGTTCACGACCGCGTGGCTGACGGCGGCGCGCAGGATCCTGAAACCCAACGGGGCGATCTGGGTCATCGGCAGCTACCACAACATCTTTCGTGTCGGGGCGGCCATGCAAAACGCGGGCTTCTGGATGCTCAACGATGTGGTGTGGCGCAAGTCGAACCCGATGCCGAATTTCCGGGGCAAGCGGCTGACCAACGCCCACGAGACGCTGATCTGGGCCTCGAAATCGCAAGAGTCGAAATACACGTTCAACTACGAGGCGCTGAAGGCGCTGAATGAGGGTGTCCAGATGCGCAGTGACTGGGTCCTGCCGATCTGCACCGGTCATGAGCGACTGAAGGATGAGAAGGGCGACAAAGCGCATCCGACCCAGAAACCCGAAAGCTTGCTGCACCGCGTTCTGGTGGCAACCACCAAGCCCGGTGACGTGGTTCTCGACCCCTTCTTTGGCACCGGCACGACCGGCGCCGTGGCCAAGAAGTTGGGACGCAATTACATCGGGATCGAGCGCGAAGAAGCGTATCGCAAGGTGGCCGAGAAGCGTCTGAAGTCTGTTCGGAAATTCGACCGGAGTTCGCTTGAAGTCACGCAGTCCAAACGGGCCCAGCCACGGGTTCCCTTCGGCCAGCTGGTCGAGCGCGGCATGCTCGATCCGGGCGAGGAACTCTGGTCACTGAACGGTCGCCACAAAGCCAAGATCCGTGCGGACGGCACGTTGATCGGTGACGACGTAAAAGGGTCTATTCACCAGGTCGGGGCGGCGCTGGAGGGCGCGCCCAGCTGCAACGGCTGGACCTACTGGTGCTACAAACGCGATGGCAAACGGGTCCCGATCGACGTGTTGCGTCAACAGATCCGCGCCGAGATGAACTGATATACGACCGCCTGTGCCTGTGGCTTTGATCACAGCACATCACTTGCCCCGCCTTCCCAAGAGGCGGGGCTTTTTTCTATGCCTCCGGCGGGGATATTTGGGGAAACATGAAAGCCTAGCGCGGCATTGGATTGGCGGCCGCCTTGTAAGCGCTCCAATCGACGATCTCGGGGTAGTACATCGCCCGCCACTTGCGCACGCGGGGGTTCATGATGCGCCGGAACAGCGGCGGGACCATCGCGATCAGGGTCATCACGGGATAGCCCATGGGAAGCTGCGGCGCCTCTGATGTCGAATAGGTCTGCAAAAGCGGGAAGCGGCGATCCGGCTTGTAGTGATGATCCGAATGGCGTTGCAGGTTGATCAGGAGCCAGTTCGACGCCTTTTGCGTGGCGTTCCACGAATGGCGCGGTTTGACGTGTTCATATTTTCCGTTGCCCAGATGTTTGCGGGTCAGGCCATAGTGCTCGATGTAATTGACAAGCTCGAGCTGCCAGATCGCGATGAAGGCCTGCAGGCAGAAGAGCCCGACCCCGGTCCAGCCTCCGATCAGAAAAGCCAGAAGAAGCATTCCGGCCTGCAGCCCAAGGTAGCGGGCAAACGGATTGGACAGATCAACGGTACTCAGACCCTTGCGGTCCAGCATCTTTCCTTCGGCCTCCCATGCGGAGAGCAGGCTTTCGCGCAGAACGCGGGGGAAAAACTGGTGGAAGCCTTCATTGTAGCGCGCTGTGACCGCATCGCGCGGTGTCGCGACATAGCGATGATGTACAAGCAGGTGCTCGGATCGGAAATGGCTGTAGAGCACTGAGGCCAGAAGCAGGTCTGCGAGCCATCGCTCGAGGTTGTTTTTCTGGTGCATCAGCTCATGGCTGTAGACGATCCCGACCGTTCCGGAGATCACGCCGACCCCGAAAAGGAGCCAGAACCGCTCTGATCCATCGAGATGCGGGGCCCGCGTGGCATAGGCGAGCATGCCGAAGATCAGCAGAAACTGGAGCGGGAACCAGGCAAGCGTTATGGCGCGGTACCAGAACAGATCCTGTTCGGGCGTGTCGGGGTCGGGGTTTGCCTCATTCGTTCCGATTACGCCGTCGAGCGCCGAGAACAGACCCCAGCTGCTCAGTGGGATCAGGGCCAGCCACCAGCCGCCTTTTGCCGCGGCTAGAATGGCGATCGGGATCAGGCCCAGCGAGAGCCAGAAGGGCAGGGCATTTGCAAAATGTGCAGGCTGGTTTTTCATGCTGTCTTCCCGGTGTCTCGGGGAGCTTAGCGGCATCGGAAGGGTGGCTCAATCACTCTCAAAGCTGGAGCGGGCCAGATCGAAGACCTTGCGCATGACCGTTGGCAGATCTGCGGGACGGAACGTCTCATGGGGCACGAATTGTGCAAAATCAGGCTCTATTTCACCTGAAACATGCGCTGTCCGGATTTCGAGGCGCAGGTGAAAATGGGTGAAGGTGTGACGCACTTCGAGGCCGGGGTCGCGCCACGCGGCCTCGAACGGGGGCGTATCGCTGGGTGCTGTGTCCCATGCGCTGCCCGGCCAGCCCAGCATGCCGCCCAGAAGACCGCTTTCCGGCCGGCGTTCCAGTAACCACGCCCCGTCGCTCCGGCGTGCAACATAGGCGATGCCCCGACGGGTCGGTTTTGCGGGTTTGGGGAGTTTGCGCGGCAGCTCTGCGGCGATCCCTCTGGCACGCGCCTTGCAGGGATCGCGCCACGGGCAGATCCCACAGGCCGGGTTCTTCGGGGTGCAGATCGTGGCGCCCAGATCCATGACCGCCTGGGCGTAGTCGCCGGGGCGCAGCTTTGGGGTCGCGTCGGCTGCGCGTGCGGTCAGCTCTGACTTGGAGGTGGGCAGAGGTGTCTCCACCGCATGGAGGCGGGCCATCACGCGCTCGACATTGCCGTCGACGACCGCCTCGGGCAGGTCATAGGCAATCGCCGAGATCGCAGCGGAGGTATAGGGCCCGATCCCCGGCAGGCTCTGCAGGCCGTCGCGGGTATCGGGGAACACGCCCTGATGCGTGTCGACAACCGCGCGGGCGCATTTCAGGAGGTTGCGCGCACGGGCGTAATATCCAAGCCCCGCCCATGCGGCCATCACGTCTTCGTCCCTTGCGGCGGCGAGGTCGTGCACCGTGGGCCACAGACGGGTGAATTTCTCGAAATAGTCGCGGACGGCGGCAACGGTTGTCTGCTGCAGCATGACCTCGCTGAGCCAGACCCGGTAGGGATCGGGCTGGACGCCCGCCGCGCGGTCCGCGGGGGCCACGCGCCATGGCATCTGCCGCGCATGGCGGTCGTACCATGCCAAAAGCGCATCGGAAGAAGCACGTTCACGCAAAGTTTATTCCGCCTTTCGGTTTCTGGGGACTGGTTTGCCTGCGGTGAGAAGTTAGTATGTGGCCAGCAATTGAAAAGCTCCTGCTCGAAAGCCCGTGATGACCCGCAAGCCGAAGGATACGCAAGCAAAAACGGAGCCACGCCGTGGGCGGGGGTTTTCGTCCGTGTCGGGCTTCATCCAGCGTGACGTGCGCAAAGCCGGGGAACAGCGGGGGTTTGCGGTGATGCGCCTGCTGACGCATTGGCAGGAAATCGTTGGAGAAGATCTCGCCAAGATGGCGCAACCTGTGAAGGTCGGCTACGGCCGTGAGGGGTTCGGAGCGACCCTGACCGTGCTGACCAGCGGGCCGAATGCGCCGATCCTGCAGACCCAACTGCCGAAGATTCGCGAACGGGTGAATGCGTGCTACGGCTATTCGGCCATCAGCCGCGTCAGAATTACCCAGACCGCCCCTGTGGGATTCGGTGAAACCTCGCCTGCCTTTTCGGGGCCTGAGGCCAAAAAGGCCGTTGAAGTTCTGCCCGAGATCAGGGAAGCCTCCACCAAAGCCGCAGAGAATGTGGGCGACGCACGGCTTCGCAGCGCGCTCGAGACATTGGGGCAGAACGTCCTGTCCCGCAGAAAGAATGCAAAAGGATAGACCCGAATGAACAGGAATTTACTGATTGGCGCCGTTGCCGCGATCGCTGTCGCCGCTGGCGCGTTCTTTCTTCTGGGCCAGAAGGATCCGGTCACGCAGGTCGCAGAGGCCACCGCGGCGAACGCGTCTGAGGCGATCGATACGTCCGGCATCACAGAGATGACGCTGGGCGATCCAAGCGCCCCGGTCACGATTGTGGAATACGCCTCCTTCACCTGCCCGCATTGCCGGACCTTCCACCAGAATGTCTTCAAGCAGCTCAAGGCCGATTACATCGACACCGGCAAGGTCAAGTTCGTCTATCGGGAGGTCTATTTCGATCCCTATGGCCTGTGGGCCGGTGTGGTAGCCCGCTGCGGCGGTGGTCAGCGCTATTTCGGACTGGTTGATCTGATCTATGAGAACCAGAGCAGCTGGACTCAGGGCGAGGCGGCGCAGGTTGCCGGAAACCTCAAGCGTCTGGGCAAACTGACGGGCATGGATGATGCCACGCTGGACGCCTGTCTGCAGGACAATGACAAGATGCGCGCCCTGACGGCGCTGTATCAGAAGAATGCCGAAGCTGACGGGATCCGCTCGACGCCGTCTTTCGTCATCGACGGCAAGACTTACTCGAACATGTCCTATGAAGAGATGAAGGCGATCATCGACGCCGCCCTCTAGGCGTCGAAAGCCTTCGCGATCAGGGCGTCGAGAGGCGCCCAATCCTCCAGCTTCAGGCGCACCGGAACGCTCAGAACCTTCGGTCTGAAGCTGGCTGGAAGGCGTGTTGCGTCTTTCTCGGTGGTGACCAGCTGGGCGTTGTAGCGGGCGGCTTCCGTCTCCATCCGGGCCAGCAACGTGTCGCTCAGGGGTTGGTGATCCTCAAGCGCATCCGCCTTGACGACATCGGCCCCGAGTGCGCGCAGAGTGGCGAAGAACTTTTCCGGGTGACCGATCCCTGCAAAGGCCAGAACACGCGCGCCGGCCCACTCCATACCGGTTTGCAGCGGCTCCAGATGCCCGCTGAGATGCGGGCAGGGAATGTCCTTCCCCCAGCGCGTCGTAAACGACTTTTGGGCCGTATCAGACCCTATTGAAAGCACGATATCGGCCCGTGCAAGGCCCCGGTTCACGGGCTCGCGCAGCGGTCCTGCAGGCAAAGTGAAGCCGTTGCCAAAGCCCCGGGCGGCATCGATCACGACGATCGCGATATCCTGCACCAGTGCCGGGTTCTGAAACCCGTCATCGAGGATAATGACATCGGCCCCTGCCGCGACCGCGGCCTGCGCCCCCTTTTGCCGGTCCTTTGCGACCCAGGTTGGTCCGAAGGCTGCGATGAGCAGGGGTTCGTCTCCGACATCCTCTGCGCTGTGACGCATCTCGTCGACCTGCACAGGCCCTTCCAGCGATCCGCCATATCCGCGTGAGACCACATGCGGCCTGTGCCCCTTAGCGCAGAGACGTTCCTGCAAGGCGATGACAGTTGGGGTCTTGCCCGTGCCGCCGGCATTGATGTTGCCAACGCAGATGACGGGCACGCCCGGCTTGACCGGTGTGCTGCGGGCCAGTCGCCGCGCCGTGCCATAGGCGTAGAGCGCCCCGAGAGGAGACAGCAGCCACGCCAGTGCCCCGGGCGGATGATGCCAGAACCGCGGCGGCTGCATCAGGTTGCCCCCGTGGAATCGAGCGTTTCGACCAGAAGCGCGACGGCGTTATCGGTCGCCTCGGCGCCGGTGGAGCTTACCTCCCATGCAGCCATCGCCATATCGGCCGCCTTGTGGGGTTCGAGAAGTTCGGACACCGCGCGGGTCAGGGTCTTGGCATCCTGCACAAGGCGCGCGCCGCCGGCTTCCTGCAGCCGGTCATAGACCTCAAGCGCGCTGTCGACATGAGGACCATGCAGGATGGAAGATCCCAGCGCGGCCGGTTCAAAAGGATTGTGGCCGCCTATGGGAACCAGCGACCCGCCGATAAAGCTGATCGGCGCCAGACGGTACCAAAGCCCCATCTCCCCCATCGTATCGGCGACATAAATGTCAACGTCCTGCCCCGGCATGCCCCCTTCAGAGCGCAGGCTGACCTTCCAGCCGCTCTTGCGGAGGGCTGCGGCGATCTTGGGGCCCCGCTCGGGGTGTCTGGGCGCGATAATCAGCAGCAGCCGATGTGCAGAGCGGCGCAGGCGCTGATGCGCTTCGGCGCAGAGCTGTTCCTCGCCGTCATGGGTGCTGGCGGCCAACCAGACCGGCCGGTTGTCGAGCATCTCCGCGAGGCGGGCCCGCTCCGGTTCGTCATGGGGCAAGGCGCCGGTGCTTTGCTTCAGAGACCCGTTCAGACGGATGCGCCACCGCGACGCGCCAAGCCGCCTGAGAAAGAACGCGGTCTGTTCGTCCTGCACGAGGATCTTGTCAAACCTGTTCAGCAGGGAGGCCGCGAAGGCCGGCAACCAGCGCCAGCTCTCATGGGATTTCTGCGACATGCGCGCGTTGATCAGTAACATGGGGATCCCGCGGGCATGGGTCTGCGTGATCATGGTTGGCCAGAGTTCGCTTTCGGTCCAGATCGCCATGTCCGGCTTCCAATGGTCGAGAAACGCCTGCACATAGGGCAGCGCATCGACCGGTGCGAACTGGTGAATGGTCTGGTCCGGCATCCGCTTGGTGAGCAGCTCTGCCGAAGTGCGGGTTCCCGTCGTAATCAGGACGTGAGCTTCGGGGCGTTCCTCGATCAGGCGGTCGATCAATTCCATCAGCGACAGGGATTCGCCGACGCTGGCTGCATGGAACCAGATCAGCGGGCCGTCCGGACGCGGCAGGCTCGCAATCCCGCGCCGTTCGGTAATCCGTTCGGGATGTTCCTTCCCCGCTTTCAGACGACGGCTCAGGGCGCGGTCCGCAACGCGTGTCATTTGATTGGACAATGCCAGATAGGCCGCCAGTCCGAGTGAATGTCCCATGGGTCCGGTCCGGATCAGCCTTCAAGTTCCACGGTCGGGCTGGCCTTTGCCTCTTCGTCGCGAAGCCGGTGAAGATGCGCGATGAAGTAGCGCATATGGGCGTTGTCCACGGTCTTTTGCGCCTCCGCCTTCCACGCCGAATAGGCCGTCTCGTAGTTCGGAAACATCCCGACGATGTGGATATCGTCGACATCCTTGAAAATGTTTTTCGACGGGTCGATCAACTCGCCCCCGAAGACGAGATGCAGGCGTTGGGTCATGAAAGCCTCCGTGGCGTCTGGGTCATCGGGGTGACATTACGCCAAGGCCTTCCGCGGTGACAGAAGATTTCGCGGGGATTGCCGCGAAACGAAGCCCCAACCCCGTTCAGACCGTCAAACGGGACTGCAATTCCGCGTGCAGCGCCTGGCCTGCCGCGTGGCACCCTTTGGTCTTGGCACCCGGACTGTTGAACATGAGCGCATCGTCAAACCTGTCGGTGACTTGCCCGCCTGCCTGCCGCACGATCAGATCACCGGCGGCAATGTCCCATTCCCAGCAGTCGCGCAGCGTGAGCATCGCGTCGAACTTACCGTCTGCGACAAGGCACAGCCGATACGCCAGCGAGGGTCTGAAATGGCGCACAACCGGCGGAACAGAGCCTTTCCAGTGCTCAGGATCGAGATTCGATCTTGCCGCCAGCATCCGCGCCCCTTCCACCGGCGCGCTGGAGGCCCGGATGGGCTCTCCGTTGAGCGTCGACGGCCCGTCCGCGGTTGCCGCGTAGAGCTTGTCCTTGATCGGAAGATAAACAGCCGCTGCCGTGATCCGTCCGTTCTGCGCAATCGCGAGCGAATGGGAGAAATTGGACTCGCCGGCAATGAATGCGCGCGTGCCGTCGATCGGATCAACGATAAACACCTTCTCGCGGGAAAGCCGCTCGGGATTGTCCTCGGTCTCTTCCGACAGCCAGCCGTAATCCGGTCGCGCCGCGGTCAACTCGCACCGGAGCATCTCGTCGATTGCAAGGTCGGCCTCGGTCACCGGTCCGGCATTGTCATCCTTGTCCCAGACCTCGGGCGCAGCCTTGAAGAAACGCTTCGCGATCGTGCCCGAGGCGCGGGCTGCCTCAACAAGAAGGGTCAGATCATCAATCGCCGGCAAGGGTCAGACCTTCAACAAGCAGACTGGGGACAACGCGTGACAGGTGCGTCCGCGCATCATTGGCGGGTGTGAGGGACATCAGCATGTCCCGCAGATTGCCCGCGATCGTGCATTCATTGATCGGATACTGGATTTCGCCGTTCTCGACCCAGAACCCCGATGCCCCGCGGGAATAGTCCCCGGTATTGGGATTGATGGTCGACCCGATCATGGAGGTCACGAGAAGACCCGTTCCCATCTCCCGCAACAGCGCCTCGCGGCTCGCTGCGCCCTGCGTCAGGGCAATATTAGACACGCTCGGGCTGGGCGGCGCGCCTGTCCCGCGCGTGGCATTAGCGGTGCTTTGCAGCCCCAGTTTGCGCGCATTGGCCAGATCGAGGGTCCAGCTTTTCAGCACACCGTCTTCCACGATCGCGCGTTTGTGCGTCGCAAGCCCTTCACCGTCGAAGGGGCGGGAGCCGGAAATCCGCGTCCGATGGGGATCCTCGATCACCGAAAGCCCTTTCGGCAAAACCTGTTCGCCCATCGCGTCCATCAACCAAGACGATCCGCGTGCGATCATCGCGCCGTTTGTCGCGGCCAGCAGATGTCCGATCAAAGAGGAAGCCACCCGCTCGTCAAACAGCACCGGGTAGGCTCCTGTGGCGGGCTTGCGTGCACCGGCCCGCTCCAGCGTGCGTTCGGCCGCCAGTTGTCCGATCTCCTCGGGGCTGGGCAGATCAGCCTGAAAGATCCGGCTTTCCCCGCAGTAGTCGCGCTCCATATGCGTGCCTTCGCCGGTGATCGCCACGCAGGAGGTCGATCGCGAACTGCGCTCGTAGCCGCCCGAAAAACCGTTGCTGGCGGCAAGGTGGATCCGACGGCGGCCATAGCCTGCCGAGGCGGATTGCACCTGCGAAATTCCGTCAAAGCCAAGCGCTGCAGCCTCG
The DNA here is from genome assembly GCA_049116435.1 of Paracoccaceae bacterium. GTDB lineage: Bacteria > Pseudomonadota > Alphaproteobacteria > Rhodobacterales > Rhodobacteraceae > Litoreibacter. The sequence continues at coordinate 504,317 of JAGDYX010000002.1, forward strand.
GCTCTCTTGGCGTCGTCTTCGAGCGCTGCGGCCTCGGGTTCGGGTGTCGGATCGGTCAGCTCCAACCCCGCCACATCCCAGTCCTGCGCCAACTGGTCGGGCGCGGCGAGGCCGATATAAGGATCCTCGGGCGCTTCCCTGGCCATGGCGACGGCGCGCTCGGCCATTTCGCTCAGCGTTGCATCGTCGATCAGGGAGGACGAGACGCAGGCCTGCCGCTTGCCGATCAGAACCCGCAGCCCGACTTCGACCCCTTCAGAGCGTTCCGCATGTTCCAGCGCGCCGTTCAGCACATCGATCGAGATCGAGCTGCCATCCACGGCAAGCGCGTCAGCGTTCTCTGCACCGGCGGTTTCGGCCGCGTGCAGAAGACGGCGCGTCAAACTGGTCAGGTCTTGAGGCATATCTATTCCTTACTGCTCCGCTACGCAGGTAGTGCCGCAGGGCTCAAGGTGCAAGCGGCCAATGGGTTGCACAGGAGCCCCGAGCCGGGTCAGATGCGGGCCAACGGAGGGTCTCATCATGGATTTGAGTGGAAAGACGGTACTGGTCACGGGGGCCAGTCGCGGCATCGGCGCCGATACAGCACGGGTTTTCGCGCACGCCGGCGCGCATGTGGTGCTTTTGGCCCGCAGCCTTGGCCAGATTGAGGCGATCGCTGCGGAAATTGGTGCAAACGCCACTGCCATGGCCTGTGACGTGAGCCGCTACGAGGATATGGCGGCGGCGGTTGCTCTCGCCCTTGAAAAAACCGGACGCGTCGATGTTCTGATCAACAATGCCGGCGTGATCGAGCCGATCTCGAGGATCGAGGACAGCGATCCCGGACAATGGGCGCAGGCCTTCGATATCAACCTCAAAGGTGTCTATAACGGGATGCGCGCGGTTCTGCCGGTGATGCGGCAGCAAGCGGAGGGGTCGATCCTGACGGTCAGTTCCGGCGCGGCCCACGGGCCCTTGGAAGGCTGGAGCCACTACTGCGCGTCGAAAGCCGGTGCCGCGATGCTCACCCGCTGCGCCGACAAGGAAAACAGGGATGCCGGTATCCGCGCCATGGGTCTGTCGCCCGGAACCGTCGCCACCGAAATGCAGGTCCAGATCAAGGCCAGCGGCGTCAATCCCGTCAGCCAGCTCGATCCGTCCGTTCACATCCCGGCCGACTGGCCCGCGCGTGCGCTCTTGTGGATGTGCAGTGCGGATGCTGACGAATTCATCGGCGAAGAGATCTCGCTGCGGGACGAGGGGATTCGCGCCCGTGTCGGTTTGTCATGAGCCTGTGCCGCTCTTCTGAAAGGACTGTTTGAGGTGGCTTTCGCTGTTGTCATCGGGGCAGGTCCCGCGGGGCTGATGGCGGCCGAGGTTCTGGCGGAGGCCGGACACGAGGTTCTGGTGGCGGACCAGAAACCCTCCTTCGGGCGGAAGTTCCTGATGGCCGGAAAGTCGGGGCTGAACCTGACGAAGCAAGAGCCTGCAGATATCTTCGAGAAAGCCTATGAGGAAAGCGCGTCCCGACTGCGCCCGTGCCTCGCCGAGTTTGGCATCGAAGACATCAAAAACTGGGCGATTGGGCTGGAACAGACTCTTTTTACAGGGTCGACAGGGCGGGTTTTCCCGACTGTCATGAAGGCGTCTCCCCTACTCAGGGCATGGCTGGCGCGGCTTGATGCGTTCGGTGTGGAGCGCCGGGTTCGCTGGACGTGGACGGGATGGGACGGGCCCGACATCGTGTTTGAAACACCCGACGGCCGTAAAAGGCTCAGCCCCGATGTCACGATCCTCGCGCTGGGCGGTGCAAGCTGGGCCAAACTCGGATCGGACGGGCAGTGGACCGGCGTGGTTGGGGCGGCGGGTGTGGAGCTCACGCCGTTCAGACCCGCCAATGTTGGCCTCCACGTTGATTGGTCGTCCCATATGGCTTCCCATTTCGGGACACCGCTTAAGAATATCGCCTTGAAAACAGGCAGCCGCGTCTCCCGCGGGGAGGCGGTTCTGTCTCAAAACGGGCTTGAGGGCGGCGGGGTCTACGCGCTCTCGAAAGATCTCCGGGACGGGGCAAAGCTTCTGATCGATCTCTTGCCGGACACGGACCAGGAGGCGCTTGTCGCGCGCCTCTCCCGTCCGCGGGGAAAGATGAGCCAGGCGAATTTTTTACGGAAAACAGCCAAGTTAGACCCTGTTAAGATCGCTTTGCTACAGGAATTCGCGCGCCCGCTGCCCTCTGATCCGGATAAGCTGGCAGCCTTGATCAAGGCATTGCCCGTGCCCTATCGCGGCACACGCGACATGGATGAGGCCATTTCCACGGCCGGAGGGATCTCATGGGAGGCGGTCGATCAGGGGTTGATGCTGAAAAACCGTCCCGGCGTTTTCGTCGCCGGCGAAATGCTCGACTGGGAAGCGCCAACCGGTGGCTACCTGCTGAGCGCCTGTTTTGCCACCGGGCGCTGGGCTGGCCGGCACGCCTGCGCGTGGCTCAGCTCTGCGACGCTGCCTGAAACGCAGGACGCGTCTTCATCCGCTCGAAATAGGCACTGAGCCGAGGTTCTGAGATCCCGAACTTGGCGTTTATCGACCAGCTCAGGCAGTGGGTCAGGATGATGTCGGGTACCGTCATCTCCTCTCCCATGGCGAAGGGCGCATCCCCGATCCGGTCGGCCAGTGCCGCCTGCGAACGCTCCAGTTCCCATTTCAGGCTGTCCTTGATCTCCGGAAGCCGTTTTTCCTCCGGCAGGATGAAACTGTGGCGGGCCGCGGTCCACAACACGGCGTCGAACTCGTCCAGAACGGTGTGGGTCATCGCATCCTGTCGGGCGCGGGCGACTGTGCCTGCAGGGGCGGTCAACCGGCCGTGCTTGTCGGCCAGATAGGTGATGATCGCCGTTGAATCGGTCAGCGCATTCCTGTCTTCGAGAAGTGCGGGGATCTTGCCTGACGGGTTATGGGCGCGGGCCGCGTCCGATCCCGGCAGGGCCGGGTCGTGTTCGTAGTCGAGGCCTAGCTCTTCCAGCATCCACAAAACGCGAAACGCGCGGCTGCGCACCGCTCCAATGACCTTGTACATTTCTGTCTCTCCTTGAAATCTGTCTTTCGGGCGCTCAGCGCCGGTTCATCATCGACAACCGGATCATGGCCCGCTCCATCAGCGCCATCTGCGGCACAGGCTGGGAAGAGCGCAACTGCAAATCCGTATCGGTCAGCAGGTGCAGCGCTTCTTCGAGCTTGCGCACCCCCCAGGCGCGGGCCTGCCGCGCCATACGGTCCTTGCGCATAAACGGCACGGGTGGTCGCGCGCGGGCGAGCCCCGCCTCCGGCCCCTTCGGGTCGCTAGCTGCCGTGTGCAGCTTGCGGAAATGCTGGGTCGCGCCGATGCACAGGCGCACGGCCTGAATGCCCTGACCCTCCAGCTTGGTCAGGATCGGGCCGACCTCGGCAAACCGCCCCTCGGCCACGATATCGAGCGCATCGTCGATAATCGCCTCGCTGGTCATCGGAGCGCAGGCGGCGACATCTTCAGGTGAAACAGGCTCTGAATCGCCGAATTTGAACAGGCTGAGCTTTTCCACCGTTTGCCGGAAATCGCCGGGTTCCAGTGCGCGGCCCAGATCCAGCAGATCTCCCATCGCGTCGGGGGAGACATCCCTCAGGCCCGCCTTGGCCAGCGCGTCCTGAATCTCCTCCCGGCCCGGAGGGTCCGCGTAAATCGCCGCGGCGAAGGCATTCTTGTGCCCCTCGAAGAGCTTGCGGAGCGCGGATCTTGGCGTCAGCTGGCCCGCCGTGACCAGCAGCGTGGCATCGCCGTCCTGCCAGTCTTCCAGCGCGGCTTGTATCGTTTTGGCCAGCCCGTCGCCGGCCTCTTCCACGAAGGCGACACGGTGTCCGGGGAAGAACCCCTGCGCCTTGATCGCATCTCCCAAGAGCGCGGGATCCTTGCGCAAGTCGGACGCCGGGATCCGGGTCAGGCGCATCTCTTCCTCGCCGGCCTCCCCGATCAGCGCGGTGATCACTTCCTGACGGCGCAGCGCGATGCGCATCGCATCGGGGCCATAGATCAGAAGTCCGGCCCGCCGCGGATCGGGCTTGGCGAAAAAGGCGCGCGCATCTCTGGCGTTCAGCTTCATGGCCTAGAGCTGGTCCGCGTTGAGCAGAAGCTGGGAGGTGATCTTGTCGGCCAGCGCCACCATCAGCCGTTCCTGTGCATCCCGCTCTGCCGTCAGGGTGGCGACGGGCTGCTCGGAGGCGGAATAGGAGGTGAAACTGTTGACCTTATCGGTCAGAACGACCTGGTTCGTTGCCAGATCACGCAGAAGGTAAGTCGCTGTTCCCAAAAGGTTATACCGGCTGATCTCATTGGTTCCGGTAATGGCGAGACCCTCGGAGTCCGTTTGCAGAACGACGCGCAGCTCATAGCGCGCGGCCTCGCCAAAGCCCAAACGGTCCTCAAGGCGGGAGACGAGCGCATATTCGTCACGCGTCGTCGGGGGCGTGACGCGGATCGCGCCGCGCAGACCGTCGGCTGTCCCGCCGGTTTTATAGACCGGCTCAAAGCCGCAGCCCGCCAGCGCGGCAAGCGAGATCAGGAGAGCTCTTCGGTCAAATGACGACATTGATGATCCGGCCCGGGACGATGATCAGCTTCTTGGGCGCGGCTCCTGCCAGCGCCTTTTGAACAGCTTTGTCCGCGAGGGCCAGCTTTTCAACCTCTTCCTTCGGCAAATCCTTGGCGACCTGCAATTCGGAGCGGCGTTTGCCGTTGATCTGGATCGGCAGGGTCACCATGTCGTCGACCAGAAGCGCCGGATCGGCCTTGGGCCACGAGGCATTCGCGATCAGCCCTTCACCGCCCAGATGGGCCCAGACTTCCTCGGACAGATGCGGGGTCATGGGCGACATCAGCTGGGCCAGTGTCTTGACCGCTTTGCGCTTGGCGCCGGGTCCGGCCTTGGATTTCTGGACGGTGTTGGCAAACTCATAGAGCTTGGCGACGGATTTGTTGAAGCCGAAGGTCTCGATCCCCATCGTCACTTCGTGGATTGCCTGCGCGGTCGCCTTTTCAAGCGCCGCATCGGTATCGTCCCCGTCGCCAAGATCGGCGGCCATGCGCCAGACCCGCCCGAGGAATTTCCACGCCGCATCCGCGCCCGCCGCCGTCCATTCTACGTCACGCTCGGGGGGCGAGTCGCTCAGCACGAACCAGCGCGCAGTATCGGCGCCGTACTGGTCGATGATGTCGACCGGATCGACCACGTTCTTCTTCGATTTCGACATCTTGGCCGACGGGATGATTGTCACCGGCTCTCCGGTCGCGATGACGCGCGCGCCGGAGTCCGTGCGCTCGATCTCTTCGGGCAGATGGTAGACTGGACGATCGTTCTCGTCCTGGGTGACATAGATCTCATGCGTGACCATGCCCTGTGTGAACAGCGCATCGAAGGGCTCGATCGCCGTTTCGGGCAGGTGGCCCGTGATCTGCATCGCGCGGGCAAAGAAGCGCGAATAGAGCAGGTGGAGGATCGCGTGTTCGATGCCGCCGATATACTGGTCGACATTCATCCAGTATTTCGCGTCCTCCATAAGGGTCGGCGTTTCGGCGCGCGGCGCGGTGAAGCGGGCGAAATACCACGAGGAATCGACGAAAGTGTCCATCGTGTCCGTCTCGCGCCGGGCGGGTTTGCCACAGGACGGGCAAGGCGTGTCGCGCCATGTCGGGTGGCGGTCCAGCGGGTTGCCGGGAATGTCGAAGCTGACATCGTCGGGCAGGGCCACCGGCAGGTTTTCCTTCTTCTCCGGAACGATGCCGCATGCGTCGCAATGCACCACGGGGATCGGGCAGCCCCAGTAGCGCTGGCGGCTGAGCCCCCAGTCCCGCAGACGGAAGTTGGTGACGCCCTTGCCCCAGCCTTGCGTCTCAGCGAAGTCGATCGTGGTATCGATCGCGTCCTGACCCGTGGCCTCGTCCAGACCGGCGAAATGGTCGATCCATTTCACCACCTCGGTTTTCGGCGGCACAAACGCCTCGTCCCCGACGGGGCTGGGATCGTCCAGCGCAACGAAAGTATCGATGACGGGCAGGTCGTATTTCCGGCAGAAATCGAGGTCGCGCTGGTCATGGGCGGGGCAGGCGAAGATCGCGCCGGTGCCGTAATCCATCAGAATGAAATTCGCGACCCAGACGGGCAGCTCCCAGGCGGGGTTGAGCGGGTGCTTCACCTTGATCCCGGTATCGAAACCGCGTTTCTCGGCCTTCTCCAGCGCTTCTTCCGAGGTGCCGATCTTTCGGATCTCGGCATTGAAGGCGGCCAGTTCGGGGTTGTCGGCCTCAAGCGCCTTGGAGAGCGGATGATCTGGCGAGATCCCAACGAAGGAGGCGCCCATCAGCGTATCCGGACGGGTCGTGTAGACCTCGATCTGTTCATGCCCGGCGGCAGGGGCCGTCATGTCGAACGAGAACTGCAGGCCACGCGACTTGCCGATCCAGTTGGCCTGCATCAGCTTTACTTTCTCCGGCCAGTTGTCGAGCCCGTCCAGCGCGTCGAGAAGGTCTCCGGCCATATCGGAGATCTTGAAGAACCACTGCGTCAGCTCGCGCCGCTCCACCGCGGCACCCGACCGCCAGCCCTTGCCGTCGATCACCTGTTCATTGGCCAGCACGGTCATATCGACCGGATCCCAGTTTACGGTGGCGTTCTTGCGGTAAACCAGACCGGCCTCCAGCATGTCGAGGAACAGAGCCTGCTGCTGGCCGTAATATTCCGGATCACAGGTGGCGAACTCGCGGGTCCAGTCGATCGAAAGCCCCAGCGGCTTCATCTGATCGCGCATGTCGGCGATGTTGGAATAGGTCCAGTCCTTCGGGTGCCCGCCCGAGGCCATCGCCGCATTTTCCGCCGGCATGCCGAACGCGTCCCAGCCCATCGGGTGCAACACGCTGAACCCGCAGGAGGATTTGTAGCGCGCAATCACGTCACCCATCGTGTAGTTGCGCACATGCCCGATATGGATCCGGCCCGACGGGTAGGGGAACATCTCCAGCACGTAATATTTCGGCTTGCTGTCGTCGCGGGTGGCCAGAAACGTCTGCGCGTCCTCCCAGGCCTTTTGCCATTTCGGTTCCACGGTGCGGGCGTTGTAGCGAGACATGTGTGTTCCTTAAACGAAAGACGCCGGACAGGTGTGTCCGGCGCTTCTATTAATGAGGCCGAAAGCCGGGGTCTAGAGCTTCGTGTCGCGGATCCGAAGCTGCCGGGCGCGGGTCAGGATCGCATCTTCGACCGCACGTACGGTCTCACGATCGACGGCACGCCCGCCGCGCGACTGCAGCGCAACTTTGAGCGAGCGGGCATCCAGAGCCGGATCGGTGATAAAGACCGTCGCGCGATAGCTCCGGTTCCCACCCTGCGGTGTGCCGTAACCCAGAGAGATCGTGCCCGTGAACGGATCGGCGGCTTCGACCGGCATGAAATTCAGCACGTCCAGCGACGCATTCCACAGATACTTGTTCACCTCCAGCGTGACATTCGGGTCGTCGCGGGTGTTGAACAGGTCGAAGAAGGACGAGCGGTTGGGATCGTCAAGATTTTGCGCACGTTGGTCGTCTGTCGGCCGCGCGCGTTCATTCGTCGGCGCGCCACCTCCTTCGAACAAGCCGCCACCGCAAGCTGTGAGGCTGAACACGGCGGCACCCATCACCGCCCAGTTTGCAATCTTGGTAGCTGACATTCCGTCCTATCCCGCGCTGTAGTCCTGCCTGACATGGTGTATCTGAGCGGCGGGAGAGCGACAAGAAATAAAGCGATCCGGCCCGTTGTGAACGGCGTCTTGTGCGCAGGCGCGGCTCCGTTGTTCTTGTGATCCGCGTTATCCGAGCGGCTTTTCCCTCGGGCCATCCGGCCCCGGCCTTTTGCGCAGAAGGGGATTCGGGCCCTGATGGGGTCCTCGGGGGGAGTCGCCAGCGCGGGATCGGATGGATGCTGTGGGGCAATGGCAACAGCGCTCTTCAGAGTGATCCGGAATCCCTCAAACGCGCAGTTTTATCTGGGGATAAATCAGCGTAAGCATTTGAAAATAAAGTGTATTATAGGACCGTTGCAAAAATGCTCACATCACCCACAAGTTTGCACGACTCATTTGTGGCACAAATCTGTTTCGTGTAGAAAATTGCCAGCGACTGTAACCATTTGCGTTATGCGCGCGTTCAACCTTGTAGAGGAAGCAAAATGAAAAAAGTACTTCTCGCTTCTACAGCTCTGGTTGCCCTGACGGGTGCTGCAGCTGCAGAAATCTCCATCAAAGGCTATGCCGAAATGGGTATTGCTGGCGGTGATCGCTACGATGACTCCACGACCACGATCGTTGAAGATGATGCAACGTTCTGGCAGGACTTCACCATCACCATCGACGCATCCGGTGAAACCGATGCCGGCATGGGCTTCGGTATGCACATCGAATTCGAAGAGTCCAACGGTGCAACTGCAACCAACGGTTCCGCTTCTTACGACAACGAGAGCGTTTTCATCAGCGGTTCCTGGGGCAAGCTGACCCTCGGCGAGACCGACGGTGCGCTTGACAAAGTCAACACCGAAGTTGCTCTGGCTGGTGGTTCCATCGCTGACGACGAAACCGAGCACGCTGGTTATAACGGCGGTTCCGGCTTCGACGGCTCCCATGACAACCAGATCCTGCGTTACGACTACTCCATGGGCGCGTTCATGTTCTCCGCATCGCTGGAGCAGGCAAACAACGGCTACGCAGGTACCGCATCTCCTTCGACCGCTGTTGGTGACGACAACGTTGCAGTTGGTGTCAAGTACAGCGGCATGGTCGGCGGCATCGACATGTCCGCAAGCCTTGCATTCCAGAGCGGCAGCATCCCGAGCGGCGCCACCACGGTTGCACAGAACGGCGACATCACTGCTGTCTCCCTGGCTGCTGACTTCGGCAACGGCTTTGAAGCTGCTGTAAACTGGTCCGAAGCTGACTGGGACGCACTTGACGTCCTCGGCGGTACAGGTTCCGAGTCCGACGTCGAGCACATCGGTGTTGGTGTTGCTTACGTTTCCGGCCCGCTGACGGTTGCCGCAAACTACGGTGAGTACGACGTCGACGGCGGCATCGTTGGCGACGCTGACGGTTACGGCCTCGTAATCAACTACGACCTGGGTGGCGGCGCTGTCGTTCACTTCGGTTACGGTGCTGGCGACGAGACCGTCGACACCGCTGGTACTGCCGAGAAGATCGAAAGCTGGTCCCTGGGTCTGTCCATGGGCTTCTAATCCAACCCGGATTAGTGATCTAAAGAGAGAGCGGGCTTCGGCCCGCTCTTTTCTTTTGCGGGGAAATATGTTCGATCCGGTTTAACTCGAATTCGGAGAACGCCCATGCCACTGGCAGATATTCTTGAACGCATCAAAGCCGAAGAGACCCGTGTTGGACGCCCCGCCGACAGCACAACGCTGATTGCCGTCTCCAAGATCCAACCGAATGAACGTGTTGCGGCCGTGCTCGACGAAGGACACCGTGTCTTCGGCGAGAACCGGGTGCAGGAGGCCGCCGGAAAATGGCCTGCCTTCAAGGAGCAATATGACGGCATCGAGTTGCACCTTCTTGGGCCACTACAATCGAACAAGGCGCGTCAGGCGATGGAGCTCTTTGACGTGATCCACACGCTCGACCGCACGAAGCTTGCCAACCGGATCGCCATGCTGCGCGATGAGCTTGGCCACTGCCCGGATCTGTTCATTCAGGTCAATACCGGCAAGGAGCCTCAAAAGGCCGGACTCGATCCCGAAGAAACCGACGCTTTCGTGGCCCATTGCCGGAGCCTTGATCTTCCCGTGATCGGGCTGATGTGCATCCCGCCCGCCGAGGAAGAACCCAGCCTGCATTTCGCATTGCTCGCGAAGCTGGCCGCGCGCAACGGGCTCGACAAGCTCAGCATGGGCATGAGTGGCGATTTCGAGACGGCTGTGGCGCAGGGCGCGACCCATGTGCGCGTGGGCTCCGCGATCTTCGGGGACCGCGTCTATTCCTGACCCTTGATAATCAGACGGGTCCTGTGCCGGATCCGGCGCGCAATCCAGAGCAGATGATCGGGCCGGAAGGCCACACAACCCTCGGTGGGATGACGCGGTTTGCGCCAGCGGTGAATGAAAATCGCCGAGCCATGACCGGGCTGGGCCGCGGGCCAGTTCCAGTCCGTTAACAGAACAAGATCATAGAGCGGATCTGCCCGCATCAGGCGTTCATGACTGGCGGCATGCGGATGGCGCACCATCAGGTTGTAATCCGGATCATCCGGGGCATCGCACCACAAGTCCCCCGGACGGATCGGAATGGCCCAATCCGCCGGCTGCGCCATCCGGTCGGGCCGGTAGAGCATCCCGACAATCCGGTGCGTTCCGGCCGGGCTGGCTCCGTCTCCCTCGCGCTTTCTCTTTGAGATCCCGCCCCGCCCGATACTTGCGGGAAAGCGCCGCCCCTGAAATCGCACGCCCCAATGCCCGACGACCAGATCATCCGGCGTCACAGAAGATGTCCCGATTTGCGCGCCTTGGTCGCGAGGTAGTCCTCGTTATGCCGTGTCTCGCCGGTTTTCAGCGGCACCCGTTCCACGACTTCCAGACCACAAGACGACAGCATATCCACCTTGGCGGGGTTGTTCGTCATCAAACGGATCTGCGAGAACCCCATGTCGCGCAGGATCGCCGCACCAATCCGGAAATCCCGCTCGTCATCCTCAAAGCCGAGCCGGTGATTGGCCTCGACCGTGTCGAAACCCTGATCCTGCAGCGAATAGGCCCGCATCTTGTTGGCCAGCCCGATCCCGCGCCCTTCCTGGTTGAGGTAGAGCAGAACGCCCTCGCCCTCGTGGCCCATCTGCGCCAGCGCCCCGTGCAACTGTGGTCCGCAATCGCATTTCAAAGAGCCCAGAAGATCGCCCGTGAAACAGGCCGAATGCAGACGCGTCAGAACCGGTGCGCTGCGCGAGGGCTGACCGATCTCGACGGCGTAATGTTCCTCGCCCCCGTCTTCGGGGCGGAAGACATGCAACCGCCCGGCTTCGCTGACCGACAACGGCACGCGGGCCGTCGCGATCTCGGCCAGAGGGCTGGAATGCGTAAGTTCGCGCTCAAGAACCGAGGGTTCGAGCGCCGTCAGCCCATGCGCTGCGGCGAAACCCGCGCCGTCTTCCAGAGGGCACAGGAGTGCGGCGGGCAATAGCTGCGCGGACTTGGCCAGTTGCAGGGCCACCCGCGCGGTGTCTGCCGCACCATCCCGCACACTGGTCAGCGGGCCTTTCATCGGGTGACGCAGATCGTCCGCAGGGTCGGCGATCGAGACAATCCATTCGAGCGAGGCCTCCGCGGGCAGCGCGATCCGGGCGATATCGCCGTCATAGGCAACGGCCTTGAGCGTTTCCGCCCGCCAGCCGGTAATCGCAAGAACCAGCGGTTGCGCCTGCGCCTGCACCTCCGCCAGCCGCTCCGCCCGCAGCGTCTCTGCCGCCATGACCAGCGTGTCACCGATCACCACCGGCACGCCGATCCGCAGATCGGCCCGCGCCCGTGCAACCAGTTCGGAAATCGAGGGAGACAGAGACATCGCGCCCGCCATTTGTAACAATCAGTCCCTTTCCTTAATCCGAAAGACAGGATTTTGAAACATTTGCCGGTTTTGTGACACGAGGGCGTGAATAACGGCGCCGTGAGTTGTTATCAGGACCATCAGGACACATTTTCTCCGCAACGGACATAGGAGAGTATAACTATGACAACACTGAAAAAAATTCTTTTGGTCGACGATGATGACGATCTGCGCGAGGCCTTGTCAGAACAATTGCTGATGACCGAGGACTTCGATGTGTTCGAAGCCGACAGCGGTGTCACGGCGATGGAGAAGGCCAAGGAGGCGATTTACGACCTCGTTGTGCTCGATGTCGGGCTGCCCGACACCGATGGCCGCGAACTGTGCCGGCTGATGCGCAAACAGGGTGTGAAATGCCCGATCGTCATGCTCACAGGCCATGACAGTGACGCAGATACGATCCTTGGTCTCGATGCGGGGGCCAATGACTATATCTCCAAACCGTTCAAATTCCCCGTCCTTCTGGCGCGCATCCGCGCCCAGTTGCGCCAGCATGAACAGTCCGAAGATGCCGTATTCCAGTTGGGGCCATACACGTTCAAGCCGTCGATGAAGATGCTCATTACCAGCGACGACAAGAAAGTCCGCCTCACGGAAAAGGAAACGAATATCCTGAAATTCCTCTATCGCTCGACCGATGGCGTGGTCGCGCGGGACGTCCTTTTGCACGAGGTCTGGGGCTATAATGCGGGGGTTACGACCCATACTCTGGAGACCCATATCTACCGTCTCCGTCAAAAAATAGAACCAGAACCGTCAAATGCGCGCCTTCTTGTGACCGAATCAGGCGGCTATCGTTTGAATGTCTAGGTTGGACCCCCGCGCCGTTTCGGGGTTATGAGACGGCAATCTCCCTGTTGGACTTACCCGGGCTCAGGCCCGGGTTTTTTTTGGACCAAGAGCCCGGAAGGCCGCGTTTTCCCTGTGCTGCCGCGCCTGTCGATTGACGGGTGGCAGTCCGCCCCCAGCCGGACTAGATTGCCCGGGATTCAACGAGGAGCCCTTCATGCCGTTCACGCTTGCAACATGGAATATCAACTCGGTCCGCCTGCGTGAGCCGATTGTCCTCAAGCTGCTGGAAGAGGAAACCCCCGACATCCTGTGCCTGCAGGAATGCAAAAGCCCCGTCGACAAGATCCCGCGCGCGGGATTCGAGGCGCTGGGCTACACCCACATGGTTGCGCGCGGTCAGAAAGGGTATAACGGCGTGGCCATCCTGTCGCGGCTCCCGATCGAAGAGGTGGGCGCCGAAGATTACGCTGCGCTTGGCCATGCCCGCCATGTCGCGGCCCGGCTGGAAAACGGCGTGACGATCCACAACCACTACATTCCGGCGGGCGGAGATGTGCCCGATCGCGAGGTGAACGAGAAGTTCGGCCAGAAGCTCGACTATCTGACCGAGATGCGCGACGCTTTTCATGCGGAAAAGCCCGAGAAATCGATTCTGGTCGGTGATCTGAATATCGCCCCGCGCGAGGATGATGTCTGGTCGCACAAGCAGCTGCTCAAGGTGGTCAGCCACACGCCGGTCGAGGTCGAACATCTGGCCGAGACGCAGGATGCCGGGGGCTGGGTCGACGTCACCCGCGCCGATATCCCTGAGGGTCAGCTTTATTCGTGGTGGTCCTACCGCGCCCGCGACTGGGCCGCAGCCGACAAGGGCCGCCGGCTCGACCACGTCTGGGCGACCGGAGATATCGCCTCGGCCGCCCATGGATCGCGCATCCTGCGCAACGCACGCGGCTGGGAGAAACCCTCCGACCACGCGCCGGTCTTCGCGACATTTGATCTTTGAGAACGCAGGCCACATATAGAGCCTGAACCTGCCTGACCCGTGAGGATAGAATGCTGGAACTAAACACTGGCGGCGCTGCCGCCGCGCCCGCCGACCTGATCAAGGACGGCACCGAGGCGACCTTCATGGCCGATGTGGTCGAAGCAAGCCAGGAGGTCCCCGTCATCGTCGATTTCTGGGCGCCGTGGTGCGGCCCCTGCAAGACGCTTGGCCCGGCGCTCGAAGCGGCCGTGACGGCGGCCGGCGGTAAGGTCCGGATGGTCAAGCTGGACGTGGACCAGAACCAGCAGATTGCAGCGCAACTCCGGATCCAGTCGATCCCGACCGTCTATGCCTTTTTCAAAGGCCAGCCGGTGGATGCATTCCAGGGCGCGCTGCCGGGCAGCGAGATCAAGACCTTCGTCGACAAGCTCGTGGCCCTTGGCGGCGGCGAGGACGGGGACGACCTGCAGGAAGCAGTGGAGGCTGCCGAGGCGATGCTTGAAGAAGGTGCCGCCGTCGACGCGGCCCAGACCTTTGCCGCGATCCTTGGCGAGGACGAGGCCAATGCGGCTGCCTATGGCGGGCTGATCCGCGCCCATATCGCGCTGGAAGAACTCGACAAGGCGGAAGCGCTTGTCGACAACGCCCCCGAGGCGCTGGCCAAGGCGCCGGAGCTCGAAGCGGCCCGTGCGCAGCTCGAATTGCTCAAACAGGCGGCCAACACGGGCCCCGCGGCAGAGCTTCAGGCCCGCGTTGCCGCGAATCCTGACGATCACGAGGCACGGTTCGATCTGGCCACGGCGCTCCATGCCGCCGGTGAGACGGAGGCCGCGGTCAACGAGCTTTTGGAACTCTTCCGCCGCGACCGCGAATGGAATGACGGGGCGGCGAAGGCCCAGCTTTTCACAATCTTCGAGGCGATGAAGCCGGAGGACCCGATTGTCCTGACCGGACGGCGCAAGCTCTCCTCGATGATATTTGCCTGATCCCGGCCCTGCGCTAAGTTAAACGTCATGTTTCAAGCGAGCGATCTCCCGGAGACGATCCCGGTTTTCCCATTGCCGGGCGCATTGCTGATGCCGCGGGCCCGGTTGCCGCTGCACCTGTTCGAGCCGCGCTATCTCCAGATGTTCGAGGACACGCTGAAGACCAGCCACCGTCTGATTGGCATGGTCCAGCCCAATAATGGCCCCGATGGAAAGAAGCGACTGCACAGCATTGGCTGCGCCGGACGCGTCACCCAGTTCTCGGAGACCGAAGACGGGCGCTACATGGTCACGCTCAGCGGGATCAGCCGGTTCCGCATCCGCGACGAGGTGACGGGCTTTGCCCCCTATCGCCGCGCGAATGTCAGCTGGGACGGGTTCGAACGTGATCTTGGCCCCTCCGAGCGGGATGAAGGTTTCGATCGGGAGCGGTTCATGAACCTTCTGGCGCGGTTCTTCGCGGCGCAGGATCTGCAAACCGACTGGGACAGCCTGAAGGATGCGGAGGACGAGCTTCTGATCAACTCGCTCTCCATGCTTTGCCCGTTTGAGCCTGAAGAAAAGCAGGCGTTGCTGGAAGCGCCGTCGCTCAGCACGCGCCGCGAAACGCTGGTGACGCTGATCGAGTTTTCGCTGCGCGGCGGATCTGCCGACGAGGCCCTGCAATGACCGAAACCAAGGTCGACCGGCGCATGCTCGACGGGCTCGTGTGCCCGCTGACACAGGCAACGCTGCATTATGACGCCGAGAAGGGGGAGTTGATCTCCAAAGCGGCGAAGCTGGCCTTCCCGATCCGCGAAGGCATCCCGATCATGCTGGTCGACGAAGCCCGCGAACTCGACTCCTAAAGCGCCCGCCCCTTGAGAAGCCGTGGTAGATCGCCGGTCAGCCCGGCGGCCTCGCGGATGAAACTGCGCCGCAAACCCGGCACGGCGTTCACCACGCCCATCCCAAGATCACGTCCGAGCCTGATAACGGGATTATCATTGGAAAACAGAATGTTGAATGTGTCTGTCGCAAGCGCCAGCACCTTGGCATCGAACCGCCGCCACTGGGCGTAGCGCTCCAGAACATCCGGCGCGCCGATATCTTCGCCACGGCGCAGCGCATCGACCAGAACCTCCGCCAGCGCCGCCGCGTCGCGCAGCCCCTGATTGAGACCCTGACCCGCGATCGGGTGAATCCCGTGCGCCGCATCGCCCACAAGCGCCAGCCGCTCGGCCACGAGGCGTTCGGCCTCGGTCAGGTTCAACGGGTAGGAAAACCGCGCACCGGCCACATGCAAATCCCCGAGGAAATCCCCGAAAGCCGGGGTCAGCGCCGCGATGAAATCCTCATCGCTCATCGCCGCCAGTTCGGCGGCGCGGTCATGGGTTTCGGCCCAGACGATGGAGCTCCGGTTGCCTGTCAGCGGCAGGATCGCCAGCGGGCCCGCTGGCATGAAGAACTGGTGCGCGATGCCGTTATGGCTTTTCTCGTGGCCGATCGCTGCGACCAGCGCGGTCTGTCCGTAATCCTTGAAGCCCCGTCCGATTCCGGCGCGCTCCGCGGTGCCGCTGCGCCGCCCGTCACACCCTACGATCACGCGCGACGTCACCGTGCCGCCATCGCTCAGCGTCACGGTGGCCTTTCCCTGTCCAATCTCTTGGGCAATCACGGTTTTCGGCGTCAGGTGCGTGATCGCGGGATCACCTTCCATTGCGGCCAGAAACGCCCGCCGCAGGTGCCGGTCCTCGACCATGAACCCCATCGGGCCTTCCTCGATCTCGGCATGGTCGAAATGCATCCAGAACGGGGCGGGGCCTTCCCCCGGCCGCCCGTCGGTGACCTTGATCTCGAGGATCGGCTGCGCGTTCTCGGCCAGCACGGGCCATATCCCGATGGCCGAAAGCAGCCGCTGTGAGGCCAGAGCCAGCGCATAGGAGCGCCCGTCGAACTCGGCTTTCAGCTCCTCGACCGGCAGGCTGTCGATAACACTGACCGTAAAGCCGCCGCTGGAGAGGGCGAGCGCCAGCGCGCAGCCATTCAGCCCGCCACCGACGATCGTAATGTCGCTATCAAAACTCATGCCCCTCAATATGTTCGCGCGGGTGGGATTGTCCATGGCCCTGAGGGTCGCTAACTTCGCGCCGAACAAACTGGAGGCACCGATGTCTGAAACCTGGCTGACAATGACCGCAAGCGATCTGGGACGTGCAATCGGCCGGGGAGAGATTGACCCGGTCGACCTGACCCGCACCTATCTCGATGCGATCAAGGCGCATCCGTTCAGCGATCGTATCTATGCGCGGATGACCGAAGACCGCGCCATGGCCGAAGCAGAGGCCGCCAGCGAACGCGCGCGTGCGGGCCTGCGCCGCAGTCTCCTCGACGGGGTGCCGATCTCGTGGAAGGACCTGTTCGACACCGCAGGCGTTGCCACGGAATCCGGCTCGGCCCTGCTGAAGGACCGTGTGCCTGACGCGGATGCCGAAGTGCTGCGCAACGCCACCGCCGCAGGGCTCGTCTGTCTGGGCAAAACCCATATGTCAGAGCTTGCCTTCTCCGGCCTCGGGCTGAACCCCGTGACGGCCACCTCGCCTTGTGTGAATGACCATGAAGCCGTTGCGGGCGGGTCGTCTTCGGGCGCGGCCACCTCGGTGGCCTTTGGCCTTGCACCGGGTGCGATCGGCTCTGACACGGGCGGATCGGTGCGCATTCCCGCGGCATGGAACGACCTTGTCGGCCTCAAAACCACCCTCGGGCGGGTCTCGGTCGAAGGCTCTGTCCCGCTTTGCGCGCGATTTGACACGGTCGGGCCGCTTTGCCGCTCGGTCGAGGATGCGGCCCGGATACTGGCCGCGCTCGAAGGCTCTACTCCGGCGGATCTGGAAGGGGCGACGCTGGAGAAGACGCGGCTCATGATCCTTGAGACAGCGGTTCTGGACGATGTCCGCGAGGCGCCCCAGAAAGGCTTCGACCGCGCACTCAAACGTCTGCAATCCGCAGGGGCGGCGATCGAACGGGGCGAAGTTCCCGAACTTCTGGAGGCGCTGGATCTCTCGGCCTCGCTGTTTTCCACCGAGGCTTACGCCTATTGGCACGAGGTGATCGAGGCCAATCCCGACCTGATGTTTTCCGAGATACTTGCCCGCTTCCGCTCTGGCGCGGATGTGCTGGCGCGCGACTACCTGCAAGCCTGGAACCGGCTGGAGGAAATTCGCAGGATCTGGGCTGGGAAAACCGCCGGGTTTGACGCTGTCATCATGCCCAGCAGCCCGATTCTGCCGCCCAATGCCGAACGGCTGATGACCGACAGCGCCTATTATATTACCGAGAACCTCCTGTCGCTGCGCAACACGCGTGTCGGCAATCTCATGGGGCTGGCGGCCCTGACCCTGCCCACCGGAGTGCCGTCCGCGGGGATCATGTTCCTGTCTTCCCCGAACTCCGAAGAACGGCTTTTGCGGCTGGGCGCGGCGGCAGAGGCCGCACTTTCCTGAGGGACGCAAAAGACACAACATCCCGAACTGATTATAGAAAATCCGGCTGTTTTTCTGGACCAGAGGCCGGTCTGTGGGTAGTTTAAGGTGAACGGGGCGAAATGACCCCGACACCTGAGGCAAGTACATAGTGGGTCCAATGACCTTTCCCGAGCGGTTTTCGAACCTGCCCCCATACGCATTTCCGCGGCTGCGGAGCCTTTTGAACGGCCTCGATGCAGGCGGTCCCGTCGTCGATATGACAATCGGCGCGCCGAAACACCCGTATCCGCACTGGATCATGGACATCATCGTTCAGAACGCGGCGGGTTTCGGAGGCTATCCGCCCAATGACGGAACGCCGGAACTGCGCGCGGCCATCGCGGGGTTCATCACGCGCCGCTACGGGGTCACATTAGACCCTGAAACAAGTGTTTTTCCCCTCAATGGCACCCGCGAGGGGCTGTTTAACGCAGCCCTTGCCCTCTGTCCCGAAACCAAGAACGGACAGACGCCGGTGGTCCTGACCCCGAACCCGTTCTATCAGGTTTACGCCGTTGCGGGTCTCGCCGTGGGGGCCGAACCGATCTACGTGCCCGCCACCCGGCAAACGGGCTTCCTGCCGGACTACACCGCGCTGCCCGAAGATATCCTGAACCGCGTCGCGGTTGCCTATATCTGTACGCCGTCCAATCCGCAGGGCGCCGTGGCCGATCATGCCTACTGGGCCGCTCTCTTCGCTTTGGCGGAGAAATACGATTTCCGCATCTTCGCCGATGAATGCTATTCCGAGATCTACCGCGACACGCCGCCCATGGGCGCGCTGACAGCGGCGGCCGAGCTTGGTGCGGATCCCGAGCGGGTGCTGGTGTTCAATTCCCTCTCGAAGCGTTCGAACCTCGCGGGTCTGCGCTCGGGCTTTGCCGCCGGCGGCCCCCAGAGCATCCAGCGGATGAAGGGTCTGCGCAATTACGCGGGCGCTCCGTTGCCGCTGCCGCTTCAGCGCGTCGCAGAGCAGGTCTGGGCCGATGACGCCCATGCCGAGGCGAACCGGCTGCTTTACCGCGAGAAACTGGAATATGCCGATACGCTGTTTGCGGGCGTTCAGGGATATGCCGGCCCCGAGGCCGGGTTCTTCCTGTGGATGCCGGTTTCCAACGGTGAAGAGGCCACGAAGAAATTATGGACAGAGACAGGCGTGAAGGTCCTGCCGGGCGCCTATCTCGGTCGCGATTACCACGGGTCAAACCCCGGCGATCCCTATGTGCGGGTCGCGCTGGTGGCCCCAATGAATGAAATGCAGCCGGGGCTGATTGCCCTGAAAGACTGCTTGTACGGATGAAGGCGAGGAAAAGAGCATGGCATATCAGGCAAGACCACGGGATCCGTTTCTGGACAGCGACATGCAAGCGGCGATTGAAAAGCGCGGCAAGGAGCTGTTCGGCCTTGGCCTGATCGTACTGGGCGGGCTGGTCGCGCTGATGCTTCTCTCCTATGCGCCCGAGGACCCAAGCTGGTTGTCAGCGACAGACCAACCGGCACAGAACTGGCTCGGGCGTTTCGGCGCTTCTCTGGCCGGCCCGCTCTTTATTATTGTTGGTTTCGGCGCATGGGCGATTCCGGTCATCTCCCTCGTGTGGGGTGTGCGTTTCGTGTTCCACCGCGGGGCCGACCGTGCCTTCAACCGCCTGATTTTCGCGCCGCTGGCGATCGCGCTGGGCGCGGTCTATGCCTCGACCCATGTGCCATTCAGCGACTGGACCCATTCCTTCGGGCTGGGCGGGCTGTTCGGCGATACCGTTCTGGGGGCCGTGCTCAGCATTGCCCCGATCAGCGCCACTTTCGGTCTGAAAGTGCTGGCAGCCCTGCTTTTTGTAAGCCTTGCCGCCCTGATGTTCTTCGTGCTGGGGCTGAGCCGCGCCGAACTCAAGACCGGTGCGCGCTTCCTGTTGTGGAGCCTGCTGGTGTCGTTCATCTCGGCCACGCAGATGCTCAAGATGACCGGCAAAGGGTCTGCTCGGGCCCTCTCATGGGCCAATGCACAGCGCCGCGAACGCAAAGAGGCGCGCCTGACCGCCAGTGACGCCGCGATGGACGAGGCCCCGATCGCGGGCCCGAGCCTGCGCCGCAGTCCGGTCGTGATCTCGCCCGAACCTGCGCCCATGGCCGACATTGAAGTCGCACCGCCGAAAAAGCCGGGGATTCTGGCCCGTGTGCTTGGGCGGGGCAACCAAGCGTCACCCGATGACGCGGCGATGGCACAAGATTACAGCGGCGTTGATTCAGAGACCCGCATCCGCTCCAAGATCACCGACGTGATCCGCAGCCGCGGCCATAGGGTTGCCCCCGGTGTCCTGCCCGTGCCTCCCGCAGATCAGCCCGGGCAGCGCATGGAGCCGGCCCTGACCCGCGGACAGGCGCCTTTGTCCGACGCGGATGCGCATGATGACGTTCTGGAGCAGCCCCTCGTGGAGCCCAATATCGAGCAGACGCGCACCGCGATCCCGCTGCCCGAGGCCAAGGCCGTGGTGCAGCATCCCGTGCGCAAATCCGCACCGCAGTCGCGCAAGGCGCAGCAGGACGCGCAGCCTTCGCTGAATTTCGACGGCAGCCAGCCCGGTTTCGAACTGCCGCCGCTGAACCTGCTGACCAACCCGGGCACGATCCAGCGCCATGTTCTCAATGACGAGGCGCTCGAGGAAAATGCCCGCATGCTCGAAGCCGTGCTCGACGATTACGGCGTGAAGGGAGAGATCGTCTCTGTCCGCCCGGGCCCTGTCGTGACCATGTATGAGCTGGAGCCGGCCCCGGGTCTGAAAGCCTCCCGTGTGATCGGGCTGGCGGATGATATCGCGCGGTCCATGTCCGCCTTGTCGGCGCGGGTTTCCACTGTTCCCGGCCGGTCCGTCATTGGCATCGAACTGCCCAATGAGAGCCGCGAGATGGTCGTTCTGCGTGAAATCCTCGCGGCCCGTGATTTCGGAGACAGCAACCAGAAGCTCCCGCTGGCGCTGGGCAAGGATATCGGCGGCGAGGCGATTGTCGCCAACCTTGCCAAGATGCCTCACCTGCTGATCGCGGGGACGACCGGATCCGGTAAATCCGTGGCGATCAACACGATGATCCTCAGCCTGCTCTACAAGCTCACGCCCGAGGAATGCCGGCTGATCATGATCGACCCGAAAATGCTGGAACTCAGTGTCTATGATGGCATTCCGCACCTCCTGTCACCCGTGGTGACCGATCCGAAAAAGGCGGTCGTCGCCCTGAAATGGGTCGTGGGGGAAATGGAAGAGCGCTACCGCAAGATGTCCAAGATGGGCGTGCGCAACATCGACGGCTATAACGGCCGGGTGAAAGAGGCGCTCTCGAAGAACGAGATGTTCAAGCGCACGGTCCAGACCGGCTTTGACGATGACACCGGCGAACCGGTGTTCGAGACCGAGGAATTCCAGCCCGAGGCAATGCCCTACATCGTCGTCATCGTTGACGAGATGGCCGATCTGATGATGGTCGCCGGCAAGGAGATCGAGGCCTGCATCCAGCGTCTTGCGCAGATGGCGCGGGCCTCGGGCATCCACCTGATCATGGCAACCCAGCGCCCGTCGGTCGATGTGATCACAGGCACGATCAAGGCCAACTTCCCGACCCGCATCTCCTTCCAGGTGACCTCCAAGATCGACAGCCGCACGATTCTGGGCGAGCAGGGCGCCGAACAGCTTCTGGGCATGGGCGACATGCTTTACATGGCGGGCGGTTCCAAGATCACACGTGTCCACGGTCCCTTCGTCAGCGACGAGGAGGTTGAGGAAATCGTCAACCATCTGAAGTCCTTCGGCCCGCCCTCCTACATGTCCGGTGTGGTCGAGGGCCCCGACGAGGACAAGTCGAGCGATATCGATATGGTGCTTGGTCTTGGCGGCAACACGGATGGCGAGGACGCGCTTTACGACCAGGCAGTGGCCATCGTCATCAAGGACCGCAAGTGTTCGACCTCCTACATCCAGCGCAAGCTTGCCATCGGCTATAACAAGGCCGCGCGGCTGGTGGAGCAGATGGAAGACGAGGGGCTTGTCTCCGGCGCAAACCACGTCGGCAAGCGCGAGATCCTCGTCCCTGAGCAGTAACGCCCGGCAGAGTTCCGCCAGCCGGTCCGCACGGGAACACCCACTGGCGGGGTTGTGAACGGTTGCGGGTTTAATCCGCGCGGCGATCGCTTATCTTGAGGGGTATGATGAAAAACCTGATCCGCACCGTTTTGCTGTCCTGCGTCCTTGCCACTCCGGCTATGGCGCAGAAGATCCCGCTGGCCGACCTGTCCGCCTATCTCAATACGCTGACCAGCGACAAGGCGCGGTTCACCCAGATCAATGATGACGGCTCGACCAGTACCGGCACGGTCTTCATCAAACGTCCCGGCCGCGCCCGGTTCGAATATGATCCGCCCAACAAGGGTCTGGTGATTGCCGGCGGCAGCCAGGTGGCGATCTTCGATGCCAAGTCGAACCTGCCGCCCGAGCAATACCCGCTGCGGCGCACACCGCTCAGCCTCGTGCTGGCGCGCAACGTCAATCTCGTCAATTCGGCCTCCGTTGTTGGCCATGCGCGAGACGGCCGCACGACGCGGCTGACGATGCAGGACCCCGAACATCCCGAATACGGAAATATCGAACTGCTGTTCTCGGACAATCCGGTCCGTTTGAGCGGCTGGGTCATCAACAACGAGGCGGGCGGTCAGGTCACCGTGCAGCTTGAAGAGCTGCAGCGCGTCGAGCTTGGCTCGAACATGTTCTCCATCACGATCGAAGTGAGCAATCGCGGGCTGGACTGACCGGTCAGTTCTTGCCGCAGCTGATCAGCTGGAACTGGTACATGTCGGCCCGCCGCGCCACATCATCCGAAATCCGCATAAGCCACGATTTCCGGCGATAGCTGCCGCGCGCATAGCCTGAGCGCCCTTCGTGATAGGCCAGATACTGGTTGCGCACATCGAACTTGGAAATGCCCAGACGCTTCTCGCTGCCATCCATGTACCAGCCCATGAAATCCACCGCATCGTCGAACCGGTCGCGCTTGGCGCCGCGTCCGCCTTCGTCCCTTTGGTATTCCTCCCACGTGGAATCGATGGCCTGGCTGAAGCCGTAGGCCGAGGATTGCCGCCCCATCGGGATCACGCCCAGCGCAAAGCGGTAGGGCGTGCGCGCGTCGCCGTCGAATTTGCTTTCCTGATAGATGGTGGCCATCTGCACATGCACCGGTACGCCCCATTTGCGCTCAACGCGGCGCATCTCCTTGTGCCAGCCGGGGCGTTCCGCAACGATCGAGCAGGCGTTATCGAGCCGGCTGGGAGGCGCGTTCGAGGGGCCGCCGCACGCGGCCAAAACGGCGAGAATCGCCAGAAATCGAAATGACTTGATCATGATGCCTGTGTGCCTTTGTGGCTTTTGACCAAGTTTACGTTAAAACGGCGTTCAGGAAAATAGGGGCAGCGGCCTGTTCAGATCAAAAATGCGAGTGTTGCAGGGATCATCAGCACCGACAGCAGGGTCGAGATCACCACGAGGCCTGCGACGGCCTCCGCATCGGCCTCGTATTTCACGGCAATCAGGTAGGATGTGACGGCCACCGGCGTGGAGACCTGCAGAACAAGCACGCCGAACGGCACCGGCGGCAATTCGAAGTAAAGCCCGGTCGCCCATGCAATCGCGATGCAAAGCAGCACCTTGAGCATCGAGATCACCGCAGCCCGTCCGACACCCTGCGGCTTCAGGCGCGCCACGGCCACACCCAGCGTGATCAGCATCATCGGAATCGCCATTTGTCCGACCAGCTCCAGCGTGTTGGTTAGAAAGAGCGGTGTTTCCCAGCCCTGCCACAAAAACAGCGCCCCCAGCAGCGTGGCGCCCACGAGCGGCTCTTTGACGACCTTCATCAGGGATCCGCCGCCCGACACCAGCCAGATCCCGAAGGTGAACGAATAAATCGCCATGATCGCGAAGATCACGACCGCATAGCCCAACCCCTCGCTGCCGAAGGCAAACAGCGCAAGCGGCAGCCCGAGATTTCCGGTATTTCCGAAGATGAGCGGCGCAAGATAGGTTCTGACGTCAAGTTTTGCCGTCAAAACAAGGATATAGCATCCAACAGTGACCAACCCGTAGGCCACGACGGCGGCCAGAGAGACGGTTGTCAGCGCGCTTGGGCTGATCTCGGTCTCCATCAGCGCGACGAAAATCAGGCACGGGACCGACAGCGTCATCGCAAGGCGCGTGACGAACTCGATCCGGTAGTCCAGACCCAATTTGACCCAGCTGTATCCGATCAGCGCGAGCAGGAAGACCGGCGTGACCACTTCGAGCACTGTAAAAATGAGGTTCACACACTGTTTCCCTAAAAAACGGCCCATATTCTGGACAATCGACCGCCGGAGGGTCTATCTACAGCCTAAAGGGGTTGCAATAGAATGCTCAAAACGCAGGCCAAATACACGCTCGGTCAGATTGTGCGCCACAAGAAGCATCCCTTCCGTGGTGTGATTTTCGACGTCGACCCCGAATTCTCGAACACCGATGAGTGGTATCAGAACATTCCCGCCGAAAGCCGTCCGCGGAAGGACCAGCCGTTCTACCACCTGCTGGCCGAGAATGACGAGACCTACTACGTGGCCTATGTGTCAGAGCAGAACCTGACCCCCGATATGACCGGCGAACCGGTCGGGCATCCCGATCTGGGCGCCATGTTCGGGGATTATGACGGGCGCGGGAAATACCCGCTCCAGTTCGACTTCAACTAAAAACGTCGACGACAGATCGGATCCGCCGGGGCGGGCCTGTGGTGCGCCCGGGCTCAATAGCCCAGCGCGCAGCCATCCTTGCGGGGGTCTGACGCGCCATGCAACACGCCGTTCTCGTGGTCGATGAAGATTGCCTGCGCACCGCCGATCGCGGTCGGCGGATCCACCACGTGATGGCCCAGATCCACGAGATCCTGCCGTACGGCGTCGCTATAGCCACGCTCGACCCGCAAATCGCCTGAATCGGGGAAGCAGCGCGGCCCGTCGATGGCCTCCTGCGCATCCATCCCGAAATCGACCATGTTGGTGAGGAAACGGGCATGCCCGTTGGACTGGTAGGAACCGCCCATCACGCCAAACGGCATCGTGACCCGGCCGTTCTCGCGCAGCATGCCCGGAATGATCGTGTGCATCGGACGCTTGCCGCCGGCCAACTCGTTGGGGTGGCCCTCCTCCAGCGTGAAGCCTGCGCCGCGGTTTTGCAGCAGCACGCCGAACTTCTCCGACGCGATGCCGGAGCCGAAGCTGTGGAACACCGAGTAGATCAGTGAGACGGCCATCTGGTCCTTGTCCACGACGCTCAGGTAGACGGTGTCCTTGTGCACCTGCTCGGAGAGCGTGGTGGCAGATGGCATCGCAGTTTTCGGGTCGATCAGCGCGGCTAGTCTGGCCGCAGTGTCCTGCGACAGCATGTGTTCGAGCCGCAGGTTGTAATCGGGGTCGGCCATGAAACGGTTGCGCGCATCATAGGCCAGCTTGGTGGCTTCCGCCTCGATATGGGTGCGTTCGGTTCCGAACGGGTCCATCGACGGCAGGTCGAAATGCGCAAGGATGTTGTTGAGCAGGATCGCCGTGGCGCCCTGTCCGTTGGGCGGATGCTCGACCAGTTCGATCCCCTTGTAGGTGCCCGAGATCGGGTCGGTGTAATCGCAGGCAGTCGCGGCAAAATCCTCCAGCGTGTGCACGCCGCCGCGGGCTTGAAGGGCAGCCACGATATCTTCGGCGATCTCGCCAGTGTAGAATGCGTCACGCCCCTCTGCTGCCACGCGGCGCAGCACCTCGGCCTGACCGGGCGCGCGGAACATCTGACCGGGTTTCGGGGCCTTGCCATCGAGAAGGAAGAACTTGGCGGCGGCGCCCTGTGGCGTGTCTTCGGCCTGCGCCCAGTCAGAGGCGACGCGGGGGGCCACGGGAATCCCTTCTTCGGCATAGCGGATCGCCGGCGCGAGGGAGGCGGCCAGACCCTGCCGGCCCCAATCGGCCGAGAGCCGGCAGAACGCATCCATAGCGCCGGGCACGGTGACGGCATCGGGCGAGGTCAGCGGGATGGTTGTGAGGCCCTTCTCGCGCAGCGCCGCGCCACTGGCGGCAGCAGGTGCGCGGCCCGAGCCGTTCAGGGCCACGATCCGATCTTCCCCCGCAGGTTTGATAAGCACGAAGCAGTCCCCGCCGATGCCGGTCATCTGCGGTTCGCAAATCCCCAGAAGAACCGCCGTGGCGATCGCGGCATCCATGGCGTTTCCACCGGATTCGAGGATCTCCACGCCGACCTTCGCGGCCAGCGGGTGGGAGGTCGCGACCATGCCGTTTGCGGCATAGACCATGGATCTGCCGGGAAGATGGAAATCGCGCATAGCTGTATCCTTCGCTGTGGGTCTTGAGCGACGGACCAGTATCGTCTGGGTGTTCGGAGGGAAAGTCGATTTTTGGGGGAAGGGGAAGTCCCCGACGTCGCGCTTAGGGGTGGGGGCTAAAGGTCGCGACGCCGGGAGAAGCTCCTCAGCTACAGGGTCACACTGCCCCCGCATTCGGGCCGACTTTGGGTATGAATGTGAAAAATAAAAGGCAAAACACTATTAAAATGAGTGAGTTACGCGCTTTTTGTTCGCAAAGCGACAGGTAATCCTGTGCCGTCGTCGGGATTGTTTTTTCTGGGGCGACAATGTCTGATTCCAGAGAGTCTGTGAGGATCGCGGCCTTGGACGGGCGGGTCGGAGGTTCATTCTGACGCGGCTGGTTCAGGCTTTGGGACAGCCGGGGCCCGGTCTCAGTCCGGCGCAATCGCAAGCGAGATCCTGTTGTGGCCCGCCTGCCGCTCGTAACTCAGATCGCGGGCAAGCGCGCGGATCATCAGCCAGCCGAACCCGCCCTCCGGCAGGTCCGATTGGGCCACGGAAATATCGGGCCGGTCCGGATCGGGCAGGGACAGGCCGGGCATTTCGCGACCGCTGTCCCGGGTCGTCATGACAATGCAACGCCCATCCGTCGAAAGATCGACCTCGATCTCGCCCGCCGCGTCAGGCGGGTAGCCGTGTTCGACAATGTTGTTGAGGATCTCGGCCAGCACGAGTTCCGCATTCATGCACATCTCCGGATCGCCGGGATGGCGCGCGGCCAGAACGTCACGGACCTGCCGCATCGTGCGTGTCACCGCATCCGGTGTCGCGCCCAGTTTCAGCCTATCACAGGGCGCACGGGTCGCGTCCTCCCCGTTGGTTTTGCTGTGAGCCTTCGCGCCGTCACGCGGCATCAGTGGCGTTGTCCTCGGTCCCGCTCCCGCCGGTGAGGGCTGTCTCAAGATCGGGATGCAGGGTGAAGATCTTGTCCATGCGGGTCAGGGTAAAGACCTTTTTCACAGCAGGCGTCGGCGCGGCCAGTTCGAGCTTGCGCCCGTCGAGAAGTTTCAGCGCCGCCACGATGGCGCCAAGCCCGCTGCTGTCCATGAAATCCACCTGCCCGAGATCCATGACAACCCGGCCGGTGCTGTCGGCCACCTGTTCGCGGAACTGGTCCTTCAGGTGGATCGCGCTGGCGGCATCGATCCGGTCCGCATTCACCGTGAGAACAAGAATGCCGCCGCTCGACATACTGCTGAGTTGCATGACGCGTCTCCATCTGGTCTGTGGGTACCAGAGCTAGACGGCAATGGTTACCATTCGGTATTCAAGGGCCGCAGAACGGAGGATCCAGACATGAAACAGGTTGTCATTGCCGGCGCCAGCCGCACGCCGATGGGCGGGTTTCAGGGCGCTTTGTCCGATCTGGAGGCGCCGGCGCTGGGCGCCTCGGCGATCCGCGCGGCCCTTTCGGGTGCTGGTCTGGACACGGTGGACGAGGTCCTGATGGGCTGCGTTCTGCCCGCCGGTCAGGGACAGGCGCCGGCCCGACAGGCCGCTTTCGGCGCGGGTCTTGGCGAAGAGGTTCCGGCCACCACGCTCAACAAGATGTGCGGCTCTGGCATGAAAGCGGCGATGATCGCCTATGACCAGATCGCGCTGGGCCAGACCGAGACCATCGTCGCCGGCGGCATGGAGAGCATGACCAACGCGCCTTATCTGCTTGCGAAAATGCGCGGCGGGGCCCGGATCGGCCATCAGCAGGTGCAGGATTCGATGTTTCTCGACGGGCTGGAGGACGCCTATGACAAGGGTCGCCTGATGGGCACCTTCGCCGAGGATTGCGCCGAGGCCTACCAGTTCACGCGGGATGCGCAGGACGCGTATGCGTTGGGCTCGCTTTCGAACGCATTGGCGGCGCAGGGCTCGGGGGCCTTCACGGCCGAGATCGCGCCCGTGACTTTGCAGACCCGAAAGGGCGCGGTGACGATCTCCGAGGATGAGCAGCCCGGCAATGCCCGCCCCGAGAAGATCCCGCATCTCAAGCCCGCGTTCCGCGACGGTGGCACCGTGACCGCGGCCAATTCCTCTTCGATCTCAGACGGGGCGGCGGCGCTTGTGCTGGCCTCTGGCGAGGCCGCCGCGGCGCAGGGTCTGAGCGTGCGCGCACGGATCGTGGGCCATGCCAGCCATGCGCAGGCGCCGGGTCTTTTCACCACGGCACCGGTGCCCGCCGCGCAGAAGCTTCTCGCGCGGATTGGCTGGGCCAAGGAAGATGTCGACCTCTGGGAGGTGAACGAGGCCTTCGCCGTGGTGCCGATGGCCTT
This sequence comes from Paracoccaceae bacterium, assembly GCA_049116435.1. Lineage (GTDB taxonomy): Bacteria > Pseudomonadota > Alphaproteobacteria > Rhodobacterales > Rhodobacteraceae > Litoreibacter. The sequence continues at coordinate 532,917 of JAGDYX010000002.1, forward strand.
CATGCATGAGATGGGCCTGCCGCGCGAGAAGGTGAACGTCCATGGCGGCGCCTGTGCGCTGGGCCATCCGATCGGCGCTTCGGGCGCGCGGATCATGGTGACGCTGCTCAATGCGCTGGAGGCGCGCGGGCTGAAGCGGGGCGTGGCTGCGATCTGCATCGGCGGCGGCGAAGGCACTGCCATCGCGATCGAGCGCGACTGATGCCCGATTACGCCGAACTCAAGCAGACGATTGCATCCCTGACCGCAGGCGAGGACGATGCGGTTGCCCTGATGGCCACGGTGGCCTGCGAGGTGCATCACAGCGATGCCCGTTTCGACTGGACCGGATTCTACCGCGTGGTGGCGCCCGAGCTGATGAAGATCGGGCCCTATCAGGGGGGGCATGGCTGCCTTGTCATTCCGTTTTCGCGCGGGGTGTGCGGGGCTGCGGCGCGCACGGGCGAGGTTCAGCTGGTGCCCGATGTCGACGCTTTCCCCGATCATATTGCCTGTGCCAGTTCGACCCGCTCGGAACTGGTTTTGCCGGTGCGCGATGCCAGCGGCACGCTGATCGCGGTTTTCGATATCGACAGCGACCAGCCCGATGCGTTCACGCAAGCGGATGCCGATGCGTTGCAGGAGATTCTCGACAGCGTCTTCGGGCGCGCCTGAGGGCCGGCCTCCGGCAGGGATATTTTTTGAGACATGAAAACACGGGTGGCGCGCATTTTTTCTTGCGAGACTCTGTTTTGCGTGGCAGCGTGAAAAAGTAGACGATTTTTTCACGGACTTGAGTCGCATGCTCTCCGACCCGGCACAGCAGATGGAAACCTTCGGGGCTGATCTCCGCGCGTTGCGCAAGGCGCGGGGCCTGACGCTGAGTGAATTGTCGGACCGGCTGGGCCGTTCCGTCGGTTGGCTAAGCCAGGTGGAGCGCGATCTGTCTGACCCCTCGATCACCGATTTGCGGCAGCTTGCCGGCGTGCTTGATGTCTCGGTCCAGAGCCTGTTTCGCCAGTCCGCCGCGCTTGACCATGAAGAGGGGATCGTGGTGCGTTCTGCGGCGCGCCGTCCGATCGGATCGCGGGCCGCGGGGCTCGTCGAGGAGCTTTTGTCGCCCGATCTGACCGATGATTTCGAGGTGGTGCATTCCACCTTCGCCCCGGGTGCCGAGATTTCCGAGCCGGTGCAGCGGCCCACGCAGGAGGTGGGGTATCTTGTTTCGGGCCGGCTCGACATCTGGGTCGACGGGCATACCCATGCGCTGGGAACCGGGGACAGTTTTCGTATCAAGGGCCAGCCGTTTCGCTGGCGGAACCCTTACCATGAGGCGGCGGTTGCGATCTGGGTGATCGCGCCGCCGGTCTATTGAGATGATCGCAACGCTGATGGCCATGGACCCGTGGACGGTCGCAGCCTTCATGGGCGCGGCTTTCCTTCTCTACCTGACACCGGGTGCTGATATGATGTTCACCATCGCATCCGGCATGTCCGGCGGGCCGCGCGCCGGCGCGGCGGCGGCGGCGGGGATTTCGCTGGGGGTGCTGGTTCATGTCGCGCTTGCCGCGGTCGGGCTTGCGGTGATCCTGCGCAGCTATCCGGCCGCCTATGATGCGGTGCGCTACGCGGGTGCGGCCTATCTTGCCTATCTGGCGATCATCAGCTGGCGGGCGACAGACGGGCCCGAGGCGCGAAAGGGCCGGGCCGGTGTCGCACGCGCTTTCCGGCGTGGTTTTGTCACCAATATTCTCAACCCCAAGGTGGCGCTGTTCGTTCTGGCTTTCCTGCCGCAGTTCGCGCAGCCCGAGATCGGGCCGGTCTGGCAGCAGATCCTCGCGCTGGGGGTTCTTCTGGCCATTGGCGGGTTTCTGACCGACGGGCTGATCGGGGTTTTCGCGGGGCTTGCGGCTGACCGGCTCAGCCGTGCCTCGCGCGTTTTCAACAAGATTGCGGCCGTGCTCTTCGGTGGGCTGGCCGCCCGTATCGTTCTGGATTGAGGGAGTTTCTGGCATGAGCAGTTTTCCAACAACGGCCCGCGTGGTCATCATCGGCGGCGGGGTCGTGGGCGCCTCCTCGCTTTACCATCTGGCCAAGGCCGGCTGGACCGATTGCGTGTTGCTTGAAAAGAACGAGCTGACCGCCGGATCGACATGGCATGCCGCCGGCAACTGCCCGTCCTTCTCGACCTCGTGGGCGGTGATGAACATGCAGCGCTACTCGCTTGGCCTCTACAAGGGGCTGGCCGAGGAGGTGGACTACCCGATGAACTACCACGTCACCGGATCGATCCGGCTGGCCCATTCGAAAGAGCGGATGCAGGAGTTCGAACGGGCCCGCGGCATGGGGCGCTACCAAGGCCTCGATATCGAGATGATGAGCGTCTCGGATATGAAGGATGCCTATCCGTTCCTCGAGACCCATGATCTGGCCGGCGGGCTCTGGGATCCCGATGACGGTGATATCGACCCTGCGCAGCTGACACAGGCGCTTGCCAAGGGCGCGCGCGCCATGGGCGCCCGGATCGAGCGGTTTTGCCCGGCCACCGGCGTGTCGCGCGACGGGGACGAGTGGATCGTGCATACCGACAAGGGCGATATCCGCTGCGAGAAGGTGGTCAACGCCGCAGGCTACTATGCGCAGCGCGTCGGCGAATGGTTCAAGCCCTATGGCGGGCGCACCGTGCCGATGGTGACGATGAGCCACCAGTATTTCCTGACCGACGAGATCCCCGAACTGGCCGAATGGACCAAGGAGAACGGCCGCAAGGTGCCGCTTCTGCGCGACGTGGATTCCTCCTATTACCTGCGGCAGGACAAGAACGGCCTGAACCTCGGTCCCTATGAGCGCAACTGCAAGGCGCATTGGGTGACGCCGGACGACCCGATGCCACAGGATTTCTCCTTCCAGCTCTATCCCGACGATCTCGACCGGCTGGAATGGTATATCGAGGATGCCATGGCGCGCGTGCCGATCCTCGGAACGCAGGGCGTCAACCGGGTGATCAACGGCCCGATCCCCTATGCGCCGGATGGCTTGCCGCTGATCGGGCCGATGCCCGGCGTGCCCAATGCCTATGAGGCCTGCGTGTTCACGTTCGGCATCACGCAAGGTGGTGGCGCGGGCAAGGTGCTGGCCGAATGGATCACCGAGGGCGAGACCGAATGGGACATGTGGGCCGTCGATCCGCGCCGCTACACCGACTACACCGATCAGGATTACTGCCACCAGAAGGCGGTGGAGGTCTATGGCCACGAATACGCCATGCATTTCCCCTATCACGAATGGCCCGCGGGGCGGGACAAGAAGCTCTCTCCGGTCCATGACAAGGTGCGGGAACTGGGCGGCGTGATGGGCGCCTATAACGGCTGGGAGCGCGCCAACTGGTTCGCCCGGCCCGGTGACGATACCTCGCTTGAAGCGACCGAGACATGGGCCCGTTCCGGCCCGTGGGAGCCGCGCATCCGCGAGGAATGCGAGGCCGTGCGCGACGCGGTGGGGGTTCTGGATCTTCCGGGGTTCTCGCGGTTTGACCTGCGCGGTGAGGGCGCTGCCGAGTATCTGCGCGGCAAGATCACCGGCGGCTTGCCCAAGGCGGGCCGCATGAACCTTGCCTATTTTGCCGACAGCCGGGGCCGGATCCTGACCGAGATGTCGGTGCTGCGCCACGGCGAGGACCACTTCACCCTGATCACCGCGGCCACCGCGCAGTGGCACGACCGCGATGTGCTCACCAACGGGCTGCCGGACGGGCTCACCCTGACCGACCAGACCACCGATTACTCCACCCTAATCGTGTGCGGTCCGAAATCGCGGGACCTGTTCGAGACGATTGGCGCCGAGGCCGATCTGACGCTGCCATGGCTCAGCCACCAGCCCGCCCGCATCGGCGGGGTCGATTGTGCGCTGGTGCGGGTGTCCTTCGCCGGAGAGCTCGGCTGGGAAATCCACGCTGCCAACGCCGAAATCCCCGCGCTCTACGACGCGGTTCTGGCTGCCGGAGCGAAACCGTTCGGGATGTATGCGCTCAACAGCCTGCGGATCGAGAAAGGCTACCGCGCGTGGAAGGGGGACCTGTCCACCGACTACACGCTGTTCGAAGGCGGGCTGGACCGCTTCGTCAAGCTCGACAAGCCGCAGGACTTCCCCGGCAAGGCGGCCCTTCTCAATGAAAAGCAGCAGGGCTCAGAAAAGCGTTTCGTGACCATGCGTGTGCAGGCCAACGGCCATGACGCGCCCTACATGTCGACAGTCTGGGACGGCGACACGGTGGTGGGGGAAACCACTTCCGGGGCATGGGGCTACCGCGTGAACAGCTCGATTGCGCTGGGCATGGTCAAGACCGAGCTTGCCCGGCCCGGCACCGAGCTTCAGATCGAGATCTATGGCGAGCGGGTCAGGGCCACGGTAGAGGCCGACGCGCCGCTCTGGGATCCCGAAAACGAGAGGCTGCGGGCATGATCCCGTCCGGCATCAGGACCCTGATCGGGCAGTTCCCGCTGGGCATCGTGGCCACGGTGACGCCCGAGGGGCGGCCCGCGGCCTCGCCCAAGGGGACCTTTCTGGTGCTGGACGACCGGACCCTTGCTTACGGCGACATCCGTTCGCCGGGCACCCGCGCCAATCTCGACCACATGGCCGAACTGGAGGTCGTCTTCGTCGACCCGTTCAAGCGCAAGGGCGCGCGTCTGCGCGGGGCCACCCGCGTGGTGCCGCGCGACGCGGCCGAGTTTGCCGACCTGATCGGCCACTGGTCTGCCACATGGGGGGATCTCGCGGACCGGATCGGCGCGCTTGTCGTCATCGAAATCTCTGCTTGCCTGCCGCTTGCGACGCCACCATATGACGACGGCGCGACAGAGACAGACATGATCGCGGCCTATCAGTCCAAATATAAAGAGATTTACCCATGACGATTACCCTTCTCGACGGTGGTATGGGCCAGGAACTTCTGGCCCGCTCCGGTCGCAAACCGACGGGGCTGTGGTCGGTCCAGTTCCTGATCGATGAGCCGGAACTTGTGACCGAGGTGCACCGGCTCTATTTCGAGGCCGGCGCCGATATCGCCACCACCAACACCTATTCCGTGCTGCCCGACCGTCTGGAGCACCACGGTATCGGCGACCAGCTTGATGCGCTGTGCCACACCGCCTGCCGGCTGGCCTGCGAAGCGCGCGACGCGAATGGCGGCGGCCAGATCGCAGGCTCGCTGGGTCCGATCGGGTTTTCCTACCAGCCCGACAAGGCCCCGCCCGCCGAACAGGCCGCTGAGGTCTATGCCGATCTTGCCAGCAAGCAATCCGGCTATATCGATATGCACCTGCTGGAGACCATGTCCTCGGTCGACCAGTCCCGCGGCGGCCTGATGGGCACCGCCGTGACCGGCAAGCCGGTCTGGCTCTCGGTGTCGGTGGATGACGAGGACGGCACAAAACTGCGCTCGGGGGAGCCCGTGACCGATATCCTGCCGCTCCTTGAAGAGTTTGGCCCCGCCGCGGTCCTGGTGAACTGCTCGGCGCCAGAGGCGGTCGCCAAGGCGCTGCCGCTTCTGGGCAAGTCCGGCATTCCCACCGGTGGATATGCCAACGGGTTCGTCAGTATCGCCGACGAGTTCAACACGATCGGCGCCACGGTCGATGTGCTCAAGGTCCGCAAGGACCTGTCGCCCGAGGTCTATGCCGATTTCGCACAAGGTTGGGTCGACAGCGGCGCCACCATTATCGGGGGCTGCTGTGAAGTCGGCCCCGACCATATCCGCGAACTGGCGAGGCGTTTCAAAGGAGTGTCGTGATGGCTGAACTTCCCGGGCAGGCCCGTGTTGTGATTATCGGGGGCGGCGTGATCGGCTGCTCTGTTGCGTATCATCTGGCCAAGCTCGGCTGGAAGGACGTGGTCCTTCTGGAGCGCAAGCAGCTGACCTCGGGCACCACGTGGCATGCGGCGGGTCTCATCGCCCAGCTGCGCGCGACCGCCAACATGACCAAGCTCGCGAAATATTCGCAGGAGCTTTACGGCAATCTCGAAGCCGAGACCGGCGTCTCCACCGGCTTCAAGCGCTGCGGCTCGATCACCGTGGCGCTGACTGAAGAGCGCAAGGAAGAGATCTTCCGGCAGGCCGCAATGGCCCGCGCCTTTGGTGTCGATGTCGAGGAGATCACCCCCGACGAGGTCAAGGCACGCTATGGGCATCTCAATATCGACGGGGTCGTGGCCGGGGTTTATCTCGACAAGGACGGGCAGGGCGATCCGGCCAATATCGCGCTGGCCCTTGCGAAGGGCGCCCGCCAGAACGGCGCGCTCGTCAAGGAAGGCGTGCGCGTGAGCGGCGTGCGCAAGGACGGGCGGCGCGTCACCGGCGTGGACTGGGTCAGCGGCGGCGAGAGCGGCCATATCGCCTGCGAGCATGTGGTGAACTGCGCGGGCATGTGGGGCCACGAGGTCGGCCGCATGCTGGGCACCAACGTGCCGCTCCATGCCTGCGAGCATTTCTATATCGTGACCGAGGCCATCGCGGGCCTGAGCCAGCTGCCGGTCCTGCGGGTGCCCGATGAGTGCGCCTATTACAAGGAAGACGCGGGCAAGATGCTGCTTGGCGCGTTCGAGCCCAATGCCAAGCCATGGGCGATGGACGGCATTCCCGCGGATTTCGAGTTCGACCAGCTTCCCGAGGATTTCGATCATTTCGAGCCGATCCTCGAACATGCGGTGAACCGGATGCCGATGCTGGCCGAGGCGGGCATCCACACCTTCTTCAACGGCCCCGAGAGTTTCACGCCCGATGATGCCTATCACCTCGGCCTTGCGCCGGAGATGGACAATGTCTGGGTCGCGGCGGGCTTCAACTCGATCGGGATCCAGTCTGCGGGCGGCGCCGGTCAGGCCTTGGCGCAATGGATGGAGGACGGGCAGAAACCTTTCGATCTGGGCGACGTGGATATTTCCCGGATGCAGCCCTTCCAGGGCAACAAGACCTATCTCTTCGAGCGTTCGAAAGAGACGCTGGGCCTGCTCTATGCCGATCATTTCCCGTTCCGCCAGAAAGCCACCGCCCGCGGTGTGCGGCGAACCCCTTTCCATGAGCATCTCAAATCCGAGGGTGCCGTCTTCGGAGAGCTTGCGGGCTGGGAGCGGGCCAACTGGTTTGCCCGCGATGCGCAGGACCGCGACTACCATTACAGCTGGGGCCGCCAGAACTGGTTCGAGAACTGGGCCGGGGAACACCGCGCGGTGCGCGAAGGGCTTGGCATGTACGACATGTCCTCCTTCGGCAAGCTGCGCGTCGAGGGCCGCGATGCCGAGGCGTTTCTCAACCATGTCTGCGGCGCCGATCTTTCGGTCCCGGTGGGCAAGATCGTTTATACCCAGTTCTTGAACCCGCGCGGCGGGATCGAAGCGGATGTGACCGTCACGCGGTTGTCGCAGAGCGCCTATCTCGTGGTGACGCCTGCCGCGACCCGTCTGGCAGACGAGACATGGATGCGCCGGCATTTGGGCGATTTCAACGCGGTGATCACCGATGTGACCGCCGGTGAGGGCGTGCTGGCGGTGATGGGCCCCAAGGCGCGGGACCTGATGGAAGCGGTCTCTCCCGCCGATTTTTCCAATGCCACGAACCCGTTTGGCACAGCACAGCAGATCGAACTTGGCATGGGGCTCGCGCGGGTGCATCGCGTGACCTATGTGGGCGAGCTGGGCTGGGAGGTCTACGTCTCCGCTGACATGGCGGCCCATGCGTTCGAGACCTTGCGGGAGGCGGGGCGCGATCTCGGTCTCACGCTTTGCGGCATGCACATGATGGATAGCTGCCGGATCGAGAAGGGCTTTCGCCATTTCGGCCACGACATCACGCCCGAGGACCACGTGCTGGAAGCCGGTCTCGGCTTTGCCGTGAAGACCGCGAAACCCGATTTCATCGGCCGCGATGCGGTGTTGCGCAAGAAGGAGACCGGGCTCGAGGCGCGCCTGCTCCAGTTCAAGCTGCGTGACAGCGAGCCGCTGCTCTATCACAACGAGCCGGTTCTGCGGGACGGGGAGATCGTGGGGTATCTCTCCTCGGGCTCCTACGGTCATCACCTCGGCGCGGCGATGGGTATGGGCTATGTGCCCTGCGCAGGTGAGAGCGCTGAGCAGGTTCTGGCCTCGAGCTACGAGATCGATGTGGCCGGCACCCGATGCGCGGCGGATGCCTCGCTGCGCCCCATGTATGATCCGAAGTCGGAACGCGTGAAAGTCTGAGCCTGTTTTTGTGACATGGACTTTCCGCCTCCGGCGGGGATATTTGGGGAGACATGAATGATGTTTACGCCCCCCCACAAGACCCGTTGGTGATCCTGCATGACGATGCCCATCTTCTGGCCGTGGACAAGCCTGCCGGGCTTTTGTCCGTGCCGGGCAAGGGCGCGCATCTGGCCGATTGCCTGATCTCGCGGGTGCAGGCGGTGTTTCCCGAAGCCCTTCTGGTGCACCGGCTCGATCGGGATACCTCGGGGGTGATGGTCTTTGCCCTGACCCGCGCCGCGCAACGTCATCTGGGGTTGCAGTTCGAGAAGCGGCAGACACGCAAGATCTACGTGGCCCGTGTCTGGGGCCATGTGGCTGAGAAGGCAGGGGTGATCGACCTGCCGCTGATCGTCGACTGGCCGAACCGGCCGCGCCAGCATGTCAATTTCGAGACCGGCAAGCAGGCGATCACCGAATACCGCGTGCAGCGCTACGAGGAGGGGACCACACGGGTCCGGCTGATGCCCAAGACCGGTCGTTCACACCAGCTCAGGGTTCATATGAAGGAACTGGGCCACCCGATCCTTGGCGATCCGTTTTATGCCAGCGGCGCCGCGCTGGATGCGCCGCGCATGATGCTGCATGCCGAAAGCCTGCGTTTGCGCCATCCCGATGGCGGGCGGGGGATGGAATTCCGCGCCAAGTGCCCGTTTTGAGGGCGGCCTAGCGCTTTGCCGACCAGCCGGAGACGGCCTTGATCTCGCAGAATTCCTCCAGCCCGAAGACACCGCCCTCGCGGCCGTTGCCCGATTGCTTGTAGCCGCCGAAGGGCGAGCCTTGTGCAAAGCCCATGCCGTTGGTCTCCACCATCCCTGAGCGCAGGTGGCGCGCCACCCGGCGCCGCTTTTCGTCATCGCTGCACTGGATGTAGTTGGTCAGCCCGTAAGGCGTGTCATTGGCGATCCGGATCGCGTCTTCCTCGGTCTCGAATGGCAGGATCGACAGGACCGGTCCGAAGATCTCTTCCTTGTAGATCGTCATATCCGGCGTCACGTCGGCGAAGACCGTCGGACGCGTGTAATAGCCCCGGTTCAGCCCGTCGGGCCGGCCCGGACCCCCGGCCACCAGTCGCGCGCCTTCGGCGATGCCCTGTTCGATCAGGCCCTGCACTTTCTCGAACTGCGCGGCGCTGACCAGAGGCCCGATATGGCGGCCTTCCTCGGATGCGGGGCCGACCACGGTGGCCTCGGCCATGGCGGTTGCCTCGGCAACGGCGGCGTCATAGCGGGAGCGTTCCACCAGCATCCGCGTGGGCGCGTTGCAGGACTGGCCTGTGTTGCGGAAGCAGCGGATCACACCGTTTTTCACCGCCTTTTCGTCGGCATCGGCGAAGATGATGTTCGCGCCCTTGCCGCCCAGCTCGAGGCTGACGCGCTTGAGCGTATCCGCGGCCGCCTTGGTGATCAGTTTGCCGGCGCGCGAGGAGCCGGTGAAGCTGACCATATCCACATCGGGATGACAGGAGAGCTGGGAGCCCACGCCGGGCCCGTCGCCGTTGACCAGATTGAAGACGCCTTTCGGGAAGCCCGCCTCGTCGATGAACTCGGCGAACAGAAGCCCTGAAAGTGGCGCCACTTCGGAGGGTTTCAGCACCATGGTGCAGCCGGTGGCCAGCGCCGGGATCACCTTCAGCACGATCTGGTTCATCGGCCAGTTCCACGGCGTGATCAGGGCGCAGACGCCGATCGGCTCATAGAGCGTTTTCTCGGTGGCGGTGAAGTCGCGTTCGAATTCGAACGTATCCAGCGCCTTCAGGAACCCTTCCATGTGCCAGCTGCCGGCCCCGACCTGCTGGGCGCGGGCCAGATCCTGCGGCGCGCCCATCTCAAGGCTGATCGCCTGCGCCATTTCCTCGGCGCGCGCCTTGTAGATCTCCAGCAGCTTCTCGAGAAGCGCCATGCGCTCGGAACGGGCGCTGAACGCCCATTCCCCGAACGCCCTGCGGGCTGCGGCAACGGCCTTGTCGGTGTCGGGCTGTCCGCCCAGCGAGATCGTGGCGCAGACCTCCTCGGTCGAGGGGTTGATCACATCGAAATTGCGGCCGTCTTCGGGGGCGACCCACTGACCGTCGATATAGAAGTTCTTTGCGTTGGACATTGGGGACTCCCTTCGGTTTCGGCACAACAGTGGCATTGCCGGTCTGCCCGCGCAAGCGCGCTGAGGCCCTGCTGGGAACTGGACCTCTCGCGCGTGGCCGGTTATGCAGCGCAAGCACGCGGTTGCCCGGAACGGCCGGCCCGCACGGGAAAAAGAGAGACCATGGCCAAAGACCTGATCCGCGCGCATGTTTTTTCGAACATCTTCCCCTTCCTGTTTTTCAAACAGAACGCAGGGAACGCGCAAATTCTCGACGGTGTGGAATTCACCATCGGCCTTGATGTGCCCGACGATATCGATGTTCTGATCGTCTACACGCGCGCGTCCTACTCGATCCCGGTCGACCTGCCCCGCCAGAGAACCGTCTTCGTGGCGGGAGAGCCGGATGTCATTCACAATTACAGCGCGGTTTTCCTCAACCAGTTCGGACAGGTCCTGACAACGGGCGAGGTCGCGCTCGATACGATCAAGCATCACGAAAACTATTGCTCGATGTGGTTCGTCGGCGTTGATTTCTCCGATCTCGAGAACCCGGACGCCCATAAAGGCATCGATTATTTCAGAGATTTCGACGTGCCCGAGAAGGTCAACAAGCTCTCGGTCGTCACCAGCAACAAGGCCTACACCCCGTTTCATCAGGAACGGCTGGAGTTTCTCGAGGCGATCCGTGATCTGATCCCCGACCGTGTCGACTTCTTCGGGCGCGGGTTCAAGTCCGTTGATGACAAGATGGAGGCGCTCGCGCCCTACAAGTACCATATCGCCCTTGAGAATGGCGGCGGGCGCTACAGCTGGACCGAAAAGCTCTCGGATCCGCTGATGTGCTGGACGTTTCCCTTCTATCACGGCTGTGAAAACGCGCATGAAGAGCTGCCTGGCGAGGCGTTCGAGTATCTCGATATCTCCAATCCCGAGACCGCCGTGCGCCAGATGGTGGCGGGGATCGAGAACGGCTTGTGGGAGAAGCGCATCAAGGCGATCGGCGCGGCGCGCGAGAAGATCATGGACCACTACAACATCATGAAACTCTTTGCGCGCATGGCGCATGGCGCGATGGCGCTGCCAGTGCCCGAGGGCGCTGCGAGGCACACCCTGATCCGTTCGGAGCGCTCCCTGCCAACCGGCCCGGGCGAGCGGGGCAGCACCGGGGAGCGTCTGCTGCGCGCAAGTTTGCTCAAGATCGATCCCAAGATCGAACTGCGCGCGGCGGGTCTTCAGCGCAAGATCGAGGCGCGCCGGATCGCGAAACGCAAGAAGAAGCTCGCGAAGCTGGAGCAGAAACAGGCCGAAAAGAAGAGTTGATCTGGCTTTGCCGCCGAAAGGTCGGTAATCACGGCGCAGAGTATTCGGAAGGGTAGACCATGAGCAAAAAGACAGCCTTGATCACAGGTGTCACCGGGCAGGACGGTGCCTATCTGTCGGAGTTTCTGCTGAACAAGGGCTACGAGGTCCACGGCATCAAGCGGCGCACCTCGCTGTTCAACACCGACCGGATCGACCACCTGTTCGACGGGGAAGCGGGACAAAGCGGGCAGTTCGTCCTGCACCACGGCGATATGACCGACAGTTCCAGCCTGACCCGCATCCTCCAGCAGGTGAAGCCCGACGAGGTCTATAACCTTGCGGCCCAAAGCCATGTCGCGGTGTCCTTCGAAGAGCCCGAATATACCGCCAATTCCGACGCGCTCGGCCCGCTGCGCCTGCTCGAGGCGATCCGGTTTCTCGGCCTTGGTGAGAAGACCCGCTTCTATCAGGCCTCGACCTCCGAGCTTTACGGTCTCGTGCAGGAAACGCCGCAATCCGAGACGACGCCCTTCTACCCCCGCAGCCCCTATGCGGTCGCCAAGATGTATGCCTACTGGATCACGGTGAACTACCGCGAGGCCTACGATATTTTTGCCTGCAACGGCATCCTGTTCAACCACGAGAGCCCGCTGCGCGGCGAGACCTTCGTGATCCGCAAGATCACCCGTGCACTGGCCCGCATCAAGCTGGGCATGCAGGACGATCTCAAGCTGGGCAACATGGACGCGAAACGCGACTGGGGCCATGCGCGCGACTATGTCGAAATGCAGTGGCTGATGCTCCAGCAGGACGAGCCGGAAGACTTCGTCATCGCCACCGGCGTGCAATATTCGGTCCGCGACTTCGTGCTGGCCGCCGCCAAGGCGCTCGACATGACCATAACCTTTGAAGGCGAAGGCATCGACGAGGTGGGCCGCGACGAGACCGGCAAGATCATCGTCAGCGTCGATCCCAGATATTTCCGCCCGACCGAGGTGGAGACGCTTCTCGGCGACGCCACCAAGGCCCGCGAGAAGCTGGGCTGGACGCCCCAGACCTCCTTCGATGACCTTGTGTCCGAAATGATCGCCGCCGATTACGCGGAAGCCAAACGGAATGGCTGACATGGACTACAGCCTTGCGGGCAAGAAGGTCTATGTGGCCGGCTCGACCGGCATGGTCGGGGCCTCGATCCTGCGCAAGCTCGCCGATGAGGACTGCGCGGCGTTCGGCTCGACCCGTGCGGATGTCGACCTGACCCGTCAGGATCAGGTGGAAGCCTGGTTCGAGAAGACCCGCCCCGACGCGGTCTTTCTCGCGGCCGCCCGCGTCGGCGGTATCATGGCCAACAGCACGCAGCCCGCGAGTTTTCTCTACGAGAACCTTATGATCGAGGCGAATATCATCGAAGCCGCCCATCAAAACGGTGTCGAGAAGCTACTGTTCCTTGGATCGTCCTGCATCTACCCGAAAGCCGCCAAGCAGCCCTATACCGAAGACCAGTTGATGCAGGGTCCGCTGGAGCCCACCAACGAAGGCTACGCGATCGCGAAGATCGCGGGCATCCGGATGTGCGAATATTACCGCGAGCAATATGGCTCGAATTTCATCTCCGCGATGCCCACCAACCTCTATGGCACCGGCGACAATTACGACCTGCAGACCGGTCACGTCCTGCCCGCCCTTGTGCGCAAGATCCATGAAGCCAAACTGGCAGGCGAGGACAGCATCACGATCTGGGGCAGCGGATCGCCGATGCGCGAGTTCATGCACGCCGATGACTGCGCCGATGCGCTGGTCTTCCTGATGAAACACTACGCTGGCGCCGAGCATGTGAATGTCGGCACCGAGCACGAGGTCTCGATCTACGATCTGGCGCGGATGATCGCGGATATTTCCGGTTTCGAAGGCGAGGTCAAACGCGACACCAGCAAACCCGATGGCAGCCCGCGCAAGCTGATGGACAGCTCCCGCCTGCACGGGCTGGGATGGCGTTCGACCATACCGCTGGAAGACGGGCTGGCCCGGACGGTCGAGGAGTTCCGCGCGCTGCATGCGGCGGGGGATCTGTGAGGCCGCAATCGGGCCCTGCGGACATTTTGTCATGGGCCTGCGTGGTTTCTCTTTTCCCGGACTTCCCCTAAGAGGTCCGCAAACCCGACTGGACGGCATGCCCATTTGCCCTACCAATGACTGAAACGAACTGATCACACCGGAGACCCCAATGGCCGATACCGCATTCCCGCTTGCCACCGCGTCCTGGGATGAAAAGGAATATGCCGCGATCCAGCGCGTGATCGCGTCCGGTCACTTCTCGATGGGGCCGGAGGTTGCGCAGTTCGAACGCGACTTCGCGGAAATGATCGGCTCGAAATACGCGGTCATGGTCAATTCCGGCTCTTCGGCGAACCTGCTGTTCGTGGCCTCGCTGCGCTATCATTCGGTTCACGGCCTGCACCCCGGCGATGAGGTCCTTGTTCCCGCGGTCTCATGGAGCACCACGTATTTCCCGCTGCACCAATACGGGCTGAAGCTGAAATTCGTCGATATCGACCTCGACACGCTGAATTTCAACCTCGACGCGCTGGCCGCCGCGATCACGCCGCAGACCCGTGCGATCATGGCCGTGAACCTTCTGGGCAACCCCAATGATTTCGACGCGATCGAGGCCATCATCGGCGAGCATGATATCGTTCTGCTCGAGGACAATTGTGAATCCCTCGGCGCGACCTTCAACGGCAAACAGGCCGGCACCTTCGGGCTGGCGGGCAGCTACAGTGCCTTCTTCTCGCATCACATCTCCACCATGGAAGGTGGCATCGTGGTGACTGACGACGAAGAGCTCTACCACATCATGCTCAGCATGCGGGCCCATGGCTGGACCCGCAACCTGCCCAAAAAGAACCATGTCACCGGCACCAAGTCCGATGACATGTTCGAGGAAGCGTTCAAATTCGTCCTGCCGGGTTACAATCTGCGCCCGCTGGAGATGAGCGGCGCGATCGGTCAGGAACAGATCAGGAAGCTGCCCATGATCGTCGAAGAGCGCCGCGCCAATGCCGACCGGTTCCGCGCGGTTCTGCAGGAGTTTCCGCAGATCACGATCCAGAAAGAGATCGGCGAAAGCAGCTGGTTCGGGTTTTCCATGGTGCTGCGTCCCGATGCCGGGATTTCCCGCGCAGACCTGATCGAGGCACTCACCGAGGCCGGGGTAGAATGCCGCCCGATCGTGGCCGGGAACTTTGCCAAGAACGCGGTGGTTACCAAGTATTTCGACTATTCCGTGCATGGCAATCTTGCCAATGCCGACATCGTCGACACCAACGGGCTCTTCATCGGCAACCACCACTACCCGCTCGATCCGCAAATGGACGTGTTGCGCGCGGCCCTGACCGCGGCCTTTGGCTGAAGGTGGGCGGCTGAAGGTGGGCGGCTGAAGGTGGGCGCTAGAGCCGGACGTTAAAGCCGGATCCAGCGCTCTGGAATGATGTCGGGGTTTTGCAGCTTCGGGTTCGCGTACCAGTTCTTCGGGGCCACCACGAGGCCCGTTTCCGATCCGTTCAGCCATGCGCCCCACCACGAGAAGGTGGAGTTTGCGATCACGTTGTGCTCGCACGCGCTCATCAGCCGCAAATCCTCGTAATGCTGCTCGGGCCCGTTCTGCCCGAAGACATGGGTTTCAACGCCAAGCTCCAGATTGTCGCGCGCCCAGTCCGGATCGTCTGAAAAGACAAAGGCCCGCGGCGCGCTCTGGCTGGCTTGTGCAATATGGGCCAGCGCGCGGGTGTAATAGGCCGCATCACAGGTGCCATGGGTCGCGGCGCCCTTCTGGCTGGTGACATAGTCCCCGCGGCGCAGATGCACCGAGACCGACGGCCCGCTGCGGATCAGCTCCATCGCCGCGCGGTTCTCGTCACTGGGGGGCGTGATGATCCGCAACTCCCGCCGCAACGCTTGCGCGACATCGGCGAAATACTTCTCGGTCTGGAAATACCCGTGCAGGTAGTGACCGTCCCCGATCCCCAGAATCTCCGCATTCAGACCCAGCCCGTTTTCGCGGGTAAACCTGGGGGCGCCGCCCAGATAACGCCAAAGCGCGTAGCGCAGCCGCTGGGTCCGGTCGGGGGGTAGGTCCTGCGGTTGGGCGATCCTGGCCTTGATATCGAAATGGTCCAGCGCGAAACGCTGATGCGGCAGCTGACGGTTCGCCTCGCGGACATCAAGCGCCAGCGGGACGCCTGCGCGCATCGCGGCCGCCCGCGCCGTGGCGTATTGAAAAAGCTGGTTGCCCAGACCTCCAAAGATTCGCGCGATAATCATCTGATGTCCAGTTGCTCCGAAACCTGCGTCCTGCCCTCTCCCAAGGGGGCTATACCAGTTTGCCATGGGCCGGAACACAGGCAAGCTGACGCGGCGGCGGGGGTGGGCAGGAGCGCGCGCCTCACAGCCGGTAACTGCCCAGGCTCAGTGCCGCGACCTTCTTGCGATATGATGCACGCTTCCACTCACGCACGACTTTCGCGGCAAAGGAATGCTTCCTTGATATCGTGCTGCCGCCGGTTTCCGCCGTGCGGTCGAACACGCCCGAGGGGACCACGCAATGGAGCTTCACGCCGGTGTCCCAGCGCATCTGCAAGAACGTATCGACGGGCCGGTCGAACTGCTCGGTTGCGGCCAGAAGCGTCCTGGCGGCTGTCTGGCTGACCATTTGCGCGGAGGTGCGCAACGGCGTCACTTCGGGCAGCACAATGCGGGCCTGTTTGTCTTCTGCCACCGAGAGGCTCGGCCCCTTCAGTTTGCGCACCTGAAACTGGATGACACCAAGCTTGTCGATCCATGCGGCCGACAGGCTGACCGCAGCCGCGAACGTCCCCGCATCAATCTCGACATCGTCTTCGAGGATCATCGCGTAGGGCAGGTCTTCGGAAACGATCCGCGCCCACGCGCGCCGGTGGCTCAGGAAACAACCAATCTCCCCGTCCGACAGGGCGAACGGATAGCGCGGCTCATGCAGATCACGTCCCGGATAGACCGCATCGCGCTCCTCGGCGGACAGTTGCGCGCCGTCGCAGGCGTCCAGTATTTCCGCCGCATAGGGCGACTGGCGCAGCAATTCCCCGACCCGCGCCCGGCGTCCCGTGGCGCGCGCGAGGTGGATCACGAATGTCTTTGGGGCCTTCGCCATGGGCGCCGCGTCCTTTGTGAGACGGCACCGGTTCTGGTGCCTGCCGAGATACCTAACGGATCGGCGATTTGGTGAACAGGGCTCTGAGGCGGGTTTGACCGACCGCCCCTTTCGGGCCACTGGGGTGAAGCGGGCGTGAAATAATTTTGACTCCGCCCCGCATCCCGCTACCCTGTTTGTCACGGCCTTCTGCGCGGGGTCCGAACGCTATCCTACAGACGCAGTATTTTTGGTCGGTGTGATATCGGGAGAGTATCACTTGGACGATGGGGAGTTCGAGGTCTTCGATCTCGAGAAATTGCGGCGTTCCGACGCCGATCTGAGCCGCTTGGCGGCGCGGGTCTCTCAGGACCTGCCCGGGGGGCTCGCCCACGAGGTCGTGACGCGGCTCAATGCGCGTGCGCGGGCTGTCCCGCCCCCTGTCGCGCTGCCCGATGTCGATGATATCGAGGAATTATGCATCGCGCTTCTGGCCGAAGACCAGTCGGTTGCCGTCGGAATGATCAGCAAGCTCGACGCGTCCGGTCTTTCCAAGGAACTGATTTACCTGAATTATTTTGCAGCCGCCGCGCGGATGCTGGGGCAGTGGTGGGAGGAGAACACGCTCTCCTTTGCCGAGGTGACCATGGGCACCAGCCGCCTCTACGCGCTGATGCGCAGCCTCAACGTTCCCACGGACGCGCTGCCGCAAGATGCGCGCAAGAAAGCCGCCTTTGCCGCGGTTCCCGGCGAGATCCACACGCTTGGCGTCAAGATGGCGGCGGATCTGTTTCGGGACCGCGGCTGGGAGATCTCCTTGCGTGTCGGGCTGAGCCATGACGAGCTCGTCGCGTCTATGGAGGCGCTGTCCCCGCGCGTGATTGGTCTCTCGGCCGGCGGCAAGCATTCCTCTGCGGCGCTGGCCCGCCTGATCGTGGCGCTGCGAATCAGCGTGCCCCGGGCGCTGATCCTGGTCTCGGGCAAGATCGTTCAACGGGACGAAGACCTGATCGGGCTGCTTGGCGTGGATGCCGCCGCCGACGATATGGAGACGGCCTGTTCCGAGATCGAGCGCCTTGCCGAGATCGCATACGGGCCCGCCTCGGCGCGCGACCTGTCACGGTGAAACGAAAAAGGCCCCGACGATCCTGCCGGGGCCTTCTGGTAGTCTCGGGATCAGCCGGGCTTAGCCGTCGGCTTTTTCCTCTTTCTTGACCTCTTCGCCGGTCTCCTGATCGACGACTTTCATCGACAGGCGCACCTTGCCGCGATCGTCGAAGCCCAGAAGCTTGACCTTCACTTCCTGACCTTCCTTCAGAACATCCGACGGATGGTTCAGGCGGCGGTTCTCGATCTGGGACACGTGGACCAGACCGTCACGCTTGCCGAAGAAGTTCACGAAGGCGCCGAAATCGACGATCTTCACGACCTTACCGGTGTAGATCGCACCCTCTTCCGGCTCTGCCACGATCGCGTGGATCATGTCATAGGCCTTCTTGATGGCTTCGCCGTTGGGCGAGGCGATCTTGATCACGCCGTCGTCGTTGATGTCGACCTTGGCGCCGGACACTTCCACGATCTCGCGGATGACCTTGCCGCCCGAGCCGATCACTTCGCGGATCTTGTCGGTGGGCACGGTCATGGTCTCGATGCGCGGAGCATGGATCGAGAAGTCACCGGCTTCGCTCAGCGCCTTGGACATCTCGCCAAGGATGTGCATGCGGCCTTCTTTCGCCTGCGCCAGCGCCTTCTTCATGATCTCGGGCGTGATGCCGGCGACCTTGATATCCATCTGCAGCGAGGTGATGCCGTTCTCGGTGCCTGCGACTTTGAAGTCCATGTCGCCGAGGTGGTCCTCGTCACCCAGAATGTCGGTCAGAACCGCGTAGGAGCCGTCATCCTCGAGGATCAGGCCCATGGCCACACCGGCAACCGGTGCTTTCAGCGGAACGCCTGCATCCATCATCGACAGCGAGCCGCCGCAGACGGACGCCATCGAGGAGGAGCCGTTCGATTCGGTGATCTCGGACACCAGACGCACCGTGTAGGGGAAGTCGGTTGCCGACGGCAGAACTGCCTGCAGCGCGCGCCATGCCAGCTTGCCGTGACCGATCTCGCGGCGGCCCGGAGGGCCAAAACGGCCAACCTCACCGACCGAGTAGGGCGGGAAGTTGTAGTGCAGCAGGAAGTTCGAGCGATAGGTGCCCTGCAGGGCATCGATCATCTGCTCGTCATCGCCGGTGCCCAGCGTGGTGACCACGAGACCCTGTGTCTCGCCCCGGGTGAACAGGGCCGAGCCGTGGGTCCGCGGCAGCAGGCCGGTTTCGCAGACGATCGGGCGCACGGTGTCGAGCGCGCGGCCATCGATCCGCTTGCCGTTCTTGACCACGTCGCCGCGCAGCACGGTGCTTTCGAGCTTCTTGAGCGCGGTGCCGAGGTTCTCGTCCTCAAGCTGCTCTTCGCTCAGCGCTTCCTTCACGGCTTCCTTGGCGGCGGCCACGGCGGCGGTGCGCTCCTGCTTGTCGGTGATCGCATAAGCGTCACGCATCGCCGTTTCGCCGGCGGCGGTCACTGCGGCGTAAAGCTCGCTGTAATCGGCAGGCTGGAAATCGAACGGCTCTTTCGCGCATTCCTCGGCGAAATCGATGATCGTGTCGATGACCGGCTGGATCTGCTCATGCGCAAAGGTCACGGCACCCAGCATTTCGTCCTCGGACAGCTCGTAGGCTTCCGATTCGACCATCATCACCGCGTCCTTGGTGCCGGCGACAACCAGATCCAGACGCTGGTCGGGATTGTTGCGCAGCTCGTGCATGTCGTCGATCTCGGGGTTGAGGATGTATTCGCCATCCTCGAAGCCAACGCGGCAGCCTGCGATCGGGCCCATGAAGGGGGCGCCGGAGATGGTCAGGGCCGCAGAGGCCGCGATCATCGCGACCACGTCGGGATCGTTGACCAGATCGTGGCTCAGCACGGTGCAGATCACCAGAACCTCGTTCTTGAAACCCGGCACGAAGAGCGGACGGATCGGACGGTCGATCAGACGGCTGGTGAGGGTCTCTTTCTCGGTCGGGCGCGCTTCGCGCTTGAAAAAGCCGCCGGGGATCTTGCCCGCGGCATAGTATTTCTCGTTGTAGTGCACGGTCAGCGGGAAAAAGTCCTGACCGGGTTTTTGGGTCTTTGCAAAAGTGACGGCAGCCATGACGGAGGTTTCGCCGTAAGTGGCGATCACGCAGCCATCTGCCTGACGGGCGACCTTGCCCGTTTCCAGTGTGAGGGTTTCTTCGCCCCACTCGATCGATTTTTTCGTAACGTTAAACATCTTCGTTCCTTTGAGGGCCGCGCGGGGCGTATCCCCGTTTGGCCACGTGCCCAGAGCCGGGCAATGCGTGGGGGCCCCATGCCCCCGGCCTTGTTTCGACTGCACCCCCGTCAGGCCCGGCGGAGGCTGGAAATGAGAAGCGCCCCGGAACGGGGCGCATCTTCGGTCTTAGCGGCGGATGCCCAGACGTTTGATGAGGTCTGTGTAGCGGCTTTCTTCCTTCGCCTTGAGATAGTCGAGCAGTTTCCGGCGCTGGGCAACCATTTTCAGGAGCCCGCGACGACCGTGGTTGTCTTTCTTGTGGGTCTTGAAATGCTCGGTCAGCGTGGTGATGCGCGACGTCAGGATGGCAACCTGGACTTCCGGCGAACCAGTGTCGCCGTCCTTGGTTGCGTATTCTTTCATGAGGCGTGTTTTTTCCTCGGCAGTGATCGACATCGGGGTCTCCTTTGCAGGTTAAATGTGAATGGCACGAGCCGGGATGTCGTCCAGCAAGGCCCATGGAGGGTCTGGCCACGAAGGCGCAGATGCGCGCATATAGGTGAGATTTGGGTGAAAGAAAAGAAAAAACCGCAGGCTAGCGCGATTTTCGCCACCTTGCGCTGGGGCCGCGCGGGGCCGCCTCCGGCGGGGATATTTCTACCAAGGAGAAGTGCAGCGTAGCCATGGCGGATCAGGCGGGTGCGAAGAAGGGCAGGAAGCAGGCGAGGGTGGCCTCGGGGTTCTCTTCCATCACGAAATGGCCGCTCTTGCAGACTTCCGCGCTGACCTCTGTGGCCCAGCCTTTCCAAAGGGTTGTTGGGTCGCCGGTCTTGGCCGGAAAGCCGCGATCCGCGTAGAGCAGTTTCAGCGGTGCGGTGATCTTGCGGCCTGCCGCGCGGTCGGCCTCGTCGAGGATCCGGTCGAAGGTGGCCCCGGCGCGGTAGTCGGCGCACATTGCGTGGATGCGGGCCGGATCGGCGGCCTGTTCGCGGTAGCTTTCCAAGGCGTCCGGCGTGAACGGGTCGAGGCTTTTGGCCTTGGTCCAGCTGGCCAGAGTCCAGTTCATATAGGCCGCGGGGTCCGCCCCGATCATCTGTTCGGGAAGCGGTTCGGGCTGCGCGAGGAAGGTCCAGTGATAGGCGCGCATTGCCAGTTCCGCGTCCCATGCGCGCCAGAACTCGGCTGTGGGCACGATCTCGATGATGCCGAGCCGTTCGATCCGGTCGGGGTGGTCGAGCGCGAACCGGTAGGCCACCCGCGCGCCGCGGTCATGGCCCAGCACATGCGCCTTGTCGTGGCCGAGATGGTCGAGAAGTGCGGCGATATCGGCCGCCATCTGCCGTTTCGAGTAGACCGTGTGTTCTGCGTCATCATGGGGCGCGTCGCTCGCGCCATAGCCGCGCAGGTCCGGCACGATACAGGTGAACTGCCGCGCCAGCTCCGGTGCGATGCCGGCCCAGCACATGTGGTTTTGCGGAAAACCGTGCAGCAGCACGAGGGGCGGGCCCTCGCCGCCGATATGGGTTGCGAGCGAGATGTCACCGACCTTGATGCGGTGTTCTGAAAATCCGGGGATCATGGTGTTGTCCAGAGAATGGGCTGTTGCGCGTAGGAGATATAGAGCGGGTGTTTCGGATGACCGGCCTTCGAGAGGCCCAGGTGGTAGAGCGGGCGTCCCGTGCCGCGCATCAGCGCCGCGACATCCGGGCCGCGGTCGCGGTGGGCGCCATGCGTGCCCCAGGCGCAGACCAGCGTGTCCGCCCACGCGCAGGCCTCGGTGATCGCCGCGTCGTTTTCGGGGCCGACAGGGTCTACGGCCTTGCGCATCTGGAACGGGTCGGTGTCGCGCCACGCGAATATGTTGGTGACGCGGAAGGCGCCGTAGCCCAGCGTGCGGGCGCGGCGCTCGCAGCGTTCCACCGTCGGGTCGTTCTGCCGTTCGGTCGCGGTGGAGGGGTTGAGCATCACGAAGCTGATCTTGCGCCCGTCGGGATCCCAGATCCGGGTGAGTGCGTAGCGGTAGCGTTCGCACGGCGAGTAGATCGCGGTGCTGGCGGCGTCACCCTTGAGAAAATCGCGTGTGATCATGCCGCGTTTTCGCAGGGCGCGCCGCCCGCCGCAAGGGGTCGGACTTCTCAGGCCGCCACGGCACGGGGCGCGGGCTGTCCCGCGTCACGCTCGATGACATAGACGGCGACCAGCGCGTAGAGGATATGGCCCCAGAGCGCGACCCAGGTGATGCCGCTCCAGCCGAGGAAGGGTTTGTTGCCGGCGATCAGATGCGCCACGCCGTAAAGCGCGAACACCCAGAGCCCGACGCCGTAGACCACGGCGGTCACCGCCCAGGGCAGTGCGGGCAAGAGGCGCTGCTGTATCGGGCGGGCGACGAGTACGTAGCCCAGCGAATAGATCAAGAGCCCCGTGAGCAGGTGCAGCCCGCTGCCGGCGCCTTTGGGCACCGATCCGAAGATCGTTTTGAGCGTGGCGTTGGCAAGGCCCACGGGGGCCAGCTTGGCATAGCCGAACATCGGGCTGAGGGCTTGGCCGAACAGATCGAAAGCGATCGTGGCGAGCGCGCCGGCGGTGAGGATGGTCCAGATCTGGCGGGTCATGTCGGGTCTCCGGGTCAGGGCGAAGGGGAAGCGGTGGATGCCCCTGTCTAGGCTGTCCGGCCTGTTTCGGGCCAGCGCCGCGACAGGGCTTTCACGAAGCCCTTACCCGGGGCTGCGGTTTTCGTGAGGTCCTGAAACAAACACCGCCGCAAACCGGTCGCGGATGCACACGCCCGCGTGAGGGCGCGAAACATTGTTACAGATCAGTGGTGTAGAAAAACGCGGGAGGGGTGCAGCTCACCCGCCATGTAGCGCCCGACCGCTACGGCCTGCCCCTGCAGCGAGGCCCATGCCTCGTCGCCGTAACCCGCCTCGGTGCTGATCACCAGACCGGGATTGCCGTTGCGCAGCCGTGCCGCGCCCTCGGCGGTGGTGGGCAGTTCCGGCAGGTCCGCAAGACCGGTTTCCAGCGGCAGCAAGTGGTCATCGAGCTCCGGCGTCTTGGCCAGCTCGTCGAGCAGTTCGAACTGGATCGCGTCTTCCACGTCGAACGGGCCTGACCAGATCCGGCGCAGTTCGCGCACATGCCCGTGGCAGCCCAGAGCCGCGCCCAGATCACGGGCGATGGCGCGCACATAGCCGCCTTTGCCGCAGACCATCTCGAGCGTCACGTGATCGGCATCCGGCCGCACGACCATCTCGAGGCTTTCGACAAAAAGCGGGCGGGCGGCAATCTCCACATCCTCGCCGTCGCGCGCCAGCTTGTAGGCGCGCTGCCCGTCGATCTTCACCGCCGAGAACTTGGGCGGCACCTGCAGGATGTCGCCGGTAAAGCCGGGCAGGGCGGCCTTGATGTCGTCATCCGAGGGGCGCAGGTCGCTCTCGGCAATCACCTCGCCCTCGGCGTCATCGGTATTCGTCGCCTGCCCGAGCCGCACCGTGAACCGGTAGGCTTTCAGCGCATCGGTGATGTAGGGAACCGTCTTGGTGGCCTCGCCCAGTGCCACGGCCAGAACGCCCGTGGCCTCGGGATCAAGCGTGCCGGCATGACCGGCCTTGCGCGCGCCAAAGGCCCAGCGGACCTTGTTGACCACCGCGTTCGAGGTGATCCCGGCGGGCTTGTCGATGACCAGCCAGCCTGAAATATCGCGGCCCTTGCGGCGACCCATGTCTCAGTCCTCGATATCCCGGCGCACGTCTTCGCGGTCGAACAGGCGGCGGGTGTCGTCCATCCGGTCGAAGCTTTCATCCAGCACGAAACGCAGGTCCGGCGAGAATTTCAGCGCCATGTTCTTGGAGACCGCGCGGCGCAGCTCTCCCTTGTTCTTGCGAAGCGAGGCCAGTGCCTCCTCGCGGCCCTCGCCGCCCAGAGGCAGCACGAAAGCGGTCGCGATCTTGAGATCGGGGGAGGTGCGCACCTCGCTGACCGTGATCGACATGCGGTTCAGGTCAGGGTCATGGATGTCGCCGCGGTTGAGCACATCCGCCAGTGTCCGCCGGATCAACTCGCCCACGCGCAGTTGCCGCTGCGACGGGCCCGCGCCTGAAAAATGAGAATTCTTTGCCATGACCGCCCACTTAATCCCCTTGCCAGCACCTTGCAACCGGTCCTAAACCCTCTGGACCGCGAAGGAGATGACGAAATGAGTGATTTGCCGGGTATTGTGATTGCCGGTGCGTCGGGCCGCATGGGCCGGATGCTGATCGACACCGTGACGGCCAGCGACAAGGCGCGGCTGGTCGGCGTGACCGAGCGCGAGGGCCATGACTGGGTCGGGCGCGATCTGGGCGAGGCGTTGGGCGGCGCGGCCAACGGGATCCCCGTGGTCTCCGACCCGATCGAGGTCATCGCCACCGCGCAGGCGGTGATCGATTTCACCACGCCCGCGGCGACGCTTGCCCATGCCGAACTGACCGCGCAGGCCCGGGCCGTCCATGTGATCGGAACCACCGGCCTGAGCGACAGCGACCTCGAGGCGCTCAGCGCCGCCGCCCGCCACGCCCCGATCGTGCGGGCGGGCAATATGAGCCTTGGCGTCAACCTGCTGGTGCAGCTGACGCGGCAGGTCGCGCAGGCGCTGGACGCGGATTTCGACGTCGAGGTGGTCGAGGCCCATCACCGCCACAAGGTGGATGCGCCCTCGGGCACCGCGCTGATGCTGGGGGAAGCTGCTGCCGAGGGCCGCGGCGTGTCGCTCGAGGATGTGCGCGATGCCGGACGCGACGGGATCACCGGCGCCCGCAAGCGCGGCGATATCGGGTTTGCCTCGGTGCGCGGCGGCGATGTCGTGGGCGAGCATGACGTGATCTTTGCCGCCGACGGAGAGCGCATCGTCTTGCGCCACCTTGCCACGGATCGGGCGATCTTTGCGCGCGGCGCGCTGAAGGCCGCGCTGTGGGGGCAGGGCAAGGCGCCCGGCGAATACGATATGATGGATGTGCTGGGCCTCTAGACCGGGGCGCCTGCGCCGGTCTGGAAATTTTGCCGAAAATATTTTAATCTGATCGCGTCTGTGCTGCGTAAGATAATTGGATCTTGGGTGGAATAGTTCGATGAAACTTACGGCTCTTGTAACAGCGACTGTGACGATGTTTTCGGCGCCCGCCTTCGCGGAAGCCGTCTTTAATCCTGTCAAAACCGAATCCCAGTTCGTGGAGATCGTCGAGGGCAAGGACCTGACCCTGTTCGGGATCTCGCTCTCCGTGTCCCCTGAAGGCAAGATCGCCGGCCGCGCCTTTGGCCGGTCCGTGACCGGGGCCTGGACATGGAAAGACGGCTTTTTCTGCCGCGACCTTTACTGGGGGCAGCGTGATCTCGGCCCGAATTGTCAGGAAGTGCGCGTCAACGGCAAGAAGATCCGCTTTACCTCGGATCGCGGCGAAGGCCGCTTTGCCGACCTGACGCTGCGGCCCGGACGCGCCCGCTAGATCCGGCACGCCAACGCGGCCTGCTCAGAAATCGACCGCGATTCCCTTCTTCTCCCAGTCGCCGTAGCGCACCGGCTCCGGCCCGTCGCGCCCGCCCAGCTCCGGCGGCAGATCAAGCGCCTTTTGCTTGTCGCGCCGCTCCTGCGCTTCCTTGAGCGCGCGTTGTGCCGCGGGCGGCAGATCCGGGGAAATCTCAGGTGCGCCCGCCTGTGCGCGGTCGTCGCGCGCGGGATCGTCTGTTTTTCCCTGTTGCGGCGTGTCAGCCATGGCCCAGCGTCCTTGTTCAGCGTGTTCTAGTGATATACGCCACCGGGCAGAGGAGACAAGACATGGCCGAAAAGCCCGGCGCGCCCGATCAGAAATCCCATCGTCGCAGGCGTCCCAATACCCGCCCCAAAGGGAAATCGGGCGCAGCCCCCCGCACGGCTTCGGCCCCCGCCAAGCCGGGGCTGGCGGCGCGCCGGGCGGCGCTGCAGATTCTGCGCGGCGTGCTTGAAGAGAAAACCCAGCTGTCCGATCTGCTCGGGCCGCAGGGTGCGCTGGCCGGTCTCGATCCGGCAGACCGCGCGCGGGCGCAACGGCTGGCGGCGACCACGCTGCGCCAGCTGGAGCGCGCCGACACCCTGCTGGAGCGCTACATCGACCGCCGCCCGCCGCTGCCCGCGCTCAATATCCTGCGGCTGGCGGCAATCGAGCTTTGCGTCGAGGGCGCGGCCCCGCATGGGGTCGTCGACAGCGCCGTGTCGCTGATGCGCAAGAACCGCAAGGCGGGCCAGTTCACCGGACTGGCCAACGCGGTGCTGCGCAAGGTGGCCGAAACCGGGCCGGAGCTCTGGGCCGATCTGCCGGTGCCCGCGCTGCCGAAATGGCTGCGCCGCCGCATCGTGCATATCTATGACGAGACTATCGTGCGCGCGATCGAGGCCGCGCATCTTGCCGGCGCGCCGGTCGACCTGACCCTGAAAGACGGTGAGGGCGCCGCGCTCTGGGCCGAAAAGCTGGGGGCCGAGATCCTGCCGACAGGCTCCCTGCGGTTGGCCGGTTCCGCACAGGTCACCGACCTGCCCGGTTACGCCGATGGCGCGTGGTGGGTGCAGGATGCCGCCGCCGCGGTGCCCGTGCGCCTTCTCGACCCGCAACCGGGTGAGACGATCCTTGATCTGTGCGCCGCACCGGGCGGAAAGACCCTGCAGCTGGCCGCTGCCGGCGCGACGGTCACGGCGCTGGATCTGTCGAAGGCGCGCATGGTGCGCCTGCGCGAAAACCTGCGCCGCACGGAGCTCTCCGCAACTTGCGTGACAGCCGATGCGCTGAGCTGGGACAGCCCCGCGCCCTTCGATGCCGTCGTGCTGGATGCGCCCTGTTCGGCCACCGGCACGATCCGGCGCCACCCCGATCTGCCCTATGTGAAAACCGGCAAGGATCTCGACCAGCTGTTCGCGCTGCAATCCGATCTGATCGACCGCGCGGTGGCGCTTCTCAAGCCCGGCGGGCGGCTGCTTTATTGCACCTGCTCGCTGTTGACCGAGGAAGGCGAGCGTCAGGCGAAACTGGCCATGGCGCGCCACGGGCTCAGCGAGATCGCCCCCGATTGCGCGCGGCTTGGTCTGGATCCAGAGGTGCTGCGCGACGGCGGCGGCCTGCGCCTGCGCCCCGATTACTGGGCCGAGCGCGGCGGCATGGACGGATTTTTCATGATCGCCCTGCGCAAGCCTGAATAGGCCGTGACAGAAAAGCGGCCAAAAGCTATTTTGGGGCAGCAGGTAAGCAACAGAAGTCCGGAACGGACAGAGGCAGCGGGGGCAAACCCCTCCGGATCATCGGGGCAGTGCGCGATTTGACATTTCTCGATCAGGTTCAGACCCGTTTCCCGGGCCGCCGGCACAAGGCCACCGCCTTCGTGTCCCAGCCCGAGCCGCGCACCATCGGCTCTTATGCGCGCGGTCGTCAGCTTGCGGCTGGCAATTTCCGGTTCGGCGGGCATCTGGTGCAGGCGCGCGGGGCCGGCATCTGGGACATCGCGCCGCCCAATGCGCAATTTGCCGCCGAGCTGCAGGGCTGTACATGGCTTGATGATCTCGCCCGGGTGACCGATGGCACGACGCGGCGGCTGGCGCAGGACTGGGTCAACCAGTGGATCCGCGAATTCGGCACCGGCAAGGGGCCGGGCTGGACGCCGGAACTGACCGGACGCAGGCTTATCCGCTGGATCAACCACGCGCTGTTCTTGATGAACGGTCAGGACAGCACTCGGACCGCAGCCTATTTCGAGGCGCTGACCCGCCAGACGGTGTTTCTGGGCCGCCGCTGGTCCCGCGCCGCACCCGGGCTGCCGCGTTTCGAGGCCCTCACCGGGCTGCTATACGCCGCGGTCAGCCTTGAGGGCATGGATGCGTATCGCGCACCGGCCATCGCCGGGATCGCGCGCGAATGCGAAACCCAGATCGGGGAGACGGGCGGTTTGCCGACGCGCAATCCCGAACACCTGATGGAGGTGCTCTTGCATCTCAGCTGGGCCGCCGGAGTGCTGCGCGATGCCGGGCAGGAGCCGCCCGCGGCCATTCTCGATTCGATTGCACGGATCCGCCCGACGCTGACCGCGCTGCGCCATTCCGATGGCGGGCTGACACGGTTTCACGGCGGCGGCCGCGGCTCGGACGGCAAGCTTGACTACGCGCTCGGGTCGATGGCGGGGGCGCAGCCCGCGGGGGTGATCGAGAACACCATGGGCTATGCGCGGCTGTGTTTCGGCAAGACCACGGTGATCGCCGATACCGCGCCGCCGCCCGCCGGGGCGGTCTCCGGGGATGCCCATGCCAGCACGCTGGCGTTCGAGCTCAGCTCGGGCCGGCGTCCCGTGATTGTCAATTGCGGCCCGGGGGCGCCGTTCGGGCCGGACTGGCGGCGCGCGGGGCGGGCCACGCCCTCCCATTCCACCCTGTCGATCCTCGGGGTCTCCTCGGCCAAGCTGGCCTCGGAAGCCGATGGCGAGCGTCTGGTCAAGCCGCCACGCCGCGTGACCGTGACCTCGGAGCCGCCGGAAGATCCCTGTGCGATTGTCGCCACCCATGACGGCTATGCGCCCGCCTATGGGCTGACCCATGCGCGCCGGCTCGAGCTGAGCAGCAAGGGCGGCACGCTGCGGGGCGAGGACACGCTTGCGGCCCTGTCGCCCGAGGACCAGCGCCTGTTCGATCTGCAAATGGACCGCACGCGGCTCGAAGGGGTGCCCTATGCGATCCGCTTCCACCTCCACCCGGAGGTCGAGCCGAACCTCGATCTGGGTGGCAGCGCGGTGTCGCTTGTGCTCAAGGGCCGTGAGGTCTGGGTGTTTCGCTTCTCCGGTCTGGCGGAATTGTCCTTAGAACCCAGTGTCTATCTGGAAAAGGGGCGGGTTTCGCCACGCGCGACGAAACAGATCGTTTTATCCTGCCGCGTGATGGAGTATGTGAGCCGCGTCACCTGGATCCTGACCCGCGCACAAGACCTGTCTTCCCGATAAGGTCGCGGGGTCCGAGGGTCCGTTCTGTGTTTTTCGAATTCCGCGGCGATTGCCGCGCGAAAGGACTTTCATGACCGATCTCGTGCCCCTGACCCGTGCGCTTCTTTCCGTATCCGACAAAACCGGCCTGATCGAACTGGCCACGGCGCTGGCCGCCCGCGGGGTGGAGCTTCTGTCCACCGGCGGCACCGCGAAGGCGATGCGCGAGGCGGGGCTGACGGTCACCGACGTGGCCGATGTCACGGGCTTTCCCGAGATGATGGATGGCCGCGTCAAGACCCTTCACCCGATGGTGCATGGCGGGCTTCTGGCGTTGCGCGACAATGACGACCATGTCGCCGCGATGAAGGAGCACGGGATTGCCGGCATCGACCTGCTGGTGGTCAATCTCTACCCGTTCGAGGAAACCGTCGCCAAGGGCGCGGATTATGACACCTGCATCGAGAATATCGACATCGGCGGGCCCGCGATGATCCGTGCGGCCTCGAAGAACCATGCTTTTGTCAACGTGGTCACCGATACGCAGGATTACGACGCGCTTCTGGCCGAGCTCGAAGCCAATGACGGCGCCACCTCTTATGGTTTCCGCCAGCGCCTTGCGCTCACCGCCTATTCGCGGACCGCAGCCTATGACGCGGCCGTGTCGGGCTGGATGGCGCGGGAGCTGGAGCAGACCCCGCGCCGCCGCGCGGTGGCGGGAACGCTGGCCCAGACCCTGCGCTACGGCGAGAACCCGCACCAGTCGGCGGCCTTCTATACCGATGGCTCGCAGCGTCAGGGCGTGGCTACGGCCCGCCAGTGGCAGGGCAAGGAGCTGAGCTACAACAACATCAACGACACCGACGCCGCGTTCGAGCTGGTGGCGGAGTTCGACCCGTCCGAGGGTCCGGCCTGTGCGATCATTAAGCACGCCAACCCTTGCGGCGTGGCCCGCGGCGCGACCCTGTCGGAGGCCTACAAGGCGGCGTTCCAATGTGACCAGACCTCGGCCTTTGGCGGCATCATCGCGCTGAACCAGCCGCTCGACGGGCCCACCGCCGAAGAGATCAGCCAGATTTTCACCGAAGTGGTGATCGCGCCCGGGGCAGACGATGCGGCCCGGGATATTTTTGCCAAAAAGAAGAACCTGCGTCTTTTGACCACCGACGGTCTGCCCGATCCCCTGAGTTCGGCCATGACCGTGCGGCAGGTCTCGGGCGGGTTTCTGGTGCAGGACAAGGATAATGGCGCGATTGCGCAGGGCGATCTGAAGGTGGTGACGAAGCGCGCGCCCAGCGACGCGGAACTGCGCGATATGCTTTTTGCGTGGAAAGTGGCCAAGCATGTGAAGTCGAACGCCATCGTTTATGTCCGCGACGGGGCGACGGTCGGGGTTGGCGCTGGCCAGATGAGCCGCGTGGATTCGACCCGGATCGCCGCGCGCAAGGCGCAGGACATGGCCGAGGTATTGGGCCTGCCGGAGCCGCTGACCAAGGGATCGGTCGTGGCCTCGGATGCGTTCTTCCCCTTTGCCGACGGGTTGATCACCGCGGCCGAGGCCGGGGCCACCGCGCTGATCCAGCCGGGCGGTTCGGTGCGCGACGACGAGGTGATCAAGGCGGCAGACGAGCTGGGGCTGGCCATGGTCTTCACCGGCATGCGCCATTTCCGGCACTAAAGATGCGTCTGCTTGGCCTGACAGCGCTGCTGGTTTTTGCCCTCGACCAGCTGTCGAAATGGGTGGTGGTGCATCTGCTCAACCTCAAGGTGATCGGCGCCATCGACGTGTTGCCCCCGCTGTTGAATTTCCGCATGGGCTGGAACCGCGGCATCAATTTCGGGCTGTTCGGGGACAGCCCCGACTTTGCCCGCTACCTGTTGATCGCGCTGGCCGTGGGGGTATCGCTCTGGCTGGTGTGGTGGGCGCGGCGCAGCCTGAGCAAGCCGCTGACGCTGATCGGGGCAGGTGCGATCATCGGCGGTGCGATCGGCAATGCGCTCGACCGCGTGGTCTATGGCGCGGTGGCCGATTTTCTCAACATGTCATGCTGCGGGATTTCCAACCCCTACACGTTCAACATTGCCGATATCGCGATTTTTGCCGGTGCGGGACTTCTGATTTTCATCGACGATCACAAGACCACGTGACGCCCGCGAAAGGATAGGCTACACCATCCTAAGTTGGCGAAAGGAGTTCCAGATGCGGCCTGTGGCGGCGATCATTGTTGCAAGTTGTGCAGCCACGCTCGTCTTGTCGGGATGCGGCTGGAACAAGGAGACCGAGCCGCGGCTTCTCAACGTCAAGTCCAACATCACCGGACCCGATGAGTTCGCCATCCTGCCCAACAAGCCGCTGACCCTGCCGCAGGATTATGCCGCGCTGCCGGAGCCAACCCCGGGCGGGTCCAATCTGACGGATGTCACGCCGATGGCCGACGCGACCCGCGCGCTGGGCGGCAATCCCAATGCCCGCAGCGGCGAGCCGGGCCTTCTGGCCTATGCGACGCGCTACGGTGTCTCGCCGTCGATTCGCAGCGATCTGGCCACCGAGGACCTGCAGTACAGGCGCGACAATGACGGCCGCCTTCTGGAGCGCTGGTTCAACGTGAACGTCTATTTCAAGGCCTATCGCGACCAGTCTCTGGACCAGTTCCGCGAGCTTGAACGCCTCCGCCGGCTGGGGATCCGTACGGTCTCTGCGCCGCCCGAGGAAGAAGGTTCCTGACCTGCAGTTCACAACTGCGTTGGGGCTGTTGAATCTCCCTGCCACCGGGCCAATTACTGTCAGGACGCCGGAGAGGAAAGGAAACCCATGCGCCGTATCGCTGTTGCCGCCCTGATGACGCTGATGGGGGCAGTGCCCGCCTTCGCAGTGGGCAAGATCACCAGTTTCACGCTCGACAACGGTCTTGAGGCGGTGGTGCTCGAAGACCACCGCGCACCGGTCGTGGTCCATATGCTCTGGTACAAGGCAGGTGCCGCGGACGAGAAGCCCGGCGTCTCCGGCGTGGCCCATTTCCTCGAGCACCTGCTGTTCAAGGCGACCGACAAGATGGAGGCCGGCGAGTTCTCCGCCGTGGTGGAGGCCAATGGCGGCTCCGACAACGCCTTCACCTCCTACGACTATACCGGCTATTTCCAGCGCGTGGCGGCCGACCGGCTTGAGCTGATGATGCAGATGGAGGCCGACCGGATGCGCAACCTCCGCCTCACCGACGAGGATATCGAAACCGAGCGCGACGTGATCCTCGAAGAGCGCAGCCAAAGGGTCGACAGCGAACCGCAGGCCCTGTTCGCCGAGCAGCGCCGCGCCGCGCAGTTTCTCAACCATCCCTACGGCATTCCGGTGATTGGCTGGCGTCATGAGGCCGAGGCGCTGGACCGGGACGCTGTCTTTGATTTCTACAACACCTTCTACGCGCCGAACGCCGCGATCCTCGTGGTGGCCGGCGATGTCGACCCCGACGAGGTCAGGGCGCTGGCCGAGACACATTACGGCCCGCTGCGCCCGACCCCCGACCTGCCCGAGCGGGTCCGCCCGCAAGAGCCGCCGCAGCTTTCCGAGCGGCGCGTGATCTACGAGGATGAAACCGCGGCCCAGCCTTTCGTGGCGCGGTCCTACCTCGCGCCGGAGCGCGACGCGGGCGATCAGCAAACCGCCGCCGCCCTGACCATTCTGGCCGAGCTTCTGGGCGGGAATTCCGCGACCTCCGTTCTGGGCACACAGCTCGAGTTCGGCTCCGGCCGCGCCATTTACACCGCCGCCAGCTATTCCGGCCTGTCCTATGACGACACGACCTTCGGTGTCTTTGCTGTGCCCGCGCCGGGTGTCTCGCTGCAGGAGATCGAGGACGATATGGACGCGGTGATCGCAGGCTTTATCGAAGACGGGGTCGATCCCGAACAGCTGGGGCGGGTGAAGGCGCAGATCCGCGCCGCACAGATCTATGCCGAGGACAATGTCGGCGGTCTGGCGCGTCGCTACGGGGCGGCGCTGGCCTCCGGCCTGACGGTCGAGGATGTGAAGGCCTGGCCTGGTATTCTCGAAGCCGTGACCGAAGACGATATCATCGCCGCCGCCAGGCAAGTGCTCAACCGCGAGACCGCCGTGACCGGCTGGTTCCGCAAACCCGCCTCGGAGGTGACCCAATGATCCGTCTTATCCTCGCCGCGGCGCTGGCGTTTGCGGTCAGCCTGCCGGCCCGCGCCATCGACATTCAGGAAGTCACCTCGCCCGGGGGCATCAAGGCATGGCTGGTCGAAGAACCCTCGATCCCCTTCACCGCGCTGGAGATCCGCTTTTCCGGCGGCGCCACGCTGGACCGTCCGGGCAAGCGCGGGGCGCTGAACCTGATGACGGGCCTGCTGGAAGAAGGTGCCGGCGAGCTTGATTCGAAAGCGTTTGCCGCCCAAAGCGAAGCGCTCGCCGCCCGCTACGGCTTCAGCATCTCGCGCGATGCGCTGTCGGTCTCCGCGCGCTTTCTCAGCGAGAACCGCGATGCGGCGGTCGAGCTTTTGCGTCTGGCCATAACCGAGCCGCGTTTCGATCAGGTCGCGCTTGACCGGGTGCGGGCGCAGGTCCTTTCCGGTCTCGCCTCCGACAAGACCGATCCGAACACGATCGCGGCCAGAACCTTTTTCGAGAAGGCCTTCGGGGCGCATCCCTATGGCTCCGATCAGGACGGCACGATCGAAAGCGTCACCGCGCTGACCCGCGACGATATCGTGACCGCCTATGGCGACGCGATGGCGCTGGACCGGATCTTTGTCGGGGCGGTCGGTGACATCACGTCCGAGGAACTGGGCGCGCTGCTCGACACGCTTCTGGGCGATCTGCCCGCAACCGGCGCGCCGCTGACGGATCGGGCGGCGTATCTGCTGGAGGGCGGCGAGACCATCGTGCCCTTCGAGACGCCTCAATCCGTTGCGATCTTCGGCCACGCCGGCATCCCGCGCAACGCCCCCGATTTCTTCCCCGCCTATGTGATGAACCAGGTGCTGGGCGCGGGCGGCTTCGGCTCCCGCCTGATGGACGAGGTGCGCGAGAAGCGCGGCCTCACCTACGGCGTCTATTCCTACCTCGCGCCGATGGACAAGGCGGAGCTGGTCATGGGGCGGGTCGCCTCCTCCAATGACCGCGTTGCCGAGGCGATCTCGGTGATCCGTTCCGAATGGGAACGCCTTGCCCGCGAGGGCGTCACCGCGGAAGAGCTCGACGTGGCCAAGACCTACCTGACCGGCGCCTACCCGCTGCGGTTTGACGGCAACGCCACCATCGCGGGCATCCTCGTGGGCATGCAGATGGACGGTCTGC
Source organism: Paracoccaceae bacterium (assembly GCA_049116435.1). Classification (GTDB taxonomy): domain Bacteria; phylum Pseudomonadota; class Alphaproteobacteria; order Rhodobacterales; family Rhodobacteraceae; genus Litoreibacter. Next base: position 567,300 of record JAGDYX010000002.1, read on the forward strand.
CGACCTCCTATATCGACGACAGAAACGCGAAGATCGAGGCCGTCACGCTGGAGGATATCCAGCGCGTCGCGGCGCGTTTGCTGCAGCCTGACGCGCTGCATTTCGTGGTCGTCGGCAAACCGGAGGGGCTGCAGGCCTCGAACTGAATCACATGGCCGAATCGCGTTCGGCCATGCTAGGGATAGGGGTATGAACGCCCCGGACCCCAAAATAAGCCCTGTTTTTCCGGAAATTCGGCAATTGGACGAGGTTGCGGTCAACCGGATCGCAGCCGGAGAAGTGGTGGAGCGGCCCGCCTCTGCGGTCAAGGAACTGATCGAGAACGCGATTGATGCCGGCGCCACCCGGATCGAGCTTTGCCTCAAGGATGGCGGCAAGACCCTGATCCGCGTCACCGATGACGGGCACGGGATCCCGGCCGATCATCTGGAACTGGCGCTGGCGCGCCACGCCACCTCCAAGATCGACGGCTCCGACCTGCTCAACATCCACACATTCGGCTTTCGCGGCGAGGCGCTGCCCTCGATGGGCGCGGTCGGGCGGATGACCATCACCTCGCGCATAGCAGGTGTACCGGCGGCGGCCATCACGGTGGAGGGCGGGCGAATAGGCCCGGTCAAACCGGCAGCGCTCAACGCCGGCACGGTGGTCGAACTGCGCGACCTGTTTTACGCCACGCCCGCGCGGCTGAAATTCCTGCGCTCGGACCGGGCGGAAACCAAAGCCATCATGGACGTGGTCAAACGCCTTGCCATGGCCGAGCCCTATATCGGCTTCACGGTGCGCGACATGTCCGGTGGCGACAGCGGCCGCGTGACCTTCCGCGCCGACCGCCAGAGCGGCGATATGTTCGGCGCGCTGTCGGGACGGCTGCGCCATATCCTCGGGGCCGATTTCGCGGACAACGCGCTGCCGATCGATGCCACCCGCGACGGGCTGACGCTGACGGGCTTTGCCGCGCTGCCGACCTATTCGCGCGGCTCGGCGGTGGCGCAGTTTCTCTTCGTCAACGGCCGGCCGGTGCGCGACAAGCTGCTCGTGGGCGCGCTGCGCGGGGCCTATTCCGATTTCCTCAGCCGCGACCGCCATCCGGCCTGCGCGCTGTTTCTGGAATGCGACCCGACGCTGGTCGATGTGAACGTGCACCCCGCCAAGGCAGAGGTCCGGTTCCGCGATCCCGGGATCGCGCGGGGGCTCATTGTCTCGGCGCTGCGCCACGCGCTGGCCGAGGCGGGGCACCGTGCCTCCACCACCGTGGCGGGGGCAACGCTCGGCGCGTTCCGGCCCGAGCCCACCGGCCCGCGCGCCTACCAGATGGATCCTGCCTCGCGCGCTCCTATGCCGATGCCTGCACAAAGCGCGCTTGCCGCGTCCCACGGCGCGGCAGCGCCGGGCTTCTCGGATGCCGCGTCAGGATTTTCCGGTGCAGGGTTCTCCGCCGAAGGGTTTTCTCCGGTCGCGGCCCGCGTCGAGCCGGCAGTCGAGGACAGCGCCGCGGATCTGGACACACCGCTCGGGGCCGCCCGCGCACAGGTCCATGAAAACTACATCATCGCCCAGACCGCCGACGGGCTGGTGATCGTTGACCAGCATGCCGCCCATGAAAGGCTGGTCTATGAAAAGCTGAAACGCCAGATGGCCGAGAACGGCGTGGCCGCGCAGGCGCTGCTCATCCCCGAGATCGTCGAGCTTTCCGAAGGCGATGCCGCGCGTCTTCTGGAACAGGCCGGGGCCTTCGCGCGGCTGGGCCTCGTGATCGAGCCTTTCGGCCCGGGCACAGTGGCGGTGCGCGAGACACCGGCCATTCTGGGCGAGGTGGATGCCGGCGCCATGCTGCGCGATATCCTCGATGAGCTGGACGACATCGGCCAGAGCCAGACGGTCGCCGACCGCATCGAAGCGGTTCTGAGCCGCGTCGCCTGCCACGGTTCGATCCGTTCGGGCCGCCGCATGCAGGCCGACGAGATGAATGCGCTCCTGCGGGAGATGGAAGCCACCCCGCATTCCGGCCAGTGCAACCACGGCCGGCCCACTTACGTGGAACTGAAACTCGCGGATATCGAAAGGCTGTTTGGACGCACATGATCGAGATTGCAGGACAGAGCATCAGCCTTGGCGACCCGCTCGCGCTTCTTGCCCTGATCGGGGCGGGGCTCTTTTTGCTTGTGCTCCTGTTGCTCGTGCTCTCGCTGCGCGCGTCACGCCGCTCGGCCCGCGCCGCCGAACCGCTGATGCAGCAACTCGCCCATCTCAGCCAGACCGTGCAGGGGCTCGGGCAGGGGCAGGCGCAGCTGACCGGCGGGCTCGAGTCGGTGTCGAAATCCCAGACCATGACGATCCAGACCATGGAGGTCCGCCTTGCCGAGGTGCAGCGCCAGATGGCCGACCGGCTGCACGAGAACGCGGTGAAATCCGCGCGTTCCCTGTCGGACCTGCAAGAACGGATGAACGACACGCTGCACGGCTCCAGCGAGAAGACGACCAAGTCCCTGACCCAGCTGCAGGAGCGGCTGGCCACGATCGACAAGGCCCAGACCAATATCGAGAAGCTCTCGGGCGATGTGCTCAGCCTGCAGGATATTCTCTCCAACAAGCAGACCCGCGGCGCGTTCGGGGAAATCCAGCTCAACGACATCGTCTCCAAGGCGCTGCCCGCCGACAGCTACACGTTTCAGGCGACGCTTTCGAACGGCAAGCGGGCGGACTGCCTGATCCATCTGCCCAACCCGCCGGGTCCGATCGTCATCGACGCGAAATTCCCGCTGGAGGCGTATGAGGCGCTTGTGGCCGCCGACACCAAGGAGGCCACGGCGCGCGCGCTCGCCAATCTCAAGACCGCCGTGCGGACCCATATCAAGGCCATTTCCGAGCGCTACCTGATCGACGGGGAAACCGCCGATGGCGCGCTGATGTTCCTGCCGTCCGAAGCGGTCTATGCGGAGCTGCACGCCCGCCTGCCCGACGTGGTGCGCGAGGGCTTCTCCGCGCGGGTCTGGATCGTGTCGCCCACCACCTGCATGGCGACACTCAACACCATGCGCGCGATCCTGAAGGATGCGCGGATGCGCGAACAGGCCGGTGCGATCCGCCGCGAACTGGGCATGTTGTCGAAGGATGTGGACCGCTTGGGGACGCGGGTCGACAATCTCGACCGGCATTTCGGTCAGGCCGCGCGCGACGTGGAGGAGATCAAGATCTCCGCCGAGAAAGCGGGCAAGCGCGCCCGCAAACTGGACAATTTCGATTTCGAGGAAATTGCACCGGAGGACGAAAGCAACATCGTCCCGCTTGGCAAAAGCTGAGACCCGCGCGGGGGCGCGGGCCTCGGATCAGGATCAGATTTTCAGGAAGGGCTGCGCGATGCGGTGCAGCAGGCCGTTGAATTTCAGCGGCGCGTCGGTGGCGGCAAGGCAGATGCAGTCCACGCCTTCTTCGGCAACCGGGGTGTGCTCGAGATCCTCGGTCGCAATCTCCACGTCGCCGGGGCCGAAGCGGTCGTGCTCGTCGCGGAACGCGCCTTGCAGGACGATGGTCATCTCGGTGCCGTGATGGCCGTGATCGGGCACCGCGGTGCCGGCCGGAATATGCAGCAGGCGCACCGAGGCGCTGCGCGAGGTCTTCAGGATCGCCTGACGGACCCCCATGCCGACCGGACGCCATTTCACCGCGTCCAGATCGCCGCCGATGTAGTTCTTCAGCGTCGCGGGCAGGGACGAGTCGGACGACGGCGCGCGGGTCTCGGCGTTTTGGGACGCCTCTTGCGCACCGTTTCCGGCCTCGATCCGCTTCAGCGTCGCGGCGAAATCCACCGCGGGCATTTCCGCGACCACCAGATCGTCGCCAGTCTCGATGCCCGTCTCGATGCTGGTCTCGATCAGGCTGCCGCCGATCGCATCGAACGCGCCCAGACGCGCACGGCATTCGTCGCACATCGAGATATGCGTGGCGACCACGAGGCTGAACGCCTCGGGCAGGGTGCCGGCGGCATATCCCAGGAGGATCTTATCGGTCAGATGATGTCTGATCTCGTTCATGTCACTCACTTCATCACGTGGCGCAATCTTTCCAGCGCCAAACGTATCCTAGATTTAATTGTCCCCAAGGGAAGGCCTGTCTCTTCAGCAATTTCACTGTGTGACAAATCTCCGAAATATGCCTTCTGTATGAGGACCCTTTGTTTCTCTGGCAGGTCGGCCATCGCCTGAACCAACCGGTTGCTTTCCTGTTGCAGCTCCATCACCTCGGCCGCTTCCGGCTCGGGCTCTGGACCCCATGTTATCTCGTCCGGCTCGGGCCGGCGCTCCTTGCGGAGCATGTCAATCCGCCGGTTCCGCGCGATCGTGAAGACCCATGTCGCCACGCTCGCGCGGCTCGGATCGAACAGATGCGCCTTGTGCCAGAGGGTTGCCATCACATCCTGTGCGCATTCCTCGGCCATTCCGGCATCGGCGCCCGACTTGATCAGGAACGCCTTAACTCTCGGTGCAAAGTGCTGAAACAGCTCCGCGAACGCCGCCTGGTCCTGAGACTGGCGGATCCGTGCAACAATTTCGACCCAATGCGTATCGCTCTTCACGTCGGCCGGCACTTTCCTGCCCTGAGAACCTTTGCTATTGCCGGTCGGACGAACCCCGTAGGGTGCCAGACCTGGCATGACATCAGGTTTTTCATTGAGCAGAGCACCAGTCAACATAAACCAGTTACGCGCGGGGTTCCCTTTCGGATCAAATATTTCTCTTTAATCCGACCGGCGCCGAAGCGCGTAATGCTTTCCAACGACACTAAAACCACTCCGGAGATACGAATGCCCTTTGAGACCCTGGCCGCCGCGCCAAAGAAAATCGCCGTGATCGGCGCCGGAATATCAGGCATGGGGGCTGCGCATCTTCTGTCGAAATCGAACCGGGTCGTGCTGTTCGAGGCCGAGCCGCGTCTGGGCGGCCATGCCCGTACCGTTGTCGCAGGCAAGCGCGGCGACCAGCCGGTTGATACGGGCTTCATCGTCTACAACGAAGCCAACTACCCCCACGTGACCGCGCTGTTCAAAGAGCTCGACGTGCCGGTGACCGAAAGCAACATGAGCTTCGGCGCCTCGATCGACGGCGGCGCGCTGGAATACGGTCTGGCGAGCATTGACGCGATCTTCGCGCAGCGCCGCAATCTGGGCCGCCCGAAGTTCCTGCGCATGCTGCGCGACATCGCGAAGTTCAACGCGCAGGCCGACGTGGTGGCCCGCGATCCCAACATCTCGATCGCGAGCTTCCTCGACGATCTGGGCACCGGCTCGTGGTTCCGCGACCACTACCTGCTGCCCCTGACCGGCGCGATCTGGTCGACCCCTGTCGAGCGGATGATGGACTTCCCCGCGCAGGCGCTGATCCGCTTCATGAAAAACCACGCGCTGCTCAACTACACCGGCCAGCACCAGTGGTACACGGTGCAGGGCGGCTCGATCGAATATGTCAAACGCCTCGAGGCCCGCATGCGCGCGCAGGGTGTCGAGCTGCGCCTCGGCCAGCCGATCAAATCGGTCACCCGGAGCGACGGCAAGGTGCAGGTCACGCCGAAGGGCGGGGTCAGCGAGACCTTCGACGAGGTGGTCTTCGCCACCCATTCCGACGACAGCCTGTCGCTGCTGGCCGACGCCAGCACCGCCGAGCGCAACGCGCTGGGCGCGGTGCGCTACCAGCCCAACGAGGCCGTGCTGCATGCCGATACCGACATGATGCCGCGCCGGCGCAAGGTCTGGTCGAGCTGGGTCTATTGCGAAGCCCCGGGCAAGGACAGCAACAAGATCGACCTGACCTACTGGATGAACTCGCTCCAGCCGATCCCGAATGACGATCCGATGTTCGTAACGCTGAACTCCACCCGCGCGATCCGCGAAGAGCTGATCTACGACACCACCACCTTCCGCCATCCGGTCTTCGATCTGGGCGCGCTGAACGCCCAGACCGCGATCCGCGCCATGAACGGCACCAACCACACGTGGTTCTGCGGCGCATGGATGAAGAACGGCTTCCACGAGGACGGCTATTCCAGCGCGGTCGACGTGGTCGAGGGGATCGAGGGCCTTGCCGGAGTTCCGGCCGCAGCATGACACCGGTCGACCATATCGCGGGCGAGACCTTCCACGGTCGCAAGGGCGCAATCGAGAACGCGTTCCGCTACGGCGTGGATTACGTGCTTCTCGATGCCGAGGCGCCGGTGCGCACGCCTGCGCTGTTCTCGCGCAACCGGCGCAATCTCACGTCACTGTTCGACAGCGACCATGGCGGCGCGCCCAAGGAAGGCCGCGGCGCGCCGTGGGTGCGCGACGTTCTGGAGGCCCATGATCTGGGCGATCTGATCGACCGGATCGAGCTTCTGGCCCAGCCGCGCGTTCTGGGCCATGTCTTCAACCCGGTGAGTTTCTGGCTGTGCTATGACGCCGAGGGCGGGCTGCGCGCCGTGATCCCCGAAGTGTCCAACACGTTCGGCGACCGCCATTCCTACCTCTGTGCACATGAGGACCGCCGCCCGATCCGTCCCACCGACACGCTGAGTGCCCGCAAGATCTTCTTCGTCTCGCCCTTCCAGCCGGTCGAGGGGGGCTACAGCTTCCGCTTCGACATCAACGCGGACCGGATCGGCATCTGGATCGACTATACCGCCGGCAATGACGGGCCGGACGGTAAAGGCGGTCTGCTGGCCACGCTGACCGGCAAGCGCAAGCCCATGAGCAACCTGTCGATCCTGCGCGCCTGTTTGCGCCGCCCGCTGGGCTCGCGCCGCGTGCTGGGCCTGATCCACTGGCAGGCCCTCAAGCTCTGGCTCAAGGGCGCCAAGTATAACGGCCGCCCGACACCCCCCGCGCAGGAGGTGTCGCGGTGATGTCTGCAACCGCCCCCAACATGGCCGCCACCGGCCTGCGCGAAAGGCTCGGGTCCTATTCGCTCTTTGCCGCGGTGCTCTCGGGGGCGGGCCTGCCGATCTATATCTACGCGCCGAAATACTATGCCGACACCTACGGGATCAGCCTCGCCACGCTGGCCGCGGTCCTGTTCGGTCTGCGGCTTTTCGATGTGGTGCAGGACCCCGCGCTGGGCTGGATCAGCGAACGGCTCGGCGCGCTGCGCGGGCTGGCGGTGACGGCGGGCGGTCTGCTGCTTGCGGCCTCGATGATCGCGCTCTTTGCCATCGACCCGCCGATCGCGCCGATCTGGTGGTTCGGGCTGTCGATCACCGGGCTCTTCACCGCGTTCAGCTTCCTGACGATCAATTTCTACGCGCAGGGCGTCGCCAAGGGCGGCGGGCTCAGGGGCGGGCATACCCGCCTTGCCGCGTGGCGCGAGACGGGCGCGCTTCTGGGCGTCTGCGTGGCCGCGGTCGCCCCGACCCTGCTGACGGGCTTTCTGGACCGGCCCTTTGCCGCTTTTGCCGGCGGGTTTGCCGGCGTCACCCTGATCGCGGTGGCGCTGATGGCGCCGGAATGGACCGGCCCCGTCAACCGCACGCCCAGCGGCATCCGCGAGATCCTGCGCGACCGGATAGCGCGGCGCCTTCTGATCCTCGCGCTGGTGAACGCGACACCGCTTGCGGTCTCCTCGACGCTGTTCCTGTTCTTCGTGGAAAGCGGCCTCGGCGCGGCGGGCTGGGAAGGGCCGCTGCTGGTGCTCTTCTTTCTTGCCGCCGCCTTTTCGGCCCCGCTCTGGGCGCGGCTCGCGGCCCGCTATGGCGAGAAACCGACCCTGATCGCGGCGATGGTGCTGGCGATTGTCTCCTTCGGCTTCGTGCTGCCGCTTGGCGCGGGCGACATCTGGTTCTTCGCCGTGATCTGCGTGGCCTCGGGTGCGACAATTGGGGCCGACCTTACCTTGCTTCCGGCCCTGTTCGCGGCCCGGATGGCCGCTATCTCTCCCACCGGTGGGCAGGGCTTCGGGCTCTGGTCTCTGGTCTCGAAATTCACGTTGGCCTTCGCGGCCGCAATTCTTCTACCGACCCTCGACTATGTCGGTTTCGTCTCGGGTGCTGCGGAAAATCCCGCCGGGGCCCTGACGGTGCTGACCATACTTTACGCGCTGGTTCCCTGCGCATTGAAACTGGTTGCGATTGCCCTTCTGGCCGCAACCCCGCTTAAGGAGTGACGACCATGGAAATGGTTGCCTACACATTGCTTGGACTGCTGATCGCCCTGTCGGCGATCTGGTTTCGGACCCGAAAACTGTCCTTTCGCGCCCAAACCTCCGAGGACTACGCCGCCGCCAACGGCCCGCAATTCGACCTGCGCGAGCATCTGCGCGGCCCGCTTCTGTGCGAGGGCATGGTCTACGGCCCGACCGGCCGCGTCACCTCGCGCTTCGTGGCGGATATGGACGTCAGCTGGAACGGAAATGTCGGCACCATGACCGAGACCTTCCGCTATGACAGCGGCGAGACGCAGGACCGCGAATGGACCCTCAAGCTGGGCAATGACGGCTCGATCGAGGCCGAGGCCCCCGACGTGATCGGCGTGGGCACGGGCATGCAGAAGGGCCCGACCGTGCAACTGAACTACCGCATCAAGCTGCCCGAACACTCGGGCGGCCATGAGCTCGACACGGTCGACTGGATGTATCTGGTCGAGAACGGCACCATCATGAACCGCAGCCAGTTCCGCAAATACGGGATCAAGGTCGCCGAGCTGGTCGCCACCATGCGCAAGAAAGAAGCTGCATGATCCCTGTCTCTGGCAAACGCTACTGGCTGGTCGGGGCCTCCGAAGGGCTGGGCCGTGCGGTCGCCTTCAAGCTGAGCAGGGCGGGGGCGGAAGTCATCGTCTCCGCGCGCAACGCAGAGCGCCTCGAGGCGCTGTGTGACGAACTGCCCGGCACGTGCTCCTACGTGACCGTCGATGTGTCCGACAGCGCCGATGTCGCCCGCGCCGCCGCCGAGGTGGGAGAGATCGACGGCATGGTCTATCTCGCGGGCCTCTACTGGCCGATGACGGCCCAGAACTGGGACGCCGCGCAGGCCGAACAGATGGCCGATGTGAATTTCAACGGCGCCCTGCGTGTCGTGGGCGCGGTGCTGCCGCAGATGGTGGAGCGCGATGCGGGCCATATCGTTCTGACCGGCAGCCTGTCGGGCTTTCGCGGCCTGCCCGGCGCGATCGGCTACGGCGCCAGCAAGGCCGGCATCATGTATCTGGGCGAAAGCATGTATGCCGACCTGAAACAGACCGGCGTCAACGTTCAGGTCATCAACCCGGGCTTCATCCGCACCCGCCTGACCGACAAGAATGACTTTACCATGCCCTTCATCATGGACCCCGAACCGGCCGCCGATATCTTCGTCACCCATATGCGTTCGGGCAAGTTCAAGAAAAGCTTCCCGACGCTCTTCAGCCTGTTCTTCCGGGGCAGCCAGATGCTGCCGGACTGGCTCTACTACCGCATATTTTCCTGACCGTTTGATCCACATCATGTGATATTCTGCCCGCAGCGCGCATTCCTGAACACGGAAGAGCCGCAGAGGAGGCGGATCATATGCTTGAAATCTCAGTGCCGAAAATCGCGCAGGTGATCCTGTTTGCCCATGAGTTCGACCGCGCCGAAAACGAGATGCGCGCCTTTATCGAGGGGCTGAACGAGGACGAGCAGGTGAGCCTCGTGGCGGTCATGTGGATCGGCCGTGACAGCTTCGGGGCCGATGAGCTGGAGGAGGCGCTTGCCACCGCGCGTTCAGAGGCGACAACCCCGACGGCCGACTACCTGCTGGGCACCCCGCATCTGGGCGATCACCTCGAGGCCGGGCTCAATGCGCTGGGGATCTCGGCGACGCAGGCCGAGGAAGACCTGCTCTGAGCCCACGCCCCGCTAGCGCAGGTGATCCACGATCTGGACATGCTGCGCCATGCGGTTGACGCTCTCCAGCCACGGTTTGAGCAATTGCGGATCATGGGGCGCGGTGGAGACGCCGACCATCACGGCGCGGTCCAGCACCGCCTCGACCGCCAGTGCCACCGTTTCCGACACCAGACGCGCCATCGCCGTGCCGCGTGCATCGCCCCACGCGTCCAGCGCGTAGGTCTTGTGATAGACAGGTTTGCCGTCCAGCTCTGCCTTCAGCGCCACGCACAGGATCACGCGATCCGGCTCGCCCTCGTCATAGGCATGCGCGGTCCAGAACTGGTCCGACATCTCCTTGAGGCGCGCATCGTCCTCGGGGCCCTCCAGCGTTTCGATCTCGGCGAAGACATCGGCCCACGCCTCCTGCCAGCCGTTCAGCCGCAGCGTGCCGCGCACGAATTCCTTGACCCGCCAGCCTTCGCCGAAATGGTAATCCTCCATGAAGGGCAGGCTGTCGCGGTTGGGATAGACCTCGAAGGTCTCGGGCTGCGGCAGCGGCGCGGTGTAGCTGCTGATCGCGTCCCACGGGCGGGAGACCTTGAGCTCGGTGAAATTGCGGATCGAGCGGGACGGCGATTTGAGCGCCTTCAACACGCCCAGAGGCGACCAGCTGAACTTGTAGCGGAACGCGTTGGCGATCTTCGGGACGCCGCCGCAATACGAGATGAAGGAGAGCGCATTCGCGGTGCTGTAGGCCGCGCTGGCGCGGTAATCGGCCACCAGCCAATGGGCCATCAGATGGTCAATGCCGGGATCGAGCCCGACCTCGTTGACGAGCCGCACGCCGGCCTGTTCGGCCTCTTCGTCGAGCGCGCGCATCTCCGGTGAGATATAGCTGGAACTCACGAAATGCGCGCCTTTCGAGATGCACAGCTTGGCCAGCGGCACGTGCCAGTCGCCGGGCAGCATGGAGACCACGACATCGTCTTTCGCCAGAGCCGCCGCCAGCGCGTCCATGTCGAAGGCGCTGATCCTGTCGGTCAGATCGCCCACCGCGGCCTCCGCCTTGTCGGTGGAGCGGTTCCAGACCTGCACGTCATGTCCGTTCTCGATCAGGCGCCGGAGCCCCGGAATGGCCGAAAGGCCCGTGCCGCACCAATGGACTGTCATTTTACAAACTCCCGATATGCTGGTCGAAAAAGGCCTTGGCCCGCCCCCAGACGCCGTTGTCGAGCTTGTCGAGAGTCGTCAGCGAGGGCAAGAGCTGGCCGGCGTAGTCCTGCGAGGATTCCACCGGCAGCAGCGAGGGCAGGTTGTCGATCGCCGTGACATCGAGCGGCGGGGTGTCATGCACCCGAAGCGCCGGCGCCTCCCAGCTGGTGACGCGGTCATAGACCTTGATCGGGGAAAAATCGCTGTCCGGATCGCAGGCGATGTCACCGATTACGCTGAGCTGCCGTGCGGCACCTTTCGCCGTGGCCGGCACGAAGACCGGCGTGCCCGGCTGGGCCAGAATGCAGTTGAGGAAAATGTCATGTTCGAGGATTTCGGGGAAAGGCCCGCCCGAGGCGGTCTCCGCCATGTCCCACTTGCTGACCGCCACGCCGAGCGCGGTGCACAGATCCGTGGCGCCGCTGCCGACGCGCCCCAAGGCCCCGATGATGATCGCGCGCGGCGGCTGCGCGCCGGTCCGGGCCATCTGCGCCTGCAGGTCCTCCAGCATCCGCGCCGAGGCCGGATAGACCCCGACCGGACCGGCCACGCGGCCATGCTGCTGGGCCAGCCAGCATTTCATTGCCACCGCCGCGCCGGCATAGCCTGCCCAGTAGCCGAAGGCCGCGACACGCTGGCCCTGCGGATCGACGAGATATTCCAGATCGTAAAGCGTGCCGCCACCGGCCCTGAAGCGTTCCAGCAGAACGCGGCCTGCAGGCTGGCCCTTATAGGCATGGCCGAACATGATGTGGCGGTGGGTCAGGGGCGTTCCGTCTTCGGGCAATTCCTTCAGCCCGAAGATGATCGCGTCGTCCGGCGCGTCCGGCCAGCTGTTCTCGGCCGCGATCTCGCAGCCCGCCGCGCGGTAGCCATCGAGGGGAATCGCCCGGACCGAGCTGTCCTCGACCGTGACGCGCAATCCTGCGTCGCGCAGCGCCTTCGCCCCTTCGGGGGTCAGTCCGACCCGTTCCTCGTGATCGCGCTGTTCGGCGCGGACCCATAAATGTGTCATGGCATGCCCTCTTCGCCCTTTGGTCTATGACAGGGGTCGGGCCGCGACAACGAATTTGTTGGGGGGATTCTTGGCGAAACCGTCAGGCGCGGGCGGCCGGACAAGACCCGAAATTCACACTAATCTCACGCGTGATCACATTATTTGAACGCTTGTTCATAAAATTAGATTGACCTTTTCAAATTTCCTCCCGCAGTATGCTTGAAAAATCATCGAATGATGAACGGCCGGAAAGTCCGGCAGGGAGGAAATTTTGGCGCAACAGTCACCGGCTTCGGCCGAGCTTACGACCATTCCACGTCTGCTGGCGCGCAACGCGGCGCGCTTCGGGTCGAAACCCGCCTATCGCGAGAAGGAATTCGGGATCTGGCAAAGCTGGACGTGGTCCCAGACCGCCGAAGAAATCGAAGCGCTGGCCCTGGGGCTTTTGACGCTGGGCGTGGCCCCCGGCGATCACATCGCGATCATCGGGCGCAACCGTCCCTATCTTTACTGGTCCATGGTGGCCGCACAGAGCGTCGGTGCGGTGCCGGTGCCGCTTTATCAGGACGCGGTGGCCGACGAGATCGCCTATGTGCTCGACCATTGCGGCGCACGTTTCGTGGTGGCGCAGGATCAGGAACAGGTCGACAAGGTCCTCGAGATACAGGACCAGCTGAGCACGCATCTCGACCACATGATCTATCTCGACCCGCGCGGCTTGCGCAAATACGACCATGTCCATCTGTCCAGACTGTCCGAGTTGCAGGACAAGGGCCGCGCGGCAAAATCCGAACTGGCTTCGGAACTGGCGGCGCGCGAGGCCAGCCACGATTATGACGATACCTGCGTGATGCTCTACACCTCCGGCACCACGGGCCGGCCCAAGGGCGTGGTGCTGTCGAACCGCAATATCATCGAAACCTCGAAGAACTCTGCCGAGTTCGACCATCTCGAGCCCGGTGACGAGGTGCTGGCCTATCTGCCGATGGCCTGGGTGGGGGATTTCATCTTCTCGATCGGGCAGGCCTACTGGACCGGGTTCTGCGTGAACTGCCCCGAAAGCAGCGAGACGATGCAGACCGACCTGCGCGAGATCGGCCCGACCTATTATTTCGCGCCGCCGCGCGTCTTCGAAGGCCAGCTGACCAATGTCATGATCCGCATGGAGGACGCCAGCCGCTTCAAGCAGTGGCTCTTCCGCGTCTTCATGGATCACGCCCGCAAGGTCGGCCCCGATCTGCTCGACGACAAGCCGGTGAGCGGCATGGACCGGCTGAAATATAAGCTCGGCGAGTTTCTCGTCTACGGTCCGCTGAAAAACACGCTGGGCTTTTCGCGGGTGCGCGTGGGCTATACCGCGGGCGAGGCGATCGGGCCGGAGATCTTCGATTTCTACCGCTCGCTCGGGATCAATCTCAAACAGCTTTACGGCCAGACCGAGGCCTCCGTGTTCATCACCCAGCAACCCGACCACGAAGTCCGCGCGGACACGGTCGGCGTGCCTTCGCCGGGTGTCGAGATCCGCATCGATGACAGCGGCGAGGTCTTCTACCGCTCGCCCGGTGTGTTCGTGGAGTATTTCAAGAATCCCGACAGCACCGCCGACACCAAGGATGCGGATGGCTGGGTTGCGACCGGTGACGCGGGGTTCATCGAGGAAGACACCGGCCATCTGCGCATCATCGACCGCGCCAAGGACGTGGGCAAAATGGCCGACGGTTCGCTCTTTGCGCCGAAATATGTGGAGAACAAGCTGAAGTTCTTCCCCAATATCCTCGAGGTGGTGGTGTTCGGAAACGGGCGCGACATGTGCACGGCGTTTATCAATATCGACCTGACCGCCGTGGGCAACTGGGCCGAGCGCAACAACATCGCCTATTCCTCCTATCAGGAACTGGCCGGTCACCCGAGTGTGCTCGAAACGATCCAGGGTCACGTGGAAGAGGTCAATGCCTCGGTCGCGGCGGATCCGATGCTGGCGGGCTGTCAGGTGCACCGCTTTCTTGTGCTCCACAAGCAGCTCGATGCCGATGACGGTGAGCTGACTCGCACCCAGAAAGTGCGCCGCCGCATCATCGAGGAGAAATATGCCGACCTGATCACGGCGCTTTACGACGGCTCGACCTCGGTCAGCACCGAAACCGAAGTGACCTATGAGGACGGCCGCAAGGGCGCGATCCGCGCGACACTGGAATTGCGCGACGCAAAGGTGGTCGCTCCGGGCGAACGGATGGCGGCGGAATGAGGGTCGGGATGCCTCCGGCGGGGATATTTATGGCAAGAAGAAACAGCAGGGGCCGGGCATGAATGATATGAGCGGCGGCAATTACGTCACCGAGGACGGGCGCAAGATCGGCGGCGTTCTGATGGAGATGAAGAACATCACGCTGCGTTTTGGCGGGGTGACGGCGATCAAGGATATCACCTTCGACATCCACGAGGGCGAGATCCGCGCGATCATCGGGCCCAACGGGGCCGGCAAGTCGTCGATGCTCAACGTGATTTCGGGGTTCTACAATCCGCAGGAGGGCGAGGTCTGGTTCCGCGGCGCCAAGCGCCCGCCCATGAAGCCCTATCAGGTGGCCAATCAGGGCATTGCGCGGACCTTCCAGAACATCGCGCTTTTCGAGGGCATGAGTGTGCTCGACAACGTTATGACCGGGCGTTTGACCCAGATGAAGACCAATATGCTGGCGCAGGCGATCTGGAAGGGCAAGGCCGAGCGCGAGGAGGTCGAGAACCGTGAGCTGGTCGAGAAGGTCATCGATTTTCTCGAGATTCAGGCCATTCGCAAGACCCCGGTCGGGCGGTTGCCTTACGGGTTGAAGAAACGCGTGGAACTGGCGCGTGCGCTGGCCGCCGAGCCGAAGCTTCTGTTGCTGGACGAGCCGATGGCGGGGATGAATGTCGAGGAGAAGGAAGACATGTCGCGCTTCATTCTCGATGTGAATGACGAGTTCGGCACCACGATCGCGCTGATCGAGCATGACATGGGCGTGGTGATGGATCTCAGCGACCGTGTTGTGGTGATGGATTACGGCAAGAAGATCGGCGACGGCACGCCTGACGAGGTCCGCAGCAACCAGGACGTGATCGATGCTTATCTGGGGGTGTCCCATGACTGAGACCTGCCGGATCAACCGCTTGCCGAAAGGGGAGGGCGCGGATGCCTGATCAACTACTCTTTGCAATCGAAGTGACCCTGAACGGCCTGATGGCCGGGGTGCTTTATGCCCTTGTCGCGCTGGGCTTCGTGCTGATCTTCAAGGCTTCGGGGATTTTCAACTACGCGCAGGGCGTGATGGCGCTTTTCTCGGCGCTGACGCTGGTGGGGATCATGGACGGGCAGGTCCCGTTCGCGCATCTGATCAACGCGATTTTCGGCACCGATATCCACCATTTCGGCTGGCACGCGCCGGCGCTGCTGGCGATCCTTCTGACCATGTGCGTGATGGTTTTGTTCGCGTGGCTGGTGCAGGTGGTGATTTTCCGCCACCTCGTCAACCAGGAGCCGATCATCCTGTTCATGGCGACGATCGGTCTGGCCTATTTCCTCGAAGGGGTGGGCGACCTGATGTGGGGCGCCGATATCAAGAAGCTCGATGTGGGGCTCCCGCAGGGCATCAACGACACGATCGACCGGGTGACCTACGAGGCCTTCGGCTACGGCTTCTTCATTGACAATCTCGATATCGTGGCCACGATCGTGGCGGTTATCCTTGTCGCCGTTCTGGTTGCCTTTTCGCAATATACCAAGCAGGGCCGCGCGCTGCGCGCAGTGGCCGATGACCATCAGGCCGCGCTTTCGGTGGGCATCTCGCTGAGCTACATCTGGGTGCTGGTCTGGTCCATCGCGGGCTTTGTGGCGCTGGTCGCGGGCATCATGTGGGGCGCGAAATCGGGCGTGCAGTTCTCGCTTTCGCTGATCGCGCTCAAGGCGTTGCCGGTGCTGATGCTGGGCGGGTTTACCTCAATCCCCGGCGCCATTGTCGGAGGTCTGATCATCGGTGTTGGCGAGAAGCTCTTCGAGTTCCTGATCGGCCCGATGGTGGGCGGCGCAACCGAGAACTGGTTTGCCTATGTTCTGGCGCTTCTGTTCCTCGTCTTCCGGCCGCAGGGCCTGTTCGGCGAAAAGATAATCGAGAGGGTGTAGCGCATGTTTTACCGTGAAGCAGGTGATTTCAGCACCACCTATGTCGAGGACAACCAGACCTTTCCGATCCGGTTCGACCGCTACCGCTACTACGCGGTGCTGGCGGTGGCCTTCGGGGTCATTCCGTTCCTGATCAACGATTACTGGGCCAATGCCGTTTTCGTGCCGTTCCTGATCTATTCCATCGCGGCGATCGGGCTGAACATCCTGACCGGCTATTGCGGGCAGGTGAGCCTTGGCACGGGCGGGTTCATGGCCGTGGGGGCCTATGCCTGCTACAAGCTGATGACCGCCTTTCCTGATATCTCGATCGTGCTGCACGTGTTGCTGGCGGGCGGCATCACTGCGGGGGTCGGCGTGCTCTTCGGCCTGCCATCGCTCAGGATCAAGGGGTTCTACCTTGCCGTGGCCACGCTGGCCGCGCAGTTCTTCCTTGTCTGGCTCTTCAACAAGGTGCCGTGGTTTTACAACTATTCCGCGTCGGGCCAGATCAACTCTCCCGAGCGCACGGTTCTGGGCATAATCGTCACCGGCCCCAACACCGAGGCCTGGGCGAAATACCTCATCTGCCTGGTCTTCGTGACGTTCTGCGCGATCATCGCGCGCAACCTGACGCGGGGCACGGTGGGGCGCAAATGGATGGCGATCCGCGACATGGATATCGCCGCCGAGATTATCGGGGTGAACCCGTTGCGCGCCAAGCTGACGGCCTTCGCGGTCAGCTCCTTCTTCATCGGCGTGGCCGGAGCGCTGTTTTTCAGCGTCTATCTGGGCGCGGTCGAGGTGGGCGAGGCCTTCGGGATCGAGAAGTCGTTCCTCGTGCTCTTCATGATCATCATCGGCGGGCTGGGATCGATCTTCGGATCCTTCGCGGGGGCTGCCTTCATGGTGCTTCTGCCGGTGTTCCTGAAAAACGTCTTTGTCGGCGGGCTTGGCTGGCCGACGGATCTGGCGCAACATCTGAACTTCATCGTCTCGGGCGGTCTGATCGTGATGTTCCTCATTCTGGAACCGCACGGGCTGGCGCAGCTCTGGCGCGTGGCAAAGGAAAAGCTGAGACTCTGGCCGTTCCCGCATTAGCGCGGTGGCCCAAGACAAGCCAAAGGATCGGGGACAACCCCGGCTGACTGAGAAAATCGGATAAAAAAGACCCAAAGGGAGGATACAAACCGATGACATTGAAACTGACGACACTGGCGCTGGGCGCCGTGATGGCGGCAAGCCCCGTGATGGCGGACCTCGTGTTCCCGTCGTTGAGCTACCGTACCGGCCCTTATGCGGCCAATGGCATCCCGTTCGCCGACGGCTACGAGGATTACTTCACGCTTCTCAACGAGCGCGACGGCGGCATCGGCGGCGTTCCGGTTCGGGTGCTTGAATGCGAGACCGGCTATAACACCGAGAAAGGTGTGGAATGCTACGAGGCCACCA
Organism: Paracoccaceae bacterium; assembly: GCA_049116435.1. Taxonomy (GTDB): domain Bacteria; phylum Pseudomonadota; class Alphaproteobacteria; order Rhodobacterales; family Rhodobacteraceae; genus Litoreibacter. Next base: position 584,902 of record JAGDYX010000002.1, read on the forward strand.
AGGGCGAAGGCGCTCTGGTGTATCAGCCGCTCTCCACCGGCATCACCTACCAGCTGATCCCGAAAGCGACCGCCGACGGCATCCCGATCCACTCGATGGGCTACGGCCGGACATCCGCCAAGAACGGCGCGGTGTTCTCCAACATCTTCAACTACCCCGCCAACTACTGGGACGGGGCGTCGATCGCCATCAAGCACATCATGGATGAAGAGGGCGGCGACCTGAGCGGCAAGAAGATCGCGCTGGTCTACCACAACTCCGCCTATGGCAAGGAGCCGATCCGCACGCTCGAAGAGCTGGCCAAGAAGCATGGCTACGACTTCCTGCCCATCGCCGTGGACCACCCCGGTCAGGAGCAGAAATCGCAGTGGCTCCAGATCCGCCAGCAGCGTCCGGACTATGTCCTGATGTGGGGCTGGGGCGTGATGAACCAAGTCGCCATTCAGGAAGCCACCAACATCCGCTTCCCGATGGACAAGTTCATCGGCGTCTGGTGGTCCGGTTCCGAGAATGACGTGTTGCCCGCCGGTGACGGCGCCAACGGCTACAAGTCGCTGGCAATGCACGGCACCGGGTCTGACTATCCGATCTATGCGGATATGCAGAAATACGTGGTCGATGCCGGCAAGGCTGCGGGCGCAGGCGATCAGGTGGGAACGGTGCTCTATTCGCGGGGCATGTATGCCGCGATGCTGGCGGCCGAAGCCGCGCGCACCGCACAGGGCATCCACAACACCACGGACCTGACCCCCGCGCAGATGCGCGACGGTATGGAAGCGCTGAACATCACCGAAGAGCGGATGGCCGAACTGGGCCTGCCGAATTTCGGTCCGGCCTTCTCGGTGAGCTGTGAAAACCACGGTGGCCCCGGCCTCGGCATGGTCCAGCAGTGGGATGCCGCGGCCCAGAAGTGGAACCTGATCACGGATATGATCGAAAGCGACAAGGCCGTGATCAACCCGCTGATCGATGAAGATTCGGCCGCGTTTGCTGCCGAGAACAACATCACACCGGGTTGTTCGTGATCACATGACGTCCTGCCGGCGGCCTCCGGGTCGCCGGCAGACCCCCCCAATTCAAACGGCAGGACGGACCGTGCCGCCAGACGGACACGGGCACACCCGCCGCGACGGAGTATCGAGATGCTGGATTCCGGAAAGACGGAAACACTTCTGGAAGTGAACAATATCGAGGTGATCTACAACCACGTGATCCTCGTGCTCAAAGGCGTCAGCCTGAAGGTCGCGCAGGGCGGCATCACCGCCCTTCTGGGTGGCAATGGCGCGGGCAAGACGACGACGCTCAAAGCGGTCTCCAACCTGCTGCATTCCGAGCGGGGCGAGGTCACCAAGGGCACGATCTCCTACCGGGGCGAGCGCGTTGCCGGCCTTGATCCGGCCGCGATGGTCAAGCGCGGCGTCATTCAGGTGATGGAGGGCCGCCACTGTTTCGAGCATCTCACCGTCGAGGAAAACCTGATGACCGGCGCCTATACGCGCCGCGACGGCAAGAGCAATGTCGAGGCCGATCTCGACATGGTCTACACCTATTTCCCCCGCCTCAAGGAACGCCGCAAATCGCAGGCGGGCTATACCTCGGGCGGCGAACAGCAGATGACAGCCATCGGCCGCGCCCTGATGAGCCGGCCCGAGACGATCCTGCTCGACGAGCCCAGCATGGGCCTCGCCCCGCAGCTTGTCGAAGAGATCTTCGGCATCGTCAAAAGCCTCAACGAGAAGGAAGGCGTGAGCTTCCTTCTGGCAGAGCAGAACACCAACGTGGCGCTGCGCTTTGCCCATTACGGCTATATTCTCGAATCCGGCCGCGTGGTGATGGACGGCCCCGCCGCCGAACTGCGCGAGAACCCGGACGTGAAGGAATTCTACCTCGGCATGTCCGAGGAAGGCCGCAAGAGCTTCCGCGACGTGCGCTCCTACCGCCGCCGCAAACGCTGGCTGAGCTGACACGCCGCAGATTGACCCGAACCGGGGGGAGAAAGACTTGGCCTTTTACGACGCGCTTGAAACCCGCAGTGCCGACGCGCGGCGCGCCGATCTTGCGCGCGCGCTGCCCGAACAGATTGCCCGCGCACAGGCGCTTCCCGGTTTCGATCTGGGCTGGATCGACCCCGGCGCGATCACCGCGCCCGAGGCGCTGGCGGGCCTTCCGGTGCTGCGCAAATCCGAGCTCGGCGCGCGGCAGAAGGACAGCCCGCCCTTCGGCGGCTATGTCGGGCCTGACTTCGATCATGTGTTCCAGTCGCCCGGCCCGCTTTACGAGCCGGGCCGCACCAGCCATGACTGGTGGCGTCTGGGCCGGTTTTTGCATGCGGGCGGCTTCGGGCCGGACGATATCGTGCAGAACTGCTTCAGCTATCACCTCACGCCGGCCGGCATGATGTTCGAAAACGGCGCGCGGGCCGTGGGCGCGCGGGTGCTGCCCGCCGGCATCGGGCAGACCGAGTTGCAGGCACAGGCGGCCTGCGATGTGGGCGTGACGGGCTATGCCGGCACGCCGGATTATCTCAATGTCATTCTCGAGAAAGCCGACGAGATGGGCCTTGCCCTGTCGATCACGAAGGCGGCCGTCTCGGGCGGGGCGCTGTTTCCGAGCCTGCGTCAGGCCTATGCCGATCGCGGCATTTCCTGCACCCAGTGCTACGGCACCGCCGATCTCGGCAACATCGCCTATGAAAGCGAGGCGATGGAGGGGATGATCGTCGACGAGGGCGTGATCGTGGAGATCGTCACGCCGGGCACCGGAAACCCGGTCGCGCCGGGCGAGGTGGGCGAGGTTCTGGTGACGACGCTCAATCCCGATTATCCGCTGATCCGGTTTGCCACCGGCGACATGAGCGCGGTGCTCGAAGGCCAGAGCCCCTGCGGGCGCACCAATATGCGCATCAAGGGCTGGATGGGCCGCGCCGACCAGACCACCAAGATCAAGGGCATGTTCGTGCGCCCCGAACAGGTCGCGGCACTTGTGTCGCGCCATGCAGAGGTGACCCGCGCCCGCGTGATCGCGACCCGCGACGGCGAGATGGATGTCATGACGGTCCGCATCGAGGCCGAGGGCGGGGACGCCGACGCATATGCCCAAAGCGTGGCCGATGTGCTGAAACTGCGCGGCACGGTGGAGGTCGTGGCCCCCGGAACCCTGCCCAAGGACGGCGTGGTGATCGACGACCAGCGCAGCTACGACTGAGCGCGGTCAGCCCCGCCGCTGGACCTGCGTGGGGGCGAAGACCTCCAAAGTGGCTCCGGCCGCAATCAGGAAAGCGCCCGTGATTTCCGGCAGGCCGAACGGTTCGTCGAGCAAAATGGCAGCCGAGCCCACGCCGGAGATGATCTCCGCCGTCAGCAGGAAACTCAGAACCGCGGGGCTCAGCCGCCGTGCGCTCCACAGTGTCGCCAGAATGATCGGCGCCACGTAGAGGCTGCCATAGCCCAACGCGCCGATGCCGATCTGCAGGCTAACGCCCGACCCGCCGAGGGTCATCCCGAACAGGCTCGCCGAAAGCGCGCCCATGACCGCCCCCGCGCCGCAGGCAATCAGGGACAGCGCGCGCAGCCCCGCATTGGGCGAATTGAAGACCAGCGCCGCGCCGCACGCCCATGCCAGCCCCGAAAACAGCGCCATCGTGTCGCCGAAACGCCAGTCCGCAAAACTGATCTCGCCGCCAAAGATGAACAGAACACCCAGAAGGGCCAGCCCGATCGCCGCTCCATTGACCAGCCGGAACTTGCGGCCGAAAAACAGGCACTCGAGCGCGATCGCCCAAGCCGGCGCAAGGTAGAACAACAGCACCGCGCGCAGCACCGTGGTGTCGGCAATCGCCGCCGAATACATCATGATCGCGCAGCCGGTGAAAACCGCGCCGGCGACCGCGCCGGGGCACAGCCGCGCCGGCTTGGGCCGGATCATCAGCGAGATCAGCAGCAACGGCGCGGCCCCCGCGGCCATCGCGCTGCCGGCCCACATGCCCGACAGCCCGATCTCCTCCAAAGCGCGGATCGGCAGCCACCACAGGCCCCACATCAGCGCCGCGCCAAGGGCGAGCCAGATCGGGAAAAAGGCAGAGCGCGTCATCGGGCGTCCTCGCAGCTTCGGGGCCAAAATGGGCCGATAGGGGGTGGTCACAGCCGTGGCATCAGTTTTTAATGGCTGCAATCAAAAACGAACCTCCGGGAGAACATCATGAAATCAGCATTCTTTGCGGGCGTGTCCGCGCTTGTCCTCGCCACGTCGGCCCAAGCCGCCGATCTGGGCGCCGTGGACGATCCGATCAAACTGGCGATCAACGAGTGGACCGGCCAGCACATCACCACCCATGTTGCGGGCCAGATGCTCGAAAAAGCAGGCTACAAGGTCGAGTATGTCACCGCCGGCATGCTGAACCAGTTCCAGGCGCTGGCCGATGGCGATATCCACGCCACGCTGGAGATCTGGTCCTCCAACGTCTCCGACGAATACGCCAAGAAAGTCTCTGAAGGTACGGTCGTCGAGATCTCCGATCTCGGTCTCGAAGCCAAGGAGGGCTTTGCCTACCCCGCCCATGTGGCCGAGATCTGCCCGGGCCTGCCCGCGTGGGAAGCTCTGAAAGACTGCGCGGCGCAGTTTGCCACCGCTGAAACCCTGCCCGGAGGCCGTCTGGTCGACTACCCGGCGGACTGGGGCACACCGGGCGCGGACCGTGTCGCGGGTCTCGAGCTGCCCTTCAAAGCCGTGCCTGCGGGCTCGGAAGGGGCGCTGATCACCGAGCTGCGCGCCTCCACCGAGAAGAAATCCCCGCTTCTGATCGTCTTCTGGCAGCCGCATTGGGCGATGTCGGCCTATGACGTGAAATTCGTCGACCTGCCGGTGGGCGAAGCCGCCTGTTTCGAAGATCCCGCATGGGGCCCGAACCCCAACGCGGTCAACGACTGCGATTTCACGCCGACCCGCATCTTCAAGGCCGGCTGGTCCGGTCTCAAGGACAAGTGGCCGGCCGCCTATGAAATCCTCGAGGGCTACACGCTGTCGACCGATGTGCAGCAGCCCCTGATGGGCGCGATCGATGTCGATGGCGGCAGTGTCGAAGAGGTCGTCGCGGCATGGATGGACGCCAATGAAAGCGTCTGGAAGCCGGTCGTCGACGCCGCTGTGAACTGATCACAGTGGACGCTGCAATCGCCACGAAGGGCCTCTGGCAGGTCTTCGGCGCCAATGCCAGAACCGAACTGGCCGAGGCCCTGAACGCGGCGCAAAACACGGGGGCCACGTCCGAAGACGTGGCCCTTGGCTTGCGCCAGAAAGGCCTGATCCCCGCCGTGCAGGACGCCTCCTTCGAGGTGCAGTCCGGCGAGCTTTTCGTGATCATGGGGCTCTCGGGCTCCGGCAAATCGACCCTGATCCGCTGTATCTCGCGGCTGGTCGATCCCACGGCCGGCGAGGTGCTGATCGACGGCGAGAATATCCTCGCGGCCAGCAAGCGGCGGATGACAGAACTGCGCCGTGACAAGCTTGGCATGGTGTTCCAGCATTTCGGCCTGTTTCCCCATATGAGCGTCGCCGAGAACGTGGCCTTCCCGCTCAAGATGCAGGGGGCAAAGGCCGGGGCGCGGCGCAGCCGGGCCGAAGAGGTGATCCGCCTCGTCGGCCTCGAGGGGCGCGAAGACGCCTACCCGCGCGAGCTTTCGGGCGGCCAGCGCCAGCGCGTGGGCATCGCCCGTTCGCTTGCCGTAAACCCCGATATCTGGTTTCTCGACGAGCCCTTCTCTGCGCTCGATCCGCTGATCCGGCGCCAGTTGCAGGACGAGTTCCTGTCGATTCAGGCCTCGCTCAGCAAATCCATCGTCTTCATCACCCATGACATTGCCGAGGCGCTGAAACTGGCCGACCGCATCGCGATCATGCGCGACGGGCGCATCGTGCAGATCGGCACGCCGACCGAGATCGTGCTCAACCCGGTCGACGATTACGTGCGCGAGTTCTCCCGCGATATCCCGAAAGGCCGCCACATGACGCTGGCCTCGGTCATGGACCCGCTGAACGGCACGCCGCCTGCGCAAGACGGCCCCGCGCTGAACACCGCCATGACCCTCGATGACGCTCTGGCCAATTGCGCCCTGACCTTCGAGCCGATCCCCGTGCGCGACGGCGACGGCAAGATCGTCGGCGTGGTCCGGCCCGAGATGTTTGCCCGCGCGCTGGGCGAGGCCGGGTCATGAGCCTCGCCGATGCGGCAGCCCCCGCGCGCCGCCGCGTTGCGCTCTCGAAAGGGGCGCTGGCGGGACTGTTCACGCTGGCCGTGGGCATCGCCTGCCTGCTGCTGGAACCGGTCGCCCCGTGGCTGGCCAGCTGGCCCAAGGGCTGGAGCCTGCCCCTGTCCGACTGGATCGGCGACGGGCTCGGAGCCGTCCTGGGCGCGATCAAACCCGCCGCTCGGGTCTTCTCGGGCCTTCTGGCCTACCCGATGGACGCGGCCAACTGGCTGCTGGGCGCGCTGCCTTGGCCGGTGGTGATCGGGTCGGTCACGGCACTGGGCTGGTATCTGGGCGGCTGGCGGATGGCCGCGCTCGGTGCGCTCGGGCTGGGTTTCATCCTCGGGTCGGGCTACTGGGCGGAAAGCATGAACACGCTGGCGCTGGTCTTCGTCTCGGTGCCCCTGGCGCTCGGGCTGGGGCTGGCCATCGGCATCCTCGCCTACGAGGTGCCCCGCGTCAAAGGCGCGGTGCAGGCCACGCTCGACGTGATGCAGACCGTGCCGACCTTCGCCTATCTCACACCGCTTCTGCTGCTCTTCGGCTTCGGACCCGTCGTTGGGCTCATCGCCTCGGCGATCTACGCCGCGCCGCCGATGGCGCGCAACGTGCTTTTGGGGCTCGAACGGGTCGAGGACGAGATCAAGGAAGCCGCGATCATGTCGGGCGGCACCCGCCGCCAGCAGCTTTTCCTCGTGGAACTGCCCGCCGCGACGACGCAGGTCATGATCGGGGTCAACCAGTGCCTGATGGCCGCGCTTTCGATGGTGATCATCGCGGCGGTGATCGGCGGCTTCAACGATATCGGCTGGGAAGTGCTGCTGACCATGCGCAAGGCGCAGTTCGGACAGGCCTTCCTCGCGGGGCTCGTGATCGTGGTCTTCGCCATCCTGATCGACCGGATGTCCGGCGCGCTGGCGCAAAGCCGCACCCCGCGCGACAGACGCGTGGTCTGGGGGCTGGTCGGCGCCTCGGTGCTGGTCGGCGCGCTGACTTACGGCCGCCTGCCTGATCCCGCCAGCTTCACGCTCTTCGATCCCGCAGCCAGCGCGGTCGACACGGCGGTGGGCGCGTTCACCGCCGCCAACGGCATCCAGCTCGACGCGATCAAGAACACGGCGATGTTCTACCTGCTCTTGCCCCTGCGCATCGGGCTCGATCAGGCGGTGCTGCCCTTCACATGGGGCTTTGCATGGACCGCCACCCATTCGGCGATCTACTTTGCCGGCGCCGCCGCGCTGGCCGGCCTGCTGGCGCTGCGCGGACGGATCGCCACCGGCGCGCTGCTCGGATGCCTCGCCATCATGCTGGAGACCGGCATCTCGCAACTGCCATGGCCCTTCCTGATCGCGGGCGCAGGCGCGCTGGGCTGGATGTCGGGCGGCTGGCGGCTGACACGTTTTGCGGTGATCCTGCTGACCCTGATCCTCGTCTCGGGCCTGTGGGACCGGGCCTTGCTGTCGCTCTACCTGTCGGGCGTTGCGGTCTTTGCCTGCGCCCTTGTCGGCGGCGCTCTGGGCCTTCTGGCAGCACTCAGCACACCGGCATGGACGGTGCTGCGACCGGTCTGCGATATGCTGCAAACGATCCCGCTCTTCGTCTTCCTGATCCCGGTCCTGATGTTCTTCCAGATCGGCGAGTTCTCCGCCTTCCTCGCCATCTGCGCCTACGCCATCGTGCCGATGATCCGCTACACCCGCCACGGGCTGGTCAACACACCGGCCGAATTGCTCGAGGCCGCCGAGGCCTCCGGCGCAACCCGCTGGCAAACCCTGCGCGACGTGCGCGCACCCTATGCCGCGCCAACAATCCTGCTGGGCCTCAACCAGACGATTCTCTACGCCTTCGCGATGCTGGTCATCGCCGCTCTGATCGGAACCACGGGTCTGGGCCAGTCGATCTACATCGCGCTGGGCAGCGCCGATGTCGGGCTCGGCGTCGCGGCAGGGGCCGCGATGGCAATCCTCGCGCTGGTCGCCGACCGACTGGTGCAGGGCTTCGCCGAGGAACGCCGCCATGCGCTGGGACTGTAGTTGGGCCTGTAGCCGGGCCTGCAAACGGCCCTTTCATGTCTCTTTAAATATCCCCGCCGGAGGCACAAAAAAACCGCCCCGAAGGGCGGTTGTTTTTCTTCTGGCCTGTGCCCGGGAGCCCGGGTCCGGCTCAGCCCTGACGGGCTTTGAAGCGCGGCTGTGTCTTGTTGATCACGTAAACACGGCCCTTGCGGCGTACGATCCGGCAATCGCGGTGGCGCGACTTCAAGGAGCGAAGCGAATTCTTGACCTTCATGTCTCTTCTCCTGTTCCAAAGCGCGCGTGCGCCTCTTGAATTCCTGATCCCGGCGCGGGGCCGGGGGCTTGCGATGGTGGGCACTACTGGGATCGAACCAGTGACCCCTTCGATGTCAACGAAGTGCTCTACCGCTGAGCTAAGCGCCCATCTGCACCGATGAAATCCTCCCGACCTGACACGACGTCCGGCGCGGAAGAACCACGTTGGTTGGCGCTCTATAGAAGGAGTCGTCGGGCGGTTCAAGGGCTTTTGATCCCCCCCGTTTATGTCTTATAAGATGTGGCAAGGAGGACCGCATGGTCAAACACGCCTACACGCTCTGCCTGCCGGAGGTCCAGACCACCAGCGTGGTCTTTGCCAGCCCCCATAGCGGGCGCGATTACCCGTGGGCCTTCCTGCGCCGCTCGGTGCTCGACGAGCTGACGATCCGCTCCTCCGAAGATGCGTTCATGGACATGCTGGTCGGCTCCGCGCCGGAGTGCGGCGCCCCGCTGATCTGCGCCAACATGCCCCGCGCCTATCTCGACCTGAACCGCTCGGCCGACGAACTGGACCCGGCCATCGTGGAGGGCGTGGGCCGCGCGGGCCAGAACCCGCGCATCGCCTCGGGCCTGGGGGTCATCCCGCGGGTCGTCTCCAACGGGCGCGAAATCTACCGCGGCAAGATGCCGATCGAAGAGGCGCATGGCCGGATCGAGAACTACTGGCGGCCCTACCATGACCGCCTGCAAAGCCTGCTCGACGACACACGCCAGCGGTTCGGCGAGGCGGTTCTGCTCGATTGCCACTCGATGCCCCATGACGCGACCGAAGCGGTCTCGCGGGCCGGTGCGATGCGCGCCGAGGTGATCCTCGGCGACCGGTTCGGGGCCTCCGCCTCGGGCCATATCGTCGACCGGATCGAGACGATCTTCCTTGATGCGGGCCTGCGCGTGAGCCGCAACGCACCGTTCGCAGGCGCCTATATCACCCAGCATTACGGCCGCCCGTCGCGTGGCCAGCACGCCGTCCAGATCGAGATCGACCGCGCGCTCTACATGGACGAGGCCGAGGTGCGCCCCAGCGCGAATTTCAGCGAATTCCGCAAATTGATGGAAGATGTGGTCGCCGAGGTTGCGCAGATTGGACGCACTCAAACGCCACTTGCTGCGGAATAACCGCGCACACCACGCGTATTTCAGAAAAAACGAACGCGTATCCCGGAAACGGATGCGAAAGGCCGTTTTGCCTGCACGCGCCACCATGATCTGAATCAAGGTCGCGGCGATGGCGCCCTGTATCGTGAAAACCGCGAGCCAAGGAAAGGAACTGTTTGTGTATAAGAATATTTTGGTGCCGGTCGTTTTGGGAGAGGGCCACAATCACGACGCATCGTTTGCAGCCGCCAGGCAACTGGCGGGTGAGGATGCACGCTTCACCGTTCTTTACGTGAGGGAGCCGATCCCCGCCTATGTGGCCGCGGAAATTCCCGATGGCATTCTGGCCGACAGCCGGAGCGGTTACGAGGATGATCTCAAGAAACTGGCCGCCGGACTGCCCGGTGCGGAGCCTGCCGTCGTCAACGGCAATGCCGGGCGTGCGATCGTGGATTATGCCGAGGCCAACGGGATCGACTGCATCGTCATTGCGTCGCACAAGCCCGGCCTGCAGAACCTGCTGATCGGCTCGACCGCCAACAGGGTCGTGCACCACGCCCAATGCACGGTTCTCGTGATCCGCTGAAACAGCCGCCGCTGTGAGCGGCGCGCGCGGGCCACAGATGCGCGTTTTCGTTGCGATCGATATTCCCGAGACGATCCGCGCCGAGATCACGGCGCTGCAAAGCGCGATCCCGGTCGGCCGCCGGGTTCCTGCGGAAAACCTGCACCTGACCCTGCGCTTTCTTGGCGAGCAGCCCGAGCGCGCGGTGGAAGAGGCCCATGAGGCGCTTTCGGGCCTGCAGGCCGCGCCGTTCCAGTTACAGCTTGCCGGTGTCGGAAGCTTCGGCAGCCGGTCGCCACAGGTGATCTATGCCGATCTTGCCCCGTCATCGGAACTCGCAGAACTTGAGCGACGCATCACCCGCGCGCTGCGGCAAGCGGGGCTCGCGTTCCCCAGACAGCGGTTTCGCCCCCATGTCACGCTTGTCCGTCTGCCGAAGATCGTGGCGGGGGTCGAGCTTGAGAGGATCCGCGATTCTCTTGCGGATCAGGCCGCGTTTCGGGGCTCTGTGTTCGAGGTGCACAGCTTCGCGCTCTATCGCTCGACGCTCTCGCCCCGGGGCGCGCTTCATGAGCTCCTCGCCAGCTACCCGTTGAGCCCCCTTTGAGGGGGCCGAGGGCAGTCTTCGCCACCGCAGCCGTGATCAGGGCCGGATGACGTAGTATCCCGCGTCGTCAAGCTCCATCAGGCGCACGACGCCTGCCGTCACGACACCGGCACGTTCGGTGATCGGCGGGGCGGTGCCCTCTTTCTTTGTCATGCCCTTGATCGTGTTGCCACAGGCGCTGAACTTCACCTCCGGAATGCTCTCGGAGATGCTGTTGATACGATCCATCACGGGGGATGTGTCGGTCCGCAGCATGTGCAACCCGGCATTGAAGGTGACGATCTCCACTTCGTAGAAGGCGCCGGACTCGCTCATCCCGCGCGCGAAATTCGTGGCCACGTTCAGGGCCTTGTTGAAGGTTGCGGGATCGTTGTCGCTGATCTGGATCGCGAGGCGCTTGACCCCGTCATCGGCTTGTCCGGCGAAGGCGGATGTCGCGGCAAGCGCGGCTGTTGCCAGACCGGCCAGCACCGTGCGGCGCAAAAGTTTCATGGTATTCCTCCTGTTACCTGGTCCTAAGGGTAGATGTGCACATCGCCATGTGTCCAGCGCGTTGAGGCGCGCCGGTTCCGGGCGCGCGGCCCTGCGACCGGACCGTTTCGGCCATGTGACCTTAAGTCACCCGTCTAATTTTCTTGAAAAATTCGCCCCGATTGCGTCATCCTGCATCCTGAAACGCATGTTCTGACGGAGGAAAGAGATGGCAGGCAAGTTTGAGCTCTACGAAGACAAGGCAGGGGAATACCGGTTTCGGCTGAAGGCCGGCAACGGAGAGATCATCCTTGCCAGCGAAGGATACAAGCGAAAGGCGAGCGCCGAGAACGGGATTGCGTCCGTTCGCAAGAACGCGCCGCTCGATGAGCGCTACGAGCGCAAGGACACATCCTCGGGCAAGCCCATGTTCAACCTCAAGGCCTCGAACGGTCAGGTGATCGGCACAAGCGAGAGCTACAGCAGCGCTTCGGCGCGCGACAACGGCATCGAGTCGGTTAAGAAGAACGCGCCCGACGCCAAGCTGGAAGACGGCACCGGCTGAGGCCTGAACCCCGTGCGGGATCCGGTGGAACATCCGCCGGGCCCGCTTTCTTGGTATCGGATATGAAAAAGCCGCCCTTGCGTCAGGGCGGCTTTTTTCATGTCCTACGGGCTTTCGGCGCGCAGGTCCTGAGAGCCACCCTTGCCGGAACAGATTAGTCAGAATCGCTAGGCTCTTGGGCGGAGTGCGATTTTTCCACGCGGGCCGCATCTTACAGATTTCCAGATTTCGGTGAGAACATAATCGCTTAAGGGGGGCTAAACCTTTGGCTAACTATTTGTGAGCCCGTCGTTCGAATACGCTCCACGGGCGGCTGAACCGCCGCGTATCTGAGTGTTTTGGATTATGTTGGAGGTGGAAGATGACTATCAGGAAACTTGTTGCCATTGCTGCATTTGCTGGTGCGGCAATGACAGTCTCTGTTCCGGCATTCGCGACGGATGGATGCGACTGCCCGTCGGCTGAAAAGGGCAATAATGGCTGGGGGAACGGAGATCAGTCCGCCCCTGGAAATTCCGGGAACAGCAACCGTGCCGAGAACACCGCGGGTGGGAACTCCAACCGCAACCATGGGTCCGCAAACCCCAACTAACACCCTGAAAACCGCGCGCGTCAGGTGGGCAGGCTGCATTTCTGGTCCAAGCCCACCAAAGACACATGAGGCGTGGCGGCTTCAGGTGCGCAAGGGTGCGTTTGACCACCACGCACCCTTGCAGACCTCTACAAACCCGCGATCTGAACGCGATCAGTTAGTTGCCCAAGATCTCATCGGTCAGTTCGATCCAGTCGAGGATCTGGCGGGTCTCCTCGTCGACGCGATAAACGATGCGACCGTTGCGATAGTAGCCCTCGGCCTCCCCGAGCGGGGGCAGGCGATAGCGGCGGGGATAGCGCACGCGGTCATAGTCCCGGTCCAGAATGTCGCCGCGTTTCAGCCAGCCTTGCTTGCCGACCTGACCCGGAGGCACGCAGGGCGGGTTCTTCTTGGCCAGACCCGGCGGGCAGCCGGGCGGCGCGGCGGATGCGGGCGTGGTTACACCAAGCGCCAGCACGGCAATCAGGGCAGGGCTCATCCATCGGCGCATCTGCTGTCTCCTTTTCCAGCCGTGATCTGCTGGGCGCGACGATATAGGGCCGGGACCGGTTGATAAAGTCACCAAGGGCACAGGGCGCGCCGGGACAGCGGACCTCCGCCCAGACCGCGCCGCGCCCTATCGTGCAAGAAGCTCGGCCAGAACCGCGTCGAAATCCTCGCCCGCCTCGGCCCGCGTGATCAGCTCCAAGAGCCCGTCACGTCCGGCCGCGCGTTCGATCGCCGCCACTTCGGCGGCGGCAGCGCGGTAGGCGCGGCCCACGCCGAGCGTGCGCATCGCGTCACCCCAGTCCCAGAACTTGCGCACCTCGTGCACACGCGCCCTGTGGGCGGCGCTGATCGGTCCCCGCCAGACGGGGTGATCGGCGACATGGGTTGCAAGCCCTTCGTCGAACCATGTCGGATAGGGCTGACGGATGATATTCGAAGGCCCCATGGAGCGGTGAAGCCGCGAGTGGGTCATCTCGTGGGTGAGCGTGCCCTGCGTCAAGCCGCCCGGGCTGACCATGATAGCCAGAAAGGCCAGCGAAAGCCCGTTTCCGCGAATGCCGAAGGTCTGGGCGCAGGCTTTCGTGGCGCAAAGGATGACGATCGGCGTGGTGGTGTCGCCGAAAAACCCTGTGACCTGCGCGCGCGAGGCCTCGACAAGGTCAGTAAGCCTGTTGGCGCGGGCGGGCGCATCGGTCCAGACGCGCGGCGCAATCTCCGTCAGGCCGTATGTCTGGGGAATGAATGCACGGTGGCTGCCCGGCAGGGCCACGCCAAGGATCAGCGCAGCGAAGACCGCGTTGGTCGCAAAGCTGAAACTCCGCGCGAGCATCCCGATCATGCCCTCAGCCCTCCAAACGGTCGCGCGGGGCTCTTGCATCGGACGACCGGAGCGTCGATCTGCGGTTCGGCATGTCGTCTCCCTTGGGCATCTTGCTCTCGCACAGTTGCAGACCGGCCCGCCTGCGGGCCGCAGAGCCAGACTATGACAAGACCGCGGTTGCGAGAATAGGGCGGCGCACAGATCGCGCGTTTCGGCAGGAGGGGCGCGCTCTTTCTGCATGATCTGGGCGGCATCCGCTGCGAAATCGATTGACACGTGGCGGGTGACATTCAATCTGAAGAGGCTTTGCAACTCGGTTTAACGATATTCAAGTGGCGCGGTCTTCATCTGCTCAGGTTTCCGGATCGGAGCGCAGGATGCTAAAGGCGCTGATCCGGAACACGCACAGGGTTCTGGTTTTCAATCGTAGAAAGCATGTCCTCGTTCAGGGGCTGGGCACATTTCTGGCTGGAAACACGGACATCATGGATGTCGGAACGGGCGACGGCAGCATAGCACGCGCGCTGGCCGATCAACTGGGGGATGTCACGATCACCGGTATCGATATCCTCGTGCGGCCCCACACCGAGATTGAGGTCACTGCGTTCGACGGCAAGACTATACCGAACTCCGACAAGAGCGTGGACGCGGTGACATTCGTGGATGTGCTCCACCATTGTGACAACCCTCAGGACCTCCTGAACGAAGCCGCGCGGGTGAGCCGAAACCACGTGGTCATAAAGGACCATCTGGCCGAGACCGCGTTCGATCACCTTGTTTTGCGGTTCATGGATTGGGTTGGAAATGCCCCCCACGGGGTTGCGCTCCCCTATGAATACGCACCGCTGGAGGTCTGGCACACGCGTTTTCGCGAAGCGGGTCTCGAGGTCGAGCAATTCACGACCGATCTCGGGCTATACCCCTGGCCGTTCAGTCTGGTGTTTGGACGCAAGCTCCATTTTCTGGTCAGGCTTCGTCATGCGGCCGGAAAATGAAATAGCGCCCGACAAGAAAGCTGAGAACGGCCGATGTCGCAACCGCGCCGAAATACAAGATCGCGTCCAGAACATAAGCGTCGGTCAGATGCCTCGAGCAAATGAAAGAGATCACCGAAAAACAGGTCACCTGTAAAAGCGCGTACCGGAAGAATGCAATCTTCGACAAAGCGGGCGCCGAGAAAGTTATCACCTTATGGGCCCGAAACGTCACCGGAATGAATGCTGCGAAAAGCACCACGCTTGAGACGAAGGCCGGCAGGTCCGTGAAGGTGACAATCGCCGAGATCAGGAGGGAATAGGCAAGGCTGGAAAATCCGCCGACCAGAACGAAACGGATGAATGTCCCCGAGAGATTTGGTTGGAAGGAAAACCGCATTCCGCCTAGCCCCCTGCCTTGGGTTCACGCAGCAAATTCCCCTGAGCGTCCCGTAAGACCCGCAGGACCGTAAGATCGCTTGCGCCAACCTCAATGGGACGCAGCCAGTTCGGAAAATCACCGGAGGCCAGACGCGCGCCAGCGCTCTCTTCCTGCCCGGAGCGTTGCAGGTTGCAGACCACGACCAGACCCGCCTCAGATTGCTGGACCTTCTGCGCCATATCCTCAAATCCGCCAATAAATGGGAATACCCCGTTGGAAAGGGCTGCGGCGCTTCGGTGGTAAGGCGCGCTTATCACCGCGTGCGGGGTGTGGAGAAGAATGCGCGGGCCGAGGTTGATCGGCGCCAGGATCAAATTCACGGGGATCTGGTTGAGACGGGAAATCTGCGCATGACTGCCGCAGTTTCTCGAGATTTTGCTCAGTGCGGAGGCTGTGTTCTGTTGAGATCCTAATCCGGAGGAAAACAGTTTCTGCCCAGTCAGTGTGAGTGTTTGAGGGGTGACGATGCCAACGAACAGGGCGGCAAGCACGAAGAGTTTTGCAAGAGGCCGGCGGCTCCCTTGCGCGTCGGTCCAGTAGGCCATGGTGGCGCCAAATGCCAAAGGCAGCACCGCCAAGCCCCAGAGGAATGCGCGCAACTGCCAGAATGCGCCAAGCAGGCCCAGACACACAAACGCCAGAAGGATGAAGAGAGGACGGCGGTCAAAAGACGCGGCCTGCGCGCGATTGCCCCGCGCCAATTGTGCCACCAGCAGCCCGAAAACGAGACACAGAGGCAGGAGTGCATTCAGCGCGAAGACCGGCGCAAGGGAGAGAAGCTTCCACGCCGGCGCGGCCTCTATGATGCCTCCGATGACGATCTTTTGAATGTCTTCCGCCAAATCGGCATAGGGTCCGGCGATGCAGGGCCCAAACGCCCGGTAAGCCGCTGCGAGGAAGATCAGCGTGAGAAGAGAGCCCGCCCCCACACGTCGCGGGATGCGCGGGAACGCTTGATGCGTGACCGCCAGCGCGATCGTGTAAACAGCCGCGCTCGACGTCAAAAGCAGAACCGGGACCGATAACTGGTCACAGGATCTGTTTGCCCAGCTGCCCGATCCATATTGTGCGACGTAAAGCAGTGGCGCGGCCACGCCCAGACCGACGCCGAAGCCGAGGAGCCTTCTGGCCGAAGCCGTTGGGGTGAACAGGACCTCGACGGTGAGAAGCAGGCCAGCCAGCGCAATGAAAAAAATCATCTCGAGGCCCACGGCCAGCGAAAGGGCCGCCAGACCTCCCGCGATTGCGCTCCGGCTTGCCGAGGGGCCGGGTGTCAAAATCAGTGCGCCTATCGCGAGCGCAAGAACCATCTGCAAGTTGTGGTGATCAACACGGCCAAACGCGAAAAGATTTGCGAAAATCATCGGCGTCAGACTTGCCGCAAGGATCGCGTAGCATGCCGCAGTCGTTCCGAAATGCGTCCGGGCGGTTTTCGCCGCAATCGAAAGATAGGCTGTGAACAGCAAGGCGGGCCACACGGCCAAAACCAGCCTTTCGGCCAATGCGGGCTCGCTGAACAGCAGGAAAAGCCGGTTCAGGGCCACCAGTGGCAGGTCCACCAAGCGCGACCAGTGCAGTGAGATCCCGTCGGGCGGGAGGACCCGGTACTGTCTGGTGTCTTGCCAATGCTGACCATCCAAGAGATCGCGCACAGACACCAGCCGCATGGCGTCATCATTGCCCAGAACCGTCAGCACGGAGAAAAAATCCGGCGCGATCGCGTATTGCAGGGCAAGATACAGGAAGATGCTGAATACAAACGTGACGGGAAGAAACCTCGGATCTCCGGCAAGAGCGCCTGTCGGGCCCTGTTTCTCCACGGCTTTCAAAAAACGCATCCCCTGGTCTTGATTTGAGTTTCTCGTTCCAGGTCATCCTAGGGTAGGTTCGCAGAACCGGAAACAAGTTTGATCGAATCGAGAAACGGCCATCCGAAAAACCGGCGTTCATTGTGAGTGCGCGGCTCGCCTTTGTTGAGCTGAAGGAATGCGGGTCTGCGCTTCGGGCCCTGATCTGGAAAGCCTGCGCAACTGCAAACCACACGATCCCGCGGGGCCGGCGCTTTGGCTCAATCGCGCCTCACCGCAGCGCCCTGCCTTTGAGGATCGCGTCTTTGCCAAAGCGGGCGCGGATCGTGTCGGTGGCGCGTTCGGCTTCGCTGCGTCTGGCGGCGTCAGGGTCGAGCAGGTCGGGGGTGCGGTCGGCCCCGTCCTCGGCGATCAGGTCGCTGATCCCCACGCCCAGAAGGCGGATCGGGCCGATATCGCCGGTCTGCTCGAACAGGTCGCGGGCGGTGCGGTAGATCGTGTCGGCCATCTGGGTCGCGTCGCGCAGCGTGATGCGGCGGGTCACGAGCTTGAAGTCGGCCCGTTTGAGCTTGAGCGTGACAACGCGTCCGGCGATGCCCTTGGCCTTGGCGCGGTCGGCGACCTTCTCGGCCATGCGCCAGAGATGACCGTCGAGAATATCGGGCGCGCTGGTGTCCTCGTTGAAAGTGGTCTCGTTGGAGATGCCCTTGACCGGCGTATGCGCCGAGACGCGGCGGTGATCCTCGCCACGCGCCAGATGCCACAGCCGGTCGCCGGTAGCGCCGAACCGCGCGTGCAAATCCTTGCGGTCCCAGCGCAGCAGGTCCGAGAAAGTGCGGATCCCGGCCTGCGCCAGCGCCGTCTGGCCAACCGCGCCCACGCCCCAGATCAGCGACACGGGCTTGTCCGCGAGAAAGGCCGCGGTCTCTTCGACGCCGATTACCGAAAACCCGCGCGGTTTGTCGAGATCAGAGGCAACCTTGGCCAGAAACTTGTTGTGGCTGAGCCCGATCGATCCGCTCAGGCCCAGCTCGTCTTCCATCCGTTTGACAAGCTCGGCCAGCTTCACCGCCGGCGGCACACCGTGAAGTTTCTCGGTGCCGCGCAGATCGAGGAAGGCCTCGTCGAGCGACAGGGGCTCGATGGCGGGGGTCATCTCCTCCATGATCGCGCGGATCTGGCGCGAGACCTGCACGTAGACCTCCATCCGGCCGCGCACGACCACCGCTTCGGGGCACAGCTTGAGCGCCTGAAACATCGGCATCGCCGAGCGCACGCCCTTGATGCGCGCGATATAGCAGGCGGTGGAGACCACGCCGCGCCGCCCGCCGCCGATGATCACGGGCTTGTCGCGCAGCTCCGGATTGTCACGTTTTTCGACCGAGGCGTAGAACGCATCGCAATCCATATGCGCAATGGCCAGCGTGAAAAGCTCGGGGTGGGACATCACGCGCGGGCTGCGGCAGCCCGGGCAGCGCGGGCCGTCGTCAAACTGTGTCAGGCAATCGCGGCAAAGGGCGGGCATGGGGCCAAATTAAGCGATGCAACAGGGCAGCACAATCGGCGGTTTTGGCGGGTTTTCCTGCAGAATTTCTTCAAAAAGCCGCAAATCATGCCCATATGACACCAAGAAAAGCGCCCGAGCGGCGCATTTGGGCAGTCATTTATATGGAAGACGGTTTCATGGAGTTTCTGGGCAATAACGCGATTTTCCTCGCGATTTCCATTTTTATCATCGTTGCGATCTTTGCCGGTGTGCGGATCGTTTCGCAGAGTGAAAAACATGTGGTGGAGCGGTTCGGCCGCCTGCGCTCGGTGCTGGGGCCCGGGATCAATTTCATCGTGCCGTTTCTGGACCGCGTGGCGCACCGGATTTCCATCCTCGAGCGCCAGCTGCCGACGGCCACGCAGGATGCGATCACCTCCGACAACGTGCTGGTGCAGGTCGAAACCAGCGTCTTCTACCGCATTCTCGAGCCGGAAAAGACGGTCTACCGGATCCGCGACGTGGATGCGGCGATTGCCACGACGGTTGCGGGCATCGTGCGCTCGGGCATCGGCGAGATGGAGCTCGACGAGGTCCAGTCCAACCGCCAGCAGCTGATCGAGCGGATCAAGCGGCAGGTGGCCGATGCGGTCGATGACTGGGGGATCGAGGTCACGCGCGCCGAGATTCTCGACGTCAATCTCGATCAGGCGACCCGCGAAGCGATGCTCCAGCAGCTCAATGCCGAACGCGCCCGCCGTGCGCAGGTGACCGAGGCCGAGGGCACCAAGCGTGCCGTCGAACTGAATGCCGATGCCGAGCTTTACGCGGCCGAAAAGGAAGCCGAAGCGCGGCGGATCACGGCTGATGCCGAGGCCTATGCGACCTCTGTCGTGGCGCAGGCGATCAAGGAAAACGGCATCGAGGCGGCGCAGTATCAGGTCGCGCTCAAGCAGGTCGAGGCGCTGGTCGCCGTGGGCAAGGGCGATGGCAAACAGACGGTCCTGCTGCCGGCCAACGCGCTGGATGCGTTCGCCGATGCGTTCTCCATGCTGAAGGGGCGGAGCTCATGATCTGGCAGGAATACTGGGTCTGGATCGTCGCGGCCTTCGTTCTGGGCATTCTCGAAATTCTCTCGCCGGGCTTTATCCTGCTGGGCTTTGCCATCGGGGCGCTGGTGATCGGCGGGCTTTTGTTCGTGGGCGGCACGCTTGGGGATTATCTTGCCGGATCGCTGCCGATCCTGCTGATGGCCTTCGCGGCCCTGTCGCTTGTCTCTTGGATCCTGATGCGCCGGATTTTCGGCGTCCGCAAAGGCCAGATCAAGATCTGGGACGAAGACATCAACGAACGTTAAGACACGGCGCGTGCGCGCCCCGCGGGTCAGGCGATCTCGTCGAGGATCGCCTGTGCGGCCGTGCGCGGATCTGCGGCCTGCCAGACCGGACGTCCCACCACGATGTGATCGGCCCCGTCCCGGATCGCGCTGGCGGGGGTCGCGACACGTTTCTGATCACCAAGAGCCGCCCCGGCCGGACGTACGCCGGGAGTGACGATGAGCTTGCCACTGGCCTCGGGCAGGGCGCGGATCATCGCGGCTTCCTGCGGCGACGCGATCACGCCATCGGCCCCGGCCTCCAGCGCGCGCGCGGCGCGTTCGCTCACCAGATCGCGCAGCTCGCCCGGCTTGATCAGGCTGGCGTCCAGATCGTTGCGGTCCAGCGAGGTCAGGATCGTGACGCCGAGGATTTTCAGGTCCTTGCCGGCGGCCCCTTCCTTGGCGGCGCGCACCACGTGCGGATCGCCATGCACGGTCAGGAAGTCGAGGTCGAACTGGGCCAGCCCGCGCACCGCCGCCTCGATCGTGGCGGAGATGTCAAAGAGCTTCATGTCGAGGAAAATACGCTTGCCGTGCTCCTGCTTGAGCTCATTGGCCAGCGCCAGCCCGCCACCGGTCAGCATGCCCAGCCCGATCTTGTAGAACGACACCGTGTCGCCCAGCGTTTCGGCCACTTTCAGGCCGGCTATCGCGTTGGGGACATCGAGGGCCACGATCAGGCGATCATCGGACATGGTCTTTTCCTTTCCTGCGGGTTTCGGCCTTCCTGAGGGGTGCGGCGGGGACCGTCAAGATCCCACGGACGCTGCAGCGCGCCGGCGGCGCGAAAAAATGTTGCAGTTTTGCACCAGCGGGTCTTGAGCAATGCCGGCGCCATGCCCACATGGAAAGGGAGGTCCGAACCTCCGATATGCCGCCGGGCGGGTGTTGGAACAGCGGACGCTTGTGAAAGGACAGTAAAATGAACTTGGAAAAGCTTACTGAGCGGGCCCGGGGGTTCGTTCAGGCCGCGCAGACCATCGCGATGCGCGAAAACCACCAGAGACTGGCACCCGAACATCTTCTCAAAGCCCTGATGGACGACGACCAGGGGCTTGCCTCGAACCTGATTTCGCGCGCGGGTGGCGCGCCCGACAGGGTTCTGGAGGCGGTCGATCTGGCGCTCTCGAAAATGCCGAAAGTGACCGGCGACGCCAGTCAGGTCTATCTCGATACCCAGACCGCGAAGGTCCTCGACGAGGCCGAGAAGATTGCCAAGAAGGCCGGCGACAGTTTCGTGCCGGTCGAACGCATTCTGACCGCGCTTGCCGTGGTCAAATCCGGCGCCAAGCAGGCGCTGGAAGCGGGCGCTGTCTCGGCCCAGAAGCTCAATGGCGCGATCAACGATATCCGCAAGGGCCGCACGGCCGATTCCGCGACCGCGGAGGAAGGCTACGACGCCTTGAAGAAATATGCCCGCGACCTGACCGAGGCGGCCGAAGAGGGCAAGATCGACCCGATCATCGGGCGCGACGAAGAGATTCGGCGCACCATGCAGGTGCTCAGCCGCCGGACCAAGAACAACCCGGTCCTGATCGGGGAGCCGGGCGTGGGCAAGACCGCGATCGCCGAAGGTCTGGCGCTGCGCATCGTCAACGGGGACGTGCCCGAAAGCCTGCGCAACAAGAAGCTGATGGCGCTTGATATGGGCGCGCTGATCGCAGGCGCGAAATACCGCGGTGAGTTCGAGGAACGTCTCAAGGCGATCCTGTCTGAGGTGACCTCCGCAGCCGGCGAGATCATTCTCTTCATCGACGAGATGCACACGCTTGTGGGCGCGGGCAAGGCGGACGGGGCGATGGACGCCTCGAACCTGCTGAAACCTGCCCTTGCGCGCGGTGAGTTGCACTGCGTCGGCGCCACCACGCTCGACGAATACCGCAAGCATGTGGAGAAGGACGCCGCACTGGCCCGCCGGTTCCAGCCGGTCATGGTCGAGGAGCCGACCGAGGAAGACACGGTGTCGATCCTGCGTGGCATCAAGGAGAAATACGAGCTGCACCACGGCGTGCGGATCTCCGACAGCGCGCTGGTGGCCGCGGCCCAGCTGAGCCACCGCTACATCACCGACCGGTTCCTGCCGGACAAGGCGATCGACCTGATGGACGAAGCCGCCTCGCGGCTGCGGATGGAGGTCGACAGCAAGCCCGAGGAGCTTGATGCCCTCGACCGCGAGATCCTGCAAAAGCAGATCGAGGCGGCCGCGCTTGAGAAAGAGGACGATGCCGCCTCCAAGGACCGGCTCGTGTCGCTGCAAAAGGAGCTCTCGGAGCTGCAGGAGAAATCCAGCGAGATGACCGCCCAGTGGCAGGCGGAGCGTGACAAGCTCGAAGGTGCGCGCGATCTCAAGGAAAAGCTCGACCGTGCGCGCGCAGAGCTCGATATCGCCAAGCGCGAGGGCAATCTGGCCAAGGCCGGGGAGCTGTCTTACGGCGTGATCCCCGATCTCGAGAAGCAGCTTGGCGAGGCCGAGGCCCGCGAAGACAGCGGCGTGATGGTCGAAGAGGCCGTGCGCCCCGAGCAGATTGCCTCGGTGGTGGAGCGCTGGACGGGCATTCCGACTTCCAAGATGCTGGAGGGCGAGCGCGAGAAGATGCTGCGCATGGAAGAGGAGATCGGCAAGCGCGTGATCGGCCAGCGCAGCGCGATGACCGCCGTGGCCAATGCCGTGCGGCGCGCCCGTGCGGGTCTGAATGACGAGAACCGGCCGCTGGGCTCGTTCCTGTTCCTCGGGCCCACCGGTGTCGGCAAGACCGAGCTGACCAAGGCCGTGGCGGAGTTCCTCTTTGACGACGAGCACGCGATGGTGCGCATCGACATGTCGGAATTCATGGAGAAACACGCGGTCGCCCGTCTGATCGGCGCGCCTCCGGGCTATGTCGGCTATGACGAGGGCGGCGTTCTGACCGAAGCGGTGCGGCGCCGGCCCTATCAGGTCGTGCTGTTCGACGAGGTCGAGAAGGCGCATCCCGATGTGTTCAACGTGCTGTTGCAGGTGCTCGATGACGGGGTGCTGACCGACGGTCAGGGCCGCACGGTCGACTTCAAGCAGACGCTGATCGTGCTGACCTCGAACCTCGGGGCGCAGGCGCTCAGCCAGCTGCCCGACGGGGCCGACAGCGCGGATGCCAAGCGTGACGTGATGGATGCGGTGCGGGCCCATTTCCGCCCCGAATTCCTGAACCGTCTCGACGAGACGATCATCTTCGACCGTCTGGCACGCGAGGACATGACCGGGATTGTCGATATCCAGCTTCGACTGCTGCAGAACCGTCTGGCGGGCCGCAAGATCACGCTCGATCTGGATGAGGGCGCGCGCAAGTGGCTAGCCGACGAGGGTTATGATCCGGTCTTTGGCGCCCGTCCGCTCAAGCGCGTGATCCAGCGCGCCTTGCAGGACCAGCTGGCCGAGATGATCCTCGCGGGCGATGTGCTCGATGGATCCGAGATCGCGGTGAGCGCGGGGGCCGACGGGCTGATCGTCGGCGACCGCGTGTCATCCTCGAACCGCCAGCCGCCGGAAGATGCTGTCGTGCATTAAACGGTGTCAGAGCCGAAATCATGAAAAGGGCGCCCCCGTGGCGCCCTTTCTTTTGTGCGTGATGGCTTTTGTCCGTGATGGGGTGAGGGGAGCACCAAGGCCCCGCTCGCCAGATGGCGCGGGGTTTGGGTCGCGGTGAGGCGGTGCAGACCTCGTTTTCGGGTCGCGGGCCTCGGCTGATATGGCATGAGACGGTGCTGTCTCGGGGCTGTCTCGGGCCCGTAAGCAAGATCGACGGCGCCGCCGGAGCGGGTTGCCCGGGGTTTCCCCCATATCCTTGCGCGTGATCGGATGTCCCTTGGCCCTGTCGGGGGCCGTCTTCGGGACCGGTAACCACTTCTTCTTGCATGCGGCGTGCGTCTGTCGGTTCGCGCGGCGCATGGGACGTCCGGGGCAGGGGTCTAAGGGGGAAACCTTGCCACTTCCCTAGACCTCCGTGCGCTCGCAGCGGCCGGGGGACCCCGGGCAGACCCCCGGGCCCCTCACAGCGGGCACAAAAAAAACGCCGGAGCCCGCGGATCGGGGCTCCGGCGCTGGCGGGTGTACACCCTGCGCAGGTCTTACTTCGGCAGCAGGACCTTATCGATCACGTGGATCACGCCGTTCGACGCCATGATGTCGGCAGCCGTTACGGTGGACTTGTTCACCATGACGCCGTCGCGGCCGTCAACGTGGACGTTCTGGCCCTGAACGGTGGCAACGCTCAGACGCTGGCCGGCCAGCTGGTCGGAGGTCACGGCGCCCGGGACGACGTGGTAGGTCAGAACAGCGGTCAGCTTGTCCTTGTTCTCGGGCTTCAGCAGGGACTCGACGGTGCCGGCAGGCAGGGCTGCGAAGGCGTCGTTGGTCGGTGCGAAGACGGTGAACGGACCGTCGGATTTCAGCGTGTCAACGAGACCGGCTGCGGAGACAGCGGCGACCAGCGTGGAGAAGTCGGGGTTGCCGGCTGCGATATCGACGATATCGGGCTCGGAGGTCATCGGCGAACAGGCTGCGATGGTGGCGAGGGCGCCAGCGGCCACGAGGCCTTTCAGGGCGGTGCGTCGTTTCATGGGTCTTTTTCCTTTTGGAGGGTGGGGTGGCCCCGGTTGCCCGGGGCCGGAACTGCGAGCCTTACGAGCTCGGCAGGATGACTTTGTCGATGACGTGGATGACGCCGTTGGAGGCGACAACATCAGCGGAAACCACGTTGGCTTCGTTGACGGTCACGCCGTTCATGGTGCCGATCTTGACTTCGCCGCCCTGTGCGGTTGCGGCCATCATGCCGTCGCTCAGGTCACCCGACATCACTTTGCCCGGGACAACGTGGTAGGTGAGGATCGCGGTCAGCTGTTCCTTGTTCTCGGGCTTGAGCAGCGTTTCAACGGTGCCTTCCGGCAGGGCTGCGAACGCTTCGTCGGTCGGAGCGAAAACGGTGAAGGGGCCTTCGCCTTTCAGCGTGTCAACGAGACCGGCGGCCTGAACGGCGGCAACGAGGGTTGCGAAGCTGCCTGCGGACACGGCGGTGTCGACGATGTCCTTGGAGGTGTTCCCGGCAAGAGCAGGGGTGGAAGCGAAAGCTGCGGCCGCCGAAAGGGCGAGGAAAGTTCTTCTGATCATGGGTATCTCCCGTAAATGAATAACGAGATGCCTGACTGGCATCGGGAAGACTTACGGGGGGTGTCGGGCTCCGGATCATGCGATTTTTTGCAATCTGATCCTTGACTTCGGGGCCGCCGCGCTAAGCCCGCGCGTTCGCGGTTTCCAATAACATTTATGTCATGAGCCGTGATCGCCGCGTGGGGTGATCGGGTGGGGCTTGCTCTGCGCGGGGACTTTGTCAGACTGGTCGCAACCACACGGGGAGGGCCGCGCAATGGGAATGTATGAATGGGCTGGCTGGGCGGTCGAGGCGATGGCTCTGGCCTTTATCGCGATCATCGGTCTGATTGTCCTTGGCACGATCGTGATGTTCGTGATCGACCGGTCCCAGCGCGGCGACGCGATCCGGCGCAACTATCCGGTGATCGGACGGTTCCGGCATATCTTCACAGAGCTGGGGGAGTTCTTCCGGCAATATTTCTTTGCCATGGACCGCGAGGAGTTGCCGTTCAACCGCGCGCAGCGGGACTGGGTGGCGCGGGCGACTTCGGATCAGGACAACACGGTGGCGTTCGGCTCCACCCGCAACCTGAGCGTGGTCGGCACGCCCTTGTTCGTCAACGCGCCGTTTCCGCCGCTCGACGACCAGTTTGCCTCCAGCCAGCCGCTGCTGGTCGGGCCGGGGGTCAGGACACCTTATATGGCGCCCTCTTTCTTCAACCTCTCGGGCATGAGCTATGGTGCGATCTCGCGCCCCGCGGTCACAGCCCTGAGCCGCGGCGCGAAGGAGGCGGGGATCTGGATGAACACCGGCGAGGGCGGGCTGAGCCCCTATCATCTGGAGGGCGGCGCCGACATCGTGTTCCAGATCGGCACGGCGAAATACGGGGTGCGCGATGGCGAGGGGCGGCTCGATGACGCCCGGCTGGCCGAGATCGCGGCCCATGAACAGGTCAGGATGTTCGAGATCAAGCTGGCTCAGGGTGCAAAGCCCGGCAAGGGCGGGATCCTGCCCGCCGGAAAGATCACCGCAGAGATCGCCGCGATCCGCGGCATTCCGGAGGGCAAGGATTCGATCTCGCCCAACCGGCACCGCGAGGTGGAGAGCTATGAAGAACTGCTCGATTTCATCGCCCATGTGCGCGCGGTGACGGGCAAGCCAGTCGGCATCAAGACGGTGATGGGTTCGCAACAGCCGTTCCGCGCCCTGTTTGCGCTGATCAACGAACGTGGGCCGGACAGCGCACCCGATTTCATCACCATCGATGGTGGCGAGGGCGGCACCGGGGCGTCTCCGCTGCCGCTGATGGATCTCGTGGGCATGACGATCCGCGAGGCGCTGCCCGAGCTGGCCAACCTGTTGCGCGAATACGGGCTGAAGGAACGCGTCCGCCTGATCGCCAGCGGCAAGCTGATGGTGCCGGGCGACGTGGCATGGGCGCTGGCCGCGGGGGCCGACTTTGTCACTTCGGCGCGGGGGTTCATGTTCTCGCTGGGCTGCATTCAGGCGATGAAGTGCAACAAGAACACCTGCCCCACGGGGATCACCACGCATGATCCGCGCTTCCAGAAAGGTCTGGTGCCCGAGGAGAAGTATAAGAAAGTCGCCGCCTATGCCCGCAATATCGTCAAGGAGGTGGAGCTGATCGCCCATTCCGTAGGTGTTGCAGAACCGCGTCAGATTCGCCGCGAACATGTGCGTATCGTGCAGGATACGGGCAAATCTATCCCCATGGACCAGCTTTATCCTGTAACACAGACAACAACTTCGTGAGATGAGGTGTTTTGGGTTTCACGCCCGCAAGGTCTACATGATTGTCAAGTTAGAGAGACTTGAGGATATCCATGGCTTACCGTTTCAAATCCGACCTGACCTGGGATGACGTCACCCCGAAGGACGCCTTTTTCAACCGTCGTGCTTTTCTGGCGGGCGCCACAGCGCTTGCGGCCGGCGGCATTGGCGGTGCGCTTCAGGCATCGACCGGCTTCTCCACCGATGAAGAACCCAACAGCTTCGAAGAGATCACCAGCTACAACAATTTCTACGAGTTCGGCACCGGCAAGGACGATCCGGCCAAATATGCCGATGCGCTGACCACCTCGCCGTGGAGCGTCGAGATCGACGGTCTCGTCGAGAAGCCCGGCACCTATTCCTTTGCAGACATCATGAAGGAGATGACCATCGAGGAGCGCATTTACCGCTTCCGGTGCGTCGAGGCATGGTCGATGGTGATCCCGTGGAACGGGTTCGAGCTGGCCGACCTGCTTGAGATGGTGGGTGTCCGCCCCGAGGCCCGCTACGTCGCGTTCGAGACGCTGGTGCGCCCCGAAGAGATGTGGGGCCAGAAGCGCAGCTTCCTCGACTGGCCCTACCGCGAGGGCCTGCGCCTTGATGAGGCGATGCACCCGCTGACCATCATGGCGACGGGTATCTACGGCAAGGACATGCCGAACCAGAACGGCGCGCCGATGCGTCTGGTGGTGCCGTGGAAATATGGCTTCAAGTCGATCAAGTCGATCGTGAAGATCACCCTGACCGACAGCCAGCCCGAGACGAGCTGGAATATGGCGAACGCGCGCGAATACGGCTTTTATAGTAATGTGAACCCGGAGGTTGATCATCCACGCTGGAGTCAGGCCTCCGAACGGCGCATAGGCGGCGGCTTTCTTGCAAAGCGGCAGCCGACCCTGATGTTTAATGGTTACGAAGAGCAGGTCGCAGGCCTGTATGAGATGATGGATCTTAGAAAGAACTATTGATGCTCAATGATACGTGGTTTCGGGTCGGGTTGATCGGCCTCATTATAACACTTGTCCTCAAGATGACCCCGTTGGGGGTCATCGCCCTGTCCGCGCTTGGGCTCAGTGGTCTGCTGCTTCTGGTGGATACGCTGCTCTTGCCGGGGTTCATCCTGTCTGTGGGGATCATGATCGCGGCCGTCTGGCGGCGGATCAACAGGTGAGATGACCCTCGTCACCACCCTTAATTCGGCCGCGCGCAGAGTGCCGGCCTGGCTCCTTTATATAGGGGCCCTGCTGCCGGTGGGCTGGCTGGCCTACGCGACGCTGACCGGCGGGCTTGGCATCGACCCCGTGAAAACGATCGAACACCAGCTCGGGATCTGGGCGCTGCAGGTCTTTATCGCCAGCCTCGCGATCACGCCGCTGCGCACTTATACAGGTCTCAACCTGATCCGCTTCCGCCGCGCGCTGGGCCTGATCACCTTCTTCTATGTCGCGCTGCATCTGGCGACATGGCTGCTTCTGGATCTCCAGCTCCTGTGGGGCGAGATCTGGAAGGACATTCTCAAACGCCCCTACATCACCATCGGGATGGTGAGCTTCGTCCTGATCCTGCCGCTGGCGATCACCTCCAACAACCGGTCGGTGCGCCGGCTGGGGGCCGCGGCGTGGCAGCGGCTCCATAAGCTGGCCTATCCGGCGATCCTGCTGGGCGCGATTCATTTCGTGATGGTTCAGAAGGTGTGGGAGACCGAAGCACTGGTCTATCTCGGCCTCGTCATTTTGCTTCTGGCGACTCGAATCCGGCAGATTCTCCCCAAGACTCGGAATCAACCGGCCTGAGTCTCCCCGATTCCTGCGTTGATTCCGGGAAAATCCGGCTGCTTCGCCGTGCGAGTCTGTGGAAAACTGCCGATTTGCCCCTCAAACCTTGAATTTCGCGCCCCGACCCCTTAGGTTTGTCCGGTCGGTGATGGGAAAGTTCCATAGACAAGTCATTGAAAACTTTGTGTTTTCGAAAGAAAGTGCAAAAAAAATGATGTTTCTGGAAAAAACCACTTGCGGGTCTCAGCGCTGAGGCCTAAACACCCCCTCACCGGCGGCGCAGAGATGCTCCAACGGGACGCCAGACGGGCCACACGGTCAAGAAAGCGGAACAAAAACAGAGACTTATACAGGCAGTTGCGCCAGAAATACCAAGGCGCTTCGGTTCGTTTTTGTCTCTACGCTCTTTGAAATTGATAGACACATGAAGAGATATGTGGGCGGTTTGGTCCAATTCGATGGATCGACCTCGGCATATCGACTTACTAGGATTTCGGTCCGATGATGTAAGGTCAGCTTCACTGTTTGGACGGTTTCCGGTTTCTTATGAAACCTGAAGCACAACAAACAGAGACTGTCCCGTTTGAACAACGGGACGATATGTGCAGAGGTTCAACGTCAAGGTTAAGCTGGTAACAGCTTTTCAACTTGAGAGTTTGATCCTGGCTCAGAACGAACGCTGGCGGCAGGCCTAACACATGCAAGTCGAGCGCACCTTCGGGTGAGCGGCGGACGGGTTAGTAACGCGTGGGAATATGCCCAAAGGTACGGAATAGCCTCTGGAAACGGAGAGTAATACCGTATGTGCCCTTCGGGGGAAAGATTTATCGCCTTTGGATTAGCCCGCGTTGGATTAGGTAGTTGGTGGGGTAATGGCCTACCAAGCCTACGATCCATAGCTGGTTTGAGAGGATGATCAGCAACACTGGGACTGAGACACGGCCCAGACTCCTACGGGAGGCAGCAGTGGGGAATCTTAGACAATGGGGGAAACCCTGATCTAGCCATGCCGCGTGAGTGACGAAGGCCCTAGGGGCGTAAAGCCCTTTCGCCCGGGATGATAATGACAGTACCTGGTAAAGAAACCCCGGCT
>JAGDYX010000003.1:0-4317 GCA_049116435.1 Paracoccaceae bacterium
CTGGGGAGTACGGTCGCAAGATTAAAACTCAAAGGAATTGACGGGGGCCCGCACAAGCGGTGGAGCATGTGGTTTAATTCGAAGCAACGCGCAGATCCTTACCAACCCTTGACATCCTATGACAACTCCAGAGATGGAGCCTTCCTTCGGGACATAGTGACAGGTGCTGCATGGCTGTCGTCAGCTCGTGTCGTGAGATGTTCGGTTAAGTCCGGCAACGAGCGCAACCCACATCCTTAGTTGCCAGCAGTTCGGCTGGGCACTCTAGGGAAACTGCCCGTGATAAGCGGGAGGAAGGTGTGGATGACGTCAAGTCCTCATGGCCCTTACGGGTTGGGCTACACACGTGCTACAATGGCAGTGACAATGGGTTAATCCCAAAAAACTGTCTCAGTTCGGATTGGGGTCTGCAACTCGACCCCATGAAGTCGGAATCGCTAGTAATCGCGTAACAGCATGACGCGGTGAATACGTTCCCGGGCCTTGTACACACCGCCCGTCACACCATGGGAGTTGGTTCTACCCGACGGCCGTGCGCTAACCCTTACGGGAGGCAGCGGACCACGGTAGGATCAGCGACTGGGGTGAAGTCGTAACAAGGTAGCCGTAGGGGAACCTGCGGCTGGATCACCTCCTTTCTAAGGATGTACCTAGCAGATCAGCTTGCTGATCTCGTGGATACACTTAGCAACAGATCGGTACCTTTGCCGATCTATATCAAACGGACCAGGCCGTCCCCATATCTCTTCAGGAAGACACGTGAGCCGACCGGCTGGCGTGAGAGTTGCCCTTGAGGTTCGACCCTCTCGGCAGATTTGCGTTGCAAATCGCCTGTCGGGCGACGCCGATCCCATCTGGGATCAGCTTGGGTCGGTAGCTCAGGTGGTTAGAGCGCACGCCTGATAAGCGTGAGGTCGGAGGTTCAAGTCCTCCTCGACCCACCACCATCCTTCGGGATGATAATGGGGCCTTAGCTCAGTTGGGAGAGCGCCTGATTTGCATTCAGGAGGTCAGCGGTTCGACCCCGCTAGGCTCCACCATCATCCCTCAGGGATGTGTTCAACCCGCCCTTTCGATTTGATCGTTAAGCACCAGCTTGGTTCTTAACCATCCAATCGGATGACCTTAACTTCTACGGAAGTTTGACATCGTTTAGAGAGATACACGTTATTTTGAGAGCAATCTCAGAATAACAAATCAACACTGTAGATCGCCTTAAGTACGAGGAGGATCTCAGTTTGGTGCTTTGGCAGGTTTAGTAATTCTTCGGGATGAAAGGCTGAAAGAAGCGAGCATATGTCATAGGTTGTTTCCTCGACCTCGCATGTGTCTGCCAGCTGAAACAAGCAGTGTTGTCCAAGTCAAGTACACTAACCAAGTTGTAATTCCGCACGGAATTGCAACGATGTTCTTCACCTTCCAGGCGGGGCCGACCGACATCGGCAGTCTGGATCCAGGGTGAAGAGCGGGAAAAAATGTATGCTTTTGGTTCAGAATAAAGACACATTGCTTACCAGCTTGTGTGTCGCGAGTGACGCAAGTCTCTCTTTTTCTGGATCAAATCAAGCGCGAGAAGGGCGTTTGGTGAATGCCTTGGCAGTAAGAGGCGATGAAAGACGTGATACTCTGCGATAAGCCATGAGGAGCTGAGAATAAGCTTTGATCCATGGATCTCTGAATGGGGGAACCCACCTGACAGTTTGTTATAATAGTCTTCGGACTGCTTATAACTTGCTGAACCAGGTACTTAAGACCTGAATACATAGGGTTTTAAGAGCAAACCCGGGGAACTGAAACATCTAAGTACCCGGAGGAAAGGAAATCAATTGATACTCCCCTAGTAGCGGCGAGCGAACGGGGACCAGCCGAGCCTTGAGTGTGATCAGAATGTGTTGGGAAGCACAGCCATAGTGGGTGATAGCCCCGTATGAGAAGCATGATAGGACGTATTAAGTAGGGCGGAACACGTGAAATTCTGTCTGAAGATCGGAGGACCACCTTCGAAGGCTAAGTACTCCTTACTGACCGATAGTGAACCAGTACCGTGAGGGAAAGGTGAAAAGCACCCCGACGAGGGGAGTGAAACAGTACCTGAAACCGAACGCCTACAATCAGTCGGAGGCTCCTTGAGAGCTGACGGCGTACCTTTTGTATAATGGGTCATCGACTTGGTCTATCTAGCAAGCTTAAGCCGTTAGGTGTAGGCGCAGCGAAAGCGAGTCTTAATAGGGCGCATGAGTTAGATGGATCAGACCCGAAACCGAGTGATCTAGGCATGGCCAGGTTGAAGGTGCAGTAACATGCACTGGAGGACCGAACCCACATCTGTTGAAAAAGATCGGGATGAGCTGTGCCTAGGGGTGAAAGGCCAATCAAACTCGGAGATAGCTGGTTCTCTGCGAAATCTATTTAGGTAGAGCGTCATCCGAATACCCCGGGGGGTAGAGCACTGGATGGGTAATGGGGCCCCACAGGCTTACTGATCCTAACCAAACTCCGAATACCCGGGAGTACTAGATGGCAGACACACTGCGGATGCTAACGTCCGTAGTGGAGAGGGAAACAACCCTGACCTACGACTAAGGCCCCTAATTCATGGCTAAGTGGGAAAGCAGGTGGGACGACCAAAACAACCAGGAGGTTGGCTTAGAAGCAGCCATCCTTTAAAGATAGCGTAACAGCTCACTGGTCTAAATAAGTTGTCCTGCGGCGAAGATGTAACGGGGCTCAAGCCATGAGCCGAAGTCTAGGATGCACATAGTGCATGGTAGCAGAGCGTAGTGTGACATAGTTCCAATCCTCTTTAGAAGCTGGGTCGTAAGACCTCAGCATCCTTGGAGGATAGGAACTTTCGATGAAGCCGGGGCGTGAGCCATCCGGTGGAGAGATCACTAGTGAGAATGATGACATGAGTAGCGACAAAGAGTGTGAGAGACACTCTCGCCGAAAGTCCAAGGGTTCCTGCTTAAAGCTAATCTGAGCAGGGTAAGCCGGCCCCTAAGCCGAGGGCGAAAGCCGTAGGCGATGGGAACTAGGTTAATATTCCTAGGCCAGGAGGATGTGACGGATCTCGAAGATTGTTTGCCCTTATTGGATTGGGCAGGCCGTTTAGAGGTTCCTGGAAATAGCCCTCCATGAGACCGTACCCTAAACCAACACAGGTGGACTGGTAGAGAATACCAAGGCGCTTGAGAGAACTATCTTGAAGGAACTCGGCAAAATACCTCCGTAAGTTCGCGAGAAGGAGGCCCAGTTTCTACGCAAGTATTGACTGGGGGCACAAACCAGGGGGTGGCGACTGTTTACTAAAAACACAGGGCTCTGCGAAGTCGCAAGACGACGTATAGGGTCTGACGCCTGCCCGGTGCCTGAAGGTTAAAAGGAGGGGTGAGAGCTCCGAATTGAAGCCCAGGTAAACGGCGGCCGTAACTATAACGGTCCTAAGGTAGCGAAATTCCTTGTCGGGTAAGTTCCGACCTGCACGAATGGCGTAACGACTTCCCCGCTGTCTCCAAGATAGACTCAGCGAAATTGAATTGCCTGTCAAGATGCAGGCTTCCCGCGGTTAGACGGAAAGACCCCGTGCACCTTTACTACAGCTTCACACTGGCATCAGGCCATGCATGTGCAGGATAGGTGGTGGGCTTTGAAACCATGACGCCAGTCATGGTGGAGCCTCCCTTGAGATACCACCCTTGCATTGCTTGATGTCTAACCGCGGTCCGTTATCCGGATCCGGGACCCTGTGTGGCGGGTAGTTTGACTGGGGCGGTCGCCTCCTAAAGCGTAACGGAGGCGCGCGAAGGTTGGCTCAGAGCGGTCGGAAATCGCTCGTTGAGTGCAATGGCAGAAGCCAGCCTGACTGCGAGACTGACAAGTCGAGCAGAGTCGAAAGACGGCCATAGTGATCCGGTGGTCCCGAGTGGAAGGGCCATCGCTCAACGGATAAAAGGTACGCCGGGGATAACAGGCTGATACTGCCCAAGAGTCCATATCGACGGCAGTGTTTGGCACCTCGATGTCGGCTCATCTCATCCTGGGGCTGGAGCAGGTCCCAAGGGTACGGCTGTTCGCCGTTTAAAGAGGTACGTGAGCTGGGTTTAGAACGTCGTGAGACAGTTCGGTCCCTATCTGCCGTGGGTGTAGGATACTTGAGAGGAGTTGCCCCTAGTACGAGAGGACCGGGGTGAACGATCCACTGGTGTACCAGTTGTTCCGCCAGGAGCAGTGCTGGGTAGCTATGATCGGACAGGATAACCGCTGAAGGCATCTAAGCGGGAAGCCCCCCTCAAAACAAGGTATCCCTGAGGACCGAGG
>JAGDYX010000004.1:0-16928 GCA_049116435.1 Paracoccaceae bacterium
TCAAACTTTTCCTTAGCCATGGTGGCCTCCTTTTAAATTCGGGGGGTGGGCTGCCGCCCACCCGATCTGGTTGCGCTTACGCGTATTTCGATTGGATCTCTTCAGAGATGTTCTGCGGGACCGGGTCGTAATGGTCGAACTGCATCGTGAAGTTTGCGCGGCCCGAAGACATGGACCGCAGCGTGTTGATGTAGCCGAACATGTTTGCCAGCGGCACGAAGGCGTCGATCGCGATGGCGTTGCCGCGCGTATCCTGCCCCTGCACCTGGCCACGACGGGAGGTCAGATCGCCGATGATGCCGCCGGTATACTCGTCCGGGGTCACCACTTCGACTTTCATGATCGGCTCCAGAAGCTTGGCGCCGGCTTTCTTCATGCCTTCGCGCATGCACATACGTGCGGCGATCTCGAAGGCCAGAACGCTGGAGTCAACGTCGTGGAATTTACCGTCGATCAGGGCAACCTTGAAGTCGATCACGGGGAAGCCGGCTAGCGGGCCGCTATCCATGACGGAGTTGATGCCTTTTTCAACGCCCGGGATGTATTCCTTCGGAACAGCACCACCAACGATACGGGATTCGAAGCTGTAGCCTTCGCCCGGCTCTGTCGGGGAGATGATCATCTTCACCTCGCCGAACTGACCCGAACCACCCGACTGTTTCTTGTGGGTGTAGGTGTGCTCGACCTCGTGGCCGATGGTCTCGCGGTAAGCCACCTGCGGCGCACCGATATTCGCTTCAACCTTGAACTCGCGCTTCAGGCGGTCGATCAGGATGTCGAGGTGAAGTTCGCCCATGCCCTTCATGATGGTCTGACCGGACTCAAGGTCGGTTTCGACGCGGAAGGAGGGGTCCTCGGCAGCCAGACGCTGCAGACCCTGAGACATTTTCTCCTGGTCGGCTTTGGTCTTCGGCTCGACAGCAATCTCGATCACCGGATCGGGGAAGGTCATCGTCTCGAGGACGACAGGCGCCTTCTCGTCGCACAGCGTGTCACCCGTGGTGGTGTCCTTGAGACCCGCCAGCGCGATGATGTCGCCTGCAAAGGCTTCGGTGATCTCGTCCTGCTTGTTGGAGTGCATCATCACCATACGGCCGATGCGCTCTTTCTTGCCCTTGGTCGAGTTGAGCATGCTGTCGCCTTTGTTGACGGTGCCCGAGTAGATACGGGTGAAGGTCAGCGTGCCCATGTAGGGGTCGTTCATGATCTTGAAGGCAAGACCGGAGAACGGCATGTCGTCGTCCGCGCGGCGGGCGATGTCACGGGTTTCCGTCTCGTCGCCCGGCTTGAAGCCCATGTAGTCGACAACGTCCAGCGGGCTGGGCAGGTAGTCGATCACGGCGTTCAGCAGCGGCTGGACACCCTTGTTCTTGAATGCGGAGCCACACAGAACCGGCACGAAGGCCATCTCAAGCGTGCCCTTGCGGATCAGCTTGCGCAGCGTGGGAACGTCGGGCTCTTCGCCCTCGAGGTATGCCATCATCGCGTCGTCGTCCATTTCGACGGCGTTCTCGATGAGCTTGCCGCGCCACTCTTCCGCAGTCTCCTGCAGGCTGTCGCGGATCGGGCGCTTCTCCCAGGAGGCGCCAAGGTCTTCACCGGCCCAGACCCACTCTTCCATGGTGATCAGGTCGACAATGCCTTCCAGCTCGTTCTCGGCCCCGATCGGGATCTGGATCGGAGCAGGGGTCGCACCGGTGCGGTCCGAGATCATGTGCACGCAGTTGAAGAAATCCGCGCCGATCTTGTCCATCTTGTTGACGAAGACGATACGCGGAACCTTGTAACGGTCGGCCTGACGCCAGACCGTTTCGGTCTGCGGCTCAACACCGGCGTTGGCGTCCAGAACAGCCACGGCACCGTCAAGCACGGCCAGCGAACGCTCGACTTCGATGGTGAAGTCAACGTGACCGGGCGTGTCGATGATGTTCATGCGGTGCTTTTCAGTTTCCGCATCCTTACCGTTTTCGGTGCGCTCCCAGAACGTGGTCGTCGCAGCGGAGGTAATCGTGATGCCACGCTCCTGCTCCTGCTCCATCCAGTCCATGGTGGCCGCGCCATCATGAACTTCGCCAATGTTGTGGGACTTGCCTGTGTAAAACAGGATGCGCTCGGAACAGGTGGTCTTACCTGCATCGATATGCGCCATGATGCCGAAGTTACGGTATCGTTCGAGAGGATAATCGCGTGCCATGGGTCTGCTCTTTTTCCTAAATTACCAGCGGTAATGGCTGAACGCTTTGTTCGCGTCGGCCATCTTGTGGGTGTCTTCACGCTTCTTGACAGCGGACCCGCGGGAGTTGACGGCATCCATCAGCTCGCCGGCAAGGCGCTCTTCCATCGTGTTTTCGTTGCGGGTGCGGGCGGCTTTGATCAGCCAGCGGATCGCAAGTGCTTCGCGGCGCTCGGGGCGCACTTCGACGGGCACCTGGTAGGTCGCACCACCAACACGGCGGGAGCGAACCTCAACAGCCGGTTTGATGTTGTCGAGAGCTTCGTGGAAGACTTCCACAGGAGCTTTCTTCAGCTTCTCTTCAACACGGTCAAAGGCGTTGTAGACGATGCGTTCGGCGGCGGATTTCTTACCGTCGATCATCAGGTTGTTCATGAATTTGGTCAGAACGCGGTCACCAAACTTGGCGTCTGGCAGAACTTCGCGTTTTTCGGCGGCGTGACGACGAGACATCGAATATTCCTCTTACTTCGGACGCTTGGCGCCGTATTTCGAACGACGTTGCTTACGGTCTTTGACGCCCTGGGTATCCAGAACACCGCGCAGGATGTGGTAACGCACACCCGGAAGGTCTTTCACACGACCGCCACGGATCAGAACCACGGAGTGTTCCTGAAGGTTGTGGCTTTCACCGGGGATGTAGGAAATCACCTCGAAGCCGTTGGTCAGGCGAACCTTCGCAACTTTCCGCATAGCGGAGTTCGGTTTCTTCGGTGTGGTCGTATACACACGCGTGCAGACGCCGCGCTTTTGCGGGCATTCCTGCAGGTGCATCGACTTCGAGCGTTTTACTTTAGGCTGCCGCGGTTTGCGGATCAGCTGTTGGATCGTCGGCATTGAGGAATCACCCCTTCGTTGCAACTTCTGTTTGGGGCGCGCGTCCCCGATTTCATTTTCGCGTTTCACGCGTCCGCAAAACACAAAGACCGCAGCGATTGCCCAACCTGGGATCCGCGCGGTGGAATTTCAGAGGATCGGAGCATTAGTTGCTCGGATCGTGACCACTTCAATTTTGAGTGTCAGAGCGGGCGTACCCCGTCCTGAGTGGGCGCGTAATAGAAGGAGTCGGGGTGGGTGTCAACAGTATGTACAGCTTGCTGCCGCTTTATCTGTCGCGGCGCGCCTTTGCGAGCTGAGTTTCACGCAAAAGCGTGAAAAGACCGGTGGCCACGACGATGGCAGAACCCAGCAATGTGAGGGCATCGGGCCATTCGCGGAAGATGAAAAATCCCAGAACAAGCGCGACCAGAAGGCTGGAATAGCGAAACGGAGCGACAAAGCCGATCTCGCCCACCCGCATGGCCGCGACGCTGAAGACATAGCCACCGATTACGAAGACCGACGCGGCCAAAAGCTGGGTGGCGGCCTTCGGGCTGACCTGCACCCACTCGATGGAAAAAGACATCAGCGCCGAGAACAGCATTACGGCAATGGCCGCGCTGAGCGCCACGAGAAGCGAGGGCACATCGCGCGACATCCGCCGCGCCGCCAGATCCCGAATGGTTACGCAGGCCACCGCGGCAAGCACATAAAGAGAGTAGATCGTGAAACCCTCGCCGCCCGGACGGATGATCAGCATGACGCCGAGAAATCCGATCAGGATGGCCGAGAGACGCCGCCAGCCCACCGCTTCGCCCAAGAAAACGGCCCCCGCCAGTGTAACAGTGAGCGGCAAGGCTTGCAGGATCGCGGTGACATTTGCGATCGGCATGTTGAAAAGCGCCGAGATAAAGAAGTAGGCCGCGCCGACTTCGACCAGCGATCGCAGGGCAATCAGCTTCTTATCCCGCCGCGACAGGGAGAAATTGAACGCCCCTTTGCTGGCGGCAAGAAGCACAAGCGCCACGATAACCGCAACCGAGCGCAAAAAGAGGGCCTGGAACAGCGGCAACTCGTCGGACAGCGCTTTCATGCAGGCATCGTTTACCGTGAACGCGGTCATCGAACCCAGCATGAACAGGGCACCGCGGGTATTGTCGGTGAGAGCGAATGGCTGAGGCATGAGCGGCGCGTATCATTTGATCTCACGCCTGACCAGCACGGATTGCCGATTTCGCACCGACTGGCCGGGGCGCTGCCCCGGACCCCGGGATATTTCGTCCAAAAAGAAAGGCCCCGCGCTGAGCAGGGCCTTTCAAAGATACGTGTATGCGCTGCGACTTATTCGTCGCGGCTTTCCTCGATCACCACATCGGCCTGATCTGACATCGGCTGCTCGTCCGGTGCGGCCAAGGCCAGGGCGGCTTCCGCCTCGGCCTTGCGGGCCTCGATCACGACATTGTCGCGGTCTTGCGCGATCCGGCGGACCTTCTGGGTCGCGCCACCGGTACCGGCCGGGATCAGGCGGCCGACGATGACGTTTTCCTTCAGGCCGATCAGCTTGTCGCGCTTGCCCATGGTGGAGGCTTCGGTCAGCACGCGGGTGGTCTCCTGGAAGGACGCGGCCGAGATGAAGCTGCGGGTTTGCAGCGACGCCTTGGTGATGCCCAGCAGGATCGGCTCGCCGCTGGCGGGTTTGCCGCCCTTGGCAATCGCCTTCTCGTTTGCCGCGTCGAATTCCGGCTTGTCGACATGCTCACCCTTGAGAAGCGTGGTCGTGCCGCTGTCGAGGATCTCCCACTTCTGCAGCATCTGGCGAACAATCACCTCGATGTGCTTGTCGTTGATCTTCACACCCTGCAGGCGATAGACGTCCTGGACCTCGTCGATCAGGTAGTCGGCCAGAGCCTCGATCCCCATGATCTTGAGGATGTCATGAGGCGCCGGGTTGCCGTCCATGATGTAATCGCCCTTCTGGACGAAATCACCTTCGGCGACGGGAATGTGCTTCCCTTTCGGCACCATGTACTCGACCTTCTCCAGCGTCTCGTCAGCCGGTTCGATCGCGATACGACGCTTGTTCTTGTAGTCCTTGCCGAAGCGGACATAGCCGTCGATTTCCGCGATGATGGCGTGATCCTTCGGGCGGCGTGCCTCGAACAGTTCAGCCACACGCGGCAGACCACCGGTGATATCCTTGGTCTTGGCGCCTTCACGCGGGATCCGCGCGATCACGTCACCGGCCTTGATCTCCTGACCGTCTTCGACGGAGAGGATCGCATCGACCGACATCGGGTAGGTTGCCGGGTTGTCGTTGTCGAGACGGACAGGTTCCCCGGTTGCCGGATCCTCGATGATGATCTCCGGCTTGAGGTCGTTGCCCTTCGGCGCCGCGCGCCAGTCGACCACGATCTTCTGGGTCATACCGGTCGCATCGTCGGTTTCCTCGCGTACCGCAACACCGGTCCCGAGGTCGACGAACTTCGCGCGACCCGCCTTCTCGGCGATGATCGGCAATGTGTAGGGGTCCCACTCGAACAGCTTGTCGCCGCGGACGACTTTCGCCCCGTCCTTGACATGCAGCTTGGAGCCGTAACCGATCTTGTGCGTGGCGCGCTCGACCTTGTTCTCGTCGATGATCGCAAGGGACATGTTGCGGCCCATCACGACCTGCTCGCCGGCCTCGTTGGCCAGAACGTTGGCGTTGCGGAACTCCACCGTGCCCTCCTGAGAGGCCTCGAGGAAGGACTGCTGGCCACCTTGTGCAACACCGCCGATGTGGAACGTCCGCATCGTCAGCTGCGTGCCGGGTTCACCGATGGACTGGGCGGCGATGATGCCGACCGCCTCGCCGGTGTTGACCATGGTACCGCGCGCAAGGTCGCGGCCGTAGCACATGGCACAGACGCCTTCTTCGGCTTCACAGGTCAGCGGGCTGCGCATCCGCACGGTGGCGATATCGGCCGCGTCGATTGCGTCGGCCTTGCGCTCGTCGATCAGTTCACCGCGGGCCACCAGAACCTCATCGGTTCCCGGGACCAGAACATCCTCTGCCGCAACACGGCCCAGAAGGCGCTCGCCGATCGAGGCGACGACTTCACCGTCGTTGATCGCAGCCTGCGCCGTGATCGAGGTGTCGGTGCCGCAATCATGCATGCGCACGATGCAGTCTTGTGCGACATCGACAAGACGGCGGGTCAGGTAACCGGAGTTCGCAGTCTTGAGCGCGGTGTCCGACAGACCTTTACGGGCGCCGTGGGTCGAGTTGAAGTACTCGAGCACCGTGAGGCCTTCTTTGAAGTTCGAGATGATCGGGGTCTCGATGATCTCGCCATTCGGCTTGGCCATCAGGCCGCGCATGCCGCCCAGCTGCTTCATCTGGGTGACCGAGCCACGGGCACCGGAATGGGCCATCATGTAGACCGAGTTCGGTTCCGCTTCGGACCCGTCATCGTTGCGACCCGAGGTCGAGATGCTGGACATCATGGCGTCGGTGACCTGATCGTTACATTTCGACCAGGCATCGATGACCTTGTTGTACTTCTCACCCTGGGTGATCAGACCGTCCATGTACTGCTGTTCGAAATCCTTCACCTGACCGCGGGTGTCATCAACGATGCTCCACTTGTTGTCAGGGATCAGCATATCGTCCTTGCCGAAGGAGATGCCGGCCTTGAAGGCTTCGCGGAAGCCCATGGCCATGATCTGGTCGCAGAAAATGACGCTCTCTTTCTGACCGCAGTAACGGTAAACCGTGTCGATGACCTGCTGCACTTCTTTCTTGCGCAGAAGGCGGTTGACCAGTTCGAAAGGCGCCTTGGCGTTGAGCGGCAGAAGCGCGCCCAGACGCACGCGGCCCGGGGTGGTCTCGTAACGGACCATGACCTCGTTGCCTTCGTCGTCGATCTGCGGGATCCGGGCCTGGATCTTGGCGTGCAGATGCACTTCGCCCGCGTCGAGCGCGTGCTGAACCTCTTCGACATCGGCGAAGATCATGCCTTCGCCCTTCATGCCCTCGCGCTCCATCGAGATGTAATAGAGACCAAGGATCATGTCCTGCGACGGAACGATGATCGGTGCGCCGTTGGCGGGCGACAGAACGTTGTTCGTCGACATCATCAGAACGCGGGCTTCGAGCTGGGCTTCCAGAGACAGCGGCACGTGCACAGCCATCTGGTCGCCGTCAAAGTCGGCGTTAAAGGCCGAGCAGACCAGCGGGTGGAGCTGGATCGCCTTGCCTTCGATCAGGACCGGCTCGAAAGCCTGAATGCCAAGACGGTGCAGCGTCGGGGCCCGGTTGAGCATCACGGGGTGCTCGCGGATCACCTCGTCAAGGATATCCCAGACCTCGGGACGTTCCTTTTCGACCAGTTTCTTGGCCTGCTTGACGGTGGACGACAGGCCCTTGGCCTCAAGGCGCGAGTAAATGAACGGCTTGAACAGCTCGAGCGCCATTTTCTTCGGCAGACCACACTGGTGCAGCTTCAGTTCCGGACCGGTCACGATGACCGAACGACCAGAGAAGTCGACGCGCTTACCCAGAAGGTTCTGGCGGAAGCGGCCCTGCTTGCCTTTCAGCATGTCCGACAGGGATTTCAGCGGGCGCTTGTTGGCACCGGTGATGGTGCGGCCACGGCGTCCGTTGTCGAAGAGCGCATCGACCGATTCCTGCAGCATCCGCTTCTCGTTGCGCACGATGATATCGGGTGCGCGCAGCTCGATCAGGCGCTTCAGACGGTTGTTGCGGTTGATCACCCGGCGGTAAAGATCGTTGAGATCCGACGTGGCGAACCGGCCGCCATCCAGCGGGACAAGCGGGCGCAGTTCCGGCGGGATGACCGGAACAACAGTCAGCACCATCCATTCCGGACGGTTACCCGATTCCAGAAAGTTCTCAACGAGCTTCAGGCGCTTGATGATCTTCTTGGGCTTGAGCTCACCAGTTGCGACGGCAAGATCTTCGCGCAGCTGATCGGCCTCGGCTTCGAGATCGATCGCCGCAAGCATTTCGCGGATCGCTTCCGCACCGATATTGGCGGTGAACGCGTCCATGCCATAGGCGTCCTGCGCGTCGAGATATTCCTCTTCGCTCATCAGCTGGCCGTAGGTCAGGTCCGTCAGACCCGGCTCGATCACAACGTAGTTTTCGAAGTAGAGGATCCGCTCGAGATCGCGCAGCGTCATATCGAGCATCAGGCCGATGCGGCTGGGCAGCGACTTGAGGAACCAGATATGGGCAACCGGCGCAGCCAGTTCGATATGGCCCATGCGCTCACGGCGGACCTTTTGCAGCGTTACTTCGACACCGCATTTCTCGCAGACAACGCCGCGATACTTCATGCGCTTATATTTGCCGCAGAGACATTCGTAGTCTTTGATCGGGCCGAAAATACGCGCGCAGAACAGGCCGTCACGCTCGGGCTTGAAGGTCCGGTAGTTGATGGTCTCGGGCTTCTTGATCTCGCCATAGGACCACGAAAGGATCCGCTCGGGGCTGGCCAGCGACACCTTGATTTCA
The DNA here is from genome assembly GCA_049116435.1 of Paracoccaceae bacterium. Classification (GTDB taxonomy): domain Bacteria; phylum Pseudomonadota; class Alphaproteobacteria; order Rhodobacterales; family Rhodobacteraceae; genus Litoreibacter. The sequence continues at coordinate 8,571 of JAGDYX010000004.1, forward strand.
TCAAAGGTCTTCGGGGCCACGACGGGGTTAAACGGGTTTGTTGTCAGTTCCTGGTTCATCTTGCGTCCTTACCTATGAGGGGATGGGTTGATCGAGGCGTTGCCGCCTCAATCCTCCTCCGCATCCAGGAGTTCCATGTTGAGGCCGAGGCCCCGGACTTCTTTCACAAGCACATTGAACGATTCCGGCACGCCGGCTTCGTAATTGTCCTCGCCCTTGACGATGCTCTCGTAGACTTTCGTCCGGCCCGCCACGTCGTCGGACTTGACGGTGAGCATCTCCTGCAGCGTGTAAGCCGCGCCGTAGGCTTCGAGGGCCCAGACCTCCATCTCGCCGAAACGCTGGCCGCCGAACTGGGCTTTACCACCCAGCGGCTGTTGCGTGACGAGGCTGTAAGGCCCGGTGGAACGTGCGTGAATCTTGTCATCCACGAGGTGGTGCAGTTTCAGCAGGTACTTCACACCCACGGTCACCGGACGCGAGAACTGCTCGCCGGTGCGCCCGTCGTAAAGAACGGACTGACCACTGGTGTCAAAGCCGGCGCGCGCCAGCGCGTCGTTGACATCTGCTTCCTTCGCCCCGTCGAAGACAGGCGTTGCGATCGGCACACCGCGGCGGACCGCCTCGGCGCTTTCCAGCATGTCCTCTGTGTCGAGATCCCCGAACGCCTCGGCGTAGGTCTCGTCCCCATAGGCGTGCTTCAGAGCATCGCGCACAGGCTCGGCATCACCGGAGCGTTTGAACTCGTCCAGCGCATCGTCGATCTTCAGACCAAGACCGCGAGCGGCCCAGCCCATGTGGGTTTCAAGGATCTGACCCACGTTCATCCGCGACGGAACGCCAAGCGGGTTCAGACAGAAGTCGACCGGAGTACCGTCCTCGAGGAACGGCATGTCCTCCATCGGAACAACTTTCGAGATCACACCCTTGTTGCCGTGACGGCCGGCCATCTTGTCACCCGGCTGCAGCTTGCGCTTCACAGCCACGAAGACCTTGACCATCTTCATCACGCCCGGGGGCAGATCGTCGCCACGGCGGACCTTCTCGACCTTGTCCTCGAAACGGGCTTCAAGTGCGCGCTTCTGGGCCTCGTACTGGGCGTTCAGAGCTTCGACTTCCGCTGCATCCTTTTCGTCTGCAAGCGCCAGCTGCCACCACTGACCGCGGCTCAGCGGCTCCAGCAGAGCTTCGTCGATGGTCGAGTTCGCCTTGACGCCTTTCGGACCTTTCACGGCCTTCTTGCCCATGATCAGGGTTTTCAGACGCGCGTAGATGTTGCGATCCAGGATCGCCATCTCGTCGTCGCGGTCCCGTGCGAGGCTCTCGACTTCCTCGCGCTCGATCTGCAAGGAGCGCTCGTCTTTCTCGACGCCGTGACGGTTGAAGACCCGCACTTCCACAACGGTACCGAAGTCACCGGGCTTCACGCGCAGGGAGGTGTCGCGCACGTCCGAGGCCTTTTCACCGAAGATGGCGCGCAGAAGCTTTTCTTCCGGCGTCATCGGGCTCTCGCCCTTCGGCGTGATCTTACCGACAAGGATATCGCCCGGCTCCACTTCGGCGCCGATATAGACGATCCCGGCCTCGTCGAGGTTGCGCAGGGCTTCCTCACCGACATTCGGGATATCGCGGGTGATCTCTTCCGGACCAAGCTTGGTGTCACGGGCGGCAACCTCGAATTCCTCGATATGGATCGAGGTGAAGACGTCGTCACGCGCGATGCGCTCGGAAATCAGGATCGAGTCCTCGTAGTTGTAGCCGTTCCACGGCATGAACGCGACGAGCACGTTCTTGCCCAAAGCCAGTTCGCCCATATCGGTGGACGGACCATCGGCGATCACCTCGCCCTTGACCACTTTGCTGCCCACCTTCACCAGCGGACGCTGGTTGATGCAGGTGTTCTGGTTCGAACGCTGGAACTTGCGCAGACGGTAGATGTCCACACCCGGATCGCCCGGTTCCAGATCGTCGGTGACGCGCACAACGATCCGGGTCGCGTCGACCTGGTCGATGATACCGCCACGGGCCGCCTGAATGGCAGCGCCCGAGTCGGTTGCCACGACACCCTCGATACCGGTCCCCACGTAAGGCGCATCGGCCTGCAGGAGCGGCACGGCCTGACGTTGCATGTTCGAGCCCATCAGAGCGCGGTTCGCGTCGTCATTCTCAAGGAACGGGATCAGCGAGGCCGCGACCGAGACCAACTGCTTCGGAGAAACGTCGATCAGATCGACATTCTCGTTGGGCTGCAGCATGTATTCGCCGGCCTGACGGGTCGAAACAAGCTCGTTCACAAACTTGCCGCTCTCGTCGAGCTTGGCGTTGGCCTGCGCCACGGTGTGACGCATCTCCTCGGTTGCGGACATATAGTGGACTTCGTCCGTCACCTGACCGTTTTCGACCTTGCGATACGGGGTTTCGATGAAGCCGTACTTGTTCACGCGGGCAAAGGTGGCCAGCGAGTTGATCAGACCGATATTCGGGCCTTCCGGCGTCTCGATCGGACACATCCGGCCGTAGTGGGTCGGGTGCACGTCGCGCACCTCGAAGCCTGCACGTTCGCGGGTCAGACCACCCGGGCCAAGCGCCGAGAGACGGCGTTTGTGGGTGACTTCCGACAGCGGGTTGGTCTGGTCCATGAACTGGGACAGCTGCGAGGAGCCGAAGAATTCACGCACAGCGGCAGCCGCCGGCTTCGCGTTGATCAGATCCTGCGGCATGACAGTGTCGATTTCGACCGAGGACATGCGCTCCTTGATGGCGCGCTCCATGCGCAGCAGGCCGACACGATACTGGTTTTCCATCAGTTCGCCGACGGAACGGACACGACGGTTGCCGAGATGGTCGATATCGTCGATCTCGCCCTTGCCGTCACGCAGCTCGACCAGAGCCTTGATGCAGGAGATGATGTCTTGCTTGCGCAAGGTGCGCACGGTGTCTTCCGCATCCAGATCGAGACGCATGTTCATCTTCACACGGCCAACGGCGGACAGGTCGTAACGCTCGCTGTCGAAGAAGAGCGTGTCGAACAGCGCCGACGCCGCTTCGATGGTGGGCGGCTCGCCCGGACGCATGACGCGGTAAATGTCCATCAGCGCGGATTCGCGGCTGAAGTTCTTGTCCGTGGCCAGCGTGTTGCGGATGTAGGGGCCGACATTGATGTTATCGATGTCGAGCACCGGAATATCCGTGACGCCGTTGTCGAGCAGCAGCTTGAGCGTGCCGCCAACAACTTCGTCGTTCTTGTCGAGTTCCCAGGTCAGTTCATCACCGGCCTCGACCCAGATCTCACCCGTTTCTTCGTTGATGATATCCTTCGCGACAAAGCGCCCGACGATGCCCTCGAAGGGCAGCAGGATCTCGGTGACCTTGCCTTCGTCGATCAGTTTCTTAACGGCGCGCGGGGTCACTTTCTTGCCAGCCTCGGCAATCACCTCACCAGTCTTGGCGTCGATGACATCGGTGGCCGGCTTGGTGCCGCGGATCCGCTCGGGGAAGAACTTGGTGGCCCAGCCCTTCTTCTTCACCTGACGGAATTCAACAGTGTCGTAATAGGCATCCATGATGCCTTCCTGGTCGAGACCAAGCGCATAAAGCAGGGTCGAGACAGGCAGTTTGCGGCGACGGTCGATCCGCGCGAAAACGAGATCCTTGGCGTCGAATTCGAAGTCGAGCCAGCTGCCACGGTAGGGGATGATGCGGCAGGCGAACAGCAGTTTGCCGGAAGAGTGGGTCTTGCCCTTGTCGTGGTCGAAGAACACGCCGGGGGAGCGGTGCATCTGGGATACGATCACGCGCTCGGTTCCGTTCACGACGAAGGTCCCGTTCGGGGTCATCAGGGGCATGTCGCCCATGAAGACATCCTGTTCCTTGATGTCCTTGACGGATTTCGCGCCGGTGTCCTCGTCGATATCGAACACGATCAGACGCAGGGTCACCTTCAGCGGCGCCGAGTAGGTCATGTCACGCTGCTGACACTCCTCGACATCGTATTTCGGCTCTTCCAGCTCGTATTTCACGAACTCCAGAACCGCGGTTTCGTTGAAATCCTTGATCGGAAAGACCGACTGGAAAACACCTTTGATGCCTTCGCCGTCCATCGGTTCCAGCTGATCACCGGACTTCAGAAACAGATCATAGGAGGATTTTTGAACTTCAATGAGGTTCGGCATCTCCAGCACTTCGCGGATTTTGCCGAAATATTTACGGATTCGTTTTTGACCAACGTATGTTTGAGCCATGCTCGTCAAAGCCTTTCAGTTCCCGGGCAGTGCCGCCCCGGGGCCGGGCCACACTCCACTTGGATCAAGGGGGTCAGGTTCCATACCTGCATACCGTCCCACGGGCATGCTCCCGAACCTGTTTTCCACACCTGAGAGAGGGCTTCGCGGGCAAAGCCCTCTCTGAGACGCGGAAAGCTGGACCCGGAAATTCTCCGGATCCAGCATGTTCAAAAGGGACGGGGCAGCGGTGCCCCGACCGGATTACTTCAGTTCGACTTCGGCGCCAGCTGCTTCCAGCTTGCCCTTGATCTCTTCTGCTTCGGCTTTGTCGACGCCTTCCTTGACGGCTTTGCCGCCGGCTTCGACCAGCTCTTTTGCTTCTTTCAGGCCCAGGCCGGTGATGGCGCGGACTTCCTTGATGACGTTGATTTTCTGGGCACCAGCAGCAACCAGAACGACGTCAAACTCGGTTTTCTCCTCAGCCGCTGCACCGCCAGCATCGCCACCGGCAGCGCCGGCAACCATGACAGCACCGCCAGCTGCGGGCTCGATGCCATACTCGTCCTTGAGGATGGTTTTCAGTTCTTGTGCTTCGAGAAGGGTCAGACCAACGATCTCTTCAGCAAGTTTTTTCAGATCAGCCATTATACTGTTTCCGTTCTTTCTAGATGTGTTCCAACGTGAGGCATTCAACGCCTACGCCGGTCTCTCGTTGATTACGCAGCTTCTGCGCGCTCCTCGATGGTGCTGAGAATGCTTGCCACGTTCGAAGCAGGTGCGCCAATTGCGCCGGCGATGTTCGAAGCAGGCGCCCCGATGCAGCCCACGATGGAAGCGATAAGCTCCTCGCGAGACGGCATGGCGGCGACGGCTTTCACACCGGCGACATCCAACGCGCTATCGCCCATTGCACCGCCCAGGATCGACAGTTTGTCGTTTTCCTTGGCGTAGTCGTTGACCACCTTGGCAGCTGCCACGGGGTCTTCCGAATAGGCGAGAACGGTCATCCCTGTCAGGTATTCGGCGATGCTTGCGCAAGGCTTTCCTTCAAGGGCGATTTTGGCGAGCCTGTTCTTGGCGACACGCACGGATCCGCCCGCTTCACGCATGCGTGCGCGCAGGTCCTGCATCTCAGCAACCGTGAGACCTTCGTAGCGGCTTACAACCACAACGCCAGAGCTTTCAAAGACCTGGCCGAGTTCTTCGACCAATTTCTCTTTTTGTGCTCTATCCACAGTTTCACTCCAATTTTGGGGATTGCTCCCCGGCTCAGTTTTGCCGTGCTCACGCACAGCGTTCGGGTCCAATTCAGGGTACCGAGGCCAAGATCGCCCGAGGAAATCCCCGGATAGTCTGTCTCGTTTCCCATCTCAGGAAGGAATTATTTGGCCGGATCCTTGGTCGGGCGGCCAAACCCTCCGTCTCGGACAGAACAGGGCGTTGCCGCCCTGCTATTCGCCCCGGACAAAATGCCCGGAGCCAATTCTTCAAGCGTTGCCTGTGGCGTTATCCACGGCAATCGAAACGCCGGGGCCCATGGTCGAGCTGACGACGATTTTCTTCATATAGCTGCCTTTGGCACCTGCCGGCTTCGCCTTGGACACGGCTTCGACAAACGCGCGCACGTTTTCCACAAGCTTGTCTTCACCGAAGGAGGCTTTGCCGATACCAGCGTGCACAACACCGGCCTTTTCGACCTTGAACTGCACCTCACCGCCCTTGGCGGCTTTCACGGCGGCTTCAACGTCCATGGTCACGGTGCCGACCTTGGGGTTCGGCATCAGGTTGCGCGGGCCAAGAACCTTACCCAGACGGCCAACGATCGGCATCATGTCCGGGGTCGCGATGCAGCGATCGAACTCGATCTTGCCGCCTTGCACGATTTCCATCAGGTCCTCTGCGCCGACGATATCGGCGCCTGCGGCCTTGGCTTCGTCCGCTTTCGCGTCACGGGCGAACACTGCAACGCGAACCGTCTTGCCCGTGCCGTTCGGCAGGCTGACCACACCACGGACCATCTGGTCCGCATGACGCGGGTCAACGCCGAGGTTCATGGCAATCTCGACGGTTTCGTCGAACTTGGCAGTGGCATTGCTTTTCACGAGGCTCACGGCCTCTTCGACGGAGACATCGGTCTTGCCGGCGAAATTCTCGCGCGCAGCGCGCGTACGTTTTCCGAGCTTTGCCATCTTATTTCACCTCGATGCCCATGGACCGGGCAGACCCAAGGATGATTTGCATTGCACCCTCGATGTCATTCGCATTGAGGTCCTTCATTTTCGCTTCGGCGATTTCCTTCACCTGCGCGGCTGTCACCGTGCCCACGACTTCGCGGGACGGCATCTTGGCGCCGGACTTCAGCTTGGCCGCCTTCTTGAGGAAGTAGGACGCGGGCGGCGTCTTGATATCCATCGAGAAGGATTTGTCCTGGTAGTAGGTGATGATGGTCGGGCACGGCGCACCGGGCTCCATGTCCTGGGTCTTTGCGTTGAAAGACTTGCAGAACTCCATGATGTTGATCCCGCGCTGACCGAGGGCAGGACCCACGGGCGGAGACGGGTTGGCTTGACCTGCAGGAACCTGCAGCTTCATCGTGCCGGCAATTTTCTTGGCCATCTGGCCTCTCCTTTTTCAACTCCCCCGCGAACGCGTCCGCGAGGCTTTGGTTGCGTGGTCCGGTCCGGCGGTCGCGACCGCCTCGCCTCCCACATGATCAGCGGGTCACAATTGCTTGGTGACCTGCGTGAATTCCAATTCGACCGGGGTTGCCCGACCAAAGATCGAGACCGTCACCTTCAGGCGCTGGTGCTCGTCATCAACTTCTTCGACCATGCCCGAGAAGCCTTCGAACGGCCCGTCGGTCACGCTGACATTCTCACCGATATCAAACACGATCGTGGAGCGCGGCGCTTCCGCACCTTCCTCGACACGGTTCAGAATCGCATTCACCTCGGCGTCGCGCATCGGCATCGGCTTGCCCTGCGGCCCGAGGAACCCGGTGACCCGGTTGATCGAGTTGATCAGGTGATAGCCGCGATCGGACATTTCCATGTGCACCAGAACGTAACCCGGCATGAAGCGGCGCTCGGCAGTCACCTTCTTGTTGCGGCGGACCTCGATCACTTCTTCGGTCGGCACGAGAACCTCGTCGATCTCGTCCTGAAGACCGTTCTCTTCGACAGCCTGACGGATCTGCTCAGCAATTCGCTTCTCGAAATTCGAGAGCACGCTGACCGAATACCACCGTTTCGCCATCTTTTCCTGACCTCTGCCTGTCCGGTCTCAACCGATATTAACGTCTACAATCAATGGGTTACATAGGGCACCCACCGAAACGAAAACAGCGCGCATCCCGAATCGATACGCGCCACTTGCCGTTGTTCAAGGGTGCCTTACGCGGCAAACCCGGAAGATTCAAGGGTTCTACGGCGAAAACCCCGAAATTTTAAGCTCTCAGAAAAGCCCGAAGATCCCGCTCAGCGCAGTCCGGATGCCCAAGTCGACCAGCGAGAAAAACAGCGCGGTCAGAGCGGCCATGATGAAGACCATGACTGTCGTCAGAACAACCTCGCGGCGCGTCGGCCAAACGACCTTCGAGACTTCGGCACGAACCTGCTGGATGAACTGCGCTGGATTGGTGATCGCCATGGGTAGACCTTACTGGAAGTGGATGTGCCGCAAATACGGTGCCGCAACAGGAAATGCAAGATGGCGCGCGGAAAAGTCATCACCGGTTCTGGAAAAGTGGCAGGGGCTGAGGGACTCGAACCCACGACCCTCGGTTTTGGAGACCGATGCTCTACCAACTGAGCTAAGCCCCTGCACTTGGATTGGCTGATTACGTAAGCTGCGGTCGGTTTGCAAGCGGTGATCTGCGCGATGGATCAGAAAAGCCGGGCCCTATGGCTTTCACGCGCACAGGCGCGCGTACTGATACGGGTTCAGACCCCCGAAATGAAAAGAGGCGCCGGTGGCGCCTCTTTCTTAAGTCTTTTGCCGAGATCGTTGTGGGATCTCCTGCCGCTCCGGCAGGAGGCCCAACCGATTACTCGGGGATTTTGGCGACGACGCCGGCACCGACGGGGCGGCCGCCTTCACGGATCGCGCAGCGCAGGCCCTGCTCCATCGCGATCGG
>JAGDYX010000005.1:0-1175 GCA_049116435.1 Paracoccaceae bacterium
ATGGCTAAGGAAAAGTTTGAACGCACGAAACCGCACGTAAACATCGGCACGATTGGTCACGTTGACCACGGCAAGACGACGCTGACTGCGGCGATTACGAAGTATTTCGGTGACTTCAAGGCGTATGACCAGATTGACGGCGCGCCCGAGGAGAAGGCCCGTGGTATCACGATCTCGACGGCGCATGTTGAGTACGAGACGGAGAGCCGTCACTACGCGCATGTCGACTGCCCCGGCCACGCCGACTACGTGAAGAACATGATCACGGGTGCTGCGCAGATGGACGGCGCGATCCTTGTTGTGAACGCTGCTGACGGCCCGATGCCGCAGACGCGTGAGCACATCCTTCTGGGCCGCCAGGTTGGCATCCCGAAGATGGTCGTGTTCATGAACAAGGTTGACCAGGTTGACGACGAGGAGCTGCTCGAGCTCGTCGAGATGGAGATCCGCGAACTGCTGAGCTCCTACGACTACCCGGGTGACGATATCCCGATCATCGCCGGTTCTGCTCTGGCTGCCATGGAAGGCACCACGCCTGAGATCGGCGAAGAGAAGATCAAGGAGCTGATGGCTGCTGTTGACGACTACATCGACACGCCTGAGCGTGCTGTTGACCAGCCGTTCCTGATGCCGATCGAGGACGTGTTCTCGATCTCCGGTCGTGGTACGGTTGTGACCGGTCGTGTTGAGCGCGGCGTGATCAACGTTGGCGACGAGATCGAGATCGTTGGTATCCGCGACACGTCGAAGACGACCTGCACGGGCGTCGAGATGTTCCGCAAGCTTCTGGATCGTGGTGAGGCCGGTGACAACATCGGTGCGCTGCTGCGTGGTGTTGACCGTGACGGCGTTGAGCGTGGCCAGGTTCTGTGTAAGCCGGGTTCTGTGAAGCCGCACACGAAGTTCGAGGCGGAAGCCTATATCCTGACGAAGGAAGAGGGTGGCCGTCACACGCCGTTCTTCGCGAACTACCGCCCGCAGTTCTACTTCCGGACGACGGACGTGACCGGGACGGTTGAGCTTCCGAGCGGCACCGAGATGGTGATGCCGGGCGACAACCTGAAGTTCAACGTCGAGCTGATCGCGCCGATCGCGATGGAGCAGGGCCTGCGCTTCGCGATCCGTGAAGGCGGCCGCACCGTCGGTGCCGGCGTCGTCTCCAAAATCACCGAGTA